>CANLDN010000001.1 GCA_947489445.1 uncultured Paracoccaceae bacterium
ACTGGCAGAACAGGCCCCGGAATAGGCCGGATCATCGCCAGATTTACGTTTATGGGCGGCCTGCTGGCCATTGTCGGCGCTGGTGGCTGCAAAGCCACCAGCGCCGACACCCGTGAATGTGCCACAATAAGACATGATCCTGACCGGCACCCAGACCGCGCGCGAAGCAGAGCTGGTCGCCATCTACGCCGATCTGATCGCTGCTGCCGCTGGCGGGGCTTATCAAGATGTCATGCCAGCGGCGTTCGATCTGGGTCAAGCCACGCCAGAAACACCGGCCGCATCCGAAATCGGCGGCCAACGACGCAGCTTTGGTGATCTAGTCATGCGGACCAATGACATCGACAGCAAAGTCAGCCTGACAGAGCTCAACCGCGAACGGCGGGTCAGCTTTTCGACCAGAATGACACCCGATGACCTCCTGCAGGATGGCGAAGCGATGCCACCCGAAGACATGCGGCATAGCTACGCCCTCATGCGGGCACCACGGCAAATGATGCCCTACTGCACCGATACGCTGATTGAAATCGCAACCAAATGTCGGATTTTCAAAGCGACAGTGCATGACGCAGGCAATGGCGAATATCAGGTCCGTGCCGATTTCGCCTATGTACCCAATTATACCATCGGGAACGTCGAACGGATCAGGGGCGGCGATTTCATCTCGGCCTTCCTGCCCGATGAAAACGAAGACAATACCTATCAGACCCCTGAAGAACGCCGCGCATTTCTCGTCCGGCTCAAAGACATCTGCGACCTGCTGCGCCCCGAATACGGCAATTGCCTGATCGGCACAGCGGGCTTCAACCTTGATGGTCCCGCGCGTTTCATTGGCGGCACAAGAGCAAGTGCAGCGGGATGGGTCGAAGTATACATGCCCGATAACCCCTTTGAGGAACGGAATTTTCAGGAAAGGGCCGAAGCTGTTTTTGCTGAAAACTAGGCCAAAATTCAACAGGTAGCCCGATATACAAAACACCACCAACAGGCACAAAAACCGAGCTATGCACGCAACACATACCGGCTTTGCACATAATTAATTCCATTTTTTCTTGAATGGTCAAAAAACGCGCCCTATCTCCAATAGCGAAGGTGATGATGCCCAAGTGTTCATCATCTTCACCTCCCTGTTGGACTTCGCCGGGCCTCGTGCCCGGCTTTTTTCTTTGGAGCGATGGATTTGGCTGGATATGTTTAAATTCTAATCTTCGCGCTGACGGCGCTCGCCCAGCCAGCGACGGCTGATGCCCAGTCAGACGGGGCCGCGGAAATCCATTCACTCTCACTGCATGCCATCGCGAGCAGCCAAATCGCCCGGGAACAAGGCGAGGACTACGCGCATCGCCTTTAGCCCACTCTCCATGTCGATAACCGCACTATGGTGATCACCGCCATCACAATGGGGCGAAATGGCGCGGCTGACTTGTTGAAAATGCCGTTTCAGACGGCATCAATTGAGATGGCAAAAGAAGGTGATGAACTCCTGATCGATAACGAACTCAGGCAGGGCACCCCGTACGGGCCCTTCACTATCGTGATCGTGGGTAGAACAGCGACCAACCGGATTACTGCCCCCCGCCATCCTGATTTCCTCCTTTTGCTTTTGCACGCCCCCCGTTAAAAGGCCGCAACTGCCAAAGGGAACGACATGCAAGAGCCGCAAATCAACGATGATCTGATCGCCGCCCACGGGCTCAGCCCCGACGAATACCAGCGTATCCTCGACATCATCGGACGCGAACCGAGCTTCACCGAACTCGGGATTTTCTCGGCCATGTGGAACGAACATTGTTCCTACAAATCCTCCAAGAAATGGCTGCGCACCCTGCCCACGACAGGCCCGCAGGTCATCTGCGGCCCCGGTGAAAACGCAGGCGTGGTCGATATCGGCGACGGTCAGGCCGTAGTCTTCAAGATGGAAAGCCATAACCACCCCAGCTACATCGAACCCTATCAGGGCGCTGCCACCGGCGTGGGCGGCATCCTGCGCGATGTCTTCACCATGGGCGCGCGGCCCATCGCGGCGATGAACTCGCTCAGCTTCGGCGCACCATCGCACCCCAAAACTCGCCAACTCGTCAACGGCGTCGTCGCAGGCATCGGCGGCTACGGAAACTGCTTCGGCGTACCCACGGTCGGCGGTGAAGTCCGGTTCGACCCCGCTTATAACGGCAACTGCCTCGTCAACGCCTTTGCCGCAGGCCTCGCCGACGCGGACAAGATCTTCTACTCCGCCGCCTCCGGCGTCGGCATGCCCGTCGTCTATCTGGGTGCCAAAACCGGGCGCGACGGCGTCGGCGGCGCCACCATGGCGTCGGCCGAATTCGACGACACGATCGAGGAAAAGCGCCCCACCGTCCAAGTCGGTGACCCTTTCACTGAAAAGCGGCTGATGGAGGCGACGCTGGAACTCATGGCGACAGGTGCTGTGATCAGCATCCAAGACATGGGCGCCGCAGGCCTCACCTGCTCTGCCGTCGAAATGGGCGACAAAGGCGGCCTGGGCGTCAAACTCGACCTCAACGCGGTCCCGCAGCGCGAAGACAACATGACCGCCTACGAAATGATGCTGTCCGAGTCCCAGGAACGCATGCTCATGGTCCTCAAACCAGAGCTTGAGGCCGAAGCCCGCGCCGTTTTCGAAAAATGGGACCTCGACTTCGCCATCGTCGGTGAAACCATTGCCGAAGACCGGTTCATTGTCGAACATAACGGCGAAATCAAAGCCGACCTGCCACTCGCCACTCTCTCTGGCTCCGCCCCCGAATACGACCGGCCATGGGTGCCCACCCCGGCCGCAGCCCCGCTTGGCGACGTGCCAGAGGTGAACCCCATCGACGGGCTCACGGCGCTGATCAGCAGCCCCAACTACGCGGGCAAACAATGGGTCTATGAACAATATGACAGCCAGGTCATGGCGGACACCGCTCGCACACCCGGCGCCGGCAGCGGTATCGTGCGGGTCCACGGCACCGACAAATCGCTGGCCTTCACCAGCGACGTCACCCCTCGCTACGTCAAGGCAAACCCGGTGATGGGCGGCAAACAAGCCGTGGCTGAAGCCTACAGGAACCTCACCGCCGTCGGGGCCACACCACTCGCCACAACCGACAACATGAACTTCGGCAACCCCGAAAAGCCCGAAATCATGGGGCAATTCGTGGGCGCGATCCAGGGGATCGGCGAAGCGGTCAAGGCACTCGACATGCCCATCGTCTCCGGCAACGTGTCGCTCTACAACGAAACCGACGGCAAAGGCATCCTGCCCACTCCCACCATCGGCGCCGTTGGGATCATCAGCCATCCCGACCACATGATCACCGGCGAAATCCGCGACGGGCACGTTCTTCTGCTTCTCGGCGAAACCACCGGCCACCTCGGTCAATCCGCCCTTTTAGCCGAAGTCTACGACCGGGCCGAGGGCGACGCGCCGCCCGTTGACCTGGCAGCCGAAAAACGCAACGGCGACTTCATCAGGGCCAACCACGCCTATATCACCGCCTGCACCGATCTCAGCGATGGAGGGCTGGCACTGGCCGCATTCGAATTGGCCGAACGCGCGGGCGCGGGCATTCAGCTCGACATTGAAGATACGCCAACACTCTTCGGCGAGGATCAGGCGCGTTATTTGATCGCCTGCACCTTCGATCAGGCAGAGGCGCTGATGATCGCGGCAAGCCAAGTCGGTGCGACGCTGACAACGGTTGGCAAGGTCGGCGGCGACCAGATCACGTTCGGCAGCCAAAGCATGTCACTCCGCGATCTCAGCCACACATTCCGAACGGCATTCGAAAACGCCGTCGCCTAGACTTTCCTTGTCTTTTCAAACGTCCGTCGGGGGCATCCCACTTGCCCCCCATGCGGGGCACACCTAGATTAAAGAAAACCGACAAAGGACCACAGATGCCCATCACCGCGCAAGAGATCGAAACGCTGCTCCGCGAAAGCTTCCCGGAGGCCACGATTAACGTCCAGGGCGATGACGGAGCACATTTCGCAGCCGAGGTGATCGACGAAAGCTTTCGCGGCAAGAACAGGGTCCAGCAACAACGCGCCGTCTATGCCGCGCTCAAAGGCAAAATGGACGGCAATAATGGCGAACTCCACGCCCTTGCCCTCACGACAAAGTCACCAGATTGAACACATGAAACCCGTTATACTCATCGCTATTGTTGTCATACCTGCCATCCTGGGGTGGCTTTGGATGATAAGAGAGATGCGTAAAAACAAAGACTTGAACAAAACCGGAACAATCTATGCGCAGATGGACGACAATCCACAGAAAAAAGTCGGATCGCGCGGAGACGTCATTTCAAACGCATCATCATCTGGTGATTTCGGCGGTGGCGGCGATGGAATGTGACAACAATGCAGATTAAGATAGTAAGGACATAATCATGACAGCCGAAGCTCAAATCAAAGAAACCGTCACTACCAACGACGTTGTGCTTTTCATGAAAGGCACCAAATCCATGCCGCAATGCGGGTTCTCGTCCCGCGTGGCCGGCGTACTGAACTTCATGGGGGTCGATTTTGCGGACATCAACGTGCTGGCAGATGACCAAATCCGCCAGGGCATCAAGGATTATTCCGACTGGCCCACCATTCCCCAACTTTACGTCAAAGGCGAATTCGTTGGCGGCTGCGACATCATCACCGAAATGACGCTCTCTGGCGAACTCGACACGCTTTTCAGCGAAAACGGCGTTACCTTCGACAAAGATGCTGCCGACAAAATCCGCGAAGCGAACGGCTAAAAACTCTGGCGGCGCTCGATCTGGCGCGCCGCCCCGATTAGCTGGCTTTGGCCTCAACCTGATCCGCCAAGGCCTCGGCCCGCGCGGCAATCTCCGCCAGCGTATCCGTCACCTCGGCAGGCACCACCGGCACCTCCACCCGTTCCGGCGCAGGCTTGGGCTGGCCTTGCATCGTCTCAATCTGGGCCCGCATCTTTGCTGCCTCAGCCTCCGCCTCGCGCACCTTATCTTCCAGCCCAGCGGTCTTATCTGCCAGCATCAGCCCGGCCATCAGCAACATCCGCGACTCCGGCATGCGCCCTATTTGTTCAGACAAATGGGCCGCCTCACCATCGAGCATTGCAGCTGCTGAATGCAGGAAATGCTCTTCGCCATCCTGACAGGCAACCTCAAACGTCCGGCCTCCAACGGCAATCTCAACCTGCGGCATGTGGGGCCTCCTCAATCAACGGCTTCAATTCTGACAGGATCGCATCAATCTCGGCAGCGTCGGCCGATCGCTGGGCGTGCAGCGCCTCCACCTCGGCAGCCACGGCCTTGTCCACCAATTCCGGTGCCAACCCTTCGGTAACGGCCTCGCGTAACGCGGTGTTCAATTCCCGCATCTGCACATTGGACGCCCGCAACTGCTGCAATTCCGTATCCAACTTCACCATTTGCGCCTTTTGGGCCTCGACCCGTTCGGTCAATGCAGCAACCTGACCATCCTGGCGTTCCTTGAGCACACGCACACGCTCAACCAATTCGGCATTGGCCGCGCGCTCATTATCCAGCGCAGTCTTGAGGGACGCATCGTCCCCTGCCTGCGCAGTTTGCGCATCTATCCCCTGCCTGATCCGGTCAAGTGCCGCCGTAATCCGGCCTTCCAACGCACTAATATCACTCATCCGCCCGTCCTTTCACGACCGCTGGTTCGCGGCCTGTCGCAACGCGGCGGTTTACCCCCACCTGCGTCCAATTGATCCTGCCAACCGGCTTGTTGACCCGAATCGCGCCTATTGCGCGTTAGCCTAAGCGATCCAACCGCCCCCCGCAAACGGACAGGCTTCAAGAAAATGAACGACTTAGCCTGCATGCTTGATCTCCGGAAAGGGCCTGATATGAGGCTACCCAAGCGAGACGTTCACCTTAGTAAATAGGATCTGACACCCTTGGATATTGCAGCCCTGCGCACCGCCCACCCCGATCATTGGAAAAAAGCAACCGCCATCCGGACCCTCACACTGGATGCAGTGGCCGCTGCAAACTCTGGCCATTCCGGCATGCCAATGGGCATGGCCGATGTGGCAACTGTTCTGTTTGAAAAACACCTGAACTTTGACCCAAAAACACCGGAATGGCCCGACCGTGACAGGTTCATCCTATCCGCAGGTCACGGCTCCATGCTGCTTTATTCCCTGATGTATCTGACCGGCTACGAAGATATGCCGCTCAGCGAAATCAAGGACTTCCGCCAATGGGGCGCCAAAACCGCAGGTCACCCAGAATTCGGCCATGCCCGCGGGATCGAAACCACCACCGGCCCACTTGGTCAGGGCATCGCCAATTCCGTCGGCTTCGCCATCGCCGAAGAAATCCAGCGTGCCACCTGGGGCAAGAAGATCATCGACCATTACACCTATGTCATGGCTGGTGACGGCTGCCTGATGGAAGGTGTCAGCCACGAGGCCATCGGTCTGGCGGGCATGCAAAAACTGGGCCACTTGGTCGTGTTCTTTGACAACAACAACATCACCATCGACGGCACCGTCGACATGGCCGATATCACCAACCAACCGATGCGGTTCGAGGCGGCAGGTTGGCACGTCCAATCCATCGACGGGCACGATCCCGAGGCGATCGACGCCGCCATCACAGCAGCCAAGAAAGACCCCCGCCCGTCCATGATCGCGTGCAAGACCCATATCGCATTGGGTCACGCGGCACAGGACACATCCAAGGGGCATGGCGCGCTGACGGACGCCGAACAATTGAAGGCCGCAAAAGAAGCCTATGGTGCGCCCATGGGCAATTTCGAAGTCGCGGCAGATGTCAAAAAACAGTGGGAAGCCATCGGTGCCCGCGGCGCAGCCACCCGCAAGGATTGGGAAGCCCGCTTCGCCACGCTCTCCGCGACCAAACAAGCCGAATTCAACCGGACCTATGCAGGCGAAGCGCCCAAGAAACTCAGCGCCACCATCCGCGCGTTGAAAAAGCAGATCACCGAGGGGCAACCCAAAGTCGCCACGCGCAAATCGTCCGAAATGACGCTCGAAGTCATCAACCCGATCATGCAGGAGACTATTGGCGGTTCGGCTGACCTGACCGGGTCCAACAACACGCTGACATCAGACATGGGCATCTTCCACCCCGACAACCGCAAGGGCCGCTACATTTACTACGGCGTGCGCGAACACGGGATGGCGGCGGCGATGAACGGCATGGCGCTACACGGTGGTGCAAAGCCTTATGGCGGCACATTCATGTGCTTCACTGACTATGCACGCGGGGCAATGCGGCTCTCTGCGCTGATGGGCATCCCAACAACTTACGTCATGACCCATGACAGCATCGGGCTTGGCGAAGACGGGCCAACACACCAGCCCGTCGAACACCTCGCCATGCTGCGGGCAACGCCGAACACCAACGTCTTCCGCCCCGCCGATACTGTAGAAACGGCAGAGGCGTGGGAGCTGGCGCTCACCTCACAGAAAACACCCAGCGTACTGGCCTTGACCCGCCAGGGGCTGCCCACCGTCCGGACGGAACACAAAACCAAAAACCTGACCGCGCAAGGGGCCTATGTCCTCGCTGACGCAGAAGGCAAACGGCAGGCGATCCTCCTCGCCACCGGCTCCGAGGTGTCAATCGCCCTCGCCGCCCGTGACCTCTTGCAGGCAGAAGGCATCGGCACCCGTGTCGTCTCCATGCCCTGCTGGGAACTGTTCGAAGAACAGGACGAAAGCTATCGCAAACGCGTCCTGCCTGCAGGGCCCGTACGCGTCGCGATCGAGGCTGGGATTCGCTTCGGCTGGGACCGGTGGTTGTTCGGCGAACGCGGCAAGCGCGAGAAATCCGGCTTCATCGGGATGCACGGGTTCGGGGCATCTGCACCCGCAGAAAAGCTCTACGAAGAATTCGGGATCACCGCGCAAGATACCGCAGATAAGGTCAAATCCCTGATCAAATGAATGCAAAAAGGCGGCGGGATCACACCGCCGCCTCCGACACATTTCAGGACCGGGTCAGTCCTTCATCGCATTGATCACCACACCAAAATCAAGGCCATCGACAAGCCGCAGTGACCATTCCGCGAAATGGCGCTTCTCAATCGGCTTTTCATCCAAAATCTTGAACCCATGATGCCGCTGGTCCGCACCGATTGTCGCGACCAGATCAAGCACTGTCTTTTCATCACCTTCAAGAACCTGACAGAAATTCCGGCCGTTATAGGCCAAGACCCCTGTCACCCCCCTTTCAGCATTCCGCACCTGTGCCCGCGCCACAATATCGTTCACGTCATCCCGTTTCAGGTCGGCATCCGCTGTACTGAAATAGAGAATTCTGATCATGTTGTTTCCTTGGTAGTCTGCACGACCCGATTCTTGGGCCAGCTTCAGCATCCCACTAAGTAAACAAATGGTTAATCCGCGCTATGTCATGTGACATAGCAATTAGCAATATTGTCACATTCCCTAACGTCGCCCCGCGCACCGGTGTAGGGTGGCGTTCCACCCCACCTTTCACCCCGGCATCACCCGCCGCCACACTGGCGCGATCAGTCGGTTTGCCACAGGCATGAGCACCAGCCCCAACACCAGACCAAACACACCATCCAACCCGGCTGTCACGAACCACTCCACGGCCCCTGCAAAGCGATCCGGCACCTGATGGGCTGCCGCAACGGCCCAGTCATGAATCACATGACCCAACCCAGCAAAGCCCAGTTCCTCCAGCCCGTGGACGATGATCGACCCACCGACCCACAGCATCGCCGCCGTGCCGACCCAGGTCAGCACCTTCAGGAAACCCGGCATACCTGCGACGATCCCACGCCCCAACGCGCGGGTGGTGCGCAACCGACCGGCACGCGCCATCACCAACCCGACATCATCCGCCTTCACGATGACCGCCACGGACACATAGACCATCACGGTGATGCCAACCGCCACCGCAGCCAGCGTCGCCGCCTGCATCCAGACACCCGGCGCCTCGATTGCGGCCAGGGCAATCGTCATGATCTCCGCCGACAGGATGAAATCGGTCTTGATCGCCCCCTGCACCTTCTCCTCTTCCAGATGGGCCGGATCGCCCGTCTCCTCCGCATGGGTCTTTCCGGCGGCAAAGGAATGGGCGATCTTTTCGGCCCCTTCAAAACACAGATAGGCGCCGCCCAGCATCAGAAGGATCGGGATCAGCCAGGGCAGAAACGCCGATAACAGCAGCCCCGCAGGCAGCAATATCAACAGCTTGTTACGGATCGACCCCAGCGCGATCCGGCCCACGATCGGCAACTCCCGCTCTGCCGAAAACCCCTGCACGTATTTCGGCGTCACGGCAGCATCATCGATCACGGCACCCGCCGCCTGCGCGCCCGCCTTGGTCGCCTGCCCTATCACATCATCAACCGAGGCTGCGGCCACCTTTGCAATTGCAGCCACATCATCCAACAGCGCCAGCAGTCCACTCATCGCTGATCCCCCGATTCTCTGTCCAAGGGTGAACCGCCCACGCCCGTTGGGCAACCCCGTGATGTTGGCGCAAACCGTTAGCGTTAACCTGTGTGCCCTCCGCACTGTTACCGTTAACATACTGACAAATATGATATTTCCTCTAGACACCCCACAACGAACCCGGCACCAAACGCACAAAAGCCAAGGGGTCGAGAGCATGACAGTCACCATCGGGATCAACGGTTTCGGCCGCATCGGGCGCTGCACCTTGGCCCACATCACCGAGGCCGCGCGCAACGATGTGCAGGTCGTGAAGATCAACGCCACCGGACCCATTGAAACCAACGCACATCTTCTGAAATACGACAGCGTCCACGGGCGTTTCGGCAACCCCGTCACCGTCAGGGGCAACACGCTCGATCTCGGACGCGGCCCGATTGACGTGATGTCCACCTACGAACCAACCGAACTCGACTGGGACGGTGTCGATGTCGTGCTCGAATGCACCGGCAAATTCAACGACGGCACCAAATCATCGGTCCATCTGGATCGGGGCGCAAAAAAGGTGCTCATCTCCGCCCCAGCAAAGAACGTCGACCGCACCGTCGTCTACGGCGTCAACCACCGCGACCTGATTGCGACCGAACGCATGGTCTCGAACGGCTCCTGCACCACCAACTGCCTCGCCCCGCTGGCAAAGGTCCTGAACGACGCCATCGGCATCGAACGGGGCATCATGACCGCAATCCACAGCTACACTGGCGACCAGCCCACACTCGACCGGCGGCATAATGACCTCTACCGCGCCCGCGCCGCCGCCATGGCGATGATCCCCACGTCGACCGGGGCCGCCAAGGCCCTTGGCGAAGTCCTCCCCGAACTTTCCGGTAAACTCGATGGCACCGCCATGCGGGTGCCTACGCCAAATGTCAGCGCGGTTGACCTGACGTTCGAGGCGGGCAAATCCGTCACAGCCGATGACGTCAACGCCATCGTGGCCGAGGCCGCGAACGGCTACATGGGCATGGTCATGGCCTATGACGCCGAGGCAAAGGTCAGCATCGACTTCAACCACACCACCCAAAGCTGCATCTTCGCCCCCGACCAGACCAAGGTGGTGGGCGGCAAAACAGTACGGGTTCTGGCGTGGTACGACAATGAATGGGGGTTCTCGGCCCGCATGGCCGATGTTGCGGCGACGATGGGACGACTACAGTAAACATCACCAACCCGACCAAGATCAGGTTTCAGGGCACCATTGCCGCGTCCAGACATCAAACTGCTCGACCGCGTCACCGCTTGGCGCCAGCAACATCAAATCCCCACTATGCTGGGTATTGCTGTTGGCGAACTGGGTGCCGAAATCGCGCAATAGCTGCGCGTCAGACGACCAGACCTGGCTGCGCTTTCGGCACGCGGACCCCACAATCAAACTGTAATTCATCTCTGGCATCTGTCCCGTACTTCCGCAAAGGTCGCCCTGCTTTGCAGAGCCGCCGCACGAGATTGAGTAGTCCTGACCCGAGCTACCAGTTGTCAGGATAAGTGCGGCGGCTCAGTGAAACAGGCCGGATTTTTTGATGTGACAAACACGCGCCTCACGTTCTTGTCTTGCACTGCGCGCGCATCTGTTCATGCCGACAGTACAGACACCATAACCTATCACCATTGGCACAATCGTTTGAGCAAACGTGGTATTTTCGAAAAATGCCGTTTTAATTAGCGAAAAATTAGGATCTTCGCCGGTCCGCAACCGCTCCACCCCCCGTATTTCGACATTAATTTGTAGAATTTGCTACAGAACCAAGAATAAATACCGCTTACCATGCGTAACCTTCTTGAGCAGTCAGACGACCGCTTGACCGCTATAAACAAGCCGAAGGAGGGCGATGACCGTGACGCAATTGGACGCCAGAACATATGCAGTGCAACAGCTCCAGACAGAGGCGCCACTGCGAATCAATGTGCTCGGTGATGTGACATTGTTGCGCAACGGTATTGATGTCCCCCTGACCTCGTCTCGGAAAACCCGGGCACTTCTGGCTTACCTCGCGATCACCGGACAGTCGCATCGGCGCGAACATCTGTGCGAGCTGTTCTTTGACAATACCAATGATCCACGCGGGGCGCTGCGCTGGTCACTCAGCAAATTGCGTCCCTTGTTGCAGCATGACGGCGCGTCGCTGCTGCTTGCTGATCGTGATCGTGTTTCTTTGAAAATGAGCGGTTTGATCCTCGACACGCGCGTCGTACGCGACATTCATGACAGCGCCAGCCCATCAATCAAATGCTTGCGGCATGCGGCGATGTTATTGGCACATCGCCCACTGGCCAGCCTCGAACTCCCCAGAGCAGAGGATTACCACATCTGGCTGCTTGGCGAACGCGAAGAACTGCAAGGGTTACGGGCAGGCATCATCCGCAAACTCGTCGCTGCAGACGGTGTGGAAGATGCCGAAGCCATCAAATGGCTGCGCACCTGGTGCAATCTCGAACCCTTCTCGCATGACGCGCCACGGGCCCTGTGGGACAAGCTGTCCAGCCTCGGACGAAAAGAAGAAGCAGACGGCGTCGCAAGTAGATACAAATCGCTCATGGGCCCGGATGCCAAGTCATGGACAACAGCCAAAACGACATCACAAACGCCCAGCAAGTGCTTCTTAAAAAACCAACAAATCGGTTTCTGTAAAGCCGTCGATGATGTCAAGATCGCCTATGCGAAGGTCGGTTCAGGGCCGCCCTTGGTGAAGGCCGCAAATTGGCTGAACCATCTCGAACTCGACTGGGACAGCCCGATCTGGAGCAAAACCTTCCAAGCGCTGGCCTCAAATCACACCTTCATTCGGTACGACGAACGCGGCAACGGGCTGTCGGACTGGGATGTACCCGATATCAGCTTTGCGTCCTTTCTCAACGACCTTGAAACCGTAGTCGACAGCCAATCGCTGGGGCGTTTTCCATTGCTGGGCATGTCGCAGGGGTGCGCCGTGTCCATTGAATATGCGGTGCGGCATCCCGATCGGGTTTCCGCGCTTATCCTTGTCGGAGGGTATGCCAGTGGTTGGCGGATCGGCATGTCCGCCGAAGAACGCGAAAGACGCAAAGCCGTATTGACCCTGACACGTTTGGGCTGGGGCACCTCAAACGCAGCCTACCGGCACATCTTTTCGCAAACCTTCATGCCAGATGCAAACCCCAATGCCTTGGCCTGGTTCGATGATTTTCAGCGGCAGACAACATCGCCGGAAAACGCGGTGCGGTTTCAACAAGCGTTCGGCGATATCGACGTGCGGCACCTTTTGCCACAAATCAAGGCACCGACATTGGTCCTGCACGCCCGCGGGGATCAACGCATTCCGTTTGAACAAGGACGAGAACTGGCAGCCAGCATTCCCAACGCGCGGTTTGTGACGCTGGAAAGCCGCAACCACATCATCCTTGGCGACGAACCGGCCTGGCAGGTCTGCATGGACGAAATCCAACAATTTTTGCGCGAACACACATAATTGCGGCATTCACTGCCGGCACGCAGAAAAATTACGACAGAACAGAATAATTCACGCATGTGGTGCGTAATCCTTACATGGAAAGGCGGAACCAGCAGCCCACACACAACCATAGGATACATGCTATGAGCCGGAGTGCAGTAATCGCGATTGACATATTGTCGGCGGATGCAGCACGCCCGTCCACTATCAAAGACCCACGAAAATTAGCGCAGATTTTGCGTGGTAATTGCCCCAAAAACCAAAGCAATCCATTGAAAAATATGAAAAAATCATGGATTATGGATCGGTATAAATGCACCCTTCCGGAACGAATGCGCGCGATGGCAATACCCCCCGATCAATTCAAGGCAGACATGATCAATCTGTTGCCGCGATTGCGTCGTTTTTCGCTCAGCCTGACCCGTTCCAACCCCGATGCCGACGATCTTTTGCAGGACGCTTGTGCGGCCGCGCTGGACAGATGGCAGCAATACGACCCGGCACAACCGCTTGATCGTTGGATGTTTCGTGTGCTGCGTAATCTTTGGATTTCCGAGGTGCGCAAACGCAAGCTGCGCCACGGCGCGGGCCAGATCCCGGCAGAACAAGCATCCGAATTACATACTCAGAGTGGTGAAGATGATCGCATTGATGCCCAAAACGTGCACCGCAAGATGGCCGATCTTGATCAGGATCTCGCACAACCACTCATGCTAGTCTGCGCCGAAGGTTACAGCTACCGCGAAACCTCTGATTTGCTGGGCATCCCCATCGGCACGGTGATGAGCAGGATTCACCGTGCAAGAAAACTCCTTGTCGCAAGCCTCGCGTCAGATGGGGGTACACAGCAATGAAGGATTTTTCGGAAAAGCTCAGCGCCTATATGGACGGCGAATTAAACCTGAACGATGCCAGCGGCGTCGAAACGCTTTTGGCCAATGACCCCGATGCCCAAGCCATATTGGATGCTTTGATGCTGGCCGATGCACTTGCGATTGAACAATTCCAGACCCAGCTGAACGACCCGGTGCCATTTGCGCTCGCCCAAGACATAAAGGCTGCGGAAATTTCGGGGCCCGTCGCCCCGCACCGCCCGATTTGGGGCACATTGGCAGCCAGCCTTGTGGTTTTCGCGATGGGGGGCGCGGGCGGTTATGCGATCAATGGGCAATCGGCCCCCGCCCCGGACAGATGGCTCGCGGACATCGCCGATTATCACGCCATTTATGCCAGTCAGGACCGGCATCTGGTCGAAGTCGGCGCAGACCGGGCCAGCTATATCGAAGCCTGGTTGGGCAACACGGTCGGAACCACGTTCACCATCCCGGATTTGTCGTCTTTCGGAATGACATTCGAAGGCGGTCGGCTTTTGGTGGCCAATGGCAAACCGGTCGCACAACTGATGTATCGACAGCCAAATGGCGCTGTTATCGCCCTTTGCCTGCAACGCAGCAACACAGCCCCCGGCGAAACGCTTGAATTCAAAACACAAACCATCAACGGGTTCGACTTTGTCAGCTGGACCACGGATGGCGCGGATTATGTCGTAATCGGCCCCGGTGGGCAGCCCGATCTGGGCGCGATAGCAACAAATGCGGCTTTGGGAATCTAGGGCCAAGGCGCGACTTGCGAACTGTGCGATCACGACCGATACAAACATGACAAACCGATCCTTTGATGTGGAAAAGGCCGAGGCGCCCAATGCGCCTCGACCAAATACATTTAGAATTTGAAGCTGATATTCAGGCTGGCCGCGACCGCCTCAGCATCGTTTTGACCGAACTGGTATTCGACATCGCCGATCAGGCTCAGGCCCTGCGATTGCGCAAACGTAGCCCGCGCACCAACAAACCCGGCCAGGAACGTATCGCTATCCTCAGGGGCAAATGTGAACGGATCACTGATCTGATCCCCCAATGATGTGCGCGCTTCAAAATCATCCTCGATGCTCAGCCGCCCGTCGATCCCGCCACGCATTTCCGCGTCAAACCGGCCCGCCGTGTAACCCAGCGCCAATTGATGACGCGAACGGAATGTCTGGGCCAGACGGCTGTCAACGCTCAGATTGGACCCGGTTGTGCCAGTTTCCTCATAGGCATCAAAGAACGACGCGGTATAATTCAGCGCCGCCGACGGCCGCAGCTCAAACACACCCAGCTCGCGGAAATACCCCGACGCGGTGATTGACGCGCTGACGAACGTGCTATCCATTGTGGCCGTCGCCGTTTCCAGACCATCCAGGATTGATGTATCCAGAACCAGACGCTCACTGTCATAGCTTTGGGCACCGGCCAGCAAGTTGATGGTATATTTTCCTTCACTGCCGGGCACCGTGTAGTAGACCCCGCCAAAGAAACTCTCGCCGCTCAGCGTGCTTGATGTGACGTCGGTCTCAATCTCGCTTGTGGTGACACCGGCGACGAACCCCATATCGCGGCCATTGAATGTGCCCTCGTAGCCCGCCATCAGACCGGCCAGCTCTTGGGAATAGGCCAGTGCAGCGCCGTCATCGCCATATGTGCCCGCCTCTCCGAACACGCCAGCCCAGACACCTGCCGTACCCGCATTGTCATCAATGGCGCGGCGGGCACCATCCGTCAGGGCAGCGGTCGTTTCATTCAAAACCGAAGGACCAGTCATCTCAAATACCATCACATCGGTTTGGTTCTCTCCGAATGTCACGAACTGCGCATCAAAGCTGTCATCAACGTCAAACGCTTCCACACCAAAGGTGGACACCCGCCAAGAGATATCTTCTGGCAAGGATCCTTCCTGAACAGCAAGCGCATCACCAGCCCCTGCACCCAGATCAATGACACCAACAATCGTCTGGCCATCCGCCAATGTGGCAAACTGATCGCCATCACCCCCACGGATCGCCGCTGCCAGACCGTCACCGATGGTGATCAGGTTACCGTTATTGATAATCCTGCTCTGGTCACCCGCCACGACAGCCGCATCAGACCCAACGCCTGTTGTCACCACGAAGGCATCATTCGTGATGGCGCTCAATGCGCCGTTCGCCACTATGCCATGAGAGTTCTCGCCATTTGTCGTCACCGTACCGCCGTTGTTGACAATCGAGTTATCACCCAACGACTGAATACCATGGGAACCGCCAGCAAGTGTTGCGTCACCCAGCGCACCGGTCAAGATCGCGCCGGTATTGGCGATCGTGGCTTGCGTGCCATTCACCCTCATCCCGTTTGCGTCGCTACCCGATGTCTCAATCCGCCCGTCATTGACGACGATTGCGTTGTCGGACTGTTCCGCTTCGGCGGAACCGCCCACCACGATACCTTCCGCACCGTCACCAACCCCGATGATGGTCGCTCCGACAGCATTCAGCACATCCGCGTCAGCGCCAGTCGCCACGATACCTGCACCAAACCCGCCGTTCAGCGTGATGATACCCAGATTGTCGACATCGACCCCAATCCCGCCAGCCACAATACCATTGGCATTATCGCTGGTCGTGGTGATGTTGGCATCTGCAGTATTCAAAACCGCAGCACTGTTGCCTGCGACATTGATCCCATCAGCGAAACCGCCACCTGTCGTAATCGCATTGTTGTTCGTGACAGCCGCATCATTGCCCTGCGCAAAGATACCAAACGCATTGTCACCGGTTGTGGCGATCAAGCCGTTATTATTGGCGCGGCTCTCCGTTCCGCCAATCTCGATGCCATGTGAAGCGGCACCCGCTGTCGCAATAGTACCCTCGGCGAAGTTGCGCACATTGGTCTTGTTGCCGGTGCCAACCACACCAATCGAACCCGCGCCATCCGTGTCGATCAACCCGTTATTCGTCACCGTCGCTTCAGAACCGACCGTGCGGACCCCGGCAGAACCGTCACCGGTTGTCTGCACATTATTGTTGTTCACCACCGTAGGCTTGCCACCGGACGCCAGAATGGCCGCCGCATCAGCGCCTGTCGTCGTCAGATCGGCATCATTGGTGACACGCGTACCGCCACCAAATATACGAATGGCGGACGCGCCCTCACCTTCGGTTGTGATCGTGTTGGTATTCACGATGGTAGATGCGTTGCCACCCGTGGAAATCCCGTGGGACTCCGTACCTGTCGTGGCAATGCCGCCATCATTGGTGACATTGGCATTCGCCCCACGCGTGACGATACCACTGCTGTTCGCACCTGTCGTATTGATCGTATTGTTGTTCGTGATCACATGACGCTCACCCGAGGCCTCGATCCCAGCGGCACCAGCGCCGCCCGTTGTGATCGCGCCATCATTGGTGACAACACCGTCAGTCCCGGCCAACGCGATCCCGCGCGACCCATCACCCTGCGTGGTGATACCGGCGGTTTCATCATTGACGATCTGGGCACGATCGCCCGTCACATTGACCCCGTCGCTGTCAGCGCCCGTGGTCAAGATCGCATTGGTGTTATTCACGTCGGCATCCTCACCGACGACGACAATGGCGTCCGCATTTGCGCCGCCCGTCGTAATCGCTGCACCATTTGTGACTTGACCAAAATCACCGTCCAGAAAGATTCCGCGGGACCCATCCTCCTGCGTGGTGATACTGCCCGGCTCGGCACTGTCGATCTGCGCACGATCGCCCGTCACATTGATCCCGTCACTGTCAGCACCCGTGGTCAAGATCGCATTGGTGTTATCGACCTCTGCATCGTCACCGACGACCACAATCGCATCTGAATCTGTACCACCTGTCGTGATCGCCGCATTATTGGTCACCTGACCAAGGTCGTTCTCAAGGCTGATCCCGCGCGCGCCATTACCCTGCGTGGTGACGCTACCCGTATTCGTGACGACAGCACCGACCCCGTTGGCACGAATACCTATGGAATTGTCGCCTTCTGTCGACACAGTACCTTCATTGATCACGACCGCATTTGCACCGTTTGCCTCAATGCCATCCGAATTCGCATTGGTCGTTGCCACAACACCGGTGGTCGTGTTGGTCACCCTCGCATCAGCGCCATTGGCCTGAATGCCATCCGAATTTGTGCCAAACGTCGAAACGGCTTCCGCGTTTGTCACATCGGCATTCGCGTCATTTGCGACGATCCCCTCCGAAAGATCGCCGGTCGTGGACACAGACCCGCTATTGATAACAGTCGCGTCAACGCCCCTGGCGTCTATACCGATCGACTGCACGCCTCCTGTCGTCACACTGCCGGTGTTATCAACCAGGTTATTCGATCCGGATGCAATGATGCCATCAGCATTAATGCCAACTGTTTCGATGCTACCGCTATTGTTGATCGTAACGTTACCCGCCGCACCTGTTTGTACAATGATACCAAAACCGCTGTTGCCTTCCGTGCTTAAAGTACCGCTATTGGTGATGGTTGAGTCGCGGCTTCCCGACACAATACCAGAGTTATTTTCACCGCTCACATCAATTGTGCCGCCATTGTCGATGTTCTGGCCAGGGATGGCGTTTGCGTTGACCGCGTCGTCAGTGTCAACGATCAGACTGCCGCCCGCCTCAATCGTCAGGCTGTCACCCGCGGTATTCAGGACCACTGGCGCCGTCACCACCTCACCATCGGCGATGACCTGTTGCGCCATGGCGGGCTGATAGCTTAGCAGACCCAGCATCAATGCAATGGGCGATACAAAGCGGGATGGTGCGACCGCGGCAAATGGCGTGGCCTGAGAGGCGTTCGAAAAATTAGGAAGCGTCGGTTTCATTACTTTATCCAGTGTTTATCATTTTCATTGCGCCGCAGCGTTTGACGCGGCTCACCACGGTGACGCGCGGGCAAGGGGTTTTATTCTCGGGAAGTCAAAAAAGACTGGTTATGCGCATCGCCCACGGACGGGCGGGTTACATTTTCTATGTGGCGCGACCCCCGCTAATGTGCATCGGCACGCGCGCCGTAAGCAACAGGCGACGCCCCAAAAACAAATGGCAAAACGGCCCAGGCGCACACAAAACGTTCCAAAGCTTTGCCAATCATCACGGGCCCCCTGCGCCATGCAAACGGCAACAGGGCAACGCCCGCTGCCATGCTGACGGTGCCCAGAACCATGTTCCGGTTGACGCGCATCACGACACGCACAAGGTTTCCCAGACGACTGCCGTGATAACCCAGACGGCGATGCAGCCGGGCCACCTGATAGGCCGAAATCTGATTGCGCAAACTGCGCGCCATCCGGTAACGCAAGGTGGCGCGTACACCATCCCAGTTTTCAAAAACCACAGCATCAGGCACCCAGGCCGCAACCCAGCCACAGGTCCGCTCGGCGCGCAAAAAGAACTCCAGATCTTCTGCGCCGCTTTCATTGAAGGCGGGGTCAAAACGCAATCCGGGGCCATGCCTTGGGTCGAACACGCGGCGGTGCAATGCATAATTGCCAGTCGACATCACAGCAGGACGTGCCCCGCGCGAGTTTGTGGGCAACTGACGCGGTGCCAGAAACGGGCTCAGCGTGTCGTCATAGACATAGCGGCATGGGGCCATCAACACAGGCCCACGCATTGTCTCAAACGCCGCGATAAAGCGGGCCAGCCAATCATCTGCGACCCATTCATCATCATCGACACCGATGAACCAATCCGCACCGCGCGCAACAGCCTTATCCAAGGCGCGGTTGCGCGCATGGACCAGACCGATCTGCGGCTCGTGCACCACCGTCACTGGAAACTGTCCGGACAAACCGACCAGCGCTTTGGTCGCGGTCGGCACGTCGTTATTGTCCACAACAAGAATACCCACATCATAAGCCGACGGAATTTGTTGTTCGCCAATACTGTCGATCAGGCGACGCAGCAGCGCATTGCGCTGCCGCGTGCATACCCCGATCACAATGCGCGGTCTGGCACGGTGCATTCTCGCGTCATCCGCCATCTTTGCAGCCAGGAATGCGGTCCAACTCTCAGGACGCTCCGCTGTCATCATCGTCACCCGCCAGAACAGCAGCGCCAACCAGCACCGCGATAATCGTCGCCGGGATGACCCAGCTTGGTACACTCCCCGACGGTTCTTCTGGGGTCATGATCACCGGCGCAGTTTCGACAATCGCATCGGCAAGGCCGCCCGCATATGCAGCAACCGCCGCGACCATGACGGTCCCAAAAATCGTGAAAAACAGTTTCATAAGTTCGATCCTTCGTTCGTTTTCGTGTTGCGGCAGACCGATACGCACATCTGTGCAGCGATCTCCGGTATGAATTGGGTGCTCACACTGATCACGGCATGGGCCACGACAAGGGATCAATGCCGCAGCCGAAAAGGCCCCAAGACGTTACTCCTTTGGTCATGTTCATCTGCCGTGTTCCTTTGATAGCCCGATGAGGTTGGACAGGCGCTGCATCGAATCAGGCAGCGCGCATCAGAACTGACGCTAGGGCAAGCGCGTGTGCGCCATCGTTTGAGCGAACGTGGTATTTTTCGCGCCGAACGTGGTAAATACGTGCCTTGGGGGATGAATGCGCTTCGGTGTCGACGGGTTTGCATTGGTTAACGCACCCACAGCGCACGCTGCATTAACCCGGCAAATTCCATACATATATGCGCATGGTTTGCGCATGGTTTCTGCATGGAATGCAGCAACAGAATTTCGACGTGTTTTCAAAGGTTAACGCAAGCAATGAACCGTGTTTGGGTTAGCGCACAAGTTAGGCGAACCGCGCATTAACCAAATCCGTTTAGAACGCGGACAGATTTTGCCATTTCCGGCCCACCCCGCTAGACCTGCACCATGACCAATACCATCGCCATCGGCCTCGGCCTTGTGATCATCGGCTTCGTCGCGCTCGATATTTTCGTGATCGAGGCGGATATGATCATCTTCCTGATGCGCAAGCTGGTCGCCCTGACCGAGTACCTCGCCTTTTGGCGGTGAAACTGATACGCCATCAACTGTTGACCTTTGGTCATAAATCGCAATGTTAGCGCCAACATTCATCGATCAGGAGGACGTATCATGGCCGTCAAAGTCGCCATCAACGGATTTGGCCGGATTGGCCGCAACGTATTGCGCGCCATCATCGAAAGCGGACGCACAGATATCGAGGTCGTCGCCATCAACGATCTTGGCCCGGTCGAAACCAATGCCCACCTGTTACGGTTCGACAGCGTCCATGGCCGTTTCCCGGCCACCGTCACCACAACCGAAACCACCATCGACGTAGGCCGTGGGCCGATGGCCGTGACAGCCATCCGCAACCCTGCCGAACTGCCATGGGCCGATGTTGATATCGTTCTGGAATGCACAGGCATCTTTACCAGCAAAGAAGCCTGCCAGGCCCATCTCGACAATGGATCATCGCGCGTGCTGATCTCGGCGCCGGGCAAAAATGCAGACAAAACAATCGTCTACGGCGTAAATCATGATGTGCTGACCAGCGACGACATCGTCGTCTCCAACGCGTCCTGCACCACCAACTGCCTGTCACCCGTGGCCAAGGTTCTCAACGACGCCATCGGCATCACCAAAGGCTTCATGACCACGATCCACAGCTACACCGGCGACCAACCCACGCTGGATACCATGCACAAGGATCTCTACCGCGCCCGCGCGGCAGCCCTGTCCATGATCCCGACTTCAACCGGCGCGGCCAAGGCCGTCGGCCTCGTCCTGCCCGAGTTGAATGGCAAGCTCGACGGCGTTGCAATCCGGGTTCCAACGCCCAATGTCTCGGTCGTGGACCTGACATTCGAGGCAACAAAAGCCACCACGGTGGATGAGGTCAACAACGCAATCATCGCCGCCGCTGACGGCCCGCTCAAGGGCGTGCTGGGCTACACCGACCTGCCCATGGTCAGTTCCGACTTCAACCACGACCCACATTCATCCATCTTCCACCTTGACCAAACCAAGGTGCTGGACGGCAACATGGTGCGGATCCTGACTTGGTATGACAACGAATGGGGCTTCTCTAACCGTATGGCCGACACCGCGGTCGCCATGGGCAAGCTGATCTAAGCAACCATAAATCATGGTTAACAGGGCCGATCTGAAAGGGTCGGCCTTTTTTGTAGGCAAACTGTTAACCCGGCCATGCATAACTTGCATGGCGCTCTGCAGTTTTCGCGCCTTGTTCTGCACCGCAGCATCGCTAAATGATGGATCAAGACAAACCAACGCGATGACTTAAAAGGAGCACGCAAATGACCGCACTGAACACCGTTCGCACCGCAATTGAAAAGCGCGTGGCCTATTCCCGCCTCAAGCGTGAACTGCGCAGCATGCCACAAGACGTGGCGATTGATCTGGGCATGTTCCGCGAAGATGCGGCCAAGGTTGCTGCAAAAGCGATTTACGGCTAAACCGCTCTGAATACGTTGAAAAACAGCCGCGCCTTCGGGGGCGGCTTTCTTATTTCAGGACCCTGTCAAGGAACATATCGATCCGGCCCTGATACCCCGCCTGCCCTGCCAGGTTGTTATGC
Source organism: uncultured Paracoccaceae bacterium (assembly GCA_947489445.1). Lineage (GTDB taxonomy): Bacteria > Pseudomonadota > Alphaproteobacteria > Rhodobacterales > Rhodobacteraceae > Yoonia. The sequence continues at coordinate 22,292 of CANLDN010000001.1, forward strand.
GTGGCGCCATCAATGGCATGAAATGTCACATCCAACCCGGCCCGATCCACCAGCTCCGCCAGACGCTGACCGGCGGCCATCGGGATCAGCTGGTCAGCCGTTCCATGCTGCACCAGCACGGGCGCCGAAACGCGCGGGACCAACGCTCCTGAATTCCACTTTTGCACACCCGGCATCCAGCATGCCGGCAACCACGACGCCCGCGTCATCAGCGCGCACATCGTCACATAAGGCGCGTCCAACACAATCGCGGCCACCTGACGCTCCGCCGCCACATGCAGCGCGAGGCCCGTTCCCATCGAAAAGCCATGCACCACAATCGGCCCATCATGCTGCGCATCCAGCCAATCATACGCCGCCAATGCATCCGCCTTCAGGCCCCATTCCGACGGCTTACCAGGAATGCCGCCGCCGCCGGGGTATTCCATCGCGGCGATGGTCCGGTCCGCATTGACATGGGCCTCCAACGTAAAGGTGAAGTAAGCCAGGGCGCCACCATTTCCCATAAAAAACAGGACCGCAGCATCATCCGATCCTTCAGCAACAGCCATGGCAATGTTGCGGTCTGTGACCACATCCTGCCGGAAACCCGGTGCATCAAATGGATCAGGTCCAAAGGGGTAAATGAATTGCGGATGCGCAAAAACCATCAACGTCGCGTAAATCAAATAAGCGGCAACCATCATCCAAAACCAGTTCAAATAGCGAACCGTTCAGTGAGCGCAGCTTTCACGGGGGGCGTTACAAATTTGGACACGTCACCGCCAAGCCGGGCAATCTCCTTGACCAGCTTGGATGCAATCGCCTGGTTCTTGGCATCAGCCATCAAAAAGACTGTTTCGATCGAGTTATCAAGTGAACGATTCATCCCAACCATTTGAAATTCATACTCAAAATCTGCCACAGCACGCAGACCGCGGATAATGACCCCCGCCCCCACATCACGGGCACAGTCGATCAAAAGGTTCTCAAACGGATGCACCACAACCTCGCATCCCATGGCTTCACCCAACGGGACACATTCCGCTTCAATCATGGCAACACGTTCTTCGAGCGTGAATAACGGCCCCTTATCACGGTTGATCGCTACACCGATCACCAAACGGTCCACCAACGAACAGGCGCGACGAATGATATCGATATGGCCATGCGTCACCGGATCAAACGTGCCGGGGTAAAGTCCTACGCGCATGGCGCACCTCATTATTCAAAACCTCCGCCCCACGCAACAATAGTACGGCACGGATTGCAAGGCCCTGAGATTACTGGACAACGTCAATCATATCTTCAAATGTCGGAAGGTAGCAGCGTTTAAGGCAACGACAGTGCATTGACCCGGGACATATCTGTTCTGTTAAAGTGCCTAATGCCCCATAATCATGCCCTCAAGGGCATCCTTTTCCATGGCTAGCTCTGCCAAACGCGCCTTGACCGCGTCACCGATGGAAATCAGACCGATCATCTTGCCATCCTCCATCACTGGCACGTGGCGAAAACGGCCTTCGGTCATCATCTCCAGCACGTCCAGCGCGCTGTCAGACGGTTTGCACGTCACCAGCTTGGCCGTCATCATCCCGCTGACTGGCTCGTCCAGACAGGTTGTACCCCGTTTGCCCATTTCGCGCACGATATCGCGTTCCGACAAAATCCCGTCAAGCGCTACGCCGTCCGATGATACCACGACCGTCCCGATCCGCTTGGCGGACAATATCTTGACCGCATCGCGCACATGATCGGTCGGCTTGACCGAAATCACGCCGACATCGGCTTTTGATTTGAGAATTTGGGAAACGATCATCGGCGGGCTCCTTGAGGTTGCTCCGGGATCTTTAGCGTCTCAAATCAGGGGGCTATCTGTCAAGCGTGCCATGCGCTCCAAGCGGACAACTTCCGCCTGCAACCCCGCGATCAGTGCCTGTGCAAAGCGGTTGAGCCGGTCGGATTGCCGGTCCGAGTCATGCCGCACCAGATAGAACGCACGGGTCAATGATAGCTGATCGGTCAGCACAGGCCGCAACTCCGGCGCAAAGGGTAAGGCGAAATCATGCACAATCCCCACCCCCGCCTGCCGGATCATCTGCAACTGAACCGCCACAGAATTAGAGGCCATCTGAACCCCGTCTGCACCAAGAGCGCCGAGATAGTCCAATTCCTTGTCAAAAATCATATCGGGAATATAGCCCACGATCGGTCGCCCCCGCAGGTCGGCCAACGTTGCGACTGGCGGCGCATCCACCCGCACCGCAAGGTGCAGATGATAACCGGTGATCTTTTGTACACGCAGCCGTCCCGCCACTGGCGGGCTGACGGTGATCGCCATGTCCGCCTCGCGCCGCGACAGGTTCACCACCCGCGGCAAGGCCAACACCTGCACTTCCAAATCCGGATTATCCGCCTGAATCGCCGCGCAAACCTGCGGCAACAGAAAATTTGCAGCCCCATCCGGTGCGCCAATCCGGATCTGCCCGGTCAGCGCAGCGGATGCACCCTCGTCCACCGCCAATGCCAGTGTCGCCTCTGCCTCCGCGGCATGGTCGCGCATCCGTTCACCCAGATCGGTGAGCGCATAGCCTTGGGGCGATTTCACAAACAGCGCGGCCCCCAACGACCGTTCCAATCGCGCCACCCGACGGCCCAAGGTGGCCGGGTCCATCTTCAGCACCGGGGCGGCGCCCGTCAGACTTTCGGCGCGGGCCACCGCCAGAAACACCCGCATATCGTCCCAATTTTCCATCGCACCCTTGTATTTTTGCAAAATGATTTTGGTAGATTGGTGCTGTTACGATTAAAAACGCAAGCCTATAATCTCCGCAACCAACGGAGGATCCCATGCAAGAACTGACCCATTACATCGGCGGCGCGCACGTCAAAGGCAATTCCGGACGCTTCGCCGACGTCATGAACCCCGCCACCGGTGAGGTACAGGCGCGTGTCCCATTGGCCAATGCAGACGAAATGGCAAAGGCTGTCGATATCGCCGCCAAGGCGCAACCCGCATGGGCTGCCGTGAACCCGCAACGCCGCGCGCGCGTTATGATGGCCTTTGTTGGTATGTTGCACCGCGACATGGACAAACTGGCCGACGCGCTCAGCCGCGAACATGGCAAGACCCTGCCTGACGCAAAAGGCGATGTGATCCGTGGGCTTGAAGTGGTCGAATACTGCATCGGAGCGCCGCAAATGTTGAAGGGCGACTATACCGACAGCGCGGGCCCCGGCATTGATATGTATTCGATGAAACAGGCGCTTGGCGTGACCGCAGGGATCACCCCCTTCAACTTTCCCGCCATGATCCCGATGTGGATGTTCGCACCTGCCATTGTCTGTGGCAACGCCTTCATCCTCAAACCATCCGAACGCGACCCGTCGGTCCCGTTGATGCTGGCTGAATTGATGGAAGAAGCCGGATTACCCAAGGGTATCCTGCAAGTCGTAAACGGCGACAAAGAAGCCGTAGACGCAATCCTATATAACGACACCATCCAGTCGGTTGGCTTTGTCGGTTCCACACCGATCGCCGAATATATCTACAGCACCGGCTGCGCCCAAGGCAAACGGGTGCAATGCTTTGGCGGAGCGAAAAACCACATGATTATCATGCCCGACGCGGATATGGACCAAGCCGCCGACGCGCTTGTGGGCGCCGGATATGGGGCCGCAGGCGAACGCTGCATGGCGATCTCTGTCGCCGTGCCTGTGGGTGATGACACCGCCGACCGGCTGCTCGAAAAACTGGTCCCACGGGTCGAAGCCCTCAAGGTCGGCCCCTACACATCCGGTAATGACGTGGATTACGGGCCTGTCGTGACCGCCGCCGCCAAGGCCAACATCGAACGGCTTGTGCAAACCGGCATCGATCAGGGCGCCAAACTGGTCGTCGACGGTCGCAATTTCAATCTGCAAGGCTATGAAGACGGGTTCTTTGTTGGTGCGCATCTGTTCGACAATGTCACCAAAGACATGGACATCTACAAAACCGAAATCTTCGGCCCTGTCCTGTCCACGATCCGCGCGCAAAGCTACGAAGAAGCGCTCGGCCTCGCTATGGATCATGAATATGGCAATGGCACCGCGATCTTTACCCGCGACGGCGACACCGCCCGCGACTTCGCCAACCGGATCAACATCGGCATGGTCGGGATAAACGTGCCAATCCCCGTCCCACTGGCCTATCATACCTTCGGCGGCTGGAAAAAATCCATGTTTGGTGACCTCAACCAGCACGGCCCGGATGCGTTTAAATTCTACACACGGACAAAAACCATCACCTCGCGCTGGCCTTCGGGCATCAAAGAAGGCGGCGAATTCAGCATTCCACTGATGGAATAATTGGCAGTCTAAAAAGGTCTAGACGACCGTAATGCGGCCTTTCATATCGGGATGAAAGGCACATGAATACGAATAGATCGCAGCATCCGGAAATGCGAATGCTGCGGTCTCTCCACTGTTCAGGGTACCCGTGTCAAATGCGCCGCCATCGGCTGTGGCGGTATGTGGCTGAGCGTTCTCATTGACAAATCGGACCGTGTCCCCAAGATCAATTGCGACGTTCTGGGGCACAAACGCAAAGCCTCGGATCACGACGGTATGGGTCTTGCATGCGCGTCAGCCCGCGCCATGCCCGCCGCCAGCGGCAGCACTGCCCCAAGTCGCAAGATAAAACGGCGGCTTATATGCAACATTTCAGCCTCTCTTATCGTCACGGGACCCCTTACAATCATTAAGATAAAGGCATTCAAGACAATGGCTGCGAGAAATCGCGCAAAATGCAGCGATCTACTGGACTGCTACATTTAGGGGCCATGGCATCGCGTCTTGCCTGTAAAAGTAACACCTTTCCGGCTCGCGCAAACCGCTGGAAATCAATCAGAGCAGCGTTCGGACCACGACAATGTAAAACCCGCGCCGTTGGTGTTCAGGCCAATATCTTGTTGATGTAATGCACGACCGGCGTAATCAGTTCCGCGTCATCCCAATATGACCCGTGCGATAGCGGGTCCCAGCCTTCCATAACGGGTGCGCCCAAGTGAATCGGCACATCGCGCAACTGCCTGTCGGCAACCATTTGGGCATAACAAGGCGCCGCCGGCCCCATGGGGAACGCCAGAATATCCTGTTTGTCATAGAAATTTTGCCACCACGTCATGATCTGATCATCTTCAGGCAGGGCCGAACCGGGGTAAGCAATCGGCTCGATATCAGCCAGTTGGTGGGCAAACAGAAACACCGGAATATTGCAGCCGAAGGTCATTAACCCGGCCACCGTGCGCATATTTTGCAAAGGTGATCCAAAGCGGCCCTGCCCTGATCGCATGGCAAATTTCTGCAAATCATAGATATAGTTCGACACCACATGCGCACCCAGCGAATGGGCCAATATCAAGATCTGGCCATTTGGTCCAATGTCGGTTTCCATATCGCGCACCGCCATTTCCACACGGGCATGGATCTGCTCGTAGATCGCGGCAGAGCCATCGGCCGTCTTGCGATAGGCCGCCGCGTCAGACAGCGCTGACATGACAAAGGCACGCGGCGCATCCACACTGGTCTTGTCGCGAATATCCTCAAAGTAAGCCTTTTGGCGCCCATGTAAAATATGGGACCAGTAAACCTCGCGCCAGGCCATGTTGGTCGCCCTTTCACCCAGTTTCCGACGAACACGACGCGCCATATCCTTGGAAAACGTCAACTCCGACGATGTCGCAGGACGCGCATCGTGCTGATGCCCAACCCCATGAATAACAATCACACCAATCTTGTCAGCGGGCATGGCAATGTCCTTCTTTATTCGTCAGCTCTTATGCACAGACATCAATAACCAATCCCTAATGCCGCAAGACTTGCCAACAGACCTCAAAGCGCCCAAGATATGAACAAGCGTTCAATTCATGCGGGAGGGGCATCATGGACTTTGCATTGACCGAGGAACAATCGGCCATTTTCGACATGGCCCAGGCCTTTGGTGCCGAACATATCGCCCCTCATGCCCGCCAGTGGGAAAGCGACGGCACAATCCCCAAAACGCTCTGGCCCAAACTCGCCGAACTCGGCTTTGGCGGGCTTTACGTGACCGAGGATATGGTCGGCTCCGGCCTCTCCCGCCTCGACGCGACGCTCGTCTTCGAAGCCCTCTCGCAGTCCTGCGCCTCCGTCGCCGCGTTCCTGTCGATCCACAACATGTGCGCGCGGATGATCGACGCCTACGGATCTGACGCGCTCCGCAACCGGGTGCTGCCCAAGGCGGTCACCATGGAAACCATACTCAGCTACTGCCTGACCGAACCCGGCTCCGGCTCTGACGCTGCCGCGCTGAAAACCAAGGCCATCCGCACCAACGAAGGTTACGAACTGACCGGGACCAAGGCCTTCATCTCCGGCGGCGGCTATTCCGACGCCTATATCGTCATGGCGCGCACCGGCGAAGACGGGCCAAAGGGGATCAGCGCGATCCTGATTGAAGATGGCACAGACGGCCTCAGCTATGGCGGGCTCGAGGACAAGATGGGCTGGCGCTCCCAACCCACCCGTCAGGTCCAGATGGACGCCTGCAAAGCCCCTGCGGGCAACCTGCTGGGCGACGAAGGACAAGGGTTCAAATACGCCATGGCGGGCCTTGACGGCGGGCGGCTCAACATCGCCGCCTGCTCGCTCGGCGCGGCGCAATCCGCGCTCGACCAGACGCTGGCCTATATGAAGGAACGCAAAGCCTTCGGCAAACCCATCGACCAATTCCAGGGGCTGCAATTCCGGCTCGCGGATATGGAGATTGATCTACAATCCGCCCGCACCTTCCTGCGCCACGCCGCATGGAAACTCGACACCGGCGCGCCCGACGCCACCAAATTCTGCGCCATGGCCAAAAAACAGGTGACAGAGGTCGGCAGCCGTGTCGCCGACCAGTGCCTGCAACTGCATGGCGGCTATGGCTACCTTGCCGATTACGGGATTGAAAAAATCGTGCGCGACCTGCGGGTCCACCAGATCCTCGAGGGGACCAATGAAATCATGCGGCTGATCACGGCCCGGCATATGCTGAGTGAGCGGTAGACGACAACATGATGCAAGACTTGTGGCGCAAATTGGTCAAGATATTCGAGAGAAAAGAAATCCGAGCGCTAAGAAGGGCCATCCAGTATCCGTTCTTCTCAATCTTCTTCTTTGGGCTCTTTGTCTTGCCGTGGTTTTTCGCGGTCGCTTTGCCCATTTCACTCGTTTCAATCCTGTTGATCGAATTCGCTAATCCAGCATTTCCAATGCTGAGTATGATCATTGGAGTTGTCGGGTTGGCCTTTTTGGCTCCCTGGTTTTTCCACTGGTACTTCATCTGCGTTGGTCTGATGTTCGGTCGCCCTCGTTTGGCGGAAACAAGACTGGACTACCTCGAGCAGAGACTGGCATCCCACCCATGACCGACATCATCATCCTCAAAACCGGGCGCACAGGCCACATCACCCTCAACCGGCCCAAGGCGCTGAACGCGCTGACATGGGACATGTGCCTTGCCATCGAATCCGCCCTCGATAACTGGCGCCATGACCCCGATGTGGCCCTCGTCCTCATCGACGGCGCAGGCGACCGCGCCTTCTGCTCTGGCGGTGACATCGCCGAAATGTACGCAACCGCCGGGCGCGGCGATTACGACTATGGCCAACGGTTCTGGCGCGACGAATACCGGCTCAACGCAAAGATCCACACCTACCCCAAACCCATCGTCACCTTCCTGCAAGGCTTCACCATGGGCGGGGGCGTCGGCGTCGGCTGCCACGGCTCGCACCGGATCGTCTGCGACAGCAGCCAGATCGCGATGCCCGAATGTGGAATCGGGCTTGTCCCCGATGTGGGCGGCTCACTGATCCTCGCCAAGGCGCCCGGACACTGTGGCGAATTCCTCGGCCTGTCAGGCGACCGGATGAACGCGGGCGACGCGATCTATGCAGGCTTCGCCGATACCTACATCCCCGAAACGGAATGGGACGCCCTCAAAACCACGCTTATCGCAACCGGCGATCCGTCCAGCATCGAAACCGCCGCGCAGCCTGCCCCGGAAAGCCGCCTTGCAGGCTGGCAACCCGAAATCGACGCAACCTTCGCCGGTGACACGCTTGGCGACATCTACCGCGCCATGCCCGCTACCCCCGGCCCCGCTATCGCCCACGCGCGCAAACTGATGGACCGAAACGCGCCGCTCGCCATGTCGGTCGCCACACAGATCATCCATCAGGTCCGCGCCGACCCGCGCATCGAAAACGCGCTCGACCACGAATTCCGCTATACCTATCGCTGCGCCGAACAGGGCGACTTTATCGAAGGGATCCGGGCCGCCATCATTGACCGGGACCGCAACCCGAAATGGCAACACAAAAGCTGGGCCGAGGTGCCCGCATCAGAGGTTCAGCGCATGACCGCACCCTTGGGTGAAAACGCGCTGCAATGGGAGGAAACATCATGAAAATCGGCTTTATCGGCCTCGGCAATATGGGCGCGCCCATGGCCGCCAATCTGGCCAAACACCACGACGTCACCGGGTTCGACACCATCGCCAAACCCGACGGCATCACTATGGCGACAAGTGCTGCAGACGCCGCCAAAGACGCCGACGTGGTCATCACCATGCTGCCCAACGGCGATATCCTGCGTGCCGTGGCGGCAGAAATCCACCCGGTCATGAAACCCGGCGCGATCCACCTCGATTGTTCGACGGTCGATGTCGAAAGCGCCCGCGCTGTCGCCGCTCAAGCAGAAGAAAACAACCTGAAAGCTGTCGACGCCCCCGTCTCCGGCGGCATCGGCGGGGCGACAAACGGCACGCTCACCTTCATGGCAGGCGGACCCGATGACGCTTTCGCTACGATCAAACCGCTTTTCGACGTCATGGGACAAAAGGCCGTCCACTGCGGGCCCGCAGGCAACGGGCAAGCCGCTAAGATCTGCAACAACATGATCCTTGGTGTCACAATGATCGCCACTTGCGAGGCCTTCGTGCTGGCCGACAAGCTCGGGCTTGACCGGCAGGCGATGTTCGATGTGGTCAGCACATCATCGGGCTATTCATGGACGATGAACGCCTACTGCCCGGCCCCCGGCGTCGGACCACAAAGCCCTGCGGACAACGACTATGAACCCGGTTTCGCGGCCGAGCTGATGCTCAAAGACCTGAACTTATCCCAAATGGCGGCGGAAGCGGCAGACGCAGATACGCCCATGGGACAAGCGGCGACAGCACTTTACCAGCAATTCGTCGACGATGAAGGGGGCAGTGGCAAAGACTTCTCTGCCATGCTGCCCCGTTTCGAAAAACGCGGGCGCGGATGACCCGCTAATTGCCAACGGTGATCGTGATCAACACCAAGAACATGGCGGGCACGGCGCACAACAATGGCAGGATAAATGCTGGATAGCCAAAGGTCAGCACGGCCAGAAACCACAGTGCAAAGACCGTGAATAAGAAGTAATAGATGTTGTCCTTGTCGCCATAATACAGCTCGCGCAACATGCGGCCCAGAATGGGCACGCGGAACAAAATCCGCGTCAATAGTGAACGATCAGCATATGAATTTGTGGTCGCGGCGCTCATGATATCCAATCTCTTCTGGTTTCGTCATAAGACATAGGCCAAAAACACGCCGTGGAAACGTAACAATCTGACAAAAACGATAAGATTTGACAAAAATACGCCGCGTCACGCAGCACTCACTTGTTATGCGCGAGGTTCCAGACGGCCGCTATCGTCACAAGTCCCATAAAAACATGGCCCAGTAATGCGAAGACCTGAAACAGCGGAAGGCTGGCCAATGGCAGGCCCCATACCGGAAAATCCGACCCAAACACCAATACGATCCGGATGGGAAGAAGTGCCAAAAAGATCAAGACGAGTTCAAGGGTCAGGCTGGCCAGATACAAGCCCATCGCCAACCACATACACATCCAATGGTCAGGCACGGCGCGACGCCAAGCCACCAATGGCTTCAGTCGGCCCCCATCCGCGATAACTTGAATAGCACCAGACAACCGCAAGACAATAAAGAGAAATGTCAGATTTCCGATCACTGCGACTAAGTTGAACACTGTGTTACTGCGCGGTGCCACCAACACCGAAATCACCGGTGCCAGATACCAGAGCAAACCGGCAGCGACCGACAGCACCAACAATCGCGCATAAGGCCCCCATCCAATCCGCCACCGGATTGTGCCGTCCCGCGTCCCGCCCCAGATGCCAAGCGCCCAAACCCAGACAAACAGCCCCAACGTAACAGTCACAGCCGCCAGCGTTTCAGGATGCCCTGCATACCACATGATATGTTGCAACAGGAGCGGGTCGCTTGCCGCGTCAGGATCGAAGAAGACGGCCGAAGCGTTACGGTCCTGCAATAGCCACAACAGCAGTGGCAGCAGCGCATACACCCCCATCACTGCCATAACGGCGACCAGATACAACGGCAGGGCCAAACGCCAATGGACAAATGGTGCGCGCAACGCGCCCGTCAGGTTGACAAGCGCCTGCCGCCAAGCCGGCGGTTTGCTCACTCAGCCGCGACCTTGCGCGCGCTCAGCATTTCCTTCAGGTATCGACCTGTATGGCTTTCGACCACTTCGGCCACTTTTTCGGGCGTACCAGTGGCCACAATCTTGCCCCCGCCATCGCCGCCTTCCGGGCCAATATCAATTATATGATCGGCGGTCTTCACCACGTCCAGATTATGCTCGATCACGATCACCGAGTTCCCCTGATCCACCAGTTCATGCAGCACTTCCAGCAGCTTGCGCACATCCTCGAAATGCAGGCCCGTCGTCGGTTCATCCAGAATATAAAGCGTCCTGCCCGTCGACCGTTTCGACAGCTCTTTCGACAGTTTCACCCGCTGCGCCTCGCCCCCTGACAGGGTCGTCGCCTGCTGGCCCACCTTGATATAGCCCAGACCGACGCGCATCAGCGCATCCATCTTCTCGCGGATCGACGGGACCGCAGAAAAGAATTCCTGCGCATCTTCCACAGTCATATCAAGCACATCGGCAATGGACTTGCCCTTGAACTTGATCTCCAGCGTCTCGCGATTATACCGCGCGCCCTTGCAGGTCTCGCAGGTCACATAGACATCTGGCAGAAAGTGCATTTCGATCTTGATGACACCGTCACCCTGGCACGCCTCGCACCGGCCACCCTTCACGTTGAACGAAAACCGGCCCGGTTTGTAGCCGCGCGCCTTCGCCTCCGGCATGCCTGCAAACCAATCGCGGATCGGGGTGAAAGCCCCGGTATAGGTCGCCGGGTTCGACCGTGGGGTGCGGCCAATCGGGCGTTGGTCAATATCAATCACCTTATCCAGATGCTCGAAACCCTTGATTGTCTCGCAGGGCCCCGGCGTCTGGCGCGCGCCGTTCAACTTCATTGACGCATTCTTGAACAGCGTCTCGATCGTCAGTGTCGATTTCCCACCCCCGGACACCCCCGTCACACAGACGAATTTCTGCAATGGGAAATCAACAGTCACATTCTGCAAATTATTGCCCGTGGCCTTCACTACCGTCAGCTTCTTGCCCTTGCCTTTACGACGCTTGGCAGGCACCGGAATCTCCCGCGTACCCACCAGATACTGCCCTGTGATCGAGGCCGCGTCGGCCATGATATCCGCAGGCGCACCTTTGGACACAACCTGCCCGCCATGCACACCAGCGCCCGGACCGATATCGAACACATAATCGGCTTCGCGGATCGCCTCTTCATCATGTTCCACCACAATCACGGTATTGCCTTGATCGCGCAGGTTCTTCAGCGTCGTCAGCAGCCGGTCATTGTCGCGCTGGTGCAAACCAATCGACGGCTCATCCAGCACATAAAGCACCCCTTGCAGGCCCGACCCGATCTGCGACGCCAACCTGATCCGCTGGCTTTCACCCCCCGACAACGTGCCGGAGTTGCGCGACAAGGTCAGATATTCCAGTCCCACATTGTTCAAGAACCCCAGCCGCTCGCGGATTTCCTTCAGGATGGCGACAGCGATCTCATTCTTCTGCTTGGTCAGCGCATCGGGCACCGACTGACACCAGTCAAACGCCTCCTTGATCGACATCTGCACCACCTGCCCCACATGCAGGCCGCCAATCTTCACCGCCAAGGCTTCCTCACGCAGGCGATACCCACCGCACGTCCCGCAATTGCGATTGTTCTGGTAATTCTCGAACTCTTCGCGGATCCAGTTGCTATCCGTCTCGCGATAGCGCCGCTCCATATTCGGGATCACACCCTCGAACGCACGCTCCACCTGATAGACACGGCCACCCTCATCATAGCGAAACTTGATCTCTTCCTGGCCCGATCCGCGCAGGAAGACCTGCTGCACTTTTGGATCAAGATCCTTCCAACGGGCGTTCTTGTTGAACCCGTAATGCTTGGCAATCGCTTCAATCGTCTGCAGGAAATAGGGTGATTTCCCCTTGCGCCACGGCGCCAACGCCCCATCGGCAATCTTCAGGGTCACATCAGGCACAACCAGTTGCTCATCAAAGAACAACTCAACCCCCAGCCCATCACAGGACGGACAGGCCCCAAACGGCGCATTGAACGAAAACAGACGCGGCTCAATCTCGGGGATCGTGAACCCCGACACCGGACAAGCAAAATTCTCGGAAAACGTAATCCGCTCCGGATCACCCTCTTTCGGGGCCGTCTCCAGCACCGTAATCCCATCCGCCAGATCAAGCGCGGTGCGGAAACTGTCAGCTAGCCGGGTCTCAAGCCCTTCCTTTACGACAATCCGATCCACAACCACATCGATGTCATGGCGAAACTTCTTGTCCAGGGTCGGCGGCTGATCCAGTTCATAGAACTCACCGTCCACCTTGACCCGCTGGAACCCCTGCTTGCGCAGTTCCAGAAACTCCTTGCGATACTCGCCCTTGCGGTCGCGGATAATCGGGGCCAGCAGATAACCGCGCGTCCCCTCCTCCATCGCCATCACGCGATCGACCATATCCTGCACCTGCTGCGCCTCGATGGGCAGACCGGTCGCGGGGGAATACGGCGTGCCCGCACGGGCAAACAGCAACCGCAGATAATCGTAAATCTCCGTAATCGTGCCGACAGTGGACCGGGGGTTCTTCGACGTGGTCTTCTGCTCAATCGAAATCGCCGGGGACAGACCGCTGATATGGTCCACATCCGGCTTTTCCATCATATCAAGGAATTGGCGGGCATAGGCCGACAGGCTCTCAACATAGCGGCGCTGTCCTTCAGCGTAGATCGTGTCAAAGGCGAGGGAGGACTTGCCCGACCCGGAAAGCCCGGTAATGACCACCAGTTGATCACGCGGAATATCCACATCGATATTCTTCAAATTATGCTCGCGCGCGCCGCGCACTTCGATATTTTTCAGCTCGGCCATCTCGGTCCCCACATATGCGTGGTTACAGATAGGGCATCATGACTGAGTCTCCAATGGAAAAATGTGAACAAAGCATGAACGCCTAGAGACGTTGACAGATGGCAATGGCCCCGATCAGTACTGCCAGCAGCCCACCTGCGACAAAAGCAGCACCAAACCCGAATACAGCCGCCAATACAGCACCCAGAAACGGGGCCGCCAACATGCCGACTGTGTTGAATGCCTCGCTCAACGCAAAGACCTTTGCGATGTTATCTTTCGGAACCGCCTTTTGTAGGGCCGTTCGAAACGGCACAAACATTGCAGCGCCGAAAAAGCCGGTGACAAAATAGGCCGTTACCATAACCGGCCCGGGCAAACCGGCGCCAAACAGACCAAACGCGCCGATCATTGCAATCACACTGCCCCCGGTAATCGATCCAAACCCAATCAGGGTCATCGCAGACCATGTCTCGGGCGCACGCATCACAGCCAATGCGCCAACGATCCCCCCCGCCCCGACAGCAGCAATGGAAATGCCCAGCACAGTCGGGTTCAGGCCAAATGATTGAAACAAAGGTGCATGAAACGTGTCGTAAATGAACATGGCGACATAACCCGCAGCCATCAGCAAGATCAGCCGCCAAACAACCGGATTGGCGCGGGTGTCGCTGGCATTCTGGCGGATCGCGACCCACAATCCCGGTCTGTCGCCATCACCCTCAGAAAGCGGGCGCATCTGACGGGGAAGTGCGACAAATGCCAGCAAAGACAACAAACTGATGCAGCCATTCAAAGCAAAAACATATTGCGGGGCCATCACAGCCAGCAATCCGCCCCCAATGGTCGGCCCCAAAACCTTGGAGGCCTGATTGATTGTGTGACTGACACCATTGGCCGCGACCAGATCATCTCGCGGGGTCAGCGCCTGAATGGCGGCCTGCTTGGCCGGGCCAAAGGCGCTGTCCACGGCAGAGCGGATGGCGACCAAAAGCAGCAAAATGGCAGGCGTGGCCGCAAGGATAAAACCAAAGGTCACGACAGCGCGCCCCAGATTGGCATAAATCAAAACACCGCGCAGATCCCAGCGATCCACAAGCGCGCCCATCCATGGGCCAATAACAATATAGGGGGCGGCCATCGCGAGGCCCAGCAAGGCAAACCAGTAAGTGTCCGCCTGAAATGCAAAGGCAAGCAATGCAGTGACCGCAATGAAATCCACCCAATCGGCAAAATCCGCCGGGACCTGTCCCAACAGCAGAACGCGCAGCGGGTGATTGGCCCATATCGAATTGAACATGGGCAAACGCTATGGCGGCAATCCAGAAATGAAAAGGCCCGGCTGCGAAACAACCGGGCTCTGACGTAAGGTAGGTTTTAACCCAGCCCCACTCTAGAAATGAATAGCGCGCCCATAAGCATCCAATACACTTTCATGCATCATCTCCGAGAGTGTGGGATGCGGGAAGACGGTGTTCATCAGGTCTTCTTCCGTCGTCTCCAACTGACGCCCCACCACATACCCCTGGATCAATTCAGTCACCTCGGCGCCGACCATATGCGCGCCCAGCAACTCGCCGGTTTTGGCGTCAAACACGGTTTTTACCATACCTTCAGCCTCGCCCAATGCGATGGCTTTGCCGTTGCCGATAAAGGGAAAACGACCCACCTTAACATCATAGCCAAGTTCTTTGGCCTTCGCCTCGGAATAGCCAACAGACGCGACCTGCGGATGGCAATAGGTGCAGCCCGCAATGCTCTCGGGCTTGACCGGATGGGCATGTTTGCCCGCAATCAACTCTGCAACCATAACCCCTTCGTGACTTGCCTTATGGGCCAGCCAGGGGGCACCCGCGATATCACCAATCGCATAAAGACCTTCGACTCCAGTGCGGCAAAACTCATCCGTCACAACATGGGTGCGGTCAATTTTCACACCAAGCGCCTCAAGACCAAGGTTTTCGACATTCCCAACGATCCCGACGGCGCTGATCACAGTGTCGAATTCCATCTTCTCAACCTTGCCACCCGTTTCAATATGGGCGGTGACTTTGCCCTTGCCGCGATCCAGCTTCTTGACCATGGCTTTCTCCATGATCTTCATGCCCTGCTTGACAAACGCTTTCTTGGCAAAGGCCGAAATCTCGGCATCCTCAACCGGCAGCACCCGGTCCATCACCTCGACGACCGTCGTGTCAGAACCCAGCGTGTTATAGAAACTGGCGAACTCAATCCCAATCGCGCCTGATCCGATCACCAACAGCTTCTTGGGCATCCGGGGGGGCTGTAGCGCATGACGATATGTCCAGACCAAATCGCCATCAGCCTCAAGCCCCGGCAATTCGCGCGCACGGGCGCCAGTGGCCAGAACGATGTTCTTGGACGTCAGCTCCTCGACACCTTTCTCGCCTTTGACGCTGACTTTGCCTTTGGCCGGTATGGTGGCATCGCCCATAAAGACATTGATCTTGTTCTTCTTCATCAGGTGGCCAATACCACCCGACAATTGCCCCGCCACAGCGCGGCTGCGCTTGACCACCGCATCAAGATCATAATCGACGCCGGTGGCCTTCAGGCCAAACTCTTTGGCGCGATGCATCAGGTGGAACACTTCGGACGAACGCAACATTGCTTTGGTCGGGATACAACCCCAGTTCAGGCAGATACCTCCCAGATTTTCGCGTTCGATAATAGCAACGCTCATGCCCAATTGCGCAGCCCGAATAGCCGCAACATAGCCGCCCGGTCCGGCACCGATTACAATCAAGTCAAAGTTCTTCGCCGCCATGCGCTGGCCCTCCAGTTCCCAATTTAGTTGAACACTAAACTATTTCCGGAAGGACCTCTAGTGACCTTGCGTCATACCAGCTATTACGCAGGTGCAAGTGGACTATTCCACCGTCTGTTGTTGCGCCTGAATAGCGGCACGATAACCGCCGGCATCCAAAAACACCTGTTCAGCCTCGGTTGTCTTACGGCCCAACGCCTTGTTGCGATACGGAAAGCGGCCAAAATCACGGATAACCGCACGATGGGCGCAGGCATGATCCTGATTGTTTGCTCCGGTCTGCGGCATGCGTGTATGGATCAGGCGCACGGCGCGGTCCTGATCACACAGGTTTTCAGAGTGCATCAATGGCAGATAGAAAAACTGTCGGGCGGGTTCATCAATCTTCATGTCCCAATGACGATCAATCGCCATCTTTGCAGCCGCCAGTGCCAGCTTATCAGTCGCAAAGGCCTGACCGGTATCGCGGAACATATTGCGCGGAAACTGATCGGTCAGAATGATATAGGCCAACGTGCCTGACGGATATGTCAGCCATAGCCCAAGCGCACCCTCGGTCGCCTCTTGCCAGGTTGCCAAAAACCGATCTCGGATCACCGCGTCAAACGCATCATCCGATTTGTACCAATCCGCAGGCGAACATTCATCAAGCCAGAATGCCAGCACATCCTCTGGGGTCACCACGGCACTACTCCTTTAACGGCCACGCAACTGACCTTACGCAAACAGGTAAATCGATGCCTGACAAGAGGTTACTGCGTGATACTGTTCACAGAATCCTTCGATGTGACATAGTCATTGACCAAAGGACTGCAGTTTGCTCAACCCTTGAGCCAAACATCGCGCAAGGGCCATTATGACACGGAAAACAATTTTCAGCCTCGCCGCCGTCCTGATCGGTGCAGCCGTCACGTTCTTCTTTCTCGCACAAGACCGGTGGGTAGGCTTTGAAACGCCCACCGCATTTGTCATGACGGATTCCACTGCCACGCTAAACGAAACCGGCCAGACCCTTGATCTAACCGCTGAACCCACCGATTTCACCATGGCCATGGTGCAGGACCTTTTTGGCGTGGTGGAACGGGAACTGGGCCAAGGCTATGCGCTTGTCGATCCGGCCAATGGCAGCGTGACCATTTTTATCGCCGGTCAAGAAGATCAGGCCGCGATCCCGCCCCCCGGCGAGAGCAGCGGCCTGACCGGCCCCTTGGCGGATCAAGGGCGCGTCTTTATCACCCGCGACCGCTTCGGCGCAGGGTTTACCCTGACCGTAACCGGCATGGAATTGGCCGAGGTTGTGACCGGCAGTTATCACTTCACGCCTGCGCCCGATGATGCCCATGCCCAGCGCGACAAACAGGCCGAAATGCAAGCCCTGCGCGCGCGCCAACTGGCAGAATGGGAAGCCAGCAACGCCACGTTGCTAACCACCCTTGCCGCGCCCGCCCCTGATCAGCCCATGCAGCAAATCATGCTGCCCGGCTGGCAACACAGCATGATGATCCCGCTGATCGCCCGGCCTGAACACACTGCCTATTTTTTGCAACAGGAGTACGGGCCGGTGACTGTTGACGGGGGCTTGGTCGAACTGCGGGTCGTAACCCTGGACGATGCTGAAAAGACGATGCAAGCCGAAGGCCAGCGCCCCGAAGACACCACCACCCGCTACCTTATCAACGACGCTGATGCGATCCTGACCAGCCGACAAGATCGGGGCTATTTCTATCTACGCCGCATCATTCAGAACGACATCGCCTATATCCTGTGGATCGAAACCAATGACCCCGCAGCCATCCGCACCACCAAGGCAATGGCCGATAGCATCAGCAGCACGCCACTTGGGCAACCGGATTGGCTGACCCCGGATTTTGATGCAATCACCTTGCTTGGCCAGCAGGGGGTCAACCCGCAAATACGCGACGGCGACGTGGATGCGATCAACCGCATCTATAATGAACTGTCAGAGCCGGAAACGCTCATGTCCTCAGCCCCGAATATCCTGTCAGAGGGCGCCGGGCTCTTGATCAGCGATCAAAGCCAAAACGGCACATGGCTTTGGCCGGTTGGGTTGGACTGTACCATCGCACAAACCGGTGACCGCCCGATCACCCAATGGCATGACCGGTTCAAAGATAACGCCTTTTCGTCCAGCTACGGTGAAGGCGGGCACATGGAAACAGACGCCTACCAATACATCGCAAGCGGCAACTTTGCCACAGGCCAGCCACTCGTAAACGCATTCGCACAAGCCCCCGATGCACCATTGCGCATCCTGCAGTCGAGTGACACCCATGCTTTGGCAACGAACGGCTTTGTATATATGCTATTCAGCGTGCATCCACTGGACCCGTTTGAGCTGGTCTGCGCGCTGTCCGGCCGCGATGTCATGGGACTTCTGGCCGCACAGAAACTGGTCGATACCGTCGAACGGCCCACACTGCACGACTTGCCCGCCCATGTCCCGGATCTGTTCCGCGCACGCGCGACGGTCCGGCAATTCAGCGACGACCTTCTATTATTCTCCGACAGTTTTGGCGGTGACCAAGGCGTGATGGACCTGCGCGGCAACACACTGATCCCACCGCTTTATGGGTGGTACGAATGGCATCCGGCAGGCGCGATTTCAGCGCGACTGGATTTCGACGATTACGGTCTGTGGGCACCGGACGGCACGGTGCTACTGCCTATAGAATATGAAGACATTTCAAACGACGGCACCAACAACCTGCGCCTGCGCAAAGATGGGGAATGGCTGACCTATTCGATCCCGGACCGTGCGTTTACAAATGCGTCATCCTCGCCCTGATCAGCGGCCACTTCCTCTTCAGCCTCAATATACACCTCTTGCGCCACCTCTGCGACGATGGTGGTGGAAGAGGCAGACACCGGCGCATATGGCACTGTCTCATTATCCATATCGCTACGGCTACGCTGTGTGGACCGGTACAGACCGTAAGCGCCCACTGACAACATCAGCAGGGCCGTAAACAGCCAGAAGCCGTTATTGCCGATCACATCCATCATCCAGCCCACCGTCAGCGGACCCATAATCGCGCCCACCCCGTTGATAAACAGCAACCCGCCAGAGGCCGCGGCCATATCCTCCTTTTCAAGGTAGTCATTGGCGTAGGCAATCAGCAGCGCATAAAGCGGGTTCGACATCCCCCCGACCACAGCCGCGCTGAACAGAATAATGGCAAAGTTGCCGGGGATCAGAAACGCAACCAGCGACCCGGCACCACCGACAAGGGATATCCAGATGATCAAAACACGCCGGTCCATGCGGTCCGACAGCCAGCCGATCGGGTACTGCAACACCAGTGCAGCGACATAAATGGTCGAGACAAAGAACGAAATCTCACCCACACTCAGTCCGACGCGGCTGCCGTAAACCGCCGACATCCCAAACTGCGCCGCAAACACGCCACCCAACATGAACATGCCAAAACACGCGAGCGGTGACGCCGCGATCAACGCCCTGATCTTCATCGGCTTGGTCGTCTCAAACGCGGGCATTGGGCGGACGGACAACAGCACCGGGGCAAAGGCCAGCGACACCAACACCGATGGGATGATGAACAAGACATAGCCCGACACATCGCCTTGGCTGACGACATATTGGGCAAAAACGATGCCCGCCATTTGTACGATCATGTATAATGACAGGGACTTGCCCCTTGTTTCATTGGTCGCCGCGTCATTCAGCCAGCTTTCAGCGGTGATATAGACTCCACAAAAACAAAAACCGATGATGACGCGGCCAAGCGTCCAGGCCCAAGGCTCAACCAGTAACGGGTAACTGATCAACACCGCAGAAATGGTCGATCCCAGCGCGGCAAAAACCCGCACATGCCCGACCCGCTGGATCAGCTTGGGCGTATAGAACGAGCTAAACAAAAATCCCACGAAATAGGCCGACATGACGATGGACAGCGCGAAGGTGCTGAACCCTTCCTGATCACCGCGCAGACCCAGCAAGGTACCTTGCAAGCCATTGCCGACCATTAGAAGGAACAAACCAAGAAACAGGGCCCAAGAGCCGGTGAAAACCTGAAACATCCGCGCGCCCTTTTTAGCGACCAAGAGCCGCCCTATCACATGATTCTATTGATAATTCATCACATAAAAACGACACGGTCGCGCCTTTCCGCGCCCTTCAGGTCGGCGATTGCTACCTCGCTGCGAGATTTCCACAGAGATATCATTAAGACAACCAGAACCAGAAGCCACATTATCTGGCTCACCTAGACCTACTGTTGCTCAAACTTTCCTTTGCTGCACCCATCAGGTTCGTTTTTTGGGTAGCAATAGCGACGCGTCCCCATAGGAAAAGAACCGATAATTTTCAGCAATGGCATGGGCATAAATCGCCCGGATCGCATCCACACCCATCAGGGCAGAGACCAGCATCATCAGCGTCGATTTTGGCAGATGGAAATTCGTCATCAACCCATCCGCGATCTGAAACGCGAAACCCGGCGTGATGAAGATATCAGTGGGCCCGGTCCATGGCTGCATCCGCCCCGCGACCGCAGCACTTTCAATCAGCCGCAATGCTGTCGTGCCTACCGGTATCACCCGACCACCCGCGGTTTTGGTTGCATTGATCTCGGCTGCCGCTTCCGGCGTCACCTCACCCCATTCAGCATGCATCTTGTGATCGCGCACATCATCCACCTTCACCGGCAGAAACGTTCCCGCCCCCACATGCAGCGTCACATGGGTAAACTGAACCTCTCGCGCCTTCAATGCATCCAGCAACGGCGCATCGAAATGCAATGATGCCGTTGGGGCCGCCACGGCCCCCGCATGGCGCGCCCAATAGGTTTGATAGTCATCCATATCAGCAGCATCCGCCGGGCGCTTGGCTGCAATATAGGGCGGCAGCGGCATCGCCCCCACAGCCGCCAATGCCGCGTCAAAATCATCACCCGTCAGGTTAAACGACAACAGCGCCTGACCATCTGCACGCCCCATCACGGTCGCGGACAAATCATCTGAAAACACAATCACCTCGCCATCGCGGATCTTGCGCAGCGGCTTGACCAACGCGGCCCACGCACCATCCGCACGTGGCTCCAGCAGGGTCACTTCAATCGCGGCAGACGTATCACCCGCCTCACCGCTGCGATGGCGCAGGCCAGACAGGCGCGCCGGGATCACCTTGGTATCATTGAGCACCAAACGGTCCCCGGGCTGCAAAATCTGCGGCAGTTCCGAAACGATCCGGTCTGCAATCGTCGGGCCATCCGCCAGCAACAACCTTGCCGACGACCGGGGCCTTGCCGGGCGGACCGCAATCAATCGCTCCGGCAGGTCAAAATCAAAATCGCTTAACTTCACTGTGACAACTCCGGTGGGGGTCTGCGGAAAATCTCGCGAAACATGCCCGGTGTCAGGGCCGATAGCGGGTTGACTGTAACGGTCGGCGCATCAACCGTACCGCCAAGGTTAAAATTAAAGCCGATCAGCCCCTCACCCCGCCGGGTCAGGAACGATCCCACACTATTGAGCAGATAAAACGGTGACACGACGCCCTGAAAATCAATTCGCTTGCTGGCCAGCGTGTAGATGCCGTCCAGTGAAATGCCAAGCCCCGGACCAACAGCGCTGGATTGCGACAATACAACCCGATCAGGATCCAGCCTAAAGCGCGCATCCACCGTATCAAAGGCCAGCCCTTGCCCGTCCAATTGCTGCAACAATCCAACGACACTGATCGCATCCAAAAGGGCTGCAATCCCCGGTGCATCACGCACCCGCAAGCTGCGAATGGCCAACGTGCCATCAAACGCTCCCTCGCCCGCAGCAGGCAACAGCGTCAGGTCCAACGTACCACCCCGGGCATTGCGCATGAATTCGGCCGCACGCAACACACCGCCCGCATCATCGCTGAGCAATCGGACCGCCGAACGACCATCGCGCGGCGCTACCGTGCCCCGCACGTCTGCGGCGCCATTGACCCGCGCACGAAACTGCCCTGAAAAGCCGCCCACGCCGTTGAAGTTGCCCGAAAACCCAGTCAACGCGATGCCTGTCGTCACTTGCAGACGATCCAAGGCAATCTGCATCGGGCCACCCTGCCCACCGCCGCCAGCACCAAAGCGGGCACGACGCAAATCCAGCACACCGCCCGCAATCTCCACCCCAACCGGCTGCCCGGCCCCGCGCCCGCGCAAGGTGATAGGTGCATCAAGCCAATCATCGACCCGCACCCGGGCAAATGTGGCGGCGTCCAATTGACCCGATGCATTCAAATCAACGCGCCCCTCGGCGCGCAGCCCGCCGCCGCTGATCTCCAATGTTGAAATCGCTGGCACCGGCCCCAATGTGCCGGCAACCACCAACGCTCCCGGCGTATTCGGCGTCTTTTCCCAGCC
The DNA here is from genome assembly GCA_947489445.1 of uncultured Paracoccaceae bacterium. Classification (GTDB taxonomy): domain Bacteria; phylum Pseudomonadota; class Alphaproteobacteria; order Rhodobacterales; family Rhodobacteraceae; genus Yoonia. The sequence continues at coordinate 44,818 of CANLDN010000001.1, forward strand.
AATCGGAGGCAACGCAATACGCACGCCTTCCAGATCAGATGTCAGCGAAAACGCCGGGGGCGTACCCCGCAGCAGATCAATGGTCAGCGCACCCTGCCCGACACCTTCCACGGTGCCCGGCGGCAATGCGATCCCGAATGCCTGCAGCGATTGCGATGATAGCTCGATATCAGCGGTGACCTGACTGCGCCCCTTGAATGCGGGGCCAAATTGCTGCGTCCAGCCACCATCCAGCGGCACACCGCCAACCCGCATCGGCCCGCCAACAAATAGCCCGGCATTATCAACAGCGACACTCATTTGCGCCGCGGCCAAATCGCGGTCGGGGATCAGCACATCACTGCGCACATTGCGCAGGTCAGCGGCCATATCAAACGCAACCTCGCCATTCGTCAAACGCGGCTTCAACGGCAGCGCAATCAGGCCCGTCACACGCGCGCGGCCATCCGCCAACGCCACGGGCAGGTTTGCCTTGTCGAGATATTGGAACGGGCGCCGGTTCAATACAGACAAGGCGGCAGTGACAGAACTGGATATCTGCAACGCAATCTCTGCAGGGGGATTGCGGATGCGGGTATCCGGGATGGAAAACACCGACCCATCCAATTGCATCGGGCCGCCCTGCGGGGCCTGAACCACGCCTTCATCCACGCTGATCACAAAGCGGTTGTCGATAAACGATCCGGTGCCCACACCTTCGGTAATCGGGGGCACATCACGCAAGAACCGAACGGTCGCATCCGCAAACGCAAACCCTGCCGCAAATTGGGCGGGGCGTTCAGGGGCAATGCGCAAGCCTGCATTCAGGTCAAACAGACGGGCGTTTGTGACGTTGCCCGCAACCCAACGTCGCGTACCGGGTTTGACCGTCACGGGCCAGAAATTAAGTACCTGCGCTGGCGTGATCTGATCAATATGGGCATCCATCGACACCCGCCACCCGGCATCGGTCGCCTCCACCTCACCGCTTGCCGACAGCCGCATCGGGGCATCATTCACAACCGCTTGACCGATCTCGACCCGAAACGGATCAAAACGCAGACGCAGATCGACCGACGCCTGCGGCAGCTGTAATGGCGCGTCATAAAGGGCGGCAGGGTTCAACCCCACATCACGAAACTGGAACTGCGCCAGCAACGCACGCGGCAGCCCATCACGAATTTCGCGCAAGTAAGCGTCGCCCGTGGCACGCAAACTGCCCCATTCCGTCTCCAGCTGCACCTCGCTGAAACTGATCCGATCCCGATCAGGTTCATAAGTCAGGTAGGCCTTGGCCGCATCAAACTGCACCGCTTGGGTGGCGGGGTTGGGTTGCAAAAAACCCTGTCCAATCTCAAGCGTGGCGTTCAACGGACCCAACGCACCAGCTTCATCCAGCTCCGTGCGCAAAGCCGCCGAAATCGGCGCCTCAACATCGCGCAGCCATGTCAGTGCCGGGGATTGTGACGCGACATCACTGGCGATCGCACCGTCGATATTCAGCGCCATCTGTGCAGTACGGCTACCGCGCGGGCTGCGATAAGATAGGTTCACTGTCGTTACCGCGGCACGCCCCGACAATAGCGCCAGATCACCTCGCAAAAACGTCTCGCCGCCGCGCAGATCAAGCGCCAGCACACCGCCATCCACGATCCAGCTACGGCCCGCGCGGGCATCATCATAATTCACGATCAGACCATCAATGCGCACCGTCTCCAACGCCTCAAGGGCGGGACGTTCAAACAGCAAATCTGCCTGATCCAGAAAATCATTCACCGTCCGACCCTGCGTGGCACCGCCACTGACGCCTTGCCCCAGATCAACGGCCAGTTTGCCATCTGCCGCACGGCGCAAATTGATCTGCACGCCCGTCAGCCGCACGTCCTGCAACAAGATGTCTTGTTGCAGCACCAGACCACGCGGGGAAATCAATCCTTCCACAACGGGAATACGGGTGATCGTCAGCCCACTTTCATCGGAAAGCTGGGTGTCGACCAACCGGACTGTAGGGTGCAGATCCTTCCCGATCCGCAACGTGATCGCGCCAAAGCGCAGCGCGCCACCATCCAGCACCTCTGCGGCGCGCGCCTCAATGCGCGATACAATCCAACTGGGGGCACTGATATCACGGTCGACAATCATCACCATTGCGGCGACCGCAAAAAACAACGGCAGCAGACACACGACATACACCGCACGCAACCAAAACACCCACCGGCGCATCTTGCGGCGCGGCTTCGCTGGTTTGGGGGGTGTTTCGTCAGTTTCTGTCAAATCGGCTCCATCCACGCGGGCTATGCCTTTATCTTTGCGCGTGTCGGACTAAAACAAAACCAACAATGTCGCGCATCTGAAAAGGACCAGCTCATGACCAACCCTGCCGTCGGTGATACCGCCTTCGAAGTCAACCTGCCCCGCGACGGGGGGGACATGGTGTCGCTCTCGGATTTTGCGGGTAAGAATGTCGTGCTCTATTTCTATCCGCGCGATGACACGCCCGGCTGCACGAAAGAGGCGATTGGATTCACAGAAAGCACCGCCGCATTTGATGGGCTGAACACCGTCATCCTTGGCGTCTCCAAGGACAGCATCAAAAAGCACGACAAATTCGTGGCCAAACATGACCTGAAAATTGCCCTGCTATCGGACGAAGACGGTGACGTCTGCGAACGCTACGGCGTGTGGGTGGAAAAGAACATGTACGGCAAGACCTATATGGGCATCGAACGGGCGACCTTTCTGATCGGAACCGACGGCAAAATCGCGCAGGTTTGGCGCAAGGTCAAAGTGCCGGGCCATGTGGATGCCGTCCTTGACGCGGTCCGCGCATTGTGACCCTGTCCGACATGGCCGTCGCAGTGCTGACCACTGCTGACGGGCGCGCAAAAACCGCACTCTCGCGACAATACGCGGCACAATGGCAAGCGGCACGTCAGGCTGGCACGCAGCCAGCGATCGGTTCCGCGCAACCACCGCTGCGCCCATCGCGGCCCGAAAAACCCGAACTGCTCAACCCGCGCGACGTGCCCCACCGCAAACCGGGTTCACCGGCAGGGCAGATCGCGCTGTTGCATGCCGTGGCCCATATCGAACTGAACGCCGTGGACCTGCATTGGGACATTATCGCGCGGTTCACCGACACCAAGCTCCCGATTGGATTCTATGACGATTGGGTGAAGGCAGCGGATGAGGAATCAAAACACTTCAACCTGATGTGCGATTGCCTCGAATCGCTGGGCAGCCATTACGGCGCCCTGCCCGCCCATGCAGGCATGTGGCGCGCCGCAGAAGACACCGCTGACGATCTGATGGGGCGGCTGGCCGTGGTACCGATGGTGCTGGAAGCACGCGGGCTGGACGTGACCCCCGGCATGATCAACATCTTCAAACAGGCAAAAATCACGCAGGCCGTTGACGCGCTCGAAGTGATCTACGCAGAAGAGGTGCACCACGTCGCCTACGGTTCCAAATGGTTTCATTTTCTATGCGGTCGGCACGATCTTGACCCGACCGGCATCTTCCATGATCTGGTGCGCAAATACTTCCACGGTCCGCTCAAACCACCGTTCAACGAAGAAAAAAGGGCAGAGGCAGGCATTCCACCAGACTTTTATTGGCCCTTGGCAGCCACGGCCAAACTTTAGCCACACCATTGCCATGACCATGGGCGAAACACCGCGCAGACCCCAATAAACACGGCGCAATCCCCCGCCAGATGCGCAAAAATGTTGCAGCGCCGGGATCGTCTGTCTAACAGAAGATACGGCACGTCGGTGTGGGGACCGGCTTGACACTTGGGACGAACGGGACACTCACATCGTGCGATCACGACTGACACAACGAACTCACGCCTTGCTTGAGCGGGTCTTTCCTGAAAAGCGGCTTTTTCTGCGTTCGGATACCGAAACGCGGTTCATCCGGCTGAAACCGGAAACACAGCTTATTGCCTGGACAGGCAGCGCCATCGTGGTGGCGTGGACAATCATCGCAACTGCCATTCTCCTGATGGACAGCATCGGCGCGGGCAATTTCCGCGCGCAGGCGCAGCGCGACCAGATGACATATGAACAGCGGCTCAATGCGCTTTCCTCCGAACGCGACATGCGCGCGATGGAAGCACTGGCCGCGCAGGAACGGTTTAACTCTGCACTGCAACAAATCTCGATCATGCAATCCGAATTGCTCGCGACCGAAGAAAAACGGCGCGAGCTGGAAACCGGACTAGAGGTCGTTCAGGCGACATTACGCGACACCATGCGCGCCCGCGAAGAAGCGCGTGAACAACTGGCCGATCTGTCTGCTGAAACCGAAAATGACCAGATCGCAGCGATGAGCGATGACGCAGTTGGCACCGTTGATCTGCTGGCCAATGCGCTGGCTGATACAGCCGCAGAACGCGACATGATTGCGGCTGACGCAGAATTCGCCATCGACCACGCCCGCGAAATGGAACTGGAACTGCGGCTCTTGCAAGAACGCAACGACCAGATTTTCCGCCAGTTGGAAGAGGCGATGCTCGTCTCTGTCGAACCGCTGGACGAGATGTTCCGCGCCGCTGGCATGAACCCTGAAACCCTGATCAATCAGGTGCGGCGTGGATATTCCGGCACTGGCGGGCCACTGACACCTATGCAGTTTTCGACACGTGGCGGGACACCTGACCCGGACGCATTGCGGGCCAATGGCATCCTGTCATCCATGGACCGGATCAACCTCTATCGGATCGCCGCTGAAAAAGCGCCGTTCTCGATCCCGGTCAAATCCAACTTCCGCTTTACATCCGGTTTCGGGCCGCGCTGGGGTCGGATGCATAATGGTACAGATTTTGCCGGTCCTATCGGCACACCTATTTACGCCACCGCCGACGGTGTCGTAACACACGCGGGCTGGGCCTCGGGCTACGGGCGTCTGATCAAGATCCGACATGACTTCGGGATCGAAACCAGATTCGCACACCTGAACGCCATGGACGTGACAGTTGGCCAAAGGGTCTCGCGTGGCGAGCGAATTGGTGCTATGGGGAATTCTGGTCGCTCGACCGGACCCCACCTTCACTACGAGGTCCGCGTCGGTGGCGAACCCGTCAATCCCATGATCTATATAAGAGCTGGACAAGATGTTTTCTAAATCCAAAATCAACGAACCAGGGCCCAAAGCGGGCGACAATGAAACGGCCAAGGGCTCGGACGCCAGCAAATCAGCTGGATCAGGTTCGGATTACAAGGCATCGGCGCCAAAGGCAAAACCGCCCGCGTCCATCCTGTCTGCTGATCTGCTGATCACAGGCAACCTGAAGACCACAGGTGACATTCAGGTCGAAGGTCAGGTTGATGGCGACATCCGCGCGCATCTGCTGACCGTCGGCGAAGGGGCCACCGTCAAAGGCGAAGTCGTCGCAGACGATGTGGTCGTCAATGGCCGCGTTGTTGGCCGTGTACGCGGCCTCAAGGTCCGCCTGACATCATCGGCACGTGTCGAAGGTGATATCATCCACAAGACTATCGCAATCGAAAGCGGCGCGCATTTCGAAGGCTCCGTACAGCGGCAGGACGATCCGCTCGCGACAGGCTCCAAGAAAATGCCAACAACTGCGGCTCCCGCGGCAGCGGCTGCACCGGCAGACAAACCAAAAAACTGATTTTAGATCAGCGAAATTTCAAAGGGCGCCCTTCGTGGCGCCCTTTTTGTTAGGCCAACGCCTTGCGATACAAATGCCAGGTCGCATGCCCCAGCACGGGCAACACAACCATCAGCCCCAAAAACCACGGCAGCAGCGCCACCAGCGTTAGCACAGCGATGAACATCGCCCAGACCAGCATTACCACCAGATTTTCCCGCACCGTCTGCAGGCTCAACAGCATGGCCGTGACAAAATCGACCTCGCGGTCCAACACCAATGGCAGGCTGACAACCGTCAAGGAAAACAACAGGAACGCCAGGATCGCCCCGACCACAAGCTCCACCGCGATCATGGTCAAGCCGTTCAGCGTGAAAAACACGTCCCAGCTATCAGAGATATTCGTCATCGTTGACAGTCCCATGAACAGCGCAAACAGCATATGCGCCAAAAATGTCCAGAACAGAAAATAGATGACAATGATCGCCCCAAGCCATGGCAATTGCCGGGTCCGTTCCTGCCAAACAATCCCCAGCACGCCATCCCAATCCAGCGGCTGGCCCTGCTCCATCCGGCGGCTGACCTCATAAAGGCCCGCAGCCGCAAACGGCGCAATCAAGGGAAAGCCCAATGATGTGGCAAGTATCCAGCTCACATGCCCGGCCCCCAACCAGATCAGGAAAAATCCGCCCAGCACATAAACCGCGCTGAAGAACAAACCAAACTGCGGCGCGCGCCGGAAATCCGCGATCCCGGCCCTTAACACAGCACCCAGATCGGCGATCACCAACTGTTTGACCTCTGGTTTTGCTGCCTCAGCCAAGGCCATGCCACGCCTCCCCCAATTGCAGAACATCGATATCATCGCCCCTGCGGCCCGCAATTTGCAAGCCCATCGGGCGCGGCCCGGCCATGGGTACCGCCAGACACGGCAACCCGATCAGGCTGACCGGCACCACGACTTCCATCCAACGATGATAGGTGTCCATCATCACGCCGCCGACCTCCTTGGGCCAGTCCCACGCCACCGGGAACGGCCAGCACTGCGCTGTGGGCAACACAAACGCATGGTAGGCGTCAAACAATCGCACCGCCGCCCGGAACCAATCCGACCGGCGCGCACTAGCCCGCCGAATATCATCCCCTGACAAGGCACGCCCACGCTCAATCTCCCAAATCGCCTCCGGCTTAAGCTGTTCGCGCATCGCGGGCTGATCATAAACCGGCCCCAATCGGGCCGCGACGGCCCAGGACCGCAGCGTGATCCAGGCTTCCCACAAAGCGGCCGCGTCAAAGGGCGGCGCAATCTCCTCGACATGACACCCCATCTCTTCAAACCGCGTCACCCCAGCCGCAGCGGCCTCCAGCACGCCCGCTTCCATTGGATAAGCTCCGCCCCAATCGCCAAGCCATGCAATGCGGCGGCCCGTCACATCCGCTTGCACCCGCTCCACAAACGGCTCATCCGGCAGCCCGAACGGTTGGCGCGGATCGGGTCCGGCCTGCACCTCCAACAGCATCGCCACATCACGCGGACACCGCGCCATCGGGCCGTTGGTCGATAACTGATCCAAAAACATATCGCCCACAGGTTCAGAGGGGACTCGGCCCCATGTCGGGCGCATTCCATACACACCGTTCCAGCCCGCCGGATTGCGCAGGCTGCCCATCATATCCGACCCATCCGCCACACAGACCATGCGCAGGGCCAGCGCCACCGCGGCCCCGCCGGATGATCCGCCAGCAGAACAGCCCGGCATCAACGCATTCTGTGTCGCACCAAACACCGGGTTGAACGTATGGCTGCCCAAACCGAACTCCGGCGTATTCGTCTTGCCGATGATGATCGCGCCTGCATCCTGCATCCGCTGGACCATGATGTCGCTTGTCGGCGCAGGCTTTCCCGCAAACAAAGGCGAGCCCATGGATGTCGGCAACCCCGCCACATTGGACAAATCCTTCACCGCCATCGGCACGCCATGCAGCACGCCTTTGGCTGGCACCATATCAGCTGCCCGCGCCTCGGCCATCAGTTCGGCCTCATCGCGCAACGAGACGATTGCGTTCACCTGTGGGTTCACGTCCGCCACGCGGTCCAGCGTGGCGCGCATCAACTCAACCGCAGTAATCTGGCCCGCAGCAATCGCCGCAGACAGCCTGTGCGCATCCCATTCAAGAAACTCTGCCATGTCACATCCAAGCCCGACGGCTCGCGATTGACAAGGCTAATCGGCGTTCGCCGCATCACGGCCCTTGCCGGACATATCCATCGCCAGCGTGGCCGCCATCAAACCATCCAGATCGCCATCCAGCACACCTTTGGTGTCCGACGTCTCAAAATTGGTCCGCAGGTCCTTCACCATCTGATAGGGCTGCAGCACGTAAGACCGGATCTGGTTGCCCCAGCCCGCATCCCCCGCATTCTCATGCGCCTCATTGACCAGTGCAGAACGCTTGTCCAACTCAATCTGATAGAGCCGGGATTTGAGCGCCTTCATCGCAATATCGCGGTTCTGGTGCTGTGACTTCTCTGAACTTGTCACCACGATCCCTGTGGGATGGTGGGTGATGCGGACCGCCGAATCCGTGGTGTTCACGTGCTGACCACCAGCGCCGGACGACCGATATGTATCAATCCGAATGTCGGACGGGTTCACATCAATCTCGATATTGTCATCCACCACCGGATAGACCTTGACGGATGTAAACGATGTATGACGCTTGGCCGCACTATCAAACGGCGAAATGCGAACCAAACGGTGCACGCCACTTTCCGACTTCAGCCAACCATATGCATTATGCCCGGAAATCTTGTAAGAGGCTGACTTGATCCCCGCCTCATCGCCCGCCTGCTCCGACTGCAACTCGACCTTGTAGCCCTTCTTTTCGGCCCAACGCACATACATGCGCGCCAGCATATTGGCCCAATCGCAGGACTCCGTGCCACCGGCACCAGCGTTGATTTCCAAAAAGGTATCATTGCCGTCAGCCTCACCATCCAGCAACGCCTCAAGCTCTTTCTTGGCAGCCTTCTGCTGCAATGCGATCAACGCAGCCTCTGCCTCTGCCACAACCTCGGCATCGTCTTCCATTTCACCCAGTTCAATCAGTTCCTGACTATCCGAAAGCTCCTGGCTGATACTGTCATAGCCCGCCATCGCATCCACCAACATCTGGCGATCACGCATCAGTTTCTGGGCGGCCTCGGGGTCATCCCACAGGGTCGGGTCCTCAACCCGGGCGTTGAACTCCTCCAACCGGTGCGGAGCGGTGTCGCGATCCATCCGTTGCGCAAGCAAAGCGAGCGATTTTTTAATCGCATCAATGGCGGTTTGTGTCTCTGCGCGCATGGGGCACCTGTCAGGGAAAAAGTGATAAGTCGGGGGCGGTGTAGCGCGCCATAGCAGGCACGACAAGCGGATGGTCAGTAAAGACCACCCGATGACAATGTCTCAAATGACGCATTGGGGCCGACAGTCGCCGTTTCACCCGTTGATGTCGTCACCTCGCGGGTCGCGCGCGGCACCTCATCAAACAGTGGCAGATCACCCGCCATGGCAAAACCGCCATCGAACATGATGCCAAACAACGGTTCTTCGCCGGGCCGGAAACACTCCGCCACAACATTATCGCCAGAGGCACCGGGCGGAATGCGCGCGCCACTAAAGCGGTCAATATTGATGAACTGGCAATCGGCAGGCACTGCAAACTGCTCTGCCCCGAATTTCTCGATCGCCTCGCTCATGAAACGGTTGAAGACAGGGCCGCAAATCCCCCCGCCGGACGCGCCGCGCCCCAATGTGCGGGGCGTATCATAACCAATGTAGCAGCCCGCCGCGATATTGGACGAAAAGCCGACGAACCAGACATCCTTGGCATCATTCGTCGTGCCGGTCTTGCCTGCAATTGGCACAGGCAAATTGATAGCACCCGCCGCCGTGCCGCGATCCACCACACCCTTCATCATCGATGTCAGCTGATAGGCGGTGATCTCATTCATTACCCGGTCGCGGTTGGAATAGATGCGCGGGGCCAGCCCTTCTTCCAGACGGGCATCGGTGCAATCCACACATTCACGCTGATCATGGCGATAAACCGTGTGGCCGTAACGGTCCTGCACGCGGTCCACCAAAGTGGGCTCCACCCGTTCCCCGCCATTGGCGAACATCGAATAGGCCGCCACCATCTTGAACAGCGTCGTCTCATCCGAGCCGAGCGACGCCGCAAGCCCCCGGTTCATGTTCTGGTAAACACCAAAGCGTTCAGCATACAAACCAACCGTATCAATCCCGATCTCTTGGGCCAGACGGATGGTCATCAGGTTCCGTGACCGTTCAATCCCTGTGCGCAACGGTGTCGGCCCGTAAAACTGGTTTGATGCATTCTTGGGCCGCCACGTGCCTTGCGGCGTGTTGATTGTGATGGGCGCGTCGATGATGATCGTTGCCGGGGAATAGCCGCTATCCAAAGCGGCCGCATAGACAAACGGCTTGAACGACGATCCGGGCTGGCGCTGCGCCTGTGTGGCCCGGTTAAAAACGGAATGCTGATAACTGAAGCCGCCCTGCATCGCGATGACACGGCCGGTATTGACGTCCATCGCCATGAACCCACCCTGCACTTCCGGCACCTGCCGCAAGGACCAGCGAATAAACCCGCCATCATCGCCCACCATCCGGCGGACATGCACCACATCACCGGGTGTGAAATTGTCAAAGAAATCACCTTTAAGCCATTGGATATCGCGCCGCGGTACGACAAAAGGCTCGGCCTCCGTTTCCACCACACCTTCGATACCAATGCGCAGTTCATTTTCGGCCACATCCAAAATCACGGCCGGATGCCATTGCGCAACCAGATCAACATCGCGCGGCACGTTCAAACCGCTGAGCGCCACCCGCCAAAGCTCTTCGCTTCCCAGCGCATCCTCCGGGATAGTCTCGCCGGTGCCGCGCCATTCGCCCAGATTACGATCAAACTCTTCCAGCGCACGCTGCAAAGAATGGGCTGCGATCACCTGCAACTCTGGGTCAACGGTTGCGCGGATCGAAAGACCACCGGAAAAGAACTCCTCTTCCCCGAAATTCTGGCTCAGCTGACGACGGATTTCATCGGTAAAGTAATCGCGATCAGGCAATTCGTCGCGGAAATCATCGTAATCACCGCCCTGCACGGACAATAATGGCGCCTCACGCTCAGCGTCATAGGTCACCTGATCAATATACCCGTTCTCAAACATCTCGCGCAGGGTGTTGTTGCGCCAGAAAATCGCAGAATCGCGGTCGCGTACCGGGTGGCGATTGCTGGGTGATTTGGGCAGCGATGCCAGATATGCGGCTTCACCAGCAGAAAGTTCGCTCAGCGGTTTGTTGAAATAGGTCAACGCCGCTGCCGTCACACCAAAACTGTTCTGGCCCAGAAAAATCTCGTTCAGGTACAGTTCAAGAATACGTTCCTTCGGCATCGCCTGCTCAATGCGGGCGGCCAGAATGATTTCCTTGATCTTTCGCTCAATCGAGCGAGACCCATCCAACAGGAAGTTTTTCATCACCTGCTGGGTAATCGTCGATGCGCCCCGTAAATTCTCGCCGCGCGATTGCACCGCATCCACAAAGGCCGAAATCATCCCCATCGGGTCATAGCCCGCATGTTCATAGAAATTCTTATCCTCAGCCGAAATAAACGCCTGCTTGACGATATCGGGGATTTCCTCGGCGGGCGTGAACAAGCGCCGTTCTTCTGCAAATTCATCAATGATGCGCCCCTCACCCGAATAAATCCGGCTAATGGTCTTGGGAGTGTATTGCGACAGCGTTTCATAGCTGGGCAAATCGCGGCCATACATGAACAAGATACCACCAACGCCCACAGCGGCCATTACAGCGCTCAGCGTCAGAAAGGTGAAAATGCCACCAAAGAAAGAGATGATAAAGCGCAGCACGGCGGGGTCTTATCCTTATTGCTCTGTCCCCGCTTATACGCTTCTGGCCCGCAATGGTCAAAAGGCCAAATGGCTTATTGGGCCGGAAGATGCCGCCGGATCATTCACATTTGAATGAACCGTTGCAGCGCGTCGCGTTTCGGGCCATTTCCCCGTTATGAAAGCACAAGACGTCATCGCGACCTATGAACGTGTCGGCCCCGCATGGGCCGAACAACGCAACCGGACCTTAATGGAAAAAGCATGGCTTGACCGGATGCTGACGGCAGCACCGCGCGCAACGGGCACAGTGCGGGTTCTTGATCTGGGCTGCGGCGCGGGGCGGCCCATTGGTAGCTATTTGGCCGAACGGGGTACGACCGTCACCGGCGTGGACGCGACCAAATGCCTCTCGGATCTTTACCCCCAGGTCGTGCCCGGTGCTGAAATCATCCAGACCGACATGCGTGGGCTGAAACTCGACCGGCAATTCGACGCGATTATCGCATGGAACAGCTTTTTCCACCTCTCTGCTGACGACCAGCGGGCCATGTTTCCCACCTTTGCGGTACATGCAGCACCGCGGGCGGCACTCATGTTCACAGCAGGGCATATCGCAGGCGAAGCCATCGGTGAAGTCGCGGGCGAACCGATTTATCACGCCTCGCTTGATCCTGATGAATATCGCGAATTACTGACCGCCAACGGATTCAAAGCCCTGCGATATGTGCCCGAAGACCCCACTTGCGGCAATCACACGATCTGGCTCGCCCAATACAAATCATAGACGTTGGGTGGGGTTTCACCGCACCTAGCGCACCGCCCAATTTCCTACCGCCGCCGCAATCGCAGCCACCAGTGGCGCACGTCCTTCGACTGTCGCCAGCGCAGCACGGTCCCCCGCGTTCGACAAAAACCCTGCCTCAACCAAAACACTTGGGAAATCGGCAGCACCCAGCACAGCAAATCCGCCTGCGCGCAAGGCGCGCGCGTTCAAACGCACGCCACGGTCGCGCATCTGTTCCGCCAGCAACCGGGCAAAGCGTTGACCCTGCGGGCCGGTCTGCGCCCGGGCCATATCCATCAGCACGTTGGCCACGCGATCCTCGGCCCCCGACAAATCAACACCTGCCAGCAAATCCCCCCTCTCGTGCCGCTCAACCAACCGACGCGCAGCAGCATCGCCGCCATCTTCGGCCAAGGTATAGACCGATCCGCCCTGCGCCTCGTCTTCTTCCAGCGCATCAGCATGAAGCGAGATAAACAAATCCGCCCCCGCCGCCCGCGCGATTGTCATCCGGGCATTCAGCGGCACAAAATGATCCCCATCCCGCGTCAGTACAACACGCACATGCGATGCATCCGCCAAGGCGGCGGCAACCTCGCGGGCCAGATCAAGCATGATATGGGCCTCGCGAACACCGTCCCGGTCCGCACCGGGGTCAATCCCGCCATGGCCGGGATCAAGGACAACAACGAAACGACCATCATCATCTGCAGGCACAAACGGGGCGACATCCACAAAATCATCCATCGCCAAATCCAGCGGCGGACCCGCCTTCGCCGCAAATTCCGCCTCTGATACCCGCTCCATCAGCACCGTCAGATCGGCACCGCCATCGCTGGTAAACATGCCCGCCTGCGTCACCGCCAGAGGTTCGGTCAAATCCACAATCAGTCGGGACCATCCCGGCCCCAGCGAACCAAAGCGTAAATTGCTGGCGCGCCCCGGCTCAAGCAATTGGCCCGCCTCAACCCCAGCCCAATCCAAGCCTTCAAAATCAATCACCAACCGGCGCGGATCATCCAGTGTAAACACGCGGTAGGGCACAATGGCGCTCAACCCCAGTTCGACCCGCAACGACCACCAGCCATCACGCACCGCGCTGCGATCCGGGTCCACCCGCGCCTCAGCCCACACACCCGAGGCGCAAATCAGAAATGCGAAAACCAGACGGATCACGTCTGCCGCGCCTCCATGAAGCGGGCCAAACGGTCCAACCCTTCGCGGATATCCGCAGTCGCGCGGGCATAGGAAAACCGCAACCAGCGATGCCCACGTGCCGCATCAAAATCAAGACCAGGGGTCACCGCAACACCGGCCTGCGCCAATATCTCATCGGCAAAGGCAAGACTGTCATCGGTAAATTCCGACACGTCGACATAAACATAAAACGCGCCATCCGGCGGGGCAAAACGGGTCAGACCAGCCGCCTTTAGCCCCTCAATCATCAACGCACGGTTTGCCGCATAAACCGCCTTATTTGCCTCCAACTCCTCACCACATTCCATCGCGTGCAAGGCCAATCGCTGGGACGCATGAGGCGCGCAGATAAACATGTTCTGCGCCAACCGCTCCACCCGGCGGACATGGTCTTGCGGAACCACCATCCAGCCGACACGCCAGCCGGTCATCGAAAAATACTTGGAAAACGAATTCACCACATAGGCCTCATCGGTGACCTGCAAGGCCGTCACGGGCTGGGCCTCATAATCAACGCCATGATAAATCTCGTCCGAAACAAGGGCCGCATCGCGCGCCGCGCATGCCTGTGCCAACGCGGCCAAAGCCCTCTGATCCAGCATGGTCCCCGTCGGATTGGCAGGCGAGGCGACAATCAACCCCGCCAGATCATGCGCCGCCACATCCCCCGGCAACGGCTGAAACCGCTGTTCCAGACTTGTCGGAATATCAACCGGGGTTAGACCGACCGCTTTAAGGATCTGGCGATAAGACGGATAACACGGGCTGCCCAGACCCACCCGCTCACCATTATCGAACAATGCCGAAAACGCGAGCAGGAACGCACCAGACGCCCCGCTTGTCACCACAACCCGAGCCGGGTCCAGATCAACACCGTACCAATCGCCATAATGGCGGGCGATACGGGCGCGCAATTCCGGCAGGCCAAGACCAACGGTATATCCCAGCGGATCGGCCAGTTCTTCGGCCAGTTTGGCACGCGCCGCAGCAGGGGCACCCGTCCCGGGCTGGCCCACTTCCATATGGATAATATGACGGCCTGCGGCCTCTGCCTTGCGGGCAGCCTCCATCACATCCATCACGATAAACGGGTCGACTTCACCGCGTTGCGACTGTCGCATCTGCTGCCTCTTTTTGGTTTGCCCCTGTTTGCCCCTCACCGGCATGTGACGTCAATGCATCTTGGCAAGGCTGCGCGGATATGGTCTGAGGATCGCGTATTTACAAGGATGCCGCCCATGCCCCTCCGCTTTGCTCTCCCCCTCGCCATCGCACTTGCCAGCCCTGTTGCAGCGTTGGAACTAGACGCGATGACCGATACCGAACGCGACGCTTTTCAGGCAGAGGTGCGGGCCTATATCCTCGAAAACCCCGAAATCATCCGCGAGGCGATCGGGGTATTGCAAGAACGCGAACGAGCAGCACAGCTCGCGGCGGATGCAGCCATGGCGCAAGCGGCATCCGACGCATTGTTCAACGACGGGCATTCCTTTGTCGGCGGCAACCCTGACGGCGACATCACGCTGGTCGAATTCATGGATTACCGCTGCGGTTTCTGCAAACGGGCCTTCCCCGAAGTCGAAGCACTGGTCGGTACGGACGCGAACATCCGCTATATCGTCAAAGAGTTCCCGATCCTTGGCGAAGAATCTGTGCTCGCCTCACGATTTGCCATCGCTACCCAACTGGTCGCAGGCGATGCGGCCTACAAGGATGTGCATAACACGCTGATGGAATTCCGGGGCGATGTGACAGCGCAAAGCCTGACACGGCTCGGTGATGAACTTGGGCTGGATACGGCGGCGATTACAGCCAAGATGGATGATGACGCGGTGACTGAAATCATCGCAAAAAACCGGGCTTTGGCCAGTCAATTGCAAATCACCGGAACACCAACCCTGATCTTCGAAGATCAGATGGTGCGTGGCTATGTGCCACTGGCACAAATGGAACAAATCGTCGCCGAATTACGCGGCGAATAAATAACGCCACCCTGTCGCGCACCAATCGACCTGCGCTTTACTGCATGACAGCATTGCGGCTATTTGTGTGCCAAGTTCAAAAAACCCAAGGATTTCACAATGAAGCGCACGCTCCTATTCTGGACCGCCATCTTTCTGATCGGTTTCGCCGCGATGTTTTCGTTCCGCCTCACCTACGGCTACATCACCCAGCCCAACGGTGAAATCATCCAGCAGGTGTCCAGTAGCGGTTTGAACGGATACACCTTTGAATTGTCCAAACGTAATTTTGCCGGTCAAAATCAGGGATCCGCAAGCGCTGCACCCTCCGCCGTGGATCAACGGTTCGAAAAGATCGCAACACTCGGCATCGCATCGACAGAGTTTGACGCCGACGAAGCGCGCGTGCGCGACATAGGAGAGCAGGCCGGTGCATTGATCCAGCACGAACTCGCGTTTGGCCTGACAGGACAGCGGCAATTGCAATTGGCCTTGGGGATTAACCCGGCAGAGTTCGACAGCGTGATCGCAGAGCTGCGCCTGATCGGGCGCGCAACCCAGTTTCAGGTCAATAAGATCGACAAAACCAACGAATACCGCACGCTCATCGCGCAACAAACCAGTCTGCAACAATCGCGCGACAACCTGATCGCCCTCAAACAGCGGGATGCCGAATTGGCGGATCTGATCGCGCTGGAAACGCGGATATTGGACCTCGAAAACCAGATACAGAACCTGGGCGTGGCCGTCGGCGAATTCGACAGCGAATTTGAATTCGTCACGGTCAAAATGACTCTGGTTGAGACATCGCCCGCCGCAGTCCGTGACATATCGTTCATGCGTCGCGCGAAAATCGCGCTCGAATGGGCATTGGCAAGCTACGCCGCACTCTGCATATCATTCGGCTTTTTCATGATCGGTGTGACATTGCTGGGCGTGGTTGTCGGCTGGGTACGCAAACTGAAAACAGCCAGCGTCATCAGCTAGGGCACCGCCGCGAACAGGGGCCGTGTGTCGAACCCGTCGGAAGGCTTACTCCGCAGCAACATCCCGCTGCGTTTCCAACTCCGCCGCCTTCTTCTCAACCTGCTCGACGATATGTTCAATCATATCGTCGTTCGACTGCTTGTGGCTTTGCTTGCCCGCCAGATAAACCATACCGGACCCCGCACCACCGCCGGTGAAACCCACATCCGTCATCAGCGCCTCACCCGGACCGTTCACGACACAGCCGATAATCGACAGGCTCATTGGCGTCTTGATATGCTCCAACCGCTTTTCAAGCGCCTCAACCGTCTTGATCACATCAAACCCCTGCCGGGCGCAGGATGGGCAGGAAATGATATTCACACCGCGATGCCGCAGGCCCAGAGATTTCAAAATCTCAAAGCCCATCTTTACCTCTTCCACCGGGTCCGCAGACAGGGACACACGGATCGTGTCGCCAATCCCCATCCACAACAGGTTCCCCATGCCAATGGCCGATTTCACAGTACCGCTGATCAGACCACCGGCCTCTGTAATGCCAAGATGGATCGGGGCATCGGTCGCCTCTGCCAATTGCTGATAGGCGGCAGCGGCCATGAATACATCCGACGCCTTACAGGAAATCTTGAATTCGTGAAAATCATTGTCCTGTAAAATCTTGATATGATCCAGACCTGACTCGACCATAGCATCCGGGCAAGGCTCGCCGTATTTATCCAGCAGATGCTTTTCCAGCGATCCCGCATTCACACCAATACGGATCGAACAGTTGTGATCGCGGGCCGCCTTGATCACCTCTTTGACCCGCTTCTCATCCCCGATATTCCCGGGATTGATGCGCAGACAGGCCGCGCCCGCCTCTGCCGCCTCGATCCCGCGTTTGTAGTGGAAGTGGATGTCGGCAACGATGGGCACGGACACTTCGGGCACAATCTGTTTCAGGGCAGCGCTCGACGCCTCATCCGGCACCGAAATCCGCACGATATCCGCACCAGCCTCGGCTGCCGCATTCACCTGATCAATCGTGGCCTTCACATCCGTTGTCAGCGTATTGGTCATGGTTTGCACGGAAATCGGGGCATCCCCACCGACGGGAACCGCACCCACCATGATCTGACGGGACTTGCGCCTGTAGATATTGCGCCAGGGACGGATATGGTTCAGGGACATGGGGACCGCTTTCAGCTATTGGGCGTCTGGACCCAATCTAAGCGGCAATCAAAGGTGCAGCAAGCGCAGCAGGTGCGATTATTCGTCCGCAACCACTTCAGCAAAATTAACAATCTCAGCAAGATCATTATCACTGGTCAAATCAGCCACGGCATATGTCTGCGTCAGGCTTTCAGTCGTCAGCTCAACATTCGAGGTCACAACACCTTTCGGACCCACCGGGCCGTAATGCACGCCATTCACGGCAAAATACATCGCACCGCTTTCGCCTACGCGCAGGCTGGCGGGTTCTTCGGTCGCAGGCACGACGAAATTCTGACCGGGCTCCATTACGCCCTCATAGATCACCGTGCCATCAGCTGACCGCACGCGCACCCAAGCTGGACGGACCGCAACCAATTGCAACTCTGGCACCGCCTCTTCGACCACACGCACAGGTGGGGCGAATGGCTCAGGCGTCTCAATGGCCGCGACTGTGACCGCAGGCTCAAACCGCTCATCCGGGATCAACGCACCAATCGCGCTTGGGTTCAGTGTGGAAATCGGGGCATCACGCGCCACCAGCACGGGCACATCCAGCGCCTGCGGACGATACAGGCGGTCCAGTGCTTCGCGCGACGGCGTATCAAAAGCAGCCAGCGCATCGTTGGTCTGTGGCACATTGGACGCGCCTGCCAGCGGATCAATATCCGATACAACAACAGGGGTCTGCTCAACCGGGGCAAACTGAACCTTCTGCACCTCTTGCAACACCGTCCAGCCACCGTATCCCAGCCCGCCAATCAAGGCGACCAGCACCATCAGCGACCCAAGGGCGCGCGGTTCAAACTGTGCCAACACCGCATCCCCAACTGGAATGAACGGGGTGGGTGACGCGGAAAAGATATCTTTGCCCAACGGGCCAACAACCGGCTCAGCCGATTTACCCTTGAGCGATGACGCATCAGCGGACATGCCATGTGCGGTTACAAACCCACTTTCCTCTGAAAACGCGGCAAA
Source organism: uncultured Paracoccaceae bacterium (assembly GCA_947489445.1). Lineage (GTDB taxonomy): Bacteria > Pseudomonadota > Alphaproteobacteria > Rhodobacterales > Rhodobacteraceae > Yoonia. Next base: position 63,435 of record CANLDN010000001.1, read on the forward strand.
TGCCTCGTCAGGGTCCATGTTCAGATAGCGGGCATATGATCTGACATAACCCGCTATAAATCCGGGTGTGTCAAAGGCGGATGGATCCGCGTTTTCGATGGCTGCTATATAGGCGGCTTTGATCTTCAGCTCGCGTTGCACATCCAAAAGGCTCTTGCCCATGGTTGCACGCTCACCGCGCATCAAATCACCAAGACGCAATTCAAAGTCGTCAAAGCCTTTGGCTTGTACGTCCTCCGACGCGTCTGTGCGCTTGAAGGTCTTCCCGATCATCGACTGTCCCGTCGCTTACTGCCCCTAAGCCTTCATGCATCGCGAATCAAAGATGCATGAACACCTTGGAAACCAATAACATATCCACAGGGGACATGCACATCTTGAAAAAGTGTTAACAGGCAAGCTCGGCGCGATTTAGCGCACAATGTGACCAAAGATTGTCCAAAGCACTTACCAGCGCATCCAACTCGCGCGGCCCATGCACAGGTGACGGGGTAAACCGCAGCCGCTCCGTACCGCGTGGGACTGTGGGAAAATTGATGGGCTGGACATAAATGCCAAACTCCGAAAGCAGCATGTCTGACAGCTTTTTCGTATGCACGGGATCGCCAACAATCAGCGGGACGATATGGGTGCCATGATCAATGATCGGCAGTCCCATGCCCTTGAGCCGCAGCTTGAGGATCTTCGCCTGCGTCTGATGCTGATCGCGCAGTGACTGATCCGTCTTCAGATGGGCGACACTCGCCGCAGCGCCCGCAGCCACAGCAGGCGGCAGTGAGGTGGTAAAGATGAAGCCCGGCGCATAAGACCTTATTGCATCACACATTTTTGCCGATGCAGCGATATAGCCCCCCATGACGCCATAGGCCTTGGCCAGCGTGCCGTTGATGATATCAATTCGCCCCATCAAGCCATCACGCTCAGCCACGCCAGCACCGCGCGGGCCATACATGCCCACCGCATGAACCTCATCAATATAGGTCAGCGCGCCGAACTCATCGGCCAGATCACAAATCTCGGCGATCGGGCCAAAGTCACCATCCATGGAATAGATCGATTCAAACGCAATCACCTTCGGCGCGGCGGGATCATCCGCCGCCAGCAACGCACGCAAATGATCCAGATCGTTATGGCGGAAAATCCGCTTGGCCCCACCATTGCGGCGGACCCCTTCGATCATCGAGGCATGGTTCAACGCATCCGAATAAATAATCAATCCGGGGAACAACTTAGGCAACGTGCTTAACGTTGCGTCATTGGCAATATAGGCAGAGGTAAACAACAACGCGGCTTCCTTGCGATGCAAATCGGCCAACTCCGCCTCAAGGCGTTTGTGATAAACAGTCGTGCCAGAGATATTGCGCGTCCCGCCGGACCCGGCCCCTGTCGCCTCAATCGCCTCATGCATTGCGGCCAGAACAACGGGATGCTGGCCCATGCCCAGATAGTCATTGCCGCACCATACCGTCACCGGCTGTTCGGCACCATCAGGCTTACGCCACGTCGCATGCGGAAACTGGCCGCGCTTGCGCTCAATATCGATAAAGGTGCGATAGCGACCTTCTTCATGCAAACGGTCAATCGCGATGTCCAGCTGGGCGTTGTAATCCACTGATACGTCCTTTTCTCTCGCAACAAAGCCCTCGAAAACGCGGTCTTTGAATCGTTCTAAGCCTCATATAGGGCGTATTCGCACCGGGCAATACGCTACAAACTGTCGCCCTGTTTTAACGCAATAACCTGAATGTAATGTGATCTGGATCAAACAACCCAGATTTTTGCGCCCCGATATACGCGACCGGCATCGTTAGGTGGGTTTCAACCCACCTGCCCTTGTCCTAACCTGCGGCAAATCTCCAATCCAAAGGTTACGCGCATGACCCTCGATCCTGTCCTCGCCCGCATCGACGCCGAATTGCCACAAGCCACCGACCGGCTGCTGGAGCTGCTGCGCATTCCTTCCATCTCGACCGATCCGGCCTACAAGGACAAATGCGAACAAGCCGCCGATTGGCTCGTCGCCGACCTGCAATCCATTGGGTTCGACGCCTCCAAACGGCCCACGCCCGGGCACCCGATGGTTGTGGCGCATTCAGGCGGCGACGGGCCACATGTCCTGTTCTACGGGCATTACGACGTACAGCCCGTCGATCCGCTTGACCTGTGGGACCGGGACCCGTTCGACCCGCAAATCGAAGACACGGCCAACGGCCAGGTCATCCGGGGGCGCGGCGCGTCGGACGACAAGGGGCAACTGATGACCTTTGTTGAGGCTTGCCGCGCTTGGAAAGCTGAACACGGCACCCTGCCCGCCAACATCACCATCTTCTTCGAAGGGGAAGAGGAATCCGGCTCTCCCTCCCTCACCCCCTTCATGGAAGAAAACCGGGACGAGCTGACCACTGACATCGCGCTGATCTGCGATACCGGGCTCTACGGCGACAGCACGCCCGCGATCATCACGCAACTGCGCGGGCTTTTGGGCGAAGAACTCACCATCACCGGCCCGAACAAGGACCTGCATTCCGGCATGTATGGCGGGCTGGCGATGAACCCCGTGCGGGTGCTGGCCAAGATCATCGCGGCCCTGCACGACGATCAGGGGCGGATCACCATCCCCGATTTCTACGACGGTGTCCCTGAACTCTCCAACGAACTCGCCGCCGCATGGGACGACCTGAAATTCGACGAAAAACACTTCCTGGGCGAGGTTGGGCTATCAGAACCAGCCGGCGAAAAGGGGCGCCGCCCGCTTGAAATGATCTGGTCACGACCCACCTGCGAGGTCAACGGGATCTGGTCCGGCTACACAGGCGACGGCTTCAAAACCGTACTGCCGAGCCAGGCACACGCCAAAATCAGCTTCCGGTTGGTTGGCACGCAAGATCCGCCGAAAATCCGTGAAAACCTCCGCAAAATGGTGCAAGACATGCTGCCGCCCGATTGCAACGTCAGCTTTCGCGCCCATGGGGCCAGTGCTGCGGGTCAAATGACGACAACCCACCCCGCCTTCGATCAGGCACGCAAGGCGCTGTCCGACGAATGGCCTAACGCTGCGGCCTATGTGGGCTGCGGCGGATCGATCCCGATCGCGGGGCATTTCAAGAATATCCTCAACATGGACGCCATGCTGATCGGTTTTGGCAAAGACGACGACCAGATCCACTCACCCAACGAAAAATACGACCTGTCATCCTTCCACAAAGGGATCAGATCATGGGCGCGGATTTTGCATGAAATGACTGCGTAGGTAATGGACGGGCGAAGGCGACGCCCAAAAGCCGCAGGCTGTAGAACGATCAGGACTTCAGGACGTCCGTTTTGTTTGCGCGACAGGCCCAAAATACTGCGGCGCCTCGGCACGTTCAAACATCCCGTAATCTCTGGAAACGCGGCTCGATAATGCACTTATGACCGTATCGTCACTTGCCGTCTTTTCGACCACGGATCGCCCCTCGGCTTCGCTGGAAACACTGGCGATCATCAGATAGGAATGCGCCTCGGTCACGCTTTCAAACACTTCAATGTCTTCAGCGTCCGGCACGTCATTGGTTCGGGTGATCGTCAGAAAGCGGTCAGGCGTTGTGCCCGCGTCATTATACGCGCCGTCTTTGGTCCAGTTCGTCTGCGGTTCACCCTGCGCCACATGCTGTAAAACATGCGAGATACGAATACGGTAGTCTGCAAAATGTTTGAACCGCCCGGCAGATTGGGATCTGTGATGCTGGCGGTCGGTTCTCCAGCGCGCAATGGATGCCTCGTCGCGCCAAAGGGAATGCGACAGGATAACATTCGGGCGCGCCAAAGATTTGAACCTCTCAATGAAGATCAAACCGTCATGTTCCATGAGAATCGGGCGCAGCATCGCAGCGTGCCGAAAATAATGGTCTTCGTGACCAGCACGCGGCGTCATCTCGAAAAGCAATGCCTGCATCTTGCACCTGTCATATTGTAGTTCCCGCAAGTCGATAAACTATCAGTTTTAGACGGCTTGTCTGGAACAAAAGTGATGTTGGTCAGGGCTGCCAGGCTTTTCGGTAGACGCCCGGGCTTGTGCCGAAATTCGGTTTGAAAACCGGGCCCCGGTGACTTTGATCGGCAAATCCGCATTCATGGGCTACCGCTGCCAAGCCATTCGGATGTTTCCAAACCCAGCTTGTGAATGACGCGCCTATAGGTTCATCTGGTTGGTGCGTGTTCCATGCATGGGTTATTGCATGTCAAATTACCTTCGTCAGCCAAGAGTTCGTATTTCGATCTGCGTCTGGTGACCAATCACAAAGGCCTGCAGTTGTAGCGTAGCAAAGCCCGCAAGATTTGACGCCACAACCGGCGCAGCTTGAAGGCAGTGAAACCCTGCGGCTGGTGGACCGGTCAGATTGACGCGCGGGATCGTATCCGTTGGCGCGCCGTATGACCGGGTTACTTCGGCATTGTCAGCTGTGAGTCCAGAATATCTGATGCTGCGCTTCGCATGAATGTCCGCCTGTCCATTTCTGATCAGTTGCCTGAAGGCGGAAACCCCAATATCAAACCGTTGCGTTGCAGCAGCTTTCTGAGGAAATGCAAATGAACTTTGCCAGAGTGCGGGTGGAAACCACCACGGCAATCGCAATTGGCACGCTTTGCCTGATTGCGATCATGGTTGGGGCAATTGCACATCAGGAGTTCAGCTGGTGGGTTTTCCCATTCATCCTGCTATTCGGCACGATTTTTGTCGGAATTTTGGGTCTCTGTTTCCTGAACTATCGCGAGGATCGGTTTCGCCGCGCATCGATCGAAAATTACCCCGACGAACCATGGATGTGGGACGCGAGATGGCAGTCCGACACCATGACGTCGCGAAGTAAATCGGAGTTTTGGGGAACCCTCATGTTTACCATTATTCTGGGTGTGTTTGCCGTTATAGGCGTGGCGACATTGCTCGAAGGACTACCTGAGGGCAACCTATGGGTACTGCTTAATCTCATTCCAATTGTTGCAGCGGTTTACCTTGGTAAAAACACATACGTCGCATGGAGGACGCTGCGCTTGGAAAAGCACGTATCGCTTACCAGTGAGACGCGCCCTGCATGGATTGGCTCGCCGTTTTCCGCGCTGATGGAAACGATGGACGGGCATCATCCTGAGCACGTCGATGCCTGGTTGGAGCATTTCAAAGTCATTCGCCGAGAAGAGAGCGATGGGGTGACACTTGAGAAGGTCGTTGACCGCAGATTGCCAGGACATGTTGAAGATGTAGGCCATGGTCGCGCCAGGATTTCCGTAGACATCCCGCACCATAGTCCGGCAACCTCATGGTCCAAAGACGAACAAAACAGGTGGTGGGACCTGGTCATATCAGCAGATGTTTCGGGCAATGACGTCTCGTTGAGGTACGAGATACCCGTTGCCAACCCAGAAAATCACCAAGTTCGGCAAACCTAACAACCCTAATTTTTTGGTTGAAAGCGGCCATCAAGAGTGTTCCCCAATACGGCAGCAAAGTCCCGCAAACCGGACGGTGACGCTGGCCGATGAGTGTGTCAGCTTCTGCGTCACAGAACCACTGGTACAGCCAAGACTGTCCAGTGCTTGGCATGGCCAATAACCTCAGCGCCTTCATTTTTCCGATCACTTATCGCACCCCGTTCGTGCTTGGGACATGCAATAAGAATTGTCCCGTCATTAGCTGGTTCACGAATTGCCCCGTTTTCTCGGATCACTTGGCAAACGTCATCAGGATTTGGATAGGGTCTCACCGCAGACAGCCCTGAGGCGCTTGGCTCAGTGGAGTCAAAAGTCGTCGAGTTAGCGCCAAAGTTCATAGTTGGCGCGCATCCGGCCAACGCCAGCGTTGAAGTAATCAAGATCATTCTAGAAAGCGTCATGCATATCACTTCAGAAAAAAGCAATTCCATTGTTATGAGCCCTTAACCAACACACCAATTTTTTTTTAGTCAACAAGTTCGCAAATCAGTCGGTCGTCGTACTCACTCAAGTTGCCCAAAAACGACCATTTGGTAGACCGAATTCCTAAGCCAGACATTGATGCGATTGCAGCGACGTTCACTTTTTCCGCTTAGCTGGCATTCGCAACGCCGCAACCATTTGATCGTCCACTTGCCGCCCGGCAACGCTTTGGCGGCCCTAGGGACCACGTGCATATTTCGAGCGGTTGAACTGGCGGTCCCTTTAATCCGTCACAACAAATACTGTTGACCCGTGATTCCGAGGCGACACTAGCAACAGGTGGGGGATTTGAACCGGTCATTCGAACGCGCGTCGTAAATCAGCGATTTATGCAGGCAGGAACGGATCAAAATGGCGCGGTTGACGGGGCTCGAACCCGCGACCCCCGGCGTGACAGGCCGGTACTCTAACCAGCTGAGCTACAACCGCGCGTGACGGGCGGGATAATCCCGGATGCGCGTGGCGTCAATGAAAAACGAAACCAGAATTGCAACTTTTCCAGACGCGGTCATGATTGCGCCAATTGATCTTCTGATCCGGGCAACGCACCCGATGAAAAACCTCTGCTGCATGCACGCATTTTTTTGTACCAACGGACCGGCAAGCCGCACAGCACAGGACCATTTGGCGGTACGGCCATCACGGACAATGGCTCGCTTGTACTGCGCGTGACAGGTTAACACTTTGGCAAGAAACACACGCGGACGCATCGTTAATCTGACATCTCGCATGCAGGCATGCGCATGGTATGCACATGGTTTCTGCATACATTCTGCATGGCACATGAGCCTGCGTTTGCTGGCCCCTTAAGACATTCCGGTACGAAATGTAAAAACCGTCGCGGCGTGTTGCGCGTACGGTGCCGTCTTATTTGGGAAAGAGTGGCGCGGTTGACGGGGCTCGAACCCGCGACCCCCGGCGTGACAGGCCGGTACTCTAACCAGCTGAGCTACAACCGCGCATCTTTAGGCAACGACAATCGTCAAAGCCTAGGCTGCTTCTAGAAGCGCGTTACGACGGCGTCAAGCGGTCAATGAAGCAGGGTTCACAAAAGGAAAAAGCGCTTGCAAAAAACTGCAAGCGCTTTGAAAAATCGACAAGAGCGCACTCGTTAAACACGTTACTTTGCAATAACGCCCTTGCCCAAGACTTTAAAAGCCGTAAATGTCACCGTTACCAACCATACGCCGCTTCCCGGCCACGCATAGCTTATACTCTCTAAACTGGGTCTATCTTTGACACAAAAGCGATATATTCCGAAAGCCTTATGTCACGAAGTGGCTATGTATGACTTGTTTGGGATGAAATTTGTGTTGAGCATTTCACGATACGTGAAAATGATAACCGACCCCAGGGGCCTTATTTTCTTGGCTTTGGGCGTTTTTCTTCTTTTCGCAACGGACCCAAATTACCTCAGGGCCAATATCGGCAGCCCCTTTGCGCTTCTGGCATGGACGGGGGCCGTTGCGTTCTATCTGGCCACGCTCACCGTGATCCTGGCATCGTTCTCACTGCTCACACACAGGTTCGGCCCATTCTTTATCTACACGCCTGTGACATCATCACTGGGTCTGCTTTTTGTCTATGTCATTGTCCAGGCAATCATCGGATATTTCACCGATGGGGTGCACCGTAATCCGATCTATCCATTATTCTTCAATCTAATGGGCGCTGGCATCGTGATCGAAACGCTTTTTGTCCGTTTCGTCATGCCAAGCATCTTCGCGGATACCGACACACCCCCAGCGCCTGACTTGCTGACCATCGGTGATCGGCGGATTCCGATTGCCAAGGTCCTGCACATTATGTCGCAGGAACACTACCTTCAGGTCGCGCTGATTAATGAAACATTCATGATCCGGGCACGGCTCAGCGATGTGGTTGCGCAGACCGATGACAGCCAAGGAATTCAGCCGCACCGGTCTTGGTGGGTCGCAGTAACGGCGCATCCGAAACTGACCAAAGCAAACGGGCGTGCCGCTTTGCAGCTATCCGACGGCACCCCGGTCCCGATCGCGAAGGCACGGGTCACCGAAGTGCAGCAATGGTTGGATATTCACAGCAATTGGTAAGCTATTTATCTGGCAACGGGATGAATTCGGCATCATCACCTGGCGGCAATTGAAACCGACCATTTTGCCAATCCCCGGCACGCCAGGCTTCTTTTGCTTCCTCAATGCGTTCCTTGCTTGAGGCTACAAAATTCCACCAGATATACCGGTTCCCCTCCAGCGTCTCGCCACCCAACAGCATCACGCGCGCGCCTGCGGGCCCGGCTTTCATGCTGACCCGGTCGCCGGGACGAAACACCATCATCTGGCCCGCTTCAAAATCCTGCCCGGCAATCGTGACCATGCCCTCCAAAACATAGGCCCCTCGGTCTTCGTGATTGTCCGGCAGCGGAAGGCCTGCACCCGGCTCCAGTATCGCATCAAGGTAAAACATCTCCGACGGGGTCTCGACCGGGGCGCGCGCGCCATAGGCGTCCCCCATGATCAGGCGCACCAGCTTACCCTCCCCCTCCATCATGGGTAGATCTGCTTGTGGCGCATGAATGAAAGCGGCTTCGCGATCCTCAGCTCCTTTAGGCAGCGCGATCCAACTTTGAATACCAAACAGGTTTTGCGGTTTTTCACGCACCGGGCCATCCATGCGCTCCGAATGGGTGATGCCGTGCCCGGCAATCATCAGGTTCATCGCCCCGGGTTCGATCCACTGATCCGTGCCCAGGCTGTCGCGATGGTGGATGGCCCCGCGATGTAGATAAGTCACTGTCGCAAGACCAATATGCGGATGTGGGCGGACATCAATCCCCTGCCCTGTCACGAATTCAGCCGGCCCCATCTGATCAAAAAAGATGAAGGGGCCCACCATCTGGCGGCGCGGTGCAGGTAACGCACGCCGCACTTCGAACCCACCCAGATCACGGGCGCGCGGGACGATCACAGTTTCAATAGAATCGACCGCATCACCAGTTGGGCAATCGGGATCAAGGGCGGGGTTCCAGCTCATCAATGTGCTCCTTTGTTTGATGATAGTGATTTAGGATGAATCTAGCGGTTTGACAGGTACATCCCGGATCAGCATCTGTGCAGCCTCGCACAAAAACCGCAGAGCAAAACGACGCCTGCCGACCACTTAATCTGCTTCGAAAACTCATAAATATGACATATTCAGATAGTTTAGATTTCGGAAACAATCCTGATAAAGGTCGCTTTTATGACAGCGCTAAGCAACACAGGTGGTGCCCGAATGTCGCGGGTCGCCCCAGTCTTATTCACGGCGACGATATTCCTGTCCGCGTCACTGCTGTTCTTCGTCCAACCGCTGTTCACCAAGATCGTACTGCCCGCCATCGGTGGCGCACCCGCAGTTTGGACCACGGCGATGCTGTTCTTTCAAACGATTTTGATCGCAGGCTACCTCTACGCCCATTTGTCGACGAAGTTCCTACCAGTCGCGGCACAGGTCGGCCTGCACCTGATGCTTTGGGCCGCAGCATTGTTTTTCCTGCCACTTTCAATCCAAAGCGGCTGGCGCTTTGACCCCGATACACCCATCGCCTGGCAAACCCTTATGCTGTTCGCCATGGGTGTCGGCATGCCTTTTGCCGTATTGTCGGCCAATGCGCCATTGATCCAAAGTTGGTACAGCAAAAGCGGCGGCCCTTCTGCTGATGATCCTTATTTCCTTTATGGCGCCTCCAATCTCGGCTCGCTTTGCGCGCTGCTGGCTTTTCCTTTGATCGCCGAACCCCTGTTCGGGGCAGGTCAAATCGGCTGGGGGTGGGCCGCAGGCTTTGTCCTTTTGGGGCTGTTTCTGGGATTAAGTGGATTTGCCGCCCGGCATGGGGTTGCCCGACGGACCCAACCGAAAGTGTCGGGGACAGCACCCCGACTGACTGACTACGCCTTCTGGTTGGTGCTGGCGTTCATTCCATCCTCTCTGATGCTGTCGGTGACGACAAAGGTCAGCACCGATATCGGGTCGTTCCCGCTTGTCTGGGTTTTGCCACTTTCACTTTATTTGCTGACATTCGTTCTGACCTTCACCAACAAACCATTGATCGGGCCGCGGGTGCTTAACTTCGGCTTTGTGCTGGCCATCGCCATTTTTGCGATGACACTGACGGGGCTGCAATTGGCGTCTGTCACCGTGGCAATGACTGCGGTTTTGTTTCTGGCCTTCTTCTTTATCGCCATGAAGGCGCATCATACGCTTTATGCTGCGCGCCCTGCCGAAAGCCATCTGACAATTTTTTATGTCACCATGTCTGTTGGCGGCGCATTGGGCGGGTTGTTCAACTCAATCCTTGCGCCGTTGTTTTTTGCAGAACTGCATGAAATCCGAACTACGCTTGTGATCGCGGCATTGCTGATCATTTTTGGCCAATCCAGACCAAACCCACGCAGCCTGAGCCATGGCCTGCTTGCTGCGGCCATCGTCATCTTGCCAGTCGCAAGCTACGGACTTCTTGGCGAAAGGGTCGCGGTTGAGACGCTGATCATTATCATGGGGCTGCTCTTTGCCGGTGCCCTTCTTATGCTCAGGGGGAAGCCGTTGCCCAGCTTTGTTGTCGTCATAACAGTGCTTGGCATCGGCGGCGTTCTGACCAGTGCAGAGGCTATATTTAAGAACCGCAGTTTCTTTGGAACGCATCAGGTGCGCGATGATGCAGAGATACGGCTTTACAGGAACGGAACCACGATCCACGGTGCACAACGTGTGGATGATCTGGCGGATGGCACGCGACCGACACCGCTTTATTACTACCACCCGGACGGGCCGATGGCGCAGGTTGTCACGTCGGCAACGGGACGGGCCGCAACCGATATTGGTATTGTGGGGCTCGGCGTTGGCTCACTGGCCTGCTACGGCTTGCCGGGTCAAAACTGGCAGTTCTATGAAATCGACACCATGGTGGATCAGGTCGCGCGCAATCCAGCACTTTTTACTTTCATGTCCGAATGTGCGCCTGAGGCGCCCACACATATCGGCGATGCACGCATCGTGCTGCAACAACAGACAAATGTCGCTTACGACATCCTTGTCATTGATGCGTATTCATCTGACGCGGTCCCCATCCACCTCACCACGGTCGAGGCGCTCGCACTATACCGTGACAGGGTCAAATCTGGCGGGATCATCATGTTTCATATTTCCAACCGTTACTATGACATTGCATTGCCGTTGGGGCGCAGTGCCGCAGCGCTTGACCTATCGGCCCGTATTCAGCGGTACAATGGACAGCCCGGAGACCACACCAACACGCCATCGGTCGTGGTCATGATGTCCAATACCGAAGACAGCTTTGCCGATTTCGACGCCGATGAACGCTGGCGCAGCCTAACAAACGACGGCGGGCGCGTCTGGACAGATGACTATGCCAATCTTTTGTCGATCCTGAACTGATCAAATGAGGGATAGTGGGTTATGCGAGGCTCGAACTCCCGACATCTTCCGTGTAAAGTAAGCGGTCCCTACGCAACTTATCGCAGCATCCTGCCCGGCGAACAGTGCGTTAATCGCTTGCCTGACGTTGTCGTCGTCAAATAACTCTCTGGGAAAAATGTGGTGAATATCGAATGCTGAAAGGGACTGGAAATTAGACAATTTGTTTTTACCTTTGAAATTTTAGTGGGTCACACCAAACGGCATTTGCGCAGGCCGAAGCGTCTGGTCAATTTGGCATCCTTGAGCGCTTGAACGAGGCGGTCGCTGAGGAAGAACGCATTGCGCATTTTTGGATCAATCCATAAATCTGCGCCCGATAAAGCAGCTGAGTTTACAGCTATGTCACCATCTGACACGCCACCGGGTAGTACCCACATGTTTGTTGGGAAAGGCCGTGCTCTGGGCGATTCATCCGGCTCAAAAGCATTTTTGGTCTCACCGATGTTGAGGTGAAAGTAATCGCCTTCCACTTGGGTTTTCTGATCGAATTGGAAGACGCTGAACGGATACAGCGATGTCTGCCCTAGATCGTGCTGGCGCAATACCTCGGCGCAGGCAGATGACACAGCCAGAAAGCCCCCTGCGCTGTAGATGTCCGGCAACTTCTTGAGGCGCTTGTCTTTGTACCTGCAGTGCATCTCCGTTGGAAACCGTTCCGAGGGCAATGGCTCACCCATTTTACTGCGGCGTATGGCGTCGACGGTCTTATCCGGGTCGAACTCCATCCAGTTGCTGGTGATCGATTTTATGAGCGTTGGATCACTCATGGCCCTGCTGATCCAAACAGTTTCAGTTTTCATGGGGTTTGCCTCATTTCGCCGCAAAGTTGCGCATCGTTAACTTATTGGCAGTCTGAAAACCATATGCCCGATTCCTACCGGAGCATTTGTTCGAAGCCGTCGGCATTCTGAACTTTGGAATGATTGGTCCGTCAGTGTTTCAGGTTCCATGAACCTGCATACACTTCCCACAACCAACGAAAAAATCAATGCAATATGGTGGGTGATGAGAGGCTCGAACTCCCGACATCTTCCGTGTAAAGGAAGCGCTCTACCAACTGAGCTAATCACCCGACTGCGCGTCATTTAGGCCATCCTGCAGAGCGATGCAAGCCTTAGGTCAACAGGTTTTGCACACCATCTTTGAGATGGTAAACACAGCCCTGCCCGCCATGCACGGTCGAGACGGATAGGGCACTGTCACCGATGGCCAGCCAGCGCAACATACGGCTTGTGATCCCGTGCGTGACAAGCACGCTTGGGCCTTGCAAATCTGCCAAAAACGCCCGGCAACGTGTTTCCAGCCGGGCGAAACCTTCGCCATTGGGGGCAATTTCGTAATGGGCCATAAAAGGGTCCTTGCCCTCTGGCGTGGGCAGGCCATCACGCAACACACCCGACCAATCGCCGACACCGATTTCACGAAGCCGGTCATCCGTGCGCACATGCATGGCAACGCGGGCCAATGCAATGCCAGCGGTTTGCACCGCGCGGCCCTGCGGGCTGCAGAGAAACGCAAAACCGGTCAGGTCCAGTGACTGTAGGATTTCTCCTTGTCGGGCAGCATCCATTTCCCCCTTGGGGGTCAGTGGCGAATTCAACTCACCCTGCATCCGGTTTTCGGCGTTCCATTCAGTTTCGCCGTGGCGCAGGATGTATAATTCGTGGGTCAAAGACGAAACTCGTTTCTATTTGGTGCATGAATGCGCGCGCATGTGCGCCCAAAGGAATTGGTGGGTGATAAGAGATTTGAACTCCTGACATCTTCGATGTGAACGAAGCGCTCTACCACTGAGCTAATCACCCGGTTTGCCGTGACCTAGCTATCGTCGTCGCCATCTGCAAGCAAAGCCTGCGGCTGATAGGACGCATTTCTAGGTGTACGCAGCTTGAGCGTCAAAACTTGCGCGCCATCGCCTAATTCTTTGGACTTCACAACACGCATCTTGCCCATTGGCGGCAGGATCACTTCATCGCCACGCACCAGCGCCTCTGCGATCACCGCGAGCGCGGCCTCGACCGCTGGCTTTACATCGCGCTTTTTCAAGCTCGTCCGCCCGACAACCTGATCCAACAGATCAGGTTTTTTCAGTTGGGCCGCCATGTCCGATGTATCTGGGTCAGGCAGGTCGGTTTCAGGTGTGTCGGCCATCAGAAATCCTTACATTATTTTGCGGCAGATTACTGAATTTCAACGCAGATGCCAGTGCACAAGGTAAGGTGGGTTCAAACCCACCTTACGCCGCCGCATCTGCTACACGAAAAAAGGCGCGTCCCGGAAAGACGCGCCTTTTCAAACTCTATACTGCGATGCTCAGTGCGCGCGCGCGCCTTCGCCCGAATTGCCAGCCTTCAGGGCGGCAGCGGCTGCCGCTTCCTCTGCCGCTTCATCCCACTCAATGGCCTCAGGCTTGCGCACCAGCGCATTTTCCAGGACTTCCGATACATGCTTCACAGGGATAATCGTCAGCCCCTCTTTCACATTATCCGGGATTTCCGGCAGGTCCTTGGCATTGTCCTGCGGGATCAGCACCGTCGTAATACCGCCGCGCAATGCCGCCAGCAGTTTTTCCTTCAAACCACCGATAGGCATTGCATTACCGCGCAACGAAACTTCGCCTGTCATGGCGATATCCTTGCGGACAGGTATTTTTGTCAACACCGACACAATCGACGTTACCATCGCAAGGCCAGCCGATGGGCCATCCTTGGGTGTTGCCCCGTCCGGCACGTGAACGTGAATGTCCAGCGTGTCAAACTTTGGCGGCTCTACCCCGATTTCTGGCGCGATAGAACGGACATATGAAGACGCCGCGTCAATCGACTCTTTCATGACATCACCAAGCTTGCCCGTGGTCTTCATCCGGCCCTTGCCCGGCAGGCGCAGCGCTTCAATATTCAGAAGTTCACCACCAACACTGGTCCACGCCAGACCGGTCACGACACCAACTTGATCTTCTTCCTCGGCCAAACCAAAGCGATGCTTTTCCACGCCGAGAAAGTCAGAAAGATTTTCCGCGTTCACCTCGATGGTTTCAGCCTCTTTCTTGACCAGCTTGGTGACTGCCTTGCGGGCCACCTTGGCCAGTTCGCGCTCCATATTCCGCACGCCAGCCTCGCGGGTATAGACCTGTACAATCGCAGTCAGCGCATCATCCGCGACCGCGAACTCCGTGTCTTTCAACCCGTGGTTTTTCATCACCTTCGGCAGCAGATGCTGTTTGGCGATCTCGACCTTTTCGTCCTCGGTGTAGCCCGACAGCGAAATGATCTCCATCCGGTCCAACAAAGGCCCCGGCATGTTGTAGCTGTTCGCCGTGGTCAGGAACATCACGTTCGACAGGTCATATTCGACCTCCAGATAGTGATCAACGAATGTCGAATTCTGTTCCGGATCCAGCACTTCCAACATGGCAGACGCCGGGTCGCCACGGAAATCCTGCCCCATCTTATCGATCTCATCGAGCAGGATCAGCGGGTTCGTGGTCTTGGCCTTTTTCAGCGCCTGAATAATCTTGCCAGGCATCGAGCCGATATAGGTCCGGCGGTGACCGCGAATCTCGCTTTCATCCCGCACACCACCGAGGGAAATGCGGATGAACTCGCGCCCCGTCGCCTTGGCAACAGATTTGCCCAATGATGTCTTACCAACCCCTGGAGGGCCGACAAGGCACATGATCGGGCCTTTCAGCTTGCGTGAACGCTGCTGCACGGCCAGATATTCGACGATCCGTTCCTTGACCTTTTCAAGCCCGTAATGGTCGTTGTCCAATACCTTCTGAGCATGTCCAAGGTTCTTTTTGGTACGCGATTTCACGCCCCACGGCACGCCCAGGATCCAATCCAGATAGTTGCGAACGACAGTTGCTTCGGCAGACATCGGCGACATGTTCTTGAGCTTCTTCAGCTCAGCGTCGACCTTTTCTTTGGCTTCCTTGGACAGCTTGGTTTCAGCGATCTTGGCTTCCAGTTCGGCGACCTCATTCTGACCCTCCTCACCATCGCCCAATTCCTTCTGAATGGCCTTCATCTGCTCATTCAGATAGTATTCACGCTGGGTGCGCTCCATCTGAGTTTTCACGCGGGTCTTGATCTTCTTCTCGACCTGCAAAACAGACATTTCGCCCTGCATCAGACCAAACACCTTTTCAAGACGTTCAGACACTGACAGCGTTTCCAACAGACCCTGTTTTTGATCTACCTCAATGCCCAGATGCCCAGCGACCAGATCGGCCAGCTTGGCAGGCTCGGTCGCCTCACCCACAGCGGCCATCGCCTCTTCGGGGATATTTTTCTTGATCTTGGCATAGCGCTCAAACTCGGCCGATACATTGCGCACCAACGCTTCGATTTCAGCGTTTTCACCCGGGATCTCGGTCAGATATTCAGCCGAAGCCTCAAAGAAACTCTCGTTCTCATGAAACTGCGTGATCCGCACACGGCCACGGCCTTCGACAAGCACCTTCACGGTGCCGTCAGGCAATTTCAGCAACTGCAACACATTGGCCAACACGCCAGCCTTGTAGATGCCGTCTTCCTTCGGATCATCCTCTCCGGGATCAATCTGGCTGGACAGCAAAATCTGCTTGTCGTCTTGCATCACCTCTTCCAAGGCGCGGACAGACTTTTCCCGACCAACAAACAACGGCACAATCATATGCGGAAACACCACAATGTCGCGCAATGGCAGGACGGGGTAGGATGAACTCAACGGTTCTTGCATACTCTTTTCCTTTTTTGGCAAAACGCGCCTGTCCCGCTTGGCGGCAACATGGAGCGTCTCCTCTTGGCATCAACATGTGGGGTTGGGGGAGAGGGGTTTCAACCAAACATGTACTAATCTTTGGGCGCAGACTGCCCTTCCCGGACGTCAGCCGCAAGCAGTCAAACATAAAATGATTAATGCTTGTCGACGCGAGGACGGCTTTGTCGCAGATTCTCTTTGCATCATACCACATCAGAGTGGTTCAATGTCTCCCAACGCACGTTTAGCGTGAAAATCGGTTTCCCAAGCCGCAAACACGCCCTCCGCAATGGCCTCCCGCATCCCTGCCATGATGTCCTGAAAGTAATGCAGGTTATGCCAAGTCAACAGCATGCCCGAAATCATCTCTTGTGCGCGGAAAACATGATGCAGATAGGCCCGCGAGTAGTTGGAACAGGCCGGACAGGTACAACCCTCATCCAGCGGGCGCGGATCATCGGCGTGGCGGGCGTTTTTGATATTCACCACTCCGCGTCTGGTAAACACCTGCCCCGTGCGGCCAGAACGGCTGGGCAAGACGCAGTCCATCATGTCAATGCCGCGCTTGACGGCCCCCACAATATCATCCGGCTTGCCCACACCCATAAGATAGCGGGGCTTGTCTACGGGTAACTGATCCGGCGCAAAATCCAGAACGCCAAACATGGCGTCTTGCCCTTCGCCCACAGCCAAACCGCCAACCGCATAACCATCAAACTCAATGGCCCGCAGCGCTTCGGCACTTTGCCCGCGCAAATCCTCATCCAAACCGCCCTGCTGAATACCAAACAGGGCATGGCCGGGCCGGTCCCCAAAAGCATCGCGGGATCGCGCAGCCCACCGCATCGACAGTTCCATGCTTTGCGCAATCCGCTTACGATCTGCAGGCAGCGCGGGGCATTCGTCAAAACACATCACGATATCGGAGCCGAGCAGCTTCTGGATTTCCATCGACCGTTCCGGTGTCAGGTGATGTTTCGACCCATCGATATGGCTTTTGAAAGTCACCCCTTCCTCGGTCAGCCTGCGCAGGTCCGACAGGGACATCACCTGAAACCCGCCGCTATCGGTCAAAATTGGTTTGTCCCAATTCATAAACTTGTGCAGGCCGCCAAGGCGGTCGATCCGCTCCGCCGTTGGGCGCAGCATTAAGTGATAGGTATTGCCCAACAGAATATCGGCACCCGTGGCCGCGACACTTTCGGGCAGCATCGCCTTGACGGTCGCGGCCGTGCCCACTGGCATGAAGGCAGGGGTGCGAATATCACCACGCGGGGTCTGGATCACCCCGGTGCGGGCTTTGCCATCGGTGGCGTTCAAAGTGAATTGGAAATGGTCAGTCATGGGCGCGTCATCTACGATCCGATGGCAAATGCCAAGACATGTCAGCCGGTTTCTTCGGTGTCCCAGTCCGCTTGGTCAAACCGGGTGATTTCGCGAATACCGGCAAACTTCGTGCCTGCAACAGCCGCACGAACCGCCGCCTCTGCCGCGTCGAAATCGGTGACTTCAAAACCAAAATTCACCTCGCCCATCCCGATCTCTGCACCCGACCATTCGCCCAGGCCGGCGTCAGCCAGCTTTTCTTCAATATATTCCATCGCCTCATTACGGAAATCGAGCGCCGCCATCGCATCGTCAGGACCCGAAATACCGGGAATACTGGCGATATCGTAGTAGATCTCGATGGATTTATAGCTCATGTCGCGCGCCCTTAGTTACATGTCGGTCAAAATTGCATGTGCAAAAACGAGACGGCGGGTCTTCCCTGATCCAGCAGATTTTGCGATGACGCACGACATTGCAACACGTCACCGGAGGGCGGGACCATCCGCTACAACCGCCATTTCCTGACGGCCACCGGCATCGTCGCCGCCCTGATCTTGGCGCAAAGCATGCTGGCCTTCGCCCTGCCCCTACTGGCGCTCGAAATCAGCGGCACCGGCACTGGGCTGGCCCTGATCAAAGGCGCGGGCTTTATCCCCAACATCCTGTTTGCGATCTTCGTGGGTGTCATCAATGACCGGATGCGCAAGGCGACCGGGTTCCGGCTCTATACGCTGCTGCTTGCTGCCTGTTGTGCCATCCTTTGGGCGATGATGCTGGCGGACCGGATCAACATCACCAGCCTCGCGCTTTTCGTGATTTTCCTGAACGCTGTCGGTTATGCATTGGGGAACCTGCAATTCACTCTGCTCCGGCTCACCGTGGCGGAAGACCGGCTAAGCGACGCAACCGCCCTGAGCAGTGCGGTCAATGCGACCATCACAACCGTCGGTCCGGCGATTGGTGGTTTTGCCCTGCTGACATTGGGCAGCACAGGGCTGGTTGGTCTTGTCACACTCATTCTACTCGCCAATGCGGTTGCCGCCTTCACCGTCAACCCCGACGAAACACTCCCACCAGCGGCCCCGTTCTGGCCATCCTTACGCGAAGGCTTTCATGTCTTCGCGCAAAACCGCGAGCTGGTGATGATGACAATCGCCGTCGTGCTGACCAACGCAGCGACCGGGGCCTTTATCGTTGGCCTTCTGCTGAAACTGAAAACCGAACTCCTGGCCAATGATTTCCAGATCGGGCTGGTGCTCGCCGTTGCCGGGGCAGGCTCGGTTCTGGCCGCCAGCGCTGCGCCCCGGATCAGACGGCATCTGGGCTGTCGCATGGCCTTCTTCTGGCCGATCTGGATACTCGCCGCGATCTACCTTGCTGCCGCAGTGACCCCCACCCTGACCCTGATGTTCGTCATCGGCTTTGCGCAAGGTGCCGTCACCCTGTTCTATGACATCGGCATCTGGTCTTACCGGCAGGAAAGCACGGAAGCCGTGCATATGGGGCGGGTTGCCGGGATCACCGGGGCGATCTTCAAACTGCTGATGCCACCAGTGATCTTCCTCGCGGGCTGGCTCGCCGATGCAGAGGCGATCACGACCGTCTTCCTTATGGCCGCCGCAATCAATATCGCGGCCGCCCTCTTTCTCAGCTATGTCGCCAGTTGGGGTTGGCCACGCCGGGCAATCCTTACCAAAGTGTGATCATAACCGCGCGGTGGGGTCCGACGTTTTGCCGACAACTTGCCGACGTAACGCCGACCGCCCCGTTCTGCGACATTGGCGGCCCTTTACGGCCCCGTTTCTAAACCCTATATGTTTGCTCAGGAATAACGGAAACGGACGCCATGCCCGATACCAATGCACAGCTCGAAGGCGCACCGATGATCGCGCCCTCTACAACCGATCACCCGCTTTACGAGGATATCGTGCAGGCTTGCCGGTCCGTCTATGATCCTGAAATACCGGTCAATATCTATGACCTTGGATTGATCTACACCATTGACATTAAAGAAGATAATGCAGTGAACGTGATCATGACCCTGACGGCCCCCGGCTGCCCCGTGGCAGGTGAGATGCCGGGCTGGGTTGCAGACGCGATTGAGCCACTTCCGGGCGTAAAACATGTCGATGTCGAAATGACATTTGAGCCGCAATGGGGTATGGACATGATGTCCGACGAGGCGCGTCTCGAACTTGGCTTTATGTAAGTCTTTGAAGTTTCGTCATTAATCCGTAAAGAATTCGTTACATTTCCGCGTCAGATCGGTTCCGTTAAGCCATATGGAGCGACCTACGATGCGTGTTTTCTTGAGCCTTTCTTTGACACTTGCAAGCGGCGCGGCCCTCGCCGATGGGCATGCCAATACAGGTTTGACCTACGGACCCCGGCCCGCCTATCTGATCAGCCAGATGGACGACAGCCCCTTGAAAACAAAGCTGCAATCCTGCATGGGCCAAACGCCCACCCGCTCTGATTTCTCGATCGGGCATCGCGGTGCGCCATTGATGTTCCCCGAACACACGGTCGAATCCAATGTGGCCGCCGCACAAATGGGCGCAGGTATCCTAGAATGCGATGTGACCTTCACCGCCGATCATGAACTGGTCTGCCGCCACGCCCAAAACGACCTGCACACCACCACCAACATCGTTGTGAGCGACCTTGCAAACAAATGCACAACCCCCTTCACAGCCGTCTCCGGCGACAAGCCCGCCAGTGCGGAATGCCGGACATCGGACTTGACGTTAACTGAATTTCAAACCCTGGCGCCAAAGATGGATGCGGCAAACAGCAGCGCAACCACAGCAGAGGAATATCTGGGCGGCACAGCCAACTGGCGCACCGATCTTTACGTTAACAACGCCACGCTGATGACCCATGCAGAATCCATCGAAATCTTCCGTGATCTCGGGACCAAATTCACGCCAGAATTGAAATCACCCGCGGTCGATATGCCCTTCAACGGGTTCAGCCAACAGGACTACGCACAGAAACTGGTGGATGAATACAAAGCCGCAGGCGTGCCTGCATCCGATGTCTGGCTGCAATCCTTCGACCTTGACGATGTGCTCTACTGGATTGAAAACGAACCAGAATTTGGTGCGCAGGCCGTCTACTTGATGGATGAATACAACATCGAAGGCTACTCACCGCAGGACCCAGCCACCTGGCCCAACACCATGGAAGAGCTCAAGGGCATGGGCATCAATTTCATCGCGCCCCCTTTGTGGATGCTCATGACAACCCAAGATGGTGAAATCGTCCCCTCCGCTCTGGCCAGTGCAGCCAAGGACGCTGATTTGGAGATTATCACCTGGACCCTCGAACGCTCCGGCCCCTTGGCGAACGGCGGCGGCTGGTACTACCAAACCGTCACCGACACCATCGACACCGACGGCGATTATTTCGAGGTGCTTGATGTGTTGGCACAGGACGTGGGCGTGGTCGGCGTTTTCTCTGACTGGCCTGCAACAACCACCTATTATGCGAACTGCATGGGGCTATAGGTCACATCTTTGGGCGGTCACTTGTTTGACCGCCTGTCCTGCCCTACTTTGGTATCCAAAGGAGATTTCACATGTTCGGCATCCCCGGCAAGCAGGCCGTTAACATCACTGACAAGGCAGCAGCACAGATCGCAAAACTAATGGCCAAGGACGGGCATCAGGGCTTGCGCATCGGCGTCAAGAAAGGCGGTTGCGCGGGCATGGAATACACCATGGACTACGTGACCGAAGTCGATCCGCTTGATGAAGTCGTCGAACTGAACGGGGCACGGGTGATGATTGCGCCCATGGCACAGATGTTCCTCTTCGGCACTGAGATCGATTATGAAACATCTCTGCTCGAATCAGGGTTCAAATTCCGCAACCCAAATGTTGTTGACGCGTGTGGTTGCGGTGAATCGATTAAATTCGACGAAAATCTCTCTGCAAGCTGATGGGCGTCGCGGACGCCGATATTGCCTTCGCGACCGACCTGTTTTCTGACCTTGGTCAATTGACCAAACGCAAGATGTTTGGCGGCATGTGCCTTTATCACCAAGGCATCGTCTTTGCCCTTCTCAGCAGCGAGGGGCGCCTTTACCTCAAGGTCAAAGGTGCTCTTGCGCGCGAATTGCAGGATGCAGGCAGTGACCAATTCCATAACATGCCCTACTGGTCTGTCCCCGATCAGGCCCTTGACGACGCAGAGGAGGCCTGCACACTAGCGCGACGTACACTCGCCACGCTTTAGTAAGGACCTGACATGCCTCGTAAACTTGCCGCCGGAAATTGGAAAATGAACGGGCAGCGCGCCAATCTGGTCGAACTCCAGAAATTGGAAGACAAGCATGGCGATGCAGGTGTCGACATACTGATCTGTCCGCCAGCCACGTTGATCAGCGGCTGCGAAGACACCCCTTTCGACATTGGCGGACAGGACTGCCACGTAAATCAATCGGGCGCCCATACCGGAGATGTCAGCGCAGATATGCTGGCCGATGCAGGTGCCAGCTATGTACTGACCGGCCATTCTGAACGGCGCACTGATCACGGCGAAACAGACGCCATTGTCGCCGCCAAATCACAGGCCGCATATGATGCCGGGCTCATTGCTGTCATCTGCATCGGCGAAACGCTCGCCGAACGCGAAGGCGGCACCACCCTTTCCGTCATCGACACACAGCTCGCGGGTTCCATCCCCGCAGCAGCCACCGCTGAAAACACCGTCATCGCCTACGAACCGGTTTGGGCGATCGGCACCGGCAAAGTTCCCACATTGGATCAAATCGGCGAGGTCCACGCCCATATCCGCAAGCAATTGGCGGATCGTTTTGATGATGCTGATGAAATGCGCATCCTCTATGGCGGTTCTGTCAAAGGCAGCAATGCCGCCGACATTTTTGGCGTCCCGCATGTAGATGGCGCACTTGTCGGGGGCGCCAGCCTGAAAGCGGATGATTTCTCACCCATCATCAGCGCATTGGAACAGGCTTAGGGCCGCACCACCCTCAAAAAAAAAGACATATTCTTTTCACGCCAAAATTTGCCACAAAACCTTTGGGGATAGTTTTATGAAGTTACTTTTGGCCTGCTTGTCACCACTTTTGTTGCTTGGGTGTGACACCGCACAAAGTGAACTCGTCACGCAAAATATGACAATCGATATCACCAGCGAGAATGCCGGAATGTTCAAAAGTGATGAGAGCAAGATCAACTTTATGGTGCTGGAAGGCTTCGCACCTCACTCAACAGGCGCAGATATCGCGTATTTTACATTTAACAACCAACGCTTTGTCGCAAACGGCAATAATGGTGTTGATATCATATCGCGGTCTTTCCCCTTGCAAGAACGTATCGATCTTGCGCAACGGGCCGTGGAAATTCATCCAGGCTGTGCGTGGCTTGGATTTGATCCTGCATATCATGACATACATTCCAGTGAGTTTCTCAGCTCTGGGATGACAAGCGATGTTGATCGCATTCTATTCGCCCAGGTGCGGTGCTGACGCCTACCGCAAAGGCATCCCACCTCGAAACAATAAAGACGACGCAGGATAAGCTGCGTCGTCTCTTCCTTTCAAAGCCGGGCGTATCCATTCCCGACCCCGCCTCAAATTTCTAGAAATTTGAGTTTGAGCACCGCTACCTGATCACAATTTCCGGTCCCATAAAGTAGGTGGGCAGGAATATTGATATGGCCGGAATATACGTCACCATAATCAAGAAGATAAACAGCACACCCAGGAACGGCAGCGCGGCCCGAACAACCGCCATCATCGGCATGCCCGCCACGCCAGAGGTGACAAACAGGTTCAGCCCCACCGGCGGTGTAATCATCCCGATCTCCATATTCACGACCATGATGATGCCCAGATGAATCGGATCAATGCCCAGCTCAATCGCAATGGGAAACACCAGCGGGGCAACGATCACGATCAACCCCGACGGCTCCATGAACTGCCCACCGATCAGCAGGATCACGTTGACCATAATCAGGAACGTGACAGGCCCTAACCCAGCATCCAGCAAAGCGCCCGCAATATGTTGTGGGATCTGCTCATCGGTCAGCACATGTTTCAGCAACAACGCATTGGCTATGATGAACATCAGTGTGATGGTCAGCTTGCCGCCCTCAAACAACGTCTCGCGCGTGTCTTTGTGAAAGAATGCGGTCACCAGCGCCCACGGCTTTTGCAACAGGCTCGATTTCTGCGGAACCACTGCCGCCGACAGGCTTTTGCCCAATGACAAGGTACCTTCAGCATCACGCGCGGCAAGCGGGCCCATATCGCGGTAGATAAAGGTCGCAACCACAAAGGCATAGACCGCCGCGACCGCTGCCGCCTCTGTCGGGGTAAATGCCCCGCCTTTCCAGTAGATCAGGCTCAACCCTTCTTCGAACCGGATCCATGGGTGGCCGTAAATCCCGCCCATGATAATTAGGATCAGCATCAGGCCCCAAAGGGCGTCGCGGAAACTGTCCCAAATCTCGCCCCAACCGCGCCATTCACCGCGTGGCATATTCTTGATGCGCGCGATCACATAGATCGTGATCATCAGCATGCCGCCTGCCATCAGGCCCGGAATGACGCCAGCCAGAAACATCCGGCCCACAGATACATCCGTGGCCGACGCATAAACCACCATCACAATCGATGGGGGGATGAGAATGCCCAACGTACCGGCGTTACAGATCACGCCAGCCGCGAAATCCTTGGAATAACCAACCTGCGTCATCGCCGCGATCACAATCGATCCGATAGCGACAACTGTGGCAGGTGACGACCCTGACAATGCGGCAAACATCATGCAGGCAAACACACCCGCAATCGCCAATCCACCCTGCAAATGGCCGACACAGGCAATGGCAAAGCGAATGATCCGCTTGGCCACCCCGCCCGTGGACATGAAAGATGAGGCAAGCACGAAGAACGGGATCGCCAGCAGTGTATAGTGGCCCGCCATCGCCAGATAAAGCGACTGCGCCACGGCAGCCAATGATGTATCCGAAAACGCCAATTGGAATATGATGGAGCTGACGCCAAGCGCCACAGCGATCGGCACACCGATCAGCAGCAAGCCAATGATCATCAGGAAAAGAAATGCGACTTCCATGGCCTCAAGCCTCCTTGTTCAGCTTGGCGGCTTCTTCGACCGCTTCTTCGGCTTCATGGCTGACGATCAGGCTCTCTGCCTCGTCCGTCCAGACGCGCCAAACGGCCTGACAAACACGAAACAGGATCAACACGGCGGCAATCGGCAGAATTGTATAGGGAACCATCCGGGGCAGCTTGGAATAACGCTCGCCGTAATTGATCCAGTCTTCCAAAAACCGGAGCCATTCAGGCATCGGGATTTGATCCGTTTCAAAGAAACTGCGGCCACGGGCGTCAAAATCAAAACCCGTCGGAAACCAAGTACCGGTGGTTGGGGGCAGATCGGCAAACGGCGCCCATTGGTCCCACGCCCCTTTGACCAGCATCAAAGCATAAAAGATTGTGACTGCACCGGCGATCAGGGCCACCACCTTGCGTGGACCCACTGGCAGCAGATTGGTAATTGCATCTACACCCAGATGGGCGGTTACCTTGAAGCCATAGGCGATGCCAAACAAAACCAGCCAGGCAAATAGGACAAGCACGACCTCAAGGCTCCAGATGATCGAGCTGTTGAAACCGTATCGCAGCACAACATTTGCAAATGTCAGCATGGTCATGAGACCAAGCAGCACCGCAATCGCGTTTTCCTCAAATCCGTGTACGGCACGACCGACCGGCCCTTTGGGCGCATATTTGCTGCTCATTGTCCCCTCCCCGGGATGGCAGAAAGGCGGCCCGGGTGTACCGAACCGCCTTCGAAACGACTTACATAGAGTCGTTGATCGCCTGTGCTGCGTCGATGTTTTCCTGACCGACTTCATCAGCGAACTGCGCCCAAACCGGCATCATTGCGGCCACCCATGTTGCGCGCTGCTCTGCAGTCAGCTCACGGACTTCACCGCCCGCATCAATGATCGCCTGCTTGGCTTCGGCGTTCACGCGAGCGGATTCACCGTTGCGCGTCGCTGTCACCTCTTCAAGGATTGTCAGGAACTGGTCGCGGGTATCGTCTTCAAGGCTATCAAGCCAATCGACCGAGGCCACCACCAGGTAGTCGATGATGCCGTGGTTGGTCTCAGTGATGCCATCCTGCACCTCAAAGAACTTCTGACCATAGATGTTGGACCACGTGTTCTCTTGCCCGTCCACAACGCCGGTTTGCAGCGCGCCATACACTTCGGAGAATGACATCGGCTGCGGGGACGCGCCCAGTGCTTCCATCTGGGCCACAAGAACGTCGGATGGCTGCACCCGGAATTTCAAACCATTTGCGTCGGTCGGTGCTTCCAATGGTACATTCGCGCTGATCTGCTTCATACCATTGTGCCAGAACTGCAGGCCCTGCAAGCCACGGCGCTGCATGCTGTCTTTCATTGCCTGACCAGCGTCGGACGCTTGGAATGCGTCAACCGCGTCGATGTTTTCAAACATGAATGGCAAATCAAACAAGCGGTAAGCTTTGGTGATGGATTCAAACAGCGAAAGCGACGGGGCAGCCAATTGAACGTCACCACGTAACATCGCCTCGATCACCTGCTCATCGGTGTAAAGGGTCGAGTTGGGGAACACTTCCATGCACATCGTGCCGTCCATTTCAGCATTCACCCGCTCGGCCAGCAATGTGGCTGCGATGCCTTTGGGGTGACGGTCGGTGTTTGTCACGTGGCTGAACTTTACCACAATCTCACCATCGTCACACCCGGCGGCATGCGCATCGGCCAGCGCGGATGTTGCCATAACAGACAAAGCAGCCATCGCGGCTGCTGTTTTCAAAAAGGTCATAATATCTCCTCCCTAGAGACTGAACTGTCGCTCTTTACGAACATACGCTGGCGAGCAAACCTGTCACGACAACGCACGACAAGGTTTTTCCAAAAGGGCGACAATATCAATATAACCGACTGATAAAATTATCTTTATTCTTCGACAACGATCACGGCAGCCGCGAAGTGGGTGAAAATCCGCACAGTTCACCGTGCCGAAAGTGCGAAAATCCGCACAATTCTAACTGATGGCATCAGCGTCGATCAGATCTTTGAGCGTATCAACGGCTGTATCCATGCTGTCCATCACGCCGTCTACGCCGGTGATGTCCGCGATCTTTGGGAAATGCGTGAGAATTTTACCGGCCACCATCACGTGCGCCAGCGGCTGTGTGATGCGAAGAGCGACGATAAGTCGAGTCAAAGCACCCAACATCTGATCGGAATTCGCGACCAATACGATAGCGCGATAATTTCGCAACTCGCTCCGGTCGACGATGTCGTCATGCGACATACCCACCGCCATATCGATATCCCACCCTTCGCGGCGAAAAAGATCAGATGCAATCTCAATACCCAGCGTATGGGTTTCGTCGGGAACCAATGCAAAGAACGCGGGGCAATCCTCTCGACCTTCGGTAATGTCGGCCGCAATCACGTGGCGCAGACCGCGAATGATCCGGTAAAGCCTGCCACACGCGATGGTAACTTGCACGAATGATGCGGTGTCGTCTTCCCACATAACCCCAAGACGGCGCGCTGCACCGGCCACATATCCCAGGTAAATCTGTTTGGTTTCCACACCATCGCGTCGCGCAGCCAAAATAACGCGATCGCCAGCTTGCTCATCATCAGACAATAAGGCTGCGCACAACTGTTCTATGTCTTCTGGTGTAGGGTGCTGATCGTCTTGCGCCGATTTTGGCGCGCGCGCCGCAAGCCTGCGGACAACTTCGCGCGCGAGGTTGGAAACGGCATCATGTGGCAGCTCATCCCGAACCAACCGCAATTGCTGATTGGCTTTCTCATACTCGGAGCGGTCAAAGGCTCCCTCGCTCAATGGTGCGTGGACCATGAACGTCCCTCCCTAGCAGCGGATTGAAACCCGTGTCTGAACTCGTCAACGGTCAGTAAGCGGTGTCCAACTGCATGCAAGCTATCATAAACCACTACACAACTGGCGTGGCAGAAGGTCGCGGTATCAGCTTTTAGTTGCGAAAATCACCAGCGCGCAACCCATACTTGTTCAACTTGTCATAAAATGTCTTGCGTGGCAGTTGTAAATCCTTCGCGACATCCGTGACCCGTCCACCATGACGCTGCAATGCGGCCACCAAAAGTGACCTTTCGACCTGCGCCATTTGTGCGACTAACCCGCCAACAGTCCGACCATCATCCTCGTCCAGACCAAGAGCAAAACGCATTGCCACATTCATCAACGCTCGGGCATTTCCCGGCCAATCCTGTGCCGTCAACCGTGCGGTATGATCCGGCGAAATCACAGGTTGCGGCAGGTTTGCCTGCTCGCATGCCTGCGCGACATAGTGTTGAAAAAGAACCGGAATATCTTCTGGCCGCTCACGCAAGGCAGGCACACGGATACGCATCAGATCCAACCGATAAAACAGTTCCGCATTAAACGCACCGCTCTGGACCGCCTCTTGAAGGTCGCGCGTTGAACCCGCCAGCACGCGCGCTGTGCCGCCCGCCTC
Source organism: uncultured Paracoccaceae bacterium (assembly GCA_947489445.1). Classification (GTDB taxonomy): domain Bacteria; phylum Pseudomonadota; class Alphaproteobacteria; order Rhodobacterales; family Rhodobacteraceae; genus Yoonia. Next base: position 91,475 of record CANLDN010000001.1, read on the forward strand.
CAGCCCGTCCAACAGCGCCAGTTGTGTCGCAGCAGTCAAGCCGGTCACCTCATCAAGATAAAGCGTGCCGCCCATCGCATCGGCCAAAGCCGCGGCCAGCAACCCTTCATCCAGCGACGACGCGGCCCGCTTAATAAATGGGCGGGATGCTGCCGGTGACAGCAGATGAATCACTTCTGCAATTTTTGAAGTCCCTGATCCCTGCTCGCCTATGATCAGAGCCTCTGTGCCAGCTTTGGCAACTGCCCGCGCCTGATTACGCAGCTCTTTCGCCAACTGGGACCGACCAAACAGCATACGCGACGCGGCATCCCCCGCCTCCAGCTCAGATTTCAGACGCCGGTTTTCCAGCACCAGCGCCCGCGCCTTCAGCGCCCGTGTCACCACCGTGATAAATTCTTGCGGCGCACAGGGTTTTTCAAGGAAATCATATGCGCCCGCCGACATCGCGCGCACGGCCATGGGGATATCTGCTTCACCTGTCAGCAGGATCACCGGCAATTCGGTATCAGTCTCGCGGACATAGTCCAGCAGATGAAAACCATCCCGTCCCGGCATCCGGATATCGGACACGACGACACCATCAAACGCGGGTGTCAGGTGATCTTTTGCAGCAACAAATGACCCGGCAACGGTCGGGTCCAATTCCGCCAACTCTAACGTCTGCCCCAAAGCCTCGCGAATATCGCGATCATCGTCGACCAGCAAAACCCGCACTGTCATGCAGCGGCCTCCTGCACCACCCGGTCCAACTCAACCATAAAGACCGCACCGCCACTCGGGTGATTGCGCCCGCGGATCGCCCCGCCAAAGCTCTGCACCAACCCGTAAGAGATCGACAGACCCAGACCCATCCCCTCGGCGGCGCCCACGGCCTTGGTGGAATAAAACGGATCAAAAATCTTCTCCGGCTCCGCAATCCCCGGTCCGGTATCGCGCACCGATACCGTTGTCCGGGCGCCCGCGTGATCCAAACCGATGGTCAGCACCTTGTCGGCACTGTCCTCCATGGCATCCATTCCGTTCGACACCAAATTCAGGATTACCTGCTGCAACCGTACCTCACCACCACGCACGATCATCGGGCCCACCGGACGGTCCCAAACAATGGCGATCTGATCCTGTGCTGCGCGCGGGCCCACTATCTCCAACGCCGCATCAATCACCGCGACGATATCAACGTCCTTAGGCGGTTCATCCTCCTGACGGGCAAAGGCACGCAGGTTGCGGATGATGCGCCCCATCCGACGGGCGAGCTCCGAGATGCGACCAAGGTTGTTGGCGGCAACCTCGGGCTTGCCCCGCTCCAGAAACCCTTGCGCGTTCTCGGCAAAGGATCGGATCGCCGTTAAAGGCTGGTTCAATTCGTGGCTGATCCCCGCTGACATCTGGCCCAATGCGGCAAGCTTGCCCGCCTGAACCAGATCATCCTGTGCCTTTTGCAACTGGGCCTCTGCCGCTGTCCGCTCTGCCACTTCGCGACGCAGATCAGCATTCAATTCGGACAATTCTGCGGTGCGGTCATGTACACGCCGTTCCAGCCGGACGTTCAGGGCCGCCAATGTCCGCCGCCGCTGCGTCGCGACAAACAACAACAAACCGAAGGCCAAACACACTGCCGCCGTCATGACTGCCTGCAAAAACGCCAATTGACGGGCCGGGGCGACATCCACCAAGACTTCGCCGGTCATGTCGACAACCGGTAAATCCAAAGTCAGGTGCAGCGCACGCCGTGGCAGATAGCGCCCGCCGTCCACATGCCAAACCTCATGTCCGCTGACGATCTCTTCGGTGTAGCGCACAAATGGTGCGACCCGGTCCACCGGAACAACCGCCGCGCTCGCGGGATCGGTAAGACGGGCACGAAACACCAGCTCTGATCTATTGGACAGAAAGATTATGCCCTGCGCATCGGTAAAAAACACTGCCGGACGCGCGCCGCGCCACGACGCTTCGACCCCTTCAACATCGGCATAGACCATCAAGACCGCTTCAACGGGACCCGCCCGCGAAAAGACAGGAGCGGCAAAAACAAACGCCCGCCTGCCGTAAGCTTCGCTATACAAATGATGAAAACCCAACGCGCCATCCATCGCCCGCTCAAAATACCCGCGCCCAGCATGGTCGATATTGGGGGCATCCGCGGTCGCCAGCAACGGCTTGCCATCCACGCCGACCAGCATGATGTCCAGAGCACCTGTTTTGTCAGCAACCTCTTGCAACACCGCGCGCAAATCATCCTCTGCCATCACACCTGCCATCAACGGGCGTAGATGCGGATGATCGGCAGTCAGCACGGCCAACTCCCGAAAACGGCGCAATTCGCCCGTCAGACTGTCAGATGCCAATGCCAGATCAGACCGGGCACGTTGTTCCAGCTGGGCCAATGCCGCGACATAACCATACCACCAGACACCCCCGGCAAAGGCTGTCACCGCCGCCAGAAACCCGGCGATTACCAATAAACGTGGTCGCAAAAACCGTCCCATAGGCGCAGCTTATACTGCACACACTTGCATTGACCAGATGGGCGCGGCACACCGGGCCAATGCAGACATTTAGCCAGTCCCCCACCGATCCCGCCTTTGTGCAAAACCCGTACCCATTCTACGACAAAGCACGTGAAGCGGGTGATTTCTTCTGGTGGGGCGACTACGCCATGGCCTGCGCGGTGTCGCACAAGGCGGTGCATGCAGTGCTCCGCGACAAACGCATGGGCCGCGAATGCCCGCCCGAATTAGCACCGTCCATCCCCGACCATCTTGCGCCGTTTTATGCAGTCGAGGCGCATTCGATGCTGGAATTAGAGCCGCCCAAGCACACGCGGCTGCGATCCTTGGTGCTGCGTGCGTTCACCAGCCGAACCATCGCCGCACTCGCACCCGATATTACGCAACTTTGCCACGATCTGATCGACCGCTTTCCTGAAGAACCCTTCGATCTGCTCACGGCCTATGCGCAACCCGTGCCAGTCATCATCATCTCGCGACTGCTTGGCGTGCCCGAGGACCGGGCCGATGATCTGCTGCGCTGGTCCAACGCCATGGTCGCCATGTATCAGGCACGGCGCACCCCCGAGATCGAGGCCGCGGCCGTTGCCGCCACCAACGCCTTTGTGGATTTCATGCAGCGCTACATTTCGAAACGACGCAAGACACCCAGCGATGACCTGATCTCAACTCTGATTGCGGCCGAGGAAAACGGCGAAAAACTCAGCGAAGAGGAGCTGATCACAACCTGTATTCTGCTGCTGAATGCAGGGCACGAGGCGACGGTACACACGCTGGGCAATGGCGTCAAAACCCTTCTGGAACACGATATTCGCACCATCACCGATGCCTGTGTGGAGGAGATTATCCGCTACGACCCGCCCCTTCATATGTTCACCCGCTGGGTCTATCAGGACCTACAAATCGGCGAATATCACTTCAAACGTGGTGACCAGATCGCCTGCTTGCTTGGGGCGGCAAACCGCGATCCGAACGCCTATGACACCGCCAATTCTTTCGATCCGGCGCGAAAGGGTCCGCAAAATACCAGCTTTGGCGGGGGTATCCATTTCTGTGTGGGCGCGCCGCTTGCACGATTGGAGCTGGGGATCGCCCTGAGCACACTCTTCAAACGCTGCCCGCAGCTGCAACTGGCCGCACGCGCCACCTATGGCGATGTCTACCACTTCCACGGATTGGAGCGGCTGATGGTCCGCCGTAACTGAGCCCTACACGCAATCACGGCTGGAATTATGCCGCTGCAACAACTAGATAACACTTCGAGACTTAATATGACGGAGATACCAATGGCAAAACGCGGCGCAGGCGGCACCGACGGCGGGACAGGCAGCTTTCTGTTGGGTCTCATCATGATCTGCGGCGGCGGGTATCTGTTGCTCAACGGTATCATTGTGCGTCCAAACTTCGGGTTCGGCGCGCGGGTCTTTGGCATTGGCGGCATCCCGATCACATCTGGCATGATCATGATCCCGTTCATGTTTGGCGTGGGCATGATCTTTTACAATTCGCGCAATTATATTGGCTGGGGCTTGGCAATCGGGTCGATCATCGCGCTGATTTTCGGGGTAATCGCCAACATGACCTTACAACTCGCCGCGATGAGCGCGCTGGACCTGATCATCATCCTTGTTCTGCTTGTGGGCGGTATCGGACTGTTCCTGCGATCGCTACGCAGTATCGGCTGATCACATACCTTAACCAGCAAACCCCTGTATTTTTCGGCTCAAAGTGGCAACGCTACCGTCGATTTGATCTCTTCCATCGACAAAAGCGCTGTCACATTATGGACTTTCACCTCTGAAATCAGCGCCTGATAAAACGTATCATAGGCGCGCGCGTTCTGAACCCGGACCTTCAGAATATAATCAATATCCCCCGCCAAACGATGCGCCTCCTGCACCTCTGGCCGCGATTTCAACGCCTTAAGGAACCGCCCTTGCCAGTCCGCATCATGCTCTGACGTGCGGATCAGCACGAAAAAACAAGCCTCGAACCCCAGCGCCTCTGCGTCTAGCAGCACGGTCTGCTGGCCAATGATTCCACCCTCGCGCATCTTCTTGATGCGATTCCAAACCGGGGTCTTGGAGGACCCCACAGTCTTGGCAATTTCGTCCAAAGACTGGGCAGCGTCCGCCTGTAACGCTGCTAAAATTTTCCGGTCTGTGGCGTCGATCCGTACGGACATTCTCATTTCCTCAATTTTGCAGGACAGGCGGCCCTAATCGCCCCCAACCCAGAACATACGTCCTTACTTAGCCATACGGGGGCGCAACAGGAAGAACAATGTTCTATATTGGGCAGAAGAAATCAGAGGCCCTTCATGAAGCATTTTCCTATCTTCCTCGCCGTCGAAGGCCGCCGCATCGTCCTGTCGGGCGGTGGCGACGCTGCCATGGCCAAGCTGCGGCTGTTGATGAAGACCGAAGCACACCTCACGGTTATCGCTGCGCATATCGCCCCTGACATCCGCAAATGGGCAAACATGGGCAAACTGCGTGTTATCGAACGCGGCATGGAACCCGGCGACGCGCTCTGCGCCGCGCTCTTCTACGCCGCCAACGAAGATGCCGCCGAAGACGCCCGCGTTTCTGCTATCGCCAACGCCGAAGGTGCGCTCGTAAATATCGTTGATAACCTCGCCGACAGCCAATTCATCACCCCCGCCATCGTGGACCGCGACCCGGTCACCGTCGCCATCGGCACCGAAGGTGCTGCCCCCGTCCTTGCCCGCGCGATCAAGGCCGATCTGGAAGAACGGCTGCCCACCTCACTCGGCATCCTCGCGCGCATCGGCAAAACCTTCCGGCATGCGGTCGAGGTGCTGCCCATGGGCAGCAAACGGCGCGATTTCTGGTCCGCCTTCTATTTCAACACCGGCCCCAAAGCCATTGAAGACGCTGGCGAAAACGGCGTGATCCCCGCACTCGAAACCCTGCTCGACACCCACATCATGACCAAGGCGCGTGAAGGCCATGTCGACCTGGTTGGCGCTGGCCCCGGCGATCCGGAACTGCTGACGCTCAAGGCGCGCAACGCGCTCGACACCGCCGATGTGGTGATCCACGACCGGCTCGTCACATCCGAAATCCTCGAACTCGCCCGGCGCGAGGCGATCATCATCGACGCTGGCAAAACCGGCTTTGGCCCGTCGATGAAACAGGAAGATATCGACGCCCTGATCGTACAGCACGCGCAGGACGGGCACCATGTGGTCCGGCTCAAGGCGGGCGATCCAACCGTCTTCGGGCGGCTCGACGAGGAAATCGAAGCCCTTGAAAACGCGGGCATTTCCTACCGCATCATCCCCGGCATCACCGCCGCCTCCGCTGCCGTCGCCAATATCGGGCAAAGTCTGACGAAGCGGCAGCGCAATTCCTCTGTCCGCCTGATCACCGGGCACGACACCAAAGGCTATGCCGATCACGACTGGCGCGCGCTGGCGCGGGCCGGCGAGGTTGCGGCGATCTACATGGGCAAGAAATCCGCGCGTTTCATACAGGGGCGCCTGCTGATGCACGGCGCCGACCCGGCCACCCCCGTGACCATCATCGAAAATGTCAGCCGGCCCGATCAGCGCATCATCGCGACCACATTGGCCGAGATGGAACCGACCATGACCAACGCCAACTTGACCGGCCCCGCCATCACATTCTACGGCCTCGCCCCGCGCGACGCACAGGCCAACGCTTTGAAACTAAGGGAGTTTGCATAATGGCACGTAGCTTCACACCCAAAGTCGTCACCGCCAACGCCCTGCTGGAAGGCGACGCCGTCTGGTTGACCGAAGACAACCGCTGGACCCGCGACATCCACGAGGCCGAACTGATCACCGACGAAGCGCACGGCGATCTGCGCCTGCTTGAGGCGCAAGCGCGCGCGGACGAAATCGCGGGCGCTTACCTGGCCGATGCCAAACCCGGCGACGACGGCCCAGAGCCCACGCATTTTCGCGAAACCTTCCGCACACGCGGCCCATCAAACTATGCCCATGGCAAACAGGTAGAGCTTTAATCATGTATGTTTACAACGACTTCGACGAGGCCTTTGTCCGTTCCCGCGTGGCCCAATTCCGGGGCCAGGTGGAACGCCGCATCGACGGCTCCCTGACCGAGGACGAATTCAAGCCGCTCCGCCTGATGAACGGGCTTTACCTGCAATTGCACGCCTACATGCTGCGCGTCGCCGTCCCCTACGGCACGCTGAACAGCGCCCAGATGCGCCAGCTGGCCTATATCGCGGACCGCTGGGACAATGGCTATGGCCATTTAACGACCCGCCAGAACATCCAGTATAACTGGCCGAAACTGCAGGACGTGCCTGATATGCTCGACGCGCTGGCCGATGTCGGCATGCACGCGATCCAGACCAGCGGCAACACGATCCGCAACGTGACCGCCGATCATTTCGCAGGTGCGGCCTCAGATGAGATCGAGGACCCGCGCCCCATCGCGGAACTCTTGCGCCAATGGTCCACCGACCACCAGGAATTCCAGTTCCTGCCACGCAAGTTCAAGATTGCCGTGACCGGTGCCGAACAGGACCGTGCGGTGACGAAGGCCCACGATATCGGGTTACGCATGGTCCGCAACGACGCGGGCGAGCCGGGATTCGAGGTCATCGTCGGTGGTGGACTTGGCCGCACGCCGATGGTCGGCAAGGTCCTGCGGGACTTCCTGCCCAAGGCAGATCTACTGCCTTATTGCGAGGCGATCGTCAGCGTTTACAACCTGCTGGGCCGCCGCGACAACAAATACAAGGCACGGATCAAGATCACGGTCCACGAAAACGGTCTGGAAAAAATCCAAGAACTTGTCGAGGAACGCTTTGCGGCGATCCGCGACGGGTTCTCTGGCCATGATCAGGCGTTACTGAAAGAGATAGAAGGGGCCTTTGCCCCGCCGACCTTCGTCACGAAATCCACCGACGGTTACGAGGCCGCACGCCTTGCTAACCCCGCGTTCCGGTCTTGGTCCGACACCAATCTCTCCAAGCACAAGGCCGGCGGCTACGCCATCGTCAGCATCAGCATCAAGAAACACGGCGCCACCCCCGGCGACGCGACGTCTGATCAGATGCGGACGATGGCGGCCATTGCCGCAACATATGGGCATGACGAATTACGGATCAGTCACGAGCAGAATGTGATCCTGCCCCATGTGCATAAATCCGACCTGCCAGCGGTCTACGCAGCTCTGCGCGCCGCCGACCTCGCCACCGCCAATATCGGTTTGGCGTCGGACATCATCGCCTGCCCCGGCATGGATTACTGCGCGCTGGCCACGGCCCGTTCGATCCCCATCGCGCAGGAAATCGCCACGCGCTTTGATGAGCTCAAGATCGAACACGATATCGGCCAGCTAAAAATCAAGATCTCGGGCTGCATCAACGCCTGCGGGCATCACCATGTCGGTCATATCGGCATCCTCGGCCTCGACCGGGCGGGCGTCGAAAACTACCAGATCACGCTGGGCGGTGACGGAACCGAAACAACCACCATCGGCGAACGCGCCGGCCCCGGCTTCAGCGCGGACGAGATCGTGCCCGCCATCGAACGGCTGGTCACGGGCTACATGGACCTGCGGACCGACGAAGACGAAACCTTCCTTCAGGCCTATCGCCGTCTCGGCATGGAGCCGTTCAAAGCCATCCTTTATCCAGCCGAGGACAAAGCCAATGCCGCTTAAAGAACTCGCCGAACGCCGCAACATCCTGCACCGGAAATCCGACGCCCAGACCATCCTGCGCCACGCGCTTGACGATGTGCAGATCGGGCCGATTGCGCTGGTGTCCTCCTTCGGCGCCGAAAGCGTCGTGCTGCTGCACATGGTGGCCCAGATCGACACCGCGACGCCGGTGATCTTTCTGGATACCGAAATGCTGTTCCCCGAAACGCTGACCTATCAGCGCGAGGTCAGCGAGCAACTTGGCCTGACCGATCTGCGGGTGATCACCCCCGACAGAAACGCGGTCCTTGTCGAAGACGTGGACGGCATCCTGCATCAGGCCGATACCGACGCCTGCTGCGACCTGCGCAAGACACGGCCACTGGAAAACGCACTGCGCGATTTCGGCGGCTGGATCACCGGGCGCAAACGGTTCCAGGGTGGGCAGCGCGCAGCCCTGCCGCTGTTCGAAAAGGAAGGCCGCAAGATCAAGATCAATCCCTTGGCCGACTGGACCCCACAGGACATCGCCGCCTACATGACAAAACACGCCCTGCCCCGGCACCCGCTGGTGGCCCAGGGCTACCCTTCCATCGGCTGCATGCCCTGCACCACACGCGTCAGCGCGCACGAAGACCCGCGCGCAGGCCGCTGGCGCGACAGCGACAAGATCGAATGCGGGATCCATTTCGAAGACGGCAAGATCATCAGACCAGGAAAAGCAGCATGAGCGTGATCGTTACTGATACCGGGTTCAGCACCGACGACTGGACCGGCAGCTTCATCAGCCACGCAGATGCAGCGGCCAATGATTGCGACTATGCCATCGACCTGCCATCGGACACTGCACCCGACGCGCTGACCGGGCTGACCAACGCCCCGATGATCCGTATCGACTTTCCATCATCTGCCGACGGGCGCGGCTTTACCCTTGCCGCCATGCTGCGGCGGGCCGGCTACAAGGGACGGCTGCGCGCGCGCGGTCATGTCCTTGCCGATCAATACGCGATGGCACGCCGCTCCGGCTTTGATGAGGTCGAAATCGACGATGCCCTCGCCGCCCGCCAGCCCGAAGACCAATGGCTCGCCCGCGCTGACTGGCAAAACCACAACTATCAGGCGCGCCTGCGCGGCTAGGACCAAAGCACCCTTTCCCTGATCCAGATCAATGACTAAGACGGAGGGCGGCCCCAAAACGGCTGCCATGACACATATGACCGAGCAGAGACCCGTGACCCTAGACACCGCCAAAGCCGTCCCCACCCTGCCCGATGCGCAGACCGTGACGGACGTGCAGCACTACACCGACCGGCTGTTCAGCTTCCGCTGCACCCGCCCCGCCAGCTTGCGGTTCCGGTCGGGCGAATTCGTGATGATCGGCCTGATGGGCGACCCGCACCCCGAAACCGGCAAGCAAAAACCGCTGCTGCGCGCCTATTCCATCGCTTCGCCCAGCTGGGACGAGGAACTGGAATTCTATTCGATCAAGGTGCAGGACGGCCCGCTGACCTCCAAACTCCAGCACATCAAACCCGGCGATGAAATCATCCTGCGGCCCAAACCTGTGGGCACACTGGTCCACGACGCGCTCCTGCCCGGCAAACGGCTCTGGTTCTTTGCCACCGGCACCGGCTTCGCGCCCTTTGCCTCGCTCCTGCGCGAACCGCAAACCTATGAAGACTATGATGAAATCATCATCACCCATACCTGCCGCGAAGTGGGCGAACTGACCTATGGGCGCGACCTGATCGAAGCACTGAAAACCGACGAACTGCTCAACGAAGTGATCGGCGAAGGTTTCTGGAAAAAGATCAAATACTACCCGACCACCACCCGGGAAGAGAGTCCCAAGATGGGGCGGATCACCGACCTGATGCGGTCCGGCGAAGTATTCACCGATCTCGGCCTGCCGCCCCTGTCACCCGAAACCGACAGGGCGATGATCTGCGGCAATCTGGCATTTAATCTGGAACTGAAAGACATGCTTGAAGAATACGGACTGGTCGAAGGGGCCAATTCAAACCCACAACACTACGTGGTGGAAAAGGCGTTCCTGGACTAAGCCGACACACTAACGAAAAAGGGCCGCGTTATCGCTGACGCGGCCCTTTTTTGATTCGAAAGACTACTGGCCCAAGAGCTGCTTGATCTGATCAAGGACGGGTTGCAGCAGTTCTGGATTATCTTGGGCAGTGGTCAAGGCATTGCCCAATGTTGTCTTTTGCAGTGCCGACAGGTCAGAATTATCCAACATTTCCATGACCTGGTCGGCGTCAAAACCGTCAACGGTCAGCGTATCGGCAGCCATTTCCATGACATCGTCACCGGCTTGTGCAGCTGCATCGGCTGCCCCTTCAAGCGCGTCTTGCGCCTCTTGGGTTGCGGTGGCCGCCGCGGCCTCTGCCGCAGCGTCGGCTTCGGCGGCGGCAGCTTCGGCCTCAGCGGCCGCCTGCGCTGCGGCTTCTTCAATTGCGGCCTGGGCAGCAGCGGCTTCCTCGGCGGCTTGCGCGGCCAGCGCCTCGGCTTCGGCGGCGGCTTCTTCAGCAGCTGCCTGTGCTGCGGCTTCTTCAGCGGCAGCGGCCTCAGCGGCAGCGGCTTCGGCCTCCGCCGCTTCCTCGGCGGCTTGCGCTGCTGCGGCCTCTGCAGCGGCGGCAGCATCAACAGCAGCCTGCTCCGCAGCCTGTGTCGCGCCTGTCAGGACACCAACCGCTGCAGAAGGACCACGTCCTTCAACGGCATATTGATATCCAAAAAAGCCCAAAACGGCGACAATGATCAAAATAGCAATTGCTCTCATCGGTCTCATCCTTCCAAATAAATCGCTTTTGGGCCCCCACATGGACCTCGGGCCGGGATATGTCAGATGAGCCTCGAAAGGTGAAGGGAAAACGAAGTCAAAAATTGGCGATAAACCGCAGCTTTGCGGGTTGAAGACACCATGCCAGACGTTTACCTTAGCTTCCACCTGTCACGGCAACAATCAAAGGATAAAGACCATAGGACGCAGACCCCATAACGCGCCACCACAGCGCGACACAGGCCCCCGGATCAATGACCGCATTCGCGGCCCTGAGATCAGATTGATCGGGGCAGATGGCGAAAATGTTGGTGTTGTGACACCAGAACGGGCAATGATCATGGCGGACGACGCAGGGTTGGACCTTGTCGAAATTTCGCCAAATGCCAATCCGCCGGTCTGCAAGATTATGGACTATGGCAAGTTCAAATACGAGACTCAGAAAAAGGAAGCCGAGGCGCGTAAAAAGCAAAAGATCATCGAAATCAAAGAGGTAAAGTTCCGCCCAAACACGGACAACCACGATTACGATGTGAAAATGCGCAACGTCTTCAAGTTTCTCGATAACGGCGACAAGGTGAAGATTACCCTGCGTTTCCGTGGCCGTGAAATGGCTCACCAGCAGCTTGGGCGTGAGTTGCTGGAACGTGTTGCCGAAGACACCAAAGAGGCCGGGCGCGTTGAAAACTTCCCCAAGATGGAAGGCCGGCAAATGGTGATGTTGATCGGGCCATTGCCAAAATAGGTAAGACTTCGGAATAGACGAGCGCCCTGCAAAAAAGCGGGGCGTTTTTCGTTTGGATATCATCCACCGATGATTTGTTGCGGCAAATCAAAGCCTTGGATCGGTCAACATGAACAGCGCAAAAGCCTCGCTCACGTTTGATTTGACGGTTAATCCGCTGCGCATGTGGAAAGGCCCCCGCTACTGCAAGGGCCTTTGACGGTCAGGTCTGTGGGTTGGCTGCCGTATCGGCAATCACAACGGCCTGCACCCAGCCGCTGAATGGATCGTCGATATTGCCTGAACTGTCGCGCAGCAGGAAATCCGCAGCCACGGTCACAGAATTTCCGCTGACGCTGGTATCAAGGTCGATTTCCTGCTCCAGCACATGGTGATCGCCATTGTCATAGCGGATGCGAAACCCTTTTAGCATCGCCTCGGCCTTCTGCACCCGGGCCGGAAAACTCACCGTCTGCGACTCGCGCTGCTTTTGCCCGCGCGTTGAGTCGAAACGAATGTTGACCTGTCTCATCTCAATAGCCATTCGAAATACTCCTTTAAAAGAATGATGTTTTGATCCCGGCGAAATAACCGGTGACGACGTGACTATCATAATAACCACAAGAGGGCGCAGTAGGGATTTCCCTACTACGCCCCCGTGTTCTTTGATGACTGGTAATCAGCCTGCGGCCGTCACCGCCCTACCCGTTATCACCTTGACCAAATGCGCCCGATACGCCGACGAACCATGCAAGTCAGAAATCATGCCATCCGCAGGCACGGATAACCCGTCCAACGCCGCAGCAGAGAAATCACCCGACAAAGCGGCCTCCGCCTCTGACCACCGAAAAACGCCTTCCTCCGATGCGCCGGTCACTGCGACGCGAACGCCATCCGCATATTTGGCAACAAACACACCTACCAGCGCAAAGCGCGACGCAGGCTGCACAAATTTCTGGTAATTCGCCTTCTCTGGAACAGGGAAACGCACCTCTGTGATCACTTCACCCTCATCAAGGGCGGTTGTGAACATCCCTTGGAAATAATCATCCGCCGCAATCTCGCGAACATTTGTGATGATCGTGGCTCCCGATCCTAACGCCGCCGCCGGATAGCAGGCCGATGGATCGTTATTCGCCAAGGACCCGCCAATTGTGCCGCGATTGCGAACAGCGGGGTCACCGATATGGCTGGCAAGCCCGGCCAGCCCGGGATAATGCGCCGCAGCCTCGCGTGCGACGGTCGCATGGGTCGTGGCACCGCCGATGCAAACCTCGCCCGCATCGCCCAAACATACACCCTGCATCTCGCCGATACCGGTCAGGCTGACCAAGGATGCGGGCATCGCCAGTCGCTGTTTCAGCGTGGGGATCAGGGTCTGCCCGCCCCCCAGCGCCTGGGCGTCTTCAGACTTTAACGCATTGACCGCATCGGCAATCGTGGAAGGCCGTTCAATTTCAAAAGCATACATGAGTGGTCTCCCTTAAGCGTTGTTCATTGCATCCCAGACGCGAGCGGGCGTCAGGGGCATATCGATATGGGTGACATTCTTGCCGCCCGATTGCAGCGCATCAATGACCGCATTCACAACCGATGGCGGCGATCCGATCGCCCCGGCCTCGCCACAGCCTTTCACACCCAGCGGGTTGTGCGTGCAAGGTGTCTGACAGGAATGATCCACGCTATAAAACGGCAGATCATCGGCCCGTGGCATGGTGTAATCCATATAAGACGCGCTGAGTAGCTGACCATCATCGTCATAGGCACAGTTTTCCAACAACGCCTGCCCGATCCCTTGCGCGATCCCGCCATGCACCTGCCCCGACACGATCATCGGGTTGATCACATTGCCGAAATCATCCGCAGCACTGAACCGTTCAATCGTTACTTTGCCAGTCTCAGGGTCAACCTCCACCTCGCAGGCATAGGCGCCCGCCGGATAGGTAAAGTTCGCCGGATCGTAAAACGCGGTTTCCTCCAGTCCTGGCTCAATATCCTCAAGCGGATAGTTATGTGGCACATATGCGGCGAGTGTCACATCACCCCAAGCGACCGACTTATCGGTGCCTGCAACGGTGAATGTGCCATCCTTCAACTCGATATCCGCATCGGACGCTTCCAACAGATGCGCTGCAATCTTCTTGGCTTTGTTGATCACCTTCTCGGCGGCCTTCACCATGGCCGAACCACACACAGCGAGCGAACGCGACCCATAGGTCCCCATCCCGAACGGGATCTTGGACGTATCGCCATGCACAATGTCGATCTGATCCTCAGGAATACCGATCATCTCGGAAATCACCTGCGGGAAAGATGTTTCATGGCCCTGCCCGTGGCTATGGGCACCGACCATGACGCTGATCGAGCCCGTGGCATTCACCCGGACAGTCGCCGCGTCATACAACCCCGCACGCGCACCCAGTTGCCCCACAAGGTTCGACGGCGCGATGCCACATGCCTCAATATAACAGTTCACGCCTAGGCCGCGCAGCTTGCCGTTCTTTTCGCTTTCGGCGCGACGAGCGGCAAAACCGCCCATATCGGCAATCTCTTCCAGCTTCGCCATCGTCGCTTCATAATCGCCCGTGTCATACTCAACAGCGACTGGCGTGGCATAGGGGAATTCCGTGACAAAGTTCTGACGGCGCAGTGCAATCGGATCAACGCCCAATTCACGCGCAGCCATGTCAATGACCCGCTCCAATTGGAACGTAGCCTCTGGCCTGCCTGCACCACGATAGGCATCCACCGGAACGGTATTGGTAAAGACCGCCTTCACGTTCACATAGATATTTGGCGTCTTGTAATTGCCCGCCATCAGTGTGCCATGCAGCCAAGTCGGCACGGAGGATGCAAAGGTCGACAGATAAGCGCCCATATTCGCATAAGTTTCCGTGCGCACGGCGGTGAAATTATTGTCCGCATCCAGCGCCAATTCGATCTTGGTCACGTGGTCACGACCATGCGCATCCGACATGAACGCCTCTGACCGGGTCGACGTCCATTTGACCGGGCGGTTCACAGCCTTGGCGGCGAAGGTGCAGAACGCTTCCTCTGCGTAATGAAATATCTTGGTGCCAAAACCACCGCCGACATCAGGGGCAACCACACGCAGTTTATGCTCAGGAATACCCAGCACAAATGCCCCCATCAGCAGACGGATCACATGGGGGTTCTGGCTGGTCGTGTGCAGCGTGTGCATATCATCGGAACGAGAATACTCGCCCACCGCAACACGCGGTTCCATCGGGTTGGCGACTAGGCGGTTATTGACAAGTTCCAGCGTCGTGACATGAGCGGCACTCTTGATCGCCTCATCTACAGCGCCCTTGTTTTCCTCAACAAAGCCCCAGTCGTAGCAAACGTTCGATGTCAGATCGTCATGGACCTTCGGGCCACCGGTCGCCGCGTCTTTCATATCAACAACAGCAGGCAGTTCGGTCAGATCAAGTATGATCTCCTCGGCCGCATCACGCGCCTGCGCAAGGCTTTCGCCAACGACGGCCGCGACAATCTCGCCCACATGGCGGATCTTGCCATGGGCGATGACCGGATGTTTGGGCTCCTGCATCGGCTCGCCATGGCGGTCGGTGACCTGCCAACCGCAAGGGATGCCCCCGACGGCCTCGAAATCCGCGCCGGTGAAAATCTGCACAACGCCGGGCATCTCTGCCGCGGCACTCACATCAATTGAATTGATCGTTGCATGGGCCACATCAGCGCGCAGAAAATGAACGTAAGTCTGACCATAAATGTTGATGTCATCTGTATAGTTGCCGTCGCCTGTCAGAAACCGCACATCCTCGCGGCGCTTTGAGCTGGCACCAATTCCACTATCCTTTGGCATGTCATTCCTCCCTGGTGGGTGGGTTGAAACCCACCTTACGTTGCAGCGGCGTAACGTGGATCGTGATCCACCCCGCCTGATACTTCACTCAGCAGCGATGGTCGCCACATCCTGGCCGGACGCTGCCATGATCGCCTTGACGATATTGTGGTAGCCGGTACAGCGGCAGATATTGCCCTCCAGATACGCACGGATCTCCCCTTCCGTGGGCTTTGGGTTATCTTTCAGCAAGGCAGCCGCCGACATCACCATGCCAGGCGTACAAAACCCGCATTGTAACCCATGATGATCCTGAAACGCCTGCTGGATCACGTTGAGCGAGCCATCCGCATTCGCCTGCCCCTCAATCGTGGCTACCTCAGCGCCGTCCGCCTCCACGGCGAACATCGTGCAGGCCTTCACCGCTTCGCCGTTCACATGCACCACACATGCCCCGCATTGTGACGTATCACAGCCAACATGCGTCCCCGTCAGGCGCAAGTCATTGCGTAGAAAATCGACCAGAAGCGTGCGGCCTTCGACGTCGCCAGACACGGACTTCCCATTCACGGTCATTGCTACCGATGCCATCTTAATCCTCCCGATATCATCTTTGCTTGGGACAGAGTTAAGCACGCCCAATGGCACATGAGAACACATAACTTACGCTGCACCTGCAAAGCTGGGGTACGATCAGCGTCCGATATCGCCGCGCGGCTTTGGCCTGCTGGGAATTTCCTTGAGCAGTCCGCCCACCCCCATGGCCGCAAAATCCGCTGGTGTCAGGTCAACACCGCAAAGCACCCGCTCCAGCACCCAATCCGCCCCATTCAGCGCAGGCGAGCGGGCGCAGCCGGGCAGACCAATCACCGGCTTGTCGCCAATTCGACCTAAAAACAAAAGGTTTCCGGGATCAACCGGCATCCCGAATTGCGTGACCTCACCACCCGCTGCGCTGACAGCAGCAGGCCCTACATCCTGCGGGTCGGACGTGGCAGAGGAAGTCAGAACAAACACAACGTCCCCTTCAGCCGCCGCAATCGCACACGCCAAAGGTGCCGTCTGATGGTTGACAATCACCCGATCATCCAACGTAACCCGCAACCGATCCAAACGACTGCGTAGCGCCTCACGTCCCTTGGTCGCTGGATCTTCATCCGTGCGTGTCTCGATCAACGTTGCGGTCTGATATACAGATGTTACCCCTTGCAACGCCGCGCGACCGGCAGATGCCGCTGCGGCGACATCCTGCTCTGGCACACCATATGAAATAATCTTGACCGTCGCGACCATCGCCCCCGCATCAACACGGTGAAATGGCGGCGCAGTCGCCACCGTGATCATGGGGTTTACCGCATTAAACGCATTCACCCGTCCCACATCGATCTGCGCAATACCCGCATCGACCGCAAAGATATTTACCCGCCCCGTCGCCGCATTGCTCTGCCGTAAACCATCACCCATTAACGCACGTGCTAACCGGGCAGCGGCCTCATCTTCGCCCAAATCACCGGGTTCGAGTCGGGCCACTGTGATATGGCCGTAGCCACCCGCGATCAGCGCGGTGATATCAGCGGGACTCAAAACCTGACCTTTGCGCAATCGTCCGCTGTCCAAAGCCACAGAATGCGCCAAGATAGCACCCACCGCATCCACGGTTGGAACCGGTCCAAACTTCACTTTGCCTGCCTCAGACTCGCAATCACCTGCGCCATAATACTCACTGCAATTTCCGCTGGCTGACGGCCTCCGATATCCAGACCCACCGGCGCATGAATGCGACCAATCTCTTCTTCAGAAAATCCCGCCTCCTGCAACCGCGCCACCCGCTTCGCATGGGTCCGCGTCGAACCCAGACACCCCAGATAGAAGATATCCGACCGCAAGGCCGCCATAATCGCTGGATCATCCAGCTTGGGATCATGGGTGAGGGTCACCACGGCGGTGCGGGTATTAGGCTTCAGCGCTGCCATCGCCTCATCCGGCCAATCATCCAAAATCGTCTCACCGGGGAACCTACCGGCAGATCCAAACGCTGCACGAGGGTCGATCAGCACCGGCGCAAACCCACAGGCCCGTGCCATCGGCACCAATGCTTGCGCGATATGCACCGCGCCCACGACGATCATGCGCAAAGGCGGGTTATGTACGGCCACAAAGGTCCGTTCATCGGGTTCAACCCCAGACCGATCCAGCCGAAACCGGTCAGGATAGGCCGCGCGCCCCACAAGGCGCGAGCCGCCATCCTGCAGATCGGTCACATAAGCCACCGATTCGGCCCGCGCACGCGCCGCCACCAGGTCTTCGAGCACCTCCACGGGCATCGTTGAACCCACCGGTTCAACCAGCACCCGGATACGGCCACCGCAGGCGAGGCCGACCGCAAAGGCCTCATCATCGCTCACGCCATAATCCAAAAGGCGCGGCTTACCATCCTCCAGTGCTTCCAGCGCTTCGACAATCACGGCCCCTTCGACACAGCCACCCGAAACCGACCCTTCCATCGCGCCATCTGCGTCGATCACCAACTGACTGCCGACCGCGCGCGGCGCAGACCCCCAGGTTTCAACCACCGTCGCCACAGCCACCCCGCGCCCGGCGCGGTGCCAATCCAAAGCCAACTGCGGCAGATCGGTGATATCAGTCATGGCGTTTGCACAATCCTTGTCAGAAAACAGTTGTTCCGGGCCGAGCGGACATCAACATACGCCACCCCGTCGCGGGCGAAAAGCCGGGCCGCGTAATCGGCAATCTCATCTTTCGGTGTGATCTGCCCGGTGCCGTATAGTATGCGGTCCGCCGCGCCATAGGCCTTGACCAGATAATCCGGCGAGGTCGTCAATACGGGCGGTATCTCTGCCCCATCATAGGGCACACAGTCATCCGCGCAAAAGAAAACCGGCCCGGTCTCTGCATAGGGCTGCAAATCCGGAAAAGGCCGCGCGGCGCAGACCAGCATCTCGGCACCCTCAGGCACGTTGTTCAGGCATGACCGGCAAGGCGTTCCCACCCCGTTCGAAATCACCCGCTCTGCCGGGTTGCCATAGGCATCCGGGCCACCGGTACGCAAGCTGGCCACTTCATCGGCATCATAGGGCAAATAGGTCAATGTCATCTTATTCTCCTTGGTTGATGACGTAACCCTAGGGGCCAAATCCCACCCCAATCGACCCGAAACCTGCGCATCCTTCATGCGCCTATCATCCGCATCAACCGGGCCTTCTGCCCGCTATCATCAGGCCGCGACAAGGCCTGCGCCAAACCTTCCAAAGACGCGATATTATGCCCCGCCCGAAAGCTGGAACAATGCGGCAGCATCTGCATGATCCCCTTCGCCTTGGGCGCAAACCCATCCCAGCGCAACAGCGGGTTCAGCCAGATCAACTGGCGCGCGGTCAGGCTCAGCCGCTCCATCTCGCGCCCCAGATCGGCATCCTTGTCCCGGTCCAACCCGTCGGTGATCAACAGCACCACCGCACCCTGCCCCATGACCCGGCGCGACCAGTCGCGATTGAAGTCATGCAGGCAGGCCGCAATGCGCGTCCCGCCTTCCCAATCCTGCGCCTCGGCTCCTGCAGCGGCCAATGCGGCATCCACATCCCGCGTCCGCAAATGACGTGTGATATTGGTCAGCCGCGTGCCAAATGTGAAAGCATGGACCTGCGCCCAGCCCTGCCCCTCGCGGTTCGCAACCGAATGCAGGAAATGCAAAACAGCACGCGAATACTGGGACATTGACCCCGAGATATCGCAAAGCACCACAAGATTGGGATACCGGACGCGCCGTCGCTTCGTGGCGAAATCCGTCACCTCCCCACCCCGACGCATCGCCGCGCGCATCGTCCCCCGCCAATCCGGCAAATGCCCTGGCAAGCCTTGCGTCCGGCGGCTTTGGATCGGAGGCACCGGCAGACGGAGCGTCGCCAGCATCCGCTTGGCCGCCGCCATCTCCGCCCCGCTCATCTGTTCGAAATCAAGGCTGCGCAGGCGTTCTTCGGTCGAAATCGTGCGCGAGGCATCAATGGAAATCTCCACCTCCTCGCCTGCGTCCTCCGGCGCGGGCAAATCACGATCATGCCCGTCCAAGAGCGCCTCTGCCGCCCGCTTCTCAGCCGCTTGCGCGCGGCGCTCTTCCTGCACCCCGCGCACCATCGGCGTCAGGAACGACATCATCTGTTCCAGATAGCGCGGGTCGCGCCAATACAGGCGAAAAAGCTGCGCAAACACCTGCCGTTCCTCTGGCTTGGACACAAAACAGGCATGCAACGTCCAATAAAAGTCCGCCCGCTCGGTAAAGCCCGCCGCCTGCACCGCCCGGATCGCATCAATCACCCGTCCCGGCCCCACAGCCAGCCCCGCCTTGCGCAATGCCCGCGCAAAATGGGTGATGTTATGGGCCAGCTTCGGGTTCTCCGGCAGTTCCAGATCGGCAAGTTGGACCATTAAACGGTCTCCAATTCCGCCTTTGCTTCATCCAATATCCGCTTGGCCTCGGACCCTTCCAGTTTCTGAATATCATCCTGATATTTCAGGATTGCGCCCAATGTATCCGCGATCACCGCAGGCGACAGGTTGATGACGTCCAGCGCCAGCAGGCATTTCGCCCAGTCAATCGTCTCGGCCACGCCGGGTTTCTTGAACAGATCCTCGGTCCGCAGTTTCTGCACGAAGGCCACAACCTCTCGCGACAACGCCTGTGACGCCTCTGGCGCGCGGGCGTGCAAGATTTCCATCTCGCGTTCGAAATCAGGGTAGTCGACCCAGTGATAAAGACACCGGCGTTTCAGCGCATCATGCACCTCGCGGGTCCGGTTCGAGGTCAAAATCACAATCGGCGGTTCGGGTGCCTTGACCGTCCCCAACTCAGGAATGGTCACCTGAAAATCGGACAATGCCTCAAGCAAGAACGCCTCGAACGGCGCATCGGTCCGGTCCAACTCGTCAATCAGCAGGACCGGCGCGCCACCCGGCTGGGGCCGCATCGCCTGCAACAAAGGTCGCTCAATCAGATATTCCTCGGTAAACAGTTCCGTTTTCAAAACATCGCGATCAGCCCCGCCAGATGCCTCTGCCGCACGGATCGCGATCATCTGCTCGGCAAAATTCCATTCATAAACGGCCGAGGCCGAATCCAACCCCTCGTAACACTGCAACCGGATCATCCGACGCCCCAGCGCGGCCGCAATCGCCTTGGCAATCTCGGTCTTGCCCGTGCCCGCCTCGCCTTCCAGAAACAGGGGTCGCCCCAGCTTGAGGCTCAGAAACACAACAGTCGCCAATGCCCGCCCGCAGACATAGTCCTGCCCGGCCAGCGCGGCCTGCACCTCATCAATCGAACCAAATGCCATGCAATTCTCCCTCGGGTGTCATAGCTGCATCCCCCGCTTCCCGCGTCAAGCCGTCCATTGCCACCCTGCGACCAAAGGCATAGCGTTGCGCCAACAAGCGGAGGACCCGGTCATGAATGATTCCACACCCATCAAGACATCAGGTTTCGGCCCCGATCTGGGCCCGTTCGACTGGGCCGATCCTCTGCGGTTGGAGGACCAACTGACCGAAGACGAACGCATGCTGCGCGACGCGGCCAACACCTTCGCCCAAAGCACGCTGCAACCCAAAGTCACCGACGCCTACCGCGAGGCGACCGTAGACCCCGGCATCTTCAAGGAAATGGGCGATGCGGGCCTTTTGGGCATCACCATCCCCGAAGAATATGGCGGGCTTGGCGCGGGCTACGTGACCTATGGCCTTGTGGCGCGAGAAATCGAGCGTGTCGATAGCGGTTATCGCTCAATGATGTCGGTGCAATCGTCGCTCGTCATGTATCCGATCCACGCTTACGGCTCTGACGCCCAGCGCCAGAAATACCTGCCCGGCCTTGCCGCAGGAACGCTGATCGGCTGCTTCGGCCTGACGGAACCCGACGCAGGCAGCGATCCGGCCGGCATGAAGACAACCGCAAAGAAAACCGCAAACGGCTATGTCCTGAACGGCTCCAAGATGTGGATCAGCAACGCGCCCATCGCGGATGTCTTTGTCGTCTGGGCCAAATCCGAAGCGCATGACGGCAAGATCCGCGGCTTCGTGCTCGATAAGGGTACCGCCGGCCTGACCGCACCCAAAGTCGGTGGCAAACTCAGCTTGCGCGCCTCTGTCACCGGCGAAATCGTGATGGACAATGTAGAGGTCTGCGAAGACGCGCTCCTGCCCGGCGTCCAGGGCCTCAAGGGGCCGTTCGGATGCCTTAACCGCGCCCGCTATGGAATCGCCTGGGGTGTGATGGGCGCGGCAGAGGCGTGCTGGCACGCCGCCCGCCAATACGGGCTGGACCGCAAGCAGTTCGGCAAACCCCTGGCGCAGACCCAGCTTTTCCAAAAGAAACTCGCCGACATGCAGACCGAAATCGCCCTCGGCACCCAATCCGCCCTGCAGCTTGGGCGCCTGATGGAAGCAGGCACCGCCGCCCCCGAAATAATCAGCCTGATGAAGCGGAACAATTGCGGCAAGGCGCTCGATATCGCGCGGGCATCCCGCGACATGCACGGGGGCAATGGAATCAGTGAGGATTTCCAGATCATGCGGCACATGGTCAACCTCGAGACGGTGAACACCTACGAAGGCACGCATGACGTGCATGCACTTATTCTGGGACGTGCACAAACCGGGCTACAGGCCTTCTTTTAAGATCACATCGCACTTTATCTGGGCGGATCTGCGCCAAGTTCTGCCTTAAAGGACATGTATAGCTCGCGCCAAGAACCGGGGATAAACCCGGAACTGGAGCAGAGCGATGCAAGACCCACAGTTAACGATTGAAACAGACCTGACCGATCTGGAACCCAACGCATGGATTGGGCAGATCGATGATATCTGCGACGATCTGGGCTTTTTTGAACAACTTGGTGCCAGTCACTTCGCCGCATTCCTTGAGGCCGGGAACAATCTGCTGGTCACGTTTGAGAATGCCGAAACCATCCGGGCTCATAACACAGATGCCGAACCGCGCGGCTTTGCCTATGCGCGGCACGATGGGTGGTCACATTTGGCGCTGGTCTCCTTCACCGAAAGCTGGTTTCGGGATGAAGCAGTTTACGATTTCTTCGATCGAATGATCGATGATGGTTTCTTTGAAGATTTCGAAAAAATCATCTTTCATGGGGCGCATGGCGGGGGCTATGCCGCTGCGGCCTTCTCGGTGGCGGCCCCGGGGGCGACTGTCATCGCACTACGCCCGCAGGCGACGCTGGATGCCAGCATGACGGGCTGGGACCCCCGCTACAAAACACAGCGGCGCACCGACTTCACCCATCGCTACGGCTACGCCCCGGAAATGATTGATGCCGCCAACGCGGTGTTTATCGCTTATGACCCGATTCAGCGGCTTGATGCGATCCATGCGGCCTTGTTTCGCAAACCACATGTGACCTTGCTGCCCTGCCCGCTTCTGGGGACACGGCTGGACAGGGCGTTTGACAGATTGGGCATTCATGACGTGATAATCAAACTGGCGATGGATGGGTCGCTTGACCGCAAACGGTTCAGCCAGCTATTGCGCGCCCGGCGCTATGATCAGACCTATGGGCGCGCGCTGATCAACCGGCTGGTGACAACAAACCATAAGAACCTGGCCCAGATCATGTGCACATATATGCTGCAGCGCGGACAAAACGCCTTCTTTGCAAAGACCTTGCGCGAACTGTCCGATAGCTGAATGGCTCAGATGTAATAGATATCGCGGTAGACGTGGCGGATGATATCTTCGCGGGCGATACCGATATCGGCCAATTCGCGATCGGAGAGGCGTTGCAAACGTTGCACGTCAAGCGAACGGTTCTGGGCATCCGCCACACGATCAAAAAATCCGATCACACGTGCAGCAAGATAAGCGAAAAACGCAGGACGATCCTGCGTTGGGGTAGTGTCAGTGAAAAAGGCCATTGTCGGCTCCTACGTTGGGTGCATCGCTCTTGCACCCAACATAAGTCATTAGGGCTGACCTAAAACTGCTAAAGCCGCATTGCCGCAATGCGGCAGATGCATAGCCTAGCTCGTGCCGCTGCTATCGCCGTTGCGCTGATCCATGTATTTCTTGCCGGCCTCAACCAAACGGGTCCCGAAATAACCCAGAACACCGCCAAGGATCACCCAGAATGGCGTGCCGCTGTTCAACAGGGCCGCCGCAATCCCGGCAGCTAACATCGCCACCATAAACGCAATCAAACGCTTTTCGTGCGGCTCAACGGCAATATGTCCGTCCATCGCTTTCACGATGGGGCCACCTACCGGCCCCTCCAACTGAGGTGTCAAAAAGCCCGCGGCCGCCGCGATAATAAAGCCAAGCATCTGGTTCTCCGCCAAAAAGTTCTGTTTCAAAGGTTAATATCGGCATGCCGGGCCTGATCTGCAAGGGCCTTCCAATGCCTATGGCCACCGCCCGCGCAAACGTGTAATCCGTGCCACATGCCAGACAAGAACATCACCAGCCTAACCATACGCCGCCCAGACGACTGGCATCTGCACCTGCGCGACGGGGCGATGCTGCGCGCGGTGCTGCCCGAAACGACCCGGCATTTCGCCCGCGCAATCATCATGCCAAACCTTGTACCGCCTGTGGTGACGGCCACCGATGCAGTCGAATATCGCGCCCGCATCCTTGCCGCGCTGCCAGAAGGGGCGAAATTCACGCCGCTCATGACGCTCTACCTGACCGAGGATACAAACCCCGAAGAGGTCCGCGCCGCCTATGAGGCAGGGATCGCCACAGCCGTCAAACTCTACCCGGCCGGGGCCACCACCAATTCAGCCTCTGGCGTGCGTGATTTTGAAAAGGTCCGCCCGGTGCTTGAGGTGATGGCCGATATCGGCATGCCCCTTTGCGTGCATGGCGAAGTCACTGACAGCGATATCGACATTTTCGACCGCGAAGCCGTATTCATAGACAAGGTGCTGAAACCTTTGCGCAAAAAGGTGCCGGACCTGCGGGTGGTGATGGAACATGTCACAACCCAACATGCCGTCGATTACGTCCGAGATACCCATAAAAACCTGGCCGCAACCATTACAACGCATCACCTGATCATCAACCGGAACCACATTTTGGCCGGTGGGATCAAACCGCATTACTACTGCCTGCCCGTCGCCAAACGCGAAGCACACCGGGTCGCACTTGTGCAGGCTGCTATCTCTGGCGACAAACGGTTTTTCCTTGGCACCGATAGCGCACCGCATACGGACCCGGCCAAACTACAATCCTGTGGCTGCGCGGGTATCTTCACGGCTCCGAACACGTTATCATGCCTCGCCGAAGTGTTTGAGGCCGCAGGCAAACTGAAAAAGCTCGAGGCATTTACCTCGTTGAACGGCCCGGCCTTCTATCGGCTGCCAGCCAACGAGGACACACTCACCCTGCAAAAGGGTGACCCCGTCACCTACCCCACCCAGATCGCTACCGATGACGGTCCCGTCACTGTCTTCGACCCCGGTTTTGATCTGCACTGGCGCGTCATGGCGTGAGGCACATCAAATTTCTAGAAATTTGATCCCCCGGCAAAACCCTTTCAACCAAACCTACAGGTCGGCACGATGATCCCAACTTCCTTCCCCACCAAAGACGAAATCGCCCGCCTGACCGCAGGCATGCTCATCGAAATCGGTGCCATCGACTTCAACGCGACCGAACCCTTCACCCATGCCTCCGGCAAGCAGGCACCAACTTACGTCGACTGCCGTAAACTGATCAGCTACCCGCGCATCCGCGCCACCCTGATGGATTTCCTATCCGTCACCATCATGCGCGAGGCCGGTTTTGAGGCCTTTGATAACATCGCAGGCGGTGAAACCGCGGGCATCCCCTTCTCCGCCTTGGTCGCCGAACGGCTTGCGCTGCCAATGACTTACGTCCGTAAAAAACCCAAAGGCTACGGGCGCAACGCGCGGATCGAAGGGGTCATGACCGAAGGCCAACGTGTGCTGCTGGTCGAGGACCTGACAACCGATGGCGGCTCGAAACTGTCTTTTGTTGACGCGATCCGCGACACCGGGGCCACCTGCAACGCGACCGCAGTCATCTTCTATTACGGCATCTTCGACGGTGTGGAAAAAACGCTCGCCGATCACGGCGTGCAACTGATCCACCTTTGTACCTGGTGGGACGTGCTGGCCGAGGCCAAGGCACGCAAGGCCTTTGATGCTGACACTCTCGCTACGGTCGCGGCCTATCTGAACGACCCGGCGGGCTGGAAACCCGCTTAACCAAACGCACAAAAACTTCTCCACAGCTTTTTTTGTGGGAATCAGGAACAGTGATGCATTTTGTGCTTCGTGCATTGCAGTCCGCCATATATAGTCAAAACACCCCGATAGAAAATGGCCCACAGAGTTATCCCGCACTTTATCCCCGATCATTTCCAGATGGTCACCGGCGCGGCGCACCTGTTAAGAGGCACGCGGGTCAAGTGA
Source organism: uncultured Paracoccaceae bacterium (assembly GCA_947489445.1). Classification (GTDB taxonomy): domain Bacteria; phylum Pseudomonadota; class Alphaproteobacteria; order Rhodobacterales; family Rhodobacteraceae; genus Yoonia. The sequence continues at coordinate 117,453 of CANLDN010000001.1, forward strand.
GGTAGGGTCATGAACGAAGTCACCGCATTCAATGCAACCGGGATCGAAGCAGCCTCCGCCGACCTGATGCCCCATTCGATCGAGGCCGAACAGCAATTGCTCGGTGCGATCCTGACCAATAACGACATTTTCGATCGTGTCGCCGCGATCATCGGGCCAAAACATTTCTACGATCCCGTCCACGCCCGCATCTTTGAAACGGCCGCCACCCGCATCGGTAAAAACATGCTGGCCAGCCCCGTGACGCTCAAGGCATTCATGGAAGACGATGAAGGCCTGCAGGAACTCGGCGGCCCGCCCTATCTGGCCCGGCTTGCCGGTGCCGCAATCTCTGCCTTCGCCGCCCGCGACTACGCGCAGATGATCTACGACCTCGCTACAAGGCGCGAACTGATCCAACTGGGGCGCAATATCTCGGACAAGGCCGCCAAGGTTGACGTCGAAAGCGAACCCAAGGAACAAATCGTCGAAGCCGAACAGGCGCTCTATTCGCTCGCTGAACAAGGCACCTCAGAACAAGGCTTTCAATCCTTCCTTGCTGCCGTGACAGAGGCCGTGAATGTCGCCAACACTGCCTACCAACGCGAGGGCGGGTTGGCCGGGGTCTCCACCGGGCTGGCGGATATGGACAGGAAACTTGGCGGATTACACAAATCCGACCTTCTGATCCTCGCCGGGCGGCCATCAATGGGCAAAACGTCCTTGGCCACCAACATCGCCTACAACATCGCCAAGACCTATAAGCGCGGGAAGCTGCAAGACGGGACCGAAGGGGCCATTGACGGCGGCGTGGTCGGCTTCTTTTCTTTGGAAATGAGCGCCGAACAACTCGCCGGTCGTATCCTCGCCGAGGCTTCCGAAATCTCGTCGCACAAAATCCGGCAGGGCGACATGACCGAAAGCGAATTCCGGCGCTTCGTAGATGCGGCCAAGCAACTCGAATCCTGCCCGCTCTATATCGACGACACGGCGGCCATTCCGATCTCGCAACTGGCCGCGCGCGCCCGGCGCCTGAAACGAACCCACGGACTTGACGTGCTGATCGTCGACTACCTACAACTGGTGCGCGGCACATCCGACAACCGGGTGCAGGAAATCGGCGAGATTTCCATGGGCCTCAAAGCCATCGCCAAAGAACTCAACATCCCCGTCATCGCCCTGTCCCAGCTGTCGCGTCAGGTCGAAAGCCGCGATGATAAGCGGCCGCAACTGTCCGACCTGCGCGAATCCGGGTCAATCGAGCAAGACGCGGACGTCGTGATGTTCGTCTATCGGGGCGAATACTATGTCGAGCGCGAAAAGCCCGACGATTCAAACATGGAAGGCATGGCCGCCTGGCAGGAAAAAATGTCCAGCCTGCATGGCAAGGCCGAGGTGATCGTCGGCAAACAACGGCACGGGCCCATCGGCACGGTCGAACTCGCCTTCACCGCCGAATTCACCCGCTTCAGCGATCTGGTCAAACCGTGGCAACAGGGCGCTGATCAGGAATTCTAAGGTAGGGTGGGGTTACACCCCACCTGCGATCAATCAGGTAATCTTTGCCACCGTCAGCTTGGTCATCGACCGATAGGTCAATATCCCATTGTGATCCGCGTGTTCACGCAGAAGCGCGCGCAATTCGTCATCAAAGCGTGCCTGGCGCGCACCCAGTTTCGATATCGTAAACGTATCGCGCGAATGCTGGCACAGGATGAAATCATCGACCGATTGCTGAAACGGGTCCGAGATGAGCTCAAAGACCTCGCCCACATCGACATATTGCTGATAGGCCTCCCAAAACGCGGGGCTGCGATCCGTGACAAATGGCTGACCCGTCAGCTCCGGCACCCAGCGCCCCAGAAAATCCTGCCAATCACCTTCCCATGGGGGCGCGTGCGCGCCATCACCTTCAACCACAGCAAACAGATGATCCGGCGTCATATGCTGCGCTATTCGGGGAAACAGCCGGGCATGATCCATCCAATGAATACTCAGCGCGGCCACGACAACATCAAAGGACCGGGCAAGCGGCACCTCCTCAGCATACCCTTCAACCCAATCAATATTCGGCGCATCACCCAGCGAAAGCGATTGACCCAACGCAATCATCCGGGCCGATGGATCGACTGCCGTAACAGTCTCAAACGATCCAGACAGCGGGCGCGACACCTTCCCATGACCACAGCCCAGATCCAGCAGATTCTCCCGTCCGGGAGCCAATTCAACCAATAAATCATACAGCCGCTGCGGATAAGGCGGACGGTGAAGATAAAGATCAACAACCTCCGCATCCATAAATGAACGCCCGATTTGTTGTGACATATCCGCCCCCACTGTTTCCGCAGACCTATTGCATGGCAACAACCGGAATCAACATGCATCTTCCAACCAGGCCAATAACACGCTTGACCTGGAGTCACTCCAATACCCTACGCATCAGTATCAAGGGAGATCACCCATGCGAATCGCCGAAGCTGCGGCCCAATCCGGCCTGACCCACGACACCATCCGGTTCTACGAGAAATCCGGCATGCTGCCGCCCATCCGACGCGACAGCAAAGGGTGGCGGCTGTTCAGCCGGGACGATGTGCATTGGCTGACAACGCTGGAACGGCTGCGCGTCACCGGCATGCCATTGGACGATGTGAAACACTTCGCCACCTCCGCGCATGCCGACAACAGCGACAGTGCCGAACAGCAGGCAATCAGGCTGGCCCTCCTGGAACGCCACGCGGAAACACTGGCTAAGCGGCGGGCCGACCTTGACGCCTGCGAGGCGTATCTGCGCCACAAGATCCACATTTACCGCAACAGATCGGAGACAAAAGATGGCTAATTTCAAAGAGATCCCGACACACCCCACCCTTGGCCTTGGCTGCTGGGCCATTGGCGGGCCGTTCTTCATGGACGGGCGTGCCGTCGGCTGGGGCGAGATTGACGATAGCGTCTCAATGGCGGCCATTGCGATGGCACTTGAACACGGCATCAAGCATTTCGACACAGCCCAGGCCTATGGCTGCGGACATTCCGAAACCGTGCTGGGCGCCGCGCTCAAAAACCACCCCGACGTGGCCATCGCCACAAAGATCGGCCTCGAAATCAACACAGAAACCAAGCAACTCACAGGGCCCATCAACGACCCAGAGGTCATCCGTCAAACCATCGACGCCTCCCGCAAACGGCTGGGGCGCGACCGGATCGACCTTGTCCTGCACCACAACAATGAACTGCCCCCGGAAGAGGCGAAACCGACCTTCGACATGCTGGCCACGCTCTACGATAAGGGGATCATCGGGGCCTACGGCTGGTCCACGGATTTTCCGGGCAGCGCCCGCGCCTTTGCGGACCACCCGGGCTTCACGGCCATCGAACACGCGATGAATGTTCTCAAACCCGCCGGTCAAATTGTCCCGGTCATCGAAGAAACAAACCTACTATCGCTCATCCGCTCGCCCCTTGCGATGGGGGTGCTGGGCGGCAAATACGACGCGAACACCCAGTTCAGCAAAGACGAAATCCGCGGCAGCAACCCCGGTTGGCAGGATTATTTTAAGGACGGCAAAATCACCGATGCCTATCTGGCCCAACTCAACGCCACCCGCGACATCCTGACATCGGGCGGGCGCAGCCTCGCCCAAGGGGCGCTGGCCTGGCTCTGGGCCCGCACAGCCAACGCCATGCCCATCCCCGGCTTTCGGACGCCCGAACAGGTCAATGACCTATGTGGCGCGCTGGATCATGGGCCACTGACGCAATCCCAAATGGCAGAAATCGAAACCATCCTTGATCGACCTGAGGAGGGACCACCCTCAGCAAACTGATCGTAGGTTTGGCGCGTGATCCGACGCTCAACACCCCCGTCATTGGCACGGGTCATGCTGGCGGCAATGGCAGCATTGAGCCCTTAGTGCACCTAGTTCCGGAGTTAACTATGGTGATGCTGTTTGGTAGCATATCGAAAAGTGGAAAGTTCGATGAACCAGAAGAGTGCCCCTGAAATTGATGCTAGGATCACATTCCCGGAATGTGGCGTTCAGCTCAATTGTCTGATCAGACATATTAGCAATGACATTTACAGGGTATGTGAACACCCAACTTTTGCCGAAGATCAGATGCAGTTTGGCGATTGCGCGAAGATTCGAAAGATCGATGATCAAAACTATGAATTTCAAGAAGTTACATCGAAAAGTGACCTGAGTTTTGTACAGTACGTCATCAATGATGAAATCATGTTGGAGATAGGTAGAATTCTGGAAAAAACTGTGCGCTCAAATGGATATTGGCAAAGAGATTTCGGGGGCCTCTTAACTTTGTACTTTGACGCAAAATTGTTTGATCCAAGACTAGACTTAGAAACTCTGATCGAAAAGTACAAAGAAAGCTAGCTTCGATAGACTCGACGCAGTGGATATTGAGCGCTTGCGGATGACGGCTTTGTCCGCTTTGTCCGCAAACCAGCCTTCCGCCAAATCTTACTCCACCGTTTCTTTCTTTTCAGGCTTCAGGAACGGATAGATAAACTGCCGCCAATACCCACGCGGTACGGTATCGCCCACAACCCCATAATTCTCAGGCCATTCCGTTTCGGGCAAATGATGAGTCCCAAACAGCCAATCGTAAATCGGGAAATGGCTGGCGTAATTGATATCAATCGCCGCCCGATCCGATCCGTGATGCCAATGATGGAACCGTGGGGTCACAAAGAACCGCTCCAGAAACCCCATCTTCCAACCGATATTGGCGTGGATGAAGCTGGAATAGAAATAGACGATCAGCAGATACCCCTGAATAGCCGCCGGATCGAAGCCCAGCGTAAACATCGGCACCGCCGTCAGGCCACGCAGCACGGCGATTTCCACGAAATGCATGCGGGCACCCGCCAGCCAATCCATCTTCTTGGTCGAATGATGGATCGCATGAAACCGCCACAGCACCGGAAACGTATGAAACGCGCGGTGCACCCAATATTGCACAAAATCGGTGGCCATCATGATGATGACAACCTGCAACCAAAACGGCATCTGCACGATGTAGATGCGCACATCATCAAGCGGGATTTGGGCATTCACATAGTTTGACGGAGCCAGCGTGATAAACCCTAAAACCTGCACCAGCATGGAGCTGACGAGGTAATAAAACATATCCTCCTGCCATTCCGCCCGAAACACGGTCTGCTCGCCTCGCGCTGGAAAAAACCGTTCCAACGGCACAAACAGGAACCCGACGACCAACACGTTGATGATGAAATAATCCAGTCCAAAATAGAATGCCTGCGGTGCCTCTGAACCGATCTGCGGCTGCGTGGTCGCCATCAAGGACGCGATCACCGACACCGCCAAGGCGGTCCAGCCCAGCGATTTGCGCGTGCTCAGGATCAGGCTCAGCAGCGACAGCGCGTAACCTGACAGCAGGACAAACCGCAAAACCACCGTGACAACACCGCTATCCTGAATGAACGCAATTTCCGGATACGAAAACGTCTCTGGAAACCAGCGCAGCAATACAATCAACAGCCCGGCGATTGACGCCAACAAGGCCAACGATCCCGATAACCAGCCACTGCCCAAGGGGCGCTCGTCACGTGGGGTTTCCAGCTGCGTGATGACTTTTTTCAAAATATCCAAAACAGACCTCATCGATGCTCTACAGCCTTGATAATCTGAAAACTCGGGCGACAAAATGACCATTATTAACGTACCCCCACCGTGCGGTGCGTTAAGGTGCCCGCATATGTATGATCATGCGCATGGTTTGCGCATGGTTTCTGCATGGTTTGTGCCACCGTTCAAACGCCTGCCCCACTAGTCCTTAACCACCATTGCAGCAAAACCACGCTCAGATGACGCGCAAACAGCGCACGCCGCGTTAACCTCTTGCCGCCTGCGCGCGCCCCTGCCACAAAGCCGCTCATGAGTACCGGACGCCTGACTATCGATCTCGACGCCGTCGTCGCCAATTGGCGCGCATTGGACGGTATGACCAATTGCAAAACCGCCGCCGTGGTCAAGGCCAATGGCTATGGGCTGGGCGCACCAAACGTGGCCAAGGCCCTGTTCAAAGCAGGCGTGCGCCAATTCTTCGTCGCCGTCGCCGAAGAGGCCGTAGAAATCCGCGAAGAGCTTGGCCAAAAGCCTGAAATATCGATCTTTTCCGGCCATATGAAGGGCGACACCGATCTGATCCGCGAACTTAATCTGACACCGATGCTGAACTCGGTCGAACAGATGACGCAGCATTTCGAAACACTGCCCGGCCACCCCTTTGGCATCCAGCTCGACACCGGCATGAACCGGCTGGGGATGGAACCACAGGAATGGGCCGCAGTGGCTGAACTGGTCCTGTCGCAAAACCCCACGCTGGTGATGTCGCATCTGGCTTGCGCCGATGAACCCGACCACCCGATGAACCCACATCAGCTTGATGTCTTTAAACAATTGACCGACGGCATCAACGTCCCCCGGTCGCTCGCGGCCACGGGCGGCATCCTGCTCGGCCCCGAATACCATTTCGACCTGACCCGGCCCGGCATCGGCCTTTACGGCGGGCACCCGTTTGAGCACGCAACACAAGCCATCGAACTTGACCTGCCTGTGATTCAGGTTCGCGATCTGTCCGAGGGCGAAGTTGTCGGCTACGGCAATAGCTGGCAAGCTGATCGCCCGTCCAAAATCGCAACAGTCTCAGGTGGTTACGCCGACGGGATCTTTCGCCTCCTATCAGACAAGGCCACGTTGTATCACGGCGATATCCCCTGCAAGTTGGTCGGTCGGGTCTCTATGGACCTGCTGACCATCGACATCACCGGCCTGCCCGACATACCAACCAAACTCACGCTGATTGGTCCGAAACAATCTGTTGATGATCTGGCAAAGCAAGCAAATACAATCGGTTACGAGGTGCTGACACAGCTCGGCGCGCGCTATAACCGCAAAACCTATGGCAAATAGACATGCGAACCCCCAAGTAGGTCCAAGGTTTCATTAGGGTTTTCCATGTTAAACATTCTGCGCGTCGCCAATCTCTCCCTCCTGATCCTTTTCCCGATCGCTTGGTTCGCGCCTCTCATGCGCGCAGGGCTCCTACCTCTCTTCGGCCTGAACGAAATCAGCGTCATCACCGGCATGCAGGCGCTGTGGGAAAGCGACGTGGCCCTCGCCCTGTTGGTCACCGCCTTCGCCCTCTTCGCACCTTATCTGAAGACAATCGGCCTCGCGCTCATCCACTTTAACCTATTGCGGCGAAAGGCTTTACCGGCGCTCTCATGGCTCGGCAAACTGGCGATGGCGGATGTATTCCTCGTCGCGCTCTACATCGTCGTCGTCAAAGGCGTGGGCATCGGCAAGGTCGAAACGGCTTGGGGTCTCTACCTCTTCACCGCCTGCATCCTCGCCTCCATTGTCATCTCAACGCTCACCGCAAAACGCACGTAGGGTGCGTGTTCATGCGCACCATCCATTGCGCAACCTGATCATTTGGTCCAAAAGGTGAACATGGCCAAAGACCTCACTTTCTCCTGCTCCGAATGCGGCGCGTCCCATAAAAAATGGTCCGGCCAGTGCGATGCCTGCCAGGCCTGGAACACGATCACCGAATCCAAGGCGCTATCATCCGGCCCCAAGGGCAAATCGCTGGGGGCCATCCGCGGCAAAACGATCCCTCTGACCGATCTCGACACGCAAGAGGCCGAACCACCCCGGACCGAAGCCGGGGTCGGCGAGCTTGACCGCGTCCTAGGCGGCGGCCTTGTGAAAGCCTCCGCCCTGCTTGTCGGCGGCGATCCCGGTATCGGCAAGTCCACATTGCTGTTGCAGGCCGCTGCAAGATTTGCCCGTAATGGCTTGAAAGTCATCTATATTTCCGGTGAGGAATCCAACGCCCAAGTCCAAATGCGCGCCCGCCGTCTGGGGCTCGAGAAAAGCCCTGTCATGCTCGCCTCGGAAACAAACCTGCGCGATATCCTCACCACGCTAGAGGCCGAAAAACCCGACCTCGCCATCATCGACTCGATCCAGACGATGTGGGCCGACAATGTGGAATCAGCTCCTGGCAGCGTCTCTCAGGTCCGGTCATCCGCGCACGAACTGACGACATTCGCCAAGCGCAACGGCATGTCTGTCATCATGGTCGGACATGTGACCAAAGATGGCACAATAGCGGGCCCGCGCGTTGTCGAACACATGGTCGACACGGTGCTCTATTTCGAAGGCGAACGCGGCCATCAGTTCCGTATCCTGCGGTCGGTCAAGAACCGGTTTGGCCCTGCAGATGAGATCGGCGTTTTTGAAATGACCGGCAAAGGCTTGGCGGAGGTGAAGAATCCCTCTGCCCTCTTCCTGTCAGAACGCGGCACCCCTGCCCCCGGATCGGTGGTCTTCGCAGGCATCGAAGGCACAAGGACTATGCTGTGCGAGATTCAGGCACTTGTGGCACCTTCGCCACACAGCCAACCCCGCCGATCCGTGGTCGGATGGGATGGTGGCAGGCTTGCGATGATCCTTGCAGTGCTTGAATCCCGCTGCGGTGTGCCCTTCACCGGATTGGACGTATACCTCAACGTAGCAGGGGGTTTGCGCATTTCTGAACCCGGCGCAGACCTCGCGGTTGCAGCCGCCCTCGTCTCTGCGCGGGAAGACGCCGCTTTGCCGTCCGAAGCGGTCGTTTTCGGGGAAATCAGCCTATCGGGCGCGCTCCGTCCTGTCGTGCAAACCGAAAATAGATTGAAAGAAGCCCAGAAACTTGGTTTTACAACGGCGATCATACCGCAACAGGCGAAACAACCTGCGGTATCCGGCATTGGTTTAAGGCAAGCAAACGACCTTGCCGGATTTGTAGAAGAAGTATTTGGCGCGCGTTAGCGTCCGAGGCAGGAGACGGACAATGGAAGGTTTCACACTTATCGACGCGGGGGTGGCGATTATCATCTTGTTGTCGGGCATCCTCGCCTACAGCCGGGGTTTCGTGCGCGAGGCAATGGCGATCCTCGGGTGGATCGGTGCAACGATTGTCGCATTTATCTTTGCCGACCAAGTTGAACCGCTGGTGCGTCAGGTCCCCATCGTCGGTGATTTCATTGGCGATAGCTGTGAATTGGCCATCATCGCAGCCTTCGCCGCCGTCTTCGCGGTGGCACTGGTCGTCGTGTCGATCTTCACACCCCTGTTTTCCAGCGCCGTACAACGCTCCGCCATCGGCGGGCTTGATCAGGGCTTGGGTTTCTTTTTTGGTGTGCTGCGGGGCATCTTGTTGGTCGCTGTTGCATTCTTTGTCTACGACACAATCTTCGCAGCTCAGGAAATTGCCCTGATCGATGACAGCCGGTCCGCACAGGTCTTTGCCCAGATCACCGGCCAGATCGAGGAACAAAACCCCGAACAGGCGCTTGGCTGGATCACAGAGCAGTACCAACAACTTGTCGGCAACTGCGGCGCACCGGCGCAATAAGCCAACCAATCATCGATCAACGGGCCATCCGTAACGGGTGGCCCTTTTCGTTTGGGCCACCGCGTGCATCAATCCCCCGCTTGCCCGCGTATTGTTGCCCCACTACGGGTACATCCAGCATGTCTACGCAAATCTTTAGGATCGTTTCGTGACACCACGGCCCCAACCCACTAAGAGAGGGGCAGACCAGTGCCAACGGATTCGGAGCTGCCCTCTTGTCCTGCCAGATGCCCCCCGCCCATCCTTTTGACGATGATAAATTGAGGGAGGAATGTGGCGTTTTCGGCGTTGTCAACGTTACTGACGCTGCCAATTTTGTGGCTCTCGGCCTGCATGCGCTACAACATCGCGGGCAAGAGGCAGGCGGCATCGTCACGCACGATCAGCACACCGGCTTTAACCAACAACGCCGCATGGGGCTGGTGCGCGACAACTTCACCAGTTCTGACGTCATGCAATTGCTGCCCGGCAGTATCGGCATCGGCCATGTTCGCTATTCCACAGCAGGCTCCAAGGGACAGACGGCGATGCGGGACGTACAGCCGTTCTTTGGCGAGTTTTCAATGGGCGGTGCCGCCATCGCACATAACGGCAATATCACCAACGCCATGTCGCTGCGGCGCGAGCTGATCGAACGCGGCTCGATCTTCCAAAGCTCATCAGACAGCGAATGCATCATCCACCTGATGGCGCGGTCCATGGGCCGCACCATCCCCGACCGGATGGAAGAAGCGCTGCGCAAGGTTGAAGGCGCATTTTCCATCGTCGCCATGACCCGGACGAAACTGATCGGTTGTCGCGACCCGTTGGGTGTGCGCCCCTTGGTATTGGGCCAGATCGGCGAAGGCTGGGCGCTGGCGTCCGAAACCTGTGCGCTTGATATCATCGGCGCAGATTTTGTGCGCGAAATTGAACCCGGCGAAATGGTCGTCATCACCGAAAAAGGCGTCGAAAGCCACTTCCCGTTCCGCCCCAACCGCGCCCGTTTCTGCATTTTTGAGCATGTCTATTTCAGCCGCCCCGACAGTATCCTTGGCGGGCGGTCGGTCTATGAGACCCGTGAAAACATCGGGCGCGAACTGGCGAAGGAAGCCCCCGTCGATGCCGATCTTGTCTGCCCCGTGCCGGACAGCGGTACACCTGCGGCAATTGGCTATTCCCTGCAATCGGGCATTCCCTACGCGATGGGCATCATCCGCAACCAGTATATGGGGCGCACCTTCATTGAGCCGACCGAAAGCATCCGCAACATGGGCGTCCGGCTGAAACTGAACGTCAACCGGGCCTTGATTAGGGGCAAACGGGTGATCCTTGTGGATGACAGCGTGGTGCGTGGCACGACCAGCCGCAAGATCAAGGAAATGATCCTCGATGCAGGCGCGGCAGAGGTGCATTTCCGCATCGCATCTCCCCCCACCGCATGGCCTTGTTTTTATGGGGTGGACACACCGCAACGCGAAAAACTGCTGGCCGCCACCATGTCCGAAAACGAGATGCGGGACCATCTGGGTGTCGACAGCCTGAAATTCATCTCGCTTGACGGGCTCTACCGCGCCGTGGGCGAGGCCGAAGGCCGCGACAAAAACGCCCCCGCCTATTGCGACGCATGTTTCTCCGGCGAATACCCCGTGGCCCCGTCCGACATGATCGAACAGGGCTTTCAGGCGAAAACCGCGGCGGAATAAATGACCACCGTCATCCACCACAACCCCGACTGCGGCACATCCCGCAATGTGCTCGCCGTCATCCGCGCATCCGGCACCGAACCCGTCGTCATTGAATACCTCAAAACCGGTTGGACCCGTCCTCAGCTGCAGGCGCTCTTTGCCGCGGCCGACCTGACACCGCGCAGCGCATTACGCACGTCCAAATCCCCGGCAGAGGAACTTGGCCTGCTGGATCCCGCCGTCAGCGACGATCAATTGCTTGATGCAATGGTCGCCCACCCGATCCTCGTGAACCGGCCGATTGTCTGCACCCCAAGGGGCGTCGCATTGTGCCGCCCGTCTGAGGCCGTGTTGCCATTGCTTGAAAAGCCACTGACCGAAACCGTCTATAAAGAGGACGGCAGCCCCCTGATCACGCCGAATTGAGCAGATTTAGGCAAAACTGCGACAGAATACCTCGCGTAAGGCACCCGATGGTGCCTGTTTCCTGACAAAACCTTCTGGCACTACACCGCGCGAACGAACCCCCAAGCGGTATGAAAACATGTCAGAACAGACACCGGCCAACGTGGCTGCCAAGGCAACCATTGCAGATGCAATCGCGTTACGCGAGTTAACGCTTCTGGGTGTCATGCAGGCGCATGACGGACCGGCGGCCTTGCTACGCTCTGCGCGCGGGCGGGTCGCGCGAGTGCAAACAGGGCAACAGGTTTTTGGCTACACAATCGCGGCCATTGGGGACGCACAGGTACAACTCACTGATCGTCGCGGCACGGCCCATGCGCTGACACTCGCAGGCTCTTGACCTGACGCGCCGTTCGGCACATGTCACCCCCATGACAAAGACAGCACTGATCACCGGCGCATCGCGCGGCCTGGGCGCGGCATTGGCCAAGGCGCTTGCACCCACGCATCACATTATTGCTGTGGGCAAGACCGTCGGCGCGCTGGAAGAATTGGACGATGCTATCCAAGCTGCCGGCGGACAGGCGACCCTCGCCCCGATGGACATCACCGTTGATGAGGCCATGCAGCAGCTTTGCCGGGGGGTTTATGACCGTTGGGGCAAACTCGACCTCTGGCTGCACACCGCGGTCCATGCCGCCCCGCTTGCGCCTGCCGGTCATATTGGGCCCAAGGATTTGGCAAAATCCATATCGGTGAATATCGAAGCAACATCGCGCCTGATCGCCTATGTCGCCCCATTGCTGGGGGAAACCGGTCAAGCCGTGTTTTTCGACGACCCACGCGGCGGACAGCAATTTTTTGGGGCGTATGGGGCCACGAAGGCGGCACAGATCGCCTTGGCCCGGTCATGGCAAGCTGAAACCGTCAAAACGGGCCCCAAGGTCCGGATCCTTGAACCTGCCGCGATGCCCACGGCCACACGCGCGCGGTTCTATCCCGGCGAAGATCGCAGCAAACTGGCCGACCCGAATGCGGAAGCGGCGCGGCTGCTGCCTGACATTCTGACATAACCGACCCGGTGATCTGATATGGGTCGTTACCTGCCATCAAAGATGCCAGCGTAGCGCACGCGCTATACTGACCTGCCTTAACCTTTTGCCGATATGTTCAGACGGGCGTGACATCAGACGGCGGCGCAGCCGCGCTGATGATCATTTTGATAGGTTAACGCTCGCTGGTTCAGGCAAGAGGAGAACGACACATATTTCGTCGCAGAAAACACACCATGGGACGCAAATACGATTAGGCATCGCGCCAAAAACCCGGCATGAATCACGCGATTTTTGACATTTTGTCAATCATCTCGACCAACCGGGTTAACGTTTGCACCGGGGCCACGTCAGAATTCATCGATAATTGCTCCAGCCCCAGATGGGCCGCATAGAATAAGGCCGGGAGTTCAGGCGCATCAACGCCCATATCCGTCAGGCAATCTTGCAGAAAGGCCAATCGTTGCTGATCAATCCGGGCAATCGCGTCACCCGCCGGAGCAAAGGTGCGGCCCCACGCACGAAGCGCCGCCTCCGCGCCTGCACCACCTTGTGCCTCATGCGGCGTATTGACGGACTGCACCAGCGCCTCCAGTCGACGCAAACCACGTGGCAGTGCCTCCAAACGGGCAATGATGCGCCCGGTCGCGGCCTCCTCCCAATAAGCCAGCATCGACTGTTGTAACTCTGGCAGATCCTTGAAGTGCCAATAAAATGAACCCTTTGTCGCGCCTAGCTCACGTGCAATCGGCTCAACCCGCAGCCCCTCCGGGCCTTTGACAGCCAGCGCCCGAAAGCCCGCATTGATCCATTCCTGTCGCCCGAGGCGCTGCTTTTTCTCTGCCATGAAATTTCCATACGCTACCGTATTGACTCTCGCAAGGGCATGCCTCAACCATACGTATACGTATGGAAAAGGATTGAACGCATGAACATCCCCCTCGCAACAGCTGCCGGTCTGATGACACTTACCGTTGGTGCACATGTCTTTGGCGGCGGACCGGAGTATCACACCGTCTATCAAGAGGTACTACCAACAGCACATCTGGCATCCATGGCTGCCGTGTTATGGCACGCTGTCACGATCAGCCTGACCGTGTTTGCCATCGCCTTGATCTGGTTGGTGCGGAACTCGTCACCGCCTTTGGCCTATGCTATATCAGGCATGCAGATTGGCTGGGCCGCACTGTTTCTATTTTACGGGCTGACAATGCTCGGCTCGCCATGGCCGATGGCGCAATGGACGATCTTTATCATTATACCGTTGCTCACCCTCTACGGTGTCCGGCAACGTGACGTCGTGCACGCAACCTGACTTGCCGCGCCCCGCCCCCTCGCTTAGGAACAAACCTATAGCGAAGGGGCAAACATGCGCATTCTCATCACCAATGACGACGGCATCAACGCCCCCGGGCTGAAGGTCCTGACAGACATCGCCAATGAAGTGGCCGGCGCAGATGGCGAGGTCTGGACCGTTGCCCCCGCATTTGAACAATCCGGCGTTGGTCACTGCATCAGCTACACCCACCCGACAATGATTGCCCAGCTAGAGGAGCGCCGCTTTGCCGCCGAGGGCTCTCCTGCGGATTGCGTCATTGCGGGGCTTTATGATGTCCTGAAGGACACGCCGCCGGACCTGATCCTATCCGGGGTCAACCGGGGCAACAACGCGGCTGAAAACACGCTCTATTCCGGCACCGTCGGCGCATGCATCGAAGGGGCGCTACAGGGCGTTCGATCTATCGCTTTGTCGCAATTCTATGGGCCGGACAATGCCAAACTTGATGACCCGTTCGAGGCTGCGGCAGATCATGGGGTGGCCACTGTCAGGGCATTGATGAACGACGCGCTATGGGACGATGCCAACTACAAGCTTTTCTACAATGTGAACTTCCCGCCTGTGCCCGCATCACAGGTCAAAGGCATGGCTGCAACCACCCAAGGGTTCCGCCTGAACACGCGCTTCCGGGCAGAGGCGCAGACATCACCCACTGGGCGCAAATTCCTCTGGGTACGCGGCGGGCCACAGCACGAACCCACAGCACCTGGGACGGACGCAGCCGCAAATCTTGACGGCTACATATCCGTAACGCCAATGCGGGCCGACCTGACGGATTACGACATGGCCGCGACACTTGAGGATGTGCTCAAGTGACATTTGATGCGGCCACCAAGATGCAATTCCTCTACCAGCTACGTAGCAAGGGCGTGACCGACACCCGTGTGCTGACAGCGATGGAACAGGTGGACCGTGCGGATTATGTCAAAGGCACTTTTGCCGACCGGGCCTACGAAGACATGCCACTGCCCATTGCGTGCGGGCAAACGATCAGCCAGCCTTCGGTTGTTGGCTTGATGACGCAAGCGCTGCAAGTAAGCCCGCGTGACAAGGTTTTGGAGATTGGAACCGGCTCCGGCTATCAGGCCGCGATCCTCAGCAAGCTGGCACGCCGGGTTTATACGGTGGATCGCTACCGACGATTGGTTCACGCCGCACGCGCGACATTTGAAGCAAAAGATATTACAAACATCACCACTTTCACCGCCGATGGCAGCCACGGTTTCACCGAACAGGCCCCATTTGACCGGATCCTTGTAACCGCTGCCGCCGAAGACCCACCCGGACCGCTGCTCGCGCAATTGCGTGTTGGCGGTATCATGGTGCTACCTGTCGGCCAATCGGACGCCGTGCAAAGTCTGATCCGCGTAACACGGCTTGAAACCGGCTATGATTATGATGAATTGCGGTCGGTGCGCTTTGTCCCCTTGCTAGAAGGGCTCGGACAAGAGTAAACTGCCACAAAATATGGTACGACCCCGGCAATAAGGGGCGGCTTGGCACAAGGAGCGGTATAATGGCGAACGGGCAGCAGCTACGGCGCATATTGATGACAGGTGTGGCGCTGACCGCGCTGACAGCCTGCGAAGGTTTTGATTTCGATCTGCGGGACATGGGCAACGGGTTCGATACCAGCCGCGCTGTGCAAGAACTGCCTGGCAGACCGCGCCCCGATGATCGCGGCGTTATTTCCTATCCTAATTATCAGGTCGTCGTCGCCCAGCGTGATGACACGATCAGGGGCATCGCCATCCGGCTGGGTTTGGACGCGAATGAATTGGCCGAATATAACGGGATCGAACCTGACGTGATCCTGCGCCGCGATGAAATCATCGCCCTCCCCAGCCGCGTGGCCGAACCATCGCCAGCAACAGGGGCCATCGGCACCGGTCCGATCCAGCCATTGGACGTGACAGCGGTGGCCACAACAGCACTTGATCGGGCGGATTCGTCTGGCACCGTGACCGCCACTCCGCTGCCAAGCGCGACACCTGCTGCAGCACCGGCGCCTGCACCCACACAAACCGGCGCAGAACCTATTCGGCATCAGGTCGCGCGTGGCGAAACCGTCTTTTCCATCTCACGGCTCTACAATGTGCCCGTGACCAGCATTGCCGAATGGAATGGGCTGAACAGCGAGTTCACAATCCGGCAAGGCCAGTTCTTGTTGATCCCCAAGGGGGATGCCCCTGCACCCGCACCGACGCAAGTCACAGCCCCCGGTGTCGGCACAGCCACCCCCGTACCACCAAGTGCTGCGGCGCCGTTGCCCGATGAAACGCCCTCTGTGCCGGTCGCAGCGCCTGCGGCCCCGGATCTTGGCACGCCAGCCCCCACCGCGGCCTCATCCGGCGCGCGCTTCAGCCTGCCCGTGCAGGGCAACATCATCAGAGCCTATGCCCCGGGCCGCAATGAAGGGATCGACATTGCAGCAGCCGCAGGCACCGAGGTGAAGGCCGCCGACGGCGGGAGCGTTGCTGCCGTCACCAATGATACCAGCGGCGGATCTATCGTGGTGATTAAACACAGCGACGGTTTGCTCACAGTCTATACGCAAATGGACGGGCTAACCGTGTCGAAAAACGATAATGTTTCACGGGGGCAGACAATTGGCCGTGTGCGTGCGGGTGACCCGAGCTTCTTGCACTTTGAGGTCAGGCGCGGCCTGCAAAGCGTTGATCCCGCTGAATTCCTGCCCTGACCGACGCGGCAATGTAAGGTGGATTTAAATCCACCTTACGAAATTCTAACGCCCCGCCGACCAGCCAAATCCGTAAAATACTGCCAAGCCACGCGCCCTGACCGACTACCGCGTGTCGCCTGCCATTCAATCGCTTCTGCACGCAGGGTGGCATCGTCAATCTCAATGCCAAACGCGTCACAATAACCGCCGATCATCGCCAGATATTCGTCCTGATCACAGGGGTGAAAACCAAGCCACAGTCCAAAGCGATCCGACAGTGACACTTTTTCCTCCACCGCTTCGGACGGAGAAATTGCAGTCGAGCGTTCATTCTCGATCATGTCGCGCGGCATCAGGTGGCGGCGGTTCGAAGTCGCATAAAGCACCACATTCTCTGGTCGCCCCTCAATCCCGCCATCCAGCACGGCCTTGAGCGATTTGTAATGTGCATCATCATGACCAAAAGAAAGATCATCGCAAAACAGAATGAACCGCTCTTGGGCGCTGCGTAGCAGGTTCAGACATCGACCGATGCTTGGCAAGTCCTCGCGCTGCACTTCGACGATCTTCAACTGCGGATGATCCACCTGCAATGCACCATGTACCGCTTTGACAAGGCTGGATTTTCCCATCCCCCGTGCACCCCATAACAAAGCGTTGTTGGCAGGCAACCCGCGGGCAAACTGCGCCGTGTTGGCCATCAACGTGTCACGGGATCGATCCACTCCGATCAGCAGGCCCACATCTACCCGGTTCACCTGTACCACAGGCTCCAATCGGTCCGGGTCGGCATGCCAGACAAAGGCCGCGGCTTGCGAAAAGTCAGGGGCAGCCGCAGGTGCAGGACGCATCCGATCCAACGCATCAGCAATGCGGCGCAGCGCCTTCTTGGTCACGCTTTGGGATCCTCTTCTTCCATGATCGCTTCGCCATGCAGATCGTCATCCCACAGACCCTCTGCCCGCAACTTGGCTTCACGTTGACGTTCAACGCGGGCAACCAGTTGGATCGACACCTCATAGAGGCCGTAAACCACCACGAACAGAATAACCTGTGAAATCACATCCGGAGGGGTGGCCACGCCGGCCACAATCAGAATACCCACAACCGCATATTTACGGGTCCCCCGCAGGCCCCGCGCCGTGACAAGGCCCGCCTTGCCCATCAGCGTGAGCAAAACGGGCAACTGGAAACACAGGCCAAATGCCACGATAAACTTGATCGTCAGGTTCAGATATGCCTTCGCAGACCCTTGAAACAGGATACCGGCAGCAGCAGTTGTCGCCCCTTCTGTTTCAGCCAGCAACGTATCCTGTTGAAACCCAAGGAAAAACCCAAAGGCCAGCGGAGTGATGATATAATATGCAAAGGCTGCCCCCAGAAAAAACATGAACGGAGACGCGATCAGAAATGGCAGGAATGCACCCTTTTCGCTCTTGTAGAGGCCAGGTGCCACAAATCGCCATAATTGGTAGGAAATAAACGGAAACCCCAGAACCAACCCACCCAGTAGCGAGATTGATATCGCGACAAAGAAACCTTCCTCCAATGCGATGAACTGCAAGTCACAGGCCTGCCCGCGTGCGGCAAGCGCATCACATAGCGGATAGGTCAGAAAATTAAAGACCGGATTCCAAACCGTGAAACAAATCACCATACCCACGATAAATGCCAGAACCGACCGGATCAGACGCATCCGCAATTCGGTCAGATGTTCCAGCAGAGGTGCCGCGCTGTCGTCTAGCTCATCGGCGGCACTCATGTGTCACCCTCTTTGGTCTGGGCAGCTTTGGGCGCTGGCGCTTTGCCGTCCACAGCGGCGTCAGCGATCTTTTCCTTGGCGGCTTGCCGTTCCTCTGACAACGCCTGTGTCGCCGGCCCCTTGGTCATCCCAGTCGCCTCCTTGATCTTATCAACGCCGAATTGCGTGGGATTGCTTGCGGCCTTCAGGCTGGTTTGAATGTCCTTCACACCCGCTTCATCTGCCGCCGACTCCATCGCGCGGGAAAACTCGCGCGCCATACCGCGTGCCTTACCCGTAAACTGGCCCAGCGTACGGAACATACCCGGTAGATCCTTTGGCCCGATCACGATCAGGGCCACGATGCTGATCAGCACCATTTCGCTCATGCCGAGGCCAAACATCAGACGCAGTCCTTATCCAAGATCAGGCCTATCAGGCTTTGTCTTTTTCGTCTTCAGGGGTCACGTCCTTAGCATCGGCAAGGCTGTCATCCAGCTCTTTCTTGCCATCATCGACGCCGCGTTTGAATGCGGTGATGCCCTTGCCCACCTCACCCATCAGGCTTGAAATCTTGCCACGCCCGAACAGGACAAGCACGACAACGGCAATAACGATCAGACCCATCGGACCGATATTGTTGATAAAGCCCATTGGGGCAAAGCTATGCATCATCTTAGTCTCCTCCGGCGGGGTCGGCCCGCACAGGTTTCATTCATCTGGCCCACAGATAGGACCCGCAGAGCAGCTTGGGAAGCACGAAATCACAAATTTGATGCCACATTGCCCCTTTTTCGCAAGGGAATTTACGCGTTTGTGACAAAAACTTGTCAGTTGTCAGATTATTGGCAAAACTGCGTCGAATCAAAGGAAACATGATGCGTCGCGCCGATAGATTAATGCGTCTGACCCAGATCCTCCGGGACGGGGTCCTTCATAAAGCGGCCGATCTGGCCGCTGCGACAGAGGTGTCTTTGCGCACAATCTACCGCGATATGGAAACGCTCGCCGCCTCAGGCGTGCCCATCGAAGGCGAGCGCGGCATCGGATACCGCGTTACAGCCGCCATCACCCTGCCCCCGCTGAACCTGACAATGACAGAGGTTGAGGCGCTGCACCTTGGCCTGAGCGCCGTGGGGCATAGCGAAGATGCAGAGCTGTCCATTGCCGCGCGCGCGTTGTCGGCAAAACTAGACGCTGTGATGCCAGAAGACCGGACCCGCGCCCCCGCAGGCTATGGTTTTGCGATCTACCCCTTTGCGGATGCGGCGCGTGGGTTCCAGCATCTGCCATCGCTCAGGCAAGCCATCCGAACCCGGCAAAAACTGGAACTGACCATCCAGGACGAAACCCGCAGCGTCCGCCCGTTGCAGCTGGACTATTGGGGGCGTCTTTGGACCTGTGTGGTCTGGTGTGAAATGCACAAGGACTTTGACGAAATTCGGGTTGATCAGGTGACCGCCTTGCGCATTCTGCCCAGCCTGTTTGTGGATGAACCGGGCAAATCACTGCGCGACTTCCACGATCGGCGCAAGCGGCAGCAGGACACTAGATCAAAATGAATGCATACAATCAAACGGGAAACACATAACCGGAAGCAAAGTCGACTTCAGATAGGTGCCAAAATTATGAAACTTGATGAATTCGTTTTGCATATCGGGCACGGGAAAACAGGAACAACAACACTGCAAAGGACGTTGCTCAGGGCACATCATGAACTCAAGCAGCAAGGCGTATACTGCCCGAGTACCTTTCCACACGACGGAAACTCCGTGTTACTCGGATATCATCTTTTTCTGCATACTGATGTCAGCAGCGACCAGCTTAACTGGTTAAAACAAGACTATCCTGAGATTGCAAATTCAGCACAAAAGCTTGGGCAAAGCTATGCCAAGACTTGGCGGACATCCAACCCGACAAGGTGCTGGTGAGCAGCGAACAGTTTTTCAGGCCAATGACCTCTACCGTCATTCAAGCTGCGCAGCAAAAGTTGGGAAAAATGGCCCGGTCATCACGTATCATCGCTTACTTGCGCGCGCCGGACACATTGTTTCTATCGGGTACGCAGGAGATGCTTAAACATAACACACACCTTGGTATGCCTTCGCGCTCGTATGTCCGCGACACGATGCAACCGCTGATCAATCATTGGGACGGACCGATCGATCTCAACATTTATGACAAGTCGACAATGAAAGATGGCGACTCCTTTGTGGACTTCATGTCAAAATACCTTCCTGACGTCGACCTTGATCGCCTGCCACGAGGCGAGTCATCATTAAACGTCTCGCTTTCAGCAGAGGCCATGGCAATTCTTCATGATACAATCACCGGACGCATGG
The DNA here is from genome assembly GCA_947489445.1 of uncultured Paracoccaceae bacterium. Classification (GTDB taxonomy): domain Bacteria; phylum Pseudomonadota; class Alphaproteobacteria; order Rhodobacterales; family Rhodobacteraceae; genus Yoonia. The sequence goes on from CANLDN010000001.1 coordinate 138,105, forward strand.
TCTGGAGACATGGCCCCAAGACGCTGCGATCAGAGCTTAGGAGGGCCGATAAACGCATTGAAAGCAAAACCAGACCGCGACTGCGACCGGGCGTTTCAGAAACGATATTGAACTGGAAAGCACCCGATCTGTTCTGGCTGCGAGATGACCAGGGAATCGTCTTTCCCAGAATAGACTACGCTGCCATTGACCCAAATGAAGTTGATGGCAGCATACTACATTTCGGGCGAATTGAAGATATCTGCGAGGTCAACGCAGAACGCAAGACCGCGCTTCTTGCACGTGTGATACGCCGCGCGAGCCTGCCGCCGACAATACGGCGTTGGCTTGCAAAGCACTGATTAGTTCAGCCAATTCTTCATCGCGCCAATGGGCCTGAAGTAAGCCATCATACGTGCTGTCGTAATGGTGTGATCACCCCAGGGACTCACACCATGCAAAAGGTGTCGGTGCAACAGGATCGCCTGCCCCGGAACGGCGATTATCTCCTGCCGGGCGCAATGTGCAAATACGTCGCGTCTTGCGCTTTGATATGTGTCGGTCACATCCACATCGGCCATATGGGCGGGGTCAAGACCAGCAAACGCGCGCGTAAACGCAGCACCAATGATGCGATGACTGCCCGGCCAAACCACCAACGGGCTTGCAGTCACACTGTCCAACGGCAACCCCAGAACAAAGCTGTGTGGCTCACGCAGATGCCTACGCCGCGCGGGCCCTTCGGGCAAAAGCCCATCCACATGTGCAGCATCCCGATTGACCCGATAACGATGCGCTGCATCAGTCTCGTTCGGGTCCTGTTGCGGATAGCCCGGGAAAACCACCGACAATTGGGCCCGATGCCACCGACACGGGCGTGGTACATGATCCATCCATGCGCCGTGCAAGGGCACATTCCCGATACTGCCATCCGGGGCATTTGGCAGCGCGTCGACACCCACGAACCAAGTCCCGCCATGACGGCGCTCACCGGGTCGTTTCAGAACATCATGCGCCACATCAAAGGCAGCATCCGCCCAACGTCGGACAGCGGGGTCATGCGGAAAGACAACAAACCCGTCACTGGCCAGCGTCGCCGCTACCATCCAAAAGACTGTCGCAGCATATTCAGCGCCACAATAACCAAGAATATGCCGAATATCTTGCGCAACGCACCCGCATCGGTCTTGTGTGCCAAGGCGGCCCCCCAAGGGGCCGTAATCAGCGTCATGGCGATCACCAGACCAAAGGCCACCAGATTGACCGACCCAACGGTCCAAGGTGGGGCCACCGCGACATCTGCTAACAAAAACCCGGCGACCGACGGCACTGCGATGATTACGCCAAACCCAGCAGCGGTCGCAACCGCCTTATGGATTGGCACATTATACAGCGTCATGGTCGGCACACCAAAAGAGCCGCCACCGATGCCCATCAGAACCGACAGGAAACCAAGTACGGGTGATATCAGCAGCCGCGTCACGCCCGTTGGCATCCGACGACCCAAACGCCAATGCGTCTGGCCAAATGTCAGATACAGCCCGACTAAAACGGCCAGAACACCAAAAATCGCCTGCAGCAGACCCGACGGCAGAACCGAAGCAATCATCATCCCGGCAAGGGCGCCAACAACGATCCCAGGGGCCCAGGTTTTCAAGATGCCCCAATCCACCGCACCCTTCCGGTCATGGGCCAGAACCGACCGGAAAGAGGTGACGATAATCGTAGCCAGCGACGTGCCAAGGCACAGTTGCATCAATTCGGGACTGTCAAAACCCAACGCACCAAAGACATAGAAAAACGCAGGGACCAGAACAATGCCACCGCCAACGCCCAAAAGCCCGGCCAAAACGCCAGATACGGCCCCGGCAACCAAAAGCATCCCTGCCATTGCGGCAAGCAACATCATGTCGTCCATAAACCGTTCCTATTCCGCAAAATTCATGACTTGACGCAATGCCTGTTCCACCACCGCAGGTCCAGCCCCCGAAGCATGCGCGTTTTCTGACAGGTATCTGCGCCACCCACGCGCACCGGGGCGACCTTGGAATAGGCCCAGCATATGACGTGTCACTTGATGCAAGCGTCCGCCGGCAACCAGATGCGCCTCGATGTAAGGCAACATCAGATGCACCACGTCCTCCGCCGTCCGGCCTTGCGGCGCGCCAAAGATCCGGGCATCTGCATCCAGCAAGACATCACTCGGCGTGTGATAAGCGGCCCGGCCAATCATGACGCCATCCAGACCTTTGGCCAAAAAGGCCTCGGCTTCATCCAGAGTTACGATACCCCCATTCACTGACAGGTGCAGATGCGGAAACATCCCCTTCATCGCCAAGACCAAATCATAGTCGAGCGGCGGGATATCGCGGTTTTCCTTTGGGCTGAGCCCCTGCAACCATGCCTTACGAGCGTGGATGGCAAACCGATCCACGCCAACAGCAGACACACGTGCCAGAAAATCAGGCAAAACCGCTTGCGAATCCTGATCATCCACACCGATCCGGCATTTTACCGTCACCGGGATCGTGACCGCATCCAGCATCATCGCGACACAAGCCGCAACCAATGAGGCGTCCTCCATCAAAATTGCGCCAAAGCGACCTGACTGGACACGATCAGAGGGGCAGCCACAGTTCAGGTTCACTTCCGCATAGCCGAAATCTTCGGCAATTCGCGCCGCTTCTGCCAGTTGGACGGGTTCAGAGCCACCTAACTGCAATGCAACAGGTTGCTCTGCGCCATGAAAGGCCAGCAACCGATCTCGATCACCATGGATCACGGCGGGTGCTGTCACCATTTCGGTATACAGCAACGTGTGCCGCGACATCAGCCTGTGCAAATACCGACAATGACGATCTGTCCAATCCATCATCGGGGCGACAGACAATCGCGCGTTTTGATCAATTCTCATTCTTCGTGTTCTTCAACTATTGGCTCAGCCATGAAACATCACTTCGGACCGCCTTATATCCTCGCACGCGCGTCCTTTCGACCGTTCATTTCTTCATGAGATCTATGGACAAACTTTCAGAGCCATCGGCTGCTTGGGTGCCGTACCAACCATCATCTGGCGCATCCACCCGAAAAATGCGCGTGTCTTGTGAATATCCAAGAGCTCTGACAGCGCGTGGGCACCCATCGACCGAACTAGCGGTAAGCTGAAACAGATTGATGCATGTCAAAGAGTGCGCACTACGGTTGCGGTAGCTGTTGGCTTACAAAAACCGGCGACGCAGGGATGCGACAACGACATGACACAGGCTTCAACGTTCGAAACAGATCAGGATCAGGTTGCGCTGATATGTGAGCGCCATCAGAAAGATCCGCACCGGATGTTAGATATCCTGCGTGATGTGCAGGATCAGTTCCGCTGGATTTCGCGTGAGACGATGGCGACCGTGGCCGGGAAGACCGGGCTGACGCAGGTTGCTGTCGAAGGGGTAGCCAGTTTTTATGCGTTTTTGTCGCTGACGCCGAGGGGGCGTGTCACGATCCGTTTGTGTGATGATATCGTTGATCGCTTTGCCGGACTGCCTGCGGTGGTTGAGGCGTTTGAGAATGCGCTGGGCATCGCCGTTGGCCAGACATCGGCGGATGGTGCGTTTTCGCTGGAATATACGCCGTGCATTGGCCTGTGCGATCAGGCCCCGGCGGCGATGATCAACGATGTGGTGCTAACAGGTCTGACACCGGAGAAGGTGCGCGAGATGGTGGCTGCCTTGAAAGGCGGCAAGCGGCCAGAAGACCTGATTTCGCATCGCTTTGATGCATTGTCACCGTATGAGCGCGCCAAGAGGATGGTGAAGAATAACGTCAGACATGCGGGTGCGGTGCTGCTTGGGCCGGTGCCGGAGGATGCCGGGTTGATGAAGGCGCTGGCGCAGACGCCTGCCGCAATCATTGATCAGATCGCGGCGAGCGGGTTGCGGGGGTGCGGGGGTGCCGGTTTCACGACGGGTATGAAATGGCGGTTTGCGGAACAGGCTGAGGCCGACCGCAAGTTCATCATTTGCAACGCTGATGAGGGTGAGCCGGGGACGTTCAAGGACCGTGTGCTGCTGACCGAGCGTCCGCATTTGCTGATTGAGGGCATGACGATTGCAGCGCGGGCCGTGGGTGCGCGCGAGGGTATTTTGTATCTGCGTGGCGAGTATGTGTATTTGCGCCCGCTGATCGAGGAGGTTCTGGCGGAACGGCGTGCGAAAGGTCTTTTGGGTAAGGCCATAATGGGTGTGGAGGGGTTTGATTTTGACATCCGCCTGCAGATGGGCGCGGGTGCCTATATTTGTGGTGAAGAGGGCGCGCTGATCAGTTCCTGCGAAGGGTTGCCGGGTGAGCCGAAGACGCGGCCACCGTTTCCCGTGACTTGCGGGTATCTGGGATTCCCGACTGTTGTGAACAATGTTGAGACCTTTTGCCACGCGGCGCGTATTCTGGATTGCGGTGCGCAGTGGTTTTTCGACATGGGGACCGAGGGCAGCCATGGCACCAAGCTGTTCAGTGTGTCCGGTGACTGCATCAACCCGGGGATTTACGAACTGCCCTATGGCCTGTCGGTGCGCGCGTTGCTGGAGATGGCGGGGGGTGAGGATGCCGCCGCCGTGCTGGTCGGCGGTCCGAGCGGGACGATGATTGCGCGTGATACGTTCGACCGGAAGCTGACATTTGACGATCTGGCGACCGGCGGGGCGATCGTGGTGTTTTCGCCTGAGCGGAACATTCTGGAGATCGTCGAATACTACATGTCGTTCTTCGTGCATGAAAGCTGCGGCTATTGCACGCCGTGCCGGGTGGGCAATGTGTTTCTGCAAAAGGCGGTGGCGAAGTTTCGTCAGGGCCTCGCCAACCCTGCTGACATTGCCTACCTCAAGGACCTGTCGGCGACGATTATCGAGACCAGCCGCTGTGGGCTGGGCATGACATCGCCCAATCCGATCCTGTCGACCCTGGAAAACTTTCCGCTGGTCTACTCGGCCATGGTCAAGCCGCCCAAGGACCGTATCCGCGCGACCTTTGACATTCAGTCCGCCATCAGCGACGCGCGTGTTCTCGCGAAACGCCGCTCTTCGATCTATGACAAGGATTTCACCAAATGAGCGGGTTCAGCTTTCAGATTGACGGCGTTGAGGTCACCGCCAAGCCCGGCCAGACAATCATGGAGGCGGCGGATGAGGTGGGTATCTATATTCCTCGTCTCTGCGATCATGAGGGGCTGCGCCATCAGGGCGGTTGCCGGGTCTGCACGGTCAAGGCGGGCGGGCGCAGCGTGGCCGCCTGCACCCAGCCAGCCGCGCCTGATCTGGTAGTCGAGAATGAGACGCCCCACATCAACAAGCTGCGCCGCGATCTGGTGGGGATGCTGTTTAACGAGGGCAACCATCTGTGCCCCATTTGCGAGGCCAGCGGGAATTGCGAATTGCAGGCGATGGCGTACCGGCTGGGGATGACGGAGCCGACCAAGTTTCCCTATCTGGAACCCTGCCGCCCGGTTGATGCCAGCCATCCTGATATCGCGCTGGATAACAACCGCTGCATTTCCTGCGGCCGTTGTGTGCGGGCGTCGCAGGATGTCGATGGCAAAGGCATCTTTGGCTATGTCGGGCGCGGCATTCACCGCCATATCGCAGCGAATGGTCCGGATTTGCGGCATACGGATGCCGAGGTGACGGACTTTGCCATATCGGCTGAGGTGTGCCCGGTGGGTTGCATCATTCGCAAACGCGAAGGCTTTGCCCGGCCCATCGGCGAACGGGATTATGACGACCACCTGATCGGCTATGACATCGAGAAGAAACGCGATGAGTGATCTGCCCAAAGCCCGTATTGCCACCGCATCGCTTGCGGGCTGTTTCGGCTGCCATATGGCATTGCTGGACATTGATGAGCGGCTGATCGAGTTGATGAAGCTGGTGGAGTTTGACCGTTCGCCGCTGACGGATATCAAACGGTTCACTCGCCGCTGCGATATCGGGATTATCGAGGGGGGCTGTTGCAACGAGGAAAACGTGCATGTGCTGCAGGATTTCCGGCGCAATTGTGATATCCTTGTCGGTATCGGGCAATGTGCGATCATGGGCGGGCTGCCAGCGATGCGCAATGCGATCATGCATTCGGACGAGCCCCTGCGCGAATGTCTGGAAGAGGCGTATATCAAGGGCCCGTTCACGCAGAACAAGACGCAGATCATTCCGAATGATCCGGCCCTGCCGCTGCTGCTGGACAAGGTTTATCCGTGTTCGGAAGTGGTCGAGATCGACTATCAGATCCCCGGCTGCGCCCCGACGGGTGACGTGATTTACGAGGCGTTGGCCGGGTTACTAAGTGGCCGGTTTCAGGGGTTCGAACGCGAACATATCCGCTTTGACTAGGGGTCCGATGGATGGCTGAACCACGATTGATCGAAATCTCGCCCGTCACCCGTGTCGAAGGGCATGGCAAGGTGACGATCCACCTCGACAAGGATGGCATGGTCGATGAGGCCCGGTTGCATATCGTGGAGTTTCGCGGGTTTGAGCGGTTCATTCATGGCCGTTTGCTGTGGGAAGTGCCGGTGATCGTGCAGCGTCTGTGTGGCATCTGCCCGGTCAGTCACCATCTGGCCGCCGCCAAGGCGATGGATGTGATTTGCGGGGTCGATCAGTTGCCGCACACAGCCGAAAAGATGCGCCGCCTGATGCATTACGGTCAGGTGATGCAAAGCCATGTGCTGCATTTCTTTCATCTGGCCGCCCCCGATCTGCTGTTCGGTTTCGACGCGCCTGCCGACCGGCGCAATATCTTTGAGGTGTTGCGCGAAAAGCCGGAGCTGGGCCGCCGCGCGATCATGATGCGCAAGTTCGGGCAGGACATTATCGAGGCGACGGCGGGCAAGAAGATCCACGGCACTGCCGCGATCCCCGGCGGGATCAATCGCAACCTGCCGATTGAGACGCGCGATGGATTTCTGAAAACCGTGGCCGAGATGCAGGACTGGGCGCTGGATGCCCTGGCGCTTGCGCGGGATTATACGCTGGACCATGCCGAAATGGTGGGTGGCTTTGCCGCGTTCCCGTCGAAATACATGTCGCTGGTCCGCGAAGGTGATGGTGCGCTGGACCTATACCACGGCAATCTGCGGATGATTGATGCCGAGGGCGGCACGATTTTTGATCAGTTGCCCTATGACAGGTATCATGAGGTGCTGGTCGAGGATGTGCGGTCATGGTCCTACATGAAATTCCCGTTCATCAAGGAAATCGGGCCGGACACGGGTTGGTATCGCGTCGGCCCGCTGGCCCGGATGAATACTGTCAGCCTGATTGATACGCCACTGGCCAATGCCGCCCGCGAGGAGCTGATGGCGGCGCATGGTACGGTGAAGGTTCACGCGGTTCTTGCCAACCACTGGGCACGCATGATCGAGGTGCTGCATTGTGTGGAGAAGATTACCGAATTGCTGCATGATCCTGATCTGCAGGGGACTGACCTGAAGGCGACTGGTGATCGGCGCGAGGAAGGGATTGGGGTGATCGAGGCGCCGCGCGGTAACCTGATCCATCATTACAAGGTCGATGAGAATGATCAGGTGACCTATTGCAACCTGATCGTGTCCACGACCCATAACAACGAAGGCATGAACCGCGCGGTCAAGGATGTGGCGGTCAAGCATATCTCGGGGCAGCCGGAGATTACCGAGGGGATGCTGAACCATGTAGAGGTGGCGATCCGCGCCTATGACCCGTGCCTGTCCTGCGCCACCCATGCGCTGGGCCAGATGCCGCTGGAGGTGGAGTTGCTGGATGCTGCGGGTCAGACCCTGGATAAACGGGCGCGGGCGACATGATCCGGCTGATTGGATATGGTAACCCGGGGCGGGGGGATGACGGGCTGGGCCCGGCCTTTGCCGTGCGTATGGGCGATGTGCCGGGGTTGGTGGTGTCCACCGATTATCAGCTGACCGTCGATCATGCGCTGTGGATTGCCGAGGCTGAGCGGGTTGTGTTTGTCGATGCGCTGATCCAGTCGGATGCACCGTTTGAATTCGCGCCGGTTGGGCCGTCTGACAGGCATGATGTGACCAGTCACAGCCTCAGCCCGGCGGCTGTTCTGGCCTTGTCTGGGACGTTGTTCGGGGCCACGCCGGAGGCGTTTGTGCTGGGGATCACGGGGTATGAATTTGGTGAGGTGAAGGAAGGTTTGAGCGCGAGGGCCGAGGAAAACCTGGGTCTGGCGCTGGCGTTTTTTGACGATTGGCTGGTGCGGTCTGACGGGGGATTTGCCCATGCATGAAATGTCCCTGTGCGAGAATATCCGCGATATCATTCAGGAACAGGCTGCTGAGAGCGGATTTGTTCGGGTGAACCGGGTCTGGCTGGAGGTTGGGGCGCTATCCTGTGTTGAACCCGACGCGCTGCGCTATGGCTTTGATGTGGTGATGCGCGGGTCGGTGGCAGAGGGTGCCGCGCTGGAGATTGCGACGCCAGCGGCGAAGGCCCGGTGTCTCGCGTGTGGGCAAGTGGCTGTGGTTGCGCATCGTTATGATCCGTGCCCCGCTTGCGGCGCGGTGGAGATGCAGGTGACCCAGGGCGATGCGTTGAAGATCAGCAAATTGGAGGTCGTGTGATGTGCGGTACATGCGGATGCGGTGACGGGCAGGTGCAGATTGACGGCAGACACCACCATGGCGATGCGCGCGAGATCGTGCTGGAACGCGATATCATGGCCAAGAATGATGGCTATGCGGCTGCCAATCGCCAGCGGTTTCGTAACGGTGGTATTCTGGCGCTGAACCTTGTGTCCAGTCCGGGGTCTGGCAAGACATCCCTGCTTGTGAAGACGATAGAGATGCTGGGTGATGCGACCTGTTCCGTGATCGAAGGTGATCAGCAGACATCGCATGATGCCGACCGTATCCGTGCGACGGGCGCACCTGCGGTGCAGATCAATACCGGCAAGGGCTGCCATCTGGATGCGCATATGGTGGGGCATGCAGTGGATGATCTGGCGCCTTCGCCCGGGTCGATCCTGTTTATCGAGAATGTCGGCAATCTGGTTTGCCCCGCCGGTTTTGATCTGGGCGAGGCGCATAAGGTGGTCGTGTTGTCGGTCACCGAAGGCGAGGATAAACCGCTGAAATATCCTGACATGTTTGCGGCTGCCGATCTGGCGCTGATCAATAAGGCCGATCTGTTGCCGCATCTGGATGTGGACATGGATCGGATTGTCGCCAATGCGCGCCGGATCAATCCAAAGCTGGATATCGTCCGGATCTCCGCGCGGACCGGGGAGGGGATGCAGGATTGGCTGGACTGGATCCGCGCGGCGCAGGCGGCCATGCGTCCTGCCACGGCGGCGGAATAATGTGCCTTGCCATCCCAGCCCGCGTTTTGCGCATTGAGCCGGATGACATGGCTGTCGTCGCGGTTGAGAATGTGAAGAAGCGCATTTCGACTGCCTTGCTGGATCAGGTGGCCGTGGGCGATTACGTGCTGGTGCATGTGGGCTATGCTCTGCATCTGCTGAGCGAGGAGGAGGCGGCGCATACGCTGGCGTTGATGGCTGAGGCGGGTGTTCTGCAGGAGGAACTGGCGGACATCAGGGGGGACGCCTGATGCGCTATATCAGTGAGTTCAGGGATCGGGCGTTGGCGGAAAAGCTGGCAAAGGGCATCGCGCAGGAGGCGGATGCGGCGCGCGATTATCACTTCATGGAGTTTTGCGGTGGGCATACGCACGCGATTTTTCGTTATGGGGTGCAGGACCTGATGCCAGAGAACGTACATTTTGTGCATGGCCCCGGCTGTCCGGTTTGCGTGCTGCCGGTGCGCCGGTTGGATGATGCGGTGGAATTGGCCGAAAAGCATGGCGTAATCTTGTGTACCTATGGCGACATGATGCGCGTGCCCGGCACCGGGCGGCGGTCGCTGATCCGGGCCAAGGCGGATGGTGCTGATATTCGCATGGTCTATTCCACGCTGGATGCCCTGAAGATTGCGCGGGACAAACCAGACCGACAGGTTGTGTTTTTCGCCATCGGGTTTGAGACGACAACACCGCCAACAGCGGTGGCGATCAAGATGGCAAAGGCGGAGGGGCTGACCAACTTTACGGTGTTCTGCAACCATGTCCTGACGCCAGCGGCGATTGGGCATATCCTCGATTCCTCGGATTTTGCGCCGGGCGGGCCTGCACGGATCGATGGGTTTCTGGGGCCGTCGCATGTCAGCGCGGTGATTGGCTCGCGGCCTTATGAAGCGGCGGCGCAGAAATACCGGAAACCGGTGGTGATCGCAGGATTTGAGCCGCTGGATGTCATGCAATCGGTGCTGATGCTGATCCGTCAGGTGAATGAAGGCCGCGCCGAGGTGGAGAATGAATACACCCGCGTGGTAACCCGTGATGGTAACGAAAAGGCGCAAGGGTTGGTGGCCGAGGTGCTGGAGTTGCGCGACAGTTTTGAATGGCGGGGCCTTGGGGCCGTGCCGGATAGCGCGTTGCGGATCAGGGAGGCCTATGCGGAATTTGATGCCGAAAAGCGCTTTGCCGTGTCGGACAAGCAATCGCGCGAGGTGAAATCCTGCGAATGTCCCGCCGTGCTGCGCGGGGTCAAGAAACCCACGGATTGCAAGTTGTTTGGCACGGTCTGCACGCCGGACAATCCGATGGGGGCGTGCATGGTGTCGTCCGAAGGGGCCTGTGCGGCCTATTGGAGCTATGGCCGCCAGCGCCAATCGGAAACCGCCGCATGATGACCGGTACGGTCGACATGACCCATGGTGGCGGTGGGCGGGCCATGGCCGATCTGATCCGCGATGTCTTTCAGCGGCACCTGACCAATCCGATCCTTGATCGCGGCGATGATGCGGGGCTGGTGAGTGTGCCTGGGCAGCGGCTGGTCATGTCCACCGATGGCCATGTGATTTCGCCCCTGTTCTTTCCCGGTGGCGATATCGGTGCGCTGTCGGTGCATGGCACGATCAATGATCTGGCGATGATGGGGGCGCGGCCGCTCTATCTGACGGCGGGGTTCATTCTGGAGGAAGGGTTTCCGCTGGACGATCTGGACCGCATCGTCGGGTCCATGGCGGGTGCTGCAAATGCGGCGGGTGTGCAGGTGATCAGCGGCGATACCAAGGTGGTCGAGCGGGGCAAGGGTGATGGTGTGTTTATCACGACCACCGGGCTTGGCGTAGTGCCTGACGGTCTTGACCTGTCCGCGCGCCATGTCCGGGCCGGTCAGGCGGTGCTGGTCTCGGGCACGATGGGTGATCATGGGGTCGCTGTGTTGTCGAAACGGGAGAATCTGGAGTTTGAGACTGAGATATTGTCGGACTCGGTTGCGCTGCATGGGTTGGTTGCGGATATGGTGGCTGCCGTACCCCGTATTGTGATGCTGCGCGATCCCACGCGCGGCGGGCTGGCTGCGACGCTGAATGAAATTGCGACGACGGCGGCCGTTGGGATGATGCTGGACGAGGCGCAGATTCCTGTCGCACCTGATGTGGCGGCGGCATGTGAATTGCTGGGCCTTGATCCGCTGAACACCGCCAATGAGGGCAAGCTGATTGCCATTTGTCCGCGTTCAGACGCACAAGCCTTACTTGCCGTGATGCACAAGCACCCTCTCGGCCAGCGGGCTGCGATCATCGGGGAAACGATCAAGGACCCGGCCCATCTAGTGCAGATGAAAACGACGTTTGGCGGCACGCGTATCGTAGACTGGCTGGCTGGCGAGCAATTGCCGCGCATCTGCTAGCGATGATCGGGCGTCAGATCACGGTGCGGGGCCGCGTACAGGGTGTGGGGTTCCGCCCCTTTGTCTGGAGATTGGCGAGGGATGCGGGACTCAGAGGCCATATTCTGAACGATGGTGCCGGTGTGACAATCGCGGCCTGGGGCTCACAAGCAGCACTTGATAAATTCCTGCACAATATGACCGAAAGCCCGCCCCCCTTGGCAGCAATCGAAGCGGTTACAACCAAACGGCTCAGCGCTGTGGCACCGTCTGGCAGGTTTCGCATCGCGCAGAGCGACAGTGGAGAAATCAGCACCGAGATCACGCCGGATGCAGCAATATGCAGCGATTGCCTGACCGAAATCCATGACCCCAACGACCGCCGCTATCGCTATCCGTTCACTAACTGCACCCATTGCGGGCCGCGCCTGTCGATTGTGAAGCGTATCCCATATGACCGCGCGCAAACCTCGATGCGCGACTTTGAGATGTGCGATGATTGCCAGCGGGAATATGACGACCCATCCGACCGCCGCTTTCATGCACAGCCTAACGCCTGCCCGATCTGCGGCCCGAAAGTCTGGCTCGAGAACGAAGAGGGTCCTATCGACTGCACCGATCCGCTGACCGAGACCGCGCAGCAACTGATGCAGGGCCAGATCATCGCGATCAAAGGGGTCGGCGGGTTTCATCTCGCGTGTGATGCGACGGATGCTAAATTGGTGCAAAAGCTGCGAGAACGCAAGCACCGAAAGGCAAAACCGTTTGCGATCATGGCCAAGGACGTGGATCAGATCAGGGTCTATTGCCATCTTTCTGATGCTGAGGCTAATCTGCTGGCCACACCCGCCTCCCCTATCGTTCTACTCAAAATGCGCCAGGATGCTCCGCTGTCCAGCATCGCCCCCGGTCTTGACCGGATCGGTGTGATGTTGCCCCATGCGCCGCTACATCATCTTTTGATGGCTCGGGTTGACGGGCCATTGGTCATGACCTCCGGCAACCGATCCCACACGCCGCAAGTAACAAATAACGACCAAGCGCGCAGCACCTTGGCCGATATCGCTGACGCATGGTTGATGCATGACCGCGATATTGTGAACCGGCTGGATGACAGCTTGATGCGGCTGGATCACGACGGCCCTAGTGTCCTGCGGCGGGGGCGTGGTCTGGCACCCGCACCGATTCATTTGCGTGAGGGTTTCGCGGGTGTGGCGCAGACCCTTGCGATGGGTGCAGAACTGAAATCGACCTTTTGTCTTCTCAAGAACGGGCAAGCGATCCCATCGCAACACATCGGCGACCTGACAACGGCAGAGATCTACGCCGATTTCCGGGCCAAGATTGCCTTGTTTCGGAAATTGTACGGCATGAAACCTGAGGTGATCGCGGTGGATATGCATCCCGACTACCTCTCATCCAGATGGGGCAGACACTTAGCCGAGGACATCGGTGCAAGGATTGTCCGGGTACAGCATCACCACGCCCATATGGTCAGCTGCCTTGCAGAACATCAAATCAACCCTGACGATGCGCTAACAGTTGGGCTGGTCCTTGACGGAACAGGGTTGGGGAGTGATGGCACAATCTGGGGTGGTGAGATCTTGCAGGGTGATTATCGGGGCTTTGAGCGAAAGGCCCACTTTGCCCCCGTCGCTTTGCCGGGTGGGGAACAAGCAGTGCGCGAACCTTGGCGCAATCTGGTGGCCCATTTGATTGCCGCATTTGGCGACGACTGGCAGCAGCAAATCACTGGAACGCCCATCTCACAAATGCTGGCCCGTAAACCGACCGCACTGATCAGCCAAATGATTGCACAAAGGCTGAACGCACCGCTTGCCTCATCTGCTGGTCGCCTGTTCGATGCCGTTGCGGCGGCTCTCGGTGTCGCCTTCGACCAGCAGCATTACGAAGGACAAGCCGCGATGGAATTGGAGGCAATGATTGGGTATCGGGCAATCTCCGGTGGCTACTCTGCTGCCGTTTCCGATCAGGGTATCATCTCGTGGCAACCGCTCTGGTCAGACTTGATCACAGACCTCCAAGCTGGCGTTGAGCCCGCCATGATCGCGGCACGTTTTCACATTGGCCTTGCAGAGGTTCTGGCCGATACGGTGACGCGCGTTGCGTCAGAAGCCCACACTAACCGCATCGTCCTTTCGGGCGGCGTCATGCAAAACCGCTTTCTGCATCGTCACCTTGCCGAAAAACTGCGCGCGCGGGATTTGACGGTGCTACGCCACGCAAACCTGCCTGCCAATGATGGTGGCATCTCATTGGGCCAAGCCTGCATTGCGGCGCTTCGCGACTAGGACCCTATTCCCGCCGCAACGCATCAATTGGATTGAGCCGCGCAGCGCGACGTGCGGGGAAGAAACCGAAAATCACACCGACAGCCGCGGAAAATGCGAAGGCCAGCAACACAATCTGCGGATCGGGCCGGAACGGGATCGACAACATATTCGCCCCCAAAAGGCCCATACCCAGCCCGATCACAATCCCGATCAACCCACCAAAGAGCGACAGAATGATCGCCTCGACTAAGAATTGCAGCAAGACCTGCCAGGCCTGTGCACCAATCGCCAGTCGAATCCCGATCTCGCGGGTGCGTTCGGTGACGGACACCAACATTATATTCATGATCCCAATGCCCCCCACCAAAAGACTAACGGCGGCGACCGCCGATAACAGCCCGGTCAGAATGCCCGTGATACCTGAAAGCATAGTGGCCAGCTGCTTCATATCCATGACGGTGAAATCGTCCTCTTCCCCGCGCCCGATGCGACGGATGTCGCGCATCACGGCCTCTACTTGTGTCTTGGCGCGTTCAGTATCCACACCGTCGCGGACCGAAACGATGAACATTGAAACATCCGTATTGCCGGCAATCCGCCGTTGAAACGTGCGGATTGGCATGATGACAAAGTCATCCTGATCGCTGCCAAAGGTGGATGCGCCCTTAGATTTCAACAGACCAATAACCTCGCAAGACAGGTTTTGAATGCGGATTTCCTCACCCACCGGGTCAGACGTGCCAAACAGGTCCTCGCGTACGGTTTCGCCGATGACGCAGACAGGCTTACCAGACTGCAACTCTGTCACGTCAAACAAGCGCCCGCGCTCAACCTCCCATTGGGCGGCGGTGAAGTAACGATTGTCGGTTCCAACAACATCCGTCCGCCTGTTTTCATTGCCAAAAACCGCACGGGCGCGGCCCATGCTCAGCGGGGCCGAAACATCAATGACGCTCAGTTCCTCCTCCAGCAGGTCATTCATGCGGATATCGAAAAGCTGGATTGCAGTGCCAACTGGCCCCCCTTCCATGGCGTCCTGACCCGGCATGACCATCAGCATATTGGTGCCCAGCTTTTCGACATCGGCGGTCACCTGTTCCGTTGAACCCTGCCCAACGGTGACCATCGCAATAACCGCACCGACACCGATCACTATGCCCAGAACCGTCAGAAATGACCGCAAAGCGTTGCGAAAAATGGCCTGCACGGCAAGGCGGACGGTTTCCCATAGCATCGCTCAGGCCGCCTTTGATGTTGGACTGTCGCGCTCAATCTGGCCATCAACCATCCAGATCAATCGCTGGGCGAATGCCGCCATATCAGCCTCGTGGGTCACCATGACAATGGTCAGCCCTTCGTCTTCGTTCAGCCTTTGCAGAACCTCCATGATTTCTGCGGACAGCTTGGTGTCCAGATTGCCCGTGGGTTCGTCGGCAAGGATGACCTCGGGGTTGCCTGCCAAAGCTCGCGCAATCGCGACCCGTTGTTGTTGCCCACCAGACAGCTCCGACGGGTCATGATGCGCCCGATGCGCCAACCCAACCTTTGCGAGCGCATCGGTGGCGGCGGCGTGGCGTTCGGCGCGGCCCATACCTTTGTAGATCAAGGGCAGTTCAACATTTTGCAGCGCGCTGGTCCGGGGCAACAGGTTGTAGCCCTGAAAGATGAACCCCAGATAATGCCGCCGCAACAGGGCGCGCTGATCCTGCGTCAGGTGCGCGACTTCAACACCGTTGAAGTGGTAGGTGCCGTCGGTCGGCACATCAAGGCACCCGACGACATTCATCGCGGTGGATTTTCCGGACCCGCTCGGGCCCATGATTGCAACGAATTCGCCCTTGTGGATATCAAGATTGATCCCATCCAGCGCCTTTACCTGCGCCTCACCCATGCCGTAAACGCGGCTGATATTGCGCAACTGGATCAGCGCATCGCTTTTGTCGGTCTGATCAACCATCAATCCGGTCCACAATTACCAGATCACCTACGGCAATCTCGCCTTCTAAAATCTCGGTCAGGCGCCCATCGCTTGCGCCCGCCTGCACGCTGATTTCCTGCCCGGTATCACCGCGCATCACCCATACCGTCCGGTCATCGCCCATGTTGCGCGCGTCGTTACCATCAGGGATCAGCATACCCAACAATCCGCTGCGCTCTTCCTCTTCAACCGGGGCGGCGGGCGGGGCATAGCGGAGTGCGGCATTGGGAACCGTCAGCGCACCTGTGATTTCAGCCACGGTAATGTCAGCGGTCGCCGTCATGCCGGGGCGCAGCGCGAGGTCAGAGTTATCGACGCTCAGGATCGCCTTGTAGGTCACCACACCGTCAACAGTCAGCGGAGCAAAGCGGATTTCAGATATCTCAGCAGGAAACTGACGGTCGTCATAAGCATCAACTGTGAACGTCGCTTTGTTGCCAACGGCTGTCTGCCCGATATCGGCCTCGTCGATATCGACCTGAAGCTCCATCTGGGTCAAATCCTCGGCCACGGTAAAAAGCACCGGCGCGGATAGGGACGCGGCAACAATCTGACCGGCGTCAACAACGCGGTCCAAAATGATGCCATCAATGGGCGAACAGATGCAGGCCTTCTCCAGTTCTGCGTAATGCAGATCCAGATCAGCCTCCGCCAACGCCCGGTCAGCGATGGCCGACTGCAAGGCGGATTGCGCACGCACATAGGCGGCGCGATCGGCCACAATGGTCTGATGGGAGGTTACTCCACGTTCCTCTAGTCGGCGCGAGGTTTCGTACCTGTCGCGGGTCTCCGCCCACGTGGCCTGGGCAATGGCCACCCGCGCGATCGCACTGTCCAGTGATGCCTTGCTCACCGCCAGCAGTGCCTCGAGCTTGGTTGTATCCAACTCAGCCAGCACAGTGCCCTCGGTGACGGTATCATTGAAATCGACATAGACGCTCTCCAGCGTACCGGACAGTTCGCTTGAGACCTCAACCATATTGGTCGGCTCCACCGTGCCCGTTGCTGTTACGATCACACGCAGATCGCCAATCGCCACAGGGGCGGTGATGTATTGAACGCCGTCCGCTTGATCGGTGGACGATATCCACATGGCACTCGCACCCACAAAAACGACTAAACCAATCGTGTATTTTGCCCATTTCGGGATCGGACCACGATTACGGTTCAGTCCAAGTTTTGTTTCAACATCTTGCGGTGTTTCTGACATCTTGGCCTCTCGCTTCTGTGATTCCGCCTGAGGGTAGGGCTTTGGGATTGAGGGGGATTGATCTTCATCAATGGTCCGGGATTTGTGCCCGATTGATTTTATTGAGGAACTGGTGACAGGATGATCGTCAAACCCGATGGGTCAGTTTTGCAACAGACGAGCACCGGGCCGCAACCATGTCCAACGGAACCTTGGCACCCGACATGTCCAAAAAAGTCTTCCCTTGCGCGTCCATCACCACGACATACGCCGGTTCCTTGGAGCACGCCAATGCAAGTCCCCGTCCCCCAACCGGGTTTGCGCCAACCATCTGTCGCGAGACGATTGCGATGGTATACCGATCCACCACGAACGGTTTGCCCAAGACATAAGTCATTGCAAAGGGCCAAATACGCGCCAGCCAAAGGCGACTAGAGGCCAGATGAGGCCGATTAGCGCGAACCGAACCTGAGCCACAGCGGAGCCTTGCAAACATGCCGTCTCAAAATCAGGGTGCAACTGAACATGCCCGCGTGTTGTATAAATCAAGGGTGTCAGTTGGCCGTAAAGCTGACCGGTCTCGGCAGGATCGCCAAGACCAAAGGCGGCATCTATGTGCAAATCCTCTATCTGCACGACTTCGATCAAGCGGCCAAGCAGCCGGGACAACTCGGCCATCACATCGCCGCGCGCGTTCCAACCTCTTCCCACCCCCTTGTGATGCCGCTTTCTGGCCGTCGCGGGAGGCTTCTTTGGCTTTCGCTTGCGCGTGCTATCATAGACCTTGATCGGAGGAGAAACCCCGCCAAACGGGCGCAGAAAAACCGTGCTTGGGCGAACAGGGTCGCTGTGCCATGACAGCACAACGCGGATTGGGAGAAGCACGAACAGAACACTTATGACCAAAACGACCGTGCCCAGCCAAAGCAGAACTTGCAAGACCATATCAGGTCTCTTTTTCTGATCCGTTTGCCCGCTTTTCCAGCGCATGAGATGCGGCATCACCAAGCACCTCAGTCAGGCCCGACATCGCACCTTTGATCGCTTCCACGCGGGCACCTTTCTGATCCAGAATGATGGCACCGATGGGTTTGATTCCGCCACCGCCACCTGTGCCGCCCCCATTTCCGCTTTTGGCGCTATCAGTACCTCCTGCGCCAAAGCCAAAACCGTAGCTGACAATGGGGATCACGGTTGATCCGTCCTTCTCGATCGGATCACCAAGAACATTCTTGGCATTCAGCAAGCGATCAAGCTCTTCAACTGTTTTTTTGAGTAGTTGTTCGACGTCTGTCATCGGGCTCTCCTGCAAAATAGCGATGTATTAGGATTTAGTTTTGACGCCCAAAAGGCTGTAAATCGGGCAAAGCCCAAAGACCGCTGTCAGGGCCAAAATGCCGCCCACAGCGATCATTGCGTAAGCAGCAATAGAGTTTGCACCAAGCCCCAAAAAATTGATCAGCGGCGCCACAACAAGGGCCGCGCCCACAATCAGCCTGAGTGTACGATCAACAGTTCCAACATTCGTAGTCATCATAATCTCCTTTATTTGACATCGCGGGTGGCAAACGCCCGCCACTTCCAACCACAAGAATATCGCGCGATACGGCATTCCAATTGATTTTGGTCAATGTAATGGGCGCGGATCATTGCCAATATCGACAGCGGGACAGGATCAATCCAAAGGGTCAACCACGTGTCAGAACCCATCTTTCGCACCCAAGGTGTTACGAAGGTCTATCAGACCGGTGCAGTAAAGGTTTTTGCACTCGCTGGCGTTGATCTGGAGCTTTTTGCAGGTGAGATGACCGTTCTTTTGGGGCCATCAGGCAGTGGCAAATCAACCTTGTTGAATATCCTTGGCGGCCTTGATCATGCCACCTCAGGTCGGGTCTGGTTTCGTAACACGGAACTTACGGATATGCCCGACCGTGGTCTCACCCGCTATCGGCGTGACCACGTGGGTTTTGTCTTTCAATTCTACAATCTGGTCCCCAGTCTGACGGCGCGTGAAAACGTACAACTGGTCACAGATGTTTCGCCCAATCCGATGCCCGCTGAAGAGGCGCTGGCACAAGTAGGCCTTGCGGACCGCATGGATCACTTCCCATCAGAAATGTCCGGCGGTGAACAACAGCGCGTCGCCATCGCGCGCGCCATCGCGAAACGGCCCGAGATCCTTTTGTGCGATGAACCTACGGGTGCGTTGGACAGCACTACGGGCGTGCAGGTGTTGGAGGTATTGCAGGACATCAACGAACGCTTCGGCACAACCACAGTCATCATTACCCACAACGCTGAGATTCAGCGCATGGCGCACCGGGTGATCCAATTCCAAGATGGGAAAATCAGCAATGTATCGACGAATGACGAACGCCTTGCCCCTGCCGAGATTGTCTGGTGATGCAGGCTCTGGATCGCAAACTCTTACGTGATTTCAAACGCTTGTGGCGGCAAGCCCTTGCCATTGCGATGGTGCTGGCTTGCGGCGTATCAATTCTGCTGACCGCCTTGGGAATGTATACGGCCCTGTCGGACACCCGCGCGACCTATTACGAGCGCAACCGTTTTGCGGATATCTTTGTTACTGTACAACGTGCGCCAGAGCGATTGATCGGCGAACTGGCGGAAATCGAAGGGGTCTGGGCTGTCGAGGCGCGCACTGTTGGTGACACCGTGCTCGACGTGCCGGGCAATGCGCGCAGCGTGACCGGGCGCATCCTGTCCTTACCCATTGATGGGGAGCCACGGCTGAACGTTCCAATCCTAAAGACCGGGCGACTGCCCGCACCCACGTCAACCAATGAAGTTATGGTCAACGCCAATTTTGCCATCGCAAATGATTTCATACTTGGGGATCATTTCTTTGCCAATCTCAACGGTCAGAAACGCCAACTTACGATAACCGGCACGGCCCAATCGCCCGAATTTATATATACCATCGGTCCCGGTGCGCTGATGCCCGATAATGAGACGTACGGGATCATCTGGATGCCGCAGCCAGCCGTTGCTGCCGCTTTCGATATGACCGGGGCCTTTAACGATGTGTCATTGAAGCTGACGACCGGTGCATTGCGGGCGGATGTGATCGACGCCGTTGATCGATTGCTCGATCCTTACGGCAGTTTAGGCGCGTACGGGCGCGACCTGCATCTTTCAGACAGCTTTATTGACGCCGAGATCAAGCAGTTGCGCAACATGGCATCAATCCTACCACCGATCTTTTTTGGGATTTCCGCGTTCTTGGTAAGTATGGTGATGGGGCGGATCATCGCGTTGGAACGCAGCCAGATCGGGCTCCTTAAGGCCGTTGGGTATTCCGATCTTGAGATTTGCTTGCACTACCTCATGCTGGCAGGTTTGATCGCGGTGGTTGGCATCGGTATCGGCTGGTTCGCGGGCAGTTGGCTCGCGCGGTTACTGGCCTGGCAATACGCACAATACTTCGATTTTCCATTTCTGATCTTTCGTACATCGCTTTGGGTCTACGCTGCCTCTGGCGTGGCAGCACTGCTGACCACAACGCTGGGCGCGGCACAAGCAGCGATCAAAGCTGCACGACTTGCCCCCGCCATCGCGATGCAGCCCCCTGCCCCACCGCAGTTCAAACGTTCACTGATCGACCAGACGATGGCGGCAATGCGGCTTAGCCAACCAACCATCATGATCCTGCGCAGCCTGATACGCTGGCCCGTGCGCAGCGCTTTGACGATGCTGGGCTTGGCATTGGCAGTGTCGACCATCGTGTCACCATCGTTCTTCGACTATGCCTTGGACAAGATCGTTGATAGCGCGTTTTACGAAAGCAACCGGCAGGACGCTATGCTGGTCATGGCGCATGATATGCCGCAAAGCGTACTGTCGACAGCAGCCGCGCTGCCTGCCGTTTTGCAAACCGAAGGGCAGCAGTTTCATCCGGTGATCCTGCGCAATGGTATCCACGAAAAAAGGACATCGATCCAAGCCAGCCAACCAGGCGCTGATCTGTCACGTGTTATCAACAGTGACGGCATGGCGGTCGACGTGCCCCCCGGCGGCGTTGTCCTGACCGAGCGGCTGGCAGCCCATCTTGAGGTCGGGATCGGCGACGCTGTCGATGCAGAATTTCTCGGCGGGCGACAGGAAACCAACACGCTGACCGTGACGGGCACGATTGCGCAATACTTTGGTTTAGGTGCCTATATGGACCTGAATTATGTAAATGGTTTGTTGCGGCAATCGCCGCGTATCTCGCTGGTCAATGTATCGCTTGATGATGCCGAACTTCTCGCCTTGCATGCTGAATTGAAAGACATCCCAAATCTGGTCGGCATCGTGATGATGACCGACACGCGGCGCTCCTTTTCGGAAACGATTGAACAAAGCATCGGAGTGATGAACCTCGTCTATATTATCATCGGTCTGCTGATCACCATCGGGGTGACATACAATGGGGCGCGCATTCAGTTGTCAGAACGGTCGCGCGAACTGGCCAGTCTACGCATCCTTGGCTTCACCCGCGCCGAAGTGTCTTACATCTTGATCGGTGAAACCCTGTTGCTGGCCTTATTGGCGCAGCCACTTGGCTGGTGGATCGGGGCACAGATTGCAAAGGCAATGGCCAACAGCTTTTCCAGCGATCTTTATAATATGCCGGTTGTCCTACACCCCGCCATCTTTGCCAAGGCCAGCTTCTTTGTATTGCTGGCCAGCTTCAGCTCAGTGATGCTGGTACGCCGTCGCCTGGATAAGCAAAACCTCGTTTCTGTCATGAAAGTAAGGGAGTAACCTATGTCTTGGAAACCACGCACCATTGGGTTGCTCGGCGTAGGTGCCGCGCTCATGCTTGGTCTGGGCTATGTGGCCTTTCAGGCGGACCCGGTCCCGGTGGACCTGCATATCATCGCGCGCGGCCCGCTGGAGGTGACGATCAACGCCGATGGCGTCACCCGGATAAAGGACATTTACGATATCGCCAGTCCCATTACTGGCACAGCCCTGCGGTCGCCGGTAGAGGTTGGCGACAGCGTGGTGGCTGGCAAAACCATCATCGCCATCGTGCAACCTGCGGCCCCCGCCTTGCTGGACAGCCGAACCATGTTGCAGGCCCAAGCGACCGTACAAGAAGCCGAAGCCGCCCTGCATGTGGCCGAAACGGAATTGGCACGCGCGCAAGAAGAACAAACTCTGGCACGGTCACAGTTTGAGCGCACACAAACCCTCGTCGCCCGCGATGTCGCTTCTTTAACGCGGTTAGAGGATGCCGCCCAGCGGCTGGCCGTCGCTGATACCACGGTCGAGGCGGCAATGGCTGGCATCGACATGGCAAGAAGCACACTGAACCGAGCCGAAACAATGCTTCAAACGCCGCAAGCGGTTGCTGGCGTCACGACCAGTTGTTGTGTTGAAATCCGTGCCCCCGCCGATGGGGTCGTGCTGAGCGTCGCGGGCACCAGTGAACGCCCTGTCATCACAGGCGCGCCGCTCCTTAGCATTGGGGATCCGGCAGAGTTGGAGATCGTCGCCGATCTGTTGTCCAGCGACGCGGTCAGGCTACAGACCGGCGCGCAGGCAGTGGTTGATCGCTGGGGCGGACCCATGCCGCTCTCGGCGAGATTGACGCGCATCGCCCCGGCTGCGGAAACCAAAGTCTCGGCTCTGGGCATCGAAGAACAGCGCTTGGATGCTGTCTTTGACATCACAACACCAGCATCTGACCGGGCAAGGCTGGGCGATGGTTTTGCCGTATTCATGCGGATCACCGAATGGCGTAATGATGACGCGCTCCAAGTGCCGTTGAGCGCACTGTTCAAACGTAACGGGGATTGGGTCGTCTTCACCGCCCGCGATGGGGTAGCGGCCGAACAGATCATCAGCATAGGGCGGCAAAATACTCTATTCGCCGAAGTGCTGGACGGACTAGAGGCAGGCATGGCGGTGGTCACCCATCCAAATGACAACTTGGTCTCTGGTGGCCAGATTATCGAACGCAGTCGCCTGGAATAACGCCGCTCAAACTTCAGCCACGCCGACCATATAGTTTTCGCCGTAGGCCTTGGCGCATTTTGGGCATGTCGTGTAAAAGAAAAAGACCCGTTTGGCGGTCTTGCCCGTTGCCGTTGCGGCGACCTCCATATCATGCGCAAAATCCTTGGCCTTACGGTAAGGCCCTTCAAACACGCGCGTGATAAAATCGCCTGACAAGGTGGTCATTTCTTCATCTGCAACATCCTTTTCGACCGCAAAGTAATGCTCTGCCTCCCAAGGCGAGGTATCGCGACTCAGAACGATCTCCTTGGCAGGGTGGGCTGCCGCATCATCTTCGATATGTTCCTGCACACGGGTAAAGACCCGACCCATATTCCACGGAATATGCATGGCGCTACGGGTCGTGGCACGCAGGAATTTCTTGTTTTCGAAGTGCAAATGCTGATTATCCCACCCCTCCGGCTTAAAGCGGGGGCAACACCCAGTGGCGTTGTCGCTGATATCCTGTGTGGGAAATGCGTTGGTCTGCATAGAACGCCTCCTTGGTTACGAAACTTTCTGACCACGACATACTGAATCATTTCGCCTGAACAGAATTGATATCGGTCAATCTACTGCTGCGCTGACATGGCAGACTTCTTGTCAAATGCGGCAGGCTGCAAACGGGTACGAATGCTCCGACCTGCCAGATGGGGGAACCGCGATGACCGATCAACGCATCAGCAAGGTAACGCAAGACGCCAATATGGCTGATTATGATACGACACGAGACAGCTTCCATTGGGAGCAGGCACAAGCCCTCTTGGATGGGTTGCCAGACGAGCATCTGAACATCGCGCATGAGGCAATCGACCGGCACGTTGCGGCAGGCCACGGTGATCAGCTCGCGCTGCGCTGTATCGCCAAGTCTGGTGCCAGAACGGACTATACTTACGCAGAACTGGCGCACCTGACGAACCGGTTTGCCAATGTGTTGCGGGCCCGGGGCATACAACAGGGTGACAAGGTATATGGCCTGCTGGGTCGTGTGCCAGAGCTTTACATCGCAGCGCTTGGCACGCTGAAGGCAGGCTGCGTTTTCTGCCCGCTCTTTTCTGCTTTTGGACCCGAACCCATACAGGCGCGCATGCAGATCGGCGGGGCAAATGCGCTGATCACGTCCACCCGGCTTTACAAGCGCAAAGTCACCAGTATTCGTGCATCGCTGGACACATTGAAAGAGATTTTCACCATCGACGGTGCGGTGCTGGATACCACTGATCTGCGGCCCTTGATGGACAGCGCATCTGACAGTTTTGTGACTGCCGCAACCGCCCCAGAAGACACTGCCCTGCTCCACTTCACCTCTGGCACGACGGGCAAACCTAAAGGCGTGGTTCACGTCCATCAAGCCGTTGTCGCCCATGATACAACCGGTCGGCTCGCCCTCGATTTGCGACCGGGTGATATCTATTGGTGCACCGCCGATCCGGGCTGGGTCACGGGCACCTCTTACGGGATCATCGCACCGCTGACGAACCGCGCCACAATGATCGTCGATGAAGCTGAGTTCGATGTGAACCGCTGGTATGACATCCTCAGCGGCGAGAGCGTCAACGTCTGGTACACCGCCCCCACCGCAATTCGCATGCTGATGAAGGCCGGGGCCGATGCTATCGGTGTGCGCGCCTTTCCTGATCTGCGCTTTATGGCCAGTGTGGGTGAACCCCTGAACCCCGAGGCTGTTGTCTGGGGCAATGACACCTTTGGCATGCCGTTTCATGACAACTGGTGGCAGACCGAAACGGGTGGCATCATGATCGCCAACTATGCCGCGATGGATGTGAAGCCGGGGTCGATGGGCAAGCCCCTTCCCGGGATTGAAGCTGGCATTGTCGAGGTCGAAGGCGACGAGGTGACCGAACTGACTGCCCCGATGGCGATTGGTGAATTGGCCCTGCGCCCCGGCTGGCCCTCTATGATGCGCGACTATCTCAATGAGCAGGCCCGCTATGAAAAATGCTTCAAGGGCGGTTGGTATCTCAGCGGTGATCTCGCGATGCGCGATGCTGACGGCTATTTCTGGTTTGTGGGCCGCGCCGATGACCTGATCAAAAGCGCGGGCCATTTGATTGGTCCGTTTGAAGTGGAAAGTGCGCTGATGGAGCATGATGCTGTGGCCGAAGTCGGCGTGATCGGCCTGCCGGACGACACCGCAGGCCAGATCGTCAAGGCCTATGTTGCCCTGAAACCAGGCCATGAACCGACCGAAGATCTCCGCCTTGATCTGATGGGCCACGCCCGCAAACGACTTGGCCCCGCGGTCGCGCCCAAGGAAATCGCCTTTCGCCAGAACTTGCCCAAAACGCGTAGCGGCAAGATCATGCGCCGACTGTTGAAGGCCCGCGAATTGGGCCTGCCAGAGGGCGATATTTCAACGCTGGAGAGTGATGAACAATGACCGTGACACGCACCAAACCCCGCCTTGATACGGCCCATGTGCGCGATCTTCTACGCATCATGATGCGCATTCGGATGTTCGAGGAACAATGCGCCGAGGCCTACACACAGCAGAAAATTCGCGGATTCCTGCACCTCTATGACGGGGAAGAGGCGATTGCTGCAGGCATTATCCCCCTGCTGGAAGACAAAGACCGGCTGGTCGCCACCTATCGCGAACATGGGCATGCGTTGGCGCGCAACGTCCCAATGGGTGCCGTGCTGGCAGAAATGTACGGTAAGGCCAATGGCTGCGCTGGCGGGCGTGGTGGCTCCATGCATCTGTTTGATGCGGAGCGCAATTTCTACGGCGGCAACGCGATTGTCGGCGGCGGCCTACCGTTGGCGGTGGGTCTGGCGCTGGCGGATCGGATGCAAAAGACAAACGCCGCAACCGCCTGTTTCTTTGGCGAAGGGGCCGTGGCCGAGGGCGAGTTTCACGAGAGCCTGAATCTGGCCCGCCTTTGGGGCCTGCCCGTGCTGTTTGTGTGTGAAAACAACGGCTATGCCATGGGCACCCGGCTGGACCTGACCGAGGCAGAGGTCGATATCGCAGCCAAGGCACGCGGCTATGCGATCACAGCAGAAGTGGTAGACGGCATGGATGTGGTAGCGGTTGAGGCCGCCGCGCGGCGTGCGTTGCAAACCATCGCCGAAACGGGGCAGCCGTATTTTCTGGAGTGCCGCACCTATCGCTTCCGCGCCCATTCGATGTTTGATGCCCAGCAATACCGCTCCAAAAGCGAAGTCGAGGAATGGCGCGAAAAAGGCCCGATTGTCCGCTTTCAGGACTGGGCCATGCAAAGCGGGTTGCTGCATGAAAACGACGTCGCCCAGATCAAATCTGAAATAGCGACCGAGATTGCAGAAGCGGTGGCCTTTGCCGAAAGCGGCACGGATGAGCCGTTGGAGACGCTCACGCATTTTGTCATGTCGCCTGATCGCCCATCCCCGCCAGAAATCGCCTCTCCGGATAAGATGGTAGAGACCACTTATCGCGATGCTGTCAAAGCGGCGATCACCGATGCGATGACGCGGGACGACCGCGTCTTCCTGATGGGTGAGGATGTGGGCCACTACGGAGGCTGTTATGCCGTCAGTAAGGGCCTGCTGGACAAGTTCGGCGCGGATCGCATCCGCGATACACCGCTGTCAGAGTCCGGCTTCACTGGTGCGGGTATCGGGGCGTCAATTGCCGGGGTTCGCCCGATTGTCGAGGTGATGACGGTCAATTTTTCCCTGCTGGCGTTGGATCAGATCATGAACACCGCTGCAACGCTGCGGCATATGTCCAACAATCAGTTCGGCGTGCCTGTCGTGATCCGCATGGCAACGGGGGCGGGCAAACAACTTGCCGCCCAGCATTCGCATTCGCTCGAAGGATGGTACGCCCATATTCCCGGCCTGCGGGTGCTGGCCCCAGCCACGTTAGAGGACGCGCGCGGGATGCTTTGGACCGCGCTGCAAGATCCCGATCCGGTGCTGATCTTTGAAAATGTGATGCTTTATAACCGCATGGGTCAGCTGGCTGAAAACGCAGGCCCGGTTGATATTGACCGCGCCGCAGTACGGCGTGCGGGCCGCGACATCACGCTAATCACCTATGGTGGATCGTTGTTCAAAACACTGGATGCGGCAGAGGCGCTGGCCAAAGACGGGATCGAAGCTGAAGTGATCGACCTGCGCAGTCTGCGCCCATTGGATATGGACACGATCAAGGCATCTGTTGCGCGGACCCACCGCGCACTGGTTGTCGATGAAGGCTGGCGGACCGGCAGCCTTGCTGCCGAGATCGGGATGCAGCTGGCCGAGGACTCGTTTTACGACCTTGATGCACCTCTCGCCCGGGTGTGCAGCACCGAAGTGCCAATCCCCTATGCCGCCCATCTTGAACGGGCCGCCATCCCACAAGTCGAAACCATCGTTACGGCGGTCAAACAGGTGATGGAGCAGAAGCCATGACCGAATTTGTGATGCCCTCGCTGGGCGCAGATATGGAGGATGGGACATTGGTTGAACAACTCGTGGCCCCCGGTGATCCGATACACCGGGGCGATATCATCGCGGCGGTTGAAACCCAGAAAGGCGCGATTGAGATCGAAGTTTTCGAAGATGGGTTTCTAGACAAATGGCTGGTGCCCCTTGGCAAAAAGGTCCCTGTAGGCACACCCATCGCCATGATCCGCACCAGCAATGAACCCGACGATCCCGATATGCCCCAACCCGCCGATCCAACCCCCGCAGCGCCCCCGCCCGAGGCACCGCAGCCGGTTGATCCGGTCGCACCGCCTGCCACACCAGAAGAGCCAAGTCCGACACCAGAGCAACCCCCTGAGATTCCGCCAGAACTGTCACAACCGGACCGGCAGCGTGTCAGCCCAGCCGCCCGCAGGCGCGCCGCCGAGACCGGGTTTGATCTTACCAGCCTTGGAACCGGCAAGATCATATCGCTTGATGACATCCCCGACGCCACTGGCGCTGTACAGCCCGAACCGGTTTCAGCCATGCGGCAGGCCATTTCAGCGGCAATGACCCGTTCCAAGCGCGAAATCCCGCATTACTATTTGTCCGATACGATTGACTTGACCCGGGCCGAGGATTTCATCAGCGCCCATAACGCCGATCAACCCCCTGACGCGCGGTTGGCGCTTGGGGTGCTCTACATTCGTGCCGTGGCCCTAGCCGCGCAGAAATACACCGATTTCAACGGGTATTTTGAGGATGGCAAATTCACCCCCGGTGATGCCGTGCATCTGGGCATGGCGATCAACCTGCGCAGCGGTGGGCTGGTCGCCCCAGCCCTGCATGACGCGACCGAGGGTGAACTGCCTGCGCTGATGGCGCGGCTGAAGGACCTTGTAACCCGGGTTCGCCAAGGGCGGTTCCGGGCGCGCGAATTGTCCGACCCGACGATCACCCTGACCAGTCTGGGCGATCGGGGGGTCGCGGGGATCACTGGCGTGATATTCCCGCCACAAGTCGCGATTGTTGGGATCGGAACGCCGACCCTGCAGCCAGCCGTCATTGCCGGTGGCGTCCAGCCCCGGCGCATGGCCCAGATCACCCTTGCCGCAGATCACCGCGTCAGCGACGGGCATAACGGCGCGAGATTTCTGCGCGCCATCATCAAACACCTGCAAAACCCGGAGCAGCTATGACCGACGATACCATTCAAACCCTATTGGAAAAACATCTGAGGCGCATTGCTCCGGAAGTCCCCCTTGATGATATCGACCGCAGCGCCGATCTGCGCGAAGAATTCGACATTGATTCAATGGATTTCATGACGTTGATCACCGGGTTGGGCAAAGAACTGTCCTTGCCCATGCCAGAGGCGGATTACGACCAGATGCGCAGTTTTGATGATCTGGCAGGCTATCTGCGCAGCCATAGCCAGTGATGTGGGCGAAGACACTCAGAACAGAAAGCCACGAACCATGATTGCCCTCCGCCTGACTGACATCCAAAAATCATATAGCGACAATCACGTGCTGGTTGATGTGAACCTCGAAATTGCGGATGGCGAGTTCGTTGTCATCGTGGGTCCCTCTGGCTGTGGCAAAACGACGTTGCTCCGGGTGATTGCCGGGCTCGAAATGCCTGATGCCGGCGAGATTGTGTTGTTTGATCAGGTGGTGAACGACATGTCACCAGCCCAGCGCGGCATCGCGATGGTGTTCCAGTCATACGCGCTTTATCCGCATCTGACAGTTTTCAAGAACCTTCAATTTGCGCTCGACCTCGCCGGCTTGTCACATGACGAGATCAATCAGCGGATCATGGATGTAGCCGATATCTTGTCGCTGCAAGACTATCTCGAACGCAAACCATCAGAGTTGTCGGGCGGGCAGCGGCAGCGCGTCGCCTTGGGGCGTGCCTTGGTGCGTCAGCCGCGGATGTTCTTGTTTGATGAGCCGCTGTCCAACCTCGATGCGGGATTGCGCATGAACACAGGGATCGAGATTGCGGACCTACATCGCACCCTCAAAACGCCCATCATCTACGTCACCCACGACCAGACAGAGGCGATGACGCTCGCTGATCGCATCGTGGTCATGCGCGAAGGCCGGATTGAACAGGTCGGTGCGCCGTTGGGCCTTTACAATGCACCAGCAAACAGATTTGTGGCCGGATTCATCGGCTCGCCTGCAATGAATTTCATTGAACGCGATCTGTTACCCGGGTCGGGTGCAGCCTGCGTCGGGCTGCGGCCAGAACATCTGCGGATTGCCGAAAAGGGTCGTTTGGCAGGCAAAGTTTTGCATTACGAACGATTGGGAACAGACACTCATGTGATCGTTGACATTGATGAGGGAAAACATCTGACCGTGCGGCTAGTTGGGCAATGGGAGTTTGATCGAGAAGCGGAGGTCTCGTTGGATTTTGATAACAGCAAGGCAGTGCTTTTTGATAAGCAAGGGGATCGGATACAAAACCCTGGAGGGTAAGATGACATCGCCTGTCAAATAGCCATGCGGCTTCAGCTGGGAACCACTGTAGTCAAACCCTTGTCACGTCTGAACATCACGTCGCGATGCACCCAAAGCATAATCACCGCCAAACACAGGTTGAGGTAATTCTCCCAAGGCTGCGCCTCGGGCCAGAACGCTATGTTAAGTTGCCAATGTAGCAGGATCGGGAACAACAAGTTGCCGTTGGTCTTGTTGTAAGCAACCGCCATGACGATCCCAACAGACGTTACCCCGATAACAAACGGCAACATCGACCAAGCCGTATGCGGCGCGCCGTCAAGAAAGAACGCCGGGATATGCCAGACCGCCCATAATAACCCGACGATCAGACCGGCCAGCGCTGGCGTCATCACACGTTGCATCAGTGGCAAAAGAAGGCCGCGCCAGCCGAACTCCTCAACCGGTCCCAGAAAGAGCATGAATATCGAGATACCTAAGACTTCCCCGAGGGGCTGTAAAATCAACAAATCACCAAATTCTGTTCCGTTGAGCATAGCACCGGTGATTTTGATCGCAGGCAGCGCTAACAGTACAAAAGCCCACCATTGCCACGGCACGCCGACGTCAAATAACCGTCCAAAGTACCGGCGCAACCCTGCAAACCCGGTGTGCTTGATAACCAGCCCAAAGGCTGCCAGCCCCGGCGCCCACACTGCTATCAGATAGACCGGGTTGGTCACCCCCATGGGTCCCAGAAATGCCGGGATGATTTGGGGCGCCTTGATTAAGATCAGGATGATTGTCCAAGAGATCGCGAAAGTCAGCACGACAAAGGACCAAATGGACCGTGTGGCTATGTCGGAGCGTGTTGGACTGGTTTCATTCATCAGCGGCAGTCTAGCGCAAATCAACCGCGGACAATTGACTTTGATCAATAGCCGCCGGTCGCACGGTTGGGCAGCCGACGTGCTGACCCAAGAGACCCCAGTCAAAGCGATGAGACGCACCGCCAAATCAGGCCGGTCTATCGCACATAATAGTAAGCCGCGAGGCTGGCCAAAAAAGCGACAATCACCAGCAAGGAATCGAGACCAAGCATACCAATCCGGGGTTTGCGTCGTACAATCAAGCCAACCAAGTAAATCGCAGTGACCACAATGCCGAACGACAACGCAAGGCTGACCGTCTGCGAGGTTCCCTGCAAAATCGGTCCACCGCGATACAGGATATCGGCAGGAAAGACCAAGACCAGCATGATCAAGTTGCTGCCAAAGATGTTTGAAATCGCCATCGTATAGGCGCCCATGCGCGCGGCCGTAATGCTTGTGGTAAGTTCGGGCAATGATGTGGCCCCCGCCAGCAGCGTGACCCCGATAAAACCGGTGCCAAGGCCGGATTGGTCTGCGATCCTTTCTGCGAACATGACCAGCAACAGACCAAACACCAATATCGCAAAACACGCGGCAACCGTCTGAATGATCAGGCCTTTGTTGGACGTCGTATCGTCACTTGGCACCGCTAGAAATGGGTGCTCTTCCGGGTCAGGCAAATCCACGGGGACCCAATCGCTTGATCCGTCATATCGGCGCAACAGCCAGATCGCACCCGCATACATCATGGCGATAAAAACACTCCCCGGCCCAATCTGAAAGAAGCTGACGGTTTCATCCATTGACGTGATGACCAAGGTAATCGACAACAACAAAACCAGCAGTGTAGCTTCCAGCGCATGATTGGCTTTTCGCGGGTAATTGGTGATCGCGCCGCGCGCCCAGAAATCTGCCAGTGCCAGAATAGCCGTTTGTAACGCGATTCCCCCAAAAAGGTTATTCAGCACAAGGTTTTGCGCTTGGCTGACAGCAGCTGACAGCGTCGTTGCAACCTCTGGCAATGACGTGGCGAGCGATAGCAGCAGCAAACCCACAAGGGATTTCGCAAGCATGTAACGATCCGCCAATGTATCCGCCAAATAGGCCAACCGCGCGCCCGAGAACCAGACGACGCCCGCACAAAGTACGAAGATCAGCAGGCTGCTTGTCAGGGTCGTCGCAGGAAATTCCATGCGCCTTGCGTGCCTGATGAAAACTGTGGGCGCTTTGATATTGCTCAATTTCGTTGGACTGACCCGGTGATAATTTGCAGTCAATCGAGAGGCTTCAAAATGTTCTCCACTGCGATAAGGCTCTTTAATCTGGGCGGTTTTGAAATCAAACTGGACCCAAGTTGGTTTTTGATTGCTGGCCTGATCACCTGGACCCTGTCCAGCCAATATTTTCCAGCCACAATCCCTGACCAGACGCCTGCCGCCTATCTGATTTTGGCGGTCATTGCGATGCTTGGGTTTTTCGCTTCGTTGTTACTGCACGAATTGGCCCACTCTGTCATCGCACGCCAATTTGGTGTGAAGATTAAAGGGATTACCCTGTTTCTATTCGGCGGTGTCGCAGAGTTGGAGTCTGAACCAAAATCTGCCAGGGCAGAGCTTTGGATTGCCTTGGCCGGACCCGCGATGAGCCTGTGTCTCGGCCTGGGTTTCTGGCTTCTCAGTTATGGGGCGGCGTTGATGTTTGTCGGCCCGGCACTGACAACGGTTTTTGTCTATCTCGCAACCATCAACATCATCATCGCGGTGTTCAACATGGTGCCCGCGTTCCCTTTGGATGGCGGTCGCGTGCTGCGCGCCTATCTGTGGCATCGTCACGGTGATGTTTTGCGGGCAACCAAGACTGCCGCCCAATCGGGCACGGCATTTGGCTATGGTCTAACTTTTGTGGGTGTACTCGCGCTTTTTGGTGGCAACGTGGCATCGGGGCTATGGTATATCTTGATCGGCTTTTTCGTGCTGGCCGCTGCGCGTTCGGCATATGAAAACCAACTGATGCAAAGCAAATTTGATGGACGCACCGTTGCCGATCTGATGATCCGCCATCCCGTTGTTGCCTCACCAGAGCTGACGCTATCTGAATTCGTCAATCAGGTCATGCTCAAACACCGGGTCAGCTTTGTGCCGGTCATGGCCGAGGGCGTTTTGATCGGGCAGATCGATAAGGATGTGCTTGCCGCAATTGATCGCGACAACTGGACCAGCACGCGGGTGGGCGACGTCTTTGCCGGGCTTGATGTGGCGGCAACAATCCCGCCCGATATGCTGATTTCGGATTTACTGGCACTGATTGCCAAGACCGGGAGACGCAAGTTCCTTGTGGTCAAGGATCACGACCTGATGGGAGTGGTCACATTGGCGAACCTAATCGGGCATCTGCATTCCCGGGAAAATGATCGGACGATTTGGTAGCCATCAACCGGCCGCATCATCCAGGCGTGTCCGCTTTATCGCAACCAATGTAGCAATAGGCCCAAGCACTTCGAACACAACCGTTGTGCCAACTGTCAGGGCGATGATTTCGGCACCCCATTCAGGAAATCGCTGCGCTGCAATCAAGGCCATGCCGATGGCAACACCCGCCTGTGGCAACAGCGCCGCACCATACCAGCGCGCTTCACTTTTCGGAACGTCAGCAATGCGCGCACCCAACCAGCCGCCTGCGACCCGCGCAACAGAGCGCAAGACAACAAATGCTAACCCTACGCCACCCAGAGTCGTCGCGACGACGATATCCAAAGACCCGCCAGCCAGAATGAAGAACAGCACCACAAAGGGCCATTGAATATGGGCAATTTCATTGAATGCCTTGGTGTGATGCGCCGCCAAATTGACGATGATCGCACCCACCACAATACCGGTGATCAGAAATGAAACCTCCAACCACAGCGACAGACCAGCAGACAGAAAAACAAGGCTCAGTGCCTCAATCTGCAACGGCTCGCCGTCACGCAATCGCCCGGTCAACATAGCAGCAGGGCCGCCGATGAGCAGGCCAAGTGCCATGGCTCCGCCAATCTCCCAAGCGGCATGCAACAGGCCCGAAAGATGAATTTGTCCTTCCAACTGGGCAACAATAACAAGCACCAGACTGAACCCCAAGAGCCCCCACACGTCGTCAATGGCAACGATGCCGCGCAAGGTTTGGGTGAAACCGTTCTCCACACCGGATTGAGCGATCACATCGGTGGTTGCCGCTGGGGCCGTGGCGGTCGCAATGGCAGCCAGCAACAGCGCCAGCCCTAAAGGCAATCCTAATGCAGCCAACCCAGCCGTAACGATGATAAGCGTCGCCAGTACAATCGCGAGCGAGATAAACATGATCGCGCGGCCATGCTGGCGCAATGTGTCGCGATGCATCGCACCCCCTAGAAGGAATGCCACCATTGTCAGCGCGACCACTGACAACATGTCGTACCATGCCTGCAGATCGGCAGGGATCAGGTTAAACCCCGCTCCTCCCGCCGCAAGCCCGATAAGCAAAAACAGGGTCACCCGAGGAAACCCTGTTTTGCGTGAAAGCAGATCAGCGACCAAGCCGCTCAAAAATAGGGCGCCCAGTGCGATCAGGGATGCAGGATGCAACGTGCCTAACCCGTCACAGGTGCCACGCAATCGGCTGCATCAAGGGTCAGAACCGGATCATTTGGCCCGCATTCTTCGCCAGATAAAGGATAGCGTCCTTCGGCGGCGCAGCTGGCCAAGAACACGATGGCAAACAAGGGAATGAATTTCATAATGGACCTCTTATAGGGTTGGTTGATACGCTCTAGGCTATGCGCAAGCCGGATCCGCTGATTGATGTTTATCAAAGCCATTCAAATTGACCTTGATCAAGCCGCGCCCCGGAAAATGAGCGTAAGACATTGATATGAATACCAGCGCACAGCGTTCACACCGCCAAATGACCCGCCCGCAAATCGCCCTCTCAGAGGGTATTTTTGTACTGGAAGGGGATTTGCTGATCGGCACTGTTGAGGGCCTCGATCTGCGTCATGGTCTGGCCGAGGCTATCGACCTTAGCGGCGTGCGGCAATTTGATACTGCAGGGGCCTGGGCAATCGTGACGCTGGAACGTCGCTTGCAAAGCGCGGGATTAAATCCGCAGATCACGGGCGCCAGCGCGCTGCAAACCGATCTGATCGCCACCCTACGACAGAACATGCTTCTTACCGAAGCGCCATCAACCAACGGGCCAACCATCGCAGATCGGTTGGAGCAATTGGGCCGCAAGGCAGTCTCTTCGCTTCAACAGACGCTCGCGATTATTGGATTTCTGGGACAGGTGGTAGCGACAATATTCGGCCTGGTGCTGCGCCCTTCCCGGATCAGATGGACAGCCATTGTGCATCATATGCAACAGGTCGGTTTGAACGCGGTGCCGATCGTGTCTTTGATGGCATTCCTGATTGGCGTGGTGCTGGCATTTCAGGGCGCAGCACAGCTGCGCCAGTTCGGGGCCGAGGTCTTTGTCGTCGATCTCATCGCGATCTCGGTTTTGCGTGAATTGGGCATATTGCTAACAGCGATTATTGTGGCAGGCCGCTCTGGGTCGGCGTTTACCGCAGCGATTGGATCAATGAAAATGCGTGAAGAAATCGACGCCATGCGCACGCTGGGGCTTGACCCGGTTGAGGTGCTTGTCGCCCCACGTGTGATCGCCTTGATCCTGATGCTGCCAGTTTTGGGAATCATTGCGAATTTCTCTGGGCTTGTGGGTGGGGCGATCATGTCATGGATCGAGCTTGGCGTATCGCCGGGCGTTTTTCAGGCGCGGTTGGCCAGCAACACCGGTGTCTGGCACCTTGGTGTCGGGCTGATCAAAGCGCCTTTCTTTGCCCTGATTATTGGTATCGTCGGCTGTTTCGAAGGGATGCAGGTCAAGGGCAACGCGGAATCGTTGGGGCATCTGACATCAACATCTGTGGTGCTATCGATCTTCCTCGTTATAGCCGCCGACGCGCTATTTTCCATCTTCTTTGCGATTCTGGAGGTGTGATGGCAGCGGAGCCGATCATCAGCGTGCGTGGCCTGATCACCCGTTTTGGCAAACATACTGTGCATGAAGGGCTGGACCTTGATGTACAGCAGGGCGAAATCATCGGGATCGTCGGCGGCTCTGGCGCAGGTAAGTCGGTGCTGTTACGCGCCGTTGTCGGCCTACTGAAACCGGCAGACGGACAAATCACCGTCTTTGGCGAAAACGTGCGCGATACAAGCGCAGATGACTACCGTCGTCTGCGCAAACGCTGGGGGGTTATGTTTCAGGATGGCGCGCTGTTTTCTTCACTCAACGTGCAACAGAATGTTGAGGCCCCCATGCGCGAACAGCTGGACCTTTCGCCTGAAACCCGCGCGGCACTTGCGGCCATCAAAGTACGGATGGTCGGTCTGCCGGACGACGCGCTGAAAAAGATGCCGTCAGAATTATCGGGTGGCATGCGCAAGCGCGCAGGCTTTGCACGGGCGATCGCGCTTGACCCAGAGATTGTGTTTCTGGACGAACCCACAGCTGGACTAGACCCTATCGGCGCGGCCGCTTTCGACGCACTGATCGCCCAACTCCGCCGGGCGTTGGGCTTGACGGTCTTTCTGGTGACCCATGATCTTGATAGTCTGCATGCGATCTGCGACCGGATCGCAGTGCTGGCTGGAGGCCGCGTGCTGGCCACCGGCACCATGACAGAAATGCAGGATATCGATCACCCTTGGGTGCAGGCCTATTTCAAGGGGCCCCGCGCCCGCGCCGCCCTTGCACAAAAGGAAGCCATCTGATGGAAACCCGCGCGCATTTTATCATTATCGGGCTCTTTACCATCCTTGGTATCCTTGGTGGGCTTGGCTTCTTTCTTTGGCTCGCCAGCGTCCAGATTGACCGGCAATATGCGCAATATGGTGTGTTATTTGACAATGTATCCGGCCTTGATCGATCTGCGGATGTCTTGTTCAACGGCGTTGCCGTCGGCAGCGTCACCGGCATCCGTATTTGGGAAAACGACCCAAGCCAGGCCTTCGTGGCGATCGAAATCGACGCAACCACCCCAGTGGCCGTCGACACCGTGGCGCGGCTGGAATCGCAGGGCGTGACTGGTGTGGCCTATATCGCACTTTCTGGCGGGGCCCCAGGGGCTGCGCTTTTGACACGACAACCGGATGGGCCACCGATCATCCCATCCCGCCAGTCGTCATTTCAATCCTTGGTAAATAGCGCGCCCGATCTGATCGAAGATGCGTCAAATATCATTCGGCAACTAGAGCAACTGACCGGCCCGGAAAATCAAGACCATGTGCGCAGTATTCTCGAAAACCTCGATAACGCGACTGAGGGTCTGGAACAGGCACTGACGGACTTCTCCGACATCTCGAACACCCTCAGCACCGCAACAGAACAGGTGACCGGTTTCGTCGCAGGTTTCGAAGGTGTGGGCGAGGCCGCCAAATCCACTTTGACCGCCGCAGATACGTCCTTTGCCACCATCACGGAGACTTTTGAAAACGCAAATACCGCGATTGAGAACCTGGGCCCTGCCATCGATCAGGCAAATGATGCAATCGCGACCATCAACACAGTGATCGCAGAGGACTTTGCGCCGTTGGCGTCAGATATCCGTACAACCTTGACCAATGCTGATAACACCCTTGCCAGTGCAGATCAGGCTTTTGTGCGGGCAGACGATATCATGGCAGCGGACCTTGGCCCCGCGATAACAGATGCCCGCTCCGCGCTGAACGATTTAGCAGAGGCTGTCACATCCGTCACAACGGATGTTCCTGCAATCATGACCGATCTTCGGGCAGGCGTGGCCGAGGCGCGACAAGCTATTGCTGCGGCCGCCCCCGGCATGCGCGATTTTGGCCAGTTGGGCGGTGAGGCGCGTGCCGTCGTGCGCGCACTCAACGATCTAATCCGACGGATCAGTCAGGACCCATCGGGATTCCTGCTGGATAACCGCGTCCCCGAATACCGGAGGTAATTATGATGACCTTTTCCCGCCGCTGTTTCACGCTTGGGCTGGTCGCCTTGCCGGGATGTACTGCGCTTGACTTGCTTAGTCCATCAGGCGCGCCGCGTGATATCTACGAGTTGCAGCCCATCAACCTCGCTGCGCAAGGGCGGCGATCATCTCGCAGCTTGCTTGTGCTGATGCCTACTGCACCCGCCGCTCTCACGACAGATCGCATATTGATCAAGAAAGATGCGCTATCCGTGACCTACCTGCCCGATGCGAATTGGTCAGATACGGTGCCGCAAATGCTGCAATCGGTGCTGATCCGATCATTGGCTTCAAGCGGACGAATTGGGTTTGTTGGTGCACAAGGGGCCGGCCCAGTGCCAGATACGGTGCTGCTGACACGGATCGATGCCTTTGAAGTGTCCGCCCAAGCAGATGGTCGTTTTGCGACGCGCATTTCGTGCGAACTGACCGTGCTCCGTGATCGCGATCAAAGAGTGCTGGGCACCCGTCGGTTTGTCCAAGATCTTACCATCGTAGACGATCGCGCACGCACCATCGCAGGCGCCTTCCAGCAACTGCTGGACAACCTGCTGCCAGAGGCAATGACATGGGTATTGTCACGCGTGGTCTAAGCAGTTGCGCCCGCACCACCTAAGGCGCAGGCCACAAATCCCGTAATTCTTGCGGCAGGCAGGCACGTACATCCTCGACCTCTCCGCGCGAAATCCGCGCGTTGATTACGTTGAACACTGCCTTGACGTCAGTGGCACCTTGATAGCCGATGACGTCACCTACATTTTCATCAACCCCAGCAACAAAGTCTGCGGCATGACGTTCATGCACGGGCGTGAGTTTTGGCTGCCAGCCTTCAAAGAACATACCCCGCAAAATTAGTGGCAATTGCGCTGAAAACTGGGACATCTCATTGACGGGAAGGTGATCGCGGATTTTGGTCAGCACAGTACGAAGCAAGCGCAAAACCTCGCGTTCATTGGTCCAGCCGGTGCGGCCCGCCAGATCGTTTACCCATTCATGGGCTTCGTGGTTGGTGCGTTCAAAAACATGGATCATACGTGTCATTACCAGCTCCTTTCAAGGATGGGATGGGCAATCGGTACCGGAAAACCCGCCCATCGAATTGATCAAAATCAAATCAAACTTCGTTTTGGCACGATAAGTTTCGGATGATCGAAGGGGCGCTACCCCTGTCATAGGCTTGTTGGAGTAACGCTGATGAAGGACCCTGAACTGGACATTCTGATCAAGGAATTGGAAACCACCCGAGAAATGAGCATTGCAGATTTCGATGGGGTCATTCACGCCCTGACGTTCCTGTTACCAGACGTCGACACGCCAAGCGCGGATCACATTGGGACCACTGATCAGGCGATCCTCATCGCAGACACGGCTTATCCAAATTGGTCGGTTCACATACGGGGGCGCGCGAATGACCGTGACGGCCATTGGCATTGCACCTTACGCGAAAACGACAGCCGCGACAGTGACGCCGCGATCGGGACCGGTCGTTCACCCGTTCTGGGCCAAGCCATTCTTTCAGCGATACTTCGGCTCGCCATGGCGCAAAAAACGTAAACATGACACACCAAGCTGGCATTCTCACGGTTACGCTAAACCCTGCCGTGGATGTTGCGACGTCCGTGGCAAAGGTCATTGCAGGGCCAAAGCTGCGATGTGCATCGCCCCGATTTGATCCCGGCGGTGGCGGCGTAAATGTGGCGCGAGCAGTGTGCAAATTAGGCGGAGACGCGAACGCCTTGGTTGCCGTTGGTGGCGTGATGGGGGAACGGCTGCTGGCTCTGCTTGAAACAGAGCATGTACCGGCATTGCCCGTTGCCGTCTCCGGTGAAACCCGGCAGAGCTTTGCGGTGACCGACGACGGCACCGGCGCACAGTTCCGCTTTGGTCTGCCGGGTGACGCGATGACACCCCAAGACGCAGATTTACTGCTCGCCACGATAACGGCCCACGCAGCCAAAAACGGCTATCTGGTTCTCAGCGGCAGCGTGGCACCCGGCCTACCGGTCGATTTTCAAAGCCAAGTCATTGCAGCCGTTGCACTAACGGATTGCAAGGTAGTTGTGGACACCTCAAGCGCAGCACTCAACCAACTGATCTCGCACCCCCAAACACCAGTCTACTTACTCAGAATTGATCAAGAGGAAGCCGCAGAAGCTGCCCACCGACCCATGCGCACAATTGCTGACAGCGTGTCATTTGGTGCCGATCTGGTTGCCCGTGGGGTCGCAGAAATTGTCGTCACCGGTCGCGGTGCAGAAGGTTCTGTCTGGGTATCGCAAGACCATCGTTTCATTTGCCATCCTCCGGTTGTCAAAGAGCGCAGCAAGATCGGTGCCGGTGATGCGTTTGTGGGCGGAGTGACACTTGCGCTCGCCCGTGGTCATCCACCGGATCAAGCGTTGCGCTGGGGGGTTGCCGCCGCAAGCGCAACCGTCAGCACCGAAGGCACGGCTCTTTGCGATATTGAAACCGCAAAGAACCGCTTTGCCCAATGCGAGCTTGAGGTACTCTAACCCTTTTCCG
Organism: uncultured Paracoccaceae bacterium; assembly: GCA_947489445.1. Classification (GTDB taxonomy): domain Bacteria; phylum Pseudomonadota; class Alphaproteobacteria; order Rhodobacterales; family Rhodobacteraceae; genus Yoonia. The sequence goes on from CANLDN010000001.1 coordinate 178,518, forward strand.
CTTGCGCCACATTGCGCAACACGCGCACAAAACTATCCGGCGTGACCGAGATACTGTCGATCCCGAACGCCACCAGCCGCTGCGCATAGGCCGGATCATTGCTGGGTGCTTGTCCGCAAAAACCTACTTTTGACCCCGCTTTATGTGCCTCGCGGATCACCGTTTCGATCATCCACAGCACGGCGGGATCATCCTCGCGGAACAATCCCGCAAGCGCATCGGAATCGCGATCGATGCCGAGGGTGAGCTGGGTCAGATCATTCGACCCGATCGAGAACCCGTCAAACCGCTCCGCAAATTCCGCGGCGCGCACGACATTGGCCGGGATCTCGCACATCACATAGACTTGCAACCCGTCCTTGCCCCGCTCCAGCCCGTTTTCAGCCATCACCGCCAAAACATGATCCGCCTCTTCGGGGGTCCGGCAAAACGGGATCATCATGATCACGTTATCAAAGCCCATTTGCCCGCGAAGCCGCGCGATCGCCTGACATTCCAGCGCAAAGCCATCGCGATAGTGATCCGAATAATAGCGTGACGCGCCGCGAAACCCGATCATCGGATTTTCCTCATGCGGCTCGAAATCGCGCCCGCCCAACAGGTCGGCATATTCATTGGTCTTGAAATCACTCATCCGCACGATGACTGGCTTGGGATAGCAAAAGGCCGCAATACGCGACAGACCGCGCGCCAGCTGATCCACAAAATATTCGGGCTTACTGTCATAGCCCGCTGTCAGGGCATCAATCTCGTCACGGGTTTGATCGTCCGTGATCGCATCAAAATTCAGCAGTGCCATGGGGTGGACCTTCACTGCATTGTTCACGACGAACTCCATGCGTGCAAGGCCAACTCCGTCCACCGGCAGCCGCCACCAGCGCAACGCAGCAGAGGGGTTCGCGAGGTTCAACATGACATTTGTTTTGACCTCTGGCAGATCGTCCAGCGTCTCTTCTGTCACGGTGATATTGGAAATGCCTTGAGTCACCGTACCCTCTTCGCCACCCGCACATGACACGGTGACGTCTTGCCCATCATGCAAAAGGTGCGTGGCATTCCCGCACCCAACGACCGCGGGTAAACCCAACTCCCGGCTGACAATGGCCGCATGCGACGTACGCCCACCGTGATCCGTCACAATCGCAGCGGCGCGTTTCATGATCGGCACCCAATCAGGGTCTGTCGTGGACGTAACAAGCACCGATCCATCCACAAAACTAGCGATATCAGCAGCACTTTCGATGATCGAAACGCGGCCTGTGACAGCAGCATCACCCACGCTAAGACCGGTAACAAGCGTCTCACCGGGATCTTCCACCGCATAGGACCGCAACGCCCCCACATCAGCGCGCGATTGCACCGTTTCGGGTCGGGCCTGCACTATGTAAAGCGTGCCCGTCTTGCCGTCTCGCGCCCATTCCATGTCCATTGGACAGCCGTAATGATCTTCAATCACCTTGGCCTGACGGGCGAGGGCCAGAATCTCCGCATCACTCAGCACAAATTGCGACTGCTCAGCCTTGGATGTGGGCACATTGCGTGGTGTGCCGTCGCGATCATGGATCATCTTGATCTCTTTTGCGCCTAGGCTCTTTTCAAGAATCGGCGTCTTACTCTCGTCGCCCAAAAAGGGTTTGAATACCTCATATTCATCGGGGTCCACCGCCCCCTGCACGACGTTCTCACCCAGTCCCCAGGCCGCATTGATCAGGACCGCATCGGGAAAACCGGATTCCGTATCAATCGAAAACATCACGCCGGACCCACCAGTATCAGCGCGCACCATTTGCTGCACACCAACCGACAATGCGACCTGTTGATGGGAAAAACCTTGTATCTGGCGATAGGAAATCGCGCGATCAGTAAACAATGACGCATAACATTTGCGGCACGCCTCAAGCAAAGCGGCCTCTCCGATCACGTTAAGAAACGTTTCCTGCTGACCTGCAAAGCTCGCATCAGGTAAATCCTCTGCGGTGGCGCTGGAGCGGACGGCGACGGGGATATCGGCTTCGCCCGCGGCATCCGACAAGGCGCGGTACTCTGCAATGATCGCAGTGGCCATTTCATCAGGCCAGTCACCGCCCAAAATCAAATCGCGAATGACTTGTCCAGTCTTTTGCAATGTCGCCTTGCCCACGGCCAGCGCATCCAATGCCACGCCAATCTGCGCGTCCAGATCATTGGCCGTCAGGTAAGCCCTGAACGCATCAGCCGTTGTCGCAAACCCCGGCGGCACCAAAATACCCTTCGCGCCCAGCGCGTGGATCATCTCACCTAACGAAGCGTTCTTGCCGCCCACGGTTTCCACATCACCACGACGCAACTGGGAAAAGTTCAAAACAAGGGGTGTGGCATTGGCCATCGTGCAGTCCTCCAGCATCATTTCGGGCCAGACTGCCGCAAGCCGCGAAGGAGAAACTGACATAGGTCAATCCAAATCAAAAAACCCAATTCAAGCTATTCGGGCCAATCGCATTGCAGGAGAGACGCCTTGAATGTCGTGGAACGCCAGACGCATCGAAGCTCCGATCGCACACGGCAGCTGTGCATCGCCGAATTGACTTTCATCAATTGTCCCGCAGCACCGCAGGCTAGCCTGACAACACCGCACGATTGCCTTTGAGGAGAAACATCATGTTCACATCATCATTCACGAAACTGGCCGCATCGCTGGCGACTGTGCTGATCACAACCAGTGCCGCATCGGCATTTACCGCCTGCCAAGTCACCGACACGGGCGGGATCGATGACAATAGTTTTAATCAGACCGCCTGGAAAGGCGTGCAGGATGCTATTGCAGATTTCGGTGTCGATGGTCGGTTTTTGGAATCTCAGGCCGAAACTGACTACGAGGCCAATATCAACTCGCTGATTGAAGGCGATTGCGACGTAATAATCACCGTGGGTTTCTTGCTTGGCGATGCGACCAAAAACGCAGCCGAAGCGAACCCCGATCAGCGGTTTTCCATCGTGGATTTCTCGTATGATCCACCTTTGCCGAATGTACTGGGCCAGGTCTATGCCACGGATGAGGCCGCATTTCTGGCAGGTTATCTGGCCGCCGGCATGTCCAAGACTGGCGTGTTGGGTACTTTTGGCGGAATCAACATCCCGCCCGTAACCATTTTTATGGATGGTTTCGTGAATGGCGTGGAATACTACAACGCGCAGAACGACACCGCAGTCACGGTATTGGGCTGGGACACCCAAACGCGCGAAGGGCTGTTCACCAATAACTTTGAATCGCTTGATGACGGGCGGGCCTACGCCCAAAACCTGTATGACGAAGGCGCGGATATCGTCCTGCCGGTCGCCGGACCTGTTGGCCTGGGTTCAGCCGCCTTGGCGGATGAGTTGGGCACGGATCAGTTGATGATCATCGGCGTTGACGCAGACCTTTACGCGACCGATCCAGAAAAGGGCCATGTCTATCTGACCTCTATCACCAAACGCATGGATGCAACCGTACGGCAGGTGATCGAAATGGCGATGAATGACCAGCTCGAAGGCGGCCTGATCGTCGGTTCACTGGAAAACGGTGGCGTTGATCTGGCCCCATTCCACGACCTCGACAGCGCTGTACCAGATGCGCTCAAGGCTGAACTGGCCGACATTCGCGCCGCCATTATCGACGGCTCAATCAGCGTCAGCCCGTAACAGCGTGGGCGGAGCAAGCTGATGAACATTACACTGCGCGGCATCACCAAACGCTTTGGACCAGTGACGGCCAACGAAGACGTGAACCTGACGATCCGTGCAGGCGAAGTGCTGGGCCTGTTAGGTGAAAACGGGGCGGGAAAGTCGACCCTGATGAACGTGCTCTGCGGGCTTTATAGCCCCACAGCAGGCGAAATCCTAATCGACGACAAACCCGTCACTTTTGATGGCCCCGGCGATGCGATCCGCGCCGGCATTGGCATGGTGCACCAGCATTTTATGCTGATCCCGGTGTTTACAGTGGCTGAAAACGTCGTGCTTGGGGTCGAACCGACGGGTCGCCTCGATCATCTGGACATCAAAGCCGCTCGCGCGCAGGTTCGGGCGATCAATGACCAATACGGGCTGCAAGTTGATCCGGACGCGTTGATCGAAACCCTGCCAGTTGGCGTCCAACAGCGGGTTGAAATCATCAAAGTCCTGTTTCGCGAAGCTGATGTGCTGATACTCGATGAACCCACCGCCGTGCTGACCCCGCAAGAGGTGGATGAGTTTTTCGAGATCGTCAAATCTCTGCGCGACGCGGGCAAAGCACTGGTTTTCATCACGCACAAACTCAACGAAATCCTCGATATCGCCGACCGCATCAGCGTCATTCGCCGTGGGCGAATTGTCGGCGAAGGCATCCCACAAGAGCTGACCCGCCCCCAACTGGCGGAAATGATGGTCGGGCGACCGGTCAACTTTGAAGTCGAAAAGGGCGCATTCAATCCCGGCCCCGTCCGTCTGGAAACCCATGATCTGACGATCCTGCGCGACAGCGGTGATATTGCAGTGGACCGTCTGAATATGAATGTTCGAGGTGGCGAAGTCGTCGGTATCGCCGGCGTGCAAGGCAACGGACAATCCGCCCTGATCGAGGCATTGGCCGGGGTGCGACCTGCCGCCCACGGGACGGTGACATTTGATGGCGAGGACATCACCCACCGCTCCGCCCGGCAGCGCCATCGCATCGGCATAGCCCACATCCCCGAGGATCGGCAGGCTGCAGGTCTGATCACGAGTTTTACGGTTGCTGAAAACATGGTGCTCGACAGCTACTACGACGACCGCTTTTCCAAGGGGCCGCAGGTGGACTGGGCCAAGGTGAACGAGACCGCGGCCCAATGGGTGCAAGACTTCGACATCCGCACGCCGTCTGTTTTCGCCCAAGCGGGACATTTATCAGGCGGCAACCAGCAAAAATTGGTCGTGGCTCGTGAATTGGCCCGCGACACCAAATGCGTCATCGCCGGACAGCCAACACGCGGACTCGATGTCGGATCAATCGAATACATCCACAAACGCCTGATTGCCGCGCGTGACGAAGGCGACGGCGTCTTGTTGATCTCATCCGAGCTGGATGAGATTCTGGCCCTGTCTGACCGCATCCTCGTGATGTTCAAAGGCCGGATTGTGGCCGAATATACCGCTGATGTCGCTGACAAAGCACAGATCGGCCTGGCCATGGCGGGGGCAGTGGCATGACCGAACGCACAATGCAAAATCTGCTGCAAGGTAAGGCGTTGGGTCGAACCGAGATCGAAGATCTTGTTGTCGTCCCCCTGTTCGCCGTGATCGTGGCTCTCATTTTAGGCGCCGTTACGATGCTGGCCACAAATATCGACCTGCCGACCATTGGGCGGTCATATGTAGCCTTGCTGGAAGGCTCTCTCGGGTCGCTGAATGCCGTCTCCGAGACACTGACCGCCGCCGCGCCTCTCATCCTTGCCGGGCTCGGGCTGGCGCTGGGGTTCCGGGCGGGTCTGTTCAATATCGGGGCCGAAGGGCAAATCGTGATTGGCGGGCTGGCCGCCGTGGTCACGGGGTTCAGCTTTGCGTATCTGCCCAGCATCATTCTGCTCCCTCTGTCACTTTTTGCCGGGGCTTTGGCGGGCGCGCTTTATGCCTCCATCGCGGGTTGGCTGCGGGCAGCCACCGGCGCGCATGAGGTCATCTCGACGATCATGTTGAACCTGATCTCCTACCGGCTGTTGGATTACTTCCTCAGCCTGCCTTACGTCCAGCAAACAGGCCGTGCGGACCCGATTTCCAAATCCGTGCCGGAGGCCGCTGAATTGCCGCGGCTGCTGACCGCTATTGACCCGAATTTGCGGGTGCATGCGGGCATTTTCCTGATGCTGATCATGGTCGGGCTTGTCTATTGGCTGCTCTTTCGCAGCAAGCTGGGGTTCGAATTCCGCGCCAGCGGCGAGAACCCAAAGGCCGCCCGGTTTGCAGGCATGCATTCCGGCATCATCATCGTGGCGGCCATGGCGACTGCAGGGGCCTTGGCAGGCCTTGCCGGTGCCAATCAGGTGCTGGGCGTTTTGGGCCGTGCCACACCGGGTTTTTCCGCAGGGCTTGGCTTTGATGCCATTGCTGTGGCCTTGCTGGGCCGGTCGCATCCGGTGGGCGTTGTCTTTGCAGGGCTACTATTTGGCGCGCTTGAGGCGGGCGGGCGGCAAATGCAGGTCGATGCCGGTGTGTCGATCGATCTGATCGGGATCATTCAGGCACTGATTATCATATTTATCGCAGCGCCACTGTTGGTCCGCGCGATCTTCCCCTGGGGTTTTCGCCGCAAGAAAGGGGGCGTGTCATGATAAGTACCGCACGCCCAACCGGACATACCCGTCAAAGCACCGTAACAGGCATAATCCTGATCGGGCTGGCAATCCTGATTGCCTTGCTCTTGGCCCCTGATGCTACAGGCGACGCAACATTCCGTCTGTCGCGCCCCACAGACCGCTGGGCGATCTCACCGCTCGTCGTGCCATCGGGACCTTTCATCTATGTCATCGCCACGATCCTTGCCTTTCTGGGCGTGCGACAGTTCCTGCGTGGCGGCGCACGTTGGGCGCTCTTGTCACTGGGCATCGGATTAGCCTTTGCCGTCGCCGCGTTTCTTGTCTGGGCAACAGCAGGCAAGGCCTTTTCGCTAACCGGCATGTTGCAGGCGACGATGGTGCGCGCTGTACCCATTGCCTTGGGCGCGTTGGCCGGTGTTCTGTCGGAACGTGTGGCGGTCGTGAATATCGCGATTGAGGGGATGTTGCTGGCAGGTGCCTTTACCGGGGCCCTTGTCGGATCATTGGCCGGTGGCATCGGCGGGCTGGCTGCGGCGATTGCGGTCGGTGGGCTGTTTGGGTTCATTCTCGCCGCCCTTGTCGTGACCTACAGGATGGACCAGATCATCGCGGGCGTGGTGATCAACCTCTTTGTGCTCGGGCTGACATCCTATGTCAGCAGTCAGGTCTTTGCCGAATACAGGCACCTGAACAACGCGCCGGTTTTCCGATCTATCAAGATCCCCATTCTGGGCGATATCCCCGTCATCGGGCCAATGTTGTTCAATCAAAACGTCTTCGTCTACGGCGCGCTCGTGATGGTAGCCGTCTCGACCTATTACCTGTTCTACACGCGCCACGGGCTGCGCGCCCGTGCGGTTGGCGAACACCCACGGGCGGCGGATACGCTGGGGATCAACGTCTACCGCACCCGCTACATCAACGTGACAATGGCGGGAATGGTGGCGGGCTTTGGCGGGGCGTGGTTCACGCTAGGATCAGTCGGGCGCTTTGATGAGGGGATGACCGGCGGGCGCGGCTTTATCGGACTGGCTGCGATGATTTTTGGACGCTGGCATCCCGTGGGCGCACTGGCGGCTGCCCTCGTTTTCGGATTCGCGGACTCACTGCAACAAAAGCTCGCGTTGCTGCAAACACCCATCCCGTCCGAGTTCCTCGCCATGGCCCCCTATATCGTCACGATCATCGTGGTTGCTGGCCTGATCGGGCGGGCACGCGCACCGGCGGCAGACGGCAAACCCTACGTCAAGGAATGAGGCGGCAGAATTGATCCTTATCAATACCCCCGCCGCGCGCGGGCGGTAGATTGCAGATAACTCTGACATATCAGAGCGCTGACATCTCAACTGCAAGGATCCCGACATGACCTATCCTGTCGATATGACCGTCAAACCCCATGTCTCTGCCTTCTTTGATGAAGTGACAAACACCATCAGCTATATCGTCTCAGAGCCGGATGGCGATCATTGTGCGATCATCGATAGCGTGCTGGATATCGACTATGCTGCGGGGCGTATCACATACAACAGCGCCGACGCATTGATTGCAGAGGTTGAACGGCGCGATCTGAAACTGGACTGGATCATCGAAACCCATGTCCATGCCGACCACCTGAGTGCAGCGCCTTATATTCAGAACAAACTGGGTGGCAAGGTCGGCGTCGGTAACAAGATTACCGTGGTGCAGGATACGTTTGGCAAGGTCTTTAACGCAGGCACCGAATTCCAGCGCGATGGATCACAGTTCGACGCGCTGTTTCAGGACGGCGACACATATCAGATTGGCGATATGCAAGGATTTGCGATTGCGACACCCGGGCACACACCTGCCTGTATGGTACATGTGATCGGCGATGCCTGCTTTGTTGGCGATACACTTTTCATGCCTGATGGTGGATCAGCGCGCGCCGATTTTCCCGGAGGTGACGCAGGCATGCTTTATGACAGCATCCAGAAGGTGCTTTCCTTACCGGACGATATGCGGCTTTTCATGTGCCACGATTACGGGCCAAACGGACGCGACATCAAATGGGAAACCTCCGTCGCCGAAGAAAAGGCCCACAACATCCATGTGGGCGGCGGCAAGACCCGCGAAGACTTCATCGCCTTCCGCACCGAACGCGATGCCCAATTGGACATGCCCAAACTGATCATCCCTTCGTTGCAGGTGAACATGTGTGCCGGCAAAATACCTACGGACGAAGATGGCAACGAAATGCTCAAAGTGCCGCTGAATGTGCTGTGATCGGAGGCGCTCATGGAAATCAAGAAGCTGAATACAGACCTGTCTGTTACACCGCAGATTGCCATTGCCGATCTTCCCACAATCAAGGAACAGGGCTATCGATCCATCATCTGCAACCGTCCGGACGGGGAAGGCACTGATCAACCAACTTACAAGGAAATTGAGGCCGCGGCTGCAAAGCTGGGCCTCGACATGGCCTACCAGCCAATCACCATGGGGAAGGTCAGCGACGAAGATGCGGCAAACTTTGGCGCGCTGCTGACGGAACTGCCCGGACCAGTGCTGGCCTACTGCCGCACTGGTACGCGGTCAGCAACGCTCTGGTCACTCACCCAAGCCAAAACACACAGTGTCGCTGATATTCTGAGCATAACCAAGGCTGCGGGATACGACATGGCGGGCGTGGTACGACGTATCGCCAATGGTGGCAAAGCTCCCACAAACACGGGCGATGCCAGCTACGATATCGTTATTGTCGGCGGCGGCGCAGCAGGAATTGCAGTCGCCGCAAGTCTCAAGTCACGCAAACCAGGGCTCAGCGTCGCAATCATCGACCCGGCTGAAATCCACTATTACCAGCCCGGCTGGACCATGGTCGGCGGTGGTATCTTTGAAGCGAAAGACACCGTGCGCACGATGGGCAGCCTGATTCCGAAGGGCGTACATTGGCTGAAATCGGCGGTCGCTGCGTTTGAACCAAAAGACGATGCTGTCATTCTTGATGGCTGCAGGGTGGTAAAGTACGACCGCCTGATCGTCTGTCCGGGCCTCAAGCTGGATTGGAACAAGGTCGAAGGGCTGGTCGAAACCTTGGGCAAAAACGGTGTCACCTCAAATTACCGCTATGATCTGGCCCCTTACACGTGGGAACTCGTTCGCGGAATGCGATCCGGTCAGGCGATCTTTACTCAACCGCCGATGCCGATCAAATGCGCCGGTGCGCCGCAAAAGGCGATGTATCTGTCGGGTGACGCATGGTTCCGGCGGGGCGTGCTCAAGGATATCAATATCCATTTCAACAATGCCGGTGGAGTGCTGTTTGGGGTGAAAGACTATGTGCCCGCACTCGAACAATACGTCGAAAAATATGGTGTAAACCTGAATTTCTTTCACAATCTTGTCGCCGTTGATGGTCCGGCAAAGAAGGCGTGGTTTGATGTTGTGAAACCAGACACGCCAGTGGAACGGGTCGAAATGGATTTCGACATGGTGCATGTCTGCCCACCGCAAACAGCACCTGATTTCATCAGGGTGTCGCCCTTGGCGGATGAAGCGGGGTGGGTCGATGTGGATCAAGCCACATTGCGGCACAAGACCTATGACAACATCTGGTCACTTGGCGATGTGATGAACGCGCCCAATGCCAAAACGGCAGCAGCAGCCCGCATTCAGGCCCCGATCGTCGCTGAAAATGTCGTCGCAGACATCCGTGGGCGCGCGCCTGTCGCGCAGTATAACGGCTATGGCTCCTGCCCCTTGACGGTCGAGCGCGGTAAAATTGTGTTGGCAGAATTCGGCTATGGCGGCACCATGTTGCCCAGCTTCCCCAAGTTCCTCGTTGACGGGACCAAACCATCGCGAATGGCATGGTTTTTGAAAGAAAAGATATTGCCGCCGGTCTATTGGCGCGCGATGCTCAAGGGACGCGAATGGATGGCGAAACCTGAAAAAGTCAGCGCACGCTAGGGCACAGAATATGGCAACGAAATGGTGGCGTTACGTGCCAATCCTGATTTGGGTACGTGACTATGACCGGACGGCCTTCGGCAACGACCTGATCGCGGCGGTAATTGTAACGATCATGCTGATCCCGCAATCGCTGGCCTATGCGTTATTGGCAGGGCTGCCGCCAGAGGCGGGATTATACGCCTCCATCGTGCCCATCATGCTCTACACCGTCTTCGGAACAAGCCGCGCACTGGCCGTGGGGCCGGTCGCGGTGGTGTCGCTGATGACGGCTGCGGCTTTGGGCAATATCGTGGAACAAGGTACTGCCGGATACGCAACGGCGGCCCTGTCGCTGGCGGCATTGTCAGGGGTCATGCTTTTGGGTTTGGGCCTGCTACGCCTTGGTTTTCTGGCCAACTTCCTCTCACATCCTGTGATTTCGGGTTTCATTACGGCCTCTGGCCTGATCATCGCGGCAAACCAGCTGAAACATGTCTTCGGGATCAGCGCCGAAGGGCACAACTTGCTGGAATTGATCCTATCGCTGATCGCGCATTTGCCCGACATCAACCTGCCAACGGCGATCATCGGGATCAGTGCAACCGTGTTTCTCTTTTGGGTGCGCAAAGGGCTTAAGCCGATGCTGCATGTCATCGGCTTTGGTACAACTGCGGCGGATGTGGCAACCAAGGCCGGACCCGTCACCGCAGTGATCGCAACAACCGTAGCCGTCTGGTATCTGGGTCTGGCGGATGCGGGGGTACAGATTGTAGGTGCGGTCCCGCAAAGCCTGCCACCCTTCACTTTGCCATCTTTCTCACCTGCGCTGCTGCAACAACTGGTGCTACCCGCATTCCTGATATCGGTCATCGGCTTTGTGGAATCCATTTCGGTCGCGCAAACACTTGCCGCCAAGAAACGACAGCGCGTGGACCCAAATCAGGAACTGATCGGCCTGGGCGCGGCCAATCTGGGGGCCGCATTCACCGGCGGTTTCCCTGTCACAGGTGGGTTTTCGCGCTCTGTCGTGAATTATGATGCAGGGGCGCAAACGCCAGCGGCCGGGGCGTTCACCGCCATAGGGCTGGCCGTCGCCGCAGTCGCCCTGACACCTCTGATATACTTCCTGCCCAAGGCCACACTGGCGGCGACGATTATCGTTGCCGTCCTCAGCCTTGTGGATTTCAGCATCCTAAAACGCAGTTGGGCCTATTCACGCGCTGATTTCATGGCGGTGCTTGTCACAATCCTTGTCACTCTCGCCGTGGGCGTCGAGGCTGGCGTTTCCGCAGGCGTAGCCCTCTCAATTCTGGTGCATCTGTATGTGTCTTCGCGCCCCCACATCGCCGAGGTCGGGCTGGTCCCCGGTACTGAACATTTCCGCAACATACACCGTCATAATGTGCAGACCGATCCACGTATCCTGACACTGCGGCTCGACGAAAGTCTCTATTTCGCCAATGCACGATTTCTCGAGGACGTGATCCTTGCGCGGCTGGCTGATGACAAACTGATCGAACACGTGATCCTGCAATGCAGTGCCATCAACGAAATCGACCTCAGCGCGCTCGAAACCCTCGAGGCGATCAATACACGGCTGGATGAATTGAGTTTGAAACTGCACCTGTCAGAGGTCAAGGGGCCTGTCATGGATCGGCTCAAACAAGGGCACTTCCTCAATCATCTCTCTGGAAAGGTGTTCCTGACCCAATACGAGGCCGCCCGCCACGCAGGGCTGATACCTGACGATCCCAAAACTACCGGCACTTAGAAGATGGACAGGCAGCCGAAGAATGGCGGCACCTAATGAGCAGAGGGGCGGCGCACCCAACCTCGGCCATATGCATCGTCTTGAATTGCAAAGCGGACCTGCAACGAACACATCCAACACAATGCAAACGCCCCCACTGTGATCAGCGGGGGCGCCTTTGCTTATCCTGTTTGGATACTACTGTTCGGCGACAAAGACACCGTCAAGAAAGATATCAGCCCCGACATTGCCGTCGGCGGTGCCAGCCATCGCACCGATGGGATCACCGCCATTGGCGACGACACTGCCCTCCAGCGCAACGGCGGTGCCAGCCATCGCACCGATGGGATCACCGCCATTGGCGACGACACTGCCCTCCAGCGCAACGGCGGTCATATAGTCGGTGCCGCCATTCGATAGCGTCCCACCAAGATCAGTCTGCACCTGCGAAACACCCATCGGTGGGTCCTGAACCAAGATACCAGCGCCTGTTAGCGTCCCGGTATACGCACCGTTGTTTTCGTGAAAAAACCCGGTCGCAGAACTATCAAGGGTTCCATCACCGGCAGCGAAGGACGCAGTAACAGTCAGTTGCCCAATCAAATCACCATCATCCAGCGGCATGGTGACAAATCCATCATAGGTGGCACTCCCGGTGTCTGGGATATCCATCTCGGTGGCAGGCGTGACCCCCGCCAACAGCGCGCCAGTCGGATCTGTATATGTGCCCTGCATTGCCGCGGCCTCCGGTTGAATTTCGGCAAAGGATGCATAGTCGGACGTGTCGTCCCCGCCGCTGCTTGAACTGCTGCATCCCGCCAGCGCGGCAGATGCTGCAACAATCGCTATCATATTGAACGTATTCATCTTATTTCCTTTCAAATTCGGGAATGCAGCACCTAGACCAGCACCAATGCGTCGTCGGGGATAAAGTCGCTCTCCGTGATTTCAGTGAAATCGACGTTGCGCAGGATCATGACATCCATGCCCGCTTCGATCACGGCGCCGGTCCCCCGGTAGTCAGAAATCGTCAGGTCTGCGAACAGCAACCCGTCCAACTGGATTTGGTCTACCCCGTCCATGTAATCATAGACGATGTCCAACCCGGTGCCTGTTGCAAAAACAAAGTCATCCGCGCCAGCACCGCCATAAAGCCGGTCCGTTCCTGCGCCGCCGTCCAGCACATCATCACCGGCCAGCCCGTAAAGGTAATCGTTCCCGCCAAGGCCGGAAATCAGATCCACACCAAGCGTCCCGGACAGACGGTCAGCAAGCTCGGTCCCGGTAATGATATTTTCGTCGGGTGTGCCGGGCGTACCATCTCCGGGGTTGGTGATCAGGAAACTGTCCAGCAGGCTCAGACCTTCACCCGGATCAATCGCATCCCCGACCTCCAACTCTGCGGCGACACCTTCCAGCGTCGCCAGCAAGGTAAAGCCGTCGCCATCAGCAATCGAAATGGTCAGATCATCACCAGACACACCCTGCTGGATCAGCGCGCGATCTTCGAGCAGATCGACATCAAATCCAGCCAGCGCATCAAACCCGATCAAGCCCAGTTTGTCGCTGCCAACCTCAAAATCCGTGATCACACTTGCGGTCACGATGTCGGTGACGGTTGTGCCATAAGACAGGACAAACAGGTCCTCACCATCGCCGCCCGTAAAAGTGTTTTCACCAATACCGACAAGAAAATCGGACGTGTCCGTGCCCGCAATCTCTGAACCAAAATCGAAAAGGTCGACCTCTTCATAGTCCAACAAGACCTCTGCACTATAAACCGTCGCTGGTTTCACATCGCCTTTGATATACAGGGCCATGTTGAAATCATCCGTCATATTCACGCCATTTGCAGACACAGTGCCCGCGTTGTTTTGCCAGCCGGCACTGATCTCGAGCGGCGAAATTGGCGCGGGCCAGTCAAGCAGGTTCAAAACGGTCTGGGTTTCGGCACCCACTTCATACTTTTCTTCATCCTTGGTGACCGGCAGCGGATCACTTGGATCAGTCGGGATCACAACGCCCGGCAGGTCCTGACCGTATTTGTCTGGCTGCAAGCGCCAGCGGGGGCCGGTGACGTATTCCGTACCATCGGCATTCAGCACAGGTTCAAACGGTTCGCGATCCATTGTGGTGAACCAGGCGTTGGTAAAGCCCAATGCGAGGTCTTCAGAAATACTACCGATTTCATCAGGAATTGACCCATCAACGGCATCCACCAGCATGGTGTCGCGCAGGATCGTACCTGCGGGATACAGATCCCCGTTCCCGGCATAATAATCGTCCGTGGTCACCCAGACGGTGCGACCGATATCACCTTCGTAGTTTTCCACCACTTGATAGGTTGGCAAGGTTCCGATCGCAGATTCGTTTTCATAATCTTCGGGGCGAACCTGATCATTGGGGTTATTGGTGATCGTGTGGTGGATCACCAACTCGGCTGCAGTAATGCGATACAGTGATTTGAGCGAGCTGAAATTGTCGAGCTCCCCCCACTCATCAGGTAATGGCAATTCCACGTCCAACCGCACATCGTTGGGGCGCTTGACCGCATTGCCCCAACGGTACAGCAGTTTGCCGTCATCCTTCATCGTGACCGAATAATCGTCACCATAGGCGATGTCGTATTCAATCGTGGACTCGTTGGGGTTCAACAAATCCTTAAGGTTGATAACCCCGTCCTGATTGACGTCCTCAACCGCATTGGTCAGCGCCACCTCCTCGCCATCGACGATTTTCACACCATCCAACAGGTCCGACACATATTGACCATTATATTCTTCGGTCTGACTAAGCAGGATCAGATCATCATCAAGCTGGTAGACGGCATCAGGATCGCCAGGGAATTTCTGGTCGGAAAGGATGTTTTGCATCACCACATAATGCTCGGTCGAGGCTTTGACTTTGTTGTCGCCAAGGCCTGTCAGCCATGTGCCGAACACGGCTGGTGTCTTAAACGTGTCAGTAGGCGCGTCAGAAACCACAAGCCCAGCCTGCTGGCCATCAATGACCAAATCGCCAACCCAGCCTTCGGTATATAATCCATCGATCTCTTTCGGTTCAGCCCCCGAAAAATCGGTCACGTTGAAACCAAATTCGCTATCAATCGGATAAAGAACGACGCCGTCTTTTGTGGTCATGGTGCCATTCGCACCACTGAAATCAACATAATTGGCGCCCTCATCCCCCTGTCTGTCACCTTCAAAGGTTGCGGTCACATCAGCGGTACTGAATACGTGAACCGCCGAATAATCGGGGTCCGTATTCAGGGGTTGGTCAAAATCCTGAACTTCACTTGGATTTATTGGAATTGCCATCTCTCGTGTCTCCTCGCACTTACACGTTTCTGCAGGGTTGAGGACATCAGCGCCCCAACACATTTTTAAATTGTAATATGTTCAAGAGGGTGTTAATTGACGAAAATCAATCGCAGTTATTGCAACGTCTCGCCTTGGCTTCGTGTGGATAAGACCCCGCCTAACAGCGAAAGAAACCCCGCGACCATCAAAGGCAATGACGCGCCAAAAAAGACGACAGGCGAGGTCCACGCATCAAAAAAGAGAACGGAGGCAGCCCCAAAAAGAACGACCAGCCCGCCCCCAATGCGCGGCCATCGAAAGGTCGCCCAAACCAAACCCGCCAAGCCCACCCAAGGGGCTGCATTCGGCAAATTCTGCCACCATACGACACCTCCGCTGGCAATCGCCCCGACCCCGGAAAGAACCGCAAAGCCACCCCAGACCACCGTGATCAAGACCAGAAGCCCGCGCGCTGTCATCAACATCACGCGGGCAAACCGGGCATTACGGATCACGGCAGAACCGAACGCATATCAGCCTCCGGACTGATTGGTATTCTGATTTTGGTTCTGGTTTTGATTTTGGTTCTGATTTTGATTTTGGTTCTGATTTCCACCATTTGGGTTATTAGGATCGATTACAACCACACCGGAACCATCAGATAAGACAACGGCGCTGCCTCCCTGAATCACGGCACAAAGCGGCAAGTCCGCAGTATACGCGCCACCGACAGGTACATTGCCTGGGCGGCACGACGGATTGCCCAACTTGTCAAAAGTTGGCTCGGCATAAATCACCATCGGGGCTGGCTCGGGCTCCGGCGCACATGCGCCCAACAACGCGAGTGTCCCCGCACCACATGCGGCAAGCCACTTTGAATGTATCATTATCTTTCCCTTTCACTAATTTGGTATGTTTGCACGCCTAGACGGGCGTATGCTTCGTACCTGCCGCTCCACCGGGCAGCATATCAAAGCTCATTTTGATGAGCTTGCCAGTCTCTGCGGTGTACTGCGCATAGGCCTTTTCCAAAAACGCCACCTGCGCCGCCTGAAGATCCTCAGCAGACTTGCAATGCAGCATCTCATGCTGCGTTTTCACGTCCTCTTTGATGCGGTCAGCCACGAAACTGACAATCTCGCTGTTCATGTCGGCCATCGCCTCGACCCAGGCGGTGCCCATCCAGCGCAGTGAACCCAGCCCCGCATCTTCGAATTGCCGCATGAATGCGGTGCCGACTTGCGCGGCGCTTTCTTCAGTCTCTTTCTTTGAATTGGCCATGATTGGCTCCTCTCAACGATGATCTGCACCCGATTCTAACCGCCAAAAATGTGGTGGGATTGATTTCCATCAACGCGGCGGGCCGTCAGATGCTGGATTGCAGTGCTATGACACAAGATTTGATCTCTGGACTGACGACCGGGCAAGTCGCAGCACTGCGTGATGAACACGGCTGGAATGCGCTGCCGCAATCAGCCGGGGTATCCCCGATCCGTATACTGCTCCGCCAATTTACCAATGTGCTGGTCATCATCCTGATCGTGGCCGCGGTCATCGCCTTTATCGCGGGCGAACGGATCGATACCATCGCCATCGCTATCGTAATCTTGCTGAACGGTGCGCTGGGGTTTGTGCAGGAATGGCGGGCCGAAAACGCGCTGGAATCTCTCCGCAGCATGATGTCACCGCAAGCCACGGTACTGCGGGATGGCCGTCAGATGATCATTCCCGCGCGTGATCTTGTCCCCGGTGATCTGATTATCGTCGCCGCAGGTGACCGGGTGCCCGCGGACGCGGTGGTTTTGGAACAAACCTCGCTATCCGCCGATGAAAGCGCGCTGACCGGTGAATCCATGCCAGTCGCGAAAGATGGTGATACCCCTGCCCTGTTTATGGGCACCAATGTGGTTGACGGGCGCGGTATGGGGCGGGTCACGGCGATCGGCACGCAGACGCGTTTTGGCCAGATTGCGGTGCTCACCGGATCGGTGGCGCAACGCCCAACGCATCTGCAACGCCAGTTGGGCCAATTGGCCAAACAATTGGGCGTCGTTGCACTGATCATTGCCGCACTGATTATGGCCTTGGGCGTCTGGAGCGGCAGACCCATGGCCGAAATGTTCATGACCGGCATTTCACTTGCCGTGGCCATGGTACCCGAAGGGCTGCCAGCGGTGGTCACGATCACCATCGCATTGGGTGCTGCTGCTCTGGTTCGACAAAACGCTCTGACGCGCCGGTTGCAAGCGGTCGAAACTTTGGGCGCGGCCTCAGTCATCTGTACCGATAAAACCGGCACCCTGACTGAAAACAAGATGACCGCGACCGAAATCTGGACGCCGCAATGCCGCTATGAGGTCACCGGCACGGGTTATGACCCATCCGGGCACATTGCGATGAACGGCGCCAAACGCCGGGCCTCAAACGATCCGGTGCTCGCCGCATTGCTGGAAGTTTGCGCAGGCTGCAACCACGCCAACCTGCAACACCAATCGGGCGAATGGATCATGATCGGGACGCCGACCGAAGGGGCATTGCTGACGCTGGCCTACAAAGGCTGGTCAGCGCTGCCAGATCCCCAAACGGCCATCGCGGAATTACCTTTTAACAGTGACCGTAAACGAATGAGCATTCTGCGCGACACGCCAGACGGGCCCAAAATCCTGACCAAGGGCGCACCAGAACGTTTGCGCGATCTATGCACTGCCCTCATGGGTCCCGACGGCCCGGAACCGCTCACTGACGCGGGGCGCGCCCAGATTGAAGACGCCTATACCCAGATGGCTGCCAACGGCCACCGCGTGATTGCGCTGGCGGCAGCACCCGCACCAGACCGCACCTTACATGAAGATGGTTTGGTCTTTCTCGGCCTCGTGGGGATCATCGACCCGCCGCGCCCCGAGGTACCCGATGCCGTGGCATTGGCCCATGCGGCCGGCACGCGGATTATCATGATCACTGGCGACAGCCCCGTCACCGCTCAAGCCATCGCCAAAGGCATCGGGCTGAACCCGCAGGCTGTCATGACTCATGACGCGGTTGCCGAGCTATCGGATGAAGCGCTGACGCAAGCGCTGGACCAGGACACGCTGATCGCGCGGGCGGAACCTGCCGACAAGATGCGCATCGTTGCCCTGCTTCAGGCCAAAGGTCAGATCGTGGCCATGACAGGCGATGGGGTAAACGATGCCCCAGCCCTCGAACAGGCCGATATCGGGATCGCCATGGGGATCAGAGGGACGGATGTGGCCAAGGATGCCTCGGACCTCGTACTGCTCGATGATAACTTTGCCACGATCATCGCCGCGATCCGCGAAGGGCGGCGGCAATTCGACAATCTGCGAAAATTCGTGCGGTATCTTTTATCCTCGAACGCAGGTGAAGTTGTAGCGCTCTTGTGCAATATCATCATCGGCGGCCCACTGATCTTTCTGGCGACGCAAATCCTGTGGATGAACCTGATCACGGACGGGCTGACCGCCGTGGCGCTCGGCCTCGAAAAGCCAGAGCCAGGGCAAATGGAAGAACCACCCCGCCCGATGAATGCTCCCATTCTAGGGTGGTCAGGTGTGGCGCTGATCGCCGTTTTCGGGCTTTACACCGGGCTGTCCAGCCTCTGGATATTCTGGAGCCTGCTACCCGTCGATGAAACCCTTGCACGCACAGCAGCATTCACCGCCATGGTCGTGTTCGAGAAATTCAGCGTCTTCGCATTCCGGTCACTGCGGGCACCCTGTAGCCGGATCGGCTGGACCAGCAATCCGTTCCTGTTGCTGGCATTGGCCGCAACACTCGGCGCACAGGTGGCGGCAGTTTATTGGCCGCCTTTGCAGACCCTGCTGCATACGACGGGGTTGGGGCTGGCGGAATGGCAAATGATCGGGCTATTCACCTTACCCCTGATCATCATTCCCGAAATCATCAAAACCGTCCTGTTCCGGAGGCACGCCAATGGCACATGAACACGGGCACTCGCCGGAAGAGATCGCAGCGCGGCTTGACGCACAAATCGACAGCACGCGGCTGCGCGATGCGATCTTCGGCGGCATCGATGGCACGGTCACGACCTTCGCAATTGTGGCCGGGGTACAGGGCGCTGGCCTATCTACGGGCATCGTCGTGGCGCTGGGGCTGGCCAATGTACTGGCCGACGGGTTTTCAATGGCCGCGGGCAATTATGCGGGAACCAAGGCCATCGCCGACGACAGACGCAGGCTCTGGGCCGTGGAAGAACGACACATTCGCAAAAATCGACAGGGCGAGCTGGATGAACTGGACCAAATCCTCGCGCGCAAAGGACTGCGTGGGGATGTACGCAAAGATGCCGGCGCGATGATCAGCGAAGATCAGGACCAATGGATCACCATGATGCTATCCGAAGAATACGGACTGCCCGCCACGGACCCCCGGCCAATCCGTGCGGCACTGGTCATCTTTGGGGCTTTTGTTGCTGCAGGCCTGTTGCCGCTCCTGCCTTATCTGATCGGTCTGGGGGCCGCGTTTTCGTGGTCGATCGGCATTGCCGGGCTGACGTTCTTTGGAATTGGAGCGATCAAGGCCCGCTGGTCGCTGGCCTCTTGGTGGCGATCTGGTTTGGAAACACTGCTAATTGGCGGCACGGCTGCCACCCTCGCCTTTGGGGTGGGGCGGCTGTTTCATCCCTAGATCAACGGGCCAATCCGCTTCACTGACCACCGCCTGAATCAACAGCGCCAGCTTACGCAGCACAGCCGTCACCGCTTGATTTTTCTCTATATTCAGCGTCAGCTTGAACCGGCCATGGCAACGCAGGACAAAGATGCCACAATGACAAATCCGAACCTTGACGGTCATCTCTTGATGGCCCTGTTGGATGCGATGCCAGATGCCGTTTTAGTAAGCGATGCAGCAGGGACAATCACTCGGGCCAACAAAGCCGTGGCCGCGCTGTTTGGCTACACGCCCGACGCATTGATCGGTCGCAGGGTCAATGTGCTGATGCCACAAGCGCTGGCAGACCGGCATGACGGGTTCATGCAAACCTATCTGGACACCGGTCAGGCGCGGATCATCGGACGCGGGCGCGCGGTCGAAGGGTTGCGAAGTGACGGCACAACCTTCCCCTTACACCTTTCAATCGGCCGGGCAGAGCATGGCGGCGAAAGCCACTTTGTCGCCATCTTGCATGATCTTAGCAAACGCATCGCCGCCGAAGAGGCGCTGGCGCGCTCGGCCCGGCTGGATGCAATTGGGCAGATGACGGGCGGGATCAGCCACGATTTCAGCAACATCCTGACCGTTGTGATGGGAAATCTTGAATTGCTCGATGCGAAAATGACAGACCCTGAAAACAAGGCGATGCTTGCAGATGCGCTTGAGGCGGCACAGCTGGGGGCAGAGCTAACCGCCGGCCTGAGCGCCTTTGGCCGTAAGCACACCACACATTGCGACGCAATCGACATCAACGCCGCCTGCACTGCCGCCTTGGCGCTGATCAAACGCACGTTTGATCCGCATCATCAGATATCGGTCGACCTGACGGACCCATTGCCCACCGTGCTGGCGGACACCACACAGCTGCAATCCGCGTTGATCAATATCGCCCTGAATGCCCGCGACGCGATGCCAGACGGGGGCAAGCTGATCATACGCTCCGAAGAGGTCATCATCGACGACGACTATATCGCGCAGGAACTCGACGTGGCCGAAGGTGCATATGTACGCATTTCGGTAACAGATACCGGGCGTGGCATGGGGCCGGACACACAGCAGCGCGTGTTTGAACCGTTCTTTACCACCAAACCTGTCGGGCACGGGACCGGGCTGGGCCTCGCGATGGTTTATGGCTTTGTCCGCCAATGCGGCGGGCACGTCACAATCTATAGCGAGATCGGACACGGCACGACCATCGCTCTCTATTTTCCAGTGATTGGCAGTGCACCAAACAAGTTGGACGCCGCAGGGTCCGCCCGGGCACACAAGGCCGCACATGGCAAAACTGTGCTGGTTGTCGAAGATAACCCACAGGTGCGCAAACTGACCGCAGCGCGGCTCAAAGAGCTGGGCTACGGGGTACGCGAGGCGGAACACGGGGATGGCGCAGCGGAAATCCTGCAAAATGAGAATGGCATCGACGCGGTGTTCAGTGACCTCGTGATGCCGGGGGAATTGGACGGTCTGGCCCTTGCCCGGCACATCGTGGCGACCTATCCCAACATGCGGATATTGCTGACCTCAGGCTATGCTGAGGACATCCTGAGCCGCCACAACGAAACGGTAGAGCATGACATCCTGCGCAAACCCTACCGTCAATCGGATTTGGCCAAAGCACTTTCGGCATTGTTCGAAGACGGTTGAGCCTTGCAAAGCTGCACATCGCAGGTAAACGAATATCCAATCCCACGAATGGTCGAAATCAAACGAGGTGACGACGGGTTGCGCTCGATCTTCTTGCGAAGCCGGGCGATCTGATTGTCAATTGTGCGATCAAGCGGGGCATAGCAATGTCCGCCGACCAAATCCATCAACTGCTCGCGGGACAGTACGCGCTTTGGACGGGTCAGAAACACCTCAAGCAGTTTGAATTCACCGCTGGTCAGATCGATCAATAAACCACCGCGATCAAACAATTTCATCTCGTCAGGGATCGCGACCATATCGTCAAACCGCCAGGAAACGCGACCATTTGCCTGTGGCGATGGGGCTGTCGCGCCTCTGGTGCGACGCAGAACAGATTTGATGCGGGCAACAACCTCGCGCAAATGGAATGGCTTGATGATGTAGTCATCAGCCCCAATCTCAAGGCCGACGACACGGTCAATGACATCGTCTTTGCCCGTCACCATGATAATCGGTACTTTCGATGTGTGACGGACCGCGCGCGCGACATCAAAACCGTCATCATCGCCCAGGTCGAGGTCAAGCGTGATCAGATCAATGGTGCCTGCAGTCAACGCCGCAAGGGTTGACGCCTTGTCGCCAGCCTCTCGCACCGTGCTGCCCTCGCGCTCAAAGCAACGACGCAGCAACGTTCGGATCTTTGGGTCGTCATCGACAACCAGAATTACTGCGTTTTTCAAGAGGCCCCTCCAACCGCGACTAACCAAAGGTAGTTAGGAATGGCACAACATTAATTATAGCTTTTTTTGATGACTGATACAAATTGATACAAACCGATACGCCGAACACGGTGCGCCCGATACAACCAGGTCACAGCTTTCATTCAACCGGATGAAAGGAAGCTGCCATGTATGTCACCGCCCCTCTACCCGCGACACGCACACAAGAGATAGTACCGTCAAAACCCAACATCACCCATCAGCGAACAATGACGATCAAACCGGGTAAGCACCTGTTCCTCGAAGGCGATCCCGCTGACCGTATCTATGAGGTCGCGAGCGGCGTGCTGCGTCTGACCCGTATCATGGAGGACGGGCGGCGGCAAGTGATCGCCTTTGGCTATCCGGGGGACACTGTCGGCTTTCCCAGTGATGGGCTGTATCACACTGACTGCGACGCGCTGATGCCAACGACTTTGGTCGCTCATCGCCGGAAAACGCTCGAAAGCGGCGAAGGCGACACCGCGCTTCATCAACGACTATTGCAGGCAGCCTTGCGTGAAATCAGCGCGATGCAGGACCACTTCATGATGTTAGGACGCAAATCCTCCATCGAAAAACTGGCATCCTTCCTGATGGCCCTGACGGATCGCGTGGGCGACCGGCTTGGCGATTTCGATCAAGTCAAACTGCCCATGACACGCGCCGACATCGCGGATTTTCTTGGGCTCACCACCGAAACCGTCAGTCGTACATTCACCCAATTGCGCAAATCGCAGATCATCGCGATCGACCATATCAACACGGTGATCATTCTCAAACCGCTCACATTGCGCTGCATTGCCGAAGGTGACGATAACATCTGACCATCCTCCCAACTGCCGAGGCTACCGCCAAAACGCGCAGCCTCGGCTCCTTTTTTCAGTCCGCCATAGGTGTTTGCATATCAAGCTCCAGCGCAGGATCGGGGTCCGGGATCCACAATGACAGCAATCCCGCTGTCATCGCGCCCACGCCCAGCAACACCAGCGTATAGTTCACGACCCAGCCAACGAACGGAATAAAGTTCAGGATCGCCACAACACAGATGGCAACCGCAACCGTCGCCAGCTTGACCCACAGCGATGGGTCCTCGGGTCCACCAAACGCCTCCAGCACACGTCCCGCCACAGCGTAAGCTGCAAGCAGATAGCCCAATGTCCAGGCGATGATGATGAACAGCAGCGCAAAGGGCACAAAAGGCAAACCAACAATTGTCAACGCCGTCACCGGCACCATCCCAAATAACGCTGACAGGCCAATCACCCCTAGCAAAAAAGTTGGCAAAGGCTGACGTACGATGCGCCTGCTCATCTTTTCAACGCGGTCGATTGCAAAGGTCAGGAAAATCGCAGCCAGCACCAGCAGGAAGATGGCCGAAATCAGGAACGCGGAAAACATCGACAGCCATACCGGAAGCATGGGCATATCCACGGCGTCCCAACTGCGATCAAATTCGCGGTACATGCTGCGCGTGTCCCACTCCTCAAGTGTAATCCGCGCCGCAGGGATCACACGTGCCGGAACCGCATCATCGTTCTCAGCTGACAGGGTCAGATTGCCATCAATCCGGGCTTCCGGGCCAAAGGTCACGGTCTCGGCAACGATCCATGCATCACCCGACACCGGCGCATTCAAATGGACCGTGCCGCCGAATGCGGTCAATGACCCACCAACCGGGCCGTCCACCGTTAATGACCGGCCAAAGAAACGCAGATTGCCTTGTGTGACCGCATCAGCCGTGCTGCGCACGCTGAAACCCGCGGCGGTGATATCCTCGCCCACAGGGGCATCAATGCTGACCGAACTGCCCGCAGCATATACATCGCCACCCGTCTGCGTACTGATATCCACGTCATAACCAGCAGCATGGATATCACCGCTGGTGCTGCCAGAGGTCGTGACAACGCTGCCCGCCGCAAAGACATCGCCTGTTGCAGTCAAAGTCTCGGTCACCGCTTCACCGGCCATGTAGGTGTCCCCACCATGCACGCGGCTAACTTGCTCGGCCATGGCAGGGACAGTTGAAAGGGCAAAGCTGGCAAATACCGGAATCAATAAGTGTCGCATGATTGGTTTCCTTATGAGATCACGTTGCACACTCAGCCTAGGTCAGCCCCCACCTTGGCCAATTGAGCAATGTCAAAACCCCGCACGTGGTTCTCCGCTAGACCATGGGTGACGCATGCAAGCGTCGCAAAATCGGAGAATTGAGATGCAAACAAACCTCCCCCCAACCCCGTCAAAGGGCCCCGAACCGCAGCCATTTTTTGAACAACTACAACAAGAGATGGAGCGCCTTTTTGATCGGTTCCGTGGCTATCCAACCGTGTCAGGCCAAGGGCCGATGGCCAGCTTTAGCGATGGGCTCAACCCCGCGATCGACGTGGCCGAAACGGATGACGCAATCGAAGTGACCGCCGAAATTCCCGGCGTCGGCTCTGACGATATTGACGTGTCGCTGAACGGCGATCTGCTGGTGATCAAGGGCGAAAAATCCGACGAGCACACCCAAGAAGACAAGAACTATCACCTGCATGAACGCAGCTATGGCAGCTTTCGGCGGCAAATCCCGCTTGGGTTCACACCCGCTGACGACGCCATCGAAGGAAAGTTCGCGGATGGTGTTTTACGGCTTTCCATCGCCAAACCGGCAGAAGCGAAAACCACCAGTCGCAAAATCACGATTAACGCAAAATAAGCAAAGTGGCACCCGGCCAAACCGGGTGCGACCCCCTGAATCGGAGGAACAGACATGACCCTACGCACCATTCTTGTCTGCCTGACAGGCACCACATCAGCGGAACATCTGCTGAAATCTGCAGCGGTGCTTGCCCGGCGCGACAATGCACATCTGATTGGGCTCTACGTCACGGAATCGCTCGTGATCTACCCCAGCATCGCAATACACATCCCCGATTCCACCTACCCCGACTTTGTCGCTAGCCAGCGCATCCATGCCCAGGAGGTGAAAGAAATCTTTGACGCGCAAACCAAGGCCGAAGATTTCCCAAGCGAATGGCGACAGATGAGCAGTGAAGGCGGCTTTTTGGCCGACAGCATCATTGAATGCGGGCGCAGCGTCGACTTGATCGTGATGGCGCAAGAAGACGACGCCGATGACCGCCCACTGATCAACGATCTGCAAGAACGGGTCATCAAGGAAAGCGGTCGACCGGTGCTTGTCATTCCACGCGACTACGTCGCCCGGACAATTGGCGACAACGTCGTACTTGGCTTCAGCGAAACGCGCGAAGCAACGCGCGCTGCACATGATGTGTTGGATGTGGCCGCCCCGGATGCCGACCTGCGCGTCCTGCGTATCGGTACACCGCCCAGCAACACGCTGGCCGATCATGCGGCCAATGACCTGGCAAGCGCACTGGCACGACACGGTCCAAAGGTCGAAGTCGTGCACCGCGACAAAGATGGCGAGAAGGTCGCCGATGTCCTGAACCACGAAGCGTTTGAGACGGGCGCGGACATGCTGGCAACCGGTGCGTTCGGACATTCCAGAGCCTATGATTTCGTCATCGGCGCAGCCACACGCACACTTCTCAGCAAGGCCAAGCTGCCGGTACTCTTCTCTAAATAGAGCAGATCGACACAGGCCCCGCATGCCGACGGGGCCAAGGCTCACCACAACGTGCGAAACGCGGCAACAAACGCCGCCGCCAACCGAACGAAGGCATGCATGATGCAGTACGACATCGACGAGAACGCAATTGATCTGGACGCCCTGCAACAGCGTTTGGAGAATACTGACCTGATCCCAAGTCAGGAACCTTTGCGCGACAAGCTGGACGAGAAGCTCACAGCGATTGGCAAGGCAAGGATTAAATCCATGGGGGACCTGCGAAATGCTCTCAAAACGGACAAATCGCTTGCATTACTTGCAAAGGAATCCGGCGTCGATGTCACCTACCTTCAACTGCTCAAGCGTACAGTGAACGGCTTCCTTCCAAAACCACGGCCCCTCAAAACGTTCGACTGGATCGGCCGCGACACTATCAACAAACTCAGAGAGCAGGGCATCAAAAATACGCGGCAGCTCTTTATTGCCGCGTCCGAAGATACCGGCGCATTCGCCAAACGGACCGGAATCAGCCAGGTTGATGCAGCGGCCTTGTTTGCAGTGTCCGATCTGTGCCGCATCCAATGGGTCAGTCCGCCATTTGCCCGGGCGCTTGTTGCCGCCGGGGCCACAAACCCAGCGGCGGTCGCCCGCGCCGACCCAAAGGCTTTGTCTAAATCCGTCGAAAAAGCCAATCAGGATGCGACATTCTTCAAGGTCAAAGTTGGACTACGGGACATCAAGCGTTTGGTCGCCGCCGCGCGCTACGTTCCATAAAATGCCGGGGCGGGTTCTCCATGACGACACATCACGCGCCCATCAATGCCAGCTTACGGGCCAATGCGTCCCGTTCTTCAATCAGGTCCAGAACAAGGGCCACACCGGCCACATTCAGGCCCAAATCGCGCATCAGGCGGGCTGCCTTCCGGGCGCGGGCGATATGGGCGGGTGTAAACTCCCATTCCGGGGCAGATCGCGCGATCGGGTTCACGACGCCATGCTCGACCAGGGTAATCACCCATTCGGCGTTGGTGTCACAAAACATCGTCAGCTCTGAAAGCGACAGCGTCTCGATCAGGTCGACCTGCGGGTTTCGGGGTTTTGCCTTTTTCATAGCGTTATACTCCAAGATTTGCGCGAGGGTTAAAGGGCTGCTCTTTGGCCAACCGCTGATAAAGGGCGCGGGCCTCAGGCGATAATTTGGGCGGGTTCACGATGTGCAACTCCGCAAATAAATCGCCTTTTTGGGCCGCTGGCAGGCCCCTGCCCCGCAAACGCAGCTTCTGGCCCTGACGGGCATCAGCGGGAATATTCAGATCCACCGGGCCGGTCGGGGTCGGCATCCTGACCTTACCGCCAAGTGCGGCCTCCCACGGGGTCACCGGCAGGGCGACATACAAGTCGCGCCCTTCGACGCGGTATATGGGGTGGGGCGCAAAAGCGATTTCAACAAACAGATCACCGCCATCCATGCCTTGCCCCCGCAAGCGCAGCTGCTGTCCCGGTAAAATACCCTTGGGCACACGCAGATCGATGGTCCGCGTTTGCAATGTGACGTGACCCGATGCATCAATCTGTGGCACCTGCAGCGATAAGGTGCGGGTGGCACCTCGGATGGCATCTTCAAGCGCCACCTCAAGCCGGGCGTGCTGATCTTGGCGCATGGCGCGCGGTCCACCTCGCTGGTCAAAGAATGCACGAAACATGTCAGGGTTCACGTCACGCTCATCAAAGGCAAAGCCACCTTGCCAGCGGCTGTCCTGATCCGGTTCGGGGCGGGGCTGATCCCAGTCAGCGCCAAACCGGTCATAGGCTGCGCGCTTTTCGGGATCACTCAACACATCATAGGCGGCGCCGGCTGCTTTGAACTTCGCATCCGCCTCGGGCCCCGGGTTGACATCAGGATGATACTTGCGGGCCATCTTGCGATAGGCGCGCTTGATATCATCGGCAGACGCATCCTTTGGTACGCCAAGGGCCTGATAATGGGCTGTATCAATCATTGTATCGCCTCACTCTGTCACGCCGGGACAGTGCCATGCCGGTTCATCCGCGAAATTGACTAATCTCAATCGGGGGCACAGCAGCACGCCTAGACTGAAAGCCAAGCAACCCAGAGGCTCATCATGAAGAATTCCACATTTCTTGCGCTGCAAGGTCCCAACGGCACCCCAGCCGACCTTGCTCCCTTGGCAGAGGCCGCAACCGCCCAAGGCGGACGGCTGAACGTGCTGCACATTGGGCCGGTCCCGATCCTGTCCTACACCATCTCTGCACACCCTTACGGCGCGCCCGTCATTCCCGATGGCTGGGTCGACAAACGCAATGAAATAGCTGAGCTATTGGCTGGTCATCAGGCGCAGACACGCGAATTCTTGCAAAAACAGGGGCTGACAGGCGAAGTCGGAACCATTTGCGTCGAACCCGCGGCCCTGCATGACCCTGTCGCGATCCGGGCACTTTTCGCCGATATCAGCATCGTTCAAGACAGTCTGCGCGAGAATGACACCGCATTCAGCAACATCGTCTACGGGCTGCTGTTCGAAGCACCGGGGCCGATCATGCTGAACGTCGAACAAAACAAGAAGGCGCTGGCGCCCGATAACGTTCTGCTCGCATGGAACAACAGCCTGCCCGCCGCGCGCGCGGTGCGGGCCGCCCTGCCGCTTTTACGGACCGCCAAAGAGGTCACAATCGGATGCTTCGACGCTGACGCCTCCAAATGGGCTGACGGGGAAAGTCCCGGTGCAGATCTGGCCACATGGTTAAGCCATCACAATTGCCGGGTCACCGTGCAGGAATATGCCAGCGGACATAAAAATATAGGCCGCGCCATTCTTGAACGCGCTAAGGAAACCACGGCAGATCTCATCGTGATGGGGGCCTATGGCCGCAGTCGCTGGAACGAACGTATCTTTGGCGGCACCACAGAAACGCTACTCAAACAGCGCGAAACCCCGGTGCTACTCGCGCATTAAAGCGTTTCGCCTTTATCTGATGTCCCAGGTTAAAGGCGAAACGCTATTATCACAAGATTACTGCATCTCATGATACATCGGCGATCCGACATTCCATCCATGTCGGTCGCCGCAGGTGCTTACCCTGCAAAAGCATTCACAAAATATATGCATGGCATCGTCTCACTCCCGTCAACACAACCCAAGGGTTAACCATACCTGCGAGCAGCACATATAATCCGAGCGATAATCGCGATCACTGGTCACAATTTTGGCACAAGATAAATTCGAAAAAACCTTAACAAAATATAAAAAATAGAATGAATTTTTCTAAAAAAATTTCATTGACAACCCTACGTCAACTTCATACATCCTGCGCGTGAATAGTAGTTCTTTAAGCGAGTAAAAAATGTTGAGAAATGGTCAGTGTATTGCTGCGATTGCAGCGCTTATAGGTTCCGGTTTGGTTGGCACGACAGCGAACGCAGATACGGTTGAACTCCACTTCAACAACGAGAACGTTAACGTTTCCATCGTTGGTGATTTCATGGGGTTCCGGGAAGATGCCTACATCATCAGGACAAACAGCGGGGAACTTCACGTGCCTGCCAGCTATGTCACGTGTGAAGGTAGCGATTGCCTGTTTATCGTCAACGCGGTCGAGCGGACAAGCAACTAAAGCGTTTCGAGAAAAATCCGAAAACCTCCTTGGCAGGTTTTCGGGTTTCTCGACTCTTTGCCTCTTGGCAGCATCAAAGGCTTATGGCTTGGCCCGTACGCGCGCTCTCCTGCGCGGCTAGCCCGATTTTGATGGCCTTGGCTCCATCTGCCAACGTCACCTCAACCCGGCCCTCGCCGCGTATCACTGCGTTAAATCGCTGGTGCTGATAAAACGTCGATCCGTTGTGATCGCCCGCCTCCAACAAGGCCGGATCAACGGGGATTTCTGATACATAGGGTCCTTTGGGGGCACGCGGACTGATGATCATCTGCGGTACCGGCGCATCCCCCAATAGTTTTGGCCAAAATCGCCCCGGCCCCGGCACCAGCGCCTCGATCTTGCCCTTGGGGCCTACCGCGCTGATTTCTTCTTGCCATTTCGACCCTTCGGCGAACATGCATAATTCGAGCATGGCGCGCGCACCCTTTGCGAAATCCAGAATGACGTATCCGTTGTCCCAGATATCAGGCGCCACCCCGTCATAACGTTCGTCAATATGGTTCAGCGACTGGCCCGCACTTGCCATCACGCGCACCGGCTCATCATCCAGAATCAACCGTATCAGGTCAAAGAAATGGCAGCATTTCTCAACCAGCGTCCCACCGGTCTTGGCATTAAACCGGTTCCAGTCGCCGATTTTTGGCAGAAACGGAAAGCGGTGCTCGCGGATCGTCAGCATCTTGATGCCGCCCGTCGCCTGTTCAGCCTGCGCAATCAGCGCAGCCACGGGGGGCATATACCGATATTCCATCGCGACCCATACCGGATGGGGGTAATCCCTGAACAAATCATCCAACACCGGCGCGTCAGCCGGATCAGTATAAAGCGGCTTTTCACACAGGATCGGCAAGGGCCTTGTCGCTACAATTTGCTGCAACTGTTGGACATGCAGATAATTCGGGCTGACGATGACAACCGCATCCAGCGCCGCGAACGCCAGCAATTCCTCCAGCGAACCCGCCACATGTGCGTTCTCGGCCAGGGTCGCCGCAGATTCGGCCAATTCCGTCACCGGATCATAAACAACCGAGACACGGCCATGCGGCAGCAGATTGATATTCAAAATATGTTCGCGACCCATCATGCCGCAGCCAATCAGGCCGTAGTTCACCGTTTCCACGTCGCGTTAACCTTTTCCCATGCGAGAGACGTAAGTGGCGCGCCTGGCATCATACCAGGTGCGCGAAAATTCTGCCGGTTCCTTGGCGGCGGTCCGGCTGATCCGCTCAATATAGCCAGCGGTCTGGCCGGCGTTCAGATGAAACGCCGCTGGCGTCCAGTCCGGCACCACATCCACGCCAATCCGATCCTCGACTGATCCAATGATCAGGCCTAAATCGTGGCGATAAAAGTGATAAAGCGACTCCGACAGGTCATCAATCGCAACAACATCGCGCTGCGCGCCGTCCAGCCAGATCTCCTCTAGGGCCACCACAGCACCATCCAACGACCGCAGTCGCCTGATCCGATGGCCTTCAGCACTTGGCCCGAAATCCGGTGCATCTGCTGGCTTGGTCATCCGGTCGACGGACAACACCTCCGCTGTGGGCAACCCGCCACCTTTAAGCAATTCCAGCCGAAAGAACGCATAAACCGATTCGACCATTGGTTTGTGGCGCACATAATTGCCAGACCCGTGCACCCGTTCCAGCAACCCCTTGGCCTCCACATCCGCCAGCGCCTTGCGCAGCGTGCCAACGGCGACACCCAGATCATCGGCCATCTCGCGCTCCGGCGGCAGCCGGCATCCGTCTGCCAAATGCCCCGCGGCAATCTCGCGGATCAGCATTTCGCTCAACTGGATGAATTTCGGCAAGGCAGTGGTTTTCGCCATGGCGACCCCTCCCCAGGCCTACCCATGAAAATTGATACACTATTGTTGCACAGAATTTTGCGTGCTACGCAAGAGGCAACAATACTCTCGGGGGAGGAGAATCGATGACCATCGTGCCGGTCACCAGCGCAGACCTTGATGCGGCAGAAGTCAGTTGGTTCTCCGCGCTCTGCTCAGACGATTACCAATTCCTCGGCGTGCCCGACGGCGATTTGCGCTCAAGCTGGGAACACTGCCGCGACATCGCGCTGACGGCAGAAGAACAGGGTTTTCGTAACATCCTCGCCCCCTCCTCCTATCAGGTCGGACAGGACACGTTATCCTTCGTCGCAGGCATGGCGCCGCTGACGACGAAAATGAACTTCCTCGCCGCCATCCGTTGCGGCGAAGTCCAACCCATCATGCTCGCCCGCACCATCGCGACCCTCGACCATATGCTCAAGGGGCGGCTAACGCTTAACGTGATCAGCAGCGATTTCCCGGGCGAGGTTGCCGAAAGCGCCTATCGCTACAAACGCAGCCACGAAGTCGTCGAAATCCTGCGCAAATGCTGGACGCAGGACGAGGTCAGCTATGACGGCGATATCTACCAGATTTCGAAACTCACCACCGACCCCGCCAAACCTTACCAGCAAAACGGCGGCCCACTCCTATACTTCGGTGGCTACTCCCCCGCCGCCCTCGAACTCTGCGGCGCGCAATGTGACGTCTACCTGATGTGGCCCGAAACCACGGACATGCTGGAACAGCGCATGAAGGATGTGAACGAACGGGCGGCTGCCCACAATCGCACGCTGGATTACGGTCTGCGCGTACACATGATCGTGCGGGACACCGAACAAGAGGCGAAAGAATACGCCGATTACATCGCATCGAAACTCGACGACGAGTACGGCAAACTGATCCGCGACCGCGCCCATGACAGCATATCGCTTGGTGTGTCACATCAGGCCCGCGCACGGGAACTCGCCGATAAATACGGTTACACCGAACCCGGCCTCTGGACCGGCGTCGGCCGCGCCCGTTCGGGCTGTGGCGCGGCGCTTGTCGGCTCCACCGACCAGATCATGACGAAAATCGAGGCCTATCAAAAGATGGGCATCCGTGCTTTCATCTTCTCAGGCTATCCGCATATCGACGAGGCCAAACATTTTGGCAAACGCGTTATGCCCCAGTTGAAAACCTGCTCGCTGCCGCATGAATACGGGCGCGTGCCATCCGAAACACCAGCGACCCCCTTGGGCACAGGACCACGCCGTTGAACCGCATTAAAATCACCGAAGACCTGTCATTCAGCCGCATCATATATGGCATGTGGCGGCTGGGCGACGACAGCGACACATCCCCTGCCCATGTGCAGGCCAAGATCGAGGCCTGCCTTGAACAAGGCATCACCACGATGGATCAGGCCGACATCTATGGCGGTTATGAGGCGGAGGAGGTGCTGGGCAACGCGCTCAAAGCAGCACCCGCGCTGAAGGACCAGATCGAGATCGTGACCAAATGCGATATCGTCGCCCCCATGGGCCGCTATAGCGACGCCCGCGTCAAGTATTACGACACCAGCCGCAACCACATCATCGCCTCGGTCGATCATTCGCTGCGGCTGATGGATATCGACAAGATCGACACGTTGCTGATCCACCGGCCCGACCCAATGATGGACCACCATGAAACCGGGGCCGCGCTGGACGAAGTCGTAGCAAGCGGCAAAGTCCGCTCCGTCGGCGTCTCCAACTTCAAACTGCACGACTGGACGCTGCTGCAATCAGCGATGAAAACCCCGCTGATCACCAACCAGATCGAACTATCGCTTGCCGCCCACCAAGGCTTCACCAATGGCGATGTCGCCTATCTGCAAGAACGCAACGTCCCGATCATGGCATGGTCGCCACTGGGCGGCGGCAGCTTGGTCAGCGGGCAAGGTAACGCAGAACTGCGTACAGCGATGACGAACATCGCACAGGACAACGATACCGATATCGGGGCCGTCGCCGTGGCGTGGTTGCTGGCCCACCCCGCCAACATCATGCCCGTCATGGGCACCAATAATCTCAACCGTATCAAAGCCCTGTCAGACGCTTTGAAAGTGACCATGGACCGCGAAACATGGTTCGAACTCTACACAGCCGCACTTGGCCAAGAGGTACCATAATGGACGCAGGCACCATCGCGACATTCGACCCCAGCACGGACGCCGACAGTTTTCGCGGGGCGCTCGGCACCTTTGTGACCGGCGTCACGGTCGTCACCACCGACAGCCCTGAAGGGCCCGTCGCGATTGTCGCCAACAGCTTCGCAAGCGTGTCGCTGGACCCGCCACTGGTGCTCTGGTCACCCGCAAAATCATCTAAACGGTTTGAACATTTCGCAGGCTCCCGGCGCTTCGCAATCCACGTGCTGGCCGCCGACCAACGCGACATCTGTGCGGCCATCATCAAATCCAAGACTGCAATCAACCAGATCCCGATGCATCTGTCCCATTGTGGCATGCCCATCATCAACGGCGCAATGGCCACATTCGAATGTAATCTTGAGGCCACCCATGACGCAGGGGATCATGTGATCATCGTGGGCCGCGTCACCAAGGCACATCATCAGGGAGGCGACCCGCTCGTCTTTCACGGCGGCAAGTACGGGGGTTTTCACCCAAGCTGACGGAAAAATCCGTAGTACACCTCAGGACCCGGACCATATCCGGGGCGGCGGCCAACACCGCTGACAACAAAAAGGGCCAGAAGGCCCTGACATAAACAGGGGAGGAGCCGCAATGTCGGTCCTGTTCGGCCTTTTATGGCCACTTGAACGGTTCAACACCGTGGTACTTGCCATTGGCAAGGCCATCGCGGTGGCAGCACTCGCCATCATGGTCTGCCTGATCCTGGGTCAGGTCTTCTTCCGCTATGTTCTCAACGACGCACCCAACTGGACCGAGGAAGGCGCACGTTTCGGTATGCTCTGGATGACGGGGTTGATGGCCCCCCTTGCCTTCCGCATGGGCGGGTTCGTGTCGATCGACATGCTCGAACGGGCCCTGCCCCGGCTGATCTCGGGTATCCTGACGCTGCTCCTGCTTTGTATCGTCTTCTGGGTCCTGATCATCGCTTGGGACCGGGGATTGAACAACCACGTAGACACCATCTCCGGGCGTGGCTGCTCATCCTCCCTGCGTTGGCCCTTCGGGTTCGAGATCGGCAAATGCGGCAACAAATTCCAGAACAGCTTTCAATACGCCTCCCTTTGGGTCGGTGTGAACCTGCTGATCCTTGTCAATATCGAACTCATGATCCGGCAACTCATCAAACTGCTGGGCCACGGGGCCAAACTCAAACCGCTCAGCGCCAATGATTTCGCGGGGGCCGAGTAATGCTGCTCTGGTTCCTCCCCCTCTTCCTGATCCTCATCATGATCGGCCTGCCGGTCGTCTTCGCGCTGCTCGCCTCCCCCTTCGCGCTCATCATGCTGGAAGGCGACAACCGCAACGTCGTCGCAGGGCTCTACCGCAATCTCTATAACGGCATGGACAGCTTCCCGCTGATGGCACTGCCCTTCTTCATGCTGGCGGGCGAGATCATGAACCGCGGCGGTATCACCCTGCGGCTCGTCGAATTCAGCCAGGCCTTCATGGGCCATCTGCGCGGCGGCCTCGCCCACGTCAATATCCTAAGCTCCATCCTCTTCGCGGGCCTCTCAGGTTCTGCCGTCGCCGACACCTCTGCCCTCGGCTCCACCCTGATCCCCGCGATGGAAAAGAACGGCTATTCCCGCAAATTCGCCGCCGCCATCACCGCCGCCAGCTCCGTCATCGGGCCCATCATCCCACCGTCGGGTATCATGATCATCTATGCCTACGTGATGGGCGAAAGCGTCGCGGCGCTCTTCCTCGCGGGCATTGTCCCCGGCGTTATGGTCGGCGTCGGCCTGATGGTCATGGTCCGGCTGATGGCCGACCGCTATGATCTGCCCAAAGCCGAACGGATCGTCACCAAAAACCAGGACATCACCAAGGTCGAATACTGGGTCAGCTTCGCCTTGATCCGGCTGAACGTCGCGGGCCTGCTGATGGCAATCTATAGCGGGTTATCCACCCGCGTTGGCCTCTCCACGATCGCCGAAAACGGCGACAAAATACACACGCTCAACCTCTGGGTCGTTTTCGCAGCACTGCTTGTGATCGCACATTTCATGCTCATGGGATACCGCAGGCAGGTCAGTCATGACTTCCGCATCGTTTGCAAAAAAGCCATTGCACCCTTGCAAACCCCCATCATTATCCTGGGCGGCATCCTCGTCGGTGTCTTCACCCCGACCGAAGCCTCAGCCGTCGCCGTGGCCTACGCGCTGATCGTGTCGTTCTTCGTGCTGCGCTCCATGAAACTCCGCGACTTGACCGAGGTCCTCACCCGCTCCGCCCTCGCCACCTCCGCCGTCCTGCTACTCGTGGGCGCAGCCGTAGCCTTCAAAACCGTCGTCAGCCTCAGCTACGCCCCCCAAATCCTCAGCGACTACATCCTGTCGCTGTCCGAAAACCCGCTGATGCTGCTGTTCCTGATCAACATCCTGCTGTTCGTCGTCGGCATGTTCCTAGACGCAGGCCCCGCCATCATCATCCTCGGCCCCATCCTCGGGCCGATCTTCGTCGACCTTGGCGTACATCCCGTCCACTTCGCCATCATCATGAGCGTCAACCTGACCGTGGGGCTGGCAACGCCACCCATGGGGCTTGTCTTATTCGTGGCCAGTACGGTCTCGGGCGAAAAGGTCGAAACCATCGCCAAGGCGATCCTGCCCTTCCTTGCCGTCGAAGTCCTGGTGATCTTCCTGATCACCTACATCCCCGCCATTTCCATGACAGTACCGTATCTGACCGGTTTTCTGGGCTGCGGCCCAGAGGTCGGATTCACCGCTTGCATCAGCCCAACACCGGGTATCAATTAACCAGCATCAAGGGAGAGATTAATGCTGAAACACATCACAAAAATCGCGGCCACCGCCGCATTGCTGGCGACACCGCTCGCCGCATGGGCCGGAGGCCATACGGAATTCACCATCCGAGCCACCGCGAACTCCAACGAAAACGACGAAGACTATGACGGTCTGGTCGTGTTCAAAAACTACGTTGAGGCGGCGTCGAACGGGCGCATCGCCGTGGAACTCTTTATCGGCACACAGCTTTGCGCAACCGGTGCGGAATGCCTCGAAGGTGTCTCCGAGGGCTCCATTGATGTCTACATCTCCACCTCCGGCGGGGCCGCAGGCATCTTCCCATATGTGCAAGTCCTCGACCTGCCCTACCTGATGGCCAATGACCGCATCGCCGAAGAAGTGCTGACAGGCGATTTCGTCCGCACCATGCGCGACATGGCGCTGGAAACCTCCGATAACACGATCCGCCTGATGACCATCGGCAACACCGGCGGCTGGCGCAACTTCGCGAATACCCAACGCCGGGTCGCGATGCCCTCAGACATGGAAGGGCTGAAAATCCGCACCGTTGTCGCAGACCTACCACAGGAACTGGTCCGCGCGCTGGGTGCTTCGCCAACCCCGATCCCATGGCCTGAACTCTTCACCTCGTTCCAGACCGGCGTTGTCGAAGGCTCCAAAAACGGTATCACCGACATCATGGGCATGAAATTCCCGGATGCGGGCCTGCAATACGTCACGCTTGACGGGCACGCCTATATGGGTGCGCTCTGGTGGATGTCGAACGAAAACTTCATGGCCATGCCAGAAGACCTGCGGCGCGTCGTGGTTGACGGGTTCAGCCAGCTGCAGCAAGCCACCTTCGCCTCACCCAAGCGCAAATCCATCGAAGCTTATGAGGCTTTCGTGGCCGGCGGCGGTGACCTCTACGTGCCAAGCCCCGAGGAAAAAGCAGCCTTCGCCGAAGCCGCAACCCCGGTGCAGGCCTGGTTCCGCGAAAACGTAGACGGCGGTAACGAAATCCTCGACGCGCTGATCATGGCCGTCGATGAAGCCGAGGCCGAACTGGAAGCCGCTTACGCCAGCGACCTAAACTGACATAAAGCCATGCCGAAGGGCCGCCCGGTGGCGGCCCTTTATCCTGCACAAAACTAAAGAAGTCGATTTTATTGGCTTGCTATTTTTGTGTGACGCAACGCAGATTCAGCGCGCCTCGTAAGTGAGAGACTTGGATGCAGGTTTTATGCGGTTGCGCCTATTGTGCCGTGAACCTGACAGGGAAATCGAAGTTCACAAAAACAGCACTTTGTTGAGTCATGCCTGCGGCATCGCTCAGAAAATCAAGCGAATTGCCACTTTCGGACGCCGCCTCCAGTAGATCGCGGACACTGACACCAATCACAACCATATCCGGGTCTTGATAACTTTTGGCAACGATTTGGTTTGTTCCAAAGAATAGCCCTGGTTGGCGCGACGCAGCCTTCTCACCAGCAACAAATATTTCAGGCGCGCGCTGATGCGATCGGCCTACACCGCGGCGTCGAGAATTGAGCGTATCTCGCACAATGCCTGCTGAATCCGGATTAGGCGATACGGTACCGTCTGCATTTACGAACTCGCGTGGCGTTGCGCGGTACAATGTGTCATCCGGCGAGATACCAAAATCGATCGAAAGCTTTCCAATCGTGCTATCTGATACACCGTCCAATCCGCGATACATCTCCGGGCTGGCTTCTCGTACTATCCGCCCAAACTCAGAATAGATCACCCGAACATCTGCCGCATCCTCAAAAAAAGACGATTTCTCTTCGATTACGTCCCTCATCATCTTCACTATGGCGTCACTTAGATTGTCGCCGCGAATGTTCTGAAGCAGCTCTGGCAAATCCTCAAAATCAAAACGGTTGAGTTCAGAGAATGCCTTCAATGCGTCTTGGCTGACTATATCGTTGGACCAATCAGCAGCCATCGGTGATGCAAAATCTTCCAGATTATCGAAACCCTGTAGTCGCTCCATTAATGTCTTTGCCCGCGCACCAAGGACCTCTACGTTCTCGCTCAGGGTCGATTTAAGCGTTATGCGAACGCTCGCGGGCATTTTGCGGTAAGTGTCCCCATCAAGCGTCGAGATGAACTTCGCCAGATCATCCGGAGGGCTGTTCCTGATTTGGGTGGATACACGCAGCACAACGGCAGCGTCGTCCACATTATCCAGCAACGTCAGGGCTTTCGCACCGCTCAGGCCAAGTTTCCCCAAACCGACGGCACCGCCGACAAAATCAGCCAACATGCCAATTGAGCGTGCAGTCCGGTATTCCGGGGCATTCGGATTTGCACCAACGGATTGCAACAATTCATCAAAGAATGCACCGCTGTCCTCAAAAACGCGTTCCGCCGCTTCTCCTCGCTCACCGCTGAAATCGTACCGTCTGGCTTGGTCGGGTGGTATGTTCATCCCACCGATATCGCCGCCTGCGCCTGCCGGTACATAGGCCATCGCGCCCCAAATGAACTGAAACGTATCGCCCACCGTGCCACGCAGGACGCCTGCAATACTATTCAAACTAAAATCGTTTAGACTTTCATCGGGCTCATTTTGTTTTTCGAAAACCCAGCTCCGCCATGCGTCAATGGCTTTTTGAACGATTGATCTATCATCTTTTGCCGGCGCAGACTGCGCAATGGCCCCGCCTTCGGCCGACTGGCCCGACAAACCGTCACGTTCGATATCTCTGAGCATCAAATTGAAGCCGCCAGGCTCTGCCGTCTGAGACACAGATGCATCATTTGCATTGATTTGCGCGCTTTGATAGTTCAGTCCGTCTGTCAGGATAACTTGATCGACCATGATGCCCCCGGAGAGTATTTGTCCGGATATAGGGTGAGCAGCAAATCTTTCTGCCACCTGACATCGAGGCAAAAAATACCCGGCAAGCTTCGCACAAATCCCAATAGGCACCCCTATTTACTGTCGATCAAAGCAATTTGGATTCGCCCAAGGGGACAGATATCGCCGTGCAAGAATTGCTTTTGCCCTCACTCAGCAGCCATTGATTAACAACAAAAGAGCCGGATTAACTCACTGCCCCCGAAACGGCGATACCCACACTCGTTGATCTGCTGTGAAACGCGCGATAATCTGCTCGGGGTCAATCTCAAGCGGTCAAACATGGACGTCCGACTGCGCACCCTATCTATTCTTCAACTCAAAATCCGCAATCACCGGATAATGATCCGTCGGCCACTCGCCATCAAACTTCTGGCGCAGCACAACAGGCTCTCCGACCAAAGTGATCCCATCTGTCGTCGCGATATGATCGATCGCGCCAAACAGGTTCAGCCCCCGGTTCAAATGATATGTCGCCCCCGCCACCGGGGCAAAGCTCAGCCCGGCACCCTCTAATATCCGATGCGTTCGCGCGCCTAGCCGTGCATTGATATCCCCTACCAAAAACACATCTTCTCCCGCAGCAATCCAAGGC
This sequence comes from uncultured Paracoccaceae bacterium, assembly GCA_947489445.1. GTDB lineage: Bacteria > Pseudomonadota > Alphaproteobacteria > Rhodobacterales > Rhodobacteraceae > Yoonia. Next base: position 218,339 of record CANLDN010000001.1, read on the forward strand.
GAAATGCGGGCCACAACCAGTTCGGCCGACATCAGACGGTTCGACCGGCTGGAATACTCGAAATGCACATTTACCACCCGAAACCGGGCACCGTTCGCGCGTTCAAATTCCACCCAGGACGCAAACGCCGGAAACGATCCATTGAATGTGCGCGAATAAATCACATCCGGTGTGTCCGAGAAAAAGAACCAGCCCTGATCGATCGCACGCAGCCGGTCCCGGCGATAAAGGATCGGCTGGGTTGACGGAAACACCTGCCAATCCCCCACCCCCGCGGCAGCATAATCCGGGTTTTGCGCCAACAACCAATCCAGTGTCAGATTAACAGACCCATCACTGCCCCACGCAAAACTCTCCATTTCCTGAAAAGTCACAACATCGGCCTCCAACGCCTTGAACGCGAGATCGAGGGGCCCCTTGCGTCGCTCCCAATCACCCACAGACCAGGGTCCGGTTTGCTGGCCAAGAATAATGTAATGAACATTGTAGGTCGCCATGCGCAGCGCATCAGGCGCACGATCAGGCAGCTCCGCACTCCCGGAATTCCGATAATGCTGCACGCAGGCTGTCATGGTCACAGCCGCTAACAAAAGTCCGATGATTTTCAAAACGACGCGCAGTACATCCACCTCCAACCGCATTGTGTGGGGGGCACCCCACCTGCCACGACATCATACCGAAACGGATACATCCAAACGCGGTCATCATCCACCAATACCTCCGCTCGCGCGCAAAAACACCACGAACTCTTCCCCGCCAAAGCGCGACCAAATCATCATTCCGGCATTGGGTGAGCCAGAGTTTGAGCCAGATGCCGGATCACTGCATGACCCACAAAGTGGCCATAGGTATCATTGACCTGTTTGAAATGGCCGACATCCACCATCAAGACTGACGCTTCGGTCTCGGGCGGCAGCGCCTCCAGCCGTTCCGCGAAATACTTGCGGTCATAAATGTCCGTCAGATGATCCCGCGCCAGCGCCCGCTGGAGTTTCTGGTTCAGGATATGAAATTTCAGCATCATATGCCCCGTGACGATTGCGGCAATTGGCGCAATCAGTAATGGCGATCCAATCGTTGTGATAAGGGTTGTGCGGTTAACAGGCGCGCCAGCAACGCCATAAGTAATGATGATGGATAGAATGATCGATATGCCCGTCCAGCCAACGCCAAACGACCACAATTGTATCTTATTCTTGGTCACCTCACACGCCAACCTGCGTCACAAATCTAGCGGGTCGCGGCCAATCAATTCTTAAAGGCGCCTTACCGCGTGGAACTGACCAAAATCGGTGAAAATTGTGGGCTATCAACGCAATTGTCTTACCTGAATGGATACATCCAAACCCGGTAATCATCCACCAACACTTCAGCCCGCGCCCGCTCCTCTGCCGTAAGGCGCGGCGTGATTTCCTCAAGCGAATCCAGTGCATCCGGGTCCCCGCCTATTGCCGATAACGCGTACCACAGATAGGCTCGAACCATATCAGGCGCGGGCAATCCCCGGCCCACCTCGTAATACCAACCAAGCCCCGATTGCGCCCCCGGATGCCCTTTCATCGACGCCCGCAGATACCAGTCAAACGCCCGTTCGTCATTGCGCGCGACGCCAAGGCCCATGGCGTACATCACGCCGATCAGTTCTTCGGCATCCGCGTTGCCAGACCGCGCATAAACCTCGAACATCTCGCGGGCCTCTTCAAACTGCCCCGCCTCCATCAGATCGCGCGCCGTCTCCATATCAGCCTGCGCTGGCGTGGCCAAAAACAGCAGAACCGCACAAACATGCGCATGGTATGCGCATGGTTTCTGCATGGAAAACATACGATCCTCCTCGGGTTGTTTTTTGCTGGCCAAATGGCCACTGCACAGAGCATTTCCGTGGATGATTACATCACCACCGACCCGGATCAAGCCCGCATCGGACAGTTGCTGTTTTATGATAAGATACTGTCAGGAAACAGAAATATATCTTGCGGGACCTGTCATCATCATGACCACGCAGGCGGTGACGGGCTGTCATTGGGCATCGGCGAAGGCGGCGTCGGCGTCGGCCCCGAGCGCACCCCCGGCACAGGGGCGGACCAGATCCGCAAACGCATCCCCAGAAACGCACCAAGCCTCTGGAATCTTGGGCATAATTCTATTCGGGTCATGTTTCACGATGGGCGCCTGACCCGCTCTGACATCTACGGCAATGGCTTCGATTCACCCGCCGAGGAATGGCTGCCATCAGGCCTTGATAATCTGCTTGCAGCACAGGCTTTGTTCCCCCTTACCGCTCAGTTTGAGATGGCTGGAAACCCCGGTGAAAACGATGTGATCGGGGCCGTGCGCAATCGCATTGACCGGGGCTGGCCCATCATCGCGAAACGGGTGCGAACCATTCCGGAATACACGAATTTGTTCATTCAAGCCTTTGACCGCATTGAAGAACCCACCGATATCACTATCGTCGATATCGGCAACGCACTCGGCGCATTCATTGCAAGCGAATGGCAAAGCCATGACAGCGCCTACGATAAATGGCTGACCGGCACGCCGCTGCCGGACCCCGCCGAACGGGGCCGCCAGCTTTTTTTTAACAATCGCTGCGCATCCTGTCACGCAGGCCCGCTTTTCACCGACCAGAATTTCCACGCGCTTGGCCTGCCCGCTTTCGGCCCCGGTCGCACACGCCCCTTCGACCCGATGCCGCGCGATGTGGGTCGCATGGGCGAAACCAACCTGCTAGAGGATGCCTACAAATTCCGCACACCATCGCTACGCAACGTGGCCCTGACGGCACCTTACGGCCACAACGGCGCCTATCCGACGCTTGAGGCGATGATCAGACACCATGCTGACCCGGTCACCGCCGGTGCTGCGTGGCAACCGGAAATTGCAGGCCTCCCCGATGTACCGTGGCTGGCGGCAGGCGATTTTGCGGTCAGGTCCGACACCCGTGAAATGACGCGGCAGGCAGCTGTTCTGGACATCCAGCCCATGATGCTCTCCGACAATGACATTGCAGATCTTGTGGCTTTTCTGAACGCATTGACCGGTGAAACCGCCACGACGCGCCCCATGGGACGCCCGCCCGAAGTACCAAGCGGCTTGCCCGTCGATTAACCTTTCCTGATCATGACACCAAGGTCAGCAACATTTGTCCCTGTCGCCCCGGTCATCAGTAAATCACCGGCCAATTCAAGCGCCGCATAGCTGTCATTATTGGCCAGAAGCGTGTGAATATCGCCTCCTGATGTATTGATTTTACTTAATGTTTCATTATCAACCAATCCACCTGCGGCATCCACGGGCCCATCACGGCCATCGCTGCCGCCCTGTAGACACACCCAATCGGTCCAACCCCGCGCCTGTGCCTCCAGCGCGATGCGCAGCGCCAATTCCTGATTGCGCCCACCACGCCCGTCTCCCTTCAACACAACGGTCGTTTCGCCACCCCAAACGGTCACGCCCTCGCCAGCATGATCAAAGATCAAACGCGCCGCATCGGCCACATCGCCGACCACCGGCACCGGTATCACGCGAGCGTCGCCCGCCTTGGTCGCCATTGCTGCCACGCTTTGCGCATTCGATCCCACAAGGATATTCACGGCATCGGGCAAGGGTGCCGGAGCTCGGGAAAGCATCAGATGATCGCGAACAACCGGCGGTACACGCGCCCAAAGGCCAGCATGCTTCAACAGATCGGCAGCTGCCTCAGCCGTTCCCAAAGGCGCGACCGTAGGACCGCTTGCAATCGCCGACAGATCATCCCCGATCACATCCGACAGGATCAACGCAGTCACCGGCTGCGGGGCGGCGTGACGCAAAAACCCGCCCCCCTTCAATTCCGATAATTGCTGCCGGACCAGGTTCATTGCACCGATGTCCAACCCCGACCCCAGCAACAACGTGTTCACAGCAGCCTTGTCAGCAAGGGTCAAATCGCCTGCAGGGGCAGGCAGCAATGCTGATCCACCACCGGAAATCAGCGCGAGCACTGGCCCCGCCGCATCATGCAAGGCCGCAATAACCGCACGTGCAGCGGCGGCCCCATTTTCATCCGGAACTGGATGACCCGCCGCGAAAACCTGCGCGCCATCCAAGGGTTCGGCATTCTCGTAATTGGTCACAACCAGCGTTGGGACACCCTCAAAGCGGGTCAATGCAGCCTTGGCCATCAACCGCGCCGCTTTGCCAACAGCGACAATCAAACCGGGCGTGGGCACCTGCCCTAACGCGCCCTCTACAGCAGCAAAGGGGTCAGCCGCCTTTACACCTGCTCCAAAAATCTCGATTGCACGTGCTTTCATGATCTCTCCGCCATCAGGGCTGCCATCCGCTGGACCACCTGTAACTCCAGTTCCGCTTGCGGCGACGCGCTCAGCGACGGCATCGACAGCGCGATCAAAATACGCGGGGCGGCGGCCGCCAACAGGATATGGGTGGCTGAGTAGCGATCAAACAGATAAGTGATATGATCATCCGCCAACGGGCCCAATTGTGGTGGATCAGACCGGCGCAATACGGGGGCCGCGGCAAAGACCTCTGCCAGTGTCTCTTCCTGTAAGGACGCCAGATTATCTTCGCTGATAACCACCGCGCCTTCCACCAACGGATGGCTCTGCAAATCGCGGAGAAACGCCAACGGATCGTCCGTCTCAGCCTCCGCCAAATGGCGCAACAGCCCCATGCTTTGCTCTTCTGAGCGTAGGGTGCGGGCATCATTAAAGATCGCCACCAAAAATAATGTCGTCATGATCGCGGCAATACACAGCAGCGTCCCATCACGGCCCAACGCACCGAAAAACCCGATCATGATGCCAACACCCACCGCCGCCGTGACCATCACGACAAGGTTCATCAGCGTGGCGCGATGCCCCAGATGCGCACGCCCCAAACCAATGGCAAGCCAGCACAAGATCAATACACCCAAAGCAGAAAACTGGATTGGCAAGTCGATGTAAATTAACATGAAATCGCCGAATGCCATTGGAATGAACAAGATCAGCGACCACCCCAGCCGGGTCACAGTCGTATTCTCACTCATCGACAGCGACGCCCGGTCGCGTGTCAGGATCAACCAACCTGCTAAACAAAAGCTGAGGATTTGAAACACCAAAAGCGCGATCAGACGTGGCGGATCGATGTTTTGCGAATACCAAAAGGCGCTCAACCCAAAGACAATCGCACCACCCGCCACAAAAGCCTTGATTAGCGGTGGCGCGTGCCGACGCAACAACCCTTCGGTCAGCAAAAGCACGGCCAGCGGGATCAAGGCGGCCCCCATAAGGACAAATATCCGGAACCATTCGCCCCCCGTTACGATAATCAGAACACGCCCGGCAAACAGCATCATCGTCACCCGAATGCCAAACAGAAAACGGCGGTTGATCGGGTCCCAGCCGTCACGGCGGATCAACACATTCTGGAGCGTCAAAAGACCCAGCAATGCCCCGCAGGACAAGAACAGCTCAGTCAGAACTGTCGCCGCGGCAATCATTTCTGTTCAGCCTTGAAAGGGCGTAAAATCGAAAACTGCGTCCGGCTGTCGGCCCAGTAAGTAACCGGTAAGATGAACCGACGCAGCGCAACCAAACCGCCCGTAACCAACAACCCCAGCACGGCTGATTTTGGCACCTCGCGGGCCAGATAGGTTCGCATTGCCGCCAGATCCATCTGCCCCAACTGGATCACATCGTCGCCGCGCGCATAGTCTAACTGCTTGGCACAGAACGCATTATAGTGGTCGTTGCGGTGCTTTGGCGCGTCGTCCCATGTCTTTTTCAAATCATCCGACCCGCCGGTATAGGCGTTTGTGATGACAAAACGGTCCTCATCAAACCCGGCTTCTGCACCAACCCCAAAGACATGCCGCTGCTCGGCCAAAATACGCCGCGCCAACAGCAGATGGTTCAACGTACGCCGCCCCTTGTTCGGACCGGGCCAGACCTCAGAAAACATCTCAGAAACCATCCCCACGACCGAAGGTACTTGTGTGACGTTGGAAATCCATATTGGTCGGAATTGGCGCCGAAAAAAGATCAGGAAACAGGTCAGACCATACAGGACCCAAGACAGGTTTTTCGACCGTTCATCCGGGTCCACCATCACCAGCCCCAGATGCAGCACTTCTGTCGGATGAGGGGCTGTGTCCAATGTCATCACCGCAAGGGCATTGAATGCAACGGGCGTCCCATCCCGCCTGCTGACCAACGTGATGAATACCTCGCCCATGCGGGATTTATCACCCGAAAAGACACCATAGGTCAGGCTGCCCGCATCCAGTGTGCGCCCCGCAACAGTGCGCAGATCCTGCGACAATGCCGCGATCTCTGCCGCATCCATCCACAGCCCGGGCCGTTCTACGATACGCACGACATAATCGGACCCTGACCGCATGGTCACGTCCATATGACTGCGTCCTAACGCCTTGATTACGGCTCTGATCACGTTACCCGGCCTGTCCCTTTGGCCGACAGCGTATCAGGTGACTGCAAAGGCACAAGGTCAGGGTTTCATGCCTGTCAGAGGTAGCGATTTACCAGATTTTCCAACCGTTCCTGGCGGCCAGAGCGTGGTGTGGGGTTTGTTCCATCAGCAATGACCTTATCCGTGATTGCATCCAATTCACCGCCCATCAGCGCCTTGCCATCCGGCGTATCCCAGCCCGCGTAGCGTTCATTGCGCGCCGCCTCGAGCTTGCCGTCCTCCAGCATCGCAGCGGCAGCTTTTAAACCGGCCGCACAGGCATCCATACCGCCAACATGTGCGAGAATTAAATCTTCTGAGTCAAGGCTTTGACGCCGCAACTTCGCGTCGAAATTCGTCCCGCCCGTGGTGAATCCACCGGCGCGCAGCACCTCATAATAAGCCAGCGCCATCTCTGGCACGTTGTTGGGAAACTGGTCGGTATCCCAGCCGGACTGGTAGTCATTGCGGTTCATGTCGATCGATCCGAAGATGCCCAATTCACGGGCCAGCGCCAGCTCATGCTCAAACGAATGCCCCGCCAGAATGGCATGGCCCTGTTCGATATTGACCTTCACTTCGTTTTCCAACCCGAAATCCTTGAGGAAGCCGTAAACAGTGGCGACGTCATAATCATACTGATGCTTGGTCGGCTCCTGCGGCTTGGGCTCGATCAGGATCGCGCCTTTGAAGCCCATTTTGTGCTTGTAATCGACCACCATCTGCAACATCCGCCCCGCCTGCTGGCGTTCGCGGCCCATGTCGGTGTTCAGCAAGGTCTCATACCCCTCGCGCCCACCCCAGAGGACGTAATTCTCGCCCCCCAGCTTGATCGTCGCATCCATGCAGGTCTTGATCGTTGCCGCAGCATAGGCGAACACATCCGGGTCAGGGTTGGTCGCGGCCCCCGCCATGAACCGCCGGTGCGAGAACAGATTGGCCGTCCCCCACAGCAGTTTGACCCCGGTCGCGTCCATCTTTTCCGCAAAGTAATCAACGATTTGTTCGAGGTTCTTGGTGCTTTCAGCGAAGCTCGTCCCTTCGGGTCGCACATCCGCATCGTGAAAACAGAAATAGGGCACGTTAAGGATCTGGAACATCTCGAACGCCACGTCGGCCTTCAGCCGGGCCGCCTCCATCGTGTCGCTGAACCAGGGCCGTTCAAACGTCTGTCCACCAAAGGGATCGCCCCCCGGCCACGCGAAAGAATGCCAGTAGGCACATGCAAAGCGCAGATGATCCTTCATCGGCTTGCCCATCACAATCTCATCCGCATTGTAGTGGCGGAAGGCAAAGTCATTGTCGCTGTCTGGCCCTTCATAGGTGATTGCCGGAATACCCTTGAAGAAATCGGTCATGTCAGTCCTTTCAATGCGTGATAGCTGGCGCGATAGCGCGCGTGGGCCTCAGCGAAGGCCTCGGTCAAAGCGGGGTCGGGTTCAATCACCCGGGCGATCTGTGGGGTCGTCGCAATCTCAACCCCTGCCCCGGTCGCGGCCATCATGCCAAGGCGTGCGGCCCCAAATGCCCCGCCAAAATCACCATCGGTGGGTAGTTCGACAGCCATGTTCAATGAGGTCGCAATGGCCTGCACCCAATAATCCGATTTCGATCCACCTCCGACCGCAATCAACCGGTTGACCTGCGTCCCCGTCGCCGACAGGGCGTCATAACAGTCGCGGATCGCATGTGTCACACCCTCAAGCACCGCGCGTGTCATCGCAGCCGTGTCAGTGCCATGATCCAGATGCAGGAAAGATCCACGAATATCCGCATCATTATGCGGTGTCCGCTCCCCCCCCAGATACGGCAGGAACAGCGTGCGACCGGGTGCCTGCAAATCCCCAAGGCCATCCGTCAGGGTGGCCGAGGACTGGCCCGCAATTCCCGCAAACCAGTTCAGCGCATCAGCCGCGGCAAGGATCACGCCCATCTGATGCCAGGTTTCTGGCAAAGCGTGGCAAAACGTATGCACCGCAGTCGCCGCATCGGGCTGATAAGCGTCAGAGGCCGCGAACAACACGCCCGACGTGCCCAACGACACAAATGCATCGCCCGCCTTCACAACACCAACTCCAACTGCACTAGCGGCATTATCACCGCCGCCACCCGCGACAACGACCCCCTTGGGCAGACCCCAGCGGCTGGCGAGTTCATCGCGCACCTGCCCCGAAACCTCGGACCCTTCGACGAGCCGAGGCATCTGCGCACGGGTCATTCCCGTCACCGCGAGCAATTCATCCGACCAATCGCGCTTGCCCACATCCAGCCAGCTTGTGCCAGCAGCATCCGACATCTCTGCGACCGCTTCGCCGGTCAGCCAAAGCCGCAAATAGTCCTTCGGTAGCAAGACACGGGCCACCTTGGCAAAAACCTCCGGCTCATGGCGCGCGACCCAGACAAGTTTGGGCGCGGTAAAACCCGGAAAAACGATATTTCCGGTTGAGCTGCGAAACTGCGGATCAGCGTCCAACTCTGCCGCCTCAACTGCCGAGCGCGTGTCGTTCCACAGGATACAAGGACGCAGCATCGCATCATCGGCATCCAGCAGCGTCGCGCCATGCATCTGCCCAGACAAACCAATGCCGCGCACCGCATCCAATGACATCTGCGCAGCAAGGGCCCGCATCGTGGCATCCGCCGCCTCCAGCCAATCCGCCGGGGCCTGCTCTGACCAGCCAGACGCGGGACGCACGGCCGTCAGCGGGGCTGTCGCCTCTGCCAAAATCGCTTGGGTTTCGTCGATGAGAACAGCCTTGAGACCGGAGGTCCCCAGATCAAGGCCGATATACATCAGGCCGCCAGATGTTCGGGTTTCTTGCCCGCGATAATCATGGCCAGCAGGTCATCCGTGGACACTTCATCCACTTTCACAACGCCAACCAACTGGCCGTTTTTCATCACAGCCGCACGGTCGCAAAGTTCCTTGACCTGATGCACATCATGGTCGATCAGGAAAATGCCCAAACCCTCACGCTTCAGCTCCTGGATCAACTCAGCCACCATCTGGGTTTCTTGCGGACCAAGGGCGGCTGTCGGCTCGTCCATGATCAGGATCTTGGCGTTGAAATACACCGCACGCGCAATCGCGACCGATTGGCGCTGACCACCTGACAAGGCCGACACAGGCGCGTGGAACTTCTGAAAATTCGGGTTGAGACGGCCCATGATCTTGCGGGTTTCCGCCTCCATCCGGCCATCATCGACTGTGCCAAAGGCGGTGGTCAGTTCGCGCCCCAGAAACAGGTTGGCCGATGCATCAAGGTTATCGGCCAGGGCAAGCGTCTGGTAAATCGTCTCGATATTATGCGCGCGCGCATCACGAGGGTTATTGATCTCGGCATGTTTGCCGTTGATCAGGATTTCACCGGCATCCTTGCGGTACGCGCCCGACAGGCATTTGATCAGCGTGGATTTGCCCGCACCGTTATGGCCCAAAAGCCCAACAACTTCACCGGGATACAGATCAAGGCTTACATGATCGACCGCCTTCACACCGCCAAAAGCGATAGAGATGTCTTTCAATTCAACAAGAGGTGCCGCCATCATTTCGCTCCCGAAAACTTGCGATACTGGATGTCGATCCACACGGCGAGGACCAGAACAAAACCGACCACGATATTCTGATAAGGCGCATCGACGCCCACCATGGCCATGCCCGATTGCAGCGACTGCATGATCAGGGCACCGATGATCGCACCATAAATCGTGCCGACACCGCCAGACAATGCCGTACCGCCAATCACGGCAGCCGCGATGACACGCAACTCGTCCAGCGTACCAATATCGTTAGTGTGATAGCCGAGGCGCGCAGACGCCACGATGCCCCCGAGTGCACACAACACGCCAACCATGGCAAAGATTTTCACCGTCAGCATCTTGGTATTGATGCCTGACAATTCAGCCGCATCCGGGTTGCCACCCGTAGCAAAGATATAGCGACCCAGCCGGGTCCGCTGCGCGATAACTGTCATCACCACGGCCACGACGATCAGCAACAGCACCGAATAGGGGATACCGTAGGCGGCATTGCAATTCTCAGCCATCTCGCAACCCCAGCGGGCCAGATCACGGGCCACAACCCGATCGGGTACGGTGTAGGAATTCAGCACCGCGACAAAACCAAGGATTGCCGCAATGACAGCGCCGATGACGGCGACCTCGGCCCACATGGGTTTGACCGGAAAGCCGTGACTGACCTTGGTGCGACGCGCCATTAGCAGGCCGACAGCAGCGGCAGCAGCGGCGGCAAGGCCGACGATCCAGCTCCAGAACACACCCAGCGTACCGTTGATCCCGCCAAACAGCAGGAAGGTTTCATCCAGCGGGCCAATCGTCTGACCGTCCGTCATGTGCCAGGCCACGTTGCGCCAGATCAGCAAACCACCCAAGGTCACGATAAAGGCGGGGATCATCTGATACCCTATCAGATAGCCCTGAAAGCCGCCGATCAGCGCGCCGGTCAGCAGGCCGACCAGGACCGTGATCCAAGGGATCATCGGATGCCCAATCTCCAGCCCCGTCATCTGCGGCAGGATTTGCGTCTGCGTCATCGCCATCACCGCAGTACAGGTCGCAAGCAACGCACCGACCGACAGGTCAATGTGGCGGGTCACGATCACGAACACCATGCCTGTTGCCATGATCGCGACCGACACCGTCTGGATCGACAGGTTGAAAATGTTGCGCGGCGTCAGAAACCGGCCATCAGTCAGCACATTGAAGACAAGGCAGACAATGACAAACGCCCCGATCATCCCCAATAAACGGGTATCGACCTCAAGCGTGGATAAGAAAGACCGGCGCTGTGGCTGTGCAGGCGCTGCGGTTTGATCGGACATGGGATTGCTCCATCACGGCCACGCAAAAGGATCGGGGCCAGCGGTTTGCATGAAATTTCGAAAACTTGGATGGATTCGGACCCCGCAATACACGCGAGGTCCGCGTCGGCCGGGGGTCACCCCGGCACCACGTTTTTAGTTACAAGGCGCAGGACCGTCGGTTACGCCTTGGCAAAGGCTTTCAACCGTGATCCAGCCCGCATCGGTGACAGCAGTCAGGTTCGCAGCAGTGATCGGCATCGGCGCCAGGAACAGCGATGTCATTTCTGTCCCGGCAGGCGATGTCCAGGAACCAGAGCCAACAACGCTGGCCATCGGTGCACCGCTCGCCATGGACACCGCGATCTGACCTGCAGCATAGCCAAGGTCACGCGCATCTTTCCAGACAGATACGGTCTGTGTACCCAATGCGACCCGGTTCAGAGCGGCATGATCACCATCCTGACCCGAGACAGGAATACCTTCCATGCCCTGCGCGGTCAGTGCTGCGACAGCACCACCAGCAGTACCGTCATTGGATGCCACAACCGCATCGACGTTGTTGTCATTGGCGGTCAGGATCTGCTCCATGTTGCGCTGCGCATTCGCAGGCAACCAACCGTCCGTGTAGGCTTCGTCAACGATGGTGATCGCACCGCTGTCGATTGCGGCCTGCAGCACCTCTTGCTGACCACCACGCAGGAAGTCCGCGTTCGGGTCAGTGGGTGAGCCTTTGATCATGACATAGTTGCCGGTCGGCTGTGCGGCCAGAACGGCACGGGCCTGCATCCGGCCCACTTCGACGTTGTCGAATGTCAGATAGAAGGCACGCGGGTCTTCGATCAGACGGTCGTAAGCCACAACAGGAATACCCTCGGCATCGGCGGCATCCACAGCCGGGCCAATGGCCGCCGCGTCCTGTGCCAGAATGATCAGCGCATCCACGCCTTGTGCGATCAGGCTTTCGACGTCAGACAATTGCTTGGCCGACGACGACTGCGCATCCGCGGACACATAAGTGGCACCAGCAGCTTCCAAAGCCGCCTTGATCGCGGCCTCGTCTGTCTTCCAACGCTCTTCCTGAAAGTTGGACCAGCTGACGCCGACCGTGACGCCACCATGGGCATCGGCCAAAGCAGCTGAGTTGAAACCGACGACAGCAATGGCTGCCGCAATAATGGATTTATGCATGTAATCCTCCCAAAGATGTGCCCCCATGCAGCAGGGGCGTGGGTCTTTTGACCCTACGTCTTGCAGGATGCCAAATTAATTTCAGTTGTCAAAATAAAAATTGCCCCATAACCGAAAAAATCGCTTTGCGAATGCGGATTATTTGGGCAGACTTGGAAAATACCCGAAATTTGCGGGATTTTACCCCATTAATAATTCAAGAACTGAAAATATGGATGATGCGATCATAGCCGAGCGCCACGAATCAGAGGTTCCCTCTGGCTGCGGTCCATTGTTGCCGACCGACAGCGCGGACGCAAAACCTTTGCGCCAGCAGATTTTCGAACATGTCCGCGCCGCAGGGCGCGCCGCACGCACGGATGTCACCCGCGCCTTGGGTATCAGCGCAGGGTCAGCCACGACGCTTACCGCTGATCTGATCAGCGCAGGGCTGCTGCGCGAGGTCGAGGGGCTGCCGCGCGAGGCCGGACGTGGACGCCCGCCCGTCGCGTTGGAGGTGGTACCAGAGGGCCATCATGTCATCGGGATCAAACTATCCGATGAAACCCATTCGGCCGTGCTGACTGACTTTGCAGGCCACACCCTTGCCGATGCCTCTCTGAACACGCCCTCATCGCCTAAAACGCTTGACGCGATGCTGGATGAAATCGACGCGCTGATGCAACGCGTGCTTCAAGCGGCCGAAAAGTCGCTGTCCGATATCTCTGCCGTGGGCATCGGCATGTCCGGTATGGTCGACAATGACGCCGGCACCGTGCCGTGGTCGCCTCTGCTGACCGAACGGGATATCGACATTGCCAGCGCTTTCGTCAGCCGCTTTGGCGTGCCACTGCATGTGGATAACGACGTGAACGTGCTGACGCTTGCCGAGTTGTGGTTCGGCGCGGGCCGCTCCATGTCTGACTTTGCCGTCGTCACCATCGAACACGGCGTGGGCATGGGCCTTGTCCTTGATAACCAGCTTTTCCGCGGCTCCCGCGGCATGGGGCTGGAACTGGGGCATACCAAGGTGCAGTTGGACGGCGCACTTTGCCGCTGCGGGCAACGTGGCTGTCTGGAAGCATATCTTGCGGACTACGCCCTCGCCCGTGAAGCCGCCACAGCCCTGCACCGCAACCCACGTAATCTGCAAAGCCCCGCCACAATGCTTGAGGCGCTGTTCACCCAAGCCAAATCCGGCAACGAGGCCGCGCGCACGATCTTTCGCCGTGCCGGGCGGTATCTGTCGGTGGGCCTGTCCAACGTCATCCAGCTTTTTGACCCCGAACTGATCATCTTGTCCGGCGAACGCATGAAATACGACTATCTTTACGCGGATGAGGTTCTGGCCGAGATGCAGAAACTGACCCTCAACGCCGGGCGCACCCCTTGCCGGATCGAAACCCATGCCTGGGGCGATCTGGTCTGGGCACGCGGCGCGACCGCCCTTGCACTTGCCGCCGTCACAGACGCAGCCCTGGGTGACATGCGCACATGATCCGCATGTTGCCCGCATTGTTGCTGGCCACAGCGGCCAGCGCCGATCCGCTGTTCGAAAACCGCTCGGACGGTCTGCCGGAACACATCTACAGCGGCGGTTGGGAACATTTCGTGGGTGGCGGTGTGGCGGTCTTTGACTGCAACGGCGATAACTTGCCCGATATCTTCGCAGCCGGTGGCGACAGCCATGCCGCGCTTTTCGTCAACAAAGGGAATTTTCAATTCGCAGCTGCTGACTTTCCGGACATCACCGGTGTTACGGGTGCCTATCCGCTGGATGTCAACGGCGACGGTACCCTTGATCTTTTCGTCATGCGTGTCGGCCAGAATGAACTGCGGATGGGTGCAGGCGATTGCCGGTTCAGCCCGGGCAGCGCACTGCCTGCGCGTGACGACTGGACGACCGCCTTTAGCGCCTGGTGGGACGGTGACGACCTGACCATCGCGATTGGCAACTATGTCGATCGCAGCAACCCCGAAGGCCCGTTCGAGGCCTGCGACGACAATTACCTGCTCCGCCCCGACGCGGGCGATTACGTCGCCACCCCCCTCACCCCCGGCTTCTGCCCGCTGTCCATGCTCGCCGCCAATGACGCGCGGGGGCGGCCCACGCTGCGCATCTCAAACGACCGTCACTACTATGTGCGTGGCGGGCATGAGCAGATGTGGGACATCGCTGACCAACGCTTTCTGGGTCCGGATGACGGTTGGAACAATGTATCGCTCTGGGGCATGGGCATCGCCAGCCGCGACTTGACGGGCGATGGGCGGGACGAGGTGATGCTGACCTCGATGGGCGATCAGTTGATGCAACTGGCCAACCCCGATGGCAGCTACCAGGCTGCCCCCTTCAGCATCGGCACTTACGCGCAACGCCCGCATACGGGCGATGACGGACGCCCCTCCACCGGGTGGCACGCGGAATTCGGGGATGTGGATAATGACGGGCGCGCCGACCTTTTCATCGCTAAAGGCAACGTGGACCAGATGCCCGGCCTTGCGATGCAGGACCCCAACAACCTGCTGATGCAAAGCCCCGATGGCACATTTACTGAGGCTGCCGCGACCGCAGGCATCGCCACAACAGATCGTTCACGGGGCGCTGCCCTTGCCGATTTCGACAATGACGGACGGCTTGATCTGGTGGTGATGAACCGGCGTGCGCCAATGGAGTTGTACCGCAACATCACACCCGACACCGGCAATTGGCTGCGCATCGCACTCAGCCAGATGCACACAAACAATCGTGCGATTGGTGCGACCGTAATCGTCCGCTATGGCGATGAAATTCAGGTGCAGCAAAACGTCGTTGGCGGCGGACATGCGGGCGGTAGCGCCCTGCCCTTGCATTTCGGGCTGGGCGACGCGGACAATGCGATCATCACCGTGCGCTGGCCCGACGGCAGCGCAACCGGCCACGCCGCGCAGGCAAATCAATCAATTACCATCAGTCGTTAAGGTTGGTCCACCGGAAGTCCGCTTGGCACCGTGTCCGGCACACCCATGCGCCCCTTCATTGCCCCCGGATCGGTCAATGCATCAAGGAAGGCGATCAGCGCCGTGATCTCTTCATCACTGACCCGGACCGGGTCCACCGCCACCGCTGCGGCAATCGAATCGCGATCCGCCAGACCGCGCGCATCATCCACCGACATCGCAGGCAACAGCGCCTGCGCCCGATCATAGACCTGCAACCCGGCCACCGGGTCCACATGCGCCACGACAAACGCATGCAGATCACGATGCGCGCCCGCATGCCCGTACGGAGCTGTCAGGGCCACATTGCGCAAGGATGGCGTGCGAAACGCATATAAATCCGCCGGGTCACCCGTCACCCGAAACCGCCCCTCGTCCCGAGCATGGCTTTCGAAGCGGGCAGCCTTGCCGGGGCCAATCTGGGGGGCGCCCATCGCATGGAAATCATGATCCGTCAGAAACGGGCCACTATGGCAGGCGGCGCAACCTGCTTTGCCATAGAACAAATCCATACCCGTTGCCGCGGGTTCCGGCAGCACGATCTCGCCGCGCAGCACCGCGTCAAACGGTGCGTTGTCCGACCGCCACTCCCACTCCATAAACGCGGCAATCGCGTTTGATATATCCGTGAAACCGATCTGCGCGGGATCATCAATGTGATCATAAACGGCGATGAAGTCATCGGCGTATGCCGGAATATCCGCGACACGACGCGCAATAACATCCCAAGCGCCACCTTCCCCGGTGATCACGCCCCGGCGCACCGCCTGCGATACGTCATTCTCGCTATAATGTCCTGCCATTTCATCCGCACTCAGCACCGGAAACATGGTCTGCGCCGAAAGCAGCGATGCAAAGCCCTGTACCATATCCGCGTCCAGCGGCGTGCGCAGACCACCGGGGCGACTGGCATCCGCCTCGATCCGCCCGTCGTGAAACAGCACCGTGAACTCATGCGCACCAAGGTTCCAAAGGCCCGGCGCATTGCGGGGAATACGCTGCTCTGGCATGTTGTCGGGGTCAACCACGCGCTTGGGGCCAAGCCCGACACCGCCGTCCCCAATCCCCAGCGACAAGCCGTCCCCGGTACCAAAGGCCGGATGATGACAGGTGCCGCAGGATACATTGCGATTGCCCGACAGGATGGGATCATAAAACAATAGCTGACCCAGCCGCGCCTCGACCTGGCGAACGGGCCGGAAATCGTCATCCGTCAGCGCGCGCGGCAAGTCATCAGCAGCCGCGCCAGTGGCCAGCAAACCCGCCAATACTGTCAGTAACTTGCGCATCATATCCTCCCTAGACCAATTGGTTACCACGGGAAGACCGAGACGCAAGTGCGGCACTTATTCCATTTTCTTGCGGATGCGATTGACCATGTACCAGACCAGCCCCAGCACAATGGGCGTGACAAGTGCCGCCATCACAACCTTGCTTAGCCCGAAGGATTGCTCCAACGGTCCAGTCATGTTCAGCACCAGATTGACGGCATAGTAACTGATCGCCACCACGGACAACCCTTCAACCGTCTTCTGCAAGCGCAGCTGCAAATCGGCACGTTTATCCATGCTGGTCAGCAATTCCTGGTTCTGGGCGGAACGTTCGACATCGACCCGCGTGCGCAACAGATCACCGGCCCGCAACGCCCGGTCCGACATGGCCTGCAAACGACCCTCGGTCGATTTCACGGTGCGCATCGCAGGATCAAACCGGCGCATCATGAACTCGCCAAAGGTCTGCCGCCCGGCAAAGCGTTCTTCGCGCAAAACGGCGATACGTTGGTTCACGATCGTCTCGTAAGCCCCTGTCGCACCAAAACGAAATGTGGATTGTGCAATCGTGTTTTCAATCTCGGCGGATACTTCCAACAGTGCCTGCAAGACCTGCGCGGGATCAGCGACCGACCCGCGCATATCCTCCAGCAGCCCGGTCAGTTTCTCGTCAAACTCACCCATCTTCGGACCCAGTGACCGGGCGCGCGACAGGCCCAGCATCGACATCGCCTTATAGGTCTCGATCTCGCAGAGACGCTGCACCACGCGGCCCACGCGTCGGTTGCCCACATGCGGGCGCGCAAAGACCGCGAACCGCATGTGCCCACCGGGATCGATGCGAAAATCTCCAGCGACAACCAGATCATCCTCAATCACGCGACTGATGGCCAGGCTTTCGGGCACAAACCACTCACGCGCCTTTTCGGAAATGCCCTCATCGCCTTCGGTGACTTCAACACGGATCAGGGCAGATGTCACACGTGTGCCAGGGGCCGCTTCCAACCAATCTTCGGGAAAAACGGCAAAAGTGGCGGCATCAAAGGGACGTTCGGCAACCCCTTCACCAAAAACGGTGTAGGTCACGAACTCCGTATGGCTTTCCCATTTCAACTGATGTTTGCCGATTGAGCCAAAGTAATGGGTGGCCCCAGGCTGTGGATGCTGCGCGCCAAGCCTGTCCAATAAGGCAATCAGATGCGCGCGATCCGCTTCACGATCCCGTCCCGCCGCGTTCGAGGCCGGTTTGATCGCCAGATAGGCCGCACGGCTGGGCGCGTCCACAGCCGGAAATGGACGGGCGTGTAGCTCATTGGCCATCGCGTAACGCAGCGGATGATCTTCAATCGGGGGCATCAGGGGCGCCTTTAACTAATCTCTCCCCACGCAACCTAGCGGGG
This sequence comes from uncultured Paracoccaceae bacterium, assembly GCA_947489445.1. GTDB lineage: Bacteria > Pseudomonadota > Alphaproteobacteria > Rhodobacterales > Rhodobacteraceae > Yoonia. Next base: position 236,432 of record CANLDN010000001.1, read on the forward strand.
TTTCACCCCCTGTAAACCATAAAACTTGTTGATTTATAAATGGTTAGCGGCGCACAACAGTATACCGTGCGCCGCCAGGGTGTCAGATCACAACCACATCCAGCGGCGGGAAGCCGTTGAAACAAACCGAAGAATAGGTCGATGTGTAGGCGCCCGTGTTGCGGATCAGCACCCGATCACCCGATTTCAGCGACAATGGCAGAGCGACTGGGCGTTTCTCGTACAGCACATCGGCGCTGTCACAGCTTGGGCCGGCCAGAATGCAGGGACCCATCGGCTCTGCATCTTTGGCAGTTTCAAACTGATCTTTGGCAGTTTCAAACTGATAGCGGATCGCCTCGCCTTCGGTTTCGGCCAGACCGGAAAAACGGCCGATATCCAGATAGACCCAGCGATGCATGTCGCGGTCGGATTTGCGGCTGACCAGCATCACCTCGGACACGATCACCCCTGCCTCGGCAACCATGCCACGACCGGGTTCCGCCATGATGCGGGGCACATTGGGAAACCGTGCCTCGACCATCACGATGACCTGCGCGGCGTAGGCAGTAGGTGCGTCAATCTCTTCGCCATAAAAGGCCGGGAAACCGCCGCCGATATTCAGCAGGCTCAGATCGTGCCCTGCATCGATAGCAGCAGCCCAAATCGATGCCATCGCATCCAGCGTCGGCGCCCACATCTCGGCCCGGCGGGTCTGCGACCCGACATGGAACGAAAACCCGACAGGATTCAGACCCAGCGCCTTTGCCATATCCAGCAGGCGCAGCGCAGTATCGCGGTCACAGCCAAACTTGCGCGACAACGGCCAGTCGCCGGGCGACACTTCGACAATCAAACGGATGTAGACGGATGCGCCGGGCGCATGGGCCGCGATCTTTTCCAGCTCTTCTTCGGCATCGGCAGCAAACAGGGTGATGCCCTGTCCCCATGCCCACGCGATATCGGACGCGCGTTTGATCGTGTTGCCGAACGACACTTCGGATGGATCAGCGCCTTCTTCCAGGCACAAAGCGATCTCGGCCTTTGACGCCGCATCGAAATGCGATCCCAGATCAACCAGACGAGCGATGATCTGGCGGGCGGGGTTCGCCTTGACGGCATAATGAATGTCGGCCCGGCCCAAACCACGGCGCAAGGCACGATATTGCGCCTCGACCAGATCAAGGTCCATCACCAGCGTCGGCCGATCAAACGACCGCGCGGCCACAAAAGCATCCAGACGAGAAGTGGATTCAACGGCGAAAGACGCACCTTGAGGTGCGAAGTGATAAGTCATGGGTCATCTCCTGCAGACCCGGCCATGACGGATTTTCACCGACTCAGACCGCTCAGTTCCAAAAGAGACGTTACCGTCGCTACGTAAACACGTGTGCGTTGACTATCACCGGCCAGAGGCGCGTGCGTTGGCGTCTATAGCCGCGCATTTGGGACAAGTTGAGATTCGGTGCAAGTGGTTTTTTTCAGAAAATCTAACACGACGGCCCTGTTCCCACGACAACCGATATAAGCTATTGATTGCACTTTTATATTTCGCAGATGCATGACATGCATAGCAGCATTGAACTGCGCGACTGTTATCCGAGTAGCCAGACCAAATCGGGGCCCATCAGGAAATACGAGATGTTCTTGTTAAACAAGCTATCCGACTTCATTTTGATCAGCCGCCCTTCCAGATCTTCGATGCGCGTGATGTTGTCGATAAACCACGCGTTCCAGTGCGCCTCAGGACGACCGCGCCATGCGCAACAAAAACGCCCCACACAGTGTCATCGCCGTTGCCGCCAACTTGATCAGGTCCAGCCGCTCTTTCAAAAAGACGACCCCGATCAGCAGGGCAAAGACAATGCTGGTTTCGCGCAAGGCCGTCACCAGCGCAATTGGCGCTTGGGTAAAGGCCCAAGTGACCACTGTGTAAGCCACATAGGACGCGCTGCCGCCGATCACAAAGACCCGGCGTCCTGCACGTGTCGCCCAGATATCGCGCAGGGCACGCGGCGCCGCCACACCCAGATAAGCGACCAGCAACACGCCATTGCCCAGCGCCGACCACGCATAGAACCCAACAGATGTCCCCGCCAGCCGCGCGCCTAGACCATCAACCAGCGAATAAGAGGCGATAAACAGCCCCGTCACTAACGCCAGCATAGCGGCCTGCGGATTGTGCAACCCATCGCTCCGGCGCACCAGCGTCAGGCTAAGAATACCAATCCCGATCACCGCGATCGCCAACAGCTCCGCGCCTTTCAGATGCACACCCAGTATCGTCACCGACACAAGCGCCACAATCAGCGGGGCAGAGCCACGGGCAATCGGGTAGACCTGCGTCAGATCTCCCATTTCATAGGATTTCAGCAAAAACAGCTGATACCCCGCATGCAATGCGACACTCGCCGCAAGGTAGGGCATGCTTTCAACAGCAGGCAGCGGCACAAACGCCAGCGCAGCCAAGGCTAAAGGCACGTGCCCCAGCATCACCGCCCCCATCGTCACCCGCTTATCTGCGCCGCCCTTGACCAAAGCATTCCACGTCGCATGCAGCAAAGCCGCCCCAATGACGGCCAGAAAAACGGTTGTGCTCATGCGTGATACCCTGCCCTTTTCTTGGCAGGCTAGTGATGGCGCATCATATTGGCAATCATCGGTGAACCACGCTACACCCCCGCCCATGTCTCGCGTGATACTGTTCAACAAACCTTTCGGCGTTCTGTCGCAATTCACCGACGCGCGCAGCCCCTCGCCACGACCTACGCTGTCGGCCCATATTGACGTGCCCGATGTATACCCTGCGGGGCGGTTGGATCGTGACAGCGAGGGCCTTTTGGTGCTGACAGATGACGGCAAACTGCAAGCACGGATCGCAGACCCGAAACACAAGATGACCAAAACCTATCTGGTTCAGGTCGAGGGGGCGCCCAGCAACAGCGACCTGCAACCGCTGCGCGATGGGGTCACCCTCAAAGACGGCTCCACGCAGCCCGCAACAATCAAGCTGATCGACCCGCCCGACCTGTGGACACGCGACCCTCCCGTCCGCTTCCGCAAATCCGTGCCAGACACATGGATCGAAGTAACAATCAGCGAAGGACGCAACCGGCAAGTGCGGCGGATGACAGCGCATATTGGGTTCCCGACACTTCGGCTGGTGCGTTGGCGGGTGGGCAGTTGGACGCTTGCTGGCCTGCCCAGCGGGCAATGGCGGATGCTTGACTAGGCCGTAGGTATCGTTGCGGTAAAGGTGGCATAGGGGCCATCTGTGCCAGTCTTTTCAAATCGCGTGCCCGGTGGCAGCAAAATCTCTCCCTCATGGGTATAGGTACTGACCGCGCGGGTATCGACGGGGCCTTTGGCGGCAGCACCCGGAACAACTGTAATCTTACAACTGGTTTTATCCTTCCCCACGCGCGCCCAATCCAGCGCGACAGAGGTGCTTGTAGGGTTAAGCTTCGTCATAGAGGCGTTCAGCGCCAGCTCATCAATGCCTTTTTTCTCATGTACGACCCGGTAGACAGTGTTGCCCGCGAACTTGGGCATACTGCCCCAATGCGTCACCAGATCGGCAAGCGTTTGAATACCTTTGTCCTTTTCGGCCGTCGTCATATCGCGATCCGCATTTGCCGCAGGGTCCCACCGTCGGCCGCCTCTGGCGTTGCCAGTGACGTTCTCATAGCCTTCCTTGGTGTAATGGGCAAAAGCGGCAATCGCCTCATCACTGACCGCATCCTGATCAACATCGGGCATCGTGCGTAATTCTGCGATCGCTTATCGGACGACTGCGCCATTCAGCTCAGGCCCAGCCAATATACGGATTACATCAACCGCCAGCGGACCCCGCAGCGCCATGTTTATCTTGAGCGTACGGCGGTTGGGTGTCTCATCGCCATCAAGAACACCGTCCAATTCGCTATAGCGGCTTTTGGTTTGAATGCCCTCTGATATCGCCTTCAACATCGCATGTTTCGCGCGGGCATCTGCCTGCTTGCGGATCAATGCGAAGTTGCTCAACGGGGCCGGGGCTGCCACGACAGGGGCATCCAAAATCTCCGCGGCAATAACCACTTCCACAGCTTCTTCTGCCGCCCCCTGATCAAGGTCGGCGACAACATCATCAGCAACCTGAGCATCTATATCGACGCCCAAAGCGGCGGCCAAATCGGCATCGGTCGCATAAACGTCAGCACTCTGCTGAAAGGCGCGGAATTGCCCATAGCTTATGGCGACATCATAGTCGTGAGCCAGCCGAGCCTTGACATGGCTGAATTCAGCGCCCGCCAGACCGTCTTCGAAAACGCCCTGTAAAGCGGGCGCATGCCGGGCCCTTTGTCCGATCGCGTTCAGCGCCTTCACCACCGGACTGCTGTCAGCCTCGCATTGCAATGCAGCCATCCCGCGACGGCCAGGCTGCGCAACGCCCCCGGCCCCAACCCGCCCACGCGGTACATTTCCTGCGGTCTTGCGCGCACTCTTCGACAATCGGCACCTCGCAATCATGGCCAGCAACGTGACCCAATGCTCCTAATACTAACAGTGCATAGCGCTTCACGGCAACACAGGACGGACCAGGCTAGCGCTCTGGCTCCCCCATCACCGGCAAGAAAGTTTGCTGAAGCGCCAAATCAAGATCATTCATAGTGACCGGCAAGCCAAGATCGATAAGCGATGTCACCCCATGCGCGCTGATCCCGCAAGGGACAATACCTTCAAAATGGGTCAGGTCCGGGTCGACATTGATCGACAACCCATGAAACGACACCCATTTGCGCAGCCGGATACCAAGGGCAGCTATCTTATCCTCCGCAAGGGCACCATCTGGCTGGGCAGGCTTTTCAGAACGTTGGACCCAAACCCCAACACGGTCACCCCGCACCTCGCCCTTGACATTGAACGTCTCCAGCGTGGCAATCACCCACATCTCCAGATCATGCACGAATTTGCGTACGTCATGGCCGCGCTTGCTGACATCAAGCATGACATAGGCGACCCGCTGGCCGGGGCCGTGATAGGTGTATTCACCCCCGCGCCGGGCCTCATAAACCGGAAACCGATCTGGATCGATCAGGTCAGTCGCTTTGGCCGATGTACCAGCGGTGTAAAGCGGCGGATGTTCCAGCAACCAAACACATTCATTTGCCTCACCACGAATGATCGCAGCAACGCGGGCCTCCATAAAGTCCAGCGCCGCATCATAATCCGTCAAACCATCCGTGATGATCCATTCCACCATATCAGTCAGGTAACGCCCAGACGGGTTGATGAAAAGGGCACGATTTCCCTCTTGGCATCACAAAATGCGTCGTCTATGAGTGCCGGACTTACCAGCTATGAACACGCGGTCGTGGCGGAATTGGTAGACGCGCAGCGTTGAGGTCGCTGTGAGGTAACACTCGTGGGGGTTCGAGTCCCCCCGACCGCACCATTTCACATTCTTTGCTGCAATCGCCCAAAAAACCAAAGATTACAGAGATTTGCGGAGTTCGAAATCCACTTTCGTGACTGTAAGCCAATGGGGCCTCAAATGACGCTCTGAGCAGTGTTTTCTTGAGGGCGAGACTAACTTTTTTATATAGATTCCAGTGGCTTGCTAGAAACGTCATTGTGAGTTCGAAAATCTCTTCGAAGCTATGCTTCATCGCCGCGTGGATCACCAGAGAGCATTCTGGAACAGCACAGGACATCGCCCCGGGCTTGTTTCCGTCGCACACGTCGGGTGAACGGGAAACACTGATCACCAACAAGGTCATCTACGGCAAGCTCAAGATACGGCTGTTGAAACGGACGCGGCATCGTGCAATCAGCGGCCAACCATCCAGTGGCTGCCAAGCCCATCCGTTTGGGCCAGCACTTCTGCTTTGATCTGACGGCGGGCAGAAGTGGCCATGTCATGGCGCTGCAATGTGTGAAGACGGATTGGTTTCCGCTCCCCCTCGACATGCAGAACAGCCAACTCACCGTCCGTTGCGATGCGGGACAGCACCTCCAGCCATGGGATAACAACAAAAACACACCACATCCCATCGCAGATTACACTCACGATGGGCTACACCGGTTTGTGTCTCTGGTAGGGGCCAAAGACATCATCGACGCATTAGCGGAACCGCTCATGCGAGGTGCCGTCATAAACCCGGAGAGATTGAACGCACTGGCACAACGCATCACGAAAGACAACGCCGACATCACGGAACTGCATAGGGTCGATCAGGAGTTTGTGGTACATGCTAAAGGGAAAATGTCATTGCGGCGCAGTGGGCTGGACGCTCGAAAAAGCGCCAGAGTCAGTGACCTCATGCAACTGCTCGGCTTGCCGCCGTTACGGGGCGCTTTGGACGTACGGTTATCTTGGCCACAAGATCGATACGTCAGGCCATACAAGCACCTATAGACGGTATGAGTCCGGTGACGGCGACATAAATTTTCATTTCTGCACCATTTGTGGGTGTGTGACACAATATGTCGGTACAATTGCAGACGAGGAAGGTTGCTATTGGACAGCGGTCAACGTCCGTATGACTAATCCAACTCCTATTTGCGAACTCCCAGGCAACCACTTTGACGGCAACGACAGCTTCGAGCGATTACCAAGCATCGGTCGAAAGCTGAAAGATATGTGGTTCTGAATTCGGAGCAAGAGCAGACATGGGCGCACTTGCAGCGAAAGTCTTCAAATCCCGCAAATTGTGAATCCGCCTTCCCTCTGATCATGCACCTGCAGCGAATGTCGGCAATGCGGGCTGCGTTCGCATCACGGCCGAGGGTCGGCCAATGGCAGGTTTGGGCCGCATGTGTTAGCGGCCGGATTGGCCATATCTAAGTCCGAGACATCGGACAGCGCAATCTATCTCAATGACGATTTGTGCTACCAAATGAGAATGGCGCATACAACGTGGCGGACGATCACCTTCAATCTCAGGGAACTATGTTGCCCCCAGCGTGCGATTGAACGTAGTCACGCCTTTTTTCAGCGCGTAGGTCTTTGCAGGGCGCTTATTGCCGTCCTGCCGCATTTCCGCGCATTCTTTGAGGATACTCAGCGCCAGGACTTTGCGCCGGAATGAGCTTGCATCGATCTGCATGCCAAGCGCCACCTCATAGGCGGCATGCATTTCGGACAATGTAAACGTCTTGCCCAGCAACGATGCTGGCAGGGTTGAATAGGCCCCTTTCCCACGCAGTCGTTCAACGGCGTCATGAATGATCTGGCCGTGATCAAAGGGCAACTCCGGCAGGTCATTTATCGGGAAAAGCGCCGCTTTGCTTTTGTCCATCATTAGTCGGTCCGCAGGCACCAGTGCAAGATACGCAACCGACATCGACCATCCCCGCGGGTCGCGATCCGGCCCGGAATAGGTTGCAAGCTGTTCGAGATAAAATCCGGACAGCCCCGCCTTGTCGCTCAGGACACGGCGAATGGCATCTTCGGCGTTTTTGTCGTCCTCTACCCTTATGTAGCCGCCGGGCAGCGCAGTCATGCCTTGAAACGGGTCATTAGGGCGGTGGTGAAGCACGACCTTCAACGCGCCATCGTCAATGGTCAGGATGACGGCATCAACCGTCGCGATGATCTGCAACTGCAATCCATGGTCTCCAAAATTTCGCTTGTCTCAGCACCACTATATCATTAAATAGCAACTTGCAAATTGCATTTTAATATGGGGATGATGCAGAAGGAGCGAACCAATGATACTCACAGCGGACGATATCCTGGGAATGACCCGGCGCGACGCGATGTCGCGATTTGCGTCAGATGGCGAGAAGGAAATCTCAGCCCTGATCAAGGTCTGGCACCCGGATATTTGCGATCACACGAAATCGACTGATGTTTTCAGGCATCTTCTGTCCTTGCGGAGAAGTCTGCGCGGCCCCGATACGGCCCGGCAGCGCATTCTGATGACTGACGACGGTCGGAGACTCGGGGTCTCACCACTCAGCACTTTGCAGGCCGATCAGGGCGAAATCATCGTCAATCGCAACACGTTGGCGACGATCTTTCCGCCAACGTTTCATCGGCTTGCCCTGCAGGAAGTGGAGGCGATCGAAAGCTTCACATTTGCCAATGCCGATATGGAACGGCAGATGGCATCCACCCTGCCAAAGCTCTTACGTGTTGAAACCCTTACTGACGGAAGCACGGTGGTGATTGTGAAGAAGGGTCCGCAGGATATCTTGCTGGCTGACCTTCTGCGCGCGCGGGGGCAGATGCCGGATGTGCATGCGGCATGGCTATGCTCTGGCCTGATGAATACTGCTGCATGGCTGTCTTATGCTGGGATCATGCATGGCGCGATTTCGGCCGAGCATATTCTGATCAATCCAAAACGACATACTGTCAGACTTGTAGCCGGATGGGGCTTTGCAACCCGCATCGGTACGCGCCCTGCGGCTCTGCCGGGCAGAACGCTCAACCTTGCTCCACGGTTGTCGCGGCGGGATGAGATGGCCGACACCATCGTTGATCGGGAACTGGTCCGACAGATCATGCGCGATGCGCTGGGTGATCCACATGGCACAAATGGCGGTGTCTCATCACTGCCGGCACTGATTGCCGCATGGATCAATCTGCCACCAGCAGAAGACGCAGTGGCGGACTACGCTGGCTGGCAGAAGGCACTGGAAAGCGACTGGGGCCCGCGCTGCTTTGTCAAATATCCGGTGGCAGCCAAGGATATCTACGAGAACATCTAAGATAAATAGAGGGTAATGAAACTTCGCCCTATTAATTTGCAACATGCAACTTGCAATATGCAAATTAATCGATTACCTACCCCTCAGACACCCAAAGCCAAAGGAGGCCACAATGGGAAACGGAAGATGGGATGCTGGCGCATGGGCCAGCTACAGCAGCACAACGATTTCCGGCAAAAGCCGCGGCGCAATCTTCAGATCGTCGTCGATGAAGGATGAATATGATCCGGCAAAGATCAAAATGCGTGAAAGCCGCGACAGTGCCGATAACCCCAAATCGACCCCAATCATTCTTGCGGGTGATGTCACCGGGTCGATGGGCATGGTCGCAGAGCAGTTGATGCGCGATGGTCTGAACACGCTGGCAACTGAAATCTACGACCGCAAACCTGTCACTGATCCGCACATCATGATGATGGCAATTGGGGACGCATACTTTGATCGGGCGCCACTGCAGGTAACGCAGTTTGAGGCCGACATCCGGGTCGCCAAACAAGCGCGCGAGTTGTGGCTTGAGGGGGGTGGCGGCGGGAACAGCGGTGAATCCTATTTGCTGCCCCACCTTTTTGCGGCCACCAAGGTTTCGGCGGATGCCATCGAAAAGCGTGGACGCAAAGGTTACCTTTTCACCATTGGTGATGAACCCGTTCTTGACGGCGCGACCAAGGAACAGGTCAGGAAATTCCTCGACATCCCGGTGGAACGAGATCTGACCGGCAAGGAAATCCTGTCGATGGCGCAGCGGAACTGGGAAGTCTACCACATCGTCCTGATGAACGAAGGCTTCGCGAGTTACAGGCCGGATGACGTTCTGCGCAGCTGGAAAGCTCTCATGCCAGAGCGGACGATCGAACTGCAATCGATCGATGCACTGGCAGAAACGGTTGTGTCACTCATCCAGGTGAATGAGGGTGCGAAGACCGCCGATGTTGCGGCCAGTTGGTCAGGGTCCACCGCAATGGTAGTCGCCGACGCGCTGAAAAATCTGCCCGCAACCGGGGCAAACACTGGTGGCGTCCAGTTTCTGGACTGATCCAACATGCGAGGCCCAACCAGGTCTCGCCATTCCCAAAAAGAGGCAAAGATCATGCCAAACACATCTTATGCCGTTATCGGTGCGAATTGGGGCGACGAGGGAAAAGGACTTGCCGTTGATGCGCTCGCTGATCGTCTGGTGAGCGATGGAAAAAGTGTCACCGTCGTTCGGTCAAATGGTGGCGCTCAGGCTGGGCACGGTGTGCAAAGGCCCGATGGCGGGCGGCACGTCTTTCATCATATCGGATCGGGCACATTTGTGGGCGCCGAAACACATCTCAGCCAGTTTTTCATCGCACATCCCATGATGTTGCAGCAGGAAATCGCAGACTTGGTGCTGCTGGGTGAAACACCGCGCAGGATAACAATCGACCCCCGTGCCGCCGTGACCACCCCTTGGGACATGGCGATCAACCAGGCGATTGAATTGCAGCGGGATGCCGGGCGCCACGGCTCTTGCGGTTTGGGCATTGGTGAAACAATCGAACGGCAGGAAAATGGAACTACGCTGCGCGCAGAAGATTTGTGGTCTGACAATCTTAGGCAGCGCCTTGAACAGATACGCGACACATGGGTTCCCGCACGACTGGCCGCACTGGGCATTGACGTTCAGGCGTCGCCCTTGCGTGATGTGCTGTCGGGTCAAATCGATCTGATCACACCTTATCTGCGCAACAGTGCCGAATTCACTGCCACGGTTACCATCCGGCCTGATGCCGATCTTGGCGGCAGCGAGGTTATCATTTTTGAGGGCGCGCAAGGCCTGCAGCTTGATATGGCGTGGGGCGTCTTTCCGCACGTCACCCGGTCGTACACCGGCATCAGGAACATGCTGACAATCGCAGATGAAGCGCAGATCCCTCAGATCAAAGCAACCTACATGACACGCGCCTATGCCACACGTCACGGCGCGGGCCCGTTGCCTTATGAAGTGCCTGGACCTGATGGAGGGGGCAAGATCGACTGGGCTGATATTGTTGACCTGACCAACGCGCAGAACGATTGGCAAGGTACGATCAGGGAAGCGCCGCTTGATCTGTCCTTGTTGCGCGACACGATCGCCCGTGACCTTGGTTTGGCCACAAGTGCTTCGGTTAAGGTCACGCCCGGTCTTGGTCTGACCTGTCTTGACCAACTGCGTGAAGCGGCGACGGTCTATCTTGACGATGTTGCGCAATCAGTGCTGGTACAGGACCTGCCAGACGTGATTTCTGACTTTGTTGGTCTACCCATTAACCTTCTCTCAAAAGGGCCGACGCGGACGACCGCCGAGATTTTGAATGGGGTTCGCAAAGCGGTTAAACCGGCCCAAAAATCGTGAACGGCGCAGCAAAAACAAATAGACATTTGCCAGATCAGAAGGTCTGTCATAGCGGAACGACCGTGTCTCACCAAAGGCAAGCGACATGACAGACCCGCAAACCAAACTTGTGCTAGGCGAGGCGCTTCTTGATGAGATGGAAAAAACCATCCCGTTAAAGGTGGGTTTTTGCGCGGCCCATATGATGCTTTCACCGGGCAGCGTGGTTCTGGATGCTGGCTGCGCCAACGGTGAGACGACGGCGTATTTTGCAATGAAATACCCCGAAGCACGTATCATCGGCGTGGACTATAATGGTGCCTATATCAGCGCGGCCAAAACGAAGTTTGGCACCATCGAAAACGTCGACTTTATCGAGGCTGATCTGCGGGACTTCGATATCGGAGCAACCCCGCTGGATGTGTCGCTCAATCTCAGCGTCCATCATGAATTTCAGTCGTTTACAGGCTACAGGACGCAAACCGTCATCGAAATTCTGCAAAGTCAGCTTAGTCATACGCGCGACTATGGCCTGATCATGAACAGGGATTTCAATAAGTCGGATAGACCTGAAGAGATGGTGTATCTCGCCTTGCCCGATGACGGAGCGACGTCAGGCGACAACTACGCCGATCTGTCTGTCGCAGAATTCTTTTTGCGATATGCGAAAGAGGCTATGCGCTCGGGCGATACACCCGAACCGCCTGACCGGAGCAAGGGCTTTTCTGCGGAAGAATATACGGAAAGGCTTACACCTGAGCAGCGCCCTGTTCCTGACGGATGGCGTGTCTTTGCCGTTCAGGAAAAATACGCACGCGAATTCATATGGCGCATGCAATATCGGGACCGTTTTCTTGATGAGGCGCGCGAGAGGTACGCTTTCTGGACGCATGACGAACACCGTGCAGAACCGGAAAGGCTGGGTGCGCGGGTGCTATATTCTGCGCCCTACGAAAACCCATGGATCATGGAAAACTGGTATCAGCCGAATGCCAAACTATTCGATCGGCATTGGGTACCACTAGCCCTTCCGCCATCGAATTTTATCTCGGTTTACCAGAAAATCCCTGAGGGCGATTCAATACTTTTGCGCGAACACCGCGTGACGGATACGGCGCCTTCATACCTGAGCGTCAAAACCTTTCAAAACACCCGCGACGGTGCCCTTTACGATCTGGTTGATCGTCCCGGTGGCGATGTGGTCGATATCCTCCCATTTTTTGAAGAAGATGGCCGTCTCTTCGTCCTTGCCAAGGATCGCTACCCAAGACCGATCGCAAACACGAAACCCCGCATGATCAGCCCAAATCTCGACGATAAGCGATGGTCGGGTCATATGATCGAACCCTTATCGGCCGCCAATATCGATGGAACAATCGATGACGCCATCCGCGCGGTACTGAGCGACCGCGCCGGCTTGCAGGTTGATACCCTCCTTTTGGATCAGGCCAAGACGCTGCACTATTATCCCGCACCAGCCGACTTGAACGAACGGGTCACGGCAATGCGGGTCGAAATCATGAACCCACCCAAGGATGAACAGCCTCTCGCGGGCCAGTTTTCGGGCTTCAGCAACGACGGCGTCTTTCGCCCTTTTGATGCGCAAAGCCTGTTGCAAGCGACGCAAACCGGCATGCTGCCAGAGGCGAGGCTGGAAACAAACATATACGCCCTGATGCGCGAACGCGGGATCACGCCCGGCACCTGGCTTGGGCAGAATATCATAGTGGAAAACGCGCATACTGGTCAGCTACGGACCATTGATGAACTTGTCGCCTTGCAAAAGCGGGACGCAGTTTTTGAAGAGGTCGATCAGCGCTCTCATTGGCTGAGGATTCAGCGGTCCCAGTTTCATGAAGTCGCATTGACTGATGGCCGGGAACATATCGTCGCCGCTGCAGAGCTTGAATTCATTCTGCCCACCCAAAACATTTCGACGAATTCGGTCATGCTGGCGTACCTCGCCCTGGAGCCTGAAACGGCTGAGATCCTCATCGGAACTCAAAAGATTTCCGCGTCTCAGTCTCAGTTCGCCGCAGCGCAATCGCGTGAAGGGCATAGCGGCCTGATTACGCTGCCAGGATACCGGTTGCCGACAACTGTTGAGCATATTCAGGACGTACCGGTCTGGATATCTGGGCAAACCGGTTTGCCCGAAAGATGTGTGAAAAGGCTGGGTGAGGGGTACTTTCCAAGTCTCGGTGTGATGCCAAACCGGATATTTCCGTACGTGATTACTGAAATGAGCGATCAAATGGTTGTTGAATGTAATTTCGTTTCACTGCGGCAACTGTTCGTTGAGCTTGATCAATTACGTGACCTGCATCTCATAAATGCAGTTTTTCGGGCGACACACGCCGTGGGCATGTGGACGGAATATGCTGAGACATTACGAAAGATTTCTGAGTGAAATTTCCTTGGTTAGGCAAAGCTTACGCCCATTGCACGTAGGTCGATGAATGCGCATGCTCATCTTGAGCGTGAAACGGGCACATCACTGTGAAAAAAGGGGCGCTCATGGATGTCTACTTCAGAGAAGCAGCGATGCGGCGAAAGCGTCGAGGGTCAATGTGCGGATTGGGCCGATCCATAAGGTACGCTCTCGGAGCGGAACAGGGGCAACGCTGCACCGCCGCAAGGCGGCAATGAGCTCATTTCGACCGCTCCAATTTGCTTAGGCAAGCCGCGATGCAGTACGTAACTAATTAGATTGACTTGAGATTTACCCTCGAAGACGAGTCTAAAGTTCTTTGCCTAAGAGAAGTATGATTTGGCGCACATCTCTCGGCGGGCCGATTAGTATTCTTAAACCTTTTTGCGGGGAGGCCGTGACTTGGGGCTCCTTAGACTTGGAAGCCAATCAACAGTCAAGACCGTTTGAGCACCATCATAAGGTAGGTGTTGTTGGCTGCAAAGTGCGCTGCATTGCGTGTTTTCTGGTTGAACCGCTGATCAAGCCGCGCACGCTTTCGCGTGCTTATCGTGCGGCACATAATCCAATGAATTGCGCCACGTAGGCGTGGCCGCTGTTTGGCGAATTCAGCGTCAACGCGTTGTCCCGCATAGCCAATCACATTGAAGAGCCCCTGCTCCAAATCAATCGAGGGAGCGACTTGGGTTGTAATGTCTTCCTCTTGACTGACTTCGACCGAAGAGGATTCGACCAGCTCACGGAAAGCTGCGATTGGATGGCCTCCACCTACGGTTGATTGGACAGCATCACCGGTGAATGTTTCACTTCGAAAGCAATCTGCAATAACAACGCGTCCACTTGGGGATAATAGGGACAGACACTTCGTAAGCCCTTGATCGAGAGGAATATACTGGTAGCTTTCGGAAAATAGACACACATCGAAAACGCCTTGGACCTCTGCGTCCTCGAACTTCGTTTCGTGGACGACCGCCTGGGGCGCATTTTCGCGACAGCGACTGGCGAGAAAAGCGCTCGGGACAACGATTTCAACTTGATGGCCAAGAGCAATCAGTTTGCGCGCCGTCTCTCCCGCGCCGCCGCCAATATCAAGAATCCGGCATGGCGTTTCCGGCAAACGCTCGAATAAGCGTTCGGTATAGGCGACCTGCGCGGCGCCAAAATTGGCCGCGCAAACCTCCAATCCGTCCCAATATCCATAATGAAGATTTTCGGCACCGGTGAGCCACTTTAAATAGGTCAAACCAATATCAAGTCCGAGACTTCGTGTGTCTATCTTATTTCGCCCCATGCAATTTCATTAGTGGGTATCGCTCCATTGCGAAAGAAAAATGTTGTTCAATGCGGTGTAGGTTGAGTGCATTGTGGATCGTCAGAATTGAGCGCAACTCGAGTGCGTTATTGATGCGGACATGATTAGGTCTTGCATCGACAAACATGGATCCCAACCTTTGTGATCAAAGGGCAAGCGGCCAGCGACCGTTTTCTTTGCCCTTGCTGAAGAGAGGTCGGTCCATTGAAGGATATGGCGCACTTGCAGCGAAGGTCAGCTAAGGTCCGCACAGCGGTCATCTGGCACATTTTAGAGGCAGATGAACCCGACTGAAACAGTCGGATGACGGCTTTGAGCCCAGAGTGACAGATGCTGCACGGCGAGCGAAGGTCGGTTTTCTATTCTAACCGCATCGAGTCCCTGTGTTTACGTCCTGGCTAGTGGGTGAGTTCGAGTGAGCCAAAGAGTGGAACGACACCGATAGGAACTCCGTTTAGAATGTGTCTTTTGAAGTGGTTGTTAAAGTCGTCTTGGTAAATACCACGCATACACATGAAAGATCCCACTTGGGTGTGTCGTCTCTCGACACAAAGCTCCAAGCGCGGTGCCAGATGGGCCATCGACCGAGGCAACTCGCAAAAGATAGAATTTGTTGGCCCCCGCATCATATTCGACATCACCAACACCTCGAAACCTTTTTTGTATGGCGTCCGCACACTGATCCAACAACAATTCACCCTTTGAACCGTGAAGAATTTGACCCTGCTTGTAAGCCTCCGGATCACGTGGCCTGAAGCTTCCGTAGCATTGCCTGATATATGCCTGATCAGCACCATCCGGGTATCTGGTTTGGTTGGCGACCTCGTCCATAGCGGCTTCGAATATCTCCGAAGGCATATTTGTTTCGGGCATTTCTTCTATGACCTCAGAGACAGCCAAGAGTAACTGCTGATAGCATTGTAAAACAAAGCGATCATCCACTGGCCTACCGACCAAGTCATCTTCCAGAGGGAGACTTGTCGTGAAATGGATTGAATTCGCACCCCAACTAACGCCCGGAAAATCACGTACATCGAAAGGTGCTTGATAGTTTGTCACATCGCCGATCACGTGACGTTCCCGCCAGTCTTCCTGCCACGTTACAGAAAACAGGTTCACGAACGGGTCTTTTTCTACTGGCCCACGAAACGACACAAAGGCGGCTGCGGAGCAAACGGCGAAGCCGATAACAAGAACTAGTCTGCTTCTTGGTTTCATCTGAACTTCCACTCCCTGTTTAATATGAACCAGGACGTATAAACAGCTTTGGTAAAAACCCGAAATGCGCACTACTTTCTTGTTCTGACACATCGCAGCGAAAGTTCGCTTCGAAACTGGCATTCCTTGATGAAGTTATATGACTGGTTCGACGGCGCAAATGCCAGCAAAAGTGCGCGTATCATTTTGACGATCTAATGTCGTGACGTTCGGCGTCGTGTCTTGCTACGCGTCAGGCTCGATCGCATGCCAGCCGTTCTAATCAAGCGCCTCCAACATGGATTTTCAAGACAAGAGTTAACGTGACAACAATAGCCGGAAATCGGCTATCTCAATTGGGTCAAAATGAAACATATAAGGGCTGCCAAGTATAGAGACATCCAGCGTACCTTCGTCAACCAGTGCATCCATATCTGTGTCATTGAAGCCTTCCAACGTCACGCTGCTTAGTGTCACCGAGGCCGCCATTAAGGAGCCGTAGCGCGGACGAGCATCACTTTCCCAATTAATCGGTGTGAGAGCATAAATCAGCGTGTCGGTGTCTATACCGACACGCTGTGCATCGGGCCTTGTCAGCACAACATGCCGCGCCTTTTGATCAAATACAAAGCGGACAGGCACATCATTGATTTTGAGCGTAGGATAAAACCGCCAATCATCAACACTTGGCGGGATGCTAACTGTGCCGTCGGTAAGAGCGAATTGGTCTGCGTATATCCTTTGCTGGCGATTTTCATGCACTGTGTAGACGGCAACCCCGACGAAGATGCAAAGGATAAGAAATCCTAGCATAATTTTGGTCATTTGATTCATATTTGGCTTTCTTTGACGAAACCGACACCCGAAACATCACTAGGCTCGAAAACCTACCAAACCGACGGATTTTGGCAAGTCGTGCTCAACTGGAAATCATTTCAAGTGCTGTGACTCATTCATTTTGGCAAACATGCTTCCAAATTCAAGCGGACATCGGTGGTCAATGATTGAACGGCGGGAAAGTCCCGCCCTGCCGCCGTCAGGGCGCCTGGCAGCCAAGGTCGGCAGAGAGCCCAAGGCGGTCCTTTTGATTTTGTGCTGCGTGCGCATGCAGCGGTACGATCGCTGCATAAGCGAAATATACAATGCCGCAACGCAGCTGAAGTAGCGGTCGTTGATGCAAAGCGCAGTGAAGAAGTCGATGTAAGAAAGAGGATGTGGGAGGAGCGGTCATCCATGACAAGACATCGAACGACCGCTTCTCCTAAAAGTCAATTCACCGCTGCAAGACTTGGCCTGCCGCCGACATGGGTCACTACATAATAGATCTGCCGCTCAAGCGATCCGAAATTCGTGCCCGTTGAATGCTCGCGCGGCAGGACGATGTAGCGTCCCTCGGCGCAGACTGTGAGGATGTCGCACCAGCCAGGCAGGACGTCGTTCAATCGTTCGAAAGGGCTAGCAGCCGTATCACCATAAGCCACAGTGAAGGTATCAAAAAGGTAGTCAGCGTTATGCTCTGGCATCGTCTCAGCGCTAACCGTTTCTCCCCAGATCACACCCCGATCTGACATGGATTGCGCAAAATCTGTCCGCACCATGCCGAGGTCTTCCAGAACCTGCGTCAGACCGCCATATCCAGCGTAAACCTCAAGGCTGCCATCCCAGCCTTGGATCTTGGCGTAACTTGCGCCTTGCAATTGCGGCACCCAACGACGGGCATCCTCGATCAAGGCGGTATAGCGCGCGCGTTCAAATTCAAACCTGTCCATAACACCCGCCGCATCCGCGATGGCGCGGGTGCTCACAAAGGCCTCATTCGATCGCGGGATCAGTACGACAGGCCCGGCGGTACGCAGCTTTTCGATGTGGTTGGCGTCTGCATCCTCCCATTCAAGGATCAAGTCGGGCGAAAGGCCGGCGATGGTTTCATAGTCCCATGCATTCCACTGCCCGACAAACGCAATGCCGGAGTTTTCGAAATCCAGGCCATAGAACAAGTCAACCGCGCGCATATAAAGCGTTCCATCGTCCGTCATGCGGCCCATGGAACCAACGACAGGCGCGCCAAGCTCGATCAATGTCAAAGTGATCGATTGATCATGCATGCCGATGATGCGTTCAGGCTGAACGGGGATTTCAACCTCTGTACCAGAGGCGTCTGTGACCGTGCGCATGTCCTGTGCGGCAGTTGCGGTCGCAAACAGGATTGCGGCCAAGAGAGTAACGAGTCTCATAGTCTAGTTTTCCTTATCGTGAGGTGTGGTTGTCTGCCCGCAAGTAGGTCCTGCGCAGATAGTTGCGGAACCGGTCGGTGCGGCTTGCGTCGTCACGCAGAACGCAGGTGGTGCAGTAATCCGGTTTGCCGGGGCGAGTGTAAGCGCGGCAGCATCCGCCGCGCACCCGCAGCCACTGGCCGATCTCTGGCGCTTCGGGCAAAGTGATGTGGTCAAAACGGACTTTGCGATTGGTCAGTTTCGTGCCCGGTTCCCGCAAGATGGACATTGCAGCATCCATCCCCTCTTGTTCGCGGTCCAGTGCGCGACCGTGGGTCAGAAATGCATAGGCGATGCTGTCCCCGACCAGCCTGTGAAAGGCTGTGTTGCTCAGCTTGCTCAGATGGGTCATGTCTCCGACCAAAGGGTGGAAAAGACCCTCTACCGTCTTTGCAAAGGCATGGGGCGACAGTGACGGTGCAAATGCGAGCGCGTCAGGCGTCAAGGTCAGGTCAAACGCCTGGGAAACGCCGTTTTCGCCGTCCTCCGTCCACTGCACGAAACGCGGACAGACATGCACCGCATCCATATCTGCCCCAACAACCCAGTGCCCGCGCAAGGCCAAGGCGGCAAAGGTCTGGACCACCGCAAAACTCAGATCACCCATCAGGTAGGCTGCACATAACTTTGTGTCCGGCCCGTCTACGTCAATCGCGGCATCCGCCATCCACCGCCTAAGTGTCGGCACCGGCACGGCTTCAAGGGACACGGCGTCCGCGTCTCTCTCCAGCCCTACGATCGGTGAAAAGTCATCGTCCAGCCGTGGCAGGGCAATGGCCTGGTCTTGCCATGTCTGGCGCATATGGATCATTCGATCACCAGATCGCGGTTGATGCTGTCATCCAGCAACACGGCACTGATCTGCTCCATTCCGTTGACGATCTTGCCCCAGGCCGATCCGACCATCTGTGATCCGTCAAGGACATAGATTTGCCCCGCCTGCGCAACCGGCAATGCCTGCACAATTGGCTCGGATATAAACGCGTCGTATTCCGAAGAAGCACCACCCGCATCCGCATCGAACGTGAGGAACATCATCACATCGGCGGCATGATCGCCGATGAGCTCAAGGCTCTTGTTTGCGCGATCCGTGCTCCGGTCCGCCTCGGCAGGGGTCATGGTAGGATCGAGCGCGCGGCGGATCGCACCGAAGGCTTGTGTCGGTTCAATGCCATAGAACCCGTCGCCCTCATGTTCGCGGGTGACCACCGACAAGGTTGTCGTGTCCATCAAGTCACCAAGCTCCGCACGCACTTGGGCAGCGCGGACCTGCATCTGGGCCTGCAATTCTGCCGCGCGGTCGGTGCGGTTGACTACATCGGCAAACTGAAACAACGCGTCTTCGAGCGGCTGGTTGAACATGTCGATCACGACAACGGGCGCCACACCGTTGAGCAGGTCAGGAGCCTCGGGTGGCCATGGCGATGCGATGATGAGGTCGGGTTGCAGCGCTGCGATTGTCTCGACATCCGGTGGACCGCCGTAAGATCCAACCCAAATCACAGCAGAAGTGTCATACCCCTCCATCCGGCGGAAAATCTGTTCGCCCGCGCTGTTGACGTGCCCGGATGACCCGATTGGTGTCACGCCAAGTTCCATGAGTGGTAGAAGTCCGTTCTGATCCTGTAGCGTAACAATCCGCTGTGGATCGATAGGGATGCAGGTTGCGCCGCCCGCATGGGTGAATGCACGCAAGCCCACGTCACAGTTCAGAGCAAATGCAGGGGTGGCAAATAGGGCCACGGCAAATGTGGCAAGTGCAAACCTTGGGGTCATTGGGTCTTTCCTTCGGTCAAATCTATGGGCGCCTTCGGAGACGCTAGAGATGCGTTCAATGCCGGCTCGAGACGATCCAGCGCATAGGGTAGGCTGAGGAGTGAGGCGTGACTGAATGCGCCGGTCAGAAGATCATCAACGAAGATCTCGCCACCCTTTAGGACATCGCGGCCCGGCAGGTTCAGAACCGGGCTGAAATCCTCCTGTGAAGCAAACCAAAGGATCACATCGGCGTCGATATCGGGCAGGCTTTCGCCACTGATATCCACGGCAAAGCCACCCTCTGGAACCAATGCATCCACTGCGGCGGGTGTCGCAAAGCCCAGATTTGACAGGATTTGCGGCCGCACATCGCCGCTGCCGTAGACGCCCAGCCGCCCATCCCAAACATAGGCCACGCTGGCGGTCCGTCCTTGCCAGTTGGGATTGGCCGTTTGCAGATCATCAAATCGTGCGTTGAGGCGCGCTATTGCAGTCTCTGCCTGTTCCAGGCGACCGGTTGCCAGTCCGGCAAGGCGCGCGCGGGCGTCCCATGGCATTTCGTAGTCGCCAACACCGTCGGACACTGCAACGACAGGCGCAATCTGCGACAGTTTTGCGTGCATGTCCGTATCAATGCCGGACCACATGGCGAGGATGACATCCGGGTCTGTTGCTGCCAATGCCTCAAGGTCGATCTCGCGGTGTATCACCAGCGGATCACTTGTCAAAAACTCTACTGCCCAGGGCCAGACGGTTTGTTCGTAGTCGCCATACCAGTAGCGGATTGCGACCGGTTGAATACCAAGGGCGAGCAGGTCGTCCGCACCGTTGAAGTCAAGCGTCGCAACCCGGTCAGGTCGCTCGCCGATCACGGCGGGGCCAAACCTTGTTTCAACAGTAAGAGGGAATTCCTGAGCAAGCGCAGCGGCGCAGGTGCATATAAGCACGGCCAGCATTGTCAGGGCATTTCGTACATATAAGAGCATTGCCGATTGGCTCCTAGTCTCTGGGTTGCGTGAAAGGGTTGGACATATGCGTAGTCAGCGCAAAGATTGCCGCGCCGACAGCGTCATAAGACGGGGTTGAAACTTCCTCGCGCGGCAGGGCAATGAAACGTCCTTCGGCGCAGGCTGTCAGAACGTCACAATACCCCGGAAAGGCGTTTTCCATGGCGGCGATCGCATCGGTCGGTGTTTGTCCCCGGTCTGTGCGATAGGTCGTAAATACCCAGTCGGCATCGAATTCCTGTAGCCGCTCTGCCGAAAAGGTGGGGTATTCACCGGGTGCGATCGACGCCAGAATATCGACCACTTCGAAACCGGCATCTTCAAGGATCAGAGTGAGATTGCCGTAAGGATAGCTCGTCCAGAAACCGCCGTCCCCGCCATGGATGACACTCACGGTGGTGCCTGCAGGAACCAGCGCCGCCAGCTGCGCGATCTGGGCATCATAGCGTGCCTTCGCGCGGGCCAATTCATCCTCCGCACCCAGTAAGCGCGCATAGAATGCTTGCGCGTCATGTACAGTCGCATCGGTCGCATAAGCAATCGTTGGGGCAATCAGGGTCAACTGATCCATGTTCACCTCGTCCTGCCAATCGGGCCAGATGATCAGGTCAGGTTCGAGTGCTGCAACCAACTCAAGATCAACCGGATAGTCTCCGACAAAAGTGATGTCGGAATTGTCGAACTCGACACCGGTTGAGACGGCAGAGGCACGGATGGTCGCAGTTCCATCCTCACGTAGTGATCCTTGGCTTCCGACGGGGGCGTGTCCAAGTTCAATCAATGGCACGGTGACGTTCTTGGATCCGAGCGAGACAATGCGTTGTGGGTTTTCGGGGATGCAGGTTTCCCCCGTCATATGAGTAAATGCCCGCATGCCGTCACCACATTCCAAGGCAAGCGATGGGGTTGCGGCACAGATGGCCAGAACAGCAAGACTGATACGTCGCATGGACGTCTCCTTTTGATAGGCTACAGAATGTGAGCTGGCTTGGCGCGTAGCGCCTAGAGCTGGCGGGTCGATTGGGTCTTCAGGATCAACAACAGGAATACGGGCACACCGAGGATCGCGGTGAGAATGCCCGCAGGTATTTGGACGGGGGCAAAGGCGATGCGCCCGATAAAGTCTGCCAAGCCGACCATTAACGCACCCGTCAATGCCGTCAGCAACAAATGCTGACCGACACCGGAATACGCCAGACGGCGGGCCAGATGCGGCGCGACGAGGCCGACAAAACCAAGCGGACCGACGGCCGCGACTGCAAAGGCCGCTAGCGCCACCGACAGCGTGATCATCCCGATCCGGGCGGCTCTGATTGGCACGCCCAAACCTATGGAGACCTCCGGCCCCAACCGCAAAGCAGACAGATAGCGTGCCGACCAGATCAGCCCGGGTGTCAAGATCGCCAGACACAGTGTCAGGCTCCAGACCTCGGGCCAACCAACGGCGTGGATCGAACCTGCAAGCCAACCCAAAGCCGCCTGAGCCTGATCGATATCGCCGTAAGTCAGCATGGTATTTGTGATCGCAGCGATAAACGCGGCAACGCCAATGCCCGTGAGGATAAAGCGCATCGTGGCCCCACCCGTGCGCTGCATCGCGATGCTTTGGATCAGGGCGGCGACGATAAGCGCGCCAGCAAAAGCCAGTAAAGGACGCCAGACAAGGTTCATCTCGGGAAACAGCACAATGGCTGACACGACCGCAAGACCGGCCCCTTGGCTGACGCCGACAAGCGACGGGTCAGCCAAGGGGTTGCGGGTGACATATTGCAGGATCGCGCCAGACAGCCCGAACAGCGCCCCAGCAACGGCGGACACGATCGTGCGCGGAAACCGGAATTCCCATAGCACGGTCTGTGCAATCTCTTCGGGTGGATTGCCCGTCAGCGTCTGCCATACGCCGCGCAAGCTCAGCGGATAGCTTCCGCTCATCAGGCTTGCGACACTCACACCGATCAACGCGACGAGCAAGAGTGCGGCGACAACCAGCGCATGGCGATGCAAGCGCAGGGAAATGCGCCCGTTCCAAGGGCTCAGGACCAACACGCTCACAGCCGCGCCCTCACAAGCCACACGAAAAACGGCGCACCCAAGAGGGCGGTGACAATTCCTGTTGACACTTCAATCGGGGCGAGGACCATGCGGGCGGCGATGTCGACAACGAGCAGATAGACAGCACCCAATACCGCCGAAACCGGTACAATCGCGCGGTAGTCCGCCCCGACAATGATGCGCGCAACATGTGGGATCACAAGGCCAACAAAGGCCATCGGGCCAGCGATAGCCACCGCCGCCGCGGTCAGCGCTATGACCGAAAGCATCGCCAACATTTTGACGCGGGCGACATCGACACCAAGACCCACTGCGGTTTCATCCCCCATCGCCAGAGCGGTGACTTGGCGGGCCAACAAGAGAGCCAATAACAGCCCGCCGATCAACCAAGGCAAAGCCCAGAACAACACATCCGTCGATCGCCCTGCCAAAGTACCCGTAAGCCAAACACGCAGGCGGTCGAAACTCTCCTGATCCAGTAAATGGGCCAATGAAATGAACGCCGCGAGGAACCCAGTGATGGCCGCACCCGCAAGCACAAGGGTCAGCGGTGTTGATCCTCCGGGGGCGGCCGCAGCGATCCCCCAGACCAAGGCGGCTGTCACGGCCGCACCCAAAGCGGCGAGCAGTGGGATGAAGGCCGGATCAATGACCTGAAAATAGCCAACGGCCATGACCACGACAAAAGATGCACCGGTCAACAGGCCCAGAACGCCCGGTTCCGCCAGCGGATTGCGCGTGACGCCCTGCATCAAAGCCCCAGCGACTGCCAAAGCCGCCCCCACCAGTACGGCATAAACAGCACGTGGCAGGCGCAGATCAGTGACGACAACATGGTCAAAGTTGCTTTTGTCGTAGGCAACGAGCGCCTCTAAAACGACATGCAACGGTACTGTCTTTGCGCCTACGGCAATGTGCCAGCCAAAGGCCAATATCAGGGCGGCCAAAAGAGCGGGCAAACCGAACCATCCGGCCTTGGTCATGTCGCTGGCCCCGCAATCGCAGGAAGGCAAACGGGTCGGCCTGTCACTGGGTCCATGATGACTGTTGCTTGCAGTCCGAACCCCGCAGCAAGATTTTCAGTCGTAATAACCCGCTCGGGCGCGCCTTGGGCGATCAGCCGCCCGTCGCGCATAATGACAATATGGTCGGCAAACATAGCCGCGATGTTCAACTCGTGCAGAACCACGAGAAGTGTCCGCCCCTTTTCGCGCGCGATTTCGCGCAGCAATGTCATGACATCGACCTGCACCTTGAGGTCCAAAAACGTCGTTGGCTCATCCAGCAGGATCACGTCAGTTTCCTGCGCCAAAACCATCGCGATCCAGCACCTTTGCCTTTGTCCGCCTGAGAGGCTGTCGACGCGGCGATCCGCAAATTCTGCGACATCGGCGGCCTTCATCGCATCCGTCACCGCGCGGCTATCGTCGGCTGACCATTGCCGCGTCAGGCTTTGGTGCGGAAAACGCCCTTGGCTCACAAGCTCATGCACCGTCAGCCCTTCCGGAGCGATAGGCCCCTGCGGCAAAAGCGCGAGTTGCCTCGCAAGATCGCGTGTCGGCATGGCATGAACACTCTGCCCATCCAGCAACGCTGCTCCCGACATTGGTTTGAGGACACGTGCCATCGCTTTCAGCAATGTCGATTTGCCACAGCCATTTGGTCCGACAAGAATAGTCACTTCACCCGGATTTGCCTGCAGGTCGACATCATGGACAATTTTCGTTGCTGCATAACCGACGCACAGACGATCAGCGCGTAGGCACGGCGCGGATACTGTTCCGGTTCGACTGGCAAGAAATTCTATGTCTGTCTTGGCATGCTTCACTTCGAATCTCACAAAATGCAGACTATTTTTATCGGCCTCACGTTTACCTTACTTTTTTAGTCAGGATATGTGAAGACAGTTTGATATGACCGATGCGCAAGACAAGAAATAGAACGACGGTCGCATGCTTACGGTCCTCGCTCGGAAGACTCCGGCTTAGACGCAGACATTGGAAGAAGGCGCAGCATTAGTTACTCCTCACCCAGAGCGGCCGAATGCACATGTAACAACGACGCGGTTGGTCTGCTCCTGAAAGCTGACCTTGCCACGGACGATGAAATCCCTCTGCCAGCGTGGTGCTGTTGATTGGGTTTGGAGTGGGGTAGAGGGGCAAATCACGCCAAGAGTCCGACTTTCCGCAACCACCCCGAAACGCAGAGCCTGGAATGAGGGGCGGATTATCGGCCAAAAACGGCCCTTGCTGCCAAAACAGGTTTGGGCGATCCGGGCACTGCTCGAACTGGCGGGCTATCCACGCGACCTGGCTTTGTTCAACGTCGCCATCGACAGCAAGCTGCGCGGCTGTGATCTGGTCAAACTAGCCGTATCTGACCTGGTGAAGGATGATCGCGTTCGGGAACGCTTCTCAGTGATCCATAGCAAGACCAAGCGCCCAGTCCAGTTTGAACTGATGGAAAACACGCGTGAAACCGTCTTGGCTTGGGTCAAATCGCCAGAAATGTTCGCGTGTCAGTTCATATCTCCCAGCCACTTCCATGACCGGCCACATATCTCAACGCGCCAGTATGGACGATTGGCGCGTGATTGGGGCGCTGCGATTAGGCTATGCGGGTCAAAAGTGAAATAAAGGTTCCTTCAGGTGTTCGTTGGCAGATGGTTGATGATCGAAAAGCGGTCGCGCGCCAGCGTGCGGGCTTCTGCTTGTGATAAAGCGGATATCGCGTCTTCAGGGCTGAGTCCTTTCGCACAGGCGCGATTCCATACACGACGAGCTGACGTGGGCGACCAAGGCAGCGTAGCTTGCGCCAGCCAATGTCTCAGCGACGCAGGCAAAGCGTCGTAGCTGCGCATCGGATCAGCCGAGCGTCGCTTGCATTTGAGCGATGTCGATCCGAGGTTGCGGGTCAAATGTCATCCTCCGGGCTGTCTACCGCATCCAGCACGAGAACGAGGCGGGTCGTTCCGGTCCCTTCGATGGGTGGCGAACGGTGCAGCATACCTGAGGCAGGTTTTTCCGGCCAAAGCGTGCCGCGCAAAAGGATCGGTGCACCCGTTGCAACCGAGAAGACACGCGCAGGGTCCTGGCCGTCGGTTGAAATCCCATATTGCGTTCCCGGGCCACGATAGGTGCACACAAGTCGCGCCGTGATCGCGTCGATATGGAACTTACGACAGGCATTTGTCGTAACCGCCTGAAGGCGCAAGCGGAGATAGGGCGTATTCTTCAGTTCGGCGAAGATCTCAGCCAAGGCGCTAACATCACCGATGAGTTGATCGCGTTCGGTACAATCAGGGGTTCCTGCTGCGTCGCAAAGCGCTGTTACCGCTGAAGTAACAACATTGGTAGGCAAGACAATCCGTCCCTGCGGCAATAGGGATGGATCGAGAGTGTCGATCCATTTCTGAAAAGCGGGCTCGGGTTGTCGGCGCCAGATCGCAGCTGCGCAACCGGGCTGAAGAAATGTCTTGAGGTCTTCGGGCTTGTCCGCGACGGCGACACCAATTGCCTCGTTCCTGACAAGGGCACGCGCCAGCGTCATGCCGCTTCCTCCTGCCGCCGCCAGGCTGGAAACGGATCGGGATAATCTGGCAAATCACCTGGCCCGCTTGTCGCCGTTGCGGGGACCAAGCAGGCATCCAGCCGCGCCTTTAGCGCAGGCCAATCGATACCCGCGCCAATGAACACAATCTCTTGCCGCCGATCCCCCCACGGCTCTTGCCAGTGCTGCTGCATGTAGGCGCGGGCGCTTTCATGATCGGGCCAATTCTCTTTCGGCACCGACGCCCACCAGGTTCCCAGCGGCTTGACGCTCGACAAGGCTCCGGCAAGTGAGAACTCGGCCACCCAACCGGGTCGCGTGGAAATCCAGAAATGCCCCTTCGCGCGGATCACACCGGGTAAATCGCCGTTCAGAACGCTGAGGATCTTCTCCGGAATGAACGGCAGGCGCGCGCGATAGACAAAAGAGGCCACGCCGTATTCCTCGGTTTCCGGCGTGTGGTCAGCAAAGCCATAGAGCTCCTTGGCCCACATCGGATGCTCGTGGGCCTTTTCGAAATCGAACATGCCAGTATCGAGGATCGCTTCGGCGGCGACATCGGAATGGTCCGTTTCGATAATCTTGGCATCAGCGTTCAAACTGCGGATGATTTTGCGGGCCGCGTCCGTCCGCTCTGGCCCCGCATCGGTGACCTTATTCAGGATAACCACATCGGCGAATTCAATCTGCTCGACCAGCAGATTGACGAGCGTCCGGTCATCCTCTTCCCCCAGCGTCTCCCCACGATCCTTTAGGAAATCATGGCTGGAGTAGTCGTTCAGCAGGTTCACGGCATCAACAACCGTTACCATTGTGTCTAGGCGCGAAACGTCTGACAGGCTCTCGCCGAACTCGTCCCGGAAATCGAAAGTGGCGGCGACCGGAAGCGGCTCTGATATCCCGGTCGATTCAATCAGCAGATAATCAAAACGGCGTTCAGCAGCGAGCCTGCGCACCTCTTCCAACAGATCATCACGCAATGTGCAGCAAATGCAGCCGTTCGACATCTCGACGAGCGTCTCATCGGTGCGGCTCAGTTCCGTATCCGCACGCACCAGATCGGCGTCGATGTTCACTTCAGACATGTCGTTGACAATGACCGCGACCCGGCGCCCCTCGCGGTTGTTCAACACCCGGTTCAAAAGCGTCGTTTTGCCCGCGCCGAGAAATCCGGAAAGGACGGTAACGGGAAGGTGCGTGTCTGACATGTCTGATCTCCTGCAAGGACGGCAACGATCATGCAACTTACTCAGTTACTAGATAAATGCAACATCCATTGTTACATAGACTGACAGTTTGAAGGAACGCCGCCTATGAAACGAAACAGCCGTCTATCCCTCGCTCTGCATACCCTCAGCCACATGGCAGGCGAACCGGGTCGTGTGCGCACGTCCGCCGACATTGCCGACCACGCCGGCACCAATCCTGTCGTTGTGCGGCGCGTGTTGGGTAAACTGCGCCAAGCGGGTCTTCTGACCTCGGAAAAAGGACATGCGGGTGGGTGGCAGCTAGCCAAGGCCGCTGACAGCATTACATTTGCGGACGTCTATTTGGCTTTGGACGAAAGGCTCGTGGCAGGAAGCGGTGGCGAGGCAGAACCGTCGCATTGTAGCGTCGAGACGGGCCTGCAAGCACGGGTTTCCGAAGTTCTCCATGATATTGAGGCAAGTCTTGTAGAGCGGCTGCGAGAAACAACAATCACAGATGTACATCCAAGCTCCTGCAGCTATTGCGGAAGCTGAGAGATCCTCGCAAGTTCTTGGAGACAGGTATTTTCTGCTGTAACGGAGCGCAAAAGCTGACACCGATGCCCCAAAATTGAACAGTAGCTTGGTCCGCATCTCGATGGTTGCTCAGTGAGGCAGCGCGTGGAGGGTTTGGATTTGACAGCTCAGACTAGTCTTGAATGACCGTTCTGGCGATATGGGCTGCGATGCAGCAATAGCCGCGCCGCAACTGCGAAGAAGTGAGGTGCCCCAAGTTTCCTAGACACCCGCCTGTTTTAGTTTGAGCTGTCTTTTTTCGAAGTCAACGGGCGACAGCATGCCGTTGTTGGTGTGCTTGCGTTTCGGATTGTAGAACATCTCGATCTCTCCTAGATAGAAGAGCATCGCGATGCTCGGGTTTCGACAAAGTCCCCGAGGAGGTTGTAGGCTAGCAGCTTATGGTTGTGGATCAAGCTTTTGTAAGACCGAACCAGTATGTATTACGCTCATTGCTGAACATACAAAATCAACCGTTCTCATCGTATTTATGAGATTAAAAAGAGACTAAGAATTGAAAAAGGCTTAGCGATCTCTCGCTAAGCCTTTGAATGTGGAACTTCCCAAACCTTTGACACTTTTGGCAGCCGAAACTTCAGGAAACAAGAAAATTACGTCTTTCAATTCTGACCGAAACGTCAAGCACTTCTGACCCAAAATTCAGTTGCGGACCTTCATGCAGCGCGTAGCGAATGTCTCGAAAGAGCCCAAAATTACTGATGCTGCGGAGAATTCAAACGACCGCTAAACGAAACTAGCCCACGCACTATTCTGCCCCGCCGGTCAAATCCTGAGCAAGCATCATCGCATTGCCGTCGGGATCATAGAAGGTTGCTGTTTTGACCATGCCTTCAACGACATCGGTTTCGCCGTCAAATTTGACTTTGGCCTGTTCCATTTTTTGCCGCGCCGCATCCAGATCAGCGACACCGAAGACAGGAACACAGTTTCCAGGCGCAGGCTCCGTATGTTCGCCCAAGCCGATTGTCACGCCGGTCGTTTTGGTCTGAAGCTCTGACCACCCTACTTCATCTGCGTGGTAGATGGTTTCAAACCCGAGCATGCTGCCGTACCACTCAGCACTTGCATGGCGGTCTTTTACTGACAGCGCGATGGTGATGGTTTCTTCCAGTGAAATGAGCGACATGGTCTTCCCTTTCTCTTATAAATATATTAACTATACTTTATGGACATTGGAGTCTTTGTCAACACTACCTCAAGGGCGTGGGCCATTCCTATTCTGGCGAGCCTGCATGCAGGCATTGCCGGAAGACAAGCGCCGCTACTTGCTGCCACCGGAGCGAGCAGGACTGCTTTCGCGCAAAGCTTGGATCACCTCATCTCGATCGGATTGCTGGAACGAAACCCTGGCTATGGCCATCCGCTGCGTCCAGAGTTTCGACTGACAGAGCTTGGTGTTTCCGCAGCTGCCCTTGCCAACAGAATTCAAAGTGTCACTGCTGAAGGAGATCAGGATTTGCTCCGGCGTTCATGGACCTTGCCGGTTCTGACTGCAATCCACAGGCCAAGCCACTTCAATGACATCAAACGAAACTTGCGAACGATTACGGATCGCGCCTTGTCGCAGTCGTTGAAAACGATGGAAATGAGAAGCTGGGTTCACCGTCATATTGACGAAGCCGCCCGCCCGCCAAGGTCCATATATCGTGCTGTGAACACTGGTGGTTTGATAAGCAGTGTTGCGGCCAGTGAAATCAGCATTCCCGGATAAGCAGCCCTTCTTTGGGAAACAACGAATGGCGGCAAAGTCCGCACAGCCGACCTCCAAAGCAAAAAGGCGCGAAGTTTGCGTCAGCAAGGCTTTGCAGGCTAATTTATCAATTTCCACCACATGCTCAGGGTACGATCAAAGGTTTGCGATCCTCCTACCGACGTCGGGTCAGAACACCACGCCCCTTGCTGATCGCGCCCACCCCTGTAGCATCATCAGGAACGGAGGAGGCTTTCATGGAACATGCAGGAAAACACGCGCTCGTCACCGGCGGCGGCACCGGAATTGGCGAAGGGATCGCTGTCGCACTGGCCGCCGCGGGGGCAGAGGTGACGATCACAGGCCGCCGTGCTGACAAGCTGGAAGCTGTGGCATCAAAGAGCCCACGTTTGCATGCGCTCGTGATGGATGTGGATGATGAGGCGTCGGTGCGCGAAGGCATCGCCGCTGCCGCCACAGCACGCGGGCCGGTCCAGATTTGCGTCGCCAATGCAGGCATCGCGACGGGCAGCCCATTTGAGAAGACCACGCTGGCCCAATGGCGGGAAATGATGTCCACCAATTTGGACGGGGTGTTTTTGACGTTCCAGGCCGCAATGGCGACGCTTGCCCCCGATGATCCAGGGCGCATGATTGTTGTCAGTTCAATTGCCGGGGTGCGCGGTTTGAAAGGTGCGATCCCCTATACCGTCACAAAACACGGCGTCATTGGCCTGATCCGCGGGTTGTCAGAAGAATTCATGCGCCGTCCCATCACTTTCAACGCGCTCTGCCCGGGCTATGTGGACACCGACATTGTGCGCAACCAGATCCCCGGCCTGATGAAACGGTTCGATGTCGATGAAGCGGGTGCAATTGCCGCCATCTCCAAAGGAAACCGCCATCACACACTGCTTGAGGTGGATGAAACAACAGCGACCGCCATGTGGCTGTGTTCTGACGGCGCGCGTAGTGTAAATGGGCAAACGATCCAAATCTCAGGCGGTCAGGTCTGATCCCACCTATCAAGGAGTTTACAAATGATAGCCACGATCCTGACGTCCCTTGTTGCCGCAATCCATGCCTATTTCGTCTATCTGGAAATGTTTCGTTGGGAGGCACCGCGCACCCGCAAAGTGTTTGGCACCACACCGGAATTCGCGGCCGAAAGCCGGGTACTGGCCGCCAATCAGGGGCTCTATAACGGGTTTCTATCCGCAGGTCTGCTATACGGTCTCTGGCTGGGTGCGGCAGGCATCAGCATGGTCGTTTTCTTGCTGATCTGCGTTGTTGTCGCGGGCATCTACGGCGCCGCAACCGCCACACGCGCCGCGTTCATTGCGCAAAGCATACCCGCCACACTGGCCTTGGCCGCAATCTGGTTTGGAACATGAACAGCTAGTCTTCTTCGAGAAAACTGGTGTCCACGTTAGATGGCGGCACGTCATAGCCATGCACCTGCACGTTCAACGCCGCCCCCAGTAGAATCAGATAGGCGCTGACATAGAGCCATAACAACAGACCGATCACCGCCCCGATTGAGCCATAGACTTCGTTGTAACTGGCGAAATTTGTCAGGTAATATGACAGGCCCATCGACGCCGCGACCCATAAGACCACGACCACAAAAGCCCCGACCGTCAGCCAGCGCCCCCGGCTGCCGATCCGCGCCGGACCAAAACGATAAAGCAGGCTAAGCGCCATAATCAGAACGGCAAGCGCGATCAGCCAACGCGCCCCTTCCAGCAACCATACGGTTGATGTGGCCAGCGGAAAGAAGGCCAGCACGATTGGCAGGATGATCACCATGATCGTCGCGATAATGCCGAGCGCCACTAACGCAATCGTCAACATGAATGCGACGGCCACTTGCCAGATACCGTTGCGCTGACGTTGCCCGGCAATTGCGTTCAACCCCCCGATCAGCGCGCCGACACCGGCCCGGCAGGACCACAACGCAAGTGTAATGGACACAAAGGTTGCCCAACCCAGTGTTTCGGTGCGGGCATTCACCAGCCCCGTTACCTGCCCATAAAGCAGATTGTAGGCGTCAGGCGGAATGATCCCTTCCATCAGTGCAAGCTGTTCGGAAATGACGACTGGGTCGGCCATCAGCCCAAAGATCGCGATCAGCGCCGCGATGCCCGGGAAAATCCCGAACATTCCAAAAAAGGCCACGCCAGCGGCGATCAGGCCGAGGTGTTTTTCCCCTGCCACGGTCCATACCGCCCATAAGATCCGCCAAAGTCGCAGCATCGCTGAAATCACATTGGCTGCCTCGCTATCTTGTCACCTGACCTTTCCACTTAGTGCAATGTGTCGTTGAGCGCCACTTTTCATCACACGCCGTACAAAGCCTATCGGCAACAATCGGTGCCTGCCGCAAAAAACATGTCGCCGCCAGAGATGACCCGCGCTAGTCTTATTTACAAAATAGAGCAAAGCTCAAACACTGGCAGGTA
Organism: uncultured Paracoccaceae bacterium; assembly: GCA_947489445.1. Classification (GTDB taxonomy): domain Bacteria; phylum Pseudomonadota; class Alphaproteobacteria; order Rhodobacterales; family Rhodobacteraceae; genus Yoonia. The sequence goes on from CANLDN010000001.1 coordinate 268,958, forward strand.
ACATATTGAATACGCTTGATCTTCATGTATCCACTTTGGCTGAACACCTGTTGCAGCGTGGCGAAGCGCGGCAATTGGTGGCGGTGACCGGCGCACCGGGCTGCGGAAAATCCACCCTTGCCAATGAATTGGCCCGCCGCCTGAATGCGCAGCGGCGCAGCGCGATTGTGGTCCCCATGGATGGTTTTCATCTGGATAATGCGGTGCTTGATGCCCGCGAACTGCGCCAGCGCAAAGGCGCGCCGGAAACCTTTGACGGGTCTGGCTTTGTCCGCCTCGTCCGCGCGCTCAAGACAGGTGAAGAGGTTTTTGCCCCGGTTTTTGACCGCACACGTGATTTGGCGATTGCCGGGGCGGTTGCAGTTCCGGCGGAAACTCAAATTGTGATTGTTGAAGGCAATTACCTGATGTTTGACGAGGCCCCGTGGTCGGATTTGGCCCCCTTGTGGGATGTCACCGCCCGGTTGGATGTGCCGATGCCGGAGCTGCGCGCCCGCCTGATCCATCGCTGGTTGAGCCTGAACTATTCCCGCGCTGTCGCGACCCGCCGCGCGGAGGGCAATGACATTCCCAATGCCCAGCGCGTCATTGATCGCGCGCTGCCCTGTGATTTTACCTTTGACGGCCAACCCCATCCTGCGCCAAACCTACCCGCATAATCAGCGGAGCCTTTCATGTCATCACATATAGTCGCGACCCAACCGATCGCGGGTCAAAATGCGGGCACGTCTGGCTTGCGCCGTAAGACGCGCGATTTCATGGCCCCGCATTTTCTGGAAAACTATGTACAGTCGATTATGAATGCGATTGGTGGTGCCACCGGCAAACGGTTTGTGGTCGGCGGCGATGGCCGTTACTTCAACGACCGCGCCATTCAGGTCATTCTGCGCATGGCCGCCGCGAACGGTGCCGCCGAGGTGATCAGCGGTCAGAACGGCCTGCTCTCAACCCCTGCCGCGTCTCATCTCATCCGGCTGAACAAGGCTGACGGCGGCTTCATCCTATCCGCCAGCCATAACCCCGCTGGGATCGACGCGGATTTCGGCCTGAAATTCAACATGGGCAACGGCGGCCCCGCAACCGAGGCTGTCACCGACGCCATCCTTGCTCAAACACAATCCATCACGGCCTATCAGATCACGGATGCCCCTGATGTCGATCTAACCCAAATCGGCCAGACCGAATTGGGCGAAATGCAGATCACTATCGTTGATCCCGTCGCCGATCACGCAGCCCTGATGGCGCAGCTGTTTGACTTTGACGCCATTCGCGCGCTTTTTGACGGCGGCTTTCGCCTGACCTTTGATGCCATGCACGCCGCAACCGGACCCTATGCCAAGGCGATATTTGAAGACACGCTTGGCGCGCCCGCAGGCACAGTTGTTAACGGGACACCCCTGCCCGATTTTGGTGGCGGCCATCCTGACCCCAACCCGATTTGGGCAAGTGAATTGATGGATATCATGAACGCCCCCGATGCCCCCGACTTCGGTGCGGCAAGCGACGGGGATGGCGACCGCAATATGATCGTCGGGCGTGGGGCCTATGTCACGCCCTCTGACAGTTTGGCAGTGATCGCCGCCAATGCGCATCTAGTGCCGGGCTATGCCAAAGGGCTGTCCGGTGTGGCGCGCTCTATGCCGACCTCGACCGCGGTGGACCGGGTCGCACGGGCCAAGGACATGCCCTGTTTCGAAGTCCCCACTGGTTGGAAATTCTTCGGCAGCCTGATGGACGCGGGAAAGGTGAACCTTTGCGGAGAAGAAAGTGCAGGCACCGGGTCAGATCATGTGCGCGAAAAGGACGGGCTTTGGGCGGTCCTGATGTGGCTGAATATTCTTGCCGTTACGGGGCAATCGGTGGCTGACGTGATGGCGCAGCATTGGCGCACTTATGGTCGCAACTATTATACGCGCCACGATTACGAGGCTCTTGATAAAGACATCGCCAACGTGTTGATGGATGACCTACGGGCCGGCCTTGATACGCTGCCGGGCAAGCAGTTTACTGGGCTGGAGGTCATGGCGGCTGATGATTTTGCGTATACCGATCCTGTGGATAGCAGCCACACCACAGGCCAAGGGATCAGAGTGATGTTTGCTGGCGGTGCGCGCGTCGTTTTTCGCTTATCCGGCACCGGCACCCAAGGGGCCACATTGCGCATCTATCTGGAGCAGTTGGAAACGGATGTGGATCGGTTGCATATGGAACCGGAGGTGGCATTGGCTGCTGTGATCCAAGCGGCTGATCAGATTGCGGGTCTCCGCGACCGCACCGGGCGTGGTGGCCCGGAAGTCAAAACCTGAACCGCATTAGATTAGCACCAGGGCGATGACCGGAAATAGCAGCAGAACGATCACTCGCAGGATGTCCGAGGCGACGAAGAACAGCACTGCCTTATAGGTCGCGGTCATGGGCGTTTCTTTGTCCATGCTGTTGATAATGAACAGGTTCATCCCCACCGGTGGGGTGATCAACCCGACCTCGACCACGATCAGGACTAGAATGCCGAACCAGATCGCCAGTTCCTCGGTGGTCATCCCAAAGTCGAGCGTCTGGATCACGGGCCAGAAGATCGGGATTGTCAGCAGGATCATCGACAGGCTGTCCATCAGGCAGCCAAGGATCAGGTAGAACGCGAGGATCAAGACCATCACCATCCACGGGCTGAGCCCCTGGTCGGTGACCCACGCAGACAATTCCTGCGGGACTTGTGTCAGGGCAAGGAACCCGTTGTAGAAACCTGCGCCAAGGACGATGAAAAAGATCATGCCGGTTCCGGTGGCCGTTTGCATGATGCTGTCACGGAAAACCGTCCAATTAAGCGCGCGCGAAAAGAGCGCGATGAGCCCGGTGCCCAAGGCCCCCACCGCCGCCCCTTCGGTCGGGGTGAACCAGCCGTTATAGATGCCGCCGACGACCAGCCCGAAGACGATGAGGACAGGCCAAACAGCCGCCAGCGCCTTGGCCCGTTCGGCGTAGGGCAGTCGCGGGTGTGTGCCTGCTTGGTCAGGGTATAGCCGGACATAGATCGCGATGGTCGCCATGTAGCCTAGTGCGGCTAGAATGCCAGGAATGAAGGCGGCGGCGAAGAGTTTGGCGATGTTCTGTTCAGTCAGGATGGCGTAGATCACCAGGATCACTGACGGTGGGATCAGGATGCCCAGCGTGCCGCCCGCTGCCAGCGTGGCGGTCGAAAAACCGCCGGAATAACCATATTTTTTCAGCTCTGGCAGGGCGACCCTGCTCATCGTTGCAGCCGTCGCGAGCGAGGATCCGCAGATCGCCCCAAACCCCGCGCAGGCCCCGACGGCAGCCATGGCCATACCGCCCTTGCGATGGCCTAGCCACGCCTCTGCTGCTTTAAAGAGTGCGCGTGACATGCCCGATAGCGTGGCGAACTGCCCCATCAGCAGGAACATCGGGATGATGGACAGGTTATAGCTGGAAAAGGTCGAATATACCTCTGACTTCAGCCGCGCCATAAACACGGTCGTGCCGTCCGTCGCCAGCCAAAGGCCACCAATCCCGCAGAGCAACATGGCAAGTCCGATGGGCGCCCGCAGGAAGATCAGCAGCAGCAAGAATGGAAAGGAAAGGTAGCCCAGCGTGAGGTCGCTCATATCTTGCGCGCCCCGGTTAGCCGCATCGCCGCACAGTAAACACTAACGATACTGGTGGCGATGGCGGCTGCAAAACTGGCGGCATAGGCCCACCAGATCGGAAACTGGATCAGATAAGTTGTTTCGCCATAGCGGATTTTGTCCTGCATCCCGACGAAAAGCCGCCATGTGATCAGCACGATCACAATGGCCATCACGATACTCCAGAATGTGGCGATGGCGTGGTTGGCGCGCGGGCCGAACCCGTGGGTAAAGATATCAACTGTCGCGTGGGACCCGGTCAGTTGCGCGAGTGGCAGGAAGGCAAAGATCGCGAATGCGATCCCGGCCTCGACCAGTTCAAAATCGCCCGTGATCGGCCCGACGCCGCGCGCGATCAGCCAAGAACCGACGGAGCCGAAATAGCCTGCATGCGACATGTCATTGATCTCGCGCCCTAGAATGCTGATGCAGACCAACCCGACCAACAGGCACAGAACAATGCCCCCAAGCAGCGCCATGAGGCGGGCCAAATGATGGATCAGCGTGTGTATCAAGGCAATCTCCGGACACAAAACGACCCCCGGTTTCAGGTTCCGGGGGTCGGGAAGCGTTTTAGTTGCTGATAGTGTTTTTGGCAATCAGTGCGGTGGCGGCCTCGTAAAGGCCAGCGCCATCAATGCCAGCTGCGTCCGCCTCTGCGATCCAATTGTCGATGGTGGATTGGCTGGCGGCACGCCATGCGGCAACCTGTTCGGCGTTCAACATGATGATATTATTGCCCGCCTCTTCGGCCAAGGCGCGACCAGGTGCATCGTATTCTTCCATCGTGCGCCCAGCAAAGGCGGAAAATTCAAGGCCGGAGTTCGCGTCGATAACGGCCTTCAGATCATCAGGCAGCGCATCATAGCGGGTTTGGTTCATCGCAAAGATGAAGGCGGTGGTGTAAAGCGTTGCATCGCCGAATTCGGTGTGATTGCTGACAAGCTCCTGCACTTTGAGTGCTGGCACGACCTCCCACGGGATCACCGCCCCGTCGATCACCCCTTTTGAGAGCGCTTCTGGCACCGCAGGCACGGGCATACCGACGGAGGTGGCCCCAAGGCTGGTGAACAGTGTTGTGGTTGTGCGTGTCGGTGCGCGCAGTTTGAGGCCGTTCAGATCAGCCACATCGGTGATTGGGCGACTCGAATGGATCAGGCCCGGGCCATGGACCCATAGACCAAGCGGTTTGAAATCGGCGAAATCGCTGTCCATCATCCGGGCTTCGGCCAATTCCCAATAGGCGCGCGATGTGGCTTCGGCGTTTGTTGATATGAAGGGGAGTTCGAAGACCTCCAACTGCGGGAAGCGCCCCGGCGTGTAGCCTGCGACCGTCCAGATAACATCGGCTACGCCGTCAATTGCCTGATCGATCAGTTGCGGGGGTGTTCCGCCCAGCTGCATTGACGGAAACCGGTCGACTTTGATGCGGCCATTGCTGTCCGCTTCGACCTTGTCAGCCCAGACGTCCAGAATGCGGGCGGGCACGTTGGCCTGCGCGGGTAGGAATTGGTGCAGCCGCAGCGTGACCTCTTGTGCGGCGGCATGTGTTCCGATGAGGGCCGCTGCCATCAGGCCAAGTAGTATATGGCGGGTTGCGGTCATGGTGATACTCCCTAAGGTCATGAACTGGCCTGATTGTTGGGCGAAGGACGCGCGACACGCAAGTCACATTCCGTCAGACGATGCGTGTTGTCACCGGATCCAGATCACCGATTGTGCCATGGAGCACGTCACCGGCAACCACTGGGCCAACCCCTGCGGGCGTGCCCATCATGATCAGATCGCCCGGCATCAGGGTATAGAGGGTGGACAGATCCGCGATGATTTCACGCACCGACCACACCATGTCAGAGAGCCGCGCCTCTTGCGTGACCAAGCCATTGACGGTCAGGCGAATTGGCAGCCCGCCCCATGCACCGAGCTCTGCCGCTGGTGTGATGGGCGCAATGATGGCCGCGTTTTCGAAATCCTTGCCCGTATCCCACGGCCTGCGCTTTTCCTTGGCCTGCGCTTGCAAATCCCGGCGGGTCATATCCAGCCCGCAGGCGTAACCAAAAACGGCATCAATCGCCTGATCCAGCGCCACATCGCGTGCCTTTGTCCCGATGGCGACCACCAGTTCCATTTCATGATGCAGATCGCTGGTGCGGGGCGGATAAGGCATGTCCTGTCCGGATTGCAGGATCGCATGGGCTGATTTTGTGAAATAGAACGGCGCTTCGCGATCGACCTCATGCCCCATTTCGGCAGCATGGGCCGCATAGTTGCGCCCGACACAAAAAATGCGCGCCACGGGAAAGCCTGACTGCCCTTTGACCGGGATAATCGGGGCGGGTCGCGGTGGAAAAACCGTGTCGGTCATGCGCAGTCTCGCTGAGTTGAGTTGTTATGATAGCAGTCGTAGCATATCTGTTATCAACGCGATATCGTCGCGGTCAGCGTGGGGCAAGGCCCCGAAACCTTTTCAGGAGCAGCCCTTTGGCCGTTGCATTGCCACCATTGGATGATCTGATCGCTTGCCCGCAATGCGATACGCTGCACCATGCGGGCAGCTTGCCGCCAAACGCACGCGCGCATTGTCAGCGATGCGGTATTGTCTTGATGACATCACAACCTGCGGCGATGGCGCGCATCCTGAGCCTTGCGCTAACCGCGTTTGTCATGATGATCGCCGCGGTCAGCTTTCCGTTTTTGACGCTGGGTGCGGGCGGATTGCACAATGCGACCTCCGTCATTGACGCAATCCTTGCCTTTAACGATGGTCTGGCCTTCCCGCTTGTGATTGCTGTTGCCTTTTTCATTGTCGTCATCCCGCTGATCCGGCTGGCCGCACTGATTTACGCGCTTGGGCCGTTGGTACGCGAACAACCGGCCCGCGATGGTGCGCGCGTGGCCTTTGGCCTGGCCGAACGGCTGCGGCCGTGGAGCATGGCAGAAATCTTTATTGTTGGGGTGACGGTTGCCTTGATTAAAGTGGCGGGCCTTGCCGCCGTAACAATCGGCCCAGCCTTTTGGGCATTCGCAGGTGTTGTGATCATCACGGTGCTGAAAGATCAACTTATTTGCAGGTATTCGATTTGGGAAGCTCTGGAACAGTCAGCGGCCTGATAACGGCGCGCCAAGCGGGGCTTGTGGCCTGTCAGCGCTGTGGACAGGTCCACCGGCAGGATGTGCAGATTTGCAAGCGCTGTGATGGCCCCCTGCGGAGCCGGGACGCTGAAAGCCTGCAGAAGGTCTGGGCTTGGCTGATTGCCGGGATGATCGCCTATGTTCCTGCGAACCTTTACCCGATGCTGCGCACCTCTACACTTGTCGAACGTAGCGAGAGTACGATTATCGGCGGTGTGGTCGAGTTGATTGAATATGGATCATTTGGGGTTGCTTTCATTGTTTTTGCAGCCTCGGTTATGATCCCTATCGGGAAATTCGTGGCAATTATGTATCTCGCCATTAGCGTCCAACGCCATTCAGAAAGTAACAGGCATGGGCGTCACAAGGCCTATGAGGTGGTTGAGTTCATCGGCAGGTGGTCGATGATTGATGTGTTTGTCGTTGCAATCCTGTCTGCGCTGGTGCAACTCGATACAATTGCAACCATTAACCCGGGTATCGCCGCTGTGAGTTTTGCGCTTTCCGTTATCTTTACCATGCTTGCCGCGCAGAGCTTTGACTCGCGGTTGATCTGGGACGTGGATCGGACGACTGCATGAGTGATCTGCCCCCCACAGGCCCAGCGCCACTTGATGTGCGCCCCGTCAAACAACGTATCTGGCGGCGCCTATCGTTGGTCTGGCTTGTGCCTGTCATTGCGTTGTCCGTATCGCTTTGGGCCGCTTGGCAGAACTATCAGGATCGCGGCACACTGATTGTCATCAGCTTTGAGAATGCATCGGGTGTTGCCGCAGGTGAGACCGCCATCAAGTACCGCGATGTGACCGTTGGCGAAGTGGAACGGGTGGAGTTTGCCGAAGGGCTGACCGATGTGCTGGTCCATGCCCGTATCGATAAGACGGTTGCCCCCTATCTGGATGATGACGCCCAATTCTGGGTGGTCCGCCCTGATGTATCGGTGCGCGGGATCACCGGTTTGGATACGGTTCTGTCCGGCGTCTATATTGAGGGCAACTGGGACACGGATGCCGATGTGGCCCAGTATGAATTCACTGGTTTCGAACGCCCAGTTTTAACGTTGGCCGGTCAACGTGGCACCCATGTGGTTTTGCGGACCAAGGATGGCAGTTCGGTTTCGGCAGGTGCGCCCGTACTGCACAAGGGCATTCAGGTCGGTTATCTGGAAACGCCGGAGTTGTCAGCGAACGGTAGCGAGGTCATTGTGAGTGCCTTTATCGAACGCCCCTATGATCGCAGAATTACGACAAGCACCCGGTTTTGGGATACCTCGGGTTTCAGTGTTTCATTCGGCGCAAGCGGTGTGTCGCTTGATGTAAATTCGATCGCATCGCTGATCGAAGGCGGTATTGCGTTTGACACCATCGTGTCGGGCGGGGATCCGATCCGCGATGGACAGGTGTTTGACATCTTCCTTGATGAACAGACCGCGCGCGATAGCCTATTCACCGATCCGAACGCGGAAGCACTGAAGGTCGCCGTTCTGTTTGAGCAATCGGTCAGCGGTCTGGCGATTGGATCAGAGGTTCGGTTTCAAGGTATCCGCGTCGGTGAAGTGGATGAATTGAGCGCGATTGTGGTTGGCGAAGGCCCTACTGCCGAGGTCCGGCTGCAAGCCGTATTGGCGATTGAACCTGCACGGCTGGGTATGAGTGCGGGATCCACCTTGGATGATGCGATGACATTGTTGTCGGATTTCGTAGGACGTGGCCTGCGCGCCCGGATGGTCACAGGCAACATCCTGTCAGGGTCGCTGGTGGTGGAACTCGTCCAGATTGATGATGCGCTGCCTGCGATCATGAACCTGACATCCGGCCTTTACCCAGTGATCCCCACGACGGAGTCGCAGATATCCGACGTCGCGGCGACCGCCGAGGGTGTGTTGGCACGGATTAATGCGCTACCCGTTGAAGAGTTGATGGACGGTGCCATCGACATGATGGACAGTATCGAACGGCTGGCCAGTGACGATTACACTCGCAGTGCGCCGGAGGCGTTGGTCGGTTTGCTTGACGACACCCGCACACTTGTTGTGTCTGAAGACGCACAGGCCATTCCAAGCGATCTGCGTCAGGTGATCAACGAGCTGAACGCTGTTGTTGCAAGCGTGAACGAGGCCAATCTGGTCAGTGATTTTGACGCCGCGATTGAAACGGCCAGCGTGGCCGCAGCAAATATCGAGGCGGCGACGCAAAACCTGCCGCAGATCACCGCTGAAATCGAAGCGTTGCTGGCGAAAGCAAATAGTCTGGAGTTTGAAGCGCTGGTTGCGTCTGCCACACAAACACTGAATTCGATTGATGCGCTAGTGGGCAGCGAGGATGCCGCCGACTTGCCCGGTACGCTAAATGCCGCATTGGATCAAATGCGCGGTTTTTTGGCCGAAGTTCGTGAGGGTGGCGCGGTCGAGAACGTGAACGCCGCCCTTGCGTCGGCCAATGAGGCCGCGCAAGCCGTCGAGGAAGCCGTCAGCGGCCTGCCGGAGCTTTCGGCACGTGCCAGCCGGTTGGTCGCCCAGACCGAGGCCGTGATAGCCAGCTATGGCGAGCGTTCGCGCTTTGGCGCAGAAACGCTGGCCACCTTGCGCGACATTCAGGCCGCCGCAGATGCGGTGTCTGCATTGTCCCGCGCGATCCAGCGCAACCCCAATTCACTGCTGACAGGACGTTGAAGATGTTCAAGCGATTGTTTTTTGTTGCGTTGACAGGACTTGCCGCCTGCACCTCGCCTGCGGACCGGCTGGCGATGGCATCGCTTCAGTCCGAATTGGAACTGCGTCCGTTGGTGGGGAGTGCGATGGTGCGGACCGTCACCCTACCCACCTATGCCGCAGCCGAGGAGGTCGCGTTTGAACTGCCGGGCGGGCTAATAACCACTAACGAGGATGTGTTATGGGCCGATGATCCGCAACGTGCTGCCACCCTGACCGTGAGCCGCAACCTAACCGATATCCTGAATACCGATGTCGGCCCGGAACCATGGCCCTTTGTCGGGTTGCCGGATGTATCCATTGATATTCGCGTGGAGCGTATGCTTGCCGGTGCCGACGGCGTCTTTCGTCTGACTGGTCAGTTCTATATCGGCGGTGATCGCATCGATTTTCGCAACAGCACGACCGCTTTTGCAATCAGCAAGCCGATGCCGGATCAAAGCCTGACAAGCATCGCTACTGCGCAGGCAGAGGCGTTGTTGACCCTGTCCGAAGACATCGCCCGCAGACTAGCCCGCTAGTTTCACCCAGGCACCGTCACGCTTGGATGACCGCACACATGCATCAATAAACTGCATGCCCGCAAGCCCATCGTCGATGGTCGGATAAATGACATCGTCGGGAATGGCCTGCCCGTCCCGGTGCGCGCTGATCGCGTCGGCGGCTTCGCGGTAAATCGTTGCGAAACCTTCCAGATACCCTTCGGGATGGCCAGCCGGGATGCGCGTGACCCGTTCGGCGGCATCCATCGCCCCTTTGCCACCACGTGTCAGCAGACGCGTGGGTTCGCCGTAAGGCGTCAACCAGAGTTGATTGGGGTTTTCCTGACGCCATTCGATGCCACCCTTGTCGCCGTAGACACGCAACCCGAGGCCGTTTTCGTTGCCGGGTGCAACTTGCGAGCACCACAGCATCCCCCGCGCACCGCCTTTGTAGCGCAGCATCACATGGGCGTTGTCATCAAGCTGCCGCCCCGACACAAAGGACTGCAAATCGGCACACAGGCTTTCCACTTCCAGCCCCGTCACAAAACCGGCCAGATTGAACGCATGTGTACCGATATCGCCTGTGGATCCGCCCGCGCCTGAGCGTTGGGGATCGGTGCGCCACGCGGCCTGTTTGAAATCCTCGGCCTCGGTCAGCCAATCCTGTGCGTATTCCACCTGGACCACGCGGATATTTCCCAGATCACCATCCGCCACCATTTGCCGCGCCTGCCGCATCATGGGGTAACCGGTGTAATTGTGGGTCAGAACGAACAAGGCATCACTGTCAGCAACCGCTTTGGCCATTTTCTTTGCGTCAGCCATGGTTGAGGTCAGTGGCTTGTCACAAATCACGTGAATACCGCGTTTGAGGAATTCGCGCGAGGCGGCGTAGTGGACATGGTTGGGCGTGACAATTGCCACCGCTTCGATCCCGTCCTTGAGCCTTGCCTCGCGGATCGCCATCGCTTTGAAATCATTATAGGTCCGGTCTGGATCAAGACTCAGCACCTGACCTGACGCTTGCGCCTTTTCCGGCGTGGATGACAAGGCACCGGCTACAAGCTGAAACCGTCCGTCGATGCGCGACGCAATCCGATGGACGCCGCCGATAAAGGCATCATTGCCACCACCGACCATACCAAGTCTGATAGGTCTGTTTGTCATGTTCAAATCCCCAGCATCTTGCGGTTTGTGGCGTCATCAACGTCGCCGCCCGCGAAATCATCAAAGGCGCGCTCTGTCACGCGAATGATATGATCCCGCACAAATTGCGCGCCTTCGCGCGCCCCATCTTCGGGGTGTTTGAGGCAGCATTCCCACTCAACCACCGCCCAACCGGCAAAATCATTCGCTGCCATTTTCGAAAAGATCGCCGCGAAATCGACCTGTCCGTCGCCCAGGCTACGGAATCGTCCAGCCCGATCGACCCATGGCTGATAGCCGCCATAGACACCTTGGCGGCCCGTCGGATTGAACTCCGCATCCTTGACGTGGAACATCTTGATCCGGTCCTTGTAGATGTCGATATTGTCCAGATAATCAAGACATTGCAGTACGTAATGGGACGGATCGTAAAGCATGTTGCAGCGTGGGTGATTGCCAACACGTTCCAAAAACATCTCGAATGTGATGCCATCATGCAGGTCTTCACCGGGATGGATTTCGTAGCACAGATCGACACCACAAGTGTCGGCATGGTCAAGAATGGGCCGCCAGCGAGTGGCTAGTTCATCGAACGCGGCTTCCACCAATCCGGCGGGGCGCTGCGGCCATGGGTAGATGTAGGGCCAAGCCAGTGCGCCTGAAAACGTCGCCATTTCAGTCAGCCCCATATGCTTTGATGCCGAAAGCGCCATTTTGACCTGTTCGACTGCCCATGCCTGTCGTGCTTTTGGGTCGCCTTGTGCAGCAGGTGCTGCAAACCCATCAAAGGCGGTATCATAGGCCGGGTTCACAGCGACCAGTTGACCTTGTAAATGGGTCGAAAGCTCTGTCACCGCGACCCCATTTGCGGCAGCTTGCCCCGTGAATTCATCACAATAGTCTTTGGATGACGCGGCTTTCTCAAGATCGAACAATCGCGCATCCCAGCTTGGCACCTGTACGCCCACATAGCCGCAATCAGCAGCCCATTTGGTGATCGCATCCCAACTGTTGAAGGGTGCCTCATCCCCAGCGAACTGCGCCAAAAACAATGCGGGTCCCTTAATTGTTTTCATCTCCAAACCTCCCTGCGTTGGACCAGACGATAGCGATTTCGATATGACTGACCAGACCCTGTTTGACGCTGGCAATCACATCTGACCATAGTGCGCCATGCGTATCGACAATCTGCAATATGCCAATTGGTCCGAAAAGGTTTTTCGCCAGATGCGCGAGGGGCGCATGGACGCGGTGCATGTGACCATCGCCTATCACGAAAATTTCCGTGAAACCGTGCTGAACATTGAAGCATGGAACCGGTATTTCGAGCAGCATGGTGATCTGATCATGCAAGCCCACACTGCCGATGATATTGACCGGGCCAAAGCGACCAATCGCACAGCAATCATTTTCGGTGCCCAAAACCCAAGCCCGATTGAGGATGACATAGGGCTTGTTGAAATCCTGCACCGGCTGGGCCTGCGGTTCATGCAGCTCAGCTATAACAATCAATCCTTGCTGGCGACGGGATGCTATGAGGAAGACGATCCTGGCATTACCCGCATGGGACGTCAGGTGATCGCAGAGATGAACCGTGTGGGAATGGTGATCGACATGAGCCACAGTGCGGACCGCTCCACGATCGCAGCGGCAGACATCTCTGACCGCCCAATTGCGATTACCCATGCCAACCCACATCACTGGCACCCTGCCCTGCGCAACAAGCGCGATGATGTGATCCGTGCGGTCACGCAAAACGGCGGCATGTTCGGCTTTTCGATCTACCCCCATCATCTGCGCGGCGGGCCCGCATGCACATTGCAGGATTTCTGCGAGATGATCGCGCGTGCCGCAGATCGTTTCGGGACGCAGAATCTTGGGCTGGGCACGGACTTGTGTCAGGATCAGCCTGACAGTGTCGTGGAATGGATGCGCGTTGGTCGTTGGACAAAAGAAATTGACTATGGCGAAGGATCAGCCGCGGCACCCGGGTTTCCACCCATGCCAACATGGTTCAAGGACAACCGAGATTTCGACAACATAGCGACAGGTTTGGCCGCCACTGGCATGGCAGAAGATGAAATCGCCGGGATCATGGGCGAAAACTGGTATCGCTTTTATCATGCCAGTTTTGAGCCGGCGTCAGCCTGATCGGGATTTGGTGAAGCGCGATAGTTTATCTTAGCCTTCGGGCTTGTTGATCGCCGCGCCTTCGTGAAGTGCATCACCCCGAATTAGGCGCTGACCCTAGGCCGCGGCATCTGCATGTTCCCATTGTTTGACAACAAGCAAACAGTCACAAAACATTTCGAATGTGCGGTCCGCATCCAACCCGAGTTTATGGAAATCGCGCGGCGGGTCGCGCAGTCCGTCAAGCTCGCGCAGCCAGTGTTGCCATCCTTTTGCCAACAGGTCGCTCGACAAATACTGCCCTGCAGCCTGCATCTGTGTATCCCCGCTGCGGGACCACCGCTTGCGCAGAACATTCTTGCCAAAATGTGACCCGCAAATCACATAAGCCACACCCAAATGGTGCAAGGGTTCGGTACAGGAAATCATCGGCAACGCAGGACCGTCAGCATCCAACGCCGCAATATCCGCATCGAGCGTTTTGAGAACATCTGCCACAAGCGTTGTGACCCAATTGCGCCGCGGTAGCGCAGCCAGTAAAGCCCGGTATGCAAGTTGGTGGGTGCGCAGGAATGTCAGGTATTGCCGCCGGTCGGTCAAACACAGGCCACTTATGGCTTGATCAACACGCGTATGTGCTGCCGACGTTTGCGCCTTTAACATTGACCGCATTAAATTCCCCACCTTTCCACAACCAACTAAACATCGAGATGCTGCCTACTGAATTGTCGGGGTTTGGTGCATCTAGTTAAGGAATACATGGCCCAAACGATCAAAACGCGATTGGTGCAAAACCAATACAATCAGATAGATAGCATTTCTGCCGCGTGACATGGGCATAGGTATGCAGCCAAGAGTCCTAACAAAACGTTAACGCCTTGTTTACCTTTTTGGCATGAGTGGAGATTGAAGGTCGGACATCGCTACATTGCGAACGTTGGTCATCTACGCATAGATGTTTGCGCAATAGCTGGGGTCAGCCGGAGATAAGCCCTTCGCGATGAGGGCGTCGCAGAGGGCGAGCTTCATAGCTTGATAAGGGACTACTCGCTTAGTCGGACCGCCGAACTGGCTGTGCTTTCGCCGGCGCCGAAACCAGCCTGTTGCAGGCCATAATAAGCGCCAACCGAAATGAGTGCGGTCACGGCGAATGCGGTCAGCATGACTTTCATCTCGGGCTCCTATTCGGCAGGCGTGGCATTGGCGGCTTCTTTCGATTTCACCTCTTCCACCCATAGACTGTGGTGTTCACGCGCCCATTGTTCTTCGACCTCGCCTGACCCCATGGCGTCATAGGCGCCTTCCATGCCGACAGATCCGATATAGATATGCGCGATAATGATCGCCATCAGAACAAAGGACACCAGGGCGTGCCAAAGTTGCGCGTATTGCATTTCGGCATGTGGGGTCAAATCTGTTGGCAGCACACCAAAGCCCAGCATTTCAGGAAGACCGGTGCTGTTGAGAATACTGAATGTTTTGGCAAACATCGGCAGTTCAAAGGGGAACAGCAGTGAAAGGCCGGAAAGTGAGATGGAACCGCCGAGCAGGATGCATGACCAGAAGATCACCTTTTGCCCAGCATTAAATTTCTTGGCGGGTGGGTGGACGCCTTTTTTGAACAACCCACCACCGACGGCAAGCCATTTCAGGTCCGTCCGGTTGGGAATATTTTCGAGCACCCACATAAAGAAGATCATAATCAGCCCCAGCATGAATGCCCAGGAGACATTATTGTGGACCCATTTGGAGGCGACTGCCATAACCGCAAAACTGTCATGTCCAAAGAGCGGGATAATGACTTTGCGTCCAAAAAGCGTGATCAAGCCGGTGATCCCGAGCAAGACGAATGACCCTGCCATGAGCCAATGCCCAAAGCGTTCGACGGCTTTGAACCGCGTGATGGTGCGTCCCGTCTTTTCGCCATCAATGCGGATGCGTCCCCGTAGAACGAAGAATAGCGCCAGCAGGCCAATTGTGCCCAAAAGTGCGTATGCACCGAATGTCGTCAAGGGTCCTTCGCGCCATTGCCACCACCACATGCCGCTGTCTTGGATCAATACTGCGGGCGCATCCCCACGCGCCTGTGTCGTGACATCGGCCGCATCATAACGCAGCCCGCGCCACAGTTCAGAATCTGACTGTCCACCGCGACTGCCAAGCTGGTCAGCTATTGCGGCAGCGGCGGCAGGATCACCTAACGCTTCGCTACGGAAGCTATCATCGATCTGCTGATTTTGTTGGCGCGCCATGATGTCTTCAAGCGTTTGCGCACCACCTGTCGCGCTTCGATCAGGCGCAGGTACGTCCTGCGCATGTACTGTTACGGCAAACAAACACATCACAATGGTCGCAAAAAGAGCCCGGATCATGGACATGCTCCTTGGTCGTCAAATGAAAGGATCGGGGTGGCGTCAACGCCACCCCGATAAGGCCTAGCCGCCTTTTTGGTCGTAGGCTGTACCCCAGCCCCAAGCGCCGGAACCAAAGCCCCGCGCCACGACACGTTCGCGGTAGATGTCGGAGACGGTGTTGCCATCTCCAGCCAGCAGCGCCTTGGTCGCACACATTTCAGCGCAGATGGGCAGCTTGCCCTCTGCAATCCGGTTGCGCCCGTATTTGGCGAATTCGGCTTGGCTGTGGTTTTCTTCGGGACCCCCGGCACAGAAGGTACATTTGTCCATCTTGCCGCGCGATCCGAAGTTGCCCGCCTGCGGGAACTGCGGCGCACCGAAGGGGCACGCATAGAAGCAATAGCCGCAGCCGATGCATAGGTCCTTGGAATGCAGGACGATCCCTTCTTCGTTCTGATAGAAGCAATCGACCGGACAGACCGCCATGCATGGCGCGTCTGAACAATGCATGCACGCTACCGAGATCGAGCGTTCGCCCGGTGACCCATCATTGATCGTCACCACCTTGCGGCGGTTTATGCCCCACGGCACCTCATGTTCGTTCTTACAGGCCGTTACACAGGCGTTGCATTCAATGCAGCGTTCGGCGTCGACGAGAAACTTAGCTCTTGCACCCATTTTGATGTCCTCCTTACGCTGTCCAGATTTTGCAGAGAGTGGCTTTCGTCTCTTGCATCTGGGTCACTGAATCGTAGCCATAGGTTTGTGCGGTGTTGGTGCTTTCGCCCAACACATAAGGGTCGGCCCCATCGGGGTATTTATCCCTTTGATCCACCCCTTCGAAGTGCCCGCCAAAGTGGAACGGCATGAAGGCCACACCTTCGCCAACCCGTTCGGTGACCAAGGCCATGACCTTGACCTTGCCGCCCTCGGGACCCTCGACCCAAACCTGCGCCCCATCGCGGACGCCCAGATTGTTGGCGTCGCGAATGTTGATCTCAACGAACATGTCCTGCTGAAGTTCAGCGAGCCATGGGTTGGAGCGGCTTTCATCCCCGCCGCCTTCGTATTCGACCAAACGCCCGGATGTCAGAATAATCGGGTACTCTTCCGAAAAGTCGTTTTTCTGGATCGAGGCATAGAGCGTTGGCAGACGGTAGAATTTCCGGTCTTCGTAGGTCGGATAATCTGCCACCAGATCGCGACGGTTCGTATAAAGCGGTTCACGGTGCACCGGTACCGGATCTGGGAAGGTCCAGACGACGGCCCGCGCCTTGGCGTTGCCGAACGGTGCGCATTCATGCTTGATCGCGACCCGCTGGATACCGCCGGACAGGTCGGTTTTCCAGTTTGTTCCGGCACCTGCAACCGCATCGATTTGCGCCCGCTCATCTGCTGTCAGATCACCATCCCAACCAAGGTCCATCAGCATCTGCATGGTGAATTCAGGATAACCATCCTGAATTTCGGACCCCGCAGAATAGACGCCTTCGGCCAACAGATTGTCGCCATCACGTTCCACACCAAAGCGGGCACGGAACGTCAGGCCACCCTGACTGACAGGTTTGGACATGTCATACAGGTTTGGCGTACCCGGATGACGCATTTCAGGCGCCCCCCAACACGGCCAAGGCATCCCGTAATAGTCCCCATCAGCAGGCCCTCCAACGGCTTGCAGCGTTGTTTGATCAAACGTGTGCTGGTTGGCCATATGCAGTTTGAGCCGCTCCGGGCTTTGTCCGGTATAACCGACAGTCCACATGCCGCTGTTGAACTCGCGCGTTACGCTTTCAATGTTTGGCGTTTCGGCA
This sequence comes from uncultured Paracoccaceae bacterium, assembly GCA_947489445.1. Lineage (GTDB taxonomy): Bacteria > Pseudomonadota > Alphaproteobacteria > Rhodobacterales > Rhodobacteraceae > Yoonia. The sequence continues at coordinate 286,370 of CANLDN010000001.1, forward strand.
TCTTCCATCTCGATATTGCGGAAGAACCGATCGGCGAAACCGAACTTGTTGGCGAACTTTGCGATGATGACATGATCAGGGAGGCTTTCGAACAGTGGTTCAACCACCTGATCGCGCCACTGGAGTGACCGGTTGGAGGCCGTCACTGATCCGCGCGTCTCGAACTGGGTCGAGGCGGGCAACAGATATACGCCATCTTCGCGGTCATGCAGCACGGCGGAGACGGTTGGATAAGGGTCGATCACAACCAGCATATCCAGCTTTTCCATCGCCGTTTTCATTTCCTTCATGCGGGTCTGGGAATTCGGGGCGTGGCCCCAAAGGACCATGGCCCGCACCGCGTTCGGCTGATCGGTGTTTTCGGGGTCTTCGAGAACCCCGTCAATCCAGCGCGATACTGGAATACCGATGGACTCCATCAGTTCTTTCGAACCGAATTGCTCTTGTAGCCAGTCGTAATCTTCGTCCCAGACACGTGCCCAGTGCTTCCAAGACCCTTCGGCGAGCCCGTAATAACCGGGCAAGGTGTGTGACAGAACGCCAAGGTCAGTGGCCCCTTGTACGTTGTCGTGGCCGCGGAAGATGTTCGTGCCGCCACCAGATGTACCCATGTTGCCCAGCGCAAGCTGAAGTACGCAATAAGCGCGGGTGTTGTTGTTACCGTTGGTGTGCTGCGTACCACCCATGCACCAGACAACCGTACCGGGACGGTTATTGGCAAGAGTGAAGGCCACGCGGCGCAGTTGCGAACCGGGCGCACCAGTCACGCGCTCAACCTCTTCGGGTGTCCAACGGGCCACTTCTTCACGAATTTGATCCATGCCCCAGACACGGGTGCGGATGAACTCTTCATCCTCCCAGCCGTTTTCAAAGATGTGCCAGAGGATACCCCAAACAAGAGCCACATCAGTACCCGGACGGAAGCGCACATATTCGTCGGCATGTGCCGCTGTCCGTGTGAAGCGTGGGTCACAGACAATCACGGGCGCGTTGTTCTGCTCCTTGGCTTTCAGGATATGCAGGAGCGACACAGGGTGCGCCTCTGCCGGATTGCCGCCGATGATAAAGATCGCACGGCTATTGTGCATATCGTTGTAGCTGTTGGTCATGGCGCCGTAGCCCCATGTGTTCGCAACGCCAGCAACGGTGGTCGAGTGACAAATCCGCGCCTGGTGATCCACGTTGTTCGTACCCCAGTAGGCAGCGAATTTACGGAACAGATAGGCCTGTTCGTTGTTATGCTTGGCTGATCCCAGCCAGTAAACGCTGTCCGGTCCGCTTTCTTCGCGGATATTCATCATGCCGTCGCCGATTTCATCAATCGCCTGTTCCCAGCTGATGCGGACCCATTCGCCGTTTTCTTTTTTCATGGGATAGCGCAGGCGGCGCTCGCCATGGGCGTGGTCACGGACGGCGGCGCCTTTGGCGCAGTGTGCGCCCAGATTGAACGGGCTGTCCCACCCGGGTTCCTGCCCGGTCCAGACGCCGTTTTCAACTTCGGCGAGGACCGTGCACCCTACCGAGCAGTGTGTACAAACCGATTTGATCGTCTCTACCGCGCCGTTCATCGCGTCTTGTGCATTTGCTGCCGTCACTGTGCCACCTGTGGCGGCAATGGCCGTCAGCCCACCAATTGTCAGCCCGGACCCGCGCAGGAATGTGCGGCGGTCAACAGTACCTTTGGTCGATGGGGTCTCAAACCCCGCGCGGCGCGCAACACCGTTTGTCTTTTTGCGTAACATGTCTTTTCTCCCTTGCTGGCATCAGTTGATCCGATGCTCGCTGGGTTAGTTTTGATTGCCCTAGAACCGGGCGCTGGCGAGATATGCGCGGGTATGAGCCGTGTCTTGCATTTTATTGGATGTCGGATCCACCGGATCAGCCGCAGCTACGGTACCCGATGCAACGACGGCAACTGCCGCAGGTGCAGTCGCGCCCAATTTGAGAAAATTGCGACGACTGGTGCCGTCTTCCTTGTCCTGTGCCATTGGACCGTTTCCTTCTGTCTCTGGCGGCATAACCGCCGTTTCTGTGCGAATTAATCCGCAATCATTCGAAACGCTTCGCGTTCGATATCCATAAACACACGTCCCACCGTGCCGACGGAGGCATAAAGAACAGAATTCTTTGCTGCCTCCAGATCGGCAAAGAAGTGACCAGACCAAGAACCTACATGTTTGTTAAAGAACGCTTTTTGATTTTGCAACGGTGCTGGTGGACCGGCAAACCGTCCTACAATCAAACCACCCATCATTTCCATCAACGATGCGATGTTGTCTTCGGGCTCGAATACATTGGGTGCGCGGGCGATACCGCTTGCATTCATGTCCCCGCGCAATGCAGCGAGCGGCTTTTCGTTCAGAAACCCGGTTAGATAGTAACTGGCGAAGGGCAAAAGTTCGCCACGCCCAAGCCCGATAAACAGCGCGTTGAATTCGCGGGTTGCCGCCTTTGGCTTGGTCACTTTTGCAACACTGGCGAGTTGTGCGATGGCGCGGCCCAAGGTCGTATCATCCCCTTCCAGCCCCGCCGTCTGCCCCAGCAGCATTTCGTCGGGCGGGCCCGCCAACATCAAACCCAAATAGTTGTAAAGATCGGCGCGTAGCCGGTCTTCTTCGCTGATTGTCGGGGCATCGGCGACGCTCATGATATTGCTATGCTCGCATCTTCGGGTTCGAATTCGAAACGCATCCGGCGGCGGGGCACCGCTGCCTCTTGCGATGTCTCCTGCTCCGGCTTGACCTCTGCATCAACTTCGACTTGCGCAACAGCGGTGTCGACGTCTGATGGTATGTCGTCAACCACGGTATCGTCAGGTGTTTCGGCGATCAACGCTTCTGCCTTTCGCGCCATTTCCTGCACATGCGCCATCATTCCCTTACCCACCTGATAGGCGGTCTGCATATTTTCGATAACGGTCGCGCTATCGGTAAAATCTTCGCCATAATCGACAAGTCCATCGACATTGGCCAGTACCGGATTCAAACGCCACAGCTTACGCAGCGCACGCCGCCGCAAATGATCAGGAACGGTCTTTGACATGAAACCTTTGATATCATCGCCCAGCGCGATGGTGTCCGGATCAGGTAAATCCAATGCAACAAGGATTTCTTCGTCGGATAGGTCTTCTGGCAGTGGTGTCGGCTCTTCGGCATTCATCGCCTCTTGCGCGACATCCGCCTTGCGACGTGACCAAAAATCGCGGCCTTGAGTGCTCATGCAGCAGGTTCCTTACGGCCCGGTGCACGATAAACATCTGTCAGCTGAGATATACGCGCATCGCCAATTCCGTCTTCGACCAAATCAATTCGTTTGCGGTCGCGGCGGCGTTTCACGAATTCCTCTTGCTGGTGATAGGCCAGCGCAAAATCACGTACCCAAGCGATAAGGCCATCCGGCATTGGTACCTTTTCAACGATATCATCGCCGTTATCGGCATAGTCCTGCGCTTCGTAGGGTGAAACGGTGACAAGCAGAACGTCGAGCGGCCGGTCAGTATTGTCGCTCTGGCGCATAACAACATAGACCGCCGGGATTTTGTCAGACAGACCAGTGAGATAGGCTTCGCTTTCTGCCCCATGCAGTTCAAGCATCACAGTTGCTGCATGAAATTCGGTAACGCACGCATCTTCGCGAAGTAGTTTCCATTTCGCCTGCCCAGCCCCCGGCAGAACCGAAACCGCTTTCCAAGACCAAGGCGCCCACCGGGTTACCCCTGGCGCACGACGCAGCACAACGCCCAAGGGCATGGCTTTATACTGGTTAGGGTTGTGGACCACGGCTCCCCCTCTTGCCACTAGGTCTGCTTATTTGAATATGCTGGACCAAAAACGCTGACAGAAAAAGCATTTTTTTCGCTAGGAGCCTTTGCACAGCCGCAGCAGGCATTCACGCGGTTTTTCCGGTTGGCCCCCACCGCGATCAATGGTTAATGTTGCATGACTGCGTGATTGCAGATCAGGGGAGAACCGAAATGTCGAATGGACAATTGCCATCTAAGCAATTGATTTTATGTGATTGTCTTGGTAGCCAGTCGATTGATAAAGAAACCATAGAGGCGGCCACCGGGTTGCCATGCTCACCCGTCCACAACGCGCTTTGCACCCGTCAGATCGATATAGCGATGGCTGCGATCAAGGATGACGGTGCGGTTATCGCCTGCCAACAGGAAAGCGCAAGATTCACCGATCTTGCCTATGAAATTGACGCAAAAACGCCCGATTTCGTCGATTTACGTGATCGTGCCGGCTGGTCTGACGATGCTGCGTCAAAAAGTCCCAAGATGGCGGCCCTTGTCGCCGCCGCCCTTTTGCCAAACCCGGATCCCAAGGTCCGAGACGTGACATCTGAGGGCATCTGCCTGATTATTGGTCCTGGAGACGTTGTGTTTGATGTCGCGCATAGGTTGAGCGACATGCTGAGCCTGACGGTTCTGCTGACCGATGACACTGATCCGCCCGTCACTGCATCCTTCGATGTGATCAAGGGCCGTTTGGGCAAGGTTACCGGCACGTTGGGTCGCTTCGATCTGCGCATCGACGCTCTGCAAGAGGTTAATCCTGGTGGACGCGGCGCTGTCACGTTCACCGATCCGCAAGACAATGCCGCATCGCAATGTGACATTATTCTTGATCTGTCGGGGCAGCCTCCACTCTTTTCGGCCTATGAGAAACGTGATGGCTATGTCAGGGCCGACCCGAAACATGCGCCTGCTGTTGCTGAAGCCATGTTGGAAGCGTCACAACTGACAGGGACTTTCGAAAAGCCGCTTTATGTCCGGTTTGAAGCCGCCCTTTGCGCCCATTCGCGGGCCGAAAAACCCGCCTGTTCCAACTGTTTGGACGTGTGCCCCACCGGAGCGATCACATCAGCGGGTGATCATGTCACCATTGATCCGATGATCTGTGCGGGCTGCGGAGCCTGCGCATCCTTGTGCCCATCCGGTGCTGTCAGCTATGACGCCCCGCCGCCGGATCATGTGTTTCGGCGTCTGCATACGCTGGCCGATGTCTACCGCAAGGCCGGTGGGATAAACCCGCGCCTTTTGGTGCATGATGATACCCACGGTCATGAAATGATGTTACTGGCCGCCCGCTTTGGACGCGGTTTGCCTGCGGATGTTATCCCGCTGGATGTGTCAGCCCTCGCCAGTTTTGGCCATGCCGAAATGCTCGCTGCGTTTGGCGCAGGTTTTGCTTCTGTCGAAATCCTGCTTGCACCCAAATCAGATGTTACAACATTGCAGCGCGAAGTTGAGCTGGCGGTCGCTATTGCCGATCGCCCGGCACGATTGCTGGATGTTACCGACCCGGACCAATTGACTGATGCTTTATATACAAGCGCCCCGATCACAGCGCACCCTGAGCCGATCCTGCCTATGGGGACCCGCCGTCAGGTGACACGAACAGCTGCAAAATCACTGCGGGGTGAACAGGTGATCGCATTGCCGGACACAGCGCCCTACGGCGCGGTTATCGTTGATACGGATGCCTGTACATTATGTTTGTCTTGTGTGTCCCTTTGCCCGTCAGGGGCGCTAGCCGATAATGATGACCTGCCTCAATTGCGTTTTCAGGAAGATGCCTGTCTGCAATGCGGGCTTTGCGCCAATATCTGCCCCGAAAAGGCCATCACGCTGGAACCGCGCCTGAACCTGAACAGTTCGGCACTGACGCAAGTCGTGCTGAACGAAGAAGAGCCTTTTGCCTGCGTCGAATGTGGCAGCCTGTTTGGTGTCAAATCGACCATTGAGAAAATCACCGAAAAACTGGCTGGCAATCACGCGATGTTTGCCAATCCCGATGCGGCCCGCATGATCCAAATGTGCGACAATTGCCGCATTCAGGCACAATATCATTCAGAGAATAACCCTTTCGCCGCGGGCGAGCGGCCCAAGGTTCGCACGACAGATGATTATCTGTCGAAACGTAAAGATCACTGAGACTGGAGAAGACAATGAGCGATGATTTCAACATGTCGATGCGCAAGTTCCTTAAACAAGTGGGAGTCACGTCCCAACAGGCGATCGAAGAGGCGATCCGCGACACATCCAGCGGCGGAAAATCCTTTGAAGCCAAAGTCGTACTGAGCGTTCCTGAACTGGGACTTGAACATGTTGTCACAGGCACCATCACCGGGCAGGACGACTGAGTTGAGCATCACCCGTGACGCGGTCATTGCGACCCTGAAGACGATCAAAGATCCAGCTTCCAGCGATGATATCATGGCCGCTGGCCTTGTGCGCGCCCTATCGGTGGACGACGGCAACGTCCGTTTCGTTTTCGAAGTGGCCCCATCGATTGCCGCCCAAATGGAGCCTGTGCGCGCTGCCGCCGAGGCCGCGCTGCTGGCCATGCCGGGCATTGGCAACGTCTCTGCCATTATGACAGCGCATAGCGCGCCTGCAGCCCCGCCAGACCTGAAGCCGCAACGCGCGTCAGAACCCAAAGGCCCACAGAAGATACCCGGGATCGACCGGATCGTCGCCATCGCATCAGGCAAGGGCGGCGTTGGCAAATCGACCGTATCGGCCAACCTTGCCTGCGCTTTAGCCGCTGAGGGGCGGCGTGTCGGGCTGTTGGATGCAGATGTCTACGGCCCATCGCAACCCCGCATGCTGGGCGTGTCGGGCAGGCCTGCTTCGCCAGATGGCAAAACCATTCTCCCCATGCGCAACCATGGGGTGACAATGATGTCGATTGGTCTGATGCAAAATGACGACCAGGCCGTTGTTTGGCGTGGCCCGATGTTGATGGGTGCATTGCAGCAGATGATGAATCAGGTGCAATGGGGTGCCTTGGATATTCTTATTGTCGATCTGCCCCCGGGCACCGGCGATGTGCAGATGACATTGGCGCAGAAATTTGCGGTCGATGGGGCGATTGTTGTCTCAACCCCGCAGGATGTGGCCTTGCTTGATGCCCGCAAGGGGATCGATATGTTCAAGCAGTTGGGTACGCCTATTATCGGAATGATTGAGAATATGAGCACGCATATCTGCTCAAATTGCGGGCATGAAGAACACACGTTCGGCCATGGCGGTGTTGCCAGCGAGGCTGAAAAACTTGCGGTTCCATTGCTGGCCGAACTGCCGTTGCATTTGGATATCCGACTGGCCGCAGATGGCGGCGCGCCGATTGTGGTTTCAAAGCCGGACAGCCCGCAGGCGCAGGCCTTTCGCGACGTGGCTCGTCGTCTGATCGCCGATGGAAACGCATGAACGCGCCCAGTTTTCCACCATTGCTGCAGGGGCAAGCGACTGTTGATGATCCGCTTGAGGTGGCTGTTGCTTTGGCTGCGGCTGGCTGTGATTCTGGTACGCTGGTTCATAATCTGGCGGGCCGCGATCTGCGTGCTGCGCTGATTTTTGCACCAGAAGTGGCCTTGGCGGATGCCATGGCGATGCTGCCCGCCTGCGGGGTCGGTTTTCAGAACGCGCTGGGTGCTGTGGCCCCGCCAGAAGTTGCTGTGCACCTGACCTGGGACGGTCAGATCATGGTGAACGGGGCTGCTTGTGGCGGATTGAGCGTTCGGGCCGCGTCCCCTGCCCCCAGCAACATCCCTGATTGGTTGGTCGTCGGCCTGCAAGTGCCGCTTTGGCCCGTGTCAGACGATCCTGGTGAGACGCCTGATCAAACAGCACTCTATATCGAAGGCTGTGCGGACGTGACGCCGGTGCAATTGCTCGAAGGGTGGGCCCGGCACACATTGCTATGGATCAGCCGCTGGTCGGATGAAGGGCCTGCCCCCTTACATGCAGAGTGGCAGGGGCTGCTTCACAAGACCGACATAGATATTGGGATCGATGAACGCTTTGGCCTGTTGCGCAAGGATGGCGAAACCACCACACTTGTACCACTCACCACCCTGTTGGAGCCAGCATGACCGACCGTTACCTTGCCCGTGCCATCCATTTTGACGAAAGCGACATGAATATCTTTCATGCGCCTGCCCGCACGGGTGAATGGTGTATTTCAGGCGGGTTTGAATTTTCCAACTGGTCAGAGGCTGACCTGACCGGCAAGGCCCGGCAAGCCTTTGCCAATGGTTGGTTGGGTATGGAAACATTTGGACGGGTATCCGTTGTCGCAATTACCAAGGTGGAAGAGATGGAGGTTGATGCGCTCACAGGCGCGCTCGCCGCGCATTTTGTCAGCCATTATGGTGCACCGTCTGTTGATGCGGCCCGTGTGGTCGCTGCCGAAGAGATTGCGCAGATGGCCGCACTTTGCGCGGATCAGGACCCTAACACCTTGCTGATGGTCAGCCGCGACTTGACGGATGCCGGGGTCAAAGAAAGCTACCGGATCATTCCACCGCAAGACGCCGGGCTTGATCAATTTGCGATCCACGGATCACTCGACGATGAGCCGCATAACCACTAGGATGGGTTTGTTGCGTTGAACGTGAACAGCGTTTCGCCATTGATGGTGTAGCTATCAATCAGATCAGCGGCGCGGGGCGATGTCAGCCAGTCTTCCAACTGTTGCGTCAAATCGGATTTGACGTGGTCATGCAACGCCGGATTAACCGGGATATAGGCGTATTGGTTGAACAACGCGGGGTCGCCAGCAAACAGCAGATCGAGCCCCGCCTTATTGCCAAAATTCAACCAGCTGGCCCTGTCCGCCAGAATATAAGCATCCATGGCCGATGCCGTGTTCAAGGCGGCCCCCATGCCTGCACCGACCGGACGGTACCAGTCACCACCGCGTGATACACCTGCTCCATCCCAAAGCGACAATTCCTTTTTATGTGTCCCGCTATCATCGCCGCGGCTGACGAATACCGCCTCAACCATCGCGATGCGCGCCAAAGCGTCGGCTGCGCTTTCAGCGTCGGCAATGGTTGCTGGGTCGGCTGCTGGTCCGATGAATACGAAATCGTTATACATGACTTCACGGCGATGCGTGCCATAACCACCGGCAACAAAGGCATCTTCGGCAGCACGGGAATGCACCAGAATGGCATCCACATCGCCAGCTTCGCCCAAGCGCAGCGCCTGTCCGGTACCGACAACAAGCAGCTGCACGTCCAGATCGATATCCGCTTTGATCGCGGGCAACAGGATGTCTGACAAGCCAGAATTATGAAACGAGGTTGTGACGGCAAGCTTGAGACTGTCCGCCATGGCCATTGAGCCCATCAGGGAAAAAAGAACGGTCATGATGCGGATCATTCGACGATATCTCCTTTGAGTAGTGCCGCGGCTTGGGGTGTCTGCGGGCCGGCGAAGAACGCGGAGGCTTCGCCGCTTTCGATCACTTGCCCGCGCATCAGGAACACAACATCACTGGCTAATCGTTTGGCCTGCCCGATGTCATGGGTGGCCATAACAATACGTGTGCCATTTGCCTGCGCTTCGATCAAGATCGCCTCGATCTCTCGGATGGCGCGCCCATCAAGATTAGCGCAGGGTTCATCCAGAAAGATGATGTCAGGCGACCGGATCAGGGCACGCATCAGGGCAAGTTTCTGCTTTTCGCCGCCCGACAATTGCGGCGCGGGCAGATCAATTGCGTGGCTCAACCCCACACGCGCCGCCCATTCAGTGGCGGTTTGGCGCGCCTGCTTTTTATCGCTACCGCGCAGGATGAGTGGATAGGCCAGATTATCCCGCACCGACCGCCGCATCATGACCGGGGTCTGAAAGACGAAGGCTTGGCGCAGCAAAGTTTCAGCAAAGGGCAGTTGCCAACTGATCTGTCCTTCAGATAACCGCTCCAACCCGTGCAAAGCGCGCAGTAATGTTGTTTTGCCTGCTCCATTTGGGCCCATCACGATGGTCAGGCCCTTTTCGGACAGGTCCAAATCTGCCGGACCAAGCAGCGCCTTGCCACGCCGTCGCACGACTGCGCCACGCATCTGTAATGGCAGGATCGGGCTTACCATTTGCCTTCGCTTTCCGTCTGTCCAATCGCATGAATTGCAAAGTTTACCGCGATAGCCAGCCCAATCAGTATGAAACCAAGACCAAGTGCCAAGGCGAAATCACCCTTGCCCGTTTCCAGCGCAATAGCTGTGGTCAGGACCCGCGTCGCATTATCGATATTCCCACCCACGATCATGATCGCGCCCACCTCGCCGATGCCTCGCCCGAAACCGGCCAGCGATGCCGTGATCAACGCACGCCGCCCATCCCAAAGCAACGTCGCAATGCGCTGCCGCTTTGTTGTCGATAGCGAGATGAGGAGATCATGATACTCCGCCCAAATATCGCGGATAGCCTGGTGGGCGATGGAGGCAATCAAAGGGGTAATGATGATCACCTGCGCAATGATCATCGCCGTCGGGGTGAAGAGCAGGCCAAACACCCCAAAAGGTCCCGACCGGGACAAAAGCAAGTAAACGATCAGGCCTACAACCACAGGTGGCAGCCCCATCAAAGCGTTGAGCAGAGCGATGGTTGCACGCCTATGACGAAACCGGCGGATGGCCAGGAATGCGCCCAATGGCAAAGCAATGACAGAGGCGATCACCACAGCCGAAAGCGTCACTTGCAGTGAACGCAGCGTGATCTCCACCAGATCAGCGTCAAGGGTCACGACAAGCCAAAAGCCTGCGACCAGTCCCTCCCAAATTTCAGTCATGTAATTTTGCCTGCCTAGGTTTATGGCAGGTTTTCACGACGTCGGGCCGCGATCAATGGGCAAAACGCATTCAGGGCAATGTAGCCCGCATATGCGGCACCATGTCGGCCTGACGGATCACCGTCAGGCCAGCTTGCCGTCAGCTTGCCTTGGCGGCGCGGGCATCCATGGCTGTGCCGTAGGTCGGCAAATCGGCGGCTGTTTTGCCATGTGCGGCCATCAACGTATCGCGGACAAAGGCAATATGCGCTGTTTCTTCAATAATTTCTGCCAGATACTGTGCCGCCGTTAACGTCTTGCCCACACCAATTGTCCCATGGTTGGCAAGCACTGCAGCGCGGATTGACGTGTCCTTGAACACCGGGCTGATTTCCACCTCGGTCTGGGGGCCACCATTGTCGGATAGCGGGATCAATGGCATGCGCCCGATCTTCTCAATCGTCTGCACGGTCAGGCAGGGGATTTCGATTCCCGCACTTGCAAAACCCGTGGCCCAGGGGCTGTGACAATGCACAATCGCGTTCACGTCCGGCCGAATACTATAAAGGTCAAGGTGGAAATCCATGTCCTTGGACGGCTTAAACGCCGATGGTTCAATCCTGCCGTCAAGATGTACCACCTGCAGGTTGTCGCGGCTGCATTCTGCGAAACCAACGCCAGACGGTTTGATCACAATCGCATCGGCCGATGACAGGCGCGTCGACAGGTTGCCGCCTGCATTGGTTTGCAAGCCAAGGTCAAAACAGCGGCGCGCTGACCAGATGAGTGCGTCTTTCTTCGCTTCAATATCGGATGGGTCAATCATGGTATCAGTCCTTTGTGATGTCACTTAGCGCGTCGACTGCGGCATGGGCCACGGCGCTATCATTGATGTGCCCGTCAAGACGGGTCAGTGGGATATGGGTTTCAAGCGTGTCGGCAAAGGCATGCCGTAGCGCCTCACTTTCGATGGCGCCGCCGGGTTTGTCTTCTGAGGAAAAGCCGCCCATAGGGATCAGAACGCGCACAGGTCCGGTTGCGTCTTTCAGAGCGGCCCCAAGGATGTTGGCGCAATGCGCCACCTCATCTTCGGTGCATTGCACATGCGTAAACAACGGCGAGTGTGAATAATGCGGACGATTGAGGTAGTGTTCAGGCATTAACCCGGGTTCACCCATGCCAATAAAGTTTGCACCGCCAGGAAGCAGGACACGCGGCAGATGACCCATGCTGGTGAACCGGCCCGGCATATCCGCATGAACACCCGCGACATAGCAGCGGGTGAGCTCATGTGGCGTATAATCGATCACAGATTTGAACGCGCCGGTCTTGGCCCAGCGGGTAAAAGCGGCGCCACCGAACCCGTTGGCGTGAAACACCGTGACCTCATCACCAGCGGACCGCAGCCGGGCGCAAAGCGCATCAGTTCCGGGTCCCGTCACCCCTAGCGACGTAACCCCTACAGAGGGCGTGTTGGATGCAGGCCCAGTTGGTAAAGACGCATGGTAGAGGCCGCCACTGATTGCCGCCGCCTGATCAAGCGCCGCGCGCGTTGTCGCGTTCAAACCGCAAAGGTCGGCGATCGTTGGCACCAGAATGATGGAGCTGTCGGCGATGATATAGCGCGGATCGAAAGGCAGCGTGGTCACAAGAACCTTTGGCATGGCAACAGGCAGTGACTGCAAGACCCGCAGGGCAATCTGCCCACCCGTGCCGCCACCGATGGCCACCACCATGCGCCGCCCTGTCTGCGGCATATCCGAAATTTCGGCAATGGCCCGTTCGGTGGCTTTCTCCATACCGGCGATCTTGGCCTTGGGCGACCACTGGACCCCCCCGGCTTGCAGGGAAATGTCACAGGTCTCGACCGGAACCCCGCCGGCTTTCAGCCCGGCGATCAGGTAATCGGCTTCCTCACGCTTGGTGTCATAGGTCGCAAGTAAGAGGACACTCATCAGCCCTTCACGGCTCCTGCTGTCATACCTGTGATAATCTGGCGGCTGGCTACGAAAGTGAAGATGATCGGCGGGATCGCCAGCAACATACCCGTCGCCATGATCACGCCCCAGTCGATATCGAACTCCGTCAGGCTGTTGACGATGGTTACCGGCACCGTGCGGCTGTTGCGATCAGCCAGCGCATTGGCGAGCAGAAATTCGTTCCAGGCGACACGGAAGGTAAAGATCGAGGCGGCAGCGATGCCCGGCTTGATCAACGGCAGGACCACCAGAAAGAAAACCTGGAAGGGGCCAGCACCGTCCATGCGGGCAGCCTCTTCCAGCTGGATCGGTACTTGGACAATGAAACTCTGTAAGATCCAGATAACAAACGGCAGATTCAACGCCACGTAGACAAGGATGATCCCACCGCGCGACCCATCGATGCCAAATTGGAAGGTCCAGATACCAAAGACTGGTACAAGCAGGACCGCTGGCGGCACCATCCGCATCATCAATGTCCAGACGGACACAACATCGCGGCCCATAAACCGGAACCGCACGAGTGCATAAGCGGCCATTGTCCCGATGATCAGCGTGATCGCAGTTGAAATCAGGCCAATGATCAGCGAATTGGCAAGCGCACGGCCGAATGTCGGGTCACAGCGGCGCAGATGTTCGGGTTCGTACCACAGAAAATCACACAAGGCAGTTTCGTAGTTCCGCAAGGTCGGCATAAATAACAGACTGGAGCTATCAGACATGATGTGCACATTCAGCTTCAGCGAAGTCACCAGCATCAGATAGATCGGGCCTATGGCCATCACCACAAGGGCAATCAGCAGGGCATAGAACGCGGGGTTCTGGCGGTCGTAGGTTTTCGTGCTCATGCCTCTTCCTCCACCGCGCGCAGCCGGGCGGCGCGGGCGTCTTGGGCTTTGTTGTAGATGAACATCGTGAAGGTCAGGATCAAAAGAACGATCAAAAGCAGGTTCGACATCGCCGCCGCCTCGCCCAATTCCCGGAACTCAGATGCGGTGCGGTTGATGCGCAGCGACATGATCTCAGTCGACAATCCCGGCCCGCCATTGGTCATCACCAGGACCACCTCAAGCACTTTGAAGCTGTCGATCAAGCGCAACAGCAGCGTCACGATCAGTACCGGCAACATCAGCGGCAGCTTGATATAGATGATCTGCTGCCAACCGGTCGCTCCGTCAATCTTGCTGGCCTCAATCGCCGAGGATGGGAGTGATTGGAGCGCCGCAAGCGAGAGGATGAAGATGAATGGCGTCCACTGCCAAACATCCGCAATGATAACGGAGGCAAAGGCCCAATTGCCGTCTGACAGCCATGGGATCGGATCAAATCCCCATGATTTCAATGTCTTGTTAAAGATACCGACAGTGGGGTGATACATGTATCGCCACATCAGGCCGACCACGATGGGCGCGATCATCATCGGCAGAATGAAAAGGGTACGCAGCACGGACATACCACGAATGTTGCGATCAAGAAGCAGGGCGAGCCCAACGCCGATAATCATCTCAAGCGTCACGACAACGGCCGCGAATTTCAAAGTGACCCACATGCTTTCACGAAAAGCAGGGTCGCTGAATAGTTTTGTGTAGTTACGGATGCCTACAAAATCAGCCTCGCCAATGCGTTGGCTGGGGTTCCAGTCCAGAAAACTGGCGTAAATCATGTAGCAGATCGGGTAAAACAGCGCGAACAGCAGGACAAGTCCGGCGGGTGCCAGAAACAGATACGGTGTCAGGCGGTTTGTGCGGGCGATGCTCATGAAACCGTGGCCTTTTTAGATCGTCAGACAGGGTGTCGGGCCGGCGCGTCATGCGCCGGCCCAATCAACGAAGTGGCTTACTGCCAGATATAGTAACCGGCTTCTTCCATTATGCCGCGGGTCCGTTCGGCTACACCATCCAGAGCTTCCTGAATGTCAAGGTCTTCGGTCAGAACCTGTGACAATGTCGTGCCGATGTCGGCGTTGATCTTACCCCACGGCGGGATGATCGGACGCCAGTTCGGGTCAGCAAACTTCAAGGCCTCACCAAATGTCGCAGCATACGGGAATGCAGCCTGATAATCTGCATTATCGTAGGTCGAGAAACGTGACGGGTTGCCACCTTCCATCGCGATCATCAGATCGGCCTCTTTCGAGGTGAGCCATTGCATCAGCAAGAACGCAGCTTCTTTGTTTTGCGCGTTTGATGGAATGCCGATACCAAAGCCGCCGGTTTGGCTACCACGGCGGACACCTTCGGGGTGCAGCGCCCAGCCCACGTTTCCAGCAACGGTCGAACGGCTTTCATCTTCAAAACCAGCCGCAAATGCGATGGAGTCAAGGAACATCGCGGACTGACCTTGCGCAAATGATGCTGCAGCTTCTGCTGGTCCGAAGGTTTCTGACCCTTCAACGCCACAATCAATGATCGTTTTCAAAGCCGTTGCGGCAGCGACACCCGCCTCATTGTTAATGGTTGGGTTCCATTCTGCGTCAAACACCCGACCGCCAAGTGGGGCGAGGTGCAGCAGGAAGGCGTGTGACGCCTGATGCCCTGATGCCGCACGTGATGCCAGACCACCCATGCCGGGTTCCAGTTCGGGAATTTGGCAAGCAACTTCGAGCAGATCATCATATGTTTGAGGCACTTCAAGGCCGTGCTTTTCGAAGATGTCCCTGCGATATCCCAGAACGGATGTTTCCGAACCAAATGGAATACCAAAAAGTGATCCGGTTGGACCAGGCAGGTAACCCTGCGCACCACCGGCGACGCCGATGTTCTGGACATAGCCGTCAATTAGATCTTCGGCATCATAGTTGGGATTAGCCAGCGCCGGGTTCATGAAGTACTTGGCCAGATTTTCCAGCTGATCTGCATAAACATAATCAGCTTTCGAAAACACGACATAAGAAATCAGGTCGTAATCACCCTCATCCTTTGTCAGCTCGAGCGTTTGACGCTCACGCATTTTCAGGTACTGCAATTGATCGACTTCGACCTCAATGCCTGTTTGCGCGGTGAACTCGGGCAGAACATTCAGTACCGCGTTGTAGTGTGGATGGGCCGGGAAGTTCACGACAAGTGTCGTACCTTCGTAGGGCGCATAGACGTCGGCGGTATGCCCATCAGCATAGACAGCCCCCGTGTAGGTTAAGGTCACCGCGATTGCGGCGGACCAAACTGTGGTTTTATTAGCCTTCATTTCATCCTCCCAGATGTTTATGGACCGACGGCGCGGCCATTAATCGGACTGCGCTACAGCGCGGCCTCTGTTTTGGGGTCAAAAAGATGAACCTCATCCCCCTGAACCGTGAATTCGCGTTCCTCGCCAGCGCGGATGGGCGCGACGGTATTGACCTCGATCGAGACACGCTGCCCGCCCAATTCGGAAATCAGGACCGACTGTGCGCCGATATACTCGGACAAAATGATCGGCATCTTAAGCCCACCGGGCCCCTCGCTAAAGCTGGATGGACGGATACCAAGATGGATCGTCCGGTCGTGATGCGCCTGCAGGCTGGCCTTACGTGCATCAGGCAACGGAATTGCGAACCCCTGCCCCGTCGCAGACAAGACTCCACCTTCTTCCACAAGCTCAGCCGTCAGAAAATTCATTGTCGGTGATCCGATAAACCCGGCCACAAACTTGTTCGCAGGGCTGCGATACAGTTCTTCCGGCGTACCAGCCTGCATGATTTCGCCGAATTTCATCACGACGATCTTGTCACCCAATGTCATTGCTTCGACCTGATCATGGGTCACATAGATCATATTCTTTTTGATCCTTTGTGACATGAGCGCCAGTTCGGCGCGCATCTGTCCGCGCAGCTTTGCATCAAGATTGGACAATGGTTCATCAAACAGGAATGTGCCTGCATCGCGCACCAGCGCACGCCCCATCGCAACCCGCTGACGCTGACCGCCCGACAGTTCCGCCGGTTTACGATCAAGATAAGCTGTCAGGTCAAGCGTGGCGGCAACTTCCTTCACCCGCTTTTCAATGTCCGACTTATTCATTCGCGCAAGACGCAGCGCAAAAGACATGTTCTTTGCCACGTTCATATGTGGGTAGAGCGCATAGTCCTGGAAAACCATCGCCAGGTCACGCTCTTTGGGTTCAAGCTGTGATACATCACGATCACCGATCATGATCTGCCCGCCTGTCACGCTTTCCAACCCGGCGATCATGCGTAACGTTGTGGATTTCCCGCAGCCAGACGGCCCTACAAGCACAGTAAACTCACCATCTGCCATCTCAAGATTGAGATTCTCGATGACGTTTACTGCGCCGTAGTCTTTTCGCAGCTGCTGCAGCCGTATTTCGGGCATTTGCGGTGTTCTCCCCCTGATTGGAACCGAAAGAATAATACTTTGTATACAAAATCAACCCAAAATATCCAAAATGTTCAGTTTTGGTGGTTTTACTATGTATTCCGTGATAGGCAGGAAGGAATACTGAGCCACTTCGGGAAGGCATCCATGGATCGCAACGGCACTCAAACACGCGAATCAACCGGGCAGAGAATTGAAAGCGTCCTGCTTGATGACATTGCTGCAGGCCTGTTGCAGCCAGGCGAACGGCTTGATGAAACCAAACTAGCGTCCCGCTTCGGCGTGTCACGCACCCCGGTTCGCGAAGCGCTAAGCCGCCTGACAGCCCAAGGCGTATTGGTCACAGGTGACAAGCGCGGTGTGCGCGTGGCGCAATATTCCAGAGAAGAACTGGCCCAAATGTTTGAGGCCATGCAGGAAATCGAAAGCATCTGCGCCCGGTTGGCCAATCAGCGCCTGACCCTGTTGGCGCGATCTGAAATCGAATCAGCGCAGGATGATTGCAGGACGGCCGCCGAAGCTGCGGATCGCATTGCCTATATTCGTGCAAACGAAGCGCTGCATTTCGCGATCTATCGCGCAACTGACAATCCCTACATCTTCGAGCTTGCTTCTGATTTTCGCAGGAAGACAGGGCCGTTTCGCGCGAAAAAGCTTGAAACCAAGGAGGATTTAGTCGCATCAGTCGCCAGTCACGAAGACCTTCTGGCTAAGATTTTCTCGGGCGATTCACAAGTCGCCGTGGATGGTATGCGAAAACACATGACTGAAAGCTTCATGCGTGTTTTAGCCGCAAATAGCTGATCTTTCCAACCCTTTGGACAATTATTCGACCACACTGTAGACATTGTATATTTTTTGTATACAAACACTGCGACTCGTAATGTGGAGGACCCAATGGGCGTTGCAGAGACTAAGATTTATCCAATTAATACTGGCTGGCTTGAAGCTGACCTGGGCACATACATTTTCTGGAAAGGCCCAGCAGGCCAAAAAATCTGGAACCCGGTTTATTGCCATTACATTGATACCGGCGAACATAAGATCCTGATCGATACTGGCCTGTGTGACGAAGATCGCGCCACCAAATATCACCACAAATGTGACAAGCGCGGCTGCCTGCAAGTGCATGAACATCTGGAACAGAAACTTGGCGTTCATCCCGACGAGATCGATGTCATAATTTTCACCCACCTGCACTGGGATCACGTGCAGAACATGAAAAAGTTCAAAAACGCGCGCTACATCGCACCAAAGGCCGAAATCGAAATGGCCTATAACCCGCTGCCACTTTACTACCGCACTTATGAATGCGGCATTCTGGACATCGAACCCGCATATGCCGGCTGCGTGTTCGAGGCGGTCGAGGATGAATGCGAAATCCTGCCGGGCATCACAATGTTCCACACGCCCGGCCACTCTGTCGGTCATATGGCGGTGAGTGTTGCAACATCCGCAGGCGATATTGTGGTTGCTGGTGACGCAATCTTTCAAGAGCGCAACATGGAACCAAACCCGGAAGAAATGTGGCGCTACTGGGTTCCCGCCCGCTTTGTAAACAGCTTTGAAGGTTGGAAGTCGGTTGAAGAGCTTGATAAGCGCGCAGATTACATCCTGGCCTGTCACGACCGTGTCGCCAATGGCCGCTCTGACGTTTTCCCTTATGAAGGCATGCCATTGCGCGAGCGTCGGCAGGTTATTCCGGGCTACCAGTTCTATTTTGGCGACATGCCAGCAGGCAGCATTGATAAAACGGCCCCTGCCCTGACCCAGAAAGAGGCCGATGCCTATATCGCCGCCCTGGTCCCGCCCACACCGGACAAGCCGTAATCCCATGACCCAGCTTATCGACAGCGTCAGCAGCATCGCTGATCAGTTCGATGCTATCGTTCTGGATCAATGGGGCGTGCTGCATGATGGCAGCGCGCCCTATCCTTCTGCAATTATGGCTTTGCAGCAATTGCACCAGTCCGGTGTCAAGATTGGCGTTCTGTCCAACTCTGGCAAGCGATCTGCCCCCAACGCGGCGCGCATCGCGGCCATGGGGTTTGATGCCAGCAAGTTCGACGCCGTCATGACATCCGGTGAGGCACTGTGGCAGACCTTTGCAGCCGACGCGCAGACTGTACATTCGGTTTATCCGATTGAAGGAAAATCAGGCGACGCAGAAAGTTGGGCAAACGGCCTGAATGTGGCACTGACCGAAACACCAACAACGGCTGATGCCATCCTGCTAATGGGCCTGCCCGATGGCAGCGAGGCTGATGCCTACGACGAAACGCTCCAAGCTTCGCTTGACCGCAGCCTGCCGCTTTATTGCTCGAACCCGGATTTCACCTCGCCACGCGGTGGCGGGACTTACGTCATGTCACCGGGCGCATTGGCCCAACGTTACGCCGACATGGGTGGCAGCGTGCACCTATACGGCAAACCACACCGTCCGATCTTTGACGCGATGGTCGCTGCACTTGATTGTGCACCAGACAAGATCCTGATGGTCGGCGATAGCTTGCATCATGATATACATGGCGCACAAAACGCAGGATGGAAAAGCCTGCTGATCCGGGTTGGTGTGCACGCCCCCGATATCCAAGATGAGACGATCCCGCAGGATTTGGCCCGCCTTGCCAAAGCTGCTGCCGTAGCACCACCGGACTATTCCCTTCCTGACTTGAGGTAAAAGATGGACGCCTTGCTTACACCCGAATTCCGCGCCCTATCTGCACGTTTGGGACAGGACCCGTTACGGGTTCAGGGCCCCGGCGGGAACACCTCGATCAAATCCGACAATGTCATGTGGATCAAGGCATCTGGCACGGAACTCGCCGATGCTGAACGCAAACCAATCTTTGTCGCCGTTGACCGCGACGCCGCAAAAGCGGAAGCATCCGGCGCGGGTGATGGCAGTTGCAAAGCCACGGTGTTGGACAAAACCAATACCTTGCGCCCGTCCATCGAAACGACGTTTCACGCGGCCCTTGACTGGCCCGTGGTTGCACACACCCATTCCATTGCCGCGCTCGTACATGCAATCAGCCCGGAGGGTCGCTTGGCTGCGGCACAAAAGCTCAAAGGGCTACCGGTCGTGTTTGTGCCTTACGCCAAACCCGGCTTGCCACTGACCCACGAAATACTGGCGCGGATCACGCCGCAAACACAGATCATTGTGTTGGAAAATCACGGCCTGATCTGTTGTGGGACAACCGTTGCCGACACGGCAGCAATTATCGAAGACGTGGAAGTGCGACTTGCCATCCCCGAACACGCCCGGCCCGCAACGCCCGGCGGCCCGGATTTAGAGGGGTTTGAACGACTAAGTGAAAGCTGGATGGCTTTTGACGCGCGCATAACAACACTGGCGCTGGCCGGGTCTTACTATCCCGACCATGTCGTATTTCTCGGGCCTGCTCTGCCAGATGCTGATCATGACGGAAACCCGCCTGTCATTTTATCACCAAATGCGGGTGTGTATCTGCGCGACGGGGCCACGTCATCACAAAGGGCTATGATCCGCTGCTTATCCGATTGTCTGTCACGGCTGCCACACGATTGGACAGCCGCGGCCATTGGCACAACCGCCGAGGCCGAGCTTCTGGATTGGGACGCTGAGAAATATCGGCAAGCATTGGCAGCCCGAAGATGAATGATCTGAGCCTTGGCATTGATATCGGAACATCGGGAATACGCACGGCGGTGATAGATGCCGCAGGCGATGTATTGTCATCGGCCCGTGCTGCGCATGAACCACAGGACCCTGAAAACATTGATGCAATGGCGTGGTGGCGATCTGTTCAGCGATGCGTCCAGACACAATGCGAGGCATTGCGCGAGATCGGCAAATCGCCCAAAGACATCGCACGCATTGGTGTTGATGGCACATCCGGCACGATGGTTTTGACGGACGCAAGGTTGCAACCGGTGACGCGCGCATTGATGTACAACTCATCAGGTTTTGATGCAGAGGCAGCAATCATCGCGCAACATGCCCCTGAAACGCATATCACGAAGGGGTCCAACTCTGCGCTGGCCCGCGCCATGCGGCTGCAATCAGAAGATAAGGATGGAAGGGCCACACATCTGCTGCATCAGGCTGATCTTATCATCGCACGTTTGCTGGGATATGGTGGGCATTCAGATCACAATAACGCCCTGAAGACCGGGTTCGACCCGGCTGAGGGCGCTTGGCCGGATTGGTTTGCCGCGACTGGCCTGAAGACCGCCCTGCTTCCCGACGCACGACCGGCTGGTACCCAGATCGGACAGATTTCTGGCGTCGTGGCAAAGTCATTGGGTTTGGCTGAAACCGCACAGGTTCATGCTGGCACGACGGATAGTATCGCCGCGTTTCTGGCCGCCGCACCGCTTGAGGTTGGTGCCGCGGTGACATCATTGGGCACAACGCTGGCGATCAAGATCCTGAGCACGGTGCGGATCGATGACCCACAGGTCGGCCTCTATTCCCATCGCCTTGGGCCATATTGGTTGGCGGGTGGTGCATCAAACACAGGCGGTGGCATCTTGGCGTCATTCTTTAGCGCGCAAGATCTTGGACAGCTTTCCGCGCAAATAAATCCAGACCTTGAAAGCCCACTGGACTATTATCCGCTCTTGAAACCGGGCGAGCGTTTTCCGGTCAATGACCCCACCCTTCGCCCACGGGTGGAACCGCGACCCGCAAGCGATGTTGATTTTCTGCATGGCTTGCTTGAAAGCATCGCGCAGATCGAGGCGCAGTGTTACGATGTCATCGTCGCGCGCGGTGGCACTGCACCGCAGTTGCTTTTCACTGCCGGCGGTGGTGCTGAAAACGAAGCATGGACCCGCATTCGCGCGCGTGTTCTTGGTATCGCACCACAAAAGGCAGAACATTCCGAAGCGGCGGTTGGGATCGCCAGACTGATAGAACAAGTCGGCGCATAGGCTTCAAGACACCGGCGTGATGTAATGACGCCTTGCCGCTTTATGGTGAGGCTAGCCTTGGTTTGCGTTGGACGGTCGCCGTTGCCCGACGGGCACAGCGGCGTTTTGGGGCACAGTCAACGTGTAGGAAAATCCGTCCGGCCGGAACATGCCACTCGCCTCACCGCCCAACTGCCCGGGCAGAAGCGTTGTCAGCATTTGCAGACCAAACCCGGTCTCGACAGGCTCTGTCAGGTTTTTGAGCCCTGTTTCCAACCAGCTGAAATGATAGCTGCCGTCACTTGGGTTGTCCCATGACACATTGATCTTGCCACCATCTGCACCAAGGGCACCATGGGCGACAGAGTTGATCATCAACTCGTGAATGGCCAGCGAAAATGCCTGCGCATGCAGGACGGACAGATGCCAATCTGGTCCGTTCAGCGCAATAGCGTCGGGCCGCGGGATCAGGTTGCCCGATAGATGCTGTTCAAGAATATTGCGCAAGGTCATGCCATTCCAATTCTGTCCAGACAGATATGCATGCGTCTTGCCAAGCGCGGTAATGCGGGCGTCAAATGCTGGCAGATAATCATCAAGTGTGCGGCTGCTTTTGGCCGTCTTTCGCGCCAATATCTGGACGACATTCAGCACATTTCCAATGCGGTGCTGCAGCTCCGCGGCAAAGATGTCGCGGGTTTTTCGTGACTGAACGGTGGCGGTGACGTTTTCGATTTGGCAAAGAAAACAAGGGGTTTCATCGTCAAGCGGCGTGCAGTTGACGGTCCACCACATATCAGTCGGCGCATCATCGGGCGATGACATATCGATGATCGGATAATGAATTTCCTCGATAGCCGTCGATTGTCCGTTCAATGCCGCATCGAATGCCGTCCTGATCTGCCTTTGTCGCACCGTCGTTTCAGGAAACAAGTCAAACACATTTGCGCCGATGATTGCATCCCGATCGCGGCCGACGGCGCGGCAGTAGGCGTCATTCACCAACTGGATTTCATAGCTGTCATTGATGATGGCATAAGCGGCCGTTGTCAGATCAAATATCTTGGCGAAGTCATGCCTCATGATCCCGTCAGACCTTTGCTGCATGAAAGCAGGCAGCGTAGGTCTATATCGTTCATCATATGGCGCATTCTTCCATCCTTGATCGGTTGGGTTTTCCCACCCGCAGTGTTGCGCGGTTCAGGCACAAAGGTATACGAAAAACCGACACATGTATCATTTGGACCGAAAATGGCGAAGAAACAGATAATGCAGCCGCCGTTCAATATCATGATCATCGGTCAAGGCGGGCGGTTACAGTTTGAGGCGGTTTTGTTTGCTGCATCCTTGCGCACCTATGCGCCCGATTTTCAGGGTCAGTTATATGTCGCAGAGCCGCAACCCGGCCCTTTATGGGACCGTGATCCGCGCATGTCCGATGACATCAAAACAGCTCTGTCAGAAATGGGTGCGCAGGTTGTTCCCTTTGCATCCGAACACTTTGGCCAGTCCTATCCGCATGGCAACAAGATCGAAGGCCTCAAGGTGCTGCCCGCAGGCCAACCCTTTGTTTTCTTTGACACAGATACGGTGATCACCGGTGATTTGACCCGCGTTCCCTTTGATTTCAATCGCCCCGCTGCGTCGATGAACCGGGGGCCAACATGGCCGGTCGAAGAGCTGTATTGGCCGGGATATAACGCGATATGGAAATCGCTTTATGATCGGTTTGGTCTTGATTTCGAAAGCTCGCTCGATCTGGATCAGCCGGATGAATATTGGGAGCGGTATTTGTATTTCAACGCGGGCTGGTTTTACGGCGCGGACCCCGTGGCCTTTGGGCAGCGGTTTGCGGAATATGCCGTGTCGGTCCGCGATGATCCACCACCCGAACTGGTCATTCAGCCACTGGACCCATGGCTGGATCAGGTCGTGCTGCCTTTGGTCATTCATTCATTTGGAGGGGGCAGACCGGGACCTGATCTGGATGGCTTAGATGGCGAAATCACTTGTCATTACAGGGTGTTACCGCTCTTTTACGCACGCGGCACGGATGATCAGATTGCCGCCGTTGAAAAGGTGGCCGCGCCCAACAAGGTCAAGAAGCTGCTAAAGCAACACGAACCGTTCAAGCGCATGGTTTATCAGGGCCGCGGTCGGAAAGTGCGCGCCCTTTTTGACCAGAACAACCTGCCCCGGCATGAAAAAGCGTTAAGAAATAAGATCAAGGCGGCTGGTTTTTGGATGCGTTAGGGGTGTTGCGTGCCCCCCACCGCACGGTCGCAACGCACCGTGTCTGCCGAATCGTAGGTTAACGCCTGTTTTTCATGGGCAAAGTGCTGTCGGCATCGCGTCGGACAAGCGTCGGCAAAACGTCGGCCTTTTGTCGGGCATTTTCGCGATTAAGCATGCGTGCGGTGGCGCAACCAGTTTATGCAAGATTAAGCCCGGTCATGTAGTCTTCGATCATCTTTCCGGGCGTGTCTACGAACCGGTATCCTGTCGCATGGCAGCTGTTAATCCGGTCGATGCGAAAGACCCGAAAGGCATCGCGCTGTTCGCACCAAGCCGTGCAAGTCCAGACCTGCCCCCAGTATTCGGTTTGCAGGGGCCATATGACCCGCTGGCTGTGCCTGCCCGCAAGCGATGTATAATCAAGCCGCAGCTTTGACCGTTCCCGGATGGCCTGCCGGATCAATGGCATATGCTGAAAGCCAAGTCGCCCCTGAACGAAGGGATAGATCCCAAAGCCCCAATTCTTGGGTGCATTGCGCCTGTTTGATGCGGTTTCGGCCACTTTGGATAGCAACGTGCCCGACGCCGTTTTAAGTTCATCATCCGCAACCTGCCCCACGATGGCCATACCAAGGTGGAGCGCTTCGAGTTCCGTCAGAGACAAGCTGAGAGGCGGCAGGAAGACAGGTTCGCGCAGCATGTAGCCGACCCCGCGTTCGCCATCGACAGGCACACCGGACGAGGCAAGCGTGTCCATGTCGCGATAGATGGTCCTTAGCGAGACGTTCAATTGGTCAGCCAGATCGCGCGCCAGATGCAGGCGACCGTCTTTAATGATTTCGATGATGTCGGCCAGACGGTCGCTGCGGCGCATGATGCCTTAGTTCTCTGCTATTTCCAGTTCTGTGTGGTGCATGCTGACAGTTGCAACATCGATTGCCTGCATGCAGGGACCCAATGCCGGGACCGACGCTATGGCGGCAGCCGCATCCTTTGCATCTTTCATTGTGGCCCATTCAATATGTTCAATCCACAGCCCGTCGTCGCCACAGGACAGGCGGCGCGCGATAAAGCCGGGACGCGATTTGGCAAAATCGGTAATGGCGGTGGCAGATTTCGCGAAGTCATCGCGGCTGAAACCGGGGTTGAGTTTGAAGGTGACGGTTTCAATGACGTGTTTGGGCATCGTGTCGGTCCTTTGATTACAGTTGACCCATCATCATTACCCCGCCCCAACTGACAGAAGCTGTCAGTTGGATACCTTACCCGGACGACTTGTTAGAAATGCCGCGAGTAGGAAAACCCGATTTCTGTGGAACGCCCCAATGTGCTGTCGTCTTCATGCCGCGCGATCAATCTGAAGTCCTGCAATGGGGAACTGCCGATCCGCAGGGCAAAGTCCGATTGTATGCGCGTTTCATCGCCGGCATCTACCGGCGCGTTGAACGCTGACGACAATGAGAACTGCAATGCATCGTTGATCCGTGCAACGCCCCCTGCCCGCACCCCAAGCTGCGCCTGACGCGGGCCGCTATCCAACCGACCTTCTGCCATCACATAGGCGACGCCATTGTCAGTCAGTTTGGTCGCGTGTCCATAGCCATATTCGGCGAAAGCCACGATATTGCGATCCTTTGACAGGCTTTCACTTTCGGCGCCGAAACGAATGCGCCAGGATGGTTTGTATTCGTAGGGCAGGTTTGTATCCCGCGTCGAGATTGCGGTAATACGCAAGAGATCCAACCCTTGTAGAGAGACCTGTCCGTCGCGCAGGATCAACCGTGTATCGCCCATCGACATTTCGGAGAATGGATTGCCCCCGGCGTTCAGCGACAAAAAATCGGTGAAGACCGGTCTGAGCCGCAATTCGATCCCGTTCCCGGCCCGGCTATTGGACAGATAGGTGATCTGTGCCAGCGATGAGCGGTGCCCTTCATGCGGTGGCGTCACGCCGGTATCGCGCCCCAGATCGGTCGCGCCTGCTGGCAATGAAAGCCGCTGGAGCAGGAAAACCTGGTTTAGTTTTCGGATGTCGTCGTCAGCTTCGCCTTCGGTGCGGGCGCGGATCATGGCGACATAGAGCAACCCGGCCTCGATCACTTTGGTCCGGTCGGTGTCAGTGATATCCGTGCGGCTGAGATAGGTGGGTGGTTGATAGCCGGTGTCTTTGTTCAATGTAGACCGCACCACCGCTTCCAACGCGGCCTGTTGATCCGCGTTCAGATCATTGTAGGCCGCCAGGAACATGGTGCTGGGGGCTTTGACCCGTGCGACGCTGGTTACAAGCGGGGTGCCATCCCGATTGGTCTGGTCCATCAATTCGACGAAGACGTCGATGGGCATCGACCATGGTTTGCCGTTGAACGCGATATCCTGGCCAGTCACCATCGCGATCAGTTCTGCGAACCGGTAGGCGCAGTTTTTGGACAGGAAGTAGTAGGTGTTTTCGGCCTGGTACAATTCCCAACTGGATTCGACCAGCAATTGCAGTTGCGGGTCGGTGAGTGTCAGATTGTATTCCCACAGATCCCGGTCCTGGGATTGCACGTAATTGCCGCGCTGTTCGTAATATTCCACATTGGTGTAGCGCGAGGTGTAGCCGCCGAATAATCCGTTGAGGATATAAACCGCACCGTTTTCATCGTCGGGCACCACGGCCCCATAATTCAGCGATGTATCCAGCAGGCTACCGCCGACAGGTCGTATCAGATCTGGCGTTGAGAACGTCGCGTTAGAGGTGAATTTCAGTAGGATATGGCCGTAGAATGTCGCCGGTTCGCCAAGGCTGCCAGAGGCATAGATCAGGGTCGCATCAGTGATCGGCCCGCCGCCGGTCCATGCCGTGTAGTCGGTGCAATCGGGTCGGGGGAGGTCCAAATCGCCAAGATGCATTATCACGAACCGCAGTCGCGCGGGAAAGCGGCAAGTGGCGTGGTCATTGGCATTTTCGGGAATCGGCTGAAGGGCCGCGGCAATGAAAGCCGCCAGCTCAGCCTCTGGATCGGCATGGCCGGTTTCGGACAGGAAAAAATCGCCCTGTCGCACATCGCTTTGCGGGGTCCGGCGGGTCGTGTCGTATTGTAGAAGGTTCAGCCAAAGGGGCGATTGCGCCAATTGCATCTGGCGCGCGGTCTGCATGTGGGTCGCCACGTCCGCATGGGCGCTGCTGCTGAAAATCGCGCAAAATAGAGCGAGGATGAAAATCCAATAGGCACGCATTAATGGGCTTTCCAAAGAAATGGCAGGCGAATTTCTTCGCCTGCCGGGTCACGTGATTATGACGTGATTTAGAAGTTTTCGCAGGTGGTCGCGTAGTCGGTGCGCACAACATCACGCAGTGCCATGAAATAAGCCTCTGCCTTGGCGCTGTGATCCATTTCGACATAGCTCGCGTCTTGTACCTGTGCGGCCATGTAGTCGCGCAAGTCAGCAACCACAGCGGGTTTCACAGACTCGTCGCATGCAATGCCGGTCAGCAATGTGTTGAGGTATTCGCCTTCACCAACAGCCGTGTCCGTGATCAACGGATCATGCGCGCGCTGGATGAACATGGCTGCGCTCATTGATGTGCCCTGGCAGTTTTCCGGGCTGGACAACGCAGAGGACACGGCCGTCGTGCCGAGATCCCAAATCACGTTTGAAATAGCCGCGGCTGTGCCATTGTCGGGGAATACGGCGATGCCAATACCGCATTGCTGCCAAGGGTTTACGTTTTCTGGACCCATGCCCTGGGCCGCAGCAGCGGTTCCCATTGTCATAAGTGTCGCAGCAATCATCGAGATTTTCTTTAGTTCAAGCACCACTGTCTCCTGGAATAGAGTGTTTTATAATCAGGCCGCGTCAGCGACCTTCGGAAAAGTTATTTCAAGACTGTAACATACGCCAGCCTTAATTTTGATTATGGGTGTTGAATTCTCAACCTGTGCGCGCTGGCAGGTGGGCAATCGCCCACATGGTCCGGTTACCGAAACCAGCGCTGCCAGAACCAGAGTGATGCGCGATCAAGTTCTTCGAACCGGGCGCGTTTTACCGGATCAGTGACCCGATCCAATGCGATGTCCAGTGGCATTTGCCCAGCATTGTTGCGGACGTTGAAATCAGCGTCGCGTTCGAACAAAAGCCTTAAAATATACTGGTTCAGATCATTTCCGCGCAGTGCCAGATGGTGCAGCGGCGTCTGTCCATCGTTATCGGCAATATTCGGATTGGCCCCGTAGACCCGCAACAGATGTTCCGCGACTTGGTCGTGTCCGTTTCGGATGGCAACCGCGAGCGGTGTCAGCCCGGTAGGATCTTGCAATTGAGGATTGGCCCCTTGTGCAATCAAAAGAGCCAGAACTTCCTTGTCCCGCCCCCGAGATGCGGCAAGAAAAATCGGCGAATGCCCGTTCTGGTCCAGCATATTGATCGCGGTTTGATCGGGAATCAGCGCCTCTGTTATCGCCAGATAGAGGTTCAACGCTGCTTGCGGATCATATTGTGCCACTGCCTGGCTGTTGAATTCGTCAAGCGCGTCCTGAATTTGTGTGTCAATTTCACCGCCCGGCGCGCCTGTCGTGACGACAATCTGGGGTATGGTTGTTTGTTCATGCTCTGGCGCGTTATCACCCAGCCAGATATGAAGCGGCAGACGGCCAGCAGCG
This sequence comes from uncultured Paracoccaceae bacterium, assembly GCA_947489445.1. Classification (GTDB taxonomy): domain Bacteria; phylum Pseudomonadota; class Alphaproteobacteria; order Rhodobacterales; family Rhodobacteraceae; genus Yoonia. The sequence continues at coordinate 315,007 of CANLDN010000001.1, forward strand.
TCCGCCACACTAGGGTCTGCACCGTTTTCAAGAAGATAACTTACCAGTCGATAAACCGTATAGTGTTTGGTCTTTCCCAAAGCCATGTGCAGGGGCGTTGTCCCTGCTGCATCAGGCGTATTCGGATTTGCACCCAGCCCGAGGAAATCGCGGACCTCGGTCGAAAACACGCCCTCTTCTGTTTCTTCAATCAGCATGTGCAGCATGGTCTTCCCCTGCGCATCAGTTGCGTCGAGGTCGATTGCAAATGCTTCCACCATTGCTTCGGACATGGACTTGCTGGTGCGCAGAGCGACACCCCAGGGTGTCAAACCCGCGTTATTGGCGCGATGGGGGTTTGACCCGGCGGCGGCGAATGCGCCCAATATGTCGCGTGCATTATCGTCGTAGATGTTCCTGTCAACCGCGCTCATCAAAGCGGTGTTGCCATCGTTATCAGGGCTGTCATGGGGCACACCAGCAGCAATGAGCTGGTCAAAGATCGCGTTCTTCTGACCGTAGCAACGGGGAACATGATGCAGCAGGGTTTCGCCGTTTGGTCCGCTTGCAACCGGATCGGCACCCAACCCAACCAGCATTTCCATTTTTTCAGGATCGCACATCGCATATCGAAGCGTCGAAAACCGATCTGCGGTGTTGTCGCCCAGCGTCATTCCAACGGCCAATAAATCAGGTAGAACCTCTTGCCAACGACTTCTGCTGAGGGCCAGATCAATTGGCCGACGTCCATCATCCGTCTTTGCGTTGACGTCGCCGCCCCCCGCGATCAGATCCCGGATCAGGTCTATGTCCTGACTGCCGCTGGCGACCTCATGCAATGGTGTGTGGCCACGGTCATCCGGCATATTCACGTCGCCACCGTTTTCCAGAAGGAACCGAACGATATCAGGGTTTTGTACGTGATCTGTGGCGCGTTGAAACAGCGTCACACCATCGCCCGGCACAAAGGTTGGATCGGCACCAGCTGCGATCAGCGAAAAGAAAGTACGATGGATGCTTTCCTTTAACTCTTCATAGCCACGCTCGCTTGCCGTGTGCGGGTCGCGTCTGGTCCATGTGACGGTATGTGCGAGCGGCGTCATGCCATCATATTCCGGGTTCGGGTCCACCCCAAGATCAAGCAGGAACGCAACCGTATCCGCCTGACGTGATTTTGCTGCCATATGTAGCGGCGAGAACGCATTTTCGTAGGGTTCCTGCGTCTGCGCACCCGCATCGACCAAAAGTGCAAGCACATCGGTTTCGCGTGACGCCCAGACCGCCCGCAGGAACGGTGTTGCGTTCTGACCATCCTTCACATTCAGATCTGCGCCAGCATCAATCATTGCAGTGATTGCGCCCAGGTCTGCTGCATCAACTACCAGCTGATGAAAGACGGTCCATTCTTCTTCGCCAAATGTTTCGGTCAGTGACGCGCCCTGTTCCAGACAGTCCGTTACGATCTCAGCGGTAGCCGCTTTCGCAAAATCGAGCGTGCCCCAGCCTTCGCATAATGATTGGGCCTGCGCCGAGGTTGCCAGCAGGCCTGAGGTGATCAAACAGATGAATAGGCGGCGCATGTTAAATCCTGTTGGAAAGAATTGCGTAAAGGTGTTGGCAGTCAGTGCGGTTCAGCCACTTTTTGCGAAGACCCCGCTGCTGTCCGCAAACCCTTTGACCTCGATCGGGTTGCCGGATGGATCACGGAAAAACATCGTCCATTGTTCGCCCGCCTCACCTTTGAACCGAACGGAGGGTGCAATGATGAAATCGGTTTGCCGCTCTTCCAGCCGGCCTGCCAATACGTTCCAATCGTCCAAGGGAAGCACAACCCCGAAATGCGGCATTGGTACCATGTGATCGCCGACCTTGCCGGTGGGTTTGTTGGCGAAAGGTTCGCCCAAATGCAAGCTGAGCTGGTGCCCGAAAAAGTCGAAATCGACCCAGGTGTCGGTGGACCGCCCTTCGGTGGCCCCCAATGCGCCGGAATAGAATTCTCGGGCTTCGTCCAAATCCAAAACATGGAAGGCCAGATGGAAGGGTACGGGCATTGCTTTGTCCTTTTTGGCCAGAGCCGTTGAGGGTTTGTGCGTTTCCGCTTACACCGCTGTCCAACAGATTTCAAAGGGAGACGAGAAATGACTGACGGTCCAAGTTACGGCTTTGACACACTGCAAATTCACGCAGGCGCCCGCCCTGATCCGGCGACAGGTGCCCGGCAGGTGCCGATCTATCAGACCACGGCCTATGTGTTTCGCGATGCCGATCATGCGGCCGCACTTTTTAACCTGCAGGAGGTCGGATATATCTACTCCCGCCTGACAAACCCCACGGTCGCCGCCTTGCAGGAACGGATTGCGACCCTTGAGGGCGGCGTTGGCGGTGTGTGCTGTTCTTCGGGTCATGCGGCCCAGATCATGGCGCTGTTTCCCCTGATGCAGCCGGGACGGAATATTGTCGCCTCCAGCCGCTTGTATGGCGGGACGGTCACGCAGTTTTCACAGACGATCAAGCGCTTTGGCTGGTCGGCGACGTTTGTGGATTTTGACGATCATGACGCGGTGAAGGCTGCGATTGATGATGATACGCGCGCAGTGTTCTGTGAAGCGATTGCAAACCCGGGTGGACATATTACTGATCTGGATGCGATTTCGGCCATTTCTGATGACGCCGGTATTCCGTTGATCGTGGATAATACATCCGCCACCCCATACCTGTGCCGCCCGATTGAACATGGGGCGACATTGGTTGTGCATTCGACCACCAAATACCTGACCGGGAACGGCACAGTGACGGGTGGTTGTGTGGTTGATTCAGGCAAGTTTGACTGGGCCGCGAATGACAAGTTCCCGTCACTGTCCGAGCCGGAGCCGGCCTATCACGGTCTGAAATTCGCCGAGACCTTTGGCCCGCTGGCGTTCACCTTCCACGGCATTGCCATCGGTCTGCGCGATTTGGGCATGACCATGAACCCGCAAGCCGCCCATTACACGCTGATGGGGATCGAGACGCTATCGCTGCGCATGGACCGCCATGTGGAGAACGCGATGAAGATCGCCAAGTGGCTGGAGGATGATCCGCGCACGGATTACGTGACCTATGCCGGTTTGGAGAGTTCGCCGTATTCCAAGCTGGTGCCGAAGATCTGCCCCAAGGGCGCGGGTGCTTTGTTCACGGTCGCCGTGAAGGGCGGCTATGACGCCTGTATCAAGCTGGTCGATAGTCTTGAGATTTTCAGCCATGTCGCCAATTTGGGCGATGCGCGCAGTCTGATTATTCACTCTGCCAGCACCACGCACCGCCAGCTGACTGCCGAACAGCAGGAGGCCGCTGGGGCCGGTCCGGGCATTGTTCGTTTGTCTATCGGGATCGAGGACGCCGATGACCTGATCGCTGATCTGGATCAGGCTTTGGCCAAGGCCACGGCCTAACGATACGGAACCCGCCCGCACCCTTGGCGTGGGCGGGTTTCTGCTATAGTGTTAACCTACGGGGGCAAAACGCGTTTTGCCGTTAACACCAATGTGATAGATGCATCCTATGACGACTAATTTCGCGCTATCGCTTTCTTTTGAAGGGATTGAACTGCTGCACCGTGTCCCGCGCGGATGGAAACCTGTGGGCCGTAAGGCGGATGTGGAAGACCCAAAACTGGACAGTATCCTTGCCGATCTGCGCGACAAGGCGCTGGCGCTGGAACCCGGTGGCTTGCGCACCAAAATCGTGATCCCGATGGATCAGATCAAATACATCGCGATCGATAGCACCCAGACGGATATGGATGACATCTATCGCGCGTTGGATGGGGCGACCCCTTATGCGCTAAAAGATCTGGTCATTGACTACGAGAAATTCGGTGGCCGGACCCATATTGCCGCTGTGGCGCGCGAGACATTGTTCGAAGCCGAGGCATTCGCCCGCGCGCATAAGTTCTGCCCCGTTTCATATGTCGCTGTGCCCGAGCCGTTCACCTTTCAGAAAGAGGTCTTCTTTGGCCCCACGGCCATGATGCAGGAAGTGCTGGGCCCTGACGGCAAGGTGGAACGTGATGCCCTGCCCGTAATGGTGGTCGGCACACGCATCAAGTCACGCCTGTTGGTATTTGATATTCCTGACGAGGAATTGCCACCGGTTGATGATATTGATCTGGCCGCCTTACTGGCCCCGCATATCGAACCGGACCCACCTGACGTAGAGGATCAACCGGAACCGGTTGACGATGTGCCGGTGGCAGAAGTTGCAGTGACTTGGGTTGATCGGGTCGTGCCGGAGGTGCATTTCGCCGCAGCTTCGCCGGTCAAGGAGACCCCACCTGTCGAGGTTGTCGTCTCAGCACCTGTTGCACCAACGCTTTTCGACCTTGTGATCGCTGAGGTCGCGCCGCCTGTCACAGTCGAGGCGGCACCCGCGCCGACCGAACCGCCTGTGGTTGCGCCGAAAACTGCGATGCTGGACGTAGCACCGACCGCGCCAGCACTGCTTGATCCTATTATCGCGGAATTCCATGCCCCGGCGCGGTCGGCCAAGACTGTTACGCCGCCCCCATTGAGGCTGACGGCACAGCCACCGAAGGTGCCCGCAGCCCTTCCTACGCTGGGCGCTGCGGCTCAAAACCCGCTTCCGGTGGCAGCCGCCCCGCGACGCAATCTGCCGCTTTATATCGGTGGCGCTATCGCCGCGAGCCTCGCTTTGGCAGGAGTGTTTGCCTGGACGCAGATACCATCACCTGTCGATGAAGTGGCAATGGTCGAAGCGCCAGTATTGGCTGCGGTGCCGGAAATTGGGCCAGACGTGGTGGCGGTTGGTCCGCAAGGTTTGACGCAGCCCGCGCCTGCGGCAGACAATCCACGCGCCTTGACGGCAGAAACAGCAATCACATCGACCACAGCGCCACTGGAACTCGCCACAGCGGAACCGGACACTCTGCCCTTACCAGTGCAAGCTCCGCCAGAGCCGCAGCAGGAAACGGCGCAGGCGAGTGTCGGTGCGCCGGTTTTGCGTGGTCGCGTTCTGAGTCCGGATGAAGCGGCGGGTATTTATCAGGCGACAGGCGTGTGGCAGCGCGCGGCCCGCCCAGCCCCGGTTCCGCGCACGACGTCCGTGGAAGGATTGATCCGCCCGGTTACGTTGCCTGTTCCAGAGCGGATCGCACAACCGCAGGTCCCGCCGCTGGACAATCTTGACACCGATCTAAGCTTTCTTGCGCCTGCCGATCCGCCGCCTGCTGATGTTACGTTCCCTGTCGATGAAAACGGGTTTATTCTGGCGACCCCGGAAGGCACCGCCACGCCCGAGGGGGCCATTGTTATCGCAGGTTTGCCGGATTTGAATATCCGCGCGCGCCCGGAACTTTCACAGGCAGAGCTTGATCGGATGGCGTTGCTAGCCCCCGCCCCCGAAGGAGTGGTGATCATTGCAGGCCCTCCGTCGGTCGTACCGCCGTTACGCCCACAAGGTGCCAGCCTGCCCGAGACCACGCCAGAGCTTGCATCTGACACTGTGCCGGATGTTGAAGCAACTTCAGCTGGTGGTGTCGCACTATCCGGTTTGCAGCCCGGCGCCCAATCACCGGAAACGACGGACACTGAAGTTGCAAGTCTGCGCCCAGAAACGCGGCCCGGTGCCGCCGCATCGACGGTGCCGACAAATCCCGATATTACATCAATTATTGCGGGGATCACGGCGGAAGAAGAGGCTGCTGTACCGCTGATTGACCCCAGTGAAGGCAGTGTAGCGGTGTCGCAGCGCCCTGAATTACGCCCCCAAAACTTCGCGCGCGTTGTCGCAGCAGCACGTGAGCGTGAGGCCGCCCGCCAGGCGAGTGTGGCGGCAGCCCCTGCCCCACAACAGACCGCAGCCCCCGTTGCACCCCAAAACTATGCCCCGGTTCCCGGTGGTGTGGCCCGCGCCGCAACGCAGGAGGATGTGATCGCACTGCGCAGCATGAACCTGATCGGAGTTTACGGTCGCCCGAATGCCCGCCGTGCGTTGGTACGGCTATCCAACGGGCGCTACGTACGGGTTGAAGTTGGTAGCGCGTTGGATGGTGGTCAGGTCACCGCAATCGGTGACAGCGCGCTGAACTACGTCAAGCGCGGCCGTACCTATGCGTTGGAATTGCCGTCAGGCTAGCTTGCTTCGAGCACGCCCCTTTCGATCTGGTCGGCTTCAATGCTTTCGAACAGTGCTTTGAAGTTACCTTCGCCAAAACCGTCGTCACCTTTGCGCTGGATGAATTCAAAGAAGATCGGACCGATGACTGTTTTGCTGAAGATTTGCAGCAGGATGCGGGTTTCACAGCCGTCCACGACCCCTTCGCCGTCAATAAGGATGCCGTGTTTCATCATCCGGTCTTTGGGTTCGTCATGGCCGACGACCCTGTCGTAGCTGAGGTCGTAGTAGCTGGCGGGTGGCTTGGGCATGAACTTGATGCCACGCTCGGCGATCTCGTCAGTGGCCTCATAAAGATCATGCGCGCCGACGGCGATGTGCTGAATGCCTTCGCCTTTATAGCGTTTGAGATATTCGACGATCTGCCCCGTCTCGCCCCGGTCTTCGTTAATCGGGATGCGGATGCGTCCGCAAGGGGATGTGAGGGCGCGTGAGAGAAGTCCAGTGAACTTGCCTTCAATGTCGAAGAACCGGATTTCCTTGAAATTGAAGAGGTCGCCGTAGAACTTGAACCAGACGTCCATGTTTCCCTTGTGCACGTTGTGCGTCAGGTGATCGAGGTAGTGGAAGCCAACCCCGATCGGGTGTGCATCTGCGACCCAGTTGAATTCGTCGTTATAGGGGTTGGCTTCGTAATACTGATCAATGAAGTAGATCAGGCTGCCGCCGATGCCGACGATGGCGGGGACGTCCATCGTTTTACCGTCGCCTTCATAGGGTGTAGCGCCCTTGCTGACCGCGTGGTCAAAGGCGTGCTGCGCATCTACCACGCGCCAGCCCATCGCAGGCGCGCACGGCCCGTGTTCTTCCACGAACGTGCGTGCGTGGCTGCCAGGTTCGTTGTTAATGATGTAGGTGATGTCGCCCTGCTGCCACAGCTCGATATCCTTGGTCTTGTGCGTGGCGGTGTGAGTGTAACCCATCTTGCCGAAGAGGTCGCGCAGGGTCTGCGGTTCCGGATGGGCAAATTCGACAAATTCGAAACCATCGGTGCCTGCAGGATTATCAGCGCTGATCGTGGCCTTGGGTGCGTCGTGCGGGAAAGGTCCCATGGGTGTCTCCTCATGCGTTTGCGTGATCATAACGCAGGGTCATTGAGTATTTTGGGCAATATGATAGATATATGGCGATAATTGTGCGATGGTTGCGCATAATTTGATAATTAGGTGCGGAAGATACGCATGTCACTTGATCCGGTTGATCTGAAACTGTTGGCGGCGCTCCAACGTGATTCCACCCAGACCGCGCAGGAATTGGGCGAGCGCCTGCATATGTCGACCTCGCAGGCGGGCCGACGTCGGCAGCGGCTTGAGGCGGAGGGTTACATTGCCGGTTACCGGGCCTATCTGTCACCCGAAAAGGTAGGGCTGACCGTGCAGGCGTTCATGCAGATCGTTATGGCCACTCACACCGAAAAGAATGCCCGAGATTTTGTGCGCCTGACACGTACACGCGCTGAAATCGTCGGGGCCTGGACCTTGACGGGCGAGGCGGATTATTTGTTGCGGGTTTATTGCACCGATCTGGCCGCCTTGAACCTTCTGGTCCAACAGGTGCTGCTACCCCACCCCGCCGTCAGCCGGGTGCAAAGCCAGATTGTGATGGAGCGGGTGAAGCCCGATGCCCCGCTGCCTGTGTAGCGGTCGGTTTTCGTGGCGGTGCAGTCGCTTTGCGCGGAAATCATAACGCTTTGTTATTCACGCGTTGCTTATGACCCTAACGGTTGCAATAGGTAGGTCATGGAAACCTTTCTGCTACAGGCGACGATATATCTGGGCGCGGCGGTCATCGCGGTGCCATTGGCTGCGCGGTTGGGTCTGGGGTCTGTGCTGGGCTATCTGCTGGCGGGCATTTTCATTGGCCCGGTCACGGGACTGGTCGGGACCGAGACGCAGGATTTGCAGCATTTTGCCGAGTTTGGCGTTGTGGTGATGCTGTTCCTGATCGGGCTGGAACTGGAGCCGCACGCATTGTGGGACATGCGTGACCGACTGATCGGCCTTGGCGGGCTACAGGTGACAGTGACCACGGCCATCATCATGGGCGGGGCAATGCTGCTGGGCTATGATTGGGCGCGGGCCTTGGCAATCGGGATGATCTTTGCGTTGTCATCGACGGCGATTGTTCTGCAAACGCTCGCCGAAAAGGGATTGATGCAGACCGCTGGCGGCAGGTCCACATTTTCAGTGCTACTAACGCAAGATATCGCTGTCATTCCGATGCTTGCGCTGCTTCCGCTTTTGGCTGTTTCCGGCATGCTTGCATTTGCCCCGGACGGGTCCATGCAGCGATTGACCGATGATGGCCATGGCGCTGTCAGCCTTGTAGCTGGTTTACCCGGATGGGGGGTGACGCTGGTCACGTTGGGTGCCGTTATTGCTATTGTTTTGGCAGGTATCTTCCTGACCCGCCCCGTCTTTCGCTATATCCATCATGCCCGCCTTCGCGAGATGTATACCGCGCTTGCGCTGCTGATGGTTGTTGCAACCGCCGCGCTGATGGGGCTGGTCGGATTGTCGCCAGCATTGGGTACATTCCTAGCCGGTGTTGTTTTGGCGAACTCGGAATTTCGCCACGAGTTGGAAAGCGATCTTGAGCCGTTCAAAGGCCTGCTGCTGGGATTGTTTTTCATCACCGTTGGGGCAGGCATTAACTTCAATCTGCTCTTTGGCGAACCTGCCTATATTCTGTCACTCACCATTGGCGTGATGCTGATCAAAGGCATCATTCTTTTTGCGCTGGCGGTCTTGTTCAAGCTGAAGGGCAAGGATCGCTGGCTGTTTACGCTGGGTCTTGCGCAGGCTGGTGAATTCGGCTTCGTGCTGATTTCATTTTCGTTGCAGCAAGGTGTTTTAACCGATGGCGTTGCAGGACAGCTGTTGCTGGTGGTCGCCCTGTCGATGCTGATCACGCCGCTTTTGTTTATCATTTATGAACTGTTAAGCCGCCGGATCGTTGACACCGATGATCCTGAGCATGATCAAGTAGATGAACAGGGTACTGTGATCATTGCGGGTATTGGCCGTTTTGGTCAGATCGTGAACAGTCTGGTGCAAAGTGCGGGGTTCAAAACAGTTGTGGTCGATAGTGACCTGCCGACCGTCCAGATGATGCGGAAATTCGGCTTTCGCGGTTTTTTTGGGGATCCGACACGCCCTGATCTTCTGAGTGCGGCAGGCTTGGATGATGCCAAGGTTCTGGTCGTGGCGATTGATAGCAAGGCAGCGGCCACCAAACTGGTGTCCTATGCGCGCAAAACCCGCCCTGATCTGCACATTATCGCCCGTGCCCGTGACCGGGTGCATGTCTATGAGCTGTATAATGCAGGCGCCAACGATATCGTTCGCGAGATGTTTGACAGCTCTTTAAGGGCGGGCCGCTATGCTTTGGAAAATCTGGGGCTTTCAGAATTCGAGGCGGCTGAGGCCGAACAGACATTTTATCAACACGACCGGATCGCCTTGCGTGAATTGGCCGAACTCTGGCAGCCAGGTGTGCCTGTGGCAGATGTCCCCGAATATGTCGCCCGCGCCAATGCGTTGAACAAAGATCTGGAAACCGCTTTGGCCACCCGGCAGCAGACGAATGAGGAAAAGGAGCCCTAGGCGCCGCTGACCCCTGCCTCTGCAAATGTGGCCATTCCCGAATGACACGCAATTGCGCCCTTGAGTATGCTGATGGCCAGCGCTGCCCCTGATCCTTCGCCCAGGCGCAGACCAAGATCCAGAAGTGGTATTTTTTCCATCGCATCAAGCAGGCTTTGATGCGCACCCTCGGCGCTCAAATGTCCCGCGATGGCATGATCTAGCGCGCCCTCTTGTGCCGTATGCAAAACCAAAGCTGCGGCAGAGCATATGAACCCATCCAATATGACTGGGATACGGGCGGCCCGCGCAGCAGCGATCGCGCCAGTCATGGCGGCCAATTCGCGTCCACCCAGACACTGCAAAACCTCAAGCGGATCTTGGGCGGCGTGTCGCGCCACACCTGCCGCCACAACGGATGTTTTGCGCGCAAGCCCTGCATCATCAACGCCGGTACCCCGCCCCGTCCAATCGGCGGCATCACCGCCTAGAATGGCCATGGCAATGGCTGCGGCAGAGGTGGTGTTCCCGATCCCCATCTCACCCGTGACAACCAGATCAGAAGCTGGATCAACTGCAGACCAACCGGTTTTTAGGGCGACTACGACCTCATCCTCGGTCATGGCAGGGCTTTGCGTGAAATCTGCCGTGGGGATATCAAGCGATAATGAATGCACATCCATCTTTGCCCCAGCGGCCTTGGACAATTGGTTGATCGCTGCACCGCCATGTTCGAAATTAGCAACCATCTGGGCCGTCACCTCTGCCGGGAAGGCAGATACACCTTGCGCGCAAACCCCGTGATTGCCCGCGAAGATGATGACTTGTGGGGTCCGGATTTCTGGTCGGTCGGTGCCGCGCCAACCGGCATACCAGATCGCCAAATCCTCTAACCGGCCAAGCGCGCCGGGCGGCTTGGTCAATTGACCGTTGCGTGCCTGCGCGGCGGCTGTCGCATTGCTGTCGGCAGCAGGCATTCTGGCCAGTGTTTCGCGGAATTCCGATAGGGTCGTAAAAGGCGCGTTCATCAGGTCCTCATTGCGTAAGTCTGCCGACCTGTCTAACGATCAATGCGAGGATGAAAAGACTGCAAGGGGCATCTGATTGATCAATCGCGACACATCACTGATCACCTTTGGCGACATGGGTGCGGCGCTGGGTTTGCTGACCCGACTGCCGATCCCCGTTGATGCAGACGGAGCACAGGCGCGTGGGGCTGGTGCGGCATGGGCCTATCCATTGGTCGGCGCATTGATCGGGGTCATCATGGCCGCATTGGTTGCCTTGATACTGGAGCTTGGCTTGCCCGGTGGTATCGCTGCGGCATTGGTGTTGGCCGCCTCGGTTATCATTACAGGCGCTATGCATGAAGACGGGCTGGCTGACACTGCCGATGGGCTATGGGGCGGTTGGGACCGTGAACGCCGGTTGGCGATCATGAAGGACAGCCATATCGGTGTTTACGGTGTCGTGGCCATCGCCCTGTCACTGCTGATCCGATGGTTGGCACTGGTGGTGATTGTGGCGACTGGCGGGTATTGGGCGGCTTTTATCGCTATTGGCGCCCTGAGCCGGGCCAGCATGGTGGCGTTGATGGCCGGTTTGCCCCATGCCCGGTCTGGCGGGTTAAGCCATAGCGTGGGCCAGCCTCGCGCACCAACTGTTTGGCTGGCTTTGGGGACAACTGCGATCATTGCGGTGCTCTGCGGGGCGACGGCCCTGATCTTTATCACATTCATGACGGCGCTGGTTTGTGGGCTGATTGCGCGCGCCAAGATCGGCGGACAGACGGGCGATATATTGGGGGCGACCCAACAAGTCGTTGAAATGGTTTTGCTACTGACTGTCGTTGCGATGCTGGGCTGACGACTGTCCTTAGTTCGGCAGGGTCGCGCAGTTTAACGCAGCTTCAAAAGAACCCCGATCATCGTGGCGCCCTATGTCGCGCGTGCTGAGTTGGCCATTGCGGAGTGTCGTCGCCATCACGCGGGTCCAGTTCGCATTTGCAGTGATCATCTCTGGGCCGCTGCCACAATCCCGCAAACCTCCGCCGATATCGCTTTCGCCGATGCGATGATTAGTCAAACCAGCCAGATCGGCGACAGGTTCCAAAGCGCCGTCTATAAACCGCCAGACACGCAGGGTTTTGGCCAGGTGGGGGCGGTCGATATAGGCAATTTCGATATGTCCATCCCCATCCATATCAGCCGCGGCAATGGGAGCGAGCCAGCGGTTGGTGCGCCCGATATGTGGTGTTTCGGCAATTTTGCCGTTGGGACTATAGACCGCAAGCGCGGCCCCGGCATTCACGTCGGTTTCGATCACGACGATTTCTGGATGACCATCACCAGTGACATCCCATAGGCGTGGAGCGACATCCTCGAACACGTGGTCGTCGGGCAGCCGGATTTGAAAAATCTTGCCAACCAGACGTTCGCCATTGTTGATAATGGTGCCATCCCTATGGCGCATCTGGAAATTCAATGCGCCCCATTCAACGGCATCGCCCAATATGCCATGTGCATACCGGGTCGTCGGGTCGTCAAACTGGGCGGTCGTGATAAGGGCCTGCGCAGATGACGTGACCGGCCAAATGGCCAGCGCCATTGCGCAAAGCAGTCTCAAATCTGCTTCTCTGGCATCTGCACACGCAGACCATCCAGATCATCTGTGACCTTCAGCTGACAGGTCAGGCGCGACTTCGTTGCGTCAGGTTCAAACGCAAAATCAAGCATATCTTCTTCCATCGCATCTTTGGCGGGCAATTTTTCTACCCAGGCATCATCGACATAGACGTGGCATGTCGAACAGGCGCAAGCCCCGCCACAATCCGCTTCGATCCCCGGAATACCATTGTCGCGCGCGCCTTCCATAACGGTCAGGCCAGTGGCGACATCCACAACATGTTCTTTGCCGCCATGTTCGACATAGGTAATCTTGGCCATCAGGTCCTGTCCTTCACACTTGGAATTTCTTTCTCGTTGTACCTAATTCACCTGCCATAGGGGGACCAGTAAAAACCGCAGATCAGATGCGCAAAATCCTTGGGCATGGCCATGCGACACCCGCGTTTCGATGTAACAATGTGCGCAAATCCACACAGAGTGGCTCTTGAATGTGCATCCGAGAGAGATGACGGCCTTGGAAAACACGAATTTTTGTCAATCCTTCCAATCTTGCTTGTCCTTCGGTTAACATCGCGGTCTTCTCACCGCGGATACAATTTTTTTGGGAGGACGTATCATGAAATTCATCAAAGCCGCCGTTGCGGCAAGTCTTGTATTGGCTGCACCAGCCGCACAGGCCGAAGAGGCCAGCTATATCCTGGCAACAGCATCAACCGGCGGCACCTACTACCCCGTCGGCGTAGCCCTTTCCACATTGGTCAAGGTCAAGCTGGAGCCGAAGGAAAAGATCGGCATGTCAGCCATCAGTTCTGCCGGGTCCGGTGAAAACGTGCGCCTGATCCGTGAAGGCGAGGCGCAATTCGCCATTTTGCAAGGCCTGTTTGGTTACTACGCAGCCACCGGCACCGGCCCGCTGGAAGACTCTGGCCCGCAGGAGCATCTGCGTTCCGTCACCATGCTGTGGCAGAATGTCGAGCAATTCGTTGTTGCCGCTGACGCGGCCCCGACCGGCACCATCGAAGATATGGTCGCCCTGAAAGGCGAAGGCATGGCCTTGGGTCGTCAGAATTCCGGCACGATCGGATCGAATGCCACGATCCTGTCTGGCTTTGGCGTCGATATCGAAACGGACTACGAACTGGTCTACGCCGGTTATGGCCCATCGGCGGAAGCCTTGCAGAACGGTCAGGTCAAAGGGATCGGGACGCCAGCAGGTGTGCCGACAGGTGCAGTCAGCCAGTTGATGGCGGCGGCTGGCGATAGCGTCACAATGCTGAATTTCACCGCAGAACAGGTCGCGACGGCAGATGGCGGTCGCGGGTTGTGGACGCCCTATACCATCCCCGCTGGCACCTATCCGGGTCAGACAGAGGATGTGAACACGATTGCGCAGCCGAATTTTCTGGCCACGCATGCGGACCTGCCAGAAGAAAACGTCTATCAGATCACCAAGACGATCTATGAAAACCTGCCCTTCTTGCAGGCCATTCACCCGGCAACCAAGGTTATGGCAATCGAGGCTGCAATCGCAGGCTTGCCCGTGCCACTGCACCCCGGTGCGGTCCGCTATTATCAGGAAGTCGGAATTGATATCCCTGATCGTTTGATCGCAAACTAAACACCTTTGGCCCGCACAGTTGAACGTGCGGGCCAAGCCTTATTCTTGGGGTATGACATGTCCGACGAAAAACCCGCCGACGGGCTGGCCCAACGTGCATTTACGGGATGGCCGAACACGGCCCTGACGATCCTTTGCTTTTTTATTGCGGTCGGGCACATCTATGTGGCCTTTGACCCTGTCATTTCCGAATTTCAACGCAATGCCTATCACTTTGCAGGGTTTGCGTTTTTGGCCGCCGTCTTGCATCCGCTCGTGCGGCGCGCCTCCCGCAGCCGTGCGATGCTGGCCTTTGATCTGACGCTTGGCGTTACGGTGGCGATTGCCGCCATCTATCTACCCTACGCAGAGCAGGGCATTTACGACCGTGGTGTCAAATTTTCGACACCCGACTGGATTGCCGCCGTCATCTGCGTCGCCGGCACCATAGAGTTGACCCGCCGCTTGACCGGCTGGGTAATCCCGATCCTGATTATCGTAGCGCTGAGCTATGTGGGGTTTTGGGGCAAATATGTCAGCGGCGTCTTTTCGTTTCCGGGGCTTAGCTGGGAATCAATCGCGTTCCGGTCCATTTATGGCGATGATGCGATGTTCGGAACGATTGCCCGTATTTCATCCACCTATGTGTTTTTGTTCATCATTTTCGGTGCGTTCCTGCTGCGATCCGGTGCCGGTGATTTTGTGATCAATCTGGCGCGTGCGGTCGCAGGCCGCATGGTGGGTGGCCCGGGGATTGTCGCGATCATCGCATCTGGTCTGACGGGGACGATTTCAGGCTCTGCTGTGGCGAATACCGCGTCAACCGGGGTGATCACCATTCCATTGATGAAAAAGGCGGGCTTTCCACCCAAATTCGCGGGCGGGGTGGAGGCCGCATCATCCACCGGTGGGCAGTTGATGCCGCCAATCATGGGAGCCGGCGCCTTTGTTATGGCAAGCTTTACCCAGATTCCTTACGAAACCATCGTGGCGGTCGCCGCACTGCCCGCCCTGCTCTATTTTATGTCCGTGATGTTTTTTGTCCGGATCGAGGCGCGTCGCCTTGGCCTACCGCCAATGGAAAGCGATGGCGAAACCTTTGGGTCAGCCTTTCGCAAAGGCGGCGCCAGTTTCGTGATCCCGATTGGCGGGTTGATCGGCATGTTGGTGGCGGGGTTCACTCCAGCCTACGCCGCCGTCTTTGGCATTGTGGCGGTGATCGCATCCAGTTGGTTGACCCAGAACCCAATGGGGCCTCGTGCGGTATTCGAGGCAATGGTGATGGGCACCAAGGGCATGATCATGACGGCTGTACTGCTATGCGCCGTGGGGCTGGTTGTGAACGTGATCGCCACCGCCGGGATCGGTAATACGTTTAGTCTGATGATTTCAGATTGGGCCGGGGGCAGTCTATTCATCGCCATTATTCTGGTTGCATTGGCGAGCCTTGTTTTGGGCATGGGCCTGCCGGTGACGGCCGCTTACATCGTGCTGGCCACACTGTCGGCCCCTGCCCTTGCAGGCATGATCGCCGATCGGTTTGTCATCGATGCACTCGCAGCGGGGACGCTGGGCGATGCGGGCAATGCAATTTTGATGTTCGGTCTGCCTGATCCATCCGTGCTGGCCGGGCCGCTCACGATTGAGGAAGCCGCAGCCATCATCAGAAGCCTTCCATTGGAGGTCGCAGCCCCGCTGCGTGATCTGGTCGTGCCACCAGAGGTCGCAGTAGCGGCGTTGTTATCCGCGCATATGGTCATTTTTTGGCTATCCCAAGACAGTAATGTCACCCCGCCCGTAGCCCTTGCCGCCTTTACCGCCGCCGCAATTGCCAAAGCACCCGCTATGGGCACCGGCTTTGCCAGTTGGAAACTGGCGAAGGGGCTGTATATCGTGCCGCTCATGATGGCCTTTACCCCGTTTCTGGGGGGCGATTGGCCGGTGATGCTGAGCATCTTTGGTTTTGGTGTTGTTGGTATCTATGGGCTAGCGGCAGCGATGCAGGGCTGCATGGAACGGCCTGTCGGATGGCCATTGCGTGTTGTATTGGGTATTGCCGGGGCAGCCTGTATTTGGCCAACAACGCTAATGGTGCATTTGCTGGGGGCAGGCGTCGTCATCGCCTTGTTTGTCAGGAACAAGCGCAGGGACGACGTGACCATGGCCACCGCATGATCCACAAAGGTAGCTGCTTATGTTGCCATGTGACGTTCGAGGTGACCGAAAGCTTGGCTGCACCAAACGCTTGTCATTGCACGGCGTGTCGCAAAACTTCGGGGCATTTCGAGGCATCGGTTGATGTATCTCGTGACGCGTTGAGCGTGTCAGGTGAAGCTCATGTTCGCTGGTATCAATCTTCTCCGAAAGTGCGGCGCGGGTTCTGTGGCACATGTGGGTCCAGTTTGTTTTGGGATCCGGTGTTTCAGGATTGGACCGCTGTTGCGATGGGGGCTTTTGACACGCCAACCCAAACGCAGCTGGCAATGCATATCTTTGTCGCTGAAAAGGGCGATTATTACGATATAGCGGATGGTTTGCCGCAAAACGCTCGTTAAATCTACGACGCTGCTTCGTCCCAACGTTTTGCGTAATCTGTCTGTGACACTGTATCCGCCGCCGTGACCGGCGTGACGGGTTTGCGCACAGCAAAGTTCAGCAGGACAGGAACATCCGGTGGCAGCTTGCCTTTCAAGCGCGGTCGTTTGCCGGTTTCAAGCGGGTTAGACATTGTTACCACATGTTTTGCAGCCCACGGGCGCAGGGGCTGAAGCTCGCATTTGATGACCTCGTAGCCCAGCGCACGGGCCCAGAACCCATACACGATCTCTGGCCCGATCTGATAGAATGCGTGGTTGATCCAATTGTTGCAGGGCGAATGTGCCGTAAAGACCCCGCCGGGCTTCAGCATCTTATCGATGTTGCGATAGGCCGTTGGGAGGTCAAAGACATGTTCGCAAACGCCGCCATCGTAGATCACGTCGAACCGGTTTTGCAGATCAGGGCTGAGCGGACCGCCAAGATCCTGCACGATGCTGGCACTCTCAAAAGGTGAAAAATCAAGTGAATCAACTGTGTCGTAGCCCAAATGGCGAAAGAAGCTGTCGGCGTAAACATCGTCAGGGTTTTTGAGGTCGTCCTCGGTCACGCCGGGGAGGTATTCAGTGAGCGCCTCTTGAAACATCTGCGCTGACACGCTGCGCCGGGTGCCGATGAAATCCTGCCGCCCGAGCATCAGGAAATGACCCGACAGGTTTTGCTGTTTGGTCAATTCAATCAGCCGGGTGGCAAGAATGTCAGGAATGGCCATGAAACGCTCCGAAACGACAATACTTTGCTGCACTAGCATCGGTTTACAGGGGGACACAAGGTTGGCCCCGTCGCGCGGCTGACAATAAAAAAAAGGGCGGGCTGTTTGCAGCAGCCCGCCCGTCGTTTTGCGTTATTGGCCGTTACTCTTCGAGGACAAGCGCCACAAACCGTGGATCACCACCGCGCCGTACCAGCAATAGCAGGGACTTACGCCCCGCTTCCGTTGCTTCCTCGATACGCGTTTCGAGATCGGCAACCGATGTCACTGACTGCTGACCCGCTTCGGTGATGACGTCACCCTCAACCAGGCCTTTGGAAGCAGCTTCCGACTCCGGGTTGATACCAGTGATGACCAGACCTTCTTCGATTGTCAGGCCAAACTGTTCCATTAGTTCCGGCGTGATTTCCGACAATGTCAGGCCCAGAATCTCCGCTTCTGCGGGATCTTCCGGCTCTTCTGTAGATGCGGGGAATGCGACGGCTTCGGATGTTTCGCGACGTCCCAGCACGACGGTCAGTTCTTCCATGTCGCCATCGCGCAGGACCTCAACCGGGACTTCCTTGCCGACGGGCGAGTTACCGACGATCCGCACCAATTCGCGCGTGTCTTCGATTTCGACACCATCAAAGATCAAGATGACGTCGCCAGAGACCATCCCGGCATCTTCAGCCGGTCCAGTTGGCACGTCTGTCACAAGGGCACCGCGAGCCGTGTCCAGCCCATCAATCGCATCAACCATATCAGGCGTCACATCCTGAATACGCACGCCCAACCAACCACGACGGGTTTCGCCAAATTCCTGCAACTGATCGACAACATTGGTCACTACCGCCGCTGACATCGCAAAACCAATCCCGATAGAACCGCCGTTCGGTGAAAGAATCGCTGTGTTCACACCAATGACTTCGCCATCCATGTTGAACAGTGGACCGCCCGAGTTACCCCGGTTAATCGCTGCATCGGTCTGGATGTAATCGTCGTAGGTGCCGGAAAGGGCACGGTTACGCGCCGAAACGATACCGGCGGAAACCGAAAAGCCTTGGCCCAACGGGTTGCCCATTGCCATGACCCAGTCACCAACACGGCTGCCGGGGCCATTGCTGTCGCCAAATGCGACGAAGGGGAGGCCTTCGAGATCGACCTTCAGGACCGCAATATCAGTGTTGGGATCAGTACCGACCAGTTCAGCAGGTACACCCGGTTCACCGCCCGGATAGAATTCGATCAGAATTTCATCAGCGCCTTCGATCACGTGGTTGTTGGTGACGATATAGCCATCATCCGAGATGACAAAACCTGAACCAAGTGCAGATGACCGTTGCGTGCCGGGTCCGCGTTCAAGATCGTTAAAGAAGTCTTCAAATGGGGATCCTTCAGGCACGAGGCCTTGTGGCCCGGTACGACCGGCGATTGTTGTGCTGGTGGTGATATTGACCACCGCGGGGCTGACCTGTTCAGCCAAGTCAGCAAATGTTGCCGGACGCGCTTGCGCTGACGATGCGGTCGTCTGCGCAAGAACCAGTGCAAGCACCAACGCCAGAGTGATGAAGAATGCCATGAGCAGGCGGCGCGCTGGCCCTTGATCTTGTTGAATTGCGATTGCCTTCGATTTCACGGGCAAGTCTCCTTGTGAACTGGGTAAACCCATCGCAAGACGGGTTGCATTAAGAACTGATAGTCTATCTAGGACAAAAAATGTTCAACACAAACTCTCTCACCTGCACGTGATCAATTGCAGTATTGCAAAGAAAAAGGGCCAGCGCGATGGCTGGCCCCTTCAAATTTGTGTTTTCACGGTCCTATTCGGACGCGGCGGCACCATCACCTGACTTGAGGTAATTGAAGAACTCGCTGTCTGGCGACAGAACCATTGTCGAATTACCTGGACGCAGTGCCCTCTGGTAGGCGGTCATGGAACGGTAGAATTCAAAAAATTCCGGGTCCGCGCCAAAGGCCTGCGCAAAGATTTCGTTCCGACGCGCGTCGGCCTCACCCTGAATGATCTGGCTTTGGCGTTCGGCGTCCGACACCAATTCGATGACCGTTCTGTCGGCACCGGCCTGAATACGCTGTGCAGCCTCGTTACCGCGTGCACGTTCATCTGCGGCTTCGCGGTCACGCTCTGCCTTCATCCGTTCGTAGGTCGCGTTAAGGTTTTCAGGTGGCAGATCCGTCCTTTTCAGACGCACATCGATGACTTGCAGGCCAAGCGCCTGCGCCTGCGCGATGGCGCTATTACGAATTCGCAGCATCAATGCCGCACGATCCACCGACAGGATGTCGTTGGAGCTAACCGAACCCAGCACTTCGCGTGTTTCAGCACGCAATATACTGTCGAGGCGCCGCGCCGCCGCCTCTTCCCCGCCGGAACCAACAGCACGGCGGAATTGTTCGACATCTGCGATACGGTAGCGCGCAAAGGCATCAACGACCAAACGACGGTCATCAGATGGGGTGACTTCCAGCGGGTCAAGATCACGGCTGAGGATCCGGTCATCATAGCGAACAACCTCTTGGATCAGGGGGATTTTGAAGCCCAGACCCGGTTCTTCCTGGACCTTCACGATTTGACCGAATTGAAGAACAAGCGCCTTTTGGCGTTCGTCGACAATAAAGATCGATGATAGCACGCCGATGACGACAACGGCCAAGGCGGGCAACAGCAATGCAGATCTACGCATTAGTTTGACCCTCCAGCAGGTGGTGTACGACGCAGATCATTGAGCGGCAGATAGGGCACAACGCCCGAGCCGCCCTGACCTTCGTCAAGTATGATGATGTCAACGCCGCCAAGGACGCTTTCCATCGTTTCCAGATACAGACGCTTACGCGTTACTTCTGGCGCTTTTTCGTATTCTGCCAGAACGGCAGAGAAACGGCTGGCTTCACCTTCGGCCTCGTTGACCACGCGGGCCCGGTAACCTTCGGCCTCTTCCAGAATTTGGGCAGATTGACCACGTGCTTCGGCCACAACCCTGTTGGCATAGGCGTCAGCTACGTTTTGCACCCGGTCACGTTCCTGTTCGGCATCCTGCACCGCGCGGAACGATGCAATTACCGGCTCTGGCGGGTCAGCCTTGTCAAAGTTGACGCGGATGATGGTGACACCGCTGTTGTAGCTGTCCAGCGTGGATTGGATGAGATCACGCAGACGGTCGGCAATCGCACCACGGTCCCGGTTCAGGATCGGGGCCAGGTCGGACTGCGAGATAATCTCGCGCATGGCCGATTCCGCGACCGCTTCAATTGTCTGCGGCGGGTTGGCAAGTTGGAAAAGGTAATCTTCTGGATCGTTGATGTTCCAAACCACCTGGAAATCAATATCAACGATGTTTTCATCGCCAGTCAGCATCAGACCTGCATCCATGCCGGACCGGCTCGTGCCGATGTCGATGTTACGTTCGGTTGTGACGGCCAGAACCTCACGAGTTACCACTGGCCAGGGCGCGAAGTTCAAGCCGGGCTCGCCGATTTCTAAGAAATCGCCCAAAAACAACTCGACCGATTTTTCTTCGGGCCGCACAGTGTAGAACGACGCGAAAGCCCACAAACCAACTGCAATCAAAGCGCCGAGGCCGATCATGCCACGGGTGATTTCCGGACCACCGCCGCCGCCGCCGCCAGCACCACGGTTGCCACCGCCGCCGCCCATCAGAACGCGCAGTTGTTCGCGGCCCTTGTTTACCAGATCATCAATTTCGGGGATATTGGGGCCTTCACCGCCGGGCTTGCGCCCGCCGTTCTTTCGGTCGTCGTCACCGCCGCCCGATCCGTTATTGCCACCGCCGCCCCATGGGCCACCAGTATTTCCTGCCATCGTGTTCCTATGCTTCCTTTATTCCAGACCCTTCGTGGTTGGGCCGTCCTTGTGCCATGTGTGGCTTACCCACGCAAAATCAAGCGGTCCGCATGGGCTCTTTCATGGTTACCAATTCCTCTGCCATTGTGGGGTGAACTGCAACCGTGCGATCAAAGTCTTCCTTTGTCGCCCCCATCTTGACCGCGATACCAGCAAGCTGGATCATCTCGCCCGCGTGATCTGCGACGATATGACAACCTAATACCTTGCGGGTGGCCACGCTGACCACCAGCTTCATCAGCACCCGATCACTGCGCCCCGCAAAAGCGTGGTTCATTGGCTTGAATGAGGTGCAGTAGATCTCGACCGGTTCGATGTCGCGGGCCTCTTCTTCGGTCATGCCGACTGTGCCAAGTTCGGGCTGGGTGAAAACAGCCGACGGGATCAGATCATGATCGACCGGCGTCGGGTTCCCTTTGAAGACGGTTTCGACAAAAGCCATGCCCTCGCGGATTGCGACCGGCGTCAACTGCACCCGGTTGGTCACATCGCCAATAGCATAGATTGAAGGCACCTTGGTCTGGCTGTATTCATCCACAACGATTTCACCGCGGCGCCCCACTTCGACGCCAATATCCTCAAGGCCCATTCCTTCGGTATTTGGCGATCTGCCTGTGGCAAACATCACCTGATCAAAGACCTGTTCGGTGCCATTGGTGGCCTTGACCCAAATACCCTTGGCCCCACTATGCGCTTTGGGGGCAACGGGGCGTCCATCCTCCATCGGGACCCCTTGCGGGTTGGCAAGGTCAGCCTCTGACGCGGCACGCATTTCGACGATGTTCGTCCCTAAATGCAGGTTTACGCCCTTTTCGCGCATCCCTTCGGCGACGAGGCCGCGGGCCTCATCATCAAATCCGCGCAGGATTTGCGCGCCTCGGTAAAACTGGGTCACATTCACACCCAACCCGTTCAGGATACCCGCGAATTCGGACGCAATGTAGCCGCCGCCAACGATCAGGATGGATTTGGGCATTTCATCAAGTAAAAACACCTCATTTGACGTGATCCCAAGCTCTGACCCGGGCATGTCGGGTACCACCGGCCGCCCGCCCGTGGCCACGAGAATGTGTTTGGCTGTGACCTCTTGCCCCGTCGCAAGCGACACGGTGTGTGCGTCTTTCAGTGTGGCGCGCGCATCAAAAATTTCGACATTGGAGCCCCCCAGCAGCTTGCGATAGATACCTTCCAGGCGGTCGAGTTCTGTATGCAGATGCGTGCGGAATTTAGGCCAGTTGAACGGCCCATCAGTGACATCCCACCCATATGCACGGGCATCGTCAAACATCTCGGAAAAGCCGGACGCAAACACCATCAGCTTTTTGGGCACGCAGCCCCGGATCACGCAGGTCCCGCCCATACGGTATTCTTCGGCCAAAGCGACCTTTGCACCTGTTGCGGCAGCCACGCGTGCGGCGCGCACACCACCAGAGCCACCACCAATGACAAATAGGTCATAATCGAAAGTCATAATGTGGCTCCATATTGATCCGACGTTCGCCGGGAATTCTTAGTCAGTCAGATCGGCGAAAAGATTTTCATCATCAAGCACATCAAAGCGCACCTGATCCTCAGTGCCTTTTGTGATGTCGCGCACATCAACCTTGCCGTCACCATGCCCGACGATGACCACATCGCAGATATCAATAAATAACCCATTTTCAACCACGCCGGGGATCTGGTTGAGGATCAGGCTCAACTGGCGGGCATCGCCGATACGTTTGAGGTGCAGATCGAGGATGAAATTACCTTCATCGCTGACAAATGGTGCATCACCTACGGTGCGTTGGGTGATGTCCCGGCCCAATACATCAAGGCCGATCAGCGTCTCTGCGATCAGGCTTTGCGTGGTCCGCATTCCAAAGGGGATCACCTCAACCGGCAGCGGAAACGCGCCGAGCGTGTCAACTTTCTTTGAAGCGTCGGCGATGACGATCATTTGATCGCTGGCGGTCGCCACGATCTTTTCCTGCAGATGTGCGCCGCCGCCGCCTTTGATCAGACAAAGATCATCGTCATATTCGTCAGTCCCGTCGATCGTTACATCAAGCCATTTCGCCTCATCCAGAGTAATGACCTCAATGCCCACCTGCCGGGCAAGGTTGGCTGTGCGGTTCGACGTTGGAACACCCTTGATCTGAAGGCCTTCATTCCGCACCATCTCGCCCAGGCACTGCACGAGCCATGCGGCCGTTGATCCGGTGCCGAGGCCGACCTTCATGCCCGACTTCACATATTCCGTTGCTTGCTTGGCGGCGACAAATTTCGCCTTGTCAATTGGTGACAATTCACTGGTCATAACCAAACCCCCTGATAGACTTCGGCGTAGTTATAGGGTGCATGCCCCACCGGGGCGAGTGCAAATCGGATCAATTTCCGCGTGATTTGAGGGGCATCATTATTCACTGGTGCCGTTCAACTTAAAATCCGCATACCGGATCAAACCACTGGAACTGCTGATCACGACCATGAGGGTTACTATTGCCGACTACCAGCGCGATACCTTGTTCCGGTTCCGCTTTCCGCAGGCATCCCGCCGCATTTAGGTCTTTTCCGAAAACATAGCCGCGATATACCTGCCCCCATGACAGCCAGTTTGCGCCTGCACTATGCCCCCGATAACGCATCACTTTGCGTTCGGCTGGCGCTTGAAGAGCTTGGGCAGCCTTATGAAACACAGCTGGTGGATCGCCGTAGCGTTGCCCAAAAGTCGTCGGCCTATCTGGCGCTCAACCCCAATGGGCTGATCCCGGTGCTGGAAACGCCACATGGACCAATGTTCGAAACAGGTGCCATCCTGTTATGGCTCGCGGATGAATATGACCTGCTGATGCCACCAGTGACCGATCCTGCCCGTGCCCATGCCGTGCAGTGGCTGTTTTGGATCGCCAATACCCTGCACCCCACATTGCGTATGCTGTTTTACCCCACGCAATATACCGACGGCGATCATGAGGCATTGCGCCAAACGACCCGAAACCGGCTGACAGCCCAGTTTGATCTATTGCAAGAGGCACCAAACGCCGATTGGCTGGACACCGGTGGACCAAGCGCGCAGGGCTGTTATCTGGCCCCCTTGCTGCGATGGCCCGCCCTTTTTGG
This sequence comes from uncultured Paracoccaceae bacterium, assembly GCA_947489445.1. Lineage (GTDB taxonomy): Bacteria > Pseudomonadota > Alphaproteobacteria > Rhodobacterales > Rhodobacteraceae > Yoonia. The sequence goes on from CANLDN010000001.1 coordinate 339,236, forward strand.
CGGTGACACAGGTTGGTACAAGATCGAACACTGGCCGCGCCTTCATGCATTTGCAAAGCGTATGGAACAACGCGACGCGGCTGTCCGCGCGGCGACTGCCGAAGGGCTTGGGCCCACTCCTTTTTCGTCTCCGCACACTTGCAATCCACCCGAAGGAAGTGCCGTCTGATGTTTCTATCTGTCTTTGATATGTTCAAGGTTGGCGTCGGGCCTTCGTCGTCGCACACCATTGGGCCGATGGTCGCCGCCGCACGGTTTCTGGATCATCTCCGCGCGCAGCCGTTCGGCGTGACAGGCTTGCGTGCTTCGCTCCATGGCAGTCTAGCTTTTACGGGGGTCGGGCATGCCACTGACCGGGCGGTCATTCTGGGCCTCGCCGGGTTTCTGGCCGATGATTATGATGCGAAAAAGGCCGAAGCGGAGCTGGCGCGGATCAGGGTTGAACATAACGTATCACCGGACAATCTGGGTACATTGGCCTTTCACCCCAACGACGACCTGGAATTTGACTACGGCCCCGCCCTGCCCGGCCATGCGAATGGCATGATCCTACGCGGCGTTGATGCGCAGGGCGATGTGATCGCGCAGGTGACCTATTATTCCATCGGCGGGGGTTTTGTACTGACAGAGGCCGAACTGGCCGCAGGTAAGGATAGCGACACCGGCCCACCCGTGCCATTTCCGTTTCACACCGCGCAGGAGATGATGGATATGGCTGCCATGTCCGGCCTTGGTATCGCTGGCATGAAGCGGGCCAATGAACTATCGCGGATGCCCCACGCTGATCTTGATCGCGGCCTCGCCCGGATTTGGGAGGTGATGAACACCTGCATTGATCGGGGGTTGGCGACAGACGGCATTTTGCCCGGTGGTCTACAAGTCCGTCGTCGCGCGAAGGGAATCTACGACGCCTTGCAGGCCGAACGGGGCATGAACCTCACCGCTCCGCACACCATCAATGATTTCATGTCCACCTATGCGATGGCGGTGAACGAAGAAAACGCTGCTGGCGGTCAGGTGGTAACGGCCCCGACCAACGGCGCGGCGGGTGTTGTGCCTGCGACGATCCGCTATTGGCTGGATCATGTGCCCGGGGCCGCAGCATCGCGTGTGCCGGAGTTCCTGCTCACGGCGGCGGCAATTGGTGGGCTGATCAAGTTCAATGCCTCGATCTCGGGGGCTGAATGCGGTTGTCAGGCCGAAGTGGGCAGTGCGGCGGCCATGGCCGCGGCGGGTTTGGCCGCCGTGATGGGCGGCACACCGGAGCAGATTGAAAATGCTGCTGAAATTGCGTTGGAGCACCATCTGGGTATGACCTGCGATCCGGTCAAAGGGCTGGTGCAGGTGCCTTGTATCGAGCGCAACGGGCTGGGCGCAATCAAGGCGGTCTCCGCCGCATCACTCGCCATGCGCGGCGACGGGCAGCATCTTGTCGCGCTGGATGTGGCTATTGAAACAATGCGCCAAACCGGGGCAGACATGAGCGAGAAATACAAGGAAACTGCCCTGGGTGGGCTCGCTGTCAACGTCCCGAATTGCTAACGCAGGGCCATGCTGTTCCATTTTAGCGAAGACCCGATGATCAGGCGCTTTGAACCTCGCCCGTCCAAGTCAAATGGGGCGGTGGTCTGGGCCATCGCTGAAGAATTCGCATTTCTTTACTTCTTTCCCCGTGATTGCCCGCGCATCGTGATTTGGGCGCAGGACGACAGCGGCGCGCAGGATCGTGACCACTGGTTGGGCGAGGATCAGCGCGTCGCTTATGTTGAAGAACGGTGGATGGAGCGGATCACACAAACAACTGTGTATTGTTACGCGCTACCTGTTGTTACGTTCCAGTCGCTTGATGATGTGGGTATGCATGTGTCATCCGAAGCGGTCATGCCCAGCGCTGTCGCCCCACTGACGGATTTGCCTCAGCAATTGGCACAACGCGGTGTTGCGCTGCGCCCGGTGTCATCGTTGCGGCCCATCGCACCGGTATGGCGCAGCAGCTTACACGCCAGCGGCATTCGCTTGCGCAACGCGCACGATCCGTTCTGATCTTTTCGTTCCGGCTTGCGCGTCCTAAGCTGCAACCATGTCCGATGATCGTCCTTTTCTTGGTGTAATGCTCATGCTCGCTTTTTGCGTGCTGGCACCGCTTGGTGACAGCATTGCCAAGCTATTGGGCGGTGCGGTGGCGCTTGGCGTTCTTGTGCTGGTCCGGTTCGCCCTACAAGCGGCCATTCTGTTGCCCTTGGTTTGGTGGAACGGTCAGGGGTTAAGGCTGCCTAAGGGTGTTCTGGGTTGGACGCTCATACGCACCGTTCTTCATATTCTTGGCATTGGCATGATGTTCAGCGCGCTGCGCTTTCTGCCGCTTGCCGATGCCATCGCGATTGCATTTGTGATGCCATTCATCATGCTGTTGCTGGGGTATTTTGTGATGGGTGAGCATGTCGGTGCACAGCGGCTGATCGCCTGTGCGGTCGGATTTGTTGGCACATTGCTGGTGATCCAGCCGAATTTCGTAGCCGTCGGTTACCCCGCGCTGCTACCACTTGGGGTTGCGGTCATCTTTGCGCTGTTCATGATGGTCACGCGACGGGTCGCACGCGATGTGGACCCGATCAAACTGCAGGCGATCAGCGGAATACAGGCAACTTTGATCTTGCTTCCGGTTCTTGCAATCAATCCCGCAACCCGTGATCTAACCTCGATTGAGGTGACACCGCAAACGTGGATGTTACTTGGTATTCTGGGCATCATTGGCACCTTGGCGCATCTTTTCATGACGTGGAGCTTGCGTTTTGCGCCCGCATCCACATTGGCCCCGATGCAATATCTCGAAATTCCATTTGGTACGGCAATTGGCTGGTTGCTATTTGCCGATCTGCCCAATGGTCTGGCCGCCATTGGTATTTGCGTCACGGTCGCCGCCGGGTTGTACATTATTCTGCGCGAGCGGCGGCTTTCAAAGCTGTCTGCAAATGCGCCCGCGGCAGTGTAATCAGCAGCGGACCGTCCGTCTGTATCAGAATTTCGTCCTTGGCGGCTGCGTTGGATGAACTGATCATGCCGGTAGGATGCATCACAGCAGCGTCCAATGGCCAGCGCAGGCCAGTGGCCGTTACAGTAACCTGCGACAATGGCATTAATGATATGCGAGTAGAGACAGGCAGCTTGAACCGGGTTGTGCCCTGAACCGCCAGAAAGCTCGCATCCTGATCGTCAATCAGAATGATGGCGCGGGTCGGATTGCGCGCCAACACGTTCAGCACAGCCAGCATGTGGTCCATACGTCCGCCGGTGAACCCCACCGCGAGAATGGAAGGTGCCTCTACGCGGGTCACGGCTTTCTCAAAATCGGTCGTGTCCTGCTCTGAAATGTGGCACAGCAAGTGGTCAAATGTGGCCATCGCATGGCGAGACAAGCTGTCCATGTCACCAATGACTGCGGCCGGTGCGATGTCAGCGGCCAATAAATGGTCTGCGCCACTATCAACCCCGACAAAACAATCAGTTACAGGTAAAAGTTCCAAAATATCTGTATGCTTGATCTTTGATCCGCCGACCAGACACACTATCTCAGAGGACGAAACAATCACGTCGATCAGCACGAATTCCACCTCAATTCACAAACATTCCCCAAAACGGTCACAAAATGATCTCGAATGTAACTTCATCCTGTTCCCGATTGAGCATCAATGTTTGTCGAACTTATCGGCTGCCGGCAACTCTAGAAAGCGTATAACACATGGGCGATACCAACAAAGTTTTAGCTGTTTCATACGGCACATTTTCATGTCGACTTGAAGGATTTGACGATTCTGTCGAAACGATGAAAACAGTGGTGTCATATTTCCACGAATTGGCTGGTCATGATCGTTTCATGGATATGGAACCGCAAGCCCCTGACATGGACACGCTGACCCGCCTCGCAGAGGAACAGACAGGAACGCCCGTCCAAGCAGAAGTTGACGGTGAGCGCATCAGTCTGCGAGTCCGCCCCGCGTCCAGCGACGCGACACCAGACGCTGAGGAACGCCCAAGCCTGCGTCTGCACCCAAGGACGGACGACAGTGCCTTGACCGATGATGTTCAGGATGCAGATGGCGATCTGACCGAAGAGGCGTTTGAAGATATTGAAACCGATACCGCCGACATCGAAGACGATAATGTCGAAGAAGATGTCGATTCCATCATATTGACCTCAAACGAGGCTGATGACGTTGCATCATACGAAGAGGATACGCCAGCAGCTGCATCTTCGGATGATGGCGTTTACAACGACCTTGCAGATGATGGCGAAGCGGTGATCGCGGACGGCGACGATACCGAGGACGAGGACGAGGACGACGCACCGTTCTTTGATCCCGCCACGCAAGATGACCAGTCCGATGCATCTGACAGTGTAGCAGCCAAGTTGCAAAGAATCCGTGCGGTCGTCAGTCGCGGACACATGGCTGCATCGCCTGACACATTTGCGGAAGATCTGAACGAACCAGCCGAAACGCCCAAACCAGCGGCAGAAAACCCGCTCTCTCAGCGCCTTGCAGATCTGGCCCAGCGCAATGCGACTATCGCACATGATGATGTAGCTGATGAAGCCGCGATCCAAGACGAAGACCTTTCAGAGCATGAAGAGCTGAGCACTGAAGAGCTTGCCGAGTTTGAAGCTGAGGATGACGTCCAGGATGCAGCGCCCGACACCTCTTCACCGTTGGTTCTGACTTCTGATGAGGCCGAAACTGAAGAAGATTTAGTCGCTGAGGATGTGTTGTTGGACACGCCGGATGTGGAAGAATTGGCAGAAGACGACGATCAGAACTTAGTAGATGATGTGGCCGAAGCTAATGACGAAGCTGCAATGCGCCGATTGAACAGATCCAAGCGTAGCGATCTGCCTGAAAATAACGACGAGGCGATGAAGCGTATTCTGACGCAGGCCGACGAGAAGTTGAACGAACCCGAAGGACGGCGCCATCGTGATGCCTTTGCGCAGCTCAAAGCCGCAGTCGCGGCGACGGAGGCCGCGCGTCAGCTAGGTGATCCAGGTGCCGCAACACGCGAAACCAGCGAAGCCTTCCGCAATGACCTCGGGGCGCATGAAGCCGCAGAAAGCAAGTCCGGAAGCCGCCCCCTTTCCACCCCACTCAAACTGGTGGCGTCCTTGCGCGTCGAAGGCGAAGAAGAGGAGGAGGCAGAGGCACCCCTTGATCAAGCCGCTGACAGGTTGCGCCAGATTGCGGCCAAAAAAGAAGGTGGAAGCGCCGGGACCGGCGGCTTTGCTGAATTTGCCAAACAAAAGGGCGCGACAGAACTGGCCGATCTGCTGGAAGCTGCTGCCGCTTACATCGCCTTTGTTGAAGGCGACGATGATTTCTCGCGACCACAGGTGATGAAGAAAGTGCAGATGGCATCATCCGATCAGTTCAGCCGCGAAGACGGGCTGCGGTCCTTCGGGCGTTTGCTGCGCCAGAGCAAGATCATCAAACTGAACAACGGTCGCTTTCAGGTGGCCGAAGACACGCGATTCCGGCCAGAAGATAAGGCCGCGCAAGGCTGACTATCGTGCAGTAAGAAACGGGAAAGGCGGGATTTTGATCCCGCCTTTTTTGTGATGGCACATCCGTCCAAGGTTTAAAGTACCTGCCCGTTTACTTGTCAGCGTCCGGATCAGGCTGACCGATCCCCTTGAATACCCACTTCAACGGAAATGCCCATCCGATACCCAAAATCACGTAAATTACGAATTCAACGGCAAGCGGAAATCGGATTTCACGGGTCATCATCCCGCTCATCACCGTGACAGCGAAGACGATATAGGTCGGCAAACCGACCGCCAGCACAAAAAGCGCCAATCGCTTGCGGGCTTTGTATCCCATCGCCATCAGTCGGCAAACGGATCAGTAACAAGGATCGTATCTTCACGCTCTGGCGAGGTTGATACAAGGGCAACCGGGCAATCGATCAGCTCTTCGATCCGGCGCACATATTTGATCGCCTGTGCCGGCAAATCCGCCCAGGACCGCGCGCCTTCGGTGGATTCGGACCAGCCTTCAATCTCCTCATAAATCGGGGTGCAGCGCGCCTGCTGATCGGCGGCAGTCGGCAGGTAATCCAACTGCTCGCCATCCAACGCATATCCTACGCAAATGCGCAGCGTTTCAAACCCGTCCAGCACATCCAGCTTAGTGAGCGAAATGCCCGATACCCCGGACGTCGCACAGGTTTGGCGCACCAAACAGGCATCAAACCAGCCGCAACGGCGTTTGCGCCCGGTGGTGGTTCCAAATTCATGGCCCCGTTCGCCAAGCCGCTGGCCATCTGCATCATCCAGTTCGGTCGGGAACGGCCCCTCGCCCACGCGGGTTGTGTAGGCTTTGACGATGCCAAGCACGAAATCAATCGCACCCGGCCCAAGGCCCACGCCCGTTGCCGCCTGCCCCGCGATGACATTTGATGAAGTCACAAAGGGATAGGTGCCAAAATCAATGTCGAGCAGCGCGCCTTGCGCCCCTTCGAACAAGATCCGTTTGCCTGCTTTTCGTTTTTCGTTCAGCACTTTCCAGACGGGGGCTGCATATTGCAAAATCTCTGGCGCAATTTCCCGCAATTGCGCGAGCACTGCATCCCGGTCGATTGCTTCGAGGCCCAACCCGCGCCGCAGCGCGTCGTGATGGACAAGGGCCCGGTCCAGTCGCAGCTCCAGCGTGGCATCGTCAGCCAGATCGGCAACACGGATGACACGACGGCCAACCTTATCCTCATAAGCAGGTCCAATGCCACGTCCGGTCGTGCCAATCTTGGCGACAGAGTTCTGGCCTTCGCGTGCACGGTCCAACTCGCCATGAAATGGCAGAATCAGGGGGGTGTTTTCCGCGATCATGAGTGTATCTGGCGTGATCTGCACGCCTTGTTCGCGCAAGGTCGTGATCTCGTTGATCAAGTGCCAGGGGTCCAGCACAACACCGTTCCCGATCACCGAGAGTTTACCGCCGCGCACCACCCCGGATGGCAGCGCATGCAGCTTATAAACCTCACCATCGATGACCAATGTGTGTCCCGCATTATGGCCGCCCTGAAAGCGGGCGATCACATCGGCGCGTTCTGACAGCCAATCAACGATCTTGCCTTTGCCTTCATCGCCCCACTGCGCACCGACGACCACCACATTTGCCATGAGACCCTGCCCTAATTGATTTCCGCGCCCCCTATATCTCTGCAACACCTCTTGGGGAACCGCAAATTTGCCGTAGGCCGCACTGGACAGCCACGGGTCCCGTTGCCATTGTCCCCGCGAATAAAGAAGTGAGGCATATCATGGGTTTCGTCATTCGCTGGGTTTTTGCCTTTGTGCTGCTGGCCGCCACCTATAATCCGACCAACTGGAACTTTGTGCGCTGGAGTGCGGCGAATTTTGAGACAAACCTGTCGGTGACGGTTCTGTTCGGACTGATCCTTTTGGTGGGCTACATTATCTATCTGCGGGCCACCTTGCGATCGATCGGGATTTTCGGGATGGTGCTGATCCTCGCGGTTGTGGGTACATTATTGTGGGTCCTTTATGATCAGGGGCTAATCAATCTCGACAATCCAACGGCCAATACCTGGATCGCGCTTTTCGCCTTATCCATTGTTCTGGCGGTCGGGCTGAGCTGGTCCATCGTGCGCCGGAAGCTGACGGGTCAGGCCGACATGGATGACGTCGACGAATAAGGCCCATTCAGGGGTTGCGGGACGGGTCGCCACCTTTTAGATACCGCTTGTTCGCGAACGCCCCGAAAGGCCTCATGTATGGAAAACGTTATCCTGATTATCCACCTGATCCTGGCGCTGAGCCTGATCGGCACCGTGCTGTTGCAGCGGTCCGAGGGCGGTGGTCTTGGTATGGGCGGCGGCGGTGGCGGGGCAACGGGCGGACGCCCAGCCCCCACGGCGATGAGCAAGTTCACATGGATCTTAGCGATTGCATTCATCTGCACATCCATCGCGCTAACACTTCTTGCAGCGAGCAATACAGCTGGATCGTCCGTGGTGGACCGTTTGGGTGATGTGCAGGCTGACGATGGTGGCACTGTGCCAGACCTTGGTGACAGTCTTTTGCCCCCATCAAGCGATGATGCACCACTGGTGCCATCGGGCGACTAACCACAAGCAGTTGCCGGGCGATCACGTTCGGCAACATGATGTTGGGTCAACGGTTGCCTAATCGGTCCGAATCCGCTAAGGCTTAAATCCCGTGATGATGCGAATTTTATCGTTCGTTTTCCCACAATTTTTGGATGTTTTCACGGGAGTTCCAGCCGATGGCGCGTTTCATATTTATCACCGGCGGCGTTGTGTCTTCCCTTGGCAAGGGGCTGGCATCAGCAGCCTTGGGCGCGTTGTTGCAGGCGCGTGGATTTTCGGTGCGGCTGCGCAAACTTGACCCATATCTGAACGTCGATCCCGGCACGATGTCACCGTTTGAACATGGTGAGGTCTTCGTGACCGACGATGGGGCGGAAACCGACCTCGACCTTGGTCACTATGAACGCTTCACCGGTGTGCCTGCACGTAATACCGACAGCGTCAGCTCTGGCCGTATCTATTCCAATGTTCTAGAAAAAGAGCGGCGCGGCGATTATCTCGGCAAAACCATTCAGGTTGTTCCGCATGTGACTAATGAAATCAAAGACTTCATCGCCATTGGTGAAGACGAGGTTGATTTCATGCTCTGCGAAATCGGCGGGACGGTCGGCGATATCGAGGGCCTCCCGTTTTTCGAAGCGATCCGTCAATTCGCCCATGATAAACCGCGCGGCCAGTGCATTTTCATGCATCTGACGCTGCTGCCTTATCTTGCAGCCTCGGGCGAGTTGAAAACCAAACCAACCCAGCACAGTGTAAAAGAATTGCAGAGTATCGGGATTGCGCCGGACATTCTTGTCTGCCGCTCTGAACAGCCAATCCCCGAGAAAGAGCGCGAAAAAATCGCCCTTTTCTGCAACGTCCGCAAGCAATGCGTTGTGGCTGCTTATGACCTGAAATCCATCTACGAAGCACCGCTGGCCTATCACGAACAGGGTCTGGATCAGGCGGTGTTGGATGCCTTCGATATCTCACCAGCCCCTGCCCCGAAACTGGACATGTGGCATGACGTCTATGACCGCATCCATAATCCCGAAGGCAAAGTAAAGATCGCCATCGTCGGCAAATATACCCAGTTGGAAGATGCATATAAATCCATTGCAGAGGCACTGACCCATGGCGGCATGGCCAATCGGGTGAAGGTCAAGATCGAATGGGTCGATGCGGAACTGTTCGACCGCGAAGACGCGGCCCCCTATCTGGAAGGCTATCACGCGATCCTGGTGCCCGGTGGGTTTGGCGAGCGTGGCACAGAAGGTAAAATCAAAGCCGCTCAATTCGCCCGCGAAAAGAAAATCCCGTATCTGGGAATCTGTCTGGGTATGCAAATGGCCGTGATCGAAGCTGCACGCAATGTGGCTGGTATGGACAAGGCCGGGTCTGAGGAATTTGACCATGAGGCAGGGAGAAAGCGTTTCGAACCTGTCGTGTATCACCTTAAAGAATGGGTGCAGGGCAATCACAAGGTCGCGCGCAAAGCCGATGACGACAAAGGCGGTACCATGCGGCTGGGTGCTTATAATGCTACGCTCACCGAAGGGTCAAAAGTGGCCGAGGTCTACGGCGGCACCGCCATCGAAGAACGCCACCGTCACCGTTACGAGGTTGATGTGAAATACCGCGACACGCTGGAAAAGGTGGGCCTCAGGTTTTCGGGGATGTCACCCGATGGCAAACTGCCAGAGATTGTGGAATGGGCCGATCATCCCTGGTTCATTGGAGTCCAGTTCCACCCCGAACTGAAATCCAAACCCTTTGCACCGCACCCGTTGTTTGCCGATTTCGTTCGGGCCGCAGTAGAGACATCGCGGCTGGTCTAATCCAATTCCTGCCAAAGGAATTGGACAAAATCCTTCAAAGGATTTTGGTCAGGTTTTTAAAAAAGTGTGATCGCGCCAACTTGATAACGCATCAAAATCCAAACGTGATTTTACGGGTCAACACGATGCTGGCGCTTACTTGATCCTCGCTTTGGGTGATTGGGCTGTCGGCAGCGTCCTCGCGCAGTTGATCATAACGCAGCGTACCAATCACACCCCAATCGTCGTTGAACTGATAGGTGGCTTCTGCCTTGACACCTGCACTGACGATACCCGCACCGGCATCAAAGGCGGCAAAGCTGCTTGTCACGCTTTCGGCCTGGGTCACACCAAAATAGGTCTGCGCATAGTCATCGCTCCCCCACAAGATACGTGGCCCCGTACGCAAAGTCAGTTGATCATTAGGTCGATAGATATAGTCGCCACCCATCTCAGCCACCAATGACTCGTGTCCGATTACGCCGTAGCGCACATCAGCAAAAACACTGTAGGCGGGCTGCCTGAACCGGATGCCACCACCAAACTCCAGGCTTGCATCGACATCGTCCAGCCCATCCAATTCATCAAAATCAGACGCGGACCGTTCGCCCACAAACCTTACTGATCCACCAAAACCAAAGCCGTTGTCTTTCGGCCCACCAATAGCTAAAGGTCCCCACTGCAACCGCTCCAATTCGAAACTGCCCGTGGGCGAGATTTCATTCTCATCCGCCCCGAAATATCCCGGCGCACTCTTCGGCCCCAAACCAAAACGGAACGAGAGTCCGTTTTCCTGTGCCGCAGCCGTTGAAGCAAGACTGAGGGTCAATAGGCTGGCGACTGCGCGCATGATCATGGGAACATCCTGTTCTGAATTGAAACACCCAACAAGGGATAGCGCGCCGCCCCCGACAAGCAACCCCTTGGCCTGAGACGCGATTGGCGCTACCCCGCAATAGCGACCAAAGGATCAGATATGCTTTCCTATCAACACAGCTACCACGCGGGCAATCTGGCTGATGTGCATAAGCACAGTCTGCTGGCGTGGGCGCTGGATTACATGACACGCAAGGATAAGCCGCTCAGCTATCTGGAAACACATGCCGGTCGCGGTCTTTATGATCTGACAGATGCCGCAGCCATCAAAACGGGTGAAGCGGCCAAAGGTATTGCCATCGCAAACGACTGGTTTGCGCCCGATCATCCCTATTCACAAGTGCTTGACCGTGTTCGTACAAAATATGGCCCAAACACCTATCCCGGTTCGCCCATTGTCGCCGCAGAAAGTCTGCGTCAGATGGACAACATTCATCTCGCCGAATTGCACCCACAGGAGTTTGCGGCGCTGCAATCCAACATGGCCCCCTATGGCGGCGTGTTCCGCCAACGCGACGGATGGGAAATGGCGATGTCGCTCTGCCCGCCCGATCCGCGTCGTGGCCTGCTTTTGATCGATCCATCCTTTGAAGTGAAAGAAGATTACCAGACAATCCCCGATTGGCTTGCCAAAATTCACCGCAAATGGGGCGTCGGCGTGCTGATGTTGTGGTATCCGATCCTGACAGATGCACCGCATAAACCCATGATTCACGCGCTGCAAAACGCCATCCCTGACGGAATTGTACACGAGGTTCGTTTTCGCCCGGCCCAGCCTGGTCACCGCATGATCGGCTCTGGCTTGTTTGTCGTAAACGCCCCCTACGGCTTCACAGAAGAGGGAGCACGCGTGAGCAAGCACTTTCAAGACAAGCTGATGCACCCTAAGTAAGGCCAATGTTTACTGATTTACTTAGGCGTCTGACCGCCCCTGAACCCGAACAACTGCCTGATCCCGACGCGCGGCTGGCGCTTGGTGCGCTGCTCGTCCGCGTCGCCCGATCCGATGGTGACTATGCCGCCGTGGAGATTGCCCAAATTGATCGCACCCTGATGGCCCGCTACAATATGGGCCCCGCACAGGCCGCAGCCCTGCGCGCCCAATGCGAGGAATTGGAGGCCGAGGCCCCCGACACAGTCCGTTTCACCCGCGCGATCAAGGATGCTGTCGATTACGATGATCGTGTCGGCGTGATCGCTGCGATGTGGTCTGTTGTCATGGCCGATGGGGTCCGCGAGGACGAGGAAGACAGCATGATGCGCATGGTAGCCTCATTGCTTGGTGTGACCGATCAGGATAGCCACAAGGCGAGGCTGCGTATTTCGTGATCGCCAGCCTGCCCATGTATGCACGCCCATCAAATCGGGCCGCACATGATGCATTTTGGGCGCTGATCCGGGACGGGTTGCGCGCGCGCCAGATCGCGGCCCCGGACGGGCTGGACCATGATATCGATTATCAGGATGGCTGGCAGCGGCCGGATCTGGTTTTGGGTCATATCTGCAACCTGCCGTACCGAGCGAGGTTTCGCGGCAAAGTGACGTTGATCGGCGCATCCGACTATGGCCTGCCCGGCTGCGCGCCCGGATACTACAATAGCGTGTTGATCGCACGACGGCCCGGAAAGCCACGCGATTTCGCGGAACGCTTTGCGTGCAATGATCTTCTTTCAAATTCAGGTTACGGCGTGCCACAGCAATGGGCTGTCGCAAAAGGCTTTACCCTCAACGCCATGCAAATCACCGGCAGCCACCGCGCCAGCATCGCCGCGGTCGCAGAGGGCATAGCGGACATGGCCGCGATCGATGCGCAGGCATGGCGCATTGAATGCGCTGAGAATGCCGACACCCGTTCTCTGCACGTCATCGGTCACACCCATACGACCCCCGGTATGACGTTCATCACCCGCAAAGATCAGGACCCGGCACCCTATTTCGCCGCCATCAAAACGGCCATTCATGCGTTGACCCGGGATGATCAAAGCGCCCTAGGTTTAAGGGATATCATTGCTTTGCCCAAAATAGCATATGACATCCCCCTGCCGCCTATGCCGCAGGCAATTCGAACCTAACGTGTCGTTAACCCGTCACAGACCGTTGCAAATGCCACAAAAATCAGCACTACTGCCCGGCGGAATAACAAGAAGCTGCTACACGTGACCAACGCTGCCCCCGTTATTAAAATTCGCGATCTGCACAAATCCTACGGGTCGTTGGAGGTGCTGAAAGGCGTGGATATCACGGCCCCTGCCGGGCACGTGGTATCGCTGATCGGGTCATCCGGATCAGGCAAATCGACGCTACTGCGCTGTGCCAACTTGCTGGAAGACAGTCAGCAAGGCGATGTGATTTTTTGTGGTGAGCCGGTGATATGGAAGGGCAATGGCCTGAACAGGCATCCGGGTGACCACGCCCAGATGATCCGCATCCGTACAAATCTGTCCATGGTGTTTCAGCAGTTTAACCTCTGGGCGCATATGACGATTCTGCAAAATGTCATGGAAGCACCCGTTACCGTACTGAAACGCGACAAGGCAGAGGTCGAAGACGCGGCCCGCAAATACCTTGACAAGGTTGGCATTGGCGACAAATGCGATGCCTATCCCGCCCAGCTTTCAGGGGGTCAACAGCAGCGCGCCGCCATCGCGCGGGCGCTTTGCATGGAACCCAAAGCGCTGCTATTTGATGAACCCACCAGCGCGCTGGACCCTGAACTGGAACAGGAAGTGGTCAAGGTTATCAAGGATCTGGCGGCTGAGGGCCGCACGATGATCATCGTCACCCACGATATGCGGTTGGCAGCTGACGTAAGTCACCATGTTGTGTTCTTGCATCAAGGCAAAATCGAAGAAGAAGGCGCGCCTGACGTACTTTTCAATCAACCAAAAACCGATCGACTTCGGGGCTTTCTATCGGCCACGGTCGCATAAAACACCAAACTGGGAGTATACCATATGAAAAACCTGATCCTGACGACCGCATTGGCTCTTGCGGGCAGCATGGCCTTTGCGGATGCGCATTCCGTTGTGCGGATGGGCACCGAGGGCGCCTACCCTCCATACAACTTCCTGAACGATGATGGCGAAGTTGACGGGTTCGAACGTGAGGTCGGCGATGAGATGTGCGCCCGTGCCGAACTAACCTGCGAATGGGTTACAAACGAATGGGACAGTATCATTCCCAACCTCGTCTCTGGTAACTACGACACGATCATCGCTGGTATGTCGATCACAGACGAGCGTGATGAAGTCATTGATTTCACACAAGACTATTATCCGCCCACCGCATCGGCATATGTTGCCACTGCTGAGGGCACCGATCTGACAGGCGGCGTGATCGCAGCCCAGACATCGACCATCCAGGCGGGCCATGTCGTTGACACAGGTGCCACGCTGCTGGAATTCCCAACACCTGAAGAAACGATTGCCGCCGTGCGTGCAGGCGAGGCTGACGCAGTCTTTGCAGACCGGGATTTCCTCGCACCGATCGTTGATGCCTCTGGTGGTGAGCTGATGTTTGTCGGTGATAGCGTACCGCTTGGTGGTGGTATCGGCATGGGTATCCGCGAAAGTGATACCGAGCTGAAAGAAAAGATGGATGCTGCAATCACATCCATGAAAGAAGACGGCACGCTCAATGCGATGCTGATCAAATGGTTCGGTGACGAAATCGGCACCTACTAAAACGCTTTGCGCCCCGGCCATAAGTGCCGGGGCGCACATGCCTACGATGATGAAGCAAATGAATTACGCCAACTAAAGGCCCCATCATTTTCAGTTTTTGCACCGACCCTGCTACCCTTGACGGCCTGACTTGGCTGTCGTGCTACCTGACCACGGGCAAGCATATGGGTATCTATTGGGCCGTCGGCACCGTGCTTTTGTTGCTGGCAATTACGGCACCCTTGGCGCTGATCTTTGGGTTTGGCGGCGCTGCTGCGGCGCGCAGTGCATTTGCCCCGCTGCGCTGGGTGGGCAAGACCTATATCGCGATCGTGCGCGGTGTTCCCGATATCGCATTTTTTCTATTCTTTGTCATCGCACTTGATCAAATCATCGAATATGTGCGCCACGTCGTCAAATGCCCCGAATGGACGGAACCCGTCCGGCAGGGCAACGATTTCGTCGTCTGTCAGGCCGCCAAAATGCCGCTTGGGAACGCACCGCAATGGGTCCACGAAACCTATGGATTTTTCATCGCGGTGTTCACCTTTGCTATCGTTTTTGGGGCCTTCGCCGCCAACGTCCTGTTCGGGGCGATGCGCGCCGTTCCGCAGGGCCAGCTGGAAACCGCGGACGCTTACGGTATGTCCCGCCGGCAGACATTCTGGCGCGTCCTTGTTCCACAAATGTGGGTCTATGCCCTGCCCGGTCTGTCCAACCTGTGGATGGTGCTGATCAAGGCGACCCCGCTTTTGTTCCTGCTTGGCGTCGAAGACATCGTCTATTGGGCGCGCGAACTGGGTGGCACCAAGACCCCGCAATTTACGGCATACCCGCATCCTGACTGGCGCATGTGGTATTTTCTGGCACTGCTGATCTTCTACCTGTGCTTCACCAAAATCTCTGAAGTCGTGCTGGGCCGTATCATGGCCCGGCTGACTCATGGGCAGGCGACAGCCGCTGGTGAAGCGCAACGAAAGGCTGCTGCATGAGTTGTTGGGAAACCATCGCCGATTATGGGCTACGGTCGATCGGGATCGGTGAACGACTATTGCCACGCAATGATTTCACCTTGTGCCAACAGTTCACCCTGATCGGCTCTGGCATGATCTGGAACATCTATTTCGGGATCGTTGCCCTTTGCACTGGCTTTTTTCTGGCTACCGCCGTGGCCATGGGCAAGGCGGCGCACAACCCGCTGATCCGCAAATCATCGGAATGGTTCATTTTTATCTTCCGGGGTTCCCCCCTGTTCATACAATGCTTCTTTGCATATTTCATGTTTCTCAGCCTCAAAAACACTTATCCGTTCTTTAATCCACTCACCTCTGCTTGGGCGGGGGCGTTGGTAGTTCTTTTTCTCAACACAGCCGCTTATTCGGGCGAGATTTTCTACGGCGCACTGCAATCCATCCCGAAAGGCGATACCGAAGCGGCAGACGCGTATGGCCTGTCCGGCTGGGCACGGTTCCGTCGGGTGATTTGGCCCACGATGCTGCGACTGGCATGGCCCGCCTACACCAACGAGGCGATCTTTCTGTTCCACGCCACAACACTTGTCTTCTTTTCGGGCTTCCCTGCGTTACAACAACGGGGCGATGCGCTGTATTACGCGAATTATTTTGCGGACAAGACCTTCAACCCATTTGTGCCCTACCCGATCCTTGCGGGGTATTTCATTGTACTTACCCTGATCGTCATCGCGATATTCGGACTGATCAATACCCGGCTCAACCGGCACCTGCCCCAGTCGGCGCGCAAGACCCTGCGCGTCAGACCGCAGATCATCCGCTGACCGGCTTGCCGCGCAGCCACCACCACGATAGCGTTGCGCAAAACAATATCCACGGTGACCCATGAAAATCGGCATTCTACAGGCAGGCCACGCGCCGGATGAATTGCGTCCCACGCTGGGCACATTCGTTGACCTGTTTGCCAGACTGCTGGATGGGCACGGGTTCAGCTTTGCCCGCTATGATGTGGTCGATATGCAATTTCCGGATGGCCCACAGGCGTGTGATGGCTGGTTGATCACCGGTTCCAAACACGGCGCTTACGAGGATCACCCATTCATTCCCCCGTTGGAAGACTTGATCAGGGATATCTATACCGCTGATGTGCCGCTGGTCGGCGTCTGTTTCGGACACCAGATCATCGCACAGGCCTTGGGTGGCAAGGTCGAAAAATTCAAAGACGGCTGGGCTGTTGGCCGCCAAACTTACGACTGGAATGGTCAGACCATCGCGTTGAATGCCTGGCATCAGGATCAGGTGGTGACACGACCCACGGATGCTGCAGTGGTTGCCACGAACCCCTTTTGTGAAAATGCCGCACTGGTCTATGGTAAACGCGCCTTTACCGTGCAGGCCCACCCGGAATTCGACGACACTTATACGGCGGGTCTGGCCAAGTATCGCGGCCCCGGCAACGTCCCTGATGACAGGCTGGAACACGTGCACCGAACCCTCAATCAACCCGTCGACAACAGCTTTCTCGCGGCCCAGATCGCGCAGTTCTTCAAGGAAAGACAACTGGCATGAACTGGACAGACAAGATCCCCGCCGCCGCCCAGACCTATTTGGAACAGAACAGGCTGGACGAGGTCGAATGCGTCATCGCCGACCTGCCTGGGATCGCGCGGGGCAAGGCCGTGCCCGCCGGTAAATGGGAAAAGCAAACCAGCTTTCATCTACCGAACTCCATCTTCTTCCAGACCATCACCGGAGACTGGGGCGAGGCCGCGGGCCCTGACGGGTTCCTCGAACCCGACATGGTGATGAAACCCGACCTGTCCACAACCACCGCTGCCCCCTGGGCCGATGACGGCACGCTGCAGGTGATCCACGACGCCTTCGACCAAAAAGGCGAACCCGTCCCCTTTGCCCCGCGTAATGTGTTGCGCCGGGTGGTAGAGCTTTACAACGCCGAAGGCTGGACCCCGATCGTCGCGCCCGAAATGGAATTCTACCTCGTCGCCCGCAATATCGACCCGGCCAAGGAAATTGAGCCGATGATGGGCCGCACGGGCCGCCCCGCCGCCGGGCGGCAGGCCTATTCGATGTCTGCCGTGGATGATTACGGGCCGGTAATCGACGACATCTACGAATATGCCGAAATTCAGGGGTTCGAGATCGACGGCATCGCGCAGGAGGGCGGCGCAGGCCAATTGGAAATCAACCTGCGCCACGGCAACCCCATCAAGCTCGCCGACGAAGTGTTCTTTTTCAAACGGCTGATCCGCGAGGCGGCACTCAAACACGACTGCTTTGCCACCTTCATGGCCAAACCGATCGAGGGCGAACCGGGATCGGCGATGCATATCCACCACTCGGTGCTGGATGCCAAGGGCAACAACATCTTTACCGGCCGCCAAGGCGGCGAAACGGACGCGTTCTTTCACTTCATCGGCGGCCTGCAGGAACACATGCCCAGCGTGATCGCCGTGATCGCCCCTTACGTGAACAGCTACCGCCGCTACGTGCGCGACCATGCCGCCCCGATCAACCTCGAATGGGGGCGCGACAACCGAACCACCGGTATCCGCATCCCCGTCTCTCCGCCCGAGGCGCGGCGCATCGAAAACCGGCTCGCCGGGATGGACAGCAATCCGTACCTCTGCATCGCCGCCTCACTGGCCTGCGGTTATCTGGGGCTGAAGAACGAAACCCGCCCCGACAAACGCTGGCACGGCGACGCCTACGAATCCGAAGACGAGGTGCCACAGGGCCTTTATGCCGCCCTCGACATGTTTGACGAAGCGAAGGAAATCCACGACGTCCTCGGCCCCGACTTCGCCCGCGTCTATTCCATCGTCAAACGCGCCGAATACAACGAATTCCTGCAGGTGATCAGCCCGTGGGAACGCGAACATCTGTTGTTGAACGTATGATCTGGCACGGGCTGATCATCATCCTGCTAACCTTGCTGACACAGGTGGGCGGGCTGGCATGGCTGATCGCCCTTGGGCTGCGGGCCGTCTTCGGGCGGCTCCTCCTGATGTTCCTGATCTGCTATCTGGCCCTGACCGTCACGGCCCACTACACCGCCCCGCTGGCCGGGCGCACGCCCCTGCCCTGCCTCGACGCGGGGCCGGCGCAAGTGGCCGTGCTCAACCCGCTCTACTGCGCGCTGAACCGGCACTATGTCAGTTCCGCGATGAAAGACCATGCGGACGCCCTTGCCGCCCATATGCATGACACCTATCCCGGCACCCGCACCCGCGCGCTTGACGGCAACTTTCCCTTCATCGACGGTTTCCCACTGCTGCCTCACCTGTCGCATGATGATGGGGACAAGCTGGATTTCGCCTTCTTCTACACCAATGCTGAGGGGGAATACGAACTGGGCCGCGCCCGCTGGTTCCTCGGCTACTGGGCGTTCGAACAGCCCGGACCCAATGACCCGCAACCCTGCGCGGACGCAACCGGGCTATCGCTCCGCTGGGATCTGGACTGGCTGCAACCCTACTTGCGCAACTGGCCACTGGACGCGACGCGCACGGGCGAAATGCTGCGCTGGCTGGCCGACAATCCTGTTGGCCGCGACTACAAGGTGCTGATCGAGCCGCATCTGCAACAGCGGCTCGGCGTCACGGGCGAAGCACTCCGTTTCCAAGGCTGCTCTGCCGCCCGGCACGACGACCATATTCACGTGCAGTTCCAACCCTGACAGGTCAGGAAAACCGGCATGGTTCGGATCGGGTTTTTGCTTCATCCTTATCGTCACAAATCGGTTTGGACACCTATGATGTTTTGCGCCCCGAGAAAACTGTGTTGGGCTCTTTTGGCCACCATTTGGCTTCCCCTAACTGGGGTTGTGGCGCAAGAGCAGCCAGATTTCATCATTCCTATGGATGCATTCTTAAACCTGCCCGAAACATCGCTGCTGGAACAGGAGAAGCGTGAAAGCACGAGATCCACTCTGTCACCCGGCATGATGGCGCATCTGCCAGTGACAGAGGCGGTGCGACCAACACTGCGATCATGCCTGGAGCCAATAGAAGCTGATGCAACGAGTGTTGACCTGACAAATCTTGATTGGTCGAACTTCCGAACGACCGATGAAATGGAAATCTGCATTTTTCGTGTTGCCACACTGTTCGACGGTCCGGACGACATTGAGGGATGGCTCTCGGAACTTGGCATGACTTCTATTCGACATCGGGAAATCAGACTGAGTTACCGTAACCCGAATTCTGATGCGGAAAGGCCAATCGGCATCGCCATCAGCGGAGGTTATGGACTGCGCCACGGCGATAGATGGGCGGCGATGCGCACTGTCTGCAAGGGCAGGCAACTTGACTGCGTCTTTGCCTACGGGTTTTCGATATTGATCGTCTGGTCAGACGGTCAGATTAGAAGTGTCCAGGCAGGCTTCAGTTATTTGTGAAGGGTCTGAATGGTCCGTCCGACCATCTGGTGCTCTGGTCTATGATCTGGCTATATCCTTTGCATGAACCCGCTGTACCGCAATGACCGCCCCGGCCAGCTTCCCAAAAGCTGGTACGCCGCCAGCACCGACATTCCGCCGGAACGACCCCCGCTTTACGGGCAGACCACGGCGGATGTCTGCATCGTCGGGGCGGGTTACGCCGGGTTGTCAGCGGCCCGGCACCTCGCCGAAAAGGGGCTGGATGTGGTCGTGCTGGACGCCCATCGTGCCGGGTTTGGCGCATCCGGGCGCAACGGCGGACAAGTCGGCACCGGCTACAATGCCGATCAGGAGACACTGGAAAAGAAGTGTGGGCTGGACGCGGCCAAAGCGCTCTGGGCGCTCGCGGAAGAGGCCAAGGCGGACCTGCGCCAGACCTGCACTGATCACATCCCCGAGGCGCGCTATACCCCCGGTGTCGCCCATGGCTGCTACAGCAAGGGCGAGGCAGCGGCATATGCGGACCACGCAGAACATCTGGCCCAGACCTATGGCTACGACCAGATCGAAACACTCGACACGGACGCGATGCAGGCGCTTGTCAAAACCCCACTCTACAAGGGCGGCATCCTGGATATGGGGGCCGGGCATATCCACCCGCTGCGCTATGCCTTTGGCCTCGCACGTCTGGCCGAGGCCAAAGGCGCCCGGCTTTTCGACCGATCCGAGGTCCATCACATCGCCCATGGCGACCCTGCCGAGGTCCGTACAGACAGGGGCTGCGTCAAGGCGCACCATGTCATCCTCGCCGGAAATGGCTACCTGCCCCATATCGAACGCAAGGTGGCCGCAAAAGTCATGCCGATCAACAGCTTCATCTGCGCCACCGAACCGCTGGGTGACAAGGCCGCCGCGGTGCTGGCCCGCGACATCGCCGTGGCCGACAGCAAATTCGTCGTGAACTATTTCCGCATGTCCGAAGACAAACGGTTTCTCTTCGGCGGACGCGAAAGCTATTCCATCGGCTTTCCCAAGGACATCAGCACGGCGCTGGTGGCGCGCATGACCACCCTCTTCCCGCAACTGAAAGATGCGCGAATCGATTACGTCTGGGGCGGCACGCTGGGCATCACCATGACCCGCCTTCCCGCCCTGCAGCGGATAGCACCCAACATCCTTTCCGGTGCCGGATTCTCGGGCCACGGGGTCGCCCTTTCCGGTCTGGCGGGCAAGGTGATGGCCGAAGCGGTGGCCGGTCAGGCCAGCCGTTTCGACACGCTAAGTGCCCTGAACGTCCCGAATTTCCCCGGCGGGGCGGCATTTCGTGCGCCGCTGCTGACATTGGCAATGACGTGGTACGCGCTACGCGATCGTCTGGGCATCTGAAGTTTCATAAGTCCGTCATGGAAATGTGACATGATTCGTGTTAGCTTTTGCCGAAATGTCCATTCAGGAAAGCTGAAAACATGTCCCACATCCCCAATGTTTACGATGCCGAACCGATCCCCGCCGCCGCGATGGAAGACGTCAGCCGCATCCTGCGATCCGGGGATCTGTTCCGATATACATCCGACAATTCGCCCGTGGCATTGCTGGAGGCCGAATTTGCCGCGCTCATGGGCAGCAAATACGCGCTTGCCGTCTCGTCCTGCTCTGCCGCGCTTTTCCTGTCACTCAAGGCGCTCGACCTGCCCAAGGGCGCGCGCGTCCTGATCCCAGCCTTCACATTCGGCGCTGTTCCCTCTGCCGTGGTGCATGCGGATTTCATGCCGGTGCTGTGCGAATGCGGGGATAACTACCGGATCAACCTCGATGATTTCGAAGCCAAGATCGATCTGGTCGATGCGGTGATCATCAGCCATATGCGCGGGCATACATCCGACATGGATGAGATCATGGCGATCTGCAGCGCATACGGCAAACCCGTGATCGAAGATGCGGCCCATTCGCTTGGCACCACATGGCACGGGCGCAATATCGGAACCATCGGCAAGGTCGGCTGCTTCAGTTTTCAGTCCTACAAGATGCTGAATGCGGGCGAAGGCGGGATCATGATTTCCGATGATGCCGACCTGATCGCGCGTGCGGTCATCATGTCAGGGGCTTACGAGCATAACTGGAAGAAACATCCCGTTCTACAGGACGCCTTTGCCAAATGGCAGAACAAGCTGCCGCTCTATAACCAGCGGCTCAATACCCTCTCCGCCGCGATCATCCGGCCACAGCTGGCCGAGTTGCCCCGCCGCGTGGCCAATGGACGGCGCAACCATGATCATGTCGCAACGCAACTGAACCATTCGCCATGGCTCGCCGTACCGGAAAAGCTGGCGCCGGAAGAACGGGCGCCGGATTCAATCCAGTTCAATCTGGTCGGCATGTCAGACGCACAAATCCATGATTTCATCGCGGCAACCACCGATGCAGGCATGAAAGTGCAGGTTTTCGGGCAAAGCACCGACAACGCACGTGCTTTCTGGAACTGGCAATTCATCGAGCGCATCCCGCAACTGCCGCGCACGCGCGAAATGTTGATGCGGGCCTGCGACGTGCGCTTGCCTGCCCGGCTCAACCTGGATGATTGCGACATCATCGCCCAGATCATTGTGGAAGCTGCTGAGCAGGTCATGACCCCCGAACTGGCCATTGCCTAAAGCAGGCGAAGTTTTTCTTCCAACCACGGGTATTGCGCAACCGCAGGTGTGACGATCATCTCGGTCAGTAGCGGCTTGAGCCGTGCTGCGATGGTGCCGGGCATGTCACCCAGAATGTCGCGGCGCGCGGTCAGCGAAATCGTCCGGCTGAACGGGGCGAAAGGCAGCGGCAGAAGATCGACACTATCCCGGAACCGCTGTGCACGCAGCCATCCCAGCGGTGTCAGAATTGTCCAGCCCGTCCCGTCGGCAACCATCGCCATGATTGCATGATAGCTGTCCAGCTCAAACCGATGAGTCAAACGCAGGTTCTGTCTTGCCAAGTGATCCGCAATCATGCGCCCCATGTGGTGGCGGGTCGTGTATTGGATCAGTTGCATTCGGCGGATTTGACGCGCCACATCATCGCCGTTCACCGATCCCTTGGGAACGGCCATAATGAAAGGCTCTATCAACAGCGGATGAACCTCCAGACCTGACATGTTGTGGCCCATGTCGGCGGCAACGATAACATCCAGTGCGCGACTATCAAGCAAATCGAACAATTGATGCGAGGCGCCGGTTTCCAGCAAAAACTGGCAGTTTTTTAGCTCCGCACTCATTGCACCCAAAAGGCCGGGGGTAACGTCGGCGTCAAAATCCTCAATCATGCCCAATCGAAAACTCGTCAGACGACTGAAATCAGCCATTGCAAGCTCTGCGCGCGCCTGATCCGCCTCGTTCATAATTGCGTTGGCGCGACGTAGAAACATCTCCCCGGCGGGGGTCAGCGTCACCGGGCGCTCGCCACGGTTCAAAAGCGTGGTGCCAATCGCACCTTCCAGATTTGTGATTTGCTGGCTGACGGTTGCGGGCGAACTGCCCAACCGGCGGGCCGCTGCAGATATCGACGCCTCTTCAGCGGTCGCGACGAAAACTTCAATACCCCAAAGCGTGATCTTGCCCGTTGTCGCCATTCATTGTCCCTCATTGGTGCATCCCCAGAAAACTCAGGGCCAAGGGCCTGTGTGGGTTAATGCAACCTTAACCTCACATGCGCAGTGATCAAAAGACGCAAAATCAAGCTCTTATACGTCCAATCGGAAACAACTGGTTCTCACAGGTTTTTCATTGCCGTGCAGATCAAACGGGCGGTGTCATTCGCAGACAGATCATTGATGTCGAAAGGGAGGTGGGTGTTCCCGGCTTTGTTGCTGAAATCGACCAACCCGGATTTCGGTTGATCCGAACGCAGCATTACTTTTTGGTTGTATGCAATGGCGGCCCGATTGAAGTGATAATGTAAACCAAATTTCTAGAAATTTGGTGGTGTGGAAGGAATTTCGAGAAGTTCCTTCGCCCTTACTTACCCATCTTTGACAACTTGTCCTGCAATGCCGCCAACTGAGTCTTGATCTCATCCAAATCATCGCCGCCATCCTGATCGGCACCACGCGCGCCCGGGATCATACCCCCCGTCATTGCCTTGAAAAACGCCTCCTGCTGCGCACGCATTGCTTCGAAACCCGGCATCGCCGCCATCGGGTTGGCCTTACCCATGTTTTCCATCGCCTTTGATTGGCCATCGCGCAGCATCTCAAAACTGGCTTGCAAGAACTGCGGAACCACGGATGCAGCCTGACTGGTGTAGCTGCGCACCAAATCCGTCAGCACATCAACAGGCAATACATTTTCGCCGCGACTTTCGTGCTCTGCGATAATTTGCAACAGGTATTGACGGGTCAAGTCATCACCGGATTTCAAATCCACAATCTGCACCTCACGGCCTTCGCGGATAAATGCGGCAATATCCTCTAGTGTCACGTAATCACTCGTCTCAGTGTTATAGAGACGCCGACTGGCGTAACGCTTGATCAGTAGCGGTTTGTTGGTTTCAGCCACGGCCGTCCCTCCCAAGACATGTTGCGGTGCAGAGAAGCCTATGCCGCGTCTGCGCAAAAAGAAAGAGGCTTGCGCAATCACCGGGCCGCCAGCGTCATAATTATTTCGGGACTGCGAGGCGCAAAGTGGCTTCCATCCCAGTCGCCATGAGCATGAACAACGCGCAATCCGGCACCTTCGGCGAGTTGCGTCAGTGTTGGAAGATCAGCAAAGCGCAGTACACTTTCGGATATCAGTTGCCTGTCGGGAAACTGATAGAATGACTTGAATGTGACCATCGCCCCCGTCACTTTTTCTACGTCATGCCATTGGGTCACCTGCTGCCCGTCTGGCAGCGTTCTGGTAACGGTCGACGCTTCAGGCACCCAACGCTCCCAAGCCCGCGCTGCAGGATTTCGGGTTTCAAACGCAAGCCGCGCCCCCGGGTGCATCAGACGCCGTGCTGCGGAAAAAAAGGCCATGATCTCGGCATCGGTCAGAATGCATTGAAACGCATGACCCGACATGAAAATCAGATCAAAGGGAGGGGTTTGGTAGTCCGTGATTGTGCCACATACCCATTTCACATCCATCCCGCCCGGCGCAGACGCAGCAAAATCCAGCATGGGCCAGGCCGGATCCAACCCGGTCACGTCGTGTCCGTCTTTCGCAATAGCCCGAGCGATGAGCCCGGTCCCGCATCCCACCTCCAGCACACGATTTGGTGCAGGCCCCGGCAAGTTCGCGTAATGGGCGCGATGGTCACTCCAGCCGTTGAAAGTATCATAGAGCGCGACAAGATCAGGGTCCGTGTAATGTAGATCTGGCATGGCACAATCATGTAAGAAGAGATAAAAAAAGACGGCCCGCGATGCGGACCGTCCTTCGAAGATCATACCTTCAGGGAGGAGAAGGTCGATCCAAACCAGCTTACTTAGCGGCTGCAGTTGCTTTCTTAGCAGCAGCAGTCACTTCGTTGGTCGCTTTCTTGGCGGCAGCTGTCATGTCTTCGGACATATCTTTGCCAGCAGCCATCACCAGCTCCATGGTCTGTGTCTGTACTTTTTTCGCGATTTCAGCGAAAGCAGACATGTGCTCAGCAGCGCTTTCAGCAGATGCTGATGCGAAATCAGTCATCGCTTTTGCGTAATCAGCAGGCTCTGCCTTTGCTTTTGACATTGCTTCGATTTTTGTCAGCGTGTCCTGTGTCCACTTTGCGGACAGTTCAGCAGATTTGCCAGCAGCGTCGATTGCGACCGCGGACATCTTTTCGGCCAATGCAGTCTGGTTCTTGAACTGCTCTTCCATTGCTTTGGTGTCGACGGGGAACGCGCCTGTCATGTCTTTGAAGATCGCGGTGAAGTCTTGTGCTTTAGCTGCCATTGTATTGGTCCTTTGGGTTCGGTGCGGAGCCCCCTCCGCTGCTATCTTGTGACACCAATATGCATGCTGCACTGCAGCATTTCAAGTTTTTTTTCTGCATTGCAGCATTTTTTTCTGCTATTGCAAAATTCTCGAATGGAATTCGCTACTTAGCACCCACATAGGTGCCAGGGGCCGGTGCCAGAACCGGGTGATCTGCATCCCCGGGCTCTCGCGCCACTACTTTTTTACCTGACTTTTGTGACAACCACGTGTCCCAGCGCGGCCACCACGACCCTTCATGTTTTTCCGCCGCGCCGTACCAGTCATCCACGGTCAGCCCCATTTCCGGATTGGTGTAGTGACCGTATTTCTTTTTGCTGGGCGGGTTCACAATACCGGCAATATGCCCGGATTCCGACAATATGAATGTCTTGTCCTTCGACCCCATCTTCTGGACACCGTGATAGCTGCTTTTCCACGCCGCGATATGGTCTGTTTCGCAGGCTATCGCACAAACCGGCGCAGTCACGTCATTAATCTGAACGGTCGTGCCGCAAATCTCGAACCCATCCGTGGCAAACTTGTCGTCCTGACATAGCCCTCGCAAATATTCCATGGACATCTTTGCTGGCAGGTTGGTGCCGTCCCCGTTCCAATAGAGCAGATCAAAGGCAGGGGGTGCCTTGCCCATCATGTAGCTTTTGATCGCGGGCCCGTAGATCAAGTCATTGGCCCGCAGATATGAAAACGTCCGCGACATGAAAAATGAATCGAGAATGCCGTTCTGCTCTACTTCAGCCTCGATCCCGTCGACAAAATCATCATCCAGAAAGACTCCAACCTCGCCACGATCCGAGAAATCGGTGAGCGTCGTAAAGAACGTCACCGCATTCACGGATGTATCCTTACGCTGTTTCATCAATGCAAGCGTCAACGACAGGGTTGTCCCGGCGATGCAATAGCCCACGGCGTTTACCTTCTTCACACCACAGATCTTTTTGACCTCATTGATGGCCGTCAGATAACCATCCTCGACATAGTCGCTCATCGACGTATCGCGGTATCCCGCATCAGGGTTCACCCAGGAAACGATGAACACTGTATATCCCTGCTCGACCGCCCATTTGATCATGCTGTTCTGCGGCTTGAGGTCGAGGATATAGAATTTGTTGATCCAAGGCGGAAAGATGATCAGCGGCGTTGCATATACCTTTTCGGTGGCTGGTGCATATTGAATCAGTTCGAACATGTGGTTGCGAAACACGACTGATCCCGGCGTGGTGGCGAGGTTTTCGCCCAGCTTGAACGCCTTCTTGTCCGCCAGTGTGACCACCAGATCGCCGTCATTTGCCTCCAGATCAGCGACGAGGTTCTCCAACCCGGCGACAAGGCTTTCGCCATCAGTCTCGGCCGCTAACGCAAGCGCCTCGGGATTGGTGGGCAGGAAATTGGTCGGACTCATCATATCGACCAGTTGCTGACTGAAATAGCGCAAACGCTTCTTTTCTTCAGAATCAAGGTCCTCGAGATTCTCAACGGCCCGCTGCACTGCGGCGGCGTTCATCAGATATTGCTGCTTGATAAAGTTGAAGTAGGGATTGGTATCCCAAAGCTCGTGGGAAAACCGGCGATCCTTGGGGGTTTCGTCGCTTGGTGGCTCCAGCTTGCCTTGTGCCAGCAGATGCTGCGCCTCGACATAATGCTTTACGGATTTACCCCAAAACTCCAGCTGATGCTCAATCAACTTGGCAGGATTGTTTACCATTTCAGTCATGTAGGCGGTTGCAGCCTTCAAGTACAAATCCTGACTGGGCCCCTGCAAAGGCGGCGCGATCTGGCGGGCTTGCCCCAACGCGGTCAATAGACGCTGGGTCAGCTCCTCCACACGGGCAAGGTTGTCTTCCAATTTTGCAACATCATGCGCAGAAGTGGCATCACCCATTAAATCGTTAGTTGTCATATTAACCTTCCTATGCGTATGCTGCACGTGCAGCATTCCCTGCGCGCTATCGGAGACGTGTTAATGAAGTATATGATGACCTATGACCTGATGGAAAGCGCGCGGAACACAAATCAATGGCTGGGTGCCACCGCACACGCCTTTGCATCTTATCCAATGATGTCGTGGGGGGCCAACCCCGCAATGGATTGGCTCAAGGCCTGGGGTGAGGTGACGGAACGTACATTCGCCCGGATGGTTGTAAAGCCTGACTGGAATATCCCGCCCGTGACCTGCGAAAAGGGCAAGGATCACCCCGTCGTTATTGAAACGGTGGTCGAACGCCCCTTTGGCGATCTGATCCATTTCACCATGCCCGGCCGCAAACCCAGCAAACGGCGTGTTCTTTTAGTGGCCCCCATGTCGGGTCACTACGCGACCCTGCTGCGCAAAACAGTTATCAGCCTGTTGCCAGATTGCGATGTCTACATCACGGATTGGCACAATGCGCGCGACATCCCTGTCAGCGCGGGCAAGTTCGATATTGAGGATTACACCCTCTATCTTGTCGATTTTATGCGCGAGCTTGGTTCCGATATCCATGTGATCGCGGTGTGTCAGCCGGTGCCGCTGACCCTTGCTGCGACGGCATATCTGGCCGAACAGGACCCCGACGCACAACCCAAATCCCTGACCCTGATCGGCGGCCCGGTCGACCCAGAAGCCAACCACACCGAAGTCACCGATTTTGGCCGCTCTGTCACAATGGGTCAGCTTGAAGAAACGATGATCCAACGCGTTGGTTTCAAGTATCCTGGCGTTGGACGCATGGTTTACCCGGGGCTGCTACAACTTGCCTCGTTCATTTCCATGAACGGCGAAACCCACGCCAATGCCTTCCGCGATCAGATCATCAAGGTCGCAAAGGATGAAGCCCGCGAACATGACAAGCATAACGCTTTTTACGATGAATATCTGGCCGTCATGGATATGACGGCCGAGTTCTATCTGTCGACCGTTGAACGCATTTTCAAAGGGCGCGACATAGCACGCAATGATTTTGTCGTCGCCGGACATCAGGTAGATATTGGCAAAATCACGACAGTCGCCGTAAAAATCGTCGAAGGTGAAGAGGATGATATCTCAGCCCCCGGCCAATGTCTGGCCGCACTTGGCTTGCTGACAGGTCTGCCAGACGAAAAGAAAGCGTCGCATGTCGAACCGGGTGCTGGCCATTACGGTATTTTTGCGGGGCGTAGCTGGCGGAACAACATCCGGCCATTGGTCCTCGATTTTATTGATGCCAATTCTGGCGAACCCAAAAAATCCGCCAAAATCGTAAAGATGAAAGCGTGATGGATGGGGCGGCCAAACACCGCCCCCCAAAGACCGTCTGTTAAGGTCGCAACATCAGCGGCTTCTTCATCCAACGGCGCAGCGCATCGCTCACCACGTCGGGCGCTTCAAGCGTGGGCAAATACCCGGCCTGTTCAATCACATCAAGTTCCGCATAGGGAATGAGTTCCGCCAGGAATTCATGCCGTTTCACAGGATATTGGCCGTCATGCCGCCCGCAGATCACAATGGTCGGCTGCCTGATCTTGCGCATGGTCAACTGCTGATCTTTGCGGCGCTGCATGGCCCTTGCCTGACGCACATAGACCTCAGGCCCCATGGCCTGCCCCATGTGATTAAGCAGGCGCACAATCTCAACCTTATCTGCCGTCGGTGCCATCCAGGTCGAGTTGATCTCGTGTTGCAACACATCATCCCAACGCCCCGCACGGGCCGCAATGATCTGCGGCTCGCGGGCCGCTGCGGCCTCTGGTGTATCGGCCTGCGGGTTGGTGCTGATCAGCGCAATCCGGGTCACACGGTCGGGCGCGCGGCGCAGTACCTCCATCGCGATCATGCCACCCATGCCAGCCCCGGCAAGCGCAAATTTGGACGGGGCCCATGTCAGGATCTGGCTGGCAATTTCCTCCATCCGCTCGCCGCGCGTTGCGGGGGCAAACATGACCGCATGATCATAGGACAAATCACGAATTTGCTCTGCAAATACGCGCGCGTCACACAGCATCGGCGGGATCATCACAAGCGTTTCACTTGGCATGGGTAGGAATGCTCAACCTGTTGTTTTCAACACTGTGGCGCGGACGCGCCCACATCGCAAGCGTCCCGTTCGGCTTAAAGTCCCGCCAACCAAGCAGATATCCGCCGGGCCAGGGGCGCGGTTTGGCCCGGGCTGAACACATCGCCCGCCATCACATGACCGCCCGGATCATCCCCGGGTCCCGGTGTAATGATGTCGATGGTGACAGATCCACCCCATCGCGCAGCCACCTTCCGGGCCTCGTTGGGGTGCACAACGGTATCTGCCTCATTGATACTGAAAAAACCGGGTGCAGTCACTTGTGATAGGTCAGCTTTGCGGACAGCCCGGACGGCCTCACCCATCGGATGCACAGCCTCAGTTGGGTAGGATGTCGTCCAATAGGCTGTGTGCTTTTCGCTGATCGGCTCAAACGACCGGGTCCGGCCAGCCACATATTTCCCCCAATGCTTCACGGCAGGAGCATCCAGAACCATCTGGGCAATCCGGTTGCGCAGCCCAAAGTTTGGAGAGATGAAAATCGCAGCCTTGGCTGCCACCCCGTTCGTCAAGGCGAGCGTCGCCATGGTGCACCCTGTCGAACAGCCCATCAGGACGATCTCATCCCCGATGATCTGCGCGATCTCGACCGCCTCGGCCACATCGCGCTGCCAATCAGCAAAACTGGCCGTCGCCATGGCAGGCCCGTCCTGACCATGCCCGGTCAGCCGGGTGAAATGGATATTCGCACCCAAATCCTGCGCAACCAGATCAGGCAGCGGGCGCAATTCTTCGGGCGAGGCAGAAAACCCATGAATATAAAGCAGGGTAAAGGGGGCTTTCATGCCGGGCGACTGTGCCCAGATCACACGTTTTTCGCAGCCCTTTCGCAAACCCGGCACCTGTGCCTCGGTCTGTGCCAAATGGCTGTCGATATCTTTGATATCAAGCAAGGGTACGCACCGCCATTGGTCGGTAAATCATCGCCAACCCGGCCACAGCGACCAGCAAAATCGCCGCCGGGATCAGTGTGATCGACACCTGCAACGCCGCAAGCGCATCCTCCGTCTGCACCACAATACCATCAGTCGTTTCAAGCCAACCCGCACCGGCCAGGATCAGCCCCAGCATCGCAGGCGCCAACGCATTGGCCAGCTTCTGCCCAAACAGCCAGACCGCCGAAAACGCACCCTCGATTGCAACGCCACTATCGCGGCGGGTGACATCCATCAGATCCGGGTAAATCGCCCAAGGGATCTGCTGATAGGCCCCATTCGTCATTCCTGCCAACACAAACATCCCTGCAATCGCCGTCACATTCACCGACGGCAACATTTTATAAAGTGCATAAAGCAACAAGGTATAGAGCAACAACCCCAGGACCAACGCGTTCACCTTTCCCAACCGATGCGACAGCAAGACCCAGACGGCTTGGCTGAGGATCGATCCCACTACAAAGGCCGCAAACATCAGGCTTAACGTCGTCAACGCCTCTGCGACCCCCGACAGCAACGTATCGCCACTATCGATAATCAGATAAAGTGCCGCAAATGGAAGGCCCGCGGTGATCATCGCAATCGCCAGGGTCATCACACCATATATCAAAACCAGCGCGACAAAGGCGCGGTTGGCAAAGACCAAGCCAAACATGCCCTTCAGGTTTACAGTCGCGGCCTCGGCCACACGCGGGGCATTGCGGGTCGACCATAGCGACCCCCAGATCGCCGCGATCATCAATGGTGTCACAGCCAGAGCCGCAAGTGGGTATCCCATCGATCCAGCCAGTCCCGGGATAACCGCGCCGCCGACCAAAATACCAATACTGGCAAATCCCATCCGCCAACCGGTCATCACTGAACGTTCGCGGGGGTCTTGCGTGATCTCACCTGCCTGCGCCCCATAGGGAATGGCCACCATTGTGAACCCGATTGTCGCCATGACGAAGAACGCGACAACCCAGCTGAGATTGCCACCCAGCGTCATACCCGCAGGCACAGAAAACAGGCCCACCATCCCCGCTGACATCACCAAGGCGCCGATAAACATCCAAGGGGCGCGCCTGCCAAAACGGCTTTGCGTGCGATCACTCAGGTATCCGATCAGCGGGTCGGTAATCATGTCAAAAACCAATACGGCGGTTGTCACGAACCCCGCGATACCCACAGGCACACCCAGATAAGCAGTCAAATAGGTAAGGATCAGCAATTGCTTGACGACGACAAAGACGACCACCCCCATATCGGCCAGACCCCATCCCATCTTTTGGCCCAACGACAATGCCATACTCATTCCTCCCGCACATTGGTGCAGGTTAGGCAAGGGTTGCCCTTTGGCGAAACAGAAACGTTACGTAAGGTGGGTTTCAACCCACCTCCGCCAAAACGTCTTCAACCGAGGCGGCAATCAACTTCAAACACGGCTCGTCTGAAAACCGGTGATCAGCCCCGTCCACCAGCGTCAAACGCATATCGGTCCCTGTCGCATGGTCCAGCAATCGCAAGGCCACGCTCATACCCACATCCTCATCTGCGGTGCCTTGCAAAAAACGTACCGGAAACGGCAGGGCAAGCGGGTCACGCAGCACCAACCGGTTGCGGCCTTCTTCAATCAGCCGCCGGGTGATGATGTATGGCTCACCGTAATCCGACGGCAACGCCACCTGTCCGGCCATCAGCTCCGTTTTCTGCGCATCTGAGAACCCAGCCCACATGCTGTCTTCGGTAAAATCAGGGGCTGCGGCGATGGTCACAAGTCCCGCAACGCGCTCTGGCATCTGGCGCGCGACCAGTAACGAAATCCAGCCCCCCATGGATGATCCGACCAATACCACCTTGCCAGCCAGTAAACCGATGGCGGCAAGGGCATCCTCAAACCACTCACCGATGCAGCCATCGGTAAAGTCCTCGTCACTCTCACCATGGCCCGAATAATCAAACCGCAAGAAAGCACGGCCTCCGGCCTTTGCCCATTCCTCCAGATACACCGCCTTTGTGCCTTGCATGTCAGATTTGAACCCACCCAGAAACACTACAGCAGGCCCCGTCCCATCTGTAAGATGATAGGCGATCCGCCGCCCCTGCGGCGTAACAAATGTCTCAGCCATGCTGTACCTCTTCCAGCCCCGTTGCCATTGCTGCGGCACCAAAACACATCGCTGCGAAAAGGCCAATCACCAGCGGCACACTCAACGATGCCAACGCGGCAAAGCCCGCCCCCGCCACGATCAGCACGATCCCGACAATTGTATTCGACAGCGCGGTATAGCTCGCCCGATCCTCCGGCCCCGCCATGTCAACCAGATGGGTTGACCGGCCCTGCCGCACACCCTGATAGGCAATCATCAGGCCAAACAGCATGACCGGGATCACCCCGGTGATCGTCGTCACACCAACCAAATCCAGAACGACAACCAGCGCGAGTGCCGCGCCACCCGCCAATCCGGAAAGCTGTAACACCCGCCGTGATGACCGGTCCGACAACCGGCCCCACACATAAGACGACAAAAGTGCCGCCACGGCCGAGGCCAGGACAAGCGCCCCCAATTGCCCGAACGCGCTGTCGGGTTGTAGCATAACCAAGTAAGGTGGCGCTAAGGCCGTCCCCACTAACAGGCCGCGCACGATGATGAACCTTGTCAGCTGCGGACGTGCGCGCAGCAGGCCGAACTGCGCCGCACCACCGGTACCGCTACTCTCTTCCGATGGCACTTCTTTCATCGTCGCAAACACAGCAGCCGCACCGGTCCACAAACATGCGGCCAGACTGATCGCGCCGATGACCACCGCATAGCGGTCACCGATGCCCAACAGCAGGATGCCTGCAAACAGCATCACACCAATCGCAGCCGCCGAACCTGCAAAACCCGTCGCCGTCCCCCGGCGCGCCTTGCCCACCGTCTTGCCAAGAATGTCCTTGTAACTTGCCGAACAGACCGACCGGGCCAGCGCAAGAACTGCCAAAAGTCCGACGATCACCGCCCCGGCAACTGGCCCTTCCAGGGTCAGTCCGGCCAGTGCGATGCAGCCCGCCATCATCCCTTGGACAATAGCACCCCCGGCCCAGAACCACTTGCGAATCGGCGCATCTGTAATGACCGGCGTGATCAAAAGCTGAGGCAAAAGCGCGCCGGATTCACGTATTGGCACCAGCAAGCCGGTCCAGAATGCACCCGCACCCAGATGGGTCAGCAGCCAGCTCAAAACCAGTTTCGGGTCAACCAATCCATCGGCGATCTTGCTGCCACTCAGCGATACTACATGGCGCAGAAAACTTCCCGGCTCCACCTCTTCTGCCTTATTTTTCAGGCCGGTTTCGCCATCCGCTTCACCGGTAACGGCATCAAAAATCTCTTCGGTAACGTCCCGGGTCATTTGGCTGGCTTCCTTGCTCGCACATTGCAACAGTTAGCCGAGCTTTAAAGAAAATCACGTGACCCTATTGTCACGTGACTTATTAGTCACCTATAAAGGTTTCTATGGACGCAATCTTCAAAGCCCTCAACGACCCCGCCCGCCGCGATCTGCTCGACAGCTTGCGCAAAAAAGACGGTCAATCGCTCAGCGATCTCGAACAGGTGCTCAACATGACCCGGTTTGGCGTGATGAAACACCTGCGGGCCTTGGAAGAGGCGAACCTTATCGTCACCCGCAAGGTGGGGCGGTTCAAATATCACTACCTGAACGTGCTGCCATTGCAGGAAATGATGGACCGCTGGGCTGCCCCCTTTTTGCAAACGCAAGCCCGCGCATTGGCCGAATTGAAACAAAAACTGGAAAGAGACACGAAAATGGGAAAACCTGATTTTATTATGCAAACCTTTATTGGCTGCACGCAGGACGCCTTGTGGGATGCCCTGACACAAGCGGATCAAATGGCGGCTTACCACTTTGCCTGCAACGCAGTGGAAGGGAACGCCGCGATCGATGAAACCACGACCTTCATCCGCCCGGACGGCAGCGCGATGCTCAAGCAGGTCACAACCGCGCTCGACCCCAAAAGTCGGATCGCCATGACGTTTGAACCGCTCTTCATGGGGCCGGACGCGCCAACTTCTGACATGGTCTATCTAATCGAACCGCAAGGGGACATGTGCAAGCTGACCATCGAACATTACAACATGTCGCCGGGTCAGGAAGGTTTCGCCGAAGGGTGGGCCCGTCTGGCCTCCTCGCTCAAATCCTATCTCGAAACAGGAACCGGCCTGAAGGCCGCAATGTAATCAGTCAGCAGGAATATGATTATGGAAACTTTCCCAACCGAACTGGGCGTTTTGACATGCCTTGCGATCCTCGCCGCGTCCATGTGGATGCCTTATGTCATCGGCGTCTCAAAGCTGCCGCAAGTCGAAGGCGCACCTGATGGGTTCATACGCCCGGCTAACCCCCACCTGCTGCCTGAATGGATACACCGGGCCCATCGCGCGCATCTGAACCTCTTGGAACAACTCGTGCCCTTCGCGATCCTTGTGTTTCTGGTGGACCGCATGGATGGCTTTACCGCCCTGACATATTGGACAGCGATTGTATTTTTTGGGCTGCGCGTTGCGCATGCCGTTGGATACATCACCGCATGGGCACGTATGCCGTTGAGGCCACTCATCTTCACGGGCGGTTGGATTTGTTGCGCCATTATGGCTTATGCGGTGTTCGCGGCGTAGCTCTAAAAAGCGGCATATATCTACAGACCAATCATGTCGGCGACTGCGTATTTTGCAGTTGCCGAAACCATTTTTTTTTGAATGAAGCATCTGCCTTATTCGGATCAAACTCGCTTTGCGCAAAGCGAATTCGATGTAGTGACGCATGAACAGCACAAGAAGCGAAAATCCAAAAACGGTCATTGCGGAACAAGTTCCAGAATGGAAAAACGATGAAACGACTTGCGCACTTTACTTAAGAGGAACCATACAATGAAAACCAATTTTGTGCCGCTGGCCTCAATACTCTTGCTCACGGCTTGCGGAGGTAGCGGCTCTGGTAGTGGAATTAATACTGGAAATGCGGATGCGGATGCCTTGGTATCAACGGCCGAAAACGTATTCGATACCTTTGAGACAATCGCAGACGCCGAAGGTGAAACACCATTTACGGCAGTGACTGCTGAAACCGGGACTGCCAGCTATAGCGGCGTGGCCATTTTAGTGGCAGGTACTGATGACGGCATGACGGAAACAATTGACTATGCGGCAATAGGATCGTTCACAGTAACCGCAGACTTTGGGGTCGCCCAAGATGTCACTGGCACCGCCGATGGTTTTTTTGAGTTGTCTAACCCGGAAATAGCAAATGAAGACACCGCCGAACTATCAGATATACAGGTCGCCGGGCCAGTTGAGGGGTCATTTTCATTCGATCTCTCTATTGATAACTTATCTGGCTTTGCAATCGCAGATGGCAGTGTCAACGGCAGCCTGACGCAGCTTGATAGCAATGTGATAGCAATCAACGATCCCGACGCGACTGGCGATTTCTACGGCGATGACCTAGACGTGCTTGAGGTGTCCGCCGGCGAATTTGATGACACAAGCTTCGTAGAGCTGAACGCTACTGGGCTTCGGTAAACGGCATTCGTATTTGCTGACTAATCACGGCTTACGCGGTGGTTGCTGCCAGGATATGACGTGAAAATGTGTGTACGGCTCCTTAGTACGCCGTACATACGCATTATGTACTAAAGACCTAGCCGCCCACATAGACTGCAGTTTTGGGCCGGTAGAATATCTTCTGATCATGTAATCGACCCAAAAGCTCTTCTCCCGCGCGTTGGTCCTGCTCGATCACTTTGATCGACTCCATATGCGCGGGGTTTTCTTCGGATAAGGCGCGCCGCATCTTGCAAAGCTCACGCCCACGGGCACGCAATGCCTCTTCGATCAGATCAACGTCTGCGATGCTCAGTTCGAACTGTCGGTTGTAGCGCGGCATACCGTTCCCCCAAGATGTGGGTTTCCTTTTGGAAACACATGCCGCTTTTATCCAACGATGCGTCGCAGTCAACGTATATCTGCGTATACCGTGAATGGCTTATTCAGCCGCAAAAATGGCCCCCTGCACCAAGATGGGATCGTTCCCAGCCAGTGTCGCATTGCCCGACATCACGCCCGAGACATACTCCGCGTTATTGCCAGAAAAGTTGCCAGCTAACCCGGTCTCAATCTCCATCTCACCGGCACCAAACGTGATTGCGCCATTCACATCACCAGCAATAAAGTTCCCAAGCATAGTGACCACAACGGCATCATCAATCGTGACGGCACCAGCCGTTGCATTGCCATTCAAGTCATAGAAATTGTCAGCGCCACCCGTTATCAGTGTGCTGCCAAAGTTCACATTCATTTCCGCCTGCCCGATCACCCCATCCTCGCTGCCATCCAGAAGCAAAAACGTCATGGTCCCGTTATAGGTCGCAAGACCTGTGTCCGGAATATTGTCAACGGGTGTAACGCCCGCCATATCAATCACATCAACCAGCGCGGTTTCAATGGTATCAAGCTGCGCAAAACTCAGCTGTGTGCCAAAATCAATTGTCTCTTCCGCATCGCTGTTGCTCACACAGGCCGCAAGGCCGATGCATGCGGTCAACGGGATCATTTTCAAAGCAGTCACATCAGTTTCTTTCGTTGGGAAGCGGCAAAGCATGTGAACTTTCGTTGACCAACTTTACGGCGGCTTTGCGTCTTCATACCCTAAGTTGCCC
Organism: uncultured Paracoccaceae bacterium; assembly: GCA_947489445.1. Taxonomy (GTDB): domain Bacteria; phylum Pseudomonadota; class Alphaproteobacteria; order Rhodobacterales; family Rhodobacteraceae; genus Yoonia. Next base: position 376,663 of record CANLDN010000001.1, read on the forward strand.
AATCACGCTTGACAGTGGCCCGTCCATCGGCGAAATCCCGCATATACATAACCCGCAACCGGGCGTTCCGTGGGCGCCAAACTGACGAGGAGCTTGAGGCTGATGGCCCAAATTTCCCTTACTTTTCCTGATGGTAATAGCCGATCCTACGAGGCTGGCATCACCGCTGCTGACGTCGCCGCGGACATCTCATCCAGCCTACGCAAAAAAGCGATCAGTGCGACGGTCAATGACCAGCACTGGGATCTGCAATGGCCGATTGAAACTGACTCGGCCATTGCGATCAACACAATGAAAGACGAAGCGCCCGCGCTTGAACTCGTCCGGCATGATCTGGCGCATATCATGGCCCGGGCCGTGCAAGAGATTTGGCCAGACGTACAAGTTACCATCGGCCCGGTGATTCAGGATGGGTGGTACTACGACTTTGACCGTGAAGAGCCATTTGTGCCCGAAGATCTCGCCCTGATCGAGAAAAAGATGAAGGAAATCATCAACAAGCGTGACGAAGTGCGCACGGAAATCTGGGACCGGACGAAAGCCATCCAATATTACAAAGACCGGGGCGAGCCTTATAAAGTCGAACTGATCGAAAGCATTCCGGGCGATGAACCGCTGCGCATGTATTGGCATGGCGACTGGCAGGATCTGTGCCGCGGCCCGCACCTCCAGCATACCGGCCAAGTCCCTGCCGACGGTTTCAAACTGATGTCGATCGCCGGGGCCTATTGGCGGGGCGATAGCAACCGGGCCATGCTGCAACGGATCTACGGGGCGGCCTTCACGAACAAAGAGGGCCTCAAGGCGCATCTGCACCGGTTGGAAGAAGCCGCCAAACGCGACCACCGCAAACTGGGCCGCGAAATGGACCTGTTCCACATGCAGGAAGAGGCCCCCGGTCAGGTGTTCTGGCACCCCAATGGCTGGACGATTTATACAGAGCTGCAAGATTACATGCGCCGCAAACAACGCGCAGGTGGCTACCGCGAGATCAACACGCCGCAGGTGGTGGATCGCAAGCTCTGGGAAGCCTCGGGCCACTGGGAAAAGTATCAGGAGCATATGTTCATCGTCGAGGTGGAAGAGGAGCACGCCAAGGAAAAGGCAATCAACGCACTGAAACCGATGAACTGCCCCTGCCACGTTCAGGTTTTCAATCAGGGCCTGAAATCCTATCGCGATCTGCCACTGCGGCTGGCCGAATTTGGGTCGTGCAGCCGATATGAACCCTCTGGTGCGCTGCACGGGATCATGCGCGTACGCGGCTTTACACAAGATGACGGCCACATCTTCTGCACAGAGGATCAGATTGAATCGGAATGCGCGCGGTTCATCGATTTCCTTGCTGGCATTTACAAAGATCTCGGGTTTGAGAAATTCGAAATCGCCTTTGCAACACGCCCGGAAAAGCGGGTCGGGTCGGACGAAAGCTGGGATCATGTTGAAGGTGCGCTTGAAGGTGCGATTAAATCGACAGGCCGCGATTTCCGGCTCGAAGAAGGTGACGGCGCGTTTTATGGCCCGAAACTGGATTTCTATCTGACTGATGCTATCGGGCGGACATGGCAATGTGGGACGTTTCAGGTTGACCCAAACCTGCCTGAACGGCTGGGCGCGACTTATGTCGGGGAAGATGGCGACAAGCACCGCCCCTATATGCTGCACCGGGCCACGTTGGGGTCGTTTGAGCGTTTCGTCGGCATCCTGATCGAAGAGCATGCAGGCAAGTTGCCGTTCTGGCTGGCCCCGCGTCAGGTGGTGGTGGCCACGATTGTATCTGATGCGGATGATTACGCGCAAGAGGTCGTCGCAGCACTGCAGGCTGCGGGCGTGCGGGCAGAGGCTGATCTGCGCAATGAAAAGATCAACTACAAGGTGCGCGAGCATTCTGTGGGCAAAGTACCTGTCATTCTGGCGCTCGGCGCCCGCGAAGTCGCAGAAAAAACTGTGACGGTGCGCCGGTTGGGTGACAACAAGACGGCTGTAACATCTCTTGATGAGATTGTTGCAGAGCTGGGCAAGGCTGCGACGCCGCCCGACCTTTTGTAACATTCCAGCGCTGGAAGCTGTAACAAACCCGCCAGCCGCGCGCTGGCGGGCTCTTTGTTTTTATGACATATGTGATGCGACAGGCCGTCGCAGGCGATCAATCGCTCACTACCGCCTCACGGAAACGCGACACACGTGTCTGTGAATGGAAAATGAACGGATCCCACGGTTAGAGTTTGGGCATCGCCGGAAACGGTGAAACCAAAATTTGATCCAACAAAAGGAAACTTCGATGTCCAACGCCACAAAAACTCTTGTCCTTGCCAGCGCTGTCGCAACTGCTGTTGCAGGCCTGACCACCTCAGCTGCTGCAGCTGACGTAAAGTGCTTCGGTGTGTCACTTGCAGGTGAGAATGACTGCGCCGCTGGCCCAGGCACAACTTGCGCCGGTACATCTACGGTTGATTATCAGGGCAACGCCTGGACACTGGTCCCCGAAGGCAGCTGTGAAACAATGGAATTGCCTGCTGCAGCTGATGGCACAGAGCGCGCCGGTTCACTGGAAGCACTTGAGCGCGACCTGCCAGCATAAACCAAACTATGGTAAGGTGGGTTTAAACCCACCTTACGCCGCCACTGACGGGGTCTTTTATGCTTGATGTTTCAAATCATACATCTCTTCCGCCACGTCCCGGCGTTGGCTACAAACCCCAACATTACAACGACATCATGCGCGATCCCGGCCCTGTTGCATGGCTGGAAATCCATGCAGAGAATTACATGGGGGATGGCGGTCGCCCCATTTCGCAATTGCGCCACCTCGCCGAACGGTTTCCTGTTTCCGTTCATGGTGTCGGCCTGTCCATCGGCGGCGAAGGCACCCTTGACCCTGACCATCTTGCCCGTCTCAAACATCTGGTCGGCTGGCTGAACCCGGCCAGCTTTTCCGAACATTTGGCCTGGTCCACACATGACAGCCATTTCTACAACGACCTGCTGCCCCTACCCTACAATGCCGCCACGCTTGCCCGTGTTGCTGCGCATATCAATCAGGTTCAAGATACCCTGGGGCGTCGCATGCTGTTGGAAAATCCATCCAGCTATCTGGCCTTTGCGGAATCGAGCATGTCCGAAACAGACTTTCTGCGTGAACTGGTTCAACGCACGGGCTGTGGCCTGCTGCTAGACGTTAACAACGTCTTTGTCAGCGCCACCAACCTCAAGACATCGCCGCAGGCGTATATTGATGATTTCCCTCTGGACGCCGTTGGTGAAATTCATCTTGGTGGACATGATGAAGATGAGGACGAAACGGGTGCAACACTGTTGATCGATAGCCATGGGAAACCCGTTGTCGACCCGGTGTGGGCCTTGCTTGACTATACGCTTGCAAAATCTGGCCCCAAGCCGCTTTTGATTGAATGGGATACCGATGTGCCCGAGTGGCCCATCTTATGCGCAGAAACCGAACGCGCAGCGATGGCACTGGCACCGGCATGACCGTATCGCAATCCGATTTCACGGCCAGCATGCTGGATCCGGCTGCATCTGTGCCAAGCGGTTTGCAGAACCCTGATGGTGCGGCAGCCAGCAAGCGTTTCAATGTCTACCGCAACAATGTCGCGGTTAGCTTGTCTGACGCATTGGAAACAGCTTTTCCCGTGGTCCGCAAACTGGTTGGTGATCAGTTTTTCCGGGCGATGGCCGGTGTCTATCTGCGCAAGCACCCACCCAAATCACCATTGATGATGTTCTATGGCGCGGCGATGCCGCAATTCCTGAGCAGGTTTGAACCCGCAAAATCAGTTCCCTACCTGCCCGATATCGCCAAGGTCGAGTTGGCCTTGCGCCATGCTTACCACGCCGCCGATACGAAGCCGCTCGATGCGAACGCCCTGGCTGCGGTTGCCCCTGATGCGCTGATGCGCACGCGGTTGAAAATTGCACCCGCGATCCAGACGATCACATCACCCTATCCGATCCACGCCATTTACCGCGCCAACACCGTGGCCGATGCATCCAAACCCATTATGCAGCCCGAAGCGCTTGTCGTGACCCGCGCCGGGTTCGATCCCGAAATCCACCTGATCAACGCCGCCGCCGCATCATGTATCGACGCATTGGCCCAAGGCCAAAGCCTTGGCGAGGCCATGGCCGTCGCGGATGACACCCTTGATCTTGGTGCGACGCTTGGTGTTTTGCTGGCCCAAGGGGCCGTGACAGAAATCTATTGAAAGGCCTCTGAATATGACCACTTCACCGATTGACCGCATGATTGCGCCTGTAAACCGTGCTGGCGACACCGTGCTGCCCCTTCTGGCGCGGTTTGTTTTTGCCGCGGTGCTGCTGATGTATTTCTGGAACTCAGGCCTGACTAAGCTGGGCGATGGGCTGTTGGGTTTCTTGTCGCCTTCATCCGGGGCCTATGTACAAATTTTTCCCAAGGCGATGGAAGCCGTCGGCTATGACACGTCACAATTGACGCTATTTCATTGGGCTGTAGTCGTTGGCGGCACTGTTGCGGAATTTGTGCTGCCGCTTTTGATCATCGTTGGCTTGCTGACCCGGCTGGCGGCCTTTGGCATGATCGGATTTATCGTGGTGCAGTCGCTGACGGATCTCTTCGGGCACGGCGGCATCGCACATGACGGTACACTTGGGGCGTGGTTCGACCGGATGCCCGATGCGCTGATCCTTGATCAACGCGCTTTCTGGGTATTGGCTTTGCTGATCCTTGTTTTTAAGGGGGCCGGGGCGCTGTCGATTGACCGGTTGTTGTTCAAAAATGCGCCCTAGGCTCATCAGGTTTACCTGCTGCAATGGCAAGTAAACCGGCCAGACCAGCAAAACCGATCGGGAACATTGTCGCGACGTTAAAGCCGAAAGCAGCGTAGAAAAACGCGGCTGATATCACCAGCAAAATACCACCCCAGAGCGCGCCTGATTTGGCCATAGCACCGCCAGCGATGGCCAAAAGCGGCGCGATGAAACTGGCAAAACGAATGAAACCGGGGTTTTCGAGCAGCCCGAAAACCTCACCAACCTGGCTGTGCCGCTCGGACAGTTCTGCGTAGCCATAGCCGAATAGACCCACGATGATGCCGATCAGGCCGGCGATGATACCAAGTATTGATGCGGCGTTGCGCATGTGTCTCTCCTTACTGCTCTGATCCTGACATAAGGATCATCGCGTCAATCGCCAAGGTATGCGGCCTGCACGTCCGGTTTCCAGCCGATGGTCCAGACGCCGTTGTTTTCGATCACAGGGCGTTTCATGAGGGCCGGATGGGCCGCGAGCAAAGCCGTTGGATCGCTGGCTTTTTCGGCATCTGACAAACTGCGCCATGTGGTTGAGGCCCGATTTATGGCCTGATCACCAAATTGTGTGATGATTTCTGCAAGATCGGCATCCGATACACCATCTGCACGCACATCAATGACCTGCGGGGTGTGCCCTGCGGCGGTGAGTGCCTTGAGCGCCTTGCGGCAAGTGTCGCAGGATTTCAAACCAAAAAATCGCATAGTGCCTCCTGATTGTGCGATGAACTGCCAATTCGCGTGGTGCGACGACATGTCATTTGCCTTTTGCATAGAATACCTAAGTCTAGAAGTACAAGGCCAAGGGAAGTCCGCTTTGTCGCGGGGCCCAAGACCTGCCCTGCCCAGCCATGGGCCCGACAAAAGGAGAGCGGACTATGCCAAGTGGCACCGTAAAATGGTTCAATACAACAAAGGGTTACGGGTTTATCGCGCCGGATGATGGGGGTGCGGATATATTTGTGCATATCTCGGCGGTGGAACAATCAGGGATGACCGGATTGGGGGACGATCAAAAGATCACTTTTGAGCTGATCGAAGGCCGGGATGGCCGCAAAATGGCGGGAAATCTGGCCAAGGCAGAATAGGAAAGGGTCGGACCGTCTGCGCCAGCGTGGTCCGACGTGATCAGGCGGCCAGACGGTTGCTATCGCCGGATTTTTCGACGGCGGTGCGGGGCCGGTTGCTGGACATATTATCGCATTCGCGGGTCAGTCGTTCGACCAAATCCATGTGGATTGGCGAGAAAGCGCGTCTTTTGGTGTCTTCGGCCGCAAGTGTTTTCGTCTTCGTAACGTTCATGATAGCCTCCCAGATGTTTGATATGTCTCAAAACGTTTTATACTGGAAACTGCCCCACACGTATGAGGGGAACCTAGCGTAACTTTTCCCCCATTTACGTGGGGTCATGAAGGTTTTGACGCCTTTTTCACGTCAAAACTGCGGCATTTGGCGGTGAGTGGCCGGTAGCCATCGCGTTTTGCCCGTGAAAATAGGGTGTCCCGAATTCATTGACGAATCGTTAATGACACTGGCTAACGTCGGGTCAGCGTGGGCTTGCGTGGCCAAAAACGCGCAACGTTCGGTGGGTTTTGGTCCGGGGTCCGCGCCCGGCAGGACGCGACGGTATTAAGAAACAAGCAAATAACGGGTTTGGGTGCATGCAGAACCTATGCAGAAACCATGCGCAAACCATGCGCATGATCATATGGCATGGGCCGGGTTAACGCAGCGCACGGTGCAGAAGGTTAATGTGCGGTAAACGGGCAAGGCCGCGGCGAAGGCTGCGGCTGGTGTTGCGCAAGACAGTAGGGCAGCGCCCGGACCTCGGGGATGGCGCGCTGACGGGTCTGCTTGGCGGGGCTTGGCGTTTATCGGTGACGGTGGTGTGGGGTGCGGCGCCCGCAAAAGCGCCCTCCCCGTGGGGGAGGGTTTGAACCGTCTCGGAAATGGTCCGGGGGACCATTTCAGGTTCAAACGGGCGGAGCCCCGGCCCGGGCGCTGCCCGGCGATGCCGGGTGGGAGGATTCGATCAGCATGCGGACGTGCCTCAATCCGTTGTTAACCAACTCTGGTGAACATGCGTCATGTCGAAATACATCCGTCCCAAGCGCCAAGGTGCCACCGTGTTTTTCACCGTCAACCTTGCCGACCGGTCGTCGGATTTATTGGTGCGTGAGGTTGCAACATTGCGCGAAGTGGTCGCCAAAACCCGTATGGAGCGCCCTTTTGCAATAGACGCATGGGTGGTGTTGCCCGATCACATGCATTGCATTTGGACGTTACCGCCGGGTGATGCGGATTTTTCGATGCGATGGAATGTCATCAAGGCGCGGTTTTCGCATGCCATGCAGGCCGGTCCACAAAAACGCAGCCACATTGCCCGCCGCGAGAAAGGTATTTGGCAACGCAGATTTTGGGAACACCATATTCGCAGCGACGAAGATTACGCGGCGCATGTCAATTATTGTTGGATCAATCCGGTGAAACACGGATTGGTGGAAACCCCCGAAGCGTGGCCATATTCATCATATCACCGCGATCATGCGTAGGGTGCGCGTTTATGCGCACCGATGTGGGGTGGTGATGGGTGGTTGGTGCGCATGAACGCGCACCCTACGGCTTGCTAAGATCTTGGTAGCTGCAGGTTTGGCGAGTATTCCAACTGCTCGATAACATTTGCCGCTCCGACGCACTCCTCGACAAAACCGAGGTGGCCTTCCCACTCTGGGACTTTGGTTTCCAATAGCCAATCCAAAAACGCCAATGATCTGCCGGCTTCATCCTCTGTTCGTAGCATATTGATTAGATTGTTGGCGTGCCCAACGTTTAGTTCATTGGCGTATTTCATGTATCTGGCCACCCCTTCAGGACCGAGAATTTCATGAAAATGCCCCGTATTAATCAAGGGGTCGACAATGCGGTAGTTGAAACCCGACATGTCGAGAAAATAGTCATGATCGAGAATCTGTCCCGCCGTGAAACGCTCTTTCTTGCGTTGTATCTCGCGCTTCAACTTGTTCAACTCAGTACGATTAATTGCCGTTTCAACTGCGAAGATGCGTTTTGCATTTGCCCTATGCTTCCTGAACGTAAGCCAATTCAGAAAGTATTGGATCAACGAACCCGCTACTATACCAAGGAATAGCCAGACAGCATTTATGACGAACTGACTCACCCAATCACCTCCCGAAACTCCCGCCATTCCCCCTTGGACATCCCCGAGGTCTCCTGCGTCACCTCTTCACCCTTGAGCATCCTTCTCACACAGTCAATCGCCTTTGACGAGAGTGTGGCTCCACCCATCCGGTAGTCCTCGAAGGCGCCATAGGCCGCAGGCACCCAGTCGGCGACGAGTTTGCAGATCTCCTCGGCATAGACCCGGATTTCGTATTGCGCGTGCGCGTCCGCCCGCAGCCGCAGGAAGTGGAAGAGATTGTGCAGATCCACCTTCCAATACCATTGGGTATAGATATTGGCGGGCAGGTTCATGCGGGCGAGTTCACGGGCCAGACCCTGTTGCCCGTCCTGGTCGATCATTTCGGCGTAGTGGTCATAGCAGCGCGCGGCGTCGCCTTTGAGGTATTCGAGCACGCGGGCGGCTTCTTCGCCGGTCAGCGCCTCCCCCCTGCCCTGATTGTTGATTACGGATTGCGCGGCGAGTTTGTCGGGCTCGGGGATGTAGAATTCCCGGTCGAGGATCGAGTAGCGGGCGGAGTATTCGTTGACGTTCGCTGTCCGGTGCCGGATCCATTGGCGGGCAACGAAGACGGGGAGTTTGACGTGCAGCTTGATCTCGCACATCTCGAACGGGGTGGAGTGCCAGTGGCGCATCAGGTAGCGGATGAGCCCCGCATCGTTGGAGACCGACTTGGTGCCCTTGCCGTAGGACACCCGCGCCGCCTGACAGATCGCCGCATCGTCGCCCATATAATCGATAACGCGGATGAACCCGTGATCGAGCACGTCATAGGCCTTATAAAGGTGCCCTTCCATCCCTTCGGCGACCGCCCGCAATGTCGGTTTGGACTGGCTGCGCAGTTCTTCGATTTCGGCCTGTTGTTCGGGGGTGATGGGCATCGGGGTCCTCGCCTGTTGGGTTGCTCTTTTGTCGGACTATAGAGAATGGCGCGCGCGGGCAAAACCTTGATTCATGCCTCTGCGGATGATGGGTGGGGCGATATCGCCGACGTGATGGTGATTTGTGCTGATGTTATTGAATACCAAGCGGAACCTGCTATCGAGTTGCGATGTCATTCGCCCCGCAATGCAAACACCGTCGATCAGGTCCCAACCCGCTTATGAATATCCGCATTCTGGCCGTTTTGGCCTGTCTTTTTGCCCCCCTCGCCCATGCCCAGACATCGGTGGATGTGCCGGTTGACAATGCCCGGGTGATTGCCCGGCAGGCGTTGTTGTCGGGGAATGTGGAGCTTGCCGTGCAGATTGCGCGGGCCTTGCTGGCGCGTGATCCGGATGATCGGGCGGCACTGGTTGTGTTGGCGGCGGCGGCCCCCCGGTTGGATGATCCGTCAGAGGGGCGCCGTGCGGGCGTGCGGGCCTGGGCTGTGTCGCAGACGGATGCGCAGAAATACGAGGCCGCCCGGTTGACCGCATTGGCCGCAGCGGCCGAGGAGCGGTTCACCTTGTCGACGTTCTGGTTGCGCCGGGCATTGACGGTGGTGCCCAATGACGCGGAGCGCACGCGGACCATTCGTGATGCCCGCCGGGTGACGCAGTTGAACCCGTGGTCGACGAATTTGTCGTTTTCGATTGTGCCGTCGAATAATGTGAATGGCGGGTCTGAGGATGAAGAACTGAGTGCGCCTGGCCAGCCCCCCCTGACCCTTTCTGCTGATGCGCTGGCGCTGCCTGGTGTGCGCGCAACGCTCAATTTCAGCACACGATATCGGTTGCTGGCGACACCAAGATCACGCACGACCGTTGGGCTGCAATATCAAAGCTCGCGGGTGAGGTTGAACGATGACACGGTGGAAGATCCCATAAACCCCGGCACGACCGTGACCTTGGACGCCGGTGAATTTGCCACTGATTTGACCCAGTTGACGCTTGGCCATGATCGCGCGTTGCAGAATGGCACGATGAATGCCCTGCTGACCGTCGGCACGTTTGAGTTTGGGGGTGAGCCTTACTATGATTTTGCCCGTATTCTATTGGCCCGCGGTGTGCCGCTGTCGGATAATCTGTCGCTCAATCTATCGGCGCAGCGGCAAAAACAGGCCTACGAGTCTATTGGTATTCGCGATGTTTATCAGACCACGCTGCGCACTGGTCTTTCGTATCGTTTGGCCAGCGGCGACCGCATCAGTGGCACGCTTGGTTATGTGGACAGCAAGGGGTTTTCCGTCAACAATACCTATGAGGAGTGGCTGATCCAAGGGTCCTACAGATGGGCAGAGCCTATCGGTCCGGTTTCTCTGAGCGTGAATGTCGGACTGAAATCGACCGACTACCCAGACTATTCGGTTCTTGGCCCCGTTGACGGTGGGCGCGAGGACGAGAGTTTTCTTTACGGCATAAACATCGGTTTTCCCGACGTCGAATATGCCGGTTTCAGCCCCGCCTTGGTCATTAATGGCAGCGTTGCCGAAAGCAATATCAGCCGGTTCACCCGTGATACGTTTTCGGTTGGGTTTGTTTTGAATTCAGCATTTTGACCCTGTCCGACTGATTTGCACCTGATCCCACAGCCTATCGACAATCCGTCTTGTAAGTGAGAGCGTTGCCCGATTGCGAATTCGCAGAATTAGGGCACGTCTTGCTGATATCCATCCATGCACATCTGATCTATTCTGCGGCGGCGCCTTGCGATCTGTTGCTACAGATTGAGGCCGCACTGGATGATGCGCAGACTGGCCGTGACACCCGTTTCAGGATCCGGCCAGATGTCAGGTCCCATATGGTCGCCGGTGAAGAGCATGTCGGTGTGCGGCGGTGGGTCCGGGTGGCCGACACGTTCGATTGTGAATATCGCACGGTTATGCGCGTCGCGCGACCAGCCATCGCGCTGGAAACGCTTACAACCACCCCATTTCACCTGATCCCAAGCGAGGTCACGAAATTCCTGATGCCGTCGCGTTATTGCCATCCGGAGGCGTTTCTTGACTTTGTGCCAAGCGCGTTTGGGTCTTGCGCTGGCGGCAGTCTTATTGCGGCGATGTCCGATTGGATCCAAGGCAATTTTACCTATGACAATGGGGCAAGCCACGCATCGACCACCGCAACCGAAAGCTTTGCTGCGCGCGCCGGTGTTTGTCGTGACTATGCGCATGTGCTGATTGCAATGGCGCGGGCGGTTGGCATTCCCGCGCGCTTCGTGAGCGCCTATGCCCCTGACGTCGTTCCGCAGGATTTTCACGCTGTGGTCGAGGTCTACCTTGAGGGGCAATGGCATTTGATCGACCCGACGGGTATGGCGCGGGCGCCCGAAATCGTCCGAATTGGCGTCGGGCGCGACGCCGCAGATGTGTCGTTCATGACATCATATGGTCAGGTGGCGCTTATCAAACAGTCAGTGGCAGTGGCCCGCCTGCCCTGATTTTTTGATCCTGAAAGTCCCGCATTGCGCATCGTGGCATAAACGCTAGCATGGACGGATGCATTCAGACCGACAACACTTTGACGAGATGCTTTTGAATTCGGACGGTGTTCGCGCACCCTACGCAGAGTATCAGAAATGGTTTTCGAACGAAGACCTGACCCGCCTTACCAAGAAATCCAAGGAAGCCGAGGCATTCTTTCGACGGACCGGCATTACGTTTAACGTATATGGCCAAGCCGCAGCGCAAGAGCGACTGATCCCGTTCGACCTGATCCCGCGGATCATCGCGAACCGCGAATGGACCAAGCTTTCCAAAGGCATTGAGCAGCGCGTGCGCGCGATCAATGCGTTTCTTCACGATATCTATCACCGTCAGGAAATCTTGCGGGCTGGTATTATCCCGGTCGATCTGATCGCCCGCAATGACGCGTTCCTGCCCCAGATGATCGGTGTCGCGCCCCCCGGCAATGTTTACACCCATATCGTGGGCACAGACATTGTGCGCACTGGCGAGGATGACTTCTTTGTGCTTGAAGACAACGCCCGAACACCATCAGGCGTGTCCTATATGTTGGAAAATCGCGAAACGATGTTGCAAATGTTTCCCGAGCTTTTCAGCCAGATCAAAGTGCAGCCGGTGAGCGACTACCCCAAAAACCTGCGCCGGTCATTGGCCGCTTGCGCGCCTGTCCACTGCGCCGGAAAGCCGACCGTTGCCGTTCTGACACCCGGCATCCACAACTCTGCCTATTTTGAACATTCGTTTCTGGCGGATCAGATGGGCGTGGAGTTGGTCGAGGGACATGACCTGCGTGTGGTCGATGGCCATATCGCCATGCGCACGACCGAGGGCTATCAGGTCATTGATGTGCTTTATCGCCGCGTGGATGATGATTTTCTGGATCCGTTGAATTTCAACCCGGATTCCATGCTGGGTGTGCCTGGCATCATGGATGTCTATCGTGCGGGCAATATCACTATCGCCAATGCGCCGGGGACCGGGATTGCCGATGACAAGGCGATCTATTCCTATATGCCCGACATCATTGAATTTTATACCGGCGAAAAAGCGATCCTGAAGAATGTGCAGACCTGGCGCTGCTCAGAACCGGATGCGCTGGCTTATGTGTTGGAAAACCTGGCTGATTTGGTGGTCAAAGAAGTCCATGGCTCTGGCGGCTATGGGATGCTGGTCGGGCCTGCGGCCAGTAAACGCGAGATTGCCAAGTTCGAGGCCAAGCTGCGCCGAAACCCCGGCAACTATATCGCGCAGCCGACCCTATCGCTGTCAACAGTGCCGATTTTTGCCAAAAAGGGTCTTGCGCCCCGGCATGTTGACCTGCGCCCCTTTGTGCTTGTCTCACCAAACGGGATGAACATTACCCCCGGCGGGCTGACCCGTGTGGCGTTGAAGGCGGGATCGCTTGTCGTCAACTCAAGCCAAGGCGGCGGCACCAAAGATACCTGGGTTCTGGAGGACTAGCGCCATGCTCGGAAAAACCGCAGGCGGCCTGTACTGGATGTTCCGCTTTCTTGAACGCAGCGAAAACACCGCCAGACTGGTCGAGGCCGGATTTCGTATTGCGTTGACACGGTCAAGCGACCCGGCATCAGAATGGAAATCTGTTGTGACCACGGCCGGAGTTCGATCTGCCTATGATGCGGTTTACGACCATTATTCAGCGGCGCATGTTGTCGATTTCCTGCTGCGCAATCCAAATAACCCGTCCAGCGTGATCGCAGCCATTGAAAAGGCCCGCACAAATGCCCGCTTGGTCCGCACAGCCCTGACGACCGAGGTTTGGGAGGCCGTGAATGAAAGCTGGATGGCGCTGAAAGAGGCGCTGAAACGCCCTGTCAAAGAAACCGAGCTGCCCACGATATTGGGCGAAATCCGGCGTCATAGCGCGCTGGTCCGCGGGGCGTTGCACGGCACAATGCTGCGGACCGATAACTATGACTTCACGCAGATCGGGACCGCATTGGAACGGGCCGATAACACCGCACGGATCATCGATGTGAAATACTACACACTGCTGCCATCGGCCAGTTTTGTGGGGTCAACGCTGGACAATGTGCAATGGGAAACCATCCTGCGATCCGTATCCGCGCATCGGTCTTTCCGCTGGCTGAACAATGATGACATGACGTCGGCCAACATTGCCGAATTCCTGATCCTGGACAGCCGGTTTCCCCGTTCGCTGTCGTTTTGCAGCCGCAATTTAGAAGATAGCCTGAGTTTTCTGGCCAAGGAATACGGACAGCGGATGCCCTGCCATGATCTGATCGATGCGCAGCGCGACAAGCTGCGCCATCTGACGATCGCAAAGATCTTTGACGACGGGTTGCACCAATTCATCACGGATTTCATTCGGGACAATAATGCAATTGGGCAGCAAATCGAACAAGATTACAGGTTTATCGGGTAGGCATGTAACACAATGAAACTGCATATCACGCACACAACCAAATACACCTATGACGCGCCGGTTTCCTATGGCTTGCAGCAGGTACGTCTGACCCCGACCAATTCGAAACATCAGACGGTTTCGGAATGGAACGTCGCCATTTCCGGCGGTGCGCAAGAGCTGGCATTCACCGATCAATATGGCAATCATACGCTGCTAGTGCAGGCTAACCCGGGCGCAACAGAGGTGTCGGTGCAGGTCGCTGGCACGGTCGAAACCCACACATCCAATGGGATATTTGGCAAGGTTTATGGGATTGCTCCGCTGTGGCATTTCACACAAAGCACACCCCGCACGGCGGCGGGGGCCGGTATTCGCAAGCTGTCCAAAACAATCAAACGCGACGGCGACACGTTGGGCGACCTGCATGCTTTGTCAAAAGAAATACTTGAAGTTGTCCCATATGGCCAAGCGGACACCTTTGCTGTCACACCGGCAGAAAAGGCATTGGCCGCAGGCGGTGGTGTTTGTCAGGACCACGCCCAGATCTTTGTTTCCGCGGCACGCGCGGCGGGTCTTCCTGCGCGTTATGTCAGCGGATATCTGATGATGAATGACCGGGTCGATCAAGATGCCAGCCATGCATGGGCCGAGGTGCATATCGATGGGCTCGGCTGGGTGGGTTTTGATGTTTCAAACGGGATATCGCCGGACGAACGCTACGTCAGGATCGCAACAGGCCTCGATTCGCGCGATACGGCACCAATCACTGGGGTCCGTTTAGGGTCCGCAAATGAATCCATGATTGTGTCGCTGCAAATACAGCAATAGAACACAGCGAAATGCGACTTTGGTATCCTGCACTGGACAAAGATAATGACTTACTGCGTTGGCCTTCGCCTGAACAAAGGTCTGGTCTTCATGTCGGACACACGCACCAATGCGGGTGTCGATAATTTTTCAATCACCAAGAAGATGTTTACCTGGGACGTACCCGGCGAGCGGGTTGTTACCCTGATGACCGCAGGCAACCTTGCGACAACGCAGGCCTTGATCAGCTTGCTGGATGAACGGTCCAAGGCCGTGGCAGACCGCAGCCCGACTATTCTGGAACTCCCCACGATGTTTCAGATTGCCCGCCTTGTCGGGGACACGCTGAAGGAAGTTATCGAAAACAGTGGCCCTGACGGGCAAGAAGCGTCTTCGAAATTCAAGGCCTCCGTCATCTTGGGCGGCCAGATCAAAGGCGGCATGCCAACGCTGTTTCTGGTCTATCCCGAAGGCAATTTCATTGAGGTCACCGATGACAGCCCGTTTTTTCAAATCGGTGAGGCCAAATACGGTAAACCCATTCTGGTGCGCGCATACGAAGCTGATATGAGTTTTGAGGACACGATCAAACTTCTGATGGTGTCGTTCGATTCAACCATCAAAGCAAACCTGTCCGTGGGCCTGCCCCTTGATCTGCAAATCTACGCCAAGGACAGTTTTGAAGTCGATAACAAACCGCGGATAGAGTCGGATGACGCATATTATCAAGCGGTTTCGACCGGTTGGGGCGATGCCCTGCGCAATGCGTTGATGCAACTGCCAAGCTACAAGATTTAATCAACTCGGTGTCTTTGATCAAAAGCCGCAATTACGTACAATCAGCCGTCGTCATTACGGTTCTTTGAATATCGCTGCCGTTAATGCGCAGCGCATCATCATCGGTACGCGATTCAACTGTCGCTTGCTTCGCATCAGCGGCACTCAGGAAGACAATGTACGCCAGCTAAAACCGAAAAGTTCGACCTGATTACACACGAATTACACATGCATTTGAGTGCGCTAAACTCAAGGCCGCCTAAGTTATTGATTTAAATGGTGCCCGGGGGCGGAATCGAACCACCGACACGAGGATTTTCAATCCACTGCTCTACCCCTGAGCTACCCGGGCATTGGGACGGATATCACCGTCGGGTAGCGTGCTTTTAGACGTGGTGCCGTGGGGTGTCCAGAGAGAAGTTGCGCTCAATTCAGCTGTTAGTGGGGTTTGCCCTCTAGACCCTGCGCGGGTTCATTTTCAAGCTGGTCAGCATCGTCTGGATCGGTCGATGGGATTGCATAGCTGCCGCTGAGCCATTTACCCAGATCAACATCAGCGCAGCGCACTGAACAGAAAGGCCGATGCGCTTTTTCGGTTGGTTTGTTGCAAATCGGGCAGGCCATTAGATGTCTCTTAATAGTGTGTCGGGAATGGATGGGCGTTCGCGTTTGCGCTGCAGCTCGAACAGGCCCATAGGTGTCCATCCGACAAGAGATGTTTCAATAGGATCCAATTTAAAAGCAGCCCGCAGCGATTGTTCGACCTGTTTGCGGTGCGCCTTTGACATCGAGACGAAATCGATGCTGATTTGGCCGCCCAATCCCCGCAGCCGCAAGGCCCTTGGCAAAGCCCGGCAGGCCGCCAGATTTGCCTTCAGCGCCGCTGCAGGTGACATGTCATTACCCGTGTTCACGTCGACCGCTACCAGCGCGCGCGTGGGTTCCACATACATTGAGCCCTCACCCAATGGAACGCGCGCGTCCCGAAGCCCGCCGATCTGATCAAGCACGCCTTGATCTTCGAAACTACCGGGATCGGTCACTATGGTAGCTGCACCGGTCCATTCGCGCCAGGCCAGCGCGTGCGGACCATCACCTTCGGTGAGCGCCTCTGGCACTGCCCCGTCGGCGTCTTGAAGCACTGCATCTGCAAGCGATTGCATCGCCAGAATATCCTCGGCAATGTCCGCTTCATCAGCACCTTCGCAGGACGAACGCAGGATCAAGCCGTGATCGCTTTCAAAAACGTCGTGCGCTATTGCCAGCAGAGCGTCACGGGTGTCTTCATCAGTGATTTGGCGCGAGATATTCAGGCCCGGTTTGCCGGGTGTGACGATCGCAAATCGGCTTTTGAACAGCACCCTGTCCGTCACAGGGATCGCTTTTGTGTCCTCAGCGTAGCCGGTGACCTGTACCAGCAGTGGCTGCCCCGGACGTAGCCCTTTGCCTTGCCGCAAGAACGCTGTTTCGCCGTCCGGCAGCCGGAGCATCATTCCCCCCTGCCCCTTGATCGGCCGGTCGCAAATCCCGCGAAAGACGGCACCCGGACGCGGGCCGTCTGTGTGATCGATCAGCAAGTCGTCGAGTTTGCCGTCAACCATGTAGGCAGCCGCTTCCATGTCACCGATATGGTCAAGAACGATGGCCCGCCCTTTCATTGCACCGCTCCGAGAACCGGAAAGCCTGCCGCTGTCAAAAGCCCAACGGTTTCAGGCAGCGGCAACCCCATGACCGCGTGAAACGATCCGTTCAACCATGTGATGAAGGCGCTGGCGGGACCTTGGATACCGTACCCGCCCGCCTTGCCGTGCCAATCCTGTGTGCCCAGATACCACTTGATGTCGCGGTCCGAGAGCCGTTTCATCGCAACGGTCGTCTGGACATCCTTTTGCCAGACACGCCCGCCCCGTTTGACGGCCAAGGCGGTGATCACCTTGTGACGCCGTCCAGAAAGTGCATTGAGGAATTGGGCGGCTTCAGCCGCATCTGCGGGTTTGCCCATGATCCGTCGCCCCAGGGCCACGGTGGTATCCGCACAAAGCACCACCTCGTCGGCGGCGATATCCACCGCCCCCGCCTTTTCGCCTGCAATCCGATTGACGTAGTCGCGCGGCAATTCGTTTTTGCGCACGTCTTCGTTGATATCGGGGGGGCGGACCGCGAATGGTGTGACACCGATCTGCGCCAAAAGTTCGGACCGCCGGGGCGAGCCAGAGCCAAGGATCAGCTTGAGTGTTGGGTCAGGTGTCAGCGTTGTCATGATGTGATGCGCAACTGGGTAAGGTCGCATTTTGCCGAAGGCAAAACGCTTACCTACAACAGGCGAAGCTGCGCTTCACCTTATTTGAACCGATAGTTAATCCGACCTTTGGTCAGATCGTAAGGTGTCATTTCGACTTGCACCTTGTCGCCAGCCAGAACCCGGATGCGGTTTTTACGCATCTTGCCTGCCGTGTGCGCGATGATCTCATGGCCGTTTTCCAGCTCGACCCGAAACGTCGCGTTAGGCAGAAGTTCTTTCACGACACCGGGGAATTCGAGCAGTTCTTCCTTGGCCATGTGATCTCCTGTATTTCACTTCCGCTGAAGGATGCGGACGGCGTCTAAATGCGCCTCTGATGCAGGTTTTTCAAGTGCAAACTCGTCATGGGCGGGTTTGTCGCCTTGAAACCCGCTACAACTGACGTGGCGCCGCCCCAAATAGTGCAATGGACGTGGCCGCCCCTGCACCTGTTTGAGATTTCATTCGCCCAGCAATTCCACAAGGCGGGTTTTGTTCTGAACGAAGTACTGCATTGACTTCATCACCGTTTCTTCCAATCCGAACTGGGGCTGCCAGCCAATTGACGTCAGCTTGGATATATCAGGCATGCGCCGGTCGCAGTCTTCGTACCCTTTGCCATAAAAATCACTGGACGCCACCGATTTGATCACGGGCCGCGCGGATGGATCAAAGTGCTTTACATATGTATCAGCCATGAGTTGGGCGAAATCGGCAATGGTGGCTTCGTTCCTGGGATTGCCAACATTGACAATTTGGCGGTTCATTTCGTTGGGATGGGCGACAATCGCCTCAAGCGCGCTGATCGCATCGTCGATGTACGTAAAACAACGTCGGCTTTGGCCACCATCGACCAACTGTAACGGCCGGTCATACACCAGTGATGACATGAAGTTGGCAAAGACGCGTGGGTTATCGGAACGATCCCAGTTCTTGGCGAATTTATCCATCAATGGGCCCACAAAATTGAACGGGCGCACCAATGTGTAGTTTAACCCCTGTTCGACCCCATATGCGAAAATCATGCGATCAAGCAGCTGCTTGGCACAAGAATAAATCCAGCGCTGGTTCTCGATCGGCCCGAGGATCAGGTCTGTTTCATTCTCTTTGAAGGAAGCGTCAGACCCCCCGGTCTTGCCATACACCTCGGACGTCGAGAAATGGATGAGGCGTTTGTTATGCCGCACACAGGATTGAATAACATTCAGACAGTCAAAAAAGTTCAGTTTGACCACATCAAGTGGCTTGGACATGAACATGGCAGGATGCACAAAAGCGGCCAAGTCAAACACAAGATCTGCATTGCGTACCAATTCATCGACCCTGTCGGTGTCTTTTGAGATGTCCACTTTTTCATACGCAAATGGTGCATTTTCAAAGCGAAGCCGCAGTTTTGCATCCTCGACATCACACAGCTGCACCTCATGTGCGCCGCTTTCGCTTAGCCGCAAGGCCAAGTTGCTACCGATGAAGCCAGACGCCCCGAATAGGCAGATTTTCATGCATATTTCCTTATGTTTTGGTTAGCTTGTTTCAAAATATTTTTCATCACATCGGGTGTGAGTTCGGATTGGACATGTTTGCCTTGCTCAGTTGATGGCAAAACATGTGCGCGGTAATCAAAGCCGTAAATCTTCGATAATGACTGAAAGGTTGTCGACGGAAATCTGCTGGCCATCAGCGCATCGATCCTCAAATCGCCCGCGCCGCGATGAACAATATTTGTAAGCGCTGACCCGTTTTCGGCAACGATATGAGAGGCCCGTGCAAACACCCACTTTTGCTGCGGCATGGTCAGCAGGGCTGGATCGAGAACGGAAAACCCCTGCGCTTCCAACGCCTGGACCAGATCCTGCATGCCGGCACATGACCTGCTCAATAACGTTGCCTTGTCGCGGATCAGCACCAGACGGTCACTGAAATCCTTGTCGGGCCTTTCTTCCTCAAAACAAGAAGCGACCCGGTCAAGAAGCCGTCTGCAGAAGTGTTGTGGCTGCAACATGTAGAGCGATTTGCAAACCAGTGTCTCATCCGGCTTGAGGCGGACGATTTGTCGGTCGCAAAGCAGGTCACTTTTCAAAAAGAGCTTTGCGTGCGGCAGATCAGCCCAACTGTCATCAACAACAATGGGTACGTCTTTGCTGATCCCCAACTCATCAGCCAGCACCACTTGCGTCATTAGGTCGTGATAAGTGTGGAAATAGAAATCCTGATGTGTGTGGGTCAGCCACAATACTTGGTCAAGAACAACACGGTTGCCGAAATAGCTGCGGAAAACCGCAAGTCCTTTCTGGTAGGTATTGTGGTGGCGTGTTTCGTGTTTCTTACGTGTTGACGGCGCGAAAAAATCGCCGCCGACAAACAAATGCTTGCGCCGCGCATTTATCGAAATCCGGCCCTTCACGTGATATGCCCGCTCCCATAGCGGCAACGCGAATCTTTGTGCTACGACTTTGTCCAACGCCATCATGTTCGAAGTTGGGTTTGGCGTTGCGCACGTCTCTAATGGCGGACCAAGCCTTTCATGAAACACGAAGCTCTGTTCGCGCTGTTTACTTACGGCGTGGTGCGGCGTCTTGCGCGGCTTTACCGCAGTTTTGGGGTGTTCTCCAAATAGCTCATAATGGTCCATACCACATACGGACGCACTAAGCGTATTTTTGGCGTTACTCTCGCAGTTGGGATGTAGGTCAGAAATCAATTGTCGGCGACTTGTCAGATGAATTTTAGAAATAATATCAGGCCTGTTTAGCTTCTGGCGCTGTTAAGGATTCGTTAATAATCTGTCTACAGCGGGCGTCAAAAAAACTAACAATACAACGCATATTACAACGAAAGCGGGCGTTGTGGCCGACTGCCCTCAACCCTGGAGTTGTATTCGGGTATGGTGAACTACCGCATTACCCTGCATCCGCTTGAAAGTCAGGCTGAGTTGACGCCCTGGGCTGGGACATCCACAGTGAAGCCGACACATTTGACTGGGAGAACGATTATGTCGAAGTCATCCTATTGGCTGCGGTCCACGGCAACCGCAGCTGTAATTGTCATGACTGGCACCATGGCTATGTCTGAAACATTTCGCTGGGCGGTCACAACGGACCCCCAGACCATGGACCCGCATGCTGTGAATGCGGCCCCGGTTTTGTCGTTTCTCAACAATGTGTATGAGGGACTGGTCCGCCGCGGCAAGGACATGTCGATTGAACCATCTTTGGCCACATCATGGGCCCCATTACAGGGCGAAAATGGCTGGCGTTTCACCTTGCGTGACAATGTAACGTTCCACGATGGTGCGGCTTTCACATCGCAGGATGTTCTGTTTTCCTATCAGCGTGCCGCAGATGAAGCATCCGACGTCCGGTCGTGGTTTGCGCCGGTCACGGATGTCCGAATTGTGGATGACTTTACAATCGACTTCGTAACGAACGCACCGAACCCGCTTTTCCCTGACAGCATCGCCAACTTTATGATTCTGGATAGCGGCTGGGCAGAAGCCAACGATGCCGCCCTGCCCGCGCGTGACGCTGAAAATTTTGCGACCCGCAATACGAATGGTACAGGCCCGTACACGCTGTCCAGCCGAGACCCGGGGATTGAGACCCGTTTGGTGCCTTATGCAGAGTGGTGGGATACTGATCGCGGCAATGTGACCGAGGCCATTTTGACACCGATTGGAAACGCCGCGACCGGCCTGGCCGCCTTGCTATCGGGACAGATTGATTTCATTGAGCCGGTTCCATTGCAGGATGTTACACAGGTCGAAGGCCGCGACGGTTTCAAGGTCATCGAAGGCGAAGAAACCCGCGTGATCATGTTTGGCTTTGGCCATGAACATGACACGTTGCTTTATTCGTCTGATGTCACGGATGCCAATCCATTTACCGACCCGCGCGTGCGCTTGGCCGCCGCCCATGCCATCAATATTGACGCAATTGACCGCGTCGTTATGCGCGGCAAGATCGATGCGGCCAGCCAGTTGGTGCCTGCGGGAATTTCCGGGTATTCGGAGGCGAATGCAGACCGTCCTGCCTATGATCCTGATCGTGCAAAAGAACTGTTGGCCGAAGCCGGCTATTCGGACGGATTTTCCTTTGGTCTGAAGTGCACCAATGATCGGTATATCAATGATGAGGCGCTGTGCCGTGCGGCGGCATCGATGTTTGCAGCCGTCGGTATGAACGCAGAGCTGACGACCGTGCCCGTGCGGAACTATTGGGAGCAGCTGCGCGCGGACGATTTTGACATGTATCTATTGGGCTGGTCGCCGGGCACATTCGATCACGAACATCCCATCCGTTTCCTGATGCATAGCCAGGATGACGAAAAACGTCTGGGGTCATGGAATTTTGGCAACTATTCAAACGCCCGTGTGGATGCGTTGTTGCCGATGATCCAGCAAGAGCTCGACCCTGCCAAGCGTCAGGAATTAATTGATGAAGTCGTGGCAATCACGCAGGAAGAAGTTGCTTACATCCCCCTTTATGTGCAGCCGCTGATCTGGGCGATGCAGGACAATGTCGATGTCACGCAGCGTGCCGACAACTTCTTCATGTTGCGCTGGGTGACGGTGAACTAAGCAAACAAGGCGATGGTTTATTTCATCCTCAAACGGCTGGTCCAGTCGGTTTTCGTGATGCTGGCCGTCGCCCTTTTGGCGTTTTCGCTGTTTCGTTTTGTCGGTGATCCCGTCAGCCAGATGACGGGGGTTGAAACCAGTGTTCAGGATCGCGAGCGCTTGCGCGAAGAACTGGGTTTGAACGACCCCTTCGTTTTGCAGTTTGGCCGCTTTGCGGGCGATATGCTTCGCGGTGATTTCGGCTTTTCCTATCGTACCCGCCAGCCTGTGGGTGAAATGATTACTGACCGGATACCTGCGACGCTGGAGCTTGGCACGGTCGCCTTGCTCATTTCGCTGTTGGTCGGCATTCCGGCTGGCGTCTACACCGCGCTCAGGCCCCGTGGCTTCATGACGCAGACGATTTTGTTGACCACGCTTATTGGTGTGTCGATCCCGACTTTTGTCATCGGCATCATGTTGATGTTCCTGTTTGGCGTTCACTTGGGTTGGTTGCCGATTTTCGGTCGCAGCGGCACCGTCGAGATCGGCAGCTGGACATCATCCCTTTTCACCTTGGAGGGCTGGCGCGCCCTGATCCTGCCCGCGTTGACGCTGGGGGTGTACCAGTTGACGCTGACCATGCGCCTTGTTCGGGCCGAGATGATGGAGGTGTTGCGGTCCGACTATATTCGATTTGCGACTGCCCGCGGTATCCCCTACCGCCGCCTGCATTTTCGTCATGCTTTGGCCAATACGATGATCCCCGTTATCACGATTATAGGATTACAATTCGGCGGAGTTATCGCCTTTTCCATTGTTACCGAAAGTGTATTTCAGTGGCCCGGCATGGGCCTGCTTTTTCTTGATAGCATTCGCTTTGTCGACATCCCTGTAATGGGTGTTTATCTGGTGGTCATTGCTTTCTTCTTTGTGCTCGTGAACCTGTTGGTCGATATGTTATATATCGCCATTGATCCGCGCTTGCGCGTCAAAGAGGCCGCCTGATGCTGGGTCGTTTATGGGATACCGACGGGTTTTGGGCGTTCCGCCATTCACCGGCGGCCATCCTTGCTGCTGTTGTTGCGATCCTGATCTTTGGTGGCGCGCTTCTTGCCCCGTGGATTGCCCAATCGAACCCTTATGATTTGGCCACATTTACGTTGATGGATGGCTTGCTTCCACCGGTTTGGGAAGACGGGGCGGATCCACGGTTTTTGCTGGGGACCGATGATCAGGGCCGCGATATGGTGTCGGCCATTCTTTATGGTGCCCGCCTTTCGCTACTGATCGGGCTGATGGCGATGCTAATCGCTACGGTGCTGGGTGTCGGTTTGGGGCTGGCGGCAGGTTATTACGGCGGACGCCTTGACGCGATTGTCATGCGCATTGCCGATGTTCAGCTTGCCCTGCCCGCCATTCTAACGGCCCTGCTGATTGATGGAATTGCGCGAGGCATTCTGCCGACATCCGCACACGAAAACCTGCGTGTTGTTGTGCTGACCATCGCGATTGCCCTGTCTCTTTGGGTCAACTTTGCACGAACGGCCCGTGCGTCCACCTTTGTGGAGCGCAACAAGGAATATGTTCAGGCGGCGATCATAATGGGCCAACATCCCTTGCGTGTGATGTTCTGGCATATTCTTCCCAACATCCTTGGGCCCCTTCTTGTGATTATGACTGTCGATCTCGCCTCGGCCATCCTGCTTGAAGCGACACTTTCATTTCTTGGCATTGGTCTGCCCGCTGATAGTCCGTCGCTGGGGACGCTCATTCGCATTGGCATGCAATTTCTGCTGTCAGGCGAATGGTGGATTCTTTGGGTGCCAACCTTGTTTTTGATTGCGCTGGTCGTGTCGATCAACATTCTTGGTGATTTCCTGCGCGATGCCTTTAATCCAAGGTTGCGCTGATGCTGGATGTTAAAAACCTGACCGTCACCTTTCCATCGCGCAGGGGTGATTTCACAGCCATCCAAGATGTGTCGATCCAGGTAAAACCCGGCGAAATCCATGGGTTGGTTGGCGAAAGCGGTGCGGGCAAATCAACCATTGGGGCCGCGATCATCGGCCTGTTGCAACCACCCGGATACGTGGCAAGTGGATTGATGACGTTGGGCGACACGGATTTGTGTGCCCTGACCCCCGAGCAGGCCCATGAGGTGCGCGGCGACCGAATTTCGATGATTTTTCAAGACCCGCAAACCAGCCTCAACCCGTTGATGACGATCGAGGACCAACTGATCGAGACCATTCAGGCACATTCGGATGTCAGCACAAGTGCGGCCCGCAAGCGCGCGGTTGATCTGCTGGAGGAGATCGGGATCAAGAATGCAGCGGATCGGATCGGCGCCTATCCGCATCAGTTTTCTGGCGGTATGCGGCAACGGGTGGTCATTGCCTTGGCGCTTTGCACGGATCCCGAACTGATCATCGCCGATGAACCCACGACGGCGCTGGATGTCGCTGTTCAAAGTCAGGTTCTTGATCTGATCCGTCAGCTGGCTGACGCCCGAGACATCGCGTTTATCCTGATTACCCATGATATCGGCGTCATCGCGCAGATCACCGACAATGTGACTGTTTTGCGTGGTGGACGGGTGATGGAAACCGGCGCAACCGAACGTGTGCTGGGTGCGCCTGAACATCCCTATACCAAATCACTGATGGCTGCCGTTCCCCGGCTGGACCGCAAGCTGGATCGGTTTTTGGTGCCCGGCGATGGCGGACCCCCAACCGCATCGGACAAGCAGGGTGTCGATGCCGAGGCGTGGCTTTTGGAAGGGGTGCAAGAGGGTGGGCTGGCGCTGGAGGTTGACAGTCTAACCGTGCGCTTTGCCGGCACCCGGACATCGCTGTTTCGCAAACCCGACCCATATGTTGCCTTGCAAGACGTATCGCTAACAGTCCCCGCCGGCCGTGTTCTGGGTCTGGTCGGTGAAAGCGGATCGGGCAAATCGACATTGGCCAAGGCAATCTGTGGGCTGGTCAACCCATCAGGAGGCAACATGCGGTTAGGAGATGCCGCGCTGCCCTATGGCAAGGCGCGCGCGCGCCGCGATCCGTCGCGACGTGTTGTCCAGATGGTGTTCCAGGACCCCTATTCCAGCTTGAATGCCCGTCACCGGATTGGTGACATTTTGGCAGAACCCCTGGCGCTTTATGGGCTTGAGCCGGACAAGGCGGCCCGTCATGCCTTGGCGATCGGGATGTTGCGTCTGGTCGAGTTGGAACCAGATGTCATTGACCGCTATCCGCATCAGTTCTCTGGCGGACAACGTCAACGTATTGCGGTAGCGCGCGCATTGCTGGCACGCCCAAGGTTTTTGATTTGTGATGAGCCAACATCTGCGCTTGACGTGTCGATCCAAGCGCAGATCCTGAACCTGCTCAAAGATCTACAGGCCAAGTTCAATCTGACAATTCTATTTATCAGCCATAACCTCGCGGTTGTGCGCCAGATGGCTGATGATGTTGCCGTCTTACAGTCCGGACAGATCGTCGAAGCCGGCCCATCAGAAACGTTTTTCGAGGCGCCAAAGGCAACCTATTCAAAGTCCTTGTTATCGCTCACGCCAGCGACAAACTTCTAAGGTCTGGCACGCGGAAAAACGCACACTGATCTTTACGTCAAATTAATTGAACGAACGGCATAAGTCCGACCACTGCCCGCGCAAGTGTGCTCTGATTCAATGGATAATGTAGATCAATGACAAGTGATAACGCGACATTTGAATTGCCCCCGGTAATGAAACTTGAGGACTGCCAACAACTCCATAGTTTTCTGGAACAATCGGCTGAACTCCCCATAGTGCTCGACTGCAGCGCCGTCACGCGCTTGGGTGGATTGGGGGCTCAAATCATTCAAATGGCGCATGCTGCATGGGACGCGAACGACCTTAGGGTCGTCCTTGCCGACCCGACCCCGGAATGTCGTGAATCCCTGAACACGCTTGGCCTTAGCGACCTTTTAACTGAAGCAGAGGACGTCTGATGAGCACACGTATCCTTGCAATTGATGATTCCCGAACGATCCGAAATTTGCTGACCATGACATTGGAAAAGGCAGGGTTTGAGGTGACGACGGCCGTCGATGGCGTCGACGGCGTCTCCAAGTTTCAAGAGGATCACGCCGATCTGGTCATCACCGATGTAAACATGCCCAACAAGGACGGGTTCGGCGTGATTGAGGATATTCGCGGTGGAGACGTGAACCGCGGCGTGCCCGTTCTGGTTTTGACGACCGAAAGCGGTGCGGCGCTCAAAGAACGTGCGCGCAAGGCCGGGGCTACTGGTTGGATCGTCAAACCCTTCGATGATGAAGCGCTTGTTTCGGTCATCCGCCGATTGACGGGAGCATAATCATGGCTGCTGATGGCTCGATCCTAGATGTCTTCTTTGAAGAATGTGAAGACCTGATTGTCGCCTTGACAGAAGGCCTCGTTGAGATGCGTGACGGAAACGCGGATGATGAGACAGTTAATGCCGTTTTCCGCGCCGTACATTCGATCAAAGGTGCCGCAGGTGCGTTCGCCTTGGACGAATTGGTTGGCTTTGCACACAAGTTCGAAACCGTGCTTGATGAAGTGCGATCACATCGCTTGGAAACCGACGACACCCTGTTGCGGGTTCTTCAACGGGCAGGAGATATCCTTGCGGACCTCGTCGAGGCCGCTCGGGATAGCATTCCCGCCAACCGCGATCAGGTAGATCCAGTACTTGCTGACCTGCAGTCCTTCCTCGGCGCTGAAGACGCACCCGAAGAAGAGTTTGTTTTTGAGGCCATGACGCTCGATTTTGGTGAACCTGACGATGCGGCAGGGTTTAAGGTTTGCTTCAAGCCAACGCGAGATTTTTACGCCAGCGGCCATGATCCGCTGTTGCTGATCAGTGCTGTTCAAGACCTGGGAGAGGCAAAGGTTACGGTCGATACCTCGGAACTGCCAGAGCATTATTCCGACTTTAACTGGGAAGAAGGTTACCTTTCGTGGAAGATTGATGTGACTGGCGTACAAAGCGATCTTCCAATCTTGGATATATTCCAATTTGTTGATGATCTTTGCGATCTGAAAGTAACGGCGATAGATGACGACGCGCCCAGCGCGCCTATCATCGATCTGCCCGATCTGGAGGCCGAACCGCAACCCGAACCAGATGTCTTCGCACCGGAAGCCGTGTCATCACAACAGGTTGCGCTAACCACACCTGAGCAAAAAAAAGATGAAAACAAAGACAAACCTGCAAAACGTCCTGCCACCACGTTGCGCGTCGATCCCGAGCGTGTGGATCGGTTGATCAACGCTGTCGGCGAGCTGATTATTAATCAGTCCGTTATCTCACAGCGTCTCCAGGAAGCTGAGTTGCCCAACTCATCCGAGCTTTTTGCGGATCTCGACGACTACAAATTGCTCGCGCGAGAGATACAAGAAGGCGTCATGGCAATCAGGGCGCAACCGGTCAAACCGCTTTTTCAACGCATGCTGCGAATTGCACGGGAGGCCGCGGATGCCACAGGTAAGAACGTGGAGTTGGTCACGGAAGGCGAAGCAACCGAGGTCGACAAAACGGTTGTTGAACGTTTGGCGGACCCCTTAACCCATATGATCCGCAACGCCATCGATCACGGGATTGAGAAACCAGAAGACAGGAGCAAGGCTGGGAAATCCGCGCAAGGTCAATTGCGTTTGTCGGCAAGTCAACGCTCTGGCAGCATCGTCATCGAAATTGCTGATGATGGTGCGGGGCTCAATCGTCCGCGCATCCGCGATATCGCCGTTGAAAAGGGTTTGATCCCCGATGATGCTCAGCTATCAGATCAGGAGATAGATCACCTTCTATTCGCGCCCGGCTTTTCGACCGCGTCAGAGGTAACAAATCTATCCGGGCGCGGTGTCGGCATGGATGTGGTCAAGACCGCGATCACGGCACTGGGCGGCCGGGTTGCCATAACAACTAATCCGGGCCATGGCACGACATTTTCAATTACGCTTCCGCTCACTTTGGCTGTCATGGATGGCATGATCATTAATATCGGCGGTCAGACCATGGTTGTCCCAATCTCCAGTATCTTGGAAACTATTCGGCCAGCGGCGGCGGATTTGTCCAAAATCGGTCTTCGGAGCGAGCTGCTCAGGATCCGAGGCGAATATGTGCCAATCATCGATCTATCCGAAAGATTGGGCCATCCGGATGAAAGCAAGCCAATGACCGATAGGGTTTTGCTGCTGATCCAGACAGAAACCGTTCCGCAATGTGCTTTGGCGGTCGATGATATCTTTGATCAAAGACAGGTCGTCGTCAAAAGCATGCAGGGCAATTATGGCCAAATCAACGGCATATCCGGTGCAACCATTTTGGGCGATGGCAAAATTGCCTTGATTATCGACCCTGACGCAATTGCCATTGGCACCGCAACTAACCCAGTCACAAGTTCAACTTTCGAGGGGGAGCAACCGCATGTCGCAGCCTGCTGAAACCAATCAAGCCAAACAGTTGGAGTTTGTGACACTCGTCGCGGGCGGGCAGAACTTTTGTATTGAAATCACACAAATCCGCGAAATTCGACGCTGGACTCCAGTAACAATTCTTCCGCACTCGCCACATCATGTTCTTGGTGTCATAAATCTGCGCGGCGCTGTTATCCCAATCGTTGATCTGGCGGCAAAACTGGGTTTTGAAAAAATAACCCCAACAGAACGCCATGTTATTATTATAACCGCCATCGAAGAACGCATCGTGGGGCTGCTGGTGGAATCTGTATCCGAAATCCTGGGTGTGAGCGCAGATATGGTACGAGAGACGCCGCGTAGTCCGGAAGATGCAACCACTCGCGCCATTCTTGGTGTCATTCCAGTGGGTGACGATATGACGAAGGTCATCAACCTCACGGCTCTGATGCCGAGTGCCGAGCAGGCCGCCGCATGAATATGGCGGCGCTGGATCACGAAAAAACGCCAAAGAACGGTGAGTACGTCTTTTCCGACGGCGATTTTCGTATGATCGCAGATCTGGCCAACGCGAGATACGGCCTCTATCTTCAGTCCTCGAAAAAAGCGTTGGTCTATTCCCGATTGGCCCGCCGGTTACGTGCATTGAATCTGCCAAGCTTTGCGGCATATTGTGACCTGCTGAACCGCCCCGATGGTGATGAAGAACAGGCGCATCTGCTATCAGCACTCACCACTAATGTGACCCATTTTTTTCGCGAACAACATCACTTTGACTTTTTGCGAACCGAACTTTTGCCTGACCTTGTGGCGCGCGCGAAATCTGGCGGCGCTGTACGGCTTTGGTCCTCGGCATGCTCCGCCGGACAGGAGGCGTACTGTATCGCGGCCATGGTGCTCGATGCTTGCCCAGAAGCGGCGCAGTTGGATATCCGCATCTTAGCCACAGACGTTGATTCGCAGATCATTGAAAAGGCCAAGGCTGGGGCTTACCCAAGTGACCAGCTTGATGCGATCCCAAATTCATACAAAAAAAAGATGATCGACCCACAGCGGACCACCAAGACACATTTCAGCATGCATGATCAGCTGCGCCGGCTAATATCATTTGGACAGCTGAACCTTGTTGCAGACTGGCCGATGCGTCGGCCTTTTGACGTCGTTTTTTGTCGGAATGCGGCCATCTATTTCGACAAAGAGACGCAGAGCCGACTTTGGACACGCTTTGCCAATAATCTTTGTCCTGACGGGCATCTGATGATTGGTCATTCGGAACGACTTTGTGGACCAGCAGAGAGCCGTTTTACCAGTGTCGGTATCACCACCTACCAGAAACTCAACGCAGCGGGCACGGAATTGCCGTCCAATAGGAAAGAATAAGAAATGAGCTTAAAGGATTCTTTGCGCGTCATGGTCGTGGATGACATGGGCGTAAGTCGTGGACTACTGATTCAAGCGATTGAAGAGATGGGAATTTGGAAAAACCAAGCAGAAAATGATGGCCGTGCGGCACTGACAAAGCTTGTCGCAGACCCCGTTCACCTTGTCCTGTCCGACTACAATATGCCGGGAATGGACGGGCTCGAATTATTGAAGGCGTTGCGACAAAATCGATCGACCGCACGCATTGGTTTCATTCTTGTAACGGGAAACCCAACTCCTGATTTGGTTTCCAAAGGAAAGGCCTTGGGGCTCAACAACATCATTAAAAAGCCATTCTCAACGGCCAGCATGAAGCAGTGCATTGAAAGTGTTGTTGGGCGACTATGAAAAATGAAAAAAGTAGCCCCGAACAATACCGGCTTCAAATTGTGCTGCGCAATGTCAGCCGCGCAATGCGCGACCTAGGTGAAGTGGTGTCACAACTTGAAACCTCTGTGCTGGAAGCCAACTCTGACATTCAGGGCAGGAGGATCGATCCAATATCTATGCAACAATTTGACCTTGTGATTCAGTCTGTTGACGAGATTGGTCTGTTACTGGACCGGATGAGCACCGAGACCGATGTCAACGCGCAAATTGACTATGGTCGCGTCATTGCCCCCACTCGGCTGGAAAAATTGCGCGATCTTGTCGGAGGTTCCGATGCTAATGAAGCGCATCGTTTACTTCCGCATGATGCGAGCGGCGTGTCGCTTTTCTAAATAACCATGCCATCGCGCTTCATCGCAACACACTTGATAATCAAGATCACAAGTGCGGATACAGGTCAAAAAAAAACAGAGCAAATGCCAGGTCATTAACCAATTCATACGAATTCACAGAGTAGTCATTTGTAGATGCATCGGCACGTGCACCAGCCCTGAGGCGGACATCGGCTGAGCATTGATGACCTGACGTTTCTGTTTGCAAGACAGACCGAAATATAACAGATTTTAATGCCGCACCTGCTGGCAATAAAGAGGCGAGCAAAGAATGCGTATCCTGATCGCTCATCATTCCCCTGTCGGTCAAGCGCGGTTGCAAACGCGACTTTCTAAAAATCCCCACCTTGATGTATGCCGGGCGGCTGCGGAACTAACCCAGGTGTACGACTATGCCGAACATCACCGGCCAGACTGTGTTTTGATGTCGGGGGAATTGGCGAATTGTGCCGAATTCGAACTTCTCGATTCGCTTTTTAGGATCATGGGTATTGGTTGCGTGCTAATCAAATCCGAAACTGACCAGCCCATGGCCGGCCTTTCAGCGCGCGCGGCGCGACATGTGGTATGGTTGGAACTGGATGCGACCGATGAGGCGTTGGTCAATGCCTTACACAGCGCCAACACCGCAGCGCCGCAACCTACAGTCAACCGCAACGCCCCAAAGAACCACGATTTCGACAAGAGCCGCTTGATCCTGATCGGTTCATCCACTGGCGGTGTGGATGCGCTGCTGAAGATATTAAAGCAATTCCCGGCAAATTGCCCACCCACACTGATCGTACAGCACACCGGAGGAGGCTTCGCCCAAAGCCTGATCAGGTTGCTGGACGGTGCAACGGCAGCCAATGTGCAAAAGGCAGAGGACGGTGCGCGCATTGCGCCGGGCGCCATCTATCTTGCGCCGGGAGACGGCGCCCACCTTTGCCTGGCAAAGGGAAGCCCGTATCGGATATCGATGCAAACCCACGCGCTTGTATCAGGACATCGTCCTTCCGTTGATGCATTGTTCTTGTCGGCTCGCCATCAGGCACCTCATATCACAGCTGCGATATTAACAGGCATGGGGCGGGACGGAGCGGAGGGGCTTGCGGCGTTGCGCAATGCCGGCGCGCGCACATTTGGGCAAGATGAGGCGTCATCAGTTGTTTATGGTATGCCGCGTGTCGCCATGGAGCTTGGCGGCGTTGAGACGCAGTTACCTATCGATCAAATGGGTCAGGCACTGCTGCGCGCGTCGGCGCAGAGGGTCCGTGCATGAGCGCGCGAACGTCAAAAACTGTCACGGTGGTGCAAGGCGACTATGCAGTTTCCGCTGATCCGCACGTCGTGATGTCCACGGTTTTGGGGTCTTGCGTTGCGGTTTGCCTCTACGATCAAAAAATCGGCGTCGGTGGCATGAACCATTTTTTGTTGGCCAGCTCCGGAACCGCCAAGAGCGACGACTTGAAATACGGCGTAAACGCAATGGAGCTGCTCATCAATCGGGTGCTGCGGGCAGGTGGTGATCGCAGAAATCTGCAAGCAAAACTATTCGGCGGCGCAAGGATGACTGATCATTCTCGCGATATAGGCCGATCAAATGCAGATTTTGCGCTGGAGTTCCTTGAACGCGAGGGGATCGCTTGTGTATCGCAGAGCCTTGGTGGTGACAAAGCACGTCGGGTTCAGTTCACACCGACGACCGGTGCCGCTCGTCAGTTGCAAGTCGTTGGACCTGCGCCGGATATCGCACCTGTCAAACGACCGCCCCCACAAAATAGCGACATTACTCTGTTTTAAGGTCGGTCAAACACTTGCAGACGCTTGAGTAATGAGGATGTATCCCAACGACCGCCGCCCAATTTCTGAACGTCTTTGTAGAACTGATCGACAAGGGCTGTGATCGGAAGGCTGGCACCGTTTTCGTCAGCTGCGTCAAGACAAATCCCAAGGTCCTTGCGCATCCAGTCAACCGCGAAACCATGCTCGAACTTATCATCAATCATTGTTTCGTGGCGGTTGGACATCTGCCAACTACCCGCCGCACCCTGGCTGATCACTTCGACCACGGCGCGCCCGTCCAGCCCAGCTTTTTGGGCAAAATGCAACGCCTCTGAAAGCCCCTGAACCAGACCGGCGATTGCAATCTGATTGCACATCTTGGTCATTTGCCCCGCACCGCTATCGCCAATGCGACGACAGATACGGGCATATGACCCGATAACGCTTTCAGCTGCATCATAGCTGGCGGCTGCGCCTCCGCACATGACCGAGAGCACCCCATTTTCGGCGCCAGCCTGCCCGCCGGACACGGGCGCATCAACAAAAGCAATCCCGCTTTGCGCCGCAAGATCATGTAGTTCCCGCGTCACAGCCGCAGAGACGGTCGTGTGATCAACAAAGATGGTATCCTTTGCCATGCTGGCGAATGCGCCGTGGTCCCCCAGACAGACCGCACGCAGATCGTCGTCGTTTCCCACACACGCCATGACCATATCGGCACCGGTCGCTGCATCGCCCGGTGTCGCACCCAAACGACCGCCGTGTTGGGCAACCCACGCTTCGGCCTTGGTCGTTGTCCTGTTGTAAACGCAAACATCATGACCAGCGGCCTGTAAGTGACCGGCCATGGGGTAGCCCATGACCCCAAGGCCCAAAAACGCGAGTTTTGCCATTGTAACGTCCTCTTTTTACATGAGCCTGATCGCTACTCGGCTGCCTGCCATGGGATTGTGAAAGCCCCTAGCGCCTTGCCGATGTCATCATCAGTTGCACCACCGGTTTTTACGATATGTGCAACAAGTCCACGCTTCTTGTCCTCGGTCACGACGCTGACCTCGGCCCCCACTTCGGATAAAGCATCATTGTAAATACGGGTGATGGCTCGTTTGCGCAGGTCAGGTTTGAAAATTTTGCCAACGGCGGTTTTGGGAAGCTCATCCAATATCTCAAGGTGCTTGGGATGCGCCGCGCGTTCATGGATGTGATCCTTTGCATATTCCAATAGATCATCGCTGGTCACATCGGCTCCATCGACCAGCTCTACATAGGCGCAAGGGATTTCGCCGGCATGTTTGTCCGGCTGCCCAATGGCCCCGGCAAAGGCCACTGCCTCGTGCCCGGCGAGCGCCTCTTCGATCTCAGCGGGGTCGATATTATGCCCCCCCCGAATAATCAGATCTTTGGCTCGGCCGGTGATCCAAAGGTATCCATCAGCGTCTTTGCGCCCCAGATCACCTGTGCGCAGATATTGCGCGTCTGACACGGTGCCCGGGTAGAATAGCCCGTCGTTCTTTTCCGCTTCAGTGTAGGTTTTTCCGCCATAGACCCCAGGGTTTGAGACACAGATTTCGCCGATTTCATCAGTCTTGCTGTCTTTACCTGTCGCCACCGACATGATCCGTACGTCTGTGTAAGGGAAAGGGATGCCGATCGAACCCACCCGCTTTTCGCCGTCTGGCGGATTGATCGAAACAAGACAGGTCGCTTCGGTCAAGCCGTAACCTTCGCAGATTGTGACACCCGCCGCAGCCTCGAATCGTTTGTAAAGCTCCAGCGGGAGCGGGGCAGATCCACAAAACGCCAGTCGCAGTGTTGAGATATCCGCATCCACCTTGCGTTGCATCAAGGCTGACATCGCTGTCGGTACGGTGATCATGAAGGTGACTTTGTGCTTTTCGACCAGTTTCCAGAAGTTATCGAACACGCCTTCGCCGCGATAACCTTGCGGTGTGGGGAATACAATTTCGGCCCCAGATCCGAGCGATGCCCCCAGCGAAACGATGGTTGCAAAGACATGAAACAACGGCAGCGGGCACATCTGTACGTCTTGTTCGGTGAACAAAAGACGCGCACCGAGCCACGCATTGTAGACGATGCCAGAGTACCGATGCTGCACAACCTTTGGCATGCCCGTGGTGCCACCTGTGTGGAAGTAAGCGGCCACCCTGTCGGTGGTGCTATCCGCAAAGGTCAGCTCTCTTGGTTGCTTGGCGAGTTCGGCGTTGAAATCAAGAACGCGCGCGTCGTGATCAGTCGGGTTTTTGGGCCGGATCAATGGTACGATCAGCCGCTTCAATCCGGTCAGATAACGGTGCAGGTCCACTTCGAGCACATGTTTGACATTTGGGGCAAAGCGCACCGCCTCTGCCGCCTTTTGGGCAACGTCTGTTTTGGGGAACGCTTTGAGTGTGACCAAAACCTTTGCGTTTGTCTCACGCAAAATGGCAGAGATTTGTTCGGCGTCCAGCAATGGGTTGATTGGGTTGACGATGCCGGCCACCTGCCCACCCAGATATGTCAGGATCGTTTCGGTCGCATTGGGTAGCAAATAGGCGACAACGTCGTTTTCGCCGATACCGAGTGAGCGAAACAAATTGGCGGTTTGCGCCGTTTTGTCTCGTAACTCATTCCAACTGAGCGTTTCGCATTTGGCGCTGGGGTCCGACAATAGGCGATATGTTACTGCGTTGCGTGTGCCAAATTTCGACGCCGTACTGCTAAGCAATTCATAAGTCGTGGTCGGCAGGTCGCGCGCGTCCCATGGCATTTCGTTTTCGATCGCATCACGATCAGCGACATTCGCGTATGGCATGCCGGTCTCCTCCCCTGATATGTGACCGCCAGTTCTGATGTGGCGGTTCTCCCTGATATCATATCGTGAGGGTTGCGTTGTGCAATCGCAAGACTGACGCTACGAAAATCCCTATTGCGCAGCCATACCTTCGGTGAATTGCAACCGCGCCAGACGGGCATAAAGACCGTCTTGCGCGACAAGCGCGTCATGTGTGCCTTGCGCCACGATCCTGCCCGCCTCAAAAACGACGATCCGGTCCGCTTTTTTCACCGTGGCAAGCCGGTGCGCAACGATCAGGGTCGTACGTGATTGCGCAAGCTCTTCGACGGCGCGTTGCACGGCGTATTCGCTTTCCGCATCCAAAGCGCTGGTTGCTTCGTCCAGCAGTAGAATCGGTGCATCGCGCAGGATCGCCCGGGCGATTGCGATCCGTTGCTTTTGTCCGCCTGACAACATCACCCCGCGTTCACCGACATAACTGTCGTAGCCGTCAGGTAGCAAAGTCAGAAATTCATGGGCCGCAGCAGCTTTCGCGGCTTCTTCAACCTCTGCATCTGTCGCTGTGGGTCGGCCGAAGCGGATATTCTCGCGCGCCGTGTCAGCGAAAATGACCGGATCCTGTGGGACCAGTGCAATATGTTGGCGGAAGGTGGCACGGCTCAGATCACGTAAATCAAGCCCGTCAATCAGAACGGCACCATCCTGCGGATCATAAAACCGTTGGACCATCTGGATGATCGTGCTTTTGCCCGCCCCAGACGGCCCGACAAGTGCGACCGTTTCACCCGGTTCAATTGTCAAATCAATACCATCGATAGCCGAAATTTCGGGCCGCGACGGATAACTGAAGCGCACATTGTCGAATTTTAACGCCCCTTTTACTGGCATCGGTAGCGGCAATGGGTCTTTGGGATCTTGCACCGGATCCTGGACGGTGAGCAATTCGATCAAGCGTTCCGTTGCGCCTGCAGCGCGTTGCAATTCACCCCAAACCTCAGAAAGTGCGGCAACGGCACCGCCCACCATGATCGTGTAAATCAGGAACTGGACCAAGCCGCCTTCGGTGATGTCGCCTTGGCTCACATCCTGCGAACCCATTTGCAGGAACAAGACAATAGCCGCAAACACCATGAAAATCACGATCGCAGTCAGCATCGCGCGGGTCTGGATGCGACGCCTTGCCGACCGAAAGCTGTTTTCGGTGACTTCATCAAACTTCGCACGGCTCAACTCTTCATGTGTGAAGGCCTGCACGGTTTGGGCGGACAGCAACTGTTCGGATGCATCACCGCTTGATTCGGCGATCAGGTCCTGATTTTCCTTGGAAAGGCTGCGCACTCGGCGCCCCAAAAACAATATCGGAAAAAGCACAACAGGAATCGGCCAAAGCACCATAATGCTCATCTTCACAGAGGTCAGCAGCATGAGTATCACGCCCCCGACAAAGATCAGTATGTTACGCAGTGCAATTGATGCGGAACTACCGATGACCGACAAGATCAAGGTTGTATCGGTTGTGATCCGGCTCAGCACCTCACCGGTCATGATCCGTTCGTAAAACGCCGGGCTCATGCTGATCATGCGGTTGAAAACAGCTTTGCGGATATCTGCAACAACCCGTTCACCCAGCCGTGTGACCAGATAGTACCGCAGCGCCGTCCCGAAGGCGAGCAGGCCTGCGATGATCAACATGGTAAAAAAGTGTTGGCCAATTTCACCGCTATCCAAGCCAAAGCTGTCCACAACCAAACGCGCGGCAATAGGCAAGGAAAGCGAAACAACCGCCGTAAAGACAAGAGCAACCCCGGCACCGATGATGTTGAGCTTGTAGGGCTTGATAAACGGCCAAAGCGCACCCAAAGCGCTTACCTTCTTGCCACTCGGGCGATCATCGGATGTGATTTTTTTTGCGTCTGCCATCAGGCGTCCCTTGTGTCACTTCCGCTCACATAAAACTGGACCACCACTTTCACAAGGCAAGGGACTGCATAGATGTTATTCAAATCTGTATGGTTGCATTCAGGCTGAATGCAGATGATGCTGGACCAACAGATGCGGGCCGCTCGGCAGGTGCCACGTTGCTTTGTGTATTGCTGCGAAATTTCTGGAGCGGGCGGCGGGAATCGAACCCGCGTCATTAGCTTGGAAGGCTAAGGTCTTACCACTACACAACGCCCGCTTCGATGTCCGACTAGGTATTTGACCTTTCAAGCAAGGTCAAGATGCACGAGCGCACTCGTCAAGCCGACTGGCTGCGTGATAGGTGCATTCTGTTGAAAAACTCTTGTCGGTTTGGTGCTCGTTGGCTGATTCAATTTTCCCGCGACAGCAGGGATATGGTGATGATGGGACCGAAGCAGGAAACGCAGGCGGCGTTGTTTTATAAGTTCTCGCTGGAAGACCACGTGCCGCAAGACCACCTGTTGCGGTCGATTGATCGATTTATCGACCTGAATGACATCCGATAGTATCTCGCAGAGCTTTACAGTCATACGGGCCGCCCATCGATTGATCCTGAACTCCTGATCCCTATGCTTTTGGTGGGTTACTGCTTTGACATCAGGTTAGAACGGCGGCTGCACGAAGAGGTGCATCTGAACCTCCCTATCGCTGGCTCTGTCACCTTGATCTGTATGACCCGACCCCAGACCATTCGACCTTCTCGAAGAACAGGCATGGGCGTTTCCGTGAGAGTGCTTTGCCGCGGCACTTGTTTAGAAGACTGTCGAGCGCTGCATTGCGGATGGTTTGGTGAGCAGCCAACAGCTTACTGCAGATGCCCTGTTTGATTGAGGCTGAAGCCAACAAACAAAACGCGACACTGAAGGAAGATGGGACCAAACGGCAATTGACCCAAGCGATGCGCCGCACGCTGTTCGACAGCATCTCAACGTTCTCGATGACGCCGCCTTTGGTGCAGCATCTGTGGTAGAACCCAAGTTCACATCTCATTCTGATCCATCCGGCCAATGGACAGCAGCACGCAAGGGCCCTGCGTTTTTTGCCTATTCGACCAACTATCTGATCGATACCGACCATAGGCGAACAGCGGTGAAACGTCGAAAGCCGATATTGGCGGTTGTGACAGCGATAACTAAGAACTGGCCTCAAGATACTCATGTGAGCGTGGGCTTATATTACTCCACTAGGAAGCCGTTGGCGTAGCAATGGACCACGATGGCGGCAGACCGGCGCGAGAGTTCTGATTTACCCAACCCCTTGTGCAACCATGGCGTCGGCGACCTTGCGAAAGCCCGCGATGTTCGCGCCTTTTGCATAGTCAACTTTGCCGTCGCGCGTACCTTCCTCCACACAAGCGGCGTGGATATCCGACATGATGGCGCGAAGTGTCGCGTCGACCTTATCGGCGTCGTCGGAACGGCGGGTGCGGTTCTGGCTGATCTCAAGCCCCGAAACCGCGACCCCACCGGCGTTTGCAGCTTTGCCCGGTGCGAACAAGATCTCGTTTCTCGCAAAGACCGCCTTTGCATCGGATGTTGTGGGCATGTTGGCGCCCTCGATCACCGCTTTTGTACCGTTCTTGACGAGGTTTTCCGCGGCTTTCCCGCTCAGTTCGTTCTGGGTGGCACAAGGGGCCGCAATGTCGGCCTTTATCGACCAAGGTGTCTCACCGTCGAACCACGCGCCCCCAAACTTATCGACATAAGCCCTCAGGCTTGTCCCCGCCTGCGCCTTGTGTGCCCGCACCCAATCAATCTTTTCTGTGTTCAGCCCATCGGCATCATGGACGAAGCCCGAACTGTCCGAAAGGGTGATGACTTTCGCTCCAAGCGCTATGGCTTTCTCAGCTGCGTAGGTGGCAACGTTTCCCGCCCCGGAAATCAGAACTGTTTTGCCCTCGATGGTATCGTCGTGCGCGTTCAGCATGTCCGACAGGAAATACATCACCCCGTAACCGGTCGCCTCGGTTCGCATGGCGCTCCCGGCAAATGCCTCCTCTTTTCCGGTCAGCACACCCTCAAACCGGCCCTTTATCCGGCGGTAGCAGCCGAACAAATACCCGATTTCCCGTGATCCGACGTTGATATCCCCAGCCGGGATGTCGATATCCGGGCCGATGTGACGTTGAAGCTCCTGCATGAATGCCCCGCAAAACCGCATGATCTCGGCCTCGGACCGCCCTGAAGGATCGAAATCCGACCCACCTTTCGCGCCACCCATGGGAAGCCCTGTTAAGGCATTTTTGAAGGTCTGTTCGAAAGCAAGGAACTTCAGGACAGAGGGGGTCACTGTCGGATGAAATCGCAAACCGCCTTTGTACGGCCCAATAGCCCCGTTGAACTGGACGCGATAACCACGATTTACCTCAATCCGGCCTGCGTCTGTCTGCCAGGCCACCTGAAACGAAATCAAACGTTCCGGCTCCACGAGGCGCCGGAAGATGTTTGCGGCCTTGTATGCTTCTGACTGGTCGATGATGGGTTTTATGTCTGCCATCACCTCGACGACCGCCTGATGAAACTCCGGCTCGTTGGGGGCATTTGCCTCCAAAAACGCCTCAAGACTGTCGTGACGGTCATCCAGTGAGAATCTCATGTGACGGTATCAAGCTTGGCGTTTTCACCAAGGTTCGGCCCGCTATCTGTGAAATATGCACGGGTCAATTCAGCGGCGATCGCGACTTTGCCTTTTTCATTGTCCCAAAACTCGGCCTGCGTCGGCTCAATCTTAACAACTGCGACGTCCGCATTCTCGGCGCTGCCACCAAAAAAAACATCGGCGTACGGCCCCCAGAGATCTTTGATCAGGGCACGGTCATGACTAACAACGCCGCAACCAGAAACCGATGCAAACAGCATCTTGTCGGGATTTGAGAAACTCAGTGCGATGTCCTGATCGACGTTGAGTTCGAACACTTTCGCGCTACTGCCATCGGTCATGAACTGTATCGTCCGCGCGTCTTTGTCGACATAGGGCGCCATTGGGCGTGAGCGCATGACGCCTCCATCACGCGTGGTCACCATGCAGATCGAGACCTCAGAAATGATATCCCAAAACTGCTGTTTATCGTTTGTCATCGTTCGTTCACCTTTTGAATGCGATCCAGAACCCAACCTCAAAGACAGCCCTTAGTTCCGCCGCAGTTGATCAAAAGGTTTGATCAATGGTTCCCAACCGCCGGGTCAGTTCCATGTTTTCTCGGTAATCGATAGGGATCACCACCATCGCAGGCCCGTCGTGATCCAATGCCGTTCGCAAACAACCCTGTAGGTCTGCGGCATTCTCGCAGAATTGGTGATGCCACCTCATAGAGGCGCAGAGCTGCGCCCAGTCCGGGTTATTGAAGGACAGATCGGTATGCGATCCGAAGTCCTGTTCTTGCTTCCATGCGATCAGACCGTACTCGCGGTCTTCCCAAACAAGGACAGCAATATCGGAGCCGAGCCGCGAAGCCGTTTCCATCTCCTGGACATTCATCATGATATCGCCATCACCGACGATCGCTAGAACATGTGCGTCTGGTACCGCATGTTTCGCCGCGATCGCGCCCGGAAGCGGCATTCCCATCGAACAAAAACCATTTGATATCAAACATGTGTTGGGCTTATGGGATTGATAGTGGCGCGCCACCCACATCTTGTGGGCGCCTACACCGGACAAAAGGATATCAGCGGGGCGCAGAACGGCGCGGGCATCCGCCACCGCCTTTTGCGGGCGGATGCTCCCAGTGGTCTTATCCGCAGCATATTCGGCAAACTCAGCCTGCATATTGTCACGCAGCTTTCGTTGTGCGGTCAGATCATAAGTCGGCGCGCCATCGCGCGAAATCCGTTCGTTCAGCGCAGCAAGACCATGTGCCAGGTCGCCGATGACTTCGATTTCAGGCTGATAGTACTGGTCGCTTTCCGCCGGTTCGAAGTCCATGTGGACAATCGCTTTGGTGCATTCCTCATTCCATTTCGATGGTCCGTACTCTACCGGGTCGTAACCCACCGTAAGGATCAGGTCAGCCGCGTTGATGGCGAGTTGAGGATAATCGCGTTGCCCCATCCCAACTGTGTAAAGGCACTGGGGGTCATCCAGATCAAGCGCGCCCTTGGCCATAAAAGTCATGAGCGCGCCGATACCTGTTGTCGCGCATAGCTGCCGCAGTTGCTGACTGGCGCGGGTGCGGATCGTCCCATTGCCCGCAATAATGAGCGGCGACTTGGCTGATTTCAGGCGCTCCCAGACCTGATCAATGATTTTGCCATCAGGCACGGGCCGTCGCACGCGCGACGGACGCAGGGGGGTCGCCTGCGTCTCCATTGCTGCCACGTCTTCGGCAAGTTCGATATGGCACGCGCCAGGCTTCTCGGTACCCGCAAGCTTGACAGCTTTGTGCACGATCTCGGGAATATTGTCGGGATGGTTGATGGCGCAGCTCCACTTGGTGACAGGCCGATACATCTCGACCACGTTCATCACCTGGTGGCTTTCCTTATGCTGTCGCGTCAGCGCACCTTGTCCGGTGATCACCAGAACGGGTGCGCGATCCATGTTGCTATCGGCGACACCGGTTATCAGGTTCGTCGCACCGGGACCCAGCGTGCCGAGGCAAACACCTACCTTCCCTGTCAGTCGGCCATAGACACCAGCCATGAAAGCGGCCCCTTGTTCATGACGTGTGAGGATGAACTCGATGGACGAACTCTCAACTGACCTCATGAAATCAGCGTTTTCTTCGCCCGGAACACCATAGATACGCTCGACGCCTTCTGCTTCGAGGCATTGGATAAATAGGTCAGATGCCCGCATTTGCAGTTGCTCCAATGATTAAAATTCTACAGATCGCCGCTCGCGACCCGCGTTGAACACTTCGCGAGAGATCGCCTTGCCGAACTCGAACGCAGGCGGAACGACAGCGCCAACCGTTTTTCATAACAGCACAACGGCCCTGCAAGGAAATGTTCCTTATGTCTGATTTGTTGACATAGAGCACGGTCAGCAATGGTCCATCAGTCCGGTCAACCTTTCGATTTTGACGTCCGCATACGCAACAAAGTCACGCATCGATAGGTTGCTCGAACCCATCCGCTCTTCCACGAGATGGATCGGTTTAAGCGATGGGAAAGGCTTGAGTTTGGGGCCCTGCGCATTGGTACGACGAACCGCCGCCCAAGGATTCAATTCGAGAGCAAAGCGCTATATCCCTCTGAAGGACCACACCGATGCTTCACTTGCCTATACACCGTTTTGTCGGTTACTGCCGCTCTTGCCGCTGTTATT
The DNA here is from genome assembly GCA_947489445.1 of uncultured Paracoccaceae bacterium. GTDB lineage: Bacteria > Pseudomonadota > Alphaproteobacteria > Rhodobacterales > Rhodobacteraceae > Yoonia. The sequence continues at coordinate 419,239 of CANLDN010000001.1, forward strand.
TGTGCAACTGCAGCCCAACTACAGTGTCATGGATCCTGTTTTTATGCTGTACACGATGATTGCGGTTGGGATGGTCGCAACATCGGTCTGGCTTGAGGCAGGCTTGCAGTATTTCGCAGTGTGGGGACCAAAAACGGCATGACTTTATCGAGATTCTGCGCGCCTTCACAGACATAAGCGCCCTTCTGACCGCCCATGAAAGGGCCTTGTCCGAGGGGAATGATGATCTGTTGGTCGTGCAGGAGTATTTGCACCTGACCCGCAACGTGCTGCCAGAAAAGTCACGCCGCCCCGGCACGCACTGGCCCGTAGTGGACGACCACTGGCTTTCAGCGCATCGTCCTCGACGCGGTCAGCGGCGTAGCCTGGTATAATCATTACCGGTCACCAGCCTAAAAACACATGAAATAAATAAAGCGACTGAAGCGGTTGCCGTCTGCAGAGCAATCATTACGGCGAGGCGGACCTTGACGCTCTCGAACGGCAATCCCTGCAATGGCGCGGGAAGGCGGAGTTGGGAATAAAGTCTGGCGCCGGAACAACCCGGCGCCGAAGTCTGCTTAGTTGATTTGACGCTCTTGGGTCATCCATAGCTGGGTAAGGTCCATACGAAACAACGCGTCGCGCATCGGCACATGCTGCAGATACTCAGGATCGCTGAAGATGGCCGTCATCGCGTCTTCGGCCTGAATCTCCCAAACCTGAACGATTTGCGGTGACACCGCATCATGGCCTGCCATTTTACCAACCACTTCCATTGAGCTGACGCGCTTGAGCCCATGGCCTTCGATAATCGGAATAACCAGGTCAAAATATGCAAGCGCGTCGTCATAGGTCTTGCCATCTTGCATCGTCAACACGTCCACCATCATCGGTGGCTTCGCCTCTTGTGCCGCGGCCAGTCCGGCCGTCAGCGCCATTATCAAACTGATCGACAATGCCATTATTCTCTTCAACATCTTCTTCTCCTTCATCGGGCAAAGCGCCCTTGGGTTGGTGGTGGGGATTGGGTCAGGCGAACCTGTCCCAGGTGCGACCAGCCCCACGGCACGCTCTGAATTGGCGTGGGCGGCCATGCCGTTATCGCGAAAGAGCCAGCTTCTTCTGGGGGCAAAGAAAGCGCGAAGCCTTTCGTGGAAATCGGGCAAGATTGTCGGTGCGACGGATCCATTTGCGAGGATCTGCTTTCCCCACAGCTCCCAATTGGGAGGGGAGGATTGCGTGCCAAGGCAACGCGCCGCGAGACCCGGAACTGCAGCGATCCGCACGAACAGCGATGCGGTACTGAACGCCCTTTGAGGCAAGCAGTATCTGCGACCTCTGCACAAACGGGCAGATGTCAAGACTGACAAGTGTAAAGACTGGGGCGGTCATGGAACCGCTCAAATCAAACGATGCCCGCCATCGACCACAAGCGCGTGACCGTTGACGAACCCATTGTCGATCAGGAAACCGACGGCTTTGGCGACATCATGGGCGGTGCCCACACGACCAACAGGCAAAGCGGACGCGGTTGCGTCCAGCGTTTGCTGCGCTGCCTCTGCCCCCATAAGCCCGGACCAAACGCCAGTTTCAATAATGCCGGGCACAATTGTGTTCACCCGCATCGGCGCCAATTCATGCGCCCATATCCGGGCGGCGGCTTCTGTTGCCCCGCCGACGGCGGCAAACATCGTGGCACCGCGGATTGGTTTCTGTGTCACGGTGCCCGAAAACAGTGTGATGGAGCCGGATTCCGGCATTTGTTTCAGGGCTGCTTGCACGCACAGCATCTGGCCCCACTGCTTGGTCTCGAAGATCTCTCGCGCCGCGGCAAGGTCCATGTCCGAGATCGGTGCAAACATGCTGCTTGCTGCTGGCGTCACCAGATGGTCGAACGGGCCCGCAGCAGCAAAGAACGCTGCAATGCTATCCGGGTCTGACAGGTCCATGACATGTCCGGTCGCAGACGGGCCCAGCTCGGCGAGAGCTGTGTCCAGCTTGTCCCGAGACCGGGCCGAGACGATGACCTCTGCTCCGAGGGCGATCAGATGTTTTGCGGTTGCGCTGCCAATGCCTCCAGTGGCCCCCGTGATGACAGCTTTCTGGTTGGTGAGTGATGGCATCGTGATTTCCTCTTTGCATTTGACAAAGAGGGAGGTAGCCAATGTTTCGACATTCCGAAATGGATCATCAGGACTACATAACATGCCAAAATGGAATATGAGAAATCTGCACCTCTTGGTGACGTTCAAGGCCATCTTGGAGCGTGGAAGCATAGTCGCTGCCGGTCAGGATTTGGGGATAACCCAATCTGCCACCAGCAAACATCTTGCGCAGCTACGCGACTGGCTTGGCGACCCGCTTTTTGTGCGCACACCAAATGGAATGCAGCCGACCCCCTTTGCCCAAAATATGGTGACCCGCGTTGACCGCATCTTGCGTGATGCCGACGCGCTGATGACGGCAGAGCCGTCAGTGCCTGCGGAGTTTTCCGGAACATTTGCCCTGAGCGCGACTGATGAGATTCTGCAACGCCTGTTAGAGCCACTGGCCAACAAACTTGCCGCTGATGCTCCAAAGGTGCGGTTGAACTGCCACCCCCTTGTGCCGGACTACTCCGCTCCGGCCCTTGAGCGCGGAGACGTCGATCTGGTCGTGGCCGTCAACTGGCATTCTCCAACCCATCTCAAGCAGCGACGGGTCTTTAGCGATCAGTTTGTTTGTGTTGTGCGCGAAGATAATCCCCTTGCAAACAGATCAATAACGCCACAGGAATTTGCTGCCGCACCACATCTTCTTGTCGCGCCGATGGGGCATCGAGACGGTCAGGTCGACCACGCGCTGAGACGGCTAAACCTGCAACGCCGGGTGACCACCTCAATCCCGCATTTTTCCCTGCTGGCACCAGGGTTGTTTGCTCGGGACACGATCGTCACCTTGCCGAGCAAAGTTGCGGAACAACTGGCCGAAGGCGCGCCACTAGTTGTTTTGCCGGCGCCGCTGAAACTTGATCCAGTTGACTATTTTGCGCTTTGGCACGAGCGGTTCGATAAAGACCCTAAATTGCGGTGGTTTCGTCGAGAGGTCGCAGCGATCCTGTGTCGCTGACCCAACGACACACGTCATTTGACAAATTTGCCCCGCCCAAAGCGGCTGGTGTACGTTGGGCACCTGTCTTGGAACCGTCATGAAACAGCCTGACACAACCGGCGACCGGCATCCAACCTCAGATTAGAGCCCAATCTTCCGATTTTCTGCGGCGCAACGAAAGTCGACTTACGCACTAGACCACTGATCTTTCGCTTCGTCGATATACGCATCGAATGTGTCCGTGACCCACAAGCGCCCGTCTCGCGGTATCGGCCAGTCGGTCATCCGACGTGGATACGCCAAATCAAGCGCTTTAGTTGACCATTCAAGATAGCCAAGGCGTTCCTCGGTGAAGCCTGCGGCTAAAAGTAATTCGAATATAAGCCTGAGGGTTTCGGGGTGCCCCAGCCGTCCATTTTGACGGTAAATCTTAAAAAGCGCCAAAAGTGCCCTTCCCAAGTGGGAAAAATTACTGAGCGGAAGGTTTGGCTCTTTGCTGAGTTCGAACTGGGCACTTGAAGTCAATAACTTGCAAGCATCTGAATGCACCTCTGATTGGACTGCGAAGCCGCAAGTTATCAGTGTACCGCTTGCCATTTGGTATGCGCGAAGATGACCATCCAAAAGCACCGCTCCAATGGGCACGAAGCCATTAGGTGGGAGCTTTACCTCCGCATAACGCTTTTCGAAGTCAACCTTATTCCTGACCGCATATAGGACCTGTGCATGATACCGACAGAGTTGGACCATCAGATCAGATTCAGGTTGGGTCCAGGTCTCTGGCAATATGAGTTTTTTCTCGTTCTCCATGTTAGGCGGATACCACCAAAACAGCAGACCTTAGAACCACCGATCCCACATCTCCGACCTCTGCTTGTCAGTAAAAAACTGTCCTTGTCCGGTACTTCATCATCAACACTCTATCTTTCTCAGAAGAATAAATTGTTGTGACCACCCGTTGAACCCCACCGCAGGGCGGACATTCACCCCAAAGCCTCGCTCAAGCTCCGTATGTTTCTTTGCGGTTTGCACTGCAGTGGCCATCGACTGAAACGATGCCCCTGCAGCGCGAAGGCGTTTAGGCTTGGCCGGTGAACTTCGCCAGCAGCTCGTCTATATCCAGACCAAGGCTATCCAGCATGGACAGATCAAAACCCTTCTCTTCGATAAAGGTCTTGGCCGCATCGATATCTAAGCCCTCGAGCATTGACGCATCAACGCCCAGTTCTTCCAATTTCGCCCCAAGGTCAAAATCGCCGCCCATCATTCCGGCGGCCTGACCCAACATATCACCTATTCCCATCACCTTTTCCTTTGCTACTGGTCCAACACAACCCTGCATTGACCAATCATGGAAAACAACGGGGAAAAATACGAAAGCCGACGCAGAACGTAGCCTATTTCTTTTTCTTACCTTCCAGCGCCGCGATGCGGGCCGCCAGCACTTCGTTCTCTTCGCGCGCCTTTTGCGCCATGGCGCGCACCGCGTCGAATTCTTCGCGGGTGACCAGATCGCGGTCAGCCAGCCAGCGCTCCATCAGCGATGACATCGCGGTCTGTGCCTCATCCTTGGCCCCTTGGGCGACGCCCATGGCGTTGGTCATCAACTGGCTCAGGTCGTCAAACATTTTGTTCTTGGTTTGCATGGTTTTCTCCAATTCGCTTGTCTTTCTATATGGTCACAAGCAAAGCGTCGCACAACCCGACAAGGCTGGTTGACTTCGCCGCACCCGCGCGAAACACATGGCGGCATGTTCGGCGCCATCCCATTTCCCAATATCTCGCCCGAGATTTTTGCCATCGAAGTCTTCGGCTTCAATCTGGCACTGCGCTGGTATGCGCTGGCGTATATCGTGGGCATTGCCATCGGCTGGTTCATCATCAAATCCGCCTTGCGCCGTCCGCATCTGTGGCGCAATGGGCCACCGATGGAGGTGAGCCAACTCGAAGATTTGCTGACCTATATCGTCATCGGGGTGATCGGCGGCGGGCGACTGGGTTACGTGCTTTTTTACAAACCGGCTGATTTTCTTGCCGACCCCATCAGCATCATACGTATCTGGGAAGGTGGGTTATCCTTTCACGGTGGTTTCATCGGCGTCGTCCTTGCCGTCTATCTTTTCAGTCGGCGCAAGACTGTGCCTTTGCCCGACCTCGCCGACATCATCGCGGTTTCGGCCACCCCTTCCATCCTACTTGTCCGTTGCGCCAATTTCATCAACGCAGAGCTTTGGGGGCGGCCCACAGATGCCCCTTGGGGCATCGTATTTCCGGGGATCGATGCACAGGCCTGTGCGACCGCAACGGAACCCTGCGTGCGCCACCCGTCCCAACTTTACGAGGCCGGGCTCGAAGGGTTGCTTCTGGGTGCCATCCTTTTCCTCCTTGCCTTCCGGTTCGGTGCACTGAAAAAGCCTTGGCTCTTGTCGGCGGTCTTCTTTCTTGGCTACGGCATTGCGCGCTTTATCGTTGAGTTTGTCCGCCAGCCCGACGCGCAATTTGTGACGGCGGGCAATGAACTTGGCTTGCGCCTGCATATTGATGGCTACGGCCTGACGATGGGGCAATTGCTGAGCCTGCCGATGATCATTGCCGGAATCACCGTGATCCTGATCGCCCGCCGCAGATGACCGCCTTGGGTGATCTCCTGATCGCCCGCATCGCGCGGACCGGGCCGATCACACTGGCCGATTACATGGCCGATTGCCTGATGCATCCCGAACACGGCTATTACGCCACCCGCGATCCGCTTGGGGTCAAAGGGGATTTCATCACCGCCCCCGAGATCAGCCAGATGTTCGGCGAACTGATCGGGCTGGCACTCGCCCAAAGCTGGCTGGACCAAGGTGCCCCCAATTCTATTGCCCTTGCTGAACTTGGTCCCGGACGTGGCACCCTGATGGCTGACGCGCTGCGCGCCACACGCGGGGTACCCGGCTTTCACCAAGCGCTCAGCGTCCATTTCATCGAAACATCACCCACGCTGCGCGATCTGCAAGCCAAAGCTGTGCCTAACGCCCAATGGCATGATACGATTGACGGCCTTCCCGATGCCCCGCTCTTTGTAATCGCCAATGAATTCTTTGACGCGCTTCCGATCCGGCAATTCATCCGAAACGGGAATGGCTGGCGCGAACGCATGGTGGGGGTCACGGATAACAACCTGTCCTTTGGCCTGTCTGCACCTGCACCGCTGGCGGCACTGGAAAAGCGGCTGACAGACACCAAAGATGGGGATTTGGTCGAACAATGCCCGGTCCTGCCCGGGATCATGCAGGTGCTGGGGCAACGGATCGGCAACCACGGCGGGGCGGCACTCATTATCGATTATGGCGACTGGCAGTCGCTGGGCGACACACTGCAAGCACTGGCGCAACATGACGGTGTCGACCCGCTGGAAAACCCCGGCATGGCTGATCTGACCGCCCATGTGGATTTCGCCGCCATCGCGGAAAACGCGCATCCTGCCAAATTCACCCGGCTGAGCACGCAAGGGGTGTTTCTGGAACGGCTTGGCATCACGGATCGGGCCCAGGCACTGGCACGCAACATGACCGGCGACGCGCTGCAATCGCACATCAAGGCACATCGGCGCTTGACCCACCCCTCCGAAATGGGCGACCTATTCAAGGTAATCGGTATCTATCCCTCATCGGCCACACCGCCCCCCGGATTGGAACCATGACGCTTGAAATCATCACCGACCCCGCCCTGCAAGGCACCACACACGGGTTTTTCACGCGCAAAGGCGGCGCGTCGTCAGGCGTGTTCGAAGGGCTGAATTGCGGCTATGGCAGCTCTGACCAGCATGACGTTGTCACGATCAACCGAGCGCGGGTGGCGGATGCAATGCAGGTCCAAACCGACCGATTGATCGGTGTGCATCAGATCCATTCGGCAGATGTCATGTCGGTGACAGGGCCATCGCACAGCGCGCCCAAGGCGGACGGGTTGGTCACGGCCACTGCAGGTTTGGCGCTTTCGGTGCTGACGGCGGATTGCCAGCCGGTGCTTTTTGCGGATCGGCGTGCCGGGGTGATCGGTGCGGCCCATGCAGGCTGGAAGGGCGCGCTGAATGGCGTATTGGAGGCAACAATCAGCCAGATGGAAAAACTGGGGGCCGCGCGGGCCAACACCGCTGCGGTCATCGGGCCATCCATCAGCCAACGCAACTACGAGGTCGGACCCGATTTTCGGGAAACATTTCTGGATATCGATCCCAGCTATGGACGCTTCTTTGTGCAGGGGCAAGATGACCGGTTCCACTTTGACCTGCCCGCCTTCGGGCTGTTTCGATTGCAGGATTTCGGGATCGGCACGGCAACATGGACACGACACTGCACCTATGCGGATCCAGCGCGGTTTTATAGCTATCGTCGGTCGGTACATCACAAGGAAGCAGACTACGGTCGGCTGATCGCCAGTATCCGGCTCTAAACGCGGCGGCAATGGGGCATTGCGGCGATGCGGGCACAATTCGTTAAATTTCAGTTCACACTCGCTATTCCGCGCATACAATAAAATATCTTATTTTTCAGTATAATAGCTCTTTATTGGCATAAATATGTACGATCCTAATCTTTTCATTTCACCGTCAAAGTCTCGCCAGTTTGATCCGTCAGGTTGTAATGAACGGGGCCCGAAAGGGTCAGGACGACAAAAAGAGGTGTCAAAATGAAAAGCCGCTGGCAAAAATCTCTCGAAGCAGCCGTGGCCGCATATGACACACCCCTTCCCTGGGAACGTGGCGAAGCACGCAAATCCATGATCACACGCCGCAAAACCAAAACAGAAGAAACAGGCAAGCGGCAAACCGTCGAAAGCCGCCGTGCCTAAGATCTCTGATCACAATACAATTGCGAGCGACCCAAAGGCGCGGCGCGTGACCATTCTGTGCAGGCTGTTTGATGGTCGAATGGTGGATGCAGCTGGCAGAAAATGGGCGGCGCCCAACACAAGCCCACGATATTGGCCGCAGGTTCAGGTCAACGGCCAAATGATTGTGACCGGTTACGCGCGGCACGACAGCCATGCGCACAGCAACAACAACTCTCGTCAGACGGCCCCAATGGGGCCAACACCTGACGTCAGAACCTTGTAGGCAGCTGCATGGACCTGACGCAAACCAATGCGGATGCGCATTCCGCAAAGCCACCGGGCCGCACGGACAGGCACGCGGGTAATGGCGGGCGACCGCAGCGCAAAACCCATATGCGCAAATTCGAGGTCGCCTATCTAACGCCAGATCGTCAGATCGAAGAAATGACACGGCTCGCACCGGCGCTCCCCACGTTCGAGGATGCATTTGGCGCGCTGGGCCATGGCGCACTTCTGCAAACCGAAAATGGACCTATGGCCGTCGAAGATCTTTTGCCCGGCGATAAAATACGTCTGGCGAATGGCGATTATGATACGTTGCTGTGGCGGGGCATGATGACAATCCACCCCGGCGATCAGGATATCAGCCCTGAAAACGCTACACTGACCCGGATCACAGCCGATGCGCTGGGTCCATCGCGCCCGGCACCCGATCTGGTACTCGGGCCGACCGCTCGTATCCTGCACAAGGCCCAAGGTGTGCGCACGCTGACCGGGCGTCGGTCAGCCTTTGTCCCGGTGTGCGACTTCATTGATGGCAATCAGTTTATCGAACTGCGCCCCGCGGCCACTGTGAATGTGTATCAACTGGGATTTGCCGGCCACCAGTTGCTGTCTGTAAACGGGATCGACATCGAAAGCCTGCACCCCGGCACTGCCTTTGCGCTTGGGCTGCGTGGGGATATGCTGACGCAATATCTGTCGCTATTCCCGCATAAACGCGATCTTGAGGATTTCGGGATCATGAAATATCCGCGCCTGCGCCTGCGCGATCTGGATATCCTCGACGGCGGCTAGGCTTTCTTGACGCCAATACGCACCGACCGCCCCCAGAACCGCCACAGCAGCAGCACACAAGCAACCGCCAAGCCGACCACAAGGCCCAGCCACAGGCCCACACCGCCCATGTCAAAGGTGAATGCCAAAAGATAGCTGGCGGGCAACCCCACCACCCAATAACTGAACGTGGCCATATACATCGGCACGGTCGTGTCCTGCACGCCGCGCAGCAGGCCCAGCGCCATCACCTGCGCGCCATCCACCACCTGAAACAGCGCCGCAACCATCACCAACGATCCACCAATCAGCAGCAATGTGGCCCGTTGCGGTTCGTCCGGATCAACAAACAGCGCAACAAGGGTTTCGGGCATCAACAGGAACACGGCAGAGGTCATGATCGCAAATACCGCAGACATCGCAATCGCCGTGATCCCGCCGCGGCGCAACAAAGGCTCATCCCGGCGCCCCAAGGCGCGGCCAGCGCGCACAGTCGCGGCCTGTGAAAATCCGATATGCACCATGAATGTCAGGCTGGCCAATTGAATGGCGATCCCATGCGCGGCAAGTTCGATCTCTCCGATCCAGCCCATCATCACGGCAGAGGCGCTGAACAGGCCCCCTTCGGCCAATGAAGTCAGCCCAATCGGCCAGCCCAACAGAAAGACACGCTTCATGATTTCGGTGTCACTGCGCCAGAAATTCTTGAACAGCTGAAACTGCGGTAGCTTGCGCAGCGTGTAGACCACAAGGATCAGCACAGTCACAATCGTCACCGAAAGCGATGCAATCGCAGCCCCCTGAATACCCAGTTCCGGCGCGCCCCAATTGCCAAAGATCAGGGCGTAATTGACGACGGCATTCATCAGCGCCGTGCCAATCGTGGCCCATAGAATAATCGCCGTCCGCTCCAACGCGGCCAGAAACGATTTCATCGTCATCACAATCAGCGCAGGGATCATCTGCCAGATCACGATCTGCAAATAAATATGGGCCAATGCGGCAACATCAGGGTCCTGCCCGATGGCAATCAATATCTGTTCGGCCCAGAAAAACGGGATCGTTACCGCCAACCCATACATAATCGACAGCCACAGCCCCATGCGGGTGACACGACGGACCTGCACATCGTCATCATCCTCTGCTGCGGCGGCGGCAAGCGGGGTGACCGCCTGCGCAAACCCTGCGCCCACAATGAAAATGACAAAGAACATCGTGCCCGCAATGGTCGATGCTGCCAGTGCCGTCACATCGTACCAGCCCAGCATGATTGTATCCGTGATATGGATCGCAAACTGCGCCAGATTGCTCAGGATCAGCGGCATCCCCAGCTTCCAGATGGCGCGGGCATGATCAGGATATGTTTGCACGGGCATTTGCATGACGACAGGCTTAGGCCCCTTGCCTACCCCCGTAAAGCGCAATTGCCCCGCATGTTAGGGCAGTTTGCTGATCAGCTTGGGCAGGTGCGTATGTGCCATTCGAATGCGCATGCTCGGCCCCGGTGCATCCGGGTCTAGCAACCCAGCCTCATACTGATCAAAGCGGGCTTCACCGGCGAGGGATTCATCTATCATGCTCTGTTCAAGTGCGGCCATCTGCGCGTCTTCAGGCAGATCATGGATGCCTTCAGGCAACGGCATGCCACCGCTGACAGCGATATCGAGACCACTGCGTCCCTTCAATGACCGCAGATAGGCCAGGTGCTCTGGCACAAGTGCGGGGTCCAGCTTTGCAGCCATCTTATCACGTGGTGGGTTTTCACCGCTTGCATCCGCTTTCTTGCGCGCCATCTTTGCTGATCGCGCATTCCACCATTCCGCCCAACTGCCCAACGCTTCCCCCAACAGCTCTGCGATTTGCTTGGTAACAACCGCCCCCGTGGGGTGCCATTCCAGCGTGCCGACCACGCCAGAGACCGCGTGGTGCGCTTTCATATCGATATAAAGTCGTCGGAAAATTGTTTTGAGATTGGCCGGGTTCAAACTGCCGCCGAGCTCGCCGACCACATGCAAATCCGCCCAGTTGCGGTCAACATCGGATTCGTAGGTCCCGCCGAACATGCCTTCTGCAAACGGGCCACCAGCTGGCAAAAGCGCGCTGCGCCGACCGATCTCATTGATTGCGGTTGCGATGGCGGTCTCATCTGCCAAGGTGTCGCTCAACGTGATCAGGGCGCGCAATGTCATCGCCTTGGGGCCAATATCGACCTTCGCGCCCGTATCGTCGCGAATAATTGGTTTAAGCTGGATCGGTGAACCCTGCGGTCGTGTATCGGCGGCCCGTTGCAAGGACATCAATTGCCCGACAGCCCCGCTCCTGTCCGCAGCAGTCTGAAACCTGGCCAGCGTCGCAGCAGCGCCATGCATGGCCATGTTTTGCGCGGGTCGCACCACACTGGCGCGCGCCCTTGCGGCCGTTGGCTGGCGGGGCGCATAGTCGGGCATAACGATCCTTTCATGAACGTCACAGCTCAGGCCGAACCGGGCCACGATACCTCATTGAACGGCCAGAACTTCGTGCGCCATGACACAAAGCGGTACCATAACACCACGTTAGGCGATGCAGCACCCCGCGCCGTGGACATCCCGCCCGGGTTTGGGCAAAGTCATGAAATCCCTGTAAAGGAGCCCTCAAGATGACCGCCTATGACACGCTGATTGCTGATGCCAAGGCCTTCTATGGACAACTGAACGCCAACAACACACGCGACTGGTGGCAGGACAACCGGGCAACCTATGACGAAAACCTCAAACCGACTGCTCTTGCGCTACTGGACGAACTGACTGCGCCATTGTCCAAATTGGCCGATGCCCCGATCAAATCGAAACTTTTCCGGCCCCACCGCGACGTGCGGTTTTCCAAAGACAAAACGCCTTACAACACACATCTGCATATGATGTGGCAAATCGACAGCGACGCCCCGCAAAACCCCGTCTTTTTCTTCGGGATCGGGATGGATTATGTGACAGCTGGCGCCGGGATGATGGGCTTTGACAAACCAGTTCTGACCAATTGGCGCAAGATGGTCGACCTGGATACCAAGCGGATCACAGGCATCGTTGAAACGGTTGAAGGGCATGGTTTTGCCTTCCGGGACCCCGCATTGAAACGGGTGCCGTCGCCTTTTGATCAGGACCACCCAGCCGGTCGGTTGCTGCGCATGAAAGGCGTTGTTGCAAGTGCAGAGCTTGGCGGTGGCGGCCCGCTGCCCCAGCGGTTGATGAGCGCGTTTGAGGGGTTGATGCCGCTCAACCATCTGCTGATCTCAATCGCGGAGGCCTAGCGCGAGTGGGTCAGGACCCACCTTACGTCGCCGCATCTGCAGCGCCCCGCACCAGCCAGCCTTGATAATGCACCATCATCGCCCCTGTCAGCGGTGCCTTCAGCGCCACATCAAAGCGAAACCTGCCATCTTGCACGAACTCGCGCGCCTCACTGACTGGCAGCAGGAAACGGGGCAAAGGAATGGGGCCAATCCGCCCGCTGCGCACAGGAAAATGCAGCGCCCCGTCGGCAATGTGCAGCCCCAGCGTGAATGTCAGCGGCCCAAACCGTTCCGTCATCGCCCCACCCGTTTGGCGCAAAGTGGACCGAAAAACCTGCCCGCCAAACTGGCGATCCCATATCTCAGCCCCCGCCATGGGTGTCATGCGAACAGACACGGCAATATCGTCAGTCTCACCGGGAAAACCAAACACAGATGCAATCATCCGCGCCCAAACTGAACGGCCTCGCGTCACATGCGCCCGACCGGTCCAGCACCGGGGACCATAAACCTGATGAACATCCCGCACACACTCGGGCAGCTGCGCAAAATCAGCACCAAGGTGACGCACGAAGAGCGGCACCACCGTGTCCTCGACCTGTTCCGTTTTAACTGCGAGATCGGCCATACCCGCCGCAATCGCATCCAGTTCAATCACAGCCACCGCCGGTCGCGCACCCGGTGTAATCGCACCCGTATCGCGCAGCACGACCCGCGCTGCGACAGCGGGAATAAACGGCCCCTCGCCCGCCCGTGCGATCATGCGCCATGTCCGCTGCCGCCAGCCCTCAGGATAACGCGCGGTGACCGTGACCGACATGCCGCCTTCATCCGTGCCAAAGGGCCATAACAGCTTGGCACCCAGCAGCATCAACCGCACAAACCAACCGGCAATACCAAACCCCAGCTTGCCGCGCAGCCACGAAAACAGCGCCAGCGCATGGTTCATCACCCCCAGCTCCAGCCCCGCCCGAAACAGCACGGTGCGCGCGCCAAACGCATCCGCAAACAGCCGATGATCCGGCACCTCAATCATCCAGCCCTTGCGGATCATTCCCTGCCCCAGATCAAACCGATCCGGCTGCGACCAACTGCGCATTGGGACACGCGCGCCATCTACCGTCAAATCAAATGGCTTTCCGCATTGATGCAAAATGCTTTCGACGACGGCCCGACCACGCGGCGCGCGGTTACCCGGCAGGATCGCACTGCTGATCGTGTCCACCTCCAAGGCGCCATCGGCCAATGCAGCCACGGCAGCTGACGATATCGCAGGCACGCTCGACACGCCCGACAGCACAAAAACACCCGCCGCCTGCGCCGCCTCATCCAGTACGCCGATGCCTGCACAAAACGCGGGATCATCCGCCAGATCAAGGTAATGCACCGCATGCGCCACACAGGCACACGCCAACGCATAAGGATCGTCACCATAAGCATGAAACGGCCCCGCCGCATCCACCACGACGTCCGGGGCCACAGCCCAAAGCGGTGCCAGATCGCCCTGCCGATCTACAACCAGCCCCTGCGCGCCAACCTCATCGGCCAGGGCTTGTGCCTTCTCTGGCGACCGCCCGGCCACCACCACCTCATGCCCATCCCGACACAGCAAACGCACCAGCCGCGCACCAAACACGCCGTATCCGCCAAGCACCACGACCTTCATGAAATCAGCCGTGCCCGAAATGCCGGATCAGGCAACGCACACATATCGCCACGGCCGAACATGGCATAGCGATTGCGGGCCATGCGGGCATAAAGCCAATCGCGCAGCGGACGCGGGATCAGACGTAAACCCGAACACAATCGGCCCCAGCCCCCCGCACGTTCCCCCACGCGGATCACCGCATCAAAATCGCGCCAAACATTACCATCTTCAATGAACAACCAACTCTCCGGGTCCAGCGCGTCCAACCCATTGGCCTGCATCAGGGCTGCCCCGGTCTCAGACTGAATAGGCGCAATCCGGATGTCACCCGAAGCATCCAGACGATGGATCATCCGCGCACCCCAAGAACATAAGGCACAGGTGGCATCCATGACGGCGATGGGGTGGTTGGGCAATGTCAAAGCAGCATCCATTTCCGGCTGTTATCAGACGGGCCGCAGCCGATATCAATAGGGCTATTGGTTGAGGCGCGCGCGCAAGAGCATCTATTCCTGTCTATCGCATAATGGGTGCTAAGCGGACAAACCGGACATAGGCATGTACGGCTTTTCCTGACGCAGCATAAAAGCGACAGTAGACGGCACACCACTGCGCCTTCACTGGACGGGCATCAAACAAATGCCATAAACGACACCTATCTCCCCGCTACCGCCTAAGCAGTTTTCAATAGGGTGACGCGGCGGAAACGAGAATGCCTTTGTGCAGCGTAAGATGGGTAAGGATAAACATGATTGACGATTTACTTGATGTTGGCGATCTTTTCAAAACGCTTGGCTGGGTCGCAGCCGCCCTTGTTTCAGCTTGGCTTGGCGTCACCTACTTCCCAAAGGTGTTGCCCATCATCGGCTACCAAACCGAACGGGATTTTGGATTTGTAGGGGCGATTCTTCCCACACACGGGTTGCAGTATGCCTATCTACGCGAGGGCGATCAGGTCTTTATCGAATATGATACCAATATCGCTTCCGAAATATTAGGAACACGTTTGCGTTTCATTCATCTAGAATATCCCTTACCGACATCGCTTTTCTACTCTTTCCGTGACCGCGAGGATTACGAGAGCCATAAGGAGAGCTTCGTAGGGGTGTCGTCTGGTATCCGGGAATTTACAGTCGAAGAAACCGGCATGTATCGCATCAAGATGTCAGGGCAGTCCTCCACAATCAAATTGTCGTCAAACCGCACCAACGAATACACACTGAAGTGGTGGATCGAATGATCAGCACTTTGTGCAGGGTCGCCAAGTTTGGTTGCTTTCGCTGCGCGCGTGAGACACAAAAAATGAAAGGTGACTCCAGATGCTGTCAAAAATAAACCAACTGTCCCATCAATTGGTCGGATTAGCGCGTCAACAGCCACTTCTCGCCGTCGTTATTGGTATTCTTTGTGCAATCGTCCTATTCTTTATCGGTACCGTGATCTACAGCTTCTCGACCGGCTTCGAAAGTTTCAGTCAGTTCTTGGTGCAAGTTATCATCGGGCTGATGGCCATCTTCTGGCTGCTGCACAGCCTCTGGCCAGATAGAGAGAAGTGACTAGTCCTGCCGCATCATGCCATCCCGCCAACCCAAGCGGGGGCGCTTCACCGGACGCTCACGGGCCTTGAATCAGTTCGGACGCTTCTTCACGAAGGTCCTCACTGTTGAGAGAATCTATGAGCCTGTTTACTTCGCGCCTGTTGCGCGCAGCTAGCTTGGGCGGTGCTAACCAAGAACGAATACTTCAGGCCTCACGCAGCCTAAGATAAGGAAAAGGAACACCGAGACAGCAAGACCCTTGAAATGATGGAGCAAAGTCAGCCCGCCAACCAAGACACCCTGTCGAATGTCTGGGACACGTTGTTGTCCGATAAGCCGTTTGGGACTTGGTCTGCGGAAACCATCAAGGCTAGCGGCTACGAGTGCTGCGTAAACAGGCTGGACACACGTCTGCTTCTGACCAGTGCTAAATCAGCTTGAAAAATGTCTTGCTAAGCAAGAATAATCCACACATGCCGTCTCTTTACGCCGCAGCATCGATCAAAATGGGCTCAAAGCCGTCATCCACCTACGCAATGCAACCAATAGAAGGACCATGGTCAAACCTTGGTCGCCGACACGACCGGCGTCACGGCACGCCGCGCCACTGCCTCGCGCCATGTGATGAAACTGACCGAAGCCATGATAATCGCGCCGCCGAATATCACCCATCCATCCACTGTTTCACCAAATACCACCGCCCCCAGCAAAACGGCCCAGACCAATTGCAGGAACGTGACCGGCTGCGTGACGGTCAAAGGTGCGGCCGCAAAGGCCAGCGTCATGGTGTAATGCCCGGCAGTCGCAAAACAGGCGACCAGAAACAACCAACCCAAATCCGCCAGGCTCGGCGTGATCCAGACCATAGCTGCAAAGGGGGCCAATCCAATCGTCACCACAATCGACAACATACCAACCACCACCGGGGCTGACACCTCGCCTGACAATTGCTTGGCAATCAGATATCCGGCGGCAAAGCAAATTGCCGTGCCCAGCATCGCGATATGGCCCAGCTCCACCGCTTTGATCCCCGGACGCAGGATCACCATCGCACCGATCAAGGCCACGACAACCGCCACCAACCGGCGCGGCGGCAGTTTGTCTCCCAAAAACAATGCGGCCCCCAGCGTCACATAAATCGGCGACAGGTAATTCATCGCCGTCACTTCGGCGATCGGAATACGGGCCATTGCAAAGAACCATAAAATCACAGCCACCGTATGGACCAGACCGCGCAGGCCAAACAGCTTCAACTGTCGGCGCGTCAGCCGGGCAGCCATGATCGGCTTGATCATCGGGATCAGAAACACCAGCCCAAGCACATAGCGCAAAAACGCCCCTTGGGCGGCGGGCACATCATCGCCCACATGTTTCACAATAGCTGTAACAGCCACGAACATGATCCCTGTCATGGCCATCCACATGATGCCAGCAATCGGGCGCGCGCTTTGCGAGGGTTCCATATCGCATGCGTCGCACCATCATCCGCCAATGACAAGCAACACCGCAAAATATCTGCTGGCAGAGCAACGCGCTACCGCATAACACGGATACATGAAAATACTCTTTCTCGGCGATGTCATGGGCCGGTCCGGACGGGCCGCGATCACCACACACCTGCCCCGGCTGCGCGCCGAATGGCGGCTCGATTTCGTGGTGGTCAACGGCGAAAACGCGACCTCTGGCATGGGGCTTTCGGGCGATCACGCAAAGGTATTGCTGGATGCCGGGGCAGATGTGATCACCCTTGGCGATCATGCATTCGACCAGAAAGACATGCTCGGTTTCATCGAAAAAGAACCGCGCATCATCCGGCCCATCAACTATGCCAAGGCCGCTCCCGGCATCGGTGCGCGCGTCTTCAACGCACCCGGCGGGCGCAAGGTGCTCGTGGCCCAAGTCCTTGGCCAAGTCTTCATGAAACGGCCCTTCGATGACCCATTCTCAGCCCTTGACGGCCTGCTCAAACAATACCCGATGGGTGGGCAGGTCAGTGCCAGCCTGATCGATATCCATTGCGAGGCAACGTCCGAAAAGATGGCCACCGGCCATTTCTGCGACGGGCGCGCCAGCATTGTCGTGGGCACTCACACCCATGTGCCCACATCCGACGCAATGATCCTGCCCGGTGGAACCGCCTACCAGACCGACGCAGGTATGTGCGGCGACTACAACTCTGTCATCGGCATGGAAAAAACCGAACCCTTGCGCCGGTTCATCACCGGTATGCCCAAATCGCGGTTCACTCCCGCCATGGAGGAAGCCACCCTTTCAGGCCTTTATGTCGAAACCGATGACCGCAGCGGCAAGGCCACGCGCGTCGAAATGGTGCGCCAGGGTGGGCGGCTCGCGCCCACGGGACCGCAGTGATCACAGTTCCGCTTGCTCTGTGCAGCGCAGACCGTAAGACTACACGTCATGGGTGATTTTATTCAACTGACGCAGACCCAACAGGCGGTCCTGACCATGGCGGTCGTGCTGGGCATGTTCATCATGTTCCTGCGCGAAGTGTTCCCTACCGAAGTCGTCGCCATGATCGGCATGACGGTGCTGCTGGTGACCGGTGTGCTCGACTACGAGGCCGCGGTTATGGTCTTCGCCAACCCCGCCCCATGGACGATTGCGGCGATGTTCATCATCGTCGGCGCCTTGGTGCGCACAGGCGCGCTTGCGACCATGACCCAGATCGCCGAACGCACGGCCAAGAAAAGCCCGGCCATGGCGATCGGCGGCAGCCTTGTCTTTGTGGCCTTCGCCAGTGCAATCATGAACAATACCCCGCTGGTTGTCGTCATGATCCCCGTCTTCGTACAACTGGCGCGGACGCTTGGCACCTCGGCCTCCAGATTGCTGATCCCGCTCAGCTATGCAGCCATCGTAGGCGGGACCATGACGCTGCTGGGCACCTCAACCAACCTGCTGGTGGATGGGGTGGCGCGGGCGTCCGGGCTTGCACCCTTCGGCATCCTCGAAATCATGCCCGTTGGTCTGGTCGTGGTCGCCTGGACCTTCACCTATCTCTATTTCATGGGGCCGCGGCTGTTGCCGGACCGACCCAGCATGGCGACCATGCTGTCCGACAAATCGCGCATGCGCTTCTTTTCAGAGGCCGTGATCCCCCCTGACAGCAACCTGATCGGGCGTGACGTGACCGGCGTGCAGCTGTTCAAACGCGACGGCGTGCGCCTGATCGACGTAGTGCGCGGCGATAAATCGCTCCGGCGCAATCTGAAAGAGGTGACCCTGCAAGTCGGCGACCGCATCGTCCTGCGTACCGCGATGACAGAGCTGTTGTCGCTTCAGGCAACAAAGGATCTGCGCCGCGTCGATCAGGTCTCAGCGGTTGAGACAACAACAGTCGAGGTGCTGATCACCCCCAACTGCAAAATGGTCGGCCGCAGGCTCGGCTCCATGCGGCTACGGCGGCGGTATGCGGTCTATACGCTGGCCGTGCATCGGCGTGACGCCAATATCAGCCAGCAGATGGATGATATGGTCGTACGGGTTGGCGACACGCTACTGCTCGAAGGGGCGCAGGAAGATATCCAGCGCCTGGCCGAAGACATGAACCTTGGCGATGTATCCAAACCATCGCAACGGGCCTATCGGCGCAAACATGCGCCCATCGCCATCGGGGTGCTGCTCGGGGTCGTCGCACTCGCAGCCCTTGGCGTAGCGCCCATCCTGATGCTGGCCATGGTCGGGGTCACGTTGGTCCTGATGACCGGCTGCATTGACGCGGACGAGGCATTTTCCCACATTGATGGACGCCTGCTCGCACTCATCTTCGCAATGCTCGCCGTCGGTTCTGCCCTGCAATCATCCGGGGCCGTGGGCATGATCGCCGACACGCTGTCGCCCGTTATGCTGATCCTGCCGCCCTTTTTTGTGGTGCTGTCGGTTTATCTGCTATCCAGCATCCTGACCGAACTGGTGTCCAACAACGCCGTCGCCGTCGTCATGACCCCCATCGCCATCGGACTTGCGGGCGCGCTTGGGGTGGACCCGCGCCCGTTGGTCGTCGCGGTCATGATCGCGGCCAGCGCCAGCTTCGCCACGCCCATCGGCTATCAAACCAACACTTTGGTCTACGGGCCCGGCGGGTACAAATTTGCTGACTTCCTGAAGTTCGGCATTCCACTGAACCTGTCGCTGGCCCCTATCGCATCCTTCGTCATTCCGCAGATCTGGCCCTTGTAAGCAAGCACATGGCGACTGACGCCAGCTACCGCACCTAGAGGATATTCTGCATGAGGCACCTGCTTGCAAGAACTTGCGTTTTGGCGTGGAGCACAGGTCAGCTTTGAGCCCATTTTAACGGACGCTGCGTTCTGCACGAATGTCCGTTATCATAAGAGCGAACCAACGCCTTCAACGACTACTTGGGTACCAGCAGTCGCCCAATCCAGTTCTTTATCACCGCGGGCCAGGTTAGTGATTACACCGGTGCAGCAGCTTTGTTGAGCAGCCTGCCAGATGCTGAATGGCTGCTCGCCGACCGCGGCTATGATGCCGACTGGTTCAGAGAAGCCCTAATCGACAGGGGTATCACTCCATGTATCCCTGGTCGCAAGTCTCGCAGCAAGACCATCAAATACGACAAGCGTCGTTACAAACGCCGCAATCGGATTGAGAGAATGTTCGGTCGCCTCAAAGATTGGAGACGCATTTCAATGCGCCATTACAGGTGCCCAAAGGTCTTCCTCTCGGCAATCGCTCTCGCCGCAACCGTCATATTCTGGTTATGAGTCTGGAGCCTACCTATGCGGGCTTTGTAGCTGGCGAAAGCTCCGCAAAGGTAGCCTGATACAAAACCAAAACAGCGCCAGGGGCGCGCCAATAAGGAAAAACCAAAACTCAGATGGCTCTGTGACATGATATCGATGAAGGTGCCAAAACACACTCTTCCTTTTGAATTCAGTCGGTATCTCGATAGATGTAAAAATTGTCTTTCCGTCAAACAGAAAGCCCTGTTCCCTCAATAGACGGAAGTAGCGGGACGGGGATTCCGCAACCCGGTCTGTAACATCTTCGGCCACACCCTCAAACGAAGCCGAGCCATCATTGCCTGAAGTTCTTGAGATGTTTGCCGCCGGTGGATCAAGGGTGACATTATAGCCTGCTGCTGCAATGACAGCGCGTTCTATGTCGTTTAAATCATGATCTTCCTGCACACGTGTTACCATAACAACCCGGTGAGCCGTATCAGCGGCAGTATGCTTGTCGAGAAGCGGCACGAAGAATGCCGTACCAGCGCCATTCTCAAAGGGTAGAGACACGAAAACAGCCTCTTCAACCTGGGCCGTCGCCACTAAGATACCCCCCGAAATAAACCCTGTTTCGGCCAATACGTATTTGGGCAACGAAGGAGGAGGTCTATCAAGCGACATACTATCACGTACTTGGGGAAACGTCATCGCCAGGCCAAAGAGAGAGGCAGCAATACCGCCAAAAATAAAGACATTTGAAACCCACCAAGCAGCCTGCCGCTCAGCATCGTCTTTATCGTGTGGGTTAATGCAACTATCCACAATTTTCAAAATAATTGATAGTGATCTAATCAAAACATTCTATCCGATCATTCTTAGCTTCATATGCTATATCGCCTCAATAAAGAAGCAACAAGCCGAGACAAGGTTTGTGCCCGTTCATTGAACCCGCGTCGACGAGCTCACACCAGAAGATCATCGCTGACAAGCCCTTCCCACTGGCGACAACGGTGATGGCAAACAAAGCAGCAAGGATCATATGGGCGATGCTCACGAAGAAAGACACGCCATCTGCGCGTCCGTCAGCCAGAAAAGGTCAGACATGTTCACCGCTCGTTTTTGGGCCATGAATCACGCCACATTTCGGAAATCAATGGGTCCTGACCCTAGTCAACCAGCGACGTTAATTAAACGGACTTTCGTCGAACAAACCCCAATGTCGGAAAAGTCCGCACAACCGTCATAGAGCAAGGCGAACAAACGCTCCTTTGTGCAACAGCCCTAGTGTGTCAGGGGTTCTGCACGCGCAAAGGTCGGCAGTGAGCCCAGACCCACTGATGCTGCGGATTGCCCGAATGGCGACTTCAAGGCTATCCAGTCAAATAACAAAACCCTGCGAAAATACACCTCGTAGAACATAGTGCGAATATTTCTACTCCAAAACGTTTCAGCATCAACCCAATTTATGGGTCTTGGCCCTAGGCATATTTCTGCGCACGCACAAAACCATCACTTGAACGTGATTAATGGGCCTGCTTTGTCGACGCAGTAGAAAAGACGAATGACCCGAACAAGCTTCGATGACAGAAAGAATTATTTTATGAAAAAAACAACAACCACCCTGCTACCGATCTTCGGGATATTACTAAGTGCTTGCGGGTCAAGCGGGTCAGACATGCCAGATCCACCGGTAAGTCAGTTCACTTTCAATTCCGCGATCGAAGTTCCTGATGCAACCGGAGCATTGCCAAGTATCGCGAGTAATGACGAGTGGAACGAAAACGCTGGCGGCAGCTTTCGTGGCGTTACCTACGCTGTAGGCAGTTTTTTGGATACAAACGAAGTTTTTGCAGTGGCAGGTGTAAGTGCGGACGCAAACACTGGTTCTGCTGTCACCACCGGATCGGTGAACTACAACGCTGATTACAACTTGGTAATCGGTACTATCGTTGATGGGTCAGTGGATACAGAGCGGGTCGAGGGCGAGATTGATCTGGTCGCGACATTTGATACCCTGCAAGTCACGGGCACTGATAACAATTTCGTTGTAAACGGCACGTTTTCCGGAACAGACCTTGCAGGCACAATCACTTATGACGGTATGGATGCGCAACTAGGAGGCTCTGTTGGCGCAGATTCGATCCTCGGTGCAATCGCTGGAAATACAAGCGACGCAGTAATGGCAGGCACATTGGTCGGAAATAGCGCCCCGTAAATTTTAGACGTTTCCCTGACATGCAGCAGGTGAGGTGATTAGGGTCAGGACCCTAATTGTCCTCCTGCTCAAACTGCAGTGCCACTCCGTTGATATAATAGCGTAAACCTGTTGGTTGCGGACCATCCGGGAAGACGTTGCTAAGATGCGAGTTGCATCGGTTGCGAAACAGATAGCGGACACTCACGCAGATGCAGCGAATTCACGCTTCGTCCGCAAACCAACCTTTCAGTGGCCCTGCGCAATGTTGTGTTGAACACGGCGATTGCTTGGCTCCGCCTGTTTTGGCTGGCACCGCGCCAAGGGGCCAGCTTTGCTATGCACACATACAGGTGGAGCAGCCATGCGCGCCCTGACAGGCTTGCAGCCCGACCCGTGCTTGCCGTATAGAGACCCAGATTTTCACCGCACACCACGAGGTTTCCAATGGCTGGCCACTCCAAATGGGCAAATATTCAGCATCGCAAGGGACGGCAGGACAAACTGCGCTCCAAGCTGTTTTCCAAGCTCGCCAAGGAAATCACCGTGGCCGCTAAAATGGGCGACCCCGATCCCGACAAGAACCCGCGCTTGCGGCTGGCGGTGAAGGAAGCGAAATCCAATTCCGTCCCCAAAGACGTCATCGACCGGGCCATCAAGAAATCCCAAGGCGGTGATGCGGAAAACTACGACGAAATCCGTTACGAAGGCTACGGGCCGAACGGCGTCGCCGTTATCGTGGAAACCATGACCGACAATCGCAACCGCACCGCATCCACCGTACGCTCCACCTTTTCCAAGAATGGTGGGAACCTTGGCGAAACAGGCTCTGTCGGGTTCATGTTCGACCGTAAGGGCGAGGTCGTCTACCCCGGCTCTGTCGGCGACGCCGACACGGTGATGATGGCCGCGATTGAAGCCGGCGCAGAGGACGTGCAAAGCGACGAAGACAACCACGTGATCATCTGCGCGGACACGGACCTGAACGACGTCTCGAACGCGCTTGAGGCGGAACTGGGCGAATCCGAATCCACCAAGTTGATCTGGAAGCCCAATATGACGACCGAGCTTGATCTGGAGGGGCTGACCAAGCTGATGAAGCTGCTCGACACATTGGAAGAAGATGATGACGTGCAGCGCGTCACATCCAACTTTGAAGCCTCAGACGAGGTCATGGCCGCCTTCGCTGAAGAATAGCCGTATGTATGATCATGCGCATGGTTTCTGCATGGTTTGCGCATGGTTTCTGCATCCTATTCAGGCGTGATCACCCCACGCTCTGTGACAATCAGATCGAGCGGTTGATCCGTCGGTTCCATAGGCAGCGCATCTGCCTCCTGCGCGGCATAGGCAAACCCAATTGCCATAGTTGGACGCTTGGCGCGTAACGCCTCCAAGGTGCGATCATAAAACCCGCCGCCATAACCCAAACGCCCGCCACGACGGTCAAAAGCGACCAACGGGACAACGATAATTTCAGGTTCCATCCAGTCTCCGGCTTCGGGGATCAACGCGCCGAACTCACCCTCAGCCAGCGCACAGCCGGGTTCCCATCGCCGGAACTTCAACGGTTGCCCAGCACCCATGATCACCGGCACACCAACCGGCCCATGCGCCGCGGCTTCCTCCATCGCCGCAATTGGATCAATCTCGGTCCGCATCGCCATGTAACCGGCCAGCGGAACACCGCGAAACCCTGCCAGAGCTTCGCTCAGATATCCCGCCGTCCCGATACCCAAAGCGTGTGCATCCTTGCGCCGGGCAAAGGCCGCTCTACGCGCGGCAGACTTGTCCATCAGATCAACCACATCGCCGCCAGCCCCAGAAAGGCAAAGAAACCAACGACATCTGTGACCGTCGTCACAAATGCACCCGAGGCCAGCGCGGGGTCAACGCCCATCCGTTCCAGGATCACGGGGATCATCGTACCCGCTAAACCGGCCACCACAAGGTTGATTACCATCGCTACAGCAATCACTACGCCCAACATCGGTGAGCCGAACCAGATCACGCCTACAATCCCCATCACCACTGCGAAGATCAGCCCATTGATCAGCCCCACCAGTACTTCGCGCCGGATGACACGCCAAACGTTCGCCCCCGTCAAATCCCGCGTTGCAATGGCGCGCACAGCCACAGTCAGCGATTGTGTACCCGCATTGCCACCCATGGAGGCGACAATCGGCATCAGCACGGCGAGGGCGACCAGACCCGCAATCACCTCTTTAAACATCGCGATCACCAGCGATGCAAGGATCGCGGTCACCAGATTAACCGCCAGCCAGGGAAAGCGCCGCTTGGTCGTATCAATCACCCTGTCCGATAGTGACCCTTCGCCGACACCCGCCAAACGCAGGATGTCTTCCTCTGCCTCTTCTTCCAGAAATGCCATCGCGTCGTCGATGGTGATCACAC
Source organism: uncultured Paracoccaceae bacterium (assembly GCA_947489445.1). GTDB lineage: Bacteria > Pseudomonadota > Alphaproteobacteria > Rhodobacterales > Rhodobacteraceae > Yoonia. The sequence goes on from CANLDN010000001.1 coordinate 443,957, forward strand.
CAACAATCCGATCATCATCATCCACAACGGGTGCGGTGATCATGTGGTAGTGGTTGATCGCCTGCGCGACCTCTTCAACATCCTGTTCTACGTGAAAGGTGCGAAAACTGTCCTCGGCCAAATTACGTAGCGGCATATGGCGCGGATGGCTCAGGATCCGACCAAGACCGACGTAACCCGTTGCTTTCAATCGCGGATCAATAAGGATAATATGGTAAAACTGGTCGGGCAAAAGCACGTCAGAGCGCAGATAATCGATGGCCTCACCCACGGTCCAATGCTCTGGTGCGCGGACCAATTCGGACTGCATGTGGCGACCAGCGGACTCCTCAGGGTACGACAGCGCCTGTTCGACCACGACCCGGTCACCGGCATTCAGCGCGTCCAGAACTACCTCTGTCTGGTCGTCATCAAGGTATTCAACCAGATCGACCACATCGTCACTGTCCAGACTGCGCACAGCCTCGGCCAGTTCCGCCGCAGGCAACAGAGCGATGATCTCTTCACGGAGGCTTTCGTCAAGTTCGGACAGCACCTCGCCATCCATCTTGGCGGTCCAGACATCCAGCAACTCGCGCCGCTCGCGCGCATCGATCTGTTCCAGAAGGTGGGCGATATCAGCCGGGTGCAATGGGTCCAGCAAACCGGCAACGACGGACGCTTCGCCCGCCTCAACGGCGGCGCGCACATCGCCCAGCAACCGGTCGGTGATGCCGAAGGCCTCATCTTCGTTCATGTCACCGCTTTCTGGCATCGCATCCCCCTGTTTGCCCTTGCAACATAGCCAATCAATGGCACACCACAACGGCGATTGCGCGATTTACCCGCGCTACGGCCCACCATAAGGTGAGCACATGACAAAACATCTACTTTTGGGACAGACCCTTGGATTTTTGGGCAATCCGTTGCGCGGCGAGTGGGCGGATGTGACTCGCTTCGACAGTGCCGGCGGTGTCCTCATTGAAGAAGAGCGGATCACGAAGACGGGCAGCGGGGCCGCATTGCGTGCAGCCCATCCAGACGCGCAAGTGACCGACTATGGTGATGCGCTGATCAGCGCGGGCTTTGTGGACGCGCATATGCATTACCCGCAAACCGGGATTATCGCGAGTTGGGGGAAACAGCTGATCGATTGGCTGAACACGTATACGTTTCCCGAGGAGGCAAAGTTCCACGACCGCGCCTACGCACATGATGTGGCGGATCGCACACTCGACCTCGCTTTGGCCCATGGCACAACGACCCTGACCAGTTTTTGCACCATCCATCCAGATAGTGTTGAGGCGTTCTTTGACGCCGCTGCTTCACGCAACATGGCCGTAGTGGCAGGCAAGACCTGTATGGATCGCAACGCACCGGATAACCTGCGTGATACGGCGCAATCGGCCTATGACGACAGCAAGGCCCTGCTTGAGACATGGCATGGTCGGGGACGGACGACTTATGCCATCACGCCACGGTTTTCGCCCACATCAACACCCGAACAATTGGAGGCGCTCGGCGCGCTGTGGGCCGAAAACCCGGATGTATTGATGCAAACCCATCTGAGCGAGCAGCGACCAGAAATCGAATGGGTCCACGGCCTTTTCCCACAGGCGCGCGATTATCTCGATACTTATGAAGCCTTTGGTCTGCTGGGCGAAAAAGGGCTTTATGGCCACGCCATCCATCTGGAGCCGCGCGAAATCGACCGGTTGCGTGAGGTGGGCGCAAGTGTCGTCCACTGCCCTACATCGAATACGTTCATCGGCTCGGGCCTGTTCGATCTGATGGGCCTCGCCACGGCAGGATTACAGATCGGACTGGCCACGGATACCGGCGGCGGGTCGTCCTTTTCGATGCTGCGGACCATGGCCGCCGCCTATGAAATCGGGCAGTTACGCGGCTTGGCGCTGCATCCGGCGCAACTGATGTGGCTCGCCACCGAAGGCTCTGCGAGGGCGCTGCACATGTCAGGCGAGATCGGACATCTGGGTGCTGGGGCAATGGCAGATATCGTTGTACTCGACCTTGCCGCAACCCCTGCTATTGCGCAGCGACATGCGCAGGCGAATGACCTTTGGGATGCCCTGTTCCCGACAATCATGATGGGCGACGATCGCGCCATTATTGACGTGTGGGTCGCGGGGGCGCGCTGGGAACAGAACTGATCCGGCAGACGGATCATGCCCTCGACTATTCCGACAACCGCCGTGCAAGCGTGTTCTGGCGTTGAATGGTACGTTCAAGATCAATCGTCTTTAATTGACCATCCGCAACAACCTGTCGGCCCTCGACAAACAGATCCCGGACCTTTGACGGGCCAGACAGGACCAGTGCCGCCGGATCCCAGGAACCGGCATTTTCAATGACCTGCGCATCCCAGATAGCAATATCGGCCCGCTTGCCAACGGCGATCTGCCCACAATCATCGCGCCCCAACACCTCGGCCCCACCGCGCGTGGCGAGCTCCAGCGCATTGCGGGCAGACATGGCGTCAGCCCCGCTTTGCACCCGCTGTAACAACATCGTCTGCCGCGCTTCACCGATCAGGTTTGAACTGTCGTTGCTGGCCGACCCGTCAACGCCCAACCCAACAGGCACCCCCGCATCAACCATGGCCCGGACAGGCGCGATGCCAGATCCAAGCCTGCAATTGGAACAGGGGCAATGCGCAACACCAGTGCGGCTCTTTGCGAATAAATCAATCTCAGCCGTGTTCAGTTTGACGCAATGTGCATGCCAGACATCGTCACCCGTCCATCCCAAATCCTCGGCATACTGGCCGGGACGACACCCAAACTTCGCAAGCGAATAAGCAACGTCTTCGTCATTCTCGGCCAGATGAGTATGCAGCATGACGGCTTTGTCGCGGGCAAGAAGCGCTGCCTCGCGCATTAGGTCAGTTGTCACCGAAAACGGGCTGCAAGGGGCCACGCCGACACGCACCATCGCGCCGGGCGCGGGATCGTGAAAAGCATCAATAACGCGAATGCAATCGTTCAGAATAGCGCTCTCATCCTCAACCAAGGTATCTGGCGGCAGACCTCCCTGACTTTCACCGATGCTCATCGCGCCTCTGGTCGGGTGGAACCGCAGACCCACCTCAGCGGCCGCGGCAATCGTATCGTCCAGCCGCGCGCCATTGGGGAAAAGATAAAGATGATCGGAGGTCATCGTGCAGCCGGACAGGGCTAACTCTGCCAGGCCAATCTGGGCAGAGACAAACATCTCTTCCGGGCCGAAGCGAGCCCATATCGGGTAAAGCCGCTGCAACCAGCCAAATAAGAGCGCGTCCTGCGCGCCAGGCACCGCACGCGTTAGCGTTTGGTATAGATGATGATGGGTGTTCACCAATCCCGGCGTGACGATCGTGCCAGTGGCATCATGCAGCTCGCAATCAAGGCGCGACAGACCACGGCCGACAGCTGCGATGACGCCGTCCTCAATCAGAATGTCAGCGCCATGCAATTCTGCCCGAGCGCCATCCATGGTCAGGATCGTGTCAGCGTTGGCGATAAGTGTCTTAGTCATTCATCGCATCTTGCAAAATCGCAAGCGCAGCAGCGTGCACATCTGCATTTGCCGCGGCAATGGCCCGTCCGCCATGATGCGCTGGTTCACCGGCCCAATTCGTCACGATGCCACCGGCGGCCTGAATGACGGCGATGGGGGCCTGAATATCGTAGGCATTCAAACCAGCCTCGATCACCAGATCAACCTGACCGGCAGCAAGCAAAGCGTAACCATAGCAATCCATACCATACCGGGTCAGCAGTGTTTGACCGGCCACGGCCTGAAAGGCACGCATCTCCTTCGTCGTACCGACTTCGGGGAAAGTTGTCAGGATGGTGGCATCTGCAAGCGCAGTTTCCGAACGGCAGGTCAGGGGCATTGCGCCATGCGGCCCCTCAAGCGCGGCAATGCCAAATCCGCCGGTGAAACGCTCACCGATGTAGGGCTGATCAATAATGCCGAAAAGTGGGCCAGCATCGTCCGCGACAGAGATCAAAACACCCCATGTCGGTGTCCCGCTGATATAGCCGCGTGTCCCGTCGATAGGATCAAGCACCCATGTCAGACCGCTTGTGCCACTTTGTGCACCATACTCTTCGCCCAAAATACCATCATTGGGCCGCTCTTGCGCAAGAATATCGCGCATCACCTGCTCTGCCGCGCGATCTGCGATGGTGACAGGATCAAAAACCTGCACGCCTTTGTCCTGCGCTATCAAATCGGCCGTGCGGAAGTGCTGCAATGTCACGGGGCGCACAGCATCCGCCAACAGATGTGCCACACGAATAAGATCCGTCTGGGTCGTTCGATCCAATGTCATGAGGTTTTGTCCTATCTGCACCGCGCACGCATTCTGCGTTAACGCGGGGCAGTCTAGGCGGTCAAGTCTGTGCTAAGCTGCTTCGCTGAGCACACGGGCGAGATCAAACAGACGCCGACGCTGATTTTCTGGGATCGCATAATACGAGCGCAGCAATTCAAGTGCCTCTTTGTCTGTCAGAATATCACCTGGCATGTCACCATTGCCATTATCTGCCGGAGGTTGAGTGTCCAGCCCTTCAAAGAAGAACGAGACCGGAACATTGAGTACCTTTGCAATGTCCCAAAGCCGCGACGCGCTGACGCGGTTCATACCAGTTTCATACTTCTGTATTTGTTGAAATTTGATACCAACATTTTCAGCTAACTGCTGCTGCGTCGTCCCGCTCATCCAACGGCGATGACGAATACGCTTACCTACATGTACGTCTACCGGATGTTTCATAGTTCACTTCCTTAGTTTGAAAGAGCACGACAAACGTTTTGCCGATGCCCGATGCAGCGTTCCGCACGTGATCTTCCCGAACGGCTCGTAGCTGCCAGACGTGCATGACACCAATAACACAGAACACGCAACGGTTGCAGCAGTAGACCTGACCTTAAAGACAGGTTCATCATGCAACTTTTTGTCCACTTGGTCAAAAGTGGGCCTCTTTCATCATTGTTGAGGATGTGATGATAAAGGTTAACAAACTCATACCGAGAAGGAATCCAATCCGATGCGCGCATTTCAAGTTTCATCGTTCGATAACGCACCAGCCATCACAATTGTTCCCGACCCAATCGCAAAAAATGGTGAAGTTGTTTTGCAGATCGCGGCATGCGGTTTGAACTTCGCTGATTTGCTTATGGCCAATGGCACTTATCAGGCAACACCAGAGCCTCCGTTCACCCTTGGGATGGAGGTTTGCGGTACGGTCATTGCGCAGGGTCCAAACGTGACAGAACCCGCGATCGGAACACGTGTCGCCGTCTTTGGTGGCCAAGGTGGGATGGCAGAAAAGGGTGTTTTCCCGGCGGCTCTTTGCCGCCCTGTACCACCTGAAATGCCGTCGGACGTAGCCGCCGGTTTCATGGTCGCCTACGGGACCTCGCATCTGGCGCTGACCCGCCGCGCGGGCTTGCAAAAAGGCGAAACACTTTTGGTGCTTGGCGCCGCTGGTGGCGTCGGTCTGACAGCCGTCGAAATTGGCAAGGCGATGGGGGCGAAGGTTATTGCCGTCGCGCGCGGTGCGGATAAGCTCGCCGTGGCCAAGGCAGCCGGTGCCGACCACCTCATCGACAGCACCACCGACGATATCAAATCCGCGGTCAAGGCGCTCGGCGGTGCCGATGTGGTCTATGACCCGGTCGGCGGCGATGCGTTCAAATCAGCACTTGGCGCCTGCAACCGTGAGGCGCGTGTATTGGTGATCGGTTTTGCAAGTGGGCAGGTGCCCCCCATTCCGGCCAACATCATTCTGGTCAAAAACATCTCTGTCATTGGTTTCTATTGGGGAGGCTATCTCGCATTCAATCCCGCCGCCTTGACCCAAAGCCTGGGGCAGCTTTTGGACTGGTATGCAGAGGGCCGTCTAAAACCGCATATTAGCCATGTTTTGCAACTGGATAACGCTCATGACGCGCTGGAGCTGATGCGCAGCCGCAAATCAACGGGCAAGGTTGTCGTTACGCCTTGACGGGTGTCTTTAGGGTATAAAACCCGTCCTGAATGAACGTAAACAAATCGCTTACAACGGGTCCTTCCTTCAGGTCGGCCTTGTAAATGTTAACGTTCATTTTTCGCAATGTGGGCAGTTGGCCGCCGTGATTGATGCGCTCGAAATGACGCGGCTCCGTGCCTTCCAGCATCGTATGAACAGCCAGATCTGCACTGACCGTGGCCTCAATCGTGCGCGTTGAATTGCTGTCAACCGCCATGTCCCACGCAATCCCCACCTCATCCAAGCGCCGCTGAACGAACTGACGAAAGATGCAGTTTTGTTCGTAGGCGAGCCGTAAGGGGCGCTGTTTCCACACCTGACCGCCAGGTGCGCCGACCCAGATCAACGGGATCTGTGTCAGGGTTTGCCCCCCGACGCCCACGCTGTCTTCGGTCGTTAAAACAACGTCAATCTCCCCTCGATTGAAATCCTCCAGCAAACCTCGCGTAAAGGATGAAACAAGCTGTACACGAACCCGTGGATAAGCAGCGGCGAACCGTTTCAGGACCTGCGGGATCACGGGATAAACGATATCGTGTGGGACACCAAGGGTCACCTCACCCTCAAAAGCAGTCGCCGTCAGTTTCCCATAAATCTCATCATTCAAAATGATCATACGCCGGGCATAGCTCAGCAACTGTTCTCCCTGCGGTGTAAGGCCAATCGTGCGCGCCGACCGATCCAGCAAGGCAGCATTCAACGACTCTTCCAACCGCTTCAATTGCATGGATACAGCCGACTGCGTCAGGTTCAAAAGCCCTGCCGCCTTGGTAACCCCGCCCGTGTCCGCAACAGCAACAAAAGACCGCAGGGCCGTCATATCCAGATTTCGCGTCATATCAATTATCCTGATACTTCATGTGTTGAACATTCATTTTTATCATGAAGCATGATGCGATAAACATCAAGCATTGGAATGTAAAACGACCAAACCATCACGAAAGGACGCGATATGACAACCGTTGCAAGGCAAGAATCAGTCGCCCGACCCAGCGCGAACCGGCCTAGGGGGGTGTGGGACGCGCTGCGACGCAGAATGGCCATCGCGCAGCAACGTCGTGCGCTGCGCAGCCTCGACGATCACATGCTCAAGGATATCGGCGTCACCGCAGCCGAAGCCATTGCCGAAGCGGAAAAACCGCATTGGGATGTGCCTACAAACTGGCGCGCTTAAAGGCATTATCTGCTGATCTGCGACATTCCCGCCCGAAATGATCAGATTTAAGCAAATGCCGCCGCCCAACGCTTGAAAAGTTGCGGCTTTGTGCCAATATACAGCGCAATACGCCGTTTTGCGGCGAAGCATTTTTGTTGGAGGTCTGAATGTCTCAATACGATTGGGCAAAATCTGGTACCGGCGCTGCCGCCGGGACCCGCAGTCTGGATATCGATGAGGGCCTGCGCGCCCACATGAACAAGGTCTACGGCACGATGTCCGTCGGCATGTTGATCACGTTTGCGGTCGCATGGGCGGTGGGATCCAACCCCGCGTTGCTGGGTATGTTCCGTGATCCGTTCACGCTGCAACCAAATATCCTGGGCTGGATCATCATGTTCGCACCGCTGGGCATGGTCTTCATGTTCGGTGCGATGATCAACCGCTTCTCAGCGGCGGCGGCTCAAACGTTCTTCTACGTCTTTGCCGCGGTCATGGGCCTTTCCATGGCGTGGATCTTCGTGGCCTTTACCGGCTTCTCGATTGCGCAGGTCTTCCTGATCACATCGATCGCCTTCGCAGGGCTTAGCCTTTATGGCTATACCACGAAAAAGGATATCTCCGGCTGGGGTGCATTCCTCATCATGGGCGTGATCGGTCTGATCGTGGCGATGATCGTCAACATCTTCCTGCAGTCACCTGCAATCATGTTCGCGATCTCGATCCTCGGCGTGCTGATCTTCGCGGGCCTCACCGCCTACGACACACAGAAGATCAAGAACACCTATCTTGAACATGCCGCGCATGGCGATCAGGAGTGGTTGGGCAAAGCCGCCATCATGGGCGCCCTGAACCTCTACCTCGACTTCATCAACATGTTCATGTTCCTGCTGCAACTGTTCGGCAATCGCGAATAAGTCGGCAACAGAACGAAACAGACAGAAGCCGCCGGGCACAACGCCCGGCGGTTTTTTCTTTGGGCATCAGGCGGCACACGTCTTGCAAAGGGCCGCATCCGGCAGCAGGTCCAGCCGGGCGTCGGATATCAGTTCACCGCATTTCAGGCAGGTGCCATAGGTGCCATCCGCGATCCGGGCGAGGGCCGCGTCGATGCGCTTGAGCTCGTTCAGTTCGGCATTCCCCAAGGCCTCCAGCACCTCATCCCCCTGCCGCTCGGCCGAGCGGTCCTCCCAATCCTGAGATGGGGTTTCGTCAAGCTGATCCTCGATCTCCTGCAGGTCCCCCACAATCTCGGCGCGGCGGGAAAGCAGTTTCTGTTTCTGGGTCTGGATGTCCATTGCGGTGCCTCCTTTGGTGATGGAGAATGACGCAGCGCAGGTGGGAACGCTTTGATTTGTGTCAAGCGTAGGGTGCGCGTTCATGAGCGCCGAACCCGAGCGACCAGAACACAACGCCCTGAATTTAGGCCGCGCCCGAACCAAGAGGGTGGAGGTTGATCGTGCCTTTGGCACGAGAAACGATCCGGGGGATCGTTTCAGACTGGAAGCCTTCGGAAGCGATCGCGGCCCAACGGGCCAGTAGCCGTTGTTTTTGGTTTTGTGTGTCAATTGGGGGGCCTCCTTTTAGTTAAGGAGGATTGCGATTCAAGGGCGGAGTGTTTTGACTTTGTTCAATTTTTTTCAGGTGAGTGAAACCTACAAGTGTCACATGATCATACTACTTCTCATGAGAAAGCAGAAACTGTTGGAAACCGTCGTCACTGTTGTCATTGCTGGGCCAAACCAACTTTATATCCTGATCAGGTGCCTGCTCCGGTATTGTTGTTGAATCATCTCTGATCTGCGCCTTGTAGCCAGCGACTAATACTTCCAAAAGCTCAGGTTCATTGCTGCAAGCAAAACCGATCGCCGGGTCATTAATTACGTTTGCACAATAAGAATCCACGACTCCAATACCTTCAAATGAACCATCATTTGTGAAGTAGCCAATTCGAACATCGCGAGCATTTGTTCTTTGCAATGCGATGCGAAGCTGCTCTGGATCATCAAGTGTCATACTCGCAACGTTTACAACTTCAAAGTCTTTCAACCTAGATGGGTTGGACACGGCAACTGCTTGGAGTTGGATACGCTTCCAAAAATCGTAGTGGTCCAAATCAAAGTTCTGCAGGCCCTCTGATGGCGGCAGATCAAACTTAAGGCCTAATGGCAGTTCACCTGCAATATCCGAGAATGGAACCGCAGGATCTAATTCCAAATCAGATTTTGGGCCAGTATCCTGCGCCAGAACATTATCACTTATGACAAACATTACTACGGCTATCAAAAAGATGTTTTGAGTATACTTCATAGGAGAACCCCTGCTAACTGAGCAAGCCCTAACGCCAAGCCTGGACCAGCAAAACTATTCATCATAAGAACTAAAAAATTATCAATTTTCTCATGCGCCACTAAAGCTATTGAAGCGAACCAAATTCCTACCCAGATCATAACACCAGTATCCAGCAGAACCACCAGTTCATCCATCACAAAATTTGCAGTCTTCAAGCACGAATATATTGCAGGTGCGACTACAAAAGAAGAGAAAAAAGCCGACCAAAAAACTAACTTGGCAACACCATAGCAGCGCTCACTGCATACGACGTCCTTACATTTCTTCTGTGGCGATGCGATCCTAATGAGAAAATCACCAACAACCTTCAACATATTATTCGTCACCTAACGTAGCCGCTGCTTACCCATCCATTTTCAACGCAGAGATGAATGCTTCCTGTGGTATATCAACTTTCCCGAACTGCCGCATCTTTTTCTTCCCCGCCTTCTGCTTGTCCAGCAGCTTGCGTTTCCGCGTGGCGTCGCCGCCGTAGCATTTGGCCGTCACGTCCTTGCGCAGGGCGGATAGCGTCTCGCGGGCGATGACCTTGCCGCCGATGGCGGCCTGGATCGGGATCTTGAACATGTGGCGCGGGATCAGGTCCTTGAGCTTTTCGACCATGGCCCGCCCTCGCATTTCCGCGCGATCCCGGTGGACCATCATCGACAGCGCATCGACGGGTTCGTCATTCACCAGCACCGACATCTTGACGAGGTTATCGGTTTGGTAACCGGTCATCTGGTAATCGAATGACGCATAGCCCTTGGTCACCGATTTCAGCCGGTCGTAGAAATCGAACACCACTTCATTCAGGGGGAGGTCGTAGACAACCATCGCGCGGGACCCTGCATAGGTCAGGTCCAGCTGCACGCCGCGCCGGTCCTGGCAGAGTTTCAGCACGTCGCCCAGATAGTCGTCGGGGACAAGGATGGTCGCCTTGATCCGCGGCTCCTCCAGATGGTCCACATGGGTCAGGTCGGGCATGTCGGCGGGGTTGTGTAGGTCGATCATCGTGCCGTCGCGCATGTAGATATGGTAGACGACGGAGGGTGCGGTGGTGATCAGTTCGATGTCATATTCGCGTTCGATCCGGTCGCGGATGACTTCAAGATGCAGAAGCCCCAGAAACCCGCAGCGGAAGCCAAAGCCGAGGGCGGCGGAGGTTTCCATCTCGTGACTGAAGGAGGCGTCGTTCAGGGCGAGTTTTTCGATGGCGTCGCGCAGGTCTTCGAATTCGGAGCTGTCTACGGGGAAGAGCCCGCAGAAGACGACAGGCTGGGACGGTTTGAAGCCGGGGAGCGGGGTTTCCGCCCCCTTCTTCTCGGACGTGATCGTGTCGCCGACCCGCGTGTCGCGCACCTGTTTGATGGACGCGGTGATGAAGCCGATTTCGCCCGGCCCCAGCTCGCCCACATCCTGCATCTTGGGCCGGAACACCCCGATCTTATCGATCTGGTGGATGGTCCCGTTGGACATGAACTTGACCCGGTCGTTTTTCTTCATCACCCCGTCGATGATGCGCACCAGAACGATGACGCCGAGGTAGCTGTCGTACCAGCTGTCGACCAGCATCGCCTTGAGCGGCGCATCGCGGTTGCCCTTGGGCGCGGGCAGCCGGTGCACGATCGCTTCGAGCGTGTCCTTGATCCCGACGCCGGTCTTGGCAGAGACCCGGATCGCGTCAGAGGCGTCGAGCCCGATCACATCCTCGATCTGGGCCGCGACCTGATCGCATTCGGACGCAGGCAGGTCGATCTTGTTCAGGACGGGCACGATTTCGTGGTCGGCGTCGAGCGCGTGGTAGACATTGGCGAGGGTCTGCGCCTCCACCCCCTGGGTGCTGTCGACGACCAGCAGGGACCCTTCGACGGCGCGCATGGACCGCGACACCTCGTAGGCGAAATCCACATGGCCGGGCGTGTCGATCAGGTTGAGGACATATTTCTCACCGTTATCCGCGACATAGTCGATGCGGACAGTGTTGGCCTTGATGGTGATGCCCCGCTCGCGTTCGATGTCCATGGAGTCCAAAAGCTGCGCCTTCATATCCCGGTCCGCCACCGTGTTGGTGGACTGGATCAGGCGGTCAGCGAGCGTCGATTTCCCGTGGTCGATATGGGCAACGATGGAGAAATTGCGGATATGTGAAAGGTCTGTCATGACAGGGATATGTAGGGGTTTTGGGGGCTGGTCAAGCCAGAGAGTGGCCCACGCGAGCGCGAGGCCTGCAATCAGTTTCCATGGGTTAACCGGCGCAGGCGCTCATCACCTCTTCGCCATACTCTGTCAGATCATTATGCGCGACATAAATGCCCCGCCCACCGGCCTTGGCAGCGTAGAGTGCCTGATCAGCCTTAGACAACACGGTATCCGTATGGACACTTGTGTCAGGGTAGATCGCGCTACCCACTGACGCGGTGACCGGTTTCTTGATATCCCCGCTGCCGTGTTCCAGTGTCAGTGCATGAACAAGATCATGGCCGAATTCTTCCGCATCATCGGCGCTCAGCAGCGGCAGACCAACAAAAAACTCGTCTCCGCCCAGCCGCGCAATCTGGGCAGCCTCTGGGCAGACCTGTCGCAGCGCTTTTGCCACCCGTTGCAGCAATGCGTCCCCAGCGGCATGTCCGAAGGCATCATTTACGGGTTTGAATCCATCAAGATCAATCAGGTAAAAGATATGTCGCGCCTTTTCTGCGCCAATTCGGTCGATAAATGCATTCATTGCCGCGCGATTGGGCAGGCCCGTCAATGTATCATGCGTCGCAAGATATTCATGTTTGCGCAGGGTTGCCCGCAGGCGCGCATCAGTCAATTCGATTTCCCGCACAAGAAAGAACAGGCTGGAAAAGATCAGGCTCGCAACGACCACTAAGGCCGTGAACGTCGCGTTCAGATTAGTCTGGGCCGACATCGCAATTGGGGTCAGCATATCATCGATCAGATAAAGCACGATCAGCCCACCAATAACGAGCGCAGCGAAGTAAGCGGTGTCCTTGCTGCCCAGCAGAAAGGCGCAAACGGCTGGCAGCACGAATATGGCAGCAGACGAATAGCTGAGGAGCCCGCCCTGGGTTGCGATGCCGAACATCACCGACATCCCGCAGAAGGTCATCATGATCCGCGCAACCAAGCGGACATGCCGCCGATAATAGGCACTCAAGCCGCCAAGAACGCAGCCAAGACATGTCATGATCGGACCAATGGGTGTCGTGTCCGATACAGCCTCTGACGTGCTCCTGATCACAATCATACCCGTGATTTGTGCGACGAACGCAACAATGGATACCACCATGAGACGACGGCGCAGTAAATCATCCAGGCTCAAAAGCGCCGGAGTTGGATCGGGCGTGGCAACCATGCATTTTTCCAATTCAAGGATGCATTACATGTCCGGTCAACGCCTAAATCCCAGTTAACTTATGCCGTTCCATTATGAAGAATTTTAGCGGTTGCATTGGCCTGTCACATTGCATCGCGTCAACGCGAAGGTCATACTATCGCCTGAGGGGCATTTCACCTTGTCACGCCGGGTCAACCAGCGGGCTGAGCAGAGGAAGAGCAATGCGGTATTTTTTGATGGTGGGTGCTGTCGCTATGGTTGCGGCCTGTGGTGGTGACGCGCCCGTTACGGGCGATATCTCCGAGGCGTGTATCGCCGCAGACCGGCGCGCGGCCTCGCCTGCGCTTTGTTCCTGTGTCCAGCAGGTTGCCAACCAGACCCTGTCAAGCCGCGATCAGACCCGTGCTGTCATCTTTTTTGAGAACCCGCAGCTGGCCCAGGATACCCGTCAATCCGACAACCCCAGTTCAGAGGCCTTCTGGGATCGCTACAAGGCGTTCACCGAGCTTGCGACCCAGATATGTCAGCCAGTAGAGATCGGCTAGCCGTCTCGATAATATCCAGACATCCATCGAAATCGCGTGTGTAGTAAGGGTCGGGTACGTCTTTGTCGGTCATCAGCCGTACGGGCGTCATATGGCCGGCCGGGCGCAGCGCTTCGATATCAGACCGGTTTTGTCGATCCATCGGGATGATCAAATCAAACGCATCGAAATCATCAACTGTGAATTGCCGCGCGCGCAGACCGCTCAGATCGATATCGCGCGCCTTGGCTGCTGCTTGCATTGGTGCATAAGGCGGATCACCGACATGCCACCCCCCGGTGCCCGCGCTGTCCAGCGTCAGATCAGGGGCCAAACGGCGCATCATCCCCTCTGCCGCAGGTGATCTGCAGATATTGCCCAGACAGACGAACAGCATCCGCATCAGCGCAATACTCCACTTTTTGTCGCCGCACGTGCATAAAGCCACAGGGCAATCAAGACGACTGGGATCGCAATCGCGAAGGCGATAGCGCCCGGACCCGCAACGGCCATCATGCTGCCACCATCCGCAATACCATAGGTGTAAACCGATGATGCAACCAGCCCGAGCAGTGATATCGCAAACGCCGACCCGGCAAACCGCGACCGCAACAGCAACAACAACGATCCCAGAACGGAAAACCAGACACCGATCGCCCATGTTGCATTAAACCAGAGGGGTGCATCTGTCAGCATCGCCAACCGCTCGGTGGGAGCTTGTGCAAGATACTCCGCATTCGCGGTTTGCGTCATGATGTAGTCAAAACCGCCACCGGCATTCCAAACAAGTGACAGCAAGCCCACAATCCACAGATGAATTGGTGTTTTGCTCATTGGTCCTTCTCCCATGATAGGGTGAAGTGTAGCAAAATCAAACAGTTCAGGCCAGTTGCCCACGTGCCATCCGGTAATGCGCCGGAATTGAGGGGATGAAGAATAATATCCAGCCATAGGTGATGTAAGCCATGATCGCCCCTGGCACCCACAGGATCGAAATCACCAAACCGACCCGCCCGGTGACCCGTTGTGCCGCATCCGGCTCCAACACCCGCAACAACATTAGATGCAGCAGCTTGCCACCGTCCAATGGCTGTACCGGTATCAGTGCAAAGATAAACAGTGCCAGATTGAGAAAAGCGAACGTGCTGAGCGTCAGGTAGATCTGCACCATCAGATAGCTGGGTTCGGCGATCACCGTTTCCCACATGGCCCACTGCGCGAGCGATGCCAATGCCCACAGGGCCAGATTTACAATCGGCCCCATCGCAACAATGAATTCTTGCTGATGCGCACTGGCGGACCGTGCGGGTTCGCAAAATCCGCCACCGCCATGCAGCATGATCCGGCGCACAGGCACGCCCTGCACCTCGCATCCCCAGGCATGGCCAAGTTCGTGCAAAAAGATCGCAGTGATCAGGCACGCTGCGAAAACGGCCCCACCTATCAGATTATCATGGGCAAAAATCACGATGAAACCCAACAGAAAGGCGATGGATTGCCCGACCTGGACCCGCACACCCATTGGGCCGGTAAACTGAAAAACAACGATATCATCGCGCAGCATCTGCCTGGTGTCCTTTGTTGAAACGTCTGTGGTCAGCACAAACATGGATGGCTGATGGGGCGCAAGTGTGGCGGGCATATGCAAACCATTTTTGTCGTGCAAGCTGTGGCCGATAGGACCCGGTCAGCGTGGGCGGGTCAGAAAGCCGAGGGTCAGAAAAGCGATGAAAATCAACCCCGGAATGATCACCATGAACGTCAGATCTTCGCCCTGCAGTTCCCATGGCATACGGCTACGACAATTCCCGTTCAGGCTGCCAAAAGCACAGGCCATGGCGCTGACAAACCCGTAAAACAACACGCCACCGATGGCCGCGATACCCGCGAGAACGAAAAAGATGATCGAGGCGGCACGCGATCCTTTGGTCTGGGTCATCATGGGTCCTTCCTGTTGACCACGAACTGCACATAAGACAGCTTTTCAAAAGCAAGTGATAGCAAAGGGTTGTGGCGGAATGAAGATTGTTGTGCTGACCGGCGCTGGCGTGTCTGCCGAAAGCGGGCTGGGGACGTTTCGTGATACAGACGGGCTTTGGACCAAATACGATCTGAACGATGTCGCCACGCCCGAAGGGTTCGCGCGTGATCCTGCGCTGGTGCATGATTTTTACAATGCCCGCCGTGCCAACTGCCTGGAATCGCTACCGAATGCGGCGCATACGGCGCTGGCGGCATTGGAACGATCTGCCTCGCACTCCTTGACATTGATCACGCAAAACATTGACGATCTGCATGAACGGGCCGGATCGACCGAGGTGATCCACATGCATGGCGCACTGATGCAGGCGCTATGTGTCGCCTGCGACGCACGGTGGGGTGCACCCATCCGGATGCGGCCTGACGACCGCTGCCCCACATGCGGCACCCGGGCCACACGGCCGGATGTGGTCTGGTTTGGCGAAGTTCCCTACCAAATGGACCGGATTGGTGAGGCGGTTCAGGCATCTGATCTGTTCGTGGCCATTGGCACCAGCGCCGAGGTTTATCCCGCCGCGGGCCTCGTCGAACTGGCGGGTGGTGAGACGCTGGAACTGAACCTGGAACCGTCCGCCCGGGCCAATGCGTTTGGCGCGCGTCAGTTTGGGCGCGCCACGGAAATCGTACCCGCTTGGGTGGCCAAGATCACGGGCTGACGCAACGCACGGTGGGGGGTGCGTACGGTCGCAACACCTGATCCTGGATGATTCGCCGATTTACCCGTTAACGTTGGGGTTTTGGCCCAAAAGGCCTGTCGGCGATGCGTCGGCAAAACGTCGGCCTTTTGTCGGACCCCCTGCCCGGATTTGGCGTGATTAACGCGGCGTTCGGTTAAAATATGAACGCCGCGTTAAGGTGTCAGCTATGTCTTGAGCAACACCAGAACAGCCGCGAACGCAGGTTCAGACGATGCTGGGTTTTGCCCCGTCACCAGATAAACCATAGGTCAAAACGAAGGGGCCTAATCATCCTCCTTTTCGTAACGACCACCATTTGCTTTGAGCTTATCCTCGACCAAGAATGGGTTTGCACCCGCAGGGGGCGGGATAGTACGTTAAGGCCGATGACCTTGTCGGTAAGAGGTTCGTTCTGCGTTACAATCACCCGTCCCCCTTGAACTGAACGAAATAGGCGACATTCGTGTGTCATATGACTGGTGCGATGAAATTCTAAGAAGCCCGGCTGTATCCGAATGCCTGCCGTTCGTGGCATCGTGTACAAACTGGTAAGATGCGGACAAAACAGCTGTACGCTCTGATTTCTCCAATGGCTGCTATTTGTTGCACCCGCACATATGGCAAGAGTCAAAAAAGAAAGTAATGTGGGGGTTTCTCGTGAGATCTACACAGCTATTTTTCATCTGAATTCGGAGTCAAGAAGTTGAACATTCCATCCAAGTTACTTACTCTCATAGCACTTTTCGCAGCCCCTCTTGGAGGTCATGCAGAAGAGCAAACTGCGGAACTTAGAGTATCCTGCGGTGGAATTTTCGGCCTTTGTGGATATGTGAATTCCGACGATGAGGTTGTGATTTCTCAGGACTTTGAGAGCTTGCGCCGTTTCTCTGATCAGCTTGCTCCGGCAAGAACGGAAGGACTTTGGGGGTATTTGAATCCCGATGGAACGTTCGCGATTGAACCTATCTTTGATCAAGTCGGCGACTTCCATAGCGGAAGAGCGGAAGTCGTCTTCGACGGCTATTCTGGGGTAATTGACGTTCGGGGTGAGTTTGTTGTGCCTGCGGAGTTTTGGCGGGCGGTCCCGTTTGGGCAAGATGCTGCATTGGTTATGCTACCAGAGGGCGCGAGAAGACCTCAGCGTCGGCTGGACCAAAGCCTTCTCTTCGAAAAGTTCCACCTCTTTAACAACGATATTGGCATCGTTACGGAGTCTCCAGTGAGGTTTGAGTGGTTCGTACGACCGGGCGACATCGGGCCAACAGACCGGATTTGGGCCAGTTTGGACGGAAATACATTTGGCTTAATGGATAACGCAGGCAATTGGTTGACCGAGCCGTCGTATGTGCATGTGCAGACGCTTCACGAAGATCGGGCAATCGTTGCGAGAGATGGTGCTTCTCGTGAAAGACTTTGGGGTGCGGTAGATAGCGAAGGAATGATTGCAATTGCGCTTGAACACCCGTGGTTGAGTTATTTTTCCAATGGTTACGGGTTGGTCGGTGGACCAGGGCCATATGATCAACGCCAAACTGGTCTGATTGACCCAAATGGTACCGTGTTAGGCGATAGATTGTTTGAGAAAGCCGACAGACCCACCGACATTTTTCCCGCAAGAGTGATGGAAAATGGCGTTTGGTACAACTTCGCGGATGATGGCACCCTTTTCCGTGAAGAGCCCGATGGAACCGTCATTGGTTCCTGTCCACAAGGTTTGACGATTGTTCGTGAAGGTGCGGGATATGCGCTCACCAATCAGGCTGGTGAACGCCACGTTCAAGAGCGTTTGGACTACATCAGTTTTGGCATCTCCAGGAATGGTGGGATCAATGGTGGCTCCATTTCCAGACGAGAGATCGACTGTAGCGGGCCCATAGTGGTTGGCCTTGGTCCATCGGGCGAAAGGGAATGGTCGTTTGTCCGCACCGATGGAAAGCCGCTTATACCGGAACGTTGGTTCACCAATACACATCGGTTCAATGCTGGTTATGCCATTGTGCAAACAGGCTCAGATGTCGATGGCTCTGAAAGGTGGGGAGTACTGAACGAACTGGGCGAATTCACACTACCCCTAGGACAGACACAGATCAGTCGTAGATCAGAAATGTTGCTTCCAAATGGCCAGCCTTATTTTCTTTTTGGTGCTGGATCAGACCAGTATCCAGCTGATGCTTATGGCCAGTCAGTAACACTGCCCGATGCAATTGACGACGATCGGCGTGAACAAGCCATCCTATGTTCCGCTGGCTCGCGCATTATTGGCAGCAATAACGGTTTCGGGATTGAAGGCCCTGATGGTGCAACGCTTGTCCCATCGATCCACCGTGCGATCAGTTGCTACCAAAATGGAGTTGCATGGGCGCCTAGTGACGACTCAGAACAATGGTGTCCGATTGGACCTGATGGTGCATTTCGCAGTGAACCAGCTTGCATCGAAAGTTATTATCCATACAGGGTCACGCACCACTATCCTGAACGGTTTTCGGATGACCCTTTCGAAAGCAACATACTCTGGGTCAGAGCATGGTTGGATTGGGGGATGAACCTACGTGACGAACCGCCAATATGGGTTGGAGATGGTGTGATGAGCCAAGGCTCCTACTCGGTTTCACCATTTCGTAGTCCGTGACCTAAGAGCGGTCATTCACACAACGTGCAGCATCCGGTACATTGGGCTCTCCTGACACCTTAGCCGCGTTGGTCACAAGGGGCCGTTTCAGGAAACATA
The DNA here is from genome assembly GCA_947489445.1 of uncultured Paracoccaceae bacterium. Classification (GTDB taxonomy): domain Bacteria; phylum Pseudomonadota; class Alphaproteobacteria; order Rhodobacterales; family Rhodobacteraceae; genus Yoonia. The sequence continues at coordinate 462,776 of CANLDN010000001.1, forward strand.
GCCGTTTGCTGCTCTGTGCTCAAACTGGCAAGGTGCGGACGAAGTGGACATTAACGCATCATGTTCATAGGGCAGCTTGGGGCCAAAGCGCAGAGAGTGAGTGGTCTAATCGGCTATCTTGTCATGCAAAGTATGGATCATTAGACTTTGGCCAGCAGGTTGTGACTAGGAACGAATATGCCAGAATACGATGCAAAGTCGTTCTTTCTATTCAACCAAGCTACTGGCGAAGAACGTGCTTTTTCTGTTTCTTGGGTTTTTGAAAAGAATGTCTTCGTCAAAGTCACTCCGCTTTCGAAAGAGTTAGTGGCACAGGTAGTAGCGTTTCTTAACCCTAGAAATCAGCCAGAGCTGCATCAACCAGGCAGTGAATCTCATGCATTTGTTTTGATTTACGGACGTAACGGCCGAGCCGTCGGACTGCAGTATGTTTCAGAGTATTCAATTATTCCCGAAAAGAAGATCGATGCAGTACGGCAAGTATCTGTTTCAAATGGTAATTTTGAGAACTGCCTTCGTTTCGATTTTGAGGCAACCTCCTCTTTCAATAATGATAGAGTGTACTTCTCGCATGACTTGTCTAGCTCCAAAATATACGGACAAGCCAACATATCTGGTGGGACACCATATCGTTGTCGAGTGCTGGCGCTGCTCTTACCTGCGTACCATGAGTACGGGAACTCCGGTATCCCAACAAAGGATGACTTCAAGCTATTGGGGCTAACGTATGCGCTTGACGAGCCAGGTAAGTTGTTGCTGCGATCGGTTCATCTCGAGAAATAATCCCTACAATGTTTCGCGGAACGCTACTGTGCAAATTTCCGGTTAAAACGGAGCATTTACCCATTTGGGCTGGAAATCGCTATCAAACACCTTGCTTTGGGCGAAGAATACGGAACCGGAAAAGAGCCAAAGCTGACCTTTTCCATCCCGCAGCATCATTAGAACTGGGCTCTTCTCCCTCTTTCGCCGCGCCGTGCACAAAAGGCTGGTTCCGCGAACGTACTATCCCGCCCCCTATCGGAGCAGACCCAAAGAAGGGCACGATGTCGTTCAGGCCAACGGCCTCTTCCTCGGCATTGGTGAAACCCGTGACCTGTTTGCCCGACACCAGCGGTGTGCCATCAAATCCAACCGTGTTTTTGAAGACGATAGGCGCGTGGCAGATGGCGGTGACGCAGCGTGATCGAATGGCGCGCCTGCTGTGGCATCGATGCAGTGCTTGCATGAAACGCGCAAATTGGGCAGAAGAATGCCATGCTTATTTCATTACCATCTCTGAGCGCCGGACAAACGGCCCAATTGCGCAACTGGTGTAGCTGATCCCGGCATTGCGACGCTAACCATGTTTGCAATTCTGACCGGAGACCTGAAATGACCATCCCAACTATATTGAGCACCCTCGTTTTCGAGGTGGCTGATTTTGTGACGCCTGCCTTTTGCCAGCGCATGATTACGTTGGCCGAAAGTACCGGCTTTCAAACCGCCACGATCACAACAGAACATGGAACGGCGCAAGTGCCCGACATCCGTAACAATGATCGCGTGATTATGGATGACGAAGGCCTTGCGGCAGAGCTGTGGGATAAGGCCGCCCCATTGTTTGATGCCCCCTTCAAAGGGCACAAGGCCATTGGTCTGAACGAACGTTTGCGTCTTTATCGTTATGACCCCGGTCAGTTTTTTGATTGGCATCAAGACGGCAGCTTTCAACGCAGCCCGGACATCACAAGTCAGTTCACTATGATGATTTATCTTAACTCCGATATGACCGGCGGCGGCACATCATTTGCCGATGTGTTTTCGCCGCATGTCTTTGCCGATTTTTCGATCCAGCCACAGACGGGTAAAGCGTTGCTGTTTCACCATCCGCTGTCGCATCGCGGTGATGCTGTCGAAAGCGGGCGCAAATATGTGTTACGAACAGATGTGATGTTTGCGCCTCTCTAAGGCTGGACCTTTGCCCACTGCCCGATATGAATAGCCCCATGAAAACACATGATGTTGCAGCTTTGGCCAAAGGTGTGCGTGATGGCGGCCGCCGCGCATTGGCGCGTGCGATTACGCTGGTTGAAAGTGGTCGGGCGGATCATCGGGCCGATGCGCTGGCCTTGCTGGATACGCTCGGGACCGACCGTCAGGCCTTGCGCATTGGTCTGTCGGGCACGCCAGGTGTGGGTAAATCGACGTTTATCGAAAGTTTCGGCCTGATGCTGACGGGCATGGGCAAACGTGTGGCAGTGCTGGCGGTTGATCCGTCCTCGGCCCGGTCGGGTGGGTCGATTTTAGGTGACAAGACCCGGATGGATCATCTGGCACGGGACCCCAATGCGTTTATCCGCCCGTCGCCCAGCCAGACCCAGCTTGGCGGTGTGGCCCGCCGGTCGCGCGAGGCTGTCGCCTTATGTGAGGCGGCTGGATTTGATGTGGTGTTGATCGAAACCGTGGGTGTCGGCCAATCCGAAACGGTTGTGGCCCAGATGGCTGATCTGTTTGTATTGTTGCTGGCCCCGGCGGGGGGTGATGAACTACAAGGCGTCAAGCGCGGCATCATGGAAATGGCCGATCTTATTCTGGTGAACAAGGCCGATGGTGATCTCAAGTCGCAGGCGATGCGGACATGTGCCGATTATGCGGGCGCGTTACGGCTATTGCGCAAACGCCCACAAGACCCGGAAGGGTTTCCCAAGGCGATGACCGTGTCGGCGCTGGAAACCGATGGGATCACCGCCGCATGGGACGAAATGCAGGCGCTGATAAGTTGGCGCCGCAAAGCAGGCATGTGGGACGCCACCCGCGCAGCGCAGGCGCGCTATTGGTTCACCGAAGAGGTGCAGCAAGGCTTGCTGCAAATGCTCCGTGATGATCCACAGACCGAAGCCCGGATGAAAACGGCACAAGCAGACGTAGCGGCAGGTGTTATGTCGCCAGCGGCGGCGGCGGCACAGGTTTTGGGGCCGCTGCGCAAGGGGCAAGTCTAAGTGCATTCCGAAAGCGTCACCTGGTTACGTGGGGCCTTGGATGAGGATGATCTGCGCGCGATGGATGCGTCGGATGCAGGTACCAAGCCCGGACAACGACTATCATTAAACACCGCGCTGCGGGCAGCGTTGGAACCTGTTGACCGGCTGATCAACGCAATTGCATGCGATATGCGCCCAGTGCGCGCCGTTGTCTTTAACAAGACTGCAGCGACCAATTGGGCCCTGCCCTGGCATCAGGACCGGGTGATCGCGGTGCAACGCTGCCATGATGTGCCCGGATTTGCGCAATGGTCACGCAAGGATGGCACCTGGCATTGCGAGCCGCCGGTGGATGTTTTGGCAAGCATGTTGTTCGTGCGGGTGCATCTGGATGATACCGATGCGGCCAGCGGTGCGATGCAGATCGCGGCGGGCAGCCATGAGGCGGGTCTGGTGCCCGCAGATCAGGCGGCAGAGGTCGCAGGCCGCTATGAAAATCAGGTGTGTGAGGCTATGCGTGGGGATGTATTAATTCTGCCGATGCTGACGTTACACCGGTCACTTGCGGCAACGGCCCCGGCTGACCGCCGGGTGTTTCGGGTGGATTACGCCGCGTCGGTGTTGCCCGCACCGTTGGCTTGGGCAAATTGATCGACCGTACTGCGCCAATCCGGGTTGACGGGGGCACGGAATCCTCCTATCTCGCGCTGATCTTATTCATGGCCTTGCACCTGCAGGGTCTCACCCGTTTGACAGGATGTCCCCCCAACAGGGCCGGCGACGTTCACAGGACAAGGAAAACGCTCATGTCGCGCCGTTGCGAATTGACCGGAAAAGGCCCGATGTCGGGCAATAACGTCAGCCACGCCAAAAACCGCACCCGTCGTCGGTTCTTGCCAAACTTGCAGGATGTGACGCTGAAGTCTGACACGCTTGGCCGTACGTTCAAGTTCAAGATTTCAAATGCAGCCCTGCGCACCGTCGATCACCGTGGTGGTCTGGACGCATTTATGGCGAAGGCAAAAGATGTTGAACTGTCGGCGAATGCGCTGAAAGTGAAGAAGGAAATTGCGAAGGCAACCGCTGCCTAAGCACTCCTAAAGCGAGATTTATAAAGCCCGGGTGCAACCGCAGCCGGGTTTTTTGTTTCTTTGCGGCTGACGATACGTCACGCACCACGGCGAATACGCCACATTTTTGTCATATTTTGCATGATTGGGCTTTAAATCCATCCGTTTTGTTCATATCTGGTTAATCATTGAGAGAAACATCTGTCGCGTCGCGCGACCATCTTTGGGGATGCCCGATGACCCGTTTGATAAAAGTCGTTGTCGCTGCTGCGGCAATTGCGATTGGAACCGTCAATCCTGCTGTCGTTTTGGCAGATGACGGTGTGAACAGCCAAGTGCAGGAAGTGCTTGACCATATTGCCGCGCATGGTGTTTCGGTCATTCATACCAGCGATGGTGGTGCCATGGTGGTGATTGAGACGAATTATACGACCCGAGGCGTCCCCGAACTGCGCGTCGGTCTTGGCCGGGATGGCGTTTTCATGCCGGGGACGGATTTGGGCACATTGCGCAAGATTACCGGGTTGCAGACGTTTAAAGCACCTGCATCGGTAAATATTGATGATTACGATACGCTTTATATTTGGGACCCGCGTGCCTCTGCACCGATCAGTGTGGCCCCGCTCGGGTAATCCTGCAAGGCGGGTGGGTTGAAACCCACCTTACGGTGCCCAAACAGAATGGCAGCGCCGCAACGTAAGGTGGTGTCTTGACCCACCTTATGGCAAAGCATCCGCCATGACTGCATTGCCGATTGATCCTATTCTACCAGACTTGATGACCGCCCTGAGCGATCACAAGCGTGCCGTTTTGCAGGCGCCACCAGGGGCCGGCAAGACGACCCGCGTGCCGTTGGCCATGCTCACCGCGAATGTGACCGAAGGCAAGATCCTGATGCTTGAACCCCGCCGTCTGGCCGCCCGCGCCGCCGCCGAACGGCTGGCCGAAGGGCTGGGCGAGGCGCCGGGCCAAACCGTCGGATACCGCATGCGCGGGGACAGCAAACCCGGCACACGGATCGAGGTCGTCACCGAAGGTATCCTGACCCGGATGATTCAATCAGACCCGGAATTGGCTGGCATAGGTGCCGTCATCTTTGATGAATTTCATGAGCGGTCCCTGAATGCCGATCTGGGGTTGGCACTGGTTTGGGAACTGCGCAACGTATTGCGCCCTGATCTGTTGGTGCTGGTCATGTCGGCCACCCTGGATGCAGCGCCTGTTGCCGCGTTGCTGGATGATGCGCCGGTCATAACCTCCGAAGGGCGATCATTTCCTGTCACAACACATTTTCTGGCAAAGGCGGTGCCCAAGGGGGTTCGGCTGGAGGCTGCAACCGCCGAGCTGATTGTGGACGCTGTCATGCAGACCACTGGCGGCATTTTGGTTTTTCTGCCGGGTGAAGGTGAAATCAGGCGCGTCGCTGCAAACCTGACTGATCGCTTACCGTCCGACTGCATCCTGCGTCCGCTTTACGGCGCCCTGCCCTTTAAGGATCAGCGTGCTGCCATTGCACCTGTCTCATCAGGCCGCAAAATCGTGCTGTCGACCTCTATCGCCGAAACCTCACTCACGATCGAGGATATCCGCGTCGTGGTCGATGCAGGCCGGGCGCGCCGTGCGCGTTTCGATCCCGGATCGGGCATGTCCCGGCTGGTGACCGAACGCGTCAGCCGGGCAGAGGCGACCCAGCGTGCAGGCCGCGCAGGCCGGGTGGCCGCCGGTGATGCGTATAAGCTGTGGACCAAGGGCGAAGACGGGGCATTACCCGCATTTGCCCCGGCAGAGATTGAGGCCGCCGATTTGGCGGGCCTTGCATTGGAATTGGCGGTTTGGGGCAGCGATGATCTGGCGTTCCTGACACCCCCACCGCCGGGCACGCTGGCTGAGGCGCGCGCGCTGCTGCAGGGTCTTGGTGCGTTGGACACTGATTTCCGCATCACTGATCATGGCCGTGCCTTGGCCGCCCTACCCTTGCATCCGCGTCTCGGTCATATGTTGCAAAGGGCGGGCGCACAGGCGGCCCCATTGGCTGCATTGCTGGCGGGGCGTGATCCGTTGCGCGGTGCGCCGGTTGATCTGTCGCTTCGGATGGCCGCGCTCAAGAGCCGTTATGACGGGCCAGGCACCCTGAACCACGCCGCCTTGGCACAGATCAAGGCAGAGGTGCCGCGGCTTTCAAAAGCCCTGCCAAAGGCCCCGCCCATGCCGTTGGCGCAGCAAGTGGCGCTCGCTTATCCCGACCGCATCGGCCTCCGCCGCAAGGGCGATGATCCGCGCTATGTCTTGTCGGGTGGCAAAGGCGCCGTGATGGACGCTGCAGACCCGCTGGCCGGTCAGCGACTGATCGTGGCAACCGATCTGGATGGCGACACGCGCGAGGCGCGCATCAGACAAGGCGTGGCCCTTTCAGAACGCGAATTGCGTGAAGTCTTTGGGGATTTGATCGCATGGCAGAACGTTTGCGAATGGTCCCGCCGCGAAGGCCGCGTGTTGACCCGCAAACAGGAACGGTTCGGTGCATTGGTGCTGGACGACCGCATTTGGCCCGATCCGCCCGATGACGCCGTGGCATTGGCCATGCTGGAAGGTGTGCGGCAACTGGGCCTGCGCCCATCGGCGGCCGCTGATCGTTTCAGGGCACGGGTTGCACTGGTGGACGGCCTGCCCGCGATGGATGATGTGGCACTTATGGCCGGCCTGCAGGACTGGCTGCTGCCGCACCTCAACGGTGTCCGCTCCAGCGCGGATTGGAAACAGTTTGATCTGTTGCCCGCGTTGCGCGCGATGCTGGATTGGGATCAGACACAGCGGCTGGACAAGGCCGCACCGGCGCATTTTCAAACACCTTTGGGCCGCAAGATACCCATTGACTACGCGGGCGCTGTCCCCGGCATCACCCTGCGCCTGCAAGAGATGTTCGGCGTGACGGTGCATCCCACCATAGGAGGGCTGCCATTGCGGGTCACATTACTGTCGCCCGGCCAGAAACCGGTACAGGTCACACAGGACATCGTTGGGTTCTGGGCTACGTCTTATGCGGATGTGCGTCGCGACATGCGGGGGCGTTACCCACGCCACCCCTGGCCCGAAGATCCCACGCAGGCAGACCCCACTTTGCGCACAAAACCGCGTGGCACCTGAGGGCGATTTGCCAAATGATTCGCTACATGTTAGTAAAAACGTAATAAAATAAACCTATTGGCAGGTTACCATGAGTTCGATGATCCGATCCCTTTGGACGGGCGCGTTACGCCCGTTGCTTCAACGCCCCCCCGCTTTGCAGGTCGCAGCGCTGTGTCATCGTGATGGGGACACCGGGGTTGAGGTTTTGCTGGTCACAAGCTCTAGCGGGCGGTGGATTCTGCCCAAGGGCTGGCCCATTGACGGGCTGACAGCCGCCGAAGCTGCCAAGCAGGAAGCGTGGGAAGAAGGCGGCGTGAAGAAAGGCAAACTGACCAATACGGCGATTGGCAGTTTCCTGACCGAAAAACGCTTTGATAACGGGTCAGTTGTGCCTTGCGAAATCCAAGTTTACCCGATTGACGCCAAATCTGTCGTGGATGACTTTCCCGAGGCACATAAGCGGGAACGGAAATGGGTGCCCGTCAAGGAAGCCGCAAATCTGGTGGATGAACCCGGCCTGCGTCGCATGTTGGAAACCTTTGACGCCGCTTAATATTTAGGCGGTTGCCAGCTGCTTTCCGGGCCGTTACCCCTGTCGCCAAATCGACGGGGGCAATAATGGCCGGTAAAGTGCCAACCAATCAGTGGAAAACGCTGGATCGCGATCTGGGCCGCATTGGCGCCGTTGAATTTGCTACACAATACGCCGCCCAACCGCTTGTCGGTTTAGGTATCGCGATGACCTTTATCATCGTTGCGGCATTGGGCAGCACCCTGTTCTTTGGCGGCGATTCCAATTCCTATATCGTTATCGCTGCCGCCGCCTTTGGCGCCTATATGGCTGTCAATATCGGGGCCAATGATGTGGCCAACAACATGGGCCCTGCGGTCGGGGCCAACGCGCTGACGATGGGTGGCGCAATTGTGATTGCGGCCTTGTGCGAAAGCGCGGGCGCCCTGCTCGCTGGCGGCGATGTCGTCTCGACCATCTCGAAAGGTATTATCGATCCTGAAAGTGTCGCCAGCAGCGAAGTGTTCATCTGGGCGATGATGGCGGCTCTGATATCTTCGGCGCTTTGGGTGAACCTGGCCACCTGGGTTGGTGCGCCTGTCTCAACCACCCATTCGGTTGTGGGCGGTGTCATGGGCGCGGGTATCGCCGCTGCGGGGTTTGCCGCCGTCAACTGGCCCACAATGGGCGCGATTGCCGCAAGCTGGGTGATTTCCCCTGTCTTGGGCGGGGCCATTGCCGCCTTGTTCCTGGCCTTCATCAAGAACACCATCATCTATCAGGATGACAAGATTGCCGCCGCCCGCCGCTGGGTGCCCGTTCTGATCGGGATTATGGGCGGGGTCTTTGCAATGTATCTGGCGATGAAGGGGCTCAAAAAGATCGTCCAAATCGATCTGCCGTCGGCATGTCTGATCGGGCTGATTTTGGGCGCCATCATTTACGCCATCGCGAAACCTCTGATCGCCCGCCAATCCCACGGCCTGGAAAATCGAAATAAATCGCTCAAGGTACTTTTCAGGATCCCACTGATCCTGTCAGCGGCGTTGCTGTCGTTCGCCCATGGTGCCAATGATGTGGCCAACGCGGTGGGCCCCTTGGCGGCGATTGTGCATGCCGAGGAATTCGGGACATTCGCAGGAAAGGTCAATATCCCGACATGGGTTATGGTGATCGGCGCGTTTGGTATTTCCTTTGGTCTTATTCTATTTGGGCCGAAACTGATCCGCATGGTGGGCAGCCAGATCACCAAGCTGAACCCGATGCGCGCCTATTGCGTGGCCTTGTCAGCGGCGATTACCGTGATCGTGGCCAGCTGGCTGGGACTGCCGGTGTCCTCGACCCATATCGCCGTCGGCGGGGTTTTCGGCGTCGGGTTTTTCCGCGAATGGGATGCGGAGCGCCGCGCCCGCCTGTCATCAGCCCAGCGCCCTGCGGCCAAACGCATCGCTCCCGAAGAACGCCGCCGCCGCAAACTGGTCCGCCGGTCGCATTTTATGACGATCATCGCAGCCTGGGTCGTGACCGTGCCCGCGGCAGCAATCATGTCCGGGCTGATTTTCCTTGGCCTTAACGCGGTGTTTGTCTGATTCTCATTGCTTACGCTGCGATTTTGGGGGCTTCCTGCGCGGCGTAGCTGGTCTGATCAGGATAGACAAAAGCGCAACGGTTGTCGTGGCGCTGGGAATAGTAATAATGCGTAGCAGCAGCTCCCGTTGGAGGTCGTCGATGAAAAACCCACTTCACCTGCCCACGATCTATGTTGCCATTGCGTGTGGTCTAGCCTGTTTTCCCGCCTTTGCCGGACCCTGCCCAGATGATTTCAGCTTCGTGGATTTCGGTCAGTTCAATACCGACCGCAGCATCACCCCCGGCGGCCCAACCTTTCGGGTAGTGCTAGACGGGCAAACGCTTTTGGAAAATCCGCCCACCTGTCACAGCTTCTCGGACGGTATGGCGCCGCTGACGGATAATGCGGGCGATCCGATACCGTTGGTTCCCACAATGGGGTATGATGCCACCGCCATCGCGGCCAACCTTGACCGGATTGGCCTGACCCATACCAACGGTCAGGCCGCCCGCCTGGCGGCCATGAACTCACCCCTCCGCGAAGCGCTGGAGAATGACCCGAATGTGGACCGGACAACGGGGGCGGGCTTTGTCTGTTACAGTCTGGCTTACGCGATGTTTCCGTCGATTGTTTGCGACCTCGACAATCCGTTTGATAGCGCCAAGCCAATCATGATGAGCTGCGAGGCGGACAACTGCAGCATCATTCAGATCACGATGTCTGATCATATGGTTGCCCACGCCGATTGGCACGCAAGCACTGGCGGCTACGACACGCCACATGCGGCCGGCCGTGATGGAGCCTCAATCGTGTCGGGCATCCATACGTTTTTGACAAAGCATATGATTAACTGACGCCCGGCTGCTACTTGCCAAGACAATACCGCATGATTGCCTTTTGCGCATGCAGTCGGTTTTCAGCCTCGTCAAAGATGACAGAGTTCGGGCCATCCATCACACTGCTTGTCGCCTCATCATCACGATGTGCGGGCAGGCAATGCATGAACAATGCGTCATCTTTCGCCTTGGCCATCAGCGCGTCATTCACCTGATACCCGCGCAACTGATTGTGCCGCCGTTCGCGGGCTGATTGCGGATCATGCATGCTGACCCATGTGTCGGTCACCACAAGGTCCGCGCCCTGCACAGCCTCATCAGGGTTACGGACAGTCGTGTAAAGCCCATCCAACGCCGGTTCGGGGTCCAGCGGCGGCGGGCCGGTGAAAACCAAATCAAACTCAAACTGTTTGGCCGCATGCGCAAAGCTGGCAAAGACGTTGTTGCCATCGCCGGACCAGACCACCTTTTTGCCCTTGATGGGGCCGTTATGTTCCTCGAACGTCATGATATCGGCCATGATCTGGCAAGGATGGGTGCGATTGGTCAGCCCGTTGATCACCGGTACGGTGGCATGTTCGGCCATCTCCAGCAGGGTTTGTTCTTCGAACGTCCGGATCATGATCAGGTCCACATAGCGCGACAGCACGCGCGCCGTGTCGGCGATCGTTTCCCCATGGCCCAGCTGCATATCGGTGCCCGACAATACCATGGTCTGTCCGCCCATCTGCCGCACGCCCACATCAAATGACACCCGGGTCCGGGTCGATGGCTTTTCAAAGATAAGCGCCACGATATGGCCCGCCAGCGGCTGATCAGCATCGGGTGTACCTTTGGGCAGACCGTCCCGCGCGTTCTTCATGGTCCGTGCATCATCTATGATCCGGTGCAGGTCGTCGTTGGGCGTGACGTTGATATCAAGAAAATGTTTCATAGGGGTCGCTTTTGTTGGGCCATAGCAGGGCCTGGAAATTTCAAAGGTGGGTCATCACCTGGACGAGTCTACCATCGCGGGTCGATGCCAATCGTCGCTTACGGAAACCGGCTTGCGCAAAAATGCTTATCGCGCGCGTGTCCGTTGTGTTCGGCCCGACCGCTGTCATCGGATACCGCATCCGCAATTCGCGCAGCCGTGCGTCGATATAGGACGCCGAATGCCCCTGCCCCATGAAATTATTGTCCCCAACGAACGTCGCAATGGCCCGGGTGCCCATTGGCAAATCGGAATATTGCGGCATCCCAAAGGCATGCGCGTCATGATCGTGCATATAGGCAAAGGGGTGGTTGATCAGGCAGACCACCCGCATATCCATATCGGCATTGTCCATATCCTGTTGCATCAACGCGATCTGCTTATCCACATCCGGCCACCATGCTTTGACATGTGCCGTTTGCAGCCAGCGGCGCATCAGCGGCAGGTCATCAGGTGTCAGTTTGCGAAAGATGTAGTTACGCATCGTCCTCTTGTATCTGGCGTGCTGCGGCATCGATACGATCCACCGCTGTACCAATATCCTCATCCGAGATGTTCAGCGCGGGCAACAGGCGCACGACATTATCTGCGGCCGGTACGGTCAGCACGCCTTGCCCAAACCCCGCATTAACGACATCACTGTTGAGCACCTTACATTTCAGCCCCAGCATCAGACCGGACCCGCGTACGGTTTCAAAGATGTCTGGATGTGCAGCCACCAGCCCTTCCAGTTTTTGGCGCAGCAGCCCTGCCTTGCGGTTCACCTCTGCCAGAAACGCATCATCAGCTACGATTTCCATAACCTTGGCCCCCACGGCACAGGCCAATGGGTTTCCCCCGTAAGTCGACCCATGGGTGCCCGCTGTCATGCCCGAGGCCGCGTTTTCTGTCGCCAATACGGCACCAAGGGGGAAGCCCCCGCCGATCCCTTTGGCGACCATCATGATATCCGGTGTGACCCCGGCCCATTCATGCGCGAAAAGCTTGCCCGTGCGGCCCATGCCGCATTGCACCTCGTCCAAGATCATCAGGATGCCATGCTGATCGCACAGATCGCGTAACCCTTTCAGGCAAGCGTCCGGCATCGGGCGGATGCCACCCTCGCCCTGCACGGGCTCAACCATGATCGCCGCAATCTTGTCATTTACCGCCGCGTTCAGCGCGTCATGATCGCCAAATTCCAGATGGGTAAAGCCGGGCAGCAGCGGGCCAAAGCCCTTGGTCATCTTTTCCGATCCGGCAGCTGCGATCCCGGCGCTGGAGCGGCCATGAAACGACCCGGTAAAGGTGATGATCTCGGTCCGGTCCTCGCCTTTGTCGAACCAGTATTTCCGCGCCATTTTGACGGCCAATTCGCAGGCTTCCGTCCCCGAATTGGTGAAAAACACCGTATCGGCAAAGGTCTTGTCCACCAGCGCATCCGCCAGCTTTTGCTGGGCGGGGATGTTATAAAGGTTCGATACGTGCCACAGTGCTCCGGCCTGTTCGGTCAACGCCGCAACAAGGGCCGGGTGGGCATGGCCCAGCGCATTCACCGCAATCCCCGCACCCAGATCAAGGAAACGTCGTCCATCTGCCTCTACCAGCCAAGAGCCTTCGCCGGACGTGAATGTCAGCGGGGCACGGGAATAGGTCGGCAGAATAGAAGCGATCATAGTGATCATCCTTACAATAAGCCCGATTGGTGCAGGACCAAGGAGGGAGAGTCAACGATTTTAGGGGTTTAGATGGAACAGGACAACGGGCGGCGCGGTTAGCGTCGGCGTCGGTTCTTACTTGTCAAGCGGTCCATCATACTGGTGTCTTAACGCGGGTTGGGCCAATGTGAAAGGACGATCTTCACGACAGGCCCCGAAATGCCCCGCAAGCGATATCAAACCAAGTTGGATGCGCCTTATCTCAAACGGCTGACACTGTTGCCCGACAAGATGCAGGAAGGGTATCCGTTTGATCTGTTGTGGCTGCAGGACCCGGCATTTGAGCTGAATTTCACCCAACCAGTCACTGTCATCGTGGGTGAAAACGGTGTCGGGAAATCGACGCTGATCGAAGCGCTGGCAGCGTCCTCCGGTTTTGGGGCGGCGGGTGGGAGCCGCGACCACGCAGGGCGGCCCGATTGGGCACCGCTAGCGGGTGCATTCCGGGTCGGGTGGTTGCCCAAGGTCAGTTACGGATGGTTTTTCAGGGCGGAAACCTTCTTTGGGCTGGCCGGCTATCTGGATCAGGCCGGCAGCCCAACCGCAGATTTCCTGTCTCATTCCCATGGCGAAGGCTTCATGCGGGTGTTCGAAGAACGCATGTCCCGTCAGGGCATCTATTTCATGGGCGAACCGGAAAGTGCCCTGTCACCCAAACGCCAGTTAGGCCTCTTGCGCATCCTCTCCAGCGTGCAGGCTACTGCCAAGGCGCAGGTCATCATGGCTACGCATTCCCCCATCCTGATGGCGCTTCCCGGCGCGGATGTGTGGCAAATCACCAAAGGCGGAATCGACCCCGCCGACTATCGCGACACATCACATTTCCGGTTGTATCAGGATTTCGCCGCCGATCCCGAAGCCTTTATCGCAGAGGCGATGGCCGACGAAACAGAGAGCCAATTCTAGGCCGAACCGCCGATTTATGGTAATCTGCCGCCGAAGTGGTGGAGGGAAGATTATGGCTTTGGATGGCGTGACTGTCCTTGTAGGCACGACAAAGGGTGGATTTTTGGTGTCTGGTGATGCGGACCGGCAGGGCTGGTCGGTTGAAGGGCCGCTTTGCGACGGCTGGCCCATTAATCATATCGTGGGTGACCCGGAAACCGGGCGGCTTTGGGCCGGGGGTGGTGGCGACTGGAATGGTGCGGGCGTCTGGCGGTCCGAGGATAGCGGCAAGACCTGGGAACTGGCCAAACTGACCAAGGGCATGGCTGATGATTGGGCCGCAAATGATCCGGACTTCGCCGCGATGATCGGCTGGACGGGTGCGCCGCTGCCCTTTGGCGACACTTTTGAGCAAATCTGGTCGCTGGGCTACGCCCACGGCGCGCTTTATGCGGGCACCAAACCGGCGGGCCTGCTGAAAAGCACCGACCACGGCAAGACATGGGAAAAGGTCGAGGCGCTGAGCAATCATCCCTCTGCTGATAGCTGGAACCCCGGCGCCGCTGGCTTGGTGCTGCATACAATCGTGTCGGATCCTGATGATCCGCAAAAGCTGTGGATCGGGATTTCCGCCGCCGGTGTCTTTGCGACCGAGGATGGCGGTCAGACATGGGAACGGCGCAACCGGCTGTCCAATGCAGAGGCCTGCGCCGACCATCATCACCCCGCCGCGCCCGCCAATGGTGAAACCGGGCATTGCGTGCATAACATGATGCGTGCCCCGGGTGGCGGTGATGTCCTATACCAGCAAAACCATCATGGGGTCTGGCGTTCATCGGATGGCGGGCGCAGTTGGGATGATATCAATGATGGCCTACCGTCGACCTTCGGCTTTCCAATCCGGGTGCATCCGCGCGATCCGAACACGCTTTGGACATTGCCGCTGAATGGGGATAGCGCAGGCCGCTACCCGCCCGACGCCGCCGCCGCTGTCTGGCGGTCCCGCGATGGCGGGCAAAGCTGGCAGGATATGCGCGAAGGACTGCCACAAGACAGCTGTTATTTCACTGTCCTGCGTCAGGCGATGGGCGGAGACCGGCAAGACCCGGCGGGCATCTATTTCGGGACCAATAGCGGATCGATCTTTGCCAGCTTTGACGAAGGAGATAACTGGCACGAGATCGCACGCCACCTGCCCACGGTCCTTGCCGTCGAAGTGCTTGATTAGTGTCGCGCGCCTGCGGGCGGCCGTTCGACAGTCTCACCAATATGGTTGGCATGGAACACAACGTCCTAAGCAATGAGCTGATCTTTCTTGAACGCATCGGTCTCATGGATTTTGCCGATGAAACAATCATCGGCTGCGCGCGCGGTGATCGCGACCCACAGGTCCGCATCGTCCGTATGATCATCCAGTATCAACAGCCGCATCAACGCCCCTTGTGCCGCAGCACGTTTCGCCCCGAGCTTCGGCAGCGGTTCACGCGGCGGGTTCGCCATCGCGGCTTCCGCCAGATCAAGCAAACGAAACCCGTCCCAGAACATTACGTCGCTTTCGCGATTGCCACTTGATCACTAGCGGATCACAAACGCCGCATGACACTGCGTATTCCCGATCCACCCCTTGCCGTGGTATTCATGCTGACCGCCACCGCATTTATTGCGGGGACCATGCTGTTGGCCAAAACACTTGGCACCAATGCCTTGGGCGCGCCCTTGCATCCCTTGCAGATCAGCCATGGACGTTTCTTATTTGCATTCATGGCCATCGCCACAGTAGCCGCCATTATGCGGCCGCGGCTGAGGCGACCGAACCTGCCTTTGCATATCGGCCGCACGTTATTTGGATGGGGTGGGGTAACATTGATGTTTGCGTCTGTGGCGTTCATCCCGCTGTCGGACGCAACCGCGATCAGCTTTCTCAACCCGGTGTTCTGTATGCTTTTGGCAATCCCGCTCTTGGGTGAACGGGTGGGGCCATTGCGATGGCTCGCCGCGTTCATGGCGCTTGGCGGGGCATTGATCCTGCTGCGCCCCGGACCGGATAGCTTTCAACTTGCTGGCCTTCTGGCTTTGGGGGCGGCAGTTTTAATGGGGATGGAGCTGATCTTCATCAAGAAACTGGCAGATCGCGAACCCCCTTTCCAGATTTTGCTGGTCAATAACGCGCTGGGGCTGGGCATCGCAACGCTCGCGGTTTTGCCCGTCTGGGTGGCCCCGACGCTTGCGCAATGGACGGCCCTTGCAGGATTGGGCGTGCTGATGGCCACGGCACAGACCTGTTTTGTCAATGCGATGGCCCGTGCCGACGCAAGTTTCATCACTCCGTTCAGCTATGTCACCCTGATTTTCGCGAGCCTTTATGACATTGTGATCTTTGATGTGATCCCCGATCTGGTCAGTATTCTGGTCAGTATTCTGGGCGCGGCCATCATCCTGACCGGCGCAACTTTGCTTGCTTGGCGCGAAAGACGTCTAAGCGCTTGAAAGCCAAGGGCCTCACAGCATAGTTGACCGGTCAAATTGCAGCCATGATCTTGGTTTAGGTGCGCCTTTATGGACGAGGTTTACGAGTATCGCAGAGAACCCGGAAAGGGCGTGATATGGTTATCGGCAATCACGGTCGTATTGCTGATTACCTTCGTCGGTCTGACGGGCGCATACCACCTGAACTGGCTTGTCTGGGCGTTCGGGGCGGCGACGCTATTCTGGATGCTGGTCCCAAAACCGGTATCGGGTATGCGCGTTAGCAAGGATCATCTGGTGCTCTCTGCCTGGAAAAACCCGCGTGTGATCCGTCTTGATGACATCGCTTATCTGCGCGCGACCGAAGCCAGCGCCGAGACCGAGGTGGCCATCGTCTACAAAGACAAAACCGAGGAGGGTATTTTTGTAGGCGACTTGCCCGATTTGGAAACGCTGGCCACGGTCATGGCCGCTCGGGGCATCCCGGTACGTGACGTGTATTAAGCCTTCAACCGGTAGCCCGTATGCATCCAGCGCCAACAGATCGCCAGAACGACAATGCACGCCGCACCAACAACACCCAGCCCGATCCATGGGCTACTATCACTGACCCCGATCATCCCGAAACGCACCCCGTCGATGATATAGAAAAACGGGTTGGCATGGCTGAGCGTCTGTAGAACAGGCGGCAAAGCGTCGATGGAATAGAAAGTCCCCGATAGAAATGCTAGCGGGGTGATCAGGAAATTTGAGATAGCCGAGAGCTGATCGAACTTATTGGCAAATATCCCCGCGATCATGCCCAAACCGCCCATCAAAACGGAGCCAAGAAGAACAAACAGGGCCACCCAAAGCGGGTTCTGCATCCCCACGCCCAAAAACACCGCCGACCCGATGGCGATCACAACCGCCACCAACGCACCACGCGCGACCGCACCCCCGATATAGCCGGTCACAAGCTCGCCTGCCGACAATGGTGGCATCAGCGTATCCACGATGTTGCCCTGCACCTTGGCCGATGCCAGGCTGGAGGATGTATTGGCAAAGGCGTTCTGGATCACCGTCATTGTCAGGATGCCGGGGGCCAGAAAGGTCATGAATGGCACGCCCATCACGTCGCCCCGCTGCGGGCCGATGGCGATGGTAAAGATCATCAGAAACAGGCCTGCATTGATCAGCGGGGCCATGACGGTCTGCGACCAGACATTGATGAACCGGCGCACTTCGCGGCGCATCAATGTCCATGTACCCAGCCAGTTGACCCGCCCAAAGCGGCGCACACCCATTGCTGTTTGTGATGCCATGCTATCTGTCCCCGTTATCCGTCCGCCTGACATAGCCGATCCTGCGTAATTGAAAAGCGGTGATATCGTGGTTTGCCTGTGCCACCGCCTTGCGCCAAACTATTGGTAACGAAACCAAGGGGGCAGTGATGAAACGCCTGATATACCTGTTGCTAATCGTGATCTGGCCCATATGGGCCAGCGCTGATGATATCGCCCCCGCGCTGCCCGCACTTTATGACGTGATCGACGTGGCGCCCGATGACCGCTTGAATGTGCGCCTGCTCCCCACGACCGATGCTCCGATCATAGAGATACTTGGGCACAATGCCACCAACGTAGAGGTTGTTGCACTTAGCAAGCAAGGCAACTGGGGCTATGTCACCATGGGCGAGATCGGCGGCTGGGTGTCACTGCGGTTTTTGCAAAGGCAGCAAGCCAGCAAAAACTATCTGGGCCTGCCCCCAACCCTGTACTGCTTCGGCACAGAGCCGTTTTGGACGATTACGTTCCAAGCAGACGCAATCACCATATCACGGCCCGAAGGCACGGAAACATATCCTATCGTGACCTCATCACCGTCCCTCGTAGAGACGTCTGTCAGCGTGACAGGTTTTCGTTTCGAATGGCAAAATGGCGACAATCGCGTCCGGGGTCACATCCTGCCCGGACTATGCAGCGACGGGATGAGCGAGACAGTCTATGGCCTTCATTATGTAGACACCTTTTTGCCCAATGCAGGGTGCTGCGGCCTGTGACGTGGCGCGACCACATCGGGTTTGCCTGAAAAGGCCCGGCAGCGCCTTCACATCGCCCGCCGCAATGATTAGTATGCGAAACTGACACTGATGATTAACCGGATATATGCCTATATCCGGCGTGCAAAACCAAAGGAATTCATATGTCCTGGACAGACGAGCGCGTCGAGACGCTCAAAAAGATGTGGGGCGAAGGCCAGTCGGCCAGCCAGATCGCCAAGGAATTGGGCGGCGTCACCCGGAATGCGGTGATCGGCAAGGTGCACCGCCTTGGCCTGTCGAACCGTGCCGGTGGCGGGTCCGCAGCAAAAACAGCCGCCAAGGAAAAGCCGGCCGCTGCGGCCAAACCAGCGCCAAAGCCCGCTGTCAGGGCAAAGCCGGCCCCGGTCCCTGCGGTGAAGGAAGAACAGGAACTGGATGAAAACGGTATCCCGATCTCTGCCGCGCGTCGGGCGATCATTCCGGCCGGTCAACCGCTGCCACCACAGCCCTCGGCGAATGAAATCAGCCCAGAGGCTTTGGCCAAAGTCAACGAAATCGAAAAAAGCGCCAAGCGCATCAGCCTGATGGAACTGACCGAGAAAACCTGCAAATGGCCCGTGGGTGACCCCGCGACGGATGATTTCTGGTTCTGCGGTCTGGCCGTGCAACAGGGCAAACCCTATTGCGAGGCACATGTCGGCGTGGCGTTCCAGCCGATGTCATCACGACGCGACCGGCGCCGGTAATGGTAGGGTGCGTGCCTGCACGCACCTTCGCCCCTGTCAGGCCCGTCCAATCGTGCGCGCAATCAAGTCATTCACTTGGTTCGGCGTCTCGATAGACGCCGAATGACCGGCACCACTCAGCATAACCATATCCGACCCGCTAATACCTGCATGTATACGTTCGGATTTCACAGGCGTCGTGGCGACATCTTCATCGCCCACGCCAATCCCCGTGGGCATTTTGATCTTATCCAGCAAATCAGCGCAACCATTGCGTTCAATCACACCAGACACCGCCCGGGTGATCCCGATGCGGTGATTGGCCGCAATGACACGGGCCCACCGCCTCTTGTCGGAAACACGCGCCGCGTCGTTCAGAAATGTCTGCCCAAACATGATCGGCATCACCCGGCCAACGACAGCCCATAGTCCGATCCAACGGGCGACAAAGTTAAGCATCCGGTACTTCGGTCCATTCTCGGCAGGTTCCGGGTCGGCGGACGTCGCCAGCAACGTCAACGATTTCAACATTTCGGGATGATGGGCGGCAAGGCGCATCCCGACAAAACCACCCATGCTCAAACCGACAAAATGACAAGGCGCAATGCCAAGATGCTTGATCAGCGCGACAGCATCAGCCGTGAGTGTATCCATATCATAGCCATCGGCGGTCACGCCACTTTGCCCCTGACCGCGGTGATCAAACGTAATACACCTGTGGCTGCCTTTGAAATGGGCGACCTGCGCCTCAAACATCGCGCCACTGAACAAAAGACCGTGCGAGAACACGATGGGCGGGCCGTTGCCACCTGTGTCAACATAGTGAATTTGGGCGCCATTCAGGTCCACATGCGGCATGTCTCGCTCCTTCTTGTGGCACTTGCCAACTGCAGCATAGCAGCATTCGCAGATCTGTAGTACGACAGTCATCCCGCATTGATTAAATTTTGCCTTGCGTTAATTAACAAAATGCGCAATCAATAACCATGTCCTCGCTACACACCACCTTCGCGGCCTTGGGTGACCCGACCCGCTTTGCCATTGTCGAACGGTTGTTGCGGGACGGAGAACTATCTGCAGGTACCATCCACAACCTCACCGACCTTTCTGCACCCGCGATGTCGCGCCACCTCAAGGTGCTGCGGATGGCGGGCGTGGTCCGGCAACGGATCGACAAACAGCGGCGGCTTTATTCCATCGAACCCACTGCCATAAGGGCCATCAACGACTGGGCCATGAGCTATACCGACTTCTGGACAAAAAGCTTTGACCGGCTTGATGCGGCGCTAAAGAAAGACCCGTCATGAGTACACTGGAAATGACCCGTATCTTCGCCGCCCCACAAGCGCGTGTTTTTGCGCATCTGACAGAAACCGAATTTCTGCTCGATTGGTGGGGTCCGGAAGACACGCGGATCGCTGATCATAGCCTCAGCTTTGCCAAACCGGGGCCATGGTCCGCCACAATGATCGGCCCGCAAGGGCATGGGGCGACTGTCGGCGGTGAGGTCCGCGCGGTTGAGCCGCCTGATATGGTCGAACTCAGCCTCAGCTTTGCGCTGGAAAACGACACGCGGGGACCGGAATCGATCATCCGCTTCACGCTGACCACCACGACAAATGGCAGCACCAAACTTACCCTCACGCAATCGGGACTCGACTCCGCACATATCGCGGACATGCGTGACAAGGGCTGGAACAGCGCCCTTGCCCGCCTCGAACAACTTGTAACGGCATCATAGAAAGGACCACACATGCCCCAATTCATCATGACCTATCACGGCGGCAGCCAGCCCAAGACCCCCGAAGACGGCAAGGCACATATGGAAAAATATATGCAATGGATTGGTGGGCTTGATGCGGTTGTGCCCCAGCAACCGCTAAAGGGCACCGAGGTGATCGGCGACAAAGAGATCACGACAATGATGGGTTACACCATCATCAACGCAGCAGACATGGATGCCGCCCGCGAAGTCGCCAAAAGCTGTCCGTTTCTCGATATGGACAACAGCGCGATGCAGCTCAGCGAGTTGGCCCAAATGCCGGGTTAGCAGTATCGTAAGGTGGGTTTAAACCCACCTTACGTAACGGCACAGTCCCGGCTCACTAACATCCTGCCCCGACGGTCCCATATCATACCGATACGCAAGCCTGACCGGAGACCCAGCATGCCCAATACAGCCCTCATCACCGGCGCATCTGCCGGTATTGGCCGCGCATTCGCCGAACTCCATGCCTCCAAAGGTGGCGACGTGATCATCACGGCACGCCGCGCCGAAGCGCTTGACGCGCTGAAATCCGAAATCGAAGCCACGCATGGCGTGAGCGTCACAACGATACCGCTCGACCTTGGGGCTGCGGACGGCGCACAAAAGCTCTACGATGCGACCAAAGGCCAGCAGATCGATATCCTGATCAACAATGCGGGCTTTGGTGGACATGGCAATTTCATTGATCGCGATCTGAATGCGGACCTTGCGATGATCGACCTCAACGTCAAATCGCTCGTCAGTCTCACCCATATGGTCGCGCGTGATATGGTCGCAAATGGTGGTGGCAAGATCCTCAACGTAAGCTCAACTGCCAGCTATATGCCCGGCCCCTTGCAAGCCACATATTTCGCGACCAAGGCCTATGTCAGCAGCTTCAGTCAGGCCTTGAATGAAGAACTCAAAGACAAAGGCATCACCGTCACAGCGCTGGAACCCGGCTATGTCGAAACCGAATTCGCCGCGCGCGCTGATCTGGAAGGCACGAACCTGACGAAATCCGGCGCCACCCCGGCAAGTGTCGCAAAATTCGGCTATGATGCCATGAACGCAGGCAAACTGCGTGTGATCAACGACGGGAAAATACGGTTCGCTCTCAACTGGCTGGTCCCCCTCTTGCCCCGCCAAACTGTGCTGAAGATGGTCCGCAAGATGCAAGAAAAGAACGGCTAAGCCTGCGGCTGTCTGACTAACCCGTCCCTGTCAGCCTGCGCGCCAGGCAGTTGAACATCCCATGCCAGCCCCAACCACACCAGCACGCGGATGAAACCATAGCCGGGATCACGCTGGCCACGCTCCACACCAAGGCGCGCGGAATAGGGGAAAGCGTGGTGATTGCCATGCCAGTTTTCACCAAAAGTGATCAGGCCGAGACCGCGCAGATTGTAGCCCTGCACTGGCAGTCCATCGACACGCCAACCCTGCGTCCCGGTCTTATGGGCAAAATGCCCGACCATCCAATGCCCCACCAGAGATACGAAAATACGCAGGCTACAGCCCCAAAGCACCCAGGCCCAGCCGCCTAACCCGTAAAGCACAGCCGCCACCGGCAGTTGCTGCAACATCCACGTCCGTTCCATCCATAGATAAACAGGGTCCTGCGCCACCTGAGGTTCAACCACAAACCGGGGTGGCACCGCCAGATGATAGTCGCAGCATAACTGCCACCACGCATCGCGCCAAAACCCGGCGTCGTGGGATGGATGCGGCGGGCAGATCGTCTGTCGTTGATGCCAGTCGCGCATGTCGTGGGCACGGATCATACCAAAAGGGCCCGCCATGCCCACCAGGACCCCCAGCCAGACCAGCACATATTCAACAAAGCGCGGCGTGGCGAAACTGCGATGGATCAGCAGGCGATGCATCCCCACCGAATGGCCTGCACAAACCGTCACTGCCGTCAGGGCCAGAAAGACCAACAGCGCATCAAGCTGGGGAAAGACCACCATGCCTACAAAGCCCGCCACCCCGTGCAGGGCAAGCCACAGCGTCTTCCCAACCCTCACCCGGATTTCACCCTGCACCGCGGATGTTCCCGCGTCGGGAAAAACCCGTTCGGTTGCAATCAGCGCGGCGGCCACCCCTACCCCTCTGTCCGTGCTTTGACGTCGCGGGCCAGCACATCAACCGCCAGCACAGCCGCCGCCTCCATCACCGGATCAAAAAACCAGGCCGGTGCCAGCTTGCGATCGTAGTCCAAACTGACGGTCAGGCGCACGCCTCCGGCCTCTGGCACGACATGATAGGTCAGCGCGCGATGCCCGATCCAATCCGCAAAGGGCGAGGTGTCCGACAGCACGGTAAATGCAGCCATCGTCGGCGTCCGCTCTGTCACTTGTAAGGTCAGAAAACCTTCGCCTTCGCGGCCTTCAAACCGGACAACACGCATCGCACCCAGATCGACACCTTCGTCGGTCGATACTTCGACCGGGCGGGGAAACACCGACAGGATGGACGGCAGCGGAAAGTCGGGCGATGTGGCTGTTTGCAAGGTCTGCCACACATGATCGGGGGTGGCCTGAATAACATGCGCAGCCCGCACCTGATTTTGGGTGGAAAAGGCAAAACCACCCGGCAGCCCTTCCAGACTGGCCACTCCCAGCAACCCGACCGCCACACTAAGGCTCGCCACATCATACATGCGATTTTTCGGACCACGGCCGGTCACGAACCCGATCAGCCAAAAGAAAATCCGCCCAATCAGATACAAACCGATGGCCACCGCCCCCACCACAGCGGCAATCATGGCGGCACAAAAGACAACCATGAGCAGCACACCGACAATCTCTCCGGTATCGGCATGGGCGGGCTTTGGTGCGAAAACGCTCGACACAAACAGCACACCCGCGATCAAGCCCGCGGTCAGCACCGACCGCTGATAAAGCCGCAGGGAAAACCCGGCCACCAATTCGCGCACCCACGCCAACCAGGCCAGATGCACGGCGATGATGATCAAAAGCGGGGCAACAAACTGCAACCCGGTGGTCAGCAGCTGCGTCTGGGCCACGCCCCATGCATAAAGCAACGCCAAAGCACCGGCCAGCAGATGCGGGATCAAACGAACATGGATCAACATGATGGCGATGTTATAATAGAAGCCAAGGACCACAACCCACCGCACGCACGATGCGACAGAAAGACGAGCCACATCATGAATCTGCTGCGCACAATCACCATCAGCATCATCGCCGTGGCAATGATGACCCAGATCGGTTGGGCGCAGCGTTTCGCCGGGGAATGCGCCCATAATCACCTCGATTTAAGCAAGCAAACCACCATTGCGTTGGACCCGACAACACACGCACAATTCGACACGCAGGGCGAAACCACCACCCTTCGCATTACCGGGGCCACACAGCAGGCATTCGCGTTTGAGACCTATTGGCAACCCGATCGTATCCCCGAACAAATCACCATCGCCGACGTCAATAACGACGGCCGTTTTGATTTTTTCGTGGGCATCGGGTTTGGAATGGTCAATGCCGACTATACGCTGCTGCTCTCTGGCCCGGACGGCACATGGCGGGAAGCGGGGTATTATACCGATCCCTCATTCTGTCAGACTAATGCCGGGTTCACCGGCGCCGCCCGCTCCGGCCCGCGCTGGTTCACAACCTACTTTCGGATCGACGGCGACGGGCTGCCCTACCGGCATATCGAACAAGCCATCGTCGGCGACATGGTGATCGACCGGCGGCGCACTTTTGACGCGGCAGGACAGATAATCGAGGATACGGTGGTCTGGAGCGGCCAATCCCTGTTCGAACCTGCCGCACCCGTCACGGCCAAAATCTTGGACGACACAGGCGCCGCTCTCATCAACCCCGACGACAACCAACCCCTCACAACGCTGCCCAGCGGAACACCCGTCACAGTGCTGGCCAGCGACGATACCTTTTCAACATTTCTGGTGCAGACCAGCACAGGGCTGACGGGGCGGGTGCAAGTGGACCAGATCAGCACGGATTAACGCGACTTGGGGCCGAAACCTAGCGCAGACGGAACCTGGTGCGCAGGCCAAGACCGAGGAAGAAGAGCAAGATGAAGCCGACCACGGTCTGGCCAACTGCGAAGGTTTCCATCCACGGAACCGTTTCAAGCGAGCGGGTTTCTTCCAATAAAAAGGTTCGCTGAAAACCAAAGAACTTGAACATCGTGGCAAATGAATAGGCCGCCCCGGTTCCCCATCCCATGGCCGCCTTGATGGCATAGAGCCAAGCCCCAATCGCCCAGACCAATGCGATCCAACCCAAAGGGCGCATGATCGAATAGCCGAAATTCGACAGCGCCTCGTAAGCATAGATATGCGCCGTGCGCCAGAACGGCTCTGCACGGGCAGCATGATGCATCTCGCGGCGGAAAAAGAAATGTTCCTCTTCGGGCAAAGCCTGTTTGGCCATCACATGGCGCAGCTTCGCGGCAGAGGCTTTGGCGACCGCAGGGTCTTGCAACAGCGCCGCGTCAGGCGGCCGCTTCAGACGCAGGAAAATGTCCAGCTTCGACAGGATACTTGGCCCAAATTCCGGCCAGTTCTCCTGTTTGGCAGTGACCGTCGTGGTGTCATGCAAGGTTACCCCCGACAGCTTTGGCAAATGCGATGCAAATCTTGCGCCCTCAAAAGAGGTCGGTCCGCCGAATACAGCATTCGAAAAATCCACCTCAGCCATTTGCCCTTCGGCCCGCGCACCAAAACGCGCTTGTGTAAAGTAACAGAACCCTTTGAACTGCGCATCGCGGAAATTGGTCGTCTTGCCAAAATGCGCACCATGGAAATAGGTCGTCTCGCCAAAATGCGCACCGTGGAAATCCGTCCTCTTGCCAAAATGCGCACCGCGGAAATAGGTCGTCTCGCCAAAATGCGCACCGTGGAAAATGGTCCTCTTGCCAAAATGCGCATCGCGGAAATGGGTCGTCTTGCCAAAATGCGCATCGCGGAAGTGGGTCGTCTCGCCAAAATGCGCACCGCCGAAATCGGTGGTCCCGCCAAAATGCGCACCGCGGAAATGGGTCGTCTTGCCAAAATGCGCACCGCCGAAATCGGTCGTCTCAAAAATAGACTTTTCCAATACAACTGTATTGGAAAAGTCCATTTCGCTCAGATTACCGCCTATTTCTGGGTCTGGAATATCCGGCGCATTTACTCCTGCCTCGTTCCGCGCTTTCCACGCCTTGTGGAAAAGCGTAACAACCTCCTGCGCAACCGCATCGGTCCATTCCGTCTCTCCACGGTCAATGCCAATCCTGTCCGCTATGGCGTGCCGTTGTTCCTCAGCCATTCCCTGACAGGCCCACGCATTCCACAGCCTGCGGTTTTTCCCGGCCAGATCCCAGTCAATCACGCCTCCCTCCTGCTCCCCATGCAGGGTCATCAGGATGTACCATGGGTTCTTATTCCGGTCTTTCAGTTCACGGTCACTCATCATACCACCTCAGGCTGAACCCACATTAGCGACCACACCACTCGCGACAACCCATTCCCAACCCCCGCCCCTCACGCTATACGCCGCCCATGACACAGAACCCGCCCAACCTCCGCCCCGACCTCGCCAATGCTCAGATCATGGACAGCCGTCGCCCCGGCCAGCCCACCATCGGCATGGTCTCTCTCGGCTGCCCCAAGGCGCTGGTCGACAGCGAACGTATCCTGACGCGCCTGCGCGCCGAAGGCTACGCGATCTCCCCCGACTACGCCGGGGCCGAGGCGGTGATCGTCAACACCTGCGGCTTCCTCGACAGTGCCAAGGCGGAATCGCTGGACGCCATCGGCGAGGCGCTGCAGGAAAATGGCAAGGTCATCGTCACCGGCTGCCTGGGGGCCGAACCCGACTATATCCGCGAACACCACCCGCAGATCCTCGCCGTCACAGGGCCGCACCAATACGAACAGGTGCTCGACGCGGTGCACGGCGCCGTGCCCCCGTCGCCCGACCCTTTCATCGACCTGCTGCCCGGCACCGGCGTGTCGCTCACCCCCCGCCACTACAGCTATCTCAAGATTTCCGAAGGTTGTAACCACAAATGCAAATTCTGCATCATCCCCGACATGCGCGGCAAACTCGCCTCCCGACCTGCCCACGCGGTCCTGCGCGAGGCGGAGAAGCTGGTGCAGGCCGGGGTCAGGGAACTGCTGGTCATCAGCCAGGACACCTCCGCCTACGGGCTGGACCGGAAATACGATACGAACCCCTGGAAGGATGGCGAGGTGCGCAGCCACATCACCGACCTGACCCGCGAGCTGGGGCAACTGGGGGCCTGGGTGCGCCTGCACTACGTCTACCCTTACCCCCATGTGCGCGACCTGATCCCGCTGATGGCGGACCCCAATAACGGCGTCCTCCCCTATCTCGACATCCCGTTCCAGCACAGCCACCCCGACGTGCTGCGGCGCATGGCGCGGCCTGCGGCAGGGGCCAAAACGCTGGACGAAATCGCCCGCTGGCGGTCGATATGCCCCGACATCACCCTGCGCTCCACCTTCATCGTCGGCTACCCGGGCGAGACGGAGGCCGAATTCCAGCACCTCCTCGACTGGCTGGACGAAGCGCAACTCGACCGGGTCGGTTGCTTCCAATACGAAAACGTCGCCGGGGCGCGGTCAAACGCCTTGCCCGACCACGTGGCCGACGAGGTCAAGCAGGAGCGGTGGGACCGCTTCATGGCCAAATCGCAGGCGATTTCCGAGGCGAAACTCGCCGCCAAGGTCGGCCGCGTGCTGGAGGTCATCGTTGACGACATCGACGAAGACGGCATCGCCACCTGCCGGACATGGGCGGATGCGCCAGAGATCGACGGGAATTTGTTTATTGATGAAGGGGCTGAGAGGCTGGCCGTAGGGGATGTGGTTCGCGTTGAAGTTGAAGAGGCTGGAGAGTATGACTTGTGGGGTAGAATTACGTTGGAATAGTGAATGCCGGCTGACACTAGTTACATCAAAAATTACTCTGCGAAACGCGTCTACGTTAATCCAGCTCCCGGAAAGGGTGCTTACGCTTCACTTGCGGACGACACATGCGAAGAAGTCTTAGGCGAGTTTGACCTAAACAACCGTTCAAGAGTCGCGGTTTCCATGTTTCTATCCAAGGAAAACGCTGAGCCTAAGACCATCGAGCTTCACCTGCTCAAATTCCGGAAAAACTCTGGCTGGTATCACGAAGAGAGCATTCGTTTTAATGGCTTCGAAGCTGCAAAGCTCGACGAACTCCTTACAATCATGGCCAGCGTCAAATTGGACCCAACCAAAACACAGCGATTTGATTTGGGTGCTATTTCACCCGATCAATTCTTCAGCTTTCACGACAAAAGCGATCTAGCTCGAAGGCTTTCAGAGGATGTGCGACTGGAACACGATGTATTCGCCATCGCCAGAAAGAGAACTGTTCTAAACGAATTCAAGGCGCTCCTTGAAGACGACACCTCGGAAACTGTCTGGCAAGAATTCCTTGAAAAGAACCCATGGATTTTCGGTTTTGGACTAAACTATGTTTTTCTAGATCGCGTTTCCGATAAGTTTGAAGCAACCACGACAGGCTCCGACGTTTTTACTCCGGGCAAAAGAGCCGATGGACTTGCGATGACAAAGGCTCAGGTGAGCCAAACAGTCTTAATAGAGATAAAGGCAAGCAAATCGCCATTGTTGCAAGCTAAACCTTATCGCAAGGGTGTTTGGCCCGTGGACAATGAAGTTGCTGCTGCTGTCTCGCAAAGCCAGAAAACCTCTTTCGAATTTGCGCGCAGAAACGCCGTAAAACTAGAACTGACCGACGACTTAGGCGACGAAACTGGAAACGCTCTCTACACGGTCGAGCCACGTGCGTATTTGATAGTTGGTAACCTCTCACAACTTACCGCAAACAATGATAAGATTGCTTCATTCGAGCTATTTCGCCGCAAGCTAACATCACCTGAAATTTTGACTTTTGATGAGCTGTATTATAGAGCCGTCGCTTTGGTCGATAGCATTTCGAGCAGCGGCAGATAACCTCCCGCCCGGCATCGCCGGGCAGCGCCCGGACCTCCCCCATGGGGAGGGCGCTTCGCACCCACCCCGAGGTCCAGACGCTTCCCTAATGCTGTGCGAAATATTGGCCAAAGTCTTTTGATCAACCAAGAAAGATGCGCCCCGTCTAAATCGCACCCGGGCCTGGGCTCCGCCCGTTCGAACCTGAAACGATCCACAGGGTCAAGGCCAGAACCATTCTCAAATGTTGGTAAGTGCTGCCGTAGATTCGGCTGTCGCCCTGCAACCGGGCCGACGCAATGCTGACATGCCAAATCTCAACGAAACATAGCTTTGACACACGACCAGACAGATCGCGTATCATGCCCCTGAAATCCACCCGTTCGGCGGATTAACCTATGACGTCACCGACCGTGGTGCGCCGCCGCCGCAATTGTGCCGCTCCGGCAGGCTCTGGACAGGTGAGGCGTTGTCCTCTGCCACAAGGCAGCTTTGCGTGCCCTGATCCCATACCATCCCGACCGCACAGCTTTGTTTGTTTTGCGCCTGTGGCGCTTGCAATGGATCGGTGGTGCTTTGGGCCTGTGCCGCGACCGGCAACAGAACAAAGGCGAGTATTGTCAGACGCATGGTGACCTCCTGCGTTGTCTCTGCGGATCAAACTAAGGCAAAGCGCGCAAAAATCAAAGAAAACAAGCCCGGCGCACCCTTTTGACCCACATCAAGGACCGAATGCCGCACCCATGCTAGCCCAGCACTAACCAATGAAGGAGAGGGATATGAAAGACGCCGCCGTCACCGAAACAAAAAAACCCGCCGCCCCCAGACGCCGCGCGCCGACCAAGCTGCCCAAGCTGGCCCGCCGCCCCTACGAGGCCGAAAAGGCACAGTTGCAGGCCGAACTGCTCAAGGTGCAGCTATGGGCACAGGAAACGGGCCAACGCTTTGTCCTGCTTTTCGAAGGCCGCGATGCGGCAGGCAAGGGCGGCACGATCAAGCGGTTCACCGAACACCTCAACCCGCGTGCGGCGCGCGTTGTCGCCCTGAATAAACCCACGGATGAAGAGAAGGGGCAGTGGTATTTTCAACGCTACATTGACCATCTGCCTACTGCCGGGGAAATGGTTTTGTACGACCGGAGTTGGTACAACCGGGCCGGGGTCGAACGGGTCATGGGTTTTTGCGCGCCCGAAGAATATCTCGAGTTCATGCGCCAGACGCCCGAACTGGAACGGATGCTCACCCGCTCTGGCATCCGGCTTTACAAATACTGGTTTTCGGTCACGCAAGACGAACAGAAAACCCGTTTTGACAGCCGCGCAACCGATCCATTGAAACAATGGAAATTGTCGCCCATTGACAAGGCGTCGCTCAACAAATGGGACGACTATACCGAAGCCAAAGAGGCAATGTTTTTCTACACCGACACCGCAGATGCGCCGTGGACCGTGGTTAAATCCAACGACAAGAAACGCGCGCGGCTCAACTGCATGCGGCATTTCCTGTCGACCCTCGACTACCCGGACAAAGACACCAGCATCGCGCTGCCACCAGAGCCCGAAATCGTTGGCAACGCCAAAAAGGTGATCCACCACGCCGATCACATCTTGGGAACGGCGCTGCACCCTGATACGCGGCGGGTGAAACCATAAAAACGGCGCGTGGGCAGAAATGCCCGCGCACCGTTCTTACGATTATGCTTGGATAGAGCGCTTCAGATCAGCGTAAGATAGCTCAATCGCCACGCAGCTCCGCAAAAACATCCTTGTTCACACAATACTCCGGTGCCGCGTCCAGCTTGGCGGCATCCGCCTGCGCCTTGTCGCAGCGACCAACCTGTGGGCAGCTTCGGCAATCCGTGATCATGTCCGCATAGCGCGTGATATCAATTGCCCCTTCATCCAACGCCGTTGATAAATCAACATCGCAGGCATTCGCCATCTTGATAACCCGCCAGAAATGTTCGCGTGCGTCGCCCATGGTTTGCATGGCTGCCTCCTGTGATTACAAGGGCAGACTAGGGTAGCACCGCGATACAGTCCTTGCGCCAGATCAAGTTCAGTAGGATGAACCCTTGCCCGTCAAAATGGCCTGCTGCAATGCCGCCTCTGCCCATGTATCGCGCCCGCCACGCATCCGGATTTCGGTCAATTGCACTTGCGCCAAAGCCATCTCACCTGATGTCACGTGGCCCTGCCCCAAATAGGAACGGGCCAGGTGATTATCCGGATCAGCCGTCAAAGCCGCATCGTAATATGTCATGCCCAGATCAACCCGGCCCGCCTTGCGATGGGCAAATCCATAATAGGTCAACGCCAGTGATTGATTTGGATCGTCCAGCGTATCCAGGACATCCAGCGCCGCCTGATAAAAACCGGCATATGCCAGCTCTCGGACATCGCGCAGACGGGCATTGTCGTCATTGGTGCTGTCCTCGGGTGCCATACAGCTGCGCGTTGCAAGATCCCACACAAGGCCCTCTGCGCAAGTTTCGGTTGTTTCGGTCGGCTTGGGCGGCGCGAAATCATCACCGCCGGCTGCAAACGCGGCAACGGGTATCAAAGCAAGGGCATAAACGATGCGGTGCATAAGGTCTCTCCATCTTAAACGACTTTGATACTAGAGCCGACGCGCCATGAAAAAACCCTTGTCACATCGAAAACCACGCGAAATACAACGGTATGCGTCATTTTATTTTAACAACAGCCCTTTGTCTGGCCAATCCGCTCCTGGCCGAGGTCCCGCGTCCGGCCACATTATCAGATACGTTGGCTTTGCTGCACGAGGCAATGATCGATGCAGGCTTTGTGGATGCGGCCATCGATGCCGAAAATCAAAGCGTGATCAGCGATCCTGCGGCGACTGACAGTTATGTCAGCTATCCTGACAACCTGCATCGCAGCCTACAAACGGCCAGAGATGATGCGGCGCGTCAGTTGGTTCTTGATGATTTCATGCTGGCATTTGTCAGTGCACAACGGCAAATCAATGATGATTTTGTGGCGGATCAGGTCATGCCGGTGCTGCGCCATGTTGATTACCTCGACGGGGTCAGCGGTGACCCCGATATCGTCACCCGCCCTTTTGTCGGTGATCTGATGATCGCCTATGTCGTTGATTATCCAACCCATACCACCAGCATTTCCGCAGAAATCATGGCTGATACCGGCTATGATGCCACAGGTCTGCACGCCCTCGCTTTGCAAAACCTCACATCCAGATCAGAGGCGCTGGGGGTCGAAGGCAGCGACTTGGGTATCTACTTCCTGACACTGGACGGCTATTACGAAAACGCACTGCTACTGGATCCGGGCCTGTGGGATGATATCAGCGGGCAAATAGGGCCCATCGCTGTGGCTGTTCCCGCCCGCGATCTGGTACTGATCGCGGCACGGGACAACAAACCCGCCTTGCAAGTCATGAGCGAAATCCGGGACGAAGTATTGCGCGACAACCCCTACACACTGTCCAAAATGATGTTCAAATGGGAAGACGGACGCTGGGATATGTTGGATGACTAGATTTTGAGGCTCGCTTGGGACGCGATGATTTGGCCGCACGCGACGCTGCGCGCTGAAACGCGGTAAGCACCATGTGGGATTTGGCCTACGATATTGTGACCGGGCTTTTGCAGACAATCGGTCATTTCTTCATCACCTTTGTCGATCTTTGGTCAGTGGCGACGGCCATTGTCGCTGGTATCGCCGTGTTTTTTCTTGCGCGTCCGGGCGCACTGATTTTTTCGATCGTGACGGGTGTCATGGTCTGTTTCGTTGTGACCATGACACGTCCATTTATATAGCCCTGACTTAGGTCATATCGTGATGTGGCACACCCCGTTTCGTTTTCAGATGCTTGAATTGCATATGTCGCATTCACCCCACTCTTGCTTAGATCAACCCAACAATCACACACACCCAAGCCACGCCAACCCCGATGGCCGTGACCGCCACCGCTGCTGATCCGCAATCCTTTGCCTGCTTGGCCGCGTCCCGCTGTTCGGTCCCGATATCATCGACCACGCGCTCGATTGCCGTGTTCATGCATTCAGCGGCCAGCACGATGATACCCCCCATCAACAACATACCCCTTTCGCCCGCACTCAAGGGTAAGACAAACGCGAGCACGCCGAAAACGACATTGGCAACAATCCATTGCGCCAGCGACCCTTCGGTCCGCCAGACATGCGCAAACCCCTCCCACGACCAGATCGCGCGTTGCCGCACACGCATGATTTGTTGCCACATTTTGTTATCCTTTCGGGGGTATTTTCGGGCCTGGCGCACATTGGGCGATCAGGGGGCCACTGCCAAGCCTGCCATGTGACCTGACGGAACAATTGACCCAAACTGTGGCGCGCCTACCGTATTCATCACCTAAAGGAGCCCGCCAATGTACCCCACCTACGCCCGATCAGAACGGATTGCCGACGGCACAATGCATGCCATCGGGGTGATCGGGGCAATCAGCGGGGCGGTTGTGCTGATCGTCTGGGCGGCAGGCATGGCTAGCGCCGGGCAGATTGCAGCCATATCGATCTACGGGGCCACCCTGATCGCAACCTTTGTCGCATCCGCCATGTATCACATGACCCCATGGGAAAGCATCCGGCCGCTATTGCGCCGTTTCGATCATGCCGCAATCTACCTTAAGATTGCAGGCACCTATACGCCGCTTGTGGTGATGATCGGCAGCGGGTTTGCCTATGTCATCCTGGGGATCGTCTGGGGGCTGGCGGTGATCGGCATGGTCCTGAAACTTTTCTTTTGGCGAACACCCGGACGGTTTGGGCCGACATTATATCTCATTATGGGCTGGCTCAGCGTGGCATTGATCTGGTCGCTCTGGCCGATCGTGTCCGGGGCCACCATGGCGCTGATCGCAGTTGGCGGGTTGCTTTATACAACCGGGGTCATCTTCTACGCCGCTGAAAAGATGAAATTTTCCAACGCGATCTGGCACGGATTTGTCGTCGCAGCATCCGCCTGTTTCTTTGCGGCGATTGCGATGGGTGTGCATAATCTGGCCTGACAGTTCAGTCCAAAAACGCCCACGTATCCGCACCATCGAAATGGCGCACCCGCACACCTGCGATGACATCAGGGGCGGCCAAACGCAGATTGACCGCCATGCGCGCATCTTCTGTCTCGGGCAACAGGTTTTCCCAATGCGTCGTGCAACCACAGGTCACGCAGCTATGAAATGCCAGTGATTTCTCGCCATAGGCATAGGCGCGAGTGGGGCCGGTGACGGTAATCCGATCAATCAGCGCATAAATCCATAGCGCGCCCAATCTGCGGCAGATTGAACAATTGCACGACGTCGTCCATCGCGGCGTATGGCGGTATTCGTAGGCCACCGCACCACAATGACAGGCACCGGTAATGGTCATGGTCACCCTCCTTTCACGGCAAATCCGGACAAAACTGCCCTAAGGTAAGGAATGCCTGACCTGACGCTGTGTCAATCCTCACATACGATGATGGGTGTAAACAGTATGACCAGTGTATCAGGCAATTTCGGCCTATTTCGTGTATTTGAGTAACCTTTGTTGGACCCATTGATGAGTATCGATATTGAAACACTCCGGCCTGCCGTATCTGATGCAATTGGCCTGGCGGGGTTCGGGCTTTATGTCACGAACTACATCTTGCTGACGCTACATCGCGTCAGGTCGGAGAGCATTTTTTACTTTGCCATCAATGGCGCAGCCGCCGCCATGGTGCTGATCGGGCTGTCTACGTCCTTCAACCTTGCGTCGGCCATGATTCAGATCTTCTGGCTGTGCATTTCGGCATTCGCGATCATCATCAGACTGCGCGCCGGGCGTCGCATGAACGACGCCTCGGTCTAAAGGCTAGCCGCGACGCGCTGGACAGTGCGCAGACGGTCGGCATTCGCCGGGTGCGTGCCCAGGAACTTGTCGCCCGGATCAGGAATGCGGAAGAAGAATTGCGCGCCTTTCAGCGGGTCATACCCCGCCGCCGCCGCGATGCGCGTGCCGGTCGCGTCCGCCTCAAGCTCAAAATTCTTGGAATAGGTACGCGCGCCGACCGTGGCCCCAACCTGCTGCGCGGTGTTGATTGCATCCGGGCTGGTGTTGCCCAAAGCACCAGCAAGCCCGCCCAACAAAACGGCCCCTAACGCCGCATTATTCTGCTGACGTGCGATATGTCCCTCAATATGGTGGGCCGCCTCATGGGCCATGACAAACGCAATCTCATCACGGTTGCGCGCCTCGTTGATCAGCGGGACGGTGAAGGCGATGATCGGTCGCCCGCTCCGGTCCAGTGTTTGGTAGGCATTCACCGGCTGGTTGGGGCGATCGTCAATAATGATACGGAAATCACAGTTTATGCTCGGGTCACGCTGGCGGCAAACCCGTTCGGCCAATGGTTCGATCCGGGCAGCGACACTGCGAAAATTCCGCAACGCCTGCGCCTGCGACAGTTTCGGCCCGCTGCTGACCTGCTGCAACGGCGCAATCGCCGGTCCTTCATCAACGACAACGGGTTCACAGGCGGCCAAGGCAACAATCAGGGCAATAGGTAACAGACGCATCACGCTCTCCGGTCAATCATATCTCAAACCGCAGCATAACACGTCAAAAAGGTGCGGCCAGCCCTGATTGCACGCCGGGCATAGCCTCGCTAGGGTCAGACATATGTTTACCATTGAACACGACTATGATGCCACTGTCGTTACCCTTGTGGACGAAGGCAAGGCACCCCTGCTTGAGGATGTGATCATCAACGCCTTTGAGGATTGCGTGACCATCACGCAGGTCGATCCGCGCACCGATCAGGTGGTGCGGATCACGGTATCACTCAGCCAATTGCGAGACCTGCAAGCGGCTCTTGATCTGCCTGAAGGGGTCTATCAACTGCGCAAAGACGGCACGTGACCTGGGCACTGGCGGACCGCATCAAAACCAGCGCAGGCGTGGTCGCCGCAGGACGGGCGGGCAAAGGGCCACCGCTTGTGCTGGCCCATGGCTGGCCATGGTCATCCTTCAGCTGGCACCGCATCATTCCGGAGCTGGCGCAAACCCACAGTGTGCACTGGTACGATATGCCGGGCTATGGCCAATCCGAAATGCGGGCCGACCAACGGACATCGCTTGATATCCAGGGGCAGGTCTTTGCAGAAATGCTGGATTATTGGCAGCTCCGCAAACCTGCCGTTATCGCCCATGACTTTGGCGGGGCCACAACCCTGCGCGCACACCTTCTGCATGGATGTGATTTCGACCGCTACGTCTTGATGAATGTCGTGGCCATGCGCCCGTGGGGGTCTGCATTGTTTGATCATGTCGGGCGGCATGTGGAGGCTTTCATGGGCCTGCCGCCCCACATCCATGCCGCCATCGTCACCGCCTATATCAAAGGCGCGCTGGCAAATGACATTGCCGCTGGTGATCTGACAGCGCTGATCGCACCATGGCTTACCACCGCAGGAAGCGGCAGCTTCTATCGCCAATTCGCCCAAGCCGATGAGGCCTACACCGCCGAGGTTGAACCGCTGTTCGGCACCATTCGCTGCCCGGTGCAAATCCTGTGGGGCGCTGACGATCCGTGGATTCCGCTTGCCCGTGGCCAAGCCTTGCACGCTCTCATCCCGCATGCAGGCTTCACCCTCCTGCCCGGCCTTGGTCATCTGCCCCAACTCGAAGAGGCCGCCACAGTGATCGATCGACTCAAGGCGTTCCTGCGCCGCTAGGGCCTTGCCATCGCGCCATGGCTCAACAAGGATGCCGGACAAAACGAGGGCATTGATATGACCACAGGTTTCTTCTGGGATGAACGCTGCTTTTGGCACGGCGGCGGCAATTACGCAGGCATGTTGCCGGTCGGCGGGTTGGTGCAGCCGCTTGATGGGGGTCTACCTGAAAACCCCGAAACCAAACGACGTCTGAAAAACCTGATTGAGGTGACCGGCCTCGCCCGCGACCTCGACATGCGCCATGCAGACAGCGCGACCCGGGCAGATCTCGAACGGGTCCATCCCACCCATTACCTCAATGAATTCAAAGCGCTCTCTGACGCAAACGGAGGCGAACTTGGCAGGCGCACGCCCTTCGGCCCCGGCGGCTACGAGGTCGCAGCACTTTCGGCAGGCCTTGCCAAGGTGGCCCTTTCGGCGGTGCTGAGCGGTGAGCTTACCAATGCCTACGCCCTGTCCCGGCCCCCCGGACACCACTGCCTGCCAGACTATCCCAACGGCTTTTGCCTGCTCAACAATATCGGCATCGCAATCGAAGCCGCAAAGGCCGCAGGACAGGCCCAACGCTTTGCAGTACTCGACTGGGATGTGCACCACGGCAACGGAACAGAGGCGGTGTTCTACGACCGCGACGACGTCCTCACGGTCTCGCTGCATCAAGACCGGAACTACCCCATGGACACCGGCGCATTCAGCGACCGTGGGACGGGGGCAGGCACCGGCTACAACCTCAACATCCCCTTACCCCCCGGCACCGGGCATATCAGCTATCTGGCCGCGATGGACAGGCTTGCCCTGCCTGCCATCCGGGCGTTTAAACCCGATGTACTGATCATCGCCTGCGGCTATGACGCTGCGGCGAACGACCCGCTTGGGCGGATGCTGGCCACTGCCGATACGTTCACCCAGATGACGCGGCGGGTAATGAACCTTGCGGCCGATATCTGCGGCGGCAAGCTGGTCATGGTGCACGAAGGTGGCTATTCCGAAACCTACGTTCCCTTCTGCGGACACAACGTCCTGCAAGAAATGTCCGGCAGCAACACCCACGCGCCCGACCCTTTCGCCGAGGTGTTCCCGCTCAGGCAACCTGACGCCAGATTTGATACCTATCTGGACGGGGTGATTGAGGGCATGGCGGCAGCACTTTGAGGTTGGGAGTCCGCTGTGCGGACTTTGCGGACATTCTCTGTTCATTTTTGAATGTCCGCTTTCTCAGCTCGAGGACTTAAGGACCCACCCGCCTGTCGTTTCTGTGGGTTGGCCGGAACGACTGAGCATTCAACCTGCGAGATAGGTCCGGAACCATGCGATCATGCGCTGCTCCGCGAGCGTGGCCGCTGCCTCATCGTATCTTGGCGTCGTGTCATTGTGGAAACCGTGGTTCACGCCGGGGTAGATATGGGTCTCATAGCGCTTGTCGTTCTCTTCCATTGCCTTCTGGAAGGGAGGCCACATCGCGTTGATGCGCTGATCAAGCGCGGCCAACTGGATCATCAGGGGCGCTTCAATTCCGGCGACCTGTTCGGCGTCCGGGAATGAGCCGTAAAACGGAACGCCGGCGGCCATCTCGGGATAAGCTGCCGCCAAACGGCTAACGACGCCACCGCCATAGCAGAAGCCGGTCGCACCGATCTTGCCGTTGGTTCCTTCAAGCGCCTGAAGATATTCAAAGCCAGCAAAGAAGTCGTTGAGCAGCGCCGCTTGATCAAGGGTCCGCTGCATTTCTCGGCCTTTGTCATCGGTGCCCGGATACCCACCAAGCGACGAAAGGCCATCCGGCCCCATGGCCACGAACCCCGCCTTTCCAAGACGCCGGACGACATCTCGGATATATGGATTGAGCCCACGATTTTCATGGACGACGAGTACGGCAGCTGGCGGACGGTCAGGGTCGATCTTGGTCGGGCGCACGAGATAGGCGGTGATATCGCCCGTTCCGCTGGGACTTTGATAGACGATGTCTTCGCCTTCAATATCTGGATCGTCCTCGGCGACCTGTTGCGCCAAAGCGTAGTTTGGCGACAGCGTGCTAAGGATCGCCGCTGCCGTCAGCCCTCCAACGGCCCACTTGCCAGCGCGGTCCAGAAACTCCCGCTTCGAGATTTTTCCGTGCACATAATAATCGTATAGATCCAGCAAATCCTGATCGAAGTCTGAAGCAGTTAGCCGACGTGTTGATGTGTGAGTATTCATTGTGATTCCTCCATGGCCAGAATCCGAGCCTAGCTCATGTGTTTCATTTATTTGGTGATAAATGTTGCACCAATCGCTCCAGTAGTGAATTTCAAGGCTGTCGGGGCGTTCGATTCAGCTTCTCTATCGACGGCCAAAAGCTCTATTTGCCGACATTCCTGCATCGCTCAGCATCGGCAAAAATGGGCTCAAAGCGAACACCCCCGACCGTTGTGTTGCCATCTCCGCCGTGTCGTCCTCAATCCTCAAACTAACCGGTATTCATCCGCACACGGGGAAGCTAAGCTGACATTACCCCAATGAAGGAGACATCAATGCGCGCCCTCCCTACAGCCCTGACGCTTCTTGCCGCCGCCACTGCCGCAAACGCTGAAAACCGGATCGACACCATCCGCCCGGACGCCCCTGAACTGGCCGCGTATGGCGATCACAAGATCGGGGTCACGACCATGACCTTCACAAATCCCGACCAGATCGACGTGGTAAACACCGGCCAAACCGGGGATATCGCGCGCTACGACCGCGATTTGACGGTCGAAATCTGGTATCCCGCCACTGACGACACGGAACCCGGTGGGACTTACACCACCTTCATCCGGGACGGCGAAACCCAAACGGTGCTGACCGGTCAAGCCGCCCGTGATGCGACGCCCGACACGTCGGCAACCTACCCGCTGATCATCATCTCGCACGGCTATCCCGGCAACCGGCACCTGCTCTCGCCTTTGGGCGAAAACCTCGCCTCCAAAGGCTACGTCGTGGCCTCTATCGATCACCGCGACAGCACCTATGATGACCAGACCGCCTTTGGATCAACCCTCGTCAATCGGCCTTGGGATCAGCGGTTCGTGATCGACAGCGTGACCGCGCTCGATGGTGATTTGGGTCAGATCATCCAAGGCGACAACATCGCTATCATCGGCTATTCGATGGGCGGCTATGGTGCGCTGATCTATGCGGGGGCAGGTGTCACCCTGATCAGCACCACCTACGAATGGGGCGCGCCCCAAGGTCTGCTGGAACGTAACCTGATGGGTAGTGAAACCCATGCCGCCCTCGCAGATGACCGGGTCAAAGCCTTTGTCGCCTTCGGCCCATGGGGCAACAACACCGGTTTCTGGGACGCAGAAAGCTGGGCAGGGATCGACAGGCCCCTGATGCTGATTGCAGGCGGTATTGATGACGTGTCCCAATACGAGGCGATCCGCGGCATCTTCGACGACACCATGAACACCACCCGACATCTGCTTACCTTTGACAATGCAAACCACAATGCGGGCGCCCCCATGCCCGCCCCCGCCGAAGCGACAGAGGTCTTCGATCACTATTCAGACGCCGTCTGGGACAGCGTGCGCATGAATAATATCAGTCAGCATTTCATAACGGGCTATCTTGACTTGCACCTCAAGGGCGACACGGACAAAGCACAGTTCTTTGATCTGACACCTGTCGCCCAGGATGGGTTCTGGGACGTCGATGAAGATGGCAACCAAACCGCAGATCACAGCTATTGGACAGGTTTCCCCAACCGCACCGCCGCCGGGCTGCGGTTTGAAACCAAACAAGCGGGCGAGTAAACGTCAGACTGTCCGACGACGCCACGCTTTATAGCGGCGCGTTCGGGCGGTCGTGCGTATCCGGTCGGCAATCGTTGCCATAACCGGTGACGCATTTGGCCGCGGTGCCTTGCCTTGGGCCATCCGCTCTAACTGGGCCCTTGTCACAGACATCGTGGCAAGGCTGGCGAGGGTTTTGTTTTTCCACTCAACGATGGGGATATTGATCTCTTGCGCCTCACCCGCGCGCCATTTCTTGGCAAGATCGGGATCGAAGGCAAAGGCACGGGCGATGCCCAATACCGACACGCCAAACCCGGCACTATCAGCTTGCAAGGCCTCTTCGGCCACCGATAGCCGCCGGATGCCGCCTGTGACCATGATCGGCATCTTCGCCACCCGCGCGATGCGTTTGGCGAAATCGACGAAGTAGGCTTCGCGCCGGGCAGAACTACTTCCTTCATCCCGCCCCTGCATCGCCGGGCTTTCGTAGGACCCACCGGACAATTCAACCAAATCGACCGCCAGATCGCCCAGCCACGCAACAACCTGCTCGGCATCGCTTTCGTCAAAGCCACCTTTCTGGAAATCAGCCGAATTCAGTTTGACGGAAACGCAGAACCCCGGCTGGACCCGTGTGCGGACCGCCTTGACGATCTCCAGCAGGAACCGCGCACGGTTCTCCAGCGATCCACCCCAGCTATCTGCGCGCTGATTGGTCAGGGGCGACAGAAACTGAC
The DNA here is from genome assembly GCA_947489445.1 of uncultured Paracoccaceae bacterium. GTDB lineage: Bacteria > Pseudomonadota > Alphaproteobacteria > Rhodobacterales > Rhodobacteraceae > Yoonia. Next base: position 503,560 of record CANLDN010000001.1, read on the forward strand.
TGATCAGATAACCATGCGCCGCATGGATCTCGACCCCGGTGAATCCCGCCTCTTCCGCCAAAGCCGCCGTTGTCGCAAAGCGCGCAATCAACGCCTTGATTTCATCTTCCGTCAAGGCGCGCGGCTTACTGAATAAACTGCTGAACCCCGGAATATCCACGGCCACGTCCGAGGCTGAAACCGCCTCCTCCTTCATATCCGCATAAACCTGACGGCCCGGGTGATTGATCTGCATCCAGATATGGCCACCCCCGCTGCGCCCGGCCTCAGCCCAGCGGCGAAACCCGGCCAGATCAGTGCCGTCTTGCAGCACAACACCGCCCGGCCCCGTCAGCGCATCGGGCGAGATCATCACATTGCCCGTCAGCAACAACCCGGCCCCGCCTTCCGCCCAACGGCGATAAAGCGCCGCCAAACGATCACCGGCCACCTGTCCCTCATCCGCCAGATTTTCTTCCATCGACGCCTTGCACAGACGGTTCGGCAATTGGGCGCCGCAGGGCAAATCAAGCGGGATGAAAAGTGGGTTATCGATCTGCGAAGTGGTCATGTGTCAACGGCCCATCATGAAAGAGGAATGCCCCCTTAACCGCAAACCGTGCCCGAAGGTCAACGGCCCGCACCCGTGACCTTACGCCATTTCGTTATTGTTCAATCACCATGACGGCCTGACGCGCCACGGCGGCAGACCGATGCGCAAAGGCGCGGATATAGTCCGGGTTTTCATACAGCGCCAGAAACGCCGCCAGGTTCGGATATTTCCCAATGGTCACCAAATCCCAATCCTGATCATCGCCCAGAAAACTGCCCGCAAACGGGGCCACCGCCAGAAACTCTCCGCCCGCATTTGCCATGGCAGGCACACTGACATCAGCATAACGCTGGAATGCCTCCTGACCGGTGCCGCCATCCTCCGGCTGCTGCCCATACGCCGCCTCAGCATTGAACTTGAACAGGTTGATCAGGGCAAAGGGCTTGTCCGGGTCCCGCTCCAAGACCTGTTGCCACTGCGCGCGGGTCGGGGCTTCGCGATTGCCACCAGAACCATAGTGATCAATCAATTGGTCGAGTTTTTCATTGACGTTCATGACGCTGTCTCCCTTTACTTTACACGTGTCAATAAATAGGAATCATTACACGTGTCAAGTAACTCGCGCGGCAGACGCACCAAGACCGAAGTACTCGACATCGCCTGGGGGCTGATCTCGGAAAAAGGGGCGGATGTGTCGGTGTCAGAAATCGCAGCAGCGGCAGGGATCACGCGCCAGACCATCTACATGCATTTCGGTAGCCGTGGCGGGCTGCTGGTGGCACTAGTGCGCCGGGCTGATGACCGGTTCGAAATCAAGGAAAGCTTCGATCAGGCCCTACAACTGCCCGACCCCCGGAACCGTCTGACCGCCACACTGGACGCATGGCTCGCATTCGTGCCCAAGATCTACCCCGTCGCCACGGACCTGATCCGCCTGCGCGCCACCGATCAGGAGGCGGCAACCGCGTGGGAGGACCGAATGACCGCCCTGCGCACATGGTTAGCCGACCTGATGCAAAGCCTCGCAGATGATGACGCACTGAACGACAACTGGACGCCAAGGCAGGCCAGCACCTTCTTCTGGGCCGAAACCAGCGTCCAGACATGGGGCCTGCTGCGGTACGATTGCGGCTGGGACGAAGCCACAATCACCCAGAAAATGACGTTGTCTCTCACAAGAACCCTGCTGAAACCCGCGTAGCACGCGTAACGTTGCCACGCATGCTTGCCCTTGGGAAACCAGCCGGGCACTCTGGCCGCATTCAACACGAGAGGCCCGAAAATGCATCTCCTGCGCATATTTTCTCTGATTGCTCTGACAACACCGCTTGCCGCCCAGGATAGGCAATTCGCCGACATCATCTACACCCCGCTTGACGGTTGGGAGGGCGGGCGCGAACGGGACGGAACCAAGGTCTTTTTCTCCGAACTGCCCGGTGATCTGTGCGATATCTGCCGGTTTTATCTCAGCGCGAGCGAGGCGCATCGCGGCAGCCTCACCCGCTTTATTAACGCCAACTTGACGCGCTTCGAAGACCCCGAAGACCGGGACCGGTTCACCGTGATGGGCGACGCAACCAACCTTACCATCGCGGGGCACCCAGCCCTGATGCAGGGCTACCGGTTCGGGAACCGCACGGTCTATATCTTCATCGCCATCGACCTGGGGGAGCGTAAAACACTGCTCGGCTTTCGGGGCTACTATTACGATCAGGACGACCTGCGCGAGGTCACCAGCGTTTTTGCCGATCAGGTCGCGCCCTTCTTTGACCGGCTGACCTTTGTCACGGGCGCCGACGACCTGCTCTTGCCTGCCGCTAAGCCGGGGAACATGTCCGGCGTCTGGTGGGGCTGGCGCCAGCGCGTGCTGCCGGGCACCGACGGGATGATCAAGGTCGATATCCAGCATGAAGTGCTCGTATTCTACCCCGATGGGCATGTCTATCGCGGCGCACCACCGACCGGCATCACAACCATGGACCGCGACGCCGTCACAGAAACTTTCGACAAGAACCTTGGTGTCTACACCCATCAGGGCGCACGCCAGCTTGACATCACCTATCTCGACGGCCGGACGGAAGAAATCACGTGGGACAGGTCCGAACGCGCATGGACCGATGGCAAGATCCATTACAATCAGGTTACCCCTATCCCCGACGGCACAGCGCTCGACGGCAGCCTGTCCGATTTCAGCTATAGCGGCTTTGCACAGGGCAGCGGCATCGAAGGGGGCGTGGCCCGCCAAAGAAGCACAAGTTTCGCGCCCGACGGCACATTCACCGGCGAAAGCTTCGGCTCGGTCTCGGCCACCTTCTCCGGCGGCGCTATCACCAGCAGCAACACCCGCGACCAGCGCGGCCGTTACGAGGTCAAGGATGGGCTCCTGATCATGACCGACCAGAATGGCGACACCAGCGCCGAGATCATTTTTGAAACCGGCGACGGCATTCTGATCGGCGACCTGTTTCTGGAGGTCGACTAAAGCCTAGATATCTTTACGCGACGTAATGCGGCACAATGCTCCTGTAATGAGGGGGAGGAACAACCGTGCTCGACACAACAACAAACGATCAAGTCACTCAATTTCTGGACGATTTTGGCGCAGCGCTCGCAGCGGGGGACATCGACGCCGCCGTCGCGATGTTTGTCGATGACTGCTACTGGCGCGATCTGGTCAGCTTCACCTGGAACATCAAAACCATGGAAGGACCCGATCAGGTCCGCGACATGTTGAACGCCCAACTGGCCAGCACCAAGCCCAGCAATTGGCAAATCGCGGAAGGCGAAACCGCAACTGAAGAAGGCGGGATCACCACCGCCTGGATCACGTTCGAAACCGGCATCGCCCGCGGCTATGGCCTGCTGCGCCTGCGCGACGGGAAAATCTGGACCCTGCTCACCACGATGTCCGAACTCAAAGGGCACGAGGAACCGCTGGGCCACGAACGCCCCCTTGGGGCCAAGCATGGTGCAGGCAAGCACCGGCTGACCTGGGCGGAAGAGATCGCAAAAGAACGCGCCGAACTCGGCTATAAAACCCAACCCTACACCGTCATCATCGGCGGCGGGCAAGGCGGCATCGCGTTGGGTGCCCGGCTGCGGCAGTTGGGCGTGCCCACCATCATCGTGGAAAAGAACGACAAACCCGGCGATAGCTGGCGCAAGCGGTACAAATCGCTCTGCCTGCATGACCCGGTCTGGTACGACCACCTACCCTACCTGCCCTTCCCGCCCAACTGGCCGGTTTTCGCGCCCAAGGACAAGATCGGCGACTGGCTGGAAATGTACACCAAGATCATGGAGCTGAATTACTGGACCCGCTCCACCGTCACCAACGCCAAATATGACAAGGCGGCCAAGGAATGGACCGTCACCGTGGACCGGGACGGCGAAACCGTGACGCTGAAACCGAAACAGCTGGTCTTTGCCACAGGCATGTCCGGCAAGGCGAACGTCCCGGATTTCCCCGGCATGGACACGTTCAAGGGTGATCAGCACCATTCCAGCGCACACCCAGGCCCGGACAAATACAAGGGCAAGAAGGCAGTCGTCATCGGCTCCAACAACTCCGCCCATGACATCTGTGCCGCACTTTGGGAAAACGATGTGGACGTGACCATGGTCCAGCGGTCCACCACCCATATCGTGCGGTCCGAGCCGCTGATGGAAATCGGGCTGGGCGATCTTTACTCCGAACGGGCGGTTGCCGCCGGGGTCACCACGCAAAAGGCCGACCTGATCTTTGCCTCCCTGCCTTATGCGATCCTGCACGACTTCCAGATCCCGGTGTATGACAAGATCAAGGAGGTCGACGCCGATTTCTACGCCGCCTTGGAAAAGGCCGGGTTCCAACTGGATTGGGGGGCCGACGGCTCCGGCCTCTTCATGAAATACCTGCGCCGTGGCTCGGGCTATTACATCGACGTCGGCGCCAGCCAATTGATCATCGACGGCAAGATCAAACTGAAGGCGGGGCAAGTCACCGAAATCGTGCCCGACGGCGTGATGCTCGATGACGGGACCAAGCTTGAGGCGGATCTGATCGTCTACGCCACCGGCTATGGCTCCATGAACGGCTGGGTCGCCGACATCATCGATCAGGACACGGCGGACAAGGTCGGCAAGGTCTGGGGGCTCGGCTCAGACACACCCAAGGACCCCGGCCCATGGGAAGGTGAACAGCGCAACATGTGGAAACCGACCCAGGTCGAAAACCTCTGGTTCCACGGCGGCAACCTGCACCAGTCGCGGCACTATTCGCAGTTCCTGTCTCTGCAACTCAAAGCGCGCATGGAAGGTCTCGACACGCCTATCTACGGGCTGCAAGAAACGCATCATTTGGGGCGATAATCCAACAAAACTCGCGCCCGGCCGATAGGCCGGGCATCGCCCGACCTCCACCCGGAGGGCGATTTTGCAGCGTTCCGACAAAAGCCCCCTATCGATATTAGCCAGGTCGCCCTCAATTGACACGGGGGCCAATCGCCCTCCAGGTCGGGCGATACCCTCAGCGCGCCACCAAAACCCAAGCAAACAAGCCCTTTCCACATTGCCCCATCCCGGCCCACCTGCCATTATGCCCCAAAGCAAAGAAATGAGCAGCACATCATGGCGAACGATCTCCTCTCCGGGGGCAGCCCCGACGACTACAACGCATCCTCGATCGAAGTACTTGAAGATATGGAACACGTGCGCCTGCGCCCCGGCATGTACATCGGGGGCAAGGACGAACGCGCGCTGCATCACATGGTGGCCGAGATTATCGACAACTCCATGGACGAAGCCGTCGCCGGGCACGCCACATGGATCGAGGTTGAACTGCACGATACCGGAAACGTCACCATCCGCGATAACGGGCGCGGCATCCCTACAGACGAACACCCCAAACACCCTGGAAAATCCGCGCTTGAGATTATCTTTTGCACGCTCAATGCAGGCGGCAAATTCTCAGGCGAAAACTACGAAACCTCCGGTGGTCTGAACGGGGTCGGCTCATCGGTCGTCAATGCGCTGTCAGACTATCTGCACGTCGAAGTGGCGCGGAACAAGCAACTGGTCGGCATGACCTTCGCGCGGGGTGTCCCGCAAACGAAACTGGAATCGCTTGGTGCGGCCCCTAACCGGCGGGGCACGGCGGTCACCTTTCACCCCGATCCGGAAATCTTTGGCGCGCTCACCCTCAAACCGCGCACATTGTTCCGCATGGCGCGGTCCAAGGCCTATCTGTTTTCAGGCGTCGAAATTCGCTGGAAATCCGGCAAGGACGACGGCGAAACGCCCACCGAAGCGACCTTCAAATTCCCCGGCGGCCTGTCGGACTATCTGCATGAAAGGCTCGAAGGGGCGACCACATACGCCGACAAACCTTTCGCGGGGAGCGTCGCCTTCAGCGAAAAATTCGGTGAGGCAGGCAAGGTCGATTGGGCCATCAACTGGACACCAGCGCGCGACGGCTTCATCCAATCCTACTGTAACACCGTGCCCACACCCGAAGGCGGCACCCACGAATCCGGCTTCTGGTCGGCGGTGCTCAAAGGCATCCGCGATTATGGCGAACGGGTCGCCAACAAAAAGGCCAAACAGATCACCCGCGAAGATCTGATGACCGGCGGCTCGGCACTTGTGTCGATCTTCATCCGCGATCCGCAATATGTCGGCCAGACCAAAGACCGGCTGTCCAACGAAAGTGCGCAGAAAATGGTCGAAGGCGCGGTACGCGACCATTTCGACAACTGGCTTGCGGCTGACACGAAATCCGCAGGCGCGATCCTCGATTTCCTCGTGCTGCGCGCCGAAGAACGGCTGCGCCGCAAACAGGAAAAGGAAACGGCAAGGAAATCTGCGACCAAAAAACTGCGCCTGCCCGGCAAACTGACCGATTGCACGTCAAAGGACCGGGCGGGAACCGAGCTTTTCATCGTCGAGGGTGATTCAGCGGGTGGCTCCGGCAAGGGCGCGCGCAACCGGGTCAACCAAGCCCTTCTACCGCTCAAGGGCAAGATCCTGAACGTGCTCGGCGCTGCCTCCAACAAGCTGACCACCAACGCCGAAATCAACGACCTCTGCGAGGCGCTCGGCGTCGGCATGGGCACGCGGTTCAACGTCGATGACCTGCGCTACGACAAGATCATCATCATGACCGACGCGGATGTGGACGGCGCCCATATCGCCTCGCTCCTGATGACCTTCTTCTTCACCCAGATGCGGCCCCTGATCGACCACGGCCACCTCTACCTCGCCTGCCCGCCCCTCTACCGGCTGACGCAAGGGGCGAAACGGGTCTATGTGGCCGATGATGCGGAAAAAGAGGCCGTCCTGGCCAAAGGCCTTGGCGGCAAAGGCAAAATCGACGTGCAACGGTTCAAGGGGCTTGGCGAAATGGACGCCAAGGACCTGAAAGAAACGACAATGGACCCCAAAACCCGCAAACTGATCCGGGTGACGGTGCATGATGAGGAGCCGGGGGACACGGCTGATCTGGTCGAGCGGCTGATGGGGAAAAAGCCGGAATTGCGGTTCCAGTATATTCAGGAGAACGCGCGGTTTGTGGAGGAGTTGGATGTTTGAATGAACCTAGCTGAAACGGATGTTTATGCCCGTAGCATGGTATGGCGGATGTATCGCGACGCCGCTGACGAAGACTATCTCATGGCCCGATCCGCCATCCGGCAAAAGTTGCACTATCAGTTCTTTTGGAATGCTCAACAAGCTCTTGAGAAGTACTTGAAATGCTCAATAATCCTGAATGGTGGAAAGGACGAAGGATTCGGACACAAACTTTCACCGATGTGGGCACGAATGGAGTTCATCGCCCCCGAATTACTTCCATTGGTATTATGTCCACCGTTTTACATTCCTGACGAATTCAGACCACACTACAGACGTTTCGAACCAGCCGATAAATTCATCAAGCGTATGGAGCAGGCCGGCGATCCCAATAATCGCTACCGCTATTATTCCATCACGACGGATGAATACGATCTCCACAAATTTGATGAGGTTTGTTTCCAGCTGAGACGAACATGTTTCCCATTGAATATGCCTTATGCGGAATCCGAAAAGACTTATCGCCAAATGCTTACAGAAGATCCCTCCTTACAACCGCATTCCTTTCAGTTTTTAAAGCCATCTTCGAAAGAAGAGTACAAATTACGAGAAGAAGCGCTTCGTTGGCGAAATTTTTCATTTTATGAAGATGAGGCAATCACACAACGTGAAATCACCAACTCCGTTGGAGCGGTAAACGGTGAGTTCTATTTAGCGCTTAAACGCGGAAAAAAGGGACTTGATGCCCTGAATTGGGTTACTTCCAAAGTATACTTGAGCAGATTGGATGCTCGCCAAATTTCGGAGAAAATCGCAAAAATACGACGATCATAGGGGACGTTGCTCTTAACAAGCGGTAGCAAGCCGTAGGGTGCGCGTTCATGCGCACCAATCTACCATCCACCCCAGACAACGGTGCGCATGAACGCGCACCCTACATACCGCCACAACCTCGGACCCAAGGCCAGCGCCCGGACCTCGGGGTGGGCGCACCAACGGGTCTGCTTTGCGGAACACGGCTACAAAAGCTGACGCCACTACAATTTGAGACGCTGCAAAAGCGCCCTACCCTGGGGGGAGGTCCGGGCGCTGCCCGGCAAGCCGTGCGGAAGGGTTGAGAGGTTGTGCAACAATCCGTGGAACAAAAACCATGTGCACGACCATGCGCATGGTTTCTGCATAGCTTCTGCATAGAAAACACATCTCCCCTTTTCCTCACTATTCACGCGGCCCAAGATAGACAAATCTGCCAAACTCCGCTTCAAGGACCACAACCGAAATTTTGCCCCAAAGGGATGCGGATGCTGAACAGACCAGCCATAGAATTACTTGCTGACGCAGATGACATCGCCGCAATGCAGCTGTCCGACGCCACGCTGTCCCATGACGCCATCATGCTGCTGGGATACCAGCGAACCAAACAGATTTCGCGCCGGTCCCGGCTGGGTTGGCAAAGCGGTCAACCTGATGCGCTCAGCGCCGAGGCGACATCGCGGCGTCGCGAAATTTTCGATGGGGCACTTCTGGAAATCTATCAGGAATATCTGCCCTTGTTACTGCGGCTGACAATCTACGGGATCAAGCCGAAAAAGGTTATTGATATCGGCTGTGGGCAGGCCCTCAATGATCTGTTCCTGCACCGTGATTTCAAGCCGCATTTCACCCTGGTCGACATCGAAACCACGCCGGACCAATACCATCATTGGTCCGATGCAGGCAGCGGTTACGCCAGCCTGGAAAACGCCAAAAAACTATTGCATGACAACGGTGTAGCACAAACCAAGGTGGTTACGATCAACCCCACCAAGACGCCCGCAGCAATCGAAAAACTGACCGGCGATCTGGTGACAAGCCTTTATTCCTGCGGCTTTCATTACCCGCTGGATGAATATGTGCCGCTTTTTGATCGGGTGATTGACGGCGGTGGTGCCGTCTGCGTCGACCTGCGCAATAATTACACCAATAATAACCCCGAAAGCGTGGGCAAATTGCTGGACGGGCGCGACGTGACCATTCTGTATGACGACACCAAATCAAAGCGGGTTTTGGTACGAAAGTAAGCCCACCGCGCCTCTTTCCAGAGTGGTATTTCGCGCTACTTCCCCCTCATGCGTTATATCATTATTGCTCTTCTCTTGGCCGCCCCCGTCACCGCCCAGCAGATCGAAACCGACCTGGAACTGGTGCTGCTGGCCGACGCCTCCGGCTCTATCGATGCCGATGAACTGGCGTTCCAGCGCCAATCCTACGCCACGGCGATTACCGATCCCGCAGTCGTGGCGGCCATCGAAAACACGCTCTACGGTTCTATCGCCGTCACCTATGTGGAATGGGCCAGCAATCAAGCCACAGTCGTCGATTGGACGATAATCGCCGATGCGGAAAGTGCTGAAAACTTCGCCACCGCCCTCATCGGCCCACCCCGTCAGGCAGGCGGGCGCAACGCCATCGGCTCTGCCCTGCTTTATGGTATGGGGCAGATAGAAAACAATGATATCAGGGGCTTTCGCCGTGTGATCGACTTTTCCGGCGACAGTATGGGCAACAGTTATGGCCCGCCAATCACCCAAGCGCGTGACGAAGTCGTGGCCGCTGGCATCACCATCAACGCCCTGCCCATCCTGCGCGGCGGGCAGATCGGGTTCGACCTGCCGCAGGCTTATACCAACAGCATCATCGGTGGGCCGGGTGCATTCGTCATCCCGGCAGAAACAGGTCCCGAATTCACCGAAGCCGTCAAACGCAAGCTGATCCTGGAAATTGCGGGCACCATGCCGGGCACTGATTACGCCTCACTCCTCCTGAATACTCTCGAGGAAGGCCAATAGATCAACGATCGGCTGCGATGTCATGATCGGTTGCCCGGTCTCAGCCTTCGTCGCCACATCTGTGCCCGCAAAGAAATCCCCATAAACCGGCATCGAACTCCCATGGCTTGTCAAAGGATCGCGTCCGTCAATGCGCATCACCACCCGGATTGTGGGAAAAACCCCGGCATTCCGGGCCTTTAGCGTGGTCAGGTTGGCCGGTGGCACCACGAGCGAGGGCGACATCGGTCCGTTTCCCACGGCGGCATTCCCGTGGCACGTCGCGCAATAAAACCCGAACAGCGCCTCGCCCTGCATGGTGTCTTGCGCGGCGGCGGGGGCTGCTAGGCCCGCCATCATCACCAAGGGTAACAGTCGCATCACGTCCTCCTTCATGGCTATGAAGTCAGACTAGCGGGTCGAAAAACCACCTACGTTGATGCAAATCAAACCCTTAGTTCAGGCTCATATTCCCGATCGCCGCCCGCACAACCGTATCGGTATCATCGCTATCGGACGACACAGCCAGCCCCACCAGCGCGCCCGGCATGCCACCAAACGCGGTCGCATAGTCACGTGCCAGATCAACGGATTCCATATGCGCGCCCGTACCGGCTTGCCGCAGCGCGACGGTCGCCCCCTGCCCAGGCGCATAGGGTGACCCCAACACAGCGCCGCGTGGATGGATGCCACCCCAGGCATATTGCAGAATACGCACGTTATCATTCCCCATCAGCCGGCGAATATTGGCCCCTTCCAGGGCGGCGGCATCTCCCTCGGGCAGGAAGACAAAATAGATCGAAATATTGCGATCATCGCCCCCTTTGCGGGTCAGATCAGTGGCAGGGACCGACTGGTCGACGCGCCAATCCCACATCGCCGATCTGGCATTCCATTGATCACGCGACAGGCGCGTCCAGGCCAGTGAAACAGCGCCTTCAGACACAATCCCCAGCTCATTACCAAAGGAATAGTCGTTGGAACTGAACAATTGCAATCGTTGCTCGGCCCAGCCGTTGGAAAAATTAATCGGCCCCGCATGTGCAGAAACTGCGGTCGACAAAACAAGGGCGGCAGGGAGCATCAGGCGCATGGGCGTCAGTCCTTTTCAACTTTCACTGTGCAAAGACCTAGCGCAGGACTTTGTTAAGAAAATGGGAAGATCAGGGCAGTCACGCCATTGTCAGTTTCGTTACTGCTGGAGGCTTTCAATATAATTGGTCAAATCCAGCAGCTTCATCGGCACCGGTGTGCCCAAGCCGTTTTCTTCGACGATGACAGTCTCGCCCAGATCGCCTGCGCCAAATTCCGGCATGGCCGTGCTGAAATGGGCACCACGATCCAGCCCGTCGATCGTGCTCATCACCTGATTGCGCGGGAATACGCCGCCATTTCGGGCTGAAATCGTCGTCAGATCCGGCGGTGCTGTGTCCAAACCGCGTGCCGCCGGTCCATTGCCGCGGGCATCATTGCCATGACAGGCCGCACATTCGGCCTGATACGTCTCGCGCGGGGTCAGTGGTTCCTCGACACAGGCGCTCAGGCTCAGGACGCCCAGAATGATATATGCTCGCATGCTCTGCCTTTCTCTGTTTTCCGTTACCCTAACAAGGGTGTGGCGCTCTGTCTTGATCTAGGTCACGGTAACGGTGACAAACGACCAAGGACCGCTCATGCCCCATTATATCCTGATCATGCTGGCTGCTGGGATCGGCATTCCCGTTCTGGCCGCCCTAAACGCCGCCCTTGGGCGGCACATTGGATCGCCCGCCGTGGCTGCGACAATCCTGTTTATTGTCGCTTTCACTGTCTCGGCCATTGTGGCCATGCTGACCAATCCGCAAGCGGTGGCCAAACTGGCCGCAGCACCCAAGCACCTTTTTCTGGGGGGAACACTTGTGGCTTTCTACGTGCTTTCGATCACCTGGATTGCACCGACTATGGGCGTCGGCAATGCGGTATTCTTTGTCCTGCTGGGGCAGTTGATATCGGCAGCGGCCATCGACCATTTTGGCCTGTTCACAGCCCAAACCTCGCCGCTGACACTGACCCGCGCTGCAGGGATCGCCCTGATGGCGGCAGGTGTTTTCGTTACCCAGAAAGCCTGAGCACCAATTCCCAAAGCGCGTCGGGCACATTAATCTGGGTCATCTCGGTCCGATCCGCCCCCGGAATGCGAGCGCCCTCCTGTGCGGCCACAGCATCGGCCACCCGCGCAAAACGGTCGGCGAAACCCGCGTGATGCGTGCCCGGGTCCATCAGGATATAGAATTGGCCCAACCCGTGTGGTTTGCCGTCGGGAAGCTTCAATCCGCCGACATCCAGCGAATTGACCGACCCGGTCATGCCTGCGGCCAATAGTTCGGCCATCAGGCCAAAGCCCCAACCTTTGTAGCCACCCGCACTGACCAGCGCGCCTTTCAAAGCGGCCTCAGGGTCTGTGGTCGGCTGACCATCGGCATCCACCGCCCAGCCCAGCGGGATCGTCTCGCCCGCCGCCTTGGCCATGGTGATCTTGCCAAGTGCGACGGCAGAGGTCGAGAAATCAAAATGCATCGCCAACTTGCCCTCGCCAGGCACTGACATTGCGATTGGATTGGTGCCAATCACCGCCTTGTTTCCACCCGGCGGCGCCACCACGGGCGAGGCATTGGTGAACCCGATGCCGATCAACCCTTCGCCCGCGATCTGTTCGGTGAAATAGCCCAACGATGTGCAGGTATGCGCATGGGCTACCGCCAATGTCGCAACCCCATTTTCGCGCGCAGCCTTCGCCGCCGTATGTAGGGCCGCCTCAAACGCATACTGGGCAAAGCCGAACTTCGCGTCAGACAGAACCGATCCGGGACGCGGACGGCTGACAACGGGATCAACGGTGCCCTTGACCCGACCTGATGCCAGCTGCGTGCAATAGCTTTCCAGATAATACAGACCGCAGATCACATTGCCCAAGGCCTCTGCCCGCGCCACGGCCTTGGCTACTGATCTGGCCTGCCGTTTGCCCGCGCCATGGACCGTCATGGCCGCGAAACTACGCTCTTCAATCTCAGAAACTGAAACCTTCATACCGCCTCCAATACACCACCCGCCAAACGCACCTGCCGGTCCATCCGGGCCGCCAGTTCAAGGTTATGCGTCGCAATCACCGCCGCCAGTCCGGTATCACGCACCAGGGTCATCAGCGCATCAAACACCCGGTCGGACGTTTCCGGGTCAAGGTTGCCCGTCGGTTCATCCGCCAGCAACAGGGCCGGTTCATTGGCCAGCGCCCGGCAGAACGCGACCCGCTGCTGTTCGCCCCCCGACAAGGCAGCCGGTCGGTGCGATGCACGCTCAGCAATGCCCACGCGGTCCAGCAGCGCCATGGCCCGATCATGCGCGGCCTTCTCGGTCACACCGTTTGCCAACTGCGGCAGCACGATATTTTCCAGCGCCGTAAACTCCGGCAGCAGGTGATGAAACTGATAGATGAACCCAACCGTCGACCGCCGCACCGCCGTGCGACGCCGATCCGAGAGCCGGGTCATATCCTCGCCCTCAATCGCGACGGTCCCAACATCGGGTGTATCCAGCAGCCCCGCGATATGCAGCAGCGTTGATTTGCCTGCACCGGAGGGCGCAACAAGCGCCACAACCTCGCCCGGCGCCACCGCGAGCGAGACACCTTGCAGCACGCGCACCTCATTCGGTTTGCCCTGATTGTAGCCTTTGATCAAACCGTCGACCTGCAGCGTCGGATTACTCATAGCGCAACGCCTCCACCGGGTTCATGCGGGCGGCACGGCGCGCCGGAAAGATGGTGATGATCCATGACAGTCCCAACGACAGCGACATCGCCTTAATCACGTCAGACAAGTGCAATTGGGCGGGTACGTTATAGATCCCGCGAATGGACGGGTCCCAAACCCCGCCGCCCGCGACGTAATTCACAAGACTGAAAATCTGATCGATATAGATCGCAAACAGACAGCCTAGAACGACCCCAAAGAACGTACCAATCGTCCCGATCCCGGCTCCGCAGATAAAGAATACACGCAAAATCGACCCTTCGGTCAGGCCCATCGTGCGCAAAATCCCCACATCACGGCCCTTGTTTTTGACCAACATGATCAGACCACTGATGATGTTCATGGACGCCACCAACACCAGAATGGAAAGGATGATAAACATCACATTATCCTCGACCGTCAGCGCCCGCAGATAACGGCCCACCCGGTCCTGCCAGCTATAGGCCCACAGGCCCGGCCCTGCCGCATTCGCGATATCCTGTTTCAGCTCTTCGGATCGATTGATATCCTCCAGCCGCACCTCCAACTCGTCCGCCACGCCGTCGCGGTTAAAGATCAGCTGCGCTGTTTCAAACGGAAGATAGGCACGGACCTCATCTATCTGATACCGCCCGGTGGAAAAGATAAACACAACCTCATAGGCATTACGCCGGACCGATCGGCCCATCGGGCTCGCCGCACCAGCGCGTGTGCTGATGATCAACTGATCGCCGATGCCCAGCCCCAGATTGGCCGCAAGAGCAGAGCCAAGCGCAATCCCATTGGGCAGATCATTGATATCCCCAATCGTCCGCTCGCTCTGCACAATCGCATCGGATGCCTTCAGATCATCCAACCGGATGCCATAGATATCAGCCAGCGCAATGCGGCCCGATCCTTCGGCCATCGACTGACCACGCACGAGGGGCGAAACACTCTCGACCCCCTCAACGGTCAAAATGCGTTCCGCCATGCCTTCGAAGTCTTCGATGACCTCGCGCGGACGCACAACGGATACATGGGCATTCGCGCCCACAATCGTATCAATGAATTCCGCGCGGAACCCTGACCGGACGGCCAGCGTAGCGATCAAGGCAAACACCGCCAATGTCACGCCCACAAGGCTGATCCAGGTCATCACGCTGACCCCGCCCTCGGCCCGCTTGGCACGAATATAGCGCCAGGCGATGATCCATTCGAACTTGGCAAAGGGACGGGTGGTTTTCACCGTGGCCATGGCTGCTCCTGTATGCGTTTCGGCGCAACCTGAGGCGAAGGGCAGAAATGGTCAAGCAGCGAAAGTGTCACTTTATCGTTGCACACCCGACAGGCGGCGCACATGGCCGGGTGTTTCGGCCACGAGCGTGGGTTTTGCGACGGGCGGATCGGGGCGCACTATCGGCTCGCGCCGGGCTGTTGGGGCGGGACGAGACCGGCGCGCCCGACGCAACGGCGCCGTGAATGCCGCCAAAACCGCAGCCATTGCGGCCCAACCGCCCAGAAAACCAGTTCCAGCGGCGGCAGCGCCCGCCACGCTCACCGGCACTGCCGGGGTGAAATCGGCCCAAACCGCCGCCAAGGTGTCACCATCCGCCATCCTGTGCACCAGCGTGAGCCGGGACAATGGGGACGCATCACGCAATGCCAACAAGTTGTCAGACAATCTAGCATGGCGGGCAAACATCGCGCGCATATCAGCTTGATGACGCTCCTCAAAGGCGCTGCCAGCAATCTGTTCCAGCGCCTCTTCACGGCCCAGCCCTTCGGCCAGGGCAGAGGCATCAAATTCCTTGACCACAAGCGTCAGCGCATCAACTTGGCCTGCCAAGCGTTGTAGATATTGCTGCGAAAACTCCGGAAACTGCGACAGGGACACCGCCCCGCCCAGCGCGCCGGCAAAACAAAGGGCCCTGATCATCGCAGGGCGCTTTCAACAAAAATCGGTGTCATCTGCTGCCTCATGACGTTTGTTTTCCGGCACATTAGCAGATTACGTTGGGTGGGAATAGCGCATCGCCAAACCCCGCGATCAATTCCGCCTATTCAGGCGTTCTGAAACAAGTCGCCATATTGATCGCGCAGCACATTCTTTTGTACTTTTCCCATCGTATTACGGGGTAACTCTGGCAAGATCACAATTTTGCGCGGATGTTTAAAACGCGCCAATGCATCGCTGACACACTCCAGAACACCGGCCTCATCCACATCGCAGCCCGGCCTTGGCACCACCACGCCCACGACGGTTTCGCCAAAATCCGGATGGGGCACACCGATCACGGCACTTTCCAGCACGTCGGGGTGGGCATCCAGCACTTGTTCCACCTCTTTGGGGTAAATGTTGTACCCGCCTGAGATGATCAGATCCTTGTTGCGCCCTACGATCTGCACATAGCCATCCGCATCAAGACGGCCCAGATCACCGGTGATAAAAAACCCATCCGGGCGCAGCTCCTCAGCTGTCTTTTCGGGCATCCGCCAATAACCCTGAAACACATTCGGGCCGCGCACCTCGATCTGGCCAACTTCGCCATCAGGCACCTTTTGGCCGGTCGCCGGGTCGGTAATTTTCAAATCCACCCCCGGCAAGGGAAACCCGACCGTACCCGCGCGCCGTTCGCCATCGTAAGGGTTTGACGTGTTCATATTCGTTTCGGTCATCCCGTATCGTTCCAGAATGCGGTGCCCGGTGCGTTCTTCGAATTGTTGGTGGGTCTCTTCTAACAACGGGGCCGATCCTGAGATGAACAAGCGCATATGCGCAGCGAGCGCCTTGTCAAACCGCGCATCGGCCAACAACCGGGTGTAAAATGTCGGAACACCCATCATGGAAGTGGCACGTGGCAGGTTGGCGATCATCTGGTCCAGATCGAAACGGGGTAGGAAAATCATGCTCCCGCCCGCCAAAAGCATCACATTGGTCGCCACAAACAAGCCATGCGTGTGAAAAATCGGCAAAGCATGGAGCAATGTGTCTGCACTACTGAACCGCCATTCCGTCTGAAGCGTTTGCGCATTCGACAACAAGTTTGATTGGGTCAGCATCGCCCCTTTGGACCGGCCCGTTGTGCCGGACGTATACAAAAACGCGACCAGATCATCAGGACCGCGCGGCACGGTCGCAAAATGATCCGGCTGACCCTCTGCGCGTTTCATCAGGCTGCCATCGCCATCGGCGCCCAGCGTCTCGAGCTTGGCTGACAAGCGTGCAGCCACAGGATCAAGGTGCGCGCGCGCATCCGGATCACAGACAATCAAACGCGCTTCGCTGTTTTCGATGAAATAGGTCAGCTCTGGTACGGTATAGGCTGTATTCAATGGCAAAAATACCAGTCCGGCCTGCACACATGCGGCGTAAAGCGCCAGCGCTTGCGGCGATTTTTCAATCTGCGCCGCTACCCGGTCGCCGGGCTGTAGGCCCAACCCGGTAAGCACATGGGCCATGCGCGCGCCCATCGCCAAAAATGCGCCGTAGCTGATTGTGCTGCCGTCAGCCAAATGCAGGAACGTATCCGTTTTGCCGCTATGGCCGCCAAAAAGGCTGTCATAAAGTGGATTGACCATCGTGACCTCCAAATTCAGGCGCCTTGGCGCAATGCCAGATCGGCCAATGCCTTGACGTCGGACGCAGCTGCGATGGTCTGCGTTGTTGCAAAGGCTTCGGCGTTTTCAGCAACATCGTCCAACTTGTAAAGATAGTTCACCATTGCCCCGGCGGATTGCGCCCTGCCCTTTTCGGACAAATCTGCGCCCGCGTGAACGGCATGAACCTGTGCACCGTTGCTCAGATGAAACCGGGCGACGGGGTCAACAGGCCAACCACGGGCATTCTTGGCATTCAACAGATACCCTGCAGCCAGTTTCTGGACTTCTTTGGGTGCATCAGCGTCAGCGGTGATGCCTTCACCCTCCAGCCAATTCAGCAGACCGGGAATAGGTGACAACGTCACAAATGTGGAAATCTGCGGCAAGGCCGCTGACAAATCAGACACGACCTGTTTGATCAGGGAATTGCCGAACGACACTGACGCCAGACCCGCCTGACAATTCGATATCGAATAGAATACCGCCGTATCGGCATCCGTGGCGGTCATGACATCCCTGTCAGAGGCAAGTAGATCATGGATTGCGCCCGGCGTGCCCTTTGTCAAAGCCACCTCAACAAAAATCAGCGGCTCGTCCGGCATGGCGGGGTGAAAGAACGCAAAACAACGCCTGTCAGCAGGCTCCAACCGACGCCGCAACTCGTCCCAGCTATCGATGGCATGGACCGCCTCATAGGCGATGATCTTTTCGAGGATATTGGCCGGGCTTTCCCAACTGATCGGGCGCAGCACGAGAAACCCCCGGTTAAACCAGGACGCAAAGAGATGGCGAAAATCAAGATCAAGCGCTTCCAGTTCCGGTTGTCCGCGCCCCAACCGCAACAGGTCGGCGCGCATATTGACCAGCCGCCCGGTCGCACTAGCCACCTGATTAAGCCTGCGGATCAATTCCTGACGCGGTGGTTCGGCGGTGGTCGCAAAGGCGCGATAGGTCGCTTTTGACGGGGCCTTTTCATAGGCATCAAGCGTCTGACGCACGGTATCTGGCGCGATATTCATACGCCGGGCCAGATGATAGAAAAAATCCAGCTTTTCATCATCTGTCAAACGATCAAACCGGGTCAGAATCTCGCGGGCGACCGACTGACCTGTCGTCTCGCCCACGACGCCGACCAGATAATCCGCCAGATCAATCAGTGATTTATCAGCGTGATATTCACCCGGTGTCTGGCGAAAGCGGCGCTCGAACACGGTGGCCAGGATGTCGCCAAACAGGCTCATACCCGTGGCCCCATGACATAATCCGGCAACCATGTGGCCAGTCCCGGAAACAGACAGAGCAGGATGATGGCGATAACCATACAAGCCACAAATGGCAGCGAGCCCAGCAGAATTGTCTTGAGCGATATATCAGGCGCGATCCCGTTGATCACATAAAGGTTCAGACCCACCGGCGGCGAAATCAATCCAATTTCCATATTGATGGTCAGGATCACCGCAAACCAGATCGGGTCAAAACCTGCGGTAATGATGATTGGCAGCAGGATCGGGGCGGCCATCAAGATCACGGCAACAGGTGGCAAAAAGAACCCGGCGACCAACAGGAACACATTGACCACGCCCATCAGCACCCAGCGGTTGACCTCCAACGTGCCAATCCATTCGGCAATCGACTGCGTGATAAACAGCGACGACAGCATGAAGGAAAACACACCAGCAGCACCAATGATGAACAGGATCATCACCGATTCCTTGGTGCTGTCGCGCAAGATCACCCAAAGATCGGCCGGATTCCACAGGCGGTAGATCACCATCGCGACCAGCACACATAACAGGGCGCCCACAGCCGCTGTTTCCGACGGTGTCGCGATCCCGCCATACATCGCATAAAGTACACCGATGATGATCAGGATGAACGGGACAACACGGGGTAAAATCTCAAACTTTTCCGCCCAGGTGTAACTGCCGGAAGACAGCAGCGACGCATCCCCTGACCGCCAGGTTGAATAAAGCGACCAGACCATGAACAACGACACCAGCAAAAGCCCCGGAATGACCCCCGCCAAAAACAACCGTCCAATAGATGTCTCGGTCGCAATACCATAGACGATCATGGTGACTGACGGCGGGATCAGGATACCCAGCGTCCCGCCCGCAGCAATGGACCCGGCAGCAACCCCATCGGGATAGCCCCGCTTGCGCATTTCAGGGATACCCATCTTGCCGATAGCGGCACAGGTGGCGGGGCTCGACCCCGACATCGCGGCAAAAAGCGCGCAAGCCCCCAGATTGGATACAACCAAGCCGCCCGGGACACGGGTCAGCCAGCGTTCAAGCGCCTCATATAAATCGGCACCGGCGCGGGTTGATGCAATCGACGCGCCCATGATGATAAACATCGGGATCGATAACAGGGCAAAGTTATCGAGCTTGCCAAACAGGATTTCAGGCATCAGTTCCAACGACCGCATACCATCAAAAATAACCAAAAAACCGGCAGAAACGATCAGCAGCCCCATCGCCACAGAGACGCCCGAGAAAAGCACGAAAATCGTGGCAAATGCGACCAGCGCACCTAAAACAAGAGGATCCATCAGTCAGCCTCCAGCCCAAAGGGCGTATCAATGCGCAGAATAACGGCCACAAGGTCGGCAATCAGTTGCAACAACAGCAGCGCAAAACCCAGCGGCAAAGTCAGATAGGGACGCCATAACGTGACCCCCCAAACGGTGTCAGACCGCCACCCGCGCGACCACGCCAGATGCCAGAATTCGTAAGCATAAAACAGCATGATCGCCGTGATCAGGATCGACAGACACAAGGTCATCAGACTCATGACATAGCGGGCGCGACGGGGCAGCAACAGCGGGATCAAGTCGACATTGACATGCCCGCGCAAGCGCTGAACGTAGGACAGGCCCATCAGCGTGGCCCCGATCACCAGATAAATGACGGCCTCGGTTTGCCAGATCGTCGATCCATTCAGCACAAACCGGACAAAAATCATCTGCACCGTTATCCCAACGGCAGCCACGATCATTCCGGCGGACATCCACCCTGCCAGGGTTGAAATTGCCGCAACAGCCTTGAGAAACCGATTGTCGCCAGTCGGCGCGACACGTAGTCCCGTAATGGTGCCCGCCATGGCAGCCCCCTCAGATTATCATGATGATGAATTGAATGTGCCGGGACCATGCCCCGGCACAAAACGCTCACTCGACCGCAAGCGCCTTATCCAGCAAGTCCTGGCCGTTCGGCGTTCCTGCAACGAACTCTGCGTATGAGGTTTCCGTCGCGATTGCACGCCACGCATCAAAATCTTCGCGGGTCATCTCGGCAATCTCAACACCGGCCGCGCGGAACGCTTCAGTCGATGCGGCATCTTCGGCCTTGGCCTGCTCCAGATAGAATGCTTGCGCCTTTTCACCGGCGGCCATCAGGGCCGCTTGTTGGTCAGCATTCAACCCGTCAAAGGTCGATTTGTTCATCAGCATCGGCTGATACATGAACCAAAGTGCGACGTCAGAAGCAGGGGTGTAGCATTTCACCTGCTCGTAAATCCGGTAGGACACGAACGAAGATGACGACGTGTTCGCCGCATCCAGAACCCCGGTCTGCATCGCGTTATAGATTTCAGAAGATGCCATCGACGCGATGGATGCACCGGCACCGGCCAGCATCTGCTCAAACGCGCGACCCGCAGCACGGGTCTGCAAACCCTGCACATCGTCGGGGCCTGTGATACAGCCTTCAACACCGGCAAAGCCACCGGCAAGATAACCATGGACCAGCACCATGACGTCATCTTCGGCCATGATCGCCTCAAGATCCTCCATAAAGGGGGACGCCACCAAACGGGCCGCGTGATCATGATTGCGGACCAAGCCGGGCATCAATGTCAGGTTATATGCCGGACGCTGACCACCCGCATAGGACAGCGGCAACACGGTCATATCCAACTGGCCCCGGCTAACCGGCGTATATTGCTCGCGGGCTTTGAACAGCGACTGCGATGGGAAAATCGTGATGTCCAGATCGACATCAGCAGCTGCAACCTCGTCGGCGACGATCTGTGCAACCTGATGACGAATATCACTTGTCGACCACTGGTGCGACAGCCGTAGCTCGTCCGCAGTCGCGGCATTACTACTTGCCAGCAGCGCCGCAATCGCCGCTGCACCCAAAACTGATTTCAACATTTCTTCCTCCCTAGGTGAGTCGCGCTTCCTCCGTCGCGATAAATTAACTATGAAGATATTGTTTTCATAATCAAGCCTTTTGTATACAATAACGAATATCTTGAATTTTTAGTCTTCCCAAAATATGCTGGCTCTATGGAACAACGCCGCGCAGACGTGATCGCATTGGAACTGGAAAACCGTATTCTTAACGGAACCTATTCCAACGGTGAAAGACTGGACGAAGTCCGGCTCGCACAGCAGTTTGATGTGTCGCGCACGCCACTGCGTGAGGCGCTGCAAAAACTGTTCAACTCAGGACTGATTGAATTGAAACCGCGCCGCGGTGCCTTTGTCAAACAACCTGACGCGATTGCCTTGATCGAAATGTTTGAGGTCATGGCCGAACAAGAGGCGATTTGCGGGAAACTTGCCGCACGCCGCATCACCGAAACGGCACTGGTGCAACTGGAAGAGGCCAACACTCGCTGTGAAATTGCGCTCCAAAATCGCGATGCAGATGCGTATTACGCCGAGAACGAACGCTTTCACCACATCATCTACAAACAATCCGGCAACAGCTTTCTAGAGCAAGAAACACGCCGGCTGCACAACCGATTGCGCCCATTTCGGCGGACACAGCTGCGCGCGCGAGGCCGGTTGGAACAATCGATGGAGGAACACCGGGCCATTGTGGCCGCCCTGCGCGACGGCGACCCCGATAAGGCGCAGCGCGCGCTACACGATCACGTTGCTGTACAGGGCGAAAAATTTCATCTGCTCATCGCCGGTCTGAAAGCGGCGGAATAGACGCTAATTTGCGTGTGTTTTCAACCAATTGATGACGTTTTCAGCGTCCTGATCGGGCGGAAACACAGGATAAAAAACCTGGGCAATCTCGCCATTCCGGGCGATCATGGTCAGACGTTTCAGCAGGCGGTCGCCGTCCACCTTCATCGCTGGCAAATCCAGGGCTGCCCCAAATGCACCATCCTTGTCAGACAACAGCGCAAAGGGCAGATGCAGTCGCGTCGCCGCCTCTTTCTGGTAATCAGAATCTTGGGTCGATACGCCAAAAAGATGATCCACCCCATAGCCCTTCAATTGGGCGAAATGATCGCGGAATGCGCAGGATTGCGGGGTACAGCCCCGTGCGCCGGGAATTTCATCCCAATCCTGCGGTAATGCACGATCCGGGCGGCCCGTCATCGGATAGACATAAATCACCGCCCAACCGCGCAGATTGCCTAGATTAACCGAGGCACCTTTGGTCGCGGGCAGGCTGACATCCGGCAGCGCCGTACCGACAAGATGATCCGCCCCGCCATCATCCGCAGGGGCCGGGATCAGCGACCAATCTACCTCTTCAGGGCTCACGCGATTTCCGCATAGATTTGCGCAATCCGCGCAACCGCCTGCTCAGGCGGTAGCTCTTCGCTTTCACCCGTCCGCCTGCTGGTCAGCTCGACCACACCATTCTTCAACCCACGCGGACCAACCGTGATCCGCCACGGCAAACCAATCATGTCCATCGTGCCAAACTTGGCCCCGGCCCGCTCATCACGGTCGTCGTAAAGCGGTTCCAGCCCCAGCGCTATCAAGCTGTCATAGATCGCCTCGCAAGCCGCATCCGCGGCGTCATCGCCCGATTTCATGTTCAAAATCCCGCAATGGAAAGGCGTCACACCTTCAGGCCAGATGATGCCCTTGTCATCGTGATTGGCCTCAATGATGGCCCCCAACAGGCGCGACACACCAATCCCGTGCGACCCCATATGGACGGGCACCTTGTTCCCCTTGCCGTCGTCGACCACCGCGCCCAGCTTGTCGGAATAAAGCGTGCCGAAATAGAATATCTGGCCGACCTCGATCCCCCGGGCCGTGCGCTGCCGGTCCTCCGGAACCTTGGCGAACAGGTCCGCCTCATGGGTCTCATCCGTGCGGGCATAAAGCGACGTGAACTCGTCCATGATCGCCTGACACTGGTCATGGTTGTCGAAATCGACGTCCCGTTCACCCATGCGGATATCGGTGACCGAGCTGTCATAGAACACTTCGCTTTCGCCGGTGTCGGCCAGCACAAGGAACTCGTGGGTATAATCGCCGCCAATCGGGCCGCTGTCAGCCCGCATCGGGATCGCCTGCAGACCCATGCGCTCGTAGGTGCGCAGATAGGTCACCAGATGGCGGTTATAGGCGTGCAGCGCGTCTTCCTTGGTCAGGTCGAAGTTATATCCGTCCTTCATCAGGAACTCACGGCCCCGCATGACGCCGAAGCGGGGGCGCACCTCGTCCCGGAATTTCCACTGAATCTGATAGAGCGTCAGCGGCAGGTCCTTGTAGGACCCGACATTCGCCCGGAACACATCGGTAAACATTTCTTCCGCCGTCGGCGAAAACAGCATGTCGCGGCCATGCCGGTCCTGCATTCGCAACATTTCCTCGCCGTAACCATCATAGCGGCCGCTTTCGCGCCACAGGTCCGCCGATTGCAGCGTCGGCATCAGCATCGCGATATGCCCGGCCTTCGCCTGCTCCTCATGCACAATATTTTCTAACTTGCGCAGCACCTTAAAGCCCAGCGGCAGCCAGGAATAGATGCCCGCCGTGGCCTGTTTGATCATCCCCGCCTGCAGCATATAGCGGTGGCTGACGATCTGCGCCTCACGCGGCGTTTCTTTCAGAACAGGCAGGAAATAGCGGCTCAGGCGCATGGCAACCCCATATATTAACACTTCGCCAAGGTTTAGGGCGCTAGCCATAGCGTGACAAGCGACAAAGGGCATGCAGGAACCGATCATGCGCGCGATGCGCCCGGCTATCAGGTTGCATCACGCGCGACATGCTCGCTAGTCTTGCAGCATGACGCTATTCTTTCTCCAGCAGTCCAGGGTCGTTTGGCAAAACCGCAGTTTTGCACCGCCTTGGAAGACCCCTTGCAAAGCAATTCACGACCATATCGCAGATTTGCAAGACCTTGGTGGCGATCCAAATCGTCACGACCTGCCCGATGCGTCCAAACACATCAGCGCCGGTGGCTTGAGATTCGCATCAGGTGCGTTGGACAACATCGCGGGTGGACGTGCAGGCGACCCGCAAACCGTCGCAAAGGCCGTCAAAAAGGTCATAAACCGGCCAACCGCATCACGGATCAAAGGCCTTTATGCACATATCATCAATGACGGGGCCATTGGCCTTGTCGATGATACAATGGCGCTGATTGCGCAGGACCCACCCGCTCAAGACCGCTTTGCCATCCTGTTTGACTGGCTTGCCCGGTCCAGCCCGGACCGTGAGGCGGTCAAATTCGCCATGGCGATGCTGGGCATGCTGGAAACCGATCAATTCAAGGATCTGTTTCTGACACTCGGCGCGCATGAGGAATTCACGAAATACGCGGCTGTCGCACTTGCCAATGCCATGGGGCCCGACGGGTCGCGCGATGCATTGATCGCGCTAACCAAAAGCGTGCACGGATGGGGGCGCATTGATCTTGTCGAACGTCTGGCGCCAGATGCAGACGCCGATTTGCGACATTGGCTGGTCCGCGACGGATTTCGTAATGATGTGATGTATCAATATCTGGCCCATACCGCCGCGCATCATGGGCGGTTGCTGGACCAGCTTTCTGCACCAAATGCCCATGCTGATGATGCCCTTCTTGACGGGGCCGCGGATATCTTCATTGCATTGATCGACAATGGACCAGCCGAGGACATGACGGATTATGCCGATGGTGCCAAAGCCGCACGTCTGTGGTTCGCTCTGATCAATGATCGTCCGGTCACGCTGCTTTGGGGATATGCGGCACAATCGCTCAAATCATTCGCGGCGCATGACAACCGCCCCTTGGACTGGGACAATGAAGTAGCGGCACATATCACAAAAGAGGCGGTGCAATGTCTGGCCTCCGATGATCTTGCGGACATCATCACCAAAACACTCGAAACAGGCGACGGGCAGGCATTTTGGCTTGCGCATGATCTGGCAGCGGCAGTGGGCATTGATCCTTGGCCCCCAAGCTACGCCCGCCAATCAGGCGATCCGCAGCAGGAACTGTGGTTCAATCTGATGCAGACTGAGGATGGGTCACGGATCGACAAGGTGCTCGCGCTGGCCGAAGCCCAATTGCCGCTGGACGATCTGATCGGCGTACCACAAGACGAACTTGGCTTCGGGCCGGAATGGCAGCAGCACATGGCACTCGACTACATTGTGCAGGATCTGGACAAGCATCCCACCAAAGGCTGGCCCCTGATTGCCACGGGATTGCGCAGCCCCGTTGTGCGCAATCGCAATATGGCGATTAAAGCCATTGGCGCATGGGATAAGAACGACTGGCCACGCGATGCACTGGCGTTGATCCGGCAGGCAGCCCGCGATGAACCTTGCGACGATACCAAGGATGCGCTGGAAAAGCTGCTCAAGCCGGGTGCGCGCGACTGACACAACAAAAACGTGAAGCCTCGGAATAAATTCCCACATCGAGGCGTAGGCTCTGTATCATCGCCAACAAAGGAGCGTTCCATGCCTCGTCTTTTTGCCATCATCATGCTGATGCTGATCCCGCTGGGCAGCCTTGCGGCCCCTGTGAACTACAATCTGCAAGCCGACCGGTCAGAGGTGGGCTTTATCTACGCGCTCAGCGGCGCACAAAATCGCGGCTCAATGCCCGTCCGCACAGCCCGGATCGTCATCGATCTTGATGACTTCAGCAAATCCTCTGCCGATGTCACCGTTGATGTCAGCCGGGCCCGCACCGGCCTGATCTTTGCCACCGAAGCACTCAAGGCCGCCAGCGTGCTTGACGCCCGCGCGCACCCCACCATCCGCTTCCAATCCACCGCAATCCGGCCCAATAATCCCGGCAACCTGTCACAGGGCGGACAGATCGACGGAATGCTGACGATCCGGGGCGTGACACGGCCCGTGACCCTCAACGCCGCTGTTTTCCGGCAGGCAGGCACAGCCGAAGGTGACCTCAGCCAGTTGAGCTTTCGGATATCAGGGGCGGTCAAGCGGTCCGATTTCGGGGCCACGGGCTATAGCGATCTGGTGGATGACACGATCAACCTCGATATCGCGGCACGGGTGATCCGGGGGCAGTAATTTGCGCCCCACCCTTGCGCAGACACGATCCATGCCGCATCTATCCATGAGGTAAAAATGGATCGTACATGGCACTTCCGGTTTCACAACAAGCCAAATACTGGGGCATCGCCACAGGTATCTTTCTGGTCATCCTGTGGTTTCTGGGCGATGTGATCCTGCCATTTGTACTGGGCGGGGCCATCGCCTACTGCCTTGATCCGATCGCCGACAGGCTGGAAAAGGCAGGCTGCACCCGCGCCATCGCCGTGACCATCATCACGCTGGTGGCGGCGTTTATCTTTATCCTGTTGATCCTGCTGGTGATCCCAACCCTGGTTGAACAAACCGCAGCATTGATCAACACCGCGCCCGAACTCTTTGACCGGCTGCAATCAGGGCTGACCGAACGCTTCCCGTCGCTGGTGGACGCCGATAGCACCATCCGCCAGCAGCTTTTGAAAATCGGGGAAACGATCCAATCCAAAGGGGGCGAACTGGTCAACGGCATCCTCAACTCGGCACTTGGCCTGATCAACATCCTTGTCTTGCTGATCATCGTGCCGGTCGTGGCGTTCTACATGCTGCTTGACTGGGACAATATGACCGCCAAAATCGACAGCATGATCCCGCGCGACCACGTGGGCACCATTCGCAAACTTGCGCGCGAAATTGATGCGACACTGGCATCTTTCATCCGCGGTCAAGGCACAGTCTGCCTGATTCTGGGTACTTACTACGCCGCCGGTTTGATGATCGCAGGCCTGAACTTTGGCCTGATCGTTGGGTTCATCGCGGGCCTGATCACTTTCATCCCCTATGTGGGCGCACTGGTCGGCGGCGTGTTGGCCGTGGGCCTCGCCCTGTTCCAATTCTGGGGCTCGGTTGAGGTAACGAATGGCGAAACCGTCACCTACGCCACCAACTGGCTGCGGATCGGGATTGTCGCGGGTATCTTCGGCTTCGGACAATTCTTGGAAGGCAATATCCTGACCCCCAAACTCGTCGGCGGCTCTATCGGGCTGCATCCGGTCTGGCTACTGTTCGCGCTGTCCGTCTTTGGTTCGCTCTTTGGGTTTGTGGGGATGCTGGTCGCTGTGCCGGTCGCGGCAATGATCGGCGTGGTCGCCCGCTACGGTCTGGAACGCTACAAGCAAAGCCTGCTTTATCGCGGATTATCGCGGGAAGACTGACATGGCCGATCAGCTTTCCTTTGACTGGCCAACAGGTGTCGCACTGGGGCCAGACGATTTCTTCGTGGCGCAGGCGAACGCTCAAGCCTTTGCCATGCTCAACGCGCCCGACACCTGGCCCAATCGCAAGCTGGTGATCACCGGCCCGACCGGCTGTGGCAAAAGCCACATGGCCCGGATTTTCCAGAACCAGACTGATGGCGTGTTGATGGATGCCGCCGCCATGCCTGCGGATTTCCAGACCGACGCGCGCACGGTTATTGTTGAAGACATGGAACACCTGCCCGGCGCGGCGGAAGAAGCGATGTTCCACCTGCACAATCACCTGTCCCATGCGGGTGGCGCCCTGCTGATGACCGCCCAAACGGCACCCAGCCGCTGGCCCGTTGCCCTGCCTGATCTGGCCAGCCGGATGCAGGCGACGACCGTGGCGCATATCACCGACCCCGATGATGCCCTGCTGCAGGCGCTGATCATGAAACTTTTTGCTGATCGGCAGATCACGCCAAAGCCAGACCTGACGGCCTATCTTGCGCCGCGCATCGAACGGTCATTTGCCGCCGCTGCTGATATCGTCGCACGGCTTGATGCTACCGCGCTCGCCACGGGTCAAAAGATCAACCGCGCGCTTGCCCGGCAGTTGCTGGACAATAGCGGCTGACAACGCAATACTTGTCACAACGCCGCAACAAATGCGGCCCACAAGGCCCCATGACCCAAACAAATTTCCTTGAAGGGGACTATCCGGTCCCCACGACGCTCGATATCGATTTAACCTCGCCAGCGCGGTTCGTGAACCGCGAGCTAAGCTGGCTGGGGTTCAACTGGCGCGTGCTCGAAGAGGCCGAAAACCCCCGTGTTCCCCTGCTGGAACGGCTCCGGTTCCTGTCGATTTCGGCCACAAACCTTGATGAATTCTATACCGTACGCGTGGCGGGCTTGCGTGAACTTGTGCACGAAGGCAACGCCACCCCTGCCCTTGATGGAATGACACCCGCCGAACAGCTCGCTGTCATCGACACCGATGCCCGTCGGCTGATGGCTCGTCAGCAAGATGTATTCAACATCCTGCAGAGCGAGATGGCATTACAGGATATCCATATCCTGACCCGCGACAAACTTACCAAAGATGACATCAAATACCTCGAAGACGTGTTCATTGAACAGGTGTTCCCGGTCCTTTCACCCCTCGCGATCGACCCAGCACACCCCTTCCCGTTCCTGCCGAACGAAGGTTTCGCGCTTGCCCTGCAACTCGAACGGCCCAGCGACAAACGACAACTCCGCTCACTCCTGCCGGTGCCAGCGCAAATTGACCGGTTTGTGCCCCTTCCTTCCGACACAGGCCACCGGTTCCTGCCGCTGGAAGAACTGCTGCTTTTGCACATCTCACGCCTTTTCCCCGGCTATCAGATCAAGGGCTCCTGCGCGTTCAAGGTCCTGCGCGACAGCGATCTGGAACTGGAAGACGAGGCCGAAGACCTTGTGCGCGAATTTGAGGTCGCGCTGAAACGCCGCCGCCGGGGCGAAGTTGTACGGCTGAAAATGTCGCAAGGGGCACCCACCGCGCTCAAATCCCTGATCATGGACGAACTGCACGTGACCGAAGAAACCGTTGTCGAAGTTGACGGTCTTATCGGCATCGCTGACCTTGGCGAATTGGTGCTGGACAGCCGCCCTGATCTGCTGTGGCCCCCTTTCAGTTCCCGCGTCCCCGAACGGGTGCAAGACCACGATGGCGATATGTTCGCGGCCATCCGGCAAAAGGACATGCTGCTGCACCACCCCTACGAGACATTCGATATGGTGGTCCGTTTCCTCAAACAGGCGGCCCGCGACCCCAATGTGGTGGCCATCAAACAAACGCTCTACCGGACGTCCAAAAAATCCCCGATTGTCGAAGCGCTGTGCGAGGCGGCCGAAGACGGCAAATCCGTCACCGCACTTGTCGAACTCAAGGCGCGTTTCGATGAGGCCGCCAATATCCGGCAATCCCGCCGTCTGGAACGGGCAGGTGCACATGTGGTTTACGGTTTCCTGAACTATAAAACCCACGCCAAAATCAGCACGGTGGTGCGGCGCGAAGGCGACAAACTGGTCACCTACACCCATTTCGGGACCGGCAACTACCACCCGATCACCGCACGTATTTATACCGACCTCAGCCTGTTCACCTGCGACCCCAAGCTGGGGCAGGATGCAACAAAGGTATTTAATTACATCTCCGGCTATGCCCAGCCCGAAGACCTCAAGCACCTCGCAATCTCGCCGCTGACGCTCAAACAAACCCTGCTTGACCGGATCGCGGCAGAAGCGGAAAACGCACGCGCGGGAAAGCCCGCGGTCATCTGGGCCAAAATGAACTCGCTCATCGAATCCGACGTGATCGACGCGCTTTATGCAGCCAGTCAGGCCGGGGTAAAAATCAGCCTTGTGATCCGGGGCATTTGCGGGCTGCGCCCGGGCGTCAAAGGGCTGTCCGAGAATATTCGCGTAAAATCTGTCATCGGGCGCTTCCTCGAACATTCGCGCATTGTTTGCTTTGGCAACGGATGCCAACTCCCCTCGAAGAAAGCCAAGGTCTATATCAGCTCCGCCGACTGGATGGGCCGCAACCTCAACCGGCGGATCGAAACGCTGGTCGAGATCAATAATGCGACCGTCAAGGCCCAGATCGTCAGCCAGGTCATGGCCGCCAACATGGCTGATGTCGCCCAAAGCTGGATCATGTCCGCCGATGGCAGCTTCACCCGGGCCACGATCGAGGAAGGCGAATTTGCCTTCAACTGTCATCGGTTTTTCATGGAAAACCCATCGCTGTCCGGGCGCGGCTCAGCAGGTGCTGCGGACGTGCCGCAACTCACCCACACAGATGACTAAGGCTTAATCAAACCCATCCGCATTGCCGGTCCGTTGAAAATCGGCAAACCCTGTAAAGCGGACAGATTTGGACGAACGAAAGTCATCATCACCCTCTGACATCACCGTCAGCAGCCGGGCCATATCCTGATACTCGATCCCGCCATTCGTATTGCCGCCCGTGGTCGTCGCCCGCACGATCCGGTCATAAATGGACCCGTTGAATTTGTAATGGCGCAACGGCAACAGATAGGTCGGCGACATCGGCAGGCTGACCGTATGGGCACTGTCAAACCGATGTCCCGCCGCCCAGCGCAGCATGATGGGCTTTCGGATCGCATTATAGCGCGGCACCGGCAAACGCAGCGCGCGTATCAACCGCTGCATCATGGGGCTGCTCCTGCGGTTCAGGCCAAACTTCAGCAACATCCTTGCCCGCGCGCCGGTATAGACCCGTGACGGGTTAGCGGAACCACGCAACCGTAAATGCCGCTTACCATCGAAATACCAGTCGCGATCCAAATCAATGCTCGCATCTTCGCGCATATCGGCCAAATCCGACAGCCGGGCCGGATACATATCCAGCATAATCGACCAGACGGCACGTACATCGCCCTCGCCCAGCTGCCTCGCAAAATCAGCGATACTCAAGCCCGGCGGCAAATCCATAAATTCATCCGCGTCCAGATGCAGCGACCACTGGTCCAACGCATATTTCTCCAACAGAAGCATCCGCCAGACCAGCGCCATACGTTGATGTGGCAACCCCAGCGCCCGGGCATCTTCCTCCGCGATCTGATACCCATACCGATGACGGCTATGCAGGACCATGACATCGGGCTGATCCTTCAAAAACGCCAGACTGCCATCAGTGGATCGATCATCGATAAAGATGAACCGCGCAACGCCCAGCGCACGATAATGCGTCAGAAACGCTGGTAGAAAATGCATCTCATTATGCACAAGCCCCGACAGGGTAAAACCATCCGCCTGGGTCAGATCCCGGGACACAATCGTCAGATCATCATATTTTGCGAGCGCTGGATGCATAAGGGTTCCCAAACTGACCGACCTGCGGTGTGTTGTCAGATTTGCGCAGCTTTGGCCAGCGTCGGGAATTGACGGACCCGGATCAAAACCGCATTGTCGGCGCGAAGAACGACCCCGGGGGATGCATGAGCCAGCAGCAGGAAGCTGAGACGATTGACTGGGGTCCGTTTGGCCGCCCACTCTTTGAGGATGCCGCCGCCAAGGGGCTTGACCGGGTGGGGGTAATCGATGTGGGGTCGAACTCTGTCCGGCTTGTGGTCTTTGACGGGGCCGCCCGGTCACCTGCCTATTTCTACAACGAAAAAATCATGTGTGGGCTTGGGGCTGGCCTGTCAGAGACCGGGCACCTGAACCCCGAAGGACGGCAACGGGCGCTGCGGGCCATCCGTCGGTTCGCCGCCCTTGCCCAAGGCATGGGCATCCCGCCGCTCACCGCCGTTGCGACAGCCGCGGTACGCGAGGCCAGCGATGGGACAGACTTTCGGGCAGACGTTCTGCGCGAAACCGGCATCAAACTCTGGGTCATCGACGGCAAAGAGGAGGCGCGGCTCTCTGCCCAAGGCGTCCTGCTCGGCTGGCCGGGCAGCTACGGGCTTGTCTGCGATATCGGTGGGTCGTCAATGGAACTGGCCGACCTCGCCGAAGGCCGGGTTGGGCGGCGCGTCACATCGGCGCTTGGACCGCTCAAGCTACGCGGGATCAAAGGCGGGAAAAAAGCGGTCAAAGCCCATGTGCGCGAAACCATGACCCAGCTGCACACCGATATGGACAACGCCATTGGCAAACGGCTTTTCCTTGTGGGCGGGTCATGGCGGGCCATCGCCCGGATCGACATGGAACGGCGTAATTACCCTTTGACGGTCCTGCACGAATACCGGATGACATCGCGCCAGATCAGCAAAACAGCCGACTACATCAACAAATCCGACCTGTCCGAACTGCGGGCGCGCTGCAACATCTCTGATAGCCGGATGTCACTGGTGCCGCTTGCGTCCATCGTGCTCAAGGAACTGATGCGCACCTTCAAACCCAAAGACGTGACCTTGTCATCCTACGGGATCCGCGAGGGTATGCTGTTCGAACAAATGCCGCGCGAGCTGCGCGAACGCGATCCCCTGATCGAGGCGTGCCGCTTTGCAGAATCCAAGGATGCACGCCTGCCGGGCTTTGGCCGGGTTCTCTATGATTTCGTCAAACCGCTGTTTCCGCGCGCCAATTGGCAACGCAAGCGGATCATCAAAGCAGCCTGCCTGCTGCACGACGTCAGCTGGCGGGCACACCCTGACTACCGGGCCGAGGTGACGTTCGACAACGCCACACGGGCCAATCTGGGGGGGCTGAAACATTACGAACGTGTTTTGCTGGGGCTCGCCCTGATGAACCGCTACACCAACAAACCCGACGGCCCCCGGTTCGCAGCACTGATCGCGATGCTCAACGCCGATCAAATCCAAGAGGCCGAGATTTTGGGCAAAGCCATGCGTCTGGGCGCCATGCTCTGGATCAACGCCGACGAACCGCCGGGCGTGTTGAAATGGCGCGCGAAGTCACGCGAAATCACCCTTACCATCAACGAACAAGCCAGTGCATTGTTCGGCGAGGTGGCAGAAGCGCGGTTCAATGCGCTCGCCAATGCATTGAACGCGACCGGCATCGTCAACTTTCGCAAATGACGCCGCCCAACGGATCAAAGATCGGCAAGGCCAATAGGGCATTCACAACCCACAGGACCTAGTTTCCCACCCAATCAGATTACTCATGTCACCGAAATGAAGTCACCAAGTTTTAGCCCTACGACATCACAGATAATCACGGCGACGCTATCCGGGGCGCGAAGAGTGTCTGGTTTGAGCCCTTGTGACAGGAATCTACCATGCATCCAATGGCGGCTTTTTGTACAACCATCCATAAATCAGTTATCGCGAAAAAGTCCTCGGATGCGACTAGGCATGCTTCTCGCAGGCTTCTCTTGTTGTTTGGCTTCTTGAGCGAGTTGTTCCCAGTCATCTGTATCGCCGGGCAGTTTCTTGCCGCCGGGCTTTTCCAGCCCAGTCTCATCATATAAGTCAAGGCGGCGAGGTATTTCGTCCGATATGAAGTCGGCCAGTGACGACCATCTTGCTCCAATTAAATCAAATTTACTGTTGTAAAGCTCAACTTCGCCCGTTGATGTTAGATAAAGACGGCCGGACGAATACCAATCGCCATTAATACCTCCAATGCCAAGGTGGCCTTTTGGAATATAAAGAGGTCGATCAATGACATTTTCGTATCGCAGACTAATAGGTTGCCCGATTCCTTGACCAGACCTGTCGACAACGCTGCCAATTACTCCGTTCAGTGAAACCCCGAGCACGCGAGCTCCGTTCATATGTGTGAGAAATTCTTTGTAAGGTTCCAGTATATAGCGGTCGCACTCCTGTTCTGCGGCCTGAATTCCTTCTTTGTTTAGGCCAGCATAGCGGACAAATAGATAGAAATGTGGAAACTGATGGGGCGCATGGCCTGTTTTGAAAGCACCGTCATCACCGTTTACAAAGCCAAGTGGGTCGAGCTTTTCCCGGAGCCGCAGTTCCAATCCGTGCAATACTTCGGAAACACTATTTTGCATCAATTTTGCTCAGTTTGATCTTGACGTTATGCGTTCAGATTATACCCAATGGATCAGATGGCTAGGCGTAAAAGCAGACATTAGTTCATTATTCACTTAAGACCGCTAAGTCCCGCACAGCCGACATTTTCCGAGCCGATGCGCATATCATGCATAACTGCCGGTGCCGTTGAGGCCACCCAATCGGTTTTTGGGAAAACAGTTCAATGTGACCGCATACTTTAGATCATCCGCCGCAAGGTCCTGGGTCATGTAACCACACCCAGACAGATCACCCGTAATCCGACGATTAAGCACCGCGCGCCCCGTTAACCCGGCACATCCGCCGACAAAAGGCCGACGTTTTGCCGACACTTATCCGACGCGATGCCGACGGCACAATTCTCAGGAAAATAAGCATAAACCTATGATTCGCGGACCACCGAACGTTGCGACCGTTCGGTGGGGGTCACGCAACGGGTGCGTCAAAGCTCGATCTCGCCGCCTTCAGTCTCCGGCATCCAGATTGGCGCGTCTGGTTTACGCCGGATGATGATATCCCCGTTGGGCAGAATTTCGGGCGAACCATAATAGCGGAAATCATCCACCTGCCCCAGCAACTCCGCAAAAGCAGGTCCAATCTCGCGGGCAAATTCACCCATCACCGGGGCGAAATCTTCCAGTGATCCGCGCAAATCCTCCATCGCCGGTTCCATCTCGGCGATCAGGCCGCGCATCAACATCCGCGCCCCTTCTTCCATCAGGTCAAAGCCGTCTTGAACCTCTGCCTCACTGTCCTGCGCGGCCGCAGGCGTGATGATCAGGCCAAGTGCGAAAGTCAGTACAACAATCTGTTTCATATACGCAAATATAGGTATCCGGCGGCCGTTTCACAAATCACAAATCGATGTCCAGAACGACGGGAAAGTGATCAGACGCCAGCAACAACGCGTCCCGCAAATCGGGATTCGCATAGCAGTCAGGATGGTCAAACGGATGCCAGATTTGCCAGCGCGGCCCCTTCGCGCGCAGGCCCGGTGACACCATGATATAGTCAAGAAGCGCCTGCAAATAAGGCTCTCCTTTGCGTTTGAACCTTGCGGTGACAGGCATCGCACCCAGCCTACGGCCCAGCGCCATGCGGGCATGTGGATCAAAGAGCTGGGTACCATCGCCCTCGCCCAGCACGATCTCAACCCCCGACCGCCCGAACAGTTTTTCGTACTCATCCAGCCCCGGACCATCGTTAAAATCGCCCAATACGATCAGGTCATCGCCCGCCGTCAAATGTTGCTCTACCCGCCTGCGCAACCAGATACATTGGGCAAGTTGCTTGCGCCGGTTTTCAATCGAAATACGGGTGGCGGCTGCGTCGTCGCGCGCACCGTGCGGCGCCTTTGATTTGGCATGCACCCCGATCAAACGCAGCGGACCAGATGGCGTCGTCACTGCCACCTCCAACGGTGGTTTCGACCAACGGATCGCATCCGGAGCCGCGTCTACATCGATATCCATTTTGAACTTTGCATCGAAGCTGGGTATGACGTCATCACCCTGCGGATCGTGAACCGCCGCCATCACATCAGGGTCATAAAGCAGCGCAATTTCCTGCTGGGTGTCGTTGCGAAACCCCACAATTGCGGCGCGTGTCCGCAGCCCGAAATGCTTTGCAAACGCGGTCAGCGCCAGTGCACCATCACGTTTGCGGCTGCTATCGGGTGCCTCGATCACCATCACCGCGTCAGCATCCATGGCCGTAAAAACAGCACCAAGCGCATCGGTTTGCTGCGCGCGGGTCACATCCCAACGACCCGACCAGCCATCATCTGCAATCAACACCCCATTGTTATCAAACAGATTATTGAACCACTCGACGTTATAGGTCGCGATCCTCACACCCGTGCGCCTTGAATTTCTTCCCAGGCGCGGTTGATGGCCACCATGCGCCGTTCGGCCAGCTTTATGGCCTCCTCGGGAACGCCACGGGCGATCATCTGGTCAGGGTGCGTTTCACGCACCAGTTTGCGCCATGCAGCGCGCACATCTTCCAACGACGCATCAGGCGCGACGCCAAGCACATCATGTGGGTCGCGCTCCGCACCTTCAACGAATTGGGCTCGGATGCCGCGAAACCGTCTTTCGTCAAACCCAAAAATTGTGGCGACTTCTTGCAAGAAGGCATCTTCTTTAGGGTGATAAATGCCATCAGCCATCGCAATATGAAACAAACCCTCCATCAGGTCGCAAAGCGGGGCATCATCATCCCCATACATCGCTTTGATCCGACGCGCATAAATATCAAATCCTGCGACATCCTGCCGAGCCAGATTGAAGACGCGGGCGGCGTTCGCCTCTTCCTCTGGCGGGATCAGGAATACCTCGCGAAAGGCCACAACTTCATCCTTGGTCACGATACCATCCGCCTTGGCCATCTTCGCCCCCAACGCGATCACGGCAATGGCAAAGGCCACGGTCCGATCAGGCCGTGCACGCATCTTGTCGAACACCGCCGACAGCCCCTCACCTTTGGCGAGTGCCGCGATCGCGTCAGCCATACGTGACCAGATGGACATGAATACGTGCCTTTCAAAGTCGTTTTTGCATCAAAACCAGATCGATCCAACGTCCAAA
Organism: uncultured Paracoccaceae bacterium; assembly: GCA_947489445.1. Lineage (GTDB taxonomy): Bacteria > Pseudomonadota > Alphaproteobacteria > Rhodobacterales > Rhodobacteraceae > Yoonia. The sequence goes on from CANLDN010000001.1 coordinate 540,343, forward strand.
TTTGAACCCGACCTCAGGCAAGGTTGCAACCATTTCAAAGCCAACTGCTTCATGAAACCGCACAGCGCCCGGATTTTCAGCACTGCAGCCTGCAAACATCATATGCATACCTGCGGCCTTTGCATGATCGCATAAGGCCGCCATCAACGCGCGACCACCCCCCCTGCCATGCCCATCAGGATGTAGCATGACCGTGTTTTCGACCGTAAATCTGTACCCTTCGCCGCCACGAAACTGGAAATAGCGCGCAAATCCAAGGACCTGATCATCGTGATCCCAAACAAGGCAAGCCTCGGCGATCAACGCGGCGACCTCGTCCAAGGTCTTTTCAACCGGATTGAAGGTAATGGTTGTGTCACGGATAGCCGCGTTCCAGATATCGGCTATCGCGGGTGCGTCAGCCGGTCTTGCCGGTCGGATCATGTCAGAACCCTGGCCCCTGTGGGCGTGTCGAATATAGCGCGAAAACCGGGCGGACCAGCCACAAATCGAACGCGCGGGTCGTTGAGTACGACCATGTCAGCAACGGTCGCAGCCTGTGGGTGATGCACTTCAAAACCGGTCAGTCGGCACCCGCTGTCAGGTAACCCGCGGGCCGGATGGCGGACATTATCGGCCCACTGAATGAGCGTGGGATAAGCCCCATCATATGGCATGCTGCCGTCATCTGGCACGGTCAACTGCCAGTGCAGATCACCACGTGACAACTGACGCGGCGGCCCCGCGACGGGATCAAAACGTTCGGTCCGACAAATCCAGTTGCCCAGCCGTGGTGGGCCCGTGAAACGATCCAGGTCAAACCAGCGCGACCCGTCAAACGGGGCCGCATCCGGGTCGGGCGCGATCACCTCCAGATAGAGGTCATCAGCCAGTCCCAGCAACATGTTGTGCGTGCCATAGCGGACATGCTGGCCACCAGGTTGCATGGTGACACCCAGCTTTTCTTCGACCCAGGCGACGCCGTCCGGCAAGGACTGACAAGCCACCGCGAGATGATCCAAAACCAGCATATTATCTCCAACGTCGGCCATCAAAATTCCAGAATTTTGATCTACCCTCGCGCTTCTCTGATCAACCGCAAGATATCTTGCGCGGCCTCGGGGATATTCGTTCCCGGACCAAAGATCGCTTTCACACCGCTGTCATATAGAAACTGATAATCCTGCTGCGGAATCACCCCGCCACAAATCACCAGAATATCCCCGGCACCGGCATCTTTCAGCGCCTGCACCAGCTTGGGTGCCAGCGTCTTGTGACCCGCCGCCTGGCTACTGATCCCGATCACATGCACATCATTGTCAATAGCGTCCTGTGCCGCCTCGTCTGGTGTCTGAAACAGTGGCCCGACATCCACATCAAACCCAATATCAGCGAAGGCGGTCGCGATAACCTTTGCACCCCGGTCATGCCCGTCCTGACCCATCTTCACCACCAGCATGCGCGGGCGGCGGCCTTCTTCCTCCGCGAAGGCCTCGACACTTTCCTGAATGGCAGCAAAGCCTTCGTCGCCTTCGTAAGCGGCCCCATAAACGCCTGCCAATGTTTTCACCTCGGCCCGGTGCCGACCGAATGCTTTTTCCATGGCCATGCTGATTTCTCCTACAGTGGCACGCTGGCGGGCGGCCTCGACCGCGCCTTCCAACAGGTTGCCGCCTTCATTGGCGCGGCGGGTCAGTTCAGTGAGGGCAGCGTCACAAGCGGCCAGATCACGTCCGGCCTTGGTGCTTTCCAAGCGCTTGATCTGGCCCTCGCGCACTGCGTTATTGTCGATATCAAGGATATCGATCGGGTCTTCCTTGTCCTTGCGGTATTTGTTGACGCCGACGATGACCTCGATGCCCCGGTCAATCTCAGCCTGCCTGCGGGCTGCGGTTTCCTCGATCCGTAGTTTGGGCATGCCGGATGCGACGGCCTTGGTCATGCCGCCCATCTCTTCGACCTCTTCGATCAGGGCCCATGCTTTCTCAGCCAGCTCATTTGTGAGACTTTCGACATAATATGACCCGGCCAGCGGGTCGACCACATTGGTCACCCCGGTTTCTTCCTGCAAAATCAACTGCGTATTGCGGGCTATCCGGGCGCTAAATTCAGTGGGCAGGGCAATCGCCTCATCCAGCGCGTTGGTGTGCAGGGATTGGGTGCCGCCCAAGACCGCACTCATCGCCTCGTAAGCCGTGCGGATGACATTGTTGTAGGGGTCCTGTTCCTGCAACGACACGCCGGATGTCTGGCAATGGGTCCGCAACATCGAAGACTTTGGGTTCTTGGGTGCGAACTCTTCCATGATCCGGGCCCACAGCAGACGGGCGGCGCGCAGTTTGGCGGCCTCCATGAAAAAGTTCATGCCGATAGCAAAAAAGAACGACAACCGCCCGGCGAATTGGTCCACATCCATACCACGCGCGATGGCCGCGCGGACGTATTCGCGCCCGTCCGCCAACGTATAGGCAAGCTCCTGAACGAGGTTCGCACCTGCCTCTTGCATGTGGTATCCACTGATCGAGATCGAATTGAACTTCGGCATTTCATCCGTCGTATATTCAATGATATCCGCGATGATCCGCATCGAAGGCTCTGGCGGATAGACATAAGTGTTCCGCACCATGAATTCCTTGAGGATGTCATTCTGGATCGTGCCAGAGAGGACGCTGCGCGGATGCCCCTGCTCTTCCCCGGCCACAATGAAATTGGCAAGGATCGGGATGACGGCCCCGTTCATCGTCATCGACACGCTGACCTTGTCCAGCGGAATGCCATCAAAGAGGATTTTCATATCCTCGACCGAGTCGATAGCCACACCCGCCTTGCCCACATCCCCCTCGACCCGCGGATGATCGCTGTCATAGCCACGGTGGGTCGCCAGATCGAAAGCAACGGAAACCCCCTGCTGCCCGGCATCCAGCGCCTTGCGATAAAATGCGTTCGATTCCTCAGCCGTCGAAAAACCCGCATATTGCCGGATCGTCCAGGGGCGGCCTGCATACATCGTGGCCTTCACGCCGCGCGTAAACGGGGCCTGGCCGGGGATGCCACCCATATGGGGTAGGTCCGCGATATCGTCGGCCGTATAAAGCGGTTTGACGGTGATGCCTTCCAGCGTGTCCCAGTCGAGCGCCTCAAGCGGCTTGCCCCGCAGCTCTTTCGTGGCGATTTCTGCCCAGGTTTTCTTGTTGCTCATGGAAACCTCCGCGCGGTCGTGAAAAAATTATTCGTGACTAAAGGCACTTGGCCCTTAGCTTTTTCCAAACCCGCCTCTATATCAGAATGGATGATGAATTTAATACATATACGTTGGGCCGCTGCGGCGGTGTTTTTTGGGGCGACCGCCACGTTCGGGCAGGACGCCACCGTTCTGGAACGTTGGGAGGCCGACCATACCGAGATTTTTGACGCCAGCGAGGTAAGTCTGGCCGATCTGCAATGGCTTGCGCGCCCGCTCGTGGTTTTTGCCGACACCCCAAATGATCCACGCTTTCGCCAGCAAATGGATCTGTTGCTGGATCGCCCTGATGATCTGGCCGAGCGGGACGTGATCATCATCACCGATACCGATCCGTCTGCCCAGACTGATTTGCGCACCGCACTGCGCCCGCGCGGGTACATGATGGCGCTGGTCGCCAAGGATGGGCGCGTGGCCTTCCGCAAACCGTCCCCCTGGAGCGTACGCGAGATTTCACGGTCAATCGACAAGATGCCCCTGCGCCAGCAGGAGATCGAGGACCGCCGCGAAGTCGCGCAATAGCGCATCATTCAAACTCCATGATCACATCGTCAACAGCAAGGCTATCACCCGCACCGGCGTTGACCTTCTTGACCACGCCCTTCTTCTCGGCGCGCAGGATGTTTTCCATTTTCATCGCCTCGACGGTGCACAGTGCTTGGCCTTCCTGCACCTCATCACCTGCCTGAACATCGACCTTCACGATCAGGCCGGGCATGGGACAGAGCAGGAATTTGGATGTATCAGGCGGCAGTTTTTCAGGCATCAGCGCGGCGAGTTCTGCCTGACGTGGTGTACGTACATGGACCTTCAGATCCGCTCCCCGGTAACGCACCCGGAAACCACCTGAGATTTTGCCGATTTTCAGCACCAGCGGCACACCATCCACCATCAACCGAGCGAGCGGGTCGCCCGGGGTCCAGTCGCTTTCCACGCGGACCGTCTGGCCGTTAACAGTAACATTTGCCCCGGTTTTGTCGGCGTCGATCTGAACCGTGTGAGAGTGCCCCTGCAGGCGGACATCCCAGTCTTCGCCCACATGCCTTTCGTGGTTGTCCATCCGGCCTGAAATACGGCTACGCCGAATTTCGGCCACGCGGTGCATCGCAGCGCAGGCCGCAGCGATGCGTGCGCAGGCGGCCTCTGGCAAGGTCGTACCGGCGAAACCATCGGGGTATTCTTCTTCGATAAAGGCGGTCGTCATCTTGCCCGAAGTGAATTTCGGGTGGTCATAGACGGCCGCAAGGAACGGCAGGTTATGCCCGATCCCTTCCAACTCAAAACCATCGAGCGCCAGTCGCATTTCTTCAATCGCCGTCGCCCGGTCCGGGGCCCAAGTGCACAGCTTGGCGATCATCGGGTCGTAATACATGCTGATCTCGCCGCCTTCGAAAACGCCGGTATCATTGCGCACTGCGCGGGTTGGCGTCGCTTCCTCGACCGGTGGCCGATAGCGGGTCAGACGCCCAATGGACGGCAGAAAGCCGCGATAAGGGTCCTCGGCATAAAGGCGGCTTTCCATCGCCCAGCCATTGATTTTCAGGTCTTTCTGTTCGAATGGCAGCTTTTCACCAGCGGCAACCCGGATCATCTGTTCAACCAGATCGACGCCAGTGATCAGTTCCGTGACCGGGTGTTCGACCTGCAACCGAGTGTTCATTTCAAGGAAGTAGAAGTTGCGGTCGCCATCCACGATGAACTCGACCGTGCCCGCACTGGTGTAGCCCACCGCCTGCGCCAGCGCGACCGATTGCTCGCCCATGGCTTTGCGCGTTGCCTCATCCAGAAACGGGCTCGGTGCCTCTTCAATAACCTTCTGGTTCCGGCGCTGGATCGAACATTCGCGTTCATGCAGGTAAACGGCATTGCCGTGACCGTCGGCCAGCACCTGAATTTCGATATGGCGGGGCTGGGTGACGAATTTCTCGATGAAAATCCGGTCATCGCCAAAACTGCTGGCAGCCTCGTTCTTGGATGACTGAAAGCCTTCACGTGCTTCATCATCGTTCCAGGCGATACGCATCCCCTTGCCGCCACCACCGGCGGAGGCTTTGATCATGACCGGGTAACCGACCTCGTTCGAGATTTTGACGGCTTCATCAGCGTCTTCGATTAGCCCCATATAGCCCGGCACGGTCGAGACATTGGCCTCTTGGGCGATTTTCTTTGAGGTGATCTTGTCCCCCATCGCCTCGATCGCACCCTTGGGCGGGCCGATAAAGGCAACGCCCGCGGCCTCCAGCGCCTCGGCGAATTTCGGGTTTTCGGACAGGAAACCATAGCCTGGGTGCACGGCCTCTGCCCCTGTCTGTTTGATTGCATCCATCACCCTGTCGATCACGATATAGGATTGGTTGGCCGGGGGCGGGCCGATATGCACCGCCTCATCTGCCATCTTCACATGCAGCGCATTGCGGTCGGCATCCGAATAAATCGCCACCGTCTGAATGCCCATCTTGCGGGCCGTCTTGATCACACGACAGGCGATTTCGCCGCGATTGGCGATGAGTATTTTCTTGAACATTAGATTCCGTCCCCAAAACGCAAAACTGCCGCCGGGGCGAAGCCCCGACGGCAGTGTTGATCACTTAGACGCCCGCGATGGGCGCGATTGTCTGGCTTATCTACAGCCGTTGATACCTGCGTCGTCGCACAGCACGCCTGCGGCGGCACCGGCCAGGATTGTCCCTGTACGGTCTGTACCCAGAACTTCTGCTGCGACCAGACCGGCGCCAGCGCCAGCCACACCGCGTTCCACGTCGCCTTCAAGACAGCCAGCAAGACCAAAGATAGCCACTGCGGCAAGGATGATAGATGTATTCTGCATTTTTCTCTGCCTAACGTTGTTTTCAAAGTAGCACCAAAATCGGCGCTTCCATGCATCAACTCAATAGCCAGACGGCGGTGATATCCAATATCAACCCTGTTTCCGCCGATGAATGAGCGGAAATGTGAAACCGGTCTGCCCTGGGTAAGGGCAGACCGGTCAGGGGAAGGGTAACGGTGTTGACAATCTGCAACAATGCGCTTGCTGGAACGCCTTGCTACAAGATCGACACTGGCGCATTCCGCCATATGTGCAAAGTCGCATGATGCACCCCACCAGAAATGGGCGGGTTCCCGCTTAAATTGCAATGCAGCCCGCACGTTCCCGCCACTCATCCGATCACCTCTGCAAAGGTGACACGGGCGACATTCATATCAATCCGTAACAATGCGTCATAGCTGGCGGGATCAAACGGATCTTCGGCGGGAATCACTTCGCGTCCAAAAAGCCAGCTCAGGCGACCCGCATCCAAATTGCCGCGCACGAACGGTTCATCGCCAAACTGTTCCCAAAGCGCCCGCATGAAACCGGCATCCGCGCGTTTATCCGGCGGACGCCGATCAGGATAGCGCACACGCTCTGATAACGGTGTCGCCCCGTCCTTGTTCGCGCGCCTGATGGTGAATTGAAAATCAGTACCGGCCAATCGGCCCGGAAAGCCACGATGCTTTTCCATTTTACGCCCCCCTCGTGACAAAGGGCGCGTTGCAGACGGGCCTATCGACCCGCCCGCGACACGGAAGACTAGTTAACTCGGCGTTCCATGTCAGCCGACTGGAGAACGGCCGCATCCATTGTTTTTGGCTGCGGCACGCGGTCGTGACTGCCCGATACAGCAACCAGCGCCATAAGTGCTGCCACTGCGAATGCCATAAGTCCTTGTACCATTCTTCTTGCCTGCCTCTGTCTGTGCAGGTCCGTCCGATGTCCCAACCCAAACGGCCCTGCGAGGGCGCGATACCATGTTCGCGTTCTTCTAGATTAGGCAAAAAGTATTGACGTTCACATACCGCGCCAGCGACGGCCTGACTGTGTGACGTAGGGGCATCATCAGCAGAAAGATGCTTAGGCCCCGGGGCCATATTTCGCGAAAAACCCCAAAAAATACGCAAGATGCGGTGCCAAGCCGTGATTCCAACCACTTCGCTTTTTGCGGTCATTTTTGGCACAACTTCGCCGATCGGCCAGAGATTGCCGAACGCGCGACCAAGCCGCGTGTCTGATATCACCCCCATCATAATGGAATATTGTCGTGCTTCTTCCACGGGTTTTGCAGCTGCTTACCCCGCAACGACGCAAACGCTCTGCACACACGCTTGCGCGTTGATTGCGGCATGATCACCTCATCGATAAACCCACGCTCGGCGGCGACAAACGGATTTGCGAACCGATCCTCGTAGTCCTTGGTATGTCCTGCGATCTTATCAGCGTCATTCAAATCCGCCCGATGAATAATCTCCGTGGCCCCCTTTGCACCCATCACGGCAATTTCCGCCGTCGGCCATGCATAGTTAAAATCGCCCCGTAAGTGTTTGGACGCCATCACATCATAAGCCCCACCATAAGCCTTGCGGGTGATCACGGTCACTTTGGGCACCGTCGCTTCGCCATAAGCGAACAACAGTTTCGCGCCATGCTTGATCACGCCGCCATATTCCTGCGACGTGCCCGGCAAAAAGCCGGGTACATCCACCAGCGTCAGGATCGGGATTTCGAAGGCATCGCAGAACCGCACAAAACGGGCAGCCTTGCGCGAACTGTCAATGTCCAGACAGCCAGCCAGCACCATCGGTTGATTGGCCACGACACCCACGGTCGACCCCTCCAGCCGTACAAAGCCGGTCAGAATGTTTTTGGCGAAATCCTCCTGGATTTCATAGAAATCCCCCTCATCCGCCAACTTATGGATCAACTCCTTCATGTCGTAAGGCGTGTTCGCATTGTCAGGGATCAAAGTATCAAGGCTGCTTTCAACGCGGTTCACATCATCAAAGAAAGGGCGCACGGGCGGTTTCTGACGATTATTCTGCGGCAAAAAATCAACCAGACGTCGGACCTCGGCCAATGCCTCCACATCATTTTCAAAGGCACCATCAGCAACCGACGACTTCTTGGTATGGGTCGAAGCACCGCCCAACTCCTCAGCCGTCACCACCTCATTCGTGACGGTTTTGACCACATCGGGGCCCGTCACAAACATGTAAGAGCTGTCTTTGACCATAAAGATGAAATCGGTCATTGCCGGGCTATAAACCGCCCCGCCCGCGCACGGCCCCATAATCACACTGATCTGCGGCACCACGCCCGAAGCCATGATGTTGCGCTGGAATACCTCGGCATAACCGGCCAGGCTGGCGACACCTTCCTGAATCCGTGCGCCCCCGCTGTCATTGATACCAATCACAGGCGCACCATTCTGCATCGCCATATCCATGATCTTGCAGATCTTCTGGGCATGGGTTTCCGACAGTGATCCGCCAAAAACGGTAAAGTCCTGGCTGAACACATAAACCATGCGGCCATTGATCGTGCCCCACCCCGTCACAACACCATCACCGGCAGGGCGGTCTTTCTCCATCCCGAAATCGGTGCAGCGATGCGCCACGAACATGTCGAATTCTTCGAATGACCCATCATCAAGCAGCAACTCAATCCGCTCGCGCGCTGTCAGCTTGCCCTTGCTATGCTGCGCTGCGATCCGCCGTTCACCGCCACCCAAGCTGGCCGTATCGCGCCGCCGTTCCAGTTCCTGCAAAACGTCCATCAGAACGCACCTCCACCAATTGTTGCGATATACCTACCCCGACGGGACTGAATGAAGAAGGCCGAAGGCGCATATTTGCAAAATTATCAATTCGCGAATTAAAAAAATTGCAAATATGCAAACCTTGCCCTGAGCGCGTCATCACAATGGACAACGCGGTGACACCGCCGTACCTCTAGCCAATGACAATTTTGCCGACGATCCGTTTTCTGGACCGGACCACACCACCACATATCATCACGCTGGTCCTCATTACGGGGATGTCTGCGCTGAACATGTCGATCTTCCTGCCCTCGCTCGCCACGATGACGGATTATTTCAAAACCGACTACGCAATCATGCAGATCGCGCTGTCTGGCTATCTGGCTGCCACCGCAGTCCTGCAGATTTTCATCGGCCCGATCTCTGATCGCTACGGACGGCGGATCATGGTGCTTGGCTCCCTGATCATCTTCCTGATCGCAACTATCGGCACCCTCATGGCCGAAACGGTCGAGGCGTTCCTCTTCTTTCGCATCATGCAAGCCGCCGTTGCGACATCCATGGCACTCAGCCGCGCCATTGTGCGCGATATCGTCCCGCAAGCAGAGGCCGCATCGATGATCGGCTATGTCACCATGGGCATGGCGCTGGTCCCAATGGTCGGACCCATGATTGGTGGCGCATTGGACGAAGCGTTCGGCTGGCAGGCAACGTTCGTCTTTCTTGCAATCGCTGGTCTATGCACATTCACGCTTTGCTATTTCGACCTTGGCGAAACGGTTGCGGGCAAAGGTGTCAGCTTCCGCGATCAAATCAAAAGCTACCCCGAACTGCTCAGCTCGCCGCGCTTCTGGGGCTATGTTCTCTGCGCAGCTTTCGGTTCCGGCGCATTCTTTGCCCTGCTTGGCGGCACATCCTTCGTCGCCACGACCATCTTCGGCCTGTCCCCATTATGGAGCGGCATCGCCCTTGGAGCCCCGGCCATCGGCTACGCGATTGGCAACTTCATCTCGGGCCGGTTTTCGGTGCGCATGGGCGTGAACCGCATGGCATTACTTGGCACCGGGGTCACCATCGCGGGGCTTGGCCTATCCGCGATCCTGACCTTCGCAGGCGTGAACCACCCGTTGAACTTCTTTGGGTTCTGCACGTTTTTGGGGCTGGGTAACGGGATCATGCTGCCCAATGTCATGGCAGGATCCATCTCGGTCCGACCTCACTTGGCGGGCACAGCCAGCGGGCTGGGCGGGGCCATCATGATCGGCGGCGGGGCGGCGCTGTCGCAAATCGCCGGTGGGATTTTGACGGCGGAGACCGGCACAATGCCCCTGCAACTGCTGATGTTGATCGTTTCCATCGCTGCGATGTTATCTGTGATCTTTGTGATATGGCGGGAAAAGCGCGTCACTTGACGCGCGCTTTGCAACAGCTAAACCCTAGCCGCAAAGTTGCAAAGGAACGCCCATGGCCGTCCAGAAACTCTATGCCGGTGCCAAGCTGCGCGAATTGCGCGGGCGGCTGTCGCTGACGCAAAAACTATTCGCCGAAAAGCTGGGGGTGTCCCTGCCCTATCTCAACCAGATGGAAAACAACAACCGGCCCGTATCTACTGCGGTTGTATTGGGATTGGCCCAGGAATTTGGCTTTGACGTCACCGAACTGCAAGCGGGTGACGAGGCACGATTGGTCGGCGACATGCGCGAAGCATTGGCCGACCCTGTCTTTACCGGGCCTGCCCCGGCACTTGCCGACCTGCGTCTTGCCGCCTCAAACGCGCCAGCCCTTGCCCGCGCGTTCCTCGACCTGCACGCAGCCTACCGACAAACCCACGAACGGCTCGCGTCGCTGGACGAGGCATTGGGCCGCGAAGACGCCCGCCTGCAACCCAGCCCTTGGGAAGAAGTCCGCGATTTCTTTCATTACTGCGATAACTACATCGACGCCGTTGACCGCAGTGCGGAGCGTTTCGCCAACCAGCGCAAACCGGATGAAACGATAGCCGAAGCGGTCATTCGCACCCTGAAAACCCGGCAAATCAAAGTTATCTTCGACGATGCGGTCGCTGTCCGCTATTTCGACACCGACACGAATACGCTCACCATCTCGCGACTGGCCAGCCCAGCCACGCAGACCTTTCAACTGCTCCTGCAACTGGCACTGATCACGCAAGGGCAACTGCTCGACGCGACCCTTGATCTTGCGCGTTTTCAATCGGATGAAGCGCGCAGCATCGCCAAGGTCGGGCTTGCCAATTACTTCGCGGGTGCGGCGCTCATGCCCTACGCCGCCTTCCAGACTGCGGCGCAGGACACGCGCCACGATCTGGAAATCCTTGCCAGCCGGTTCGGGGCCTCGCTGGAACAGGTGGCTCATCGGCTCTCGACCCTGCAACGACCGGGTGCCAAGGGGATTCCGTTTTTCTTTGTGCGCGTCGATCAGGCGGGCACCATCACAAAACGGCATTCCGCCACCACCCTGCAATTCGCCCGCTATGGCGGGGCCTGCCCGCTATGGAACGTGCATCAGGCATTCGAATTGCCGGGGCAATTTCTGCGTCAACTGGCCGAAACACCTGATGGCGCGCGGTATTTCTGCCTTGCCCGCGATGTCAGCAAATCCGGCGGGGCCTATGACGCCCCCACCCGGCGCTACGCGATCGGATTGGGGTGCGAGGTGCGACACGCCTCGGCCCTTGTTTACGCTGACCACATGGATGTCACCGCGACCACCGCATATGCGCCCATCGGGATCTCATGCCGGATTTGTGAAAGGCGCAACTGCCACCAGCGGTCAGTCCCGCCACTGGAGCGACAATTGAGGGTCGATCCCAATAAACGCGGCATTCTACCCTATCAGGTTGATTAGCACTTGGCATTATCCCGGCCCGTGACATCACCAAGATGGATTTCAATACCGTCGGCCCAAAGGCCGACGGTAAATCATCAGGCCGACGCGCTCAGGGCCGCGGCAATCTGGTCTTTCAGCACCATACGCTCCTTGCGCATCTCACTCATATGCAGATCATCGGTTGGCTCTACATTTGTTTCTGCCCGATGAATGGCGCGGTTCACAGTATGGTAAGCGTCATATATCTTGGCGAAATGCGCGTCGCTTTCCTTAAGCTGATGCATCGCATCCAGCTGATCGGGAAATTCTTCAATCAATTCATGCGGGGTGTGCGACATGAGGGGCTCCTTAGGTTGTTGTTATAGACGAACCTAAGATTTCTCTAGACCGCTGCTTTGATACGGATCAAGTCAGGGCGATCCAGGCTCCAGAGCTTTAAAAAAATTCAACAGCGCCTGACTGGCATCGTCGTAACGCCGGTGCACGCGGAACAGGGTAAAATCATCGTCTGCAGCCTCGCCCATCTCAGCGGCACGCATTGCAACGGTTGCCTCATAGTAACCGCGCAATAGCCTTCCGAACTCCGCATCTGCCTTGTTCAAGGAATCCGCTTCGCCCTCAGACAATAGTTCCAGCAATCTTTGACGTACCTCTGACATGGCTTCGGCCAATACAACCTAAGGTTGATTAAATCTATGCATTACACCAAAAATGTCATGCCGTCAAATAATGGCTAGCGCCGGGCTGCCCGCCACCCTGCCGCCTCGGCCTGCGTAATCGAACAAAACCAGCGTTCGCCATTTTCTGTGTTGATGCCGGTGCGATCATAACCACGCCCGCCTGGCAAATGGTAAATACGCCCATTGGATGAAATATTGCCTTTGATGTTGCAAGCCGGATCAGGGGCCGCGCCACCCCGCACGCGCGACGCCCGGTAAGCGGCAGGTTGTTGGACCTCAAACGCCCAAAGCCCGCGACCGGCGACAGCAGCTGCCTTTTCATCCAGATCATAGGCTTGTGAGTAGCGGCGATAGGCCCAGGCCCAACCCGCACTGACGATTGCAGCACCCATATCTTCGGACCCCGCTGCGCATGTGGCCACGATGCGCCCATAGCGGTCCACATCTACCTGCGAACAGCGCACATATACGCCTTCGAACCGGGCCGACACAGCATCGCGCGCCCAGCGACCACAATCCTGCGTTTGTCCTGCCATCTGGCAGGGTTGGCCGATTTCTGGTGCATCAATCCCATGCAGGCGTACACGCACGCCACCCACGTCAAACGTGTCTGCATCAATGACACCCAGGCGCCCCTCGGGCGCAGCTGCCGCCATGGCGGCAACGGCCACCGAAAGAAAAAGAACACAAAGGAAACGCATACCCGCACCTAGGGGCAGGACAGCACACCAATCAACTCAATTCTTAACAAACGGTAAACAAAACCTTAACGCTGTGACGTTTCCCACAGGGGGTTCATCCATGGCTGATCATTGACGGGCGGCAGCGGATGCCGCTGCAAGATGTGGTCTGCGACCTTTTCACCAACCATGATAGACGGGGCATTGGTGTTCCCGTTTGTGATGCGCGGAAAGATCGAACTGTCCGCAACGCGTAACCCATCCACACCGATGACGCTCGCATGACTGTCCACAACGGCCATGGGATCGGCAACAGCGCCCATCTTGCAGGTTCCGCAGGGGTGATACGCGCTTTCGGCATGCTCTCGGATGAAATCATCGAGGGCTTCATCACTTTGCGCGGCCGCACCGGGTTGTATCTCATGACCTCGGAATTCATCAAATGCTGGTTGCGCAAATATCTCGCGGGTCAGGCGGATGCAGGCGCGAAAGTCAGCCCAATCCTGCGGATCCGACATATAGTTAAACCTGATGCGCGGATGGTCATTTGGATCCGCCGAACGCAGGGTGACCTGTCCGCGTGACGCAGACCGCATTGGACCGACATGCGCCTGAAACCCATGCCCGTCCTCCGCGACCTTCCCGTCATAGCGCACGGCCATCGGAAGAAAGTGGAACTGGATATCCGGATACGGAACCCCGGCACGCGACCGGATAAAGCCTGCACTTTCAAACTGGTTCGAACTGCCAAGGCCCGTCTTCCAAAGCAGCCATTCCAGCCCGATCTTCGCCTTGCCGCGAATATTCCAATAGGAAAAAAGCGACACCGGCTTGGTGGCCGCCATCTGGATGTAAAGCTCCAGATGATCCTGCAGGTTCTGCCCCACGCCGGGCCGATCAGCCACCACGTCAATCCCGTGTTCGGCCAAATGCGCCGCCGGACCAATCCCCGACAACATCAACAGTTTGGGTGAGTTCAGCGATGAGGCCGCGATAATCACCTCAACATTCGCATTGATGACTTCAACCTTATTCCCGCGACGGACCTCAACCCCGACAGCTCGCCCGTTTTCGATGATAATCCGACGCGCAAAGGCACGGATCAGCGTGCAATTCGGTCGCTTCAGCGCGGGACGCATATAAGCATTGGCCGCGGACCAGCGCCGCCCCTTATAAATGGTCGCATCAAAGGGCCCGAACCCTTCCTGCTGTTCGCCGTTATAGTCACCGGTCACCGGATAACCGGCCTGCGCACCCGCCTCCACGAATGCGCGGGTCAGCGGGTTTTTCCGGGGGCCACGGGTCACATGCAGCGGGCCATCATCGCCGCGCCACGCCGGATCACCACCATGCCCGCCATCATGCCAATGCTCCATCCGTTTGAAATAGGACAACACATCAGCATAGGACCACCCTTCAGCACCACTTGCGGCCCAATGGTCATAATCGCGGGCGTGGCCGCGCACATAAATCATCCCGTTGATCGACGATGACCCGCCAATCACCTTGCCCCTTGGGGTCACTAATTCACGCCCGCCTAGATGCGGCTCAGGTTCCGACTTCATCCCCCAATCATACATCTTCATATTCATCGGGTAGGACAGGGCCGCAGGCATCTGAATGAACGGCCCCGCGTCAGAGCCGCCATGTTCGATCACCAACACCTGCTTGCCCGCCTCGGCCAACCGATACGCAATGGCACAGCCCGCCGACCCGGCCCCCACAATCACATAATCAGCGCGCATCTTTAAAACGGTGCCTCCAGATCGCGCATGCGGACATAGACACCCTTGATCTGGCTGTAGTGTTCAATGGCCGCCTTTGAGTTTTCGCGGCCCACGCCTGACAGTTTCGACCCGCCAAAAGGGGCCTCGACCGGGGCATCATTATAGGTGTTGATATAACACGTGCCCGCCTCGAACCCCGCCGCCATGCGATGCGCGCGGGTCAGATCAGCAGTGAACACGCCAGCGGCCAAACCAAAGGCTGTATCATTGGCGCGCGCCAATACCTCATCTTCGGTTTCGAAATCCAGCACCGACATGACCGGCCCAAAAATCTCATCCCGCGCGATGGTCATGTCGTCCGTCACATCGGCAAAGACTGTTGGTTCAAGGAAAAAACCATCGAGATCAACGCGCTTTCCGCCGGTGACCAATGTGGCCCCTTCTTCAACGCCCTTCGCGATGAAACCTTCGACAATATCGCGCTGTCGCTCCGACACAACCGGTCCAAAATTCACATCCGGGTCTTGCGGATCACCCATCTTCACATCGGCCAGACGCGCCGTCAGCCGCTTCAGGAATGCATCCTTGATCCCACGCTGTACAAACACCCGCGTGCCGTTGGAACAGACCTGCCCGGAGGAATAGAAATTCCCCAAAATCGCTCCCGATACTGCGTTTTCCACATCCGCATCATCAAAGATGACCAAAGGCGACTTGCCCCCCAATTCCATGGTCACATGCCGGATACCTTCGGCCGCAGCCTGATACACCTTGCGCCCGGTTGGCACCGAACCAGTAAGCGAAACCTTATCCACACGCGCATCAGTGACCAAAGACGCGCCAACCGCGCCATATCCTTGAATGACGTTATAAACCCCCGCAGGCGCACCCGCCTCGTGCAGGATTTCTGCCACTTTCAGCGCACAAAGCGGCGTGGTTTCGGATGGTTTGAACACCATCGTATTGCCGCAGGCCAATGCGGGGGCACCTTTCCAGCAGGCGATCTGGGTGGGATAGTTCCACGCCCCGATCCCAACACAAACGCCCAGCGGCTCGCGGCGCGTATAGACAAAATCATCCCCCAGCTGGATATGTTCGCCGGTGATGCTGGCGGCCAGCCCACCGAAGTATTCCAGCGCGTCGGCCCCGGATGTGGCATCGACAACGCTGGTTTCCTGATAGGGCTTGCCGGTGTCATAGGTCTCCAGCACCGAAAGAGCATGATTGCGCTCCCGCATGATATCGGCCGCCCGGCGCAGGACGCGGCCCCGCTCTGTCGCGGTCCAGCTGGCCCATTCCTTTTGTGCGCATTTGGCCGAAGCCAACGCCTGATCAACAATCGCTGTTGTCGCAGAATGGAGCGTCGCAATAACGGCCCCGGTGGCCGGATAGATGACGTCGATCCGCTCTCCTTGGGTATCTTCGATATAGGCGCCATCAATAAAATGGCTCGCTTGGGGTTGCACGTTCATAAAGCGGATGCCTCCGGCGGAAGTTTGATTGGACAAAGATTCATTCCCCACGGGGAAAACGTTGGTTTTCTTCGACGATGTTGAGGTCCATGTTATTGCGCATGTATCGTTCGGACGCTTTTTGCAGGGGCTGGTAGTCCCACGGGTAATAACTACCGTTGCGCAGCGCCTCATAAACAACCCAGCGGCAGGCCTGCGAATGGCGAACATCAGCATCGAATTTTGTCAGATCCCACCGCGCCTCGGATTTGGCGCGCAATTGCGTCAAGGTGCCCTGATGTGCCGCGGCCTCTGCTAGGTTAGTCAGTTCATGCGGGTCAGCGTCCAGATCGAACAGCTGATCGGGGTCCAGCGCGCAGCGATTGTATTTCCACTTGCCATAACGCAGCGACACCAGCGGGGCATAGCTGCCTTCGGCGGCGTATTCCATGGCCACTGGCGTATCGCGCTTGCCACCCTGCCCCAGATGGACAAGGCTTTCGCCTTGGGTCCATGGCATCACCTCGGTCATGTCCACACCGGCAATATCACAAAGGGTGGGCGTCACATCGATTGTGCTGACCGGGGTGGCGTTCATCCCAGGTTCCATCCCCGGTGCGGCAATCATCAGCGGCACCCGCGAGGACCCTTCGTAGAAGGACATTTTGAACCACAGCCCCCGCGAGCCCAGCATATCGCCATGGTCTGACACAAACACGATGACGGCCTCCTGCCGTGTGTCCTCCAGCGTTTGCAGCACCTCGCCCACCTTGTCATCGAGATACGAGATATTCGCAAAATAGGCGCGCCGTGCCCGCTGCACATCCTCTTCAGAGATGTTGAAATTGTCGCGGTCATTGGCGTCCAGAATGCGGCGGCTGTGGGCGTCCTGCTCCGCATAGGGGATCGGGCCGATCTCCGGCATCAGATGGGCGCAGTCTTCGTAGAGGTCCCAATATGTCTTGCGCGCGACATAAGGATCATGCGGATGGGTGAAGCTGACCGTCAGGCACCAGGGCCGGTCGTCATGACCGCGGGAGAGGTCATAAAGCTTGGCCCGCGCGTGATACGCAACTTCGTCATCATATTCCATCTGGTTGGTGATCTCGGCCACACCCGCGCCGGTCACCGAGCCCATGTTATGATACCACCAGTCGATCCGTTCGCCCGGTTTCCGGTAATCCGGCGTCCAGCCGAAATCGGCGGGGTAAATGTCGGTGGTCAGGCGTTCCTCAAACCCGTGCAACTGGTCGGGGCCGACGAAATGCATTTTGCCCGACAGGCAGGTCTGATAACCTGCGCGGCGCAGGTGATGGGCATAGGTCGGAATGCTTGAGGCAAACTCGGCCGCGTTGTCATAGACACCCGTGCGCGACGGCAACTGCCCCGACATGAACGACGCCCGTGCCGGGGCGCACAGCGGTGAAGCGGTATAGGCGTTCGCAAACCGGGTTGACCGTGCAGCCAGCGCCTTTAGGTGCGGCGCATGAAACCATTCCGCCGGACCATTAGGGAACAAGGTCCCGTTCAACTGGTCCACCATAATGATCAGGATGTTGGGCTTGGTCATTGTGCCCGCCCCTGCAATTCCGCGTCCAGCAAGGCCAAGACCTGCGCCGTCGCATCTGACTGATCCGCTACATCCCGCGCGAGGCCCTGACGCAGGTAAAGCCCGTCGATCAGCCCAGCGATCCGGGCTGCGGCACCCTCTGCCCGCTGACCAATTAGCGGTTGCAGATCATACATCAGATTGCTGCGCAGGCGTCGCTGATAGACAACCAAAAGGTGGTGCGCATCCGTAGATGTCTGCGCCAGGACATAGAAGTTGAGCCATGTCGCAATCACGTCCGGCTGAAAGTTGGAAGACGCAAAGCTGGCCCCGATAATCGCCTCCAACCGCGCGCGGTGGCCCGTTGCGGTCATTAACGCCGCGCGCACCTCCGCCCCATAAACGGACAAAGTATGGCGCATAGCCGCCAGAAATATTTGATCTTTTCCGCCAAAATAGTGATGGGCCAAAGCTGATGACATCCCAGCACGCTTAGCAATACTGCTAACTGTTACGTCCAAATTTCCTGCCGCCCCGATCTCGTCAATCGTGGCTTTCACTAATGCGGCGCGGCGGATAGGCTCCATCCCAAGCTTTGGCATCTGATCCTCGTGTTCGGTTGCACAAGCACGTAAATCGTTCTTTATTGACTCGTCAATCAATAAAAAGATGGCGCATAACCGGGAGACTGAAATGAAACTGAAATCCACCTTATCCGTAATGGCCGTTTGCGCGGCCCTACCCGCCTTTGCCGATTGCGACACAGTCCGCTTTTCCGACGTTGGTTGGACAGACATCACAGCAACAACTGCCGCCACATCCATCGTGCTTGAGGCGCTGGGTTATGAAACAACCACCGACATCCTATCTGTTCCAGTGACCTATGCCTCCATGGCGCAGGGCGACATTGACGTATTCCTTGGCAACTGGATGCCCACCATGGAAGGCGACATCGCCAGCTACCGCGAGGCCGGGACCGTGGACACCGTGCGCACAAACCTTGAGGGCGCGAAATACACATTGGCCACCAATGCTGCCGGTGTGGCCGCCGGGATCACTGATTTTGCATCCATCGCCCAGGCCAAGGACGCACTTGATGGGAATATCTACGGCATTGAAGCGGGCAATGATGGCAACCGCCTGATCATCGATATGATTGATGCAAACGCCTTTGACCTTGATGGGTTCGACGTCGTCGAAAGCTCCGAACAGGGAATGCTGGCACAGGTCGAGCGGGCATCAGACCGTGACGAACCCATTGTGTTCCTGGGCTGGGAGCCTCATCCGATGAATGCGAATTTCGACCTGACATATCTGCCCGGCGGGGATGATTACTTCGGTCCTGATCTGGGTGGGGCGACAGTGGCCACAAACACCCGTGCAGGCTATGTCGAAGAATGCACAAACACCGGCAAACTCCTGATGAACCTCGAATTCTCGCTCGCGATGGAGAACGAGATTATGGGCGCAATCCTCAACGATGACGTTGATCCAGACGATGCCGCAAAAGCATGGCTTGCCGCGAACCCGGATGCGTGGACATCATGGCTTGACGGTGTGACCACCAAAGACGGGGGCGATGCCGTCGCCGCAGTGACAGCCGCATTGGCAAACTAAAAAAGAAGGGGGCCGCCGCGCCCCCTTTTTGATGACGGGGACAGGCATGAACTGGCTGACAGAAAACAAGATACCGGTCGGCGACTGGTCCGAAACCGCCGTTGACTGGCTCAAGGATAACGGGCGACCCGCTTTCGACGCGCTCAGCGATGGGCTGGACTGG
Source organism: uncultured Paracoccaceae bacterium (assembly GCA_947489445.1). Lineage (GTDB taxonomy): Bacteria > Pseudomonadota > Alphaproteobacteria > Rhodobacterales > Rhodobacteraceae > Yoonia. Next base: position 559,850 of record CANLDN010000001.1, read on the forward strand.
ATGATCGACGGGATCGTCTGGTGCCTGCAGACCCCCCCACCCTTTGTGGTGATCATACTTTTCATTGCGCTGACATGGGTCTTGCAGCGGTCATGGAAAATCTGTCTTTTGGTGCTGGCCTGCCTCCTTTTCGTGCTCAACCAAGGCTATTGGGAAGAAACCACCGACAGCCTTGCTCTGGTATTGTCATCCTGTCTGGTGTGCATGGGGCTGGGCGTGCCAATTGGGATTTTTCTGGCACACAGACCGCGGGCCTATCAAGCGCTCAGCCCGGTTCTGGACCTGATGCAGACCCTGCCCGCCTTTGTCTATCTGATCCCGGCCATCGTCTTTTTCGGTCTGGGCATGGTGCCCGGCCTCTTTGCCACGGTCATCTTTGTCCTGCCCGCACCGATCCGGCTGACATATCTGGGGGTTTCAAAAACACCCACCGAACTGCTCGAAGCGGCAGAGGCGTTCGGGGCAACCCCCGCACAACGGTTATGGAAGGTTGAACTGCCTTATGCGTTCCCCCAAATCATGGCAGGGCTGAACCAAGTGATCATGCTATCACTGTCGATGGTCGTGATCTCGGCCTATGTGGGGGCAAACGGGCTGGGCAAACCGGTCGTACAGGCTTTGGGGCGAAACGATCCGGGGCTCGGGTTCGAATCCGGACTTGTGATTGTGGCCGTCGCCATCATGCTGGACCGGATGTTGCGGGTGAACAAATGAACGCTATCATCGGACGCTGTCATTGCGGTACAGTCGAATTCACCGTCATCCTATCAGACGGCATTGCAACAGCACGACGCTGTGACTGCTCACTATGTGCCCGGCGCGGTGCCGTCGCAGTCAGCGCAGCAAAAGACGCAATCACATATACCGCAGGACAAGACAATCTGACGCTCTACCAGTTCAACACCGAGGTCGCCGCGCATTATTTCTGCAAAACCTGCGGCATCTACACCCACCACAAGCGGCGCTCTAACCCCGACGAAATCGGTGTTAATATCGCCTGCCTCGACGGGCACACACCCTTCTTGCCAGAGGTTTTGGTCAACGACGGACAAAACCACCCCACAGATATTGGTCAGAACAGCATTACCGGCGTCCTACGGTTCACTCCAGCGGAGGATACAGAATGAACGCTGTTGAATTCGACAATGTCTCCATCGTCTTTGGATCAAAGCCGCAAACCGCCCTGCCCTTGATGGATCAAGGGATGGAGCGGCCCGAAATTCGCGAGAATACCGATCAGATTCTTGGCGTGCACAATTGCTCGCTGAATGTCGAAGTGGGCGAAATCCTCGTACTGATGGGGCTGTCCGGCTCTGGCAAATCCACACTGCTGCGCGCGGTCAACGGGTTGAATCCCGTCGCCCGGGGCGAAGTACGTATCCATGATGGCGATTGGTCCTGCAGCGTCGGCAGTAGCAACGCGCAGGACCTGCGGCGCGTCCGACGCGAATGCGTGTCGATGGTGTTTCAGCAATTCGGGCTGCTGCCATGGCGCACAGTGCGCGACAATGTCGGGCTGGGGTTGGAACTGGCGGGCCTGTCAAAATCCGCCCGCAACGACCGGGTAAACGAAGAACTCAAGATGGTAGGGTTGGCGGACCGGGCCGACGCGCTGGTGGGCGAGCTTTCGGGCGGCATGCAGCAACGCGTCGGGCTTGCGCGCGCCTTTGCCACCGACGCACCGATCCTGCTGATGGACGAGCCTTTTTCGGCGCTCGACCCGCTGATCCGCACCCGACTACAGGACGAATTGCTCGACCAGCAAAAGCAACGCAACAAAACGATCATCTTCGTCAGCCACGACCTGGACGAGGCGTTCAAAATCGGCAACCGTATCGCGATCATGGAAGGCGGGCGGATCGTCCAATGCGGCACCCCGCGCGCCATCTTCACCAATCCAGCCAATGACTACGTGGCCGATTTCGTGGCGCACATGAACCCCCTAGGGGTGCTGACAGCCCGCGACGTGATGACAGAGGGTCGGGCGGACGGCCCGACAATCGATATCGAAACGCCGGTGCAGGACATCATGCATCAGATCGGCAGTCAGGCACTGCAAGTGACCGAGAACGGGCAGCCCGTGGGCCGGGTCACGCAAGGCTCCCTGCTTGCGCGGCTCACCCCGCCGAACGTCGACTAGGCGCGGCAATGCACTGTATGGTGAAGGGTGGATAAGCGGGACAAAACGGACCTTGAGAAGCGTCGCCATTTCCATGATGTTCAGCCCATTATACGTGGGAAGGCTTGGATAGAGAGCATGCTTGGCAAAATTAATAAACACTGGGGTTGGACTGGTCTTAAAGCTATCGAAATTCTAGGACGCAATGAGTTTGGAAATTTCCTACTTTTAGATGAAAATCAGACTTATTGGCGAATTTGTCCCGAAGAACTTAGTTGCGAAATCGTGGCAGAAAACTCACAAGACTACCTCCAACTTGTTGAAGATGAAGAATTTCAGGTGGATTGGAAAGTGTCCAATCTGGTCGAACTTGCACGCGAACATTTAGGCAGTTTGAACGAGGACTGGGCCTACTATCTGGTTATTCCGGGCATGTTCGGTGGTCAGTACGATGCGTCCAACATTCGAACCGTGCCATTAGACGAGTTGATCGGGCATTCGGGCGATTGGGCGTTTGCGATTAAAGATTTGCCAGATGGAGCGCAAATTAAGTTACGTGTAATTGATTGAAACTCGATGACCACTTCGGGCTCAAACCAGACCTTACCCACCTCACCCAGCACAAAGAGCAAGGCCAGGCAGACACCCGAACACGGCCTGAGGAACGGCAGACATATTCAATTCCCGCCAACCTCTGCTCGTGCGGTCGCGGCAAAGCCAACCAATCCACTGGTGATGAAGGGCCCGACGTGTTGGACGCGATCCTGCGTCAGGACCATCGCAACGCTGCGGCGATGCTTGATGCGCTGGATATTCAGGAACGCGAGGCTTTTGTGCAGGCGCTTGGCAAGGTTGTCCTTGGTATCAACGCCTCATAGTCAGATTTTGAACCACAATTTTTGGCGCAATCCAGCACATGCTTGTCTGCGCCGCCCCCTGCGCATATCTGCAAGAGCACGCAACGCAGGAGCCTTCATGCCCGTCCCAAACCAAGCCGCCCTCGATTTTCTGCTGACGCGCCGGTCGCGCCCAGCCAAAACGCTCACCACCCCCATTCCCGGACGGGACGCAATCGAAACCCTGCTCACCGCGGCGGCGCGCACGCCGGATCACGGCAAGCTGGAACCTTGGCGGTTTATTGTCCTGACCAAACCGGCGCTCACCCGCCTTGCGGACATGGTGCCAAACCGCGGCGCAGCGCTCAACATTGATCCCGACAGGATTGAAAAAGCGCGCCAGCAATACGCTAACGCCGATCTTGCGGTTGCAGTGATCAGCGCACCCAAACCATCCGACAAGATCCCCCAGATCGAACAAGTCTACTCTGCCGGGGCGGTCTGTCTGGCGCTTGTCAACGCCGCACTTGCAGCAGGCTGGGGGGCGAACTGGTTATCGGGGTGGGCCAGCCATGACCGCCAATTCATCACCGATGGGTTGGGTCTGGCCCCGGATGAAAGCGTCGCGGGTCTGATCCATATCGGCACGGAAAAACACGCACCACCCGAACGGCCCCGCCCTGACCTGTCAACAATCACCAGCTGGGTCGAAGCATGATCGTTGCTGATTTTCTCAAGGCGGTGTCGCAACTGCCCGACAGACGGTTTCGCGCGGTTTTGTGGCGCGGTATCGGGCTGACCATCGCGTTACTTGTGGCCGTGTATGCAGGTGTCCTCTGGCTGATCGAATGGGTGACAGCGGATCCAATCAGCCTGCCCGGCGTGGGCGAAGTGACATGGCTTGGCGATCTGCTCAGCTGGGGGTCATTCGGGGTCATGATCTTTTTATCCATCTTCCTGATGGTGCCTGTGGCCTCTGCCATCACCTCGCTCTTTCTGGACGAGGTGGCGCAAGCCGTCGAAGACAAACACTACCCTACCCTGCCCCCCGTGGAAAAGATCAGCTTTGGCGACGGGTTGCGCGATACGGTCAATTTCCTCGGGGTGCTGATCAGCGCCAATATCGCGGCCTTCGTGCTTTACGCGATCTTCCCCTTTGCGGCGATCTTCATCTTCTATGCGCTGAACGGATTTCTGCTGGGGCGGGAGTATTTCCAACTCGCCGCCATGCGACGCGAAGGGCGCGCGGGGGCCAAGGCATTGCGCAAGAAGCATAACGGCACCATTTGGGCCGCAGGCTGCCTGATGGCAGTGCCGCTATCCTTCCCGTTCATCAATCTGATCATTCCGATCCTGGGGGCGGCAACCTTCACCCACCTCTATCACCGGCTCAGTCAGCGCTAGTCTCTGGCGCTGACATCCGGTCAAACCAGTCGATATCGCGGACAGAGATCACACCGGACAAGATCACGCCCGCAATCACCAACCAGATCGGCAGCGCCCATAGGGTTGTGATCTTGGCCTTGCGGCCAATCTGGGCATCTGCGGGGGCCGATGCATGGGTGCCCGGCACCACCTCGCCCGCCTCACCTTGGGTGGTCAGACGCAACGGCAGGACCACAAAAAACACCATGGACCAAACCACGGCAAACAAAACAATGGCAGAGACGGGACCCATGTGTTTTCCTTCCTTCGACTTGTGCCTAGGTAACCCGTATCAGACGGCTGACAACATGAGCAGGGCAAAAAAGCGTCATTGCATAAAGACGTGCATGATCGCCGCGTTAACCACGTGACCAACCAAAGGCATCCGTCTTGGATCAAGCGGCAGAATTGATGAAATCCCTAAAGCGGACCTGAGTTGATCATGCGCCGGATTTACGCTTTGAGCTGAATGTGCCGAATACTGCTACTGACACGAGTGGCAGCGAAGCGTAAGATGCGATCTTCACAAAGTCTTGTTTGTGATAGCGACTGGCGCACGCGACTAACAGGACTTTGCTTTGTTTGAGCTTCTGCTATTGATTTTCTCGATAGTCTTCAAACCGCGTTATTCAGACAATTAGCGCCACTCCATATTCTAGTTTGACAAGAATACAAACCAAAGCCTATCGTGAATTGCACAGATTGAAACTGCCAGCATCAGTGCTGGCATTTGAGCGAAAAATTAACCTAAATACATGGTACATAGAACCAAAATGCAATTGCCGATTGTGAAAGATTCTGATGAAACCTCAGAAAAAGGTGTTAACCTAGTCGGTACAGCTATCGCTGACTTGGGACATATATTTAGAGAGAATGAAAGAAGAGACTTTGGAATCGATGGGCAAATTGAGATTGTAACCGACAGCCAAGATAAGCGATACGCCAGTGGTCGCCTTGTGGCTGTTCAAATAAAGAGTGGCACTTCGTATTTTGCACAAGAAACCGAAGATTGCTTTATTCATTACTGCTCTTTGGCACATGCCAACTATTGGTTGGGGCATTCACTCCCAGTAGTTGTTATTCTTTGCAACACAATATCCGGTACCTGCTATTGGGCACAAGTTACAGCAACATCTGTCCAAAAAACAGACCATGGAGCGAAGGTGAAGGTGCCTAAAGGAAATGCTTTAGAATTTGCATCAAATGCCTTAGTTGCGATGGCGGCAGCAAGCACAGATAACGATCAAGACCCTATTCAATCAACCTATGAAATATTGCTAAATGAGAGTTATGAAGTAAAAGCATCCACCGAAGAGCTCGGCGTCTTGTGCGGTGAAATTCTTCGATCGTTTCAACGAAACGAGAAAGTCAAAATTAACGTTAGTTTTGAGTTGGAAGCTTTGGTCGCTCGGGAATCTGACGTTATCAAGTCAACGGTCCGCCCCACACTAGAGCAACGGGGACGACTGTTGGAACTAGAGGGTATGTACGATTGGTTCCAAGCGAAGAGGTCGCACCTCGAGCGCGGCATTATGATGCTGCTGAACGAGAATTTAATATGCTCAATATACCTTGCCAGCAATAAGCAAAACGATGCCGCTTTGGCGCTGAGGTCTTTCGTCGAGCATTACATATTCCATCGTGTCCAACCAACCTTTCTAAATGGCCTTAACCTAGATTCATTCCCCGGCGATCTCACTATTAATCCGGTGGCCAAAATTCAATTAAATGAAGAGGAGAAAAAGCTCTTCTTCGATGAGCACTCCTTGGGCGATTGCGGAACACCACTTACATTTCCAGGGTATTTTTTTTCTGATCTTAGCGGAAGGCTAATGCTCTCTCGTGGCCTGCCCGCTGCGGTGACTGCACTCCTATTTTTTGCTGACAAGAGTGGCCTTCGAGATAAACAGTTGGCATCTAATATAGCCACCTCTCTTTCTGACTGGAGATTAGGACTTTCGTAGTTGCATTTGGAGCTGGCGGGCCCCTGTTGTATTGTTACGAGTGTCAAAGCAAGTTGGGCCTTTTTCGGATTAGGTGTAGAACACTCAAGTCTGTTTTGGGCTGGCAGTGAACCTAAGTGACGGAAGCCTAAATGGCTGCTATGTCCCGCATTGCTCCAGTCTGTCGTCCGCCTGCGAACGGCAGTTTAATTACCTTCATCATGACAACTGGAGTGTCACAACCCAACCTGCCGCAGGTATCGCATCAACCTGATCCGCAGCAGGAGCGCCACGGCAAAAAACAACACCCCCGCCACAAGGAACGTCACACCGACATCATCCCGGCTTGCCTTATATTGCGCGACAAGCTCCGTGCGCCGGTGGTCAATGGCCTCAACAATCAACACGCCATCGGCGACGTTCAAACCCTTTTCACGCAGCTGTGGCAGCACATAGTCACGATCACCTTGGACGAATGAACGGGTCACCAACGCCGTAAATGCGGGCCGCTGTCCTTGATCCGATGGCACACCAATCGCGGCCAAGGCCGCCACGTTCGATGCGTTCTGCCCCCGTTGCAGCTGCCTTTCAAACAACAACGCAGGGATGACGTCCCCCGGCTGCCATTCCGGTCCCGTCAATGGGATAAAACCGCGTGGCGGGTTCAACCGCGCAAGAAGCGGATCATCCGATGGCGGCTGCACATAGGCATATCTGGCATCCGGCAGCTGCAGTTGCGCATTTAGCAGGGCCTCGTCCAGCGCACCGATAAAGCTGTCCGTCGTCAGATCAGTCGCGGATACAATCTCGGTCGGCGGATCAACCGGATCAAGCCGTTCCGGCAAATACCAAAGATAGCACCCCACGCCGAACACCGCCATCAGGCACCCGATCAACAAAAACCCGTTGGTGACCGCGCGGGCATGCGTCAATTCCCTTGCAGGCCGCCCATGCGGGAAGACACAGGCCCGGATCAGCCGCAACAGCTCCGCGAGACCGTGGAACAACTCAAACATCGTGACAGGCTTTGGCTACGGAGCCCCCAATCAAACCTGCTCCAACTCGACCAGACAGCCGTTGAAATCCTTGGGATGCAAAAACAAAACCGGCTTGCCATGCGCACCAGTCTTGGGTTCGCCCCCGCCCAGAACGCGCGCGCCCTCAGCCAGCAAATGGTCACGGGCCGCCAGAATGTCATCGACCTCGTAGCAGACATGATGGATGCCACCGGATGGGTTCTTGTCCAGAAACCCCTGAATGGGCGACGCCTCTCCTAACGGATAAAGCAGCTCAATCTTGGTGTTGGGCAGGGTGATGAAAACGACCGTCACACCGTGATCCGGTTCATCCTGCGGGGCACCCACATCGGCCCCCAACATGGTGCGATACTGGGCGCTTGCAGCCTCCAGATCAGGGACGGCAATGGCAACGTGATTGAGGCGACCGATCATGTGTTTTCTCCTTTCGCGCACTATGCCGCGACGCGGCAATCCTTGCAACGCACGATGCAATTAACAACCTGTTCACCTTGTGCTGCTTTGAATATGGGCGATTGCCACCAAAGGGGAAGAATCGCCATGGATACGCTGAACGAGATGATGCTCACGCGCGCACCGACTGCACGCCGCCCGTTATTGGGCCTGACGGTTCTGGTGGTCGAAGACAGCCGGTTCGCCTGCGAAGCCCTGCGCCTTTTGTGCCTGCGGTCGGGTGCACGGATCCGACGTGCCGACAATCTGGAAAACGCGCGGCGGCATCTTGGCGTTTATCGACCTTCGGTGGTTTTGATTGATGTCGGGTTGCCCGACGGTTCCGGGCTCGCGCTGATCAAATCCCTGGCCGAAGCAAACCCGCGGATCGACGTTATCATCGGCATCAGCGGCGATGGCACCGCGCAGGCGGATGTGATAGCCTCAGGCGCGGACGGGTTTATCGAAAAACCCATCGCCAATCTGGCCGCGTTTCAGGCCGCGATCCTGACCCACCTGCCCGCCGACCGGCAGCCACCCGGCCCACGCATCATCAATGATGAGGTGATCAGCCCCGACCCCATCGCCTATCAGGACGACCTGACCCATATCGCACAGGTCCTGCAGGGTAGCGATGACAGCGCCGATATCGACTATGTCACCCAATTCCTCAGCGGCGTGGCCCGATCGGCACAGGATCACGACCTCGACAAGGCGGTGACCAATCTCGCCAGCCGCCGCGTGGCCGGGGCCAATGTCAAACCGGATGTGGCTGCGTTGTCGGAAATGGTACAAATGCGGATAGCCGCAGGCGGGCCGCTCTAATCGTCAAACGCAAATCCGGTCGGGTATTCATGCAAACCGTCGAACGCAGTCTTGCCAATATCGGCGCCGTGCTGGCGTAAAATGGCAAATGCCATCGACAGGTGAAACCACAGATTCGGCTGGGCGAAATGCTGCAGATACGCCTGCGCTGACTGATTGAGATCGGCAAAACCGGCCCGGTGTACGATCCTGCGGTGATCTGCATCCGCAAAGTCAGTGGGTTGCAACGACATCACGGCAGCACGCGCGATCTCCAACGCGCGATATGGATCGGTCTGCGGCAGGTCAGGCGGCTCCCGGTCTGTTAGCGGGAACGTTCCACGTAAGGCAAAGCTGGCGACTGTACAAAACTGCCCAGCACAATCGAACATCCCCGGATGCAAACGCGCGGCCAACATTTCTGGCGCGGCTTTGTCGATCAGGATCAACGCCTGATCCAGCGCCTGCAATGCAACCGGAACAGACGCGGTATACATCAGCTTTCCGGCGGCAGGACCCGCAGACGCAGCTCGCGCAATTGCTCATTCATTGGCTCGTTCGGCGCATCCATCATCAGATCTTCGGCGCGCTGGTTCATCGGGAACATGATGACCTCGCGAATATTCGCCTCATCCGCCAGCAGCATCACAATCCGGTCGATACCAGCCGCACATCCGCCATGTGGCGGGGCACCATATTGGAACGCATTGACCATCCCGCCAAAGCGTTTCTTGACCTCGTCTTCACCGTAACCGGCAATCTCGAACGCCTTGAACATGATCTCTGGCTTGTGATTCCGGATCGCACCCGACACCAGCTCATAGCCGTTACAGGCCAGGTCATACTGATAGCCCAGCACATCCAGCGGATCACCATTCAGCGCGTCCATCCCGCCTTGCGGCATGGAAAACGGGTTATGTTCGAAATCGATCCGACCCGTTTCATCGTCTTTTTCATAGATCGGGAAATCCACAACCCATGCAAAGGCAAAGCGGTTCAGATCGGTCAAACCCAGCTCTTCCCCAATAACATTACGGGCCTTGCCAGCCACTGCCTCAAACGCATGCGGCTTGCCGCCCAGGAAAAACGCAGCATCACCAAGGCCCAGACCCAACTGCGTGCGAATGGCCTCGGTCCGCTCAGGCCCAATATTCTTGGCCAGCGGCCCGGCGGCTTCCATCCCATCAGCCCCCTCACGCCAGAAGATATAGCCCATCCCGGGCAATCCTTCCTTCTGCGCGAACGCATTCATCCGGTCACAGAACTTGCGGCCCACCGGATCGCCACCCTTCTTGCGCGGGGCCGGAATGGCGCGCACTTGCGTACCCTCCTGCTCCAACAGCTTGGCAAAAATCGCGAAACCGGAGCCGCGGAAATGGTCCGACACATCCTGCATCTTGATCGGATTGCGCAGGTCCGGTTTGTCGGAGCCATACCACAAAGCCGCGTCGCGATAGGAAATCTGCGGCCAGACCTTATCGACCGACCGACCGTTGCCGAATTCTTCAAAAATCCCCGTCAAAACCGGCTGGATCGTGTCGAACACATCCTGCTGCTCAACAAACGACATTTCCAAATCCAACTGATAAAAATCCGTGGGCGACCGATCCGCCCGCGGGTCCTCATCGCGGAAACATGGGGCGATCTGGAAGTACTTGTCATAACCCGACACCATGATCAGCTGCTTGAACTGCTGCGGGGCCTGCGGAAGGGCATAGAACTTGCCCGGATGCAGCCGCGAGGGCACCAGAAAATCCCGCGCGCCTTCGGGCGAAGACGCGGTAATGATCGGCGTCTGATACTCGCGGAACCCGGTATCCCACATCCGCTTGCGCATTGAGGCCACGACATCCGAACGCAGTTTCATGTTGGCCTGCATCGCCTCGCGGCGCAGATCCAGATAGCGATACTTCAGGCGGGTTTCCTCGGGATATTCCTGATCGCCAAACACCATCAGTGGCAGCTCTTTCGCAGCCCCCAGCACTTCAAGGCCGCGCACAAATACCTCAACCTCACCGGTTGGAAGATTTGGATTCACCTTATCTGCATCCCGCGCCTTAACAGTACCGTCGATGCGAATACACCACTCAGACCGCAGTTTCTCAAACTCTGAAAATACAGCCGAATCCGGGTCACACAGCACCTGCGTAATGCCGTAATGATCCCTCAGATCGATAAACAAAATGCCGCCGTGATCACGCACCCGATTGACCCAGCCCGACAGACGGACAGTGTCGCCTACATTGGCGGCGGTCAGATCGGCACAGGTATGGCTGCGATAAGCGTGCATGGTAAGGCTCCCTCGGAAGTTATTCTGCCCGTACATATGTTTTAGTTAAAGTAGTCAATATGACTGCAAAAAAAGTCTTCCACCGCTTGCACCCTGACGCGCCATCCCTATAACGCAGAACAATTTGCATAGCCCCGGGGACACTCCATGCCAAAGCGTACCGACATCCAGTCGATCATGATCATCGGCGCGGGGCCCATTATCATCGGACAGGCCTGCGAATTCGACTATTCCGGCGCGCAAGCCTGCAAGGCCCTGCGCGAAGAAGGCTACCGGGTCATCCTCGTCAACTCCAATCCGGCCACGATCATGACCGATCCGGGACTGGCCGATGCGACCTATATCGAACCCATCACGCCCGAAGTTGTGGCCAAGATCATCGAAAAAGAACGCCCCGACGCATTGCTGCCCACCATGGGCGGGCAGACCGGGCTGAACACGTCACTCGCGCTGGCTGACATGGGCGTCCTGGAAAAATTCAACGTCGAAATGATCGGGGCCAAGCGCGAAGCCATCGAAATGGCCGAAGACCGCAAGCTCTTCCGCGAAGCGATGGACCGCCTCGGCATCGAAAACCCCAAGGCCACCATCGTCACGGCCCCCGATGGCGACCTCGACGCAGGAGTCAAAATCGCCCTCGACGCACTCGACGACATCGGCCTGCCCGCCATCATCCGCCCCGCCTTCACCCTCGGCGGCACCGGTGGTGGCGTGGCTTACAACCGCGAAGAATACATTCACTTCTGCCGCACCGGCATGGACGCCTCCCCCGTCGGCCAGATCCTCGTCGACCAGTCGCTGCTCGGCTGGAAAGAGTTCGAGATGGAGGTCGTCCGCGACAAGGCCGACAACGCCATCATCGTCTGCGCTATCGAAAACGTGGACCCGATGGGCGTGCATACCGGCGACAGCATCACCGTGGCCCCCGCGCTGACACTGACCGACAAGGAATACCAGATCATGAGAACGCACAGCATCAACGTGCTGCGCGAAATCGGCGTCGAAACCGGTGGCTCGAACGTGCAATGGGCCGTTAACCCCGCCGATGGGCGCATGATCGTGATCGAAATGAACCCGCGCGTGTCGCGGTCCTCGGCCCTCGCATCAAAGGCCACCGGTTTTCCCATCGCCAAGATCGCCGCGAAACTTGCTGTCGGCTATACGCTCGACGAACTCGACAACGACATCACCGGGGTGACCCCCGCCTCTTTCGAGCCGACCATCGACTATGTCGTCACCAAAATCCCCCGCTTCGCCTTCGAAAAATTCGCAGGCTCAGAACCCTACCTGACCACCGCCATGAAATCCGTGGGTGAGGCGATGGCCATAGGCCGCACCATCCACGAGTCCTTGCAAAAGGCCCTCGCCTCCATGGAAACCGGCCTCACCGGCTTTGACGACATCGACATCCCAGGCGCCCCCGACACCGCCGCGATCACCAAGGCGCTTGCCAAACAGACCCCCGACCGCATCCGCGTCATCGCCCAGGCCATGCGGCACGGGCTGTCCGACGATGACATCAACGCCGTCACCAAATTCGACCCATGGTTCCTGGCCCGCATCCGCGAGATCATCGAGGCCGAGGCCGACATCATCAAAAACGGCCTCCCCGTGGACGAAACGGGCCTGCGCGCCATCAAGATGCTCGGCTTCACCGACGCGCGGCTGGCTACCCTCACCGGACGAGACGAAGACCAGATCCGCCGCGCCCGCCACAACCTTGGCGTCACCGCCGTTTTCAAACGGATCGACACCTGTGCTGCGGAATTCGAAGCCCAAACGCCCTACATGTACTCCACCTATGAAACGCCTGTCATGGGCGAGGCGGAATGCGAAGCGCGACCATCCGACCGCAAAAAGGTGGTCATCCTCGGCGGCGGTCCCAACCGGATCGGGCAAGGGATCGAGTTCGATTATTGCTGCTGTCACGCCTGTTTCGCCCTGACCGATCAGGGCTACGAGACGATCATGATCAACTGCAACCCTGAAACGGTCAGCACCGATTATGACACCTCCGACCGGCTTTATTTCGAACCGCTGACCTTTGAACATGTGATGGAAATCCTGCGGGTCGAACAGGACAACGGCACGCTGCACGGGGTCATCGTGCAGTTCGGCGGGCAGACCCCGCTGAAACTCGCTAACGCCCTGCACGATGCAGGCATCCCGATCCTCGGCACCTCACCCGACAGTATCGATCTGGCCGAAGATCGCGAGCGTTTCCAGCAGCTTGTCCAGAAGCTCGGCCTGAAACAGCCGCATAACGGCATAGCGTCCACCGACGCCGAGGCACTCGACATCGCCGAGGGCATCGGCTTCCCTCTCGTCATCCGCCCCTCTTTCGTGCTGGGCGGACGCGCAATGGAGATCGTCCGCGATATGGACCAGCTGCGCCGCTATATCTCCGACGCTGTGGTGGTGTCAGGCGACAGCCCCGTCCTGCTCGACAGCTATCTGTCGGGCGCGGTTGAGGTTGACGTGGATTGCCTGTCAGACGGCCAAAACACCCATGTCGCCGGCATCATGCAGCATATCGAAGAGGCCGGCGTGCATTCCGGCGACAGCGCCTGCTCGCTCCCGCCGCATTCGCTGTCCGACGCGGTGATCACCGAAATCCGCGCGCAGACCGAAAAACTCGCCAAGGCGCTCAACGTCGTCGGCCTGATGAATATCCAATTCGCTGTGAAGGACGAAGAGGTCTACCTGATCGAGGTCAACCCCCGCGCCTCGCGCACCGTGCCCTTCGTGGCCAAGGCGACGGATAGCGCCATCGCCTCCATCGCCGCGCGGCTGATGGCGGGCGAACCGCTATCAAACTTCCCCCTGCGCGAACCTTACCCGGTCACCGAGAACCCAATGGACGTGCTGCCACTGGGCGATGCCTTCACCCTCGCCGACCCGAAAACCCCGTGGTTTTCCGTGAAAGAGGCCGTTCTGCCCTTCGCCCGCTTCCCCGGTGTCGATACGATCCTCGGCCCCGAAATGCGGTCCACAGGCGAGGTCATGGGCTGGGACCGGTCCTTCCCCCGCGCATTCCTTAAGGCGCAGATGGGCGCCGGCACGGACCTGCCCACATCCGGCACCGTCTTCATTTCGATCAAGGATGCCGACAAAACGGCTGACATGATTGATGCGTCCAGAACCCTCCTGCAACTCGGTTTCGATATCGTGGCCACACGCGGCACCGCCGCCTGGCTCACTGAAAACGAAATTGCCTGCGAAACGGTGAACAAGGTCTATGAAGGCGGGTTGACCATCGTTGACCGGCTCAAAGACGGGCATATCGCCCTGGTCTTCAACACGACCGAGGGCGCGCAGGCGGTCGAAGACAGCCGCGACATCCGCGCCGTCGCCCTCTACGATAAAATCCCCTACTTCACGACCGCCGCCGCCGCTCACGCCGCCGTGCTGGCCATGCAGGCACGGGAAGAGGGGGATGTTGGGGTACGGGCGTTGCAGGGTTAACTTGTTTCAGTTATTCACGCTATGATTGCAGGTGGCTTGAGGGTGGATTTTGAGAGAATATTTTCTAGATGAGTCAGGAGAACTAGGGTTCTCACAAAACTCATGCCGCCATTTTCTTATTGCAATAATAGAAGCACATGACTCGAAGCGCCTAAAAAACGTACTTCGAAAGGAAAAGAAGAAACTCCACGATCTTGGTTGGCCGCGTGAGATCGAGATTAAAGGAACTTCACTTTTTGGAAGTCATAGAAACAGTCTTATTCCTACTGCGATCTCAGCAAACCGACACGGGCACATTGAACAGATCATTAGCCGTATCCTGTCCACTGGTATCGTACCAAGCTTTATTGCCGTCAAGAAAGACCGACTAACGCAGAATCTGAAAAATGCTCCTTACGGTATTGCCTATAATTACTTTACTGCGAAGCTATTTTGTCAAATTATCGCTGGTTGTACCGGCGACGATTTGAGGCTCATCGTAGACCAAAGAAATAAAGAAACGCACGCTCATATGCCTTTCAACGGCTACCTAGAAACTCGCGTTATTGGAGATTGCAGCCATTCCGCAGCATTTCAGATACGGCACGAAGATTCGTCACTTTGGCTTGGGCTGCAGGCCGTTGATTTCATTTCGTGGGGGCTTTTCCGATACTTTGAGCACAATGACGACACATTTGCAAAACTGATCTACCCAGTTTGCAACGTAACCGACCATTTCTACACAAAAGGGCCCGCATAAAGCAGGCCCTTTTGTGTTACGACCCTAGAGGTGGCTGCGATACACACAGCTTATCTGATCCAGACACGTCTTCTAGGACTTACCGTAACGAAAGAAAACATAGGTATATTTGTCGACTCTGTCAAGTCACAGCACCCTATAACTCGTGCGGCTAACATCGAAAATTTTAAGCATTTGCTCCCATACCGCCCGGACCTCGGGGTGGGTGCGAAGCGCCCTCCCCGTGGGGGAGGTCCGGGCGCTGCCCGGCGATGCCGGGCGTAAGGGTGGCCGATGACGTGCTTCACGCCTACCGCTTCAACCGCGCCGTCCGCTCCGCGATCTCCGCCTGTCGCCGCTCAAAATCCCCCCACCCGGGCCGGTCCCCTTCCGTCTCGCTCACCAGCGTCTCGGGCCGCAGCACGTAATCGGTCGTGTCCGGCCCCTCCACGATCCCCGCCAGCCGGTAGTGCATGAACGTCCGCAGCACCCGGTTGATCCGCGCCTGGTACCCCTCCCCCATCGCCTTGAAGAATTTCACCACATCCGCGTCCATCTGCATCGTCACCCGCTGGCGCACCGGATGCCGCCGGTCCTCATCCTTCCAGATTTCATCCCAGGCGGGCGGCAGCATCTTTTGACGGGCCACATAGGAATGCAGATCATATTCGATCATCGCATGTGCATCGACGGCATAGCTCCAGTTGATGCGCTGCGTCTTGGTCATTTTCTTGGGGGTCATCGCAATCTCCTTTGCCCGCATCCTGCCCCGCAAAGGTAAAGGGCTGTCTGCATGACCGTGCGCATGGTTTGCGCATGGTTTCTGCATGGAAAACACATTGCCTTCCCTAAGGTCAGCCTTGCTTGCACGTATGGGCTGTGGACATTCAGTTTTCGCGCGCCATAGTTAACTGAGGGGGGACCGAAAATGCACGACGTCGCGATTACCGGAACCGGGGTTTTCACACCCAGTCAGGTCATTTCCAATCAAGAGTTGGTGGTCGCGTTCAACAAATACGCCGACCTTTGGAACGCCGAAAACGCCGCCGCGATCGAGGCAGGCATGGTCGAGGCAAAGACCCATTCATCAAGCGATTTCATTGTGGCGGCATCCGGCATAGAAAGCCGCTATGTTCTTGATAAAGAAGGTATTCTTGACCCGTCTCGCATGTTCCCGCAGCTTGACGGGCGCAGCGATGACGAGCCGGGCTATATGGCCGAGATTGGCTGTGACGCCGCACAAAAAGCGCTTGCCATGGCCGGGCGATCGGCGGCGGATGTTGATCTGGTGATTTGTGCCGCTTCAAATATGGAACGCGCCTATCCCGCGATTGGCGTTGAAATTCAACAGCTTCTGGGCGCGGGCGGATTCGCCTTTGACATGAATGTTGCCTGTTCCAGCGCAACCTTCGGCATTCAGACTGCAACAGACATGATCCGTTCAGGCTCAATCCAAAGCGCTTTAGTTATCAACCCGGAAATTTGTTCCGCCCATCTGGAATGGCGCGACCGCGATTGTCATTTTATTTTCGGGGATGTGGCGACGGCGGCATTTCTTGAACGAAATGAAGGGCTTGCGCGGGATCATTTCAAGGTTCTAAGCACCCGCTGCGCCACCCAATTCAGCAATAATATTCGCAACAACAACGGATATCTGCGCCGCACCCACGACCGCATGGAAGACCGGCGCGACATGCAGTTCATGCAAAACGGGCGCAAGGTTTTCAAAGAGGTTCTGCCTCTGGTCAGCCAGCATATTGCCGACCATCTCGCCGATACCGGCGTCGAAGCCAGCACGCTGCGCCGCCTCTGGTTGCATCAGGCCAACAAGACGATGAACGACTATATCGGGAAAAAGGTCCTTGGCCGCACGCCGGAACCCGATGAACAACCCAATATTCTGCAGGACTATGCCAACACGTCCTCTGCCGGGTCTATCATTGCATTCTCTAAATATTCCAATGACTTGGATAATGGCGATCGGGGGCTGATCTGTTCCTTTGGGGCCGGGTATTCGGTTGGCTCTGTCATCGTAGAAAAAGGGTAAACCATGAAATATCTTCTCCCCCTGATGTTATGCTTGGGCCTTGCCGCATGTGATGTGCCGTTCGTGCCGATGGTCTAACCGCTCACCCGTTTGTGCACGTCTTGCAGGCTTTCCACACGCTCTGAATAGCGGTCAGTCAGCATCGCATTGCGCCCACGGGTCATCAGCGTGAACCGCGCCAGTTCCTCCATCACATCCACGATCCGATTATAGAGCGACGATGGTTTCATGCGGCCATCCTCAAACTCCTTCCACGCCATCGGAACCGACGACTGGTTAGGGATCGTGATCAGCCGCATCCAGCGACCCAGGATGCGTAGCTGATTGACAGTGTTGAACGATTGCGATCCACCCGACACCTGCATCACCGCCAGCGTCTTGCCTTGGGTCGGCCTTATCCCCCCGATGGGCGACAGCGGGATCCAATCAATCTGCGACTTCATCACACCGGTCATGGCGCCATGACGTTCCGGGCTGGACCAAACCATGCCCTCCGACCACATGACCAGATCACGCAGTTCGGCCACCTTGGGGTGCGTTTCATCCGCATCACCTGGTAACGGCAGACCAGCAGGATCGAAAAACCGCGTCTCGCAGCCCAATGCTTGCAAAATGCGGGCCCCTTCTTCCGCGCAAAGCCGTGAATAACTGACCGCGCGCAACGATCCATATAGCAACAATATGCGCGGCGGATGCCCGGGATCACCTGGGCCGACAAGACTGGCAAAGTCCAATGGCTGAAGCACCCCGGCAGCCAGGTTGGGCATATCAGACATATCCATGCGCTTTAGGCGTTCTCTTCCAAATGCATTTTCATTTCGATCAGGACACGTTGCAATTCCGTCGTTTCGCGTAACAACCGCTTCGCCTCATTCACCGAAATTACCCCGTCACCGATGGCGCGATTATACTCTTCCATAAGCAGGGCAAAGCGTTGGCTCAGCTTAATGACGTCGGAATTCACACCCCCTTCGCTATTGCTGCGGGTCTGTTCATAAGACATTGTAATACCGCGCATTTCCGCTAACGCGCTGGTTACATGGGGGTAGGACGCAGCAGCTTCCAATGCCGCAACGGCATCCACCGGGATAAACCGATCACGATGCTCGTCGGCCTCTGAGTAGTAGCGGCCCAGCGTCGCCTTTGATTTTCCAGCCAGCTCACAGGCCGCTTCAATGCCAACGTCCTTGACCAAAGCCTCCGTGTGCTTTTTGAGATAGCTCGCATGCCCAGCCATTTGTCACCCTTCATCCTCATCCCGCGTACCGATTGCGGGGAAATTAACTACCTCTTTCCCATTACCTTTTAAGGCCCTGTTTGTCATTGACAAATCAGCCCTGTGTATTGGGGTGTGAAGTGGTGACGGTGTCGGCAGGCACCGCAAGGTACGGATCGCGATCCAATCCCGCTGTGAAACAGCACCATGTGCCTGAACCTGCGATGTTGCGTCACATCAGGTGGCACAAGCTATGGTGGATGCTCTTGCAAAGACCGCTGCTACGGCGATAATCCCGTGTCATGGCAAAACTGTACTTTAATTATTCGACGATGAACGCGGGCAAATCGACCGTGCTTCTGCAGGCATCTCACAACTATATTGAGCGTGGGATGAAAACCTATCTTATGATCGCCCAGCTCGACAACCGCGCGGGCGAGGGGCGCGTGGGCAGCCGCATAGGGATTGGTGCGGACGCTGATACCTTTGCCCCGGGCGAAGACTTGCACGCCAAAATTCGAACGCGTCTCGAAGAGGGGCCATGTGCATGCGTTTTTGTGGATGAGGCGCAGTTTCTTGAACGCAATCAGGTCTGGCAATTGGCCCGCGCGGTCGATGATTTGAACGTACCCGTCATGGCCTACGGATTGCGCGTTGATTTTCTGGGAAAGCTGTTCCCGGGGTCAGCTGCTCTGCTCGCATTGGCCGATGAGATGCGCGAAGTGCGCACCATCTGTCACTGTGGGAAAAAGGCGACAATGGTCGTGCGCAAGGACGAATACGGGCAGGTCATGACCTCAGGCGACCAGATCGCAATTGGCGGCAATGACCGCTATGTATCGCTATGCCGTCGGCACTGGCGCGAGGAAATGGGCGAGCAGGTAGGCCCGCAAAAGCCCTGATAGACTGAGCGCATTGCCAACGCCTGCCAGTTTCGCACTAACTTGCCATGCGCAACATGCGCTCATTTTCAAAACGAAACCCTGACAACGCATCAGACAGACCCGTTGCGCCCTGCGCGAGCTGGTGCCCCATCGCCGTCATTTCCTCGCACATGGCGGCGTTATGCTGGGTCGCTTTGTCCAATGATTGCACTGCGTCATTCAGTTCGCGCACAACATTTGCCTGACCATCAACCGAAATCGTGATGTCACCGATCATTTGGCTGGCCTGCGACACCTGTTCAACAATACCCGTCAACGCCTCTCCCGCGGCATTCACAAGGCTTGATCCGTTTTCGACCTCTTGCGAGCTGTTATAAATCAATTGTTTGACGCTTTGCGCCGCCTCCGATGTGCGCTGCGCCAATGCCCGGACCTCTGATGCGACAACGGCGAAGCCGCGTCCGGTCTCTCCGGCGCGTGCCGCCTCAACCCCGGCATTCAGGGCCAGCAAATTGGTCTGAAAGGAAATATCCTCAATCATACTGATGATGTTTGAAATCTCGTCTGAAGACTCTTCGATCCGGGTCATCGCCTTAACAGCGTTTCTAACGATGTCACCGCTCTTATCGGCGCTATCACGCGCCTGCGATGCGGTGCGGTTGGCCTGTTTTGCGCCCTCCGCTGTTTCTTGCAGGGTTTTGGTCAAATTTTGCAAGCTATCCGCCGTTTGCGATAGCGTGCTTGATTGGACCTCTGTGCGCTGTGCCAGATCGTCGGCGGCACCTGATAACTCCCGCGAGCTGACATTGTAATCGCCTGATGTTTCGGCTGCCGTCTGCAAAACACTGCGCAAATTGACGACAAGATCGTTAAAGTTGATCCGCATCTGATCGAATTGCGGCGGCAACTCTTCGTCAATGGTCTGAGAAAAATCCTGCTCTGACAAGGTTTTCAACCGCACGCTCAGCAAGGAAACCACCTGGGTCGCAGCTTCCTGAGCATCTTGCGCCTCACGCTCTGCCGCTCGACTCGCGGCATTTGTTATCTCAACCGCATCGCGTTGTTTCGCCAATTGTTGATCCATTGCCTGACGTTGCAAAATGGATAGCGTCAGAATGACGGTTTCGAGAATAACGATACCCGCATGGATCAGCGTGCGCGCGATGTAACCCTCTGTCATGTTGGGATACAGCATCGTAGGCATTGCAAAACTCAGCACAAGGTGATGCACGGCAATGAACCCTGCCGCGCCAATCAGTACACGAACATCATACATAACGGCAATGACGGCCAGCACCGCAAAATACATCATATGCGTATCAATCTGCCAGGGATGCCCCGCAAACGCCGCTGTGAATGCCATGTTTTGCATCAACAACACAAAGGTCAGGATCGCTTTGGACACTTTGGGGAGTTTGGCCACCGCAAATAACGCAGTGACTGCAAGGACCATCGAAAAGATGCCAACACCAACAGGCGAATTGCCCACCAACCACGCCGATACCGGGGGCAAAGGCGTCAGAACTGCCAACACCCAAATGGCCAATTTGACACCATCTTGATTAGCGGCGGCTTCTGTATTTGGGCCACCAAGCACTATGTTCTCACTCATCGGTATGATCAAACCTGTCATGATTCCACATTGGTCGCCCGTTTCCAGGCGTCAGCGATTATCAATGCAGGATATCATTTAAGATCGGGTTATCCCCATCAGGTGCTGATTATTCAGTAAAAGCTTTGCGGATCAATATCGATCGCCATGCGCAGGTTTGTCGGCAGCCGGAACTGCGCAACCCATTTCGCAAGCGCCTGTTGCAGCGGCGCGGTCTTTTCGGCCTTGACTAACAACCGCACCCGATGTCGCCCGCGCACCCGCGCGATTGGTGCGGGGGCGGGTCCGAATACCTGCGCCCCTACTTGCCGCAATGGTGCGTCCATGCGCGCCATCTCCGCACCCAGATCAAACACCTCTTGGACGTTCGGGCTGCTCAGGATGATGCCTGCCATCCGGCCATAGGGCGGCACACCCGCGGCCTTACGCTCTGCGGCTTCCGCTGCCCAAAAGCTTTCCTCATCCCCTGCAAGGATCGCCCGGATCACCGGATGTTCGGGTTGGTAGGTTTGCAGCAGCGCCTCGCCCGGTGTCTCGGCCCGCCCCGCCCGGCCTGCCACCTGCCGCATCAGTTGAAACGTACGTTCTGCCGCGCGCAAGTCCGACCCTTGCAGCCCCAGATCAGCGTCAATGACCCCCACCAAAGTCAGCAACGGAAAGTTGTGCCCCTTCGCCACCAGCTGCGTCCCAATGATGATGTCGGTCCCGCCCTCGGCGATCTGTTCGATATGCGCTTTCATGGCGCGGGCTGACCCGTACAGATCCGACGACAACACCGCGACCCGCGCATCGGGGAAAAGCCCCGTGATTTCTTCACCCATCCGCTCAACGCCCGGCCCAACAGCGCTCAACCGATCCTCGGCTTCGCAACTTGGGCAGACCGTCGGCATCGGCTTGGTCTCACCGCATTGGTGGCACATCAACCGTTTGAGGAAGCGGTGTTCAACCATACGCGCATCGCAATGATCGCAACCAATCTGGTGGCCACAGGCGCGGCAGAGTGTAATCGGGGCGTAGCCCCGGCGATTGAGAAAAACCAGCGATTGCTCGCCCTTGTCCAGACGGTTCTGGATGGCGGTCCGTAGGGTGGGCGAAACCCACCGCCCCCCCGGCACATCCTCCGCCCGCATATCAATCGCGGCCATCTTGGGCATCACTGCTGCGCCAAAGCGTGACGTCAGTTCCAGCCTTTGATATTTGCCGCTTTCCACATTCGCCCAGCTTTCGAGACTGGGCGTGGCCGACGCCAGCACCACTTGCGCATCATTGATCGCCGCGCGTAGCACCGCCATGTCACGGGCATTATAAAGCACCCCATCCTCTTGTTTGTAGGATGTATCATGCTCCTCATCGACGACGATCAGGCCCAAACTCTGATAAGGTAAAAACAAGGCCGAGCGGGCTCCCACGACCAGTTGTGCCGCCCCCTGCCCGACCATACGCCAGCACCGGCGGCGCTCGGTCATCGTGACACCCGAATGCCATTCGGCAGGTTTCATGCCGAACCGCGCTTCGACCCGGTTAATAAACTCGCCCGACAACGCAATTTCGGGCAGCAAAACAAGCGCCTGACGGCCCATGCGCAAGCATTCGGCCACCGCCTCCAGATACACCTCGGTCTTGCCCGATCCGGTGACGCCTTTCAGCAGGGTTGTGCCATAGGCATCGGTGCGCAAGGCTGCGCGCAACGCCTCTGCGCCCGCCGCCTGATCGGCGCTCAGTTCCTTGCCGCCATAATCCGGATCAAGTCGTGGGTACGGCGTATCGCGGGGGGCCTCTTCTTCGCTGATGGCCCCCAGCTTCACAAGGCCCTTCACGACGGATGTACCGACACCGGCCATCTCGGCCAACTCGCGCATGGTGAATGACAATCCGCCATAATCGCGCAACACCGCCAGTACCTTTTCCCGGGCGCCCGTCATCCGATCCGGTTCACTATTGCCCAACCGGTACACTTTGCGCATGGATTGCGGATCACCCAAGCCAGGTGCGCGCGTTCCGAGACGCAACATCGCAGGCATCGGTGTGAGCGTGTAATCGGCGGCGCGCCCAAGAAATTCCCGCATCTCATCGCGCATCGGGGCCACATCCAGGACCCGGATAACGGACCGGATCTTGGCGCGGTCATAATCACCCTTACCGGGCCCCCAGACAACGCCAAGCACCTTGCGGGGACCTAGGGGCACCTCGACAAAGGCACCCATATGGCAGCCGCCCTCCGGCGCCTTGTAGTCCAGCAAACGATCCAGCGGTTGGGTCGTCAGAACCCCGACCAGATCGCTTTCATGAAAGAACTCAGGCGGCACGGCGCAATGTGGCCGTCAATGCACCCATTGCAATCAATGCCGCACCACCAGCGCGGGTCATCCATGTCAGAATAGCAGGGCGACGAATGGTGGCCCGCAACCGATCCGCCAACAGCGCATATGCCAAAGCATTGATTGCCGCCAACCCCACGAATGTACCGATCAATATTGCAAACTGCGGCAGAAGCGGACTTTCAGGGCGAATGAACTGCGGCACAAAGGCAATAAAGAACACGATCGACTTTGGGTTCAATGCGGTGACAGCCGCGGCATTGCGAAAGATGCGGCGCGCTGGCAATGCAGGCGCATCGACGACACGCAGCGCGTCCTGACCACCCGCAGCGCGCAACATTCCCCAGCCCATCCAGACCAGATAAGCGGCACCCACCCATTTAATGAGAGTGAACAATGTGGCCGAGGTCAGCACCAGCGCGCCCAAGCCCGCCAGCGACGCGGTCATCGCGATTAGATCACCCAACGCGACCCCCGCGGCTGAGGCGACGGCCACCTTGCGGCCTTGGCTCAGTGCGTAGCTCAACACCAGAATGACGGTCGGTCCGGGGATCAGCAAAAGCGCGATTGACGCGGACACAAAGGCAATCCAAAGCTGAAAATCCATATACGCAAACTCCTAGGTAGTCTTGGGGCTTTTCCCGCCCTCCCCCATGAGGTAAACGAGCGCCAAGCAAACGCCAACCCCTTCCCCGGAGCACAAAAGATGAAGTTTTTCGTAGACACCGCCGAGATTGACCAGATCAAAGAACTCAACGACCTTGGTATGGTTGACGGGGTCACTACCAACCCATCACTGATCGCCAAATCCGGGCGTGACATTCTAGAGGTGACCAAGGAAATCTGCGACATGGTCGACGGCCCGGTATCCGCCGAGGTGGTCGCACTTGAAGCCGATGACATGCTCGCCGAGGGGCGCAAGCTGGCCAAGATCGCCGATAACATCGCCGTTAAGGTCCCGCTCACCTGGGCGGGCCTGAAAACCTGTAAAACGCTGACGGATGAAGGCACCATGGTCAACGTCACGCTCTGCTTCTCGGCCAATCAGGCCATTCTCGCGGCCAAGGCCGGGGCGACGTTCATCAGCCCCTTCATCGGACGGTTGGATGATCTTAACCTCGACGGGCTGGAGCTGATCGAAGACATCCGGACCATCTATGACAATTACGGATTTGAGACGAACATCCTCGCGGCATCGATCCGATCTGCCAACCACATGAGCGACTGCGCCAAAATCGGAGCTGATGTGTGCACGGCCCCGCCCAATGTGATCAAGGCGATGGCGAACCACGTCCTGACCGACAAGGGGCTGGACGCGTTCATGGCCGACGCGAAAAAGGCCGGGATCAAAATCGTTTGAGGCGCCAAGAGGTCCCGGGTCAAGCCCGGGACGGGCATACCACAAACCTTTGGGGGAGGACTCATGCACACCCACGTCCCGCCCCGTTGACCTCGCCAAACCACTGACGCGATGCAGACAGCCCATGTCCGAGCAAATGAAGGCATTGACGCCGCTTCGACCCTTCTCCCGGATTTCGCCGCACTCCGGGAGTCCTGCAAAGCGTAGGATGGGTGATTTCACCCATCCTTCTTTCAAGACAAAAGCATCCAGACCGCCACACCGGCCAACACGATCCCAAACACCGCGTTCAGCTTGCGCGCGCTATCCTCACTCCGAAACCCCGCAGCAATAGCATCCCCCATCAGCGCCCAGAGCGAAAATGCCACCAGATTGTTGAGCGTAAAGATCGTCGTGATCACCAGTACGACGACCAACTGACCCGCCCGCGATCCATCCAGGAACTGCGTGAACATCAGCGCCATGATCACATAGGCCTTGGGGTTCAGCACCAGCAGGAGCGCCCCATCCGCAAAGCTTGCCGGAGACGCGGCCCCCACATCCCTCAGCACGCTGGATCTGAGCATCTTCCATGCGATCCACAGCACATAAAATGATCCGGCAATTCTCAGGAGATCAAAGACCTGCGGAAACCGTTCCATCACCGCCAGAAAGCCAAACCCGATCCCCACGGTCACCACCCATGTCGCCAGATGATAGCCCGCATTGGCGGGCACCGTCGCCCGAAAGCCGAACCGGGCGCCGTTGGCGGCAAAGAACAGGTTGCCCGGACCGGGGCTGTAGGCCAGCGGGAACAGGAAAATGACAAGTGCGGCAATGGTTTCCAGCATGGGTCGGCTCCTCACATGACGTGCCAACAGAATATGACCAAGCCCTCCATCAGCCGACCCGTTTCCTGCGTATTGACCCGTCTAGTTATCCGCACAACGCCAATCACAACACTTGATTTTGAACAAAGCCCCGTTTAACCCGCTCCCACGCAAACCCTTTGCCCCATGAGAGAGCCATGTAACGCGCCGCGACATAACCTGAACCTTCAACCCACCCTGACGGGATGGGCTGTTTGTTATGTCCAATTCGGGCGGCCCAATCGCCCCAACCTCTCGTGAGATACCAATGACACTGCTGAAATACCCGCGCACGCGGCATATCGAAGGGTCGCGGCTGCAAACCGGTGACCTGAACGATGACAAACCCATCGCCGAGTTGCGCGATGCCCACCTCACCATCGAAGAAAAGGTGGATGGGGCCAATTGCGCCATCTCGTTCACCGACGGGCAGTTGATGCTGCAAAGCCGTGGGCACTACCTGACCGGCGGTTACCGCGAACGGCATTTCGACATGCTCAAGACATGGGCCAATGTGCATCTGACGCGGCTGCAAGCCGTGCTGGGCGCGCGCTATGTGATGTATGGCGAATGGATGTATGCCAAGCACACGGTCTTTTACGACCAGCTGCCGCATTACTTCATGGAATTTGACGTTTATGACCGGGAAACCCGCTTGTTCCTGTCCACCGCCGCCCGGCGCGACCTGCTGACAGACCTGCCCATCATGCCCGTGCCGGTTGTGCATCACGGGGCCATCCGGACTGCCGCAGACATCACCGACCTGATCAAACCCTCGCTTTACAAAACAGCCAACTGGCGGGATGCGCTGGACAAGGCCGCCATCGCCTCTGGCAGCCGCGCCGATTTTGTCGCCAAACAGACCGAAGACAGCGATCTGGCCGAGGGGCTTTATATCAAGGTCGAACCAGCGGGCAGTGTGACGGAGCGCTACAAATATGTGCGCCACGATTTCCTGCAGGCCATCGAAGCATCTGAAGGCCATTGGCAGGACCGGCCCATACTGCCGAACCAATTGGCAGAAGGGGTGGATATCTTTGCGCCCGTGCTAGGGGTGAAAGGGGCCTATGATGAAACGGCCTGACTTTGCCCACCTGCTATCCCTTGTTCCACAGGCCCCGGGCTGGCAGATCGATTGGCCTGCCATCTGGGGGCTCTGGCCAGAGTTCGCCGCCCTCGACACCTGCCCACAGGACCCGATCCATCATGCCGAAGGCGATGCAGGCACCCACACCCGCATGGTGGTCGAGGCACTGGTAACCCAACCCGACTGGCGCGCCCTTCCGGATCCAGACCGCAGCATGTTGTTCTGGGCCGCCTGTCTGCATGACATCGGCAAGCCGGGCACAACCAAACACGAAGAGGACGGCCGGATCACTTCACGTGGACATTCGCGTCTGGGGGCGTCCATCGCGCGCGGGCTTTTGCGAGAGGCACAGGTGGATTTCCATTGGCGCGAAGCGATCTGCGGGATCATCGCCAAGCACCAACTGCCCTTCTGGCTGATCGAACGGCCCACCCCGGAACGGCTCGCCATCGCGACGTCGCTGACCTGTCGGCCTGATCTTCTGTGCCTGCACGCACGTGCGGATGCGCTCGGGCGTATTTGCGATGATCAGCAGGCGGTGCTGGATAACGTCGCGCTGGCGCAGACCTGCTTTGCGGAGGCCGGGTGCCCAACAGGCCCTTTCCCGTTCGCAAATGCCGAAAGCCGCCTTGCCTTTCTGGAACGCGACGACCGGGACCCGCATTATGCCGCGCAAGAGGATTTCCGCTGCACCGCTCATGTCATGTCCGCCCTACCGGGCACCGGCAAGGACACCTGGATCGCCGCCAATCTGCCCGACCTGCCCGTTGTCAGTCTCGACGCCATCCGCGCCGCGACAGGCACCGCCCCCACCGACAATCAAGGCACGGTCATTCAGGCCGCCTATGAACAGGCGCGCGTGCATCTGCGGGCGGGGCAGGATTTCGTCTGGAACGCCACCAACATTACCGCCCAGACCCGGGCCAAGGTGCTGCGGCTTCTGCGCGACTACAACGCGCGTATTCACATTGTGTATCTTGAGGTCCCACCAGATCAGGTGTTTCGGCAAAACAATCACCGCTCCGGTAGCGTGCCTGCACATGTGATAACTGATCTGAGCCGCAAACTCGAACCTCCGACCACGCTTGAAGGGCATCAAATCAGCTATCATGTCCCGTCGACGACAGTACCATAACGGCACATCCGGCAGGGTGCGACGCAAATGCCACCCCTGCGGAGCTGACTGCAAATTAAATGAAGAAATGCGCGGAAACCTCTGCTAACCTGACAAAAAACAAATACAGAGCAGGCAAAATGAACAAAACACTCATGGCGAATGATCTTCGCGAAAAGATCATTGCGAACCCAAATGCCCTACTGGAAGACCACGATGTGATGCGCGCCCTTGTGGGTGCGAACGAAGACAGCATGGGCGGCAACATCGTCGATCTGCGTTCCATCGCGATGGAACGGCTAGAGGCGCGGTTCGACCGGCTTGAAGACACCCATCGCAACGTCATTGCCGCTGCCTATGACAATCTGGCCGGCACCAATCAGGTCCACCGTGCAATCCTGCGGATGATGGAGGCCACGACGCTGGCCGATTTCCTCACCATCCTTTCCGGCGACGTCGCCGACATCCTGCGCGTGGATACGATCCGTCTGGTGCTGGAAAGCGAAAATGGCGACGATAGCGGCGCATTCGGGCCATCCGTCATCGTGATGCCCGAAGGCTTTGTTGATGGCTATCTGACCCTTGGGCGCAACGTACCTGTACGCACCGTGACCCTGCGCCCCACCCATAAGATCAGCAGCACGCTTTATGCTGGGATCGGCAAAGACATCCAGTCAGAGGCCTGCATGAACCTTGATCTCGGCCCCGACCGTCTGCCGGGGATGCTGGTCATGGGCGCCATCGACCCCCAGCAGTTCACGCCACAGCAAGGTACTGATCTGCTGACATTTTTCACCGGCGTATTCGAACGAGCGATGCGCCGCTGGCTGGCGTGATTTCCCCGGCTCTGGGCAATGCATTGACCGCCTGGCTGGATCACCAGCGGGCGCTGGCCGGGGCTGCGGACAACACGATCAAGGCTTACCAAACAGACGTGTTGGGCTTTTTATCCTTCATGACCCAGCATAACGGTGAAACCCAGGGCCTTGGCCCAGTCGCCCGGATTAGCGTACGTGACATGCGGTCATGGATGGCGCATGAACGCGGACGCGGGGTTGGCGCACGTTCACTGGCGCGGGCGCTGTCGGCGGTCAAATCATTCTACCGCTGGCTGGCAGAGCGCGAAGATTTTGAGGCCACCGCGGTTCTGTCCACCCGCGCGCCGAAATTCCAACGCAAACTCCCCCGACCTTTGGCCGAAGACGCAGCCAGCGCGATGATCGACACGGTCGAATTGCAGGCGCGAGATCCATGGGTGGCCGCCCGCGACGCTGCGGTCGTCACGCTTCTTTACGGTTGCGGATTGCGCATATCAGAGGCGCTTGGCCTGACGGGCCGCGACGTACCCCTGCCTGACGTCCTGCGGATCATCGGCAAAGGCGGCAAGGAACGGATTGTGCCGGTGATCGAGGCCGCCAAGGAAGCCGTCGTCAGCTACCAGCGACTGTGCCCCTATCCGGTCGAAACCGACGCGCCGCTGTTCCGGGCGATCCGTGGCGGGCCACTATCGCCGCGCGCGATCCAAAAGGTCATGGAACAGGCACGCCTGCAACTTGGCCTGCCTGCAACCGCAACGCCACATGCCATGCGGCATTCATTCGCCACACATCTGCTGGAGGCTGGCGGGGATTTGCGAACGATCCAGGAACTGTTGGGCCATGCGTCATTGTCAACGACCCAGGCCTACACGGCCGTCGACACCGCCCACCTGATGGATGTCTACGACAAAGCGCACCCAAAAGCCTGATCGCCACAAATCCGCCAATTTCGCAATTCAGAACGGCGCAAACCACTTCAATCCGATCACCATTGCCACCCGATTTGTTTTCCATCATGAAGTTCCGATGACCTTGCGCGCCAAAGCCCTTTTTGTTCACCTGCTGACCGCCTCCGGGGCCGTTTTTGCAATGCTCGCCATGCTGGCCGCGGTCGAGGAAGATTGGAGCCTGATGTTCCTGTGGCTCGTTGTCGCCTTCTTTGTGGATGGGATTGATGGACCGCTGGCGCGTAAATACGACGTCAAAACCAACGCGCCAGCCTTTGATGGGGTGTTGCTGGATCTGATCATCGACTACCTGACCTATGTCTTCGTGCCAGCCTATGCGCTTTTCAAATCCGGGCTCTTGCCGGGATGGACCGGCTGGCTGGCGATCATCATTATCACATTCACCTCGGCCATGTATTTCGCAGATACGCGCATGAAAACCAAGGATAACTCCTTTTCCGGCTTTCCCGGCTGCTGGAATATGCTGGTGCTGGTGATCTTCGCGCTAGAGCCGAATTTCTGGGTATCACTGGCGCTTGTTTCTGCGCTGGCGATCGCCATGTTTGTGCCGCTCAAATTCGTGCACCCTGTACGCACCGAACGCTGGCGCCCCATTACATTGCCCGCCGCGCTGGCATGGACATTCTTTGCGGGCTGGGCGGCTTGGGTCGATTTCCACCCTGAAAGCTGGGCGCATTGGGGGCTTGTGCTGACCTCTGTCTACTTGCTGTTTGCGGGCGTCGCCCAGCAAATCATCCCGGCCAAAGTCACTGTGTGACATAGCGCACTTCTGAACTTCATGGGTTTATGTTATGGGTTGGCATTCAGTTTCACGCCACCCACATTCAGGGAGCCATCATGAAAGCTGCCCAACCCGCATTCTCCGGTCATACGCCACGTCCCGCCAAAAATAGATCCGCCGGCAAATCGGCCCTGCAACGCGCCGCCGATCAAAGCACCGTCACGCATTCGCTCAACATGCTGCAACGCATGGCAGACCAAAACGTGCATGCAAACG
Source organism: uncultured Paracoccaceae bacterium (assembly GCA_947489445.1). GTDB lineage: Bacteria > Pseudomonadota > Alphaproteobacteria > Rhodobacterales > Rhodobacteraceae > Yoonia. Next base: position 590,188 of record CANLDN010000001.1, read on the forward strand.
CCGTGCAGCGCATGGAAGAAGACGAATTGCAGGGCAAGTTCATCCAGCGGATGGAGGACGAGGAGGCGCTGCAAGGAAAATCCATCCAACGCATGGAAGAAGAAGATGAACCCATGCAAGGCAAGGCGGTCCAGTTGATGGAGGACGAAGAGCTCTTGCAGGGTAAAGCCATCCAGCGCGTAGAAGACGAAGAACTCATGCAGGGCAAGTTCATCCAAAGGGTCGCAGATGAAGAGCTTTTGCAAGGCAAAGCCATACAAAGGTTCGAAGCGCCGCGCACCAACAACACCGGTCTGCCCGATAACTTGAAAGCAGGAATTGAAAACCTGTCGGGCATGTCAATGGACCACGTGCAGGTCCACCGCAACTCTGACAAACCCGCCACCGTTCAAGCACATGCCTATGCGCAAGGCAGCGACATCCACCTCGGTCCCGGCCAGGAACAGCATCTACCGCATGAGGCGTGGCACGTGGTCCAGCAAGCGCAAGGGCGGGTGAAGCCCACGATGCAATTAAAGGGCGTCGCAGTGAACGATGACCTAGGTCTCGAAAGAGAGGCCGATGTCATGGGGGCGAAGGCTATGACCATGCAGTCCTTTGGCTCCGAATCCGGGGGCAGGCAAAAAGGGTCCAGTCCAACAAATGCGGCCCTACAACGCTTGATGGTCCCAAACGACCATATCCGCGCCGATTTGCGGCATCCTAAGGCCAGTTCGTTGTTTGAAGACTATACCTTTGAGGACATTGAAGACCGATTGGGCGGACCAATAGCCGACGCATCAAACGCCGATGTTGAGCAGGCCGTTGAAGAAAGCAGAGCTGCTGAAATGACCGACTATCGCGTTTTGAGCCAGCGAAAGATTACATCAGAAAAGCAAATGACGGCATTCTTGAACGACAAAACGGATGACGAACACATGTACGTGCTGGACGACTCAGAATTGCATGTGGCAACCCGGGCAGACAGCAAGAAACTTCCGCACCCGACATTGGTCGGGGGCGACCCTGATGTCGAATGTGCCGGCACCCTTCTATGGGGGCTGGACGGAAGTGTCCTTGTCACGAGTGAATCCGGTCATTTCCGTCCGCCTTCGGAAGGACCAGGAAAGAAATTCGTCCAGAACATGATGGCAAAGACGACACAAAAAAGTTTCAAGAAAAAAGTGAAAGGCAAAAAACGACGGTAAATGCATCAAGTCAGAGGGAAACAACCATAGTAACTGACGTGGCAGTACCCGCTTTAATTGATTGGTTGGCAGGAATTTCACTTTTGAGGTGATGATGCGCGTGCTAAGGAAAATTGGGATCATGCCACTCACATGCGAGGCTGGACGATGAAGGCCAATCACCCGGCGTCACGAAAACATCGCAAAACTGCGGCCAGTCGGGCCAAGACAGGCCAGTCGCCTTTGCAAAAAGCGGCTGCCGCCAGCCTAAGGGTGCAAGACCTGGCCACGCTTCAAAGCATGGCAACCGACAGTGAGGTGACCCAAGGCCTCAGCAATATCGCACCTGTTCAGCGCAAGACAACAGCAGCGACTCGGCCCAACAACACCGGTTTGCCCGACAATCTGAAATCCGGGATCGAAAACCTGTCAGGCATGTCGATGGACCACGTGAAGGTCCACCGCAACTCTGACAAACCCGCCACCGTTCAAGCGCATGCCTATGCGCAAGGCAGCGACATCCACCTTGGCCCCGGTCAGGAACAGCACCTGCCGCATGAAGCGTGGCACGTGGTCCAGCAAGCACAAGGGCGGGTGAAGCTGACAATACAGCTCAAAGGCGTGGCGGTGAACAATGACCCGGGTCTGGAGCGCGAGGCGGACGTGATGGGGGCGAAAGCACTGCATGCAGCTCAGTCAGATGCGCAACAACACAGCGGTGGCCATAAGCAGGGCAATTTTTCCAATAATGACGTCCAACAGCATGCAGCTTTTTTGAACGTGAAACGTGTTGCCGCCAGCGGGAACTTGTTCATGGGCAAAAGCACGGCGGGAGCACCCAGTCTGGGTCATGGAGGCGGCACCAACTGGTACGGACCAAAAGTGACGGCTGCCGAATACGGCCAGCCGCCGGGCGCTGTCTGGCGCGCCACTGCAAAGCACAACCTGAACCTGCTTGATATGAGCACGAGCGACAGTGTCAAAAAGATCATGGACGAAACGGCGCGGCGCCGTGGCGTTGCCGGTCTCAGTCCCGGCTTGACTGCAGCACTAGGGAACCATGATTTCGCCTACGCCATTCCAAATGCGACAGCGGATGTGGCGGATGCGTATCTGAACTACGCCCAAGAGTTTCATGCAGGAAACGCGCCTGCCTGGCCGGGCGATCACTACAACGTCACACAGGCAGATATGGACGCCGCTCTCACCGCATACCCGTTCGCCCCCGCTTTCCTTCCGATGGTTGCGGGGGCAATGATACAGCCGTTTGCGGGTGTAAATAGCCCGCAGGCAGTGGCGTTGAATAATGCGGGATTCCTCGCAAACCCGGATAATTATCGCATGATTAGAAAAGATGCGACCAACCTTGATGCCGGTTTTGCAGATGCGCTTTTGAACAATTTGAATGATCCAAATCTGTTCCACGGGTTACATGTACCGCAGGGTATGAAGTTTGGTGGATGGACTGGTACAAAGTTTGAAGTTCTCATCAAAAACAGCCCCGCCAATTTAAACTTGCACCCAAGTGTTGCGGTGCCGGGGCCAGAAGCAGACTTTGCGGTCACCGACAAAACCATTTCCGTCGATAACTCGCTGCTCTCTTGGGCGTGGTGGCTGTTTGGCGGCAACAGCTAGCCAATCGGGAATGGAAACGGCCGCTGGCATTGGATCAAAAGGCGAGCCGCCGCCTCCAATCGCAGCAACGCCACCTATGCCGCGCAACACCTTTGTGGTCACGATCAGCTTTCGCCCACTGACCACCCCCCGCCCCGTTCACCATACCCGCAATCGTTGTAATACCCGTGGTAATTGACTGAACGCCGTCATTCGCACTTCTAGGGTGCCAAAACGCATGCTAACGGTGGCATTGATCAGGCCATCCCCATGTGAGGCTGCACCATGAAAGCCCATCAACCCGCGCCCAAAACACACAGCACAACCTTGGCGTCCAAGGCCAAAATAAGCCGTTCGCCTTTGCAACAAGCCGCGACCGCCAGTCCCAAAGTGCGCAGGCTCGCAGCACTTCAAATGATGGCCAATCAAAGCGATGCGACACAACGGCTCAAAACGGCTGCGCCCATGCAGCGCGCGGCGGCTGCCACCCGCCCGAACAATACCGGCCTGCCCGATACCCTGAAATCCAGCATCGAAAACCTGTCCGGCATGTCGATGGATCATGTGAAGGTGCACCGCAACTCCACCAAACCCGCGCAATTACAGGCCCATGCCTATGCGCAGGGCAGCGACATCCACCTTGGTCCCGGACAGGAAAAACACTTGCCGCATGAGGCGTGGCATGTGGTGCAGCAGACGCAGGGACGGGTGAAACCAACGATGCAGCTGAAGGGGATCGGCGTGAATGACGACGCCGGGCTTGAAGCCGAGGCAGATATGATGGGGGCAAAGGCGGCACAACTGACACCAGCCACGGGCCTACAAATACCAAAACAGGCAAGGCATCTATCAACGAAACGACAACCGATCCAACGGGCGGGCCTGAAAAAAAACAAACTGAATGTCGTTGGTGAAGAACACAATCTATCTGGAGCACGGCGAGAAGACGAGAAAAATTATATCGAAAGCCTAGGCTTCAACAGGGATAGCTACTGGCAAGAGGGCGCATTCGAATACGATAGAGCCGGTGCAACCCCGGCTGACGACGTTGTCTCTGAAGGCGATCCATTCATTGAGCGCGCCGAATTCCAACTGTTGAGGGCGAAAGAAAAAGCCCAATATATGAAAGATATCCTGAACGAAGGACCAATGCCGGGCGAGTCCCAGGCGCGTTGGATCAGATATTTGCGAGATGAATGGAAACGGGCAGGACGCAAGATCATTAGCGACCAGGTCGAGAATAATCTGTTGTGGGCAGAGCAGTCAGAACGATTATCAGATTACGGCAACGCGGTAACTCTTCGACGAACGATCAACGCATTCATCGCGAAATGCCAGGCTTGTTTCGCCCCCTACATCACTGGCACGGACTACAGCAGGAACACGATTTTGGCCGATCTCGAAGCAGGTAACGACGCCTCGGTCGAACTGCGTGCAGCATGCGATGCACTGATCGCGCTGGTCGCCGAATTTGAGGCCGACTTTGGACGCACGATGCCGCCAGAGTCTGAAGACATCAGTCTTCAGCGATCACGTTTCATGCATACCGCCGCACAAGAGGCGCACCAAAAAGCAGGCGTTTGGAAGGTTGGAAATCGGCACGCCCAACATATGCGGGCATTCACCGATAACAAACAGTACAATCTGTTAGAGATGAATGAGTTCTGGTTACGATATAAATTTTGGGGCTGGCAACAATGGGCAAAGGGCAATGGAAAAAAAACCAGAATGGCGGGCAATTAGGGTCAGCACCTCATCCTGAGATATTTAGAAACAGTCATGAACGTCGCGCCATGTGAACATTCGCGGTAATTGATCCAGCCATCTATTTGTCATTTTAGGGTCAAAAGTCCCTGTGTTAACGATGGATATCTCAACGCAACCAAGCTGACGACAGGACGCTGCGATGAAGACCTACCAAACAACAGTTAAAAAGGTCGCCCCCGCAGCCAAACGCCACCCGACCGCCGGCATGTCACAGCTGCAAAGACTGGCCAACAGCAGCCCGAAAACGCAAGATCTACGTCAATTGCAAAGGATGGCGGATAGCGGCGTCGGTCCAAGCCATGCCCATACGACACCCAATCGAACAGGTCTGCCCGACACCCTCAAATCCGGCATCGAAAACCTGTCCGGCGTGTCGATGGATCATGTGAAGGTTCACCGCAACTCCACCAAACCCGCGCAATTACAGGCCCATGCTTACGCGCAGGGCAGCGACATCCACCTTGGTCCCGGACAGGAAAAACACTTGCCGCATGAGGCGTGGCATGTGGTGCAGCAGACGCAGGGACGGGTGAAACCAACGATACAGCTGAGGGGGATCGGCGTGAATGATGATGCAGGGCTTGAACAGGAAGCCGATGTAATGGGGGCGAAAGCGGCGCAGTTTTCAGGTGGTCACTTTGAAAGAAAGACGCCTCACGTCAGCACTGTAACAAACCTTCAGATGACAACCATCCTGCAACGCAACGCGATTATCCGTAACCGCCTGAATGTCGTTGGAGAAGACCATGTTGAATCCGACGACCGACGGGAGGATGAAATGGACTACATTGCAACGCGCGGCATCAATCGGAACAATTACTGGACCGAAGATGGCTTTGTCTATGACATCAAAGAAAAGAAAAAATGGCTCGGTGGACTGTGGACCACCACAAAGTCGCGGACCACGCATCGTGGCGACCCGCGGCTGTCCAGGGTTGAAGGGCGGCTTGCATATATCAAGGAAAAAGTCGCGCGCCGTATGGCGTGGCTCAGCGGATTACAGGGACTCAGACTGAATAAGGCTGAAGAATACTATACCGGAATGGAATGGAGGGTTGCCATGGAACGCCTCAACTACGGTGTTAACATGGCAATCGATGACTTAGGTCAATTGACCAGAGATCCAGAACATCAAAACATACATGGCACCATGCAAACCATCTTAGGGCACATGCGGCAACTTCGCGGTATTTTCCTGCCTCTTGAAGGTGTCAATGTTCCGACATCCAGGCCGCGCATTGGCTATGCCCAAATGTTCATGCAGCATTGGACCCCGGTTGAACCCGCTTTCGTGCAAGCTATCGGTCGACCAATCCAACTGTTTGCAACAACGGTATTTGACCGGTCCCAGGGTATGCATGACGGCGCCGAACATGCCGCCAGAAAGCGGGGGGTTTGGAAGGTGGGCCAAACGCATGTCGATCAAATCAAAGGACAGATCGACGCAAATGAGGCTGGGGACTACAACATTGTGACACAAAACGAATTCAACACAGAACTCTACGCGGCCCGACCCGACCTTGATCCGAATTAGTAATCAGATGAGCAGGCTGGCACCCCCCTCAAGCCGCAGCAACGCCACCTTCGCCTCAATCCCACCCGCGCCGGAATAGCCGCCTAAACCATTGGCCGCTAAAACCCGGTGACAGGGGATCAGGATCGCGATGGGGTTAGCCCCGCAGGCCTGCCCGATCGCCTGCGCCGATACGCCCAATTCTTTCGCCAAATCGCCGTATGTTCGGGTTTCACCATATGGAATGGCGCAAAGGGCCGCATAAAATTTCTGCTGAAATGCGCTGCCATCGGGCGCCAGCGGCACGGTAAACTCGGTCAATTTGCCCGCAAAGTAATCCGCCATTTCCTGTCGCAACTGCGCATGTAGCGGCCCATCAACCAGCGTGCCCGCTTTTCCCCAGATCAAACGCGACACCGCCTGATCGGTCGCATCAGCTCCCAATGGTCCGACGGGCGAAGTTTCACAAATCAACCCGTCATCCCCCGAACTGCCATCATTGTCGCCGTCATGGTCGCGACGGTCGTTTCACTTTCACAGTCCAGCGCAATGGCGCGACCGGTCGTAAATGTCAGGGTGCGGCCTGATTTGAGCACTTCGCCTTCGAACCGAAAATGCACACCCTTTGCAGGGGCCATGAAATTGGCCTTGAACTCGACCGTCAGCACCTCGGCTTCTGCATCCATGAGCGTAAAGGCAGCAAAACCGCAAGCGCTGTCCATGGCAGTCGTGATCACGCCCGCATGCATGAACCCGTGATGCTGGGTAAAATCAGGGTTAAATGGCATGTCCAGCACCACCCGGCCCGGCGCCACATCACCCACCGTGATGCCCATCGCCGACATCGCACCCTGCCGGGCAAAATCAGCCCGCATCCGGGCCACCGCATCAGGATTGCGGAACGCTGTCATTGTCTTGCCTTTCGATCGATTGTCACACGCAGCCTAAACCGACACCAAAGCGACGGCAAAGCCTCTTGGTTTGCGGGGTCATCATCCTTAGATCAGGGGAAAGGAACATCTGCCATGCATCATTTCTCACTCCTCGATCTTTCACCTATCCCCGATGGGCACAGCGCGGCAGATGCGCTCGCCAATACAGTCGCGCTCGCCCGCGCCGCCGAAGGATGGGGGTATCACCGCTATTGGCTGGCAGAGCATCACAACATGCCCGGCATCGCCAGCGCCGCAACAGCCGTCGTCATTGGGCATGTGGCGGCGGCAACCACGACCATGCGGATCGGTGCTGGCGGCATCATGCTGCCCAATCACGCGCCATTGGTTGTGGCCGAACAATTCGGCACGCTGGCCACGCTTTATCCTGACAGGATCGATCTCGGCCTTGGGCGGGCACCGGGCACCGACATGGCGACGGCCCGCGCCTTGCGGCGGCATATGGCCCCAGAGGACAGCTTTCCACAGGATGTGACCGAACTGATCGGCTATTTCGGCGATGACACAACAAAAGTGCAGGCAATCCCCGGGAAAGGGACCCATGTGCCCGTCTGGATTCTGGGCTCCAGCCTTTATGGCGCACAGCTCGCGGCCCATCTTGGCCTACCCTACGCTTTCGCGTCGCATTTCGCGTCTGCAATGTTGGAAGAAGCGATTGCGATCTACAGACGCAACTTTCAGCCATCACAATGGCTGGCGCAACCCTATGTCATGATGGCCGCGGGGGTATGCGCAGCGGACACGGACGAAGAAGCCACTTTCCTGCGCACTTCGCAATTGCTCGCCTTTGCGCGGTTGCGCACGGGATCGCCCGGCAAACTGCCCCGGCCTACCCATGACGTCACTCAAGAGATCGCGCCGCATGTTCTGGCGCAGGTAAACGCAGCACTCAGCTGCTCTGCGACGGGCGCGCCTGATACCGTAAGAACGCAGATCAAATCGCTGTTGGATACCTATCACCCTGATGAGCTGATGATGACCGGGATGATCCACGACCAGACGGCACGCCTGCGATCATTCGAAATCGCGGCGCAGGTTCTGACAGATTTACGCAAACCAGCCGCCGCGGCCTAAACGCCATAAAGCCCGGCTGTTTTCCCCCGCAATTGTGTCAGGGCCAAAACAGTATCAATCGTCGGTGTTGGTGTCTCGGTAATGCGGCCCAGCTCCTGCACCGACCCGACAAGGGCGTCGATTTCCATCGGGCGACCTGCATCCAGGTCCTGCAACATCGACGTGCGATGCGCACCCACCGCAGCCCCGCCATCAATGCGCCGTTCCACATCAATCGGGAACTTCACGCCCAGTTTCTCTGCCACTTCCTGCGCCTCGACCATCATGCCACGGGCGACGGCACGCGTGCCGGGATCACTGCAAAGCACATCCAGTGTCGCATGTGTCAGCGCCGATATCGGGTTGAACGACAGGTTGCCCCACAGCTTCACCCAAATCTCATCGCGCAATCTTGGGCGCACGGGCGCTTTCAAACCGGCGGCTGACAACGCTTGCGACAACGCGACTGCGCGCTCCGATTTGCTGCCATCAGGCTCGCCCAGCGAGAACCGATTGCCCTCAATATGTTTGATCGTACCCGGCTCGGACACTTCAGCAGCCGGATACACCACGCAACCCAACACACGGTCGGGCCCAAAACCATCCCATTGCGCATTACCTGGATCGACAGTCTGCAATCGCGTCCCTTCCAGATCAGTGCCGATCTTGTGGAAATACCACCACGGCACGCCATTCACCCCGCTGACAATTGTCGTCTGTTCACCAATCAGCGGCTGCATCCTTGGCACGACCGGCGGCACCGAATGCGCCTTGAGCGTGACGATGACATAGTCCTGCGGACCCAAATCGGCAGGGTTATCGCTGGCGGTGACGGGCACTGTCACTGGGTCATTGTCTGCTTCAACCAGCGTCAGGCCCTTGGCGTTCATGACCGCCAAATGCGGACCACGGGCGACAAGGCTGACATCCGCACCCGCTTGGGCCAGCTTCACCCCCAAATAGCCGCCAATGGCGCCCGCCCCAAAAATGCAGATTTTCATCGCTCAGACCTTTTCCACCAGACCCAGCTTTTCCGCGAGGCCAATGCGCTGCATCTTACCGGTCGCACCTTTGGGGATTTCATCCAAAATGATCACCCGGCGGGGTACCTTGAAATCAGCCATATGTGCGGTGGCAAAGGCACGAATGTCCTGTTCTGTCGTGACGGACCCGTCCGTCAAAACAACCGCCGCCGCGACCTCTTCACCCAGTTTTGGGTGCGGCAGGGCAAAGGTCACTACCTGAACGATATCAGGATGGTCCAGCAGAACGCCATCCACCTCCAGCGGACTGATCTTTTCGCCACCACGGTTGATGATTTCCTTCAGTCGGCCTGTCAGATGCAAATAACCGTCCCTGTCAAATGCGCCCTGATCACCAGTCCGAAACCAACGCGCGCCATCCGCCTCAAAAAAGTTCTTTGCATTGGCGTCCGGGTTGCTTTCATATCCCGGCGTCACATTCGGGCCAGAGATGACGACCTCACCTGTTCCCTTGATCAGACGGTTTTCAGTCTCATGTGCGATCCGCATCTGCGGCCCGGCCGGGATACCAACAGCGCCCGGTTTTTGGGTTCCGGACGCAAGCGGATTACACGCCATCTGATGGGTCGCCTCGGTCATGCCATAGGCCTCGATCACCGGTGCGCCAAATGTTTGGTTAAGCGCAACCATCACCTGGGCTGGCAACGACGCGGACGAAGAACGCAGAAACCGCAACGGCGTGGCCGCAATCACATCCGCATTGCGTCCGGCACGGCTCAGGATTGCCTGATGCATTGTTGGCACCGCAGTATACCACGTGGGCTGCGCCTCTTTCATGGAGGCAAAGAACCGTAGCGCATCAAATCCCGGTGCGCACCAAACCGACCCGCCTGCGGCCAGCGATGCAGTGACCGCAGCAATCAACCCGTGAATATGAAAGAGCGGCATGACATTCAGGCACCGATCAGCCTGGGTCAGGGCCAGCGACACTTTGATATGTTCAGCGGATGCCGCGATATTGGATTGCAAAAGCGGCACAATCTTCGGGCGCGACGTCGTACCAGAGGTATGCAGGATCAATGCCACATCATCTGCCGCAGGGTCGGCAGTATCAGCGGGACCGGATGCTGCCGATGACAGCTGGAAATACCCTGCGGCGACGCCATCTGGCACTGACACATGCACAATCGCCATGCCTGCCTTGGTCGCGGCGGCAAGGGCGGGGCCATCATAATCCGCCATTACGACCAGAGCCTTCGCTCGCAAATCGGACAGATAGAAATCGTATTCTTCCTCGCGATACGCCGGGTTCAGCGGGGCCGTCGTGGCGACCTGTGCGATAGTTACGAAAGCGGCAGCCATCTCTGGCCCATTTGGCAAGACAATGGCCACCCGGTCACCCCTGCCGATGCCCATACCATGCAGCGCAGCCCTCACCTCGCCGGTCAGCTCGCGCAAGCCATCATAGCTTAACCAATCGCGATCAGGCGCGCCAATCACAGGGGTCGCGCCTGCATGATCACTCAAAACGGCGCTCAGTGTTGTATGCATCGATGTCGTCCTTCGCTCTGTTTTATGCGGCAGGTCATCAGACCACCCACCTGCACCGCAAACGGGGTATGTACGCTAACAAAAGAAATTATATAAAATGCACCACCAACAAAGAACCTAGCAGAGCTTCGCCATTCGACAATGTAAGAACACAATCCTTCCGCAAGGTCAGCGTTTGGCAATGTTGTTTCTGTTGTAGCTCAACGGCCCGATCATCAGGCACCTGCAATACAAAAGCGAGCGTCAGAAAAACCCGCCCCTTATGGGGCAGGTTCTCTCAAATTCAGCTCAACGCGGTATCGCAGCGACCGCAGACACCCGCATGGGTATGCGTGCCGACATCGGGCAGGATTTTCCAACAACGTTGGCATTTCTCACCCTCTGCACGGGCAAAGACGACAGCAACATCGGCCACGTCATCCAGATGGAACGCGCCCGATGGGGCCGCCTCGGTGCTGACATGAATGTCCGACGTGATACACAGATCATCAAAACTGACGGTTTCCAGCACTTTCGCCGTCTCGGCACTCACATAAACAGTTGGGGCTGCCTCAAGCGAAGCACCAATGACCTTATTGGTCCGCTCGACCTCCAACGCGCCTGTCACCACGCGGCGCACCTTGCGCACGGTGGCCCATTTCGCCGCCAATGCTTCATCCCCCCAACCGGTCGGCGTTTCGGCGAAATCCTCCAGATGAATGGAACTGTCATCCCCCGGGAACCGCTCCAGCCAGACCTCTTCCATAGTGAAAGTCAGCATCGGAGCCAACCATTTGGTGATCCGGTGATACAGGATATCCAGCACCGTCCGCGCCGCGCGGCGCCGGGGCGTGTCCCCATCACAATAAAGCGCATCTTTGCGGATATCGAAGTAGAACGCCGACAGTTCCAACGTGGCAAAGGTAAAGACCGCCTGAAACACGCCCTGAAAATCGTATTTGGCATAGCCTTCGCGCACCTGCACATCCAGCTCAGCCAAACGATGCAGGACCCAGCGTTCCAGTTCCGGCATATCCGCAGGCTGCACCCGATCGCTTTCGGTGAAATCACTCAAAGAGCCCAGCATGAACCGCACCGTGTTGCGCAAGCGGCGATAACTATCGGCGACCCCCTTCAGGATCTCGTCGCCGATCCGGTGATCGTGCTTGTAATCCGTCGTGGCCACCCAAAGCCGCAGGATATCGGCCCCGTATTGCTGCACCACCTGCGCGGGCTCGATGGTGTTGCCAAGCGATTTCGACATCTTCTCGCCCTTGGCATCCAGCGTGAACGCATGGGTCACCACGGCGCGATAGGGCGCATGGCCGATCGTGCCGCAAGCCTGCAACATCGAGGAATGGAACCAGCCACGATGCTGATCGGTGCCTTCCAGATAGACATCGGCCATCCCGTCCTCGGACCCGTCTTCGCGGTCGCGCAGCACAAAAGCGTGGGTGGACCCTGAGTCAAACCACACATCCAGAATGTCGAACACCTGATCATAGGCATCATGATCCACATCATTGCCCAGGAACCGAGCTTTGGCCCCGTCCTTGTACCAAGCATCCGCGCCTTCAGCCTCAAACGCCTCAAGGACGCGGGCATTCACGGCGTCATTGCGGAGTAGATAGTCATCGTCCGTGGGCTGCGCACCTTTCTTGGTAAAGCAGGTCAGCGGCACACCCCAAGCGCGCTGCCGCGACAAAACCCAATCCGGCCGCGCCTCGATCATCGAATAAAGACGGTTGCGGCCTGTCTTCGGCGTCCAAGTCACCAACTCGTCGATCGATCGCAACGCCCGCTCGCGGATCGTCTCACCATAGGTGTTCTTGCCGTCGCCCACCGGCTTATCAATCGCCGCAAACCACTGCGGGCGGTTCAAACGGATGACCGGCGCCTTAGAGCGCCAAGAATGCGCATCCGAAATCGTGATGCGCTTGCGGGCAAGTAGCGCGCCCACTTCCGTCAGCTTTTCGATGACGGCCTTATTGGCCCCACCCGGCTTGCCATTGGGCTTGAGGATCGCCTCGCCCCCAAAGAACGGCAGATCAGCACGGTACGAACTGTCATCTAGGATATTATACGTCATCGGCAAGCCATGCTTCACCCCGATGGCATAGTCATCATCACCATGGGACGGGGCAGTGTGAACAAAGCCCGTACCTGCGTCATCCGTGACATGTTCGCCCGGTAGCATCGGCACATCGAAGTCCCATTCGCCATTTCCGCCTGTCGCACCACGCAGCGGGTGAGCAAGTTTCAAGACAGATAGATCGGCCCCGCGTTCGATATTACCGATGTGCTCAAAGTCGTCCACCTTTGCTTCCCTTAGAGCGTCTAGCGCACGCACGTGTGCAAACAGGAGAATGTCCCCAACCTTTGCCCAGTTACCCTCCGGAGCATCTTTGATTTCAAAAACGCTGTATCGAACATGAGGATTGAAGCACACTGCGCGGTTCTGAGGGAGCGTCCACGGTGTTGTTGTCCAGATGGCGACCGATGCTCTTGCGAGCTTGTCTTTTAGATCAGGTTGGTCGTTTTGCTGTGATACGTTCAGCTCTTCGACATTACTTACCGGAAACTTCACCCAGATCGCATCGGTCTGGCGGTCATGATACTCCACCTCCGCCTCGGCCAGCGCGGTCTTCTCCACCGGCGACCACATCACGGGCTTGGACCCCTGATAGAGCGTCCCGTTCATCAGGAACTTCTGGAATTCCTCGGCGATCACCCGTTCGGCGTGGAAATTCATCGTCAGATACGGATCATCCCAATTGCCCTGCACGCCTAACCGCTTGAATTCCTCGCGTTGGATATCGACCCAGCCATCGGCGAACTTGCGGCATTCCTGCCGGAAATCGACAACATCCACATCGTCCTTATCGCGGCCCTTGGCGCGGTATTGTTCTTCGATCTTCCACTCAATCGGCAGACCATGGCAATCCCAGCCCGGCACATAGCGAGCATCGCGGCCCATCATCTGCTGCGAACGGACAACCATATCCTTGAGGATCTTGTTCAACGCGTGGCCGATATGCAGATGACCATTCGCGTAAGGCGGGCCATCATGCAGCGTAAAGGGTTTCCGCCCCCCGGCCTTCTCGCGCAGCTTGTCATAGACCCCGATCTGCGCCCAGCGGGCCAGCCAATCGGGTTCACGCTTGGGCAATCCGGCCCGCATCGGGAAATCCGTGCGCGGCAGGTTCAGGGTGGATTTATAGTCGGGTGTTTCGGCGCTCATTGCAGGCGTCCTTCAGGCAATCATATGAAAAGAGGTGAGGAGCGGTGCGCGCACGCAGACACCTTTTCCCGGCTGGCGCAATCAGGCCGCCGGGCAAATAATGCGTATGATCATCAGGCTCATCATGATCGCGCTTATAGAACCGCAAACACGGGGGGTAAAGCCTTCACCATCAGCTTCTTTTGGCCCTAAATATCCCCGCCGGAGGCAGCAACAGCGCCAACCGCGCAACGCCCCGATCAACACGTCATGTCGCCGCCATCAGAACCGGGAATGCGCGGCAGCGCACCGCTTGGTCAGCCCTGCACAAAATCCCAGACCTTTGATATCACCACCGACCCTTCGCCCACCGCAGACGCGACGCGCTTGACCGATCCGGCCCGCACATCACCAACGGCAAAGATACCCGGATGCGATGTCTCATAGGGCGTATCTTTCCCCACAGCCTGACCGGTCTGCACAAAGCCTTTTCCGTCCAGCTCCACCAACCCCGATAGCCAGCCCGTATTGGGGGCCGCCCCCACCATGATAAAGGCAGCGCGTGCATCAATCACCTGATCCGCACCATCGGCCTTGTTATGGATCGTCACCTGCTCCAGATGCGCATCGCCATGCAGCGCGGATATTTCTGTCTGATAATGAATGGTGATCGCGGGATCTGCCTCCAACCGGGACAGCAGATAATCCGACATGGACGCCGCGAGGCTCGGCCCCCGCACCAGCACATGAACGTGCTTGGCCGTGCGGGACAGATACATCGCCGCCTGCCCGGCAGAATTGCCGCCGCCAACCACAATCGCATCGGTGTCGCGGCAATAGCGGGCCTCGACATCCGTGGCCGCATAATAGATGCCAACCCCTTCGAAATCTTCAAGTCGCGGGATCGGCAACCGGCGATACTGCACGCCCGTCGCCACAACAACAGCCTTGGCGCAGACAATCTCATCATCATCCAAGGTCGCACAGAACACACCATCATCGCGGCGTTCGAGCGCGCGCACCCGGCGGGGCACAGCAAACTGCGTGCCGAATTTCATCGCCTGCACTTCACCGCGCCAGACAAGATCAGAACCAGAAATACCTGTCGGAAAACCCATGTAATTCTCAATCCGTGATGACGTGCCCGCCTGCCCGCCAATCGTCAGGTCCTCAACAACCAATGCACAAAGCCCTTCAGTTCCCGCATAAACACCTGCGGCCACACCTGCCGGACCACCACCCACGATCAACACATCAAAGATACGATCATCGCGCACAGCCATATCCAGGCCCAGCATTGCGGCAATCTTGGTTGGGGTCGGATCAGGGACAACATCATATTTGCCAAAGATCACGGCGGGCTTAGCCGCACCGATTTTGCAGGAATGGGCGACCGCCTCGGCCTCGTGCTCACCCAATGTCAGACTGCGGAACGGGATCTTGTTACGGCCAGCAAAGGCCGCGATCTGACGGATATGGCGATCCTCTTCCGCCCCGATCAAAGTCAGACTGGCCTCACCACTTTCCAGCAAGCGGCGCCGACGGGCTGCAAAAACGGTGATCACGATATCCGACATCTCTGGAACACGCCCCATCAGCTCCAGCATCGGTTCGCGCTCCACCGTGATGATGCGCGATTTTTCGATGCAGCGCGCGCCCATCATGGCCTTGCCAGCCGATAGAAAACTGATTTCGCCAAAAAACTGCGTCGGCCCCAGATGCGCGTCGCCATAACGGCCACCTGTGCGGGGATCGACTGCCTCCACCGCGCCATCCACGACGTAATGAAAAGTCTCGGCGGGCTTACCATATTCCTGCAGCATCTCGCCTGCCGCCCAATCCCGTTCGACCCCAATCTCGCGCAATGCAGCGACATGGCTATCATGCAAAGGGGTGCGCACCATCGTGGCAAGGTCTTGGGCAAGGCTTTCCATCAATCTCTCCTGTTCCTGAATTAATCACATAGGGTGCAATCGTAAAAAGTTAACGGCAATAAGACCCACTGCGATACCGGGCTGTGTCGAAATGAAAGTGATCGCGGTGAAACCGATTTGCGTCCGGCCCTAACACAGTGCCAAACAGCCCGCAGGCCGCCCGCCACATCTGACGCAAACGCGCCCCATCGCGCGCTGAATTCCAATCCCTCAGCACTGTGATCTCGCGCCCGCTGCGCAGCCGAATACCCGCAATATCAATCGCGCGGCCCTTTGCATGTTCCGACAATCGGCCGTCTGCCGCGTTGTTCCGGTTCCGACAGGCGTAATGCGACACCACGCGCAAGCCCGCCACGCCGCCCCCTTCATCGCCCACCGCAGGGATCGCCCCCTGCTCCACCCAACGTTTCAGCGATGCGGCCGTCCGACAATCCATCGTTGCACGCGGGTTCAGCATCACGCCCGCGACCGACCGTACGCTGACCGCCTGTTCAATGCCGCAAGCGCCTGCGCCATTGACCGGGCCGATCGCCTCGCCCTGAATGGAAACGTCATCACAGACCTGTCCGCGGATACGGGCCAGACGTCGCTGCGCGCCTGCCTCTTCAATCGTGCGGGGGCGCAATACGGGCCGCATTGATACCGACAAGGCATAGGGGCTGAATGCAAACAACCCCACCTCAGCGCGGGCCTGCGGGCGGGTCGCAGCCCCATGTGTCAGATCAGCGCGGATATAGGGGCGCGCCTGTGGACGCAGCAACGCACCAGCTTCAACCGTGCCACGCGCGCGCGGGCGAATAACAGGTGCTTCGATTTCAGGAACAGGCCGCGCATTTGGCCGAACGGATCCATCAAGGGTCTGGGCTGCAACCGCGCCCGCCCAAAGGGCCAGCACAAGTACAGCCCGCCCAATCAATCGCTTTTGGCCTTCTTGCGGCCAAAATCCGGGGCATCGGTGTCTTGCCCGGCCTCAATAATCCCCCGCCGGATAGCGCGGGTATGGGTGAAATACTCGTGCAAGTGATCGCCATCCCCCTGCCGAATGGCGCGCTGCAAGGCAAACAATTCCTCGGTAAATCGGCCCAAAATCTCAAGTGTGGCTTCTTTGTTGTTCAAAAACACATCGCGCCACATCACCGGATCAGAGGCCGCGATGCGCGTAAAATCCCTGAACCCCGCCGCCGAATACTTGATCACCTCGCTATCCGTCACCCGGCGCAAATCATCCGCGACACCGACCATCGTATAGGCAATCAGGTGTGGCGTGTGGCTGGTGACGGCCAGCACCAGATCATGATGATCGGCTTCCATCTCATCCACTTGGGACCCCATGCCGCGCCAAAGGGCAGCCAGACGATCAACCTCCGTACGGTCGCTGCCCTCCGGCGGGACCAGAATGCAGAAACGGTCATCAAACAGCTCCGCAAACCCTGATCGCGGTCCCGAATGCTCTGTCCCGGCCAACGGATGGGCGGGGATGAAATGCACGCCATCGGGTATATGCGGGGCCACCGCATCGATCACCGTACGCTTGACCGATCCAACATCACTGACCACGGCGCCGGGTTTCAACATCGGTGCTATCTCGCGCGCCACGGCATCCATCGCGCCAACAGGCACGCAAAGAACAACCAGATCGGCATCTTTCACCGCATCTGCCGCGCTGTCACACACCCGATCACACAGGCCGATATCGCGCGCAATCTCGCGGGTCTCGGCTGAACGGGCATAACCCACAACTTCGCCCGCCAGCCCGGCGCGGCGCATCGCCAGCGACATGGATCCGGCAATCAGACCCAAACCGATCAGCGCGACACGCTCATAAAGCACGGCCATCAAACGGCCCCTTTGAACTGCGCCACAGCATGTACCACACGGCGGCAGGCGCTTTCATCGCCCACGGTGATGCGCAGGCAGTGGGGCAGCTTATACCCGGCCACCTTGCGCACGATGATGCCGGCATCCCGCAATTTGGCATCGCAGGCATCCGCCTCGGCCTCATCGGTAAACCGCGCCAGAACAAAATTTGCGGTCGACGTATCCGATGGCACGCCAAGCTCGGCCAAAGCCGTCGCCATCCATTCCCGCCACTTGGCATTCTCGATCCGGCATTTCTCTGTATGCTCGGTGTCGCGCACAGCGGCCTCTGCCGCGGCCAATGCAGCGGCCGACAGATTGAACGGGCCTCTGATCCGGTTGAGCACATCAATCACAGCCTGCGGGGCATAGCCCCAACCAACACGCATGCCCCCCAGCCCGTAAATCTTGGAAAACGTCCGGGACATGACCACATTCTCGCGGCTTTCCACCAGCGATTTACCGGCGTCAAAACCTTCGACATATTCGGCATAGGCACCATCCAGCACAAGCAATGCCTGCGACGGCAAACCATTGGCAAGCCGGGCCACCTCGGCCGCGCCAACCATGGTGCCTGTGGGATTGGCAGGGTTCGCAACAAAGACAAGTTTGGTCTTCGGACCACAAGCCGCCAGGATCGCATCAACATCCACCACACGCTCATGCTCGGGCACAACCACCGGGGTTGCACCACAGGCACGGGCATAAATCGGATACATCGAAAACCCGTGTTCGGTGAACACCACCTCATCACCCGGCCCGGCATAGGCCTCTGCCAGCAGCTTCAGGACTTCACCCGATCCCACACCGCAGAACACACGCGCGGGATCAACGCCCCACACATCGCCAATGGCGGCACGCAGGGCGGCATGATCCGTGGATGGATAGCGGTGCAGGTCATGTGCCGCACGGCGAAACGCCTCTTTCGCGGCTTCGCTGGGGCCCAGCGGATTCTCATTCGACGACAGTTTCAGGACATTGCGCACGCCGTCCAGATGCGCCTCACCGCCCTTATATAGCGCGATGTCCATAATACCCGGTTGCGGTTGAATACCGTCTGCCATGACGCCCCTGCCTTTGTCGTTCGGCCCGTTCTATCGCCACGCCCGATCCATGACCAGAGCCAACAGGTTTTGTCCGAACCGCGCGCGTTTTTGGCAAACCCGCGAAAGCCCGCCAGAGACCACGCTGCTACACCACAGATCATGACAACAGATGCCCCCCTTATCCAATCCTACGATCAGGCCGCCGCCAAATGGCGCAGCAAGATCGAAGGACTCGGCTACACCGCCGCCTACCGTTGGCTGGTCGATCAGGCCGGGCTGCAAACCGGCGGCGCATCCGTTCTTGACGCAGGCTGCGGCACCGGCGATTTCGCCCGCGCCCTGATCGAGGTGTCAGGCCGGCCCGCCAGCGTGACACTGCTGGACCCTTCGGCGGAAATGGTCGCAACCGCCGCACGGTCCCTCGCCCATATCACACCCGATATCCGCCCACTGATCGCGGGTCTGGAAAACGCGACTCAGACGCTCCATGACATCGTGCTCTGCGCCCATGTCATCGAACATTTCACCGATCCGCGTGCAGCGCTGCATCTACTCAAACGGCAACTCGCGCCCAACGGACGCCTCCTGTTGATCGTCAGCAAACCGCATTGGTGCAACTGGATTATCTGGGTGCGCTGGCGGCACCGGATGATCAAGCCCGCCCGCATGCAGCAGCATATCGCGACCACCGGCTTATATTGTCTGTGGGACGCGGGGTTTCCCGCAGGGCCGCCCAGCCGGTCAAGCCACGCCTACCTGATCACGCATGCCCAAAAGGACGCAACATGATCTATGTCGAAGTCAACTTTACCGTCGCCCCCGCAGACCGGCCTGTGGCCATCACCTGCCTGCGCGCCGAAGCACCCCAAATGCGCGCCATGCCCGGCAATCGGTCGGTCCGGGTTTTGACCGACCCCAATGACAACGGCTCAATCACACTGCTGCATCAATGGGACAATCTGGTAGGCCTTGACGCCTATCGCAAGGGCCCCCTTTTTGCCGCGATCGGCGGCACCTTGCGGCCCATGATGACAGGGGCGCCCAGCACGAAGGTTTATGAAGCACAGCTCCTGGATTAACCTACGCCAATGTCCGACCTGCCCGCCTTTTGCGTCTACCGCGATTTCCCGCCCGAAACGGGCAAGACGGTGCAATTCGACCGTCACTACCTGCTCTACGCCGCCAAAGGGACGATGCGCCTGCAAGCGGCGGGGCGGGCATGGACCCTGCCACCGGCGCGCGCCGCGCTGATCGCAGCCGATGCGCCAATCACCCTCGACATCGCGACGACAATCACCTGCTGCTCAGCGCTCTTTTCACCGACGCACTACGCCGCACCGGCAGAGCCGCTCCGCGTTCTGGACATGTCACCGCTGGCCCGCGAGCTGATCCTTGCCTGCCGGTCATATGGGCCAGACCAGACCGCATTGGACCCCGACGGCAAACAGCTTTTCGATACGCTTTACATGCTGGCCACTCGCGCCGCTGCTGCACCCAACGAAATGTGGATGCCAGTCGGCCAGTCCGATGCGGTTCAAACAGCGCTGACCCTGACCGAAACGCGCATTGGCGAAACCATTGCATTCGCTGAAATCGCCACCGCAGTCGGCCTGACCGAACGGACCCTCGCGCGCCGTTTTCAGGAAGAGGTCGGCATGCCATGGCGCGACTGCCTGCGCAGGTTACGCATGATCCGCGCGGTAGAGGCCCTGTCGGACCCCACCCGCCAAGTCACCCAAATCGCCATGGATGTCGGCTACAGCTCATCCAGCGCATTCAACAGCGCATTTCTGGATTTCGTCGGGCAAACGCCCAGCGCGTTCCGAGCGGGGCTTTAGGGGTCGTCCCGTTCAATCCCCAAAATATTGCGCACACCATCGGTGAAGCCACGCAAGCGCCCCTCCGCCTGATCCGCGGTCACGGGTTCGCCGGACGCCAGCACCAGTGCGATCCCCTTGATCAACGCATTCCACCACGCAGTCAGATCGCCTGAAGCCGTATCACGAAACCCATTTTCGTCCAGCACCAACCGAAAGGCGAGATCAACATCACCGCGATTGGTATCAAGAACGTCGGCCAAGGTCGTGGCAAACAGCGCCTCAGTCAGACCGCCAACCCGTGACGGGTCAATCTCTGCATCCCGCAGGGCGATCTGCCACCCGGTATCAAGCGTGATATCATCGCGTCGCCACTCGTCCTGCATCAGTGCGGATATCGTGCCATCATCAAACCAACGGATTGGGGCGGCGTTTGTGAACGCACCAAGGGTCGTCAGCTCCATTTTCTCCAACGCCCATTCTGTACGACGTCCGTCGCCGTCGATCTTCTCAGTCATGACCCGCAAATCGGCACCATCAAAGCTGGCCTTTAGGTTAGACCGGAACAGCAGATCAAATGGTGCCCAATTGCTGCGCAATGGCTCCACGATTGCTGTCTCGATCTCCAGAGCATGACGGCCACCATCAGGCTGTTCAACAACCATCACAGCATTAGTGACATTCAGCATTTCCACCACAAACCGGCGCCCACCGCGTTCCTTCTGGGTTGCGTCGGCTCTGCCCCGCGCAGCTAGCGCGCACTGCACCAAAACATCTGCATTGGTCACCACCATCCGGTCCAAGCGCACCGTTGATGTCAACAGGCTCAGCACAGCTAGATCAGCTTCCAGCTGCCCGACCGTCACATCTGCTATTGTCCCATCAGCCGTCCGGCCAGAAACCCGCAAGTCGCCTAGCAGCAACTGACCGGACCATAAATCACCTTCCACCGCGCGCAATTCAACGGTGTAATCCGTTCGGCTCGCAGCCAAATCAACGGCCCAGCGCAGTGTGGGCGCAAAAAAGAACTGATTGGCGACAAAAAGCGCGGTACCCACAACCACCACAGGCGTCAGCAAAACGTAAGACCAGGTGCGACGACGACGGCGACGGATATCGGCAGGAACGCGCGTTCTGGCCACGCGCCACGTGGAAAAAAAACTGCCGAATATCAAGGACAGCAAAGCCACAAAGCCGGCGGAAATCGCCGCAAAAATCGGTGCGACCAACGCCAGAAGCGGTGCCAAAGCAACGACCAAAAGCTGGGCAATCAGCCCAAAGAGCAATTCCATAAACTACACCTTAAGTCGCCAACACATTCCGAAATTGCCACGGATCGCTTTCATCAATATCCTCGGCGAAGTGTTCCCAGCGGTCCTGCAATGGCGTCCAATCCGTATAATGTGCCTCGACCGGGCCAAGATAAGGGCGCTGCACTTCAAGACAACGCACATGATCCATCTCGTCGGTCTCAACAATCCCGGCCTCAGGGTTCTCCAACGCCCAGACCATCCCGGCCAAAACAGCCGACGTCACCTGCAGGCCGGTTGCATTTTGATAGGGTGCCAACGCCTTGGTTTCTTCGTTCGACAGACGCGAGCCGAACCAAAGCGCATTCTTCTCATGGCCATAAAGGAGTACGCCCAATTCATCGATGCCGGTGACAATTTCATCGACATCCAAAATCTCGTGCACCTGCTGCTGACGACCCGCACCGAACATCTCGTGCAGGGACAACACCGCGTCATCGCAGGGGTGATAGGCATAATGACAAGTCGGGCGGAATTCCGGGTTCCCGGCATCCCCGACAGTAAAGTAATCCGCAATGCTCACCGATTCATTATGCGTCACCAGATATCCAAACTGCGGGCCGGGCGTCGGACACCACGTATGGACGCGAGTAATCGCTCCGGGGCGCTCAAACCAGATCGCCGCCTGACAGCCCGTATCATAGCTATGCGCCGTCTCCGGCATCCATGTCTCATGCGTGCCCCAGCCCAGCTCAGCAGGCTGAAAACCTTCCGCAATAAAGCCTTCCACCGACCAGGTATTCACAAACACATCGCGCGGGCGCGGCTTTGCCCGGGCCTGCGTGTCACGTTCTGCAATATGCACACCCTTGACGCCCAGCGACTGCATCAGCTTGCCCCAGCCCGCACGATCCGTAGGCATCGGATCATCGCGGCCCAGATCGCGCACCAACGTCATCAACCCTTCCTTGACGAACCAACTGACCATACCGGGATTGGCGCCACAGCAACTGACCGCCGTTGTGCCGCCCGGATTGGCCGCCTTTTCATCCCGGACCGTCTGGCGCAGGGCATAATTCGTCCGCTCCGCATTGTCAGTCGTGTCGAAATAGAAGCCCGCCCAAGGTTCCACCACCGTATCAATATAAAGCACACCCATCTCGCGGCAGTATTTCATCAAATCCAAAGATGATGTGTCGACTGATAGATTAACGCAAAACCCTTTGCCCTCAGGGAACAGGCCCTTTAACACGTCGCGGTAATTCTCCGGGGTCAGGGCAACCTGATGATGGGTGATCCCCTGCGCGGCCAAAAACGCGGCACTGTCGGGGTTTGGATCAACCACACTGAATTTGTCTGTGTCATACTCAAAATGACGCTGGATCAGCGGCAGGGTACCCTTCCCGATCGAACCAAAGCCAATCATGACAACGGCTCCATCGATTCGGCCAAACACAGGATAATCAGTCATGAGGCGGTCCCTTCGCATGTGCAGTTCGTTCAGAAATCAATAGGCGATCAAAACCGGATTGAAAATGGGCAGGACAATGCGCCCATCACTGCGGATTTGTTGCGCAACCGGAACAAGATTAACCAAGCAAATCAAACAATTTTGGCGTTAACTTTGAAAGACGTTGATTCAAACTGAAAATGACCGGACTTTCTTCAAATTGCTGTAAAAATGACAAAGTTGACCAACAGGTAAAGAACTTGTTTACTAGTGAGTGGAGTGAGTGAAATGAATTTCAGAACGACTATTTTGGCGTTTGCGCTGGGTATTTCCGCAGTCGCAAGCACCGCAGCCGCCGAGAACAAAATCATCGTCACCAACGGCAATGATGACGGGGCCGGATCGCTGCGCACAGCATTGGAATTTGCCGCCACGCAACGGCAGGCGAGCAAAATCCTGATCGCCACCCGCGATGATATCTCACTGAATAGCCCGCTTGTTTATGATGGCACCGCACCGCTTGCCCTGATCGGAACCGGCCAACGGCTGATTGGCGATGCGGGTACCGATTTGCTGACAATCACGCGGGGCATCGATCTGGTGATCACCGGGCTGGATATGCCCGGTCTGAACGATGCTGATGATGCAACGGTAACGGTGCAAGGCATCCTGATCAAAATGGAAGCGCCCCTTGCAACCGCAATTGACACGCCAGCCATCTGAACAAACCCAAAACCAATAACCAAAGGGCGTACTGATTGATCAGTACGCCCTTTTTTTGTTTAGCCAGCCACAACCTCGACACCTTCGGAATCGACGCCATCAGCAATGTCAGACCGATCCAGTTCCAGCACACCCGTTCCGGTTCCCTCCTGGTTCACCTCGATACCGGTCGCGATGCTATCGTCATTGTTGGATGTCATGACACCCACCGCCTTAACGGTGACATCGCCACTGTTTTCTTCCTCAAAGACAGCGCCCTTGCCACCGTTATTCGCGGCCTGAACGCCAACCATTGTCGCGATAACATCGCCAGTGCCGCTTTCGGAATGCTTAAAACCATCGTCGGTGTTGCCGCCCGCCTTGGTATCCCAAAGCGTGATCACTATGTCGCCGCCATCCTCTTCGTCAAAATCAAGCCCCTCGTCCAGATTGCCAACGATCAGACCGCCAACCACCAACGCAGTGATGCTTCCCGGCCCGGCCTCATCCACGTCAAAGCCATCATCAAAATCCAATCCGATTTCGAATTCTTCGACATTGCCGCTGTCATAAAGACTGACCTCGCGTTCAAAGCACCCATCATCGGCAGACCCCGACACCGGGCCCGGAATGTCGGCCAACGTAGTAGTGCCATCAACATAAGCACCTTCAGTTGATGCAGGCATAAACGCCATCAATACATCTGGGTCGCAATAGCCGCCATTGTCACGGAACACATCATTGCGGCTGACCACATGGACACTGCCGGCCTGCCCCTCATCCAGCTCAACACCATCCGCGCCCACGCCAGTGAACAGCGAACCACTTGACGCAAACACAATATCCCCCGCGCCACGTTCATCAACACGCAGACCATCCGCGTCAAAGCGGCCATTGCCGACGTCCGAAATGACGACATTTTCCAAAGTGATGGAAATCGACGCAGCCGAACCTTCGCCAAAGCCGCCACCGCCGCCGCCACAAGCATCCGCCAGCGCACAATCAGACACATGGACACCGTGACCCGCCACGCCAGCCACCGTCACATCAGACAGATTAAGCGTCATTGTCCCGGTCTGATCATCGCGGATATCAACGAATATGCCCTTGCCAGCCACATCACCGGCATGCGGATTTTGAATATCAAAACCGCCCGCGCCGGTGAAATTCAGCGCAGCGACCGTCAGGTCCGCCCCGTTCGTGATTGCAAGAATATCGGCATCTGCACGGCTCATCACTGTCTGGCCATTGCCGATCAATGTTAGGGGGGCGATGCCCGTATAGACCAACCCGCTTTGGATGATGATATCATCATTCGTCGTGATCAGGACTTGCGCACCGTCAGCCATCTGCGCGGCTGCAGCAAGTGCTGCGCGCAATGACCCGTCACCAGCGTCATTGCCATTTGTCACCAATAGGGGGGCAGCATTGGCTGCACTGACCGCCGCACTCAGGGCCAGTGCCGAAACAGCCATACTATTGAGAATTTTCAAGGTACTTACTCCACTAGATACAAACAATTGTCGCGACGCTGCAAAACGAGTTTGTCATTTTTGTAGCAATTTCGTGAAACTGCACGAGTCACTAACTAAAGGACAGTCCAGGACGCCAATCGTGAAAAACCCACAACAAATCTCAAGTGAACCAGGAAGCATGATCAACAGGTCGGGGTGAATGGCGGCTTCACAACCGCGAACGGTTCGCCCTCAATCATAATCTCAGAGCCTCCGTGAACGCAAAGTCACCAATTCTACAACCGGACCACACCGGCAGACGAAGTTGGTGGTAAGATGTAGTTCAGATCTGTTCGTGTTGCTTCACTCGACTGATTTATGTCATTTCGCAGAAATCCAAGTTTCTCGGCAAAGGGACATCAAAACCGTTTGCAGCAATCCGCCTTTTTGCGCTCAAATCTGCCACTCACCCAAATGAAAAAGGCCGCACCCCACGGGCACGGCCTTTCCAAATTGATTGCCAGAACCGCTTAGTTCTTGGCGTAGAATTCCACGACGAGGTTTGGCTCCATCGCCACCGGGTAAGGCACATCGCCCAGACCGGGGGTGCGCACAAACTCGGCCGTCATTTTGGAATGATCGACGGCCATGTAATCAGGCACATCACGCTCTGGCAACTGGGACGCGACCAGGACAAGTTCCATCTGCTTGGATTTCTGGCGAACCTCAACAACATCGCCTTCCTTGACGCGGTAAGACGGGATGTTCACCCGCTTGCCGTTCACAGTGACATGGCCGTGGTTCACAAACTGGCGGGCGGCAAAAATCGTCGGAACGAACTTGGCACGGTAAACAACCGCGTCCAAACGGCGCTCCAACAGACCGATGAGGTTTTCACCGGTGTCACCCTTGACCCGCTCGGCCTCTGCATAGATGCGGCGGAACTGCTTTTCGGTCAGATCGCCGTAGTAGCCCTTCAGCTTCTGCTTGGCGCGCAGCTGAATACCAAAGTCAGACAATTTGCCCTTGCGGCGCTGACCGTGCTGGCCGGGGCCATATTCACGACGGTTGACGGGGGATTTCGGACGACCCCAGATGTTTTCGCCCATCCGGCGGTCAATTTTGTACTTGGCAGCGGTACGCTTTGTCATACGCTGATCTCCTTCTCAAAGAACCCCGAGGGGCGTGAAGGGCGTTGTCCTTTTCCCGGATTTTGCCGGGACGACAGGGTTCCGCTTGCGCGGGCCATCAACACCAATGAAGTGGCGGCTTATAGACGGGATTCGGTCCATGTCAACGGCTGAACACGCGACTGGGCCTGTTAACCTCTGGTTAACCAATGTGGCGCAATTTGCGGCGATGCTTCCCTACAATGTACCAGTTTGGTCCAATTCCGACCATAACCTATCGGTAAACCAATCGTGGGGAACGGCAGAGGATCGACGGTGCCCATATTTGTTAGTGTTTTGTTAATCAGTTCAGCGGCGGTGTGGCTGATATTTCATCGATACGTGCGGCGGCGGTTGCATGATCTGAAAAATCAGCTGCCCGCTGCATATAATGCGGCCCTCGCGACATCGGCAGAGGATGACGCAAAAAACCAACTGGTCCTGCTATCCATCGACTTGCGGCGCAAATCCTTTTGTACGGTTCCTTTCGAACAATTGACACCAGCCGAACAGCGGCTGGCCCTGCATGCCTATGCTGTCGAAACCCTGCCACGCTGGATGCTTGGCTTCACCACACGGTATCTGCCGCGCGCAGAACGGGATCTGATCGTGAAACTACGCCAGATCAAAACCTCGCAGCCCAACCATCCAAAGGTTCATTTCGGGGCGATCCGGTCACAACAAAGATTGCGCTCCACGCCAGAAGCCTAGATGCATGCGGGCATGTCCGACACAGCCCATGTACCCCGCCTTTTCCATTTCGCCGCCGCCTTTGGGGCGGGTGGCCTGCTGACGCTGATGATCCTGTTTAACGGAACGCTGGCGGTGCATGGCTCGTTGTTCTTTGCATCATGGGTCCCGCATCTGACCGGCACCATCGCCGCCCTGATCCTGCTGATGCTCCTGCGGCCCAAACGGGCAAGCACGACACGACCACCGGTCTGGACTTATCTGGGTGGGGTGTCAGGCGGCGTCACGGTCATGCTCACCTCGGCCACCGTGAACACCGCGCTGGCCCTGTCAGGGACTATCGCCTTGGGGCTTGCAGGGCAAATTCTGTTTAGCCTGTTTGCCGATATCCGGGGGCTCTTTGGGCTGCCCAAACGAATGCCCGAAGGGCGCGACTATCTTTCTCTGACGCTGATTATCAGCGGCAGCCTGATCCTGATCTTCTTTGGAAGCACAGCATGATCTGGTTTATCGCACTTGCGCTCCTGGCGGGGGTGCTGGTCGGGTTAAGCCGACAAATCAACGGCAGATTGGCCATGTCAACCTCTGCGATGGAATCTTCATTCTGGAACCATATCGTCGGCTTGGGCTTCATCACGGTAACCGCACTGTTATGGGGCGGGCTTTTTGCGGGCGAACCGCTGGCCTCGCCGTGGTGGGCATATCTTGGCGGGCCGATCGGGGTCATCTTCATTGCGGCGGGCAGCTGGTTGATCCCGCGCATCGGGGCAGCGCAAACCGCATTGCTGATTATTGCAGGTCAGATGATTTCTGGCGTCCTGCTCGACATCATCATGGGCGCGCCCGGCAGCCCCGTGGCCCGCGCCGTTGGCGTGGCACTGATCCTTGCAGGCATGTATGTGGCCCAACCAACCAAGCACAAAACATAAGCGATCAGATCACCACCTTATAATGTCGCATCTCCGCCAGATCGCCCAGATATGGCTTGATATGACCAACGAATTCACGGAAACACACCCTGCCCGGTGTGTCGGCCAAGGTCCTGACCGAACAGCTCCAGCAGTTGCACGATGATGCCGCACAAAGCAGGCGTTAACCTTTCAGCACCGCACGCCGCGTTAAACCCGCGCGATGCATATGATCATGCGCATGGTTTCTGCATAGGTTCTGCATAAGATGTGTCCCGCTGCGGAACCCTGTTTTGCAAAGGGTTCAGGCCATTGTGCCGGATGAGGCGTTGCGACGCCCAATTCAGCCGCACGCATGGTTAACCCTTGTCAGCCTCACGTCTTCTTGCGGTCGTCTACCACATTCAACGCAGCCACCCCCGAATTGCCCAACTCCACCGTCGCAAATGGCCCACCAATGCAAAGGTTCGCCAGATCCTTGTTATCCAGTGGCGGGGTATCCGCAAACACCTCTTTGGCGAATTGTTCGGCGTTATCCTTAGGCCGATATCCCAGATGCCCGGCTTTGGAGTTATCGACGACCGCCCTGTCATTATTGGATATGCCGTAAACAACGGTGAAGCCCACAACGGGGCTGTCAATCGACCGTTCGACGAGGTGGACCATATCGTCATAGGACAGCCAAGTCCCGATACTGCGCGCATTGGTCGCCGGCGCACAGGAGAATATGCGCAGGCAAACGGCCTCAATCCCGCGCTTCTCCCAATATAGACTGGCGAGATCTTCAGCAAAACACTTTGCTAACCCGTAATAGGTATCAGGGCGGTGGGGGGCATCCAGACCAATCGTATCGGTCTTTTTATGCATCCCGACAGCATGAACCGAACTGGCATAAACCACGCGCTTGACCCCATTGCGATGGGCTGCTTCCCAGACGTTATAGGCACCAATGATGTTAGAATGCAGAATGTCTTCCCACGGGGCCTCATCCGCGATGGCACCGAAATGGATCACCATGTCGGCGTCTTTCAGAATATCCGCGACCGCGTTCAGATCAGCGAGGTCTGCCTTGACGTAGCTTTCACCGGGGTAAAGCGTGCCGATATCCTCGGCCAAATCGGTTGAGACGAGCGTTTCGCACATCTTTGTCAGCGGCTCGCGCAGATAAGACCCAAGACGCCCGGCTGCCCCTGTAAGTACGAGTTTTTTCATCACTTTTCCTCTATCCCCTGACGCATCTGCGCCAATAATCCATCCGCCGCCTTGGCCAGTAACCCGGTATCCGTGCCACAGGCCACGAAGGTAAATCCTTCGTTCAGCAACTGCGTGGCAAACCCCGGATCCGTCACCAGCGTGCCGACCGGCATGCCCTTTTTCATCAACGCGCGCGCCACCGGCCTGATCGTTGCCCACACATCTGCGTGCATCGGTTGCCCGATCAGCCCCATATCCGCAGCGATATCGGCAGGCCCGAAAAAGATGCCATCCACACCCTTAACGTCAGCGATTTCAATGGCCTGCCCGATAGCCGACAGAGTTTCGACCTGCACAATCACCGCTGTTTCATCATTCGCGCGGGCGTAATAATCGCCGATCCGCCCAAACCGGCTGCCGCGCATCGACCCCGCAACACCGCGTATCCCGTCAGGCGGATAGCGGGTCGCGGCCACAGCCGCCCGCGCCTCGTCCGCCGACTGGACCATCGGAAAAAGAATGCCCTGCGCCCCGATATCCAACAGGCGTTTGACCATCACCGCGTCATTCCATGGCGCGCGCACAATGGCAGTGGATGTATATGGCGCAATCGCCTGCAACTGGCTCAGCGTGGTTTGCACATCCCCTGGGCTGTGTTCCATATCGACCACCAGCCAGTCATAGCCCGCCCCTGCCGTCACCTCGGCGGCGTAGTTGCTGGCAAGGCTGACCCAAAGGCCGATCTGTTTTTGCCCGGCCCGCAGCGCGGCCATAAAGGGGTTTTCCAACATCTTCATATCACGGCCTTTTCGACGAATTTCTCACCCCGTGTGATCCGGTCATAATGAAACGGCGTCAGGTCGAGCGTGCGGTATGCGCCATGGGTGATCCACTCTGCCGTGCCCCGTCCCATGGCCGGGGACTGCTGGAACCCATGGCCAGAGAACCCATTGACGAAGATGAAGTTTTCCACCTCCGGATGGGGCCCCAAAATCGCGTTCTGGTCAAAGGTGTTATAAGCATAGTGCCCGACCCATGAATTGCGCAGTTTGATCGCCTCGAACTGCGGCACGCGGGTTGCCAGCACCGGCCAGACCTTGTTTTCCCAAAGGCTATGATCTTGCACGAAATCATCATAATCCACCGCCGGATCATCATCCGGCGGACAGCCCGCCAGATAATACGTCCCATCCGTCCGCATATGCACGCCGGACGGATCAATCGTTAGCGGCAGATCGCGATCCAACGGCTTTTCCGCTTCGAAAATAAAGGTATAGCGCTTGCGCGGCTCTACGGGGATTTCGATCCCGGCCATACGGGAAGTCAGCACCGCGCGCGGGCCAGAGGCGTTCACCACAGTCCCGCAAGCAACAACTTCCCCTGATTTCAGGATCACACTTTCCACCCGCGTTCCGGCAGCATTGCGGTTCATCGCGATGACCTCGTTGGTCACATATTCCGCGCCACGTTCCCGCGCGGACCGCTTCCACCAATCAAACAGGGTGTTGCCGTCAAAATACCCCTCATCCACCAGATTGTGGTTCGCCGCGACAATGTCATCAAGATTGTAGAACGGATAATCCCGCGCGATCTCGTCCCGCATCATATGCTTGGTGCCTGCCCCGCAAGCCGCCTGCAGTCGCTGACTTTCGCGCAAGATCGCGGCGAAATCTTCGTTGTCGGCCAGATACATATAGCCATAGCTTTGCAGGCGCGGGTGAGGCACGCGCGGGTCGCCACCCATGTATTGCCAAAAGTTCTTCACGAAATCGGCCGCGAATTGCGACACCCGCACATTGATCTCGCGACTGAACTGCTGGCGCATGCAGGAATTGGTGTGCGAGGTCGAGGCGAATTCATAGCTCGGGTCGCGCTCCACCACCAGAACCGAGCCGTCGAAATCCGGATTATCCGTCAGGAACCACGCCACCGCAGAGCCGAACATCGCCCCGCCGACGATTACCACATCATAGCTGCTTTTCTGCGGCGCTTGCATTTAGGTGCTTTCCCCTTTCGCGACCATCGCCTGCACCGCTGCCACCTCTGCGGCGCTCAGCCCATAATCCCGCATTGCAGCTTCCGCCGAAATGTAACCCCGCGCAAGGTCCCGCCGAACCAGCGCGTGATCACGCGCAGCCGGGTCGCCGTACCCACCCCCACCGGGGAAGGCGAGCATCACGCGCCGCCCTTCGGCCACAAACTGTTTACCCTTACCGCGCATGGATGTGCCGTCATCCTGCACAATCGTGGTGGGGGCACCGTTAGCCCCGCCTTGCCGTCCGCGCGCGGGGTGATCCACCCGGTCAAACATGGCCGAAAAGTCGCATTCATGCCCCGCCGCCGCGCTGACCTCCATCACCTGGCCCAATCCGCCGCGAAACTGCCCGGCGCCACCGCTATCGGGCCGCAACTCCTTGCGCCAGATGATCACAGGGCCAGTATGTTCGGTTGCCTCAATCGGCATGGTCATGACACCGGACGGAAAGGCGGTGGCGTTCAGCCCATCAACCGTGGGCCGCGCCCCTGCGCCACCGGAATTGAAGGTCAGCACCTCGGCCCGGCGTCCCCGCTGGCCCCGCACGGCACGCAGGCTGACCTGAAAATTGCAAAGACACCCGGCTCCTTCCGCAGGCACGGTCGCAGGCAATATCTGATCAAGCGCATCAAAAACGGTATCGGGGATCATGTGCCCAATGATGTGTCGTAGCGCGACAGGGGCCGGATGCACCGCGTTCACGATGCTCCCTTCTGGTGCGGTGACCTGAAAAGGTGCAAGCGAGGCCGCGTTGTTGGGGATTTCCGGCGCAATCGCGCATTTGAGCGCATAGCAAGCATAGGCCTTGGTATAGACCAGCGGCACGTTGATGCCCTTCTTGTCCACCGGGGACGTTCCCGCAAAATCGCAGGTGATCCGGTCCGGCTGCACGTCGATCTTCACCTTCAGATCAATCGGCTGATCGAACCCGTCAATTGTCATCCCCCCGCTTGCCGTCTTTTGCGTCAGTGCTGCGATCCGCTCCAGCGTGGCCCGGCGAGAATTGTCGAGGATGAAACCACCGATCCCCTCCAGATCATCGAGCCCAAACTCATCCATCATCTCGGCCAGCCGCCGCTGCCCGATCTCGTTACAGGTGGCCAGCGCATAGATATCGCCCACCACCTGATCCGGCTCACGCACATTCCCGCGCACGATGCGGATCAGGGTTTCGTCCACCACGCCCAGATCCGCGAATTTCATGATGGGGATGTAAAGCCCCTCTTCATACACACTCGTCGCGTCAGCCCCGAACCCGCGGCCCCCGATATCGACGACATGGGCCGTGCAGGCGAAGAAACCCACATGGTGGCCGTTGTGAAAGGACGGGCTGACCACCGTGATATCGTGCAGGTGACCGGTGCCTTCCCAAGGGTCATTGGTGATGTAGACGTCGCCCTCTGCGATGTTGTCGCGCCCGATCCGGCGGATGAAATGGGCGACCGCATCGGCCATCGCATTGACGTGTCCCGGCGTGCCGGTGACGGCCTGCGCCAACATCAGCCCTTCGGCGTTATAGACCCCCGCCGACAAATCCCCCGCCTCACGCACCGACGTTGAAAACGCCGTGCGCACCAGCGCTTGCGCCTGTTCCTCCACGACCGAGATGAGGCGGTTCCACATGACCTGATAGGCGACACTGCTCATGGTGTGACCTCCGTGATGTCGATGGTCCCGTCGGGCCGGGCAATGGCGGTGCGGCTGGCTGGCACCACGATTGTGGTCTCGTCCTCGGTTATCAGTGCTGGTCCAGGCACCGTGGAACCCGGTTTCAAAGACGCGCGCAAGACAACCGCCGCTTCGGTGACATCGCCCAGCGCAGGATCAAACACCGGACGCGCGCTCACTGCCTGCGCACCCGCGCCAACAGGGGTCGTGGCCAACACCTGTGGTGTTGCCGGTGCGGTCGCGGCATTCACCGCCCAGACAGTGATTTCGATATCCATACCCGCAACCGTCCGCCCGAACAGCGTCGTGTAATCCGCCTCAAAGAGTGCCTGAAACCGTTCAGCATCGGGGTGAGCGGCATCAGCCGCGCGCAGGCTGATTGGAATTTCCCATCCCTGCCCAGTGTAGCGCATATAGACCTTGTATTCGGAATGGATGGGCGCATCCGCATCGCAGGTCCGCACAAATCCGGTTGCCTCGCTTTCCAAATCCGCCAGCAGGTCGCGCACCACATCCGGCGCAAAATCGGAAAGCTTCATATAAACACTGCGCGTCGCCTCAAAGCTGAAGGGCGCGCGCAGGAACCCGATGGCCGAGCCAACCCCGGCCCCGGTCGGCACCAGCAACCGCCCGACCCCCAGCTTCTCGCAAAGCCGCCCCGCATGCAGCGGGGCCGCACCGCCAAAGGCGATCATGGTGTAATCGGCCAGGTCCTCGCCATTTTCGACCGCATGGACACGGGCGGCATTGGCCATGTTCTCATCGACGACCTCTGCCACACCATAGGCGGCGGTCAGCGCGTCCATGTCCAATGGACCGCCCAGCGCTGTCAGCACATTCTCCGATGCCTTGGGTTTCAAGGTGATCGATCCACCCGCAAACTTGTTCGGATCGAGCTTCCCCAGGATCAGGTCCGCATCCGTCACCGCAGGCCGGTCGCCGCCACGCCCATAACAGGCCGGGCCCGGCTCTGACCCCGCGCTTTCAGGCCCCACCCGGATCTGACGCATCGCATCCACATGGGCGATACTGCCGCCCCCTGCCCCGATCTCGACCATGTCGATGACGGGGATTGAAATCGGCATGCCGGAGCCTTTCTTGAACCGGTAAGTGCGCGCCACCTCGAACACGCGCGCGGTCTTGGGCGTCTGATCTTTGATCAGGCAGATCTTGGCCGTGGTGCCACCCATATCGAAGGACAGCACCTTGTCCAGACCGTAGCGCGCGGCAATATTTGCGGCAAATACGGCACCACCCGCCGGGCCGGATTCGACCAGCCGCACCGGGAATTCCGCCGCACTTTCCAGGCTGATGATACCGCCGCCCGAATGCATCAGAAACACAGGGCACTTGGCACCTTCATCGGCCAACCGGCCCTTGAGCCGCCCCAGATAGGATTTCATCAGCGGCTTGATATAAGCATTGGCGACGGTCGTGTTGAACCGCTCATACTCACGCATCTGTGGAGAGACTTCGGACGACAGGGAGACCATCACACCGGGCATCCGTGCGGCCAACACATCGCGGATTAACCTTTCATGACTATCGTTCAGATACGCGTGGATCAGACCGATGGCGATGCTTTCGAAACCATATGATTCGATCCCGTTCACCAGCGTCTCGACATCCTCGCGGGCCAGCGGCGTTAACACATTGCCATGGGCATCCACCCGCTCCGGCACGATAAACCGGTGCTGACGCGGCAGCAGCGGCTCTGGCAAAACAAGGTTCAGATCGTATTGTTCGAACCGGCTTTCGGTGCGCATTTCGATTACGTCGCGAAAGCCCTCGGTCGTAATCAGCGCCGTCTTCGCCCCCCGCCGTTCGATCAGCGCATTGGTGGCCAGCGTGGTGCCGTGGATGATCTGGTCAATCCGATCCGGGGCGATCCCGGCCTTGGCACAGACCTGATGCATCCCATCGATGATTGCATCCTCCGGCGCCGCATATGTGGTCAGGACCTTCGTCGAATGCTGCGCCGCGCCGGTTTCCAGCACCACATCGGTGAACGTGCCCCCGATATCGACACCCATGCGGATCTGGTTCTGCATCACGGCCTTCCCTGCGGTTTCGCATCAAGCCTAGATCGGGCACATCATCACATCCAATTATTTTATACGATCAACAGGATCACTTTTCTCGATCATCCGCTGCGACCTGCGCCGCCAGTCCCGCCGCCTCCGCAACCGTGCCGGACGCTCGTTCTGCATCGTAGCGGGCAAAGAAATGAAGCGGCGCGGGCACCCAATCATAATCGACCTTGCGCAACGTGCCCTTCGCCAGTTCAGCCGCCACCATCGCCGCGGGCAAGGTCGCTATTCCCATCCCGTCCATCGCCATGTTCATGCAGGCCGCCAGATTGCTGGACGGCACCAACCGCGCCGACAGATCACGGCGCGCTGCAAAATGCGCCGCAACCTCTTCGTAGAGGCGCGTATCGCGGGCATGGGTCAGGATCGGATGGGCCGCCAACGCATCCGCATCCACCGCATCGGTCAGACCCAGTTCGGGGGCCGCGACCCATGTCAGCGCATAAGCCCCCAGATCAATCTCGCCACTCGTCAAGCGACTGAAAGGCGCGTTCTGCAAGGCCAGATCAAGGGTCCGCTCCGCCAGTTCCTTTTCCAGATTGACGGACAGATCGACGGTCAGTTCCACCGTCAGGCTTGGGAACTGCGCCTTGAGCGCGCGCAGGTAGTCGCGCAGCCACGTGTGCACGATCATCTCTGTCACTCCCAGCCGCAATGTGCCGTCTATCAGTGTCTTCTGTTCAGCCGCCGCAACAAAGGCATCCATGGAATCAAGCACTTGTCGCGCATGGCGCAACAGCTCCTGCCCCTTGGCCGTCAGCCGCACGGACCCGGCATCGCGGGTCATCAGGGTCACCCCCAGCACCGCCTCCAGCCGGGCGATCCGGGCCGAGATATTGGGCTGGGTCGTGTTCAGACGATCCGCAGCACGGCGAAAGCTTTGCAGATCCGCGACCCAAACGAAGGCTTCAAGCTGCTTGAGGTTCAGCCGCATATCTGCCCCCAATCCAGCCCGAACCTGTCCAGATACTTGCGCAACCGGTCTGCATCATTCCGGCTTGCCCTGGCCGCGCGGGACGCCGCGAACAGCCGACGGCCCGCAGCACTCAGGCTGGCGGATTGCTGGCAGACCCGGATGACCGCCGCCAACTGCACCCGGTCGAATTCATCAATGTTTCCAGCCGCCTCGCCCAGATACTCGGTCAAGACCTGCATGTCAGGATCACTGGCCGCGCTGCGCCAGGTCTGCTCCAACGTCGCGATCTCATCCTCGACCATCGCCAGCGTGACCCGCCCGCGCGGAGCGAGCGTACACATCCGTTGAACAGACGCCGAAAGATCGCGGAAATTGCCCGGCCAGCGCGTACCCGGATCGGTCGCGAATTTCTGATAACGGGCAAAGGCATCGGCATTGAAACTCACGCGATTACCCAGCAGTTTTTCGACACGGGCGAGTTCGTACTCAAGGTTCGGGGCGATGTCCTCGGGTCGGTCGCGCAATGCAGGCAGGCTGAATGTCCATAGATTCAAACGCGCGAACAGGTCCGCCCGAAACCGCCCTTCCGCCACCAGCCCCGCCAGGTTGCGGCCCGCCCCGGCGATCAGGTGAAAGCGGCTGGTCACCTCATAATCCGACCCAAGCGGCAGATACTTCCCCGTCTCGACCGCGTGCAGGATCATCGCCTGTTCGTCGAGGCCGAGTTCGTCGATCTCATCAAGGAAGAGGACGCCGCCATCCGCCTCTTGCAGCAGCCCGCGTCTGTCGGCCCCGGCACCAGGGATGGCTTGCCTGCGATGCCCGAACAGGGTGGACATGGCCCGTTCGCCCTTGAGCGTCGAACAATTCACATGCACCAGCCGCCCCTTGATCCGGCGGCGTTGCAGTTTCAACTCGTAAAGCCGCGCGGCCAGATCGGATTTGCCGGTGCCGGTCGGTCCCATCAGCAAAAGCGGGGCGTCGGAGTTTGATGTCACGACCTCCATCCGGTCGATCATGGCGTTGAAACCCGCATTGCGCGTTTCGATCCCGCCTTTCAGCAGGGTGTTGTATTCGCGGGTGACCAGATCGAAGCGTTGCTGGATCGCGTTGTATTTCGACAGGTCCAGATCGACGACCTGCAGGGTGCCGGGGCCAATGTCGTCGCCCCGTGGTGGCCCGGTCTGGACCAGCTTGGCCGGGATGTGCCGGGATTCTGTCAGCAGGAACCAGCAGATCTGGGCGACATGCGTGCCGGTGGTTAGGTGAACGTGATAATCCTCGCGTTCGTCGTCGAACCCGTAATCGCGCGCGAAATCATAGAGCGCGCCGTACATTTCCTCGAAATCCCAGGGGTCGCGGATGTCGATACGCTGCAGCAGCACCTCGGTCTGCGGGTTGTTGCGTGTCACCTCGCCTTTGATTTTTTCGGCTAGGCCACGCCAGCGACCGGAATAGATCAGCTCCAGCCGGTCAATGGGGAAATCGGGATGTTCTGCGATCTGGACGGAGGGGCGCCAGCGACGGCGTTTGCCCGCATCCAGATTCGTGCCGAGAAAGCCGATGACCACGTTATTCTTCATGATCTTATCCATACAAATAAAATACGATACATATCAATCGCTTTTCTGACCGACTATTTCTTTCTTCCAAAAATACTCAAATAAAAACAGCGTGTTAGTGGATTTTCGTTTTTTCTTCGATCGGCCGCGCAAATCAGCGAAAACAGCCTCACTGAAAGAGAGAAGGACAAGAGAAATGGCAAACAAATCCGTGTTTGCATCGTTGAAGGGCCGGTTGCTTCCGGCGGCTTCTGCCAAGAACCTGGCGGGGGCACCGGCCTACACCTATTCCGATGCGCACGCCTTGGCGCAGCTGGCGATGACCGGCACGTTCGGGCAGACATTCTACCAGGACCCGATGCAGGAACTGTCCCGCACGCTGGAACTGGCGCAAAAGGTCGATCCGTCCTTTCTTGCAAAGGCGGCCGTCTACACCCGGACCAAGGGGCATATGAAGGATATGCCGGCGGTCCTGTTGGCGGTCCTTTCGGGCCGTGACCCGATCCTGTTTCAGCGCGTTTTCGGGCGTGTTGTGGATAACGGAAAGATGCTGCGCACATTTGTGCAGGTCATGCGGTCGGGGCAGACCGGGCGGAAATCGCTGGGATCTGCGCCAAAGCGTATGGTCGCGAATTGGCTGATCAATGCGTCCGACCGGGCGCTGTTGCAGGCCAATGTGGGTAACGACCCGTCGTTGGCGGATGTGATCAAGATGGTCCACCCGAAGCCTGCGTCAAAGGCGCGAGAAGCGTTGTTTGCGTGGATCATCGGGAAACCGTGTGACGTGGCCTTGCTGCCGGAAAATGTGCAGGATTTCCTGCGGTTCAAGAAAACGGGGCGTGGCCGTGTGCCGGATGTGCCGTTCCAGATGCTGACGCAGCTTGAGTTGTCCACCAAGCAGTGGGCAGGGATTGCTGAAAACGCATTCTGGCAGATGACCCGTATGAACCTGAACACGTTCCTGCGGCACGGGGTTCTGGCCCTGCCGAAGATGCGGCGCATGATCGCGGATCGTTTGCGTGATCCGGACCTGATCGCAAAGGCGCGGGTGTTGCCGTACCAGCTGATGACGGCCTATCAGGCCCTGTCGGCGGAGATGCCGGAGGAGATCCGGGAGGCGCTGCATGACGCGATGGAGCTTTCGGTGCAGAACGTACCAAAGCTGCGCGGTCAGGTTGTGGTTGCCCCGGATGTATCCGGGTCCATGTCCGGCGCTGTGACCGGTTTCCGCAAGGGGGCCACAACAGCGACCCGGTTCGTGGATGTGGCAGGTCTGGTGTCTGCGGCTGTGCTGCGGCGTAACCCATCCACGACGGTGCTGCCGTTCGAGGTGAAGGTGCGCGAGACGCGGCTGGAACCACGCGACACGATCCTGACAAACGCGGCGCGTTTGGCGGATCAGTGGGGTGGCGGGACCAACTGTGCGGCACCACTGCAATGGTTGCTGAAGAAGGGGCGTGCCCCGGATCTGGTGATCATCGTCTCGGACAACCAGTCCTGGGCGCATAACCAGTACGGCAATGCCGGGACGGTGATGATGCAAGCGTGGGAGAAGCTGAAACAGCGGAACCCGCAGGCCAAACTGGTCTGTATCGACATCGCCCCATACGGGACGACCCAGGCGAAAGAGCGTGCCGATGTGCTG
Organism: uncultured Paracoccaceae bacterium; assembly: GCA_947489445.1. Taxonomy (GTDB): domain Bacteria; phylum Pseudomonadota; class Alphaproteobacteria; order Rhodobacterales; family Rhodobacteraceae; genus Yoonia. Next base: position 629,374 of record CANLDN010000001.1, read on the forward strand.
AACATCGGCGGGTTCTCGGACACGGTCTTTGACCAGATCGCCGCCTTTGCGAGCGGCGAGATGGGCCCGGACCACTGGGTTGGCCAGATCGAGGCCATTGACGTTTAAGAACGGGTCAGGCGGTTGCGCCTGACCCAATCGAAACGAATTGAAAGGAATAGACCCCTGACGAATGCCAAAGGAACTACATCGCAGCACCCATGGGACAATCCGAGCGGGTTCAATTCCCCTCCTTGCGTGCGCCCAGACGGAAAACCATTTCTTCGGGAATGGGGGCGGGACCCCAGACTGTTTCTTACCCCTTGTCGTCAGGGCCAAACATTCCGGCAAATGCTGGTAGAACTACATCATGTCGCGGGTTCGAATCCCGCTCTTGCCATCACTTCGGCAAGATAGCTCAGTTGGTAGAGCGGTACCTACGTTGTTTCGCCCACTCCTTGTTGCCGGAGCCTATGATCACCCCCTGGCGAATGCTGGTGGAACTACATTTTGGATGTCGAGGTCGTGGGTTCGAGTCCCGCTCTTGCTACCACGGCAAGATAGCTCAGTTGGATAGAGCGCGTAACGTTTCACCTTTCCTTGTCGCCAGGGACCAAACATCAGGGATTAGCTCAGGCTGGTCAGAGTGCCGCACTTGGACCGCGGAGGTCGGAGGTTCAAATCCTCCATCCCTGACCATAATAACAGGAGGAATGCCTGTGGGACTACATCATCCAAATGTCAGTGTCTCACAATCACCTTGTCCTCCCCCATTTGGCTGTAGCTCAGTGGCAGAGCGCCTGACTGTTAATCAGGATGTCGCTGGTTCGACCCCTACCAGCCGAGCCAATAATGGAAGGTAGCTCAATTGGTAGAGCAACGGGTTTTGATCTCGTCGGTTGCAGGTTCGAGGCCTGCCTTCTAGCCAAAAATGAAAGGAAACATCCGGGGGAATGCCCGTGGGATTACATCGCACAAAATCGGTCGCCGAAAGGCATCTCACGATATCCTTGTCCCCCGGACCCATGAAAGGAAATGCCTGCAGGATTACAGGTAGACGCAAGGCCCGCAGGGCCGGGGCCATCAGGCCCGTGCTGGTTCAACCCCAGCCCGGAGCAATCCGGTGGCGGAAAATCATCCTGCAAACGCCTTGTTCCGGTCGTGGTTTGATTTGAGAGTGAATGAGATGAGACAGATTTTGACATGCGCGACCTGTAAGACGGAACTGACCTTTCCGATTTCCCCGATTGAGACAGCGGCGGAAATGCGAGCGATCTGCACCTTCGCACTTGAAAAGGCGATCACACCGCGAGGCCGGTACTTGCTGATCGAAGGCGTGGTGCGAAAGATCCGCATGGCTTTCGCTAAAGGCTGGCAACCGCGCAGCAATGCGTGGATCAACTTGGACGATCTGCGCGATTGGGTCGGCTATTCACCCCATCAGAAGCGGCTGAGTGGATTTTGCGATATTTCTGGCAGTGGCGAACCCAATCGTATCTGCCATTGCGGCAAACATATCGGTTGGCACCACGCAGATTGCCACGAATGGCACCTTTTCGAGCCCCTAATGGATGCGACGTTCTGGAAAAAGACGAAAGACGAGTAAAATGACTGACGTAGAAATCACAGGTGAAACCCTGAAGGAATGGGGACACACCCCCGGCAAAGACTTTGGCCGCGCCCTTGAAGTCGCGCAGGCGGCTGCAGCGGCGGGCTATGGGCTGGACCAAATCCGGACCAAGCTTGACACGATGAAGCCGCCCCCTCCTCCGCCCACGCTGCCCTTGCAAAAGGCGGGTGATGTGCCGTTTCATTTCAACATCGAAGCAGCCGACGATCCTGACGAGATCAAGAACCTCGCCGATGTCCGCGAGACGATGAAGGCCGTTATGCGCACGCCGACAGTCGAAGCTGCCGCCGTCATGCCGGACGCCTGTCCGGCTGGCCCTCTTGGTACGATTCCAGTCGGCGGTGTCGTTGCGGCCCGCAATGCGATCCATCCGGGGATGCATTCGGCAGATATCTGTTGCTCGGTCATGATGACCGATCTGGGGGAGATTGACCCAAAGGCGGTCCTTGACGCCGCTGAGACGGTAACGCATTTCGGCCCCGGTGGGCGGTCAAACGGCAAGCGCTTTACCCTGTCGCAAAGGCTGCTGGATGAGTTTCGGGAGAATAAGTTCCTGAACAATCCCAAAATCTTGCGTATGGCGGTCGAGCATCTGGGCACCCAAGGTGACGGCAACCATTTCTTGTTTGTGGGCAAATCCCGCAACACCGGGCGGACAGCGATTGTCACCCACCACGGGTCGCGTGGACCGGGGGCGGTGCTGTACAAGCTCGGCATGGACGTGGCGCAGAAGTACCGCAAGAAGCTGTCGCCAGATACGCTGAAGCAGAACGCTTGGATTCCGGCGGATACCCAGGATGGCCAAGAATACTGGGCTGCCCTGCAACTGATCCGCAAATGGACCAAAGCGAACCATAACGCGATCCATCAGGCGACGGTGGAGGGGTCCAAGGCGCAGCCGGGTGATCGGTTCTGGAACGAACATAACTTCGTCTTCCGGCGCGGTGATCTGTATTACCACGGCAAGGGGGCGACCCCGGCCTGGGGTGACTATGCCCATGACGCGACCGGGCTGACGCTGATCCCGCTGAACATGGCAGAGCCTGTGCTGGTCGTGAAAGGCAAGGATGCGGATCATGCGCTGGGCTTTTCGCCGCATGGGGCGGGGCGTAACTTCTCGCGGTCCGAGCATAAGCGGCGCATGGGTGAAATGACGGCACAACAGGCGCTTGAGGCGGAAACCCAAGGGCTTGATATCCGCTTTCCAGCGGGCGGGATCGATGCGTCGGAATTGCCGTCATCCTATAAGAATGCGGCCAATGTCGTCCGGCAGATTGATAAATTCGGCCTCGCCGAGATCGAGGATTACATCGACCCTTATGGGTGCATGATGGCGGGCGATGTTCCCCCGTTTTGGATGAACAAGAAAAAGAAGGGGCGGCGCTAGACCGCCCCGCAACGGAAACGAAAAATGAAACAACAAAGCAAATTCCTCAGCCTTGTGCTGCGGCACAAACCCGAAGTGATCGGGCTGACACTTGATCAGCAAGGGTGGGTTTCGGTTGAAACGCTGCTGACACAATTGGCTGCGCATGACCGTGCGATAAGCCGCGAGATGTTGGATACGATTGTTGCCACAAGCGACAAGAAACGATTCACGCTGTCAGATGACGGCGCGCGTATTCGTGCGGCACAAGGGCATTCGGTGAATGTCGCGCTTGGGCTTGCACCGACCATACCGCCCGCCGTGCTGTATCATGGGACCGCTGAAAAGAACCTCGACCCCATCATGACGGATGGGCTGTGTCCGCGTACGCGCCAGCAGGTGCATCTATCAGCCGATACGCAAACCGCCAAGATGGTTGGGATCCGCCATGGCAAACCAATCGTACTAAACGTAGATGCAGCAAAGATGCAGGCGGACGGGCTGGTCTTTTTTCAGGCCGAAAACGGTGTTTGGCTGACCGATCACGTGCCGCCGCAATACCTGACAGATGAAAAAGACACCGTTTCTTGATGAATCGTTCGGTTAAGTAGCGATCATCATTCGTAAAATCATGACTTCGAATGACTGGCTTGCATATTGTTCGATATCGAACTATATAGTGCGATATCGAATAATATGGAGAAATCTGATGAACCGACGTAAGTTTCTTGCCCTCAGCGGCGGTGGTGTCATTCTGGCCGCCACCGCCACCATTGGCACCATCGCAACCCGCAAACCAACAGATGCTTTGGCCCCTTGGACACAAGCGGGGACAATGTACACTGAGCCACGCAAGCGTGCCTTATCCTATGCAATTCTGGCCCCTAACCCGCATAATCGGCAACCATGGCTCGTCGATTTGTCCGGAGAGGATCGCGTGACCCTAACCGTGGACACGGCCAAGATGCTGCCACATACCGACCCGCTGAACCGTCAGATCACCATCGGATTGGGCTGCTTTTTGGAAGTCATGGTCATGGCCGCTGCCGAGGATGGGTACACTGTTGATCTGGAGGTTTTCCCGGAAGGTTCCGACCTTACCGCACTGGATGAGCGACCTGTCGCTGTGGCAACGTTTCGCAAGGCCGCAACAGCTAATCCCGACCCACTATTCGCTCATATCATGGATCGGCGATCCAACAAGGAACCCTATGACATAACCCGCCCCGTTCCGACCGATGTGTTGAACAGAATTACTATGGCTGCGTCCCGCGGCGCGCAGGCTATAGCTGACGGGAGTGATCAGAGCGTGACGACGCTTCGCGAACTGACCAGCCAGGCGCTTGTTGTCGAAATAGATACCCCACACACGTTCAAAGAAAGCGTAGACCTGTTCCGTATCGGCAAAGCGGAAGTTGAGGCCAACCCTGACGGCATCGACTTTTCTGGTCCGATGTTTGAAACACTCGGCGCCTTTGGCCTGATGACCCGCGACGGCACACTCGATACCTCCTCTACCATGTTCCAACAAGGTAAAGTGGCCGTTTTAGAAAACACGGAAACGGCGATGGCGCATCTGTGGCTGAACACCCGTGGCAACAGCCGCGAAGATCAAATCACAGCAGGCCGCGACTGGGTCAGATTGAACCTTGCGGCCACAGCAGAAGGTGTCGCCATGCAACCCCTGAGCCAAGCCCTGCAAGAATACCAGGAAATGGCAGAACACTATGCCCGCCTGCATGATATGCTTGCGGCAGAGGGCGAGACTGTGCAAATGCTGGCCCGGCTGGGGTACGGCATCGCACTGCCACCCAGTCCACGCTGGCCGCTGGAGGCAAAACTGATCTAAGGACGAGTATGGACGCGCAAGACAAACAGGTGTTTCAGGTCTTCACCGAAGTAGGCATTATCAACCAGTTGACGACGGCGATCTTCGCGGCACGCCTGCCTGACGGCCTTCACCCTTCTCACTTTAGCTTGCTCAACAATCTTGTCCGTCTTGGGGATGGAAAGACACCCCTTGCTCTTGCCAGCGCCTTTCAGGTCCCCAAGACGACCATGACCCACACTTTGTCTGTCCTTGAAAAACGCGGTTTGATCAGATTGGCCCCTCATGAAACGGATGGGCGTAGCAAGCTGGTCTATCTGACAGACTCTGGTAGGGAGGTACATCAAAATGCCATTCACGCGATGGAACAGCCTATCCGCAAGATGACCCATGACCTAGGCGCGCAAGAGATCATCGGGCTGCTGCCTATGCTGACAACTTTGCGGGCTTATCTCGATGATAATCGCGATATCTAGTCCAGTATGCTGTCTGAAGCCCGAACGGTCTTGATATCTTCGGACGCGGCCCAGCTTTGTATATCTTCACGGCGCAAAGCGGTCGCCATAAGGTCAGGAAACTGATCGGGCGTGCATGCAAAAACCGGTATGCCAAGGGCAGAAACCTTCGCCGCCATGTCTTTGTCGTAATACGGTTGCCCGGTGTCAGTCAGCGCCAGCAGAACGATGACATTCACACCGGATGCTTTCAACGACATCAGTCGCGCAATCAATGCTTTGGCATCGCCGCCTTCCATCAAATCGGTGATCAAAATCAGATGTGATTTGGTTGGTCGTTCTATCCTGCCTTCGCAATAGGCAACGGCACGGTTGATATCGGTGCCGCCGCCCAACTGGACGCCGAACAGCACTTGCACTGGATCTTCCAAATCTTCGGTCAAATCGATGATCGCGGTGTCAAAGCAAACCAGTTTCGTGGCGACTGACGGGATTGACGCCATGACGGCTGCAAAAATGGAGGAATATACGACAGAGGTGGCCATGGAACCGGACTGATCCACACATAACGTGACCTCATCCAGATCGGTCAGCCGTCGTTGCTGCCGTAGGAAACCAACCAGCTTTTCCGGCACAATCGTATGATACTTGGGCTGATAGTGCCGCAAATTCGCCTGGATCGTGCGCGGCCAATCAATGTCATTGAACCGGGGCCGGTTCGTGCGTGCTGACCGGTTGATCGCACCCCGGATCGCTTCGGTCGTTTTCTTTTCAAGCCGCTCCATCAGTTCATCAACGACTTTCTGGATCACAATGCGGGCTGTTTCGATGGTTTTCGCGGGCATTGCGCTGCGTAGCGACACAAGATCAGCAACCAGATGCACATCTGCCTCCAATGCCTCCAAAAACTCGGGCTGTAGCAGCATTTGCTTGAGCCCAAGCCGGTCGAACGCATCCTTTTGGATCACCTGCACCACTGGACCTGGAAAATACTCCCGGATATCGCCCAGCCAACGCGATACCTTTGGGGCTGACTTGCCAAGGCCCGCGCCCTTGCCGCCGCCGTCCTGATAGAGCGCATCCAGGGCAGCACTCATCGCGATATCCCGCTCTGACAGGGTTTGTTGATCGTCGGTTTCGCCCAATGCCATACGCCAGCGGCGTTCATGTTCTTTGGTCATGGCGTACCCTCGAAAATTTCGGTCAGCTTCGCCAGTTGAGCGGCCCAAAGCTCTTCTGCATTGGGTGCAAACGACCCTACGATACCGCCGCCTGCCTTGCCCAACAGCGCCTCCAGCAACACGCACCGCTCATTTGCATCAAGCGTGGAAAACACACGTCTGAACAGCGGTAGACTTTCGTCAAACGCCTCTTCATCCAAGGCTGCCACCCAGGCATCGACTGCGCTGCGCAAATCCGCATCATGGACCAGTTTCAAACCGGCATTTGTGAAGAAACCCTCGAAAAATGCCGCAGACATGCTGGCCGGTTTCGCGCGCGACAGGCGCAGCGACATCAGATTGGAAATCTCTGCGGCGGACATGCGACCAGCCTCATACGCCAAGCGTGCCGCGAGCCCACCCACAAGCGGCGCGGTGAGTTCTGTCAGTCCCGCATCATGCAGCGCGGAAACCCACGTGGTTTGCACGGCTGGTCCGCGCTCCGACAGGGCAATGGACTGATCTGCACTGGCAATCAGACTACGCAGCCGTTCGGCCTCTTCCTCATCCAACCCACGTGCGGCATACGGCAACGCGAGCGCGGCCTGCACGATCAAGCGGTCAAGCAATGTTTCCATCCGGTCCAGCGCCATATCGCGTGCCGTCCCGTAACGCAGGGTCTCAACGATGGGCTGCAAGGCGGTCAACATCAACGCGCAATCGTCGGTTTCAGCGGCCAACACATCCAGCCGCTCAATCCCGATACTCGCCACCTCGGGCAGTTGAGCGACCAACGCATCGCGCACCTTCGCGGCCACATCCGCCAGCTTGGCATCACCGCGTATCGCCTCTGCGAGGCGACCAGCGGCAGCGGCTTCGATGGTCGGGCCATAGACGAGATGTTCAACCAATCGCACCGCGAATTCCGCGTCCCACGCGAGTGCCCATTTCTCGCGAAAGGTGCCGCGGCTGCGTCCGGGGTCGATCAAGCGGCCCCAGGGAACATCCAACGATGTCAGCCGATGCAATAGCGTTGATCGCGCCAGCCCCGCATCTGATCGCAAATCCAGTGATAACTCGCGCTCAAGCGCTTCGGGCTTCAGCCGCAGTTTCTTTTGCTGTTTTTGGAGATCCTCCAGCAGCGGGGCAAGTGGTAGATTGTCGGGGATCTGACCCACTTGATCGCCCAAGAGCAGCCGTGTTTCGATGATACGCCATTGCAGCGGCTCACCCATCATCAGCGTTGAAATCGCAGCATCGCGCATTTCCTCAAACCCCGGTGCAGGGCGGTCACGCACGGCTGCCAGACTACGGGTCAGGCGCACCGCTTCAATCAGCGACGCGGTTGATGCATCAAAGCCTTCGTCGCGCAGCACACGCGCCATACGCGCCACCCAGAGCGCATCCGCTTGCGCGCCTGTGCCATTTTCCCAGATATGATCATACCACAACGGTGCAGCCACCCCTGCCCCATATCCCGTTGCCCGCGCAAGACGCGGCGATGTCCACGGGGCCCATGTCGCCTGCACCTTGACCTTGGGCAGGCCACGCAACAGGGCATTGTCGTCGCTAGCTTTGACCCTTTCGCGCAACGCCGGCACGTGCCATGCCCCGCAAATCACAGCCACTGCGCCATCCGCTTCCTTGTCCGCCTTGGCAATCGCCCTGCGCATGTGCGCCTCGCGCAACGCCTCTCTTGGGTCAGGCATATGGCCTTCTCGCAAAGCGATCATGGCATCAGCGATCGCATCAAAAAGTGCGCCGGGGTCAGGATTTTCCTCGATCACGTCTGACCACCAGCTTTCGCCATCTTCATAACCTGCCGCATGTGCCAAGGCACCGATCGGGTCCCGTGCGACCGGGTCGGCAGGGATAGCATCATCCGACTGATCTGGTGCCAAGGTGACCGACGCAGCCAAGTCAATGAAGCGGACGGGTACGTCATTGGCAATGGCCCAGCGCATCGCCTGATATTCGGGAGAAAAACGAGCAAACGGCCAGAACACCGCACGTTCCGGTGCATCCTTGGCATAAGCCAGCAGCGCAACGGGCGGCACCATCGCCATATCCGCAACATGGCAAATTTGATCGCTCAGGTCCGCAGGCCCTTCGATCAGAACAACACTTGGATGCAGCGCCTGCAACGAGGCTATGACCTGCCGGGCCGATCCGGGCCCGTGATGCCGGATACCAAGGTAGCTGACGGCGCTCATCAGATCACAAAATCTCGGTCAGGACAGAATAATAGTCAGCGTAGTCGCGCCGTTTTTTCACAACAGTTTCAAGGTATTCAGCCAGAACAGTCTTGTCCTGCACCGGGTCCTTTACGACGGCGCCAAGCACATTCGGGGCCAGTCCATCGGCATTCAAAACCCCGTCAGAAAAGAATGCGGCCTGCGACAGCCCGCCCACCATGACCGCAATCGCCTCTGCCGTGGACAGGGTTCCTGTCGGGGCCTTGAGTGCGGTTTTGCCATCAAGGGTCTGACCATCACGTAATTCGCGGAAAATGGTAACGACCCGCGCAACCTCTGCCGCCACGTTTTTCGGCATGGGTAATTCAAGCCCCTGTGCCATTTCACCAACCCGCTTGGTGACAATCGAAACCTCTTCATCAATGTCATCCGGCAGCGGCAGCACAACAACATTGAAACGGCGCTTCAGGGCCGACGACAATTCATTGACACCCTTGTCGCGATTATTGGCGGTGGCAATAATGTTGAACCCGCGTGTGGCATAGATCGCCTTGTTCAATTCGGGAATGGGCATCATCTTTTCCGACAAAACCGTAATCAGCGTGTCCTGCACATCTGACCCCATGCGCGTCAGCTCTTCCATCCGGCACAGTTTGCCGGTTTCCATCGCACGGTAAAGCGGGGTGGGCACCAGCGCCTCATCACTGGGACCATTGGCAAGCAGCTGCGCGTAGTTCCAGCCATAGCGGATCTGATTTTCATCCGTCCCCGCCGTGCATTGCACAACCAGGGTTGAGTCGCCGGCAATTGCTGCCGCCAGATGTTCTGATACCCGTGATTTCGCCGTCCCCGGCACACCCAACAACAAAAGCGCCCGGTCAGTTGCGAGGGTTGCGACCGCTGTTTCGATCAGCCGCTTCTGGCCGACATATTTGGGTGTGATCTGCGTCCCATCTGCGGCCTCACCACCCAAAAGATAGGTCACGGCCGCCTGCGGGGTCATCGCCCAGCCCGCAGGTTTTGAACCTGCGTTGGCACATAAAGCGTCAATTTCGGCTTTCCAAATCACCTCGGCCGGTTGTCTTAGCACATCATTCATGGGGAAGATCCTTCAAGGTCGATATTGAATTTCAATGGGCGGAACAGCGGGTCTGCGGCATGAAACCCCACATCTTCCAGATCAGCCAGAATGGCCCGCGCGTGGTTCGCTGTCACCAAAAAGGCAAGGATTGTGATGAAAGCCTCAAACTGATTGATCAGATGTGTGCTTTGATAATCGCCATCACCTTTGGCGCGTTTGGCTAGCGCGGCCTCTACCTCAGACAGCTTTTTCTTGTAGTATCCGGCCTTTAGTAACGCATCCGAGATCGTGGGGCCCACATCCGCACCGGTTACAAATAGCATATCCCGCAGATCGGTCAGACGCCCTGTATCAATCAGGCGCTTCACCTCAGCCAATGTCTGGTCACGGTCCAAGCGATCTGCCAGATCAGCAAGCATGGAAAACTGTGCCACACCGTCCGTTCGCAACCGCTCCCAATAGATCATCAAGATCGCGGTTGGCGCGCTGCGCACACACATATCAAAAAACGGGGCCATTATTGGCCGCGGCTCTGTCACATAACTGGCAGCGACCTCATCATTCGACATGGACAAAGCGGTGGCCAATTGCGGAAGGGTCACTGTTTCAAACAGACTATATGCGCGTTTCTTCTGGGTCTCGTTGAGTTTCTTGCGCAGGCCGATGGCCTTGCGGCGACGCAGCAGACCGCTGGTTGATGTTTCGATGAAATCGGCAAGCTCCCTGGCGTCTGCATCGTCCGTCACAACGCCCAGACGTGCCAGATATCCAACCGCTTTAGCATTAACCTTGGCGGAGCGATCAGAGCGCGCCAGTTTTTCAAGATAAGGTTGGTCATCCACGCTCAACCCGTTGCTGAACGTTGCAACCAGCATCAAGCGTTCTTCGGCGGGCAGATTGCCGCCCTGCTCTTCCATCAGCGTTCGCGCTGCTGCGGGATCAGATTTGCGCAGCGCCGCGAACGCCCCGCGCCGTTCTGCCGGATACATATCGTCCCAGGTTTCAGCTGTTAGGGTCGGCTTTGCATCGCCCATACCCGCCTTCCACTTCGCCGAGGGAATATAAGCCTCCGGATACCCTGTCAGGTCTTGCGGCGGCAGCCAGTCAAAGGGGTGCGCCATGTACCCGCGCGCCGCCATCAGCCCGATCAACCCTTGCCAGACACTGCGGTCTTGTTGCTGCATCATCTGGCGAAACGCCGGGCGCATCACCTCAGACAACAAGGGCAAAGCGGGTTCTGGAAGCAGCAGCATCTGTTTGAGGTTACCCGGCTCTTGGGGGCGCAAGCATGTGTGACGAAAAACCCCAGCCAATGCCAGCAAGCGCAACTGCGCCTCCGGACCAGTATCTCCGCTAGCAAATGCATTGCCCGTTGCATCCACAACACCGCCGCTCATCCAGCGCAGTTTTGCTTCCTCCAGTTTGGCAAATGTCGCTTCAACCATCCGCGTGATACCGCCCCAGATTGGTCTGAGCTGCCAACAGGTTCGCATTATGGCCATTCCAAAGCACCGCGCTTTGGTACAACTCGGCACCCAGCACCGTGTTCTCAATCCTCTCAGAGGCCAGCGGCAACACGGTATCTTCACCCTGCCACCAAAGCGACTTACCCGACATCGCCAACCGTCCGGCAGGCAGCAAAATCGGCAACTCCGTCAGCCAGGGTTCATCCACCAGCGCACGGGAAAAGCGCCCCAATGTATCGGCGTGGGCAGCAATTTCAGGCCAGTCCTGTTGTTGTTCAACAGGCCTCCGCTCAACAATCTGCGCACGCAAGGGATACCGGCTTGCGTAAAACACCACAGTCGCCTGAAACTGATCACCCGGTGTAAAGGCTGCCCCTTGCTTGCCCATGCTTGCCGGAAAGAAGTCCTGCAATAATGCGAATTGCGGGCCATCACCGTTCAAGGCGATCAACCATGTCGACCGGGCGATCAGACCGTCGCGACGCGTTTCATCGCGGCTGGCCAATACTTCCCACCCGCCGGTATGCCGCAAAGATGACGGATCAGCCAAAAGCACGTCACGATTTTCTGCACCAGTGATCACCCTTCGCACCGATGGGTCTGGCGCATCACCATTGCCCCATGCACGTGAAATGATGATCAACTTACCCAATTCGGCAATCAACGCATCCGGCCTGTCCTTGGTCGGCAACGCCAGAACACGTGACGGAATACCATCAATCCGCTCGGCCAACGCGCCTGCCTTGGCATCAACCAAGCGCGATGCAATCCGGCGACAGCGGGCGGTAATATCATTCAGCAACTCTGAAAGACCCGTCCGTAGCTGATCTGAAATCCAGCCTTCCATCTCGGCCAGCCCATCCGTAATGGCCGTCTGGGTTGTCGCCGCCCGTTTTACCGCAGCCGCCGCTTTGCGCGCTTCTGCCTTTGGGTTGACTGGCGGCTCGGTTGCGCCAACCTGCGCGGCAGCAAGGCTTTTCGATCCACTTGCAGCGGTTGGTGCCGTCGCAGTCTTGCGCCGCCGCCCCAACCAATCGGTCACCCATTCAGGGACATCACCGGGTCCAAAATCGCCCGCACTTTCACTAAACTGCAACATCAGTCCCAGCGCGTGCTTGCAGGGGAATTTGCGCGAAGGACAGCTGCATTTCGTGCCCAGATCACGCAAATCCACCACGACAAGGTAAGGATTGGCGCCGGACCCCTGACACGCGCCCCAAATCAGCGTGCCATCTGCCGAGACCACCCTTTCGGGCCATTTCGCGGGCGATAACAGCTTTGAAGCGGCCTTTAGCGATGCCTGATCAGGCGCGACATTTTCGATGGCTGCGGTGGTCAGGCTCATGCCCCTGTTCAGAGCAAAAGCCTGTCACAACTTCAAGTCGCGTTTGCCGTTTGCACCTGATCTTTTGCAGTCGTGTGACACCCGCCGGTCATGACGCGCAAAGCGTCGTCCACGTCTGTGTGCCAGAACGCAAAACCAGCGGCCTGCGCCTTAGCGGGAATAACCCGTTGACCCGACAACATGGTTTCTTTTCCCAAGTCCCCCAATAACATCAAGGCTTTGACCGGAAACCGCAGAATGGCGGGGCGGTTCAACGCCCGGGCCAATGCCCTTGTAAAATCCGCGTTTGTCACCGGATGTGGCGCCGTTGCATTGAAGGGACCGGCAATATCTTCGGACATCGCAAAAACGATCATCCGGACCACATCATCAAGGTCGATCCATGACATCCATTGATCGCCATGGCCCATTACGCCGCCCAAACCGAATTCAAACGGTGTTAGCAACTTGGCAAGCAAACCACCCTCAACACCCAAAACCAACCCAATCCGCAGGCAGATGACACGGACGCCACGAGTGCGTGCCGCCGCGGTTTGCGCCTCCCATTCCGCGCAAACCTGATGGGTGAAACAGTCCGCGGGGCTGCTATCCTCCGTCAGTTTTTCATCATCGCGCATTCCATACCACCCAATGGCAGAGCCGTTCACCAGTACCTTTGGCTTTGCGTACAATCTGTCGATCAGTGCAACCAAATCACGGGTCATCGCCACTCGAGAGTTGATGACCCGTGCCCGTTTGGCGGCGGTCCACGGCGCGCTGGCGACCGGATCACCAGCCAGATTGATGATCGCGTCAAAACGCGCATCATCGGGCACTTGACCAAGATCGGTAATCACCCGGATCGGATGGGCCAATTCGTCTGCATTGGCCTTTCGGCGCGTCAATACTGTCACCCGATGACCACCCGCAACCAGACCGGCAACAAGCCGCGTGCCGATGAACCCTGTCCCACCAGTGACCAGCACCCGCTGTTGTGCGGGCAAGCCTGCAACCAGTTTGATAGGATCAGGCCGTGCCAGTCGTTCACTGCGGCGCGCTGCCATTAAATCGCGGGCCGAAAAGACACCCACACCAAGTGCCGAAACCGTCGCCATCACGCTCCACCAGCCATAGCTGGTCAGAACAACGTCGCTAGGTTGTTGCGCCCAATCCCAAAGAATGGGCGTGGCCAGCGCAAGGATCGCACCATAGTTCAATGCCAAAAGCGTATGATTGATCCGCTCCGTTCCGGGCAGTTTGCGGGTCATGTCTTCTTCAACGAAATCCCATAATGTGATCAACACTTCGACCATCAGAATCGCTGCCAAGACCATGGTGTAGACGCCATGCGGCTCGACCCAAGCGAAGCACAAGAAAATCACCATATAGAAAAAGTTGCGGACACCGTGCAGGCGCAGCTCTGTTTTTTGAGAAGGGCGCCAGGCGAGCCGTTCAGTGCCTTCATGATGGACAAGCGTATCGAACGCCCCCATGGCGACCTGAATGGCGATCAGTATCCAAAGAATTTGGCTATCCATCTGACTATTCCTTTGCGTCGTGGAATACGGCGTCTTGCGCGATCATCTCGCCAAAGACGCGGTTTTTAAGGGAAAGGGTAAAGGCAAACCGCCCTTCACCCAGATCATGGTGTCCAATGACCAGTGCACCGGGGCTTAAGAAGCGGGGCAGCCTGAATCGACGGCCGGCAATCTGCAAAAAGAAGTGATCGCTCTTGAACAAAAGGGCATGGGCAACAGCCTCCACCCGTAAGGCCATGCCGATGCCATAGCCGATGTATTCCTCAAGCCCGGTTTCCCCGGCAAAGCGTTTGGAGCTGTGCACAGTCTGCGGAAACCCCTTCGCGCGACCATATTGGCGGACCCAGAACTGGCCGTTTGTGACCACATCCTCTGTCACCACGACAACGGCAGGGCGGTTAATGGATGTCCGGTCATAGGGCAGCGGCGCGCCGACCAGTCGGGCCAATTGCGCCAGCACCCACCCTGCCCTGTTCATCTGCATTTTTGTGACAACGCCCTGATAGGCAACGCTATCGCCACCCTTCAGCCGTTTGCCAAAGCGTTTGCGGATTGCCTTGGGCAAAAGCGCCCAACCGTGCGGCCCCAGTAAGTTGCGGAACCGAACATCAGGGATGGTAGACACATCATCATGGCACGGCTGGAGCATTGGTATCTGCGCATTGTAACCCTGTTCCAAAATCATCATTTTCACACCTCCAACGCACAATTTCGTATCGTCACTCATTTCTGTATAAAGAGAAATGCTATCTCAAAAAAAGGAACGCCTATTTGGCACGCCCTCCGGTAAACTTTAGCAGCTTCAGCACTTTATCCCCCATACCGATCAACGGCATCAGCTGCACCTTGGGTACACCTAGCATCTGGTCATACCAACGGGTGGTTGTGTTCAGAAACGCCTGCATGTCACGCAAGCGCTTCAAGACCTCCGGGTTCATACTCTGATCGACCTCGGCCTTGGCGACGCACTCTTGCAAGGCGGCAGCGGCGGGATCAATCTCGCGCTCTTTGCGGCCCTGCGCGATGCGCATCGCCATTTCCCATACATCGACCTCTGCCTCAAAATGCTCGCGCCGATCACCCGCAATGGGCACCCTGCGGATCAGCTTCCAGCCAGCCAGCTCCTTCAGGGAATTGGACACGTTCGACCGGGCGATGCCCAGCGCATCCGATATCTGCTCGGCATTCATCGGGCTTGTAGACAGGAACAAGAGTGCGTGAATCTGCGCGACGGACCGGTTCACACCCCATTGCCCGCCCATGTCCCCCCAATAGAGGATGAACTGTTCAACAGCTTCTGGTTTCTTGTGTATCGTCATTTCTGTCATGACAGAAACTTACGACATGAAGATGTAAATTGCAACGTCTATCTGGCGCATGCACGGATCAATGAAAATCCCGCGATTTCGGGATGACACGTACATTGCGCGGATGGCCCATCCGATGATCCGCGTCGATGTTGCGCTTTACCTCGTCCGCGCGCGCAAGCGGCGGTTCCATCACATCATTCGATAACCGCTCAAGCGCGTCGCTACGGTCTGACAGGTGGTGGGCGACCACGTGGATCACGTCGTCGCTACGTTGCACCACACCACGCACGTCGATCACGCGGGCCTGCATGATGACCTTGCGGAACGCCTCCATCACCTTGGGCCAGACAACCAGATTGGCAACGCCTTTTTCATCCTCGACCGTAATGAAACAGACGCCTTTGGCACTGCCCGGCCGCTGCCGGATCAGGACGATTCCGGCGAGTTTCAGCGATTGTCCGTTGCGCATCCGGTCGAGTTCATCCGTGCGCCGGTAGCCCTGCCGCGCCATGCTTTTACGCAGGAAGGACATCGGGTGCGCCTTCAGCGACAGCCGCGTTGTCTGATAATCGGCAACCACGTGTTCGCACACGGGCATTTGGGGCAAATCGAACCGGGCTTCTTCGCCCTCATCTCTTTTCTCAGCAAAAAGCGGCAAGTCCGGTGCGTCGCGCAAGGCGCGTGTATCCCACAGCGCCTGCCGCCGGTCGAGCGTCATGGACCGGAACGCATCCGCCGCCGCCAGTTTACGCATGGTGCCCGCATCCAGCCTTGCACGTTTCTTCAGATCGGCAAGCTCGGTAAAGGGCTGCTGGCGCGCACGCATCATCCGCTCGGCCATTTCCTCGCGCACGCCATCGACTTGCCGCAACCCGAGGCGGACCGCAAAAACACCGGGTCTGATCGGCTCTAACGTGTTGTCCCAATCGGAATAGTTCACATCGGGCGCGCGCACGATCACCCCATGTTCGCGCGCGTCGCGCACGATCTGGGCGGGGGCGTAGAAGCCCATGGGCTGCGAATTCAGCAAGGCGGCACAGAACACATCCGGGTAGTGGCACTTGATCCAGCTGGACACATAGACCAGATGGGCAAAGCTCGCCGCGTGGCTTTCGGGGAACCCGTAATCGCCGAAACCCTTAATCTGGTTGAAACAGCGATGCGCGAATTCCGGTTCATAGCCGCGGTTGATCATCCGGCTGACCATCTTGTCTTCAAGCTGCCCAATGGTCCCCTTGGACCGAAAGGTCGCCATGGCCTTGCGCAGTTGGTTCGCCTCGTCCGGGCTGAATTCGGCGGCGACCATGGCCAGCTTCATGGCCTGTTCCTGAAAGATCGGCACGCCCTTGGTGCGCGACAGGACGTGCCGCAATTCATCCGGATCATGGGGCGGCGCGGGTGAAGGATACTCCTCTGGCTCCTTCCCGGCTCGCCTGCGCAGGTACGGGTGCACCATATCCCCCTGAATGGGTCCGGGGCGCACGATGGCCACCTGAATGACCAGATCGTAGAACTTGCGCGGCTTCAGGCGCGGCAGCATGTTCATCTGCGCCCGGCTTTCGACCTGAAAAACACCGAGGCTGTCGCCCTTGCAGAGCATGTCATAGGTGGCTTTGTCGCCGCCTTTGATGCTCGCTAGGGTCAGTTTTTTCCCGTAATGCGCTTCGATCAAATCGAACGCTTTGCGGATACAGGTGAGCATCCCCAACGCCAGCACGTCCACTTTCAGGATACGTAATTCGTCGATATCGTCCTTGTCCCATTCAATGAATGTCCGGTCGGGCATGGCCCCATTACCCACAGGGACCGTTTCGATCAGCTTTTTCTCGGTCAGGATGAACCCGCCCACATGCTGGCCCAGATGGCGGGGCATGCCGATCATCTGATCGGCCAGCTTGATCGTGCGCGCCATCAGCGGATCGTTCAGATCGATCCCCGCCTCTGCGGCCTCGCGCGCGCCGACCTCGCGCCCCCACGACCCCCAGATAGTCTTGGCCAGCGCGCTGGTGATGTCTTCCGACAGCCCCATGACCTTGCCCACCTCGCGCACGGCCATGCGCGGGCGATAATGGATCACCGTGGCGCACAGCGCCGCCCGGTCGCGCCCGTATTTGTCATAAATATGCTGGATCACCTCCTCACGCCGTTCATGTTCGAAATCGACATCGATATCGGGGGGCTCTTTCCGTTCCTCGCTGATGAAGCGTTCAAACAGCAGGTCGTTCTTGTCGGGGTCCACGGCGGTGATGCCCAGCACATAGCAAACGGCCGAGTTCGCGGCCGACCCCCTGCCCTGACACAGGATAGGCGGATCACACTCATAACGCGCGTAGTTCACAACCTGTTGAATCGTCAGGAAATACTGGGCGATATTCAGTTTCCTGATCAGGCCGAGCTCCTTGCGCAACGTCTCTTTCAGGGTCGCGGGAACACCGCCCGGGTAACGGTTTTTCGCGCCTTCCCAGGTCAGTTCCTCAAGATATTCCTGCGGCGTGCGCCCCTCTGGCACCGTTTCCTTGGGGTACTCATAGGCCAGTTCACGCAGATCGAAATCGCAGGCATCCGCCACCTCCCGCGTGGCCTGAACCGCGTGCGGCCAATCGCTGAAAAGCTGCATCATCTGCGCAGGCGATTTCAGGTAGCGTTCCGCGTTGGCATCCAGCAGGAAACCGGCCTTGTGGATCGTCGTCTTGTGCAGGATGCAGGTCATCACATCCTGTAAGGGCCGCCTGTCAGGCGCGTGGTAGCGCACATCGTTGGTGGCGAGGATCGACAGGCCATGCGCCTTGGCGAGCTTATCCAGACGATTGATCCGCGCCCGGTCATCGCCTTGGTACAGATAGCTTGCCGCGATGTGTTTCAGCGTCGGCAAGGCGCGTTTGATGCGGCGAAAGCCGGCTTCGAAATGGTCCAACTGCGGGCCGGGGATGGTGATCAGTTGGACGTCCTCGCTGTACCGCGCCAAATCGTCCAGCGTGATGTCACAGACCCCCTTGGCCTGCCATTCGCCATTGGTGTCGTGCATCTTGCCTTTGGACAGCAGCATGCAGAGCCGCCCGTAGGCGGCCCGGTCGCAGGGGTAAGCGAGGAATTCTTCGCCGGTCACCAGTTGCAACCGGCAACCGATGACAGGCTTGATCTGCGCCTTCAGCGCTTCCGCATGCAGCCGGACCACCCCGGCCATTGTATTCAGGTCCGCACAACCGAGTTTGTCATAGCCAAGCGCATTGGCCGTGGTGGCGAGGTCCACCGCATCCGACGCCCCCCGCAGAAAGGAAAAGCAGGTGGTCAGGCCAAGTTCGACGTAAACGGACCGAGCATTTGGGCGAAAACTGTCATCCTCAATCGTGCGGCGCAGGCGCTGGTTGTCCATTTCAGGCATGGCGACACCTCAGGGGCGCGCCCGACCCTAGGGCGAAGGCCGTCTTGCAAAAGGTCCAGTGGACCTTTTGAGGCCGCAGCGCGCGGCAGCGCAGGGTGCATGAAATGCGCCCTCCCCGGGGGAGGGTGTCGCCATTGTCGCTCGGACCAATGGCGCGACATGTCGACCGCGGCCCGGGCTTCTTCGGAACCCGGGCCAGTGAAGATGGCGAGCTATTCACGCAAAACACCCATGCACAAACCAGCGCGGATCACCGCCACGTCCATCCTCGTGCAACCCCTCGCGGTAGAGCCAGATGCGACGCCCCGCCTGATCCTCGACCTTGAAATAATCCCGCAGCCGGGTTCCGGGGCGATCCTTCCACCATTCGGGTGCGATCCGCTCTGGCCCCGCATAGCGCGTCACCCGGTGCGTCTGTCGTCGCCAGACGAACTGGGCGGGCGGACCTTCGGGGACGGCATAAAGCACACGCACTTCTTCGGGGTGGTCGAAGAGACGCAAGGGGCGTTCCTTAGCGGGCGCCTCTCCGGTCGCGGCCATAGCTGCCAAGGCGGCCACCTGCCCTTCGGCCCGCTCGGGAATATGGCTTTCACGCAGCACTGGCCGTGTCACCGCCCGGGGCCCGAATTTCGCGCTGAGCCTGTCCACCAACCGGGTCAGATGCAGATCATCGTCCGACCCGCCATCCAGCCGGTTCTGCCGCTCCTGCATCTCTTCCACAGCACCGGCTTCCAGCGTGATCAGATCAAAGCCAAAGCCGGGATTGATCCGCTCGACCTTGTCCCGGAACAGCCCATGCAAATGCCCCGGATCGCGGGTTGTGGCCGAGGTCGCCACATCCACATGGCTGACATCCCCATCGGTGCGGTAGACGGTCAGGTGCAGCCGGCGACAGCCTTGGCCCGCCTGTTTAAGCGCCTCACACAGGTTTTCGCACAGCTCCGGCAGATAAGGGGTGGGGTCGAAAATCGGCTCTGCCAACCGGCTTTGCACCCGGAAACGCGGCTGGGCATCGACGCTCGCGACCGGCTCTGCCAGTTTGCCCAGTGCCTGATCAAGGCGCATGAGCGGATTCGCCTCCAGCCCCGCCTTCACAAACCGCCGGGTCAGGGACAGGCGTGGCACATCCATCACCGCACCGATGGTTTTCAACCCCAAGCGGCGCAAGAGCAGCACAGTTTCACCATCCAACCGCAGCCCGGTGACAGGCAAGGCCCCCAGCTTCACCCCCACCTCATCCGACCCACAAACAGACCGGACCGGCCCGAACCGCGCCAGCGCCCAAGCCGCACCCCATGTGGGGGCAACTGCCAATTGCGCGGAAAGGCCCAGCAAGGACAATTGCGTCTCCATCTCGACCAGCATAGCGGCTTCCCCGCCCATCAGGTGGTCGGACCCAGTCGTGTCGAGGATCAGCCCACCCTCCCCATCCCGCACGGTCCAGGGGCACCAGCGCCGCGCCCAGAGCACCAGCCGGTCCAAAGCGGCCCTGTCGCCTGCAGGATCGGCATATTCCACCTGCAATTCCGGGCAGATCGCGCGCATATCCACGACGCGCGACCCCGGATTGATCCCGTTTAGGCGCGCGGCACGATTGGCGGCATGGATCACTGGGCCATGATGCCCCTCGCGCGCCAGCACGATGGGAATGTCATCCGGCGGCGCGCTGCCCTGCCGCTCCATCACCCGTTGCCACCGCTCCATCGCGAATTGGGGCAGAGAGATCGAGACGATCCGCCGCCCGGTCATAGGTCGCCACCCATTGGCCGGGCGCACGGCGACGCGAACGGAACAGATCGAGCGACCAGCGCGGCAAACCGGGGGCCTGTGCATCGTGCGGATGGGGTGCAGCAGGAAGCGACGCGATACGCCAGCGTTCGCGCGCCGCGCTGAGGTCGGGCGAGGCTGCGCGCCGGATCAGCCAACAGGGCACATCCGCCGCCTCGGACCGCATCGCCAGCCGCTTTGTTGCCGTGAAATCGAGTGCTGCTGGATCGCCCCAGACCTCGCCAATCACGCCACCCAAAGCCTTGCATCGCAATCCATCCTCCATCGCCCAAAGCACATCGACCGCACGGGACAGATCGACCATGATAATGGGACGATCCGTGCCAATGCCTGCAAGATAAGGCCGTCCCGCTTCCTTGCGCGAGAGCCGGTCCTGTACCCACAGGATCGGGGCGGGTGTGCATGGTAGCCGCGCCAAAACGAGCCCTACGGCAGCGGCATCGGTCGCCGTTTCGGGGAAGGCTTCGGACAGGGTGTGCACCATCGGACCAGGGTGATTTGCCTGACCTACCAAACGCTGCTGCACCCTGAGCGACCCCATACACGACACACCGAATCTATACAAATGTTCTTATTTTGTTCTATATGAAAATCATTGTTTTCGCAACGCCCGCAAAAGGTCTCTCATTTCCGGCACATTGCCTCTCTACCCCAAACGCCAAAGCATTCCAGATTCCGCTTGTTCTTGGACAATTATTCCTGATAGACCCGCCAGCGGAGACGTGGCCGAGTGGTCGAAGGCGCTCCCCTGCTAAGGGAGTAGGCGGGAAACCGTCTCGAGGGTTCGAATCCCTTCGTCTCCGCCAGAAACCCCTGTTTTCTATGCCTTTTGTAGGGAAAACACGAGGTTTCCATGGTTTTACTTAACGAAGCACAACATCTGGCTTTAATCCACCACAACAAGTTTGTGGGGTAATTTGTGAGATGAAAAGATGGACGGTTGTTACGTAGATACGGGTCGCTTGGGCAAAAAGTCGGGGCCTCACATTGAGAGACGGCCGACTGCGGCGTTTGTGAAGGTTGCCCCTCCAGGCCGACACACCGACGGTGGAGGGCTGTCCCAGTCATAACCCCCAATTTTCTTGCATTTAAGGCAGTAGCCTGAGTCGTTATGATAGGGTGAGCGGCAGTGGGCTGGCAATACGCTCTGCCCCCTATTGCTCACGGAATGCCCGAGACATGCTGTCGAGTATTGGCTTCGTCAGATACTGCACAAACGTCCGTTCTGCTGTCTGAATCATGATCTCTGCGGGCATCCCCGGTGTGGGCGAAAACCCTGGAACACGCAATAACTCATCGGATGAAATCGAAATGCGTGCGACATAAACCTCTTGCGTGGCGTCGGCGCCGGGGTCGGACACCGTGTCGGCTGATACGTAGAAGACCTGGCCCGACAACACAGGAGTTGTACGCTGGTTTAGCGCCGAAAGACGAATGGTTGCCGGATATCCGATCTGTACGCTGTCAATCTCTGTACGTGGGACTTGCGCTTCAATAATCAGCGGCTCATCGGCTGGAAGAATTTCGGCAATGGCCTTCCCGCTTTCGACCACTCCGCCGGCAGTATGATAATAAAGCCTGACAATTGTCCCGGAAACAGGTGCCGTGATTTCAACCCTGTTCAGAACCGCCTGGGCTGTGCGAACCTGTTCGCGGATACCGTCTAGTTCGGCCTCGACAATCTGCAGTTCATCAAGTGCCGTATCGCGATGTTCGCCCAAGGTTTGCTCAATCTGGGCAGCGTAACGATCGCGCACCTCGTCGATTTCCGAAATCTCTGCCTCAAGACGACCGATTTGCCCCTCGGCCTCCGCAATGGCACGGCGAACCACATTGACATCCGTCCGCCTGATCAACCCTTTCTCAAGCAGTTCCGTCTTATCGGCAAGCTCCTCGGTCATGATTTCCGCCTGCAGCTTGGTGGCAGCAAGTTGACTGGCATAGCCGCTGCTGCGAATGGTCAGCGCATCAATGCTCCGGTTCAATAGCGCAAGATCATTTTGCAACCCCTGCATGGCAACTTCAAACGCGAGGCTTTGTCCTTCCATCATGGTCGCAATTTCGATATCCGCGCGCAGCTCTGCCAAATGGGGCGGATAGGTTAGCTGCTCGCGTTGTTCATATACGGCCAGATAGCGTTCGCGCGCGACCTCCAATCTGATTTGGCGCAAAAACAGCTCGCGTTCGTGCCCCATTGCGGCAGTTTCGTCCAAACGCACAAGCACTTGACCAGCCGCAACTGTTTCACCCTCACTCACAAAAATGCTTTGGATGATGCCGCCTTCCAAATGCTGCACGATCTTATTTCGGCCCGTCGCGATGAAACTACCCTGCGAGATGACCGCAGCTGCCAACGGGGCCGTTGTCGCCCAGACACCGAAACCGCCAAACGCTGAGAAGATCAGCAGTATTCCAAAAATGACGTGCCGCCGCACTGACCGTGGAACGTCATCATACCAGTTGACGGTCACTGGCGGTTGCAGGGTCGTTTTCATTTGCTGATCTCCTGATTGGCGGTGCTGCGTTCGGCCAATTTCTCAAGCACCTGATCGCGATGACCGAACAAGGCGACATTGCCGTCAGCAACCATCATGATCTTATCTGCCACCTTTAGAAGCGATGGTTTTTGGGTGATAACAACAACCGTAATCTTGCTGTCCTTGGCATGCTGAATGGCGCGGGCCAGGGCCCGGTCACCCGCTGCATCGAGGTTGGAATTGGGTTCATCCAAGACCAACAGCCGCGTGTCGCCAAAAAACGCGCGGGCAAGGGCGACGCGCTGCTTTTGTCCACCCGAAAGCGGTGATCCATCTGCCGCGACAACGGTTTCATACCCATGTGGCAAGGCGGCGATCATTTCATGTACGTCAGCCAAAACAGCCGCGCGGTGAATGTCGGCATCCGTCGCATCGTCGCGCATGCGCCCGATATTGTCTTTGATGGTGCCAGGAAATAGCTGCACATCCTGCGGCACATAACCGATGCATTCGCCTAACTGGCGGGGGTCCCAATTGCGCAGATCCATCAGGTCCAGCCGCACGCTGCCTGACGTTGGCAGGATCGACCCCACCAGCATCTTGCCGAGTGTCGTCTTCCCCGCACCAGAGTTTCCGATCACGGCAAGCGTCTCGCCTGGGTTAAGATGAAAGCTCAACCCATTCAGGATAACCTGCTTTGTGCCGCCGGGCACATAAAGCAGTCTTTCTACGTCCAAGCGCCCTTCGGGATGTGGCAGCACCAGCCGTTCGAACCGGGTGCGTGAACGGTGCATCAGGTCGGCGATCCGGCTATAGGCAGCGCGCGACAGCAAAAAGGCGTTCCAGCCTTCGATTGATCCTTCAATCGGTGCCAGCGCACGTCCTGCAATGATCGACGCGGCGATGACCATGCCGCCGGTAATCTCACCCTGAATGGCCAGATGCGCACCCCATCCCAGCATCCCGATCTGTGTCAGCAAACGCACGGCACGCGACATTGATGCAAAGACAATGTTACGATCCTGCGCATGCACCTGCGCAGTCAGCGAGGTCGCCGTATCCTTGCCCCAGATCCGCACAGCTTCGGGCACCATGGCCAACGCGTTGATAATCTGACTGTTTCGCGCCATGGAATCGAGATGCATATTGGCGCGACTTTGCGCCATATTCGCCTCGGCAAAGGGTTTGGCGGTCATCTTCTGGTTCACCAATGCGATGACCAATAGCAGTAGTGACGTGACAACCACGATGCTGCCCAAATGTGGGTGCACCATGAAGATAACAACCAGAAACAGCGGCGCAAACGGCACGTCCAGAAACGAAATCAGCGTCCCTGAAACAAGAAACCCGCGCATCTGCTGCAAATCAGCCAATGTCTGATACTCTTTGCCATTGCCATGAAGCGACGCATGAGCGGCCGCACTCAGGATCGGTGCACCTAACCGCGCAGCCACCTCAACGGCGCTGCGCATCAAAATGAAGCGGCGCAGCGCGTCCAACATAGTTTGCACAACAATCGCACCAACAATGACCACCGTCAGCATGACAAGTGTATCGACGGATCTGCTTGTCAGCACCCGGTCAGATATCTGGAACAGGTAAACTGGAATGGCCAGAATCAGAATATTGGTACCCAAAGTCAGCACCAAGACAAATGCCATATTCCGGCGAACGGCGCGGATGCCTGCGCTTAGCGCGTCCGCAAACCCATCGGGACCAATGCGTTTGTGGAATGGTACGGGACCACCATCCTTGCCGCCGCCTCCGCCAGTGGCCGGAAGGGCTGTGTTCGGTTTTTGATCAATGACATCGCCACTTTGCGGGCCATCAGCAGGTACAGGATCGACGCGCATTTCAGCCTTCAATTCGTAAGGTTTCACGACGGCATCCGCCTGATTGCGTTGGGTTGTAAAAACGTGATCTTTCAAATCGTTACTCCGGCGAATGCGAGACTTAAGCGAGCATGGACTGCATGACGTCGGTCGTGACCGTTCCATCGTCCGTCGGTGTGATAAAGGTTGTGCCGTCCTCGCCCTGCTCCACGATCAAATCATCAGCAAGAAACGCGACCGCTTCGCTCGTCAAAGGGGCAATTTCATTGTCCAGCGGATCATCATCCGTATCGATCAGATTGGCTTGATAAAGCAGGAGGTCGTCGTAGATCTCTCCGCCCACGAGGATTTCGGAATCCAGCCCATTGTCAAAGATAGTTGCCAGGTTGACGACCGCGTTCGATCCGGTTGTGACGGTCACAGGGCCATCCGGCTCCTCGGGCCTATCCTCCAAAGCGGCAAGCTCTACCGCGACCTGATCGGCATCGCCCAGAATATTTGTCTGTTCAATCGCATTCACATTGATCAGGTCACCAGCAATATACAGAACACTCAGATACTCTGTTCCGGCAAACAATGCGTGATGCGCCAACGTCGCTGAGATTGTCACGGCACCATCAGCCAGCGCCCGACCCGCATCAGCAAATACATCCGTCATGGCGCCATAGGTGTTGGCACCAATCTCGGTGATGGCGGCACTGTTGAGGACCAGATTGTCCCCCGCGGAAACCGACGCAGGCCAGTCGCCATCATAGGTCACGCTATCATTGTCCAGCAGTACATTGGTCTGCTGGATCAACGACATATCGATCATTTGCCCACCGATGATGATAAGGTCATAGGCCAACGCAATCTCTAGCAGGCTGACCTGATTAAGGGCCGTGTTTCCCCCAAAATTCAGATAGGTATCCTCGCCTGAAAACGTGATTTCGGTGCGATCATTATCTGTGATCAGGTTAAACTGATGCATCCAGTTGACGCAGACGACGTCTGCCTCGATCCGGGTCACGCCCCATGCAACAGGAAGCCCGTCATAGACCTCATCGTCCGGGGGCAGTATTTCAGCGGGGCTGTTTTGCAATGCGAAGGTCGCCGCATTGATCGCTTGGGTCGGAGCGATTTCACAAGCACCGATGTTGATATCTTGAACAACGTTGACCTGCGAAATGACGGATAGCGAAACGACATCCCCCATCACTGCGATAACATCGGCATCGACGGGTTTGGTCACCAATACGGTCTCGTTGATGACCATGTTGGCCCCGGCAATCACCGCATGCCCATCGGCAACCTCAAAAAGATCCGCTGCGATTTCCGCCGATGTCGCCGCATCAAAGAAGGGATGTGGGGCGTCTTCCTCCGTACCATCCTCTTCGGTGGCTTGGAAGTATTTGCGCAAAAGATCCGACAACGCAGGCGCCTCATCAGCGGCAGCACCATTGATTGTCGTGCCGTAAACCGCTGCCCCTGTCAGAACGGTGACCGCGGCACCCGGCGGGGCCATATCCACCAACACCGCATATTCGGCAGTTATGGCGTCAAAGAACCCCGGCGCGTCCGCGGCCACCAGCAGTGGGTCGCCGGTCTGTGCCGTTGAAAGTGAGTGCGCGGTAATCACAAGATCAGCGAGTTGGGTCTGATAAAACGAAAGTGGCGTGAATGTTGTCGATTGATCCGACCACATCAGGTCATTGTCGGACAAAACATTGAATTGATGCGCGATAACCACGATTGAAGGTGGTGGTGGTGGCCCAAGATTGTATGACTGTGATGCAGCACTGACCCGAATTTCGAGACCCGCATGCAATGGATCGGGTGCATAGAATGACAACCGCACCGCGGGCGTATCAATGTCTGCAATGCCCGGCAGATATGGCAACCCGACCTCCGGCAAAGCGGAAAACCAAAATGGTGTCAGGCCAGGATCATGACCTACAGCCTCGTAGGGCGCGCGCAACAGAAGTGCCGGGGCATTGTGGGCGACAAAATCTTCTGCACCGTCAGAATGGTAACGAAACGCCTCGTTCTGATCGCGCAGGCGATCTTCGGTATCTGTCAGTCCAAATTCACCAATGAAATGCGCGATAAGTTCTGAAATTCGGTCGATTGCCATCTGAACCACCAATATTCTGATTTGGGGGGTTACGGGGGATCGGTGTTATTCTTCGGGGTGCCGCAGCAATTCGCGGCCGGGTCGGTGACGTGATGCCCCGGCCATGGCTGGTCATTGGATGCCATGGCCGGGGCAGTACTTCATTTACGCGCCGTCTGCGGCGTCGTCGCCCACGTAGGTGGAGCTCATGTTGCCACCCACGACAGACATATCGACCGTGTTACCCAACACGTTAGCACCCATCACGATGCTTTGGTTGAAGGCAGTCGTGTCAATCGAAGACGCAGCTGAAGAAAGCGACTCGCCAGAGACGTAACCGTCATCACCGTTGCCGCTGCCCCAGTTACCACTATCGAAGCCATCGTCATCACCGTGACCACCGTGACCGCCTTCACCGCGACCCTCGATCCATGGGAAGTTGAAGCCGTCGGCTTCCTCGGACCCTGCATCGATACCGTCATCAGACGTGGCGTTGCCGCCGTTGGAGTTGTTGGTCTGATTCAAGTTGCCGCCAACAGTCGGATTATTCAACGTGTCGTTGTCAACCAGGTTGTTTGACTGAGCATTGACCGTGCCAGTGTCATTACCAGCACCCGTCAAGGCATCGTTCAGGACCTTGGATAGGTTCAGTTCATTGCCGGGATCGTAGTTCACGTCACCTTTCGCCATGATGATGTCATCGATGGAGTTGTGGTTCATGTCGATATCGGCAAAGTCGTCATCAGTCGGCTCATACCCTGAAAAATCAACATCGGTATTGACGGACACGTTCGTTGTCACATCGGTGTCCACATCCGTATTGTTGCGCGCTGCGTTCGTCGCTGCGTTGTTTGCGCTGTTGGATGCACCGTTTTCGTTGTAGTTCAGGTTACCATTGGCGTTGCCATTTAGGTTCAGCGAACCGTTAAGATTACCATTCTCGTTGAGGCTGGCATTCTCGCTGCTTTGGCTCT
Source organism: uncultured Paracoccaceae bacterium (assembly GCA_947489445.1). Taxonomy (GTDB): domain Bacteria; phylum Pseudomonadota; class Alphaproteobacteria; order Rhodobacterales; family Rhodobacteraceae; genus Yoonia. The sequence goes on from CANLDN010000001.1 coordinate 657,251, forward strand.
GATGCTGACCTTGGCCCTGACCTTGCAATTGGCCCTGTGCTTGGGCTTCGTGCTGGCCCTGACCTTGGTGCTGATGCTGATGGCCCCAAGGCATGAAGTAGCTGTTTCTGTTAGACATATCTTGTTCTTTCAATGATGTGCCGTGCAGACCACCGCTCATTTCAAAGGTGGACATATTGCCTGGCACTGTTTGGATTTCACTTCCGGCATGTTGAATACCTGCCGAAGCACGCGATTGTGTCTGTGTCTTTTTCTCCCCCCTGACCGCACGTGCTCAAGGCTGCTGAAAACAGCAGATTGCGCATCGTCGGTGGCTATTGAAGATCGGCACCTGCGATAAGAAATTGGGCGGCGATCCTGCGTTTCATCAAAGTCACGAAATCTGTGACTGCATTGATCGTGCCACCTCTGCGGTGATCAGAATAGCTGGCTGAACGGCCAGCAACAGATTCGATCATTTGGTCAAAAATCGTCGATCAATTGGTCAAAACGCATAGATCAAAGGGTTTAGAGACTGATCAAAAGTCCTAGATCACCATGACATTATGGCGATAAACCAGCCTAATAATTGAACAAAAGTACAGGACTGTGATGATTCGCAGACTACAAGCTTAAGAATATGTTAAAGTGTTGGTCAGCGACGGGCTTTTTTATGTCGCGGTTTCAGTAGCAGTTCGACCCACGCCAGCGCGACATATTTCGCCGCGCAAGTGACGTCGACAACTTGTTGTAAGCAATAGCCCCTGTTGTGGGCGAATAATTGGAAATGAGGCCCTTTATGAATACCGGAGAATTTACTCCAAGACGGTCGGAAAACACAGAAGCGATGATATTGTTTGTTGGTGATCATAGCTGTTTCTCAAACATTTATCTCAGGTTGATCGGTGAAGAATTCAGCCATTTTGATATCGTTTGCGAGCGCCGTATCGAAGATGCAGTACGCAAAGCAGAGGTGAACGGCCCAAAAATCGCACTGGTCGTGATTTGTTGCCGCTTTGGTCAGGCAGCGCTCGCCGCCCTCAAACAAATCGTTAGTATTGCGCCCAATATCAGACCCGCGCTTGCCTATGGCAGCATGTTCGAAGTCCGCGATGCACTACAATCCTCACCTGACTATGCGCCGCTGGACCGCGTCAGCTTCCTGCCCATGCGCGCCAAAATTGACGCTGTCATCTCCATTCTCCACCTGCTGATATCGGGAGAGTGCCATGTCTCAAACGATGTCATGAAGTTTTTGCTGGAGAAAACAAACACACTCTCGTCCGACACACCATCAGGATGTCCCGCCGGCGGTCTGGCGGCCTGCCCCGTCCGGAACCCCGTCGGCTGCAAGGCGGATATTGGTGTGTTGACCACAAGAGAGCTTGAAGTCCTGGCGCTTCTTTCAAAAGGCGCGCCGAACAAGGTGATTGCAAAGTCGCTTTCACTTTCGCAAAGCACGGTAAAACTTCACATTCACCACATCATATCCAAACTTGATGTGCGTAACAGAACAGAGGCAGCCGTCGCTTATCTTGGTGCGCAACTGGCTTCGCAGGGTGATCCGGTAGCATGAGCCAAAAACCTGGCGAAGCATTTGATGCCTTTCTGCTTCTGGTGGGCAAGCTGAACTATGCCTGGACCAACACTGAAAGCCTGCTGATCCATATGATCGGCGGCTTGGCCAAGGTCGATTCCGAGACGGCGACCATTATCTTCCTAACGCTGAACACATCCCGGGCCCGCATTGATCTTGTGCAAAGACTGGCCAAACGCGACGGCACCGATCCGCGCGAACGACATGCCATCTTGAATGTAACCGACAGGATTCAGAAAGTGGGGCACCTGCGCAATCGATACAATCACTGTATCTATACCTTCGATGACAATGCCGAGGTGTCCCATACGATCCTTATGCGCATTGCCGATCGCAAAGATGCAATAAAGATGGGCAGGACCGACCCGGTGGATCTGAAGGCGACAGCAGGTATTGAGCAGGCAATCACCGATCTAAGGGACATTAATCACGAGATATGGAGTATCTTGCGAGACTATAGATATCCGCATTGATTGACACAGCATCCGACTTTTCTGCCGCGCATGCGATTGGCTCATCTTCTTCGCAAGCAGTATAATCAGGATCGGTCTGCTACTCGAATATCGACCGCCTGACGGGCAGGTCTATATTCGGTTTGCCGCAGTGCGGCCTCATTTTGGCAACAATGCAAACGACATCAAACCAAACCGCGACTTTTGGGAGTGTTTTGCTTTCAAAATTCATCCGGTTGTCGCCGCGGCATGCCTAAAATTAGACCAATTCTGCACCTAGTGTGATTTGGCGAATCCGGTTTCGGCTCTGATTTCAAAACGTAGGTTATCAAGGAAAGACATTCATGAGAGCACTTCTTATTGCAGCGGTTCTGTGCATCACGGCGCTGACATTTGGGGCGGCGGCGATGCTAACGTCCTCCGACGTAGAAATGATCCCCGCAGCGCAGCTTGAGGAGGCGCAGGCCGCATTCGACGCGCAGCTTTCGGAAGCACAATCTGGTACGACGACGGAAATCACCGATCTGCAACAGGCCGGTGCGGCATTGGAAGCCGAAGTCGATACGCTGACCCAGTCAGTTCAATCCCTGACGACACAGCGCGATAACTTAACCGCAGAGCTGGCCCAAACGCGCGCAGATTTTGAGGCGACAACAGCCGAACTCACAGCGCAGATTGAGAATACGTCAGAAAGCCCCGACCAGACCGGCGATCTCGAAGCGCAAATTGCAGAGCGCGATGCAAGGTTGCAGGACGCTGATGCGACAATCCAAACTCTCAACGAAGCCATTGCTGCGGATCGCGCCGAACTGGAAGCTGTCTCTGAGCAAATGGCTGCACTCCAAGAGGAGGCCGATATTGCTGCAGCACGCATCGCTGAACTGGAAAGTGGATCGAATAATGAAGCAGCATCCGTGCCAGTAGACCAGGATGAAACGGTCAGCCGCCTGCAAACAGAAATCGCAGAGCGTGAAGCGACAATCGACGACCTGAACGCCCGCGTGACTGAGTTAACGACAAGCCTGGAAACGCGCGATGCGGCGACAGCTGCCCAAACAGACCAGACGTCCGAGCTTGCAGCAGAAATCGAAACGCTGACCGCCACTGTCTCGGAGCGCGATACACTGATCGCGTCCCTAGAAGCGCAACTGGCCGACGCAGGCACAGTAGATGATGATACCAGCGCACAAATCGCAGCCCTGACGGCGACGGTCGAAGAACGTGACGCGACCATCGCCACCTTGGAAGCCGCGCAGGCCGAAGCAACAGAGGCTGCAGTCGCAAGCGAGCAAGAGAACGCAAATGCCCAGATCGAAGAACTGACTGCAACGCTCGCAGAACGTGATGCCGCCATCGCGACCTTGGAAGCCACACAAGCCGAAGCTGCCGAAAGCGGCAACGCTGAAGAGCTGGCGACTGTGACATCCGAATTCGAAACACAGGTCGGCGGCCTCGAAGCTCAAATCGCCGAACTCAGTGAACTGGTGAACACACAGTCCACGACCATCGAAAGCCTTCGCTTTGGGCTTGGTGATGGACCCGTTGCCGCTGATGAACTGGCTGATTTGTGCATTGCAAGGGCCAGCGGGATCCTGGAAGAGTCACAGATCAACTTTGCGACTGGCACCACTTCGATCAACGAAAGTTCGGTAGAAACACTTGAGCGATTGCGGGACCTCGCGATTGGCTGCCGCAATGATGACCTGATCATCGAAATTGGCGGTCATACCGATAGTCAGGGTGCTGAAGCCGACAACCAAGCGCTTAGCGAAACGCGCGCGCAGGCTGTGCTGGACTTCATGGTCGATCGCGGCATTGAACCCGACAGCGTGCGTGCGGTTGGATTTGGCGAAGCGCAACCAATCGAAACAAACGATACCAGTGCTGGCCGCGCCGCAAACCGCCGCATCACATTCGAATGGAAACTGCGCGAAACACCCGAAGAAGAAACCCCTGATGCCGCTGATGAGGCCACGGGCGACGATACGGCGACTGACGCCGCTGAAGATGCCGCGTCTGACGCCGTAAACGAATAGGAAATTACTGATGTCTATCTCACTACTTCAAATTTTCGTCTTCATGCTTTGCACGTTTGCACTGGGTTTGGTTCTTGGTTGGGTGCTTTGGCGGTTTGGCGGAGCGTCAAAGCAGGCGCTGGATTCGATAAACACGGAAGTCGATTTTTGGCGCAGCAACCTTGAACAATGCCGGATCAAACTTGGCAATGAGCAGGTCAAAGTCGCGGCACTTCACGAGGAAAAAGCAAACCTCAAAAAGCGGCTGGCCTCGCTACAGGCCAAAACCTAACGCTGACAGCCCTTTCCGGCCATTGATTTGGCCGGAAAACGATCTGACCGCGCGCCGCGTGACGGCGCGGCATTTCAACGACATCGACGAATGTAGTCGTAGTACACTTTGAAAACCCCACAATCGGCAGGCAAAGCCACCCGACAACCGGTCCAAACAGATACCGCATTCTCGTTCTTGTTTCACGAAATTGGGCGACAGCAGAAAGATACATATAGATTTTTTTTACGTGTCTGATCGGCGGCGTGTCGATTTGGGTAAAATACTCCACTTTGGCCGTTCGGCGGCACCTAGCCAGCTCTCCAGACTGGAATGAACTTTCAGTGATTCTCAACCTACGGGCGCTTGGTAAGATTCGCCGATTTATTGCATTACCGATGGAGCATCGAGGCCCATGATCCGTTCCGGCAATCAGGCTGATTTCAGCCTATCGACCGATAGCGACGCATAACTATATGATTTTATTATGATAATAATAATCATGCGTTTTTTCAGGGCCATGGACACGCCCAAACGATCACATCATTATGATCAAGGGTGATAAGTATGACAGGCTCTGTTCAAGACGCCTGTCGGTAGTTGGCAGCACAAAAACCTTTCAGCCGAAATAATCTCAGGTTGTACTACAGGGGGTCCCCAAAGATGCCGTCTCCAATCCAGACAAACGACGAATGGTGGGTCAATGACCAGACACCGGACAATCCATTTGGTAAAAGCGAAGACTACGAAGCCTATCTCGACTATTTGGGGGCACTGCCCCGCAGCCTAACGTCAGAGATCGCGGCGGAGCCGATGAGGATCAATGTCTCAGAGCTTGCCAACCATCCCGATTATCAGGCCGCCGCAGTTGGCGCCTTGCAGATGTGGGCTTCTGTCACACCACTCCAATTCGAAATAGTCTATGATACCCCGTTCGATCCCGACACGGATTGGATGCAGATCGTCAGCCCGGAAATTGGCGAGCCCAGTGATGGCAGCGCGTTTTCCAGCAACCGCTATGTCAGCGTGGGCCAACGTTTCCACGACACCGAACCCAACCTGACGGATATCGGTGGTTACGTGTTTGACACCTTCGTTCACGAATTTGGCCATGAATTCGGTCTGAACCACCCCGGTCTTTACAACTACAGCGGCCCGGGCGGTGTACAGATCAATTATCTGAACAACGCAACGTGGATTTATGACCGGCAGCAATACAGCGTCATGTCCTATTTCGACGGGATCGACGTTGGCGAAGGCACCCGGTGGTCGGCAGCCACCCCCATGATGGCCGATATTGAGGCGACAATCCGTCGTTATTTCTCGGAGGTGGATGAGAACGGGGTGCGAACCTACGAGACCATCAACCTTCAAACCGGGGACAATGTCTATGGCTTCAACAGTACCGAATATGGGTATGAGCTGACCTCAACGGGCATGCAGCGTGACATCGGTTTTGTGATCCACGACACGGGTGGCACCGACACGATTGATTTCTCCGGGTCTACCGCAGGCACAATCCTTGATCTGCGCGCCGGGCAGTTTTCCAGCGTCAATGGTCACAGCAACAATGTATCGATCTTTGCAGGACACAACGCCGACGAGACCGAATACTATATCGAAAACGGCATCGGCAGCAGCCATGACGATATTCTGATCGGCAATGACGGAAATAACGTTCTGGATGGCCGTGGTGGTGGCGACCGGATGGCCGGATATGGCGGCGATGATGTCTACTTCGTCGACTCCCTCGACGATATCGTGCACGAGGAAGAAGATGGCGGAAACGACACCATCATCGTGTTGTCTGGTGATATTGACATTGGTGAAGTCGATAATGTCGAAAACATTATCTATACCAATGGAACGCCTTACCAACCGGACAATGATGGCGGTGAAACGCCACCCAGTGCTGGCGACAACACCCTGACCAACATCATCATCGGGGATGGCAGCAGTGAGGTCCTTGAAGGGGGTGCCGGTGACGACACAATCTTTGGGATGGGCGGTGACGATTTCATCATCGGCGGTGCCGACTCACTCGCCAGTCGCGATATCAACAATACGATTGCGATCGCGGACCTTGAAGACCAAACCGAAAGCGATGACGGCAACGACACGCTTTATGGCGGTGCTGGTAACGACACCATCCTTGGCGGCCAGGGCAATGATATCCTCAACGGTGGCGACGGCGACGATATGCTCAGTGGTCAAGACGGCATCGACGTCTTCATAGGCGGCGATGGCAGCGATACTGTTGACTACAGCCGGGAAAGCCCGTTCCAACTGCTCGTCAATCTTGAAACGAATGTGGCCAGTGGTGGCACAGCCTCGGGCGATACATTCTACAGCATCGAGAACCTGATTGGGTCGGATGACCGGATCGACCGTTTCGTCGGAAACGCATCGGACAATCATTTCTGGGGTCAGGGCGGTGGTGACTATTTCAACGGCGGCGCCGGGAATGACGTACTGGACGGCGGCAATGATGGCGACATCCTGTATGGCGAAGATGGCGATGACACGCTCATCGGCGGGTCCGGTCAGGACTACATGAATGGCGGCGACGGCATTGATACGGTTGTTTACGCTGGCAGTTCCGCTGGCGTGACCGTGGATCTTGCCAACGGGACGGCCAGTGGCGGCGACGCAACCGGCCCGGCGCAAATCGTCGGACGCGGTACAGTGATCCGGAACGACATCCTCGCCGAGATCGAAAATGTCGTCGGCTCATTCCATGATGATCACCTGATCGGGGACGACCAGACCAACGAACTTTCCGGTGGTTCGGGCGCTGATATCCTCACTGGTGGTGGTGGTGCCGACATTCTAAATGGCGGTGCGGGTAGTGATACTGCCGATTATGCCGATGCGACCAGCGGCGTCAGGCTCAACCTGAAACGCGACGGGTCCGAAGGCGACACCTATATTTCCATCGAAAATCTGGCCGGTTCGGGCTTTGATGATCGGTTGATTGGGGACCGTGCTGCCAATGTGCTGACAGGCCAAGGCGGCGATGATGTGCTGCGTGGCGGCAGGGGCGATGACACGTTACTCGGTGATTTCGCTTATCAGGGGGATGCCCCGCCAGCCCCGGGTATGGGCACCGGCTACACGACGCTGGGGCCAGATGCGACAAACAATTCGATTGCGACAGCGTTCGACATTTCCAATAACTTTTCGTTGACCGAGGATCCGGACATCTTCGATTCAACGACCGTCCTGCACACCACAGTCAACGCCACCGGGAATGGTCTGGGCGCATACTACAGCATCGAATTAGCAGCCGGAACGGTGATTTCCATCGATATCGATGGCATCGCCGACCCCAACGTTCATGACAGCTGGGTTCGGCTCCTCGATAGCAATGGTGATATCGTGGCCGAAAATGATGATGGCGGCGGTGACCCCGGTTCGACCAGTATCCGCGATTCAAGCACGGTCTTCGTCGTCCAGGAAACCGGAACGTACTACATCCTCGAAGGTAGCTGGACGCCGGAGTCCACAGAAGGCGGCTGGACCGAGGCCATTCCAGAGGGCTCGACTTATGAGTTGAATGTGTCGGTCGAATTCCCACCTGCACCTGCCCAACCCGGGGAAGCCGGCGAAGACAGGCTGTTTGGTGGCCGGGGCAGCGATCTTCTGGATGGCGGGCTGGCAGCCGACACGCTGACCGGTGGTGTAGGCGAAGACTCCTTCCGCTTCTCGACAGCATTGGGGGATGGAAATATCGACACGATCAGGGACTTCGACGTCACCGACGATCTGATCCTGCTCGATAACCTCATCTTTACAGAGCTGGGCGGTGACGGCGCGCTTTCTTTCGGCGCCTTTTACAGCAGCGCAATGGGCGAAAGTCGTGATGCGGACAACCGCATCATTTACAACACTGAAAGTGGAGCTTTGCTTTATGATGCTGATGGTTCCGGTGACGGTGCAGCCATTCAGTTCGCACAGCTAAGCGCCGATCTGGACCTTTCAGCGAACGACTTCGTCATCATCTGACGTAGAATGAGGTGGGGCGCTTACCGGCGCCCCGCCCCAACCTGCGCAACAAGAGGGAGACATCATGACAGATCACTGCACAAATCGTCGCACAATACTCATCGCGGCAGGCGCTGCCGCTGCCGCTGCTGTCGCAGATACGGCGCTCGCGCAATCAACGAATATTCGGGGCATCGTCAACTACGAAGGCGGCACGGCTGTCCCCGAAGGCCAGATTGCGATTTACCTCGAGGATCCCGCTTTGCCGAATGGCACACAAAATCGCGCCGCTGAGACGCATGTCAAAAGCGATGGTGGGGCAAGGACGATAGCCTTTTCCTTTCCGCCACCCGAATCCTCCTCACCAACACTGCAAATCATTGCACGCCTTGAACGCAAGGACGGATGGTTGCTCGCGCGCGGCAGCGCACAGTACGAAGCCGGCGCACCCGTTTCCATCACACTCAACACGGCCATGTATTAAAGGGACAAAGCCGCTCGTCTTGATAGGTACAAGTGGCGATCAAATGTCATGCGACATGGTGCCCCCACACGGACTCGAACCGCGGACCTACTGATTACAAATCAGTTGCTCTACCAGCTGAGCTATAGGGGCACATATGCGAATTAGGGCACTTTGCCCCGCCGCGCTGCGCGGCATATAGCAGGTGAAAAACCGCCAATGCAATGGTGTTTTGATCCAACCTTGCGAAAAAGTTGCGCCGCGGTCTAGCCAGACCTCACCATCCAAAGCACGAAGCACATCCTCCGACATCTTCTTGGCGGCACGACCAAACGCGACCCTGTGCAGGGACTAGTTTTTCCTGACCATGCCATGCCGCGACCCATTGATGTCTGGCCGGTTTGGCAACCGGGAGACCGGCCCCGCCAAAAGCGGTTTAACTGTCCCGAAATCCAACTATGATATCGCGGCACAACTTTTCAAAGGCCGCTTCCTCTATGCAGATCGCATTCCAAATCGGCGCCAACTGCACGGATGAAGATCGGCTGCTAAAATCCGTCCTAAAAAACGCTGACAGCTTGCTGCGACAGCATATTGCAGTGCCCGGTCCCGGGAAGTATCGCAGCCTGATCCGCGAGACCATTCAGGGATTGGATGGTGCCCGCCCTGCCCCGGATACCCGCGATATCCTGCTGGATGCGATCATTGACAACGACAATGTGCGCCGGATCGTGATGACCAACGACAACTTTATCTGTGTGCCCAATCGGATTTTTGAAAACGGTTTGTTTTATCCGCAGGCGGAGCCAAAGACGCGCAGCCTGCACCAGCTGTTTCCTGACGATGACATCTCGCTTTTTATGGGCATCCGCAATCCGGTCACGTTCCTGCAAGAGACGCTTAAACGCGCCAAAGCGGTCACGCTGAGTGAATATCTGGGTCTGATGCATCCCGAGGAGGTGCGTTGGTCGGACGTGATCCGCCGTATCAAGGCGGGGGCCCCTGACACGCCGCTGACGGTCTGGTGTAATGAGGATACGCCGCTTTTGTGGGAACAGTTGATCAGGGCACTGTCGGGTCTGCACCCCGATGTGGATGTCGTCGGGGGACTGGATATGCTGTCTTCGATCATCACGGATGCGGGAATGGCGCAGTTGGCCGAAACCCTGCGCACGGCCCCGCCCGCTACGGATGCGGCGCGTTACGACCTCATCGCCAGTATATGGGAACAGCACGCAATTGAAGACGCCGTTGAGGACGTGATTGACCTGCCGGAGCTTGACCCGGTTTTGGTGGCAGAGATGTCGGACGCTTACGAAGATGATCTGGGCAAGATCGCGGCAATCGATGGCATTACCTTGCTGATGCCATACACCTGATGTCTACATGCCCAGCGCAGATTTATACATGTCGAGCACCGCTTCTTCCTCGGCCAGATCGTTGGCGTCGCGTTTGCGGATTGCGATGACCTTGCGCAGCACCTTGGTGTCGTAACCACGCCCTTTGGCTTCTGCCATCACTTCTTTCTGGGCGTCGGCGATGTCTTTTTTTTCTGCCTCAAGCCGTTCAAAACGTTCAATGAATTGGCGCAGCTCCTGGGCGGCGACTGTGGTGGTCGTGTCGGTCACGGAATCGTTCATGAAAGCTCTCCTCGCAGGCGTGCCCTTCCCTAGCTGTTGGTCCACGCGCCCGCAACCCTTGCGAAGGCCCCCTGCCCGCGATAGGCCGTCCCAAACGCGAGAGGGACATATGGACGTTGTCATTTGGATTGGTGCGACACTGACAATCGTCGGGCTTGTGGGGATCGTTTATAGTATCGTGGCTGTGACTCGCGCGAAACGCGCCGGGCTGACAGATGATGAATTGCGGGCCCGCGTGTCGCGCATTCTGCCGATCAATCTGATCGCGCTTTTCGTGTCGATGATCGGCCTGATGGCGGTGATCATCGGCGTGATGCTGGGCTAGGTCCCTTCGCGCATCACGTGTGTGGCCATCATGGCCAGTGCTGGCAAGGCTGCACCGTATTTTTTGGCCATCTTGGGGTTTGACGCATTCCCCGCCGCCGCACGTGCTGCGACCCCAGCCAGAATGGCCGCGAGCCGGAAGAAGGCAAAAACCAGATAAAACGGCCAATCCGCGATGTCGCCCAGACCGCGCCTGCGGGCATAGTCGTTGATGTAATCCGCCTCGCTTGGCAGCCCCAGGCCTGCGCGGTCCACACCCGCAAGGCCGCGCATGTCACCCTGATTGGGCAGCCGCCATTGCATGCATTGATAGGCCAGATCGGCCATGGGGTGCCCTAGCGTCGACAGTTCCCAATCAAGGATGCCCGCAATCGTGGGTGCCTTGGGGTCAAAGATCATGTTGTCCAGCCGCCAATCACCATGCACCAGCGACACTTGCCCGTCATCTGCGGGCATATGTTGACCCAGCCAATCGATGATATCGGTCATCATCTGATCCGGCGTGCTCACGGAAGCGAGGTATTGTTTGCTCCACCGGTCCAGTTGTCTTTCGAAATAATTGCCCGGCTTTCCGTAGTCGGACAGCCCTACCGCCCCCACATCAACATCATGCATCGCGGCCAAGGCTGCGTTCATAGCGTCGTAAATCGCCGCCCGTTCATCATTGCTGACGTCCGGCAAGGCCGGATCCCAGAAAATCCGGCCCGGCAAGAACCGCATCACGAAAAAGGCGCGCCCGCTTGGTGATGTCTCGGCCTCTGCCAGATGCAAGACCTCAGGCACAGGGACATCGGTGTTCGATAGCGCCTGCATCACGCGAAATTCGCGTTCTACCGCGTGGGCAGATGGTAGCAGTTTCCCGGCTGGTTTGCTGCGCAAGACGTAGGTGCCGCTATCAGCGTCCAGCTTATAGGTGGGGTTTGATTGACCGGTGCCGAATTTCGTCACCGTCTGCAATCCGGCGAACCCCTTCACCGTATCACGCAGATACGGATCAAGCGTCTGTTGCGAAATCCCAAGTCCAATTGCTGCGTCATCCATGCAGCCCATTAGGGGCATCCGAGCCGATTTGTGCAAGCCATTGATTGACACTTCGGACACCCGGTGCACGATGGCGCGATACGCATGGGAGGTATTCGATGGATCTGGGACACACCGCACGGCTGAAACCGGTATTGGATGCCGTAACAGCGATGATCACCGATGACATCGCCCCGCTTGATGATGAATTTCTGGCCGAGGTTCAGATCGGTGACCGTTGGACATTTACCGACAGACAGACCGAAATCCTTGAAGGTCTGAAAACAAAAGCGCGCGCGCGGGGCCTTTGGAATTTCTGGGACACGTTTCGCGATGGCCCGCAGCTCAATACTGTCGAATACGCCTACCTGGCCGAAGAGATGGGCAAGAGCCATCTTGCCGCGGAGGTTTTTAACTGCAACGCGCCTGATACCGGCAATATGGAGGTTTTTGCCCGATACGGCACGGACGCGATGAAAGACCTATGGCTGCGCCCGTTGATGGATGGGAAAATACGATCCGCCTATTTGATGACCGAACCGGACGTGGCCAGTTCGGACGCCACCAACATTGCGATGCGATGCGAGCGGGATGGGGATGATTATATCCTCAATGGTCAGAAATGGTGGGCCACGGGTGCGGGTGATCCGCGTTGCGCAGTCTATATCGTGATGGTGCGCACTGGCGACTATGGTCCAAAGCACCAACAGCATTCGATGATTGTCGTGCCTGCCGATACACCGGGCATCACCAAACTGCGCGCGATGGAGGTGTATGGCCATGACGACGCCCCGCACGGGCATATGCATTTCAAGTTTGAAAACGTGCGTGTGGCCGCCGAAAACATGTTGCTGGGCGAAGGTCGCGGGTTCGAGATTGCGCAAGGGCGGCTTGGCCCCGGGCGCATCCATCATTGCATGCGGGCGATTGGACAGGCTGAAAAGGCGCTGGAATTGATGTGCAAACGCGCAGTGGCAAGGCAGGCCTTTGGCAAACCACTTGCGCAGTTGGGCGAAAACTTCGACCTGATCGCAGAGGCGCGGATGGACATCGAACAGGCCCGCCTTCTTTGCCTGAAAGCGGCGTGGATGATGGATCAGGGTGATAAGAAGGCGGCCGCCCCCTGGATCAGCCAGATTAAGGTCGTGGCCCCGCAAATAGCGCTAAAAATCACAGATATGGCTGTACAGATGCATGGTGCAGCCGGTGTTTCACAGGATACCCCGCTTGCACGGCAATGGACGCATCTGCGCACATTGCGGCTGGCCGACGGGCCAGATGCGGTCCATCGCAGACAGGTCGCAAGGGCCGAATTGGCGCCTTACACTTTGGGGCAGAACACCTCGTAAATCCGTTCCAGGATCGGCATCACGCGCGGGTCTGACACACGGTAAAGCATGCTGCGCCCGTCACGTTCACAAGTGACAAGCCCCTCGGCACGCAAACGCAAAAGTTGGCCGGAGACGTAGGATTGGCTGGCACCAATTGCCAGTTCAAGCTGATGCACTGACATCTCGCCCGGGACCAAGGCGCAAAGGATCCGCAAACGTCCCGGATTGGACAACGTTTTGAGCATTTCCGCCGCTTCGGTTGCCGCAGCGTCCATCTGCTCCGGAGTGATATCAATTACGTCAGCCATCATCGTCTTTCAGCGCGTTAATACATTCCATTATTGAAATGTATAAAAGATGTACTATTCTTATAGCAGAGGAGATTCGCGATGACACCCCTTGTAAAAGCCTTCTTTGATCCAGCGACCAATACGGTTTCTTATGTTGTGCGTGAACCGCAAGGGCGCAGTTGCGCCATTGTCGATAGCGTTCTGGACTATGATCAGGCGTCCGGACGAACAGACACATCGTCTGCTGATGCTGTGATCGCATGGATCAAGGCCGAAGAGTTGCAGATCGCATGGATATTGGAAAGCCATGTGCATGCTGACCATTTGTCTGCCGCACCTTACCTGCAAGAGCATCTGGGCGGCAAAATCGGGATCGGTGCCAATATCACGCTGGTGCAGAATACCTTTGGCAAAGTGTTCAACGAAGGCACGGAATTCCAACGCGATGGATCACAGTTTGACGCGCTATTTGAAGACGGTGACAGTTTTCATATTGGTCAAATGCGTGCTGATGTCATGCACACCCCCGGGCATACGCCCGCCTGTCTGACCTATGTGATCGGCGATGCGGCCTTTGTGGGCGATACGCTTTTCATGCCTGATTTTGGTACCGCGCGGTGTGACTTCCCTGGGGGATCAGCCGAAGATCTTTATGCGTCGATCCAAAAAATACTGACCCTGCCGGATGAGACCCGCATTTTTGTGGGCCATGACTACAAGGCCCCCGGTCGTGATAATTTCGCATGGGAAACGACTGTCGGCGAGCAAAAAGCGCTGAATATCCATATTGGTGAAGGACGCCCGATGGAGGATTTTGTAGCCATGCGCCAAAAACGCGATGCGGGGCTGGGGATGCCCAAGCTGATCCTGCCATCACTGCAAACCAACATGCGCGCGGGACACTTCCCCGAACCCGAGGACAACGGGCAGCGTTACTTCAAGGTTCCGATCAATGGGCTCTGACCCACTTAGTTAACAGGATAATCAATGCAAAGTGACTGGTTACTGGGCCTCGCTGGCGGCGGGCTTATTGGATTAGCTGCAGCCATGTTTCTGCTGGTCAATGGCAAGATCATGGGTGCGTCAGGCATCATCGGCGGGCTTGTTGATGGCTCGGGCCGGGGTGACTGGCAAGAACGTGCCGCGTTGATTGCCGGGCTGATCCTTGCGCCCGCATTGGTCATACTGGCGATGGGAGGATCAGCCACACAACTGACTGAGAACTGGCTTGTTGTCGTAATTGCCGGTGTGTTGGTTGGCATCGGCACCCGGCTGGCCAATGGTTGCACATCCGGCCATGGCGTTTGCGGGATTTCGCGCCTGTCGCTGCGCGGGATCGTTGCCACAGCATTCTACATCGGGGCCGGTGGCTTGACGATTGTCGTGTTTAAACATCTCTTGGGGGTCATCTGATGCGCATATTGGTGTCTTTCATTGTTGGATCTTTGTTCGGGGTCGGCCTGTTGGTGTCGGGCATGACAAACACGACCAAGGTGCAGGGCTGGCTGGATATTTTTGGTGATTGGGATCCGACACTGGCCTTTGTTATGGGGGGTGCGATCTTGCCGATGGCAATCGCCTGGCGCATGACCCAGGGGCGCAAACCCGTTCTGTCTGATCAGTTTCCCGCCAAACCCGACCCACGGCTGGGTCGTAATTTGGTTGTCGGCTCGACCGTGTTTGGCATGGGGTGGGGTCTGGCCGGTTTGTGCCCCGGCCCCGCGCTTGCGTCGCTCAGTTTCGGGGGCATAGGGGGTGTCTTGTTTTTGACTGCGATGCTTGCGGGCATGGCTATGGCACCTGTTTTACGCGCACGGCTGGACCAAGCAGGCGCTGCCGTTTAGAAGGCGTTTCATGGATATCAGACAGATCACACCGACCTATGCCGTATCACCGCAAATCGCGGCGGAAGACGTGGCCAACATTGCCGCAGAAGGCTTTACGACAATCATCTGCAATCGGCCCGATGCCGAAGTGCCGCCGAGCCATCAGGCAACCGTTATTGCAGCCGCCGCACAGGCTGCGGGGCTGACATTCGTTGAAATCCCGGTCACGCATCAGGGTCTGAATATGGATATGGTTGATGCACAAAGGGCCGCGATCGAAGCCGCCACCGGGCCAACGCTGGCCTATTGCGCATCCGGCACAAGATCTTCGATTGTCTGGTCGTTGGGCCAAGCGGGCCAATTGAGCACCGATGAGATCATCGCCGCAACGACTGCGGCGGGGTATGATTTGGGCGGTATGCGCGCACAGCTGGATGCATTATCGGGCACCTAGCTGTTCTCGGTCAGTGACATTGCGTCCATATCCATCATGGGAAAATCATCCCCTGCCGGTAAGTCCAGGCCCCCGTCCAAGGGCAAATCTGCTGGTGCCACTTCGTCAAAGTTGATGGGGTCATTGGCCACTGCATCCGTCAACCCACCCACATCAAGCGCAAGCGGGTCACCCTGACCGACGATGACATCTGCCAATCCTGTTGCCCCAACCACGTCCCCTGACAGTTCGGCCATCTGCAAAAGCGGTGCAGCTTCTATCCTGACAGCACGTTTGCCGCCGATTTGGCCCAGCTTCGCCTCTGCCAATTTATGGCCATCGGGGGTCATCAGACGCACGGAGTTAACGGTGCATCCCGGCAGGGGCACGACCTGCCCAACATGCAGGCTGCGGGCCTGCGTCAACGGCAAGCTGAAGCGATGCAAGAGCGCCTCCAGCGATGCGGGCGCTTCGGCCACACTTGCCTGGAACTGGCTGTCCCAATCGGGTTCTTCGACTGCTGCCGTTTGGGTAAGTAAGGCCTGTTGCAAGGGCGGTAGGGCCAACAGGATTGATCCGGCGCGATCGGCGACCCCCAAATCAACACTGAGGCGTAAAATGCGGTAATCATGATCGTCCAGAACCAACCCGGCAGCGCGACTGCTTGCAATGCGCTGCGCAATCGCGACATCGTCCGCCCAGCCTTCCAGCGTTGTCCCGACAACAGCCTTTGGGAGTGCATCGAGGAATGCGGCCAATACCGGGTCACACATCATTTTGTCGGTTCCCGTTGCCGGACGCGGATCGGCCGCGGCGCCGATCAGGCTGCCAACGGTCTGCATTTCCAGAATTGCCGCCCGCAACTGCACGTCGAGGGCGACAATGCCCACCAGTTTGTTGTCGCGTATCAATTCGATCAGCATCAAATCTTCGTCGAGACCCGCCAACATCGTTTCTAATGGTTGCACCTCTTCGGCGACACTGGTCACTGTCAGGACCAGACCAACAATGTCATTGGCCGCCTTTGTCAGCGCAAGGCGGAGCGCACGCGAAGAGGTCAGCGGATTTTCATCCGCCCCATCCGTCCGCTGGCCCGTCATGCGCCGCAGAATCGTGGAATGCATACTGTTGGTCATTCGCCCGCCACAGGTGATTTAATGTTTACCTTAGCCAATCAGAGGTTACGTTTATGCTAACGCGGTTGCAGTTTCGCTCAGTGGCAAATTCACCCGGAATGCCGCGCCAGACTGACCCGGCAAATAGCTGATCTTTCCACCCAGCCGGTGCATGATCTCGCGACAGATCGCCAACCCTAAACCGGCACCGCCCGCCTTGGATTGATCAGTAACGCGCGAAAATTTCTCAAATATTAACTGCTGATTTTCCGGTGCAATCCCGCTGCCATTGTCGATGAAATCGATTTGGCATTCACGACCCTTGGTTCTGACAACGATTTTGAGGTGCGGATGATCCGCATCACAGTATTTCTGTGCATTCGCAATCAGATTGATAAACACCTGCACCAGACGATCCAGATCAGAGGTGAGTGTCAGTGCCTCTGCCTCGGGCTTGCGTGATACGACAAGCGCACTGTCATGCAGCCCTGCGGCCCCAATCGCACGGTCCAACAGATCACACAATTGGCCCGTCTGCTGATGCAAGACCACCTGACCATTTTCCAGCACCGATAAATCCAGCAAATCATCCAATAGACGGGTCAGGCGGATCGCTTCGTCATGGATGATACGCGCGTAACGGCTCTGCTCATCACCGGTCATTTCGCCGTCGCGCAGAATTTCCGAAAACGACCGGATCGATGTCATGGGCGTCCGCAATTCATGACTGATTTGGCTGAGAAATGCATCCTTCTGAATTGACAATGCGGTGAGCTTCTCATTTGCAACCCGCAAGGCACGTGCTGTCCGTTCCTGTTCGTCCGATTTCGCCTCAAGCCGGTTCGAATATTCCAAAATCTGCGCTGCTTCATCGGCAACAGCAATCAAGTCTTCGACCGAAACGCCGCTGCCCCCCGTCAGTTGGCCAATCATGGCATGAGAGGTGGCTGCCCCAACCGATCCGGATAACTCCCGTTCCAATCGTTCGATGAATTCCGGTGTGACATCAGGCAGATAGCCACTTTTGCCCTGCTGGGTCGCTTCGCGCAGGAAAACCTCCTGCGCCTCGGCGCTGCCCATGATCCGCTGCGCCATAATTAGCAAATCCTCTGCCTTGGCTGATCCTGTCGTCCAGGTCGGCGCGGCGGCGGAATGTTCAAAGATATTGACAAATTGCGCGCCCTGTAGCCGTTCGAGCGGGCTGGGAAAGCTGAGCAATGATCCGGCAATGAACATCGCCCCGTTCAACAGCATCGACCACATGACCCCGTGTACCACCGGATCAAGCCCGGTGATGCCAAACAATGCTTGGGGGCGTAAAGCGGCGATGCCCCATGGGCCTGTTTGCATCACGCTTTGGGGTATCACGGCGTCCACCCCAATGCTGGGTAAAAACAAGGTCCAGACCCAAACGACCAGCCCAGTCATCAACCCCATCGCAGCGCCCAGCCCTGTCGCCCCGCGCCAGAAGATACCACCCAGCATGGCAGGCAGGA
Organism: uncultured Paracoccaceae bacterium; assembly: GCA_947489445.1. Taxonomy (GTDB): domain Bacteria; phylum Pseudomonadota; class Alphaproteobacteria; order Rhodobacterales; family Rhodobacteraceae; genus Yoonia. The sequence continues at coordinate 675,487 of CANLDN010000001.1, forward strand.
TTTGCACCGCACCTGTAAACGACACAAGCCCGATTGCAGCCAGCGCCGTTCCGCCCCCTGAAATCCGATAATATAAAAAGCCCAATGCCAGCACAGCCGCGATGGACAGACGACGCGACAGCAAAATGACCTGACGCACGTCGCCGGACATCACCGCCTCCTGGTCAGGTTGCAGGTTCAGCCAGAGCGGCACAACGATGTGGTTTGAGACCATCGTCGCCAAGGCAATCGTGGCGACGATCACCATGGATGTGGCTGATGAAAACCCTCCCAAAAATGACAGCATCGCCAAACCTTCGCGGCCTTGGCTAAGCGGGACGGTCAGCACAAACAGATCGGGGTTGCTGCCTGCCGGTAATAGATCCAGACCAACCACCGCGATTGGCACAACAAAGAGACTCATCAAGAAAAGGTAAAACGGGAATGCCCAGCTTGCGACGCCAAGGTGGCGTTCATTGGCGTTTTCAACCACCAGCACCTGAAACATGCGCGGCAGACATAAAAAAGCAGCGGCTGACAGAAAGATCAGCGTCACCCAGCGCCCGCCGCTTTGATCCCACAACGGGATGGGTGAGGCATCAATGCGCGCCAGCATCTGCGCGGGCCCGCCCGCGATCCCCCAGACCACAAAGGCGCCCACGGCCAACAAGGCGATCAGTTTCACCACCGCCTCGACCGCGATTGCCATCACGATACCATGGTGCCGTTCATTGGCATCCAAGTTGCGTGTGCCAAACAGGACAGTGAAGACCGCCAGACCGATGGCCACCCAGAGCGCGGTCGCATTTACATCTGCGGCCTGCCATTCTTGGCCGCTGGTTTTCGCAAAGACTGAAAATGACAGCGTTACAGACTGCAGCTGAAGGGCAATATATGGCGTGGCGGCCACCATTGATATGATAGTAACAATCACCCCCAATTGCGTTGATTTGCCAAACCGGGACGACACCAAATCCGCAATGGATGTGATCCGTTGCGATCGGCCGATCCGTACCAACCGGCGCAAGATCCACCACCAGCCAACCATGACCAGTGTCGGGCCCAGATAGATCGTCGCGAATTCCAACCCCGACCGGGCGGCGTATCCCACCGCGCCATAAAATGTCCAGGCTGTGCAATAGATACTGAGTGAAAGCGTATATATCATTGGCGATTGCAGCCAGCCAACATGCCCGCGCGCCGCCCGCCGCTCGGCGACAAATGCCACCGCGAAAAGAAACGCCACATATGAAAGCGCCACAAAAACCAGGATGTTGAACGACAACATTACCCGTCGTCACCAGCGTCAGTCGCTGGATCATCCAAACGCAGATAACGTGATACGATTGCTGTCACTGCAATCAAAAAGACCCAAACGCCAAAGATATAAATGACGGCATCGCCGCTGCTGGGGGCTTGTGGCACATCGCGCGGCCAAAGCAACGGGATCGTCCACAGGACGATACCCACAAACGGGATCAATCGGGCCGCATCGCGCAGGCGCCTTTGTCGGTAGCTGGCGCGCTCTAGAAAGACGGGGTTGGGTGACCGGCTCATGCCTCGATCAGGTTGCGCACCTGATCGCGCACCTCAGCGTTCGAAAACGGCTTGGTCATGAAATGATTGGCCCCCAGTCGCAAGGCAAGTTCGCGATCCTTTTCTTGACCGCGCGCAGTCAACATCATCACAGGTATCGCCTTTGTGACATCATGCGCCCGCAAATCACGCAGAATATCAAAGCCGCTTCGCCCCGGCAGCATCACGTCAAGAATGATCATATCGGGCGGCAGGCTAAGCATCTTGTCCATCGCGGTCTGCCCGTCTTCGTGGGTATGTACGGTCCAACCATCGCGGGACAAAATAAAACTGATCGCCTCGATGATATTCGGCTCATCCTCGATCAGAAGGACACGTTTGCCCATCTCATCGCCTCCCCTTGAACAACTGCTGCCCCGTGCGCGGCAGCCTCCCTGCCTTGACTATCAAGGCTACAGCGCCCGCTGTCAAAGTGTTGGTGCAACACCCATCATTGCGGGCTCGCGACGGCTGGCGCAATTTTCACGCGGACAGATGCGGCAGGACACGCCAACTGGCTGTGGGTCCATGCGGCCCTGGGGCGGGTCCGGCATGACCAGCATTGTACTTTGTAAGGGTGCGGGCATATCGAATTGCGCTGACGTGATTGGCTCTGCCACCGCATAGCACAGAAATTGTGCCGGCATCGGGCCAGGCAGCGCAACTTGCAGCCGGATCGGCTGGGACGGACGACCAAACGCGCCGAATATCGGCCAAAGAGGACAGGCGCCGCCGGACCGCGGCATCGTAAAGCCGCGCACAGGCTTGGAAAGCGTCTGCACCCCTGCCGCATCGCAGATCACCAACCCCATGGGCGGATGCCCGGCATCGGCGGGCAGATTGGCCAGTCGTCGCAGGACGGCGGCAAAGCTAGCATCGAACCGCTGCGCGAGTACCGCAGGATCATACTGCATGTCAGAGGCCGCTGTTTCAAATGCCGCGAGTGGCAGCGTCTGCATATCGGACACATATTGCATGCAGATCTTGTGCAACAATTGTGCCGCTGCATGTGTCAATCCGGCCTCTGCCACGATCACATCGATATCAGCGGTGCCATCTTCCAGCGATCCTAAATGAAAACCAGTCTGCGTCAGATAGGCCTCCACTTCGTCAAGCGGTGTTCTTGAGCCGCCAGCCTCATCCTGCGGTGCTTCCAGATAGGTGATCAACGCCTCGCTGCTTGCCGCAAGACGCAAGCTGTCGCTGTGGATATTTTCATGGAACCGGCGCTGCCAATCAGCATCCAACTGCTCTGGCCCAACAAGGATTGATGACGAAGACCGGATCGCTGTCACCGCAGAAATCACCTCGTGCAGAGATGCCGCCAAATGAGGATCGTAGGCCATCCGGTCGGTGAGCGATTGAATACGTTCCTCTAACATCGCCAGCCGGCGGGCCTGTGCGGTGATCAAGGCGCTCCACCCGGGATAACGCGCGGCCAACTCTTCGGTCCGAGCCACCTCTGCCACGGCGTCCAGCAGGGTGGCCGCGCTACGCATCTGATCCAACAAATCGCTATCTGCCCCTTCGGCCAGCAAGGCCACATCCACCCCCAAAACACGGGCCAGATCGGAGAGCAGCGTATCGCTGCTGCGGCGGCGGTTGTGTTCGATCAGGTTCAGATAGGATGGGGAAATGCCGACCGCTTGCGCAACAGCGGCTTGTCGCAGCCCCAGATCAAGGCGCTTTTCGCGGATACGCGAGCCGGTCAGGCGGTGGGTCGGCATTGGCAATTCCTCTGACGGCTTGCGCGCATGGCGGCAGGTGCAGGTAACCGTGTTACAGAATATAACATACCAACCGCATCGAAATTTACAAACATACCCATTAGTTCCAACGGCTTGCCGCTATATTTTCTGACCTGACCATTTGGTGTGGCCAGTTAGCTAAAACTGGATCGATTTGGAGTGTGCGCATTAATTTCTTGGTAACGTGAAAAAGCGATTCTGAAGTCCACAGATTCCAGCGTTTTGGAGCATCACATCATGGACACATCACTCACCTTGACCCCGAAGGCCGTCGCTGCCATTCCCGTTATTCCCGAAGCACAACGGCCCAGTGACACCAAGGTGCCGGTCATCAAATCGCTTGATGGCGCGGCGACATTGCCATCTGACAAGGCCTTTGTGGCCCAGGTCGTAACGGCCCGCTTGTCAGGCACTGCGTTTCCGGAAAATCCCGCCGAAATCGCGCCGCCAGATCGGACCTTGCGGCCTTACGATATACCGATGCTGCCATCGAATGAGGAAGAGCCACCGGCTACTGAAGCCGAGGCGGAGGGCGATGTTGAAGCAACCGAACCCGAGGTGACGCCTGAGGCTAATCCGGTAGAGGCCAATGAAGCATTACCCGTCGGTGAAACGGTAGAAACGGCACAGACAGGAGAAGCCCGAACCACTGACACCGCCGTGCCAGAGGACACATCCGCCTAGCCAAATTTTTTTCAATCCTCCACCGCTTCCCACCTTCGCAGGCTTGCCCTATAAGCGGATGCAAGCTTTGTGACGCAACGTCGCGCAAGCGCCAATAATATGGGCAACGGGCCGAGGACAAGATGAGCAATAAAACCTCTCACGACAGCGATGTAAGCTTTATCCAAGCATTAGCAGAGCTGCTGCGCGAAAACGACCTGACGGAATTGCAGGTCAAGCGGGACTACGGCGAAAATGACAGCCTGAATGTTCGGGTCAGCCGCCAAACACAGACAGTTGTTCAAGCACAGGCCAGCGTTCCGCCGGCGGTACCCGCACCTGCCGCACCAGCGGCAGCCCCGGCCGCCACGCCAGCTGCAACCGAATCTTCTGATCCGGCCAGTCATCCCGGTGCTGTGACGTCGCCCATGGTCGGGACCGTGTATATGTCACCCGAACCCGGTGCGGCACCTTTTGTCGGTGTTGGCGCGACGGTCAACGAAGGCGACACAATCTTGATCATCGAAGCCATGAAAACAATGAACCACATCCCAGCCCCGAAGGCCGGGACGGTCAAACGCATTCTGGTCGAAGACGGCGGGCCGGTCGAATTTGGCGCCCCTCTTGTGATCATCGAATAGGGCGTGGCCATGTTCGATAAAATCTTGATCGCAAACCGGGGCGAGATCGCCCTGCGTGTCGTCCGCGCCTGTCGCGAAATGGGCGTAAAATCAGTGGCCGTGCATTCGACCGCCGACAGCGATGCCATGCATGTGCGCATGGCAGACGAGGCGATTTGCATCGGCCCCCCTTCCTCGGCGCAAAGTTATCTGTCGTTCCCGGCGATCATCTCGGCCTGTGAAATCACCGGCGCGCAAGCGATCCATCCCGGCTATGGCTTTTTGTCCGAAAACGCGGCCTTTGTTCAGGCGGTCGAAGATCACGACCTGACCTTCATCGGCCCCACGGCTGAACATATCCGGGTGATGGGTGACAAAATCACCGCCAAGGATACGATGAAGGACCTTGGCGTGCCGTGTGTACCGGGGTCAGATGGCGGTGTGCCAACACTGGCTGACGCCCAACGGATCGGCGAAGAGGTCGGCTACCCGGTGATCATCAAAGCCACGGCAGGCGGTGGCGGCCGCGGCATGAAAGTGGCCCAGACGGCTGCGGACATGGAAAAAGCGTTCCACTCGGCCCGCGCCGAAGGCAAGGCCGCCTTTGGCAATGACGAAGTTTATATCGAAAAGTACCTGACCACTCCGCGCCATATCGAAATTCAGGTCTTTGGCGACGGTAAGGGCAACGCGGTGCATCTTGGGGAACGCGATTGTTCGCTGCAACGCCGCCACCAGAAGGTATTTGAAGAGGCGCCGGGCCCTTGCATCACGCCCGAACTTCGCGCGCGTATCGGCAAGGTCTGTGCCGATGCGGTCGCCAAGATCAACTATATCGGCGCGGGGACCATCGAATTTTTGTTCGAAAATGATGAATTCTACTTCATCGAGATGAACACGCGCTTGCAGGTCGAACACCCAGTCACCGAGAGTATTTTTGGCGTCGATCTGGTGCGCGAACAGTTGCGGGTCGCCTCTGGCATGCCAATGTCGTTCACTCAGGATGACCTGACGATCAACGGCCATTCCATCGAAGTACGCATCAATGCGGAGAAACTGCCAAACTTTGCGCCCTGCCCCGGTACGATCACGCAATACCACGCCCCCGGTGGGCTGGGCGTGCGGATGGACAGTGCCCTTTATGACGGTTATCGCATCCCGCCCTATTACGACAGCCTGATCGGCAAATTGATCGTACACGGGCGCGACCGTCCCGAGGCATTGGCCCGGCTGGCCCGCGCATTGGGTGAACTGATTGTCGACGGCGTTGATACAACAATTCCACTATTCCATGCGCTTTTGACCGAAGAAGCCGTGCAGACCGGCGAGTACAACATCCATTGGCTGGAGCATTGGCTCGACCAAAACCTGAACTGAGCCGGTGAAGGACACTGACCCGATCCTGACCCCCGACCTGCTTTTGCAGGCCTATACTGTCGGCGTCTTTCCCATGTCCGAAGGGCGCGATGATCCGGATGTGTTCTGGGTCGATCCGCGCATGCGTGGGGTGTTCCCCCTTAATGGTTTCCGGATCTCGCGCAGTTTGGCGCGCACCATGCGCCGTGGTCATTTTACGGTCACGACGGACGCCGCTTTCAATGATGTCATTCACGGCTGCGCGGACCGGGACGAAACATGGATCAACGACACCATCTTTGACCTTTATCGTGCGCTTTTTCACCGCGGACGGGCACATTCAGTTGAGGTGTGGGAAGCAGGCACACTGGTCGGTGGCGTCTACGGCATCACGGTGGGGTCTGCGTTTTTTGGCGAAAGCATGTTCAGCCGGGCCACCGACGCATCAAAGGTTGCGTTGGCTTATCTTGTTGATCGGTTGCGGTTGGGTAGGTTCACGCTGTTTGATACGCAGTTTCTGACACCGCATCTGGCAAGCCTCGGGGCTATCGAAGTTCCGCGCGACACGTATCGCAAACAATTGGCAGAAGCCGTTCTTGAAACCGCATCTTTTACTGAGCCGGGGCCAATCCCCGATGCTCAGGATGTGATACAGCGCAACGCCCAGACGTCATAACGCGGGTGATCCATCGCATGCAGTGCCGGGGCAGAGGCAATGAGCCAACCCGCGAAGGCCGCATCATCGCGATACGATACCTGCACTTCGACAAACGCATCGCCTGACGGGTTCGCGGTGGGATAGCGGCACTGGTTCAGCTTCACCGCCAGAAAGCCGATCCGTCCCGTCTCACCTGTCTGCAATTCCAGATCAATAACTTCGCCGGTCAGTTTGTCCAACACGCGAAGCGAACCACCGGTCGATGATGTGACTTCCTGATCCTGTGCAGCGGCAAAACCGGCCCCAAGGCCGCAAAACATCAAAGCTGCAAATAGCTTGCGCATCATTGCCTCTACTCTGGTGACCAAGCCTCGTAATCCGACCTGTCCGCTGGCGCAGACCTCCGGATCGACCCGGCAGGCGCATAAGCCGCCATTGTACCGGTCAGGTTTTCCTGATGTGGCTTTTCCCAGTCCTTGTGTTTCAACGCGGCCTCTGTTGGCGGCTCGTCCCATGTGTGATGCAGCCAGCCATGCCAGTCCGGACTGACGCGCGAGGCTTCGTTATCGCCATTGTAAATCACCCAACGGCGGCTGTCGTCGGCATTGCGATAATAGATATTGCCCTGCGTATCCTCGCCCACCTTTTGACCATTACGGCTGGTCCACAGCTGGGTGCCAAAAGATTGACCATCCCACCAGGTAAAGATGCGTTTGATGTTGTGACCAAGGCCCATATCGCGTCTCCGATTGCGTTGTGTATCCATGCACCAAAGGGGCGCAAAGGTCCAGTGGGTCACGGCACGCGGGCGGTGACTTCGATTTCGATTTTCATCTCGGTGCTCTGCAACTTTGCGGCAATCATCGTCGCTGCCGGACGCGCATTGGCAAAGGCTTTGGATACAAGCGGCCAACAGGCGGGCCATTCGTCAGGGTTAGACACAATGTAATTGACCCGCACCACATGATCGAGACCGCTGCCCGCCTCCTCCAATGCCTTTTCAATAGTGTCCAACGTATTGCGGCATTGATCCACAATACTGTCCGGCATCGTCATACTGCTGTAGTCATAGCCGGTTGTTCCGGCAACAAACACCCAACCATCAGCGACGACAGCCCGGCTATAGCCAATCTGCTTTTCGAATGGTGACCCGGTAGAGATATGGTGGACGGCCATGGTTAACTGGCCGTCGCAGGCTCTTTCTTGCTGCCCTTGTCGTGGATCATGAGCGGCGCAACATCAGCAGTCACTGCTTCTTCATTCACCACCACTTCGGTCACGGTATCCATACCGGGCAGATCAAACATCGTATCCAGCAGGATATCTTCCATGATCGACCGCAAACCACGAGCACCGGTTTTGCGTTCAATCGCCCGTTTGGCGATGGCGCTGAGCGCATCTTCGGTAAATGTCAGCTTGGTGTCTTCCAGCTCGAACAGGCGCTGATACTGTTTCACCAGCGCATTCTTTGGCTGGGTCAGGATCGTGATCAACGCGTCCTCATCAAGATCGGTCAGGGTCGCGATCACAGGCAGACGGCCCACAAATTCAGGGATCAAACCATATTTGAGCAGGTCTTCAGGTTCTAGATCCTGAAACACCTCACCAATGCCACGTTCATCGTTTTCTTTTACGTCAGCGCCAAAGCCCATGCCGGACCCTTTGCTGCGCTGGCCAATAATCTTGTCGAGGCCCGCAAAGGCACCGCCACAGATGAACAGGATATTCGTGGTATCGACTTGCAAAAACTCCTGCTGGGGATGCTTGCGTCCACCCTGCGGCGGAACGGAGGCCACTGTGCCCTCCATGATCTTCAGCAACGCCTGCTGCACGCCTTCACCCGACACATCGCGCGTGATGGATGGGTTGTCAGACTTGCGCGTAATCTTATCGACCTCATCGATATAGACGATCCCGCGCTGCGCACGTTCAACATTATATTCCGAAGCCTGCAGCAGTTTTAGGATGATGTTCTCAACATCCTCACCCACATAACCGGCTTCGGTCAGGGTCGTGGCATCGGCCATTGTAAACGGCACATCCAGAATACGGGCCAGCGTCTGGGCCAGCAGCGTTTTACCGCAACCGGTCGGGCCGATCAGCATGATGTTGGATTTTGCCAATTCGATATCGGACTTATCGGCGTGGTTCAGGCGTTTGTAGTGGTTATGCACCGCCACCGAAAGCACGCGCTTGGCATGTATCTGACCGATTACATAATCGTCAAGCACCTGGCAGATTTCCGTCGGCGTCGGCACGCCGTCGCCGGCCTTCAGACCAGCGCTCTTGGTCTCTTCCCGGATGATGTCCATGCACAGCTCGACACATTCGTCGCAGATGAACACGGTCGGCCCGGCAATGAGCTTGCGCACCTCGTGCTGGCTTTTGCCGCAAAAGCTGCAATATAAGGTGTTCTTGCTGTCGTTACCGGATGTCGTCGCCATCTCAAACCTCTTGGCCCACTGGCCGCTCAAACATGTTTCGGGCTGCCCCTGGTTGCAACACTAGGACAGCCCGCCAAGGTCCACAATGTCAAAATGACCATGGGCACGGGACGTTAATAAAGTGTTTACTCGTCGGATTTCTCGCGGTTTTCAACGATCTCATCAATCAGGCCCCAATCTTTAGCCTCTTGTGGCGACATAAAGTTGTCGCGTTCAAGCGCTGCTTCGACCTTTTTCAGCGTTTGACCGGTGTGTTTCACATAGATTTCGTTCAACCGATCTTTCAGCTTCTGGGTTTCCTGCGCGTGGATCATGATATCTGTCGCCTGCCCCTGATACCCCCCGGATGGTTGGTGCACCATTACGCGGCTGTTCGGCAGAGAAAAGCGCATGCCAGTCTGACCTGCGGTCAACAACAGCGACCCCATGGACGCCGCCTGCCCGATCACCAGCGTGCTGACCTTCGGCTTGATGTATTGCATCGTGTCGTAGATCGACAAACCCGATGTCACCACGCCGCCTGGGCTGTTGATATACATGCTGATTTCTTTTTTGGGGTTCTCGGCCTCAAGGTGCAGCAACTGAGCCACAACCAACTGACTCATGCCATCATGCACGGGGCCATTCAAAAAAATGATCCGCTCCTTGAGCAGGCGCGAGAAAATATCGTAGGCACGCTCCCCCCGCGCGGTCTGTTCAACGACCATTGGGACAAGGTTCATATAGGTCTCGACGGGGTCTTGCATATTTACTGCCTCACTGTTGGACATCTGCGTCCTACTTCTAAAATCCTGACAGAGTCTTAGTGTCGGGTGTCAGGGGCTTCAAGGGTCGCATCGTGTGATTGACAAATCGTAAGCGATAACTTACGGTAAGTTATGAGTTACGAATATGCAATAGCCGCCCTCGCCGACCCGACACGCCGGGCCATCATCGACAGGTTGCGCAGCGGCGCCTTACCGGTCGGTGCCATCCATGATGGCATGCCGGTCAGTCGCCCCGCCGTCAGCCAACACCTGCGTGTGCTGTCTGATGCAGGCCTTCTGACGGTCACACCCTGCGGCAATCGCCGCCTTTATGCCATAGCCCCCGAAGGCGTGGATAACCTGCGACGCTATCTTGATAGCCTGTGGGATGATGCGCTGGCCGCTTTTGCCCGTGCCGCCGAAGAACAAGCCAAAGGAAACAGCAAATGATCGACCCTATCGAAAAAACCATCACGGTGCCGCTGAACCCGGCAGATGCCTTTGCGCTTTTTACCGACGGTATCGACAAATGGTGGCCGGGGGCGACCCATTCCGTTTCAGCGAACAAAGGCAAAACGCCCAAGAAGATCACATTCCCCAAGCAAAAAGGCGGGGATATCACCGAATTGACGGAAGACGGGGACACCGTTCTCTGGGGTCGTATCATCGCATATGACCCTGGAAAGTATCTTGCTTTCAGTTGGTTTCCGGGAAAGTCAGACGCGGAAGCAACCGTCGTCACCGTCACGTTCAAGGACACTGGCGACGGTACGCAATGCGATCTGACCCATGGTGGCTTTGACATTTTGGGCGATCTGGCGGACGCCGTCAGCACCAGCTACCTGACCGGGTGGGATTTGGTTTTGGGCAACTACTGCGCGGCGGCAAAGGTGCCCGTTATGACGTGAGGTGATCAAGACGTCCCCTGCGCTCCGCCCGAAGTCGGCTGAACGGTCCACTGGACCGTTTCCTAGTCGTCGACTGCCTCTATCTAGTCACCCAACGTGGAATAATGACGAAAACAGGCGCGGGTCGAGGCTTTCCGCGGCAAACGTGTCCCCTTCGGTCAGTACCGAAACCGCATCGTGGCTGTGCAGGCTTTCTTGATGGCTCGCAATCACCCGGAAATCCGATATCCGCACATCCAATTGTAATTGTTCGGTAAACAGGCGCGCCGCATCCTCAACAAAGATGGGGTTCGCAGCGTTTAACTCCGCAAATGCCTGCTCATCCTCGCGCTTGACCATCACCTGCGTTTCGGTCGGCACAGCGGCGCGCGCCCGGTCGATCAGGTCCTCGAACCACAGCACATCTGCGCCTTCTTCAAGCAGAACCGAGATGCGCGCGACCGACCGCTGACTATGCGGCGTGGCCAGTTGGCCACGGAACTGCCGCGCATGCTCTGACAGTTCCAGCGAACACGGGCAGGTTGATGAGTAAACGTAATCCAGATGCACGATCTTTTTGCGCACTCCGGCACTTTCCACCAATTCCAGCGCGATATCATAATACTGATAACCGGCGAGGCCGGATCGCAGACTTTCAACCTTCATCGGAAAACTGAACCGCATCTGAATGCGCGCATCAAAGCTTTCCAGATCAGATTTATAGGCATCCAGTGCGCGCTCAATCACTTCAAAGCTGAACGTTTCTTCGGCGTGCTTATAAAATGTCCGCATAATGCGGGACATGTTGATGCCCTTCTTTTCAGCCTCAAGCGACACTGTGCCAGTCACCGAAGTCTCGAGCGTCAGATCACCATTGTCGCGGGTGTGAAATCGAATAGGCAGCCGAAAATTTGAAATGCCAACATGCTGGATCTGCTGTTGTGCCCCGCGGATCAGGCTCGACGGGCCGTTCTGCAAATCAGGCATCGTCGCCTTATAAGCATCATCAACTTCGAAAGCGTCGGGATAGGCGCGCGCAAGTGCAGGGTAATTCGATACCTCCTGCCCCGGGATCAGGCGTGATACCAGTGGATCAAGTGTTGCCACTTCCTCTGCGGTCACATCTACAGCCCAACGCCTGAGCAGCGCCAGTGCAGCCTCCGCCTCTTCACGTGTTGGTTCACGTTCCATATCGGTCGAGTGGATATTCATCGGAGTGTCCTCCTCTGCTGCGTCAGGACCCAATAGATGGGCCTTATCGCCGGCTTTTCCAACGATATCTTCATAGATACGCAGAAAAGGTGGCCGCGGATCAGTCATGGGGCGAGATGAGGCAAGACATATACATCATACTTTTCACATTAGAATCAAAAGACTAGGTTATGGCGTTGGTTCATTATTGCACCGCCCTCACTACGAAAACGCTCCGCCTGTTCTGACTTACTTTAGCCCGCAAGACAGTCTCAAACCAGCGTTTGATCGGACTGATCCAAGCGATCCAACGCGCGACGCAGGGCAGCGGCGTACCATTTGCGCCAACCGGTCTGCGGGGTTGTCAGAAACCAGCTTTTGCGTATATCCCAACTGCGGTTCATCGGTGCATAAAGAACATGACCTTGCAGATGGGCCCGACCGGCCTGATTATAGACCGTGAGTTCGCCCAAATACACTGTTTCTCCATCGGTCAACATGTCGACTCGCATTTGGTCAAACTGCGCGCCCATGATTGATGCCAGTTCCAGCCCCTCATCAATGCATGGCGGCAATGGCAGCCTATCAATGATCGGGCTTGTGGTCGTTGGTTGGTCGTGAAGCGCGTATCCGCCATCCAACAGCCGACGCCAGCGTCCCGAGGTCTTTTGTTTTCCGTTGCGGGTAATCATGAACGACTCAACAACTTCGCCATTTGTATAATATTTGACTTCAATGAGGTCTTGGCCGGGAAAAATCACTTCTTCGACCAAAAGACGCCGTGGCACCTTGCGATAGGCCCATTCGTGATGGGGTCGACCGTGCTCCCGGGTCAGAAAGTCATTCGCCCTTTCAATGATGGGCGCACGGTCATCTGTTGGGGTCAGGACAGGAATGTTCATCCCGCATCCATGCGCGCCCTTGATGTAGATCGGTTGCGCCCAGATGTCTTCGGGAATGTCATGTGCATCGGTGCCAACCCAAAGGGTTTTAGGGGTTTTGACTTCAACACCTTGCGAAGCAATCCATTCCTTGCAGGCGATTTTGTCGGTGAGTGTGACAAAGCGCGGATCATGGTCAAAGACTTTGCGCCACAGAAACTTTTCATCCGCAAGCTGCGGCACCGCAATTTTGACCTGATCGACCCCATACCCACGTTGGCGGCGACGCAGCTCGCGCCATTGACGGTTTGTTGCGACAATCACCCAAAGATCGGCAAATACCAAAATGCACCAATCAAATATACGCCGCATCTTTCTCACTTCCTAGAGGTCTGCAAGTGCCCCGCGCAAATCGGCGAGCAAATCATCGGGATCTTCCAACCCGACGCTCAGGCGCACAAGCCCCGGTGTAATACCTAAATGCGCCTTTGTCGCATCTGGCAGCCGCTGATGGGTCGTCGTGGCGGGATGCGTAGCAATGGATTTTGCGTCCCCTAGATTGTTAGAGATCGTAATGATCTCCAAGGCGTTCAACAGTTTGAAAGCCGCCACCTGCGATCCCGCATCGATGGACAAAACCGTACCGCCGGCCCCCATTTGCGCCATCGCCAGATCATATTGCGGGTGTGTGACATGCCCAGGATAAATCACTTGCGCTAACTTTCCATCGGACTGCAATTCATCCGCAAGCATCTGCGCGGTTGCTGCTTGCGCCCGTACGCGCAGTTCAATCGTCTCCAACCCTTTCAGCATCATCCACGCTGTAAAGGGCGACATTGAACCGCCTGTGTGCTTCATGAACGGTTCAACCGTGCCGCGTATGAAATCGCGCGTGCCGAGGATGACCCCACCCAAGGCCCGGCCTTGCCCATCAATATGTTTGGTTGCGGAGTACACAACCACATCCGCCCCTTGCACAATTGCATCCGAAAACACGGGCGTCGCAAAAACGTTATCGACGATGACGGTTGCGCCAACGTCATGCGCCAGTTGCGCAACGGATCTGATATCAATGACTTCCAGCGTCGGGTTTGACACGCTTTCAAAAAACACGGCTTTCGTGTCTGGCCGAATGGCCGCCGCCCACGCGGCCAGATCGGTGCCATCAACAAACGTCACCTCGACCCCGAAACGGGTCAACACCTCTTCGAGGATGTAAAGACATGAGCCGAACAGTGCGCGTGCAGACACGGCATGATCGCCAGCGCGCAGCATGGCCATCAGGGCTCCGTTGACGGCCGCCATGCCAGAGGCGGTGGCAAACCCATCCTCCGCCCCTTCCATCGCGGCAATCCGATCTTCGAACATCGCGACAGTTGGGTTGCCGTAACGGGCATAAATAAATTCATCCTGCCCGGTCTCGATAAACCGGGCCTCTGCGGCCTCTGCACTGTCGTAAACGAACCCTTGGGTCAGGTAGATCGCTTCGCTGACCTCACCATATTGACTGCGTCGGATCCCAGCATGCACCGCCTTGGTGCGTTTCTTCCACGTCTTCATTATCGTTCCCCAGCGCATTTGCGCATCAAAAAACCCCGACACCGGGAAAAGGTATCGGGGTTTGAAAACCCACAACCCTCTTTAGCAGCATATTTAACGTGGCCCGCAATCCGGTAACAAATCGCCACGCACGTTGCTTAACAGCGGTATGCCCACGGCGTCAATCCTCCAAGTCGCCATGCCACGGCAATGCTTGTTCTTTGGGCATAAACTGCCATTCTGCCGTCAGCCCCGCGTGGAAAGGACACCGCATGACAGCACCCATTGATCTCTATTTTTGGCCTACACCCAATGGCTGGAAGGTCTCAATCGCGCTGGAAGAAATGGGGCTACCCTACACACTGCATCTGATTGATATCGGTGCGGGTGATCAGTTTCAGCCCGCGTTCCTCAAGATTGCACCAAATAATCGGATGCCTGCGATTGTCGATCAGGACGGGCCAGACGGCGGACCAGTCTCGATCTTCGAATCCGGGGCTATTCTGCAATATCTGGCCCGGAAAACGGGGCAGTTCTACGGTGAAACGGAACGTGATCGCATAAGCGTCGATCAATGGCTGATGTGGCAAATGGGCGGCTTGGGACCCATGGCCGGACAAGCGCATCATTTCCTCAAATATGCGCCAGCAATGGACCCGCCCAATGACCTGCCCTACGCCAAAGACAGATATAGGAACGAAACGGCACGGCTTTATGGCGTGCTGGACCGGCAGTTATCGGACAACCAATTTGTGGCAGGTGATTTTTATTCCATCGCTGATATGGCGATCTGGGGATGGGCGTCCCTGTGGGAAGGGCAACAACAAACGCTGGACGACAAACCACATATGAGGCGCTGGCTGGATGAACTCAGCGCGCGGCCCGGTGTGCAGCGTGGGCGGGCACTGGCGGCAGAAAAACGGGGCGACTTCCGCAAGGATAAGGCCGCACAACAAACGCTTTTCCAAAAACCTACGTAACGAATTATTAGGGTCAACCGCATAGAACTCACCTTGTTTTAAAGAGTGAGGCTAACGCGATGCAATATCGTCCACACCGCTACAATACGCAGTTCCCGATCGATCTGCGCACACCGACCGGGCCACAAAAAGCCAAGGTCATTGACGTCAATAACACAGGCGCCCGGGTCGAAGGCCTGCGTGATGTGCAGCGCGGTGACAAAATCCAGCTGAACATCCTGAGCTTCCGGGCAGAGGCGGTGGTTCAGTGGGTGTCAGGGGGCCGTGCAGGTCTGACCTTCCGCCCGCAGATAACTGACGATCAGGTTGATACGCTTCGATATCGGCGTGATGGGCGTGGCGGCGCAAGACGGGGCGCCGTTGGATTTGGCTTTGCTGAAATGCGCTAATCGGTTGGGGTCTTTGGCTCTTCGATCAGGTATTTTTGCAATCCGATAATCTGCACCCACAAAAACACAAACAGCACCGCTGGGAACGCAAAAGTTTCCAGCTTGACCCACAGATCTGTCGACTGTGTGCGCCAGATCAATTCGTTGGCGACGGCCAAGGCTGCAAACATGATGGTCAGGCGGCGGGTAAAGATCATCCACCCCTCTTCTTGCATCGGCAAGAAGTCCTCCATCACGTATTGCAAATAGCTTTGACCGCGCCACAACCCGATGCTCAGAATGGCTGCCATAAATCCATAAACGATGGTGGTCTTCATCTTGAAAAACCGTTCATCATTAAACCATGCGGTCAGCCCGCCAAAGAAAATCACCATAAACGCTGTAAACACCTGCATCCGGCTCAGCTTGCCAGTCAGGCTCCAAAGGATGCCCATGGCCACCAGAAGGATCGGCACGAACACCACTGCGGCAACGATAAAACCACTATATTCTGTACCGGCAATGGTAAACGTGTCTTCCTTGATCCGCAGATAGATCAGAAAAAACGCCAGCGTCGGCCCCAATTCAAGGACCTGCTTGAGCACAGGATTGATGTGTTTTTCTGCCATATGACTCTCCTTATCACCCCATTTCCACGATCACGGCACCCAGCGCAACCAGCGCCATCAGAAACAGACGGCGCGGGCCCACTTTTTCCCCCAAAATAAACCAACCGATCAGCGCCGCGAACACGGTCGAGGTTTCGCGCAAAACAGCCGCCTCACCAACCTTGTCGAGCCGGGTTGCAAGCATAACACCACCAAAACTGACCCAGGCGATCAACGCGCCTGCAAAACCCCGCCATATCAGCGGTAACAGCACCGGTCTGGAACGCATTCGCCGATAACGCCATGCCGCCAGGATCGGAAAATCAAATGCCGTCACGAAAAAGAACCACGCCAGAAAAGTGAACGGATTGGGTGACTGGCGAATACCGTAAGCGTCATACGTCGTGTAAACGGCAACCAACACACCGCCGAGCAAAGCCCAGATCAACCCCAGCTTCAGCGCACGCAGATCGACAGTCTCCTCCGCAAGGTTGCGCAGCGCCAGTAGCAAGATCCCACCCGACAGGCAGCCAACGCCAATCCACTGTGTCGCGGTGAAATGCTCGCCAAAAATCAGGCTGGCCGCGCCGACAGTAACCAACGGCCCGGTGCCGCGCACCACCGGATAAACCACTGTATAGGCGGCCCTTTCATAGGCCAGTGCCATCGTCACCTTGTAGGCAAAGTGGATGATAACCGCCCCAGCCAAAATAACCGCCGTCGCGGTGTCGGGCCAAGGCACCAGGAACAAGGCGACAGGTGCGGATAACACCGCCAACCATCCATCAATCGCACCGCGGGTCATCCATGGATCATGACGGCCCTTTTGCAGCGCGCCAAATATCGCGTGGGCCAAAGCCGACATCAACGCCAATGCAGTCGCTAACCGCGCACCTTCGGGCGTGCCCGCAATGGACACCAGCCATTCGCTCACTCCGGCCGCCAGTCGACACTCACCTGCGCGCCATCCAGCAAAAATGACGCAAATTCCGCATCATCCTGATCGCCAGCAGCTATGATTTGCATCCACCCCAACCCGCGTGCAGATGCGAATGTCAGATCTAACACGCCATGCGGCGCAGGCAGGTCGGCAGCCAACTTCAGCGCCTCTGCCTTGCTGCCGCGGTCCATTTGCGCAAAGCTCAGGTTTGACACAAACTGCACCACATCTTCACGACTCACAGTCAGGTCCAACGCCGCGACCCGGTCCGGCGTTATTGCTGCGGTCACCGCCAGCTGATCCAGATGTAGACCTGGCAGGCTCATCTGGACCGCACGTGGATCATTAAAAAACGCGCCACCAACGACGGCACTGGCGACAACGGCCTCACCACCGCCGAAAACCACAGTAATCTTGTCAAAGATCAACAAACCGTCGCTGGGCAGATGCGACAGACTGATAGAAACTTCAAAAGGTGTCGGCTGGTCCATCTCAATCGCCCGCATCTCGATACTGTTTGGAAGCATTTGAGGATTATCTGAAAACGTCATTGGCGTTGCACGCCACTCAATGCGTTCCAACTCAGGCGCGCCCACGATCTTGGGCGGAATGACGCGGCACCATCCATCGGCAATGGGCGTATGTGGAAAATCCTCCCATCGATCCTTATCGTCAGTGCGGAAAACATCAAACTGCCCTGCGCCGCGGTAGCCCGTGACGATGCCCACCAAATGTGTCCAGCCAGCTGCACAGCGATCAGCATCTTGGCGGTCTTGCGCCACCGCAGGCACCGCCAAAAGGGCCATCATGAAAACCAGCCTGATCATTCCAAACCCACCAACGCCGCCGCAAATTCCTCGGGATCAAACGGGGCGAGATCATCAATTTGTTCCCCTACCCCAATCGCATGGATCGGCAGGCCAAACTTATCGGCCAATGCGACAAGCACACCACCTTTGGCGGTCCCATCGAGCTTTGTCATAACCAGACCAGATACGTCGGCAAGTTCCTGAAACACTTTCACCTGCTGCACCGCGTTCTGGCCTGTCGTCGCATCCAACACCAAAAGCGTATTATGTGGCGCATCGGGGTCTTTCTTGCGGATAACACGCACGATCTTGGCCAGCTCCTCCATCAGATCGGCCCGGTTTTGCAACCGCCCCGCCGTATCGATCATCAAAAGATCAGCACCGTCTGCCTGTGCCTGCGTCATCGCATCAAAGGCGAGGCTGGCAGGGTCCGATCCTTCCGGCGCCGTCAGCACCGGCACGCCCGCCCGTTCGCCCCAGACCTGCAACTGCTCAACCGCGGCGGCGCGGAATGTATCGCCCGCGGCAATGACAACCTGTTTACCCGCCGCCTTGAACTGGCTGGCGAGCTTACCGATTGTCGTGGTTTTGCCCGATCCGTTCACACCCACAACCAACACCACCTGTGGGGTCTTTGCATAAATCGGCATGGGTCGGGCCACACCTTCCATGATCCGCGCAATTTCCTGGGCCATCAACTGCTTGATTTCCGCCACAGACAGCTTTTTGCCCAATCGACCCTCGGCCATGTTCGCTGTCACGCGCAGCGCGGTATCCACACCCATATCGGTGGTGATCAGCAGCTCCTCCAGTTGTTCCAGCATGTCGTCATCAAGGGTACGGCGCAGAACGGTTTTGGCCTCGGTGCCACCAAAAAGACGCCCCAAAAGTCCGGATTTCTTGTCTTCCACCGCAGGTTCCTGAGACAACGGTGCCGCTAGATCGACATCAAACTGAACGGGTTTGGGTTCCTGATCAGGCTCGTCTTCATCTATGAAATCGGGCTCTTCCAGCTCAGAGATGACGTGCTCAGGTGCCGCCATGACCGGTGCAGGCTCAGGCTCAGGCTCAGGCTCAGGCTCAGGCTCAGGCTCAGGCTCAGGCTCAGGCTCAGGCTCAGGCTCAGAAATCTGAGGGGGCGCAGCCGCTGGCGCAACATCTTCGGCCACCACTTCTTCTTCCTCGCCCCCATCACTGACGATGGCATCAAGCCCCTCGTCAATCTTGGACGAGGATTTGAACATCCGATCCTTGAGCTTTTTGAAAAACGACATCACGTCCGCCTTAAATCATTGCACCAAATGACCTAATGGCTGACGTGCCGATTGAAAAGCCCGCTCAGATCTCATCCTTGAAATGCTGCATCACCAGTTTGATCGGATTGGGCGCCGCTTGACCCAACCCACAGATCGAGGCGTCGGCCATCGCAGTGCACAAATCCTCTAATAACGGCTGATCCCATTCATCCGCCTGCATCAACTTCACGGCCTTTTCGCAGCCGACCCGACAGGGCGTGCACTGCCCGCAACTTTCATCCTCAAAGAACCGTAGCATATTCAGCGCCGCATCGCGGGCCTTATCATGATCGGACAAAACGACAACAGCGGCAGACCCGATGAACGTTCCCAGCGGTTGCAACGTGTCGAAATCCAATGGCACATCATTGATCGATGCAGGCAAAAGCCCCGACGATGGCCCGCCAGGCTGATAGGCCTTGAACACATGGCCCGCCGCCATGCCGCCCGCCGCGGTGATGATGTCCGTAATGGTCGATCCGGCGGGCAGCAGATACACGCCCGGCGCCGCCACACGCCCGGAGACAGAATAGGATCGCAGCCCTTTGCGCCCGTTCTTCTCAGTCCCGCTCAACACCTCTGCCCCTTCGCGACAGACCCGGGCGACCCAATGCAAGGTTTCGACATTGTGCACCAGCGTCGGGCGGTCAAAAATGCCAACCTGCGCCACAAAGGGCGGGCGATGACGCGGCAAGCCCCGCTTGCCCTCGATGCTTTCGATCATCGCACTTTCTTCGCCACAAATATACGCACCAGCGCCGCGGCGCAGATCGATATAGCCGGGTTCAACCAGCCCTGCGTCCTCTAGTGCTTTGATCTCGCGTCGTAATATCTCCATCACCGCAGGATATTCGTCGCGCATGTAGATAAAACAGGTTTCAGCCTCAACCGCCCAAGCGGCGATCAGCATGCCTTCCAAAAACAGATGCGGCACCCGTTCCAGATAGTAGCGATCCTTGAATGTCCCCGGCTCGCCCTCATCACCGTTCACGGCCAGATAACGCGGCCCGTCATTGGCCCGGACGAAACCCCATTTCTTCCCCGACGGGAACCCGGCCCCCCCAAGCCCGCGCAGACCAGAGGATAGCACCGTTTCCTGCACCGCCTCCCAATCGCCATCCGCGCGCAGTGCAGTCAATTCAGCATATCCGCCCTCGGACACATAGGCCGCATAGTGCTGATATGCAGGCACATGCGCATGCGTGTCGTCAGCCGCAATCGCCGCTTCAACCTTTGCGACGGTCGCATGGTCCACATGATTGTGACCCAGCTCCAGCACAGGCGCGGTGTCACAACGACCCATGCAGGGCGCACGCAAAACGCGGACGTCAGATGCATCCAACCCCTTCTTTAGCGCCGCCATCAACTGTTGTGCGCCTGCCAATTCACATGACAGGCTATCACACACACGGATTGTCAAAGCGGGCGGTTTGGGCTCGCCTTCCTTGACCACATCAAAATGGGCATAGAAGGTCGCGACCTCATAAACCTCTGCCTGGGACAACCGCATCTCTTCGGCCAGTGCGCGCATATGTGGAGCCGACAAACAGCCGTAAGCGTCCTGAATGAGATGCAGGAATTCGATCAGCAGATCCCGGCGGCGGGGCCGATCACCAAGCAGCGCCTTGACCTCATCCCAGGCCTGATCATCCAACTGGCGGCCTTTGGGCGTATGCCGCCCTTTGCCTTTGCCGGATTTCCAAACGCCGTCGCGGTTATCAAGAGCCATTGCAATTCCCCTGCATGATACGCGCAACATACCCCGCGCATTGCCCCCAAACCACGCAAAAGCGACACCAGATGCGCCCAAAACGCGGCATGGGTCAGTTCCCCCTTATCAATCCGGAAACCGATGCTAACTATACGAAACATGATGACCCCAATGCGCCTTTTTACCATCGCGACGCTGACACCAATCGCCCTGATTGGCATGGGCGCTGTTTTTGGGGGCTTTTGGGTCGTGGCAGCGATTTTATACCTCACGGCGTTCACCAGCCTGCTTGACCGGGCGATCCAGATCATAGCACCACATACGGAATTCCCCAGCGGCGATGCGCTTTCAGTCACGCTCGCCCTGTTACACCTCGCGCTTTTGCCTTTGGTCATTGCCGCACTCGGCGGGCACACCCTGACATCGCTTGAAAAGGCGGGATTGTTCTTTGCCGCCGGTCTGTTCTTTGGCCAGGTCAGCAACGCCAACGCGCATGAGCTGATCCACCGCAGCCAGCGGCATGTGCATCGCCTTGGCATGTGGGTCTATATCACGCTGCTTTTTGGGCATCATACATCGGCACATGTTCTTGTGCATCATCGGCATGTCGCCACACCGCAGGACCCCAACACATCGCGGAGGGGCGAAAGCTTTTACCGCTACGCTATCCGTGCATGGACAGGATCATTCATCGAAGGATACCGGGCGGAGGCGGCCCGATTAAAGAAAATCAACCGCACGCGTTGGCAAAACCCCTATGTCATCTATATCGGCGGTGGTGCGCTTTTTCTTTGCAGCGCAGTGCTGCTTGGCGGGCCCAAAGCGCTAATCGCGTATATCACGCTGGCGGCATACGCCCAGACCCAACTGCTGATGTCGGACTATGTGCAACATTACGGGCTGACGCGACGCGCCGCCGCCAATGGCAAATCGCAACCCGTCAGCGTGCAACACAGCTGGAACAGCCCCCACTGGTTTTCCTCGGCGCTGATGCTGAATGCCACGCGGCATTCCGATCATCATGCACATCCTTCACGCCCCTACCCCGCCCTTACACTGCCGCAGGATGCACCCATGTTGCCCCGCCCCTTGCCACTGATGGCCAGTATCGCGCTGGTTCCGCCGCTTTGGCGCAAAATCATGGACCCTCTCGTTGATCGGTGGCAACATGCGTAGCCTGCTGCTTTGCCTCGCCTTGGCGACACCAGCAGCGGCCCAGAACACCATGAACGCCGAAGAATTCGGCGCGCATGTGACCGGGCGCACCATTACATTCCGCACCGAACTCAACCCCAGTTTCGGCATCGAACGCTACTTGGAGGGGCGGCGCGTCATGTGGTCCACCTTTGACGGCATCTGCCAATACGGCGTCTGGTTCGAAAGCAAGGGCGACATCTGCTTTCGCTACGACGGGGACCCTGAACCTAAATGCTGGACCATGTACAATGAGCCCGGCGGCATGCGGGGCGTCTACACAACCCGCCCACCCGCAACGGTCATCTTCGAAATTCCAGACAGAAACGATGCGCTGATCTGCAACGACCTCTCCTCTTGATTCCCGCATCACCGGACGGCCGATTGAAATAATAAGGCGTAAGAATGTCGAAAGCCGCGCGCAACTGCCAGGAATGTTGAACGAGGCGCCCTACCGCACCACAACGCGGCCATCGGCGAACTCGACCTCAAGCCCCTGCGCTTTTTCTGCGGCAGCCTTGCCCGTCACCACAGCACCATCACCACGCACGACGGCGTAGCCGCGCTTGAGCGTTTCGACATAACCCAATGTCTCGCGCAGACGATCCAATGCTTCCAACCGGGCCACACGTTCGGCCTGTTGGCGCGATGCCCGGTCCGACAAACGGCGGGTCACGGTATCCAGCCGCTCTTGCTGCCGTGAGATGCGGTCCTGCAAAACCTGTGGTCGCAAGCCGCGGCTTGCCTGGTCCAGCACGACAGATGCATCGCGTGATCTGCGCTGCAATGCAGGTGCAAGGCGACCAGCCAAGGCCTCCAATCGTCTGCGGTCTTCGACGACCCGGCGCGATAGCATTGCGGGACGCAACGCAGCCTCGGACAATTGCAGCCGTTTCTTTGCCGCCGCCGTGCGCAGGGCATTGGGCAGTCGCTCTGCCAGATAGTCCAGACGCTGGCGCGGTCCTTCGACCAATGCATCCGGCTGCGGCAACGCGCGACCCAAATCGCGCACCCTTTGTAGTCGTTGCTGCACGCAGGTCGATAAGGCGCGGCTCAACCGGGCGCCTTGCTGGTCCACCCAGGCCAACAGCTCCATACGCACCGGCACAGCCAATTCGGCAGCGGCGGTCGGTGTCGGGGCGCGCTGGTCAGACACAAAATCAATCAACGTGGTATCGGTTTCATGTCCAACTGCCGAAATCAGCGGGATATCAGATGCCGCCGCCGCCCGGGCTACGATCTCTTCATTGAACCCCCAAAGGTCCTCTAACGATCCACCGCCACGGGCCACAATCAGCAAATCAGGCCGGGGCAAGGCACCACCCGGCGTCAGACGATTGAAACCCTCGATTGCCGCCGCAACCTCCGGTGCGCATTTTTGACCTTGGACCGCAACGGGCCAGACCAAAACCTTGCGCGGGAACCGGTCGCGCAGACGGTGCAGGATATCACGGATCACAGCGCCCGAGGGCGAGGTGATTACCCCGATAAACTCCGGCAGATAGGGCAATGGCTTCTTGCGCTCCGGCGCAAACAGCCCTTCGGCAGCCAACATCGCCTTGCGCTTTTCCAGCATGGCCATCAGGGCACCGGCACCGGCGGGTGCTATATCCTCAATCACCATCTGATATTTTGACTGGCCGGGGAATGTTGTCAGCTTGCCCGTCGCAATGACCTCCATCCCCTCTTCGGGCCGATGCGCCAGCCCCTGTGCACGGCCTTTCCAGATGACGCCCGCCAGAACCGACCGATCATCTTTCAGGTCCAAATAAATGTGGCCGGATGCGGGGCGCGACACGCGGCCCACCTCGCCCCTGACCCGCACATGCGAAAAACCGCCCTCGATGGCTTTCTTGACCGCCCCTGAAATTTCAGAAACCGAAAATTCCGGGGTATTATCGCCCGGTTCATCTTCAAACAGGTCGTTCACGCTCGCTCTCCGGGTTCAGGTTCTGCAGTGGTAGCGACGAAAACTTCCACTGTAAAAACGCACTTCCCGTAATGACAAACGCACCGAAAAAGGCAAACACAAAAGAACTGAAGATCACGGCAAGCGCAAACGCCGCCACGCCGATGACCCAAAGCAACGCGGTCGAAAGGCGGACGGATGCAACATCCGGATCAGGCCAGTACTGCACCTGCGGACGTCCAAATTCCTGCGCATAATACTCCAGCGTCCGCTCATAGGCTGGGTCATCCTGCAAAGGCGGCAAATCTTCGGGGTGATGGATCGTACGCCCAATGATACGAGGACAAAAATCGTCAAAATAGGCCCGTTTATCCGCGATATGCAGCCGCCAGACCACATCAACGATGGGGGATGGGGACAGCGTGTCACCGGTGCTGCCCACCAGATACATGTACCGGCGGTATTCTTCAGCCAAAGTGTAGCAAACATCGGTTGAATGACCGGTTTCATCCTCAAGCCGGTCAATCAGCGAGCGTGTCAAAGGGCGTTCATGAAAACTATACCCTTCCAACCGATGCCAAAGGCGCCGGTCCGTCTTTGTTCGTTTCATCAGCTACATCCGTCGCGCCAAGCGCCCCCGCAGGCGACAATAGCCCCAAGATGGACATCCGCCAAGTATTTGCTGCCTGCAAACAGACATCGTGTCGCAAGGTTGTTCCCAGTTTCCTGATCGTCTATGCGCGTTTTACAAATGCGTAGGACGCGCAAATGGGCAATTTGGGGTGCTGACAATGAACATTCTGATCTTGGGTAGCGGCGGGCGCGAACACAGTCTGGCCTGGGCCATCAAACAGAACCCCAAATGTGATCGGTTGATCGTCGCCCCCGGCAATGCGGGGATCGCCGCAATCGCCGACTGCGCGGATATCAATATCCTTGATGGCGGGGCCGTGGCCGTCTTTGCCGAGGAAAACGCCGTCGACTTCATCATTGTCGGCCCCGAAGCCCCCCTTGCGGCAGGCGTCGCCGACCGGCTGCGCAGCGCGGGTTTCCTTGTCTTTGGGCCATCACAAGCTGCCGCCCAGCTCGAAGCCTCCAAATCCTTTACCAAGGACGTCTGCACCGACGCCAAAGCACCCACCGCCGCATATCAACACTGCAAAACGGCAGAGGCCGCAAAGGACTGCGTGCGCACGCAAGGCACGCCCATCGTGATCAAGGCCGACGGGCTGGCCGCTGGCAAAGGCGTGATCATCGCCATGACCGAAGATGAGGCCTTTGCCGCCATCGACGATATGTTCGATGGCAGCTTTGGCACGGCCGGGGCCGAAGTCGTGATCGAGGAATTCATGGAAGGCGAGGAGGCGTCGTTTTTTATCCTCAGCGACGGCAAAACCATCCTGCCCATCGGCACCGCCCAAGACCACAAACGCGCCTTCGATGGCGATCAGGGGCCAAATACAGGTGGCATGGGGGCCTATTCGCCTGCGCCCATCATGACACCCAAACTCACCCAAACCGCGCTGCGGGAAATCATCCAGCCCACGATGGATGAAATGGCCAAACGCGGCACACCCTTTCAGGGTGTGCTGTTTGCGGGTTTGATGATTGAAAATGGCTGGCCCCGGCTTGTCGAATACAATGTGCGCTTTGGCGATCCCGAATGCCAATGCCTGATGATGCGGTTGGGCGGACAAGTCCTCGACCTGCTGCAAGCCTGCTCAGAGCAACGATTGCATGAGGTGCAGGTCAAGTGGGCGGATGATCACGCACTCACCGTGGTCATGGCGGCGAACGGCTATCCAGGGGCCTATGAAAAAGGCACGCCTATCCATAACCTTGATGCCCAACCCGAAGACAGCCAGCACATGGTCTTCCACGCAGGTACGGGCGAAAAAGGCGGGCAAATCATCGCCACCGGCGGCCGGGTGCTCAGCGTGACAGCACGTGGGACGACCTTGGCAGAGGCGCATGAAAAGGCTTACGCTATGGCCCATAGCATTGACTGGCCCGATGGCTTCTACCGATCAGACATTGGGTGGCGCGCGCTCTAACGGTTTTGGTTGAATATGACATGGTCCCGCATCATAGACACGCCACTTGGGCAGCAGGCATACAGCGCCTATCAGACCGACGCGCGACGAAGCTATCATAATTGGGCCCATATCGAGAGATTGTACTGGCACGCGCAACATACTTTTGCGCTTGATTACGACCCTGACTTAGATGTCGCCATTCTCGCCCATGACGTCATTTATGATGCACTGCCTGACAAGGAATTGCGTTCCAGCGAATGGCTTCGCACCCAATCAAGCAATGATAGCGTAGCCGCAAACACCCATATTTTAAAGACAATCGAACATAGACCATCTGCTGACAATCGCATGGTCTTGCTCGACCTTGCCGATTTTTTATTCCCTGATCTCATCGGCCCCAACCTCGATAAGATTCAACAAGAATCCTGTGCACTTTACGGGATCAGGTCAGACCAGTTTCTAACCGCAAACAAGGCATTCATGCTGGATTTGCATAGCAGGATCAAAGCCGGTCTTGGAAACGACATACCGGCAGATGATCAAGACGTTTTTGGTAAAATCTTAAAAGGCATTCAAAACAGCATTGATCTAGCCGAAAGCCGACTCACCAGGTTTTCAAACTAACCCACGACGTCATTTCTGACGGCACGGTGACATTTCAAAAGAAAAGCCGCGCCTTTTCCAAAGCGCGGCTTTTTGATCAATCGAGAAACGTACGATGCAATTAAGCAGCACGCCCTACCAGCACCGACGTGATCTCTTCACCAGCGGCAACTTCGTCATTGCCAGCGACAGCGGCGATCTCACGGGTCAGACGCTCCAAAGCGGCTTCATACAACTGACGCTCTGAATAGCTCTGCTCGCGCTGATCATCCTGACGGTGCAGGTCGCGCACGACCTCTGCAATCGCGATCAGATCGCCAGAGTTGATCTTTTGCTCATACTCTTGCGCCCGGCGGGACCACATGGCTTTCTTCACCTTGGCCTTGCCGCGCAGCGTTTTCATCGCATGGCTCACCACATCAGGGGTCGCCAGCGCACGCATACCGACATCGGTCGCCTTATGGGTCGGCACCCGCAGTGTCATTTTGTCCTTCTCGAAGGCAATGACAAAAAGTTCGAGCTCAAACCCGGCAACTTCCTGCTTCTCAATCGAGACTATCTTGCCAACGCCGTGTGCAGGGTACACAACAAACTCGTTGGGGCTAAAATCGTTTTTCTTCTTGCTCATGATCGTCCTTTCTTCGGCGATCCGCCTCAATACACGACACAAAAACCGCCGGTGACAATAAAGTCTCCGCCGGGCAGTCTCGTTTACAATTATGGATCAACTCGTTCGCAGCATTAGTGGCACTATATCACAAAAACAGCGTTCACGAAAGCGCTGCATCGCAGCACCCTTAAATACAGTAGAATCAGGCTGTTTATGCCGAATCTGTCGGATGGACCGACCGAATCAGCCGCCCTCGCCCGCAGCCTCTGAAAACAGCTCCATTTTGCCTTCTTTGCCGTCCATTTCGTCGGCGGTCGGCAGCGGATCTTTCTTGGTAATGATCACCGGCCACATCTCAGAATACTTGCGGTTGAACTCCACCCATTTTTCCATATCCGGCTCCGTGTCCGGCCGGATCGCGTCCGCCGGACATTCCGGTTCACAAACGCCGCAATCAATGCATTCATCAGGATGGATCACCAGCATATTCTCACCCTCGTAGAAACAATCTACGGGGCATACCTCTACGCAATCGGTGTATTTGCAGGCGATACAATTGTCGTTGACGATATATGTCATGCAGTCTTCCGGCTATCTCACGACCGTTAGCTATGACAGACGTCGCAGACGTTCAAGATCGAAAGGATCATGGTGACGCAACTGCGGCATCGTAACCCGGTCAGGCGTTAACCGAGAATGGAATTCTTTGCGAAGATTTACAGTTTGTCAGGCCTTTTCGCGCAACTTGGCCCCGCAAAATAGGTGAGTAGCGAATTTCATGGCCAAATGGTTTTCAACGATGCGACAGCGGGTCTCTGCGATCACTGTCATTCAGCTTGGTTTCTTCGCTTCGGCTCTGATTGCCTGGCCCATCATGGCAGAGATGGAGCTGTTTGAGCGGTTTTACGAATTCAGTCGCGATCACGAAGATTGGGATGTCGATGAATTCTCGCTTCTGATCGTCAACTTGACCATCGCGCTTGTCTTTTCGACCATTTTCCAAAGTTCGCGGCTTAAAAAACTTGTGCGGCAGCGTGACTTTCAACGTCAGCGCGCCGAACAGAATGCCCGTCATGATCCGCTAACAGGGTTGATGAACCGCCGGGCCTTTGCAGCAAGATTGGATGAAACAGCGCAGGACGTAGCTGCCCACCCCCCTCGTTTCATTGCGATGCTGGATCTTGATCGGTTCAAACCGGTCAACGACCTCCACGGCCATGCCGCAGGTGATGCAACCATCCGCAAGGTCGCACAACGATTGGAGGCCGAAGTCGGCGAAATCGCCGAAATCGGGCGCTTGGGTGGGGACGAATTCGCATTCATCTTTGCGCCGGAAATTGATGTAGCACAGGTCGAACGATCGGCACGCCGCCTGATCAATGCCATTGAACAACCGTTCCAATACAAGAAAACCGCAATCCACATCAGTTGCAGTATTGGTTTGATGAAGTGGGGCGAGAGCCTGTCCGGCACCGAAGCCATGCGTCGGGCCGACAAATCGCTTTATGCCGCCAAAGACAGCGGGCGCGCGCGCTTTGCATGGTATGACGCCGAGCTTGATCAACAATCACAGGAACGCGCAGAGCTTGAGGCGGATCTGAAAAGGGCTATCGCCTGCGATGAGATCGAGGCGTGGTTCCAACCGATCATCAACATCGAAACCGAGGCGCTGATCGGGTTTGAAGTTTTGGCCCGCTGGACTCATAGAAACCGCGGTGTCGTGGCACCAAGCGCTTTTATCGAAATCGCAGAAGATAGCGGCCAGATCGGTAACCTTGGCCTCAGCATCTTGCGACAGGCCTGCGGTTCGGCAGCGGGTTGGGATCCGAAGCTGACGATTTCATTCAACGTATCGCCGTTGCAGTTTCATGATCCAAATCTAGTCCAACAGATCAAAGAAATTCTTGATGATTGCAACTTTGATGCCAGACGGCTGACGATCGAAGTGACCGAAAGCTCGATCATCCGCGACTTCTCGGTCGCCCGCACAAAACTTGAGGCGCTCAAGGCGCTTGGCGTGGCGGTCGCACTTGATGACTTTGGCACGGGTTATTCCAGCCTGGCGAGCTTGCGACAGCTTCCCTTTGACCGTATCAAGATCGACCGCAGCTTTGTCACCAATATCGCTGCCGAACCGCAAAACCAGAAAATCGTCGCCGGGATCATGGCGCTGGCCAACGGGCTTGAACTCGATGTGACCGCCGAAGGGATCGAAACCAACGAAGATCTTGGCTACCTGCAAGAGCTCAGCTGCTCACTTGGTCAAGGATTTTTGTTTGAACGCGCAGTCCCCGAAAAGCACGTCCCATGGCTGATCGAATCCAAATGGAGCGATTGGCAACTCAGCGCAGAAGACGCAGACCGATTGCTCAGCCTGCCAGACATCAAAGCGGTATCGTAACCGGACGGTACTGCGCGCTTGCGCCATAGCGGCACGTCATAGGGTCTCTAATCCAGCCCCATATCGCGGCGATCTTTCTTGGTCGGTCGCCCACCCTTTTCATATTTCGGGTTGGCACCGCGTGCCTGTGCGGGGCGTTCTTTCGGGACAGGCGTCAGATCTTCGTAAAGGGTCTGGGCCTCGGGGGCCGGGCCGCGCCGCGCCCCGCAGGCCAGTATCCGCACAACCTTCGTCTCGCGCGCCTGAATGAAAGTCAGCACATCCCCTGCGCCAACGGCGCGTGACGGTTTACTGACAGGCTGGCTATCAACCCGGACCTTGCCAGATGTCACGATCCCTGCGGCCAGGCTGCGGGATTTGAAAAACCGCGCCTGCCAAAGCCATTTGTCCAGTCGAATTGTCGGACGACTTTCGGTCAATCCTTCTTGAACCCCGCCAAAGCAGCGGCAAACGGGTTGTCAGGGTCGATCTGTTTTTCACGCTTGGGCTTGGCCTGAAAACTCTGCGGTTTATCCCCGCCAGCCTTGGGCTTGCCCTTCCCTTTCGGTTTACCTTTCGCGCGTTGCCGATCACCTTGAGGACGCGCAGGTCGTGCCGCGCGACCACCCCAGGTGAATGTATAAAACACTTCCATCTCCGGACCGGTATCCACGACCTCCAGGACTGTCTCCGCGGGGGCGTCGTCAGTTGGCGGTACGACTTCTGCCGGGGTTTCAACCGGCACTTCAACCGGCCGTGCGGGCGTCGCGCCATCCGAAACAGACGGATCTGCCACCGCATCCACCGCGACGATCTTCACCTTCTCGCGCTCACCCTTCTCGGCCTTATACCCAAGACCGTTCATCAGATCAGCAAATTGATCCAGTGTCATGCCGGTGATCGACAACATATCGGGGTTCGCCTCGAATCCGCCGCGGCTGTCTTTGTCGCGCAGCATATCGGCCAAGCGTTCCAGCATATCGATGCGGATCGCACGCTCACCAGCGGCACGATATCCGGCCATTGCGTAATAGCCGGGTGCAGCA
The DNA here is from genome assembly GCA_947489445.1 of uncultured Paracoccaceae bacterium. Lineage (GTDB taxonomy): Bacteria > Pseudomonadota > Alphaproteobacteria > Rhodobacterales > Rhodobacteraceae > Yoonia. The sequence continues at coordinate 706,263 of CANLDN010000001.1, forward strand.
TCCTTGGATGCAGGCACCGTGACCAAACCGGGTGGTGGGCTTTCGGGAAACTCCTGCAATCCCTTGGCCAATGACCACAACACCAACCGCAACCGGGTCGGCGCGGGCTTCAACAGCAAAGGCTGAAAAATCGTAAACTGACCGAACCGGACACCATGCTTGCGCAGCGCGCCACGGGCATCCTGATCCAGCGCCTTCACCTCGTCGGCAACTTCGCCGCGCGGGATGATACCAAACCCTTCGGCCATGCGGTAAGCGAAACCCTTTGCGGTGCCTTCCAAGGTTTCGTCATTCTTCAGGGCCAACAGCCCCTCAAACCCAGACGCAACCTTGCGATCAATGAAATGCTGCAAACGGCGCTGCACCTTGGCGGCCACATCGGGACCGGCCTCTTCATCCACAAATGCTTCGACACCCGGCTTGAAGAGATCAGCGCCGGCAACCAGCTTTCCAACCGCCTGATCGCCCCACATCAGGCCACCTTGTTCGGTAAAATCGATCTCGGGGTCGGGCGCGTTATAAAAGCGATCCGCCAACAGATGGAAATGCGGAACCAATGCAGCGACCGAAGCCTGCCGCAGCGTCTTCGCCTCGTCAGGGCTGCCAGCCTTGTCCATGCGGAAACGAAACCCTTCCAGCCGTCCGACGAATTCGCCTTCAACGGTTACTTCACCCTTGTCGTTCACGTCAGCCACAAGGCTCTCCTTCTGTTTGAGCCGGCGAAGCAGAATACTGGTCCGCCGGTCCACAAATCTTTGCGTTAATGCGCCATGCAACGCATCTGATAATCGGTCTTCTACCGCGCGGGTTTCCTCGCGCCAATGAGATTCGTCAATCAACCAACCCTTGCGCTGCGCCACGTACGTCCACGTGCGGATATAGGCAAGCCGTTTCGATAGCGTATCAATGTCGCCATCCGTGCGGTCAATACGCCGAACCTGCAAGCCGAACCAATTGGCGGACACATGCCCAAGTTGATGAAGATCGTTAAAGATTGTCGTCAGCATACCGACATGCTCGCCGTGGGAAATGCCGCGAAAATCCGGGATGCGGCAGACATCCCAAAGCAGCCTGACCGATGGGCCATCCGTCGCCCGCGCCGCCACCTCGGCATCAGCCCCCAATGCCTTCAGCGCCGCCAGATCATCACTTTCACGCACCCGGGTCAGCCATTGATCGTTTGTACGTTCCTCCAGCGTCGCGATCAGCCGTTTCACTGATCCAAACGAAAGCGCGGTATTGCGCCACTGCAGCTTGGACGCGGGACGAAATTCGTGATTGCAAATCGCCTCGGCCACGGCGTCATCCAACGGGGGTGCCTCGCCTGTCACACCAAACGTGCCATTATCTTTGTAACGCCCTGCGCGACCCGCAATCTGCGCCAGCTCTTCAGGCAGCAAATGCCGCATCCGGCGGCCATCAAACTTGGTCAGTGACGAAAACGATACATGGCTGATATCCAGATTAAGCCCCATGCCAATTGCGTCGGTTGCGACCAGATAATCGACATCCCCGTTTTGATACATCTCGACCTGTGCATTCCGGGTGCGCGGGCTCAGCGCGCCCATCACCACCGCCGCACCGCCCTTTGTGCGGCGCAACAGCTCCGCAATCGCATAGACATTTTCAACCGAAAACCCCACAATTGCGGACCTTGCAGGCATTCTGCTTATCTTTTTCGAACCAGAGTAGGATAATTGCGACATCCGTTCGCGGCGCATGAACTGCGCCTCGGGGACCAATGCAGCAATTGCGCCGCGCATCGTTTCCGCACCAAGAAACAGCGTCTCATGCAAGCCACGGGCGTTCAGTAACCGATCCGTAAACACATGACCGCGTTCGGGATCAGCGCAAAGCTGTATCTCATCGACGGCCAGAAAATCACAGCCCATCCCCTCTGGCATGGCCTCAACAGTGCACACCCAGAAAGCCGCACGGGGTGGCACGATGCGTTCTTCCCCGGTGATCAGCGCCACAACACCCGGCCCGCGGATCGCAACAATGCGGTCATAAACCTCTCGGGCCAACAAACGGAGTGGCAGGCCAATGACACCCGTGCGATAGGACAGCATCCTTTCAATCGCATAATGCGTTTTGCCGGTATTCGTCGGGCCCAAAACGGCCGTGACGCGAGAGGCGAGCATGGCAGGTCCCCAAAACCGGGGTCAGACGTTAAAGCGACCGACCCTCAAGTTGTAATGTCAGATATTCAATCGCATCCTGCGTCTCAGCGGATTGCGGGCTTATCGCCAGAATCATCTCATGCAGTTCCAACGCATCATCAGGGCGCTCCAGCTCTTGCATAATTGTGGCCAGCCCACGCATGGCCTCAAAATGACGCGGGTTCAGGCGCAACGCCTCACCGATATCAGCCAGCGCCGGACCAATCATACCCATCAGATAATAGGATGTGGCTCGACCATAATAGCCCTCGGAAAACGCCGGGGCATGATCCACAAGCGCAGAAAAATGCTCAGCCGCGATGTCCGGCTGCCCATCATCCAATGCGTCCTGGCCACGGCGCAAAAGCAAATCCATCGCCGGTGATCCGCTCTTCCCCCATTGGGCGACAATCCGCCGTTCAACGCGCTGATAGGTTGTCTCATCTGCCTCCAGCAGTTCTTGATAAAGATCATCCAGTGTCGTCTCTTGGGCATGCGCAGGTAAGGAAAACCCTACTCCCAGAACAAGTGCCGTAACGATACATTTGAAGCGATGTGTGTGCGTATCCATAACGCTAATGTAGCGCACTTGGCGGTCAGCACCAGAGGGTCTGTCAGCCACATCAACATAAAGGACGATATAAATGAGCGACGTAGTGACCGAGGCCGTGGCCGCCCTGAACGCAAAAATGGACGGTGCGGGCTTTGATGGTTCTGCCAAATTCATCATCGAAGATGAGGGATCAATCATCATCGATGCGAATGGCGCACGCGCAGGCGACGACGACACAGACGTGTCCCTGACCGCCAGCACCGACACATTCAAGGCAATACTCGACGGTGAATTGAACCCGACAACCGCGTTCATGACGGGCAAGCTGGCCGTTGATGGTGACATGGGTCAGGCAATGAAGCTATCCGGGGTCCTGTCCTGAACCATGCAAACAGCACCCCTTTATGATGACATTGCGTGCGCACCAGCAGGGGGTGCTGCCCATTGGTTGAAAACATCCGATGGGCTCCGCATCCGGGTGGCCCATTGGAACCCGGCAAACGCCAAAGGCACGGTGCTGATTTTTCCGGGCCGCACGGAATTTATTGAAAAATACGGGCGCACGGTTCAGGCGTTTGATGATCGCGGCTATGCCAGCCTTGTCGTTGATTGGCGCGGGCAAGGCATTGCGGATCGTATGACGCCCAACCGGGCGGTCGGTCACGTCAGCCATTTCACGGATTTTCAAAAAGACGTGGCCGCCGTGATGGACCATGCCAAGGCGCTGAAACTGCCGCGGCCCTATTTCCTGATCGGACACTCGATGGGCGGGTGCATCGGGTTACGCGCCATCATCGAAGGACTCGACGTGAACGCCGCGATGTTCTCGGCGCCGATGTGGGGCATTCAGATGTCCACGGCCATGCGGCCAGTCGCTTGGGGGCTATCAGCAGTCAGTACCCCCTTGGGTCTTGATCAGAACCTCGCGCCCGGACAGTTCGAACAATCCTATGTCTTACGTGCCGATTTCGAAGGCAACACGCTGACCACTGACCCTGCCATGTTCGAAACATTGCGCGAACAGCTCAAGGCGCATCCTGACCTTGCCCTTGGCGGGCCATCGCTGCGGTGGCTCAACACATCACTGCGCGAAATGCACAATCTGAGCACGCAGCCTGCGCCACCAGTGCCCTGCACGACGTTTCTTGGCAGTAACGAGGCCATCGTCGATCCGATCCGCATCCGTGAACGCATGGGCGCCTGGCCTGACGGTACCCTGCGGGTGATTGCGGGGGGGCAACACGAGATGATGATGGACAGCCCCGCAATGCGAAACAGCATTTTCGACGAAACAGCAGCCCTGTTCGATGCCAACCGCAAAGTATCGGACGCGGCCTAACATCACAGCTCAGGCCAGACATCCGAAACCAGTGATCCACGGATCAACGATACGTGGCTAATGCAGCCAAGGGCATCAAGGCCAATCACTGATCGCAGACAGATTGATCACCCCAGATCGCTATCGGTACGCACCTTGAACCCGGCGTCGCGCAATTGCGCCACTGTGTCCTGCACATGTTCCTTGTCACGCGCTTCGATCACGATCTCCAGCTCCGCCTGTTTGAGCGACACGGATTGCATCATCCTCTGATGGATCACCTCCACCACATTGGCCCCGGCCTCTCCGATGATCCGTGAAATCTCGGACAGTTGACCGGGTGTATCATCAATCTCAAACGTCAGGCGCGTGATCCGGCCATCGCGCACCAGCCCGCGCAAGATCAACGTGGACAACAGTCGAGAGTCGATATTGCCCCCGCAAATGACCAGCCCCACTTTCTTGCCCTTCAATTCTGGCGCCAACTTCTCAATCACCGCCAGCCCGGCCCCCGGCGCCCCTTCCGCCACGATCTTCTCGTAAGACAGCAGATCAAAAACCGCCGCCTCAATCTCTGCTTCGCTCGCCGTCTCGACCCGGTCCACATAATCGGCAATGATGGCCATATTCGCAGCGGACGGTTCGCGCACCGCAATCCCCTCAGCCAGGGTCGCCCCACCAAAATTGGTCGCCACCGCATCAAACTGCGCCTTTACCGCATCAAACCGTTCGGCCTGTGCACCAATAATCTCCACCTCTGGCTTTACCGATTTCGCAGCCACAGCCATGCCCGCAATCAGGCCGCCACCGCCAATCGGGACCACGATACAATCCAGATCAGGCTCCTGCTCCAGCATTTCGAGCGCCACGGTACCCTGCCCGGCGGCGACCACCGGGTCATCGAATGGATGCACAAATGTCATCCCCTTCTCGGCGGCCATATCCAGCGTGAATTGCACGCTTTCATCAAACCCGACTCCATGCAGCACAACCTCTGCTCCGAAGTCCTTGGTGCGTTTGACCTTGTTGAAAGGCGTCCCCTCCGGCATGACAATCGTCGCGGGAATACCCAGACGGTGCGCATGATATGCAACACCCTGTGCGTGGTTGCCCGCACTGCAGGCGATAACACCCGCCTCACGCTCGGCCTGCGATAAGGTCAACAGCTTGGCCAAGGCACCCCGCGCCTTGAACGCATTGGTATGCTGCAAATTTTCCAGTTTCAGGTACAAATCAATGCCCAGATGCAGCGACAACCGCGCCGCATGCACCGTCGGCGTGCGCATCGTGGCGGGCTTGATCGCCGCATAAGTCTCTCGGATCAGCGCCGGGTCAAGCCGCATATTTCACCTCACTTCAAACGTTTGGCCACCTTAGCCTGCCCCTAGGGCAGACGAAAGATGCCCGTCGGCATCCGGGTTCTGTCGGCGTTAACCGAAACGTAAGAAAATAGTGGCAACGACACAAATTTGCCTATTTCTTGGGCAGACTGTGAAGATGTATAGAGAGCCTGCACCTGCAGATTTGTTAACAATTGGAGTAATAGTAAGATGTTTATGTCACGCATGCGGACATTGTTGACCACAACGTCATTCAGCGTTCTTGCCACCGTCGCAATAGCACAGTCTGAAAATTTGGTTACAATCCAAACAACTAACGGCGAAATGTCGATTTCAGGCGCGCTGATAGATGTCAAAAACAACGCCTATCACCTCCGGACCGCCGCTGGCGAAATGACGATCCCCGCAGTTGGTGTTTCCTGTATCGGTGCGGCCTGCCCTACGGCTGCGCCCAGTTTTGTACGCGGGGCCGATGTCACGCTGACCTCGTCCGATGGGTCGATCAACATCGCCGGCAAAATGGAAGGGATCGAAAACGGCCATTATCTCATCGTTACCGACGGTCTGGGCCTGATGCAGGTCAAAACAGAACTGGTTGATTGTAACGGTCAGGGTTGCCCGACTGATGACATCGTTCTGGCTTCCGCGACAGCGCCCGCAGCCCAACAGATCAATCCGAACAGCGCGCGTGTACGCTTTGCAGGGTCTGACACCGTCGGGCTTGGCCTGCTGCCCTTCCTGATGGAAGACTATGCCAGCTATCTGGGTGCGACCGCCCAAACCAATGTCATTTCGGAAACCGAAACCTATATGCGCTATGTCAGCGCATCGGGCAGTGAAATCACCAGCCTTTTCGCCAACTCCACCGGATCGGGTGATGCCTTTGACGCGCTCGAAGTGCGCGGCGCAGAGTTCGGCATGACATCGCGCCCCGCCAAAGACAGCGAGGCAGAGCGCATGATCGCCGCAGGTGCGGGCGATTTGCGTGGGACCGACAACGAAACCGTTATTGCCGTTGACAGTCTTGCCGTCATTACCCACCCCAGCAACCCGGTCCGCGACCTCAGCATGGCGGAAATCGGCGGCATCTATCTGGGTCAGATCACCAACTGGTCGCAGGTTGGCGGACCAAACGCCCCTATCACCGTATTGTCGCGCGAAGATGGCTCCTCGACCCGTGGGGTTTTCGAAAAGGCGGTATTCTCGGGTGAGGAACCACCTCTGGCCGCCCGCGTCACCTATCCCGGCGGCGACAACCCGGAAATGGCCGCTGCAGTGCGCAACGATCCCAACGCCATCGGCTATGTGGGCTTTGCCTATTCCGAAGGGCTCAACCGGCTTGATCTGACCAGCGAATGCGGGATCACATCGACCGCCACCCCCTTCGCCGTCAAGACAGAGGAATATCCGCTGGGGCGCCGTCTCTATCTCTATAACCGGCCCGACAATCTGCCCAGCGATGCGCAGCGTTTCCTACAATACGCGCTGTCACCTGATGCGGATGACGCCATCGCACAATCCAGCTTCATCAACTTCGCGGTGGAACGGACCGCCCAGCCACAGTCACGTTTCGACAACCTGTATCGGGAACTGGCCAATCAGAACGAATTCCGTCTGGCCAGCCAGTTGCGGGACGACCTGACCGAATGGGATCGGCTGTCCACAACCGTCCGCTTTCCCACAGGGTCCTCTGCCCTGGGCAAGAAAGAGCTTAACGATATTGAGCGTCTGATTTCCTATCTTGAAGATCTGCCAGCAGGCACCCGCGTGGCCATCGTTGGCTTTGCTGACAGTGTCGGCGGCTTTGAAAACAACGTGCGGCTGTCGGGTCGGCGTGCCTTGTCAGTGGCGCAAACCATCGATGCGGTCGGCGGCAATCGCCTCGCTGATATCGAATTCGAAAGCCGCGCTTACGGTGAACTGGCCCCATCCGTTTGCAACACAAACGAAAACGGGCGGACCATCAACCGCAGGGTCGAATTGTGGGTGCAGAAGTAAGACCCGCAAAAACACCATCTCGTGCCCATCTGGGCACGAGATTTGCACAACAGCCGCAAAAGACTTGCAATGCGTCCCACGACAACTTAACTGCGCAACTTCAAACCCAGAGGACACCGTCATGAACACGGTCATGGAAAATCTGACCCTGCGCGCTGCATCAGCCTTTGCTGTTGCGGGCGATGACGCATGGAAAATTGACCTGCCTCTGTGATTTCTCCGGAGGCTGATGGCCTCCGACACGGTTTCGAAATGTTACCCCGGATGGCCCAAAGCCTGCCGGGGTTTTTCATTTCGGGCCACGATTGACCCAACACAAGAATTTGGCGCGCCAAATACAATGGCCGCCCTGTGCCCGCTTGGCCAGCGGATGCGGGGCGGCGCTCGTAGCAAGAAGGAGAACCAGAAATGGCTACGAAACTGAACATCAATGTCGGCACCATCGGTCACGTTGACCACGGCAAGACAACCCTGACCTCGGCCCTGACACAAGTGCAGGCCGCCCGCCTTGGCGGACAGGCCATGTCGTTTGACCAGATCGATAAGGCGCCCGAGGAAAAGGCACGCGGCATCACCATCAACACGTCCCATGTGGAATACGAGTCCGACACCCGGATCTATGCCCATATCGACTGCCCGGGCCACGCCGATTACGTGAAGAACATGATCACCGGCGCGTCCCAGATGGACGGGGCGATCCTGTTGGTGGACGGCACCGAAGGTGCGGCCAAGCAAACGATCGAGCATATCCTGCTCGCCCGTCAGGTGAATGTGGGCCACATGGTGGTCTTCGTGAACAAGATGGACATGCTGGGGGATGCCGAACGTGCCGACATGGCCGAACTGATCGAGCTTGAAACGGGTGCGTTGCTGGAAGCACAAGGGTATGAAAACACGCCCTTCATCTTCGGCTCTGCCCTGCAAGCGCTTGAGGCTTCGGTCGAAGGCAACATGGAAGCGCCGGAAGTGGCTTGTGTCAAAGCCTTGGTTGACGCCATGAACCGTCATTTCCCGGATCCTGTCCGGGATTATGACAGCCCGTTCATGATGCCGATTGAGGCCGTGCACACCATCCCTGGACGTGGCACCGTGGTGTCTGGCCGGGTGGAACGTGGGTCGGTCAAGGTCGGCGAAGCGGTCGAAATCATTGGTCTTGCCAATGACGGGGCCGAGGTAGTCGTGACCGGCACGCAGGCGTTCCGCAAGGACGTGCCAGAAGCACGGGCTGGTATGAACGTCGGTCTGCTGCTGCGCGGTCTGAAACGTGACGAGGTCCAGCGCGGCCAGATCCTCAGCGCGCCGGGGGTGATCAAACCCTTCGCCAACGGGCGGGCCGAGATCATTGTGCTGAACGCCGATGAAGGGGGTCGTCATACGGCCTTTTCCACCGGCTACGCACCTCAGTTCTTCTTCGGCGTGACCGATGTCAGCGGTGTGGTCATCGTGACCGATGATCTGCCCGTGATGCCGGGTGACCGGGCCGAGGTCGGGTTTGTGCTGCACAAACCTGTCGGCATCGAACCCGGTGTCCGCTTCGCCCTGCGCGAAGGGGGCCGGACCGTCGGTGCCGGTGTGGTGACCGACGTGACCGCGTGAAAGACATAGCCATGGCCCTGCGAGAGTGGGGCCATGGTGATCACAGATGGGAACTCAGTCAGACCCAATGGCAGTTATGAGCCCACTTCAACCAACGCTGCAAAATGCACCAATGTCGGCTAACTGCGATCTGTCGCCCCGCTCGATATGTGTCGGGCGGCCCCAACGATCCCATTCTTTTTTCGACATTCACGCTGACGGGGTGTTGACCTCGCTTGTATTGCTGGAGTGTGCCGCTAGGCTTCGGACCAAACCGGATCGGAGTTGCCTCATGTTGCCTCAACTTAAGCACATCCCACTTGTGACTGACTTTAAAATGCGTGCGCCGTTTGAGAATATGGAGCGCGTCGTTGCGCAATATGAGCATCAGTTCGAGTTTCTTAACAGCAATAGCTATGTGAAATTACAGGACGCATTCGCCGAAAGTTCTGAACGTTCGTATCAGACGAACAATGTCGTAAATCACTTCCTTTACACAGTGCGCAAACAGGTTGTGGCGCTGTACGGGCTTGGGCATCCGGTTGCGACCGCCAAAGACCGTTTGCAGGAAATGTGTGCCGCGCGCACTGCGATTGAGGCGCTTAGCCCGCCCACAGAGCCACCACAGGCGGGTCAAACATATCGTGACCCGTTTCTGACGATTGCCCTACTGACGCTGCCACATGAAGAGCTGGAGGCCCTGCTCTGGCAACCACTTTTTGATAACACGAAACCCAAAGAGCGTATTTACGTCATCGATGTGCTGCAAAGCGCGTTCCACCAAGATTACAAAATGGCGCGCAAATATACCCGGGATAAATTTGCCCATATCTGGGCTGATCCGCTGCATAAAGCGCTGAACGTTGACCCCGACAATAAAGAGGCCGGGTTGGCGCATTTGATGGACGGTTGGACCGAGCGCATGGCGCGATTTGTCCCTTTAGATTGGAAACCCTGGGAGGAAGAGCCGTACAAGTACATCGCCGATGATGGACGCAAGATTTTTGCTCTGCCCAATTTTGGCTTTGCCTATGAAGTCGCACTGGCCGTGTGCGCCTATGATTTGGACGATACTGGTTTGCGCGATCATCCCTACTATCCCGGTGATCTGGTTGATTATTACCGCGAAAACCTGCGCGACACACGTGATGCATGGCGTAAACAGGGGGCTGGGCCAACGATGGCGTTGGACCCCTACAGCGTCGTACGCATTGATCTGTCCAAGAAAAAGGCAAAAGGGTTTCGGCGTTGGCTGGATATCGCATCAGACGGCGACCCGGATGCCGTAGGTGAGGTGATTGGCGTTTGCAAAAACCTACGTAAGGTCAAAAGCATCACCCGGGTTGTCAACGTTATGGGTGATTATGGCATAGCCCTGACCGCGGACTTGAAAGACGATAGAACTTTTGAGGGCGAATTGATACGCATCGCCAAAGCGCGCAAAATCGAGACGGCATATGTGGTACCTGCAACAAAATATGACGCGGGGTCCGGGCGCTGTTCGGAACTGCTAGAACATGCCCGCGATTGGTTTGCTGAACACGGGCATCGGTTGATCGAACTGTCCCAAGACGGTGATTGGGGGATCATCGTGATTGATCAGACTTGGGAGGATGAGTTTCGGGACCTGTCGCGAGGCCTAGACGTACAGTATTGATCGCCGACCTGTCACCTCGCTTGATATGGACTGCATGACCCCAGCCATCCAATTTTTTTGAGGGCTTGCTTCCGTGAAGCCAGAAACGTTTCACTGCCGCGCAGAGCACTGCTTTTCATCAAGAGAATAGATATTCTGATGACACTGATATTGTCTACGAAGATGACGTGCCGGTAAGACAAAGCAGTAACTTGGCCGATGCCATCCTTGTTTATGTCGACTAGGTCCAAAGTGATTTAACTGGTTGAAACTGAATAGCGGCCATTGGCGCAGCCGCAGCGAATGATCGCAAAGTCCGCAAAGCCATCACTGGATCAGCCTGGAAGAAGGATCCGATGCTTATCAATCGTGCCTTTGCGGCGTTAAACCCGCGTATCGTCACAAAGGTTAACGACCACCCGCCGCGCGCACCCTTAACCCGCCCAAATCCATGCAGTCATGCGCATGGTATGCGCATGGTTTCTGCATAGGTTCTGCATGGCCACAAACAGCTTTATTCCATAGCCTTAACCCCACAATCTGACCGTCTCGGAAAATCGCACCAAAACCACCGCGCGGCCCCTTCACCATTGGCCCGGTGCGCCTACGCCCTATAGTCACCCCCATGGCCGACGTCCTCACCTTCACTGATCGCGGTATTTACTGCCCTGCGGGCGATTTCCATATCGACCCGTGGCAACCCGTTGACCGTGCCTTGATCACCCACGGCCACAGCGACCACGCCCGCCTCGGCATGGGCCGCTATCTGGCAACCACGGGCACAGCACCAGTGATGCGCCATCGACTTGGCGAGATCACTCTGGATACCATAAGCTACGGGGAAGAAACGCAAATCGGCGACGCAAAGGTGTCCTTTCACCCCGCCGGTCACGTCCCCGGATCAGCCCAGATCAGGGTCGAGGTAAAAGGCGAGGTCTGGGTCGTCTCGGGTGATTATAAAACCGTGGCGGACGGCCTGTCCGAACCGTTTGAGCCTGTCAAATGCCACGCTTTCATTACCGAATGCACCTTTGGTTTGCCCATCTTCAAATGGACCCCACAGGACATCCTGACTGAGCAAATCAACAACTGGTGGGCCACCAACGCCGCCGCCGGGCGCACCTCCATTCTTGGGGCCTACGCCCTTGGCAAGGCTCAACGCCTGCTGGCCACCGTCAACCCTGATATCGGCCCGATCCTGACCCATGGCGCGATTGAAAACACCAACGAAGTGCTGCGAAATCAAGGCATTACACTGCCCCAGACAACCTATGCCACCGCCGATATCACCGCCAAAACCCACCCCGGCGCGCTGGTCCTGGCGACCCCCAGCGCCCTTGGCACCACATGGACACGCCGCTTTGGTCCCGCCTCAACCGCCTTTGCCAGCGGCTGGATGGCCCTGCGCGGGGTCCGACGCCGCCGCGCGGCCGACCGGGGCTTTATCGTGTCGGACCATGCCGATTGGGACGGCTTGAATGATGCGATCAAAGCGACCGGGGCCACCAAAATTTTCGCCACCCATGGCTACACCTCCGTCTTCCAGCGCTGGCTGACGGAACAAGGCTATGACGCCCATGTGGTCAGCACCGACTATCATGGCGAAAGCCTTGATAATTCTGAGGAAAGCGAAGCATGAAAGACTTCGCCACCCTCTTCACCCGCATTGATGAATCCACCAAGACCACGGTCAAAACCGCAGCTTTGGCCGACTATTTTCGCACCGCCGATCCCAGCGACAAGCTCTGGACAATCGCCCTTTTCACCGGTCGTCGCCCCAAGCGGACGATCACTGCGACGCGCTTACGCGAATGGGCGGCCGAGGTTGCAGGCCTGCCCGACTGGCTGTTCGAGGAAAGCTACAGCATCGTCGGTGACCTCGCCGAGACCATCGCCCTGGTCCTGCCGCCCGCCGAGCACGACGATGACCAATCCTTAACCTATTGGATCAATACTATAAAAACACTCTCCACGTTGGATGAGGAAGACCGCAAGGCCGGCATTCTGAAAGCGTGGAACAGCCTGCCCACAACGCAGCGGTTTTTGTTTACCAAGCTGCTGACGGGCGGTTTCCGGATCGGGGTTAGCGCAAAGTTAATCACCCGTGCGCTGGCACAAGCGACCGGTCAGCCGGAACCGGAACTGACCCACAAACTGATGGGCAACTGGACGCCCGACACCGCCACTTGGGAAACCCTGATCGAAGCGGATGATCCCACCGCCGACCTGTCCCGTCCCTACCCTTTTTATCTGGCTTATCAATTGGATAGCCTTGATGACCTTGGCCCGCCCGCCGACTGGAACGCCGAACGCAAATGGGACGGTATCCGCGGCCAACTGATCATTCGCGGCGGCGAACATCACCTGTGGTCGCGCGGCGAAGACCTGATGACCGACCGCTTCCCGGAACTCAGCACCTTGAAAGATTACCTGCCCGACGGCACCGTCATCGACGGTGAAATACTCGCCTTTTCCGACGAAAAACCGCTTTCTTTCAACGCCTTGCAGAAACGCATCGGGCGCAAGACAGTGCCGAAGAAACTACTGACTGAGGCACCCGTGATCTTGATGGCCTATGATCTCTTGGAACATCAGGGGCAGGATATTCGGCAAGCCCCACTCGCCGAACGCCGCAACACTTTGGCATCGCTGATAAATCAAACGCCGGACGAAACGCCGATCCGCCTTTCTGAGGCCGTGGCCTTTGCCACATGGGAAGATCTGGCGCAGGCCCGCGACCAATCCCGGGACATCGGCGCGGAAGGGCTGATGCTCAAACGGCTCGACAGTCCTTATCTTTCTGGGCGCAAGCGCGGCGATTGGTGGAAATGGAAGATCGATCCACTGACCATCGACGCCGTCATGATCTATGCCCAGGCGGGCCACGGGCGGCGCGCAAATCTCTTCACCGACTACACATTCGCGGTTCGCCAAGGCAATGATTTGGTCCCATTTACAAAGGCTTACTCCGGCCTGACCGATGCCGAATTCCGCGAAATCACCGCCTGGGTCCGCAAGAACACCCTGCAGCGTTTCGGCCCGGTCCGGCAGGTGCCGCCAACCCATGTGTTCGAAATCGCCTTCGAAGGCATCCAGGCCAGCCCGCGCCACAAATCCGGCGTCGCCCTGCGGTTTCCCCGCATGTCGCGCTGGCGCAAGGACAAACCGGTGGATGAGGCGAACACGCTTGATGATCTTAAGGAAATGCTGGCCACCTATGGCTGACAGCCTTTCCACTGTCGTCGCGTCAACCTATATAGCGTCAGATAAACCAACGAGAGGTGAAAGATGCATCTTCCCCAGCCTGTTTTCGACGCCAATGCCAGCGGTGGCAAGAACCTCGGTGATTTGCCCGAATGGGACCTGACCGATCTTTATCCCAGCACAGACGCCCCCGAATTGAAGCGCGATCTGGATTGGCTGGAACAGGAATGTGCAGATTTTGCAAAGACTTACGAAGGCAAGCTGGCGGAACTGGACGCGGCGGGGTTGCTGAAAGCCGTGCAGCGCTATGAACAGATAGATGTCATCGCCGGGCGCATCATGTCATTCGCGGGCCTGCGGTATTACCAGATCACCACGGATAGCGACCGCGCCAAGTTCATGGCCGATTGTCAGGACCAGATCACCAATTACACCACACCGCTTGTCTTCTACAGCCTTGAATTCAATCGACTTGAGGATGATCATCTGGCCGGGCTGCTGGCAAAAAATGCCGACCTCGCCCGCTACAAACCCGTGTTTGACCGGATGCGCGCGATGAAGCCGCACCAGTTGTCAGACGAGTTGGAAAAATTCCTGCATGATCAATCCACTGTCGGGTCAGCCGCGTGGAACCGCCTGTTCGATGAAACCATGGCGGCACTGGAATTTGAGGTGGATGGCGAGGCGCTGAACCTTGAAGCCACATTGAACCTGCTGACCGAACAGGACCGCGCCAAACGCGAGGCCGCAACCCATGCGCTGGCACAGGTTTTCAACGACAACATCAAGCTGTTCGCGCGGGTGCACAACACGCTGGCCAAGGAAAAAGAAATTGAAGACCGCTGGCGCAAAATGCCCACGCCACAAACCGGCCGGCACCTGTCCAACCACGTGGAGGCAGAGGTTGTCGAGGCCCTGCGAAATGCCGTCGTCGCCGCCTACCCTCGCCTGTCCCACCGCTATTATGCGTTAAAATCCAAATGGTTGGGCCTTGACCGTATGCAAGTCTGGGATCGGAACGCGCCCTTGCCGATGGAAAGCGACAAGATCGTCGATTGGGACGAAGCACAGAACACAGTGTTAACGGCCTATTCAGAGTTTGATCCAAAGATGGCCGACATTGCGAAACCGTTCTTCACTGATGGCTGGATCGACGCCGCCGTCAAACCCGGCAAGGCGCCCGGTGCCTTTGCCCACCCGACCGTGACGCCTGTGCATCCTTACGTCATGTTGAACTATCTGGGAAAACCCCGCGATGTGATGACCTTGGCACATGAACTGGGCCACGGCGTGCATCAGGTGCTGGCGGCCGAACAGGGCGAACTCCTCAGCTCCACCCCTCTGACGCTTGCCGAAACGGCATCTGTTTTTGGTGAGATGCTGACATTCCGCAAATTGCTGGATGGGGCAAAGACGCAGGATGAACGCAAAATCCTTCTCGCGGGCAAGGTTGAGGACATGATCAACACGGTCGTCCGCCAGATCGCCTTTTATGACTTCGAATGCAAATTGCACGCCGCCCGCGCCAACGGTGAACTCACACCCGATGATATCAACGCACTCTGGATGTCGGTACAGGCAGAAAGCCTTGGGCCAGTGTTTGATTTCGCAGACGGGTACGAAACCTTCTGGGCCTATATCCCGCATTTCATCCACTCGCCCTTCTACGTCTACGCCTATGCGTTCGGGGATGGCTTGGTGAACGCGCTCTATGCCGTCTACGAAGAAGGTGATCCTGACTTCCGCGCCAAATACTTCGATATGCTGCGCGCAGGTGGATCAAAACATCATAAGGAATTGCTGGCCCCGTTCGGCCTTGATGCATCCGATCCCAAATTCTGGGACAAGGGCCTGTCAATGATCGAAGGGTTCATTGATGAGCTGGAGGCGATGGAGGATTGATCACCCTCAAACCGCTTGCCCGGTCAGCGATTGACCGGGTCGCGCATCTGATCCTGCCAGCTCAGCAGGAACCCTTCGTCGGGGCCATCGCTGAAATGACGGATGACCCATCTTCGTTTGTTGATCTTCATCATGCCATTCATGGCGAGGATGTGGTCGGTTTCTTCAAGATTGATCGTGACTTTTCCCGCGTCGTCGACCGTCTGCCAACCGGCACATTTGCAATGCGCGGTCTGCTGATTGGCGGTCAGTTCCAAGGTCGCGGATACGGGGCAGCGCTTCTGGCCGCCCTGCCCGATTACCTCCGGCGTACTTATCCCGGTGTATCTGATATCTGGTTATCCGTCGACGACGCCAATAGCGTGGCGATCGCATGCTATCAGGTTGCGGGATGGGTGATCAGCGGTCCCCACCGTAACGGACGCTCAGGGACAGAATATGTGATGCGCTTGGTGCTGTCCGCTTAGTCCAGATCAGTCCACGGCCAGGGCTTCACTTCACTTGCGGCCGTCTGATACCGGGCCGCCTTGGCCATCCAGACGCCCATGGTTGTGCCCATCTCAGCCAATTGTTCATTGGGCTGACGCTTGTTGAACAGCATGATCAGGAACTGTGCCACGGTCATGATACCCAGCAAGGTGCTTGCCATGCTCATCAACACAGCGATGATGACCATGTGAAGCAGGCGCAACCATATGCTTTCAAAATCCGACTCTACCGTGTCGTCTGATGCTTCGTGATCCTTCGCCATTATCCCCTCCTACGCCGCCGGCCTTCCCGCAGCAAAGACCATATCCATCATTCTCTGTGTTCCACGGGAAAACTCAAGGGGGCACGGGTACGGTGCATCGGTTTGTATTGATTTACAGAAGTTTTCGACTTGAAGAATATACTGATTGACCGCAGGCCAGCGTTCGGACACCACTGTTTGTCCCTCACTCTCTAGCGTCAATTTTGCGAGGTCGAAAACATTCGCGTTGTAGGGGCAGGTCAAACGCAAAACACCCTTCTCTCCATGAAATGTAATCTGCTGATGCGGGAACATCCGCATGGAAACGACGGCGGAATAGCTGAAATCAGCAAAGTCAGCGGCCACTTGTGCGAAGACATCAACCCCATTTTCAAAGCGTAGATTTGCATAAGGCACCGCCACGGGTTCTTGCCCCGTCACAAACCGCGCCGACCCGAACGTATAGACGCCAATATCGCGCAAACCGCCACCGCCTGCATCCGCCTGATTGCGGATATTGCCGGTGTCGTCATTGTAAAAACTGAATGACGCATCGACATGTACCAATGTGCCGATGGCCCCGCCCTGCACCAATTCGCGGGCCCTAATGAATTGAGGATGATGCACAATCATAAACGCTTCAGCCGCCAGTTTACCGGTGCTGTCGCGCACTGCAATCAACGTATCGAAGTCATCCTCACGCAACGCCATCGGTTTCTCGCACAGTACATGTTTGCCGGCCTCCAGCGCCTTGACCGTCCAAGGCACATGCAGGTGGTTGGGCAGCGGAATATAGACAGCGTCGATATCCGGATCAGCAAGCAGGGCATCATAGCTGTCGAAGACCTGCAGGCCCGGCGCAAATGCCTGAAAGCCAACCGCCTTATCGCGGTTTGACGTTGCCAGTGCTGCCAGATGCGCCCCTTTGGCCGCATGGATGGCTGGACCCATATGCCTTAGGGCGAAATCTGCGGCACCGAGTATGCCCCAGCGCGTCGTTTTGGGTGTCATCATGATCTCCCGGTATGGAAGGTGACCTTGTAAACGGTCATGCCTGCAGGTCTTATCGTTTCAGACTACGCCGGATAAACCAACTTGAAATACGCGCTATGATGCTGCCATCGCACCCTGCGCGGGCTACCAAGTCGTCAAGCTCTGCCCTTTTTTGGCGCTCTGACGCCGCGGCCTGTTCCAGATCACCAGCAAAAACGGCCGTTTCAGCATCTTTATGTTCCTGCGACGCACGAAGCAGTTGTGCATAATTCGCCTCGACCTTGGCGCGTTCTTCAGGATTGTCGGCCAGTTCCGCTCTGGCCTCCGCCATCGCCTCGTCCATCATCTCTTGGAATGCCTGCTTCGCGTCTTCGTCCATCTGACGCTGAGCGTCTGTTGGTTCGGGCTGTTCATTCATCTTGGCAAACCTTCGCTTTATGCCGTGATCTGTTCAACCGCACCAACTGGCCAACACGTAACCGCCGCACCGCTATATGCTATCGACACATCCCACAAAGAAAAATCCCCGCCGAGTTACCTCAGCGGGGATTGGATTTCTTGATCAAAAGGGGATCAGGCGTCGACCAGCATGCCCTTTTTCCGTGCAAGTTCCTGCATTTTCTTTTGCAGCTTCTCAAAGGCACGAACCTCAATCTGGCGGATACGTTCGCGGCTCACATCATATTGACCACTCAGATCCTCCAGCGTGATCGTTTCTTCAGCCAGACGGCGCTGCACCAGAATGTCCTTCTCGCGATCATTCAGCACTTCCATGGCTTCTGCCAGCAATTCCCGGCGCGCATCCATTTCGTCATGGGCTTCGTAATCGGCAGCGGTATTCGCGCTTTCATCCTCAAGCCAGTCTTGCCACTGTGTGGTGCCTTCACCGTCTGAACCGACCTGCGCGTTCAGCGACGCATCACCGCCCGACAAACGACGGTTCATCGATATGACTTCATCCTCGGTCACGCCCAGATCGGTTGCGATCCGTTTGACGTTTTCGGGGCGCAAATCGCCATCCTCAAGCGCGCCAATGCGTGATTTTGCCTTGCGCAGATTGAAAAACAGCTTCTTCTGCGCCGATGTCGTTCCCAGCTTCACAAGCGACCATGACCGCAGGATGTATTCCTGAATGGACGCGCGAATCCACCACATGGCATAGGTCGCCAGACGGAACCCTTTTTCAGGGTCAAAGCGTTTGACGGCTTGCATCAGGCCAACATTGGCCTCGGAGATGACTTCTGCCTGAGGCAGGCCGTAGCCGCGATAACCCATCGCGATTTTTGCCGCCAGACGCAGGTGCGAAGTGACCATCTGATGTGCTGCATCGGTATCTTCGTGGTCCACCCAACGCTTGGCCAGCATATATTCCTGCTCCGGCTCCAGCATAGGGAACTTGCGGATTTCTTGCATGTAACGGTTCAGGCCACCTTCGGGTGATGGCGCTGGTAAATTTTTATAATTGCTCACTGTCGTGCCCTCCTAATGTTTAAAGGCTTAACATGGATATGGTGACGTTTATGTGACGTTTCAAGGCCAAGTATTAACTTTTCGCAAATTCAATATGAACTGATCCGTTCAGTTTGAAAAGCCACCTTTAAGTGCGCTCACGCACATGGGATTGATTATTTCAGCCATCACTGCCAAGAGCGCGCAGCAATCCGCTCATATCAGCAGGAATTTCGGCCTCAAATGCCAAATCTTCGCCACTGACGGGGTGTTCGAAACCCAATGTCGCGGCATGCAGCGCCTGTCTTAGAAAACTGGCGACGGCCGCCACCCCGCCTTCACCGATCGCCTTGACCGAGAGTTTCCGCCGCCCCCCGTAAACCGGGTCGCCGATCAGGGAATGGCCACAATGGGCCATGTGCACGCGGATCTGATGTGTGCGTCCTGTCTCAAGCCAGCATTCGATCAGTGCTGCGACCGGTGGCGTGCCCAATGGCTCCAATATACGCGCCCGCGTCACCGCATGCCGCCCGTTGGTAAAAGACACTGCCTGACGCTGGCGGTCTGTCTTATGGCGCCCCAGCATGGTTTGCACCTTCAGGATGTTTCCAGCCTCGAACGAGGTTCCCTTGATCCCCCGCAAGCGCGGATCATTGGCGTCAGGCACGCCATAGCAGATCGCAATGTATCGGCGTTCAACAGTATGGGCTGCGAATTGATCCGCCAGATGGTGATGGGCCCGGTCCGATTTGGCGGCGACCAGCAGCCCGGTCGTTTCTTTGTCAATCCTGTGCACTATGCCCGGCCGTTTCATCCCGCCAACCCCTGATAGACTGTCACCACAATGATGGATCAACGCATTCACCAGCGTGCCGGTTGGCGTGCCGGGGGCCGGATGTACGACCATGCCTGCGGGCTTGTTGATGACAATCAGGTCGTCATCTTCAAACACCACATCCAGTGGGATATCTTCCCCGCCGATATGGCTTTCCTCTGCGACCTCAACCGTCACAGCCACCTGTGCGCCTTCAGCTACGCGAAAACGCGGGTCGGTGACGATTGTGTCGTCGACGCATACGGCGCCATCAGCGATCAGCTTGGCCAGACGCGACCGGCTGAGCGCGGCATCCTCCGGCACATCACGTCCAAGCGCCTTGTCCAGCCTTGGCGGCGGGTTCGGCCCGATTTCAAATTCGACAAGTGACACGCCCATGGGCATTCTCCGGTGCAGCACGGGAGTGGTGGTACCGCCTCCCCGGCTTGAACGGGGGACCCCTGGTTCCACAAACCAGTGCTCTAACCAACTGAGCTAAGGCGGCATTGCGCGAGATTTAGCGACATAGGCATATGATTGCAAGACCTCTAGAATGTAATCTGCCAGGTCTCTTCCACCAGATCGACACCGAAAGAATGCACCGGCTTGGCGTCGGTACGACTAAATCCATTACGCTTGTAGATACGTCCCGCTGCCGCATGACTTTCATGCGTCCAAAGCGTCATGCACTGGTATCCGGCGTCGCGTGCAAAATCCAGACAACGGTCCAGAAGCGCCTGCGCGACGCCACTGCCCCGCGCCGTTTCGGCCACATAGAAAAGCCGCAGCTTGGCTGTTTGCGCATCAAGACGCACACAGAAGATATGCCCAAGACGGGTCGCTCCTTGATGCGCGATCCAGCCACCTTCGTCCCCCGGATCATGATGCGACAGAAAATCTGCAACGATTTGCGCCACGAGGATACGAAAGGTTTCATCAAAGCCTTCAGCCTGCGCATAATGATCCCCGTTTTGGGCAATCAACCAATCTGCATCAGTGGCGCCGAAAGGACGGATAGAGAATGTCATGTGACGACCCTGCCCGCCCGGCTCTTGCCAATCAAGCCCCCCGCACGATAGGGATCATGCAACACACCAAGGGGGTCGCCATGGGTATCAACAACGAACGTGACATCGAAGCGAATATGCAGATCGGACCAACCGATTTGGGTATGGTGCGCATCTTTATCGAGGCGGATGGCGTTGAAATCCCGATGGATTTTGAGCCCGACGAGGCTGAAGAAATCGCTGAGGAAATCAAGGCCGCCGCAATTGCCGCAAGAGCCGTCAAAAGGCGCTAGTCACCGCACACCCCTGTTTTGAAAGACCCTGACATGACAAACCCTGCAAGAATTGCGATTGTGACCGGTGGCCTGTCGGGCATGGGCCGCGCCATTTCCAAACGGTTTGTGCAGGATGGAATGCATGTATGCATCGGCGCGCGGCGTGGCAATGACGCAGACGCAACAGCACCCTTGCGCGAAGAGCTTGCCGATAAGGCCAGTTTTGCGTCACTTGATGTCCGCAACACGGCGAGCGTGACCGCGTTTGTGGAAGGTGTTTTGGCCGCGCATGGCCGGGTCGATGTGCTGGTCAATACCGCTGGCGTCTATCAGGAAGCGCCGGTAATCGGCCACCCTGATGATATCTGGGATGACCATATCGACACCAACCTGACCGGGTCATTCAAGATGATCCGCGCCGTAATGCCGGTGATGAAGCAAAACGGCTGGGGCCGGATTATCAACCTCGCCTCTGTAGCCGCGCATCATGGGATGCCAGATAACGTGGCCTACTGTACGTCAAAGGCGGGACTGCTGGGGCTTGGCCGCTGTGTCAGTCTGGAAGGTGCCGCGCATGGTATCACCTGCAACAGCATCAGCCCGACCTGGGTTGAAACCGAAATGCTCAAGCAATTTATTGATCAGGAAATCGCGGAAACCGGGGCCGCACGGGCGGATGTCGTCGCCAAATATGAGGCGTCGAACCCACAAGGTGCCTTGGTGCAGCCTGAAGAGGTTGCAAATCTGGCGGCATTTCTGGCGAGCGATGCAGGCCGGGCGATGACGATGGAGGATTTTCAGGTCAACGCCGGATCGCTTTGGTAGTTACGCCATCGCCCTGAGCCGGAGACCCAGCCGGTAATCTAATACCGCAGGGGGATTGGACACTGCCGTATAAGCCCCCAAACCCGCCGCATGCCAGGCCGACTTGGCCGCCGCAGTGTCGAAAGCCGCATCGGCGCAGAGGATTGTTGGGCCATCCGCGATTAGGCTGCGTTCCCCGGTACTTAGCGGTGCGGTCGCGATCCAGTCGGTGGGCGATATGGCGGCAACCTCTACGATGCTCTCATCCAGGCAGACGTAATCATCCGGGATCAGATTGTAGTAGGATGCACCAGTGGCCACGTCCGCTCGGACCAGAAACTGTGCTGCCGCTTGCACATCGATCATGGGAAAGGTCAGCCCGGCAGGCGCACTGCCGGACACCTGGCAGGCGGTGAATATCGTTTCATAGATATCCTTGGGGTTGGGGTTTTGCAGGTCATATAGTGACGGCAACCGCACAATCGCTGCGGGGACACCCGATGCAGCAATCGCCGCCTCTGCGGCGATTTTGGCAGCACCGTAGCCGGACCACCCTTCAAACGCGGCGGCCACGTCTTCCGCATGTGGCCCGCCTGTTTCGGGGAACACAGCTGTCGACGAAGAAAACCGGATATCGGCCCCCGCATCCTGACAGAACTGCAAAACTACTGCGATGCCTGCCAGCGACCAGCTTTCCATATGGTCGTGATCCACGGCCAGATTAACCATGGCGGCACAGTGAATGACGCTGGTGACCCGACCGCAAAGCGCCTGATAGGCGTCCTTGGCCAAGCCAAAGTCCGGATCATCGATACTGCCCACCACGAGAACGAAGCGATCCGCCGGAACACCCAATGTCTTGGCCAGATTTGTCAGACGCACCTCTGGATCGTTGTTCCGAGGACGCACAAGGCAATAGACCACCTGATCGGCAGGCAAATGCCTTGCCGCATCCGAAAGCACCTGCCGGCCCAGAAAACCTGTCGCTCCGGTCAGCAAGATGCCCTTTTTGTCGAATTGTTCCGTTTGTTGATCCGGGGCGGTCGCAGCCGACAACAAGGCGTGCAGACGGGTCAACGGGACATGAAGCGCCCATTCGAAATCGACGCGGCGGTCATAGGCGCGTTCCAGCGACAGGATCAGGTCGACACACATCAGGGAATCGCCGCCCTGATCATGGAATGACTTTTCAGGGTCGATATCCGATGTGCTGCACTGCATGATCTGTGCGGCAAAACGGACGGTGGGGATCGTGTCGTCATCGCCGTCTTCCCGCGCCTCTGGGGCAATCGGCGGCAATGCCTTGAATTCGAACTTTCCTGATACTGCGTTCAATGGGATTTCATCCAACTGCACCAAATAGGTCGGAATGCAATAATCCGGCAATACCTGACGTAAAGCGGTGACAAGTGTCGCCGGTGTGCGGTTGCGATCAGGCGTGATCTGCCACTTTTGCGCATTATCAGCCGTCTTTGCCGCATCAGCCGTGTAGTAAAACACCAGCGCCTGCCCCTGATCACCGATTTTCTGAACCCATGGCACCGCATGGTCGAACCCGATCAATCCATCAAGTGTTTCGGTCAATTCACGTGTCTGAATACTATGCCCGCGCAGCTTGAGCATATGCGCCACGCGCCCCAGCACGAAAATCTCGCCATCTGGTGCGACATAGCCCTGATCACCCGTATCATATAGCCGCACATCGCGCCCATTGATCGTCAGCTCGCGAAAGCGGGCTGCGGTTTCCTCGGGCCGGTCGATATAGCCGGGGCCCAACATGCGCGGCCCTTCGAAATGCAGCAGACCGGGGACGCCGGGCGCGCAAAGCTGATCGGCATCATCCAAGACTACCGCTTGCAGATGCTTCATGGCCTTGCCGACAGACACACCATCGGTCGTGCCCGCAGGGCCGGTCAACAGCGTCATGCTGACATCATGGGTTTCGCAGATGCTGTAAAGGTTCCACAATTCTGCACCCGGCAGCTTGGCCTGCGCATCCGCGATCAGATGATCGGTGACCACTTCCCCGTTCAAAATGACCCGTTTCAGGGGAAGCTGCGCACCTGTCGCTGCATCAACCCCTTGCAACATCTTTTCAAAGTAAGATGGGGTGAAAAGCATCTCAGACACGTTTTGTTCAATCAAAAAAGCCGCCAAGGCCTGCGGCGACATCAGGTCATTGAAACCCGGGAAGCAAACGGTCGCCCCATCACGCAGGGGGCGGAACATCTCCCATATCGCGAAGATGTAT
Source organism: uncultured Paracoccaceae bacterium (assembly GCA_947489445.1). Taxonomy (GTDB): domain Bacteria; phylum Pseudomonadota; class Alphaproteobacteria; order Rhodobacterales; family Rhodobacteraceae; genus Yoonia. The sequence goes on from CANLDN010000001.1 coordinate 730,274, forward strand.
GCTCCGACGACCATGCCGGGACCGTAAGGTGTGTAAGCGTCACGCCAGCGATACGACAAAAAGGCAGCATCATGCGTAACCGGAATACATTTGGGCCGCCCCGTCGTGCCGGAGGTGGCAACCAGATAGATTGTATCGGTCGGATCAACTTGTGCCGCCACAACCGGGCCGTCTGCGCGCGCATCCAGATATGTCACCGCATCGATGATCTCGCAATGTGCTGGCAACTGTCCCGGTTTCGGCGATTGGCAGGTCAGGATCACATCGATTTCAAGCTCTGCGACGATATTTGCCAGAACGGAATTCGGCATTGCCGGATCGAGGTGCACAAATGGGCAGCCATTCACCACACATGCCGTGCAGGCCGCACCGAACAATGCGCTTGGCGTACCGTAAACCGCCACAGGGCGGCCAGTGGCCATTATTGGGCGACACGCCGTCACGAAACCAGCCAGATCCGCATAGGTCAGGCTGTGATTTGGGCCGCGCAGGGCAACATTGTCACGATGGGCTTCAAGTGCTGCGGCGATTTCGGCCGGGATTGTCTCAGTTGATTTTGACATTTGTCAAACCGGACGTATCAGGGGATAGAGCAAGGAAACCTCTTATGCGCTATGTCGTAATAAGGATCGTCATGCGCAATCACTTACACGCAATAGGTCTGACACAATAGTCCGCACCAAAACAATCGCACAACATTGGCGTGTTTTAGCATCTTTGGCCAATCAGGATTACCATTCAGGCAAATACCCCGGATCGCGCGCCGCTTGCGCACGCACGGCAGCGTGGCGTGCGAATTTCTGCACCATCACCTTGCGGCGGGCCGGTGCCAATTTGGCCTCTGCTCCCATGCGAATGATCTGGGCGTCATATCCGTCAGCCAGGATCAACCCGGTGTCATCTGGCAACAACTCGGTCGGGAAATCATTGTCGACAGCCCAGAAGAAACGGTCGCACCATTCCAGATAGCCCTGCCATTTATGGTCCGATTGAAAATCAGCGCGGCTGGACTTGCATTCGACAATCCACACCTCGCCCTTGGGGCCAAGCGCCATGACATCCACACGCAAACCCGAGGTTGGCACCAGTTCCTCGACACTCACAAAATCATGGGCGCGCAGGTGACGACTGACCCCGCGCGCCAAAAGCTGGCCGGGCATAAGGGCTGTTTGGATCACATCATCTGGCATGCCCGAAAACATGAACAATAGGTGAACAAAACGCAAGAAAAATTCTTTCTTGACGTAATACCAAAAGGTTTCATATAAATGATACCAGAAGGTTACATATTGGAGACACAATGAAAACGCTCATATCATGCGCGCTGGTTATTGCGACCGGTGCCGCCGCTGACACAATTACCACCGTCCCTGTCGACGCACTTGACTGGGTCGAAACACCAGAAGGCGTCGCCTTTGCAGATCTGCACGGCGCACGGTTTTCAGAACCATACATGTCGATGGTTCGCCTGCCCGGCGGCACGGTCAGCCCACCGCATATCAAATCAGCCAATATGTACGGCGTCATGATTTCGGGCACGATGACCCATGTCCCGGCGGGCGCTGACCCGGCGGGCGAACCGCTGAGCAAAGGCGCCTTTTACCTGGTGCCCGCCAACTTGCCACATGTCAGTAGCTGCGTTTCGGCCGAACCCTGCGTGACATTCCTTTATCAGGACGGTGCATTCGACTTTGTGCCGTTTGCCCAATGACCAACATCCAACCCACTTTCCGCGCGCTGGCCGATCCGACACGCCGCGACATCCTGTTGATGCTCCGCGACCACGATATGACCATCGGCGAAGTTGCGGAAAATTTCGACATGACACGCGCCGCCATCAAAAAGCACCTGACGGTTTTGTCAGATGGCGGGCTGATCACTGTGCGGGCGCAAGGGCGCGAACGCATTAATACGCTCAACCCCCTTGGCATGGCGCCGGTTCTGGATTGGCTCACCTTCTTTGATGCCTTCTGGGATGATCGCCTGAATGCCCTGAAATCCGTTATCGAAAAGGACAACACATGACCCTTAATAAATCTATTTACCTGCGCGCCACCAAGCCCGATGTCTGGGCATATCTCACCGATCCGGAAAAGCTGGCCATTTGGTTTCACAAGCCCGCCAAGACACTGGCGGCAGGCGACACTTACGAAATGTTCGGCACAACAAGCGGTGACAAGTTGATGTGGGGCGAGGTGCTGAAAGCTGATCCCTATGATCATCTGTCTTACACCTTCACGATTGGGCCGATGGGCGACGCAGTCAGCACCGTGACCTGGACCCTGGAAGATGTGCCCGGCGGAACGCGGCTGTCGCTTGTTCACGAGGGCCTTCCTGCAGGCGAGGAGGCCTTTGGTTTGACGCTCGCGCTCGACAAAGGATGGGACGATCACCTTGCGCGGATGCGGGCAGATGCGCATCAGGAATAGGCGCATTTTCGCCCAATCCATGTGAAGCGCCCGATATGATGGCGCTTCACATCACACCACCGACTCACCCACCGGTATAAAAAAACAAGCCGTATCAGTGGTTAATAAGTCCTGAACGCCCGGAAAAACGTGCATTCATCTTTCGAAATCCAAATTTTTGTTTGCTTTCAACGAACAAGCGGAAATCCGCCGAAATCCCGTTCATCGAAACCGTTCAACAATGTGGCGCGATTGGGGCGGGTGACGTTAAGGAAATGACCCTTAGATCACGGCACCGTCACGTTTTAGTCGGGTTTATCTGGCAAATAATTAATAGAACGAACGCAGGAGCCAACACGATGTCATTGATAGCCGGGATCACTTTCTACGAAGTTTGCATGGCGCTTTTGACCGTTGGCCTGACAGAGCGTGTTCTGCTTGCCTACGCCCCGGCAGAAATGGTTGGCCGCAATGGCTGGCTGATCAAGGGCAATATCGAAGAATAAAAATGCTGGGCTACTTGCCCTGCAACGCGAAGCCCCCTACCTGTTGATGCGGCGGGTTTCTGCGCCTCTCGTAGCGATAAGGTACAAATCCAGTGGCCTTAAGCAAATCCGAGGGAGCTGGCTCTGTTCGGATCCTGGTCTGATTACCTGGCGCCCACCTGTACATACAGGTCCTCGGGATTAGTTACCTTTACGGTTGCCGTGGTGCCCGCCACCCTACTTTTCAGCGCCTTGCATGCGGCGCACAACAGGAAGCATCCGCCCCAACCGGATCGCCATCTTGCGCAAAGCATAGCGATGCCCATCCAAATCATACCCATCCGCATCCGACAGGCGTTTCATCATCATCAGGTCCTGATACGGAGTTTTATCCTGCCGGGGATCAGCCAAAAGTGCAAAATCATCCAGCTTGCCGTTGAGGGTGTCAGCCTTCTCGTTCAGACCTTCGGGGTCGATGGGTTGAAAGCGGTCTTGGGCCATATTGATCCTTTCGTGCTGAACATCAAACCATCGCAATCGAACAGGCAAAACCGCTCTTCTGAATGGCGACTCGTCACTCATAAAAACAACTCAACTTTCTTCATTAAACGCCATGTTTTAAAAATTGTCACCAAAACAACGACTTATAGGCGTATAACTATGGTTTATGATAGAGCATTAACCTTGTATTACATGATAAAATTAACCATTTCGCGCTTTTGCGCACAAATCAGCCGACCGGCATGGATGCACACCGAGCCGTAAAATACATCAAGTCGGCGGCCCGTTTGCCGCGCCGAATGGCTTAGGCCGGCCCGCTTTGATCACGCAAAGTCGAGGATCCCTCGTTTTTCGAAAGCCAACAAATCGCTGCATTTCCACCCACGACATCACCTCTGGCAACAATGAGCTTGCAAATTATCCCGGTTGGGTCAGGCTGTCGCAACAGCAATCAGGAGACGCCCCATGTGTGATTTATGCGTAATGAATGCAGTGAAGTCCAAAATGGTCTCGCGACGCGGCTTTCTTCAATCTGCGGGCAAAGTCGCCGCCGGGGCCACGGTGATAGGCACGATGGCCGCAGCACCAGCAATTGCGGCGGGCCACACGACCGTAACCGATATGACGCACACCCTACATCCTGAATTTCCCACCTATTTTGGCGAACCAGGTTTTGCGATGGAACAACTGGCCGCATTCGCAGATAGCGGGTTCAACAATAACCGCCTTTTGGTTGTTGAACACACGGGCACACATATTGACGCGCCTTTGCATTTCTCGGCTGACGGCGCGTCGGTCGATGAAATCCCTGTGAGCAGCCTTGTTGCCCCGCTTTGCGTCGTGGATATCGCCGCGCGTGCCGCTGAAGATGCCGATACGCGGGTGACGCCAGACGATCTGAACGCATGGATCGCGGCCAATGGCGACATTCCTGACGGTGCTTGCGTTGCCATGCATTCTGGTTGGGGTCCCAAGGCCAGTGGCGAAGGGTTCCGCAATTTTGACGGCACCGCGCAGCATTTTCCCGGCTTTCATATAGAGGCGACGCAGATGCTGTTGGAAACGGGCGCGGCGTCAATCGCGGTTGACACATTGTCGCTGGATCATGGTATTTCGGCTGATTTTGCTACGCATTACGCTTGGCTACCGACAGGTCGGTTCGGCATCGAATGCCTTGCTAATCTGGATCAGGTCCCCCAGTCCGGCGCGACACTGGTGATCGGCGCGCCAAAACATCAGGGTGGGTCAGGTGGTCCGGCCCGGATTTTTGCGATGGTTTGAACGCCCTGCGCCAACCCGTACCGGGATTGGCCTACCGCCGCCACGGTCATCATTTTCGTTTTCCGCGTTCAATATGATGTTGACGGCGAATTGCACACTGCCAAAGACAGTACCGTTGAAAAACCACAGTAAAAAGACGGCAAGCCACCCCACATCTGAACCGGCCACAAGACTGCCGATCCGGGCGATATCATACCACAGGATCAAACCAACAAAGACCGCCGACAGCACAAAACCGACAACGCAATGGCGTAGATAAAGTCGCATCAGGTCAGGTTCGTTCGCCGGTTTCATGCATTGCGCTCCTAACGATAAGATAGCTTGAACGCAGAAAACGACAAGTGAACTCAGAACGCGGTGGGCTGCGCCTCGCGCGCCATGTGATCCAATACCGCATTCACGAACTTGGGCTCCTTGCCGTCGTGGGAGAAAGCCTCAGCCACCCCCACAAACTCGCTGATCACCACTTTGGGCGGGGTCTGCTTTTCGATCAATTCGGCCCCTGCGGCCCGAAACAGCGCCCGCCAGGTCGGATCAATCCGGGCGATCGGCCATTTTGCGACCAATGCACGGTCTGTCATCTGATCGATAGTGGCTTGGTTATCAACGGCTTTTTCCATCAGCAGACGAAACGTATGAATGTCACCTTCTGCCATTTCGACATCATCATAGGTGGCCCCGAACCGGTGATCTTCGAACTCTGCCACGATCGCATCGACTGTCTGGCCCGATGCCTCCATCTGGAACAGCGCTTGCACGGCATAAAGCCGGGCAGCGGATTTCATCTTGCGGCGCTGGTTGTTCGAGATTGTCATGCTGTGGTCTTGCCACCCGCATCACCGGCCAGCAGAATTTCCTTGGTAAAGCCGACCCCCTTGGTCGCATTGCCCCACTTACGGGCGAGCGCGATCAGGTGCAAGGCCGCAGCCGCAGCCCCGCCGCCTTTGTTCATCTGATCAGGGTCGGCGCGCACGGCCGCCTGCTCATAATTCTCAACCGTCAGGATGCCATTACCGATGCAAAGCCCTTGCAAACCAAGCAGTTGCACCGCGCGACTGCTGTCATTGCAGACGGTGTCGTAATGCGTTGTCTCGCCACGGATCACGCAACCTAGGGCGACGTAGCCGTCGAAATTCGACATGCGTTCGGCGATGCCGATGGCGGTGGGGATTTCGAGGGCACCGGGCACATTCACGACCTCGCAAGTCGCCCCCGCTTTTTCGATCTCGGCCTTGGCGCCCGCGATCTGGTGATCCGAGATATCCTTGTAGTAAGGCGAAACCACGATCAGGATTTTAACCGGCTTGTCGAATTCCGGCAGCGGCATGATGTGATGGGACGGTCCGGCCATCATCCGATCTCCGAAATTTTGCGGGTGCCAACGATTTCAAGGCCGTAGGCGTCCAGACCCACGACTTTGGGCTTTGGTGAATTCGTCAGCAGTTCGATTTCGTGGATACCCAGCGAGCTGAGGATTTGCGCGCCTAGTCCGTATTGCCGCAAGGTTTGGGGCGAGGTTTCTTCATCCGTTTCCAGCTTCATATGCACATCGCGCAGCAGCACCAACGCGCCGCGTCCTTCTTCGGCGATCAGCGTCATTGCATCACCAAATTCATCGCGCCGCCCCTTGGGGCCGACGCCGACAACATCCAGCATCGGGTCCATCGCATGCATGCGAACCAGAACCGGCTCCGGCGTTGAAATATCGCCTTTTATCAATGCGATATGCTCGGCGCCTTGTGTCTCGTCAGTGTAAATCCGCAGCTCCCACTCACCGCCGAATTCGGAGGTGATCGTGCTGGTTTCACGGACCCGGACAAGGTTGTCATGGCGGCGGCGGTAGGCGATCAAATCGCTGATCGTGCCGATTTTCAGACCATGCAATTGGGCGAATGCGATCAGGTCAGGCAGGCGGGCCATTTCGCCATCTTCCTTCATGATCTCGCAGATCACACCCGCAGCGTTCAGCCCTGCCAAACGGCTGATATCGGTCGCGGCCTCTGTATGGCCCGCCCGGACCAGCACACCGCCGTCACGGGCGCGCAGGGGGAAGACGTGGCCGGGGGTGGCGATGTCGGCGGCCCCTTTGGTGGCGTCAATCGCGGTGGCCACGGTGAGCGCACGGTCATGGGCCGAGATACCGGTGCTGACCCCTTCACGGGCTTCGATGCTGACGGTAAAAGCTGTTTCGTGACGCGAAGAGTTATGTGAGGCCATCAGCGGCAGGCCCAGCGCGTCGATCCGTTCGCCCGGAAGTGTGAGGCAAATCAAGCCCCTACCGTGTTTGGCCATGAAATTGATCGCATCGGGCGTGGCCATCTGCGCGGGGATCACCAGATCGCCTTCATTCTCGCGATCTTCGTGGTCGACAAGGATGAACATGCGTCCATTGCGGGCATCTTCGATGATGTCCTCGATCTTGCTGATCGCGTCGGACCAATCACGTTCGACGGGACCGGGTGTTTCGAAGTTCTGGTTCATGCAAATCCCCGTTGGCCTATTGCATGCCAGATAGCGGAGCCGCCCGGGTTTGAAAAGGGTTCCGGGCGCAAACCCCCGGCCCGCATTGGGAGGCGACGCAACGTTCGGTGGGGGTGCGCAGGATCATTTGGCGCAAACGCGCCACAGCGCGTTAACAGACAGTGCAGGCTGGGATTTGAGGCGATGTGCATACCATACAGAAACCATGCGCATACCATGCGCATGACTGCATAAGACTGGGCAGGTTAACGCAGCGCGCGGTTCAGATCGTTACCGAAGTCTTAAAATAGCTGGCCGCATCCAGAAAACCGGCCATGCGGGCCGCTTCGGCCCATTCGCGTTCAAATGCGGTGTCGCCGATCATCACGAAACGGTCTGCGGGCTGACCGCCCTTGATCACCACATCGCGCATGTGGTCGCGCATCGCGGCCCAGCCTTGTGAAAACAGCGGGGCGGTATGGGCCTCATCAATCCCCGGCAAACCGGCCAGATGGGTCACTGTGACAGGCCGGTGCGCCAATCCGATCCGGCGTGTCGCCACAAGCGCGCCCAGCATCGCGCTGCGATCTGCTGGCATGTCCTGTCCGTTACGCAACACGCGCAGTGCATTGCTCGAGAACATGAAGCCGATCAGGTCATGCCCGGAACTGGCCCGTATCCCGGCATATGTCTTGTAGGGCAACCCCAGCGCGGCGGCACGTTTGACCCGCAGGCGCACCACCTCGATCGGAAGTTTCGGCATCAGATCGCGCCGCGCTTTGGCCCATACATGTTTGCGCCAGCTATGGCCCGGCTCTGCCACCCGCCCCGAGTTATGTCCGATCCCTGCCATCATTTGGTTTCCGTCACTGATATTGATGGGTTCAAAGGTCGCGCGGTCAACGCGCCCTGTCAAATAGGAATACCGGGACCGGCTGTGAAGATTGCGAAAACATGTGGATGCCCGATTTGAGCCCATAGCGTCTGATGCTGCGTTCTGGACGAATGACGGCTTAGCCGAACAAAAGATCACCGATAACTGCTGTCAGGGCGTCTTCGCTCTGCGCACCATCGACTTTTAAGGCGTGCAGCCCCAAACCGCTGACTTCATCTCGTACACGATCGGTAAACAGCTCATCGCGCGCCAAATGGTTAGCGAGAGCAAGTTTAGGATTGCTTGTTTTGCGTGGGATATCCCACGTTGTTCCACGCGCGTCAAAGGATTGACAGCGGAAGGCAGGCGTCGGCAATAGCCAAATCGCGTGCCGCTTGTCGTGAAGTAATGGGGCAACTAACAAAGGCAGCAGGCGAAACCCTTCCGCAATCACCAACCGGTCTTTCGGTAGCTCCAATAAATCGTCGATGATGAAGTGAAACCCTTCGCCCTCAAACCAATGGAAGGTTTTGAGCATCTCATTGGGCGACCGGGTGAGCCATCTTTCATTCATTGTCATGCGCATGAAATTGGCGAGTTGCGGACACTTATGACTTGAGCACCGAGATGAATGGTCGCTCATGACGGCGTCAGTGTCGTAGATCACCGAGTCATGTGCTTTAGCCAATCTTCGTGTAACCGTTGATTTGCCTGCTCCGCTCCCGCCTCCGATCCAACGGACATGAGACAATGCAAGGGAAAGATCGATTGAAGAATTCATTTCTTAGGGAGTACCACAAACCTTAATCGGTTTGGAGTGCCCGTCGGAATAACATACGAAAGCGGACACTCGCGCAATTACGGCGTAAGTCCGTTTTGTCCCGCAAAGCCGCCGTCAGCCGACACTTGGTTAGACTGGCCCCACCCAGCCGACCGCAGCTTTGGCGGCTGCTGTCGCCATCATTTCTGTTTCAAATGCGGGTGATGGCGTGTTGGATAGATGACGCCAGCCTTGGTTATCTTCGGGGCCGCGGCGGCATTCGCGGTAAGTGAAGCGCCCGTTTTCCAACCGCAGGATATCGACACAACGACCGCCAGTTTCATCCTCGATCACGGTCACGACGAGCGGTTTTATCCGTATTCGCGCAGCCGGGCGACATAGCGGGCCATCGTGTCAATCTCGAGGTTGATCTGATCGCCCATGCCCACATCGCCCCATGTGGTGGCCGATTTGGTGTGCGGGATGAAGTTGATCCCGAAATCCTGACCGTTCACTTCATTCACCGTCAGCGATGTCCCGTCAAGCGCCACGGACCCTTTGGGGGCGATGAATTTCGCCAGATCGGTGGGCGCGCGGAACGTCACCCGGGTACTGTCGCCTTCGTCGGTCATGCCAACGATTTCGGCCACGCCATCAACATGCCCTGACACGATATGTCCGCCCAATTCATCCCCGACCTTGAGCGCCCGTTCCAGATTCAGCCGTTTGCCAATGGTCCAGCCGCCGACATTGGTGGCGCCGACCGTTTCTGCCGAGATTTCGACATCGAACCAGTTTTGCGGCGTGCTGCCCAGCGCGATGACCGTCAGGCAGACCCCGTTACAGGCGATCGACGCCCCGATATCGATGCCCGCCACATCATAGCTGGTCCCGATCCGGGCGCGCAGATCGCCGCGCTGTTCGAGCTCCAAAACCTTGCCGATATCTGTGATGATGCCTGTGAACATGTGCACGCCCCTTGTCGTTTCCCCTGACGTAGCGGCTGGACGTCGCGCAGGCAAGCCAGCCGCTTGCCACCGGACCGTAATCCGGGCACCAAAGGTGGTTAATGAAATGTAAATTGTGATCTGGTATTGGTTGTTTATGCACCGCAGTTTTTTGTTCCTTCAGGGTCCGCATGGCCCGTTCTTTCGTCAATTGGGCCGTATGCTGCGGGCGGCGGGTGCTTCCGTCTGGCGGGTCGGGTTCAATGCAGGGGATGCCGCATTCTGGTGGCGTGATCCGGGGTATATTCCGTTTCAGGGCGACTTAGCGGCATGGCCTGCCGCACTCACCACATTGCTGCGTGAACGTCAGATTACGGACATTGTTCTATATGGCGATGTCCGCCCGATCCATGCAGAGGCCGTGCGTCAAGCAAACGCCGCTGGTGTGCAGGTGCATGTGTTCGAAGAAGGGTATATGCGCCCCTATTGGGTGACCTATGAACGCGGCGGCAGCAACGGCCATTCCCGGCTGATGGATCTGTCAGTCGCTGATATGCAGGCCCGCATGGCCCAGTCCGACATTGATATGCCGACCCCGCCTGCCCATTGGGGTGATATGCGCCAGCATATTTTTTATGGCGCGCTTTATCATTGGTTTGTGATGTTTCGGAACGGGCGCTATCCGCAGTTTCGCCCGCATCGTGCGCTGCCTGTCCGCCGCGAGGCGCTGCTTTATACCAAGCGTCTTTTGCTGATGCCGTTTCTGGCGTTGGAGCGGATGGCCGCCACCCGCCGGATCAAGGCCGGCGGCTACCCCTATCATCTGGCACTTTTGCAGTTGGAACATGATGCGAGTTTTCAGGCGCATTCCCCTTTTGCGGATATGGCAGCCTTTGTGGAACTGGTGATTGAAGGGTTTGCCAAGGGCGCGCCCAAGCATCATCATCTGGTGTTCAAGGCGCATCCGTTGGAAAACGGCCAATCACCGCTGCGCCAAATGATCCGCGAGATGGCCGCGACCCATGGTGTGTCCGCGCGGGTGCATTATGTGCGTGGAGGGAAACTGGCCCATTTGCTGGGTGAGGCGCGAACTGCCGTGACCGTCAATTCAACCGCCGCCCAACAGGCCCTGTGGCGCGGCATCCCGCTGAAGGTGTTTGGCACCGCCGTTTATGCCAAGCCGGAGTTTGTATCGGACCAGCCCCTGCCCGCCTTTTTCGCCAAACCGCGCAGGCCGGACGCGCAGGCCTATCGCGATTATCGCCAGTTTTTGCTTGAGACAAGCCAGGTACCCGGCGGGTTTTATTCCACCAAGGGCCGCCGTCAGTTGTTGCGTCATCTGGTCGATATGATGCTGGCCAAGCCGGACCCCTACGATGCGTTATTGGTGACAGAGGCCCCGGCGCATCAACCGCTGAAAGTCGTTTAATCGCCGTCTGGCCAAGTCACGGGTCATGGATTAGCGTCCGCGCATGGCTGAAAACAAGCGCCAGAACCTGTATGTCTATAATGGCGGTTTCCTGACGCAGGGCCGGGTGCGGCGCATTTTGGATCTGGCTGGTTTTGATATCCGTCTTGGCGCGCCGGGCGACGGTGATCTGGTTGGCGTTTGGGGGCAAAGCCCAACTGCCCCCCGTGGTGAGGCCGTCGCGGAACGCCGTGACGCGCCGGTGGTGCGGGTGGAGGATGCCTTTCTACGCTCTGTCGGGTTGGGCCGTGATGGTGACGTGCCCATCGGGCTGCATATTGACCGGCGGGGTGTGCATTTCGACCCTGCTGTGCCGTCCGATCTGGAGGTTTTGCTAACCGAAGACCCGTTGGATGACACCAGCCTGCTGGACCGCGCCCGCGCGGGGATGGCCACGCTGAAGGCCGCGCATTTGTCGAAATACAATGCCTTTGACCCTGCTCTGCCGGTCCCAGAGCCGGGTTATGTGCTGGTGATTGATCAGACCCGCAAGGATGCGTCGATCAAGGCCAGTGGCGCGGATAGCAACACATTCCGCGAGATGTTGTTTTATGCCCAGACCGAGCATCCCGGCGCACGCATTGTGATCAAGACACATCCCGAAACGGTGGCGGGGCATCGCAGGGGGTATTTTGGCCCTGACGATGCCAGCGACCGCATCACGCTTTGCACTGACCCGGTGTCGCCATGGGCGCTGCTTGAGGGCGCGGTTGCCGTTTACACTGTCAGTTCGCAGATGGGGTTCGAGGCGATCCTCGCCGAACACAAGCCGGTGGTTTTCGGCCAGCCATTTTATATGGGCTGGGGGCTGACGGATGATCGCACCCCCTTGCAACGCCGTCAGCGCAACCTGACGCGCGCGCAGCTTTTTGCCGCGGCCATGATCCTGTATCCGACATGGTACGATCCTTATCACGACCGGTTATGCAGTTTTGAAGAGGCCGCCGCGACCATGACCGTGCTGACGCGGGCTTGGCGCGAGGATTATCGCGGCTGGGTGGCGGGCGATATGCGGCTGTGGAAACGCGCGCCTTTGCAGAGCTTCTTTGGCCATCCCAACCGCGTGATGTTTGCCAAAGGGCAAGGTGCCTTCGCCAAGGCAAAGGCCACGGAGCGGCGTCTGATGCGCTGGGCCAGCAGCGGAGCGGCTGACGCCGTGTTGGTCGAAGACGGGTTTTTGCGCTCGCGCGGGTTGGGGGCTGATCTGATCGCCCCGTTGAGTTTGGTACTGGATGATCAGGGCATTTATTATGACGCAACCCGGCCCAGCCGGTTGGAAGGAATGATCAATGCCGCCGATGATCTTGATGCTGCCGCGCGCGCGCGCGCCAAGGCGCTGATTGACCGGATTACGGATGCGCGGCTGTCCAAATACAATCTGACCAGCAAGGAAAACCTGCCCGATCTGCCAAAGGGGCGACGCATTCTTGTGCCCGGGCAGGTGGAGGATGATGCCTCAATCCGGTTGGGAACGGATGAGGTCAACACCAATCGCGGGCTGCTGGAGGCCGTGCGGCAGGCGAACCCGGCTGCGGTTATTCTGTATAAACCCCACCCGGATGTGGAGGCGGGTTTGCGCCCTGGTGTCGTCGGGGATGCCGCTGACATTGCCGATATTGTCCTGACGGACACCGATCCTGTTGCTGCGATTGCCGTGGCAGATGAGGTCTGGACGATGACCTCGCTTTTGGGGTTTGAGGCGTTGTTGCGTGCAAAGAAGGTAACCTGTCTGGGCAGGCCGTTTTACGCGGGCTGGGGCCTGACGGATGATCGGACGATGCCCATCACCAGGCGTGTGGCCCGTGTTGATCTGGCAGGCCTAGTGCATGCGACACTGATCGCATATCCGCGCTATCTTGATCCGGTGACCGGGCTGCCGTGCCCGGTTGAAGTGATTGTGGACCGGCTGGAAAACAATGATATCCCCCGAGCCGGTCGCATGAACCGCAGCCTTGCCAAATTGCAAGGGCTACTGGCCAGCTATGCCTTTCTTTGGCGGTCAGGCCGTTATTGACGGACCCAGTGTTGCATGATGTCGTTGCCAACCGGATGCAATTGATCAAGTCGGAAGCGTGGTGCGCTGTCCAGCCGGTCAATGCCCATCGCTGCCAGTGATGGCGTGCCCTCGGCACCAATCACGACCCCGGCGGAAAACACCACAAGCGCATCGACCAATCCCGCTGATAACAAGGACGCGGCTAACATGCCGCCGCCTTCGCAGAAGACCCGCGTGATGCCGTTGGACGCCAATGCCTCTAATGCCGTTTTGGGGTCGACCTGTCCGGCGGCGGTCGCACAGGGCAGGCTGATCGCCCCCTGATCTGTCCATGCATCCACCTTGGCATCTGCGCCATGACACAGCCATACCGGCACCTCGCGCGCTGTCCGGGCAAGCTGACAATCAGCCGGGATTTTCATTGCGCGTGACACAACCACGCGCACGGGTTGCGGCACCGCACCCAACCCCCGCACGGTCAGCGATGGATCATCGGCGCGCACGGTCCCTGCCCCAACCATAACGGCATCATGACGCGCGCGCATCATATGCACGGCGCGGCGCGCTTGCGGCCCGGTGATCCATTGGCTTTCGCCTGACGCTGTTGCAATCCGCCCGTCCAGCGTGCTGGCGAGTTTGAGGGTCAGAAAAGGGCGTTGCTGCGTAACCCGTTGCAGGAACCCTGCATGATCGGCGCGCGCGGCGGTTTCCAGCACATCGGTTTCGACCGTGATCCCTGCGGCTTGCAACATAGCAATGCCACGCCCGGCGACACGCGGATCGGGATCGCGGGTCGCCACGACGACACGAGCCAGATTGGCCGCGATCAGGGCTGCGGCACAAGGGGGTGTCTGGCCGTGATGCGCGCAGGGTTCCAGCGTCACATATGCGGTGGCCCCCTGCGCCGCGGGCCCGGCCTGCGCAAGCGCTGCGGTTTCAGCATGCGGCCGCCCACCATCCGCCGTCCAACCGCGTCCGACAATGGTGCCATCTTTGACAATGACGCAGCCCACCGCCGGGTTTGGCCAGACCCGGCCCATCCCACGCCGCCCCAATGACAGGGCCAGCGCCATGAAGCGTGCGTCAGCTGTTTTCGTCACTCTTCGTCTGCAGGGGCGTCCGGGCGCAGTTCGCTGACAAATTTGTCGAAATCGTCTGCGGCCTGGAAGTTTTTGTAAACACTGGCAAAGCGCACATAGGCGACCGTGTCTATCCGGGCGAGGCTTTCCATCACAATCTCGCCAATTGTACCGGATGGGATATCGGTTTCCCCCATACTTTCCAGACGGCGGACGATGCCGCTGATCATCTGGTCCATGCGGTCCGGTTCGACCGGGCGCTTTTGCAAGGCGATACGGATCGACCGTTCCAGCTTAGGCCGGTCGAAATCTTCGCGCCGCCCGTTGGATTTGATCACCACCAGATCGCGCAATTGTACCCGTTCATAGGTCGTGAAGCGGCCACCACATGCGGGGCAAAAACGCCGCCTGCGGATGGCCACGTGGTCTTCGGCGGGCCGGCTGTCTTTTACCTGTGTGTCAACATTTCCGCAAAAGGGGCAACGCATGTCTGGTCCTTGTCTCTATTTCTGGGGTCTATGCCCCATTTATCCACAGGCACTATAGGAACCCCGACAGGTTTTGGGTAGTGGGCAAATCGCGCCGCTAGATAGAGGGTGCTGAAGCGTGGCGCGGGGGACTCAGTCCGCCGTTTTTTGCCAGACCTGTGCGCTGTAATCATATGTTAACCCCGCCGCGATTTTGGCATCTGATAAGCCTTCGCCCCATGGGAAAATGATCGTATCAGGGTCGCAGGATAGCTGAGCTATTGTGTCATCGCCGCGGGTGACAATGACGCCACCGGACTTACGTACCTCAATCTCATCGTTCGGATCATCGGGGAAAATCCGGTGGATTTCACCAAACGTCGCATAGGTGTAGTCAGCATTGGTGAAGCTCACGACTTCCCAAACCGTACTGCCCGCGCCCGGCCAAGGCGTATAGGCCACGGTATTGATCGGCGCAAACAATGTCAGTTCCGGTTTGCGTGCGGGGCCGTAGCTATAAGTGACAATGTCCGCATCAAAACAGACATTCAGTTGCCCATTGCGACCTTCAATCTGGCAGGACAGGAATGTTTGCTGATCCGGCCCGCAGGCTGCATGGGCCAGACCGCTGGAGGCGAGCAGAAACATAATGGGACGCAGCATTTCAATTTTCCTTTCGCGGTTAGGCGCCATGATGGCACGCATCCACCCTGTTACGACAGATGCGCCATCACTGATCGCCGGTGCGGCCTGTCACGATGTTCGAAGACATAGATGCCCTGCCATGTGCCCAGAGCCAATGCGCCATTGGTGACCGGAATGCTGAGTTGTGTAGGCAACATCGCCGCTTTGATATGGGCGGGCATGTCGTCTGGCCCTTCATAGGTATGGGTCAGATAGGCCATGGACGGGTCGGTCGTTGGCGGTACAAGGCGCGCAAAAAAGTTTTGCAAATCTGTCTGGACTTCGGGATCTGCGTTTTCCTGGATCAGCAGGCTGGCAGATGTATGCTGAATCATCAAGGTCAGCAGGCCGGTGCCCTGCACCCACGCGGCGACATCCGCTGTAAATTCATAAAGGCCCGGGCCATTTGTGGGGATGTCAAACCGTGTTTGCATCCCCGTCTTTTGCGCTGCCTTAGCGGTTAACGCAAGCCTGTGCCGCACCCGGAGGCGCCATTGGCAGGCCAAAGGCGGCAGCCATCTGCGGGCTCAGTTCAGGGGTGCAAACCTGGGCAAGTTGCGTGCCTTGCGGGCTTTTTTGTTCCACCTCAACCGCAGGTTCGATGGCGTAAGCTTGCGCAGACTGGGCAAGCAGGATCGTCAGACTGAATGCGGAAACACCGCGAAAGATCGTAAACATCACAAACTCCACTCAAAGATCTGCCAAAAACAGATCAAAGGTAATTTCAATTCTTCATAACCTTACACTGAAGTCTTTGAAATTACGCGACAAATCAGTCACAAAGGTTAACAGTACGTTAACCAAACACGATTTGCGCGTCTGTGCGTTTTATCACATTGGTCAATCTCAGGACCCGGCGGCACAGGCCATTTTAGTCGCGTTTGTCGCCTGATCACGCTGCGGCAATGCCAAGGCAGCCGCCAGTTCCGGCGTGACGTTCAGGACACAGATTGCGCCCTCTTTGATATCTTGTGACGTTGCTTCGGCGGCTTTTGTGACGGTGAATTTCGGTTGCGTCCCGTAGGCCCGCGCCCCGATGCCCAAATCACCATCACCGTTGCGAGCGTGATCATCTGAGGCCGCCAATAATCGTCACAATCACGTCAAATTTAACACCTGATCCAGCATTAGCCGCGTCGCATACATGGTTTGTTAATGGAGTATGAATCCCGTGTTACAAAAGATTAAATTGATTGGCGGCATTGGCATTGTTGCTGCCGCAGGCATTTATGCACTTGTCGCAGATCAGCGTAAGATCGCAGAAGCGACCGAGCGTTATAGCTTGACCGAAGCGGGTCAGGAATTTGCCAAATCCTGCCGCAGTGCATTGGATAGCAATGATCAGGAATTTTCGTCGGGGCGCAGCACCACTCCCGGTTGCGCCTGCGTCGCTGCTGAAATGGCCAAAACCTATGACGAAGATCTGGAGACAGCAGCCATTGTCATGACTGCCATGGTGGAAATGGCGGATGAGCCCGCAGATCAGATCCCCGATCTTGCAGGCATCGCTGAACGTGCAGATATCAGCCTGTCTGTTCTTGGCGAACAAATCGGGGTCAATATGGCCGCGATGAGTGTTTGCAACACAACAAGCTAAGCCATTGCGCGTTTGTCGCGTTTATTCACCCTCACTTTTGCGAGGTGAGGGTGAATGTAGGACGCGACGGCGCCTGCTAGCGGAGTGCCGCAAGCACAGCATCTGTGCTTTGTTGGGTGTTTGCGGTGCCGCCCAGATCGGCGGTTTTTGTTTCGGCCTGCAAAAGTGATGCTTGTATTGCCGCTTCAATGTCGTCTGCAGCCGGCCCCTCACCAAGATGCCGCAGCATGGTGGCGGCCGTCCAGATCGCCGCGATTGGGTTGGCGATGTCTTTCCCGGCAATATCAGGTGCAGAGCCGTGAACCGGCTCAAACATCGACGGGAATTCCCCTTCTGGATTGATGTTTGCAGAAGGTGCAATGCCGATGGATCCGGCAATGGCTGGTCCAAGGTCCGACAGTATATCCCCGAACAGGTTTGACGCGACCACCACATCAAACCTGTCAGGATTGAGTACGAAATGCGCCGTCAGAATGTCGATATGGTACTGGTCGGTCGTGACGTCAGGATAAGACTTCGCATTTTCTGCAAAACGTTCATCCCAGAACGGCATGGAATGCATAATGCCATTGGATTTGGTCGCCGAGGTGACATGCTTTCGTGCGCGCGACTGGGCCAGTTCGAATGCGTAACGCATGATCCGGTCGGTGCCTTTGCGTGTAAACACGGCCTCTTGCAGCGCAAATTCGTCTTCTGTTCCGGCATACATGCGGCCGCCAAGTTCCGAATATTCGCCCTCTACGTTTTCGCGTACGACCACAAAATCGATATCACCCGGGGTCCGTCCTGCAAGCGGCGACACGATACCGTCCAGCAGTTTCACATGACGGATATTGGCATATTGGTTCATCTGGCGCCGTATCGGCAGAAGCAAACCCCAAAGCGAGACATGATCGGGCACGCTGGGCCATCCCACAGCGCCAAGATAAATCGCGTCAAACGCTTTAAGCTGCGCGATACCGTCATCGGGCATCATTTGCCCCGTCTCAAGATAACGTTCGCAGGACCAATCAAAGGCAGTCCATTCAATGGCAAAGCCATGTTTGTCTGCGACGGCATCGGCCACGGCCTGACCGCGCGGAATAACCTCTGTGCCGATGCCGTCGCCGGGAAGGCTGGCAATTCTATACGTCTTTTGCATGTGCTGGTCCTGTTTGAAGGTGAGTGTGTCTTATGATCCTAGTGCCGCGCCCAAAGCCAAGGCCGACGCACAACCTGCCGCGCTTCAAATTCGGCGATGGCGGCGGATTGATCCAGTGTCGATTGAATGTGATCGGCACCTGACAGCAGCAATTGCTTGCGCGTCGGGTTGATATCGAACGTCAACTTGGTTGCCCCGGTCATGATCGTCTGTGTATCAAGGTCAATCGTCATCTGACAGGTTTCGGGATCTGTCGCGTCGGCCATTAGCTGATCGACTTCTTCCTTTGGCAGCGTCAGCGCCAAAAGCCCGTTCTTTTCGCAATTGCCAAAGAATATTCCAGAGATTGACGGTGCGATGATTGCCCGGATGCCAAGTTGAAGAAGCCCCCAAACCGCGTATTCCCGGCTGGAGCCACAGCCGAAATTGTCGCCACAGACCAGAAACGTCGCCTTGTCATAGGGAGCCGTGTTCAAAACGAAATCAGGCCGCGTCTGCCCTGATTGATCAAAACGCAGGTCGTGAAACGCGCCGATGGCCAGCCCCTCGCGGTCGATACGTTTTAGGAACTGTTTTGGCATGATCACGTCAGTGTCGATATTGGGTGTCGGTAGCGGTGCCGCGACCCCTGTCACACGTGTAAACGGGATCATTTGCGCGGCTCCAAGAAATCGCGAACATCGGTCAGCGTACCCCTGACTGCTGCTGCTGCCACCATTTCAGGGCTCATCAGATGTGTGCGTGCGCCACGTCCCTGCCGCCCTTCGAAATTTCGGTTGGTTGATGACGCACAGCGTTCACCATCCGCAGCCACATCATCATTCATCGCAAGACACATGGAGCAACCAGAGCCGCGCCATTCGAACCCCGCATTCTTGAATATCTGGTCAAGCCCTTCATCCTCAGCGGCCTTGCGAACCTGTTTAGAGCCCGGAACAACAATCGCGGTGACACCATCGGCGACTTTCTGTCCGCCTAGAATATACGCCGCTTTGCGCAGGTCTTCGATCCGCGCATTGGTGCATGACCCGATAAAGGCCCGGTCAATATCAATGGCGGATAATGATTGCCCCGCTTTCAAGCCCATATAGTCCAGCGCACGCTGATCCGCTTGATTTTGCGGGACCGGAACTGATGATGTGATCGGCTGGCATTGATCCGGGCTGGTGCCCCATGTCACCAACGGCGCGATACTGGAGGCCGCAATGGATACGCGGCGCGCAAAGCAAGCCCCGAGGTCAGATTGCAGCATTTTCCAATCCGCCTTTGCGAGCCGGAAATCATCGCCCGCCGGCGCATGCGGCAGCCCGCTAAGGTAGTCATATACCTTCTGATCCGGCGCAATCACCGCGGCGCGCGCGCCAGCCTCAACCGCCATGTTGCACAAGGTCATCCGCGCCTCAACGCTGAGCGCGTTGATTGTCGTTCCGGTGAATTCAACCGCGTAACCCGACGCCCCGGCAGCACCGACCTTTTCGACAAACGACATCACGATATCCTTTGCCGAAACGCCCAGTGGCAAGGGCCCGTCGACGCGGACCTGCATTGGCTTGAGCACCTTGTAGGCCAGCGTTTGCGTGGCCAGAACATGCTCAATCTCTGAGGTGCCTATGCCAAAGGCCAAGGCGCCAAATGCGCCATAGGTGGTGGTGTGACTGTCACCGCAGGCGATCACCATGCCCGGCCAAGCAAAGCCGTTTTCTGGCACGACCACATGCTCAATCCCCTGGCGCGGATCAAAAAGATCAAACAGGGTGATACCGTGCCGTTCACAGTTCTCGCTGAGCGTTTCAATCTGCAGTCGCCCGCCTTCGTCCTCTATTTCAGACAGATCAGCGATAGGGCGCGTTGGGTTGACGTGATCGACAACCGCCAGATGCGCCTCGGGCCGCCACACCGCCCGGTCAGCAGCATGTAATCCGGCAAAAGCCTGCGGGCTGGTATATTCGTTCATGATGTGGAAATCGACATAGAGCAGCACATGCTCATCGTCGATACGTGCGACGGTGTGCTGGTTTACCAGCTTTTCATAAAGTGTCAGGGGCATAGCGGCTCTAGGGTAAGGGAACGTTCAGAAGGCGGCCAAACAGCACAGCCACCAGAAGGATCAATCCGGCAAGACCTGCGAATTGCAGGGCAAGGACCCGCATAGGCACCATTGTCTGTTGGGCGATCAACATGCACACCCCCGCACCTACCAGTGAGACGGGGACAAAACCGAAGATCGGCAACAAGATGGCCCAGCCCGCCAGCGCCGCAAGCATCAAGAGCGGTCGCAAGAGCGTGCCGTCGGCCTGAGGTACTGCCGGGGCCCAGACGATCGCGCGGATCAAAAGCAGGATTGCCCCAAGAACCATACCCGCACCCGCCAGTTGCGGAAAAATCGCGCCAAAGACGGACATCTGGCGCGCCTCCCACAGCGCGTAGCCACCAATGACAAGCAGGCCACTCGCGGCAGCAATATCGCGGTGAAGCAGCTTATTCATAAAGTGTTTCCCCCTTGGCGGCGCGCCCTTTGCGATCCGACCAGAGCGGCCAAAGCAATGTCAGGAATGTAAACCCGATGATCGCAAGCGAGATCGGACGCCCAAAGAATTCCCCCCAGATGTTTCCGGCAGCGTTGCCAATCAGATAACCCTGGACAAACCCCTGCTCGGCAATGGGTCCAAGTATCAAACCCAGGACAATCGGTGAGGCTTCAAAACCGAACTTGAGCAGGACCCAGGCAAAGGCCCCCAAGATAACCATCATCACGACATGGGTCGCGTTCTGTTCGACGGCGAATGACCCGATCATGATCAGCACACCAATTGCTGGCGCAAGGACCGCCTTGGGAATAGATGAGATGGTCCGAAAAGCCGTACGCCCGATCAAAAGCCCGACGGGGATCATCAGGATCGTCGCAAAAAGCAGACCAAAGATGAAAGTGTAGACCGTGCTTGCTTGTTCCACAAAAAGCTGTGGGCCGACACGAATGCCCTGAACCATCAATGCGCCCAGAATGATCGCATCGGGCGGTGTCCCCGGAATACCCAGCACAAGCGTAGGCACAAAGCCCCCACCGACAGTTGCGGAGTTTGCAGATTCAGATGCAATCACACCGTCAACGGCCCCTTTGCCGAACTGGTCCTTGTTTTTTGATGTGCGTCGCGCCTCTGAATACGCAACAAGGCCTGCCACAGCACCGCCAGCCGCAGGCAAAATACCGACGACAGTGCCGACCACAGAACTGCGCACCAGATTGAACTTGGACCGCCACATCAGGCCCAATGCCTCCGGGATCCGCGTGCCCCTGCCCTCGGATGCCCGTTCGATATGCCGATCCTGCGTGGCCACCATGTTCAGCAGAACGGGCACACAATAAAGGCCGATCAGCGCCGGGATAATGTGGATACCCCCCAGCAATACCGGGTTGCCGAAGGTGTAGCGCACGTCACCGCCCACGACGGCAGAGCCGATGGTCGACAATCCCAACCCCAACGCACCGCCAATCAACCCTTTCAGCGTGGCCCCTTTGGACAGAACCGCGATCAAGGACAGGCCAAAAATCGCGAGCCAGAAGTATTCTACCGGCCCGAATTTCAAGGCGATTGTCGCCAGCGGGGGTGCAACGATCAATAATGCCATCGCCCCGATGATGCCGCCAAATGCCGATGCAAAGCACGAGATCGTCACCGCAAGATCCCCATCCCCCCGCTTGGCCATCGGAAAGCCATCAAGCGCGGTCGCAATCGCCGCAGGTGTGCCGGGCGTATTAACGAGGATCGCGGCGTAAGCGCCGCCATAGATCGCGCCGGTATATACTGCACCCAGCGCGATCAGCCCTGACGCGGGGTCCATCGTAAAGGTGAATGGCACGAGTACAGCAACCGCCATTGTTGCCGACAGCCCCGGCAATGCGCCGATGATCGTACCCAAAACCACGCCCACCAGCGCGAGCATCAGGTTGAACGGCGTTGCCGCCGAGAGAAGCGCGTCAATCATCAGACCCTCGGAAATAAGAAAACCCCGCACGGCATCGTGGCACCATGTGGGGTCTTGGGAAGATTATGCAGATTTCAGCCGCTCGATCGCCGGGCCATAAGCGGCTTTGCGTTCTTCGATGAAGGCCGGAATGTCGCCAAGTGGAACATCGATCACCTCATACCCTGCGGCGGTCATCTGTGCCTTGAATGCCGGGTTTGCGTTGATCTGCTGCAAGATATCCGACAGGCGCTGCTGAATGTCCTGCGGCGTTCCGGCTGGCACGGCCACGCCACGATAGGCCCCGCCGACATGATCGAACCCAAGCTCTTGGAACGTTGGGGCATCGGGTAGCGCGGCCACACGTTCCTGGGTGGCGACAGCAAGTGTGCGTACCTGTTCGCCCGCTTTGACGCCTTGTGTCGTATAGCTCATCGCGGCGGCAATCTGGCCGCCAAGCACCGCTGTCATCGCGGGCGCAGAGCCCCGAAACGGGATGTAGGTTGTTGATGTGCCCGTCATGCTTGAAAAAATCTCCGACGCGAGATGATTGGCTGTGTTCGTGCCAGACCCGCCAAAAGTCACGCGACCGGGGTTGCTGCTGGCATCGTCGATCAGGTCCTGAAGGGTTTGGTAAGGGCTGTCCGCCTTCACCACAATCGCATCCGGCGTGTAGTGAAAGAAGAACACATTGTTGATGTCAGATGTCTGATAGCCCACATCTTTCATCGCGGGTTGCAGAACCGTGTGCGGCACAATCGTGTTCATGATGGTATGGCCATCAGGGTCAAATCCATTCAGCTGGGCCCACGCTGTTGCACCGCCAGCGCCCGGCTTGGATTGAATCACGACACTTTGGCCCGAGATCTCTTCAAAAAATGGCTGCTGGAAGCGGGCCGTTACATCGCTTTCGCCGCCGGGATTGAATGGAATGATGTAATTGATCGCCCGACTGGGAAAACCCTGTGCGCGCAGGATACTGGGGGCAGTCAGTGCCGCTGCGGCCACACCAGTGGCAAACAAGCCCTGGCCAAACTGGCGTCTATTGGTCCTTTTCATCTTGGTCTCCTCCCAATGATTTCGAATGTTTTAAGACTGGAAGGTCGCGAAAATTGAGCGGAAAGAATTTATATATTTTTAGCTATAAACCTCTTGGACGGTCCGTTCTATAGTCGGCTAAGTTTTTAGTAGAAATGGGTTTTCCATGCTTCTTGATGCGACAAGCGCACTGACAAATGCCCCTGATGCAGAACATTTTTTTGACGGCTTCGTTTCCGAACATGTCGATGTAAGCGCAGGGCCTATATTTTGCCGTCATGCAGGCAATGGCCCCCCAATATTGCTTTTGCATGGCTATCCGCAGACATCCGCTATGTGGCATCGCGTCGCCCCTGCCTTGGCGAAGCAATTTACCGTGGTCTGTGCCGATCTGCGGGGATATGGACGATCGCACAAACCCAGTTCTGATGAAAACCATACCCCCTACTCCAAGCGGGCCACCGCGATTGATATGGTAGAGCTAATGGATCAGTTCGGGCATAAACGGTTTTGCATTGGCGGGCATGATCGGGGCGCACGGGTGGCGCACCGGCTTGCGGCAGATCACCCAGACAGAGTCACGGCATTAGCAACGCTGGATATCGCACCAACCCGCGAAATGTACCGCGACGGTGACAGCGCATTCGCGCAAACCTATTGGCATTGGTACTGGCTGACCCAGGCCTATCCGTTCCCTGAATTCCTGATTGAACCCGCACGCGATGCCTATTGGCTCAAGAAATGCGGGGCTGGCTCGGCGGGACTGACGCCATTTGCGCGCCAGGCCCTCGAAGAATACCTGACCTGCTTTCGTGATAAATCCGTCATTCACGCATCCTGCGAAGACTACCGCGCGGCAATCACGATAGATACAGACCACGATGATGCTGATGCAAGCCTTCTTCAAATGCCCTTGCTGGCCCTTTGGGGGCGCACGGGGGCCATTGAGCAACACTTCGATTGCCTCGCCTTGTGGCGTGAACGTGCTGCGGATGTGCGCGGCTGGGCCATCGATGGCGGGCATTACCTTGCAGAGCAATGTCCGGACAGGGTCATTTCAGCCTTTCAGGATTTTTTCCTTGAAGCGATTTCAGGCGCGGCGCAATCTGCATCTGGCGCGCAGACGCACCAGATCGCAAATGGATAGAGCAGAGAACGATTTGCATGCGCGCATCGGCGCGGCACGCATGAATCCTACTGATCCAGGAAAGACCGCAATTTGCGTGAACGGCTTGGGTGCTTCAACTTGCGCAGCGCCTTTGCCTCGATCTGACGAATCCGTTCGCGGGTCACGCTGAACTGCTGGCCCACCTCTTCCAAGGTATGGTCCGTGTTCATGCCGATGCCAAAGCGCATCCGCAGCACACGTTCCTCACGCGGCGTAAGCGAGGCGAGCACCCGCGTGGTCGTTTCCTTCAGGTTTTCCTGAATGGCCGAATCCAGCGGCAGGATCGCGTTCTTGTCTTCGATGAAATCGCCAAGCTGGCTGTCTTCCTCGTCGCCAATCGGTGTTTCCAGCGAAATCGGCTCCTTGGCGATTTTCATCACCTTGCGGACCTTTTCCAAAGGCATTTGCAGCTTTTCTGCCAATTCCTCTGGTGTGGGCTCGCGGCCAATTTCATGCAGCATCTGGCGACCGGTCCGGACCAGCTTGTTGATCGTTTCGATCATATGGACCGGAATACGGATTGTGCGCGCCTGATCCGCGATAGAGCGCGTGATCGCCTGCCGGATCCACCATGTAGCGTAGGTCGAGAACTTATAACCGCGGCGGTATTCGAATTTATCAACCGCCTTCATCAGGCCAATGTTGCCTTCCTGAATGAGATCAAGGAATTGCAGGCCGCGATTGGTATATTTCTTGGCGATGGAAATCACGAGGCGCAGGTTCGCCTCGACCATTTCCTTTTTCGCCTGCCGTGCTTCTTTTTCGCCCTTCTGGACCTGTTGGACGATGCGGCGGAATTCGGTGATATCGACGCCGACATATTGACCGACCTGGGCCATGTCGCTGCGCAGATCTTCGATCTTGCCGGTCGATTTTTCGATCAATGATTGCCAGGCGCGGCCAGATTTGGCGGCCATGTCATCAAGCCAGTTGGGGTCCAATTCACGACCCCGGTAGGCATCAATGAATTCGCGACGGTTCAAACGGGCCTGATCAGCGAGCTTCACCATCGCGCTGTCGATGGACATGATGCGACGGTTGATCCCATAAAGCTGGTCGATCAGCGCCTCGATCCGGTTGTTATGCAGGTGGAGCGAATTCACCAGTTCCACGATTTCTGACCGCAGCGCCTGATATTTATCTTCCTGTTTGGACGAGAACGACGAATCCTCGTTCAAGGTCGCCGACATCCGCGCATCTTGCATATCCGACAGTGTAGCAAAGTCGCGGGCGATGATTTCAAGCGTTTCCAGCACGCGCGGCTTCAGCGCTGCTTCCATCGCGGCGAGCGACATGTTCGCCTGCTCGTCATCATCATCGTCATCATCTTTGGCAATCGGGTTGCCGTCGGCATCCAGTTCCTGCGTTTCTTGCTTTTCGACAGGGGCGGCACCAGTCACAACAGGGGCGGCAACGACGGTTTCTTCTTCCCCGTCTTCACCCAACTGGTTGCCAAATGTCGTCTCAAGATCGATCACGTCACGCAGCAGGATGTCTTCGGACAAGAGTTCGTCGCGCCAAATCGTGATCGCCTGGAAGGTCAGCGGGCTTTCGCACAGCCCCAGGATCATGGTGTTCCGGCCAGCCTCGATCCGTTTGGCGATGGCGATTTCGCCTTCACGCGACAGCAGTTCAACACTGCCCATTTCGCGCAGATACATGCGGACCGGGTCATCGGTGCGGTCCAGCTTCTCAGCTTCTGCGCCGCCCAGTGTGACTTCGCGAGAACCAGCCACTGTCGCGACCTCGGTGCCGCCTTGGGGTTCTTCGCTTTCTTCGGATTCTTCTTCTTCGGTGACCTGAATGCCCATTTCGGACAGCATCGACATCACATCTTCGATCTGATCAGACGATACCTGTTCCGGCGGCAAAACTGCGTTTAGTTGGTCGTAAGTGATATAACCCCGTTCGCGCGCATCGGCGATCATCTTCTTGACCGCGGTTTGGCTCATATCAAGGCTGATATCGCCGTCCTGGTCGCCATCTTTGCGATCATCGCCATCTTTAGCCATCAGAGGCCCTTTCAAAATCATTCTGTCACGTGCCGAAGTGATTCGGCTGATTCGGGTAAATTCGAATCAACCCTGCATTAGGGTGATTCGCAAGCAGGTTACACCTTATTCCTAAAGACTGTTGCCTCGGTCAGGACTTAGGGCGATCCGCGCCTTTGGCAAAGTTGATTTGATCAAGAAGTTGATCAAAGGCACTGCGTTCATCCTTCTTCATGCGCGCCCCGTTTTCACCGGTCTCATATTCGGCCCGATCTTCGTTGTCACCCCGCCCGGCCTTGTCCACCGCAGCAGAGGCTTGCGCCAACCGCCAAGTTACCCCTTCATCTGCAACGCCGCTGAGATCCTCAACCGCATCCTCGATCTCACGTGCATGTCCGCGGCGCGCTGTCAGCTTGGCGAATTCTTCGGCCAGGCAGAGACGGGCTATTTCTTCATCACCGCGCCGACGGATCGCGGGACTGATGGCCACATGGTTCTGTGTCAGCAGCTTTTCAAGAGGGGTATCGCCCAAATCATCGGTTATCGCTTTCGCGAGATCATCTGCGCCAAGATGCCGCAGCAAACTGGCATGAATGTCACGGTGCATGGAATCGCGGCTGTCCATCTGTTCAATCGCCGTCTCGAATTCCGGGGCCACTTGCGGCGCCATGATCAGCGTTGCAAGGATCACAGCCTCGCGCAGGTGATCCTCATGCGCGGCACCAACGCCAAGCGCTGACATCTTGCTGGTGGCCACCGGGCTAATGTCACGTTTCCAAGGGTCCTGATTGCGCGACCATGCTTTTTGCGGCCCCTTGCGGGCGGTTGGTGCACGGTTGCTGAACAGTGCCCAGCGCATGTCCTTAATCGCATCGCCATAATGATTGCGGATTGACGGATCGGCAATCAGCTTAATCTTTTCGCGCAGCGCCTTGTCCAGCGCGGCCTTGCGTTCGGGGCTGTCGAATGTCTTGCCCTCCGTCTCGCGCCGCCAAAGCAGTTGCACCATCGGGATCGCGGCATCGATCAGTTTTTGCATCGCGCCAGACCCTTGCGCCTTGAGCACATCATCAGGGTCCATCCCTTCCGGCATCAATGCAAAGCGCAAGGATTTGCCTGCTTCGAGCATCGGCAAGGCAATGTCGATCACTCGCATCGCGGCGCGCAGACCGGCTGTGTCCCCGTCAAGGGCAATGATTGGTTCGTCTGCCATCCGCCACAGCAGGCGCAACTGGTCTTCGGTGATGGCTGTGCCAAGTGGTGCGACAGTGGCGGTGAACCCCGCCTCAGACAGCGCGATCACGTCCATATAGCCTTCGGCGACGATCAGCGGTTTGCCCTTCCCCGCCGCCTCGCGGGCCGGGCCGTGATTGAACAGGCTGCGGCCTTTGTCGAAAAGCGGGGTCTCGGGCGAGTTGTAGTACTTCGCAGGATGGTTCGGGTCCATCGCCCGCCCGCCAAAGCCAATGGCCCGCCCGCGTGCGTCCCGGATCGGGAACATGATCCGGCCCCGAAACCTGTCGTAAGGTTCACCGCCGCGGTCGCTTTCGGCGGCAAGGCCAGCCTCGATCACGTGTTTCTGCGCGACACCCTTGCCGGTGAGCGCCGCCAGCACCCCGCCGTTGGCGGGCGCAAATCCGATTTCCCAACGCGCTTGCGCGTCCGCGCTCAGCCCGCGCCGTTCCAAGTAATCGCGCGCTTCGGCTGCGGCCCCGGTTTGCAGTTGGAGCCGATGCCATTTGACGGCCTGCTCCATGACATCCACCAGAACGGTGCGGTGATCAGCCTTTTGCTGGGCCTGCGGGTCACGTTCCGGCACCGGCATCCCGGCCTCAGCCGCGAGGATTTTGACCGCCTCCATAAAGTCCACATTCTCCGTCTCGCGGACAAAGGAAATCGCGTCCCCCTTCGCGTGGCAGCCAAAGCAGTAGTAATACCCCTTGCGGTCATCGACATGAAAGCTGGCGGTCTTTTCCTGATGGAAGGGGCACGGCGCCCAAAGATCGCCCTTGCCCTGATTGGACTTGCGCGTGTCCCACATGACCTTGCGCCCCACGACCTGCCCAAGGGACAGGCGGTTGCGCAACTCATCAAGGAAACCGGGGGGCAGACTCATGGGGCTATTATCGCCGAAGGTTGATCCAATCGCCACCGCTTCTTTTGGCCGAAAATATCCGGCCTTATGTATCAAACGCACCAACAACATACCTTATAAAAACAACGCTGTGAATCCATAATGCGGGTATGCAGGACAGAACCATAAACAACGCGCTGCTGGCGCTACGCAAGCAAGGCGGGCATGAAGGCAGTCTGGCGCAGGTATTGCTTGATATGCGGGGCATCACTTGGTCGGGCTTGGTTCAAGACAGGCCGTTTAGGCGCAGCGATACCAAGCGCTTCCTGCTACATGCGCTAGAATCTGGGCCAAAGACCAACCCGCAGCTTGGCAAGATGCTACAGCGTGAAATAACAGGGATTGCCAACAAATCCGCGTCAAACAGGTCATATCAGGCACTGCTGCGCCTTGAAGCTAAGGGGCTAGTTGTGCGGGACTTTGGGCCGGATGGGTGTTTGTGGAAAATCGCATCAGTGGCGCAAATGGACGCTGTAAGGCCCGTTAAGACGGCGTGACGGTCACGCAAGTGTATAACAGCCAAAATGCAAAACGTTGCTACACGGCCCGATTTGGTGCGGACAATGGGGGATTGACAGGATTCAGTGCTTGCCGACTCAGCATCTTGTGCTGTACATAGAAAGAGCCACAAAACCTTGCCGGGTTTTGTGGCTCATAACCACGCCGTCTGAGGGCGAGATTAGCATATAAAGCAAGTAAGGTTGTGACACTTTGCTTGAGTCTAGTCAACCTCTCAGGCGGCATTTCAAAAAGGAAATGTCATGAGAAATGACAACAGAAGACCGAGCAAGCGCCTAACCCATGCCGATGCAAAAATCATCAAAATACGTCTGAAGCAGGGTGATATGCAGAGCCGTATAGCCGCTGACTTTGACGTGAACATTGGGCGTATCAGTGAGATCAATACGGGCAAAAAATTTAATGATGTGAGGATATAGTAATGCCATATGTTAACTCATCGGCAATGTCACAGATCGATTGGTCAAACGGAACACTTTCAATCTGGTTTAAGGGCAGCGGTCGGTATGACTATTACGGCGTGCCGGAAGCGGTATACAATGACTTCCTCGACGCATACTCCAAAGGACAATTTTATAACGACCGCATCAAGGATAGATACTAGTCTCGATTTACGATGACCCATGCGGGTCCTTTGACCACCTTCTTGATTTCATCTTCGGGGCCTAGAAGCACAGCGGAAACTCCTTCACGCCGGATTAGTTCGGCGTGAAGTTGGCAAGTGGGAATGTTCTCCAAAAACTGCTTTTCCTGCATGGGTATTATAATACCCCAAAAGATTGAGGTATTCAAGTACCTCACGCTGCCCGCTGCCAATAGCCCTTCCAGTTACGGCTTACAGGCGCGTCCATCGCATTAGACACAACGATATGTGCCAACGTGCCGTTGTCTGTACGGCGATTGTCTTCCAGCCAAGCGGAGTGGTTTGCGTACTGGTGCAGATACTTGGGGCTAACGCCGTGGTGCTGGCCTTCGATCATGTTGCGCAGGCGAGAAAAGAAGCTCTCAACCATGTTGGTGTGCTTGCCGTGGTCGCTATAGACTTCGCTGTGGTTCACGCGGTCAACCATCCAACCGTCATGCAGCAAGTCCCAGTGTGACGCCTCATCCGCTGACATGGTAGCTGTACGGCTGACGTTCTCGATTGCCAGCTTTACGCCCTCACCTTCACCCATGGCGATGAATGGCAGTGTACGACCCGCGCGCTCACGCATAGCAACCACAACGCGGCGGGTGCCTGTCTGGTGCTTCTTGAGGCGACGATCTACGCGGTTTGCTTTCTCGTTAGCCGGGCGGATGTGACCGCCAAAGTAAGCGCCATCAATCTCAACATGACCGTCCAGCACTTCGCCAGTGTGAACCTCAGTTGCCATCGCTTCGCGCAGCTTGTGCGCCAGGACGAAAGCCGTTTTGTATTGGCAATCCAGATCGCGCGACAACTGCACCATGCTGATGCCCTTAGAGGCATTCACCAGCAGGCAGATCGCAGCCAGCAGGTCCACAAAGTCCATCTTGCGCGATGCAAAGATTGTGCCGGACGTGACGCTAAACTGGTGTGCACATGCCTTGCACTTAAACTTGCGGCGCGTCGTGATGTTGTAAGTCTCATCATGGCCGCACTGCGGACAAACAGCCTCGCCATTTGTCTCAGGCCAGCGCATTTCGCAGAACGTCTCATAGGCCGCATCTTCGCCAGCCTTGTAAATCTTACGAAGGCTAAGTGTGCGTGATGCCGCTGAGAGAAGAAAGTGCTGTGCCATTGTATCTACCGTGATTACTTATATCACATATATAGTACATACAGTCATGGTTTACAATGGCAAATATCACGAATATAGTGCATTTATCATGAATGGAGTGATAAATGCCCGAGCAGAACGAGTGGGAAGCCAAAGCCGCCAACATTTTGAAGGCCCAGCTAAAGTTGAATGGGATAAGTTATGCGCAACTTGCAGAGTTAATCGGTGACAAAGAGCCGAATGTACGCAACAAGTTGAGTCGTGGTAAATTCTCAGCGGCGTATTTCTTACAATGTCTAAACGCGATTGGCGCACACCAACTCTCTTTGGCCTGATAATTATTCTTGGCTTTGGATCGCTGATGTGGGTTTCTTGGCACTCTGGGGTCTTACAAACTGAAAAACGCATAAGCCGCCAATTGGACGCCGATCATCACATTCAATACGCCGAAGACCGTATTGACGAGGCCTGCATTCAAACTGATAGAGCGGCCCTTTTGGAATGCGTACACGATGAAATAAAGGCCGCACAAGATCATGGCCGTGCCCAGAGTGATCTGGATGCGCAAATGGCCATGGCGCTGTGGGCCAAGATCATGACCATTTCCACCATCGCTGCGGCTGCTTTGTCTATGTTTGGCCTCTACCTCATTTGGCGAAGCATAGACGCTGTGAATGAGACTAACGCCATCATGCGCCAAGGTCAGAGGCCGTGGCTTGAATTCACCATACCAGATACGATTGTCATCGTAGATCCGGGGCGCGGCGCTGGCGCAGTTGTTAGGAGGGCCGATATTAAGCAGAGCATGATCGTAAAAAACTTTGGCACCTCTCCTGCCATACGCTCTTTCTGCTTTGTGCGCTTTTTGGATACCAACAAGCCTTTTGAAATTGATGATGAGATCGATGCGGTTGTTGATTTCTGTGTAAAATGGAAGCCACACGGTCTTGGCGAATCCGTTCTTCCCAGCGACGAAATTAAAATTTCGATGAATGGAGATCGTGTTCACGAATTGCTTGAAGTGAGCGACACCACAGCATCCGAGATGTCGCTTAAGGCTTTTGTTTGCTTGTATTATCGAAGTATTGACGGCACGGACTACACCAGCGTTAAGCCCTTTTGGGTGGATTATACTGGCGAAACCGTTGACTATGGGGAAGGCGAAATTCCCGGCAAAGTTGCAGTACTGCGGAGTTTTGGGGTTGGCGCTCGCTTCACCTGAAATAGTCAATGCAAACACAAAAGCAGCGAATAAAACCTTAATCATCACCGCACCCCGCTTGGTGCGTTTGATACATAAGGCCGAAAATATCCCCGCCGGAGGCCTCAAATTTCTAGAAATTTGAGCGTGCTGCGACGCCACGCATCGCGACCTCAAGCTCATGCACCAGCGTCCCTGCCATGGACCGCATCGCCATGATCTCAAACGCCTGCCCACCGACGCGGGTTATGGCGACCGACATATGGCCCAGCATCGTGCGCGCGGTATGTCCTTTTTTGAAACCTTCAGCCCGCAAATCAATTGGCACCAAACGGGCCAGAACATCTTCGACTGCCGCACCCTGGATCCGGATAACGGCCCAGGCATCGCTTTGATCCGTGACCGCAGCCAAGCCTTCCAGCGCCACCTGCCCGCGTACAAGCCAGATGCCATGTCCGAACCATTGCACCCCTGCGCCGCCCTTGGCCATTGCCCGGTTTTTGGGCGCCAGACCCACACCGATTTGGTCTTTCAGCGCGGCTGAAACCGCTTTTTCCTGTCCCACAAACGGCGCGACAGAAACCATCCGGTCCACGACAACCTCTCGCAGCGATACATTCCCAACGTCCAAGGGCAACAAGCCGGCGCAAGGTGTTATGGCCAATAATCTAACCACGGGCGCGCCCTCCATCAGGATCAAAGAACACGGGGTCGCAAACTGTGACCTGCGCGGTGATCCCGCGCAAATGATCGACCATTTGCACCACTTCGCCATGGCGCGCCCGGCCACCCTTCAGAAATGCGAGCCCCAGGTTCGTCTGCAATGTCGGCGAATAACAAACTGAGGTCACGTAACCTTGCCCGTTGGCCCGCACCGCCTCTGCCCTCTGTTCAAAAAGATGCGCGCCGGCGGTCAGTTGCTTGACAGCGCCAACCGGTTTCAACCCGACCAATTGTTCACGATCCTCATCCAGCAACCCCGGCCTGCGCGATGCGGCCTGCCCCACGCAATCTTTCTTCAGGCTCACCATTCTATCCATGCCGATATCAAGCGCTGTCGTGCGCCCATGGATTTCGGCATGGGTGATGAACCCTTTCTCGATGCGTAAAACGTTTAAGGCCTCCATGCCGTATGCCCCGCCACCCAACATCTCGGCCTGCGTCACAAGTAAGCGAAACAGGCTTTCGCCGAACCGGGCGGGCACGGCGACTTCGTAAGCATGCTCGCCCGAAAATGAGATACGGAACAGCCGACCTGCAACGCCCGCAACACCCACGGGCCCACAGGCCATGAACGGCCAGTCATCATTGGTGATCTCTCGATCCAAAACGGTATTCAGCAAGGCGCGCGCCTTTGGACCGGC
The DNA here is from genome assembly GCA_947489445.1 of uncultured Paracoccaceae bacterium. Taxonomy (GTDB): domain Bacteria; phylum Pseudomonadota; class Alphaproteobacteria; order Rhodobacterales; family Rhodobacteraceae; genus Yoonia. The sequence goes on from CANLDN010000001.1 coordinate 763,539, forward strand.
CACGGCAAACTGTGCCCATTGTTCGGTCACAGACATCACCCGCGCATCCAGATCGGGCCGCAACACCTGCAAGACAAACTCCAGATGACGCATCACCAGCCCTGCTGCGGCGGTGGTCGTGGTCATGACAAAATGCTGATCGCCTAGCCGCGCGGTTGTACCGTCATCCATCACATGACCGTCTTCACGCAGCATCAGACCATAGCGGACCTTGCCCCGTTTCAGAGTCGAAAACGTATTGGCATAGACAAAATCCAGCAATGCCGCCGCATCCGGCCCCTGAATGTCGATCTTGCCAAGGGTGGAGACATCACAAACACCAACCGCGTTGCGCACGAAACCCACCTCACGGTCACAGGATTGCCGCCAATGTGTCTCGCCTGGCTTGGGAAAGTAGCTTGGGCGATACCAGAGACCCGCCTCGATCATTGGGGCCGCTTGCGCCACGGTGACCTTGTGCGAAGTTGTCAAACGCTCTGGCGCGAAGCCCTTGCCTTGTGACCCCGCCCCCATCGCGGCAATTGGCACGGGCACATAAGGCGGACGAAATGTCGTCGTTCCGGTTTCCGGAATGCCACGTCCCGTCGCGTCTGCAAGCACGGCAAGGGCCACGACATTCGACGATTTACCCTGATCCGGGGCCATCCCTTGGGTGGTGTAACGTTTCATATGCTCGACCGAGCGAAAGTTCTCCTGCGCGGCCAGCTTGATATCTTTCACATGGACATCGTTCTGAAAATCGATCCATTTGCGGCCTTTGCCCGGCACCGCCCAAAGCGGCATGATCCGATAAGTCCGGTCCTCAGCGGCAGGCACCGTCACCCTGGGTTCCAACCCAAGGCCCCCCGCAACCTCCGCCGCAACCTGTGCCCCTTCGTTCAGGCAAGCAGCCGTGCTGAATGTCCCATTGCACGCGCCTGCCGCAACCATCCCCGGAATGCTATCGGGGGTCGGGACAAAGCTTGCGATATCCTCGCGCCATGCGGGCCGCCCGTTCATGTGGCAGGTCAGATGCACCGTGGGGTTCCAGCCACCGGACATGGCAAGGCAATCGGTTCGGATGTCACGTGTACCGCCGTCATGCGAAACGGTGATCGCTTCAAGAGCATGGCGTCCCTTTGTGGCGACGACGCGCGCACCTGTGTAGATCGGAAAATCGCCTGTCGCCTCTACATCATCGCGGCTGTCGATCAGCGCCGCTACCTTGACCCCGGCCGCCACCAGATCATGCGCGGTCCGGTGCGCGTCGTCATTATTGCCAAAGATCGTGACCGCCTTGCCGGGCGCAACGCCCCAGCGATTGACATAAGACCGGACAGCACTGGCCATCATGATACCCGGACGTTCATTATTGGGAAAGGCGATGGGGCGCTCAAGCGCGCCGGCGCATAGGATCGTGCGCTTGGCTACGATCCGCCAAAAGCATTCCAAAGGCCCATCCTTGCCAACAACACGTTCCAACGCAGCATAGGTGCCTTGATCATAGGCCCCGGTGACGGTTGTGCGTGTCATCAAGCGGACGTTGTCCATCGCTGCCAGTTCATCCAGAACGGTGGCAACCCATTCGGTGCCCGCCGTTCCATCAACCTCCTCAACCTCACGCAGCAGACGCCCGCCCATGGCAGTGTCTTCGTCGGCCAGAACAACGTCAGCACCCGCACGGCCAGCGGTGCGTGCGGCCATCAAACCTGCAGGTCCGGCACCGACAATCAGAATGTCGCAAAAGCCAAAGGCTTTTTCATATTGGTCAGGGTTGGTTTGACCGCTCAGGCCGCCAAGGCCCGCCGCACGCCGGATTACAGGTTCATAAAGCTTTTCCCAGAATGCCTTGGGCCACATGAAGGTCTTGTAATAGAAGCCCGCGCCTAGAAACGGCGCGATCAGGTCGTTCACTGCCATCATGTCGTATTTCAAACTGGGCCAGGCGTTCTGGCTGAAGACCTCCAACCCTTCGGACACCTCCAGTATTGTGGCCCGCACGTTGGGTTCGGTCTGCGCGCCGCGCCCGACAGTCACCAGCGCATTCTGCTCCTCTGATCCTGCCGACATGATCCCGCGCGGACGGTGATATTTGAACGACCGCGCCACCAGTTTTTGGCCATGCGCCAATAGTGCAGCGGCCACGGGTTCGCCGGGTATGCCCTGCACCGGCTTGCCGTCAAAGGTGAAGGTGACCATGTGTTCGGGCGTGCGCAACCTCATCGCTTTGCCTTTTCTGCAAGGGTTGCGCCATGCACGGCGTGGGTCACGGTGTTGCGATCTACAACGAGCCAGGCCCCGCAGCCAGCCTCGTGAAACCACAGATCCGTTGTATCGCCGGCCGGGTTTTTGCGGTTATGCAGGTAATCATCCCATGCCTCCGGCACCGCATCCGGTGCGGGACGCCGCAAAGCGATAGCATCCCCGTAGTAATAGAATTCACGGCGGTCACGTTCGCCGCAATTGGGGCAGGTCAGACGCATGGAGCAAAGCCAATCATTGGGAAAACAGTTGCGCACATTGTGCGGGGGAAAGGGCGGTCGCGGTGACCGTCAAGGGTCGGCCACCGGTCCGATAGGTTCCGAAGTCATCACAATTGTCGGTGTCGCTTTGGCCCAGCGCGAGGCCAGAGAAGGTCAGACTGAGCGTACCGTCCGTACTGAACACCACTTCAATGCTGTCGGACCCTTCGCACTCTTGCGCCTCGTCACGCCTCAGTCCGCTGCATTGCAAACCGTCCGCCAGAAAACTGCCCGCGACAAATGACGTGCCGGTACAGGCATATAGCGCCTCTCCCAACGCGGCGTCGCTGCCGCGTCCGACAATCTGAATCTGTCCTTCGTATTGGGTGGCATGCTTTGGGCGTGTGGTCCGGATGGCAAGATCGTTCAGCCGCACAGGCCCGCCTTCCAAGGCCGCCGCATCGACGATGTAGCAGTCAACCACGGATATGGCCTGCGCATCACACATGGCGGGTGGTGCCGCGAACAGCTTATAAATCGTGGCGTCACTGTCATTGTCATCTCTTAATGACGCAACCGGCCCGCACCCGTCATCCCCCATGATGGCCAAGCCGGGCGATCTGATCACAACCTGATCATCGGAGGCTGACAGGATTTCAAAATAGCCACCATCGCAATCCGCGCTGCAGACCGGAAGACCGGCTTGTGCACTCTCCGCCTGCCATGGTTGTACATCATCGTACCGGCGGCAACCGGTACCATTGCCCAAAAACATCCCAACTGAACCCGCTGCCCGTGTGCTAGGGGCATCCGCCATTTGCGCACGCACCTCAGCAGTGCGCGGATAACCGGGGCTGTCTGATAGGCTGAAATCAATCCAAAGCGACGCTACCGTCTGATTTGGATTGGCCGCCAAATGTGCAGTGTCATATGTCCGGGTGAAACACCCCAGCGGCATGTCCTCCGCATTGATCGATGTGGCGTACAACGCAAGACTAATGCAGGTTATGTTGCGCACCCGTCCCCTCCTCATCCATCAAGCCATGGCCATCGCGGAACCGGTCGAGCCGGAATTTCGCCGCAGGTTCATGATGCTGCCCGGTCGCCATCAGATGCGCGAAACTGAACCCGGACCCGGGCACAGCCTTGAACCCGCCATAACACCAACCACAATCGATGAATAATCCCTCAGTCGGAGTCTTATCGATAATGGGCGACCCATCTGGGGTCATGTCCATGATCCCGCCCCAGGACCGCAGCACACGGGCCTTGCCGATTGCGGGCATCAGTGTCATCGCCGCATCCATCACATGTTCTTTCATCGGCAGGTTCCCACGGGCCGCATAAGAGCTGTAGAAATCAAGATCACCGCCAAAGACCAGCCCGCCTTTGTCTGACTGGCTGATGTAAAAATGACCCATGCCAAAGCTGACGACATGGTTGATGATCGGTTTCAGCCCCTCGGTGACAAAGGCCTGTAACACATGGCTTTCGATTGGCAGACGCATCCCTGCCATCGCCGCGACCTGACCGGAGCGCCCGGCCACGACGATCCCGACCTTTTTGGCTTTGATCGCGCCGCGCGTGGTCTGCACACCTTTGACGACGCCGCCTTCGATATCAATGCCCGTCACCTCGCAATTCTGGATGATATCCACGCCGCGCTGATCCGCTCCCCGGGCATAACCCCAAGCCACGGCATCATGCCGCGCAGTGCCCCCACGCGGATGGTAAAGGCCGCCATAGATCGGAAACCGCACATTGTCGAAATCCAGATAGGGCAGATGTTTGCGCACACCGTCCGTGTCAAGCAGGATCGCGTCATCCCCTTGATTTATCATCGCATTCCCACGCCGCACGAACGCATCGCGCTGGCCATCGGAATGGAACAGATTGATCAGACCCCGCTGTGAATGCATGACGTTGTAGTTCAGGTCCTGTTCCATCCCCTCCCACAATTTCAGGGAATGCGAATAGAATTCGGAGTTGCCGGGCAGGAAATAGTTGGCGCGTACAATCGTGGTGTTGCGCCCCACATTACCGCCACCGATATACCCTTTTTCGAGCACGGCGATATTGGTCAGCCCATGCTCTTTCGCGAGGTAATAGGCCGTGGCTAGCCCGTGTCCACCGCCGCCGATGATGATCGCGTCATATTCAGCCTTGGGTTCGGGATCACGCCAGACCGGTTTCCAGCCGCGCTGACCGAAAAGCCCCTCTTTGATGACCCGAAAACCGGAATATCCCATGCGCGCATTCCCCTGCCTACGGGGCCGACACTAGCAAGGCCTTGGACGGGATGCATGTCCCCTTTTCGACAAACCACAGTCGCCCGGCGACCCGACCATCAGTGCACGGTGATGATTTGCCCGGTGGCCGCACCTTCGACGCTTTTGGCAAAGGCAAGTCCGACACGCCGGGCAGGCACCGGTTCATGACCGGGAAACCAACTGCCATAACGCGAAACAGAAACATCAAGCAGACCAGGGCTGACCGCATTCAGCCGCAACCCCCGCGGCATTTCAATGACCGCTCCTTTGACAAAGCCGGCAAGCGCGCCATTGGCCGTGGCAGCACCCGCACCCATCCGGATCGGCTCCTGATCGAGGATACCGCTCGTCAGCGTGAAGGACCCACCATCACTGACCCGGTCAAGCCCCGCCAGAACCAAATTGACCTGTCCCATCACCTTGTTTTCGAGGCCCAACATAAACTGTTCCTGCGTGAAATCGGACAGTTTCCCGAAATGCACATTGCCTGCGGTGCAGATCACCGCATCGACCTGTCCCAGCTTGTCATACATCGCAAGGATCGAGGCGCGATCGCCAATATCAACATGGACATCGCCACTGCTACGCCCCGCCCTGACAATATGGTGGCGGGTCTGCAGTTCTTTGCAGGCCGCCTGACCCACGTCACCCTCTGCTCCGATGATAACGATCTTCATCGTAATTCTCCTTTGCGTTTCTCTGCCGCTACAACCGCCGACGTGGCAGGCGTTTCAGATGGTCGACCAGCACCGCTTCAAACGCTGCGGCCTGTGTCTGGTTTTCAAACGCATCTAATGGGATGACCGAAAACTGACGTTGATCGATGATGATAAACAGAAACTCATCCGTCACGGCAAAGCTGCGAAACAAGGACCACGGCTGGGTATGAACCCCTTCCGCGCTATCAACACTTGCCCCATCAGCGCCCACAGTTGCCGTGATCGGCGCACGATATTTTTCGGCCGTATGATAATATCGACACCACAAACGGTCCCGCAAAAGGTTCATTATGATAAACACTGCGACGCCTGCAAAAAGAACATACGCCCACGGTCCCGGCACACCCTGCCACAGCAGAAAAGCACCGCAAGCGGTCACGAACGCCGCAAGCATATAGTTACCCCATTGCCCTATGGCCCGGTATGCCCACAAGGCGTGGCACGCCCGCATAAAACGCCGCTCATCAATGGTATAAGTGACTGCAACAGTTGTCATTTCGGAGGTTCCGCCTACCACAACCGACACCCCCCCGGGACCTTTTCCGTTTCGACTACAACCCCTTGGCGCGGTAGCTGTCGGCGACCTTGCGGATCGATACCAGATAAGCTGCAGTGCGCAGATCATGCACGTCGTCGCGGGAGTGCCAGACCTCGCGCATCGCCTGATAGGCTGCGCGCATCGTGTCATCCAGACCGGACCGGACCAGTTCCAGCTCATCCGCGCCGCGTAGATATTTTTCCTTGAAGTTGGGAGAGAGGGACCAACCCAAACCTTTATCGGACGACAGTCGCTCCAATTCGTCGACAACCAATTGGTGGCGCGCCTCTTCCTGTCGGCGCTGCATGCGGCCAAATCGGATATGGCTCAGGTTCTTGACCCATTCGAAGTATGACACGGTCACCCCACCCGCATTGGCATACATATCGGGAATGATGACGCAGCCTTTGTCGCGCAGTATTTCATCCGCGCCAGCGGTGACCGGACCATTCGCAGCTTCGATAATCAACGGGGCCTCAATCCGGGGTGCGTTCTCCATGTTGATCACCCCCTCCAGGGCCGCCGGGATCAGGATGTCGCATTCCGCTTCCAGCAGCGTCGCGCCATCGGCGCGATGGCTTGCGTCAGGAAACCCGGACACGCCGCCATGTTTGACAATCCAGGCCCTCACGGCCTCCACGTCGATGCCTTTTTCATTGTGCAATGCGCCGTCACGTTCGATGACGCCGGTGATCAGGGCGCCATCTTCATCCGATAAAAATTTGGCCGCGTGATACCCAACATTGCCAAGCCCTTGAACGATGATGCGCTTGCCTTCCAGTTTTCCGCTCAGGCCAGCGACGGCGATATCCTCGGGATGGCGAAAGAACTCCTGCAGCGCGTATTGGACACCCCGGCCCGTGGCTTCGACCCGGCCTGCGATACCCCCGGCATTGGGTGGTTTGCCGGTGACACAGGCGGCCCCATTGATATCGGTCGTGTTCATGCGTTTGTACTGATCCGCGATCCAGGCCATCTCACGCTCGCCCGTACCCATATCCGGGGCGGGCACGTTCTGGGCCGGGTTAATCAAGTCGCGCTTGATCAATTCATAGGCAAAACGACGGGTGATCAGCTCCATCTCGTGATCATCCCAATCTCCGGGATTGATGCGCAAACCACCCTTTGAGCCGCCAAACGGCGCTTCAACCAGCGCGCATTTATAGGTCATCAGGGCAGCCAACGCCTCGACCTCGTCCTGATTGACGGCCATTGCAAAACGAATACCGCCCTTAACCGGCTCCATATGTTCGGAGTGGACAGAGCGATAGCCGGTAAAGGTATGGATCGCCCCACGCAGACGGACACCAAATCGAACCGTATAGGTCGCGTTGCAAACCCTGATCTTTTCCTCCAACCCTGGACTAAGGTCCATTAGGGCGACTGCCCGGTTGAACATCATATCGACAGATTCGCGAAAGCTGGGTTCTTTGATCGGTTGCTGGGACGTCATTGCGTTTCCTTTCTGTGCCGGCAGTGCCGGTAATCACGGGCGCCAAAACGACCCTTCGGCCACCTTAAACCCGATTCGGCATGAGGCGTCTAAAAAACAGGCAGCACCCGCGAAAATGGGATACTTCACGCGATGTTAGCCTATAATGGTCATTCTGATAGGGCAAATTTGTTTCGCGATTACGAACAGTCGAGACTTGGCCGAATGAATGTGGCAGTATACGCTGAAAACATAGGCGGAACATCGCTGTTTTGCCCAACTTTCGCCATAGCGGCGTGATTAAAATTGCCATTGGGGAACAGTGTGTGCGGAACTACTTCGCTCTGTAAATCTGAATAACGCCGTCGGAGATGCTGCTGATGTCTAAGATAAAATTGCTCGGTCAACGCAACGCAACAAGAACACATATTCCAGTGGCCGATTTTTTTCGCAAATTCTGGCGCGACGAAGAAGGCGGGATTGTTGTCCTGACATTGCTGCTGATCGTGACGATGCTGATCATGGGTGGCATGGCAGTCGATTTCATGCGGTTTGAATCCCGGCGTATCACCCTGCAAAGTGTGGCAGATCGCGCCGTGCTTGCAGCGGCTAATCTGGACCGGACGGTTCCTCCCGAAACTGTTGTGAACGACTATTTCCAAAAAGCCGGGCTTGGCGATACGATCGTAGGCGCACCGGAGATATCGCCCCCAAGCGATACATCGCGAACTGTCGGCGTCACGGCAGCGCTTGACCTGAACACATTCTATTTGCGCCTGGCAGGCATCGATACGCTTGTGGCCCCTGCGCAATCCACTGCCATTCAAGGTGTTGGCGAGGTCGAGATTTCTTTGGTTTTGGACGTATCCGGCTCGATGTATATGGAGGTGCCAACCCCCGGCTACCGTCCACCGGGCGCGCCGCCATTACCAACAACGAATGGCAAGTTGCGGCGTATTGACTTGCTGGAAGACGCGGCCGTCAGTTTTGTCCAGCGGATGCTAGAAAATAACGACAATTCACAGGTTTCCATCTCGCTTGTCACTTATTCTGCCCATGTTGCCATTGGCGAAGATATATACAAAGCATTGAACGTTAATCAGACGATAGATGGCCTTGCGCCAGCCGGGACATTGGGCGAAGGTCCCAACCCTGGATATTGTGTTGAGCTTGACGACGCAGAATTCCTGACAACCGAATTCAGTGCGACAAAAACCTATGATCAGACGCAGACGTTCCAGACGAATGCTTGGGGCTATGGCGGGTTTACCACAAATGGAACATGGGTTCCAAATGAGCGGGACCGGAGCCGTCCGGAGCTGGACCAACCGCTTTGCTTGCTGGACAACGAATACCAAATCATTCCGATTTCACGTGACGAAACGCGGCTGACAAATGCGATCAGGGATCTTCAGGCAACTGGCAGTACCTCCATTTTTATGGGCCTGAAATGGGGCGTTACGCTGCTTGACCCATCCTTCCGCGACGTTGTTGCAAATATGGACGCTGGTACGATTGACAACGCCTTCATCACAGACCCACGTCCTGCGGACTACATGGGGCCAGACACTGACAGTCAAACCGTCAAATACATCGTCCTGATGACCGACGGGGAGAACACCTCAACCCGCCGCCTGCAGTCTGTGCGCTATGATGAGGAAAGCGAAGTCGACATGTTCGCAAACTACAACTTGAGCCATATGAGATGGGCGGCAGACCTCTATAACGATGACAATGACGCATATCCGCAATACCAGATGTTCGCCGACTTCGAGACGGGTACAAACCAATTGTTTGGCGGCAGCAACAACTACAAGTACACGGGAACATCGGGCGACAACCTGATGGATAGCATGTGCGACGCCGCGAAGGATCAGGGCATCATCATATTCTCTATCGCTCTGGGGACTGAGTTGCCGGCGGACGGGACCATTCCGGAAAATGCGATGAGCAAATGTGCCAGCGAACCCAAGTCAGAATTCTACTTCGCGACAGAGGGTGATGCGCTTGAGAGCATCTTCAACCGCATTGCGGATCAGATCACAGCACTGAGGCTCAGCCTATGATGCGAGTTTATAAAGGTTTACGAAATCGGCTTGCCCGTTTCCGGGCGGATGAAAGCGGGATGAGCACATTGGAATTCGTGCTGGTCTTCCCGATCTTTCTGGCAATGTTTCTGATGACCTATGAAAACGGGATGATTTCGACCCGTCACGTTATGCTGGAACACGGCGTCGACATCGCAGTGCGCGAGGTGCGCATCGGCCAATTGCGCCCACCTATCACCCGTGACGTTCTGCGTGAACGTATTTGCGTTCATTCGCGGATTATTCCAGACTGCGAAAATCAGGTGCAAATCGAATTCGAGCGGCGTAATCTGCGCGCTTGGACACCCTTCAATGGGCCCGTCAGATGTATCGACAGAGGTGATGCATCCGAACAAACAATGACGTTCACCCAGGGCGGCAACAACGAATTGGTGATTGTGCGTGTTTGTGCGCGGTTCGATCCGGTGCTGCCTGTCATGGGGGATCTGTCCTTGATCGGCACTGCAATTCGCAGCAATAGCACCAGTGCTGCGGCGGGGTCTTATGCCTTGGTCACAACATCCGCATTCGTGGTTGAACCCTTCCTGGACGAGGATGACGGATGACAAGGTTTTTACATATTCTGAAGCGGTTTCGCGAAGACGAAGAAGGAACCGTTGCGATCGAACTCGTACTTGTCGTGCCGGTTCTGGTCTGGGTTCTTCTGTCCACTCTGGTTTACTTCGACGTCTACCGCGCTGAAGCGATCAGCAACCGCGCTGCATTGACGATGGCTGACATGGTAAGCCGGGAACAAGATGCGATTAATGGCCCCTATCTGACAGGAATGCGAGAGCTTTTACAGGTTCTGGCAGAGACGGATGAACAGCCCGGCTTCAGGCTCACCGTCTTTACGTATGATCAACCCACTGACCAGTATTCCAGAATATGGTCAAGGCGGCGGGATTGGCCCGGGGGTAACTTGACCAATGCCGCACTGCGTGCATTGTCGGCCCAACTGCCCATTATGGCCACCGGAGACCGGGCCATTCTGTTGGAAACAAGGATGCAATATAGCGCACCTTTCTCAGTTGGTATCAGCCCATTTGGCGGACCGAATTTTGATGGGTTCGAATTCGAAACTTTTACGGTGATCAGCCCGCGCTTTATCAATCGGCTTTGTTTTGACACCGATCCCGCGAGCAATGCAGACGCACTTATTTGTGATCCATAACGTCCGTCGGACAGATTAGGCGTTCAGACGAAACGCAATCTGTTCGGCCATAAACTTCGCCTGACCGGCCGAGGTGATACCACCAATGCCAACACGGCGGCCTAGCCGCCACCAAAGCCCCGGCGCCCACGCCCGGGGCTTTTTGTTTTTAAGCAATAGTGTAAACCCATTTGACGGTTTCAGAAACGCAAAGGGGCCGCGTTCCACGCCGCTGATCTCATCCATATGCGCAAGCACTTGGCCCGTGCTGTCGCGCAAATCTTTTTCAGTCAACTGAATCTCGAGCGCCGAGGCGCGGCGCACCATCTCTGCCAGCCAAAGCGCGCCAATCCCAAACAAAAGCATAAAAACAAGCCAGCCCATGTCGGGTGGGCTGGCAAAAGCGACATAAATCACCAACAGCCCCAGCGCCATCAGAACACCGCAGCCGAAAATGCGGCGTCCAGGCGACGCGCTGACAGTGGCATAGATGCCGTTTTCATCGGGCTGAAACATCAAACATACTCCGTTATTGATCGTGACCTATCTCAGTCAGTGGCAAATGCCTAGGTCGTCACCGATTTGCGCACCAGATCCCAATAGATCGCTTCGATCGTCGGCATCGCCAGACGACCATCTTCGCGGTACCAATGGCTCAACCCGGTCAGCATCGCGATCAACGCCATAGTGGCGACACGGGTATCGGGTACCGCGAACACACCCTCGGCCTCGCCTGCGCGCAGAATGTCTTCCAGCGCGTCCTCATATTGGCGGCGCATCGCCTCAATCGCGGCAAAGTTTTCGGGCGAAAGGTTGCGCAGTTCCATATAGGACACAAACACCTGATCCGAGCGCGGTAAATGGAACCGGATATGAAACTGGGTGAAGCCCTCCAACCGGGCCAGCGCGTCACCCTGCAGGTCTGTCGCGGCCAAGGCATCTAGCAAATCAGCCATATGGCTGCGCATTAAATCAAACAAAAGACTTTGTTTGTCGGGGGTATAATTATAAAGCGCGCCGGCCTGCAGCCCGACCTCTGCCGCGATCTGGCGCATCGAAACGGCTGCAAACCCATGCTGCGCGATCAGGCGCAACGCTGTGTCCTGCACCCGCGGGCCGGTGATATCGGAATGGGAACCTTGCTTGCGCGCCATATCAGCCATTTAACTGAACAAGTGTTCATTTGAAAACCCCTGATACGCGGCTTGCCCTTCCCAGAGCGGGACAGATATGGTCTGCGTTATGCGGATCGCTCCCTTCATCCTGTTGGCTTTTGCTGCTTGCGCCGAATTTCCGGCCCTTGACGGCGCCATCAACGATACCGCCCGTGACGCGCCCTACCCCACCCTGGTTGCGCTGCCTCCACTTTTGGGCACACAGCCAGTGGCCGCCGATGAGGCGATGACAGCCCGCATTGCCGCATTGAACGCGCGCGCCGACCGATTACGCCGCATCGACATCGCTGCGTTGCAGTAGCGCGCCCTATTCGCTAGACCCGCATCCAAACGCTGCAACCGATGGATGGATGGACCCCGATGAACGAACCACTGCGCCTTGGAATTGCGGGTCTGGGCACCGTGGGGGTGGGCATTGTCCGGATCGTGCAGAAACACGCAGACCTGCTGGAAAAACGTAGCGGGCGTCCCATTGTGATCAGCGCAGTTTCGGCCCGGTCGCGAACCAAAAACCGCGACGTCGATCTGTCAGGCTATGCCTGGGAAGACGATCCGGTGCAGCTTGCGCAACGCAACGACATTGACGTGTTTGTCGAAGTGATGGGCGGCCACGAAGGGCCTGCCAAAGACGCCACCGAAGCCGCAATCAAATCGGGCAAGGACGTGGTGACAGCCAACAAGGCACTGCTTGCGATCCACGGACAGGACTTGGCCGAACGGGCCGAAGACGCAGGCCGGCTGATCCGCTTTGAGGCCGCCGTCGCAGGCGGCATTCCCGTGGTCAAGGCACTGACCGAAGGACTGGCAGGCAACGAAATCACCCGCGTGATGGGGGTCATGAACGGGAGCTGCAACTACATCCTGACCCGGATGGAAGATGCCGGGCTCAGTTATGAAGCAGTGTTCGATGAAGCCAATCAGCTGGGATATCTCGAAGCGGATCCCGAACTTGACGTGGGCGGGATTGACGCAGGCCATAAACTGGCGCTTTTGTCATCCATCGCCTTCGGCACGCAAGTTGATTTTGATGCGGTCGAACTTGAAGGGATCGGGTCGATCACCATCGAAGACATCCATCAGGCCGCCGATATGGGCTTTAAGATCAAACTACTGGGCGTGGCGCAATTGACCGGCCGGGGGCTGGAACAGCGCATGTCGCCCTGTCTGGTGCCCGACACATCGCCCTTGGGTCAATTACAGGGCGGCACAAACATGGTGGTGCTCGAAGGCGACGCCGTCAGCCAGATCGTTTTGCGCGGGCCCGGTGCGGGCGAAGGACCGACCGCCAGCGCCGTGATGGGGGATGTGATGGATGTCGCGCGCGGCTTGCGCTTTTCGACCTTTGGACAGCCCGCAAAAACGCTGCGCAAGGCGCGGGCGGCGCGGGCGGCTGTCCCTGCACCTTATTATCTGCGTCTGCAATTGCTGGACAAACCCGGCGCATTGGCCAAAGTGGCGCATGCATTGGGCGAAGCGGGCATTTCCATCGACCGAATGCGGCAGTACGGGCATGACGACACCGCCGCCCCGGTATTGATCGTGACCCATAAAACAACGCGCACTGCGTTGGACGAGGCACTTGTCGATTTCCAATCAACCGGCGTTGTGAGCGGCACGCCTGTCGCAATCCGGATCGAGGCCGTCTGAGACCGCCCCAAAATTCTAGAATTTTGGGATGACCCGACCTTTAGCGCAAACAGGCTTGCCCCCTGCGATTGGACGGGATTTAGAGGGCCGCAACGCATCAAAGGACAACCCATGACCCAAGCCGCCGATTTCAACGACCGCAATCTTTCGCTGGGTCTGGCCCGCGTGTCAGAGGCCGCAGCCATCGCCTGCACCCCATTGATCGGACGCGGCGATGAAAAAGCCGCTGATCAGGCCGCCGTGGATGCAATGCGCACCCAGCTTAACAAGCTCGACATTGCAGGTGTGGTTGTGATCGGCGAAGGGGAACGGGACGAAGCCCCCATGCTCTATATCGGCGAAGAGGTCGGAACCGGGGCCGGACCGGGCGTGGATATCGCGCTCGATCCGCTCGAAGGGACCACGCTGACCGCCAAGGATATGCCCAACGCCCTGGCCGTCATTGCCATGGGGCCGCGCGGATCCATGCTGCACGCGCCTGATGTCTACATGGACAAGCTCGCCATCGGGCCGGGCTTTCGTCCCGGCATTGTCACCCTCGATATGTCACCGGCAGAGCGTGTGTCGGCGCTGGCCGCCGCAAGAGGCTGCTCAACCAATGACATCACCGTTTGCCTGCTCGAACGCCCCCGGCATGAAGATATGATTGCAGAAATACGCAGCACCGGGGCCGCCATTCGCCTGATCACGGATGGCGACGTGGCTGGCGTGATGCATTGCGCTGAACCTGACCTAACCGGCATTGACATGTATATGGGATCAGGCGGCGCACCCGAAGGCGTTCTTGCGGCCGCCGCGCTCAAATGCATGGGCGGGCAAATCTTCGGACGCCTGATGTTCCGCAATGATGATGAACGGGGTCGCGCCAAAAAAGCCGGTATCACCAATTTCGACCGGGTCTATACCCGCGACGACATGGTCACCGGCGATGTGATCTTTGCAGCCACCGGCGTGACCGATGGCAGCCTTGTCCCCGGGATCAAACGCGAGATCGGGTTCGTGACCGCCGAAACGATCCTGATGCGGTCGAAAACCGGATCAGTGCGGCGGATGATCTACCGCAACCCGGTCAAATAGACCGTCATGCTGCGGACCGGTGCCCTTATCGCTGTTTGTCTGGCACACCCGGCCAGCGCCCAGATGATCGTGGAAGAATGCGATATCCCGATCCCCGCCAGTGAAGGGGTCAGCGTCGAAAGCCATATCGTGGATGATGTGTTGCGCCATGCCCGCGTGACGGCCTACGGGCATACCGGCCGGTCAGAGCTCTCGATCACGCCCTTGGGCGACGGGAACGCGGTGATTAATCTGCATGATTTTGCATATTCCGGCGTTGTCGGTGAGGGAAGCGCACCACTGACCGTCACCCTCTCAGGATGGGGCCGGGCCATCATCAAAGACGGGTCAATCTGCGCGCAGGACGGATGCCATACCGGTGACATCACCAAAGAACGGATCATGGGGGTTTATGACGCCTACCTGAACGCCTATCCCGACAGGTCCTTTTGCCACAATCTGGGCAAACCTTAGTCCACCGTGGTCAAACCCCGCAATCCCGCATATTGTGGAGGGCAATGAATCACACACCAGATAAACCCGCATTCCTCAATGTTGCCAGCTCAATCACCGGGCGGCGCTGGATTGGGCCATCCGTCGAGGAAGACCGCACAGCAGAGGCGATGGCCCAGACCACAGGGCTGCCCGCCCCTTTGTGCCGGACACTGGCGCGTCGGGGCGTCAACGCCCAAGATGCCAAGGCTTTTCTATCCCCCACATTGCGCGACCTGATGCCAGATCCGCATCAAATGCGCGATATGGAAAAAGCCGCGGCTCGGTTTTTGCAAGCCGTCGAAACATCCCAAAAAATGGCTATCTTTGCCGATTATGATGTGGATGGCGGCACATCGGCGGCATTGCTGATCACATGGCTCCGTGACATGGGGCAGCAGGCCACGCTTTATGTGCCCGACCGGATTGATGAAGGCTACGGGCCCAATGATGAAGCAATGGCCGCCCTTGCGCGTGACCATGATCTGATCATCTGTGTTGACTGCGGGACATTGTCCCACGGGCCCATTGCAGCAGCCAAAGGGGCGGATGTGATCGTTCTGGACCACCACCTTGGCGGCGAAACGCTGCCACCCGCACATGCGGTTGTGAACCCGAACCGTCAGGATGAAAACGGTGATCTGGGGCATCTATGTGCCGCGGCGGTGGTCTTTATGATGTTGGTCGAAGCGAACCGGCAAATGCGCGCGAACGATCGCAAAGGGCCGGACCTGATGGCCATGCTCGACCTTGTTGCCCTTGCAACAGTCGCCGATGTGGCCCCTTTGATCGGCGTGAACAGGGCCTTTGTACGACAAGGGTTAACCGTGATGGGGCGGCGGCAACGGATCGGCATGACAGCACTTGCCGATGTGGCGGGGCTTGATCAGGCGCCCAGCAGTTATCACCTAGGCTTTCTGCTTGGTCCGCGGGTGAATGCGGGTGGCCGGATTGGAAAAGCGGACCTTGGCGCGCGCCTGCTGGCGACCACCGACAAACACGAGGCCGAAGCGCTGGCCGCGCGGCTAGATCAACTCAATACTGAGCGGCGCGAAATCGAAGCGCAGGTCCGTGAAATGGCCATGGCGCAAGCGACCGAACGGGGGCTTGACGGGCCACTCGTTTGGGCCGCGGGCGAAGGCTGGCACCCCGGCGTGGTGGGGATCGTGGCCGCACGGCTGAAAGAAGCCACCAACCGGCCCGCAATCGTCATTGGACTGGATGGGGATACGGGCAAAGGCTCTGGTCGGTCTGTATCCGGGATCGATCTGGGGGCGGCCATACAACGCACCGCGTCAGAGGAATTGCTGATAAAGGGCGGCGGGCACAAGATGGCGGCAGGCCTGACGGTCGCGCGGGACCAGTTGGAACCCGCAATGGCGCGGCTGGGTGCGCTGCTGGAGAAACAAGGGGCTGGTGATATCGGCCCCGCCGATTTGCGGTTGGATGGGCTCTTGATGCCCGGTGCGGCGACCATTGAACTGATCAACGAAATCGAGAATGCAGGGCCTTTTGGCGCAGGGGCCCCCGCCCCGCGTTTTGCCTTTCCGGATTGCCAAATTCTGTTTGCAAAACAAGTCGGTGCCAACCATCTGAAAATCAGCTTTGGGGATGGGCTGGGCGCGCGGATTGATGCGATCAGCTTTGGGGCCATGGATGGCCCGATGGGGCCAATGCTGATCGGACATAACGGTGCGCGCTTCCATCTGGCCGGGCGGTTAGAGATCAACACATGGCAAGGACGACAATCAGTACAGCTGCGCCTCGAAGACGCTGCCCCGGCACATTAAAATTCGGCACAAAAACGCAAAATACCCTCTTGCGCGACGCGCGCGGTTTCCCTAAAAGCGGCGCACCAAGTGCGGTCCCTTCGTCTATCGGTTAGGACGCCAGGTTTTCAACCTGGAAAGAGGGGTTCGATTCCCCTAGGGACTGCCACGGTACCCTCCATTAAGTCGCTACATTACGCGCCGCATATGAAAGCTGCGTTTGATTTGCGGCACATCGGGAAACAATATCCCCATCTACCCCGCACTATCACCAATCCAGCATTACCGCTGGCACAAACCTGCCAATCAACGCCCCACCAATCCAAAAAATGACCAGACGGTCAAATTTCTATTGTGGCGATGCGCTCCCACTGCAAAAGTCCGGCGAAGTTAACAGGTTACCAAATCACCAGCATTCCCCTCAGCTCAATATTCAAGCTCATCGGAGTACGTATGCATCAATCCTTGAACCCCAAAATCCTTTTCCTGATCCCGCTTTTGGCGGTCGCTGCATGTGGCGGCAGCGGTGGCGGAGGCGACGGCGGCACAGACCCTTTCATCCCGCCCGACCCGGTCTTTGCAGATGATCAGCCCGTCACGCGCGACAGTTTCAGCGGTCAGACCTTCCCGATATCTTTGATCGTGCAATCACCTGACGGCGGGCCACCACTCAGCCGGGTCACCGGCTCTGTCGAATATATCGACGCGGACACAATCATGGTGACGTATAACGGTGTTTCGACCGAATATACCTTTCGCAGTGCCTTTGGGAACGAAAACTGGACCAGCGGCAATCTTGACAATGATGCAGGCGCATTCAGCGATCTGATCATGAACCGTCCCACGGATATTGGACGGATCGGGCGGTTCCAGCTTGTATCCAGCATTGGGGCGCCTCCCGGCTTCAGCGGATATGATTACGGCGTCTTTGGCTTTGCAACGCCTGCCGACAAACTGACAGGATCGGCGATTTACAATGATATGTCGTTCACCGGCACACAAATGCTGATTGCGGTGGATGGGCAGAACAATGTCATCCGCGCGCCCAGCGACAGCATGAACCTCAACGTGCAATTCAGCGACAATATGGTCAGCGGCACCGTTTTTGAGGGGGGCTACACCATTGGTGTCGGCGCATCATCCAGCAGTCATGATGTCGTTGTCGGGGTTGAAAATGGTTTTTTGTCGGGGTCCGGATTCACCGGTGACCTGACCGTGGAAATGACGACCAATGGCATGGCATCAACCACCACGACCACCAATACCGGGATCGATGGCTTTTTCTTCGGCAACAATGCGGAAATGGTCGCGGGCACGTATCAGGCCGATTTCGAAGAACAACTCGCAGGCGGCGGGAGCCGAGGCGGCACACTTGTCGGTGTGTTCAGCGCCGAGCAAGACTAAGCA
This sequence comes from uncultured Paracoccaceae bacterium, assembly GCA_947489445.1. Taxonomy (GTDB): domain Bacteria; phylum Pseudomonadota; class Alphaproteobacteria; order Rhodobacterales; family Rhodobacteraceae; genus Yoonia. The sequence goes on from CANLDN010000001.1 coordinate 781,725, forward strand.
AAAAAAACCGGGGCGTGGTTCGGACCACGCCCTGTCGCTTTCCCGTTTTCCTGCGCGGCAAGCCGGGCTAGTGTCCCCATGAAGCATCGCAAAAGGGGCGCGCCAATGACATTGAAGTATCTTCACACCATGGTCCGGGTCAAAGATCTGGACAAATCCATCGCCTTCTACGAACTGCTGGGCCTCAAGGAAACACGCCGGCATGATAGCGAAGGGGGCCGGTTCACGCTTGTTTTCATGGCTCCCCCGGGGCAAGAAGAATGCCCGGTCGAACTGACCTATAATTGGGACGGCGATGATGGCCTTCCGTCTGACAGCCGCCATTTTGGCCATCTCGCCTATCGGACCGCCAATATCTACGATCTCTGCCAGCACCTGATGGACAATGGCGTGACCATCAACCGGCCACCGCGCGACGGGCACATGGCATTCGTGCGCTCGCCCGATAACATCTCGATCGAGCTTTTGCAGGAGGGCGACAATCTTGCGCCGGCAGAACCCTGGGCCAGCATGGAAAACACCGGTCATTGGTAAAACTGGGTCTTTTCGCCGGGGCGCTCCTGTGGGCCAGCCCCGGCAGCGCCTGTCGTCTGGCGCTGGTGCTTGCAATGGATGTCTCGTCCTCTGTTGATGCGGACGAGGACAAGTTGCAGCGCGGCGGATTGGCCGCCTCACTTATCGCGCCCGATGTCCAGGCGGCCTTTTTTGCAAGCCCTGACCCCGTTGCCCTGCTCGTTTTTGAATGGAGCGGGCGATATAATCAGCAAGACCTGACCGACTGGGTGATGATCCGCACCCCCGCCGATCTGCTCGGCGTCGCCGAAACCATTGCCAGCAGCAAACGCAGTCACAATGATTTCCCCACCGCCATGGGCCATGCGTTAGGCCATGCAGCAACCCGCCTGCGCGATGCACCCGCCTGCCTGTTCCAGACAATTGACGTGGCGGGTGACGGCGAAAACAATGACGGTTTTGGCCCGGCAGAGGCGTATGATGCATTCCCCTTCGCCAATGTCACCGTCAACGGACTTGTCATCAATGCCGCCGAGTTTGAGGCGGAAACCGAACTCATCCCCTTTTACCGCGATCAGGTGATGCGCGGGCCGGGCGCGTTTATCGAAATTGCCAATGGGTTCGAGGACTACGAACGCGCAATGACCCGCAAACTCATCCGCGAGTTATCCGCGCAGATACTGGGTCACGCAGCCACCGGTGGGGATACCAACGGATGATCCGCGCAGCACTCCTTTTGTTGCTCTTGCCGCAAGCCGCAGACGCCGCCTGCCGTCAGGCGCTGGCACTTGGCCTTGATGTATCCGGCTCCGTAGATGCCAATGAATATCGTCTACAGCTTGACGGGCTGGCCACCGCATTGAACAGCGACGCCGTGCAGCGGATCCTTTTTGCGCAGCCTGACGCCCCGATACGGATCACGGTATTCGAATGGAGCGGCCCGGAAGATCATCACATCATTCTGCCATGGACATCTCTCGATAACGCCGCGAGCCTTGCCAATATTACGGGAACGCTCCAAGGCCACCAACGGCGCCGCGCCGCCCCCACCACCGCCATCGGGTCGGCCATGTTGGCGGGTTTCACCATGCTGAACCAGCAAAGCGCTTGTTGGAAACGCACGCTTGATCTGTCCGGCGACGGGCCAACCAACACAGGACCCCGTCCGCAAGATATTCCCGCCAGCCGCACCCCTCCCGGTGTCGTCGTAAACGGGTTGGTCATCGGATCCGGCGACCAGCGCGGTGACGATGCACGGATCGCTGATATCAAGGAACTCTCATCCTATTACACCACCTATGTGGTGCGCGGACCGGGCGCATTTGTCGAATCCGCCCTCGGTTTTGAGGATTACGCAAACGCCATGGAACGCAAGCTGTTGCGCGAATTGGAAAGCCTTGCCATCGGTCAGGTCTTGCAACCCTTGCCTACATTGCCACCAATCGGATCATGGGCACATTGGGATGACCCGCCACGTCAATAGATATAGCGGATTTGCTCGGTCCAATAGCGTTCGACACGGCGCAGTGATGTTGTGATATCCTCAATGCCTTCCTGATCCAGCACGCCGCGATCAACCAGACCGTCAGCATGGGTGGCAAACAGCTTTGATACCACCGCACGCACACCGCGCCCTTTTTCAGTCAGGCGCACCCGGACCGACCGGCGGTCAATTTCGCTGCGCTCATGGTGCATGTAGCCCATTTCGACCAGCTTTTTCAGGTTATAGGACACGTTGGAGCCTTGATAATAGCCCCGCGTCTTCAACTCGCCCGCTGTGACCTCATTGTCGCCAACATTGAACAACAACAACGCCTGCACTGCGTTAATCTCCAGAACGCCGACGCGCTCAAATTCATCCTTGATGACATCCAGCAGCAACCGGTGAAGCCGTTCTACCAGCGTCAAGGCGTCAAGATAGGATGCCATGAATGTTGTGGTGCGCGCACTTTCCACGCCGCCCTTTTCGGACACGTCCAGATCTGTATGAATACTCATTTGTCACTCCGTCTTCTGCTCGCAAATCGGCATAAGATGAAAAAAACAAAATTCAGTTAAACGATAAAATTGAAATGATTTCTGTATAAATCAGGCAGGCCGGGTGACGCCATGCGCACCCGCCGCAATCTCGGCAACCAAGGCCGCATAGTGATCCGGCACCGCAAATTGGCCACCCACCCAGCCATAGATGTCATGATCATTCTCGGACAGCAGCTGATCATAAAGGACCAGTTCATCATCCGACATCCCCGCAAGCCGCGCGTCGGCAAAAGCGGACAGGATCAGATCCATCTCCTTAATCCCACGCCGCATCGACCGCATGCGCAGCCGCTTGACGGTATTTTCGCGGGTTTCGGTCATACCTGTTCTTTCAGGGCCGTGCGCAGGCGTTTTTCCAAATGCCCCAGCTTTTCACCGGATTGAACCATCTGCGCGCGCAACAGGCGCATTTCGGCCAGCAAATCCAGAACATCCGACGACATCGGCGCGTCATCCTCAGGGGCGTCGGGCCCATCGCCCTGCCCTGTCAAAAGCCAGCTCAGCGACACACCCAAAATCCCCGAAAGCATCTGCAAGCGGTTGGCGCGCGGTTCCTTCAGGTCATTTTCCCAACCGATGATCACACCGGGCTTTACGCCAATCTTGTCGGCCAGCGATTCCTGGGTCAGCCCCGCAGCCTCGCGCGCGCCGGCCAGACGGTCACCGAATGTTGCAGCCTCTTCGCTAAACCAACCCGTATCATCCGCCATATTGCCACCCTTGCTGCTTGCCATGTCTTGGTTATGCATCCTATGTCATGACCTGACCCTCATTACCACCGGATGCCCCTGATGACCTTTCTTTCCGCGACACTCGACCGCGTCAAACCGTCCCCGACCATCGCCGTGACAACCAAGGCGGCAGAGCTGAAGGCCGCTGGGCGCGATGTCATCGGCTTGGGCGCGGGCGAACCTGATTTCGACACACCGCAAAACATCAAAGACGCAGCTGTTGCCGCCATTGCCGCAGGCAAAACCAAATACACCGCCGTCGATGGCATCCCAGAGTTGAAAGAAGCGATCTGCGCCAAGTTCAAGCGCGACAATGCGCTGGATTACACGACCGCGCAAATCACCGTCGGCACGGGCGGCAAACAGGTGCTCTACAACGCTTTCATGGCGACCCTGAACGACGGAGACGAGGTCATCATTCCCGCCCCCTATTGGGTCAGCTACCCTGATATGGTCTTGCTGGCGGGTGGCACGCCTGTGCCAGTCGAGGCCACGCTCGATGCGAATTTCAAAATCACTGCCGCCCAGCTCGAGGCGGCGATTACCCCTAAAACCAAATGGTTTCTCTTTAATTCTCCCTCCAACCCGACAGGGGCCGGGTATTCGTGGAGCGAGTTGAAGGAACTGACCGACGTGTTGATGCGCCACCCCCATGTCTGGGTGATGACCGACGACATGTACGAACATCTGGCTTACGGTAACTTCAAGTTCTGTACGCCCGCACAGGTCGAACCGGGGCTTCATGACCGAACACTGACGGTCAACGGGGTCTCCAAAGCCTATGCCATGACTGGCTGGCGGATCGGCTATGCAGGCGGGCCGGAACACCTGATCAAGGCGATGCGCAAGGTGCAGTCGCAATCGACATCCAACCCTTGCTCGGTCAGCCAACATGCCGCTGTCGAGGCGCTGAACGGCACCCAGGATTTTCTGGCACCCAACAACACCATCTTTGAACGGCGGCGCGACCTTGTGGTCGGCATGCTCAACAAAGCGCCCGGCATCATCTGCCCCACACCAGAGGGCGCGTTCTACGTCTACCCCTCCATCGCGGGCTGTATCGGCAAGACCTCAGCAGCAGGCACGATCATCGAGAATGATGAGGTTTTCGCGACAGCACTATTGGAGGAAACCGGCGTCGCCGTCGTCTTTGGGGCCGCCTTCGGACTTTCCCCAAATTTCCGGGTCAGCTATGCGACATCCGACGCAGCGCTTAAGGAAGCGTGCCAACGGATCATCACTTTTTGCGAAGAACTCAGCTAGGGGGCTGGCCCTGGTGCTGATCCAATCACTCGAACCGGACCTCAGAACCCAACACGTCGGGGATCACCTGAATGGCGCAATGCTCAGGCTTGTCCGCTTCGGGCAATGCCTCATACGCCGCGTATTCGCTATCTGTCATCTGCACCGTGTTGCACACGGGTGGTTCGGCGTCCTTGCACGAAGCCAGGACACAAAACGAGATCATAACAGCGTATTTCACGAAAACCCTTTCAAACGCAGGAAGATGCGCCATCTTGCCAACAAAGGCCATCTTACCGGCGGGTAATCCGCGTCACAACCGGCAGGCTGGCTCTCACGTCTTCGCCCTGCTAGCATCCGCCATATTGCGCCAAAGAGTATCAACAGACATGACCGACCTGCCCAGTTATTACTTTCGCATCCGTGACAATGGGGCTGCAGTCTTTCGGGTTGATACCGAGAACCGGCAACGGCGGATCGAGATGGACCAGATCGCCATCGTGAACACAAACCGGGGCGACTATAAGGCCCACGGGGATCATACCCTGACCGATAGCGACACAGCGGCCATCGAAAGCTGGCTCCGTGATCGGATGGACCTGCTGGCCCAGCGGGATATCGATGATATCCACCGGGCAGTTGATTACCTCAACGTGACGACACAATGGGCGCAGTCAAAGGCAAACGATGCGCAGCTCGACGACGTCACCGACCGGCTGCTTCTGGCCATGCACGATCTGCGCAGCGTATTGGTCCGCAAGAAAGCCGACCGGCTGAGCAAGGGCGAAAACTAGGGTCGGATGCCCTAATCTTCGACAGTCACCAAGGCATAAGCAGCGGCGGCGCTCAGCAGTGCCAACATCACCCCGACCGCTGCGGCCAAGGCAAAGCCGCCCATCAAATCCTCGCTGGACCCGATCAGCACAAAGCCCAGAAATGACGTGGCAATCAGCCCTGCAATCCGCGAAATCGCATTGTTGATACCAGAGGCGACCCCAGAATACTGCGCCCCGACACTATTTAAGACCGCGGCAGTCAATGGGGCGACCGTGGCAGCCATCCCCAACGCCAGCACCAACAGCGCAGGCAATAGATGCCAGACATAGTTGACGTCCTGTGCAGGGACCACGGCAAACAGACCAAAACCCAACGCCACCAGTAACGACCCACCCGTCAGCATCAATTTGGTGCCAAACCGGTCCACCATCGTGCCGCCCACGAATTGCGACAACAGGCCCAACACCAGCGGAAATGGCAAGATCGCAGCACCGGCCGCCGTGGCGCTATAGCCAAGCTCGCGGATCAGCACATAAGGCAATAGCACCAGCAACCCGCCCAGCGCGCCATACAAAAGCAACGTCAACAGCGACAGGCCCGAAAATGTCCGGTTGGCAAAGATCGTAAGCGGTGTCATCGCGCGGTCGCCCAACCTTGCCTCAACCAGACCAAACACCGTCAGCAACGCCGCTCCGCCCACAAGCGCCAGCAAAACCGGCACCGTCGCGCCACGATCAGGGAGCGCGATCAGCGCCCAGATCACGAAAAACAGGCCCACGCCCGACAGGCCAGCACCCCACCAATCCAACGGGGCCTTGCTGTCCGATTGGGCAAAACTTTCGCGGACAGACCCGCGCGCGACCCACCACGCAAACATCGCCACAGGCACCACGGCAGCAAAGGCCCAGCGCCAGCCGACGGAGTCCACAGCCAACCCGCCCAGCACCGGGGCCACAGCACCTGCAATCGCGCCCGCAGCGGCCCAGGTGCCGATGGCAGCACCACGTTCCTTACCCGAAAACCCGTCTGCGATAATGGCAAGCGACGTCGGCGCGATCATCGCCGCCCCGACCCCCTCTAATGCACGGCCAAGGATCAACACCGGGAAATTCCACGCCACCGCGCACAACACGCAGGCCACAGAAAAAATCAACAAACCCGCCTGAAAGATGCGCTTGCGGCCATAGTGATCGCCCATCGCGCCACCCAGCAAAACCAGCGCGCCAAGCGGCAACAGATAGGCATTCACGATCCATTGCACGCCGGTGGGTCCGGCGGCAAATTCCGCCTCCATCGTCGGCAAGGCGACATTGATGATGGAGCCCACGACAAAAGCCAGGCTCGACCCGGCCACTGTGGCAATCAACGTCCCACGCTTGTCCGGACAATCACCCGCGCCGGGGCTGTCCGGGCGGCCAGTGCAAGGCATGGGAAGTGAGGCCGTCATCTGTCACCTTTCAAAGCAAACCCACCGCCTTGATCGCAAAGGCATAGGACCGGGCGGCATCCTCCAACGCGGCAAACCGCCCTGATTTACCAAAATGGCCGGATGTCATATTGGTGCGCAGCATCAGGATATTCTCATCCGTCTTGGTCACCCGCAGCTTGGCCACCCATTTCGCAGGCTCCCAATAAGTCACCCTTGGGTCAGACACACCCGCAGTGACCAGCATCGCCGGATAGTCCTGTGCGGTCACATTGTCATAGGGCGAATAGCCCCGGATATCCTCAAACGCTTCCTTGCTCTCAATCGGGTTTCCCCATTGCGACCACTCGCCGGGGGTCAGGGGCAGCGTGTCATCAAGGATCGTATTGAGCACATCGACAAAGGGCACATCACCAATCGCGCCCGCCAGCAAATCAGGGCGCATATTGACCACGGCACCGACCAGCAACCCACCGGCAGAGCCGCCATGGATCACGATCCGGCCCTTGCGGGTATAGCCGCCCGCGATCAGCGCCTCACCTGCGGCAATGAAATCGTGAAACGTATTCACCTTCTTGCCGAACTTCGCGTCCTCATACCATTTGCGGCCCTTCTCTTCACCGCCCCGCACATGGGCGATGACATAGACAAAGCCGCGATCAACAAGTGACAGGCGGTTGCCCGAAAACCCGGCAGGCATACTGGCACCGTAAGAGCCATAACCATAAAGCAGACAAGGGGCCGACCCATCCAATGGCGTCGATTTGCGGTGCAGAATGGTCAGCGGCACCTCGGCCCCGTCATGGGATGTGGCCATGATGCGCACCGCCACATAATCCGCCGGATCATGACCGGACGGGATCTCCACCTGCTTCATCAAGATTCGTGCGCCGCTGGCCAGATCATAATCATACACCTGCCCCGGCGTGGTGGGCGAGGAATAGGAAAAACGGAACGTGTCCGTTTCATATTCAACACTCGGCTGGCTACCCAAAGCATAGGCCTGCTCCTCAAAGGCAATCGATTGGGCCTCTGACAGCGGGATACCTTTGGGGACGAACCGTATACGGGGCAAAGCATTCTCGCGCTCCATCCAGATCACCCAATCCTTATGGGTCATCAGATCAATCACCATGCGACCCGACTGATGCGGCAGGATATCGACCCAATTGGCACGGGATGGGGTGGCAACTGGGGCGGTCATGATCTTGAAATCATGGGCATCATCGGCATTGGTCAGGATCAGAAACTGATCACCCTGATGATCGATCTCATATTCCAGCCCTTCGGTGCGCGGTTCAATCACTGCCGGGGGGGTATCCGGGGCATCGGTGGGGATCACCAATACCTCGTTTTCATCATTCATCCCGGTGTAAATCACGATAAACGCGCCAGAGCGGATGCGGCCAACGCTGACATAATACCGCTGATCCATTTCCTCATAGACCAACACATCATCCTTGGGATCACTGCCCAAGACATGGCGGAACACCTTGTTGGGGCGGTGGTTTTCATCCACGCGGACATAAAACAGCATCTGCCCATTCACCCACGCCACTGACCCCACATCGGCAATGGTGTAATCGGCATCCGTTCCGGCGGCGGTATCGCGGAACTTCATCTTGTAAAACTCGGCGCCGCTGGTATCGGCCTTCCAGGCCAGCACCTTATGATCCGGCGAAATCGCCGTTGCGCCCAGATTGAAATAATCATGCGCGGCGGCCTCGACATTCACGTCCAGCAACACTTCTTCCGCGCCGCCATCACGTGGGGTGCGGACCATCAGGGGGTGTTCAGCCCCTTCGGTAAACCGACGGGCATAGGCATAGGGACCATCCTTCATCGGGACGCTGCTGTCGTCTTCCTTGATGCGGCCGCGCATCTCGGCCACCAGCGTATCCTGCAACGCCTCGGTATCGGCCATGGCCGCGTCATAATAGGCGTTCTCAGCCTTCAGATAAGTGGCGATATCATCCGGTAGCTTATCGGGGTCGCGCATCGCCTCTTGCCAGTTTTCGGCCCGCAGCCATGCGTAATCATCATGCAAGGTCACGCCATGATGGGTCGATGTCGTCGGACGACGTTCCGCGACCGGCGCGCCGGGAACGGCAGGAAAAACAGGTTTCATCAGGGGCCTCTTGGAAATGGAATCGGATCAGCCTAGACCAGCTAGCATTCCAACACGATAGGCTCCGGGCGATCAACGCGGCACAAATCGCAGATGCGCACGGCTTCCGTAATACCCATCAGCGCAAGTTCCCGGAAGGTCGGCAGTTCAAACGGATCAGACGCGCTGTAATCCACCTCATATCCAATATCCTCGAAGGACGCGATCGACATCCGACTGAGCGGACGGTTCGACCCGGATAGAAACCCGGTCAACAACTCATCGCCAAACACCAGCTCGCGCCAATGTGCCTCGCGGGTGCCGCCGCCACCGGTATTGGCAATCGGGACCGTGTCACCGCCTGTCGGGTCCAACGCCGCAAATTCGCGCGACGATGCAGGGCCGACAAAGCGCGGGTCATTCGTCCCGGCCCCGGTGATCAATTGCTGACGACCCCACAGCGTGCCGAACCCCAGCACATGCGCCATCTCATGCAGGATCACGTCTTCAAAACTGCCTTCCGTCTCAAGACGCGCGATATCGGCATCATCAAACTGCATGATGCCCTTCACCGGCAACCCGTTATCGCTGCGCAAAATCCGGGGGCCTGCCTGGCCCAGCACACCTTGCGGGCCGTCGATCTGCTCAATACTGGCATCAATGTGCAGGCCTGAAATCGTCTCGCCCTCCACCTCCACAGGATCGAACGAGCTATCGATCACCCGGTCCCATCTTGCTGCCGCGCGCTCAAACACACCGCGCCGTTCGGCAGACATATCGCCCGAAAAAACCAGAGTAATCATAGGAAAGCTCCCTTTTGCGATGACGTCCCCGCCAGACAACCCCAAGACGAATGATTTGACCAGCCCACAGATCAGCGCAGTCCCGCCAATCGCATGATCATGCCAGTCATTTCTTGAACTGCGTTCATTTTTCTTGACTCGATATGGGTGATTCCCTAAAACGTGATCAATGTTCACGAATGGAGCAACCCAATGTTGAAACCCATGATAGCCCTCCCCCTCATCCTTCTGGCTGGGGTCTGTAGTACCCCCAGCGGGCAGCACGCAGCCGCATCAGCCGACAACAGCGCACAGGCCGCGGCACATGGATCTGCCGCCGTGGCGACAAGTGCGGCCACCGTCGCGTCAGTGCCAGTGCTGGCCGCGGGCTCCGTGCTCAGCGTGACAGGTGCTGCATTGGAACAGGTCGGCACAGGTTCGATCAACGCAGGCTCTGAATTGGCGCAAGCGGGCCTTGGCACCCCGCAACCGGTGCCATTGGTCATCCCGAACGGCCCACCAACACTGAATTAAAGACCAAAGGAATTTTCAAATGAAACGCCTCATTTTCAGTATTATTTTCAGCCTCGCCGCACTGTTTCCAGCAATATCCCCCGCGGGCAGCAGTGCGGCAGGCAATTCCATTTTACCTGCCGATCAGGTCGCGACCTTCTCTAACCGGGTACAGCAGGACCTTGCGGCGCGTGGTGCGCAGGTCGCCATTGTGGGCCGTATGGGGCGCGACCCGGCCCAGATGCCTGCCGGGATCAACTACACCCATGTCGGGTTCTGGGTCTATTCGCGGATCACGCGCGCCGATGGCAGCACCGGCATGGGCTATCAGGTCTATAACCTCTATCAGGTAGACGGCGACCGGACCCGCAGCAGCCTGATTCAGGACAGCCCGGCAGATTTCTTTGCCGGTGCGCAGCGTCTGGACGCGGGCATCATCATCCCCGACCCGCGCCTGCAACAAAAGCTGTTGCGCGTCATCGCCAGCCCCACCTACGCCGCCCTGCACAACCCCCGCTATTCGGTGCTCGCCAATCCCAGCGACCCGCGTTTTCAGAACTGCACCGAACACACGCTCAACGTCCTCATGGCCGCCCTTTATGACACCGACAACGCCGCGCAGATCAAGGCCAATATCGCCGCCCATTTCGAACCACAGGCGGTGCCTATCGGCGGGCTTCAACGGCTATTTGCGCCAGCAGCGTCTCAGGCCCTGACAACGGTTGATCACGGCGCGCAGGTTGGCACTGCCACCTTTGGCTCCATTGCGCGGTTCATGCAAAGTCACGATTTGACAGCAGCAGTGTACCGGGTCACCCCCGACCGCGTCAGCCGTTTCTGAAAACGTTAACGCAAGACCATCGCGCGCCGCGTTAACCCCGCCCAATACATACAATCATGCGCATGGTTTGCGCATGGTTTCTGCATGGAATGCACATCCTCCCAAACGCCTCTAAACCAGACATTAACGGTGCTACGGGCACCGGGCCGCCGCCAACGGCATTTTCCACCGCGCGGCGCGTTAACTCAAACCGCCTGCGGCAGCGGCTTTCCGTCATCCCAAGCGATGATATTGTCCAACGCCATCTGACCCATCGCCTCGCGGACCTCCAACGCAGCCGTGCCCAAATGCGGCAGCAACACTACGTTTTCCATCGCACGAAACGCATCCGGCACAATCGGTTCGCGGGCAAACACATCCAACCCTGCCCCCGCAATCTGCCCCGCCTGCAATGCCGCGATCAACGCGTCCTCATCCACCACATCGCCCCGCGCGATATTGATGAAAATCCCAGTGGGCTTCATCGCGGCCAAAGCATCCGCATCGATCAAATGGGTATTCGCCCCACCTCCCGGCACCGTCACCACGACGATATCCGCCTGGCTCATCAGGGCGTCCAGCGCATCAACCTGCCGCGCAGGCACATCGACCTCCTTGGGGGATCTGTTGTAATAAATCACAGGCATTTCAAAGCCATAATGACAGCGCCGTGCCACCGCCTGCCCGATCCGACCCATGCCAACAATGCCCACACGTTTGCCGGTCACATGCGTACCCAGCATCTGCGTCGGGCCCCAACCGGTCCATTTGTCGGCGCGCACCAATCGCTCGCCCTCGCCCGCCCGGCGGCAAGTCGACAGGATCAATGTCATGCCAATATCAGCCGTCGCATCCGTCACAACATCAGGCGTATTGGACACGACAACACCGGCGGCCTTCGCGGCATCTACATCAATATGGTTATATCCCACGCCAAAATTGGCCAGCACACCGCAGCGCACATTGCCCGCAAACGCATCCTTAACAAATTGATCACCAAGGGTGGGCAGAATGGCATCATAGCTTGCCAATGCCTGCGCAGCCTCTGCCACGGTCAACCCCTCCGCAGTATCACGAACAGTCACATCATACCGGGCACGGGCCGCCGCCAGATTGGCATCCGGCAACACCCGTGTGATCAACAGTTTTTTCAATGCAAACGCCCTCCAACCGGCACATTTTGATCCGGGCCAACCAAAACAATGTCACCTTTTTCATCCGGCATACCCAAAACCAGAACCTCTGACATGAACTTGCCAATCTGGCGGAGCGGGAAATTCACAACCGCCAGCACCTGGCGGCCGACCAAGCCCTCTGGGTCATAATGCGCGGTGATCTGGGCAGAGGTCTTTTTCTCGCCAATCTCGGCGCCAAAATCGATCCAGAGCTTGATGGCAGGCTTGCGCGCCTCGGGATAGGGTTCGGCCCGTAAAACAGTGCCGACGCGCACATCCACCTTCAGAAAATCATCAAAGGAAATCTCACTCACGCGACAACTCCCGCGACCGGTGCGCCGCGGCAGCAACCGCGCGTTTCATCAGCGCGGGAAAGCCTGTCTCCTCGTCCATCAGCACCTCCAACGCGGCCTGCGTCGTGCCATTGGGCGAGGTCACATTGACACGCAGTTGCGCTGGCGTTTCATCCACATCCTCAGCCAGTTCCCCGGCACCACCGACGGTCGCCGTTGCCAATTGCATTGCCATGTCCGCGGGCAAGCCTTCTGCGACGCCTGCCGCCGCCAAAGTCTCAATCAAATGAAAGACATAGGCGGGGCCTGACCCCGACACAGCCGTCACCGCATCCATCTGATCTTCACTGTCCAGACGGACCGTCTGACCGATCGACCACAGCAATCCCTCGGCCAAATCCATATCCCGGCCAGAGGTTTTCGCGTTGCCAATCAGCGCCGTAATCCCACGGCCAATAGCGGCTGGCGTATTCGGCATCGCCCGGACAATTGGTGTCTGATCACCCATGATCTGCTCAAACGTGCTGATCTTTGTGCCCGCCGCGACCGAAATCAGCAACGTATCACCATCGCCCAGCGCCTCCACATCCGGCAGGGCTTCTTTCATCATCTGCGGTTTGACCGCCACGATCAGAACGGCGGGATTGTCGGGCAGATCACCCCCGATATTCACCCCCTGCTCCCTCAGCCAGTCCGACGGTTTCGGATCAACCACCCATACCGATCCGGGCGGCAAACCACCGCGCAACCAACCGCCCAGCATGGCAGACCCCATCTTGCCGCATCCCAACAAGACAAGGCCGCGCACTGCCACATCATTCATATCCATGGAACGCACCTCTCCGAATAATGTCAAAAGGTTAGCCAAACCAAAGATGAGTTTAAACCCACCTTACGCTGAAATCATGCCCATCAATGGCCGCTTCGATGCGCTACCGTTTGTTCAAGCCAGAATGCTAGTTGCGGAATTTCCCCAACAACCGGTCGACAAGCCCGCTTCTTTTTGCGGCGGTAACACTGTCATCGCGGCTCAGCTCAACGTAGCCCTCCGGCAGCTGCGGAATATCGCGTTTGTGGGTGACACGGATCACCGGGGCGTCCGGCATATCCGCTGAAAATGTTTCTCCATCGCCCAATATCCGACCTATGCTGCGGCAATACGCAATAAACGCAAGTATCTGCTCATAGCTCCTCGCCCAATCTTGCGTATGCGGCTTAAAAATAACCATCTTCCCCAACAAGTTCTGCGAGCCAAGCGCACGCACACCCGCCTTGACCGATCCATCAGCGGTCTTTTCGCCACCAAATAGAAACGGACCGCAATAAAGCGGCAGCGAAAAGCCATGAGCCGCAAGCGGGCTAAAGGTCCGCGGTTCAAACAACTGCTGGGATTGGACCCAGTGAATAGCGTTGGCCGACGCCTCCGGCATGATGCCAATAACGCTGTATTGCGCCATAGCCAGACGGTCTTCATATCCGCGCTGATCATCCGACAGGCCCATCGCAGGATCGTTCATATCGCCAAGGGCTTCAGCAATTTTCGATGCTCGCAAAGCCGTTGCAAACCCCGGCACACTGCCCGGCCCCACCTCGATCAGCAGGGCCCGCCGATGTTGCGTAATGGAGAGCGCCAATTCGGGCTGCAGCTTTGTGGCCAACGGGTTTGCCAAGACATCCGCAAAACCATTCATCTGCATTTGTTCGTCGTAACGCTGCACGGTGATGTGCTGGGTGTCTGTTGCCAAACCAAGGTGATTGCGGGTGTTATACCCCTTCAAAGATTGCCAGGTGCCGTAGTCACGCAATACCGATTTGAGCCGGGCATCAAGAACTGCAAGATCCTTGAAGGCAGCATCAAACGCGCGCGCGTTCTCGTAGAGCATGACCACTTGAACCGGCTGCGCGAAATAAGACATCGACGATCTACCCTGTTTATTCTGCGACATATCAAAGTCCAGATCGACGCGGCTTGAAACAGACCGTGCGGCACTTACCACAACCTTATTAAGGTGCGTTGATACCGGATAGACCAGCCTTTATGCGCGTCCGTAAGCGCCACCAATTGCAACCTGCACGGCCTCAGCCGGCGTGCGATCAGCCCATGTCACCAATTGGATCGCCGGATAATACTGCTCGCATGCATTCACGGCGGCCCCGATCATCGTATCCACCTGATCCGGCCCGGCCACCTGATCGCCAGACAGGATCAAACCATAGCGGTAAACCATCAGCTTTTGTTCTTCCCACCAGGTAAATGAGCCTGCCCAGCAGCGATCATTGATCGTGTTCAGCGTCTCATAAAGCGCGGGCATCCGGTTCTCTGGGGGCTCCATCTCATAGGTGCAGATCAGGCGGAGCGTCTGATCATAGGCCGACCAGGCCAGCGTAATGGAATAGGTACGCCACTGGCCTTCAACGGCCATGGCGATCTGGTCGTCATGAATACGGTCAAATTCCCATGCGTGGTGTTCTGCGATGTGCTCCACCAGATCAATGGGATGAAGATCGTCAGCCTCAAGATACTGCTCGGACAATGCCATAATACTCGGCCTCACTGCTTGGCGCTCGGGTCATGGCAGTGCCTCAAGCGCTAGGTGCCTGCTCTAGGGGCGGTGTTGTTCACGTTTATCCCCTACAACATATCGTGCAGGATGTCGTAACACTCTGTAAAGCAATTTCTTGTGGATAAGCCGCCTGCCAAGCGGAATTCATCGGAAATTGTAGCGCGACAGTTAAGTTTGCAGTGTCTGACAGTTAAAGTTGCAGCAGCGCGGTTTTTGCAGAACCGTTCAAATCGGCTGTCTCACAGCAGCTGTTAACGCGCCGTTAAACGGTGCTTTAAAGCCGAAATCGGCCCATACTGCCAAGTTGGCATCCGGTCGATATGCACTTGTTGGGCGATTTCTGCAAAAGTCGGGATTTCGCGCCGGGCATTAAAACGCGGGTTCAGGCCTTGTTTGGCCATCCGCCGAAATTCCAGCGCCCGATCGCGGGCTTGGTTGATCGTAACAACATCCGCGCCGCCTAGACCAAAATCAGTCCGCAAGGGCCCACCTTGTTTGTTCTTCTGACCTTTGACAGTGACGCGCACAATCCAGCGCCGTGCGCCGGATGGATCAACCACCAGATACAGGCCATTGCCGTCACCATGCCGACCCGGCCCCAAATTCTCGACCAGCTTCTTTGTCAGTTTACCCGATAGGGTCATATAAAATACCACGATTCATACCACTCAAGGAAATGATACAGGGCAAATCGAAAGAAACCCAACATAATGAAGCGATGCTATAGACGCCAAAAAAACAAAGCAAAATGGCCGATCAAGGCAATTCATTCAAATCAAAAAAGGTATGATGGCGGAGGAGGTGTCCGTAGAACTTATATTTTTCCGAGTCCGCACGGATTGGCATGAACAAGCATTACTGTATATATATCAGATAGATATATTCACACTCGCCCATTGAAGTTCGCACCTGTCCATCTTAAACCGGGGAAAAGTGTGGGAATAAATGTGGGAATAGCATGACTTTGAGCGCGCAAAAAGTGAAAACGGCAGGAGCGGGACGTCATGGCGACGGGCGCGGGCTCTTTCTCTATGTCAAACCATCCGGATCGCGTTCATGGGTGCTGCGCTATCAGGTGCAAGGACGGCGGAGGGATTTAGGCCTTGGGTCCTTTCCCGATGTAACGCTCGCCATGGCGCGCGACCGCGCATCCGAGGCGCGCCGCCTCATCGCCGAGGGCGAAGACCCTATTGCCAAGAAACAGCAAGTCAAGCCTAAGACCTTCAAGGACGCTGCGCTTGAATTGATTGAAGGTAAACGCCCAGGCTGGAAGAATGCGAAACACGCGGCGCAATGGACGTCGACGCTTGAAAGCTATGTCTTTCCCAAGATTGGGCAGATTCAAGTGTCCAAGATCGAAACCGCAGACGTGATCAGCACGTTGACACCAATCTGGTCGGAAAAGCCTGAAACCGCAAATCGGGTGCGCCAGCGCATCGAAGCCGTAATCGACTACGCATCGGCTTTGGGCATTCGCACCAGCGATAACCCAGCGCGGTGGCGGGGACATCTCGACCATCTGTTGCCAAAGCCAAAGAAAGTGCGCGCGGTCAAGCACCACGCCGCGCTATCACATGCCGACATCACAGCATTTATGACTGATCTAGCCACGCGCTCTGGGGTTGCAACGCAAGCGCTGGGCTTTACCGTCCTGACGGCGGCACGATCTGGCGAGACGCGTGGCATGACCTGGGGCGAAATTGATCTGACAAACGCGACGTGGGCGGTCCCTGCCCAGCGCATGAAAGCAGGCAAAGGCCACCGCGTCCCACTTAGCAAGGCGGCTATCGCATTCCTTGGACCGCGTGGGAATGACACGGCACTTGTGTTTGAAAGTCAGGCCAAACCTGGCAAACCCATTTCAGACATGAGCATGACGGCATTGCTGCGCCGGATGAAGTACGACGACATCACCGTCCATGGCTTCCGATCCACATTCCGCGATTGGGCAGGCGAAACAACTAGCTTTCCGCGCGAGGTAATCGAAGCGGCACTTGCGCACGGGATCAAAGACAAAGCCGAAGCAGCCTACGCCCGCAGCGACCTGTTCGATAAACGTCGCCTGCTCATGGAAGCATGGGCCAACGTCGCAACCGCTCAGAACCTGACGTCGAACGTGGTTGGACTTTCCTTACCTACTTACTGACATGCCGCAGTGAGGCCAGTCATTGCAGGCTTTCGCCGCAAACAGCAAATTGCTGCAGGAGAGCCAGAGCCTGGTCGATGGATCCATCCATCCAGACATCATGATCGGAAGCATGTAAGCTGACCGGTTGCAGCGTGGTTGGGCTTGAACGCCCGGATTTTTAGAACCTGATCATGTATTCTGAAGACAGCGCCAACTATCCGCCAGAGGCCTATCTCGGACGCGACTAGGAACGCCTCAAGTTCATTGGCAAGGTGATTTGGTGGGGCCACACCGTCGACATTTGACAGATTTTGGACGCTCGACTGCGAAACTAGAACTCACGTACCTGAATAAAGTAAGAGGCGCTGAATCCGCAGCGCCTCTATCAATTTTCAGCGTCGGCTACTTTAGAAATTCAGGATGAGCTGAACTTCAAAACCATAGCTTTCGTAGTCATCGGTCCCGATACCATCGTAGAACACGTTTGCGTTCGTCTGCATGCCACCTTCTGCGATGTAGTTGAGGCCGAAATCAACCTTTGCGCGTTCACCGTCAAATTCGGGCACAACTGTGCTCGCATTCCCGCCGCCGCTTGTGCTAGACCAGACGCCGTTTAGGCCACCCGTCAACTCAAGCGCGCCTGATTCAACCGGTACCGGCGTTGCAAAATCAGCACCAAGCGACACTTCGGAAAGTTCTATATCCTGCTCGGGAATGGTGACGCTGCCTGTATCCACATATTCCTCTTGCGTGTCAGATGTATGCGACAAGCTCAGATTTGGTGTAACTGTTGAAGTGCCCAACTCATATTGCCCCACAACCTTTGCCTGAACCAGCCAACGCTCGGTATCGAATTCGTCGGTATAGGTGCCCAATGGAGAGACCTCGTTCGAGGTTTGACCATAAAGCGCGCGACCTTCGAAGAATATAGGTTGGCTTGGCAACTTGCTGACCACATAGGGGCCAACCAACCAACCAGAACCAGTCACAGAGCTCGTGTCAGAGGATTGGTCAAGATAGTCAAGCTCGACCATCCCGCCGATCAACAGGTTCTCCGACATGGCAACATGGGATCCAACCGCACCGAAGACATATTGGGTGTCGTTTTCGCCTGTCGTACCCCAAGACGCGCTGACATCAATCCAAACGCGGTTGTTTGGATCGCTTGCGAACTGCAACGTACCAGAACTACGCGTCGCATTCGCGTTGAACGAACCGGTTCCGTTATCACTCAGCAGGCCGATGAGCTCTGGCTGATGCTGCACCAACCGATTGGCACGTTCGTACATGAACGTAGCAATCTCACGTTGGGTTTCCTCAATCGATGCGGTCGCACCAACAAATGCGCGCGTTACAAGGGCAGACATGTTGCCATCAGCATCAGTCGCAATGGCCGTTATGTCACCATTTGGCTGATCCGGTCCCGATGTAGCGGTGTATATCCCGCCCGGATCACTGGCCACAACAGTGGTCGTGCTACCGTCAGGGAACGTCACCAACACATTGCTGCCGGGCTCAGCAGTACCAGTGACCGTCAGTTCACCGTCGACACCAATGATAGGTGCGTCGATGGTTGGCGGAGCGGGTGGAGTTTCGTCAGTGTAGGCTTGCGTAGCAGGTGTTGACGGGTTTCCGGCCTCATCAGTTGCTACGACCGAGACATCACCGCTTGGCTGGTTTGGACCTGATGTCAAAGTGAACTCTCCACCAGGATCGCTTGCTACGACCGTGCCCGTGCTGCCATCAGGAAACGTCACCACAACGGTGCTGCCCGGTTCGGCGGTACCTGTGACTGTTAGCTCTCCCTCGCTACCAACAGTCGGCGTTCCAAATACCGGTGGTGCAGGTGGCACAGCGTCAGTATAGGCCTGCGTCACCGGTGTCGAAGACTCTCCACCAATCATCGCAACGACCGAGACCGTTCCGCTGGACTGTCCGACCATGGAGACGATAGAGTAATCACCGGACGGATCATCGGCCACAGCTGTGCCAGTTGACCCATCAGGGAAAGTGACTGTCACCATGCTGCCGGGTTCGGCAGTGCCGGTAACGGTCAATATGCCAGTCCCGTCCGGCGTTATGGCTGTGATCGTTGGATTGGCGGCTCCAACAATAGTAACTGTCACAGTATCAGCCACGGATGTGCCGCCATTGTTGTCAGTCACAATCAAGCTGAACGTCAGCGCCTCACTTGCACCAAAACCAAGCATTGGCGCTGTGAAGGTCGGTCCCGCAACGGCAGGATCAGACAGCGTTACGGCTGTGCCCGCTGTTTGTGTCCAGGCATAGGTCGCGATTGCATCACCGGCGTCAGGATCGCTTGATCCTGAACCGTCCAAGGTCACCGTCGCTGCGGAAGCAATACCCGGTTGATCCGGACCAGCATTCGCTGTCGGGGCCACGTTGCCCGGCGGGTTCACAGTGACATCGACAGTGTCAGCAACGGATGTACCGCCATTATTGTCGGTCACGATCAGGCTGAACGTCAACACCTCAGCCGCATCACTGACCAACAGCGTAGGCGCTGTGAAGGTCGGTCCCGCAACGGCAGGATCAGACAGCGTTACGGCTGTGCCCGCTGTTTGTGTCCAGGCATAGGTCGCGATTGCATCACCGGCGTCAGGATCGCTTGATCCTGAACCGTCCAAGGTCACCGTCGCTGCGGAAGCAATACCCGGTTGATCCGGACCAGCATTCGCTGTCGGGGCCACGTTGCCCGGCGGGTTCACAGTGACATCGACAGTGTCAGCAACGGATGTACCGCCATTATTGTCAGTCACGATCAGGCTGAACGTCAGCACCTCAGCCGCATCACTGACCAACAGCGTAGGCGCTGTGAAGGTCGGTCCCGCAACGGCAGGATCAGACAGCGTTACGGCTGTGCCGGCTGTTTGTGTCCAGGCGTAGGTCGCGATTGCATCACCGGCGTCAGGATCGCTTGATCCTGAACCGTCCAAGGTCACCGTCGCTGCGGAAGCAATACCCGGTTGATCCGGACCAGCATTCGCTGTCGGGGCCACGTTGCCCGGCGGGTTCACAGTGACATCGACAGTGTCAGCAACGGATGTACCGCCATTATTGTCGGTCACGATCAGGCTGAATGTCAGCACCTCAGCCGCATCACTGACCAACAGCGTAGGCGCTGTGAAGGTCGGTCCCGCAACGGCAGGATCAGACAGCGTTACGGCTGTGCCCGCTGTTTGTGTCCAGGCATAGGTCGCGATTGCATCACCGGCGTCAGGATCGCTTGATCCTGAACCGTCCAAGGTCACCGTCGCTGCGGAAGCAATACCGGGTTGATCCGGACCAGCGTCAGCCGTGGGGGCAACGTTGCCTGGCGGGTTCACAGTGACATCGACAGTGTCAGCAACGGATGTACCGCCATTGTTGTCAGTCACGATCAGGCTGAACGTCAGCACCTCTGCCGCATCACTGACCAACAGCGTAGGCGCTGTGAAGGTCGGTCCCGCAACGGCAGGATCAGACAGCGTTACGGCTGTGCCCGCTGTTTGTGTCCAGGCATAGGTCGCGATTGCATCACCGGCGTCAGGATCGCTTGATCCTGAACCGTCCAAGGTCACCGTCGCTGCGGAAGCAATACCCGGTTGATCCGGACCAGCATTCGCTGTCGGGGCCGTGTTTGCAGGGGGCTGTACAGTAATCGTAACTGTATCCGCAACTGAGCTATCACCAATCGGCGCATCAGTCACAAAAAGTTGGAAAATCAAGTCTACAGGCGCATCCCCGACATTCAACGTCGGAGCCGTGAAGCTAGGTGTTGCCGTTGTCTGACCCGTAAGCGAAACAGTTGGGCCGGTTGTTTGCGACCACAGGTATGACGCGATTGTATCCCCTGCATCCGGATCGCTTGACCCTGAGCCGTCCAAGTTGACCGTCGCACCAGTTGCCACTGATGGTTGGTCAGAGCCAGCGTCCGCAACAGGCAAAGAGTTCTCGGTAATTGTGACGGTAAAGCTCTGTTGGATAGCGCTGAGTCCAGCATCATCCTCTGCATCGATATTCACCGTAGTGACACCAACGGGAAAGTCGAATGGGCTCGTCAAAGTCGCACCACCTGCTGCATTCGTAAATGTGGTGGTTGGCGTGTCTGCGATGTCGTCCGCTGTGTCGGTTACCGTCGCTGAAAATGCCTGCGATGACGTCGTTACCCCATTTGGCACGACCGCCGCAATATTCGCCGGCGCAGTGATTGTCGGGGCGACGTTGAGATCACCGTCCCAAGTACAAGCCAATGTGCCTGTCAGCGCTGTGGTTCCATCAGAAGAAACTGCCCTTACGCGCCTACCGGTGCTTGTAACTATGTTTACCGTTTCCGGCCCGCTATAGACACAGTTGGGTGCACTATACGTTGAACCAGGAGTATTTAATCCTCCCGTCGCCGTACTTAGGCCAGTCTCCTGCGTTCCATCCGCAAAGGACAATGCAATACAGGTTGTTGGAGATGCGGGGGTACCGACAGACGCGAATGAGAGGCTGTTGCCCACTGTGTTTTGAATACCGCTTATACCACCAAAAGTTCCACCCTCACAGAAAACCGCTTCACCGGGTGCAGCAAACTTAGCAGACACATTGACGGTCATATCGCCACCTGAACTCGTATAGTCCATTGTGACCTGTTGGGCGCTCGCTGATAGCGCCGCGGTGCTCATCGCAACTGCGAGTAACACTGTTCTGCAGCGTTTCCCTGGTAGCTCTGGTCTGCGAGAGGTCTTAACTTCGCGCGCCGCATCTGTGATTGCTGTTTTTGGCGCTCTGCGTTCAGCACTGCCAGTGGAAAAGTCGAATTCATTTGTCATACTTGTCCCTCTTCAACTCATCGGCATGTGTGGGCTGAAGCAAAACCAGACATGCGATTGACCAAGAAATGATTCCTCCACCAAACTCTATCTTTGATTGATCTTCCCTGTAGTGCATAAAGTTCGATCACTCGCGCAATGGTTATTTCTGTGTGACATCTTAAGCACGATTCGTGCAATCGATACGCCCTCATGAGGTGTGTGCTCTTCTGTATTCGTTGTGAAATTTCTCTTTTTTTAATTGGGCTTCAAAGAGTTAAACTTTGCAATCCCCACAACATCGTAACCCAACGGCAGCGTAAGCTGCGTGCACTCAGATCTGCCAAAAACTCAAAGGTTAACAAAATTTCAACACTACGCGATCCGTTAACCTTTTGTTAATAATTACATCCATAGGGTGATCTTTATGTCACCACAACACAGCCCTCGTTGATGCGATGGCGTACGACACTCACCTTCCCGACGCCATCGCATCAAACATCACCTCGGTAATTGAGCAGTATATTCTTGGGTGTCAGCAGCGTGCGCGGTCGGAGCATTCGACATCAATTTTCTTGGGTATCTCCAATAACTCTCGGTCCGGCCATAGGATGTGGAATCTATTGAATACCACTTCAATGAGATCGATTGGTTTTGGTGCTGTATTAATCCTAACGCAGGGTTTATTCGAAAGGCGGTAAAATTGGCGAACTATTCCTACATTGGCTACGACCCCGGGTCCGTCGTTTTTGGCGGCGGTACAATATCGCTATCAGGGACATTTGATCCCGATGTAAACCGGCGTGTTTTCGATGTAACCGATGATGCCGGTGGCACGGTACTTGGTGGCACTCCCGACACCGGTACAGTCTTCGATGGTGACAGCCTAAACAACGAAGGCGGTGACGATCTTACTCAAGTTGGAGATGCCACCAGCTTGGATGGAACAACCGTGTTTGCCTCCGGAAATATGTATCTCGAGCAGTCGTACACTTTGAACAAGCCAGGTGGTGGTACAATCGATATGTACCGGGTTGAAGTCGACGGATCGCTCGTCGGCTACATCGTCTCAGAGCCACTCGAAGCCGGCGTCAATTACACTTTCTCGACTGCAAACGTAACCCCGACGAATGCGCCAGACACGTCCGATCTAAACTCGATTATTGACGTGCCATGTTTCATGCGGGGAACACGGATACTTACTGACAAGCATGAGGTTCCCGTTGAGGAATTGCGAGTTGGCGATCTGCTGTGTACGGCGAGCAACGGGTTGCAACGTATCCGCTGGATAGGGCAGACATTGGTGCCATCACCAATACTCAAAGCATTGCCAAATCTTCGCCCAATCAAGATCAGCAAATGCTCTTTAGGCGAGGGCCTTCCGCTACGTGATCTTTTGGTTTCACGCCAGCATCGAATAATGATGTCCTCGAAAATCGTACAACGCATGTTCGACCGGGATTCTGTTTTGGTTGCCGCCAATAAACTCATTGGCTTGCCTGGTATCAAGGTGGACGACGCCATTCAGAACGTCGAATATTACCATTTGCTTCTTGAGCATCATGAGGTGATCTACGCTGAGGGGGCGCCGACCGAAAGTCTGTATACAGGGCCAGGAGCTCTCCAAGCCGTTGGAGCAAAGGCACGAGAACAATTATTTGAGTTATTCCCGGAGTTAGCGAAAGATACTTATGAACCAAAACCAGCACTTCCATTGCCAACTGGAAAGCAACAAAAGCAGTTGGTAGAGCGACACGCGAAAAACCAGAAGCCGCCGTTGCAATGGTTACAACCGACAACCGCCTTGGAAGGCCAGGGAAAAAGTTCAAGACAACCGGACCGCGTTAGAGCGAAAGCTGGCTAATTACGGATTAACAGGGGGTGCACATATAAATGAATAGCGTCCCATTTCGAGGTTTGCTTGTCCAAGATGAAGTTTGCCATATAGCTGATTTCTCTGCAATATTCGGTATCTTTGACTCCATTTTGAAACTGGGCTGTCTCCGTCCCAGTTCGGAGCGTCCGGTTTATGCGTCGACGACGCTCACTCGCGATTGGTAGATCGATTAAGAGACCATTCAAAAAGGGCTTAGGTCTAGCTTGTCGGAACAATATGCTCCCGCCTTGTTTCCATAACAGTTAGAAGAACGAGACGTCAGAAACCGTCAGACAATCCGGCGCAGTTTACCACTTCGCGCAACGTTTCCGCGCACTTTGGCTTGAACTGATCGAAAGCAAACGCCCCGTCTGGAAGAATGCCAAACACGCGGTGCAATGGACATCGACGCTCGAAGCCTGCGCTTTCTCCAAGATCGGGCAGGTCCAAGTCGCCAAGAGCTGACCGCGCATCGCTTGTAAGGCTTCGGAGATATATTTCAGGAAAATCTGGCCCAGCGCGACATGCTTGTATTCTGACGGTTCAAGCCCGCCCCGCATCTTGTCGGCGGCTTTGAGGAGATCGGCTGCAAAGTCCAGATCAGCCTTGCGGGAACTGTTGACCATCACATAATACTTTCAAACGCGAATTTTGATCTACAGGTAGCGGAGCCATTCCAACCTCCACAATGGTGCTGGTTCAGCTTTGACGGGATCAGTTAAACAAAAGCAACTTGCACGGAACGTATGCCGACCCCATATTTGGACAAATTTCTTTCTGCGAGCTCAATATATGGCATCATTCAGCGGCTTCATTCGAAAGTCTCTTGGCGAACGACTTCAACGCTATTTCGAGTCCCGAGAGGTGCCCGCGCCCGATGATTTCGATTGGGCCAGCGTAAGACGCGGAACCGAACTGGTGCGCTCGATTGAGCAATTGATCGCGGAACTTTCCGAGAAACACCAAGACGCCATGAAGGCGGAACTCGACTTGTTGGCAACCCTGTCTGATAAGGTGGGTCTTGTCGCAGCGGAACAGGTTTGCTCCGGCGAGAGCATCGATATCGAAGGTCTGAATGGCATTCAGGACATTTTGCTGTTTCTAGCGATTGAGCATCCTATCCTGATCAACCGAATTGAGGTGCAGGCGTCGATGTCGCGGCGGCATGGCGGGCAGAATTGGTCAACATTTCAGTTTGAAAACGATGGAAAGCCTTGGACGCTGAAAAGCGAGGCCGCGCGCGGCGCTTTTCTCGGCGATACCCTGGCGGTGCTCGAATTGCCCAAGCACCGGAAACACGTTGCCGATTGGTATGAGACTGTGCGCACGCACGCTGTCACTGGCGAAGAGACGACCTTTACCCATGCGACGATCTACGTCGAAGAGCGGGCGGAAAGCGAGTTGGGCTTTGGAGCGTCAGACACGCTAGAACGGCAGGTCGTCGCGAAGGTGTTGGAGGTCGGCATCGCCTGTGATCCAAAGTCACGCCTTGTCGAGATTTGCGCACGCGGCGGCAAGAAAATGCGCGACCAGTTTTCGGCGGTGTTTTCGAAAAACTTCGCGCCACATTCGAAACCACCGCTTGAAGTCCCGCGCCGGGATGTGCGTCTGCACATCTTGAAGAGCAAGCCTGATTTTGAGATTTTGCCGTCAGATGGCATTGCTCGTGTAGAGGTCTCATCGCTCGATTTTGGCGATGGCAGTGGCGGTATAGCAAAATTTGAAAAGCGTGGTGAAGGCGAAACGATTTATGGGTTTCTTGATCGGCGCTTTGGAACAGCATCGCCATTGCGTGCGGGTGGGTGGACGATTCTTTCGGCGACGCTCCGGATCATTCTCACCGCTCAGGAAGGCAAGCGACAACGCAGCTTGACCGTAACCTTGCGCCTGCCAAATACGACAACCTCACCCAACACGACCGAAAGCGATAGGCAGTTCATCTTTGGACTACTCGAACGGTGGGGCCTACTTGCGCCGCCTGCCAAAAACGTCGACGTCTTGGAGACAGGATAATTGAAACCGATTGAATTGCTTTGCGAGATCGTTGCACAGAAAGGTAAAGTCGCCGCGTCCTTATATTCTAGGCACCCATGCTTCTCGGCCCTTTTGGCCTTTGGGTTTCTTGAGCGGGGTGGGGCAGTTCAGTCCATACCATGTTTGAATTGCGACAACCCGCACAATGTCGAAATCGTGCATCATAGTGGGCGCATTGGGTTCTTTTGCCCGGAGATGGGCTTCATTCCGGTCGCAGAGGGCGAAATCAATGCGGTGCGAGCGAATATCGCGAAGATCATCGACGCATTGACCGATACCTTCGATTGCCGCGCGCGCAAGTCCTCGCCTGTCGCGGGAGAAACATGGCGGGTCGGGAAGGTCAGCAGCGAAGCCGGTGATATTGCGATCTACTTCCATCCGAAGTTGCAGACCGAAACTGATGCAACGGACCTTGCGGCGGCACTGGCACAAGAGCCGGGATCGACCTATCGGCTCATCCTTTCGGCGGCAGGCACGTTGCAGGGCGCGGGAAGCGTTACCGTGTCTCTATCGGACGTTGTGGAACTCGATGTGGCTAGCTCAGAGTTTCAGTCTGTCTCCGATCTGCGCGACTTGGTTGGCGCGCCACGCAAGAACCCCGGTGGGGCACCGAACCGTTACGGCGAAACGATCTCCGCATTGATTATGCAGAGAATTTCAGAAGGCAGTGCCTTAGCAGGGCGCAATGAAGAAGCCCGCGCTGTTTTAAATGAATTCAAACGATCAAACCCTCATCTGAAACCACCATCAGTGTCTTCCGTCCAAAACTACGTCAGCAAGGTTCGCGCTGGGCAATAACTGGTCAGAAACCTCGCCTCTGTTTCTGCCCGGACCGCGTCCGGCATCGTCCGCTCATGCTCTTACAAAGGAGAATGAGCCATGACGAACCCTGTTGAACCGAACCGCCCGCTGCCCCCAATCGCTGTTTCGCCTGACGAGGCTGCGCGGCTTGCCGGTGTGGGGCGGACGACGCTCTACGCGGCCTTGGCCAAGGGTGATCCTCCCAGCATTAAGATCGGCACGCGCCGCTTGATCCGGGTGGACGCGATCCGCGATTGGCTTGCCCGCAACGAAACCAGCCCCAAAGCGTAGGAGCTGGTCAGATGGCGAGGACCGCACGCATCAACGCAATCAAATTCTTCCGCTGCTACACCATCCGTGAAGCAGCGGAGATCACTGGCGTCTCCACACGCACGATTTGCAATTGGAACAAAGCAGGATTGCCAGTGATGGATGATCAGCGTCCGCATCTCATCCGGGGCGATGATCTTCGTAGCTTCATCCAGAGCAAGCGCAAAGAGCGCAAGACCGAAACCAAGCTGCACGAGTTCTTCTGCCTTCGCTGCCACGACCTGCGTTTCGCAGCAGGCGGTTTTGCAGAGTGCCACATCGACGGCAACCGTGTGAGGGTCAAAGCGCTCTGCAACGTGTGCGGTACAGTGATGAACAAACCTGTGGCAAAGGCGCGTTTGCACAAATTGGAAGGCAAGCTGGAGTTGCTGGATTCGGAGGGAGAGGGCGCTTCAAAGTTTGAGACCCCGTACCTCGAAACCGCGCAGAATTTCGGCAAGAAACGGTAACATCACAATCGACATTAAGGTTGCGGACTCAGTTCCCCGCGAACTTCCACTTCTAGCCCCCATCCATGACGCAGCTTTTTGACGCCCGAAATTGGCGCAGGAAAGGACACAAAAATGGCCAAGAGACCGAGTGAAAAGAACGAGCGGATCAAGCGGGACTACATGCACTATCGCAAGCACGCGAAGCAACGCTCACCTAAGACACTGGACCGGGAAATCGCTGCGCTGGAACGCTTTGATGTCTGGAACGGGCGTAAGGAATTCGGCAAATTTCATATCAACTGGGCGATGGAATTTCGAACAAATCTGGAACGGACGAAGACTGCGAGCGGCAAGCCGCTGTCCAAATCCACTCAGCGCGCGATTATGGCGACTTTGCGTGAATTTACGATTTGGCTTTCGCAACAAGATGGGTTCCGACGCCGGATCAAGGTTGAACACGCCGAATACTTTCGCCTTTCCCTGCGCGACGAGGCCGAGGCACGCGCCGCTCCTGAACGCCCAGCGCCAAGCATCAAGCAGGCAAAACACGCGCTGGCCATGATGCCAGAAACGACGCCTCGCGAGTTACGTGACAAAGCTCTTATGTCCCTGCTTTGCCTGTGCGGGCCGCGTGTCGGCGCGATTGCGACGCTCCGGATCAAGCACGTCGATCTTGACGAGAAATGCGTGATGCAAAACCCGCGCGAGGTTGCGACCAAATTTGGCAAACCCATTGATAGCTTCTTCCACAAAGGCTTTCCTGAAGCCGAAACCGTCCTGGCCAAATGGATCACATATCTGGATGAGGTCGCGCTTTACGGCTCTGATGACCCTCTCTTTCCGGCAACCGCCATTTCCGCGAAAGGAACTGAAGGCTTCAAGGCAACCGGCTTTGAGCGCCGCCATTGGTCCACCACCGAACCAGTGCGCAAAATCGTCAACGCGGCGTTCAAAAACGCGGGGCTTGAGGCATATGGACCACATTCATTCCGGCACATGCATTCGCGTCATATTTCCCGGACCTGCAAGAACGTCGCCGAGTTGGTCGCCGCCTCCCAAAATCTAGGCCACAGTGATGCATTAATGACGCTTAAGCACTACGGACAAATCAGCCGCGAGGATCAACGTAGGCTCATTACAGGTGAAGAACGCAAAGAAGATGATAACTAAGATGCGGTTTCATAGCAACATGGGCGTGGGAACAAGTGTGGGAACACAAAAATCATAAACAAATTTTTCTATTTTAAAACAAATACATAGTTGCTAATTTTGGCGGAGGAGGTGGGATTCGAACCCACGGTAGACTTTCACCTACGTCGGTTTTCAAGACCGGTGCATTCGACCACTCTGCCACTCCTCCGACGGGCACGTGTTAGCGATGAAATTATGATTCGAAAAGCAGGTTTGCGCTTTGGGGAAATCCGCCGACATTTTGGCCATCAGCCTTCCAAAATGGCAGATCGGGCGCTATCGTGCTGCGAAACATGCTGGCGGATGGTTTAAGGGGCGCGTGACGCCCCTGAAATGAAAGCAGCAAACACGGCTGGACAACAGCCGATACCCAAATGAAAGGGTGCATAATGAGGGGCATTAAATGACGGGCGAAACATCTATGAAACGCAGGATATTCCCGGCATCTTTGGCATTTGTTGCGGTTTTTGGGTTGGTTGCATGCGACGAGAACGGCGAGTTTGCATTTCCGGCGTCTGACGCCGGTGGTACGACATCGGCAGGCGGTGCCGCGACAGTGCAGACAAACACGGCATCGCAGGATGTTGAACGCCCCGATGTGTTTGAAGTCACGGATCGCGGCCTTTGGGATGGTCGCCCGTCATTGGGCGGCATCTGGGTGGCCCATCCCGACGTGACCGACCCTGAGCGCGTCATCATCCGCAACACGACCAATGGCAGGTCCGTGGTCGGTGCCTTGTTCCGCAGAGAGCGCGAAAACCCCGGCCCCCTGTTGCAGATGTCGTCTGATGCCGCAGAAGAGCTTGGCGTTTTGGCCGGTGCGCCGACCGAATTGAATGTGGTTGTGCTGCGCCGCGAAGAAGTAGAGGTTGAGGCGACCCCGGAAACAAATCCAGTTGTTGCGGATCTGGCCGCACCTGTCACGGTGCAGGCCACCCCGCTCGACCCTGTTGAAGGTGTCGCTGCTGCGGCGATTGATGCCGCCGAAGCAACAACATCCGCGGTTGAGGTTGTTCTGCCGCCAGCAGTGGGTGTGGCGGCAACTGCCGCTGCCGCCGATACCAAAGCTGATGCCGATCCGGTTGCAGAGGCCCCTGCCCCGCCCACGGGTCCGTTGATCCAGATTGGTGTGTTCAGCGTGCAACCCAACGCCGATGCTGCCGCCCAGCGGATCACCGAGGCTGGCGTTAACAGTGTTGTACTGCCCGAAGAAATCGGCGGCCGCACCGTCTGGCGCGTTGTATCGGGTGCAGGCCTGGAGCAAGAGGCCCGCGAGGCAGCCTTGGTGCAGATCAAGGCGCTTGGCTTTGTCGATGCATTTGCCGTTGACGGCTGACCTGGCCCATCAATGCGGAGCATGAGAAAGATGAGATTTCACGCCCTTCGATTTGCGGTTCTGGCCCTAGCGCTGGGCACCACATCGGCCGTTGCCCAAACGTTCGATACCCGTGCAACGGCCGCCTATGTGTTTGACCAGACAACGGGCACCGTTTTATTGGCCAAGAACGAAGATGCGCCTTTGCCGCCTGCATCCATGTCCAAGCTGATGACGATCTATATGGCGTTTGAGGCGATCGCCGATGGCCGGTTGGTGGTGGATGAATTACTGCCGGTGTCAAGTGAGGCGGCGGCCTATACCGGGTCTTCGATGTTTCTGGACACCACCGACCGCGTCAGTGTTGAGGATCTATTGCGCGGGGTGATCGTGTTGTCTGGCAATGATGCCAGCGCCGTTCTGGCCGAGGCATTATCGCCTGACGGCACAGAGGGCGGGTTCGCCCGCATGATGACGGATCGCGCCCGTCAGCTGGGCATGATGAATTCAACCTTCACCAATTCCAATGGCTGGCCCGCGGCGGGCCATCGCATGTCGATGGAAGATCTGGGCATTCTGGCCGACCGCATCATCACCGATTACCCGACCTATTATCCGCTTTTCGCCGAAACAGAATTTGCCTTTGATGGTCGTGTCCCATCTAATTCGCGCAACCGTAACCCGCTGCTGACGCTGGGCATCGGGGCGGATGGCCTGAAGACCGGGCATACCCAAGAGGCCGGTTATGGTCTGGTTGGGTCGGCCAAGCAGGGTGATCGCCGGATCATTTTCGTGATCACTGGCCTTGATACGCAAGCCGCGCGTGCCGAAGAATCCGAGCGGCTGGTCAACTGGTCCTTTCGACAGTTCGCCCAAAAAGATGTGGCCCGTGCAGGAACCCGCATTGCCGAGGCAGATGTCTGGATGGGCGACGCGCCCATTGTGGGCCTGACCGTCGCCGAAGATGTATCATTGCTGGTGCCCATCCTTAATCAGGGCAGTGTCGATGCCGAGGTCGTCTATACCGGCCCGATTGAGGCTCCGATTGAAGCAGGTCAGCCGCTGGCTGAGCTGGTGATTTCGCTTGATGGTCTGCCCGAAAAGCGGCTGCCATTGGTGGCGGAAACAGACGTGGCCCGCGGCGGATTTTCTACTCGGTTGCGCACCGCCGCCCTTGTGCTTTGGCAGAAATATGGACCCGGTGCCGATGAAGTGCCTGAGGAGGCATGAGCAAACCACGTTTTATCACGTTTGAAGGTATCGACGGTTCCGGGAAATCGACCCAAGCCCGCCGCCTGCGCGATCATCTGGAGGCGTTGGGACACAAAGTGGCATTGACCCGCGAGCCGGGCGGCAGCCCGGGCGCCGAAGAAATCCGCCAGCTGGTTTTGACCGGCGATCCTGACAGGTGGTCCGCGGAAACCGAAATTCTGCTCTTTACAGCCGCCCGTCGCGATCATCTAGAAAAGACGATTGAACCCGCCTTGGCAGCCGGAACCACGATCATTTCGGACCGGTTTGCCGACAGCACAAGGGTGTATCAGGGCGCGACCCGTGGCGATCTGCGCGCAATGGTGGACCAGTTGCATGCTTTGATGATCGGGCGCGAACCAGATCTGACATTCATCATTGATATGGACCCGGCCACGGCATTGGAACGCGGTCTGGCCCGCAATTCCGGCGAAGACCGGTTTGAGGATTTCGGCCTGCCGTTTCAGGAAACATTGCGCCACGGCTTTCTGGCATTGGCCCATGCCCATCCAAATCGCTGTGTTCTGATCGATGGCAATCGCACCGCAGATCAGATCGCCTCGGAAATTGCGGCCCGCGCATGAGCAATGATGACATTCCCGAGCCCGACCGGACCCTTGGCGCACCACACCCCCGCGAGACGCCGGTCCTTTATGGTCAGGCCAAGGCAGAGGCGGACTTTCTTGAGGCATTCACATCTGGCCGCCTGCATTCGGGTTGGTTGATCACCGGCCCGCGCGGGGTCGGTAAGGCAACGCTGGCCTGGAAAATCGCGACCTTTCTTTTGGCAGAGGCCGGGCCTAGTTTGCTTGGCGATCCGACGCTGGCTGTGGACCCCGATCACCCTGATGCACGGTTGATCCAATCCGGGGCGCATCCAAGGCTGGCCCTGATCCGCCGCCCCTGGGACGACAAAACCAAGAAACTGAAATCAGAAATCACAGTAGATGCTGTTCGCAGCCTGAAGACGTTTTTTCACATGTCTGCCGCTGATGGGGGCCGCCGTGTGGTCATTGTCGATGCTGCGGATGAGCTGAACCGCAATGCCGCGAATGCAATCCTGAAAGAACTGGAAGAGCCGCCCGCAAACACCACGATCCTGCTCATTGCGCATCAGCCCTCGCGACTGCTGCCCACGATCCGGTCGCGGTGCCGCGTTTTGCGGTGCGGGACATTACCCCCAGATGATTTGCAAAAGGCGCTTGTGCAGGCCGGGCATTCCGCAGATGGCAGCGAAAGCCTTGCCACGCTGGCGGGGGGATCTGCGGGGGATGCGATCCGGCTTTTGAACCATGATGGTTTGCCGCTTTATGCAGAGATCATCAAAACCTTTGAGGGGCTGCCCCATATCAACCGCCCTGCCGCATTACGGCTGGCCGATAGCTGTGCGGGACGTGGCGCTGATATCCGGTTTGGTCTGACGCTCGACTTGATTGACCTGTTTTTGTCACGTGCCGCGCGGGCGGGTTTGGTCGGCGAACCGACCGCACAAGGCGCCATGGGTGAGGCCCGCCTATTGGCCCGCATTGCGCCCGATGATTATGCCGCGCGCCGCTGGGCGCAGTTGCAGCAGGATCTGTCGAACAGGTCGCGTCATGGGCGGGCCGTGAACCTTGACCCTGCTGCGCTGATCCTTGATATGATCTTTAAGATCGAAGAGACGGCGCAGGGTGTCGCCGCAGCGTAAAGGCGGCCCAAGTGACCCAAGCAACCATCGTCGACAGCCACTGCCACCTCGACTTTCCTGACTTTGATGCAGAGCGGCCTGCCGTGATCCAACGTGCGCTAGACGCGGGCGTTGAGCGGATGGTGACCATCTGCACCAAACTGCGGTTGGAGCCACAGGTGCGCGCCATCGCAGAGGCCCACGCGCCTGTGTTCTATGCCGCAGGCACCCACCCGATGAGCGCTGCCGACGAGCCGCTTGTCACGGTCGATGAATTGGTTGCGCTGGCGGCACATCCGAAGTTCGTCGGTATTGGTGAGAGTGGGCTGGATTATCACTACACCGTTGAATCCAAGGATATTCAGCAACGGTCATTGCGGGTGCATATCAGCGCAGCGCGGGAGACAAAGCTGCCGCTGATCATTCATGCGCGCGCGGCGGATGATGACATGGCCGCGATCCTGACCGAGGAACATGCGAAGGGCGCATTCACTTGCGTCATGCATTGCTTTTCCAGTTCAGCCACGCTGGCGCAAGCCGCCCTTGATCTGGGGTTCTATCTGTCGATGTCAGGCATTGCGGCCTTTCCCAAATCACAAGAGCTGCGCGACATCTTTGCTGCCGCGCCTATCGACCGCATTTTGGTGGAAACGGACAGCCCCTATCTGGCCCCACCCCCGCATCGGGGCAAGCGGAACGAACCGGCCTATACCGCCCACACCGCCAAGGTCGGTGCGGCATTGTTCAACATGCGTTACGAGGATTTCGCAGCCCGAACCACAGCCAATTTCGACCGGCTGTTCTGGAAGGCGGCGGTATGAGCGATACGCTGTCCTTTACCATTCTTGGCTGCGGTTCATCGGGTGGGGTGCCCCGGTTAGGCGGGCTTTGGGGGGCTTGCGATCCGGACAACCCCAAGAATTACCGCACACGCTGTTCCTTGCTGGTCACGCGGTCGCGGGGTGAACAGGTCACGCAGGTATTGATCGACACTTCACCTGATCTGCGCAGTCAGTTGCTGAATGCTGGTGTCGGCACGCTGAACGCGGTGGTTTACACACATGCCCATGCCGATCACGTGCATGGGATCGATGACTTGCGCATGATCGTGTTCAACATGCGTGAACGGTTGCAGGTCTGGGCAGATGGGGACACCAGCAACGACCTGCTGGGGCGGTTTGGCTATGCGTTTGTGCAGCCCAAAGGATCGGCCTACCCGCCAATTTGCGAGCTGAACACAATCAAAGGGGACGTCACGATTGACGGGCCCGGCGGGCGGATCACCCTGACCCCGTTCGAGGTTGAACACGGCACGATTGATGCGCTGGGTTTTCGCATTCACGATGTGGCTTATCTGCCCGATGTCTCTGCCATTCCGAACGCGGCCTGGCCTGCGTTGGAAAATCTGGACTGTTGGATTGTTGACGCACTGCGCCGTACACCCCATCCAACACATTCGCATCTGGACAACACACTGGTCTGGATTGACCGGGTCAAACCGAAACAAGCCGTGCTGACCAATATGCATAATGATCTGGATTATGCGGCGGTGGCGGCAGAAACGCCGGATCACATCCAACCCGCCTATGACGGAATGACCCTGACGTTTGAGATCGAATAGACATGCAACAGCCCCAACAGGCGGCCAACAAAACATGTAATGCGGCGCAGCCGCTCCACTTGGAAAGACTACCTTGGCTGCATTAATCGACGTGATCCTCCCCGTCTTCCTCGTGATCGGCTTTGGATACCTGGCGGTGTGGAAAGGCTATTTCAGTGATGCCGGTGTCGATGGGTTAATGAAATTCACCCAAGGTTTCGCCATTCCCTGCCTGCTCTTTCGCGCCATATCGACCCTTGATCTGGACCAGAATTTTGATCTTGCACTGCTGGGTATCTTCTATGTTGGTGCGCTGTCCGGTTTTATCGCGGGTTTGCTGGGCGCGCGTTATATCTTCGGGCGCGACTGGGAGGACAGCGTGGCTATCGGGTTCTGCTGTCTTTTTTCGAACTCATTGCTGCTTGGCCTGCCGATCACTGAACGCGCCTATGGTGTTTCAGCGCTCGAAGCGAACTACGCCATTATCGCGATCCATTCACCGTTCTGCTACGGCGTCGGCATCACCGCAATGGAAATCGCGCGCAATCGCGGCAGCAATGCCGCGTCACTGCCGGGCAAAGTACTCAAGGCGATGTTCAGCAATGCGCTGATCGTGGGCATCTCCCTTGGCTTCATCGTCAACCTGGGCGGCATCCCGGTACCAGGCGTTCTGACGGATGCGCTGGATCTGATGGTCAGGGCGGCGTTGCCTGCCGCGCTTTTTGGCCTTGGCGGTGTGCTTTATCGCTACCGGCCCGAGGGCGACATGCGCACGATCCTTTATGTCGTCGCAGTCTCGCTGGTCCTGCATCCTGCGATTGTCTGGGGTCTGGCCCCGTGGGGTGCCCTATCGGTGGACGCCACCCGCTCTGCCATGCTGACGGCGGCCATGGCGCCAGGCATCAATGCCTATGTCTTTGCCAACATGTATGGCAAAGCAAAGCGCGTGGCTGCATCCGCTGTCTTGATGGGCACCGGGCTTTCGATTGTCACGGTTTGGTGCTGGCTTTATGTCCTGCCCTAGGCGGGCGACATGCCACGCAGACGTTCGGACCTGCGCCGCAGTAACTCGACAGTTGCCAGCAATAGGATCGAGATCGCAACCAGCACTGTCGCCACGGCCAAAATGGTCGGGCTGATCTGCTCGCGCAAGCCGGTGAACATTTGCCATGGCAGCGTTTTTTGTGCGGCAGCGCCCACAAACAGGACCACCACCACCTCGTCAAATGAGGTGATGAAGGCGAAGAGCCCGCCGGAAATCACCCCCGGCAGGATCAGCGGCATCTGCACCCGAAAGAACGTGACCGTGGGCGTCGCCCCCATATTCGCTGCCGCCCGGGTCAATGATTGGTCAAACCCGACCAGCGTGGCCGTCACGGTGATGATCACGAACGGTATACCCAGCGCTGCATGGGCCAGGATCACCTTGATATAGCCGGTCAGGGATTTGGACATCCCAAGGTTTGCCTCCATCCACAGGCCCATTTGACTGTAGAAAAAGAACATGCCCGTGGCTGAAATGATCAGTGGCACAATCATGGGTGAGATCAGAATTGCCATGATACCCCGCCGAAACGGCACATGGGATTGGCTGAGCCCAATAGCAGCAAGTGTACCCAGCGATACCGAAATGATCGTCGCGAAAGGCGCGATGATCAGTGAGTTTTGCAGCGGCCTGATCCAATCCTGATTGGTAAAAAAGTCCCGGTAGTGTTTGAGCGAATAGCCTTCCGGGTTCAGTGCCAGCATTTCAGGCGTGAAGGTGAAAAAATCCTGCGCGTTAAACGACAACGGGATGATGATGATGATTGGTGCGATCAGGAAGAACAGGATCAGGCCCACAATGACCCGAAAGCTGTAGTGCCAGATGCGTTGGCCGGTGGTGGCATAGGGGGGTAAGGCGCTCATCTGATCATCCTCCCAACTTCACATTGTCGATACCGACGATCCGGTCGTAGGCCCAATACAGCAGCAGAACAACGGCCAACAGGATCGCCCCAAGGGCGGCCGCCAGCCCCCAGTTGAGCGAGGTCGAGATGTGATATGCGATCCGGTTGGAGATAAAGACACCTTTGGTCCCGCCCACGATTTCGGGCGTGATGTAGTACCCAATGGCCAGAATGAAGACGAGGATCGACCCCGCCCCGATCCCCGGTACGGATTGCGGAAAATACACCCGCCAGAACGCCGTCCAATTGGTCGCCCCAAGCGATTTGGCCGCCCGCAGATAGCTGGGCGGGATTGTTTTCATCACCGAATAAAGCGGCAGGATCATGAAGGGCAGCAGGATATGGGTCATGGCGATGATCGTGCCCGTGGCATTGTTGATCAGCGCCAATCGGTTGTCGTCAGCCACCAGCCCGATCCAGACAAGCGTGTCGTTGATCACCCCTTGTTGTTGCAGCAGCACCTTCCAGGCCGATGTCCGCACCAGCAGCGACGTCCAGAACGGCAGCAGCACAAGGATCATCAGCAGGTTGGCCTTGCGCGCGGGCAGGTTCGCGAGCATCCACGCAACCGGGTAGCCAAGCAGAATGCAGGACACAGTGATTGTCAGCGACATCACCATCGTGCGCCAGAACAGGGTCAGGTAAATTTGTTCGTTTTCGGGCTGCCATGCGGGGCCGCCAGGGGTTTTTTGCAGATCAACAGAGTTGAGAAAATACCCAGCGGTAAAGGCCGGGCTATAGGTTTGGATGGTTTGCCAGACCGCGGTGTCTTCCCAATCTTCGTCGATATCGGCAAAGGCGGCGCGAACGCTCTGTGGTGCGAAGTCGCGGACGGCATCTTCGGCGGCGAAGATAATCTCACCTCCCGGAAGGTCAGCGTAATTTGGTTCGCCCGTATAGGTCCGTAGCTCTTCATAGAGGGCCAGGTAGACCACGTTCCATGGCTGTTCCTCGGTTGGGCTATCGTTGTTTTCGGTCTGAATGACCTCGGCGAAGGCCGCATAGATATCGGCTGTACGGGGGAGCATTTCGTTGGCGTCATCTGACAGGACAAAGGCGGGTTCGTCCCCTTCACCATCCCAGGCGGCCTGTGCTGTGATCCAGTCGGCATCGCCAAAGAGCGTTGCCCAAGTCAGCGGATCCTCCCATGCAGGGTCAAACGCGACGAACTGGTCGGTGTAACCTTCCCCGATATCATCGACCCGGCGGCCAGATTTGCGGAAGAGGGATGAGATACCGGATGTTTCATAGTTCAAACGACTGCCAAGGCGGGTGTGTTGCTTGCGTTCGACGGCGATCATCAGGTCCTTGGCGAAAGCGCTGAAAACGGCGTCGTCAGGGACCGGATCGGTGTTCGCGTCCCAATCGCCCAGTGCGACGACTGTGCGCGGGATGGTGTCACCAACGATCTGGTTTTCGACAGAGCGGAACAGCATTTGCCCGATGGGGACGATGAAGGTGAGCATGATGAAAAGCAGCAAGGGGGCGATCAGGAGCAACGCGCGCATTTTTTGGCGGCGCAGGGCCCGGTTCAGGCTAGCTTTGAGCGGGCGACCATCAGCGGCGAGCATTTGTTCGGCCATCGGTTCAGACCCCTTCGACCAGCACGATCATGCTGGTTGCATTCTCGCGACGAATACGCGCAACTTCTTGATATTCGTCGGAATAATACAGCGCCTTGGCACTTTCAAAATCGGGAAATTCGAAAACGACGTGGCGGTCGAACTCGGGGCCTTCGGCCACTTCGCCGGTGCCGCCACGTACGATGGGTTTGCCACCGTATGCGGCGATCATGGGCGTGTCGCGGACAATGTATTCTTGATAGGCCTCCGGATTATTCACCGTGATATGGCCGATTATATAGCCTTTTGGCATATCGCTATCCTTTGTCCGCGACAGATGCGTCAACGTAAGGTGGATCAAGATCCACCTTACGCAGTTTGTCTATTGTGCCAGCCAGCTTTGGAACTTGGCATCCAGATCGTCACGATAATCCGCCCACCATTCGTAGTTGTTCACGAATGTATTTTCGGCATTGCCCGGCTCGGTCGGCATATGTGGTGCCATGTCGATCCCGAGTGTCGCATGCGTGCTGACAAGCGGTGCGGACGACATGCGGGCCGGGCCATAAGAAATATACTTCGCCTGATCCGCCAGGCGCTGTGTATCGGTCGCGAAGTTCACGTAATCCATCACACGCGCCAGACGTTCATCTGACAGACCGGCGGGGATGACCCACCCATCCAGATCAAACATCTGCCAGTCCCATGCCATGCCAACCGGCTGGCCCTGTTCGGCGATCAGGCTGAACAGACGCCCGTTATAGGTGGAACCCATGAAAATCTCACCATCGGCGAGCAGCTGAGGTGTTTCAGCACCGGCTGTCCACCAGATTGTTTCGTCCTTGATGGTGTCGAGCTTGGCGAATGCCTGCTGTTGTCCTGCATCGGTTTCCAGCAGGTCATAGATGTCTTCATAGGCCACACCATCGCACAGCAGCGCCCATTCCATGTTGGCAATCGGATTGCGGTTCAGCGCGCGTTTGCCGGGATATGTTTCCAGATCAAAGACATCGCAGGCACCGGTTGGCGGCGCGACGCCCGCAGGCACCATGTCCGTCCGGTAACCGAATGTGGTGGAAAAGACGATTTGCGGGATAAAGCAATCGGACACGATCATATCGCCAAAGTCATTGCTAGCCGATGTGCCGTCAGGTGCTGCCGCCAAATCCGCGTCATGATCGACTTCGATGGCAAGACCCTCATCGCAGGCGCGGATGGCGTCAGCGGCTTCCAGATCGACCAGATCCCAAGTGATGTTCCCCGCCTCGTTCATGGCGCGCATCTTGGCGATCCCCTCGGACGAGCTTTCGTCGTTGATGATTGTCACGCCTGGATTGGCAGCCATATAGGGGTCGTGATAGGCGGCTTGCTGTGATGCGGAATATGCCCCGCCCCAGCTGACAATTGTCATCTCATCGGCCATGTGGCCACCCGCCCAGACAACCGTACCTGCAAGCGTCAGGGCCGAGGTTGTCATCAGTGCTTTGGTCAGTTTCATTTCATACTCCCGTTGTCATACCCGGTTAATATTGTGGAAAGGCCGCCCGCCGGGCGATGGTGGCCCTTTATTCAGCCGCTACGCATCCAGCGCGCGGCAATCCTTTGCCATCCAACCAATGTCGATCTGGCTTCCCGGTGTCAGGCGCACCTGATCCGGGGCGTTGCGTGTCTTGATCACAAATTCATCCGTGCCGGCCACCCGCAGGCGCGTGCGGAAGATGTCACCCATATAGATGAATTCCAGCACTTCGGCCTTGAGCGTGTGCGCGCCCGGGTTCAGCCGGGATTTGTCGAATTCCACCCGTTCGGGGCGGATCGATACCTTGGTCCGTTCGCCGGCTTTAGACACATTCACAGGCACCGCATCAATGATGTCGCCGCTGTCGAGTTTGACAATACAGGTGTCCCCGTCGATCTGCTGTACAACCCCTTCCAGAGTGTTGTTTTCGCCGATGAACTGCGCCACGAAGCTGTTTTGCGGGGCCTCGTAGAGCTGATCGGGCGGGGCCAACTGCTGGATGCGTCCGTCATCAAACACCGCGACACGGTCTGACATGGTCAGCGCTTCGGTCTGGTCGTGGGTCACATAGACCACGGTGATCCCCAGTTCGTGGGCCAGATTTGTAATCTCGAACTGCAGGGTTTCGCGCAACTGCTTGTCGAGCGCACCGAGCGGTTCATCCATAAGCACCAGTTCGGGTTCGAACACCAGCGCGCGGGCCAGCGCAATACGCTGTTGCTGTCCGCCGGACAATTGCGCCGGGCGGCGGCCCGCAAAGTCATTCATCTGCACCATGCCTAACGCGCGTTTGATCTTGGCCTCGCGCGTGGTCTTGTCCATCTTGCGTACTTCCAGCGGGAAGGACAGGTTTTCGGCCACGGTCATATGCGGAAACAGGGCATAATTCTGAAAGACCATCCCAATGCCGCGCTTATGCGGCGGAATGTTATTGATCGACACCCCATCAAGCCGAATTTCGCCATGGGTGGCGGTTTCAAATCCGGCCAGCATCATCAGGCAGGTGGTTTTGCCCGATCCTGACGGGCCAAGCATGGTGAGAAACTCGCCCTTTGGCATGGACAGGTTCAGGTCTTTTACGACCAGTGTTTCACCATCATAACTCTTCTGAACACGTTCAAACTCGACAAACGCAGTGTCGGTAGTGGTCTGCGGCAAAAAATTCTCCCCGGCGGCGCGCATATTTCATGCGCTTGTCGCCAACTAAAGCGACAGGCCACCAGTTTTGCAATCAGAAAGACAAGACTGCGGCGAAACATGCCATAATATGTGATCGCTTGCAGCCCAATCCGGGAAGATCAGGTTAGCGGAAGCTGGCGCGCGCGGCCCGCATTTCACCAATCACACTGACCTGTGCCAGATGCGCGGCTGGGCTGCTGGCAGGGTCTTCAGGGGTGTCAGGCTGTGCATCACCCAGTTCATAGTCGTGATCATCGTCATCAAAGCTGGCCAGGGATGGATCGTATTCAGGTTCTGCCAATTCTGGCGTGGCCGAAACCGCATCGGCGTATGAAGGAATATCCCACACGATATCAGTTTCAGGCACCTCTTTGTCTTGCGCCCCTTGTTCATCTTGCGTTGCGATACCCGTGGCATCGTCGACAACATCGTCTTCCACTTGCTGCACGTCCTGATCTGTGGCGTGCACCGCATCGGGCGCTTCGTCGTTGTCCCACGGGTCGGCGTCCAGCGGTGGGCTGTCATCTGCTGCCTCTGCGGCATCAATTTCTATATTCCGCCGCACCCGTGCTTCGATTTCGTCGTAGTTTTCGACTGATGATAGGGCCAACTGACCCAGCAGCCGGGGTGCTGTATCTGTCCCAACCAATGCATAAAGCGACGGGATCAGTTCATAAAGTTCATCCGTTTCGCTGCCGGGTCGGTCAGTCATGAGCACCGTACTGATGTAAGGGTTATGCCGTTCCGCCGAGAGGGCCAGTGCGTGGGTCAGTCGCCCACCGATCCGTTCCTCCATAACCAGCAGGTCAACTGTTTCAATGCGCATCAACGCATGCGCCACATTTCGCGTCTCAACACAGACAACCTGAAACCCTTTGTCAATCAGGGCTTGTGCATCGCCAGCCGCGGCTTCGACGTCATGGCGTAATAATAGGGCTTTCATCGGATTCTCCTGATGTTTGGCAGCGATTGGCGTGACCATACGAATCCAACCCTTAAATTTTGCTGAAAACCTGCCACAAACCTCCGCCGGGCTTGGCCCCTGCCCCGGATCGCCCTATAGAGCCTTGAAAGATAACGAAGGATCGACCCATGCGGACAGCGACCATCACACGTAAAACGGCCGAAACGGACATCTCGGTCACGGTGAACCTTGATGGAACCGGTGTTTATGACAACCAAACCGGTGTCGGGTTTTTCGACCATATGCTGGATCAATTGTCGCGGCATGCGTTGATAGACATGACCATCAACGCGACAGGCGACCTGCATATCGATGATCACCACACAGTCGAGGATGTGGGCATTGCGCTGGGTCAGGCGCTGACCGAAGCCTTGGGTGATAAGCGTGGCATTCGCCGGTATGGTGCGTGTCATCTGGCGATGGATGACGCGCAGGTACGTTGTGCGCTGGACCTGTCAGCGCGGCCCTATCTGATCTGTAATCTGGACCTGCCCTTTGGCAAGATCGGCACGTTTGATACCGAGCTGGTGCGCGAGTTCTTTCAGGCGTTGAGCACGCATGGTGGCATCACGTTGCATATCGACAAGCTGCATGGGTTTAATGCGCATCATATTGCGGAGGCTGCGTTTAAGGCGGTTGCCCGTGCGCTGCGCGAGGCTGTTGAAGTCGACCCGCGCAAGGCGGACGCGATCCCGTCGACCAAGGGCAGCCTATGACAACGGCGCTGATCGATTACGACAGCGGTAACCTGCATTCGGCGCAAAAAGCGTTTGAACGGATGGCGGCAGAGGTCGGCGCTGGCCCAATTGTCGTGACCTCTGATCCGGATGTGGTGATGAACGCTGACCGGATTGTATTGCCCGGTGATGGGGCGTTTCCGCATTGTCGGGCAGAATTGGATGCGCGCCGTGGATTGGCTCAGGCTATTGAGGAGGCGGTGAAAGAGCGGGCTGTTCCTTTCTTTGGGATTTGTGTCGGCATGCAAATGCTGACGACGACGGGGCATGAGCATCGACATACGGCTGGCTTTGATTGGATTGCTGGGGATGTACGCCCGATTGCGCCCGCCGACCCCGCGCTGAAAGTGCCGCATATGGGCTGGAACGATCTGGTGATCGACAACCCGCACCCGGTGCTGGAAGGGATCAAAACGGGCGATCACGCCTATTTCGTGCATTCTTACGCGATGCAGGTAACGAACCCCGCAGAGCGATTGGCGCATGTGGATTATGGCGGCGACATCACCGCAATTGTAGGTCGCGATACAGTTATCGGCACGCAATTCCATCCGGAGAAAAGCCAGTCGGCGGGATTGCGGATGATTGGCAATTTTCTGCGCTGGTCGCCATAAATCACCTAGCCTATTGTTACTGAACAACAAATCGGTCTTTTGGCAAAGTCGGATAGGTGTCGGCGTTGTGTCGGCAAAACGTCGGACCCCATCGTCCCGATTTGGTGGATTTTGTTAACGATCATCCTGTGTGCATAATGATGTCAGAGGCATGAACGGGCCGGCCGGCCTGTAAAGAAGCAGTCAAGAAAAGGATAATTCATGCAGACACGTCGATTTTTCGTGGTCGCTTTGGCCGGTGTTTTGGCAGGGTGCGGTGGACGCGATGAGCCGCGGGCATCACGTGGTAGCGATATCCCGCTTTACCCCAATGAGACGCCGGAGCTGCGGCGGCTGATCAACAGATATGCCGATGTGCACGATATTCCGGTCACGTTGCTACACCGGGTGATTATCCGCGAAAGCACGCATAATCCTGCGGCACGCAATGGCCCCTATTATGGACTGATGCAGATCCTGCCAGAGACAGCGCGCACGATGGGGTATCGCGGATCGCCTGAAGGTTTGCTCGATGCCGAAACAAACCTGCGCTATGCGGGCAAGTATTTGCGGGGCGCGTGGCTGCTGTCAGATGGGGACGAGGCAACGGCTGTCAGTTGGTATGCGCGCGGCTATTACTACGAGGCCAAACGGCGCGGGATGCTGGTAGAAACCGGGCTACGGTCTGAGTGATGGCAGAATAACGGTGTGACTTAACAATGGTTCGATAAGTCATGCGAGCTTGCTTGAGAGGACCGCATTGATGCAACGACTTTCATTGGTCGCGATTATTGTGCCCGACTATGATGCGGGCATTGCATTTTATGTCGGTAAGATGGGGTTTGAGTTGCTTGAAGACACTGACCTCGGTGATGGCAAACGCTGGGTCAGGGTCGCCCCTGCCGGGGCCGAGACCGCGTTTTTATTGGCGCGTGCCATGGGGGGTCAGCAAACGGCTGCAATTGGCAATCAAGGCGGTGGTCGGGTTTGGTTATTCTTGGAAACTGATGATTTTGAACGTGATCATGATAGCATGCGGGCTGTGGGCATTCACTTTGAAGAGGACCCACGTGTTGAAACCTATGGCACAGTCGCCGTGTTCAACGACCCATTCGGGAACCGTTGGGATTTGATCCAGTTCGCGCATGCGTCTGCGGACCGCTGAAAAGGCCCACAGACGGCACGTCACAGGCAGAAAACTGCAAAGCGCTGCGATTTTAGTCTTGCAGCGGGGGCCAAGTCTTTATAGATCAGCCCTCACGATATGGATGCGGGCGTAGCTCAGGGGTAGAGCATAACCTTGCCAAGGTTAGGGTCGTGAGTTCGAATCTCATCGCCCGCTCCAATATTAGCTAACAAACCCGGTTAGTCACGATAAGGGCCACCTTCGGGTGGCCCTTCGTCGTTTCAGGGATTGCCAAACCTATTCAGCTTTTGCGTCCATATCGGACTCAAAAACCGTCTCGCGAAGGATGACATCGTCGCTAAGTTCCTCGCTGTGACAGCCCAAGCGAGCGGGAACTGGTGTGCCGACTCCAATAATGGGATTTTGGTCGTGATCACCAACGAAGCGGGCATGGGCCCCGACGCTGCCAAAGGTGCGACTGTTGATCATCTACTGGATGTTGTGAGCTTGAAAGAACTTCAGGAAACCGCGGTTTATGAATTGTCAGGTGGTATAAACACCAAATGATTTATCAGAAATCCCAGCAACGGTCTGGCCACAATACGCTTCAAGCAAATATCTTTCTCGGATTATCGATCACCGGGCAGCCCCTCAAGCGGTGTTTTAGGTCAACCATCTTCTTTTAACCTGCCAGCGATCCGCAATGCATTGTCCTCAACCAACCCAGCCACGTGTTCGACCATGCCACACTGGGCACCTGTCATGGCGCACACGGTCTCCATCGCGTCCACACGCTTCGCCACCATGGCATCAACCAGTTCCT
Organism: uncultured Paracoccaceae bacterium; assembly: GCA_947489445.1. Classification (GTDB taxonomy): domain Bacteria; phylum Pseudomonadota; class Alphaproteobacteria; order Rhodobacterales; family Rhodobacteraceae; genus Yoonia. The sequence continues at coordinate 826,579 of CANLDN010000001.1, forward strand.
GTACCCGCAGTCGAATACCTCTTGGACTGAAACCTGCTGCATCAGCGATCCTTTCCCAGTGCCGCCGTGCCATATCGGCAGGCTTACGTTTGCGACCTGCCAGCTTTTGGGCGTGGTATTGGTTCACGTGATCCCAGTGCAGCACTGTTGATACATCATATAGGGGCGCGATTGTCGGCCCGCCGCTGAGCAGCATCGAATAGTTTTTGGCGTGTGCATCAGTGTTAGCGACAAGGATGTTAAAGATCATCTGATCTTGCAATGTCAGCGCATCCTGCGCGGGCAGATACTGCGCGGTCATGAAAAGCTGATTGAGGTCCAGACCTGCCACGGTGCCCTGCTCATATTTCTGGCTGGGGAAGATACTGTTGGCCTGTGCAAAGTCTTCCTGGTGCAGGCGTCGGAGTGATCCGTCTTTCCGCGTCGTCCGATCATAGCGCGCAACGGCCAGTGCTGTCCTGTCGCCGGCACCAACAATGCCCACATCTGCGACCGACATCCCAATGCGCTTTGCAAGCGTCAGGCAATAGGCTTCGTTCTCGACGATGCCAGGAAGGTTAGGATTGTCGGGCTTGATAATGACGGTCGAGGGTGCGCCTGACATCGGAATGGCAAGTTGATCACCCGCCGTGGGCAATCCCAGTTTTGGTGCGCCAGCCGCATCGAGGACAGCAAGTGCAGTCTTCTTCTGTCCACCCGCCAGTGACAGCCTCACGCCATCTTCCCCTGCGAGGAACGGACGTTGGCCAAGGTCTTTGAAGTGCGCAGTCAGGGCTTCCTGTGGATCCTTGGTTCCATAGTAGTCGGTTACGGTGCGATACGACCAAGTGGCCTTGTCGCTCGGTTCGCCGATTGAAATGGCACCTGCTGTGTCCCCGCCGATTTCTTTTAGGATGGCGAGTGCATCCGTAGATGACAGGCCCAATGCCCGTGAAAGGGTCAGTAGCTGCTGTTCTTCTGGCAGCAGGTTGGCCAGCCATGGCGTGATGACGTGATCCGCGTAACTGTTCGCGGCCAATGGCATTGTCGTAGACAGTGGAAAACTGCTCTTGGTGGTCAGCCATCTTTTGTCATAGACGAACGACAGCTTGCCATCATCGTGAACCCCAATGTCGCCGACGCTAAACGCCTCATAATATACGGTTATCTGATCGATGATGGCCATTAGTCATCATCCAGGTCGTAGCCATCGACGGTTGGCGTGGATTGCTCTGTATCAACTGAACCTGAAGCGGCTAATAGAACTGGAAACTCCATCCGCAGTGCTTTTGCCAGCCCAACGAGTGTTGATAGCTTCACATCTCTGGTCCCACGTTCGATATGAGATAGCGTAGGAACAGTTGCACCTGAAATGCGTGACAGACCATCTAGGGTAAGACCCTGCGCTTTTCGATGTTCCCGTATCTTTTGACCGATTTGTTGCGCCCAACGCTGTGTGTCTGAATCGAGTCCCATAGAAGAATCCTTATCATGCAGAATAAATTAGTATGATTTTCCGCAAATGTCACGTTATTTTATCATTAGGGGTAAAATGCATCTATGGCGATTGAAAAGACCTAAAATTTATCTCCTGCGATAAAAGTCACACAAGGAAAGTATCGCGAACAACTTAAACATTACTTCTTCTATTACAGCACCCAATAATGTCCGACGATACAACCACAAGTCTGAGGTCGTTCATTCGTACGATGGGAAACGCCCCTTCAAAGTCAAGTTCGGCTAATGAAGGCGGCCATGGTGGCCTCACCGGCACTCTGCACCACGATGCTGATCACACCCTCGATTCTCTCACTCCTAGCGACACTCAGCAAAAGTGGGCAATCGAAGCAGGCAAGAATATGATTTTATTTGTGATTTTTGCAAGAATGGTGCCCGCGGCCGGACTCGAACCGGCACGGCCTTACGGCCAAGAGATTTTAAGTCTCCAGTGTCTACCATTCCACCACGCGGGCACGATGTCATTCCTAAGGCGGCCCGCGCCGTTGGGCAAGACGTGATCAGATATCAGTGCCCAGAGGTTGCACCAAAAGGCTGCGTTCTTGTAGCCACGGATTCATTTCCACCGCCTCCCGCAGGACAATCTGCGCTTCATCATGGCGGCCCAACCCCATCAGGGTCAGCCCCTTGCCTGATAGCGCCGCGATATGATTGGGCATAATTTCCAACGCGCGATCCAAATCCACCAAAGCCGCTGCAAAATCCTGCCCCAGATAACTGGCAAAAGCGCGCTGATTATATCCTTCGGCATAGTCCGGGCAGTATTCCACAAGCTGATCCAACGTGTCCCGCGCACCCAGAAAATCAAAACGCGACCGTTGGCTCATCCCGTCATCCAACAACTGCTGGGCGCGATCATCTGGCGCGTCCGTCCATAGCTGCCACAACTCTTCTGTCAGCACGCGGGCATCACCCTGGCCGCGGGCACGGCCCAGATCGGCAACGATCTCGTCCAGCCGGACAGAATGGTCAGCGGCAGGCGGGCAGGTTTCGGCGAATGCGGGCGGGGCGATCAGGCAAAGCGTCAATATCCATTTCATGCTTTGACTATCTGCGGCTCAATGCTGTCCGGTCAAGTCACGAGGGCGCGACGGGCGACACCCCTTCTTCTTTAACAGCCTGCATTGCAACATAGGTCGATGTATTGGCTACATGCGGCAAGGTCGATATTTTTTCTGCAAGAACAGCACGATACCCGGTCATACCCGCCGTGCGCACCTTAAGAAGATAGTCAAACGCACCGGCGATCAGATGACATTGCTCCACCTCCGGGACACGAATGACAGCCGCATTAAAGGCCGCCAATGCCGCCTCGCGCGTGTCTGACAGCTTCACTTCGACAAAGGCCACATGATCGCGGCCCAACCGGATCGGATCAAACAAGGCGCGATAACCGCGAATGACACCATGATCCTCCAACCGCTTCAGCCGTGCCTGTGTTGGTGATTTGGATAATCCGATGCGCCGGGCCAATTCCGTCACGCTGATCCGGCCCTCAACCGCGAGTACATCCAATATCTTGCGATCAAACACATCCAGATCAGAGAGTTTTTCGACCATGAAATCCACCATATTAAGACAAGCCGCCCGTGATTACGCTGAATAGCGGTCAAAACGACTGCACTCAATAGGGTATCATGGGCCAATAGCAGAAGGAGAGCGCCATGCCCCGTGATGAAACAGACACACGCCGCAACCAGATCGACATGGCCATGTATAGCGATGAAACGGCGGCTGTGGCGGCGCTCACCTCAACTGCTGACCTGTCAGCCGAAGACCGCGCCAGCATCAGCGCGCGCGCCGCCCAGTTGGTCCGCGATATTCGGGGCAGCGCCGATCCCGGACTGATGGAGGTCTTCCTGGCCGAATATGGCCTTTCGACCGACGAAGGCATCGCGCTGATGTGCCTGGCCGAGGCGTTGTTGCGGGTCCCCGACGCTGACACCATCGATGCCCTGATCGAAGACAAAATCGCCCCCTCCGATTGGGGCAAACACCTCGGCCACTCTGCCTCTTCTCTCGTCAACGCGTCGACCTGGGCACTGATGCTGACGGGCCGGGTCCTCGACGATGATCAGGCAGGGATCACTGGCCATCTGCGCGGGGCCATCAAACGCCTGGGCGAGCCAGTCATTCGTACAGCCGTCGCCCGTGCAATGCGCGAAATGGGCCGTCAATTCGTACTGGGTGAGGACATCCAAAAGGCGATGAAGCGCGCCGAAGGGATGCAGGCCAAAGGTTTTACCTACAGCTACGACATGCTGGGCGAGGCCGCTCGCACTGATGCCGACGCCCGCGGCTACCACCTGTCCTATTCCCGTGCAATCAGCGCCATCGCTGAACATTGCATCCATGACAGCGTCGCCGAAAACCCCGGCATATCCGTCAAACTTTCCGCACTACACGCCCGATACGAAGTCGCGCAAAAGGCACGGGTGATGGACGAACTTGTCCCCCGCGCCCGCGCCCTCGCAATTCTTGCAAAATCCGCTGGCATGGGTTTCAACATCGACGCGGAAGAGGCAGACCGCCTTTCACTCTCCCTTGACGTGATCGAAGCGGTGCTCTCGGAACCGGCCCTCGCCGGATGGGACGGCTTTGGTGTCGTTGTTCAGGCTTACGGCCAGCGCGCATCGCTCGTCATTGACCACCTGCACGATCTTGCTACGCGACTCGACCGCAAGATCATGATCCGCCTCGTCAAGGGCGCCTATTGGGACGCCGAAATCAAACGCGCGCAGGTCGAAGGCATCGACGGCTTCCCTGTTTTCACCGCCAAACAGCACACAGATATCAGCTATATCGCCAATGCCCGTAAGCTTTTGGGTCTGACCGACCGTATCTATCCGCAATTCGCCACCCACAACGCACACACGGTCGCCGCAATCCTCCACATGGCAAACAGCGTGGGCCGCACGCCCGCTGATTACGAATTCCAGCGCCTGCACGGAATGGGTGAAGTGCTGCACACGATGGTTCTGCAGTCCCAACAGACCCATTGCCGCATCTATGCGCCCGTTGGCGCACACGAAGACCTGCTGGCCTATCTAGTCCGGCGACTTCTGGAAAACGGGGCAAACTCCAGCTTCGTTAATCAGATCGTGGATGAAGACGTCCCGCCCGAGGTCGTGGCTGCGGACCCGTTTGACGCCATTGGCAATGGCCCGGACCTGCCCAAGGGCCCAGAGATCTTCCAACCAGAGCGGACAAATTCCAAAGGCTGGGACCTGACCCATGCCCCGACCCTGACGCAGATCGACAAAGGGCGTAGCAGCTTCCAGTCGCACAAATGGGCGGGCATGCCCTTGCTGGCTGGCAAATTGGGCAACGGCACCACCCACGACGTCATCAACCCCGCGAAACCCGGTGATGTCGTTGGAACCGCCCAGACAGCCAGCACAGCAGATGTTGCAACTGCGCTAAACGCTGCAGCACCCTGGCAGGCCGACGTCGTGACCCGCGCCGCAGCACTCAACGCTGCCGCCGACGCTTATGAAGCCAATGCCAGTGAACTCTTCGCCATCCTGTCACGCGAAGCAGGCAAAGGCATGCCTGATGTCGTCGCAGAACTGCGCGAAGCGGTTGATTTCCTGCGCTATTACGCCGCCCAAGCGACGCCTGACCAAACCGCACGCGGCATCTGGACCTGCATCAGTCCTTGGAACTTCCCGCTTGCCATCTTCACCGGTCAAATCGCGGCGGCACTTGCGACGGGCAATGCCGTCCTCGCCAAACCTGCTGAACAAACACCGCTGATCGCGACCCGCGCTGTCCAACTCATACACGCGGCAGGCATACCCAATGCCGCACTGCAACTCCTTCCCGGCGGCGGCGATGTCGGCGCGGCTCTGACATCGGACAATCGTATTAATGGCGTCGCCTTCACCGGCTCCACGGCTACGGCTCTGAAAATCCGTAGCACAATGGCAAAGCATTGTGCCCCCGGTACACCGCTGATCGCCGAAACCGGTGGGCTGAACGCCATGATCGTTGACAGCACCGCCCTGCCCGAACATGCCGTGCGCGACATCATCAACGGGGCATTCAGATCAGCCGGGCAACGCTGTTCCGCGCTGCGCTGCCTCTATGTGCAGGAAGACATCGCAGATAAGCTACTGAAAATGCTCAAGGGTGCGATGAACGAACTGACCCTTGGCGACCCATGGCACCTGTCCACTGATGTTGGCCCCGTCATCGATGCCGCTGCACACAAGACCATCGCCGATCACATCGCGCAGGCGCAATCCGAAAACCGGATCATCCATCAGCTAAAGGCGCCAATGCAGGGCCATTTCATCGCGCCCACCGCTATCCGTGTGAACAGTATCGCCGAAATGCAGCGCGAAATCTTTGGACCCGTCCTGCATGTGGCCACTTTCAAATCTCATGAACTTGACCACGTAATCGATACGATCAATGCAACCGGCTACGGGCTGACATTCGGACTGCACACGCGCATTGACGACCGGGTACAAACCATCGTGGAGCGGATCAACGCAGGTAACATCTATGTCAATCGCGACCAGATCGGCGCGGTTGTTGGCAGCCAACCCTTTGGCGGCGAAGGCCTGTCCGGCACCGGTCCCAAGGCAGGCGGGCCGCACTACCTTCCACGCTTCACAGCGAACCCCGCCCCCGAGATTACGGGCTTCTGGGCAGGGGCTGCTAACCTTAAAACGTTAAAACAGCGGCTTTCTAAGGCGTCTGCCACCACGCACCCCACGACTACCGATTTGCCGGGCCCGACTGGTGAATCCAACCGGCACAGCGCCCACCCGCGCGGCCCCATGCTCTGTATGGGGCCAGGCGCAGAGGCCGCACAGGATCAGGCAAACGCAGTCAAAGCGTGCGGTGGCGTCGGTATCAGCGCCGAAGGCGACATACGCCCCGGCGATCTGACCACGCTCACCCCACTCAGCGGCGTGATCTGGTGGGGGGATAAAACAACCGGACAGGCGATTGAGGCCGCGCTCAGCCAGCGGGATGGACCGATTATTGCCCTGATCACCGGCATGCCGGATACCGGTCATGCCCTGCATGAACGACATGTCTGCATCGACACAACAGCGGCGGGCGGCAATGCGGCATTGCTGGCAGAGGTCGCGGGGCCAGCTTCCACTTGACCCTCCCGATCACATCGGCAACGGTCGCGGCATGTTACCAATTCGCGACCACAACCCATCCGAACGGACACCCTATGTCACGCTCATCCTGATCGGGATCAACGTTATTGTCTTCGTGCTGGGCCTCGTCTTTTTGCAATCAGATCAGGCATTGGGACGGTTCTATTACGACTACGCGATGATCCCCGCCCGGCTGTCGCAAGGTGAAAACTACGACGCGCTCATTACCTCCATCTTTCTGCATGGGGGGATCATGCACCTGGCGGGCAACATGCTATTCCTGTGGATCTTCGGCGATAATCTGGAGGAAGAGATGGGGCACATCCCCTTTCTGCTCTTCTATCTGGCCTGCGGGATCGGGGCGAGCCTTGCGCAATTTATAACCGAACCGCTTTCACCCATACCCACTGTTGGGGCCTCGGGTGCGATTGCAGGGGTCATGGGGGGGTATCTGCTGCTGTTTCCGAAGGCCAAGGTTGATATTTTCATCTTCTTCATCGTCTTTTTCCGCATTCTGCCCATACCGGCTTGGGTCATGCTCGGCGTTTGGTTCGGACTGCAACTCTTCAATGGGTTCAACGTTGATACCTCTGCGGGCGGCGTGGCCTACTGGGCGCATGCAGGCGGGTTTGTGATCGGGTTCATGGGCACGCTGCCGCTTTGGATGAAACGCGGAGGCAAGCAGTTTTGGCAACGCACCGAAGGGCACCCGCCGCATCCGGATGCGACGTATGGCAGCAGCAATATCCCCACCGTGCGGCGTTAAGGTTTACGAATGACCTTGGCGAAGGTCTCAAAAATCGGCTCATTGGCACAAATCACCTGACCATCCGCCAGTATGTCGCCGCCTGGCTGCAGCGGCTCAACGATACCGCCCGCCTCGCGAACAATGATCAGACCAGCCGCCAGATCCCAAGCATGCAAACCACGTTCCCAAAAACCATCGTACCGCCCCGCAGCCACGTAAGCCAAATCAAGCGCAGCTGCGCCAAACCGGCGCACACCCGCAGTTGCAGGCAGCAAACGAGCGAGGTCCTGAATTGTATCCGGCAAATCCGCACGACCCGCAAATGGCAAACCTGTCGCGAAAATGCTCTCAATCAGGCGATGCCGGCCTGAAACGCGCAACCGGCTTTCATTCAACCAGGCTCCACCACCCTTTTCTGCATAAAACATCTCGTCTTTGCTGGGGTCATAGATCACGCCAGCCACGATCTGACCTTTGTGTTCCAACGCGATTGATACGGCCCAATGGGGCAGCCCGTGCAGAAAATTCGTGGTGCCATCCAGTGGATCGACAATCCAACGACGGGTCGGGTCTTCGCCGTCAATTTCTTTGCCCTCTTCACCCAGAAACCCATATGACGGGCGGGCATGCATCAATTCCTCGCGGATGGTCTCTTCAGCGGCGCGGTCAGCGCGGCTCACAAAGTCACCCGGCCCTTTTGAGCTGACCTGCAGGTTCTCGACCTCACCGAAATCCTTCAGCAAGGCGCGACCAGCCTTGCGGGCGGTTTTCATCATAACGTTGAGGTTTGCACTGCCAGCCATCAGGGGGCCTCCGGTTCGGGATCAAGCGCGGCGTATAGGCCCAAGATGGGTCCGGAACAAGAGGTAAGTCCGCTTAACCATGAACGCAATTATGGGCTGCGCTTAACCTGTTGTTTTTGGGTTTGGACGATAACGCGATCAGGAGGGCCGCAAAGCCGCATGCGCAACAACGTGATCGATCATTTCCTGCACCAGACACAAATCACGGGGCACATCTCCAGCCGTGATATCGTCAAGCGCATTGGCACGGCAGGATTGATGGTTGCAATATGCATATACGCGGGCTTCATCACACATGCGGCACTCGCAGGTGCCTCCGTTCTGCTGATCGAATTGATCGCTTACCCCATCAACAAACGTGCCAGTCAATTAGACAAACCGATTTCATTGCCGCTTGCCGTTGCGCTCTTCATCGTCAACTGGTCGGCAATGCTGCCATATCTTTCATTTGCGCTGATCTTATCGCAAAGCGCAACACTGCCATTCGTGCTGGCCGGATACATGTGGGCATTTGGTATCTTTGTACATGTCAGCAATACATTCGGCCTGCTACCGTTTTATAACTGGAGCCAGATGACACCGGCATTCGGCACCGTCTTTCTGATGTTCTGGATCCTGTCACATAATCCGGCTCATGCGTCTTCCACGCTGGAATGGGTGATCGCCGCTGGGCTTATGGTGGTCTACATTGTGAATACGTTCGACACGATGGGCCGACAAAAAGACACACACAGGGCGCTGGACCGGGCCCGAGAAGAAGCCAACACACGCCTGATGGAATTGGAACGCCTGTCACGGCACGACTCCCTCACCGGCCTCATTAACCGGCGGGCATTCGATGAAACGGTCGAAAGCCTCATGCGCCAGCACGCAAACCGACAAGGTGTCACCGTTTTCCTGCTTGATCTCGATGGCTTTAAACCGATCAACGACAGCTATAGCCATACTGCCGGTGATGCGGTGCTTTGCGCAGTTGCCGATAGGCTTCGCGCGATTGCCGGCAAAGACGGACAGATCGCCCGGCTCGGTGGTGATGAATTCGCTGTCGTGAAAACGACAATCACCTCGACGAAAGCAGCGCAGCGGTTTGGCCATGAAATCATCACCACGATTGAACAGCCCATCCCGGTCGAGCAGAAAAAACTGCTGGTCGGGGCCAGCGTCGGTATCGCCAGACAAGGCCATGATGCGGACGATCTCGTGACCCTTATGTCTGGCGCCGATCAGGCGATGTATCTGGCCAAACAGGATCCCAACAATGCGCCCATGATCTTTGACAAGGAAGCGTTTCCCGTGCGCGCCAGCCTCGAAGATCGCAATATTCTCATCAACGCCATGCGCAACAGTGAAATCGTGCCATTTTACCAACCCAAGGTATCACTCAATACAAACCGGATCGTAGGCTTTGAGGCATTATCGCGCTGGCTGCACCCAACACGTGGCCTGTTGTCGCCAGCGGAGTTTCTTCCACAGATCAACGAACTCGGGCTGCAGGGTGAGTTCATGCTTCACACCGCCGAAAAGGTCTTGCACGACATCCAGAAATGGTCGGCTGAGGGTCTGAACCCCGGACAGATTTCCATCAATGTATCCGAGGTGACGCTGGCTACGGTGTCTGGCCATAACGACCTACTCGAGATGATCGATCACTACCCGCATCTGCGGGGCAATCTGACATTCGAAATCACAGAAGACATCTTTATCGCCCGCTCCAGCGATGTCATTCAACGCTCGATCGCCAATTTTCGGCGGGCGGGCGTACGGATTTCGCTTGATGATTTCGGCACCGGCTTTGCGTCCTTTCAGCACCTAAAGGACCTTGAATTTGACGAACTCAAACTCGATACCGGCTTTATCCGTGACCTCGGCATTGATCCCGCATCCCACGTGCTCGTGAATGGGCTCCTCAGCATGGGACACGGTCTTGGCGTACAAGTGGTCGCCGAAGGGGTGGAAACACCACAACAGCGCGATATACTCAAAAAAATGGGCTGCCATGTCGTGCAAGGTTACTTTTACGGGATGGCCGCACCATTTTCAGAGACCATGATCCGCCTCGACGCGGAAGGATATCATTTTAACATGCCGGGCGCGCGGCAAGCTGGAACCGCCTAGGCGCGCTGCAACTTCACAGCTTCCTGTTTCGCCAGCCGGATCAAATGCGCCATATAAGGCAACGTCGTATCCTCCGCCCGCGTGGCCGCATAAAGCCGCCGGGTAATCCCGTCCTGCGTCAGTGGCCGCGTGACATAATCCGAGTTATACCGAACCTGCCGCACGACCCAATCCGGCAGCACAGCGACCCCTCGGTTCGACGCCACCAGCAACAGGATCACGGCCGTTAGTTCCACCTGACGAATGGCCGCCGGTTCCACCTTTGCAGGTGTCAGCAACTGCGAAAAGACATCTAATCGGGCCCGATCCACCGGATAGGTAATCAATGTCTGGCCGCGAAAATCCTCGGCCTCGATCACATCTTTCTGCGCCAATGGATGTTGGGCAGAGGCCACGAATACCGGCTCATAGTCAAAAAGCGGGGTAAAATCAGTCTCCGGCAGCTCTTCGGGGTCTGACGACACCACCAAATCCACCTCTTCCTTGCGCAAGGCAGGTAAGGCGTCAAACGCCAAACCGGGGCGAATATCCACATCCACCTCCGGCCAAGCCTTGCGAAACTGCTCCAGCACCGGAAACAACCACTCAAAACAGGCGTGGCACTCAATCGCGATATGCAACCGCCCTGCACTGCCCGCGATCAGGCCAGAAAACTCCGCCTCCAACGCGGTCACACGCGGCAATATCTCCTCGGCCGCGGCCAGCATCTTCATCCCCGCCGCGGACAATTTCAGCGGCTTGGACCGGCGCACAAACAATTCCACACCCGCCTGATCCTCAATCCCTTTGATCTGGTGGGACAGCGCGCTTTGCGTGATATTCAACTGATCCGCCGCACGGGCCAGCCCGCCGGTATCATGGATCGCCTTGATCGTGCGCAAATGCCGAAACTCGATATGCATATGTGAGCGGACCTCATCATCGTGGTGAGAGTTATGAATTTGCCTCAACTCAATAGAGATGAGACAACGTAGAGGCAAGAGAGAGGTCCGCCGATGTCCACCCCATCCGTTTCGTTTGAATTCTTCCCGCCCAAATCGCTCGAAGGGTCTTTCAGGCTGTGGGATTGCGTGAACACGCTTGCCCCGCTCGACCCGACATTCGTCTCTGTCACCTATGGTGCAGGCGGCACGACCCGCAAACTGACGCATGAGGCCGTGGGCACGATCCACCGCACCAGCGGCATGAATGTGGCAGCCCACCTCACTTGCGTCGACGCGACCAAGACAGAAACCCTCGAAATCGCTCATGGCTATGCAGAGGAAGGCGTGACCGACATCGTGGCACTGCGCGGCGATGCCCCCAAAGGGCAAACCAAATTTACGGCCCACCCGGACGGCTTCGCCAGCTCGGTTGAGTTGATTGAAGCGCTCGGTGACACCGGGAAATTCAACATCCGTGTCGGCGCTTATCCCGAAAAACACCCAGACGCCGCCGACCAAGCCGCCGATATCGCCTTTCTCAAGCGTAAGATCGATGCCGGGGCAACATCGGCCATCACGCAGTTCTTCTTTGAGGCGGACACGTTTTTCCGCTTCCGCGATGCCTGCGTGAAGGCAGGCATTGATGCGCCGATCATCCCCGGCATCCTGCCCATTGAAAACTGGAACGGCACGCGCAAATTTGCCGCTCAATGCGGCACGGCAATCCCGCAAGTGATCGAAGACGCCTTCCATCATGCCACCCGCGACGGCACGACAGAACTGCTCGCCACTGCAATCGCAACTGAACTCTGCGACGAACTCTGCGAAGGCGGTGTCGACCATCTGCATTTCTACACGCTCAACCGGCCGGAACTGACCCGCGACGTCTGCCATGCCCTTGGCATCACACCGAAAACGCGGTTGCAAAACGTCGCCTAAAATACCAGCTTCGGGCCAAACAACCGCCCGGGGCCCCATGTTCACCGCCAAATCATCCGACGACCTGCCTGACCGCGAAACGATCCTGTCCTTATCGGGTCTGGAATTCATGCAAGCCATGCAGCGCGGCGAAATTGCCCGCCCGCCCATTTCAGTGCTCCTGAACTACAGCCTCGACACTGTCGCACCCGGTAAGGTCATCTTCCGTGGCACACCCGAGTTTTCGCACACCAACCCGATGGGCGGCGTCCACGGTGGTTGGTACGGCACACTCTTGGACAGCTGCATGGCCTGTGCTGTGATGACGACAGTGCCCAAAGGATCAATCTACACGACACTCGAATACAAAGTGAACCTGACCCGCGCCATCCCGCCGGGCACCGAAATCCTCGCCACTGGTGTCATAGATCACGCAGGTCGCACCACGGGCATTTCCCACGGCGAAATCCGTGGCGCAGATGACGGCAAGCTTTACGCGACCGGTTCCACGACCTGCCTGATCATGAAGATGACCACGTAAACGCATCTAGACGCGTTTCAAACGCCGCCGAAATTTGTCCCACCGATAGGAATTTCGCACCTTGATCCAATGCCCGTCCGACGACATCGCGAGCCCCCTTATGGCTTCCAAAAAACGTTCGTGGATCATGCTGAGTGTTTCGGCGCGATCCGGGTTCTCATGGCTCGTATCATCAGAGATTGTGGGATTTGTATTGATTTCATAGGCTTGCGGCCTGCCTCGAAACACTCCGAAATCTACCCTCCCAAAATCGACCTGCGCACAAGCGAATACAGAACGGGCCCACGCCGTGTAAGGATAATCGTCAAGCTGTGACTTTTCATGCGCATACAGTTCGGGTGTCGCGAGATTTGCAACACCGTGTTTTGCCACCCAACTCAGGTCATTCACAATGTTCGAAGGGATGACATTTCCGGCAATAAAATAAGCAGCATGCTTTTGGAAATGGCCGGTCTGTTCGTTCGGCTCTGCTGCGTATTCAACAAAAATGAGGTCACTGACCGGAAGACCCTTTTCAACTGCGTGTTTCAAAGCCTCATCGCACGCATCAGGCGTTTCCAGCAATTCACTCAGAACGCCGCGATGCCCCGTAATTGTACGAAGAAAGACAGGGAAGGCGTCCGGAACTTCGTTCGCAGCGGGGCGGTAACACCGAAAGTCATTCAAACCCGCTTTGTGCAGACGGGCCATCAACTCGTCACGACGGGGCACTATGGCCGGGTTGTTCAGCACACGCGCACCATGTTCCCGCAGGCGTCGATAAATTCCTGCTGCCGCTGTCAGCTCGGTCGAAGACAATCGATCAAAATCGGTGAAAATATACGTGGCACGCTGCAACCACTTGCACCCGAACACCCGTTCGTATGGCAGTACAGTGAACCGCACACTGTCAGATTTCAGCGCTGTCTGCACGGGATCCATGGTGAATTTGTGATCTTGTGTGCAGAAATAATAGATGCGCGGTGGGGGTCGCTTGAATAACATTGCAGTTTACGCTACCTTTCGGCGGATAAATCAAACAAGTGTTTAGAGGATACATCAAGATCATGAAGGTCAAGCTGAATCTAGAAGAGCTGCTCGGTTACCGGGTCATCCAACAAACCTCTGACAAAGCAATCGTTGGCGCAAAAACAGGTATGAAAGTCGGTATGAAAGTTGGCATAAAAGCCGCTTAAGCCCGACTTGTACGACTTCTTACCAAGTGCTGAATGTGCGACGGATCTGGATGCCAGTCGCTTTCAGGATCTTGCCGACAGCTTAGCTCATATCTCAAACGCCAGTGCGGAAGCCATCCCGGAATTGGCCGGTCTTGTGCAGCCTGTAATCGCAAGGATCCGAAAAGGCGAGCGGCTGAGCTGTATGGCCTTTGGCGAATATTTCGAACTGACCGATGCGTTGATCGACGACGATAGCACAACGGCACTGCAGGCTGCACAGCGGTTGTCAGCCGTTCCAAGCCGCGCAAACGAATTATCCATATTTTTTCGCGGCGCGCCCGAGACAAAGCTCCTTGATGCGTGCATTGATCGGCGGCTGGGCGACGAAGCGGCGCAATTTGCACCTTTGGCCCCGGATGCCGCCGCTGAATTCCCGGACCGACTTCGCGAGGGTTTGCGCCTTCTAGAAGCAGGGTATCCAGAACTTGCGACAGAAATCCGCACGATTGTTCACGAGGTTGTCCTATCGCAGGCGCCGAAAGGCGCGAGTATGGAGTTTGACGGGGCCTCACACTACCAGTTTTGGGGCCTGTTGTTTCTTAACCCCAACCACCATGAAACGCGGCTGGCCGTTGCAGAGGTCATGGCCCATGAAGCCGGGCACAGTCTTTTGTTTGGGCTGATGCGCACGGAACCACTTGTCAGAAACCCGGATACCGAACGCTTCACCTCACCACTACGGATGGATCCCCGCCCAATGGACGGCATTTTTCATGCCACTTTTGTTTCGGCACGCATGGCGTTGGCAATGGAAACGCTCGCCCAAAGTGGCGTTCTTTCTGACGCCGAACGCACCGAGGCGCTGACTGCGGCGGACAAAGACCGAAAAAACTTCCAAAGCGGTATTAGTGTAATTCATGAACATGGCGATTTAACGGATACCGGCGCTACGATCATGCTAAATGCTGAAAACTGGATTGCCCAGAAACACCGCTAATGCGCCCCGATCCGCGACACTCCTGGATTTACCACTCGGAACCCGGGGGCGCCTTTTTTCACGGCGCATCCACTCCGTCAAAAATGCAGGTATCAAAGCCTGTCAATCCCCGACATTCGACATCTCTGACTGCGCAAACGGCTGCGACAAAACAGGCGTGCTGCTCTCAACCGTCTCATGCAGCCGTTCTGACTTGTCTCGCCCGATGATCCGGCGACGGCGGGACAAGAATATCTTTGACCATCCGCGCCAATTGCCCATCGACGGTGCATCGACATCCTGTTCAAACCGTCCCCGCCATCCGTCCGGTAGCGGTACGTTACAGGCCGACAGTTTTTCCAAAATCCAAACCAGCGGGATGTTCGCCAGCGGCCGCGCCCATGGGTATTCCCATACCTGACCGCCGACATCGCCATGGTTGCCCCTAAACCAGACCTGCTCCATATGGCCCGTCCAGCCCGGCGGGCAGGCCCACATCACCGGGGCATAGGCTTCGCGGCGTTCGTCTAAGGCAAGCGCATGAAAGCCATTGCGCACATGACCGCCCAGCGTGTGATTGTGGAAATCATGACTCGCCTGCGCCCAGCGCCAGACAATCGGCAATCGCAATCCCAGCGCCTTGACCGTATCCCAGACCGCCACCGCTTCGATCTGTACGTCTGGATGGCAGTAAAGCTCTCGGAATTTCTGCGCGACCGGGCCTCGTGCGCCGGTGCGATAGTGGCGATAGGCCTGCCGGACCGCGCGCACCGTCGCGCAATCGGCCTTGACAAGCCCGACGAGGTCAATGACCCCCGCGAGCGATCGCACGGCATAGGCCCCGCGTGAATAGCCGATCAGGATAATCTCGTCACCGGGCCGATACCGCGAGGCGACAACCCCATAAGCCCGCTCAATCTGCCGATTGATCCCCTTGCCGGTCATCACACCCCAGGTGCCCGACCAGTCGCGCCATTGAATGCCGGCCTCGTAATGGACCGTCAGGTTGGCGGTATTGCTCACCTCGCGCAGCAGCTTGAACGTGATCCCCGCATTGGTCTCGCGCCCTGGTGCCAGCGATGACATGGTTCCATCCAGAATAACCACATGGGTCGCTTTGCCCCGGTGGCGTAATCCGCCTTCTTCGGTACGCGCCCGGCGCCCGAAAAGACCAAAGAACCAGTCACGCAGCTGCACTGTCACCCTTCGCCGTTTCAATCGCCTGCCACACCCGGTGCGGCGTAAAGGGCATGTCGATCCGCCGCACACCCGTATCCCAAAGCGCATCGATCACCGCATTGCTGACGGCAGCCAGCGCACCCACGGTGCCCGCCTCGCCACAGCCTTTCATCCCCATCGGATTATACAGCGATGGGGTGCATTCTGTCGAAAATCCGATCATGGGAATATCATCGGCGCGGGGCATCCCATAGTCCATAAAACTCGCCGTGAGCAGTTGACCATCCTCGTCAAACACCACCCGCTCGGTCAGGGCCTGCCCGATCCCCTGGGCGACGCCACCATGTACCTGGCCCTCGGCCAGCATCGGATTGATCAGATTGCCGAAATCATCAACGACAGTATAGCGATCTACAGTGACAACACCCGTTTCCGGGTCAATCTCCACCTCGGCCACATGGGCCCCATTGGGAAAACTGCGATTTTCCAGCTTGATACGCGCAGAATGGTTTAACAAATCCTCGCGCCCTGCCTCGCGGGCCATATCAGCCACTTCCAGCATGGTTGGCGTCAGGTTCGATCCGGCAATCCGGAAACGTTCATCATCAAAACTGACAGCCGTCGCGTCCACACCCTCTGTATCCGCCAAAAATGCGCTAAACGCCTCAAGCATCACATCGACCGTCGCCAGCGTTGCGGTGTTCTGCACCGTCACCGACCGGGATCCGCCGGTGCCGCCGCCGGTCGCAATCCGGTCACTGTCACCTTGAACAACCTCAATCTGATCCGCAGGAATCCCCGTCTGATCCGAAAGGAACTGCGCATAAACCGTCTCATGTCCCTGCCCATTCGACTGCGTACCCACATAGATCACGGCACCATCTTCGACAAACTCCACTGTCGTCGTTTCGGACGGATCACCCAGAATACTCTCGATATAGTAACATAACCCCTGCCCCCGCAGCTTGCCAGCCGCAACGGACGCCGCCTTGCGCGCGCCAAACCCATCGCGGTCCGCCTCGCGTGCGGCTGAATTCAACACCTGCATGAAATCACCCACATCATAGGTGACGCCAGACACGGTCGTGTAAGGGAACTTGGCAGGCGCGATGAAGTTCTTCTCGCGCAGCGCCCAGGGATCAACACCCAACTGCCGCGCCGCCTCATCCATCACACGTTCCAGCACAAATATGGCCTCCGGCCGCCCCGCACCACGATAGGCATCAACTGGTGTCGTATTGGTAAAGATGCCGCGCGTGCGCATGTAGGCGGTCTGCACATCATAGGTGCCCATCAGCACCTTCGAAAACAGGTCCGTCTGAATGGCCTGCGCAAACTGCGAGTTATAGGCGCCCATATTCGCAATCGTATCAAGATGATAAGCTGTAATCCGATAGTCCTTGTTAAAGGCAAGCGTCGCCGTCGTCGTCAGATCACGGCCTGCATTGTCCGACAACATCGCCTCTGTCCGCTCTGACATCCAGCGCACCGGGCGGCCCAATACACGGGCAGCATGGGCGGCACAAAACGGCTCTGCATAGCGCATGGCCTTCATCCCAAAACCACCACCCACATCCGGATTGGTGACGCGCACATCATCGGCATCCAACCCGAAATGCGCGGCCAAATCCGCCTTTGTGCCCCAAACACCCTGCCCATTGAACGCCACATGCAACCGGCCATCCACGACCTCTGCGTAACAACCACGCGGTTCCATTGAATTCACAATGACCCGGTTATCAAACACATCCACGGTGACAACATGGGCGGCCCCATCAATCGCGGCCTGCGTACCCGGCTCATCCCCCATGCCCCAATCAAAGGCGAGGTTTTCGGGTGCCTCGGAATGAATAGTGTCACCGCCGACTGCCAGATCGACATGCACCGGCAGATCATCAATCTCCAATTCAATAACCTCGGCGGCATCCTTTGCCTCCAACATGCTATCCGCGACAATCATCGCCACAGCCTCGCCCACATGGCGCACACGATCCTGCGCCAAGATCGGACGCACAGGGGCGGCGCCCTTGGACCCATCACGATTCTTTACCGTCACCCCGGCCATGCCGATCTTCACACCGGCTGCGATCAGATCATCCGCAGTCACCACCAAATGCACGCCCGGCATCTCGCGGGCATCGGCCACATCCAGCGCGGTAATCTCACCATGCGCGACAGTCGCGCGCAGGAAATACGCGTGCAGCGCACCATCCGGGGCAATATCATCCACGTAGCGGCCATGACCCGTGAGGAACCGCAGATCCTCCACCCGTCTCACCGACTGGCTTTTGCCGAATTTTTCCATTGGCTTGGTCCCTCAAAAAACTGCCCGAAACACACCCTAGGCACAGCACACATAAAGTCCAGCGGTGACCACGCAAACAGGCCTTACCAAAAAAATTCGTATTCCCGGGAATAAACCAAACACCACTCGCGTAGCCTATGTGACTGGCCGCTGCGTCAGGACAAAATGACAATGGAGAAACCCAAATGAAAATGCCCCTTATCGCCCTCTCTCTCGCCCTTGGCCTGTCCGCGTGTGATGCCTATGCCGCAGGTCACGCATCCGCCCCCGCGGTCGAAGCAAACGGTATCCTGACCGATGCCAACGGCATGAGCCTTTATACATTCGACCCCGACACAGCCACATCCTCCGCCTGCAACGGTGGCTGTGCACGCAACTGGCCACCGCTTCTCGCGACCAATGACGACAAGGGCAGTGGTGATTTCACGATCATCGATCGCACCAACGGGACCAAGCAATGGGCCTATAACGGCGAACCGCTTTATCTGTGGGTGAATGACCGCGCGCCCGGCGACACAACCGGCGACGGCATTGGCGGCACATGGCACCTCGCTCGCCCTTAACCCCCAAGGCAGGCGAGCAGGCACCCCGACCAGACCCAAGACTGGTCGGGGCTGTCTTTCTAAGGTTGTCTAATCGACAATCGTCGGCGCATCAGGATAAGACGCGCAATGACCGTCCGTTCCATTTTCCTGACAACTGGCAAGCAGGATACCCCAGATAAAATCGATCTGCGTGGCCGTCACCTGCGTGCCGCCAAAATTGTAGAACCAATCACCATCCGGCGCACCCATCGCAACCTGCCCATACCCCTGCAGGTTTGGCCGCCATGTCGCCCCAACACCCTGCAGACCCGCATTGCCATATTGATCAACCGACGCCTGCGAATGGCATGTCGTGCAAGAGGCTGAATTGACAAAGCCCCCTTCGGTCACCGTCGCCCCCATCCCGCTTGGCACGCCTGTGGCATGGGTAAATGTGGTCTGGGTGCCCTTCAGACGATAGTTGCGCCAGGCCGGATCATCGATTGAGATCAGATTGGGATCAGGATCAACAGCCGCCGTACCAACGCCCATCGCATCGAGCATCAGCGCGAGCTCTGGCGTAATCACCTCACCCGTCTGGGCAGGGTCATAGGCCAGACCTGCCTCAAACAACGGGTCGTTGCTACTGGTCTTGTCATCATTCAATACGATATGCGGCGGGATAAAGGTCGTGCCAAAATTGGCACCCGCCTGCGTGGTCCCGTCGACGGCATAACCAAAGCTGTCATTGCACCCGATGTAATCGCAGCGGCCCAGATTGGTGACATGCTCCATCGCGTACCAATGCCAGATCGGGATATCCTTCGAGGCATTGGTCATCGCCACCATATAATACATGCCGGGTACCGTGCCGTCGCTACCATCCCCGTCGAGCATGACAGTCAGATACGGATATGCGGGGTTGTTGGGCACACCATCCGGGATCAACTCGATCAGGCCCTGATCCAGCATGATCTCCTGATGCACAAAATCAGCCTTCACCATAACGGCATCGACGGGCAGCCGGACCTGCAACCGCTGGGCGGCACCAATATCCCCGGTTGAGATTGCGGCATTCTGCGCCCGGTTCCGCGCGCCCAACCCCTCTTTGGAATAAAGATCGTGGCGATAAAGGTAGTCGAACATCGGTCGATTGCGGAACACCAGCTCCAGCTCCAAATCGCGCAACAAACGGCCCGGATCGGACTGGTTCACGATCCCCCGGTGATCGGTGACAAAACCCGATGGGGTGCCGTTGGGCACGGCTGGCAATGGGGGTACGGGATCATAATCTGCCCGGAAAATCGGACATTGCGTGGATGGGTTCGCCGGATCAGGGGCCGCATTTGGATCACAGCAATCACCCGTTACACTTGGCGTACACAAGGGCAGCGGATCACTGCGCCACACGGTCGGATCAATCGCCCAATCCCAGAACTCTTCTTGAATGGCCGTGCCGAACTGCACCCAGGCAAAGGCGTCCGGACAACTCGACGCCGCTGACGTGCCCAGATCACCGGCGACAAACGCCAGCCCTTCAACCACATCAACCATGCAAGCCGGGTCATCCTGCACCATGCTGCGAAACAACATCATCTTCTGCAAACTGTTCGGTTCAGCCTGCGCCGCCGTACCATGCGCCAGCATCAGCGTGGCTGCGGCCAATATCCATCTTTGCATATCGCTCTCCTGTTATACCTACCCGTGGTAGAATACAGGAAGCCCGAAACAACCAATGTGCTCTTTCGCACATCAACACCCTTTTCCTTACCCACCCCATTCGCTATCTGGGCCCAAACCGGAACGGGATACGTGACCATGGGCATGGACAAGACATTCGACGCAAAAACCGCAGAGCCGCGGCTTTACCAGATGTGGGAGGACACAGGCGCCTTCAAAGCCGGCGCCAACGCCAAGCCCGGCGCGGACACGTTCTGCATCCAACTGCCGCCCCCCAACGTCACTGGCCACCTGCATGTGGGCCACGCCTTCAACCACACGCTGATGGACATCCTGACCCGCTGGAAGCGGATGCAGGGCTACGACACGCTCTGGCAGCCGGGGCTGGACCACGCAGGCATCGCCACTCAGCTGATGGTCGAAAAACAAATGGCCGAAGACGGTGAAAACCGTAAACGCTCCGAAATGCCGCGCGATGAATTCATCGCCAAGGTCTGGGATTGGAAGGCCGACAAAGGCGGGGTCATCGAACAACAGGCCCGCCGTCTGGGCGACAGCATGGACTGGGACCGCTCCGCCTTCACCATGTCTGGTGCCGAAAGCGCGCCTGACACCGAAAAGGAGGGCAACTTCCACGACGCCGTGATCCAGGTCTTCGTGCAGATGTACAATGACGGCCTGATCTATCGCGGCAAGCGTCTTGTGAATTGGGACCCGCATTTCGAAACAGCCATCTCTGACCTCGAAGTCGAAAACATCGAAGTCGACGGCCACATGTGGCACTTCAAATACCCGCTCGCGGGCGGCGAGACCTATGAATATGTGGAGAAGGACGAGGACGGCAACGTCACCCTGCGCGAGACCCGCGACTATATCTCCATCGCCACAACTCGGCCCGAAACCATGCTGGGCGACGGGGCCGTCGCGGTGAACCCCAAGGACGAACGCTACGCCCCCATCGTCGGCAAGCTTTGCGAAATCCCGGTCGGACCACGCGAACACCGCCGCCTGATCCCGATCATCACCGACCCCTACCCCGATCCCGATTTCGGATCCGGCGCAGTCAAGATTACCGGCGCGCATGACTTCAACGACTACGAAGTCGCCAAACGCGGCAACATCCCCATGTACAACCTAATGGAGACCAAAGGGGCCATGCGGGCAGATGGAAAGCCCTACGCGGAAGAGGCGGCAGTCGCCCAGCGCATCGCAAACGGCGAGCAGGATTTCGACGAGAATATGATCGCCGCGATGAACCTCGTCCCCGACGCATATCGCGGGCTGGACCGGTTCGAGGCGCGCAAACAGGTGGTGGCCGACATCACGGCAGAGGGCAATGCAGTCATGATCCCCAACCCAGCGTTCGAGGCGGCAGAGGAACGCGACGGCGACCAGACGGATGTGCCTGAAACCATCCCCTTCGTCGAAGCGAAGAAAATCATGCAGCCTTTCGGCGACCGCTCCAAGGTTGTGATCGAGCCGATGCTGACGGACCAATGGTTCGTCGACAGCGCCAAAATCGTCGGCCCCGCACTCGACTCCGTCCGCGAAGGCCGTGTCAAGATCATGCCCGAAAGCGGCGAAAAAGTGTTTTACCACTGGCTGGAGAATATCGAACCCTGGTGCATCTCACGGCAACTCTGGTGGGGGCACCAGATCCCGGTTTGCTTCGGACCACAAAAGGAAGTGTTAGAGCAATATCGTCAGTTGGCACCTGAGTTCTTCAGCCTACTATCGTCCACTTCACCAGAGAGAGAAGCCCGGCTTGAGTACCTAGGTTCGCAAATGCATGAACTGGCAGCAAGACCCAGAAAAATGTTCTGCGCGCCCTCGAAGGCTGAAAGGCATACCCAGGCGCGCGAATACTACGGTTCCAATGTTGAGACACTGGAACCCTGCTTTCTAGATGAAGCCGTGCGCGACCTTGAACTTGTGGGAAAGCTGATACCGGGATTGCTAGGGGTGGTTGTCGATCAGGCCGGTGACTGCAAGGTTACCCCGCTAGAAGACCCCGACGTCCTCGACACATGGTTCTCCTCCGGCCTCTGGCCTTTCGGCACGCTGGGCTGGCCCGCTGATGACCCGGCGATGAAATACTTCCCCGGCGACGTACTGATCACCGGGCAGGATATCCTGTTCTTCTGGGTCGCCCGGATGATGATGATGTCGCGGGCAATCCTGAAAGACGACCCGTTCCACACCGTCTACCTGCACCAGCTTCTGCGTGACGAAAAAGGGCAGAAGATGTCCAAGACGCGCGGCAATGTCATCGACCCGCTCGATATGATCGATGAATACGGGGCCGACGCGCTGCGGATGTCCAACGCCGCCATGGCCGCCCTCGGGGGCGTGCTGAAAATCAGCGAAGACCGGATCAAGGGCTACCGCAATTTCGGCACCAAACTCTGGAACGCCTGCCGGTTTGCAGAAATGAACGAAGTCTTCACCGACCGCGCGTTGGGGTCCGACGTTTTGCCGACACAAGGCCGACGCGACGCCGACATCCAACTCACAGTCAATAAATGGATCATCGGCGAAACCGCCAAGACCCTGGAAACCGTCAACGCAGCCTTGGAAACCTACCGTTTCAACGACGCCGCAAACGCCCTTTATGCCTTTGTCTGGGGCAAGGTCTGCGACTGGTATGTCGAACTGTCCAAACCGCAGCTACTGGACGGAAACGAAACGGAAAAATCCGAAACACGGGCCGTGATGGCCTGGGTTCTGGACCAATGCATGATCATGCTCCACCCCATCATGCCCTTCATCACAGAAGAGCTGTGGCAGACCTTGGGAACCCGCGACAAAATGCTGGTCCACACCGACTGGCCGACCTACCAAGCCACTGATCTTGTTGACGAAAATGCCGACCGCGAAATGAACTGGACCATCGCCCTGATCGAAGGTATCCGCTCAGCCCGCGCGCAGGTGCACGTCCCCGCAGGCGCGCGCGTCCCCCTACTTGTCACCGGCTTGGATACCAACGGTCAATCTGCCTGGAACAACAACGAGGTAATGATCAAACGGCTCGCCCGCATCGAAACGCTCGACCATGTCGACAGCTTCCCAAAGGGCTGCGTCACCATCCCCATGGAAGGCGGCACCTTCGGCATTCCGCTGGCCGATCTTATTGATGTCAAAGAAGAAATCGGGCGTCTGGAAAGGACACTCGGCAAACTCGCCAAGGAACTCGGCGGCTTGCGCGGACGTCTGAACAACCCCAAATTCGTGGCCTCCGCCCCGGATGAAGTCGTTGCCGAAGCTCGCGAAAACCTGCGTCTGCGCGAAGACGAAGAAGCGCAGTTAAAGGCCGCAATCGCCCGC
Source organism: uncultured Paracoccaceae bacterium (assembly GCA_947489445.1). GTDB lineage: Bacteria > Pseudomonadota > Alphaproteobacteria > Rhodobacterales > Rhodobacteraceae > Yoonia. The sequence continues at coordinate 850,392 of CANLDN010000001.1, forward strand.
TTGCAGGAAATCGGCTAATGCGTTGGGCGGCCAGTTAGGTCGCCCTTAACCATCTTAGGGCACAACCCGTTCTACCGCGCGCATCATGCCCAGCGCTTTGTCATAGACCAGCGTCAATATCCGCCGCCCGCCGGGCTTCGCCGCCATTTGCGGCACAGCCCGCACGGTCAGGGCGGCCCCGGTACTCGCCAAAAATCCGCGTCGACTAATCTTCATCGGGGCCTCCCTTAATTGCGAACCATTCTCATATATGAATGGTTGCGCCGAAAACAACCCCACGCTTATCTAGCGCCATGAAAACACCCCAGCTCACCCCCCTCGCCGCATCGCTCCCCGCTGCGGTCCCGTTCGTCGGCCCTGAAGCACAGGAAAGGCAGCGAAATCAGCGCTTTACCGCGAGACTTGGCGCCAACGAATCGGCCTTCGGCCCGTCCCCCAAAGCCATCGCCGCCATGCAAAAAGCCGCGTCAGAGGCATGGATGTACGGCGATCCAGAAAGCTACGATCTACGGCACGCCCTCGCCCAACACCACAATGTTGCGCCCGACAATGTGATGGTCGGCGAAGGGATCGACACCCTCCTCGGCCTCCTTGTGCGGCTCTACGTCACGACCGGCGACAACGTCGTTACTTCCGCCGGCGCCTACCCCACCTTCAACTATCACGTCGCCGGTTTCGGCGGAACACTGCACACCGTGCCTTACAAAGGCGACCATGAAGACCCTGACGCGCTCATCGCCAAAGCACGGGAAACAAACGCAAAACTCATCTATATCGCCAACCCCGACAATCCCATGGGCACCTGGCACAACGCGGGCGTGATGTCGAAAATAATCGCGCAAATCCCCGATAGCTGCCTGCTGATCCTCGATGAAGCGTATATCGACCTGGCCCCCGAAAACACCGCCCCTGCCATCGACGTCAACAACCCAAACGTGATCCGCATGCGCACATTTTCAAAAGCGCACGGCATGGCGGGCGCACGGGTTGGCTATAGCATTGGCCACACCGAAACGATCAATGCTTTCAACAAGGTACGCAATCACTTCGGCATGTGCCGGATCAGCCAAGCCGGCGCGCTTGCAGCACTTCAAGACAAGGACTGGTTGCCCCACATCCGCAGCGAAGTCACCAAGTCACGTAACCACATTACTAAAATCGCCCACGAAAACGGCCTGACAACAATCCCGTCTGCCACTAATTTCGTTGCCGTCGATTGTGGCCGCGACGGCGATTTCGCGCGCGCCGTTCTCGCCGCCCTGATCAATCAAGGCATCTTCGTGCGCATGCCCTTCGTGGCCCCGCAAGATCGCTGCATCCGCGTCAGCTGCGGCACCCCTGATCAGATGGACGCCCTTGCAAAGGCTTTGCCGATCGCCCTGAAATCAGTAGCGCGCTAAGCCCTTGCGATAACCCCAGCCGCCGCCTCCAGCGCGCCGCTGCCATGGGGAATATCAAGCGCGGTCAAACAGGCCTCCAACGTGCCAAGAACGCCCATGATCATATGGGCATTCACGTGCCCCATATGCCCGATGCGGAAATAGGCATCCGCCGGGCTGCGCCCCAACCCGATGCCCAAAGTCAAACCGCATTGATCCTCGCACCAGCGGCGCAGCTGATCCCCGAAAGGCGTACCAATACTAACCGATGTAACCGCATGCGACCGTGCCGGAGGATCAGCAATGTTCAGTTGCATCGGCCCGATCGCAGACCACCGATCAAATGCCGCCCAAATTGCACGCGCCAATGTCTCATGACGCGCAAAGACATGCTCCAACCCCTCTGCCTTGATCAGATCCAAGGCCGCCCGCAATCCATAGAGGTGATGGGTCGGAGCCGTTCCGTCAAAATACTTGTAATAGTAATCCGGGTCAGTCCGAGGCCGCCAATCCCAATAGGCCGTGACACAATCACCACGCGCCGCGTCCGCCTTAGCGTTATACCAGACAAAGCTGACACCAGCTGGGGTCATCAGACCTTTCTGACAGGCGGCCACCATCACATCGACGCCCCAGGCATCCATCTCAAACCGGTCACAGCCCAGCGAGGCAATGCAATCCACCATCAAAAGTGCGGGATGATCCACGCGGGTCATGACGACGCGCAGACCCGCGATATCGTTCTTGACGCTGGTCGATGTATCCACGTGAACGGCCAAAACTGCCTTGATCCGGGCGGCCGTATCCGCCGCGAGCGCGGCTTCAACTTGCGCCAAATCAATCGGGGCCTGCGCGCCATAGTCGATGGTTTCAACTGTCACCCCAAGACTTTCGGCCATCTCGCCCCAACCAATGCAAAACCGACCCGTCGCCAGCACCAGCACCGTATCGCCACGCGACAATACATTCGACAGTGCAGCCTCCCAGGCGGCGTGACCGTTGCCCACATAGATGGCAACGTTTTGATCCGTCATTGCTATTGCTTTTAAATCAGGCACAAGGCTGTTGGTCAGATCATGCAATTCGCCCTCATAAATGTTCGGAGAAGCGCGATGCATAGCCTGCAATACCTCATCGGGAATGACCGATGGACCCGGAATAGCAAGATAAGCACGCCCGTTTGAAAGTGACATGTCATTGGCCCTTCACCTTGGTTTCGTCCGGACACTAACGCGCGGCTTTGTCGCGTCAACCTTGCCCAACTTGCCCTGCCCCCCCATTTGCTATTAGACCGTCCATAACCCGACCGCAAAAGGCGCATACGTGGCACCACCAATCCCAAAACCCGGCAAAGAACACTCACAATCCGCAGCCACGCTTTTTTGGTGGCTGTGGAAGGATTATCTGAGCGATTACAAGTGGCTTCTGGCGGGCGCCATCTTTCTGATGTTCATTGAGGGCGCGATGCTGCCATTGCTGAGCACCATGGTAATGCCGATGTTCGACACTGTGTTCGGCCAAGGGGATGTCCGTGCGCTCTACTGGGTCGGGTTTGGCGTCATGGGTATATTCTTCGTACGTGCCATTGCGTCATCAGCACAAAAGATCCTGATGGCATATATCAAGCAATTGGCGGCGGCGGCGATGCGGCGGCACCTGTTACGGCATCTGATATCGCTGGATAGTGCATTTTATCAGACCAACCCGCCCGGACAGCTAATCGAACGAGTCCAGGGCGATGTCGGTGTCATCAATTCGGTCTGGGGCAGTATCCTGACGGCACTTGGGCGTGATGTGGTGTCATTGATCGGACTAACGGCAGTGGCACTGTCTGTTGACTGGCGCTGGGCGCTTATGGCCATTGTGGGTATTCCCTTGCTCATCCTGCCTTCGTTGCTTGTTCAATCTTATATTCGGCGGCGCTCACGCAGTGCGCGCCAGATCGCGGGGCAGATTTCAACCCGGCTGGATGAGGTGTTTCATGGCATCAATCCGATCAAGCTGAACGCGCTCGAGGATTATCAAACATCACGATACAACGGGCTTCTGAAGAAATCGATCAGGGTCAATGTAAGAACGGCTGCCGGACAGGCGGCCGTGCCGGGGCTGATCGATGTCATGACTGGGATCGGGTTTCTATGCGTTCTTGTCTATGGCGGGTCCGAAATCATTGCAGGCGAAAAGACGAGCGGCCAATTCATGGCATTCTTTACTGCAATGGGGCTAGCCTTTGATCCGTTGCGGCGTTTGGGGGCCATGGCCGGTAAATGGCAAATGGCCGCCGCCAGTGTGGAGCGTCTGCAATACATCCTGAACCTTGAACCGACGATCTTGTCACCGGCAAACCCCAAAACACCCCCCACCGGCTCGCCCGAAATCACGTTCAAAGATGTGCACATGAACTACGGCGAACTACCCGTACTGAAGGGGGCCAGCTTCACGGCGCAGGCGGGTCAGACAACGGCGCTTGTCGGCGCGTCGGGTGCGGGTAAAAGCACTGTCTTCAATGTACTTACCCGCTTGGTCGAACCCAATAGCGGCGAGGTTAAACTCAACGAGGTACCCATCGATGCCGTGGACCTCACCGACCTGCGCAGCCTTTTTTCAGTTGTATCGCAAGATGCCGCGCTCTTTGATGAAACATTGCGCGACAATATCCTTTTGGGACGCAAAGACGTGAACGAAGCCGATCTTTCCGCAGTGCTTGACGCAGCGCATATCAGCGATTTTCTTCCCAATCTTGAGGATGGGCTGGATGGTCAGGCAGGACCACGCGGATCAAAGCTGTCTGGCGGGCAACGACAGCGCGTCGCCATTGGGCGGGCATTACTGCGCAACACCCCCATACTGCTGCTGGACGAGGCGACCAGCGCGCTTGACACCAAATCCGAAACTATCGTCCAATCCGCTCTGGAACGCCTATCGGAAGGGCGCACAACACTTGTGATCGCGCATCGGCTATCGACCATCAGAAACGCACATTCCATCGTCGTGATGGATCAGGGGCGTGTCGTGGACCAAGGGACGCATGATGAGTTAATGGCCAGAGGGGGTATCTATTCAGATTTGCACCGTCTGCAATTCACACAATCAGAGGATGATATCGATGACTGATCGCACCGTCATTTCGATCAGTGGCGATGATCGCGTTTCCTTTCTCCAAGGGTTAATAACCAATGATGTGAGGCGCGCCAAAGATGGGCCCGTCTATGCCGCACTGCTGACACCGCAGGGCAAGTTTGTGGCCGATTTTTTCGTTCTTGACCGTGATGATCTGCTGTTGATTGATGTTGCAACTTCGCATGCGCCCACCCTTGTGCAACGCTTGACCATGTACCGGCTGCGCACCCCCGTCCAGATCGAAGAAACAGATTTGACCGTGTCACGCGGCACCGGACCGGCACCCGATGGTGCATTTGCCGACCCACGCCATCCAAACATGGGCTGGCGGCTGTATGGCAGCAAAGACCAAAGCGATCAGACGGATTGGAACGCATTGAGGGTCGCCAATATGATCCCCAAAACCGGTATCGAACTGGCCCCCGACACTTACATATTAGAGGCGGGGTTTGAGGCGCTTCATGGAGTGGATTTCAAAAAAGGCTGCTTTGTTGGCCAGGAAATTGTGGCCCGCATGAAGCATAAGACAGAGCTAAAAAAAGGGCTGGCACAAGTCAGCATCGACGGTGTAGCAACCAGTGGTGATACGATCACAGCCAACGGGAAACCGGCGGGCACACTGCACACAGTCTCTGGTCAAAAAGGGTTGGCCCACCTGCGTTTTGATCGCGCAACCGGGCCGATGCAGGCTGGCGATGCAACGCTAACCCGCGTCAAATAACGAAAAATGCGGCTTTAGGCGCGTTCGACATACTCAAAGATTTCGGTGTTCACGACGATATGTTCATCCTGCCCCACGAAGGGCGGGATCATCACGCGCACGCCATTGTCCAGCGTCGCAGGCTTAAAACTATTCGCCGCAGTCTGGCCCTTCACGACGGGTTCGGTTTCAGCAACCTTGCAAACGACGCGCTGAGGCAACGTGACGTTCAATGCTTCTTCGCCGTAATACTCGATCTTTACCGTCATACCGTCTTGCAAAAACGGACGGCGATCACCCAAAATATCAGCGGGTAGCGCAATCTGATCATACGTTTCGCTATCCATAAAGGTCAGCATGTCGCCATCTTCAAACAGAAACTGTTGATCCTTTTGATCCAGGCGAACGCGTTCAACCTTGTCCGCGGACCGAAAGCGTTCGTTCAGTTTTCGTCCATCGCGTAAATTCTTCAACTCTACCTGAGCGAATGCGCCACCCTTGCCGGGTTTGACGTGATCGACCTTCACTGCGGCCCAAAGGCCACTATCATGTTCCAGCACATTGCCAGGGCGAATTTCGTTACCGTTTATTTTGGGCATAGGTCACTTCACATCAGAATTGCGGCAAAAGGTTGTAAGGTTAACGCATCAGCCTATATCTGGCTGGTGAGGGCCTGACAAGATCACCAAATATGCTGTTTTAGGGTGCCCAGCTATGCGTCAAACGCATGGCTGCCATTCCAAAAGAGATCGCCCGAATCGGACTCAAACGGGCATATTGGCGCTCACGCGGGAACTACAAGAGCAAAAAAAGGGAAACATGATGAGAGACTTCGTCGACGGTACTGCCTTCAACAATGAGCAAGGTAACCGCGCCCGCAAATTATTTGCCGCTGTCGTTTTAGCCGCGTTAGATGATGCGATCGCAGACGACAAGAAATACGGCAACGGCCCCGAGCAGATCGCTCGCTGGGCGCGCTCGCGCGATGGTCGCGAAGTGTTGTCATGCGCCGGGATCGATCCCAACGAACGTGTGGTCACCGGCCTGATGGATTTTGTCGGCAAAGGCGTGCGGACGTCTGTTGCGCTTTCACGTGAAGAAAGCGAACGCCGCAACGCAGCGGAGCAGGAAGCACGCGCCGCTTAGTTCAGTTGTTGAATTTGACATCAACGAACGCAGTCCCTTGGGGCTGCGTTTTGCGTTTAGCCGCCTGCAAACATAATCGTAAAGACAATCACCGGCGCCAGTTCCATCAAACCAAGGGCCACGATCAGGCCGCGCATCCAGAGTCCAACAAACCTGCGCCACAGCAACACACATAACCCCAGTGACAAAATGATCTCAACCGGCCCCATGATATTGCCGTAATGATCAGCGTCCCAATAGCTCACCGGGCTTTGAAAAATCCAATTGGTGATTGGCCAGAAATGCGCCCGCCCGTCATCATTGTGCAGCAAAAAATCCAAACCCAAATGTACCATCGCGGCCCCGCAAAGCGCGATCAGGATTGGTGCACGAAGCATGAAAGCCAGCACAAGCGCGATCCCCCATAGGATCATGGAATTGTCGATGCGAAAGATGCTTTGCCATGCGTCCGAAAAGTAAAGCTCGCCAAAAACCACCCGCGGTGGTGTTTCGAGAACCCGCAAATGCCACCCGGCCATCAGATAAAGCGACAAATCCGGGATCATCGCTCCCGCAAACGCCGCACCCGTTACAGCAGGCCGCCCGGCCTTGCCAAAAACTGCAAGGCCGATAATCAGGTGCGCTGGCGTGTTCATGCTCTTCCCCCGCGCCCCCTGCGCCCGTATGAACTTAGAACAAGGGGGACGAATGACCAGAGCAATCATGATCCAGGGGGCCGGTTCAAACGTGGGCAAATCCATGTTGGTTGCCGGTATTGCACGGGCTTGCGTCAAGCGCGGAATGTCCGTGGCCCCGTTCAAGCCGCAGAACATGTCCAACAACGCCGCTGTCACCGCCGACGGGGGTGAAATCGGGCGCGCTCAAGCGCTGCAAGCTTTGGCATGCGGGCTTGACCCGCTTGTGGACATGAACCCGGTTTTGCTAAAGCCGGAAACCGATATTGGGGCGCAGGTGATCGTGCAAGGAAAACGCTTTGCAACGATGAAGGCCAGTGACTATGGCCAACAGAAATCAAAGCTGCTGCCGCCTGTTTTGGACAGTTTCAAACGCTTAACTAAAGGCCGCGATCTGATCATCGTCGAAGGTGCCGGCAGTCCGGCAGAGGTGAATTTGCGCGCCGGTGACATTGCCAATATGGGCTTTGCTGCTGCCGCCAGCGTGCCTGTTGTCTTGATCGGCGATATCGACCGCGGCGGCGTGATTGCGCAGCTGGTCGGCACCTTCAACGTTCTTCCCCATGATGATCGCGCATTGATCAAAGGTTTTGCCATTAACAAATTCCGGGGCGATCCCACGTTATTCGCTGAAGGCATGGATATTATTGCTGCCCGCACGGCATGGGCACCGCTTGGGATTGTGCCGTGGTTCGCTGATGCATGGAAGCTGCCGGCAGAAGACGTGATGGATATCACCAGTCGCAAAGGTGGCACGATCAAGATCGCCGTGCCCCGCCTGAACCGGATCGCAAATTTTGACGACCTCGATCCGCTCTCTGCGACCCCGGGCGTCAGTGTTGAGGTGGTTGAGGCAGGCCGCCCGCTGCCCGGCGATGCCGATCTGATCATCATTCCCGGATCAAAATCGACCATTGCCGATCTGGCCCATTTCCGCGCGCAGGGTTGGGACATCGACCTTGCCGGACACATTCGGCGCGGTGGGCATGTGTTAGGGATTTGCGGCGGCTACCAGATGCTCGGCACTGAAATCATTGACGTGGACGGTATCGAAGGGCCGCCTTCAAAAGTCGCAGGGCTGGGGTTTCTCGACGTTAAGACCGTGATGCAACCGCTGAAAAGGCTAGCCCTGTCAAAAGCGACGTACTTGCCAACCGGAGCAAGTGTGACCGGCTATGAAATTCATCTTGGTGAAACCACCGGCGCTGATTGCGCAAATCCATGGTTGTCGTTGAACGGACGCAACGAAGGGGCAGCAGCCTCATCAGGGCGGGTGCTAGGCTGTTATCTGCACGGGCTGTTTGCAGAGGATGAATTTCGCCAAGTCTTTCTGGAAAAACTAGGAAAACCCGTTCATCATCACAGCTATGCATCAAGCGTAGAGGATACGCTTGATGCTTTGGCCACTCATCTTGAGCAGCATCTGGATATCGAAGGTCTTCTTGGTCTGGCGGAAGAAGTCTAGCTGAGGTCGCGACTGACCAATATACGATTGATTTCACGACGGACCATTTTGCGGACATTGCGGGTGATCCGCTCACCCATGTCGCCGTTCAACTCTTCACGCACAATCTGAATGACCATCGCGCGCAACGCGTCTTCATCTATTCCTGCAGGCAGATCATCCGCAACGCTCGGCGCACCGATGGGTGCGTCGACAGGCTCATCTGTGGCGGGCTCAACATCGTCGACTAAAGCTGCATCAGCCAAGGATGCATCAGGCACATCATCGCCCTGTGGTGCCTCAAACGCACTGGCGGCCCAGGCGTCAGTATCAAAACTTTCGCCCTCATCCGGCTCCCATTCGTCAGGCTGGGCCGTCACGGCCGCTTCCAGCTCTGCGATTGTGGCTTCCAGCCCAGCACGATCCGCCCGCTTGCCCGAATCGAGCACAAGAATGTTGTCGGCAGGCGCAGAAGCATCTGTAGCGGTGGTCGATTCTTCCTCCACGTCAACGCGTAGTGCTGGGGTCAATACCAGCTTTTCAAAGGCCGGTGGTGTCTCGATCGCCGGAGCCTCCTTGGTAGAAACTAGTTTCCTGACCGATGACATAACCTCATCGATTTCATCCGTTCGTGCAGTGTTGGACATGCTTTCATCCCGACTTCGCACCCACCTCAATCAAGGTAACGGATTAGCATTCCGTTAACAACATCATCGGCAGCAAGGTGACGAGATCCCGCCTATTCGCGGCCAATCGCTTCCAGAATACGGTCCAATGCTTGCCCCTGCTCTGAAATTACGGTGGGGGCATCTTTGGCCAGATTGTAATATGCTGAAGGGTCATACTGTTGGACAGGCAGATTGAGGTGATCCGCCGTCAGCAATCCGATTGAAGACAAAACTGAATAAGAAGCGATTACCTCGTCAGCCTGCGCTGAAATGTTATTGGCTTGTGCATCAAGCAATTCTTGCTCCGCATTAAGAACATCGAGTGTCGTCCGCGACCCCAGCGTCGCTTCTTCGCGAACGCCCTGAAATGCGACACGAGCGGCGCTAATCTGTTCAACGGACGCGCTGCGCGATGAACGTGCGACGACCAAAGAGGAATAGGCATTGCCGACTTGTTGTTCGATATTCAAGCGGGTGATGTGCAAACCTGCGCGTGTTGCATCCCTGCTCGACATCAACTGTCTGATCTGGCTGGATAAACGGCCACCATTATAGATCGGGCCACCCGCGGTGATGCCAATCTGGGCCTGCTGCGTGCGTTCACGTTCATCAAAATCAAGATCAGAAAAACCGGTCTCGCCCCAACTGTTTGTTGTCGACACAAACCCATCCAACGCAATGGTCGGGCCAAGAGCTGCCTCGGCGCGGCGAATGGTCAGCTCTGCTGCGGTCACGGCATGCTGACTTTCCAGAATGCGGGGATGATTGCGGACAGCAAATGACTTTGCATCGTTCATGCTGCGCGATACGGGCGCTGGCGATACGGGGCTGGGTGACGCTGGCGGACGGCCAACAGCCGTACGATATTCCTCAACTGATCTTGCCAAAGTGCCCTGTGCGCCAGCCAGAAGGCTACGCGCAGCGGCCAGACGAGCCTCCGCCAACGCCACATCAGTTCTTGTAACCTCGCCCACCTCGAAACGGTCCTGAGCGGCACGGAATTCCTGGGTGATCAGACGAACATTGTTCTGGCGCAGCGACACAAATTCAGTATCACGGCGGACATTCATGTATGCCTGCACCGCCCGAAACAGCACATCCTGCTCAATGGCGCGCAAGGATTGCCTAGTGGCCAATATGGTCTCTTTCTGCGCCTCGATAGCCAGTTGATTGCCGCCACCTGTATAAAGGGGCAGCGACCCGATGATACGCGCTGATGCCTGATTGGAGGTCTGCGCCGTGCTGTTCACGGTTCGGGTGGAATTCGCGCTCATCGACCAGCTGATAACAGGCAGCGTCGATGCCACGGCCTGTGCAAGATCCTCATCCGCGGCACGTAACAAGGCACGGTTCTGTTCCAACAAGCCAGAGTTGTTATACGCCGCAGTCAATGCATCCACGAGCGTTTCTGCCTTGGCCATCGGCACACTCACGAGCGTCACTATAACCGCAAGTGCTGCGAACGGTTTCCGTTTCAATGTCATTTGCCTACCACCCATCTTCTGTTGGCTCGTTCATTCAAGCCCTTGTTTTCAAAGTGCAAACACGGTTTTCTTCTCAAATCCCGGAAGCACCGGCGCGCCCGCATTAAAACTAAAGCGCCAATTCATAACACCGTCCAATTTACGCCCAATACGCACGACACCCAGCGCGCCCTCAGCAAAAACACAGGCGATCCGCCCACCTTCGCGCAGTTGCGCGATCAGCGCATCAGGCACCTCCTGCACCGCGCCTTGTAGTATGATGATATCATAGGGACCGGACTTTTTAGACCCCTCTGCCAAAGATCCTGCCATGACTGCGGCATTGTCGATACTTTGGCTCGAAAGCTGCGCTTGCGCTTCTTCCGCACGCGCCTCATCATCCTCGATAGCCACAACAAACTCACACAGATGCGCCAGGACCGCTGTGGAATAGCCCAATCCACATCCAATATCCAAAGCAACATGATCCGGCTGAACATCAAGCGCGTCCAACATCTTGGCCAATGTACGCGGCTCAAGCAGCACCCGCCCGTCGCCGATATCAAGATTTTCGCCTATATAGGCAGCCTCGCGCAGGTTACTGGGAACAAAGGCTTCGCGGGGCACCGAAAGCATGGCATCAATAATCGGGAACTTTGTCACATCAGACGGGCGGACCTGTGTGTCAACCATCATTGTGCGTCGGGATTTATAGTCAGTCACAATCTAAACTCTTTCGTTCAGTATCTTGATTGGTTTCATGCCACAGAAGCGCGGATGCGGCAACGGTTGATCGCATTGATCCAGCGACTTGCGCAGGTCCGCACCATAAGATATCAGCCGGTCAGCGGCGAGTGGGCAGGTAGGTTATGCAGCGGATTGCAAATCCGTCTAGACCGGTTCGATTCCGGTACTCGCCTCCACAATGTCAGCTGTTAGGTTTTTTGAACAACACTCAGCTTTGATTGAGAAAACGTTCCTGACCATTCTCACCAAAACCAAGGGTAGTCAGGCCAGTATCATGGCTCACGTAACGTACACCTTCAGAAGTCGTTGTGATCACGAGGAAGATTGGCTGTCCGATATAGGCGATCTGGAATGTATCGTGGCCGTTGGCCTATCAAATTACATTCCCAACTGCGAAAGAACTTTTCTGAACTCGCGTTATAGACATCGACGCCTCGCTCACAACCATAGGCGGACACGTCCCTGATCCTGGTTATGTCCGCAAGTCGTAAATCCGATCACTTTCGTGACCACGCCGGAAACGCGTTCATGTAGCGTATCCGACATTGTTTTGCTTTAGAAACTGGCTGCGGGTCAGTTGACACGCGCCCAAGTGCCGCCGTCGCGGCAGATGCCAAAGACGCAACCCGAAACCGAAAGGCTGTTACCGCTCAACTGCAACCGCGAATTATAGGTTTTGTCCCTATCAGGCGAATAGACCTTACCCCGGTATTGCCCGCCGCCTTGCGCGACGGTTTCCGAAATGATGTTGCGCCCAGTAAAATTCGACGCAATCTCGTTACCGCCCGCATCGAACGACCGCACCAATGTACCGCAAAGTGCCGCACCACAAGGCGCCACTTGGATATGCCCAAAGTTGCCGTTGTCATCGCGGGCCGTTTGCCACATGCCTTCGAGCGGGTCGGCGAATGCACTGCCTGCAAGGCCCATCACCGCGATGGCTGTCAGTAAAGTCTTTTTCATACTCATGTCCTCCCTGAGAATTGCCGGTAGCATGCGCCCTTACGCCGCAGCGGATCAAGTCTGACGTTAGGTCCGTTGCGCCGCGTTGCATTCTGCCCCACCTCATGCATAAACGCTGCAACTTTACGAAAGGCCGTTTGATGATCCTGTATCCTGCGATTGATCTGAAAGATGGAAATGCCGTGCGCCTGGTGCATGGTGATATGGATCAGACGACAGTGTTTAATGATGATCCGGCGGCGCAAGCGCGCACGTTTGTCGATGCGGGTTGCGAATGGCTACATCTGGTGGATCTGAATGGTGCTTTTGCCGGTGCCCCGGTGAATGCCGCCCCGGTTGAGGCGATATTGGCCGCCTGCCCTGTGCCAGCGCAATTAGGTGGCGGGATCCGCGATATGGCGACGATTGAGCGTTGGTTAGATAAGGGCCTCGCGCGGGTCATTTTGGGCACCGTCGCAGTCGAAAACCCCAATCTGGTCCGTGAGGCGGCGCGGACCTTTCCCGGACAGGTGGCGGTCGGTCTGGATGCACGCAATGGTCGGGTCGCGACCCGTGGCTGGGCGGAGGAGACGGATGTGATGGTCACTGATCTGGCCCGATCATTTGAGGATGCCGGGATTGCGGCGATTATTTACACCGATATCTTGCGCGATGGGGCCATGAAGGGTCCGAATATCGATGCCACCGCCGATCTGGCCCGCGCAGTGGATATTCCGGTGATTGCATCGGGCGGCGTGTCTTCGATGGCGGACCTAACCGCGTTGCAGGCGACCGGCGTGATTGCGGGGGCAATATCGGGTCGTGCGCTTTATGATGGGGCGATTGATTTGGGCGATGCTTTGGCATTGTTGCGGGATTGATGATGTCAGATGTACGCGCCACCGAGTTGCCTGATGTCAGTGCCTTGCATCGTTTTCGCACTGCGGGTGATTTTCTGGATTGTTACAGCGTCGCCTCAGACATAGGGCCGCGTGCGGCGGGCGATATCATCACCGACTTTCCCGGCTTGGCGCAGTTTTTGCTGGTGATCCGGCGCATCATTACCGCCCCGTTTGGGTTGGATAATGACGGGCCCAACGTGTCCGATAAAATCGGTATTTTTCCGGTTGAGAGTGAGACGGAAACCGAGTTGATCGCCGGTTTTGACGACAAGCACCTCAATTTCCGGGTTTCGGTTTTGCAGCATGATGGCCGGGTGAGCTTGGCCACATGGGTCGCCCCCCACAACATCGGGGGGCGCATTTATCTGGGCGTGATTATGCCGTTTCACATCGCCATTGCGCGCAATGCATTGGCACGGGTGGCAAAAGCTTAGTTTGCAGACATTGCCTTGTCGGTGAGCATGTTGAGCGCGCCGTTAATCTTGGTCACAACCTCTGCATCAGGGGCGATATCAAGACCCGCGAACAGATCCTCTGCCGGTGTCCAAGTCATCTGGGTGTTGCCGTCGGCATCCGCATAAGCCAGCACCTGGAGCGGCAGGACCAGACCGGCGCGAATGTCAGCCTCCATCGCGAGCGTGCCAAGTGCAGGATTGCCGAAGATCAAAAGCTCCGCGTCCGGAATTGATTTGCCGACGCTCTGGGCACCGGCAGCGTGGTTGATCCGGGCAAATACGGTGGCACCCGCGCTATTGACTGCGGCCTCGAGCCCGTCAATCGTCTCAGACACCGAAAGGGGGGAAGATTTCATCATATCTTCTGCAAATGCCTGTGTTGATAGCCCGATGAGGGCGGCTGCGATAAGGTATTTCATCAGTTGCTCCATTTTCCAGTGCTTCGCATCTATCACCCCCCTCTTCCCATTTCGCCCCAATCCGCCTAGAGATCACAGCATGTTGAAAACGCGCATCATTCCCTGTCTGGATGTGGCCGAGGGCCGCGTGGTTAAAGGCGTGAACTTTATCGATCTGATCGATGCTGGCGATCCGGTAGACGCTGCGATCGCCTATAACGCGGCTGGCGCGGACGAGCTTTGTTTCCTTGATATCATGGCAACGCAGGAAAACCGCGGCACGATGTTCGATCTCGCGACCCGCACGGCAGAACAGTGTTTTATGCCGTTGACCATCGGGGGCGGCGTGCGGACACATAAGGACGTGCGCGATCTGTTGTTGGCGGGGGCGGACAAGGTGAGTTTTAATTCTGCGGCTGTCGCTGACCCCAATGTGGTGGCTGAGGCCGCGATGCGGTTTGGGTCGCAATGTATTGTTGTGGCGATTGATGCCAAGACCGTCGCACCCGGCAAGTGGGAAATTTTTACCCATGGTGGACGCCGCGAGACCGGCATTGATGCGGTGGAGTTCGCCCGGGCGGTTGTGGAAAAAGGGGCCGGGGAAATATTGCTGACCTCGATGGATCGTGATGGCACCAAGGCCGGGTTTAATCTGCCGCTGACCCGCGCGATATCGGATGCGGTGAACGTGCCGGTGATCGCGTCGGGCGGTGTTGGCACACTGGATCATCTGGTGGAAGGAGTGACCAAAGGCGGTGCCTCTGCCGTGTTGGCCGCGTCGATTTTCCACTTTGGGACGTATACGATTGGTGAGGCCAAGGCGCATATGCATGCGGCTGGTATTCCGGTGCGCTTATGACACTTGATGATCTTGCCGCACTGATTGCGTCCCGCAAGGAAGCTGACCCTGATAGCAGCTGGACAGCTCAGCTATTGGCCAAGGGTCCGGAGAAATGCGCCGAGAAGTTTGGTGAAGAAGCGATTGAGGCGATCATTGAAGCCGTGAAAGGTGACAAGGCTGGCCTGACGGCGGAGGCAGCTGATGTGATCTATCACTTGCTGGTGATGCTGACGTCCTGTGATGTGTCGCTGGATGATGTGTTGGCGGAACTAGCGCGACGGCAGGGCACGTCCGGGATTTCTGAAAAGGCCAGCCGCTAAAGTTTCGACGAAATGATCCCGGTATTGAAGCCACCCATGCGCAACTCGCCGAAGAGCCGTTGATATTCAATTTTCGGGCAGCGGTTCTGGATCACATTAACACCGCGCGCTGTGGCTGTTGTGGCGGCTGATTCATGTTCGACCCCGATTTGCATCCAGATCGTTTGCAAGTCCGGCCAACGGGCCAATGCAGTGTCTACGATGGGGGGGACGGCCTCGGACCGTCGGAAAATGTCGACCATATCGACAGTGCCTGGCACATCCGCAAGATCGGCATAGACCGTTTCACCCAGCAGGGTTTGCCCTGCAAGACCGGGGTTCACCGGGATCACGCGGTAGCCTTTGAGGCCAAGATATCGGGCCACGTAATAACTGGGCCGCACCGGATTGGCAGAAACACCAACGACTGCGATGGTTTTGGTGCGGTTCAGGATGCCGCGCAGGAAGGCGTCAGAATAGCTCATCTCCGCACTCTACCTCGCATCATCCGAACAAAAAAGCGCCCGGAACAATCCGGGCGCAAGGTATGGAACGAGGGACAGTGAGTTGAAACACGCATGTTCCAGTCGCGCGCTTCATTTCATGACATAAGCAGTCCGCCTCACCACAAAAGAGGACATCAGACAATTGTGAACAGAGCGTTAACCATCAGTCAACAATATAGCTGGCCAATGATCATCCGCTTTGCCTACATGTGCCGGTTTGTCTTGCGACCACATTTCCAGGGCCCATGCAGAACGCGTCAGATAAAGGCAGCCATCATGAACTGCCCAGGCATCGGGGTCGGTTGATGCCAACATGCCGCGCGACAGGGAATACGCGCAATATCCGCCGTATCGTGGTGCATATCTTACCGGGTCCCGTTCAAACATCGCCTGACTGGCCGCGGTTTCAAACCGCCAGATGGCACCCCGCCACATCAACATGTGGTCGCGGGTCCCCAATGATGGCGCATGCTTCACGAAATAGGCAACCGGATCATAGCCACCGATCGCATAACCATCGCGAACATAAATCCGTGCAGAGCCTGCGTGTGCAGATGTCGCCAATAGCGGCGATGCGGCCAGCAGGCCAAGCATGTGGCGACGTGTGATCATAAGACTTTCCCTGACGGCAGTGTTCAGGAAAAGATAAACTGCAATGCTGGACATCGAAAACCCACCTCGCCAAGGCGTGACCGCGGGTGATCAGGTCAGTCAGTCAAAAACATCCTCAATAACATCCCATAGCTCCGACAGCATTTTGCGCCCGAAGTTTTTGGTCTTACGGCGTTTTTTGGGGCGTTTTATCTTACGGTCTTCGCGGTGTTCCTGACGCTTTTTTGGGGTCGAGCGGGCGGGCGTCGCCGCAGGCGCGGTGGCCCGCTCGGGGCCAATTGGTAACATTTTCAGCACGTGGAGTGGCGCACCGCAATTGCTGCACGCCAGCTCGTGTCGGGATTTCCCCCGCAAAACCAAGGCGGCCCGGGTCCCGCAATAGCAACATGTCGCAATCTTTGTCGCAGCCATCGAAACGCCTTCCCTCAGCCCTTGGCTGCATATAGGGCGACCGCTGCCGCATTTGAAACGTTCAGCGATCCAAAGGCCGCGCTTGCGTCAATCCGTACCAGCGCGTCGCAGGTTTCCCGGGTCTTTTCGCGCAACCCCGGCCCTTCCGCGCCCATGACCAAGGCCACCGCACGGTCGCGTTTGCCCTCTACCGCTTGTTCGATGGTCTGGTCCGCCGCGCCATCAAGACCCAGCACCAGATAACCCATATCTTTCAACGCGGTCATCGCATCTGCCAGGTTGCGCACACGCAGATAGGGTTGCCGTTCCAGCGCGCCGCTGGCAGTTTTGGACAATGCACCTGTTTCAGGAGCCGAATGCCGTTGTACGGCCACGACAGCCCGTGCACCAAACACCTCAGCCGAACGCAAGATCGCGCCTACATTATGCGGGTCAGTCACCCGGTCCAGCAACACAACACGCGGTGGGTTTGCCCCCGCGCCCAGCGCCACATCTTGCAGGCTGCCCCAATCAAGCGGCTTGACCTCTAACGCGGCCCCTTGATGCACCGATTTTGGATCAAGGGGGGCTGCGAATTTGCGCGGATCAGAGATTTCAGGTTCAAGCCCACCGGTCGCCACCGCATCGCCGAGCCGTTCCAGGGCGTTGCGAGTCACAACCAGCCGCAGCTTTTCGCGGGCCGGGTTTTCCAAAGCGTCACGCACCGCGTGCAAACCAAAGAGCCAGACCGTTTCATTGGCGGCCGCTCTTTTGCCCTGTTCCTTGGCAATGACCCACTTTGGCTTTTTCATATGACTTCCCATCCCGCTCTGCCTCTGCCGATACCTGACATTGGGGGGGCTGTGAAGAGCAGGCGATGCCTGGCCACTTTTGCGGTTGACGCATCATTGGGTGCCGGGTAATCAGCCCGTCAGTGGGCGACAGGCCGCAAGGTGTGGCAGGGGACTGTAACTCCCTCGCGGAGACGCACGCCTGGTTCGATTCCAGGGTCGCCCACCATTACATCAATGCGTTGATTTTCTCTATTGCTGGGGTTGCCCCACTTAGAGTGAGTGTTCATTCCAGACACATGGCCGCTAAAGACGCCCCAATTCGATTAAGCACCTCAAGAACAACAATGAGTCATAAACTTAACGGCGGCGTGTTCCCGAATGCCATCACAAGACGTTTGGAACACAGGTGCGGAACCGCCCTTCGCCCACAATGATGCGTGATGGCGCGCCTGAAAACGTGAATTGCCACCCGGCGATGTCAGTCACAGTCATCGGTTCTGTCATCGTTGGAGTGGACAGAAGTCGGAGGATCGCAGCTATCTATACTGCCGATTTGAAAAGGGAATGTCGCACGGCTGGTCATTTTTTTAAGACGTTTCAACCGCGTGAATCGCTGGGGTGAACCTCGCTGTCGCCATTAGTTCTAGTTATCCGAGTAAAGGAGTCAACAACACATTTTTATATCTGAGTAAAAAAGTCAGATTGACATATCAGACTAAATTGCTCAGGTTTACTGCAATATCTAGCCACCCCTCGCAACACTGGGGAAGCCCGACAATCCACAGATGAGAGGACTTCCATAATGCGAGACCCAATAGGCCGTTTGAAAGACCTTAATCGTGAACGCTGCACCCCACGCCCTGACCGATCAGAAGTAGCTGACATTTGGTTCCAGTCGGGATCGCCAGAGGGATTCAGTATGGAATGGGTATTTGACCGCTATGAACAAACGACCGCACAAGCAGGGAGGGACTTGTAATGTCATACCATTCAGCAAGAGAGACCCTGAAGCCCGCACCGAACACGCCGCCGACCTATGCGGCGGAGGACCTAACCAAGGGAGCAGATCTGGCACAGATCGTGCTGCGCGACCAGACCTACACCCTGCGGATCACGCGGGCAGGCAAACTTATCCTGACCAAATGACCGGCACACTAGAAAAACGCGGGGGCGCGCCTGTCGGCTTTCTGACCGAACTCGACGGGATAGAAGTCGCCTCGGTCATTTACCTGCGTCTTTGGTGCGATGGTTCTGACAGTCAGGCCAGCGTTCGAAACGATTTTGCCTCCAGCCTTGGTGTCGATCAGGGGCGTAAGGCTCTGAAGTCGTTCGATGACTTGTGCAGCCTTTGCTCAAAACACGGTCGTAGGCCGCTGATGCGGCATTCAGTGAATTGCAGATGCTTAGGGTCGGATGAATCCTGCTTCGCAAATTTCATCAGTACAGCGGTAACGGGTGATCGGGACGATGCAATGCTGATTGCAACGCTGTTGGTACGCCCAGATGTCGCCCCTTTGCTGACATCCCTCGCAACGGAGTTCGGTCTGGCGCTGAAACGTATGAACCTTCGCACTCCCAGACAGGTGACGGGCGAAGAGCAATCCTTCCAAACACAACCAACAATTCTTCACTGACAGGACCCTTCATGAAAAACGCTTTGCTCTCCTCAGCGGCACTGCTCGTAGTCTTCGCCTCACCCGCCCTTGCGGTTGATAAGATGGAGGTACTCGACACCTACGCTGACATCGCCGCCGCCAAGTATGAGGATAGCCTGACGACTGCCCAATTGCTCCAAGTCGCTGTGAATGGATTGATCGCCGACCCATCAGCACAAGCCTTGCAAGCTGCAAAAGATGCATGGTTGGCCGCGCGGGTGCCTTACCAGCAGACTGAAGTGTACCGCTTCGGGAATGCAATCGTCGATGACTGGGAAGGCAAGGTGAATGCGTGGCCCCTTGATGAAGGTCTGATCGACTATGTGGACGCCTCTTACGGGGGGCCATCTGATGAGAACGAATTTGCCGCTTTGAATGTGGTGGCGAACCCGACCTTCACGCTCTCGGGCACTGAAATAGACGCGACCACGATCACGCCTGCCCTGCTTGAGAACACTCTGCAAGAAGCCGATGGCGTCGAAGCGAACGTTGCTACTGGGTATCATGCCATTGAATTCCTTCTCTGGGGTCAAGACCTCAACGGGCACGGGACAGGTGCGGGCAATCGCCCATGGACCGATTATGCGACGGGCGATGCTTGTACGAATGACAACTGTGACCGTCGCGCAGCGTACCTGATTGCGGCTACCGATCTGCTGGTGTCGGACCTTGAATGGATGTCCTCTCAGTGGCGTGATGACGGTGCTGCACATGATGCATTGACCAAAAATGTCGATGCCGGTCTGGCTGCGATCCTGACAGGGATGGGGTCACTGTCCTATGGCGAAGTTGCAGGGGAACGGATGCGCCTTGGCGTCATGCTCAATGACCCAGAGGAAGAGCATTCTTGCTTCGCCGACAACACGCACAACGATCACTACTATGACGGGCTTGGTATTCAGAATATCTATCTCGGCGAATACATCCGCGTGGATGGTACGCTGGTATCGGGTCCATCGTTGTCGGACTTGGTGTCGGAAACGGATGCAGCCATGGATGCCGAAATGCAGGGCAAACTCAGCACGACGATGATGTCGTTGGGCCGCATCAAAACGGCTGCCGAGGCAGGCTTTGCTTATGATCAGATGTTGGAACGGGGCAACGATGCAGGCGAAGCCCTCATCATGGGCGGTGTGAATGGCTTTATCGATCAAACCCGTTCGATTGAACGTGTCGTGACAACACTTGGCCTTGATCAGATCGCTTTCGAAGGATCCGACAGCCTCGATGATCCCGAAGCCGTCTTCCAATAGGTCTCCCCAAGGTCTTGTCATCATGATCATCTGTCACTGTCAGAACATCACCGATCACGACATCGACGCAGCCATTGATTGGATGCGGGCGTCGGATGACAAGACCATCATCACCCCAGGCAAAGTCTATCGGGCGTTGGGTAAGTCAGCGGATTGCGGCGGCTGCATGCCGCTATTCCTGTCCACCATGCGCAACAACGACAATCTGGAAGTCCCCATGCATCTGCGGAATTTAAAGCCCGCAGCAACACAGGAAAACCAACATGAACGGCGACAAGAAAGTAATCGACTACCTTAACGATGCCCTGCGCAGTGAATTGACTGCGGTCAGCCAATATTGGCTGCATTACCGCATGCAGGAAGACTGGGGCCTTGGGCATATGGCCAAAAAATCGCGCGAGGAAAGTATCGAAGAGATGAACCATGCGGACAAGATCATCGCCCGCATCCTGTTCCTCGGCGGTCATCCAAATCTGCAAAAACTCGACCCATTGCGGATTGGCCAGACCCCTAAGGAAACGCTGGAATGTGACTTGGCCGCAGAGCATGGCGCGCGGGATTTGTATATGGACGCCCGCAAGCATTGCGAGACGGTAGGTGACTTCGTCACCAAGAACATCTTTGAAGAGTTACTGACCGACGAAGAAGGTCATATCGACTTTCTTGAGACGCAGCTCGACCTCGTGGCCAAACTCGGTGAAGAAAAATATGCCCAGCTTAACGCGAGCAAAATGGATGAAGCCGAGTAACTTGTTGCTGCTCACCTTGGTGATGGGGCCGGTTGCTTTAGCTCAATCTCCCGCCGAGAGATCATATTGGGACCTAGGCGATCCACATCTGAACATTGTTCCCCGCACGGCCGAGGAAGTGGCACGTATTGCCGCGGTGACTTCAATTGCTATCGACTTCAATGCACCTCAACGGTTTGAAGAAAAACCGGGAGGTGCAGCAACGGTACGGGCCATGACAAACGCTGATGCGTTCTCACAACCGTCGGGCAACATTTCGTTTGAGGACCAACTGCACTTCAGGGTTGGCAACGGGTTGTTTCGAAAACTCTGGGTGTCATCGCCTTCGTCCACCTTGGCATCAGACGGTCTGGGCCCCCTCTACAATGCGCGGTCATGTCAGCGATGTCACATCAAAGACGGACGTGGCCATCCGCCCGAGAACGCAGATGACAATGCGATTTCAATGTTCCTAAGGGTATCAATCCCGGGCCCTTCAGAAGCCGCCATTGCTGAGATCAAGGACTACATCGCAGCCCTGCCGGACCCGACCTATGGGACACAGATGCAGGACTTTGCGGTGCAAGGTCACCCATCCGAATACCGCCTCGGCATCACTTATGAAGAAGAGGTCGTGACGCTGGCCGATGGGACCACGGTTTCATTACGCTACCCAAACTATGATGCGACTGACTTGGGCTACGGCCCCCTACATCCCGACGCAATGTTGTCCCCCCGTGTCGCCCCACAGATGATTGGCCTCGGTCTGCTTGAGGCGATCCCCGCAGCGGATATCCTTAAGGGAGCAGACCCCGACGATTTTGATGGAGACGGCATTTCCGGTCGCCCCAATGTCGTATGGTCCGTTGAATTTGACCGACCGATGCTGGGCCGTTTTGGCCTCAAAGCCGGTAGCCCGACGATCATGGAACAATCGGCTGCCGCCTTTGCGGGCGACATCGGCATTTCCAGCCCGCTGTTTCCTGCAGGTGCGGGAGAGTGCACCGCGGTTCAAAACCTGTGCCAGACCGCTATTCATGGTGATAATGATGAGCGTGTCACTGAGATCGATGCCGAAGGTATGGATCTGGTAGCGTTTTATAGCCGTAATCTGGCCGTTCCAGCGCGACGTGGTGCCGATGATCCTCAAGTGTTGCGCGGCAAAGAGATATTCTACACCACTGGCTGTACTGCCTGTCACACGCCCAGCTTCGTCACCCATCGACTTCGGAACCAGCCTGAGCAAAGCTTCCAACTGATTTGGCCCTACACGGACATGCTTCTGCACGATATGGGGCCAAACCTGGCCGACAATCGCCCCGAAGCCCGTGCCACAGGTCAGGAATGGCGGACACCGCCCCTATGGGGCATCGGGCTTACCGAACAAGTGAGTGGCCACACCTATTTCCTTCATGACGGTCGTGCACGATCGCTTTTAGAAGCCATATTGTGGCATGGAGGAGAAGCTCAGTCACAGCGAGATACTGTGGTCGACATGACAACCGCTGACCGTGATGCCCTGATCGCATTTCTGGAGAGTTTATGAAACGCCTATCCTTGATCATGGCGATCATGGCTGCCCCTGCGCTGTGCTTGGCCGAAACACCAAATATCTTGATCCCGGGTATTGTGGACGGTCATATCCTACCAAGATTTCAAGCACTTTCAGATAGCACGCGGGCGCTATCTGAAACTGCGCAGACAGACTGTGATCCAACCTCTGAGGGCCTACGAGCAGCCTATGGAACAGCATTTGATGCATGGGTGTCAGCCAGCCACCTGCGGTTCGGCCCCTCTGAGACAGACGACCGCGCATTTGCCTTGGCCTTCTGGCCGGACAGTCGAGGGGCCACGCCCAAAGCTCTTTCAATCCTTCTGTCACAGCAAGACCCCATTGTAAGCTCTGTTGAAGACTACGCCCAAGTATCCATCGCAGCCCGCGGGTTCTACGCCCTGGAATTCCTGCTTTACGATGATGCGTTAAAGGTAGCAGGCGAACCCAGCTATCATTGCCAACTCGTGCAAACGATCAGCGCAGATATCGCGGCAACATCCCAGAATATTCTGGATGACTGGCAGACGACCTATGCGACCACGACACAAAACCCGTCGCCCGATGGGTTGTACCGCACCAACGAAGAAGTCCTACAAGAAATGTTCAAATCCCTGTCTGCTGGTCTTCAGTTTACATCTGAGTCTCGACTAGGGCGGCCACTGGGAACCTTTGATCGTCCACGTCCCGCAAGGGCCGAGGTACGTCGTTCAGGCCGTTCGTCAGAGCACGTGAAGCTGAGTTTGCAGTCTCTTCAGGACCTTGCGGCGTTTCTGGCAAATGACAATGACGACCTATCGGTCAAGTTGGCATCGGGCTTTAATCTGACGTTATCGCAACTGTCCGATCTAGACGACCCAACCTTTGCCAGCGTCTCCGAACCGCAGACACGCATCAAGGTCGAGATCATACAGCAGTCCATCGAAGCAATCCGTACCCTTGTACGTGATGAACTTGGCCCAACACTCGGCGTGGCAGCTGGTTTCAATGCGTTAGATGGCGATTGATATGGAAGCGTCAAACAAAGGACGACGGCAATTCCTTGGTGGCATATTTGCGGCAAGTGTTGTTTCCCAAGTCACTTGGGCAGATGCGGGGTCTCCTGCATTCCTCTCTGCAGCGGCGAAACCCGATGGACGCTTTGTTCTCTGCGGGATCGGTGAAGACCTTCAAATCTGCTTTGAACGTCCGCTGCCCGCCCGCGGCCATGCAGCCGCCGCTCATCCAATGCGACCAGAGGCCGTTGCATTTGCAAGGCGACCCGGCACCTTCGCAATCGTCATCGACTGTGTGACGGGGCAACAGAAAGCGGTGTTGGCCGCACCCGAGCAACGACACTTCTATGGGCATGGGGCGTTTTCCTCAGACGGTCGCCTTCTGTTTACAACCGAGAATGATTACGAGGCGGGTCGTGGTCGCATTGGGGTTTGGGACGCTCACGATGGCTACAATCGCATTGATGAGTGGGACAGCGGTGGAGTCGGCCCTCACGATATCAAACAACTGCCCGGCACCGAAATTCTGGTCGTCGCCAATGGTGGCATTGAAACACACCCCAATACGGGTCGCACCAAGCTGAACATCGCAACGATGGCACCTAACCTATCTTATGTTGCCGATGGGCGCGTCATCGAGACCGCGACACTCCCAGACGAGATGCACAAGAACTCTATTCGACACCTTGCAATTGGTCATGACAAAAAAGTGGCGTTCGGGATGCAGTGGCAGGGCAATGGGCCAGTTGCATCATTGGTTGGCGTTCATCGGATGGGGCGGCCAGCGCAGCTTATGACGGCCAGCCTAACTGCTATACGGGATATGCGGGGATATGTTGGCAGTATCGCATTGTCGTCAGATGGGCAGATAATAACGGTCACTTCGCCGAGGGGTGGCCTGTTACAACAATATGATGTGGGCTCAGCCGAACTTTCACAATCGTTGGCGATACAGGATGTCTGCGGTGTCGCCGCCTTCGGTAATGATATTATCGTAAGCTCCGGAACTGGAGAGATGCGGCGGACGGTTTCGGGGGTGGCACCACTACAGCGTCATATGGACATACAATGGGACAATCACCTGATAGCAATCACCGGGCGTTGAGTGTGCGACGATAGGCCAGATATTCGATCCAATCGGCGCCCCATTCGAAACATAGCCGCAATGGAATTTGACTTGATCCCCAACGAGCCCGCCAATTTAGGTTAGCTCTGTTCAGGTCTTGGTCTTATTTTGACAGGTTAAACTATCGTCGCCAGCGGCAGGGACAACAATGCAAGCCATCGGACGTCAAAATAGGGATACACTCAAAGCGTCACCATATAACAAAACACTTCCTTTGCGGTCGTAGGCCTTGCTTGGCGATATCGGCGCGCACCATACCGGCCTGCTACATTGACACAGGTTGTCCGCTTGTCAGCGACTGCGCGGCAGCATCGGCAATCTGCTGCGCCTTCAGACCATCAGCGATTGTCGGGGTCGGGGCAACACCAGTATTTACCGCCTCCACGAAATGGACCATCTCGGCGTGATAGGCGGCCTCGTAGCGTTCCAGAAAAAAATGCCGGGTTGTCGCACGATTGAAACCGGCTGCATTCGCGATCTCAACAGTGTTTTCAAGAACGTTTTCAGCACGTAACATGCCCTTTGCGCCATGAACCTCAACACGTTGATCATAGCCATAGCTGGCCCGGCGTGAATTGGAGATTTGACAGATTTTGCCGTTCGCGGTGGTCAGCGTAACGGCTGCGGTATCGACATCACCCACATTACCAATCTCGGGGTCAACCAATGACGATCCGACAGCAAAGACCTGCACAGGATCTTCGCCCAACAAAAACCGCGCCATGTCAAAATCATGGATCATCATATCGCGAAAAATGCCCCCCGAGCTTTGGATGTAATTGATCGGGGGTGGGTTCGGATCGCGCGACAGAATCGTTACGATTTCGACAGCACCGATTTCACCCGCTGCGATACGAGACTGAACCATTGCAAAGTTCGGATCAAAACGCCGGTTGAAAGCTGTCAAAAAGGGTGTGGCGTTTGCTTCAACCACATCCATACAGTCCCGTATGCGGGTTGCGGACATATCCACAGGCTTTTCACAGAAAATGGCTTTGCCAGCCTTGGCGCCGGCCTGGATCAATTCGTAGTGGGTATCAGTGGGCGTGCAAATAATGATCGCGTCCACATCGTTCGCCGCGATGATCGCATCCGTATCGCGGCTTTCCGCTCCGGTTTGTACGGCTAAAGACTGTGCCGCTTCCGCAAATGCGTCCGAAACAGCCACCAGTTTTGCCGATGGTATACGCATCAGGGAACGGGCATGTACCTGGCCAATACGCCCACACCCCAAAATTCCAACTCTCAGCATATCACACCTCCTTGGTCCCCGGCCCCAAAGCCGCCAAGACTGCTCTGGTCGCAGCAACCATTGGATCGTGAATGTCCTGCATGATGCTCACCCGGTCAAAGCGCGATGGATCAGCGTTGACGGCACCGCGCAGCGCCTGCCCGAATACCATGCGAAGCTCTGTGCCAATATTAAATTTGCAGATGTTTGAGCCTCTGGCCAACGCTGTCCGTTGCGCCACCGGCACGCCAGACCCACCGTGGATGACCAAGGGAACATCAGTCAGCGCTTCGATGTCGCGAATGCGCTGCTCGTCCAATCCCCCCTCTTTGTCCTGTTGCAAATGAACATTTCCAACAGAAATCGCCATAGCATCTACGCGCGTTTCAGAGGCAAACCGCGCGGCTTCATGGGGGTCTGTACCGGCAGAACTCTCGCCCTGCGCATAGCCCACGAACCCGACTTCACCTTCGCAAGAAATCCCGGCGGCATGGGCCATTTCGACAATCGCCGCAGTTTCATCGATGTTTTGCCCCAAGGGCGCACGGGACCCGTCATACATCAAGGAGGTAAAGCCACTCTCTAGCGCCTCACGACACTCTTGTATGGTGTAACCGTGATCAAGATGCGCAACCACGGGCACACTGGCGGTTTCTGCCAGATGGCGGAACATCTTACCCAAGATCGGTAGCGGTGTATGCGCGCGGCATGACGGGCCAGCTTGCAGGATGACCGGACAGCCCTCGGCCTCTGCTGCGGCCACGAAAGCACGCATATCTTCCCAACCCAGCGTGACCAGCCCCGCGACGGCATATTGTCCTGTCAGCGCCGGTTGCAGTACCTCCCGTAGGGTGGCAAGCGTCATTTGAACTTGGCCACCATATCTTTGATCCCGGGGATCGTTTCAACCTGATAGGCATGCGTTGGTTGAAAATACTGCACCAAACTGCGTTGGCTGAGCCCGCCCAGAATAGTGAAATAATACATTTCATACCCCGGCATGACGGCGCAGGGGTGATAGCCTTTGTCGATCATGATCGTGGAACCATCCATCAACTGATAGGCATCGCCAGGCCTACCCTCTTCGCGTTGCAAGATTTGCACACCGGATCCATGGCTGGGCTTAAAGCGGAAATTATACGTCTCATCGTGGCGCGTCTCATGTGGCAGGTTATCAGTGTCGTGTTTATGCGACGGGAACCCGGACCAGCCACCCTGACCCACGGTAAACAGCTCGCTCACCAAAAGGCGGCCGACTTTATCGTGCTGTTTTTGGCCAAGGATATGTTTGATCTTGCGGTGTGTCTTGGTGTCGTCAGATCCATATTGCACTTTATCGAGCTCGGCCACGCGCACATCAAACGGATCCAGCACCTTGTCGTATCTCGCCCCGGCGACAAAGGTCTCTGTGTCGCGTGTTGCAACGATGGTTACCTTGGCACCGACAGGCACATAAACACCTTCAGGTTCGCCATCCCAAACATCTGCCGTGCGGTTCCCTAACGCCTGGAACGCCGTACCTTCGACCGAGACGTCCACAGTACCTGTCGCAGGAACGATGCAGGTTTCATATCCTGGCACCTGATATTCAAACGCTTCCCCGGCTCGGAGCTTGACGATGTTGAAATAGTTCAAAGGAACGGTTGGATCATCCACGTCAACGATGGGTTTGTTTTGATTGTCGTGCGGAGCGATATGCATGCGTGATCCTTAATCAAGTGAGGTGGGGCCGGGATGGCTGTCCAGAAACGTTGAGAGGTCCTGAGGGAACGGCATAGCGGGCGCGCAGCCGGGTTTTGCGACGACAATTGCAGCACATGCTGACCCGTTTAAGATGGCCGTTTTCAGGTCATCACCGGCCGCAAGCGATGACAACAACCCAGCCATAAAGCTATCGCCCGCGCCTGTGGGCTTAAGTGCCGCGACGGGATAGATCCCCGTGCGGAATTCTTCGTCATTGGCAAATGTGATCGCGCCATGTTCGCCCATTTTGTAAACAACAATCGCAGCCGTGGACGACGCCAATGCGCGCGCTTTAGCCAACCCCTTGGATTTGTCGCCTGCCATGAATCCAAACTCGTCATCATTGCCAACGATGACATCCGCCAATGCACCTGCTTTTGACAGCACACTTTCTGCCATCTGCGCAGAGGGCCAACTGTATGGGCGATAATCAATGTCAAAAATGACCGGAAGATCAGCCGCGCGCGCCAGCTCGAACGCACGGAAAGACGCCGTACGTGATGGTTCTGCAGCGAACACTGTCCCTGCGGCAACCAACGCGCCAAACCGGCCATAATCCACGGCTTCGACATCTGCCAAGCTCATTTCAAAATCCGCGGCGCCATTGCGGTAAATGACGGATTGGTGCCCTTCAACGCGGCTTTCGTACAGCGCCAGCGAATTGCGCGCCTCCCCGCCGACGGGTAAAACATGCGTCGTATCCACGCCGTAGTGATGCAGCTTGTTCAAACAAAACCGGCCCACAGCGTCATCTGAAACGCGCGTGACCAAAGATGCTGCACCACCCAATTTGACAATACCCGCCGCAATATTCGCAGAGGACCCGCCCATATCCGCATTAAATGTCGCCGCATCTTGGGTCGCTTCACCGGGTGGCGGGAACAAATCCATGCCGACGCGCCCCACAACAACAAAGTTGTTCTTTCTTATGCCGGGCATCACATCCTTCATATTCGCCCCTCGGCGTTGCCTGCCTTTGCGGCATCCAACACTTCGGGATAGGGATAGTTCAAACCGATCAACTGGCGTATGTCCGGGCTTGCGCCATCAATGAAATCCGCGGGAAGCGCTGCTGGCATATCCTCCATCGGCTTCACCCATTTGGGCAGATATTGGATAAGGATTGCACTGCGGTCATGCGTCGACCTGTTTGGCATCGCACAGTGCCACGTCACCCCATAAAACAGAACCACATCACCAGGCTCGCCTGTCATCTGTTCGCAATGTTCAAAGAAGTTATCTTCGGGTCCGGGGTATCGCAGATACTTTTGGCTGCCCGGCACATAGCCGGTCGCGCCGCTTTCCTTGGTGAAGGGATCCAGAATGACAGAGACTTGTGCGTTCATTGGGAACGACCCATTGAAGCCAATAGGATGTGTCTCAGGTTTGTGAAAATCCCAATAGGGATAATCCACATGAGGCTCCTGCCCCGGTCCACCCGGCAATATACGGTTGGCCGCAATAGAACCCATAATAAACTCCGTGCCCAGAAACTGGCGCAGGATTTTCATCATGACAGGATGGGCTGCCATCTCCGAGAAGACTTCACCCTTTGCCAACAGGTTCCAGACACGGCGCTGCAGGTTGATCGTGCCGGCCTCTTCTGCGGCACCCTGAAAATGTGTCGCCTTGTTGGTGTCCTGTTCGGAATGCGCCATCACGATGGCACGGGCCTGCGCGACCTGCTGGGCTGAGAATAGACCAGTGATTTTGACTGCACCGCCACCATTAAGCAACTCATCTACGATGACATCGGGATCAGCTGCATCTGCCGCAAACTGTCTCATCAGACGCCCTTCCTTTGCTTGACCCGCTCAGCTTCGATTTCCTGATGCTTTTCGGCGACCGATGGATTGTCGGTCACATGTGGCGTACCAACCTCCCACCAGGTATGGCCTTGGTCCGTCCAACCCTCATAGGCATCCACCTTCATCACGATCACGCTGGTCTTATCGGCAGCCTTGGCGCGCATGAACGCCTCACCAAACTCGACCGGGTTTGATACGGTCTCGGCATGGGCCCCCATCGCCGCCGCGTGCGCCTGAAAATCTACGGCAAACGGGTGTGGCACGGTTGGGCAATCGGCGATGAGGTTGTTGAAACTTTCGTTGCCTGTGTTGTTTTGCAGCTTGTTAATGACCGCAAAACCGCCGTTATCAAGCAAGCATATGATCAACTTGCGCCCGGTCAGCACAGAGGAATAAATGTCCGAGTTCATCAAGAGATAAGACCCGTCACCAGTAAAGACGATGGTGTCCTGATCTGGTTCCCGCTCAAACTGTGCAATGCGCGCACCCCAGCCCCCGGACACCTCATACCCCATGCACGAAAACCCAAACTCGACATCAACGGTCCCGATGTCTTTGGTCTGCCAATGGGCTGTCACCTCGGCAGGCAAACCGCCCGCAGCGGCAACGATGCGATCCCGAGGATCACACAAATCATTCACAACACGAACGATCTTGGCATAAGAATTTGGCCCATTGCCGGGCGCGGTGACCTGATCAGTGTAGGCGACCCATTTGGCGCGCTCCGTCTGTGCGAACTCAACCCAGGATGCCGGCGCCTTGTATGTGGCCATGGCACCGCCAAGCGCTGCCAAACACCGTTTTGCATCTCCGACAACGGGCAGTGACAGGTGTTTGATGGCATCGTGGCGCGCCACATTCATGCCAATGATTTTGGCATCCTTGGCAAAGGCCGTCCACGATCCGGTTGTGAAGTCCTGCAACCGTGTACCGACGGACAGAACAACATCCGCCTGCGCAGCGATTGCATTTGCACTGTCAGAGCCCGTCACGCCAATCGGGCCAATATTTAACTTGTGCTCCTGCAAAAGGTTCGCACGACCGGCGATTGTCTCAACCACGGGAATGTTATGGGTTTGCGCAAATTCGGTCAGCTCCGCAACGGCACGTGAATACTGAACGCCACCACCGGCTATGATCATCGGGCGTTCGGCTGATTTCAACAGGTCAGCGGCCTGGGCGATTTCAACCGGATCGGGGCCTTGCCGACGGATGTGATGCACCCGCTTGTCAAAAAAGCTGGTGGGATAATCAAACGCCCAGCCCTGAACATCTTGCGGCAATCCGATAAACGCCGGTCCGCAATCGGCTGGATCCAGCATCGTCGCCAAGGCGGCAGGCAATGACTGAATGATCTGTGCAGGATGCGTGATCCGGTCCCAATACCGACTGACAGATTTAAAGGCGTCATTCACGCTAACGGCTGGGGTGTTGAAATGTTCAAGTTGCTGCAACACCGGATCCGGCAAGCGCGTCAGAAAGGTATCACCACACAACATCAACATCGGCAGCCGGTTGGCATGTGCAAGCGCCGCAGAGGTCAGCAAGTTGGTCGTGCCCGGCCCCGCGCTCGCGGTGCAGAACATGAACCGTTGCCTTAACCACTGTTTGGCATAACCAGCAGCCGCAAATCCCATACCTTGTTCATTCTGCCCCCGATAAAGCGGCAGGGCATCGCGCAGATCATACAGCGCCTCACCGAGACAGGTCACATTGCCATGGCCAAATATCCCGAACCCACCACCACAGACGCGCATTTCCTGCCCATCCACTTCAACATACTGGTTCGCAAGA
This sequence comes from uncultured Paracoccaceae bacterium, assembly GCA_947489445.1. Lineage (GTDB taxonomy): Bacteria > Pseudomonadota > Alphaproteobacteria > Rhodobacterales > Rhodobacteraceae > Yoonia. The sequence goes on from CANLDN010000001.1 coordinate 881,757, forward strand.
AACTTGATGATCGCCTTCGCTGTGGTCAGTCGAACGGTGCTGTCTGTCATGGCCAAGTTCATTCTCAAAATGCGTCTGCGCGACGATTGATGGTTGCGCGATTTAGAATCCAAAGATACTGTTTTTGCAACCGGTTGCAAACCTAATCTTACGGAAAACACGGCATCATGACAGAAATCGGCATTGGCATTGTTGGTGGGGGTTATATGGGCAAAGCCCACGCCGTCGCCATGTCTGCCGTGGGCGCGGTCTTCAACACCACCTTGCGCCCGAAGCTAGAGATGGTTTGCGCCAGCTCCCCGGAAAGTGCTGAAAAATATCGAAGGGCCTTTGGTTTTGCGCGCGCGACCAGCAATTGGGAAACATTGGTAAACGACCACAAGGTCGAAGCCATCGTTATTGCCACTCCGCAGGAATACCACCGACGCATTGCCGAAGCAGCCTTTGCGCAGAACAAGCCTGTGTTTTGCGAGAAACCTCTGGGCGCATCACTGGACGACAGCCGCGCAATGGCGGCGGCGGCCAACGGCCAGATCAGCATGACGGGCTTCAACTATATCCGAACACCCGCCAGCCAGTTCGCCAGACAGCTCATCGCTGATGGCACAATTGGTGACGTGACATGGTTTCGCGGGGAACATACCGAAGATTTCCTTGCTGATCCTGCGGTCGCTGCGAATTGGCGGACGACGGGCGACGCGAACGGCACCATGGGCGATCTGGCACCGCATATGATCAACGGGGCGCTGGCGCTGATCGGTCCAATCAGCTCACTGATCGCAGAGATCGAAACAGTTCACCAAACACGTCCCGGAGGGGCCGTTACAAATGACGATCACGGTCAACTAATGTGCCGGTTCGAAAACGGCGCGATGGGACAGATGTATTTCAGCCGCATCAGTCATGGCCGAAAAATGGGCTATGCTTACGAGGTCACAGGGACCAAGGGTGCCATCCGCTTTGATCAGGAAGACCAAAACGCCTTGTGGTTTTACTCCATGAACGAACCCGAAGATACGCGCGGCTTTCGCAAAATTCTCACCGGTCCGGCGCATCCAGATTACGAACCGTTCTGTCAGGGACCCGGTCATGGCACCGGATACCAGGATCAGATCATCATCGAAGCGCGGGATTTTCTGCGCGCGATTGAAACTAACACACCCGTCTGGCCAACCTTTCAGGATGGCATGGATGTGAACCAGGTTGTTGCCGCTGCAATGGTGTCCTCGCGTACAAAATCATGGATCGACATACATAGCGTTTAAACTTTCGAAAGGCGCAAAATGACAATCAAAATCGGCAATGCCCCGTGTTCTTGGGGCATCGAATTCCCGAGCGATCCGTCCTATCCAACCTGGCAATCGGTGCTGGATCAATGTGCCGACGCGGGGTACCGGGGCATCGAACTAGGTCCGATCGGATACATGCCCGAAGACCCCAATGTGCTCGCGCCGGCATTGGCAAAGCGGGGGCTCGAGATCATCGGCGGTGTCGTCTTTAGGGCCTTTCACGACCCCGCAATGTGGGACGATGTCATGGATGCATCCACGCGCACGTGCAGGGCCTTGGTGGCCCACGGGGCTGAGCATCTCGTGCTCATCGATAGCATCTCACCGCGTCGCGCTCCGACTGCCGGGCGTGCTGACGAGGCGGAACAGATGGATCAGGCAGAATGGACAGCCTTTCGGGATCGCATCGCCACAATCGCGAAAATGGGCACGCAGGAATACGGGCTAACGGTCGCCATTCACGCCCATGCCGCTGGCTTTATGGATTTTGAACCCGAGTTGGAACGCTTGTTAAGTGAAGTCGACGAGAGCATTCTGAAAATCTGCTTTGATACTGGCCATCATTCCTATGCAGGCTTTGACCCGGTCGCGTTCATGTCGCGCCACTTGGATCGCATTTCCTACATGCACTTCAAAGACATTGACCCGGTGGTAAAGGCTGATGTCGTCGCAAACCGAACTGATTTTTACAAAGCCTGCGGTCAGGGGATTTTCTGCAACCTGGGACAAGGCGACGTAGATTTTCATGCAGTCCGTCAATGTTTGTTGGATGGCGGCTTTGAAGGATGGTGCACCGTGGAACAAGACTGCGACCCTTCCATGCCCGGCACACCACTCGACGACGCACGTGCAAATCGCGAATATCTCCAATCCATTGGCTTCTGAGGATTATGAACATGGCAAAGTTGAAATGGGGCATGATTGGCGGGGGTGAAGGAAGCCAGATCGGACCAGCGCATCGCTTGGGCGCCCTTGCTGATGGATTGTTTGAATTTACGGCTGGCGCCTTGGATCACCGGGCAGAGGTCGGGCGTGAATATGCCCGGCAGCTGGGTATCGCTTCCGACCGCGCATATGGTGACTGGCAAGAGATGCTGGAAGCTGAAAAGAACCGCGATGATCGCATCGATTTGGTCACCATCGCCACGCCCAACGCCACGCATTTTGAAATCACCAAGGCCTTTCTTGAAGCTGGCTTTAACGTGCTGTGCGAAAAGCCGATGACAATGACCGTCGAAGAAGGCGAGGAAATCGTGCGTGTGGCGCAGGCGACCGGAAAAATCTGTGCCGTGAACTATTGCTATTCAGCCTACCCGATGGTGCGTCAGGCCCGCGCCATGGTGCGCGCAGGTGAAATCGGTAAGGTCCGGCTCGTGGTCACGAATTTTAGCCACGGGCACCACGGCGATGCGACTGACGCGGACAACCCGCGGGTGCGTTGGCGTTATGATCCTGCGATGGCAGGCGTTTCCGGTCAATTCGCAGATTGCGGCATCCACGCACTGCATATGGCCAGTTTTGTCTGCGATGACGTGGTCGAAAAACTCTCGGCCGACTTTGCATCAACAATCTCCAGCCGCGCCTTGGAAGATGACGCGATGGTCAACTTTCGAATGCGGGGTGGCACCGTCGGCCGACTATGGACCTCGTCCGTCGCGATAGGCCGTCAACATGGGTTCGACATTCAGATATTCGGAGAAACAGGCGGATTGCGCTGGGCATCCGAGCAGCCAAACCAGTTGATTTATACGCCAGTCGGCGGACGCACCCAGATCATTGAGAAAGGCGAAGGCGGGCTTCACGAAGACGCCCAAAGACTTTCGCGCGTGTCGATAGCACATCCCGAGGGTTTCCCTTTGGCGGTCGCCAATATCTATTGTGATCTGTCGGATGCAATCAAAGGTGCGCTACGCGATGGTCTGCCCACTGCCGCAGATGGCGTGCGATCAATGGCAGCGGTGCATACGGCTGTTGCATCCGCCAAGGATGGTGGCGCATGGATGGATGCGCGCCCACCGATGTTTCGGGACTAAGGGCGGGCCCGCAGCGTCGCACGATCAATAATCCGACACGGAAAAAGCCGTGCCTCCGGGTATCGATCCGGATCATCCAACATGGCGACCATCAACTCAACTGACGAATTGATAATCTGCTTGATGGGCTGATGAATGGTTGTGAGGGCGATATTTTCCCAACGCGACATCTCCATGTCGTTGAAACCAATGACACCAATGTCATCGGGCACCTGCAAGCCCGCATCCTTGATTGCGCTCAGCACGCCAATGGACAAAACGTCATCGCCGCAAAAATATGCCTCCGCCATGTCTGCTTGCGCCAAGCGTAGCATCTCGGTTCGTCCAGCCTGAAACGAATACTGATCTGCAAAGGAATGTGTGACCTGAATATCTGAATGTTTGGCCAGTTCTTCGCGAAATCCCCGCAGGCGGTCTTGGGTCGACGTCGCGGTCTCCGGCCCGCCCAGAAATGCCACCTTTTTGTAACCGCGCTCCATCAACACCTGTGCTGCCATGCGCCCGGCCTCGGCATTGTCGATGCCAACAACATGCACCTCCGGGCTGCTGGAATAGCGGCCAAATGTGTTAACCACAGGGATCTTCTTTTCGCGAAACGCTTTCGAAAACGCCGGTGGCAACGTTGAGGAGGCTACGACAACCCCATCAACAGAATACTGATGCAACATTTGCACCGATTGTTCGGGGTCCGTTTCATTGCTCAAATTGACCAACAAAGGGCGCAGACCGCGATCCTGAAGGCCGCGGGTGAACAGATCGAACACCTCCAGAAAAATGGGGTTATGAAAGTTGTTGCTGACCAATCCGATCAACTTGGTGCGGCGGGTCGTCAGGCTACGGGCAAGGAAATTCGGGCTATAGCCCAGATCCGCCGCAGCTTTCTCTACCTTGCGGCGCATCTTGTCCGAAACCGAGGCACCATCAGTGAAGGTCCGCGACACAGCCGACGTCGAAACCCCAGCCTTCATCGCTACGTCCTTGAGCGTCGCCGCCATCACACATCCTTCGTCTTCAATCGTAAGTCACGCTTGAGTAATGCCAAAACAGATAGGGTGCAGTACAAAACTTTTCGATTCTTTTTGCAACCGGTTGCAAAAATTCCGAATCCGTGTTTTCCTTTTTACCGGAAATGGCTCTGGCCGGTTCAGAAGCCACGACCGACATTCCAGGGAGGAAAACATGAAATCCATTTTGAAAAAGTTGATGCTGACGGCGGCAGTGGTGGCCGCACCGCTCATGGCTTCAGCAGACGCGCATGGCGACGATCTGACATATATTCTGGTGAGCCATGCGCCAGATAGCGATAGCTGGTGGAACACGATCAAGAACGGGATCTCGCTGGCGGGGGATCAGATGGGCGTCAGCGTTGAATATCGCAATCCGCCAACCGGCGATCTGGCCGACATGGCGCGGATCATCGAACAGGCTGCGGCATCACAACCGGATGGGATCATTACAACGCTTTCTGACTATGACGTCCTAAAGGGGCCGATCATGGCCGCTGTCGATCAAGGCATTGATGTCATCATCATGAACTCTGGCACACCTGCCCAAGCCGCTGAAGTGGGCGCGTTGATGTATGTAGGACAGCCTGAATATGATGCGGGCCTTGCTGCGGGTCAGCGGGCAAAACGTGATGGCGTTGGCAGCTTTCTTTGCGTGAACCACTATATCAGCTCTCCGTCATCGACCGAGCGTTGTCAGGGATTTGCTGACGGTCTGGGTGTTGATCTGGGCAACCAAATGATCGACTCCGGACAGGACCCTGCTGAAATCAAGAACCGCGTTCTGGCATATCTGTCTGCCAACCCGGAAACAGACGCCATTCTGACGCTTGGCCCGACATCAGCTGACCCAACACTATTGGCGCTGGATGAAAACGGTATGGCCGGTGACATCTATTTCGGCACCTTTGATCTGGGCGAAGAAATCGTCAAAGGCATCAAGGCGGGCACCATCGCATGGGGCATCGATCAACAGCCGTTCCTGCAGGCTTACTTGCCTGTTGTTGTTTTGGCCAATTACGACCGTTACGGGGTTCTGCCAGGCAACAACATCAACTCCGGTCCAGGCTTCGTCACTGCCGACGGGTTGACCAAAGTTGAAGAATTCGCAGGCGAATTCCGCTAATCTGCACAACGAAAGGCGGCCTTTGCGATATGCAGTGGCCGCCTTTTTTGCACCCCGATCAAGGGAAGGGACCCCATGTCAGATATCAGCCAGACTGATGAGCGCGTCAGGGAAATGTCAAAGCTGCGCCAGGCCATGATCCGGCCCGAACTTGGCGGCATCGTTGGGACAGTCGCTGTTTTTACTTTCTTCATCTTGTTTGCGGGCAATTCCGGTATGTTCAACGCTCAGGGTGTGATGAATTGGTCCACGGTATCTGCGCAATTCATGATCATTGCCGTTGGTGCATGCCTGCTGATGATTGCGGGCGAATTCGACTTGTCGGTCGGCTCCATGATCGGGTTTGCCGGCATGATGATTGCCGTGTTCGGCGTGACATTGGCGTGGCCAATGTGGTTGGCCATCCTTACAACCTTTGCGATTTGCATCGCGTTTGGCGCCCTGAACGGCTACATCGTTGTGCGCACCGGGCTCCCCAGCTTCATCGTGACGCTGGCCACGCTGTTCATCCTGCGCGGCTTCACAATCTTCATACCTCAGACGCTGGAACGGAAAACCATTATTGGTGGGATCCGCGAAGCGGCAGAAGGCGACTGGATCGCGCCCCTATTTGGCGGTACGATTTTTCGTGGTTTCTTTCAGTGGCTGGGCGACATCGGCGCGATTGACGTTTTCACACGGGGCAACAAGGCGGGTCAACCGGTTGTTGATGGCGTGCCAATGCTGATTGTCTGGGCCATCGGGCTGGTCATCATTGGCCACATCCTTTTGACCCGCACCCGCTTTGGCAACTGGATCTATGCCGCTGGCGGCGACGCACAAGCCGCGCGCTATGCGGGTGTACCGGTCAATCGGGTCAAAATCCAAATGTTCATGTTCACAGCGTTCTGCGCAACAGTCTTTGCCGTTTGTCAGGTGATGGAGTTCGGTTCTGCCGGGGCAGATCGCGGTCTCTTGAAAGAATTCGAAGCGATCATTGCCGTTGTCATAGGCGGGGCACTGCTGACGGGCGGGTATGGCTCCGTTATCGGGGCCGCTTTGGGCGCATTGATCTTTGGTGTTGTGCAGCAAGGGCTGTTCTTTGCGGGCGTGGAAAGCTCACTGTTCCGGGTCTTTCTAGGGGTCATTCTGCTACTTGCTGTGATCCTGAATACCTACATCCGCCGCCTGATCACAGGAGAACGCTGATGCAACCGATCATCCAAATGAATGACATCCAAAAGCATTTCGGCTCTGTCATCGCCTTGGCGGGTGTCACGATAGATTTCTATCCAGGCGAATGTCACTGTCTGCTCGGGGATAACGGCGCGGGGAAATCAACCTTCATCAAAACGATGTCCGGCGTGCACAAGCCAACCTCGGGTGACATTCTGTTCGAAGGTCAACCCATGCACTTCGCAGACCCCCGCGATGCCATCGCCGCCGGCATTGCGACGGTCTACCAGGATCTGGCCATGATCCCGCTGATGTCCGTCAGCCGTAACTTTTTCATGGGCAATGAACCCATCAGAACCAAACTTGGCTTGCGGCTTTTTGACCATGATCACGCCAACCAAACGACAATGAACGAGATGCGCAAGATGGGCATCAATCTGCGCGGCCCTGATCAAGCGGTCGGGACATTGTCTGGCGGCGAACGTCAGACAGTTGCCATCGCACGTGCCGTGCATTTCGGGGCCAAGGTTCTGATATTGGATGAACCGACGTCAGCTCTGGGTGTGCGTCAAACGGCCAATGTCCTTGCCACCGTCGACAAGGTTCGGGCGCAAGGCATTTCAGTGGTTTTCATAACGCATAACGTCCGCCACGCGATGGCTGTCGGTGATCGTTTTACAGTGCTGAACAGAGGCAAGACATATGGCACCGCCAACAAGGGCGAAATCACACCAGAAGAGCTGCAAGATATGATGGCAGGTGGTGAAGAGCTGGCCACCCTAGAGGGGTCACTTGGCGGGACGGTGTAAGGTGCCCAAGGTCAGTTAACCACCACGGAATGGCCATAAAGACGACGCCATATTCTGCCCTTCAGGCAACATGATCAAAGTGAACGCCAACTTGCTGGGCGTGAATGGCGAACAAAAACAGCGTATGTCGCTGAGACCCTCGAATCGTCCCTGTGGAAGCTCCTCGCGCGGCATTTCAAGCCGGTACGCGGAGGATCAGTAACAACCTAAGGGCAGCAGACTTGTTCGACGGGCAACCGCATTAGGATATATTCGCGATTTTGTTAGGCGCTAACGGGTTTGTCACCAAAAAACCGGGCACGGATCAAAGTATTATTAATGAACACTTAAATTGCTTCCCTCCAAGATATTTACACGTCCACATAACAAATTGTAAATAAATTAACAGAAAAATCGTTTTAATACAATATATTTTCGAACAAACACACCCAGTGCAGTAAAACATATTTACAGATTGGTGTGGGGGCTTGAACCAATATGAAAGCTGCACTCTCACCTTTGTTACGAGGAGGAGGCAAAAAATGACCACCGACACGACCGCAAATCATTCACCGGCCACGCCATCCGCGCGGGTGCCGCACATCAATGCAGAGCAATACAAGACGCTATATAATGCATCACTCTCTGACCCCGATGCTTTCTGGGCCGAGCAAGGCAAGCGTCTTGATTGGATGAAACCCTTCACCAAGGTCAAGGATGTTGATTTTACCCTTGGCCAAGTCTCTATCAAGTGGTTCGAAGATGGCGTTCTGAACGTAAGCGCCAATTGCATCGACCGTCATCTGGAAACACGCGGCGATCAGACGGCAATCATCTGGGAACCCGATGATCCTAACGATGACGCATTGCACATCACATATAAGGACCTGCATCGCAGCGTCTGCAAGATGGCCAATATCCTTGAAACGCTTGGCGTGCGCAAAGGCGACCGGGTCGTGATCTATCTGCCGATGATCCCCGAAGCCGCCTATGCCATGCTGGCCTGCGCCCGGATCGGTGCGATCCATTCCATCGTCTTCGCCGGTTTCTCGCCCGATGCGCTGGGTGCACGGATCAATGGCTGCGACGCCAAGGTCGTAATCACCGCTGACGAAGCCCCCCGCGGGGGTCGCAAGACAGCGTTGAAGTCAAACACAGACGCGGCACTGCTCCATTGCAAGGACAAGGTCAAATGCCTCGTTGTGAAACGTACAGGTGGCCAGACCACCTGGACCGACCGCGACTATGACTATAACGAAATGGCGCTTGAGGCCGATGATCACTCCGCACCCGCTGAAATGAACGCCGAAGACCCGCTGTTCATCCTCTACACCTCAGGGTCCACCGGGCAACCCAAGGGCGTCGTCCACACATCCGGCGGCTATCTGACCTATGCCGCGATGACCCATGAACTGGTGTTCGATTACCACGATGGTGATGTGTTCTGGTGCACGGCGGATGTGGGCTGGGTCACCGGACACAGCTATATCGTCTATGGGCCACTGGCTAATGGTGCGACCACTATCATGTTCGAAGGGGTCCCAACCTATCCTGACGCGGGCCGGTTCTGGGCCGTATGTGAAAAGTACAAGGTGAACCAGTTCTACACAGCCCCGACCGCGATCCGCGCCTTGATGGCGGCCGGCAACGGCCCTGTGGAAGCCTATGATCTCTCCGATCTGCGGGTTCTGGGAACCGTAGGTGAACCGATCAACCCCGAAGCGTGGAACTGGTACAATGATGTGGTCGGCAAAGGAAACTGCCCCATCGTCGATACCTGGTGGCAGACGGAAACCGGCGGTCACCTTCTGACCCCCCTGCCCGGTGCGACCGAATTGAAACCCGGCTCTGCGCAGCAGCCGTTCTTTGGGATTGTCCCCAAGGTGCTCGACCCGCAATCGGGTGAAGAGATCACCACGACCGAAGCCGAAGGCGTGCTAGTCCTGGCCAGCAGCTGGCCCGGTCAGATGCGCACCGTCTGGGGCGATCATGAACGGTTCGAGAAAACCTATTTCAGCGACTACAAAGGCTACTATTTCACTGGCGACGGCTGCAAACGCGATGCAGATGGCGACTATTGGATCACCGGACGGGTGGACGACGTGATCAACGTCTCCGGCCACCGAATGGGCACCGCCGAGGTCGAAAGCGCACTGGTCGCCCACGCCAAAGTGGCCGAAGCTGCCGTTGTCGGCTATCCGCACGATATCAAGGGGCAAGGCATCTACGCCTATGTCACGCTGATGAACGGGCAGGAACCCACGGATGCGCTGCGCAAGGAACTGGAAACCTGGGTGCGCACGGAAATCGGACCGATTGCAAAACCGGACCTGATCCAATGGGCACCCGGCCTGCCAAAAACCCGGTCAGGCAAGATCATGCGGCGCATTCTGCGCAAGATCGCAGAGGATGATTTTGGCGCACTTGGCGACACATCAACGCTGGCCGATCCTGCGGTGGTCGATGACTTGATTGCCAATCGCATGAACAGGGAGGATGCGTAGTGGACGGCTCACGCACATCAGAAGCCCCGCCAGTCTTGATCCTGCTGGGGCCTCCGGGCGCCGGCAAAGGGACGCAGGCGCGGATGCTTGAAGAGCGCTTTGGCCTTGTGCAGCTTTCCACCGGCGACCTGCTGCGCGCAGCTGTCGCATCGGGGTCAGAGGCTGGTAAAGCAGCCAAGGTTGTAATGGAAGCGGGGGGTTTGGTCAGCGACGATATCGTCATTGCAATCCTGCGCGACCGGTTGGCTGCCCCTGATTGCGCCAAAGGGGTGATCCTTGATGGATACCCACGGACAACCGCGCAGGCCGTGGCTTTGGATGATCTGCTGGCTGAAACGGGCCAACAGATCAATGCCGCTATCCTACTTGAAGTCGATGACGTCAAAATGGTCGTTCGGATCGCCGGACGGTTCACCTGCGGGGCTTGTGGCGAAGGCTATCATGACAGCTTCAAAATACCAAAAGTTGCAGAAACTTGCGACTGTTGCGGGGCCCAGCAAATGATACGCCGGGCGGATGACAACGCAAAAACGGTGATGTCCCGCCTTGATGCATATCATGAACAGACAGAACCACTTATCTCATACTATAAGGGGTCAGGAACACTGCGTCGCGTAGATGCAATGAGGGGGATTGCAGCGATTCAGAGTGCCATCGCGGCGCTGACTGAAAGCGTCGTGAACTAAGAAAAATTGTCGGGCGGCCGCCGCCCGTGCAAAACTGGACTACACAACAAGGAGGAACGCCAAATGGCGGAACAATCAACACAAGCTCGAGCAGCCGAAGACGGGGCCGGCTACTGGAAGGCAAATCTCAGGCTTATCATTATCAGCTTGATCATCTGGGCGCTGGTGTCCTTTGGTTTTGGCATTCTACTGCGGCCCATGCTCGCAGGGATCGCTGTCGGCGGAACAGACCTCGGGTTCTGGTTTGCTCAGCAAGGATCGATTCTCGTCTTTCTGGCACTGATCTTTTTCTACGCCTGGCGCATGAACAAGCTCGACCGTCAATACGGCGTGGAGGAGTAATAAATGGACCAGTTTACAATTAACCTGCTGTTTGTGGGCGGGAGCTTCGCGCTCTACATCGGCATCGCAATTTGGGCCCGGGCGGGTTCCACGTCTGAATTCTACGCAGCCGGGCGGGGTGTACACCCTGTGACCAACGGTATGGCCACGGCGGCAGACTGGATGTCGGCGGCCTCGTTCATCTCGATGGCCGGTCTGATTGCCTTTACGGGCTATGACAACTCCACCTTCCTGATGGGCTGGACCGGCGGCTATGTGCTGCTGGCGCTGTTGCTTGCACCTTACTTGCGCAAGTTTGGCAAATTCACCGTGTCGGAATTCATCGGTGATCGGTTCTATTCGCAAACGGCACGGCTTGTGGCGGTGATCTGTCTGATTGTGGCCTCGGTCACATACGTGATCGGACAAATGACCGGTGTGGGCGTGGCCTTTGGCCGGTTCCTCGAAGTGTCCAACACCGCCGGTCTGCTGATCGGTGCTTGTGTGGTCTTTGCCTACGCCGTGTTTGGCGGGATGAAGGGTGTGACCTACACGCAGGTGGCACAATATGTCGTGCTGATCACTGCCTACACTATTCCGGCTGTGTTTATCTCACTGCAACTGACCGGCACGCCAATCCCGGCGCTGGGTCTGTTTGGTGAAACGGCTGGTACCGGCGGTGAGGGAAGCATCTATCTGCTGACCAAGCTTGACCAGATCGTGACCGATCTCGGTTTTGCCAGCTATACGGAGGCGCATAAAGACAACCTCAACATGGTGCTCTTCACGCTGTCACTGATGATCGGTACAGCGGGTCTGCCCCACGTCATCATGCGTTTCTTCACCGTGCCCAAAGTGTCTGACGCACGCTGGTCGGCTGGCTGGGCGCTGGTGTTCATTGCACTTTTGTACCTCACAGCCCCCGCGGTTGGTGCCATGGCGCGTCTGAACATCACAAACCTGATGTGGCCAAACGGCACAAACGGTGACGCGGTTGCAGTGCAAACCATCGAAACAGCACCTGAATATGACTGGATGCTGACATGGCAGAAAACCGGTCTTCTCGATTGGGAAGACAAGAACGGTGATGGCCTGATCCAGTACTATAACGACAAGTCTGATGCGATGTCCGAACGCGCTGCGGCAAACGGCTGGGAAGGCAATGAGCTGACCAACTTCAACCGTGACATCCTCGTGCTTGCGAACCCGGAGATTGCCAACCTGCCAGGTTGGGTAATCGGTCTGGTCGCGGCCGGTGGTCTTGCGGCTGCACTGTCCACTGCGGCGGGTCTGCTCTTGGCCATTTCTTCGGCGGTGTCGCATGACCTGATCAAAGGAGCGATCAACCCCGGCATCTCTGAAAAGGGCGAACTTCTGTCAGCCCGGATCGCGATGGCGGTGGCAATTGCGGTCGCAACTTGGCTGGGTCTGAATCCTCCGGGGTTTGCGGCGCAAACAGTGGCACTGGCCTTTGGTCTGGCTGCGGCATCGATCTTCCCGGCACTGATGATGGGGATCTTCTCAAAGCGGATCAACAATGTCGGCGCTGTAGCAGGGATGCTGTCCGGTCTGGTCTTTACGCTGGTCTACATCTTCCTGCACAAGGGCTGGTTCTTCGTCGCAGGCACCAACTCATTCCCTGACACAGTTGACGGATCGCTCTTTGGCATCCAGTCCACTGCGATTGGTGCGGTTGGTGCAATCATCAACTTCGGTGTTGCTTACGGCGTATCCACGATCACCAAGGATACCCCGCAAGAGATCAAGGACCTGGTCGAAAGCGTGCGCATCCCTTCGGGTGCCGGTACTGCGGTCGATCACTAAACCAAACGGGCCAGCAGCCATCAGGTTGCTGGCCCTCTCTGATACCGATGCGTTTTCACGGGACACCTGAATGACCGACACCGCATTTTCTTTTCTGAAACAACTCCACCCTTACGACGCCCTGCCCGACGGGGCGTTTCGCGCGTTACGGCGCGAGGCGATGTTTCGGACGTATCCTGCCGGTGCTGCGATCTATAAACTTGGCGACGATCTCGACGGGCTTTATGTCATCGAAAGTGGCCAGGTCGATGTGCGCGACGAAAACGACAACCAGATTTCCCTGCTCCAGCGCGAAAATTCCTTTGGCGAACGTGGACTGATCAAGGATGGCCGCGCGGTCACCTCTGCCCACGCGCAGCAAGATGCGCGGCTGATCTGCATCCCGCCGCAGCTGTTTCACAAATTGCGCGCGGATCATGAACCGTTCCGCAAATTCTTTGACCGAAACCGCGCGAACGAAACAAAGGACGCACTCAGCGATTTCGACCTGACCCGCGTGCAGGTTGAAACACTGATGGTGCCCAACCCCGTCACCTGCCCCCCGACAATGACAATCCAGAACGCCGCGCAAAAGATGCGGGATGACCGGATTTCCTGCCTCTGCGTCGTCGAAAAGAACAAGCTGACCGGCATTCTGACCGTGCGCGATCTGTCTGGCAAAGCATTGGCCGAGGGCCTTGCCCACGATACCCCTGTCAGCAAGATCATGACACCGAACCCGCGCGTTCTATCCCCGTCTGCTATCGGATCAGACGTGCTGCACATGATGATGGAATACCGGCTGGGGCACCTGCCCATTGTCGCAGCGGGCAAGCTCGTCGGTATCGTCACCCAGACCGATCTGACACGCTTTCAGGCCGCCAACACTGCTGGCTTTGTGGCTGATGCAGCACGCGCGGAAACCGTCAAGGACCTCGCCGCCGTCACCAAACGCATCCCCAATCTGCTGGTGCAACTGGTCGCAGCAGGCAACCGACACGACGTTGTCACACGGATGATCACCGATATCGCCGATGTGGTCACCCGGCGACTGCTGACCATGGCCGAGGAAAAATACGGGCCGCCCCCGGCGCGCTACGTCTGGCTCGCCTGCGGATCACAAGGGCGGCAGGAACAAACCGGTGTCTCAGATCAGGACAATTGCCTGATCCTCGAAGACGACCTGAGCGAAAACGCCCTCGCCTATTTCGAACCCTTCGCGCAATTCGTCAGCGACGGGCTGGATGCCTGCGGCTATGTTTACTGCCCCGGCGATATGATGGCGACCAACCCGCGCTGGCGCCAACCGCTATCAACGTGGCGCGAATACTTCCAATACTGGATCCAAAACCCCAGTAAAGAGGCGCAGATGCTCGCCTCTGTCATGTTCGACCTGCGGGTCATCGGCGGGGACGCCAGCCTGTTCGATGGGCTTCAGGCCGAGACATTGCAAGCCGCCTCAAACAATTCCATTTTTACCGCGCATATGGCCACCAATGCGCTGACCCACGGCACGCCGCTGGGTATGCTCAAAGGGTTGGCGACAATCCGGTCGGGTGACAACAGGAACACGGTGGATATGAAGCTCAGCGGTGTAGTTCCCGTCGTGGACCTCGGGCGGATGTACGCATTGCAGGGCAATCTCGACCCGGTCAACACCCGCACGCGGCTGCGAGCAGCTATCGCGGGCGAGGTGATCAGCCAATCAGGCGGGCGCGACCTGCTCGATGCATACGATCTGGTCGCCCAGACGCGGCTGGAGCATCAGGCGCGGCAAATCAAATCGGGCAAAGCACCTGACAACTATCTACCACCCGCGGAACTATCCGCATTTGAACGCAGCCACTTGCGCGATGCCTTCGTGGTGATCAAAACAATGCAATCAGCCTTGATGCAGGGACGCGGCGTCTTAGGCTAAAACATACAAACAAGGGGAGGAGAGCCCATGTTTTTCGAACTGATCGGCACGATTGCCGCCGGTGCAGCTGCCGCGTTGCTGATGTGGGCGATCAACCGCACCTTCAAGGATCGGCTGCCAAAATGGCTGATCCCGGCATCCGCTGGGGCGGCGATGATCGCCGCGACGATTTCGAGCGAATACAGCTGGTATGCGCGCACGGTTGCCACGATGCCCGAAGGCATTGTTGTGGCCCAAACCATTGAAGAAAAAGCGTTCTATCGGCCCTGGACCTACGCGACCCCCTTTATCTCGCGATATGTCGCAGTAGACCAACTCAGCACGCGCACCCATCCCAACCAACCCGATCAGCGCATCGTCGATCTGGTATTTTATGGTCGGTGGACCAGCACGGCCAAGGTGCCGATGCTGTTTGATTGCGCCGCAAATCAACGTGCCGATGTGGTGGACGGGATCGCATTCGGCGATGACGGCGCGGTCGTGAACGCGCAATGGTTCGCACTCGACCCCGCCGATCCGCTGCTGAACACCGCGTGCGAAGAGGCATAACATGAACGACCTCAGCCTGCGACTGCGCGTTTTCCTCTTTTTCTGCCTCATCGGCATTGGCGGGGTCGCGGTCGTGCTGGGGGCGTTGTTTCTGGGCTACCGGCAACTTGGCACGCCAGAGGCGTTGTCGTCCTTCATGACCGTCGGGATCGTGGCCTGCTTTGGCACATTGGCGCTTGCCACATTTGTCTGGCGGTTGTTTGACGAAAACATCAGTAAACCGATCGAGGTTCTGGCCGCGCAATTCCGCGTACGTGCCGATTCCGGGATCGACACGACAATTGACGAAAAAACCGCGCGATACCTTGGCGATCTGGCACCAGCCGCCTGCGCGATCAATGAAAAGCTGGGCGCAGCATCACGCGCCACCGCCGAAACAGTGGCCGAGAAGACCGCGCGGCTCGAACGCCAGCGCGCGCAGCTTTTGCGCATCCTCTCCGACATCCCCGTCGCAGTGATCGTGGCCAGACAGGATCATCAAATCGTCCTTTACGACGGGCAAGCGGCTGATCTGATGGAACGCGAGGCCCCTGCCCGACTCAACGGATCAGTTTGCGATTATCTCGATAAAAATGCCTTGCTCAACGCGCTTGCGGCTATGAACGACCGCGACACCAAGCGCCGCCCGATCACAATCAACGGCAAATCCGGCGAAGTCTATTCCGGCCATATCCGCATCTTCGATGACGCAGGTGGCTATATGCTGATGCTCGAACCGCTCGACCCGGATGCATCACGCCCCCTGGTGTATGATTTTGACTTGCTCGACAAAAATCAAACCGCAGAACCAAATGAAACCGCATTGCGCGACCTGACTTTCGTGGTTTTCGACAGTGAAACCACCGGACTGGACCCCGCCAAAGACGCGGTCGTGCAATTGGGCGCAGTTCGCATCGTGAATGGCCGTATTGTGGCGTCCGAAACCTTCGAAACGCTGGTCAACCCCGGCAGACCAATCCCTGCGCAATCGACCAAAGTGCATGGCATTGACGATAACATGGTGGCTGATGCGCCCAATTTTGCGCAGGCCCGCGATGCGTTCCAAACCTATGTCGCTGACGCCGTAATCGTCGCCCATAACGCCCCTTTCGACATGGCGTTTTTAAACCGCAACCTCGCGGCCGGGGAACAGCCATTCCAAAACCCCGTGATGGACACCGTGCACCTGTCAGCGATCGTCTTTGGTGGGTCAGCCGTTCATACGCTTGATGCGCTCAGCGACAGGCTGAAGGTCACAATCCCCGACACGATGCGCCATACAGCGCTGGGCGATGCCATGGCCACGGCCGAAGTCTTCATCGCGATGTTGCCCATACTCGAGGCGCGGGGTATGCGCACATTCGGTCAGGTACGTCAGGAAGCATTACGACACCGTCGCATACTGGACGTTGTTGAATAAACCGACCGGCCCCGATCAGCCCAACACATGTCGCCGTCGCGATGATGCCGGGCGGCCCGGCAATGACAGCGCCGCGTCAGCCCGCGGTGCCTGACTGACGACACGCCCATTTGCGACAACATGCAACCGGGCTGCGCGCAGTCGCAGCGCCTCAACCGGGGTGCCAGCGTCAAGAACCACCAGCGACGCCTTGGCCCCGACATGCAGCCCGTAATCCTGCAGACCCATCGTTTTGGCGTTATTGGTCGTGACCATATCAAAGCAGGTCCGCATCTCATCCGGGCTGGTCATCTGGGCCACATGCAGCCCCATGAACGCCACATCCAGCATGTCCCCTGTCCCCAACGAATACCACGGATCAAGCACACAATCCTGCCCCCACCCAACATTGATCCCCATCGCCAACATCTCTTTCACGCGGGTCAGACCCCGCCGTTTGGGATAGGTGTCATGGCGGCCTTGCAGGACGATATTGATCAGCGGATTGGGGATTGCGTTAATCTCTGCCTCCGCAATCAGCGGCAGCAGCTTGGAAACATAATAATTGTCCATCGAATGCATCGACGTCAGGTGCGATCCGGCCACGCGACCGTGCAGACCCACACGCTGTGTTTCATAGGCAAGCGTTTCGATATGACGCGAATGCGGATCGTCGGTCTCATCACAATGCATATCAACCTGCAATCCCCGCGCAGCGGCGATTTCGCACAGCTCTGTCACAGAGGCGGCGCCATCGGCCATCGTGCGTTCAAAATGCGGAATACCACCGACAACATCGACTCCCATATCCAGGGCGCGGATCGTGTTATCGCGGGCCTTTGGATCGCGGTAGAACCCATCCTGCGGGAAGGCGACCAGCTGCAGATCGATATAGTCCTTGACCTGATTGCGGACCTCCAACAGTGCCTCGACCCCCAACAGCCGGTCATCGCAAGTGTCGACGTGGCTGCGGATCGCCAGCAGCCCCATGCTCGCCGCCCAATCACAATAGGTCAGCGCGCGGGACACGACCTCATCCTGGGTCATGACCTGCTTCAACTCACCCCAAAGCCCGATCCCCTCCAGCAACGTGCCAGAGGCATTGATGCGCGGCAGACCATAAGACAGTGTCGCGTCCATATGAAAATGTGGATCAACAAAGGGCGGGCTGATCAGATCGCCAGTGGCATCAATCACCTGTCCGGCTTCGGCTGATCCCAGCGGTTCAATCGCCGTGATCCGATCACCCGTGATCCCGATGTCAGACACGTTCCCATCGGGCAGGAAACCCCCTTTGACGATCAGATCAAACATCAGCGTTCTCCTTTATTGAACGGCACCATCAAGGCGGCGGGCACTTCAGCACGGCGCGACATCAGGATGAGCGCAAGGATGGACAGAATATAAGGCATCATCAGGAAAATCTGATAAGGGATCAGCGTGCCAAGACTTGTCTGCTGCACACGAATTTGCAGGGCATCAAAGGCGGCAAACAGCACCGCCCCCAGCAATGCCTTACCCGGCCGCCATGATCCGAAAACCACCAGCGCAATACAGATCCAGCCGCGACCATTCACCATCTCGAAAAAGAAGCTGTCAAAGGCCGACATCGTTAAAAACGCACCACCGACAGCCATCAAACCGCTGCCGGCCATCACAGCCCCCATGCGGATCGCGGTCACAGACAAACCCTGCGCGGCCACCGCTGCGGGGTTTTCGCCAGCCGCGCGCACGGCAAGGCCCAGCGGGGTGCGGTACAAAACCACCGCAACGACCGCCACGAGTACGAAGGCAAGATATGTCAGCGGTGTCTGTGAAAACAGCGCCGGGCCAAGCAATGGGATGTCTGACAGGATCGGAATTTCAAACGGTTGGAACGCATCGATCTTGGGCGGGCTTGTGACCTCTGGCAGGGCAAGCCGGTAGGCGTAATAGGTTGACGATGTTGCCAGCAAAGTAACCCCAAGGCCCACGACATGCTGTGACAACCCAAACGGCACTGTCAGGGTGCTATGCAGCAGGCCAAACAACATTCCCACAATCATCGCCACGCACACACCCGTCCAAAGACCCGTACCCGAATAAACCGCCATCCAGCCCGCGAACGCGCCCGCGACCATGATCCCTTCGATCCCAAGGTTCAGAACACCCGCGCGTTCGCAAATCAGCTCTCCCAATGTGGCAAAGATCAGCGGGCTGGCGATCCGAATGGCGGCGGCCCAAAAACTGGCCGTGAACAGGATTTCAATGATCTCCATCGCGCTAATCCCTGACCACACGAAACCGGGTCAGCATGATCGCCAGCACCATCAAAAGCAACGCTGTAGCCAGCATGATATCCGCCAGATATGTCGGCACATCGGCCGCGCGGCTCATGCTGTCCGCACCAACAAAAATCCCCGCAACGAACAGTGCAGCCACCACCACGGCCAGCGGGTTCAGCAAGGCCAGCATTGCCACGATGATCCCCGTGTACCCAAACCCCGGCGACAGATCGAGCGTCAGACTGCCTTTCAGCCCTGCGACCTCAGAAAACCCGGCCAGCGCCGCAAGGCCGCCAGACAACAGGGCCGTTTTGACCAACACAGTATTTACCGGGATACCGGCAAAAGCCGCCGCGTCCCTGTTCAGGCCAACGGCCCGCATCTCGTAACCCAGTGTGCTGCGTGTCTGCAAAATCCAGATGCCAATGGCCGCGATAACCGCCAGGGCAAACCCCCAATGCAAGCGCAAACCTTCCACAATGCGCGGCAAACGCGCCTCGGGGATCAAGCGCGCCGATTTGGGCCAGCCCATGCCCATCGGGTCCTTTAGCGGACCTTCAAGCAGCATCGAGATAAACAGCAGAAATATGAAGTTGAACAGCAAGGTCGTGACAACTTCATCAACGCCGAAGCGGGTTTTCAATATCGCAGGCACCAACAAAAGCAAGGCACCGGCCAACACAGCCGCCACCACAATTACCGGCAAGATCGCCACACTCGGCCAAGGCAATACCCCGGTCCCCAGCAAGACCGCCATCAAGGCCCCCGCATAAAGCTGCGCCTCGGCCCCGATGTTCCAAAACTTGGCCCGAAAGGCGACGGCGACCGCAAGACCCGTAAAAATCAAAGGGGTCGCGCGGTTCAACGTCTCCAAAATCGCGAATTTTGATCCGAACGCCCCGTTCAGGATCAACCCAAACACCGAAAACGGGTTTGCCCCCGCCACCATCGCCAAAAGCGACGCGATGACGATTGTGGCAGCCAGCGCAATTACGGGCGGCACGATCTTGCGGGCCAGCGAAGGGTTCTTGATCGGCTCAAGACGCATGGGCCACGCCCTTATCAAACCCTTGGCCCGCCATCCAAAGTCCCAGTTGCGCAGGGGTCATTTCACCGCGCGCAAATCCGGGCGATAGCCGCCCATCGGCAATGACATGGATGATGTCCGCCAGCGCCATCACCTCGTCCAAATCCTCCGAAATCAGCAGCACCGCAGCCCCCCGCGCACGCGCCGCCAGCAGCTGACTATGCACATAGTTGACCGCACCGATATCAAGGCCGCGCACCGGCTGATTGGCGAGGATGATCTGCGGATCAGCTTCCAGAACACGACCAAGGATCAGCTTTTGCATATTCCCGCCCGATAGCAGCCGGATCGGCGTATCGGCACCCGGACAACGCACATCGTATTTGTCGATGATACCATCCGCAAAGGCGCGCGATTTGCGCCAATTCAGCCAACCGGCCTTGCTAAAGGCCGGCGCCTTGTACCGTTCCAAAATCGCATTCTCGACCAGATCAAAATCGGCAATCGTACCGGTTTTGTGCCGATCCTCAGGTATCCGCGCAATGCCGCTTTGTACCGCGTTGCGCGGGGTCCATCGCCGCACGGCTTCTTGGTTCAGCACCAGTTCACCACTTGCCGGGTGCAACAACCCACCCACCACATCCGCAATTGCGGCCTGCCCATTTCCTGACACCCCAGCGAGGCCAACAATCTGCCCGGCCTGCAAAGCCAGCGACACGGATTTCAATCCGGGCACGCTGCCAACATCCGCAGTCGTGACACTCCGCAACTCCAGCAAGGCCGCCCCCGGCGTTGCGGGCGACACTTTGGGCGGTGTCGCCTCTGTCCCCATCATCATCGCGGCCAATGCGTTTTTATCGGTGTCTTGCGTATCCACACCACCAATCATTTTGCCATGCCGCAGCACAACAACACGGTCGGCAATCGCCATCACCTCGTGCAATTTATGCGAGATAAAGATGATCGACAGCCCATCCGCAATGGCAAGCCTGAGGGTGGCAAACAGATCATCGGTTTCTTGCGGGGTCAGCACGGCAGTCGGTTCATCAAGGATCAAAATACGCACATCACGGTAAAGCGCCTTGAGGATTTCAACCCGTTGCCGCTCGCCCACGGACAAACTGCCAACACGGGCATCCGGCGACACTGAAAGGTGGAATTTTCGGGACAGATCCACAATGCGGGCGCGTGCGGCGGACCGGCCCAAACCGGGGCTGAACAACGACCGCGCGCCCAGCGTGATATTTTCCTGAACAGTCAGGTTGTCAGCCAGCGTGAAATGCTGGTGAACCATACCAACACCCTCATCCAGCGCAGCGCGCGAATTGCCGGGCGGCAGGGTCTTTCCAAACACACGCACAGCCCCGCTATCAGCGGTATACTGACCAAACAGAATGTTCATCAAGGTCGTCTTGCCAGCACCGTTTTCACCCAGCAAAGCGACCACTTCGCCTTGGTTCACACTCAGGCTGACCGCGTCATTTGCGGTCAGCTCTCCAAAGCGTTTGGTGATGGCGTCAAGCGCGAGCGCCTCAACCGGGGCGGTATTCATGTGTATTTATGACGATGTCGGTTCATCATCATTGATGGTCACGGCAAACGCACCCGACATGATCTCGGCCTGACGCTGCGCGACCAGTTCCATCGCGGCGGCAGGCACTTTTCCATCGAACGTACCCAGCGGCGCCAGACTTGTCCCGCCTTGGTTCATGAAGGAATAAACCCCATAATCTGCCGCTGTGAAGCGACCGGCCTGCACCTCTGCAATGGCCTTATCGAGCGTCGGCTCAAAATGCCAGATCGCAGAGGCGACAACCGTATCGGGATAATCCGCCTGCGTATCAATCACGTTCCCGATGGCCAGCACACCCTTTTCCTGCGCCGCGTCAGACACACCAAACCGTTCAGCATAAAGAACATCCGCACCGTTTTCGATCATCGCAAATGCGGTTTCCTTGGCCTTGGGCGGGTCAAACCAACTGCCGATAAAGCTGACCTGAAACTGAATATCAGGGTTCATTTCGCGGGCCCCGGCCATAAACGCATGCATCAGGCGATTCACCTCCGGGATCGGAAAACCACCGACCATACCGATATTGCCAGACGTGGTCATCGCGCCCGCAATGATCCCTGACAGGTATGATGCGTCCTGAATATAGTTGTCGAAAACCGCAAAATTCGGCAACGCGGCATCTTCCTTGAAGCTCGACCCCATCAGGAACGCCACATCAGGATATTCTGCCGCGACTTCACGGGCCTCCTGTTCCGCGCCGAACACCTCACCGATAATCAGCGTATTCCCGGCCTCGGCATATTCGCGCATCACGCGGGCATAATCGGTGTTGCTGACGTTTTCAGAGAAGGAATAGGCGATATCACCCCGCGCTTGCGCCGTCAGCGCGGCCTGATGGATCCGGCTGACCCATTGTTGTTCCACCGGGACGGTGTAGATGCCGGCCGTCTTGATCGGATCGGCGGCCATCGCGCGCCCCGCGCCCATGATCAGCGATGTTGCTGCGGTCGTCGCCATAAAGTGGCGGCGATTGAAACGTCTTGAATTCATCATCATATCCCCACGAATTTCAATCAAGTAACGCCCTATTTAACCAGCCGGTCAAGACAAAGTTCAGGACGGCGCTTTGATCGGCAAGCGACATGCACTGCACGCAATATGACCACATGATTGCACCCTGCTCAAAAAGCGGGCGAAACTGCACTGTCTGATCACGAAAAGCAGCGCGTCATCAATCGCCGTCAGCCACGCCTTGGGCACGCAACCGCGCGCGCCGGGCACGGTAGCTTGGCAATACGATCAGCAGCGCTGCAATCACCAGCAGCCCAAGGGTCAGCGGACGCTCCACCATGAAAATCGGACCATCAAACAGATTCATCGACCGCGAGAAATTGTTTTCCAGCATCGGCCCCAGAATGAACCCGATCAGCAACGGGGCAAGCGGGTAATCGGCAAAGCGCAGGATCGTCGCACAAACCCCAAGCCCGACAAGGATCAAAAGCTCAGTTGCATTGTTTTGGCCAATGTAGGCACCCATCAGCGTAAAGAACAAAATGAACGGGATCAGGAACGTGCGCGGAACCGCCAGTATCTTGGCGATATAAGGGATCAACGGCAGGTTCAGGATCAACAGCACAACATTACCCAGATACATTGATATGATGACCGCCCAGAAAATCTGCGGCTCATCAATCATCAACCGGGGACCGGGCGACACGTTCAGCGCAATCAGCGCACCGAGCAAAATCGCCGTGGTACCGGAACCGGGAATACCCAGCGTGAGCAAGGGCACAAACGATCCGGTACATGCCGCGTTATTCGCCGATTCCGGCGCTGCAAGACCTTTCAGGCTGCCCTTGCCGAACTGTTCCTGATCTTCCTTGGACGCGATATTGCGTTCCACCGCATAGCCAAGGAATGATGCAATGGTCGCACCCGCACCCGGCAACACACCGATCAAAAAACCCTGAATGGACTGACGCCCTATAACCGGTGCAATGCTCCGGGCCTCCGCACGCGTGATACGCAAGTCCTTGATCTCATTCGTGCCGCCTTCGGTCTTGGACCGGTTGGGATCAAGGATCAGATACATCGCCTCTGGCAGGGCAAACATCGCCATGGCCAGCGTGATGAACCCAAGACCCGATTGCAGATCCATCACGCCAAAGGTGAAACGCGGCATGTTGAACAGCACGCCTTCACCGATGGTGGCCAGCATCAGGCCCACAAGCGTCATCAGTAGCGCCTTTGCCACCTGCCCCGTGCCCGCAAAGGCCGCAATGGCCGAAAGACCCACAATCATCAGTGCAAAATATTCAGGCGATCCGAACAGCAAGGCAACCGACGACAAAGCGGGCGCAAAGATCATCAACAAGATCGCGCCAATCGTACCGCCCACAAACGATGAAATCGCGGCAACCGTCAGCGCCTTACCGGCTTTGCCTTGGCGTGCCAGCGGGTAGCCGTCAAAGCTGGTGGCGACCGTAGACGCAACACCAGGCGCATTTATCAGGATGGATGAGGTCGAACCGCCAAAAATGGCCCCGTAATACACGCCCGCCAAAAGGATCAGCGCGGCGGACGGATCACCAATGGAAATGGCCACCGGGATCATAATGGCAATAATCGACATCGGGCCAAGACCGGGCAGCATGCCGATGAACGTCCCGATAAGGCAGCCACCAATCACCATCAGGATATTGGTCAGGGAAAAAGCGGTCGCCAGACCGATCATCAAACCTTCCAGCATCGCTCAGACCCCCATAAAAAAAGGCCAGGGGCGCAGGAAAATACCCAGCACCTCTTGCACCAGATACCAGATGCCACCCGCCGCAATCACCGCGACCAGGATCAGGATATGCAAGCGCCTTTCGCCCAACACCAACGAACCGATCACCAGAAAACCGACCGTGGCGGTCAAAAACCCGATGGGCCGCAGCAACAGCGCATAAGCGACCATCAGGCCAAGCAGGACAAGCGCAGGGACGACCTGATAGTCCAGCAACCTGCGGTACACAATCACCGACGGATCATCATCGCGCGGTGCGTCGGACTTCTCAAACCCCAGCACAATGGTCAAAGCCGCAATCATCGCCAGAACAGACAACACCTTGGGAAAGGTGGACGGCCAGATCGGCGTGTTCCGCATGAAAGGCGCCAAGTTGCCATCCATCGTGAAAAATGCGGTGTAGGCGTAAGTCGCGCTCATCAGCAAAAGGATAAGCGCAATCCAGCGATCAAGTGCCATGATGTCCCCCCGGACCTTCAGTGGTGTCCGGCGAGAGATCCCGCCGGACATAAAGCCCCTTACAGGAAGCCAAGCTCTTTCATCAGATCACCGATGACCTGTTCCTGATTTTCCAGAAACGAGAAGAATTCATCTCCGCTATTGTGGATATTGACCCAACCATTGCGGTTGCGGACCTCTTCCCACTCAGGCGTGTCATACATCTTGGTGATCGCATCCTGATACATGGCCAGCTTGTCGTCCGGCAAACCGGGGGCGGCAAAGAAACCGCGCCAGTTGACGAACTCGGTGTCGATGCCCTGCTCAATCATCGTTGGGGCGTCGGGATAGGTATCGTTGCGCTCAGCAGAGGTGATACCGATGATTTTGACTTCGCCCGCATTGGCCAGATCAACGGCCTCGGAAAAGCCGGTGCTCAGCGCTGCAATCTCACCGGACAGCAGGGCCGCCATGGCTTCACCACCAGCATCATAGGGGATGTATTTCACGGCTGTCGGGTCTTCGCCCGCCGCCTTCATCACCATGGCGGCAACCAGATGGTCCATACCGCCGGGGACAGAACCACCACCAATGGCCGTCCCACTTGGATCGGCGCGATAGGCCGTCAGGAATTCGTCCATCGTGTTGATCGGGCTGTCCTTGCCAACCACGATAGTGGCGTAATCACCGATTGTACCAGCAACCAGCGTCAGATCACGGAAGTTCTGGGGGAATACGCCCGTCAACGAACGGATCACGATGGGCGTGGAATTCACCATCAGCGTTCCGTGCTGGCTATCGGCGTTTTCGATCAGATAACCGATGGCCTTACCGCCACCACCGCCTGACATGTTTTCATAAGTGGCCTGCCCGACAAGCCCCGCATTGGTCAGCGCCTCACCTGTCCCGCGCGCGGTGCCATCCCAGCCACCACCGGCACCACCGGGGATGAGAAAGTGCATGCTGTCGACAACCTGATGACCATCCGCCTGCGCCATCGCACCAAACGAAACGGTCGCAGCCGCAGCAGCAAGAATGACCCGACGGGTCATGGAAATAGTTTTCATAATGTCCTCCCATTTGACAACTGTCCGCTTCGCAGATCAGTTTGCAGAACCGAACATAGCAACCTGACACCGACCTGTCGCGCGCCAAAAAAAGAGGCAACCTGCGAAATGAGATTTCTTCTGGTCGAAGACAATCAAGAACTGGCCAATGCAATCCGCTCTCGGATGCAGCTGGATGGGCATGTCATTGATCACGCGGCAAAACTACAGGATGCATTGGCGTTTTCCAGCACGGGCGAATACGATTTGATCCTGCTGGATATCATGCTTCCGGATGGGGATGGGCGCATGTTTCTCAAACAGCATCGGGATGGAAAAATGGACACGCCGATCGTCGTTTTGACGGCGCGGTCGCAGGTCTCTGACAGAATCAGCCTGCTTGATCTGGGTGCTGATGACTATGTAACCAAACCGTTTGATCATGCCGAACTTCAGGCGCGCTGCCGGGCCGTTCTTCGGCGGCGCTCCGGGACCGCGCAAACCGTCATACGCTACGGCGAAGTCGCCTTTGACCCAGTGGCCGGGCATCTGACAGTGGGCGACAGGGTAATCAATCTACGCAACCGCGAACTGCGGCTGCTGGAGCTGCTGATCAGTGCGCCGGGGCAAATCTTTCCAAAACAAAAGCTGGTTGATCGGCTGTTTTCCTACGAAGAAGACGTGTCCGAAAACGCGGTCGAGGTCTATATCGGTCGGTTGCGCAAGCATCTGGAAAATTCAAGCCTGCGGATCACCACCCATCGTGGCTTGGGCTACAGGTTAGATCATGACTGACGGCGTTCAGGTTTCGGGGTCTTTACGCAATCGTCTGGCGATCACATTGATCGGGTCCGCGGCGATCCTCGCAATTCTGATATTCGTTGTCGTACGTAGCTATGCCGCCCAGATTGCACAACAGGGTCAAGACAGCATCATCGGGGCGTCCGTCACCTCCATACTGGACGCTGCCGTCATGCGTGATGGCGTGGTAGATGTGGACTTTCCCTATGCCGCGCTCTCCATGCTCAGCACGGCCTCGGACGACCTTGTTTTCTATGCGATTTATCAGGATGATACCGTGCTTTCGGGGTATGATACGCTACCCCGTCTTGATTATTCGGGCGTCGAAGGCAGCGTTTACCGCACGGTGGACTTCAACGGGATGCCAATCCGCATTGCCGGCGCGTCGCGGATTCTGATCGGGGCAGACGCCCGGACTCAGATATCCGTTTCGGTTGCACAAACGCAGGACGCATTGTCAGGCACACTCAACCATATTTCCAGAAATGTTGCCTATTTCGGGACCGGTTTTTTCATCCTCGCCACGCTCATCGCGTTTTGGGCGACATCGTCAACAATCGGGCCTTTGAAATCGCTGACAACCTCGATCACCCGGCGGGGGCCGCAAGACCTCAGCGCCGTGACCAGACCCGTACCATCTGAAATGGCACCACTTGTGTCTTCGCTCAACACTTTGATGGGGCGTCTCGATCAGTCGCTGCAACAATCAGAGACATTCATCGTCGAAGCCGCGCACCGTGTACGCACACCCTTGGCCACCGTCCGGGCACATGCTGAAACCACATTGCAGCGTGTCGAAAAACCCGAAAACCGCGATGCATTGCGGGCCATGGTGCGCGCCATTGATGAAAGCTCGCGCGCGGCAGGGCAACTGTTGGATCACGCGATGATTGCCCTGCGGGCCGATCATCTGGACCGGCAGGACATTGATCTGACCGCGCTCGTGCAGGAACAGTTGATGCGGCTGTCACCGGTTGCTGAAATGAAGGATATCGAACTGCACATGACAGGCGATCCTGCTGTGCCAGTGTCAGGCGATCCAATCCTGCTGCAAAACGCGATCCGCAATCTAATTGATAATGCGCTGAAATACTCACCCGCAGAAAGCACGGTCGCGGTGACAGTCTCGTCAAAACCCCGTGTACATGTTGAGATTTGCGATCAGGGGTCCGGGTTTTTGTCCGAAGAAATTGACAGTCTGGTCGCACGCTTCACACGCGGCAGCAACGTCGCAGGGATCGTCGGCTCAGGGTTGGGCCTGACCATCGCCCGCGACGTGGCCACAGCCCATGGCGGCACCATAACGCTGCAAAACCGACCAGAGGGGGGCGCATGCGTTACCTTGTCCTTTTAGTGCTCTGCCTGTTTCCTGTCTGCGCATCCGCCCAGGATTGGGAGGATCAGCAGATTTTCGAAGGCGCGGCAGCCGTAAATACCCTGCGCATCATTTCCAGCACCGACACGTCATTTTTCGCACCAATCATTGAACAGTTTCTGCAAAAGCGGCCAGATCTGGCGATCGAATATCTTACCACCAGCACCGCGCACATCAACGAGGCCGTCAGGCAAGAGCCCGATCAATATGATCTGGTGATTTCCAGCGCCATGGATCTGCAATTGAAGCTTGCCAATGATGGTTTCGCCTTGCGACTTGATGGGATCGTGCATCCAGATTGGGCGCAATGGCGGCAAAGCCTTTTTGCCTTCACAACCGAACCCGCGACGATTGTGATCAACCGCGCGGCCTTTGCAGGGCAGACCATACCGCAAACAAGGCAAGAGCTCATTCAGGCCCTGCGCGCCGATCCTGATCGCTTTCGCGGCAAGGTGGGCACCTATGATGTGCGTGCGTCAGGCCTCGGATACCTGTTCGCGACCCAAGATGCCCGTGCATCCGAAAGTTTCTGGCGACTGACAGAGGTGATGGGCAGTCTGGACGCGCGTCTATATTGCTGCTCAAGCGCCATGATCGATGACCTTGCAGATGGAACGATCGCAGTCGCCTACAACGTGCTGGGCAGCTACGCGGCGGCACGCGAAGACACGCAGGATACGTTGGAAATCATTCTGCCATCCGACTTCCCAACCACGATGATGCGCACGGCCTTTGTGGCCAAAACCACGTCATCGCCGCAGGCGGCAACCGATTTCATCCAGCACCTCGTGACCGCTCAATCAAGCACTGCCAGCACCGACAGGTTCCCCCTGCCGCCCCTCGATACGGCCCCTGATGCGGACCGTCAGGCGACCATCGTGCTAGAGCCTGCGCTGATCACCTATCTCGACGCGCTCAAGCGGCGCACATTCCTGCGAGAATGGGAAAACGCAATCATCCATCCATAGGGTTCAACGGCACCCGTTCCGTCTGGCTTATGCAGGCCGACGATCCAGCCAGGCCTGCACACGGCTATCTATGTCCGATGGGAAACGGGCCATGCCACGCAGGCTGGTCCGCTGCCAAAACGGCAAACGGAAACGATCACGGAACGCAGCACTCGCCTCTACCGCATCAACACCAAAAACCCGACTGGCGCGGGTCCACGCAACCTGCGCGGTCGTTTCCTTTGGCAGTGCCGAATAGGGGCCGACACGAAAGATGCGGGTCTTTTGCGGATCGCTCGCATCTTCCAACTGCAACGCAACGGGCCCTGACATGGCATCACCCGCAACCGCATCAAATTTCCGCTTTGTGGGCATAACCAGCTTATGCGTCGTGTAAGGCGCAATAAACAAACGGCCCCGGATCAGGCCGAACAGCCGGGCAGGCCGCCACGTATAGGCAATGCGATGGTTGCCTTCCATGCGGACCGGCGGCGGACGTTTCCAAAGCAAAAGATACAGAAACGGCAGCATCGCCAAAACAACCGGAAACAGCGCCTCAGCAAGGGTGCCACTCCGGACAATCTGCGGCAAAAAAATATCGTAGTAGTATTCTTCCGGCGTCAGCCCCGGCTTGCAACCGGGATAAAAGTCTAATGTGCGTAGACAGGCACGATACCCCGCATCTGTACCGATTTGCCCCCAGAAAGTGTCTTCGCCCAAAAGCCCGGCGTAGCGATCCCATATCGCGCCCGAGCCCCTGATCACACTTTCACCCACAGCAATCAGGATTGCGATGGCCGACAGCCAAGCCAGCCCCGCACCGCGCCCGGCATAGGCCACGATTTCAACAACACCGGGTGCAATTTGTCTGACGCCTCGGATATCTGCGCTATCAGGGCCGACAAATCTGCGGGGTTCGGTCATGGATTAACCAAACCCTTTTCCGCTTCAAAGTCGAGGCCGGTCTTCGGACCGCGCGTCGATGCACGCACCAGCACATCCCCCGATGTTTCACCGCTCAGGGTCACCAACATGGCAGGTTGACCCGGCACAGCTGTTTTGCTCACCGTAAGTTTGTCGTCGCGCCCCCAATTGATAACTTTCCAGGCCTCAACCTCAACAAGGCTCGTATCGCCACTGCGCAACGCTTCACTACGAATAACGATCTTGCCATCACCAACCACCGGATCATCGATTGCAGGCTGCCAGCCAAGTTCGGTAAAGCGTTCGATCTCAACCGCGAACCAATCTTTCCAATCGTCAGGCAAATCCTTGCTGTCCGAAATCAACTGGCTGAAACCCGGCCTGTCACTCAGGCCATGATACGACCCGCTCGACCCCCAGAACCCCAGTCGCGCGACATCTTCGATCTTGGAATAGGATGTCATCGACACCAGCAGCCCCACAAACAAGATCACCGCGCCAGCAATAGCAACCGCAACGTTCAGGCCGGGGATCAGCATCAGACCACCCACAAACATCATCGCATTACCAATGATCTGGCTGCGGTCCTTGCGCTCAATCCCGCGACCGATCTCGATCGCGGACATGGTCAAGCCGACCACAATGGCAACCTTGGGCAGCAGCTTGCTCAGCGACTGACCAAGCCCGGCACCCGCAGCACCCGTCTGCGATGATACCAGCGTCAGACCACGGACATTTGCGGCGGCCACACCCTGATAAACGGTTTCGACGATTTCGGTTGTGATACGGGCGGTTTGCGTCGGCCCGATACGGCTGGCCGCTTCAAAGGTGGCGCGCAGACCTTCCGCAACACCGATCGCACTAGCGGCAACCTGAAACGGCTTGGACTGCCCAATGGACGTCAGCGCGCCCCTCTCAAACAGACCATCAGCCTGTGACTGGGCGCGGCCCGTCGATATCAGACCCCAGGTCGACAA
Source organism: uncultured Paracoccaceae bacterium (assembly GCA_947489445.1). Classification (GTDB taxonomy): domain Bacteria; phylum Pseudomonadota; class Alphaproteobacteria; order Rhodobacterales; family Rhodobacteraceae; genus Yoonia. The sequence continues at coordinate 912,411 of CANLDN010000001.1, forward strand.
CAGCAGATCGGCAGAGGCATACGCGAGACCGTTCAATTGAATCCGGTTGGATGCATCGAAACCGCCAACCATTTCAACGGTCGCCCCATTACGAATAACCGGAATATCAGCCGTTGGCCCGGCACTGACAATCTGTTGCGACACCGCCCGCCCCATATCATCAATATGCACCGACAGGTCCGTCGCGGCGTAACCTGCACCCGAAATCCCCTTCTGGGTGTTGGTCATAAAGGAAATGGCATCATCCAAACCGACATCTACCGTCGCGAAGGTCAGCGGTGCACCTGATCGTTGCCGGAACCCGGCATCCAATGCATCTTGCCATGTACCGATCTGCGCACGTCCACTCCCCAATTCAGCACCCAATTCAACGGCAACGGCATCCATCACAATGCGGAATGAATACTGGCGCTGTTGGTAAGACGTGAATGCCTTGTTGGCAGTCGCACCCCACATACGCCGGAACGTCGAAAGAAGGGACCGCAAAGAAGGGCCAGGAGACGGGTAATCCGCACCCAAACCCTGACTGATGGCCTGACTGCCCAGCGCGGTGATCCCCATACTGCCAAGTGCACGTCCCAGAAGCACACTATAGTATTCCATCGCGTCCTGATCGTCTTCACCCTCGGCAAGTGCCGCAGCCAATTCAAGATGAGTGCCAAGCATCCAGGGATTGCGATCTGCGACTTGTGTCTGAATGGCCTTGACCAATTCAGCAGTGATCATTTCCGCCTGCTTGACGATATCGCGCAGCCCCATGTAGCTGATATTCCAGCCTGATTTCAGCGCCGGGCCATTGGTGCTCATCCAATCCGGCAACGCACCACCTTCGTTGTGCCAACTATCGCGCTCCGGCAATGCGGGGGCCAATTGCTCGCAGATATTCCCGATAGAAAGCGGGAACACATAAGACGCGCTAAACGAGCGTTGATGGGAATCCTTTTGCTCCAGCCGGTAATTCATCTCTGAAATATCGCCCAGCGGGTCCATGACAGCGACAACACCGACGCAGTGATCATTTTCACCGGCAACAACGGGTTTGTCTTGCACCGTGGGGCTATGGGGTTGAAACTTTGTTTGCGACAAGTTCAGCCGTGCGGATAGCGGCTGACCTTGGCTACCGGCGGGCTTCCACTCTTCAACCAGTCCTTTGGCGTCACCGATATAGGCCGCCCAATCATTTTCACCGCGCAAATCGACAGGTGTCATCATCCGGTCACGAAACGCCGACGTGTGGCCATCACGAAAGAATGACGGGGGCCAGCGATATTCAGAATATGCCACCCAGATCTTGCTGGCCCATGACGGGACCCATGCGTGTTTGGCGCTTTCGCCATCAAACCGCCAATCACCGCGACCGTAGTTTTCGGTCCATTCGTATTTGTGGAACATGAAACTGCCGCGCTCGATGTAATCGGTCCCCGACGGCACAACATCCGCATTCACATCACTGGCAGAAGTCCCGCGCCGAAACACATACCACGTGCCATCCCGGGCTGTGGCGCCATCCGTTTCTTCAACTGCTTCAATGAAGATATAGACAAAACCCCGCCGCAACGTGCGCAAGACATACGACCCCGGATCGCTCATCTTGTTGGGGCGTTTCACTGAATTCAGATCATAGGGCAACAGCGAAAACCGCACCGGCAGAATAGGAATGCGGCCCGGTGTACAGCGGAAGGCGGGATCTTCGGGATCACGGCTCGCGGAAAAGTCTCCGTATTCGTCACTCAAGGGGCGTCTCCTGCATAGCGGCGCGCGGCTTCAAGGACAGCACCAGACCGGTGCACGTCACTGGATGTTCGGTGCGCTAATAGTTCAGATGATTGTTCAATTTGTGTCGTGACCAGCCCAACACGGTCCAGCCTCAGACCGGCCTCCATCATGCGGACAAGGGCCCTCTCGCGCATATAGCCAGCGTCACGTGCGACGCGGTAATGCAATGCGGCGCGCGGCAAGCTGACATCTTCACCCAATTGCTGGCTAATCGCAGCGGCGGCGCGCTCAACAAAACGGCGGCGCAACTGCATGCGGGCAAAACGGGTGAACTGCTCCAGAAACTCATCATGGCGCAGCTCTGCAACCTCTGGCGTGCGATGTGCCAGCATCCATCCTGCATCCGGTTGGGACAACAAAACACCCTTGCCCGCGCGGAAAAACCCCTTCGGAAAGGGGCCTGCGGGATGCAGCCGGATCCAGTCATGAAAGCTGCGGCTGGCCAGACGGAAATAAATCCATTTCCCATCCGCCTCGCGCATTTTGGTGTAGCGCTTGAGATGTTTGCCAAGCGCGGCCAGATCCTCGTCCGGCCAGAAACCAAGACATGCATCCAGCGATGCTGCTTCGGTCAGCAAATCAGCATCCGGCGCAAGTGCGGCCAGCCATGGGGCCGCCTGACCCAGTTCATCCAGTGCCGCGCCCGAAAACAGACAAAGCCTGTCCAGCCCCGCACCCTCCAACCGTTCCGGCAGCCCAAAAATCGCAGCCGCATCCAGCAGAACAGGTATCGTCCCCTTTGGCGTGTCGGGCACCTCTATGTCCGCATCGAATGATAGGCGCGGTAACTCAGCGGTTTCTGTCGGGTCGAACAAGCGCGGGATCGGAACCAGCGGATCGTCAGCCTCTTCCGGAAGAATAGCGGTAACAAACGGCACCGCGTCGTCAACATGCAGGGCAATATCCAACGACAGATCATCCGCTCCAAACGTCGCAGCCCAGTGTCGTAACGGCAAGGGGGACGTGGCCCAGCCAGATGCAATGGCGGCATAGGACGGATCAGATCGCACCGCCTGCTCGAGGGATTGCGCTGATCCTCGTCCGGCGAACAGGACGTCCGATCCATTTGTCAGGCGCAACCGCCCGATATGGGTTTCAGTCGTCATCCCGGGGCCTCGGCGCGCGCAAACATCACACGATCACGGCCCGGCCAGTCTGATTTCACATCAATAGGAATGGGGTTATCGAAAAAGCCCGCGGTCTTTTTAATCATGTTCCACAACGTCGGTTTTCGCACCACCCACTTCTGGGTAACAGGCGCAGCATTGAAGTCAAGAACGGCGCTATTTTACGCTGCGAAAACAGCGGCGGCGCACGCCAAAGATGCATTCAACACACAAAAAAGGGGATCACGGCATCGTCTTCTGCGTGCCAGAGCCTGTGGTGATCACGCCACCATGCGATGTCGTGCTGCCCAAATAGGCAATCGGCTTATTGTCATCCGTCGCCATGCTGGAGCCCAGAACAATCGTCGCACCGCAACCGGTGCTATCGCCCACCCGGGCCACCGGCTTGCCATCCACGATGGCCTTACCGCCAGATACAATCGCATTCGTACCGTGGATGGGGCAAACATGTTTATCGCCGATACGCGCAACTGGTAGCATTATGCATCATCCTTCTGTGCCATACATTCCTCAACCAGCGGCAATCCGGCATTGGCCGCACCCTGAAGCGTGGGCACCTGCGCACCACCGGACCCGCCCATGGACACATTGCCCTTCAGATTGATCGATGCCGCCTCAAGCGTGATACCTGATGCATCAATCGTGATCTTACCGCCGGGGCCCTTGATGACGAATTTGTCATAAGCCATCAGCGTGTGGGTCTTGGTATTGTTGGTGATCGACTGGTTGACGTTGAGCGTGTAACGGCCCTTGACCGTCTCTTCCATATTGCGGCCCACCTGCACCAGATGATCAGCATAGATATCCTGTTTGTGGATATTGCCCACGTAATGCACATGGTCCTTGCCGTATTTTTCCTGCTGGTTTTGGGCGACCTCATAGATCACATCGCGGCCGACATTGTGGCGGGCATCGCGACCAACAGTTTCGGTATGATCCTGACCAACAGTGATCGTCTTGTCGCGACCAACGGCTTCGACCTGATCACGGCCAATGGTCTTGCTGCGATCATTCAGAATATCGATCTGATGGTCCTTCTGACCATGCATGTAGATCAGTTCCTGATCCGCCTCATCCTCAAACGTCAGTTCATTAAAACCACTGCCCTGATGGGTGTCAGTCTTGAACACACTCTTGGTTTTCGCGGCGGGCAGCGGATACGGGGGATCATTACGACCGTTATAGACACAGCCTGTGACCAATGGCTTGTCAGGATCACCTTCCAGGAACTCCACAACCACTTCCATCCCGATGCGCGGGATGACCATGCCACCCCAGCCTTTGCTGGCCCAGTTCTGCGACACACGGCAGCGCATCGAATAGGCCTTTTCCAGATCCCAGTGGAAATGCACCAGAATGCGACCAAATTCATCGCAATCAATCTCACCTTCACCAACAACTGTGGCCGTCTGCGGGCCTTGCACGGCCGGTATCGGCGTCTTGCGATTGGGGGCAAGCGGGGCGGTCACCGGCATCAGGACATAAGACCCCGAATAGGCATAACCATCGCTCTCTTCGCCACCCGACCCATAGCTGTCAGAGACATAGGAATGGTTCGCCTCCAGGCACAGATAGCTTTCGGATTTCACGCCCGGCACCTGATCGCCCGTCAGTTTCAGGGTCATACCGGCGCCAAGTGACGTACAATCACCCACCGCACGCTGGCGTGCATCACGGCCACGCTCTTGGGCTATGCGCAATGCAGCAACCGCCTTGCCGACGCCTTGGTTCAGATAATCACCCGGATAATCATAGCTTTCTATCTGGCCGTGCTCATAAGCGGCATCGCCGGTGCGGTCGACTTCCATCGACGCGGTTGGGCTTTTGAAATTGTAATCCGTCAGACGCATTGCACCCACGGTCAGATTGCGCTCCGGATGCCATTCCCAGAAATGCTCTTCATCCGCGTGGTGATGACCATCGACGCCTTTATACTCGCGCGACCCACCGGCAATCGCCTGATGTTCCTCAACCCGGTCGGTCAGGATCAGCGTGTGCGAGCCTTCCTTATGAGAAAAATGATAGCTGATGCCAAAGCGTTCCATCATGCGTGTGGCAAATGCCAGATCGCTTTCGCGATATTGCACGGTGTATTCCAGCTCAGGATAGGACTGCTTGAGCTTCATCTCAAAAGCAGGTTCGCCCATTCCCGCATAAGGCTTCAGCAGGTTTTCAAGAATCTGCACAACCGTCTGATTATGGAAAATGCGTTGATTGCGGCGATGTCCGGCCAACCAGAACCACGGGCGCAGGGTCAGGGAATAGCGATTCCCATTCTCGCCCACACCGGCCCATTTGGACTGCGTCACGATGCCGTCAAAAGACCGGGGACCATTCGCCTGGCTTTGCAGCTCAATCGTTGCATGTGTTCCGATTAACGCATCAAAATCAATGTTTTGCTCGGTTGCAACGGCTTCGACCCGATATTCGAACAGATCATTTACATAATCGCTGCCTTCAAACCGAAGCAACACCAGGTGATCTTTGCCCAGTACCGTCGTCAAGCGGCCCAAACGATTATCTTGCTTAAAAATTGCGTTCATTGAGATGTGCACCTTAAATCCAACTCGAATACTTTACCAAAAAAGCGATGAAGTTCAAACAGAACCTGCGGATGATGCAACCCCAAAACAACATGTGACAAATTGAACATTTGCGCCCGCAACGTGCCGTATTTTCCAGCTTCCCGCCCGATGAATGATCAGTTTCCTTTCCGATCATGCAACGATAGGCTGGCAGCCAACCCGTTCGCCATGTTGTTGATTTGGAACACAGATGTCTCGATCCCTGCTTTTCGTCACAGGCACCCGCGCCGATTTCGGCAAGCTGGAACCACTGGCCATCGCTGCCCGCGACGCAGGCTTTACCACCGCATTTTTCACCACCGGCATGCATATGCTGGACCGTTACGGGCTGACCAAGCTGGAGGTGCACCGCACACCCGGTGTGCAGGTCCACGAATTCCTCAACCAGCGTGCCGGCGACCCGCAGGATATGGTATTGGCCAAAACGGTCATCGGCTTTTCTGATTTCGTCAAGGAACACGCGCCCGACCTTGTCATCATCCACGGCGACCGTGTCGAAGCACTCGCCTGCGCATTGGTCTGCGCCACCAACTACATCCGCTGCGCCCATATCGAAGGGGGCGAGGTCTCCGGCACCATCGACGAAATCTACCGCCACTGTAACAGCAAGCTGGCCAGCCATCATTTTGTGTCGTCCGACGATGCAGCCCGCCGGGTGATGTCACTGGGCGAGGCCGCAGGCAACATCCACACAATCGGCTCGCCAGAGCTTGATTTCCACGCGGGCCCCTCCGGCGTGAGCATTGCAGAGGTCAAAGACCGCTACGCACTGCCTTTCGACGACTACGGTATCTGCGTCTTCCACCCCGTCACATCAGAGGCGGCGACGATGGGCGCGCAAGCACAGGCGCTTTTGGGCACGCTGACCAGTTCAAACCGCAATTTCGTGTTGATCGCACCCAACAATGACCCCGGATCGGCAGATATCTTCGCCGCTATTGACCAGCTACCAACAGAACGGTTCCGCGTTCTGCCGTCCATGCGGTTCGCGCATTTCTCCGAGTTGATGAAAAATGCAGCCGTGATGATCGGCAATTCCTCCGCAGGCGTGCGCGAAGCGCCATTTATCGGCCTGCCCTCCCTCGATATCGGCAGCAGACAAACCAACCGGGCCAAATCGCCGTCGGTCTTTTTCGCCGATGCAACCGATGATCAGACCATCAGCCAATTCCTGACCGCGCAATGGGGCAAATCCTATCCACGCCACGATGCGTTTGGCGGGGGCAGTGCAGCAGACCGGTTCGCGGCCATCCTGCAATCCGATACCTTCTGGGATGCGCCCCTGCAAAAGACATTTCACGATGTCGCAGGGTGACATGCGCCGGGGTTGGCTGCTGCGGCTCTACCTCGGGCTCAGCCATCTTTTCCCGCTGATTGCCAAACAGATTCTGCAAAAACGCCTGACCCGCGGCAAGGAACACCCGACCCGTTGGCCCGAAAAACTGGGGCAAAACCTGGCCCCGCGTCCCGCTGGCCCGCTGATCTGGCTCCATGCCGTCGGCCTGGGCGAGGTGCTGTCACTGCGCGGATTGATTGACAGACTGACCGCCCAGAACAGCGATCTATCCTTTCTGGTCACATCCACCACACTGGCCTCCGCGCAGGTCTTCGCCAAAAACCTGCCGCCCCGCACGCTCCACCAATTCCTGCCCATCGACGCACCCACTTATCGGCGGCGCTTTCTGGACCATTTCCAACCCGATCTATGCATTTGGGCCGAACAGGACATTTGGCCCGGCCTCGTCAGCGACACGGCCCAGCGCGGCATCCCGCAGGCCGTGATCGCCGCCCGCATGAACGCAAAATCCTTCCGCAGCCACAGGCGAGCACGATCGCTCTATAGCGATCTCTACCGCGCGATGGGGCTGATCACCGCGCAGGATCAGGCCACAGCGCAGCACATTGAAACCTTGGGCGCAGCCGGCCCGATCCGCATTACCGGATCGCTGAAACCCGCGGCCCCTGCCCTGACCCACGACGCGAGCGAAACCCTTTCCCTGTCACAGGCGCTGGCTGGCCGTATGATCTGGGCTGTCGCCCCATCACACGGCGCAGATGAACACATCAGCATCGCCGCCCACACCCAATTACAACAAACACACCCAAACGCCCTGCTGATCATCGCGTCACGGTTCCCGGAACGGCGCGACGATATCCTCAGCACACTCGACCACCAACCGCCGCTCCGATCACAGGGCCAGGTACCGGGACCTCAGGACAGCATCTGGATCTGCGACACATTCGGCGATCTGGGGCTGATCTACCGGCTGTGTCAGGCCGTCCTGATCGGCGGAACGTTCAGCGATATCGAAGGGCACAACCCGTGGGAGGCCGCAGCACTCGACACCGCGATCCTGCACGGACCACGCACCGCCAATTTCAAAACCGACTTTGAACAACTCGGACAGGATAACGGGGCAATCAAGGTGACCGACGCCGATACCTTGGCCCACGCCCTCAGCAGCGCCGATCTGAACACCACCGCGCAAAACGCAACCAAGACCATCCAAAAAGCAAGCCACGCGACAGACCAGCTCAGCGCCGACCTGCTCCAACTTCTGGACCAGCGCCATGGCTGACCATTTCCCCAGCATGAAACTGCGTCTCGGCCTTGCAGCATACAGCCTGCTCTGGTGGGCGATGATGCCCGTCATCCTGCTCTACCTGCGGCGGCGCGCACGCAAGGACCCGCTTTATAACCAGCATCTGGGGGAACGGTTCGGCCACTACAAAAAGACACTTCAAAACCCCGTCTGGGTGCATGCCGTGTCCTTGGGCGAAATGCGATCCGCCACGCCGCTGATCCGGGAATTGCTGGCGCGTGGCGAAAAGGTCATCACCACCCATTTCACCCCCGCCGGACGCCGCGAAGCCCAACGCGAATTCAGCGCCGAAATCGCAGCAGGTCAAGTACAGGTGATCTGGGTACCGTTTGAGTACGGCTTTACCTACCGCCGCTTCCTGCGCCACTTCACACCCAAATACGGGCTGGTGATGGAAATCGAAATATGGCCGCGCATGATCATGGCCTGCCGGGCACACGGCACACCGCTTTTCATGTGCAACGCCCAATACCCGCTGAAAAGCTTCACAAAAGACACGTCCGGCTTGGAATTGCGGGCCAGCCTGTTGCAAGGGTTCGCGGGCGGCTTCGTTAAATCAGACGGGCAGCGCGACCGTTTTGCCGCAGTGGGCATGCCCAATATCCACGTCACCGGCGAATTGCGCTTCGACCAACCCATTCCACAATCGCACTTGGACGCGGCAGCCAAACTGCAGGGCGCGCTTAGCAAAGGCAGACCGACTTACACCCTGACCAGCGTGGTCGAGGGCGAAGATGACATCTACATCCGCATGATCCAGCAAAGCCCCGATGCATTCTTCATCTACGTCCCCCGCGCGCCAGAACGGTTCGACGCGGTTGCGCAAATGCTGACAGACGCAGGCGTCAGATACGCCCGGCGGTCCGACATCCTCGACAGCGCGCTCAAACTCACCACCGACACACCCGATATCGACGTCCTGCTCGGCGACAGCATGGGCGAGATGTATTTCTACCTCGGTCTCTGCGACCGGGCCATTGTGGGGGGCGGTTTCGTCACAAAGGGGGCGCATAACGTGATCGAACCGCTCGCGCTCAAAAAACCCGTCATCGTCGGGCCACACATCTGGACGATCGAATATCCCGCGACAGAAGCGATCGCGGCTGGCGTCTGCGCCCACGTCATGACCGAAGATGCACTCCAAAACACAATATCGGCCCCGCCCGCGATCAATGAAAAGCAAATCAGCGATTTCTACACCCGGCACGCAGGCGGGGTGAAACGCACAATCCAGGCGATTGATCAGGTCATGGGCAAACCACAAGATTAAGACCTGATTGGCGCCCCATACCGATGACAAATCAAAAAATGCGAACGCGCGATTTGCAGACAATTCACATCAACCATGTGGATATTCAGTGCCTCACACGTAGCACCTAGTGGCTTGCGTATTGCAGCACAATTGCCGCGCGCCGTCTAACCTCGCATAAGGATCACCACCGCGATACGCATCAGGAGATGGACATGAACGATGTCGGTAATTCACCTTTCGAACCCAATCGAGCGGACGATATGCGGGCTGGCGCGCAGCGCGAGAACCCCGAGATGCCGCAAGCCGTACAGGACGCCGTTGCAGGGCAATCCGCAGGCACCAATGCATTTCCTGAGGCTCGCGCAACATCACCGACAGGCACGGATCGCAACAGCGATGACCCGACATTGATCGCACATGATGTTCGATACGGCGAAAACTTGATCATTCATCAAGACAATGAGCTTACCAATGCCGAACGTGCTGCGATTACAGATTTATTTGGACCAGGTGCTGTCGACAAGTTGCCAGAGGAAGTCTGGACCTTTGACATTGTGGACAGCCTTTCAAATAACGACCGTGTCGGCGAGGCAGGCCAGTGGGCAAGACCGCTACTTGGCCTCCTCCCATGGGCCGCAGACTATAATCTCAGGGCAGATGTGTTGGACATGTCCAGCGCAACCATGCAGGACGCGGCTGAATACATAGGCCAGGACACAGATACTTTTCAAAGGTTAGTTGCATTACATGAGGTGACCCACAAAGTGTCCTATGCGCTTTACGGGACGGAAATCACCCGTGGTCAGCACGAAATACTCGCCCAGCTATCAACGACCTATTTTAACGAAGAAATCGGAATGCGTTTATTGGCAGCGGATATGGCCAACCCGAACGTTTCCGCAGAATACGGGCAATTACAAATGGCGGGGTTTCTTGCAGTGTTGCAGTCATTGGACAATCTCGGCATAGCGCACCCTTCAATGACGCAAGACGAATATCTCGACGCATTCCAAAGGGAATACACCCATGAGGATGACCAAGAAGGCATGATACATGCCCTCTATTCCTTGGGCATGCGCGACGTCGTTGATCCAGCGGTTTTTAACGAACTCAGCAGGCAAATCCCCGGCGCGGTCGTCGATCAGCTCAAGCAGATGTTGCCGGATTATGTGTTGCCCGATCAAGGGGCGTTCAACCCGGACATCCCCTCGCAACACCCTGACAGCCAGTATTCAGGCACATCCATCTTCGGCCCGCAGCCGCCCCTGCCAATCGCGCCCGGCGATACGATCGCATATGCTCCACCGGCGGCCACCTTCGATCAGACGCCCGCGACCAACAGCGCCCCGACAAAACCCAACACAGCCTTGGCCGACCTTCTGGCAACACTGCCCGAAGGCAACACCCTGTCGGACCGCAACACCGCGTCGTTAAACGAACTGTCCTCACTGATCCCCGATATCGGCAACCTGATCCAAAAAGGGCCCATGACAGGGCCGCCCGCGATGAATTTTGATGTGGCCACGCAACTTAGGAACCTGGGCCTTGATCTGCCAACGGGCGGGCAACCCGCACCGCCCGAAAGCAGCCCCGATTTCATTGGGCCACGATGGACGGCACCCACCGTACCGGATATCGGTGACCTGATCCCCGATTTGCCCATGAAACCACCGCAGGCCGCCGGTGTTGATACCCTCACGCAGTTGAACAACCTGGGCCTTAACCTGCCCGTAACCTTCTGAACCGCGCGCTGCGTTAAGGGGTCGGGCATGCGCAAATCATGCGCATGGTTTCTGCATAGGTTCTGTATCGCTTCTGTATCGTCGATTTACACCGAAAACCCGCTGTTAACGGGCGATTCCTCCGTCGGCCTGCTGGCTGCCATCTCCGCCCCACCGCGCGTTGCGTCAGCCCCCCACATCCTCCGGCCCGACGGCAGTGGCTTTAATAATTGCATAGACCTGCTGCCCCACCTCAAGCGCCATCAATTTGGCGCTGCGCCGCGTAACCCGCGCCAACAGCTGATCGCGCCCGGCCTGCAATCCAACAGCAACACCCGGCCCGCGCCCCGCCTCGATCGCTGTGATTTGCACGGGTAAAACGTTCAACGCACTGATCCCAATTGGTTTTTCACGCGAAAGGATCACATCCTGCGCAGGGATACGCAGCCGCACTTGTTGCCCCAGCCTGCCTAAATTACCCGGCAGAACGATGCGCCCACCAGAAAACGCCAGCTCCGTCAGCCCATCATCAAGCAATCGGCCCGCGACCTTGGTCACGATCACCGCACCGGCATCTCGCACACCCAAAAGCGGAACGGCCGCAGGGCTCGACAAAACCTCGCCCACCGGCCCTGTCGCCACAACGCGGCCCTGCTCCAGTATAACCACCGTCGTCGCCAATCTGGCGACCTCAGACACGTCATGACTGACATATAAAATAGGCACCTGCACCTCATCGCGCAGGCGCACAATATAAGGCAAAATCTCGGCCTTTCGCGGGGCGTCCAATGCCGCTAAAGGTTCGTCCATCAACAGTATTTGCGGATCACACATCAAGGCACGGCCCAAGGCCACGCGTTGCCTTTCGCCGCCCGATAGACCCGCAGGTTTGCGCTCTAACAGATCACCCAGCCCCAACATCTCAATCACCCGCGCGGCATCATGATCACCACCATAAGACAGATTGCGTGCCACAGTCATATGCGGAAATAACCGTGCATCTTGAAACACATAGCCCGCCCGCCTGCGCGCCACCGGCAGGTTGATCCGTTTCTGATCGTCAAACAAAATTGCATCACCGACCGCGATCTGCCCACGCTCTGGGCGGACCAGCCCCGCGACCGCATTAATCAGCGTCGTTTTGCCCGATCCCGACCGCCCAAAAACAGCAGTCACTCCGGCAGGCGCATCAAAGCGCGCATCAAGCGCGAAATCACCCAAGCGCTTGTGAACATTGACATTCAACATCATCGGCCAACCTTACGGGCCATCCGGCGCGCCAGCCATTCAGACAGCAAAAGCGCGCCCATCGCCAGAACAATGGACACAAAGACAAGGCGCAAAACCGCAGGCTCTTCGCCCGGAACCTGCAGCAACCCATAGATCGCGGACGGGATCGTCTGCGTCTGCCCCGGAATAGCCGCCACAAAGGTGATGGTCGCCCCGAATTCGCCCAGCGCCTTGGCAAATCCCAGAACCGCGCCCGCCAGCACACCGGGCATGATCAGGGGCAAGGTTACAGTCGCGAAAATGCGACGGCGCGACGCACCCAAAGTGGCCGCCGCGTCCTCTAGCCCCGGATCAACCGCCTCAATCCCCAAACGGATCGCGCGAACCATCAGGGGAAACGCCATCACGGCAGCGGCCAGCGCCGCACCAGTCCAACGAAAGGTGAAAGACACGCCAAAACTGTTAAAAAGAAAGGCCCCCACCGGCCCTTGCTGCCCAAAAACGACCAGCAAAAGATACCCCGTCACGACAGGCGGCAACACCAAGGGAAGATGAACAAGACCGTTGAGCAACTGGCGACCGGGAAAGGATTTGCGTGCCAGCACATACGCCACCCAAATAGCCAACGGCAGGGCACAAACGGTTGCGACAACCGCAACCTGCAACGACAACCAAATCGCCGCCCACTCTGCCGGGCCAAACAGATCAGTCATGCGGCCCCGTCACCGCCGGCAGGAACCCGGCATCCGCAAAGGCGGCCTGCCCGGCTTCCCCCAACACGAGGGTCAAGAAACCGCCGGCCTCCGGCACAGCATCGGTGGTTTGAGCAGCCAGATATCGAATGGGCGGGTGGGTACCTTCTGGAAAACGGGCCACAACACGGACCTGATCACTGACCCGCGCATCCGTTTCATAAACAATGCCCAAGGGTGCCTGCCCGCGCGCCACAAGCGCCAAGGCAGCGCGTACATTGTCAACCTCGGCCAACTGATCGGCGTAAGCATCCCACAGACCCAAAGACGCCAACGCCGCCTTGGCATAAATGCCTGCAGGCACCGCACGGGTCAGCGCCACCGCAATGCGGCCACCGGCCAATGCCGCATCGATGCCAGGCGCTGTCAAATCAACCTCATCCATGCTCGACGGACCAATCAGAACCAGCCGATTGCTGGCCACATCAACAGCACCCGCGACATGCCCGCCATCAACCAGAAAATCCATCCAGGTAACATTGGCAAGCAGAACGACATCCGCCGGTGCGCCAAGGCTGATCTGGCGCGCCAGCGTGCCGCTGCCACCGTAGGACACCACAACATCGCCAAACTCTGCCGCAAGCGCATCAAGTGGCTGTTTCAGGCTGGCGGCGGCAAACACCACAACCTCGGCTCGGGCGGCAGGTACAAGCCCTGCAAGCACAAGAAAGGCGGTGAAGATAAAGCGGGTTGTCATGGCAGGACTATCCGGCGGTTGGCCGGGCAAGGCAAGGGTCAGAGCCACGCCAATGCACGCACCATCAGCGCATCGGCGCGTTGCCGCACATCCGCGTTGATCGGGCCATGACGCGGAGCATCGCGCAGGGTGGTAATCCAATGCTTCTGTGGCAAATGCGTGCGAAACGGCCCCTTCCAGGTCAAGGCTCGCAACACATCTTGCGCTTGCTCCGGCAGGATATCAGGCACCTCTGCATCATTCAAAACCGCCCAGACACCGGCCCAAAGACGGCCCACCGACCACGGATTATACCCGCCACCGCCCAGCACCAAATAGCGCGGCGCCACCGGGCGTAATGCGGCAACAATCGCCCAATGCGCATTATTGGACAGGGTCAGACGGGATTGCGGATCTTCGGTCACTGCATCCGCCCCGCATTGCAGCACAACCGCATCAGGGCGAAAGCCGCTGACCAATGGCAGGATCACCTCATCGCGGATCAGGGCCATGTCATCATCGTGCAGACCACGCGGCACGGGCAAATTGAATACCTGCCCAACCCCGCGATCGTCTAACGCGCCTGTCCGCGGCCAACGGTTTTCTTCATGCACCGAAATCATCAACGTATCTGGATCATCGGCAAAGGCATGTTCGACACCGTCAGGATGATGCGCATCAATATCCACATAGGCGACGCGCTGCGCACCATTGCGCCGCAACGACTGGATCGCCAGCACCGGATCGTTAAGGTAGCAAAACCCGTTGGCACGGTCCGGCAATCCATGATGGGTGCCGCCCGCCGGGGAATAAATAATGCCCCCCTTCGCCAGCAATTCGCCCGCCAGCAATGATGCCCCGGCAGAGGTCGCAGGGCGGCGATACATCTCTGCAAATACGGGGTTTGAGGGCGTGCCTAACCCATGACGGTCGCGGGTGTCATCGCTGACCGCTTGGGCCGCCTCGGCGGCCTGAAGGGCGGCCAGATAGGCATCCGTATGAAAGCCCCGCAACGCCGCCGGCTTCGCACGCGGGCTGGTGATGAATTGCGCCGCTGGCAGCCATCCCATGGCACGGGCCAAATCCATCACGGTCGAAACACGCGGCACGCGCAGCGGGTGCCAAGCACCATAGCTGGAATGGCGATAAATCTCTGACCCGATAAATCGCGGGCGGGGGGTTGCCGGGGCAACCGGGTCATGCGTAACGTCGGCCATATCGCGGATGTAACGCAAATTCAGATTGGAACCATGGCGAAATCATCTGTCCGACAGCTTCCCCTGAAATTTCGCACTGGCCGCAAAACGGACGTACGCGCGCAATTCGCGGCGCTGTGCTGGCGGATCAAAAACGGTAAACTGCAAATCTGCCTTGTGACCAGCCGGACGCGGAAACGCTGGATCGTGCCCAAAGGCTGGCCCATGCATAAACAAACGCCTGCATCCGCAGCGGCCACCGAAGCCTTTGAAGAGGCGGGATTGACGGGCGATGCCTCTGACCAATGCCTCGGTGCTTATAGCTACACCAAGCCGCTCAAGGCGGGTGCGACGCCGATCATCACAATGGTCTACCCGGTCCACGTGCACAACGTACACAGCAAATGGCCAGAAAAGCACCAAAGACGGCGCAAATGGTTCAGCCCTAAAAAAGCTGCCAAGAAACTGTCCGAGCCAGAGCTTAAACGTATCGTCGCCACCTTCAAACCCAACAAATTCCCGCATTAGAGCATGTCGATTTCACACTGAGACATCAAACATCGCTCTTCGCGTTCGACCAACGGGAGACGTCGCGAAAAAGCGTTTCAGTGTTAAGTCGATACGCTTTAGGCAAAACTTGCAAGCGACCCAAAAACGCTTATTTAACCCGACATCCTGTATGAAATGGTGCCGATGATACGTTTTCACCTCAAATGCGACCAGAACCACGAATTTGAAAGCTGGTTCCAGTCCGGCGATGCCTTTGACAAGCTGGTCGCCACTGGCATGGTAAACTGCACCTCTTGCGGCTCCACGGCGATTTCCAAATCCATCATGGCCCCGGCCGTCAGCACATCCACCCAGGTCACTGCGCCCAAACCAACCGAGGCGGCACTGACCGAATTGCGCGACAAAGTCGAAGCAAATTCCGATTATGTCGGCGGCAGTTTCGTCAAGGAAGCGCGCGACATGCATGACGGGCTCAAGCCAGAGCGCCCGATCTACGGAGAGGCCAAGATGGATGAGGCGAAAAAGCTGCTGGAAGATGGTATTCCGGTTATGCCGCTGCCATTCATTCCGCGCAAGAAAACCAACTGATCCCGAACCAAAGGTGCTGATATGACAATCCTGATCACGGGGGCCAATCGGGGCATCGGCAAAGCAATCTTCGATGGCTATGCCGCCAAGGGCAACATCGTTATGGGAACACATCGCAAGCCGAGCGACGGCGCAATGTGCGAACTAGATGTAACCAGTCCAGCATCACAGGCGGCATTGGCGACGAAATTGGGCGACGCCACGATCAACCTGTTGGTTTGCAACGCGGGCATATACCCCGACAAGGGCCAACAACTCGACAATGGATACCCGGCGAACATGTGGGCCGATGGGTTCGCCACCAATGTCACTGGCGTATTTTTGACCATTCAAAACCTGCTGCCGCATCTGCGACGCGCACCCAATGGCAAAATCGCCATTATCTCTTCGCAAATGGCATCCTCCACACACGCGCCCGGCGGCAGCTATATCTACCGGGCAAGCAAAGCGGCTGTGCTGAACCTAGGACGCAATCTGGCCACTGACCTGAAATCCGAGGGGATCGCTGTTGGCGTCTACCACCCGGGTTGGGTCCAAACCGACATGGGCGGTGATGCCGCGGCGATTGACACGACCACCAGCGCGGCCGGGCTGATTGACCGCTTTACCGCGCTATCGCTTGCGACAACCGGATGCTTTGAAACCTGGGACGGCAAACCACACGCCTACTAAGCGATTGCTCTTCCATACCAGCATCATTAAAGGAGACGCGGATCAACAAAGCCGCGTCTTGCAAGGAACACCATGCCTACGCTTGTGATGAAATTTGGCGGCACCTCTGTCGCCAATCTCGATAGGATCGCCCGTGCCGCCAAGCGCGTGGCGCGTGAAGTGGCCAATGGTTATGACGTGATCGTCATCGTTTCCGCTATGTCAGGCAAGACCAATGAATTGGTCGGCTGGGTCAACGAAACCTCGCCGCTTTATGATGCCCGCGAATATGACGCCATTGTTTCTTCCGGCGAAAACGTAACGGCCGGGCTGATGTCCCTGCGTCTGCAGGAAATGGATATTCCCGCGCGCAGCTGGCAGGGCTGGCAAGTGCCCGTCATGACCACATCCGCCCATTCCAGTGCACGGATCGAAGAAATTCCGACCGACAACATCAACGCCAAGTTCGGCGAAGGGATGCGGGTCGCAGTCGTCGCTGGCTTTCAGGGGATCAGCCCTGAAGGACGGATCACGACGCTGGGGCGCGGTGGGTCTGACACCACGGCTGTCGCCTTTGCCGCTGCGTTTAGTGCAGAACGTTGCGATATCTACACGGATGTCGATGGGGTCTATACGACGGACCCGCGCATCACCAATAAAGCCCGCAAACTTGACAAGATAGCGTTCGAGGAAATGCTGGAACTGGCCTCACTCGGGGCGAAGGTTTTGCAAACCCGGTCCGTGGAACTGGCCATGCGCTACAAGGTGCGCCTGCGGGTGCTGTCATCATTTGAAGAACCATCAGACACCGCAGGCACATTCGTCTGCGATGAGGAGGAAATCATGGAATCCAACGTAGTTGCCGGTGTGGCCTATTCCCGTGACGAAGCCAAAATGACCCTCATTTCGGTGGCTGACCGTCCCGGCATCGCCGCCGCGATCTTTGGGCCTTTGTCCGAAGCAGGGGTCAATGTCGACATGATCGTTCAGAACATTTCCGAAGAAGGTCGCACCGACATGACCTTTTCCTGCCCGACCGATCAGGTCAAACGCGCCGAAAAGGCGATGCAGGATGCCAAGAACAGCGGCGAGATCAACTTTCATGATCTGGTCGCAGATGAAGGCGTGGCCAAGGTCAGTGTCGTGGGTATCGGGATGCGGAGCCACACCGGTGTGGCCGCCAAAATGTTCGAAGTTTTATCCACTGAAGGTGTAAACATAAAAGTCATTACAACCTCCGAGATAAAAATTTCCGTGCTGATTGACAGAAAATACATGGAACTTGCCGTGCAAGCCCTGCATGATGCTTTCGAATTGGAAAAGGCTGGCTGATCCTGCTCACGGATCGGTCTGCTGATAAGGGGGCCAATGCCACATCGGTTGGAAACAGAAAGCCGTAAGCTGCTTGGCCGCTTGCGCGAAGCAATGGCGGCAGACAGCGAAGGTCAGGCTCGTCTTGATGCTGTGGTTACATTGATCGCCGATCAGATGCGGGCAGAGGTGTGTTCGATCTATCTGTTCCGTGATGCCGAAACGCTTGAACTTTGCGCCACAAAGGGCCTTCAGCCCGAGGCCGTGCACCAGACACGTATGCGCCTTGGCGAGGGGCTGGTTGGACGCACTGCAAAGGATCGCAGCGTGATCAATACCGCCGATGCCCCTGCTGAAAAAGGGTTCCGCTACATGCCGGAAACGGGGGAAGAACGGTATTCTTCTTTCTGTGGCGTTCCGATACAGCGATTGGGCGACGCGCTTGGTGTACTTGTCGTGCAATCCAAAGCAGCCCGCGAATTCACCCCGGACGAGGTGTATGCCTTGGAAATCGTGGCCATGGTCATCGCGGAAATGACCGAGCTTGGCGCATTTGTCGGTGAAGGTGCCGCCCTTTCGGCCCGCCACCAACAACCGGTTCTGATCCGCGGTTCCATTGCGCAGGAAGGCGTCAGTGAAGGCCGTGTATTTCTGCACGAACCCCGCGTTGTCGTAACCAACCCGATCTCTGACGACCCCGCGCAAGAACATGAGCGCCTGAACGCGGCCATCGAAGAGCTGCGCAAAGCGGTCGATAACATGCTTGTCGGCGCGCGCACCGTTGACGCCGATCAGATTCAGGTGCTCGAAGCCTACCGGATGTTCGCCAATTCCGACGGCTGGTTGCGGCGGATGAAAGCGGATGTCGAAAACGGGCTTTCCGCCGAAGCAGCCGTCGAAAAGGAACAGTCGCTGGCAAGGGCGCGTCTTTCCAAATCACCTGATCCGTACCTGCGCGAACGCCTGCATGATCTGGATGATCTGTCCAACCGGCTGCTGCGAATCCTGACCGGCCAAGGGGCTGATGCAAAGGCCGATATGCCCCAAAACCCCATCCTTGTTGCGCGTAACATCGGACCGGGCGAACTGCTTGAATATGGCAAGAAGCTCAAAGGTATTGTGCTTGAAGAAGGCTCTGTCGGCAGCCACGCCACCATCGTGGCGCGGGCGTGGGCGATCCCGTTGGTGATCAACGCCAAGGGCATAACACGTGAAGCCCTGAATGACGACCAAATCCTTGTGGATGGTGAACAAGGCATTGCCCACCTACGCCCTGATGAAACCGTGCACGCGGCTTTCCGTGACAAGATCGCCATGCAGACGCGGGCGCAAGAACGCTACGGTTCGATCCGCGACCTCCCGGCAGAAGCAAAATGCGGCAGCATTGTCTCACTGCAAATGAACGCCGGGCTCATGGCAGACCTGCCATCACTCGAAGGCTCCGGCGCCGAAGGTGTCGGCCTGTTTCGCACGGAACTGCAATTCCTCATACGCAGCCAAATGCCTCGCCGGGCAGAGCTTTCGGCGCTGTATTCACGTGTCATCAACGCAGCGAAAGGAAAGCGTGTCGCCTTTCGGACCCTTGATATCGGGTCCGACAAAGTGTTGCCCTATATGAAGGCAAATGATGAACCGAACCCGGCCATGGGGTGGCGCGCGATCCGCGTCGGCCTTGATAAACCGGGTGTCTTGCGTATGCAGCTTCAGGCCTTGCTGCGGGCCGCCAATGGCGGGCCGCTTGCGGTCATGTTCCCTTTCATCACCCAAATCGACGAATTCCGCAAAGCCAAGGCAGAAATGGACAAGGCTATCGCGCGTGAAACGAAACTGGGGCACCCGCTGCCGTCCAACCTCGAAGTTGGGGCCATGTTGGAAACACCCTCACTGGCCTTCGCGACGGATGCCTTTTTCAAAGAGGTGGATTTCATCTCAATCGGTGGCAACGACCTGAAACAGTTCTTCTTCGCGGCTGATCGCGAAAATGAGCGGGTGCGCAAACGCTATGACACGCTTGATGTCAGCTTTCTGTCATTCCTCGAACAAGTCATCAAACGCTGTGCGGCCTACGACACCCCGCTTTCGTTCTGCGGTGAAGACGCCGGTCGCCCGGTGGAGGCGTTGTGTTTCGCAGCCCTTGGTCTGCGCACACTGTCCATGCGACCCGCATCCGTTGGGCCCGTCAAACACCTACTGCGCAGGGTCAATCTGGACGAGGTAAAAGCGGTCATGGACGACGCCATCGCAAATGGTGATCAATCGGTGCGCCGCGCGGTGGCCGATTGGCTGGTCTATCAGGTCTGAGGCAGCGTTTTGGCGGTTAGGGCGCGATGAAATTCGTCCGCCACGGCCTCTTGACCATAAATGCGCGCCAACCGGCGCAATGAAAAATGGACATGCGCCATCGCGACATAGTAATCGACAAAAGCGTAATTGGTGCCCGCCCCTGCCGCAGCGCCCAGTATCGGCACTGCTTGCGTGGCGAGCTTTTGCGACAGAACCGCCGCAAATTTCGGGGCCACCTTGCTGATCAGCTTGTTTACCGCAGCACCGGAAATGCTCAGCCGGGCACCTACAAACGATACATCCACACCATCATCATCCGTGCCCGGGCCGCCGGTTCCAAAAACCGCCAGACATTCCATCCGCGTTTCTTCCGATAGCGGGTCTTCGCCATGTTCAGCGGCGACGGTCTGCACGGAACGGAAAATCAACGTCGTCGCGACAGGCAATTCGGCAAGTGCTGTCGGCAGACCACCAAGGCCACCCACCGCACCAGATAACGCGCCCATCAGTTTATGCATACTGTCTGATCCAACCCGCTCTCCGACGCCGCCACGCGATTTGCTCGCCAGTTCATAGCTTTGGCGCAAGGCGTTGCGGGCCATATCGTCAAGCTGGGTGCGCACGGATTTCGGCAACAGGCCAAGCCCGTCTTCGACCTGCCCTCCCACAAAATTGATCGCCATCATCAAAACACCATTGGCCTTGCGTTGGCGGGCAGCAATCTCGGCGATTTCGGCACGCGCGGCATCCGTCAGTGCCGGTGGCGCATCAACCGGATTAATCTCTTTCATCGCAGTATCTTGGTCTGTCATACCTATGACATGGGTGTCGTGCTGCTCAATTGCAATCACGCATGGCGGCCACTGCCCCAATCACTCCATCCCAGGCGTTATCGGTCAACGCCACGCCAAGCACACGTTCGGGGTTTGTAGGCGGGGGCATTTCTACGCCCTCTAACACCCGAAACCCGAACCGGCTGTAATAAGGGGCATCGCCCACCAAAAGGATCCGGTCCCAACCGTGAACCCGTGCAAAATCCAGACAGGCCTGCATCAGCAGCGATGCCACACCTTCCCCCTGCCGCGTCGGATGCACCGCAATCGGGCCCAACAGGACAGCAGGAAAATCGCCAACACGTACGGGCCAGTTGCGCACAGCACCTGCCAGAATACCCTCCGCATCCCGCGCCGTCAGGCAAAGCGGCGCAATCGGGTCCACGCCTTCACGCAATCTGTATGATGACAACGCCGACCGACCCGGCGCAAAGCAAAGGTCATAAAGCGCCTCGACCTCCCACCAGTCCTCTGCCGTTTCCTCGGCCAAATAAATCGCGGCTTGCTGCATGTCTGTTTCATATGGCCAAGAGCGTTGCAGCACGCTAACCCTACGGCAATCCAAGGAAAAGACCGCACAATGTTTTACGAGCCCAAAAATGGCCACGGCCTGCCCCATAACCCCTTTAACGCGGTTGTATCGCCCCGGCCCATCGCCTGGGTGGCAACACGCGGCACAGACGGGCAGGACAATCTGGCCCCTTATTCGTTTTTCAACGCCGTTGCTTATGAACCGCCGCAGGTCATGTTCGCCTCAACCAGCGCCAAGCCGGACCGGGGCGACACCAAGGACAGCGTCGCCAATATCCGCGACACCGGCGTATTTGCGAT
This sequence comes from uncultured Paracoccaceae bacterium, assembly GCA_947489445.1. Classification (GTDB taxonomy): domain Bacteria; phylum Pseudomonadota; class Alphaproteobacteria; order Rhodobacterales; family Rhodobacteraceae; genus Yoonia. The sequence continues at coordinate 934,336 of CANLDN010000001.1, forward strand.
CAACATCGTTGAATACGCCGCACGCGACATCATGAACCAGACCTCTGGCCCGTGGGAGCGGGAGACAGACGAATTTGCCCTCGCGGGGGTTGAAAAAGCCCCATGCGAAACAATCAATTGCCCACGGGTCACCAATACGCCTGCCACCCTTGAATGCAAGCTGACCCAGATCCTAAAATTGCCAGGAGAGGCGAATTTCGCCGTTTTTGGCGAAGTCACTGGCGTGCATCTGCGCGACAATTGCATCGTGGACGGCAAATTCGACGTGACGACCTACAACCCGCTCACCCGGCTTGGATACCGGGACTATTCCGTAATCCGAGAGGTGTTCAGCCTGTCACGCCCCGATGACTAGGGCGACGGTATAGGCGGCATAGCCCGCCAGTAATAGCCCACCGGCCCATCGGGTTATCACCCCCAAACCCAACATGATCACCAAAGGCGCCAAGGCTGATCCGATCAGAACCCAAAGGCTCAGACCTGTCATATCTGGCGGAACCCGCAGCGGATGCACCATTGCGGTGATCCCCAGAATACCTAGCACGTTGAAGATATTGGACCCGATGATGTTTCCGATTGCAATGTCACCCTGCCCTTTGCGGGCAGCGATCACAGATGTCACCAGTTCCGGCAATGATGTGCCCACAGCCACAACCGTCAGGCCGATCACCGCGTTTGACACATTGAATGCAGTGGCAATCGCGCTTGCGCCGCTCACCAGAAGGTTCGCCCCCAGCAAGACACCACCCAGTCCAATCACAAACAGTGCCAGACCTTGCCAGAGCGGTCGCAGGACCTGCGGGATATCGGCCGCGACATCAGGCGGTGCATTGCGCAAGGTCGTCACCAGATAGGCAATCAGAACCAGAACACAGACCAGTCCTGCAATCCGTCCAATATCGCCCATTAAAATCAGGGTGACGCAAAGGCCAGTCACACCCAGCATGACCATCCCATCCCGCCCCAGAACCGCCCCCGCGGCCAAGGGCGCGATCGCGGCAGAGACACCAAGGATCAGCAGGATGTTGGCAATATTGCTACCAATCACATTGCCCAGCGCGATACCGGGCAAACCGTCAAAGGCGGCAATCAGGCTTGTCATCAACTCTGGCACCGACGTGCCGAAACCTACCAGGGTCAGGCCAATCACCAACGGTGACAGACCCGCACGCTGCGCAACCGCAACTGCACCCCGCACGAGCGTATCACCGCCCAGCACCAGCGCGACAAGCCCACCGCAAACAAGCAACAGATCAAACAGCATCAGATGTCATCCGGGCCAGAGTAAGCAAGGCGTTGCCGCGCCGTCGGCCATCCCGGGCGCGTTTGGGATTTGGTGCGCTGCACAATAGATTACAAGCCTTCAATGGCCGCCGATGATCCCTGTTTTTACGTCATAATCCACAGCCAGTTCATAATCTGGATCATCGTCACTATCCACGATCAAGTGGCCTGCCTTGGAAAGCAGTTGATGGCAATCATGGCTCAGGTGGCGCAGTTGGATTTTCTTTCCGGCATCCACATATTTCTGCGCGACAGCTTCAATCGCCTGTAATGCAGATTGATCCGCCACACGGCTTGCCGCAAAGTCGATGATCACGACATCCGGGTCATGTGCGACATCAAAAAGTTCCATAAATCCGTCAGCAGAGCCGAAAAACAGAGGCCCTTGGATTTCATAAACCTGCGCACCGGCTTCTGTCCGGCTTTCGCGTTTGATCGCGTGGATGCGGGTCGCGTTTTGCCACGCATAGGCCAGCGCTGATACAATGACGCCAACAACCACAGCCGTGGCAAGATCGGTCGCGACCGTGACAATCGTCACAAGGATCGTCACAAACGCATCGGTGCGCGGCACCTTGCGCAGAATACGCAGGGAATTCCAGGCAAACGTCCCAATCACCACCATGAACATCACGCCGACCAGTGCCGCCAATGGGATCTGCTCAATCAAACCACTGGCAAATAGGATAAACGCCAGCAGGAACAGCGCCGCGGCAACACCGGCCACCCGCGTCCGACCACCGGATTTCACATTGATCATCGATTGACCAATCATCGCACAACCACCCATGCCGCCAAAGAACCCGGTGACGGTGTTGGCCGCGCCCTGCGCCAAGCACTCCTGACTGGCGCCACCCCGTTTGCCGGTCATCTCGCCCACAAGGTTCAATGTCAGCAGACTTTCGATCAAACCAATCGCCGCGAGGATCAGTGCATAAGGCAGGATAATCTCAAACGTGTCCCAATTCAGCGGCACCATCGGCAAATGAAACGGCGGCAGCCCACCCTCAATGCTCGCCAAATCGCCAACCAACGGCACATCCAGTCCAAACCCAATCACAATGGCGGCGACAATGCCGATCCCGGCAAGCGGCGCAGGCACCGCATTCGTCACCTTCGGCATCACCCAGATGATTGCCATCGTCAGGGCCACCAGCCCCAGCATCAGCGCCATCGGCGCGCCCGACAGCCACTCGCCGTTGGCCATCCCATGCCCCGCACTTTCCGCCGATCCGGGCACCTGAAACTGACCCAATTGCGCCAGAAAGATCACAATCGCGAGGCCATTGACAAAGCCCAGCATCACCGGATGTGGCACAAGGCGAATGAACTTGCCCCAGCGCATCACACCAACGAAAATCTGGATCAGCCCCATCAAAACAACCGTGGCAAACAAGTATTCAACGCCATGTTGGGCCACCAAACTGACCATCACCACAGCCAGCGCGCCCGTCGCACCCGAAATCATGCCCGGACGCCCGCCAAACACCGCCGTGATCAGCCCAACGATAAACGCAGCATAAAGCCCAACCAACGGTTCCACCCCAGCAACAAAGGCAAAGGCCACGGCTTCGGGCACAAGCGCCAACGCCACTGTCAGCCCTGACAATATCTCGACCCGCCACTGCGAAGGGGTCAGCGGCGCATTGGGATCACGAAGGGAAAGACTGTCAGCGAAACTCGCCAGAAGGGCGCGGGCCATAAAGATATCCTGTCAAAACGGGGGTGTTGGGCTTGCCCTAACGAACCATTGCGTACTTGTCACCCCTGCGTTCCGGCAGGTAATGCGGTGTTGCCACAACGGCACGGGACGCTAGCTTCACATTTCGTTCATATCCATCCAGTGTTCTGCAAACTGGTTAACAAAAGGTGCGCCATGCAAACGAGAATCGGAATCATCGGCGGCTCCGGCATCTATGATATGGACGGGTTGCAGGATGCGGCTTGGATCACGCAAGGCAGCCCATGGGGCACCCCCTCTGACGACATCCTGACCGGCACGCTGAACGGTGTCGCCATGGCGTTTCTGCCTCGCCACGGGCGCGGGCATGTGCATTCGCCAACGACCGTGCCCTATCGCGCCAATATCGACGCGATGAAACGGCTGGGTGTGACCGACATCATCAGCGTCAGCGCCTGCGGGTCTTTCCGCGAAGAAATGGCGCCCGGCGATTTCGTCATCGTCGATCAATTCATCGACCGCACCTTCGCACGTGAAAAATCCTTTTTCGGCACCGGCTGTGTGGCCCATGTCAGCGTGGCCCACCCCACCTGCGAACGGCTCTCTGATGCTTGCGAGGCAGCGGGGCGCGATGCAGGCATCAATATCCATCGCGGCGGCACATACCTCGCCATGGAAGGCCCGCAATTCTCCAGCCAAGCCGAAAGCAAGCTCTATCGCGACTGGGGCTGCCATGTGATCGGCATGACGAACATGCCAGAGGCGAAATTGGCCCGCGAGGCCGAGATTTGCTACGCCTCCATCGCCATGGTCACCGACTATGACAGTTGGCACCCCAACCATGGCGCGGTCGATGTCAGCGAAGTCATCAAAACCCTTCAAGGCAACGGGACTAAGGCGCAGGACCTGGTCAGCCGCCTGCCCGCGCTTCTTGGACCAGACCGCGCGCCCTGCCCGCATGGCTGCGATCGCGCACTGGACTACGCCATCATGACCGCCCCTGACAAACGTGACGCCGCCCTGACCGCCAAACTCGACGCAATCGCAGGCCGCGTTCTTTAAAAGGTTACCTTATGAAAACTGTCCAAGATTACATCCGCACGATCCCCGATTTCCCACATGAAGGGATCATGTTCCGGGATGTCACCACACTCTTTAGCGATCCACGCGGTTTCCGGATCGCGATCGACCAGCTACTGCACCCTTACGCGGGCCAACCCATCGACAAGGTGGTCGGGCTGGAAGCACGCGGTTTCATCCTCGGCGGTGCCATCGCACACCAACTCTCGCTTGGCTTCGTACCGATCCGCAAAAAGGGCAAACTGCCCGGCAAAACCATCGAACAAAGCTACACGCTGGAATATGGCGAGGCGATCATGGAGGTGCATGACGACGCCCTTCAACCCGGCGAAAAAGTCCTGCTGGTCGATGATCTACTGGCCACTGGCGGCACAGCCGAGGCAGGCATCAAACTGATCGAACGGATGGGGGCCGAGGTTATTGGCTGCGCCTTCATCATCGACCTACCCGACCTGGGCGGGCGCAAAAGACTCGAAGCATTAAACATGGACGTACACGCGCTTTGTCAGTTTGAAGGCGACTAATCCCCAACTTTCCCTCGTCCAACCAAACTTCTGCCGGAGGCATCCATTCGCCACAGGTTCGCGTCACGCTCAAGTGGCTTGGCGCAACACGGCGCCCGGGTTCATAATTCCCAGCGGGTCAAGCGCATCCTTGATCGCCCGCAACATCGCAAGCTTCGCAGGGTCGCCATATTTTTCCAGATCCGCCACTTTCAAACGGCCAATGCCGTGCTCGGCACTGACCGACCCTTCCATCGCATCGACCAGATCATGCACCACCCGTTTCACCTGCGGACGCTCCGCTTCGTAATCCGCACGGGCTTTTCCCGGCATCGGAAAGACATTGTAATGAAGATTACCGTCACCCAGATGACCAAAGCAGTTGATCCGGAATTCACCAACCTCTGAAAGCGCCTGTTCGCCGCGCTCAATAAAGGCCGGGATAGCGCTCAACGGGACTGAGATATCATGCGAACTCACCGATCCAATCCGTCGATTGGCCTCGGGGATGCTCTCACGAATATGCCAGAACGCCTGCCGCTGCGCCATATTTTGCGCCACAACTCCATCCGTGACCAAATCGCGCTCTGCGGCGGCCTCAAATAGCCCCTCAAGTGCGGCATCGGGCGCCAATCCGGCTGGCAATCCCACATCAATCAGCACACACCATTCCGGCACCTCGGCAAAGGGTTGTTTTACCTCGGGACCCACATCGGTCAGGAAATCAAAGCCTTGCCGATGCATGATCTCAAACGCGGAAATGCCGTCGCCAATCCGCTCTCCGGCAAGTGCCAGCAATTCCAACGCAGCCGCAGGCGACGACACCGCCATCATCGCCGCCCCAACCCCCGCCGGACGCGGGGCCAGCTTCAGCGCGGCACCCGTGATAATCCCCAGCGTCCCCTCGGCCCCGATCATCAGGTTACGCAAATCATACCCGGTGTTATCCTTGCGCAGGCGCGTCAGTCCGTGCCAGATTGATCCATCGGGGCGAACCACTTCGAGGCCCAGACATTGGGCGCGGGCATTGCCGTAACGCAAGACATTCACACCGCCCGCATTGGTCGATAACAGCCCGCCAATCCGCGCTGACCCCTCTGATGCCAGCGACAAAGGAAACAAACGCCCCACATCCTCAGCGGCTTTTTGAACATCGGCAAGGATCACGCCCGCCTCGCAAACCAGAACATTTTCAGAGGCATAGATATCGCGAATACGGTTCATCCGTTCCAACGACAGCACGACAGGCTCGGGGCCCTCTTGCATCAACTGACCGCCGACCAGTCCGGTGCCGCCGCTATAAGGCACAACCGATATGCGGGCCTCAGCACAGGCCTTCACCACCGCTGCAACCGCTTCAGTGCTGCCCGGCGCGACAACCAGACCCTGCCCGGCCCAGCGCCCCCGTGGTTCGGTCAGATAAGGCGTGCCATCGTCCTTGAACGCCGCCGCAGGCAGCATGGTGCGTAACTGCGCCTCAAACGCATCTGTGACTGGGTTGAGCATGACAGGTTCCTTGTGGTCTGTGGCCCTACATGGATTAACTCACGACATTGTCCAACCGACTTCTGAGTAACCATCGTATTGATATCGGTTCCGCGTTCGTTTTTCGTGGATTACGGCACTGCAAATCTATGGGCCGAGATGTTGATATCGCCACACTCTGCCAAGGCAATGATTTCTGAGCAGATATCATCAGTAATAACCCAACCATCCACAGACAGATGCAAACCGACCGGATGCACCACCCGCGCTGATGGCTGATTGGCATTGATCCGCACAATCTGCTGTCCACGAACCGCAGCGGCAAAGGCCGCAACCCTTGGATCATCTTGGATCGCAGGCATATCGACCGTGAACCGCGCCATCGCGGCTCGTGCGGTGTTGCGGACTGTGTCGGGAAAACTCTCCACCAGCTTGGCTGTCGCGCGCCGCGCCGCTGATGCCATACCCAACGCGGCAATCGCGGGGTTGCGCGTGCCCAATATAACACCCAGCGCTTCCGCCTCATCCTGATCAAGGCCGGTCAGCCGGGTCCGATAGTTAAACCCCAGCTCGATCCCACCCTGATTGCCTTGAAACACAATGATCGGCAGTCCCGCCTCGGTCATCGCATCCACATCCCGCAGAATGGTGCGCGGCGTGACCTCCAACTCAGCCGCCAGCATGGCCGATGTCAGCCGACCCCGGTTTTGAAGCAACAGCAATATCTGCAAAAGACGGGATGCGCGCAAAACGGCCTCTCAAACATGACATAAGACGTCATATTAGGGATGCTAGGTGTCGCGCTGTCAACACAGGAGCCCGCATGACACCCTATCACGTCAGCCGCGATATCGCGGCTCCGCCCAGCACTGTCTGGTCAATTCTGACCGACACGCAGCGCCTATCAGATGGGAATTTCAGTATCATCAAAATCGACGGGCAAATCGCACTTGGCCAGTCCTTCCAACTCTGGTCCGAGGTCGACCCCAAACGCGCCTTCCCAATCAAAGTGGCGGTCATGCAGCCCGATCAACGGATGGAGTGGCATGGCGGCATGCCACTTGGCCTGTTTCTGGGAAATCGGCAATTCAGTCTGACACCCACAGGCAGCGGCACGCAATTTGAAATGCAGGAAACCTATTCCGGCCCTCTGAAACGTGTGATCACCCGCTTCATACCCGACCTTCAGCCCAGTTTTGAGAAATTCGCAGATGCCTTGAAGACCACAGCGGAGGCCGAAAAATGAACCGTGTGACATATGGTATGGGCGTCGATGGCGACCCCTGGATACTCAAAACACCCCCACTCAGCTCAGATTTCGAGGTGTGGAAGGATGAAGCCGCCGATCCACCGGCTTTGGTCGTTCAGGTCGGCAAGACCCGGCTCTCCTACCAACTCCGCGCAATTGAAGACGCCACCGAAATGTTGAAAGCGCATGGCGACTGGATGCCCCTTGGCAATGCCGATGAAGGTAAGCCCACCAAGGACGGCACTCTGGAACATTGGGCACGCAGCCCCGACAACCCGGTTGGTGGCTATTATGGATTACGCAAAGGATATCGCGGGCGGTTCGCCAATTACGTGGCCCCGGTACTCGAAATGCTTGGATTGGCCGAATTGGAACACAACGCCCGCAATAACCGGATCAGGGCCGTTCAAACGTGATCCGCAGGCACCCATGACAAAAGTTCCCGCGGTGGGTCATAAGCGTGATCCAGATGCGCGGCTCCCCACGTCGCCAAGGACTGAATAACCGGCAATAAGGCCGCACCTTTCGGCGTCAGCTTATAATCGAACCGGGGCGGATGATCCTGGTAAGGCTCCCGGACGACCAGCCCATTCTCGGTCAGCCGCTTTAACCGGTCACTCAGGATGTTGCGTTTCATACCTTCAGCACTGGCCACAAAGTCAGAGAATCTCTGCGCGCCAAACAACATGTCGCGCAAGATCAGCAAGGTCCATTTGTCGCCAACCAGATCAAGGGTCGATGCAATTGGGCAGTCAGAGCGGTAGTGATTTATATCCATAACCGACAACTTAACCGGGTCAGTTGCAAATTAAAACTCACTTGATAAAGTCAGTTGCAAAAATAGACTCACTAGGGAGACTGACATGAGATCCATCATTCTGACGATTGTCCTATGCTGCACCGGCATTGTCGCCACTGCCGACACGCTAGCGCAAGCAATCCAGACCAATGACATCGCCGCCATCCGCACGGCCATCACGGAAGGGGCCGATGTCGATGCACCTGTCCCGCCCTTTCTGATGACCCCGCTGGCCATTGCGGCGGTGCGCAATGATTTGGCGGTTGTCGCACTTTTATTGGCCGAAGGTGCGGATCCCAACCAGCCCGGAAACCGCGGCATGAATGCACTCTCAGCGGCTGTGCGCAGTTGCCGAACCGGGGCTGATGTGATCGTGATGCTGATCGAGGCCGGGGCTGATCTGGAAGACCGCTCAGGCGCCGGGCTGACGCCGTTAATGGCCGCCATTCAGGATGAACGGACAGATATCGCCCTGTTACTGATCGCACGCGGGGCGGATATCAACACCCGCAATAACTATCGGGACGGCGTGCTGAACTATGCAATCTACACCGAAAACCCCGCAGTCGTTCAGGCCGCGGTAGCCGGCGGCGTGGATACGTCACAGTTAGATTACCTGTTTGAAACGGGCATCTATTATTACCCCGGCTTCGGACAGGCCCGCCCGCATGGGGGACAAAATTGCGCAGGTCCAACGCCGTGACAAAGGAACCTTAGGGACTACCCGACATCCGTTTTGCCACGGCGATCATGGCGTAGGTTGGCGTAAAGCACATGGTTGCGCCAGCGACCGTTGATCTGCAAATAGCTTTGCGCGACGCCTTCATATTTGTAACCGCATGTTTCCAGCAGCCTGCGCGACGGATCATTTTCAGGCAAACACCCTGCCTCAATGCGGCTGATATCAAGGACGGTGAACGCATGATGCACCACCGCTTTGATCGCCTCGCGCATATAGCCTTGGCGCGCAAAAGGTGCACCGATCCAATACCCGGTTGTGCCCGCCTGCGCAGGCCCCCGCCGGATATTGTCCAATGTGATCGCCCCCAATAGCGCATCATCGGTGCGGCGGATCAAAAACAATGGCATCGCGGTGCCGTTCGCAATCGACCGCTGGGCCCAATAAACGCGGTTGGTAAACGCCTTGCGCGACAAATGATCAGACGCCCATGTCGGCTCCCACGGAGTCAGGAAATCCTTGCTATCGCGCCGCAAGGCTGTCCATGCGCGGAAATCGCCATGCATGGGGGGACGCAATGTCAGGCGCTCCGTTTCAATCCGGACCTTACGTTTGGCCCCAAGCATCAGGCGGCAAGCCGTGCTTTCAACGCATCCAAGGTCGGGGCCGCCTCTGCCGGACCATAAAGCGCCATCGCCGTTCCCGCCTGCCCCGCCATCTGACCGGCAAAGGATTTGACGTCACCCGTTGTGACGGCATCGATCCGTTCAATCGTTTCCTCAAGCGACGGAATACGACCCCAGATCGACAACAAGCGCGCCAGACGCTCTGCCCGATTTGACGGGCTTTCAAGCCCCATCAGCAGGCCTGCTTTCATCTGCGCACGGGCACGCGCAACCTCAGCCGCGGTCATATCATCTGCCGCGCGCTTCATCTCATCCATCGTGATATTGGCCAGCTCGCCGATCTGTTCGGCGCTGGTGCCTGCATAAATCGTCGTCAGCCCGGTATCTTCATAGGCGCCAGCCTGCGCAAAGATCGTATAGCAAAGGCCACGATTTTCGCGCACTTCCTGAAACAGGCGGGATGACATGCCGCCACCCATCGCACTTGCATAGATCTGGGCGGTATAAATCGCCGGATCACGATAATTCGGCCCTTCCAAAGCCAGCGCAAAATGCACTTGTTCCAGCGCCTTCAGCTCGCGCCGCTCACCACCGCCAAAAGCCGCTGGTTGCAGTAATGCGGGTGTCCGCGAAACGCTGGGAAGATGGCCAAACAGGTCTTCGGCCTGGCGTATGATGGCCTCATGATCAATCGCACCGGCTGCCGACAGGATCATCTGATTTGGGCCATAATGTTCGCCCACAAATCCCTGAAGATCATCGCGCGAAAACGCACTCACCCGCTCTGACGGCCCAAGGATCGTGCGGCCCAATGCCTGATCGGGATAGGCGACCTCTTGCAGCCAATCGAAAATGATATCGTCAGGTGTGTCCAGCGCCTGCCCGATTTCCTGCAAAATCACCCCACGCTCGACCTCGATCTCGCTTGGGTCAAAGACGGGATTCAACAAAATATCGGCAATCACGTCCAGGCCCAGCGCAACGTCATCTTCCAGAACGCGCGCGTAATATGCTGTCATCTCGCGCGAGGTATATGCGTTGATATACCCGCCTACATCTTCGATGCTTTCAGCAATCTGCAGCGCGCTGCGGGTCTTGGTGCCCTTGAACGCCATATGCTCAAGGAAATGCGCGATCCCGTTTTGCTCCACCCGTTCGTGGCGTCCACCAGCCTGAACCCAAATCCCGATACTGGTTGATTTTAATCCGGGCATATCTTCTGTCACAATCTGGAAGCCGTTGGACAGTGTGTGCAATTCAATCGTCAATTAAGTGATCCGTTCCCTGATGACCGCTTGTATGGCAGCCAGTTCCCCCGCAACGCGTGTGACGCGTTCGGGTCGGTCATACAGGTCCGTCATGCGTGGGGGAAGGGGTGCCGCGACGCCAGATGCCGCTTTCACGGCATCAGGGAACTTCGCAGGGTGCGCCGTTGCAAGGGTAACCATGGGCGTTGCGCCCAGATGCGCCTCTGCCACATGCACGCCCACAGCCGTGTGCGGACAAAGCAACTCGCCATGATTGGCCTGGTAAGATTTGATCGCCGCATGTGTCTCTTCTTCGGACGCCCGCCCCGATTTGAACGTGTCCTTCAGCATCTGATAGGCCCCCTGGCTGATCTGGAAACCGCCATTTTTGAGGTCCGCCATCTGCCCGGCGACCGCGGCCCCATCGCGCCCATAAGCGTCAAAAAGTGCGCGTTCGAAATTCGAGCTGACCTGAATATCCATCGACGGGCTAATCGTCGGCGTCACGCCTTCCTTGGTGTAGGCCCCGGTTTCCAGCGTCCGGTGCAAAATGTCATTGCGGTTCGTCGCGACAACAAGATCCGCAATCGGCAGGCCCATCTGCTTGGCGATATAGCCCGCAAAAATGTCACCAAAATTACCCGTCGGCACGGTAAAGCTCACCAGCCGATGCGGTGCGCCCAACGACACGGCAGCAGTGAAATAATAGACCACCTGCGCCAGCACCCGGCCCCAATTGATGGAGTTCACACCAGCCAGCTTCACCTCTTCGCGGAAGGCGAAGTCATTGAACATGTCCTTCACCGCTGCCTGACAGTCATCAAAATCACCATCGACAGCCAGCGCATGCACATTGGACTCGGTCGGGGTCGTCATCTGGCGGCGCTGGACCTCACTGACGCGGCCATGCGGGTAAAGGATAAACACATCGACCGCCGCCAGACCCCGGAAAGCCTCGATCGCGGCGGACCCGGTATCGCCAGACGTGGCACCCACAATCGTCACCCGGTCACCGGATCGGGACAGGGCGGCCTGAAACATCTGGCCGATCAACTGCATGGCGAAATCCTTGAACGCCAGCGTCGGACCGTGAAACAGCTCCAAAAGGAAATGGTTGCTGTCCAATTGGACCAACGGTGCGCGGGCGGCATGGCCAAAACCGGCATAGGCCTGCGCAATCAATTGTTTGAATTCAGCATCCGTGAACGTGTCGCCTATGAAAGGGCGCATGACTTCGAACGCCACATCTTCATAGGACTTGCCCGCCATCGCCGCGATCTGGTCGTGGGTCAGCGTTGGCACCTCTTGCGGTACGTAAAGGCCGCCATCGCGGGCCAGGCCGGTCAGCATGGCCTCTTCGAATGTCAGCACTGGCGCTGTACCGCGGGTGGAAATGTAGCGCATGTCAGGCGTCCTTTGATCGCATGGTGCGGAAAATCAGAAACAGGGTCATGATGGCCCAGACCAGAGCCAGCGAAAACCATGTAATGGCATAGGTCAGATGGTCGTTCGGAATACCCGCACTGGTGACGGGCAAAGGCATCATGGGCACGCTGGAACCGGATACGGTGCGCGCAATGACCATCACCTCTTCGGTATTCAGCGCAGCGGCCATTGGGGCCACATCGCGGGCAAACCAGATGCCGGATGGGTCAGGCTCTGGCGTCCAGCCATCCACCTCATCGGGCCAATGCACATTGCCCGTGATGGTCAGAGTTTCAGCAAGAGGGGCGTCGCCGAGCGTTTCAAGCGGCACATAACCAAGATCGACCAAGATACGTCGGCCATCCGTCTCAAACGCCGAGATCAACCGATACCCGGCGCCAAAATCCTCAATCGTGACCAAAACGTAAAGTGGCGTGCCCGCCGTGGTCCCGGTGAGCGTGACCGGCAAATACCGGTCTTCAACCGGATCAGGGTTTTCAGGCAGATCGACAGGTGCTGCGATGATCTTTGCGTCAATTTCGTTCAGAACCCCAGTCTTCCAGTCCAGCCGCTGTATCTGCCAGACACCAAGACTGATCAGCACAGCACAGCCCATAAGGCCGAGAAGGACAGGAAAGAGGATTTTGCGCAGCATCTTGGACCTTTGATGCAAAAACGCGCGAGCTATCCCGCGCGTTGATCTGTCAGAGTGGGTGGGTCAAGACCCACCTTACGTTACGGCTCTGTCGTTATCCGCCCCAGACGTAGACGGCGGCAAAAAGGAACAACCAGACCACATCAACAAAGTGCCAGTACCAAGCCGCAGCTTCGAAACCCACATGTTTCTCAGGGGTGAAGTGGCCGCTTTGCAGACGGAACAGGCAGACCAGTAGGAAAATCGTCCCGATAAACACATGCGCCCCATGGAAACCGGTCGCCATGAAGAAGTTGGCGCCATAAATATTGCCTGCAAAGCCAAAGGCCGCATGGCTATATTCATAAATCTGGAACACCGTGAAAAGCGCGCCCAGCGCAACGGCCAAGATCAGCCCCCACTTCATATCTTCACGGTTATTCTCATGCACCAATGCGTGGTGCGCCCACGTGGCCGCAGCCCCGGAACACAACAGAATAAGCGTATTGATCAGCGGCAGATGCCATGGGTCAAATGTTTCGATCCCAACGGGCGGCCAAACGCCATCCACAGCAGGGCTTTGCGGCCCCATCGGGTACATCGCGTGTTTGAAGAATGACCAGAACCATGCGGCAAAGAACATGACCTCGGACATGATGAACATGATAAAGCCATAACGCAGACCGATGCGCACAACAGGCGTATGATCACCCACCCGGCTTTCCGCAACCACATCAGCCCACCATGCATACATCACGTAAAGAACGGCGGCGAGCCCCATCAGGAACATGTATGGGCCAGAGCCATGCATCCAGATCACAGCCCCGAAGAGCATAACAAATGCGCCCAAACCGCCAATCAGCGGCCAAATTGATGGTGGCAGAATATGATAATCGTGGTTCTTTGCATGCGCCATGTTGGTGCGTCCCTATCGGCTGGTCGTTAGTTGGTTTCTATGGCGTCTTGCGGCGCGGTTGTCAAAGCGGTGGGGGCCAGAGAGGCCTGGATTTCCTCTTCCGGCACGTCAATCTGATAGAAGGTATAGCTGAGCGTGATCGTGTGCACATATTGCCCTTCGCGGTCATCCACGATGGCCGGGTCTACAAAAAAGCTGACGGGCATCATGACCGTCTCGCCGGGTTGCAGGACCTGTTCAGTAAAGCAGAAGCATTCGATCTTATCGAAAAACACACCCGCTTCGTAAGGGGTCACGTTATAGGCGGCTTGCCCTGCAATCGGCACATCCAACGGGTTATGGGCCTCGTAAAAGGCCAGTCCGGTTTCGCCAATCCGGATCTCCATTTCGCGCACTTCGGGTTTGAACGTCCATGGCATATCGCGTTCAAGCGAGGCGTCAAAACGGACCTTGATCGTCTGATCAAGGATCACATCGCTGCCCGTTTCGGCGACGTTCGTGATCCCGCCAAAACCTGTCACCCGGCAGAACCAGTCGTAAAACGGCACCGATGCCCATGCGAGCGACCCCATGATGAACACCACCCCGACGGCCTGAGCCGCCGTGCGTTGTGGACCAACGAGGTTGGGAAACAGCTTCATTCGGCCACCTCGTCAACCGGAATGATCTGCGGGCGCGCCACATGATCAAAGTTCTCAAACTGACGGGCATCGCCCAATTGCAGCACCTTGACTACGGTCAGACCAAAAATGATGGCAATAAAACCGACCAACAACAGGCCGACCCCATAGTTCCGGCCTTTGCGCCGTTCATGCATTTCATGTTCGACCCGGATCGCCATTACCAGCCCCCGAGCCCGTAAAGCCGCAGCGCAGCCTCAACCAGCAAAGCAAGAAAATGCGCAAAAAGGTAATAAAGTGACACCTTGAACACGCTGATTTCGACGGCGTGATGATCCGCGTCACAATCCGCATCGCTGCGCCGCCAGATATCAATCGCCCCCTTCAGGAACCAGGCGTTCATCACCACAGCCACCGCCATATAGATTGGCCCCCCGATTGAGGTCAGCCCAAGACCAAGCGCGACCGGCACCAGCAATAGCGTATAGATGATGATGTGTTTGCGCGTCGCGTCCCGCCCATGCGTTTCGGTCAGCATCGGCACGCCCGCATTGCCGTAATCGGATTTGACGAATAGCGCCAAAGCCCAGAAATGCGGCGGGGTCCACACGAAGATCAGGGCAAACATCAATATGCTTTCAATCCCAATACCGCCCGTTGCTACAGCCCAGCCAATCATTGGGGGAAACGCGCCGGCGGCCCCACCAATCACAATATTCTGCGGTGTCGCGCGTTTCAGCCACATGGAATAAACGACCGCATAAAAGACGATGGTAAAGGCCAGCAGGAAAGCTGCCAAAAAGTTGGTCGCCAGGGCCAAAAGAACGGTCGCAAATCCTGAGAGAGCAAGACCGATCCCAAGCGCCTCACCCGGGGTGACGCGCCCCGATGGGATGGGGCGCCCAGCGGTGCGTTTCATCCGCGCATCGATATCCGCGTCCCACCACATATTCAGCGCGCCGGAGGCTCCGGCGCCGACCGCAATACATAAAATACCCACAAAGCCAATGAACGGATGGACGGGCGCAGGTGCAACAAGCAGCCCGACAAGGGCCGTAAAAACAACAAGCGACATCACGCGCGGTTTCAACAAGGCGAAATAGTCGCCCATGCTGGCCTCGTAACTAGTGTCTTGCAGACTGATATCGCTCATGCGGAACCTTATCGGGTGGGTGGGTCAAGACCCACCTTACGGTGTTGGTCGTTCAAGGGATTTACGATGTACCTTTGGCGTCGGCCAGCCACGCATCATATGTCGCCTGATCCACGACTTTCACTGTGATCGGCATATAGGCATGATCCTTGCCGCAAAGCTCGGAACACTGGCCGAAATACGTGCCTTCGCGATCCGCGGCAAACCAGAGCGGTGCCAAACGACCGGGCACAGCATCCTGCTTCACACCGAACGCAGGGATCGTCCATGAATGGATCACATCCGCGCCGGTCACCTGCATCACAACCTTGGCCCCAACAGGGACAACAATCGCAGTGTCGGTCGCCAGCAGGTATTCATCCTGACTATAGCCAAAGTCTTCCAGCTCATCACTGGTCAGCATGAAACTGTCGAACTGTACGTCCTCATCGACATATTCATAGCCCCAGTACCACTGGTAGCCCGTCACCTTAATGTTGATGTCAGCCTCGGGCATTTCCTGCTGGTCAAACAGGACCGGCAGCGAAAACGCACCGATGAAGACCAGAATAACAATCGGCACCACAGTCCACGCCACTTCGAGCGGGGAATTGTGGGTGAAACCAGCAGGCACAGGATTTTTCTTCTGATTGTAGCGGATAGCCACCCAGGCCAACAGACCGGTCACGAACAATGTAATTGCTGTGATGATCACCAATAGCATATTGTCCAACCATTGCACATCAACCGCAAGACTGGTGGCCGCGGGCTGAAACCCGGTCTCGCCATCAACAGGCCGCCCGACAATTTCCAAACCGCGCAGGGTTTCATCAAAGTTTTGCTCCTGCGCCATCACTGACGAGCCTGCCATCATCAGACCGGCAGTGGTCCAGAGTGAGGTTGCAAAGGTTTTCAGTTGCATATTTTACCCTAACATCGTGGCGCATTTCGCGCGTCTCGCAGGCCATCCGATCCGATGATGGACGGAATCCCGTTGTATCTAATCGCCCATGTCCCATATCTTGATGAACAACTCAAGAACCGCTGTTGCGGCAAACAGACGCTTTTTCCGATAATCTGCGTCGCTTAAAGGAAAATGAATGTCCGCTGACCCCTTCCGCCCGTTCGAAACAAACCTTGATCAGGATACCGCTCTCACTCTTTTGCAAGAGGCGACCAGCGGCGCGGATGATGGCGAACTCTTCCTCGAACGGCGCAAATCAGAGGTCCTGTCCTTCGATGACGGCCGCATCAAGACTGCCAGTTTCGACGCCTCCGAAGGATTCGGGCTGCGCGCCGTCAAAGGCGAAACAGCAGGCTACGCGCACTCCACAACCATCGATGAACACGCCCTGAAACGTGCGGTTTCCACCGCCCGCCTCGCCGTGGGCGATGGTGGCGGCACCATGTCGGCGGCACCTGCAGGCACCAATCGCAAGCTCTACAGCGACGACGACCCGATGCTGCAGGCAACCTTCCCGGCCAAGATAGACATCTTGCGCGAAATCGATGCCTTCACCCGCGCCCTCGACCCGCGCGTGGTACAAGTGTCAGCGACCCTCGCCGCGTCACATCAAGAGGTTCTGATTCTACGGCCCGAAGGCACACTTGTCACAGACACCCGCCCCATGTCACGGCTCAACATCGGCGTCATTGTCGAAGAAAACGGCAAACGCGAAAGCGGATCGATGGGCGGTGGCGGACGCGCGGGCCTGATCGGCCTGATCGGACGCGACAACTGGGAACCCGTCGCGCGCGAAGCGTTGCGCATCGCGTTGGTGAACCTTGATGCTGAACCCGCCCCTGCGGGCGTAATGGATGTGGTCCTTGGCCCCGGCTGGCCAGGCATCCTGCTGCACGAAGCGATCGGGCATGGGCTGGAAGGGGATTTCAACCGCAAAGGGTCGTCCGCCTTCGCGGGCCTCATGGGCCAACGGATCGCCGCAAAAGGCGTCACTGTGCTCGACGATGGCACGATCCCGGATCGGCGCGGGTCCATCACCGTCGATGACGAAGGCACGCCCAGCGCCAAGAATACGCTGATCGAAGACGGCGTGCTTGTCGGGTATATGCAAGACCGGCAGAACGCGCGGCTGATGGGGGTGGCACCCACAGGCAACGGACGGCGCGAAAGCTATGCCCACGCGCCGATGCCCCGCATGACCAACACTTATATGCTGGCCGGTGATACACCGCCCGAAAACCTTGTCGCTGATCTCAAAGACGGGATCTATGCGGTGGGTTTCGGCGGCGGTCAGGTGGATATCACCAATGGCAAGTTCGTGTTCAGCTGCACCGAAGCCTACCGCGTCAGAAACGGCATTGTCGGCGCACCCGTCAAAGGGGCCACCCTGATCGGGGACGGCGCGACCGCGTTGAAACAGATCCGTGGCATCGGGAACGACCTGAAACTCGACCCCGGCATCGGCAATTGCGGCAAGGCGGGGCAATGGGTGCCTGTGGGTGTCGGCCAGCCCAGCCTGATGATCGGTGGGCTGACCATCGGCGGTGCGGCAGCATAAGGTTAGGAGCAGTAGCCCGTGACCGGGCCACACACGATCAGACCTTGGCACACTGGCCACACCTTCAACGATCTGCTTTGATCTGACAGAACGACCGACTGGACACGATCATGGCTGAAACATCTCATCATATGCGCCTGATCCGGCGCATGCTTGTCGGCGTGCTTGCGGTGGCCGCCATCGCGGCTGCTGTTTTTGCAATCCGACTGGCAACCTCCACCGCCAATTGGCGGCAGCCGCCACAGCCCTTTGAACCCATCGCCGCATGGATGACACCGCGCTATGTCGCACGGTCATGGCAGGTCCCACCCGAAGTCGTCGCCGACGCCCTCGCGCTCCAACGCGATGGAAACGGGCGCAGAATAACCCTTTCGGAACTGGCCGCACAGCAAGGGGTGGAACCAGAGGCGCTGATCGTGACCTTGGTGGATGCCATCACCGCATATCGGGACCAGCCGCGTGACTGATCTTTTCTTCGGTCTTGTGGCAAGCTGGGGGCTGATCATCATCGGGGCATCCGCCTATTTCTCTTGTCTGGCGATACCCGTGCCCACATTCGCCGTCATGCTGGCAGGCGGGGCGTTTGCGGCAGCGGGTGATCTGGTGCTATGGCAGGTGATCACGGTGGCCTATGCCGCCGCAATTGCGGGGGACCAGACCGGGTTCCATCTGGGGCGCATGGGCGGGCGGTGGCTGGACCAGCAATTGGAAACACGCCCCAATCGCGCTGCCCTTTTCGCCCGCGCAAGTCAGGTCGTCGACCGCTGGGGTGGCATCGGGGTGTTCTTCAGCACATGGGCCGCAGCTCCGCTTGGACCATGGGTGAACTTTGCCGCCGGTGCGGCGCGCCTGAACAGTTGGCGTTTCACCTTCTGGGACGCGGCGGGAGAGGCGATCTGGGTCACTGGCTATGTCGCGCTTGGCTATGCCTTTGGAAGCCGACTTGATGCGCTGACAAGCCTGATGGCGGATTGGGGTGGGCTGATTACGGCGCTCTGCCTGACCATAGTTGCGGGTCTTGCGCTTTTGCATCACCATCGTTCCAACCGGCAGCAGTAGACGCATCCAGCCAACCCAGAGGAGTGCCATATGATCATCCGCCCGGCCATCCCCGACGACGCCACTGGCATGAGCGCGGTACTCACCGCGCTTACCGCAGCCGGTCTGCGGACAAGACCCGATGATATCGATTTCGCCTTGAACCACTACATCACTCCCACCAATGGCATCCTGTGTTCAGTCGCCGAAAGGGATGGCATAATTCTCGGCCTGCAATCACTTCAGCGCGCCGAGAAAGGCAATCAGTATGGGGTCACTCCGGGTTGGGGCATTATTGGGACCCATATCAGCCCGGACGCCGGACGACAGGGGATCGGGGCGGCCCTGTTTGCGGCAACCCTGAAAGCGGCCCGTGATGCAGGCCTCGCGCATATCGATGCCAGCATCGGCAAAACCAATAGCGGCGGTCTGGCCTATTATGAGGCGATGGGCTTTCGCGCCTATCGTGAAACAGACACAACCATCTGCAAATGCTTTTCGCTTTAGGTGAATTGGCTGGACACAACACCAAGGAGCCTATGGTGCACCATAAGCGCGCCGGATTATGCCATCAGAATTGCCCATGGTCGCCCGGCTTTGGCATAATGCATGGCATGAAACGCAAGCCCCCCACGTACCGGCAAGCCTGATCGCACTACGCTCAGGGCCCGACTTCCTGCGACGGTTGGAAGACATGGGCGAACACGCCCGCACAATCGGGTCACCCGATGCACCACTCGGGCTCTGCGCGATTGATGGCAACCACATGGACCAGCTTTTTGTGGCACCAACGGCCCGGGGCACCGAGGCCGCGGCTTTGTTGCTGGCAGACGCCGAAGATCGGCTGCGTGCAGCAGGGACGATCACGGCGCATCTCGACTGTCTGGAAGAAAACGCGCCCGCAATCCGGTTTTATGAAAAGATGGGCTGGACCTCGCAAGGCGTGCAGCCTGTCAATCTCCAAACCAGTGCCGGACCTTTCCGAATCAACTGCGTGGTTTTTGCCAAGCGGCTGGTGTGAAGATTCGGGCGTTTGGGTGGTTTTGACGCCGGGGCCCCGCTATTTATGGGGAGGCAGCGCAATTGCGGTGCGCAAATCATGCGCATGGTTTGCGCATGGTTTCTGCATAAGAAAAACATCGTGATAACAGCCCATTAAGCCTATCTCGATGCGTTTTCAGAAAACTCACCCAATTCCGTTCATACCTCGTTAACCCCAACATCCTAATCCTGATTGGGCAATACGGCGGAGCGACGGAATGACTGGAACCACGACATCTTCCACTCACCCCCCACTCCTACCCACCACGGAAGAGGATACGGTCAACCGCCTCCGCCTATTGCGCTCTCGCCGGGTTGGCGTAGCAACATATCGTCGGCTGCTGGCAGAACACGGCAGTGCGACGAACGCATTGAAAATCTTGCCAGAAATTGCAAAATCAGCCGGTGTATCGGGCTACGAAACTTGCCCGATCAGTGTGATCGAGGCCGAGATCAGGGCAGCCCGCGCTGCCGGTGCCCGGCTCATCGTCGAAGGTAGCCCCTGCTATCCAACGGCCTTATCGGACATCCCAGATGCCCCACCGCTTCTTTGGGCGATCGGCAACACCGAACTGCTGTTGCGCCCGATGATCGCGCTCGTGGGCGCGCGTAACGCCTCATCACTTGGCACCCGCATGGCCAAACGCCTGGCAGAGGAACTGACCCTCGCCGGTTACGTCGTCGTCTCCGGCCTCGCCCGCGGCATCGACACCGCTGCCCACCACGGCGCATTACAAGGCGGCACCATTGCGGTGCAGGCTGGTGGCGTGGATGTCATTTACCCAGCCGAAAACACGCAACTTGCTCATGATATTGGGAAAAACGGGCTTCGTGTTTCTGAAATGCCCATCGGCTTGCAACCGCAAGCACGCCATTTTCCGGCACGCAATCGGATCATTTCCGGCCTGTCGCAAGCGGTCGTGGTCGTTGAAGCGGCAGCCAAATCCGGCAGCCTGATTACTGCACGCAACGCGCTTGATCAGGCGCGCGATGTGTTGGCCGTACCGGGCCATCCGTTTGATGCGCGGGCATCTGGCTGCAACATGCTGATCCGGGATGGCGCGCAATTGGTGCGCAATGCAAATGACGTGATCGAAGCGCTTCAACCGGTCGCAGCCACCGCACCGGAACTGCCGCTTGCACCGCCAGAGCCCGTCAAGAAACCGCTGCGCGCCGCTGCACGATTGCATGATGAAATCTTATCTCGGCTTGGCCCCGCGCCTGTGGCCGAGGATCAACTTCTGCGCGACATCGCGGCCCCGGCAAACAAAATCGCGCCCGTTTTGATTGATCTGGAACTGGATGGAAAAATCGCGCGGCAAGCAGGCGGGCTGTTATCACGGGTGGTCTGACAACCGGCTAAATCAGGCAAAGATTTCGCACCTCATTGACATTCCACAAACTGAGGCCACATCTTGCGCGACCGAATAGTTCGCCCACTCATTAAGGATTCTCATGCCTGTTGTCGTCGTCGAATCCCCTGCCAAGGCCAAGAAAATAAACGGATATCTGGGCAAGGACTATACTGTTCTGGCCTCTTACGGGCACGTGCGCGACCTGCCACCCAAGGACGGATCAGTCCTGCCCGACGAAGATTTCGACATGAAATGGGAAGTCGCCAGCGACAGCAAAAAGCACATCAAAGCCATCGTCGACGCATTGAAAGAAGACAATGAGCTGATCCTTGCCACCGACCCCGACCGCGAGGGCGAGGCGATCAGCTGGCACCTGACCGAGGCGCTGACCGCCCGCAAGGTGATCAAGAAAGACACCCCCGTCAGCCGGGTCGTTTTTAACGCCATTACCAAAACCGCCGTGACCGACGCGATGAAGAACCCACGCCAGGTGGATCAACCCTTGGTCGAAGCATACCTCGCCCGCCGCGCATTGGATTATCTGGTCGGCTTTAACCTGTCCCCGGTCTTGTGGCGCAAACTGCCTGGTGCGAAATCGGCAGGTCGCGTCCAATCCGTCTGCCTACGCATCATCGTTGAACGCGAGATGGAGATCGAAGCCTTCCGCAATCAGGAATACTGGACGGTTAAGGCGCTGCTACAAAACCCACGCGGCCAGACCTTTGAGGCACGGCTGACGACGCTTGCGGGTAAGAAGCTCGATAAATTCGATCTGGGCAACGAAACGCAGGCGGAAATGGCCGTGCAGGCCATCAACTCGCGCGATTTGGTTGTAAAATCCGTCGAAGCGAAACCCGCGACGCGCAATCCATCGCCGCCCTTCATGACATCAACCCTTCAACAGGAGGCGAGCCGCAAATTCGGGATGGGTGCCAAACAGGCCATGGGCGTCGCGCAACGTTTGTATGAGGCAGGTCTCATTACCTACATGCGGACAGACGGCATTGACATGGCGCCTGAGGCGGTGACCGGCGCCCGCGATGCGATCAAGGCCAAATTTGGCGACAAATACGTGCCAGACCAGCCACGCATGTACAAAAACAAGGCCAAGAACGCGCAAGAAGCCCACGAATGCATCCGCCCCACGGATATGATGGTGGACACAAATGATGCAAAGATTGCAGATGCCGACCAACGAAAACTGTACGATCTGATCTACAAACGCACCATGGCCAGCCAGATGGCTGCGGCCCGGTTGGAACGGACTGTCGTCGATATCGCGAGCGCCGATGAACAGGTCATACTGCGCGCCAACGGGCAGGTCATGCTGTTTGACGGCTTCATCGCTGTCTACGAAGAAGGCAAGGATGACAGCGTTGTTGACGACGACGACAAGCGCCTGCCCCAGCTGACCGAAGGCGAGGCGAATGATAAGAAATCCGTCGATCCCGAACAGCATTTCACCCAGCCACCACCCCGCTACACAGAGGCGACGCTGGTCAAACGCATGGAAGAGCTGGGGATCGGGCGCCCGTCCACCTACGCATCCATCGTCACAACGATTCAAGATCGTGGCTATGTGGAAAAAGACAAAAACCGCCTGATCCCGC
Source organism: uncultured Paracoccaceae bacterium (assembly GCA_947489445.1). Lineage (GTDB taxonomy): Bacteria > Pseudomonadota > Alphaproteobacteria > Rhodobacterales > Rhodobacteraceae > Yoonia. The sequence continues at coordinate 957,262 of CANLDN010000001.1, forward strand.
AGGACAAGGGGCGGTTGGTCACGGCCTTCCTGACCAACTATTTCCGCAAATATATCGGATATGATTTTACCGCTGATCTGGAAAACCAGTTGGATGAGGTCAGCGCGGGCGATGCTGACTACAAAAAAGTCCTCAACCAGTTCTGGCGCGACTTTTCTGCGGCAATCGCGGAAACCGCCGATCTACGCATCACCGAAGTTCTTGAAAAGATCAACGAGGTGCTGGAACCCCATCTTTTTCCTCCGACCGAGGATGGCAGCGACCCACGCCTTTGCCCGAATTGCGGCGCGGGGCGGCTATCGATGCGCACCGCACGGTCCGGCGGGGCCTTCATCGGATGTTCAAACTATCCCGAATGCCGCTATACCCGCCCCTTCGGCCCGCCTGACCCAGAGGCAGAGGCGTCAGCAATCCCTCCAGATGGCAAACTTCTGGGTGAAGACGGTGGCGACGAGATCCGCGTATTCAAAGGGCGGTTTGGCCCTTATGTGCAGCGCGGCCAGGTGACCGAGGACAACAAGAAGCCGCCGCGTACGGGTGTGCCTGAAGGCTGGAACCCGGAAGAAATCGGATTGCCCGACGCGCTGCGCTTGCTGGAACTGCCCCGACTGATAGGCCAGCACCCCGAGGATGGTGTGAATGTCTGGGCTAATCTTGGGCGCTATGGCCCTTATCTCAAACATGCGGAAAGCACCTCATTCAAAGGCGGCACCAACGCCAACCTCCCTACGATCGAGGATGTTTGGACCGTGGGCATGAACCATGCCGTACAGCTTTTGGCCGAAAAGGTCGCATCACGCGGGCAACGCGGCAAAGCTGCTGTGCCGATCCGTGAGCTGGGCGAACATCCAGAAGCTGGTGGCCCGGTAAATATCTTTGATGGCAAATATGGCCCTTACGTGAAGTGGGAAAAGATCAACGCCACGATCCCCGACACGATAGAACCAGCTGATCTGACAATGGCACAAGCCGTTGATCTGATCGATGAACGGGCCGCTAAGGCGGGCAAGAAGAGACCTGCAAAGAAAAAGGCAGCTCCGAAAAAGAAAGCGGCACCCAAAAAGAAAGCTCTGGCCAAGAAGTAGTCAGCCTTTTTCCTGCGCCTTGATATGATCAGTGATCTTGCAAAGAAGGCGCAGGATTTCTTGGCGTTCGCCTTCGTCCAGCGCATTCAGCATCATGTTCATGTTGCGCTTGTCGACTTCTTGAAGGCGCTCGACCGCTACTTGGCCTTCAGCGGTCAGCGATAGCGCGACAGCGCGCCCGTCCGTCTTGCTTCGCGATTTCTGAACAAATCCCCGTCGCACCAGCCTGTCAATAACACTGCTGGTCGTTGTGGGCACCACGCCCAGCGCTTCGCCCAGATCGCTGGCCCGCGCGCCGGGATGCACGTGCAGAAAGGCCAGCGTCTGAAAATCATGCGGATTATAGCGCAGATCATCCGGGTGCCGCTGGTGCAGCCGTTCGCTGACCAGAAAGGCCCGTAACAGGCTGCGCACGTATCCGAGTAGTTCCGTTGATTGATCGCTCATGATGCCAGCCTTGCCAGTGAAGGCTTGAAAGCTCAAGCGATCTGATTATTTATTACGAGTATCGTAATAAATGGAGTTTACCATGCGCGCCCTGAAAATCCTCGGCATCGTTCTGATCCTCATTGTTGGATTTGTTGGCTACCAGTTGCGGCCTATGGGTCCGCCGGATGGCACCAACCCGCCGCCACTGGCAGATGATGGTGATTATCTGACAAACACCGAAAGTGTCATCTTCAATGGTAGCCGGGATGAGGTGTTGGCGTTCATGGCGGATCCGGGCCTGACATCATTTCTGAAACCGTCCGGGCGCATCCCGGCCATCACGGACGTCAATGTACTGTCAGGGACATGGGGCGAGGCAGGTGCCGTCCGTCGGGTCTCGCTGGCCGACGGGGGATACACCGCCGAGCGGATGCTGGAATCGAACCGTGATATCTTTAGTTATCAGATCTGGGATCTGACCAGTTGGTCCGGGCGCACCATTGATCATATTCGCGGGGATATCTGGTATGAGGATGTCGGTAACGGGCAGACACGGATGAGTTGGAGCTACAGCATATTGCCAAAAACCGGCTTGCTCAGCGGCCCGATCAGGACCTTTTTGGACGAGGATTTTCAACCTTTCATGGAAAACGGGCTGAAAGATATGGCACAGGCCTTCAATGCGCAGACCGAGTGAGCCTGCCGCAGCGCAGCATCCGAATTGACTTTGGTCGCTGGCCCGGTCAGGTTCTGGCAAAGTCAATCGGGGGATTCCATTCATGAAGAAAGTCTATGGATCAGCCGCAGAAGCCTTGGACGGTTTGCTGCATGATGGCATGTTCATTGCTGCGGGTGGTTTCGGCCTTTGCGGTATCCCGGAACTTCTGCTGAATGCGATCAAGGATGCAGGCACAAAGGATCTGACCTTTGCCTCCAACAATGCAGGCGTGGATGATTTCGGCATCGGCATCCTGCTGCAGACGCGGCAGGTCAAAAAAATGATCAGCTCTTACGTCGGCGAAAATGCAGAGTTCATGCGCCAATACCTCAGCGGTGAGTTAGAGCTGGAATTCAATCCTCAAGGCACTTTGGCCGAACGAATGCGCGCCGGTGGCTGCGGCATCCCCGGCTTTTACACTAAGACAGGCGTTGGCACGGTGATTGCCGAAGGGAAAGAGCACAAGGATTTCCACGGCGCGACGTATATAATGGAGGAAGGCATTTTTGCTGACCTATCCATCGTCAAAGCTTGGAAAGCTGACGAGACTGGCAATCTGGTGTTTCGCAAAACTGCGCGCAACTTTAACCCGCCCGCGGCCATGTGCGGAAAAACCTGCGTGGTTGAAGTGGAAGAGATCGTGCCAACAGGATCGCTTGACCCCGACACAATACATCTGCCCGGCATCTATGTGCATCGTCTGATCCAGGGCGATCACGAAAAACGGATAGAACAACGCACGACCCGGCCTGCCGCATGAAGGATGATCGGTCATGAGCACGAAAGACGAACAGGCCTACTCTCAGCGGCTGCAAAATGTCCCGCGTGACTATCAGTTTTGGCTAAACAAGGCCCGCGAACAGGTCCATGCCAATTTTGGTGGCAACGAAGCTGAACTGCAGCACCTGACCATTCAGGCCGCGCACAGCCTTATGCTCGAACACAAGCTGGGCGAGATCGAAGCCAGCCTGTTTGAGATTAAGAATGCTCTGAAACCCCCGACGGAGGGCTAGGATATGCCTTGGGATCGTAATCAAATGGCCGAACGAGCCGCGCAGGAATTGCAGGATGGCTGGTATGTCAATCTGGGCATCGGCATCCCGACGCTGGTCAGCAACTATATCCCCGATGGGATCGAGGTCACCCTGCAATCCGAAAACGGAATGCTCGGCATGGGCCCTTTCCCTATTGAAGGCGAGGAAGACGCCGACCTGATCAATGCGGGCAAGCAGACGATTACTGAACTGCCACAGACCGCCTATTTCGACAGCGCCACATCCTTTGGCATGATCCGTGGCGGCAAAATTGCCATGGCGATCCTTGGCGCGATGGAAGTTGCTGAGAACGGCGATCTGGCCAATTGGATGATCCCCGGCAAACTGGTCAAAGGCATGGGCGGGGCCATGGACCTTGTTGCGGGCGTTGGTCGCGTGGTGGTTGTGATGGATCACACTAACAAACACGGCGAATCGAAAATCCTACGCGAATGCACGCTGCCCCTGACCGGCAAGGGTGTTGTGGACAGGATCATTACAAATTTGGGTGTTCTAGATGTCACGCATAAGGGTTTGCATATTCAGGAACTGGCACCGGGCGTCACCCGCGAAGACTTGATTGCCGCTACCGAGGCGACAATTGTCTGATTTACAAGTCAAACACGAGGAAAGTGGCAGCAAGGGTCGCTACTATATTATTCACCCTACGGGCGAGAGTGAGCTGACCTATTCCGTTATGTCGCCGAAAATCGTGATCGCAGACCACACAGATGTCGCCGCCGGGTTCGAAGGGCAAGGTATCGGGCTTGCGCTGTTAAACCAGCTGCTGTCAGACGCCCGCGAAAAGGGGTTCAAGATCGTTCCGCTTTGCCCCTTCGTCAACGCGCAGCGCCGCAAACATCCTGAATGGGCCGATCTGTTTTCGGTCTAGATGCCACTGACATTAAAGACGCAACCATCTGTAATCAGTTCTGGTGGCGTTTGGCAAAGCCCCTTTGCAACCTGCCACGCCGCCAATACCTTGGGTACATAGGCGCGTGTCTCTGCAAATGGTGGAACACCGTCATGACGACGAACATTACCCTCACCCGCATTATATCCGGCAAGTGTAAGCAATGGATCATTGCCGAAGTGATCAAGCAGCCAGCCCAGATACGCAACACCACCTTTGATGTTGTCGGCGGGGTTCATGCTGTCGGTCACGCCGAACCTGCTGGCGGTCGCTGGCATAAGTTGCATCAAACCTTCCGCACCAGCAGAGCTTACCGCGTCGACCCGGCCTGCACTTTCGACCGCAATGACTGCAAGGACAAGTGCCGGTGAAACATCCGTGCCAACGGTTTCGCGTAAGATATGTAAGCCATGCGCGGCGGCAATGTCCTGCAAGCTTTGTAATCTGGGAGAGCCGACACCCTGACCTGCGGGCGCGTTATTGATCTGACTGATAGCCAATGGCAGTCGTGCGGGACTTGCATCGAATAAGCTGGGTGAAACATCAGCCCAGAACCACTCTGTACCTGCGCCCGACGGCGCAACGGGCGCCGCGCCAACGACGGGCAGGGCTGCTTCAGGTTCAGGATCGGCATAAACCGGACCCAAGCGCGGGGCGTCGGGGTCGATCTGTACGGTGATCCGCGCACCTGCACTGCCCGACGGCACGCCAACCCGATTGAATGTGAAATCCGGTTGCAGCCGTTCCACCTCTGCGAACGTTGCTGTTGCGCAGATTATGTACGCAAGTGCTGCCAACCCTGTGATTTGCCGATTCATTTTTGTACTCGCCTGCCGTTTTTTGTTTGTCAGAACATGGCAGAAAACCGCCAAAACGCCAGTTTGAGGCGAACAATTAGTGTATTTTCAGTCGATTGCAGGCTTTTTGGCAACGCCCCGCAAATAGGGTTAAAAAAATATTGAGATTATTATTGTTTAAAAACATAGTGTTACATTTTTTTTTGAGAAATTGAAGCGGCTGTCGAAAAAAGCGCCAAACACGCCAAACTCCCGCCCCATTCCGGGGGCTATATATGTTCATCCAAGACGGGGAGCGAGCCAACCTAAAATGGCAAGCGAGACCCGGCGAGGAAGAGAATGAACCCTAGCGATACCCTGAGGAGGGACCACAATGCTTAACTTTATCAAAAACTTCCGCAACGACGAAGACGGTGCTGTCACAGTTGACTTCGTTGTTCTGACTGCTGCCATCGTTCTGCTTGGCCTGGCTGTTGGTACAGCTGTTTCCCAAGGTGCACGTACACTGGCAAACGACATCAAAGCTGACGTCGAAGCTCAGGTTACACCATAAGCGTTCCGATAGGATCGAGAAAAGCCGCGTCGCAACTCGCGACGCGGCTTTTTTTATTTAAAATCATATGATTGATCGGTCCTGAAAAGACCCGATTGTCAAACTTTTGCCCCATTGAGCAAGTACGGTTCTAACAAGTCGGGGCAAACTATCACATCCGGGTTGCTGGCCTGCACAGAAGTAATACGGGAAGACACCCTCAGGAGGGGTAAAGGAATGAAGAAGATTATTGCAAACTTCCGGAAGGATGAAGATGGCGCAGTCACGGTTGATTGGGTTGTTTTGACAGCCGCCATGGTTCTGTTAGGTCTTCTCATCATGATCGCAATCGGCGGCGGTGCCGAAAATGCGGCGAATTGGTTGAAGTCGACGATGGAAGGTCTGGTTACATAGTAATCGTCCACCTGTAGGACATCAGGGACCTGTGCCACTTTGCGTGGTCCGGGTCCTTTTGCATTACGCCCCCAGGGGATCTGTGGGCCGCCATGGAGCAGGCTATGCGTTATTGGGTTCCTAGTTTCGTCTAAGATATAGGTGTTTTTGCTATGACGCCAATGCATCAAGCGACAGCGTAAAAAGCACTTTGCTAGAGGGCATTCAGCAAGGTAAAGATTGTCAACCTGATAGGTTCAATCTAAAACTACGACCTGCTGTATGTTAAACACTTTTTTGCCGATTGTCGCTATGTCGCAAGCTGACGGCATTGACAGTTGCATACTCAGTCGGCCACGACACACGCAGATACCGCTCAGCCGATAACGGCGGGGTACACAAAACGAGGTTACGAAAATGCGCGCAGTTTTTGGATTGGTTCTTTTGATCGGCATGGGATTGGCAGGTTTTGCCGTTTTCATGGTCAAAGGATACTTTGATGATCAGGCGGCTGTTCTCGAACGTGAACGCCAGCGCTCGGCCACTGCCATTGTCACCGTAGATGTTTACGCACCCAACCGCGCGTTGACCTACGGCGAGCTGCTGACAGCAGATGACGTCACACTGATCAAATATGCCCGCGATTATCTACCCGAAGGCGTGTTTCAGACAGAGGAAGAGCTTTTTCCGGAAGGCGTTGAAAGACCACGAGTCGTGACACGTCCCATGGAGATAAACGAACCGATTATGGCCGTGAAGGTTACCGAACCGGGTGCAAGCCGCGGCATAACCGCGTTACTTGACCGCGGCATGCGTGCATTCCCATTGGCAGACAACATCACCCGCGCATTCGCTGAGGAACTGCGGCCGAATGATCGACTTGATGTATATTGGGGCGGCACCATCAATGGGCGTAGAATTACGAGATTGATCATGACCGGGCTACAGGTGATTGCGGTGGACGAAGCCGATGCGAATGGCAGTGGCGGCGGCAGTGGCGTGGTTATTCAGGTGACGCCCGAGCAATTCGCGGCACTTGCTTCGGCACAAGACGCCGGGTCGCTTTCTTTAACACCAGTCGGCACAGGTGACGACACTGTCGTGGAATCAATTCAGACCGATATTCAAGAGGTCCTTGGCATTGAAGAAGTCATCGTCGCAGAACCTGAGGTCATTCAGGAAGAACAAAAGTGCTACGTCAGCCAGGGATTTGGCGTAAATGCCGTTCAAATCGAAATCGAGTGTCAGGAGCAGTGACGCACAACCATAGCTAGCGCTTCGAGACCGACGCCCAGGATTTTTCTTGGGCGTTTTTTTTGCCCTTCAGCCGGAGTGTTGCGCGTTATCCACATTCGATTCACCTGCCAACGTATTGATTCTTGCAATAAATGCGGAACTGCCCCATGGTCGGCAAATCATGGGCACTTAAGACCCGTATAACGAGGCGTGATCGGAGAGGCAGGTCACTTATGAAGTATGACAGATTTATCAAAGCCGCACTTACCGGCTTGACGTTGTCGCTCACAGCGGCAGCACCTACTATGGCACCGGCCGAAACGTTGCGCGTTCTGCGCGGCGCGGCGTCCAGTGCCCTTAACGTCCCGATGAACCGGGCCGTTGTCGTGGAAAGCGACGTTCCATTCACGGAACTATCCATCGCCAACCCCGGCATTGCAGACATCTCGTCTTTGTCTGACAGAACGATTTATGTGCTTGGCAAAGAGCCCGGCCGCACCACACTGACCCTTCTGGGCACAGATGGCCGGTTGATCACCAACGTTGAGGTTCATGTCACACCTGACATGGCTGAATTCAAGGAACGCCTGACGCAAATCTTGCCAGGCGAAAACATTGAGGTCCGCACGGCAAACGATGGCATCGTGCTGTCGGGTACTGTCAGCTCAACAGCGCGGCTTGACCGGGCATTGGACTTGGCGAACCGTTACGCACCTGATCGGGTATCAAACCTGATGAGCGTGGGTGGAACACAGCAGGTTATGCTAAAAGTGCGCTTTGCAGAAATGCAGCGGACGGTGAGTAAGGCGCTTTCTTCTTCCTTGTCACTGCAAGGCCGGTCAAATGCGACCGATATTATTGGTGGTACGGGTGTGGGCGGCGTTGGCGCCATACCATCCACCACAGATCCGGGCGCATTTGAGCCAAGAGCCGGGGTGTTGACATCAAGTGCTGACAGCAACGGCGCATTCCTGTTCGGGTTCGGCGCAGGTGGCCTTGAAGTTGGCATCCTGCTTGAAGCACTGGAAAGCCGCGGCGTCGTCCGCTCGCTTGCAGAGCCAAACCTGACAGCACTCAGCGGTCAAGAGGCGACGTTCCTTGCAGGTGGCGAATATCCTGTACCGGTCAGCAACGATGAAGGAACCATTACGGTTGAATACAAACCATTCGGTGTTGAGCTGAACTTTGTTCCGCGTGTTGTTGATGGTGACATCATTAACCTTGAACTGATCGCAGCTGTTTCGGCGATTGATCCATCAAACGCTGCACAATTCGGTGGCTTCGAGATCGATGCGTTCACCCGCCGCGAAACGTCGACAACCGTCGAGATGCGCGATGGTGAAAGCTTTGCAATCGCCGGTCTGCTGACAGATGATTTCACTGACTTGAACGGCCAGGTGCCATGGATCGGTGACGTGCCAATCCTCGGTGCGTTGTTCCGCAGCGCGGAATATCGTCGCAACCAGACAGAGCTGGTCATCATCGTCACACCACATCTGGTGTCTCCAACCCGCGGTGCCGCACTTGCGCTGCCGACGGATCGGGTACGCCCCCCAACCGAGCAGGATCTCTTCTTGTTTGGTCGTGTGGCCAGAACAGATGCACCATCCAGCGGTGGTGCAGGCGAAGTGGCACGCCAGGACTTTAGCGGGTCCTATGGCTATGTCCTGGATGAATGATTGGAGCGCAGGTCGATGAAATACTTAATGACAACGGCTATTGCCGCAGCGGCACTCGCAGGGTGCACACCGACGGATCCCACGTTTTCGGGGTTCTATTCTGAAGCAGGATCACAGACTGACTCTGGCGACTTTGGGAATGCCACAATGAACAACATGCTTGTTCAGTCGGGGCAGCAGGATTACACCATCAATCTGGCGCGCCGTTTCGCGTCAGAGGTGAACTCCACCGTCAACTTTGCCTTTAACTCAACAGTGCTGGACGCCGATGCGCGTACAACATTGTTGCGTCAGGCAGACTGGATCCGCCAATTCCCAGAAGTCCGCTTCCGGGTTTATGGCCACACCGACCTTGTGGGTAGCCAAGCATACAACAGAAGCCTCGGCCTACGCCGGGCGCAAGCTGTGGTTGCCTTCCTGACAAGTCAGGGTATTGATCGCAACCGCCTGGAGGCAGTCGCCTCCTTCGGTGAGACACGCCCAGTGGTTGAAACCGAAAATCGCGAGCGCCGGAACCGGCGTACCGTGACCGAAGTTTCAGGCTTCGTCGAGAACGATCCGATGCTCCTGAATGGGAAATATGCGCAAGTGATCTTCCGCGAATACGTCGTAAGCGCTGTTCCGCAGAGAACGGTTAGCGAAACGGCGATTACAACAGGCGGCGGTGGCTGATTTCTGCCTATGATTGGCGCCGGGCCCACGCCCGGCGTCAACACTCTCTCGATTTTTCCAAGATCGTCCCAATATTCCGCACAATTACGATCTTTTGGTCCAAATCTCGACATGATTGTCCCCAATAGTCACATCAGTAAGGTACGCGCTGCCGCAGGGTAGCAGGTGTTAACGTATGATGTGCTGGTCCTCACCGCCAACTACATCATATTATAAAGACGCCACAAACTGATGAGGACGTTTGACAATGAGTACGAGTCCGGTCGTTCAGCACGACCCACCCCCGATTGTTGCCTGCACAATCAGCCGCGACGTCCAGATTTTTGATCTTCTGATCGAAGATATGGAAGCGGCGCTAGGTGATTCTTGGGGTGACCTGAGCTTTGAAGACGCCGTGCCATTCTTAAGCCAGCCGGAATCAAGTGGCTTGCAATTCGTCACAATTGCGATGGACGCCAATGACGAAGACAATCTTGAAACTGTGTCCGAGGTCATTGCCGCAGCCAAGGCGGCTCGCATCAAGGTCATTCTGATTGCCGAAGACGTCAGCCCCACAGCATTGCACCAACTGCTGCGTGAAGGTGGCGACGAATTTGTCCCCTACCCGCTTCCAGAAAACGAATTGGCGCGCGCCATTGAACGTGTTCTGACGGCCGAAGAACCGGCAGCACAGGCCCGTGGTGAAAAGAAATTCAATGCGACAGGCGACCGCTCCGGCGTCGTTATTCCAATTCATGGCCTTGCTGGTGGCACCGGGGCGACAATGCTTGCTGTGAACATGGCGTGGGAACTGGCTAACATCCAGAAAGAAGAGCCACCCAAAGTCTGTCTTCTTGATCTCGACTTTCAGTTTGGGACAGCGTCGACTTATCTCGACCTGCCGCGCCGCGAAGCCGTTCTGGAAATGTTAACGGACACAGATGCGATGGACAGCGAGACGTTCATGCAGGCGTTATTGACATATGGCGACACATTGCATGTGCTGACATCCCCGACAGATATGATCCCACTGGACATGATTACGCCCGAAGACATCGAACGGGTTATCGAAATGGCGCGGGTCAATTTTGACTATGTCATCATCGACATGCCGTCGACCATGGTCGAATGGTCCCAAACCGTTCTTGAGATGGCGCATGTCTACTTCGCCATGATCGAACTCGATATGCGATCAGCTCAGAACACTCTGCGGATCAAGCGCGCGCTGCAATCCGAGGATCTCCCGTTTGAAAAAATCCGCTTCGTGCTCAATCGTGCTCCGGGTTTCACTGATCTCAATGGCAAAAGCCGGGTGAAACGGTTGTCCGAAAGTCTGGGCATATCGATAGAAGTTCTTTTACCTGATGGTGGTAAACCTGTGATGCAAAGTGCGGACCATGGTGCGCCAATGGCCGAGGGGATCCCAAAGAACCCCTTGCGCAAAGAAATCCTGAAACTTGCGAAGTCCGTGCATGACGTCAACCAGGCTGATGCAACAGAAGCTAGAGCTTAAGAGGCAACAAGATGTTTTCGAAGTATAAAAAGCCAAGCGTTCCAAAGGACACTCCTGCAAACGCCACGCCGGCACCTAGTGGTGCAAAAATCAATGTGGCACCCGTGGCGGTCGCGCCCGAAGAACCGCGCCAGTCATTGATGAAGGCGATGCCAGCCAAACGCCCCGGCGAGGCTGGCCCTGTCGACAAGGAAAAACGCCGCAAGGAACGTCTGGGCGAAATCAAGCTGGAACTGCACAAAGCCCTGCTTGATAACCTCAACCTGGCAGCCCTAGATACCGCGTCCGAACAGGAATTACGTACAGAGATCAATGCGATCGCCAACGAAACCCTTGAAGACATGGGTATCGTTCTGAACCGTGACGAACGTCAAACGCTCAGCCAGGATCTATTTTTCGAAGTCACCGGCCTTGGGCCGCTCGAAACCTTGCTGAAAGATGACGGCGTCAACGATATTCTAGTCAACGGCCCGCAGCAGATTTTTGTGGAACGTGACGGCAAACTACAACTGACCGACATCACGTTCAAAGACGAAAAGCACCTCCTGCGGATTATCGACAAAATCGTCTCCGCCGTTGGTCGGCGGGTCGATGAAAGCAATCCTTACGTCGATGCGCGCTTGGCCGACGGTTCGCGTTTCAACGCCATGGTGCCACCGATTGCGGTGGACGGTAGCCTTGTTTCTATTCGTAAGTTCAAAAAGGACAAGTTGGGCATCGAAGAGCTGGTGAAATTCGGTGCGTTCACTGAAGAAATGGCCGCTTATCTGCAGGCTGCGGTGTCGACCCGCCTGAATATCATCGTGTCAGGTGGTACGGGTTCTGGTAAAACGACCACGCTGAACGCCTTGTCAGGCTTTATCGACGATGCCGAACGCATTCTGACGATCGAGGATACGGCCGAACTTCAGCTTCAACAGACACATGTGGGCCGAATGGAAAGCCGTCCGCCCAACGTCGAGGGTAAAGGCGGCGTATCTCAGCGCGACTGTCTGAAAAACGCGCTCCGGATGCGCCCGGATCGGATCATCGTGGGGGAAACCCGTGGTGAAGAGGTCATCGACATGTTGCAGGCCATGAACACAGGTCACGACGGGTCAATGACAACGATCCACGCCAACAGCGCACGTGACGGCGTGTCCCGTCTGGAAAACATGATCGCGATGGCCGGGATCGAAATGCCCATCAAGGCGATGCGCAGTCAGATTTCGTCCGCTGTGAACCTGATCGTGCAGGCCTCGCGTCTGCAGGATGGTTCACGCCGCATGACCTCGATCACGGAAATCACCGGCATGGAAGGCGATGTTATTTCCATGCAAGAGATTTTCCGCTATCAACGTGTGGGTCTGACACCGGACAACAAAATTATCGGCCATTTCACAGCGACCGGCGTGCGCAGTCACTTCTCTGAACGCTTCAAACTGTGGGGCTACGATCTGCCACCGGCAATCTTCGAACCTATGGTCGCGGAGTAACATATAATGATTTCTGTCGAACCACTTATCTATATCGTTATCTTTATCGCCATTCTGGCGCTTGTTCAGGGTGCCTATCTGGTCATCTTCGGCAAGTCGATCAGCATGGACGGCAAGGTAAACCGTCGCCTCGACATGCTCGACAAGGGCGGGAACCGCGAACAGGTTCTTGACCAACTGCGCAAAGAAATGACGCAGCACATGAAATCCCAAAGCATTCCGATCTATTCGATGCTGGCGGATAAGGCACAAAAAGCAAATATTGCCTTCACACCTATGCAGATCATTCTGTTGATGGCTGTTGTCAGCTTCGTGGCATTCATGATGTTGACAGTTCTGACACAGGTTGCCCTGGCCGTTCGGGTCCTTGTTGGCATCTTGATGGGTGTCGGCGGCGTCTATGTCTGGATCAACAGCAAGGCCAACAAGCGCATGTCGATGATCGGTGAACAACTCCCAGAAGCAGTGGAACTTATGGTCCGTTCACTGCGCGTCGGCCACCCGTTTTCCAACGCGATTTCCATCGTGGCTAAAGAGGTGGCCGATCCACTTGGGACAGAAATGGGCATGATATCGGACGAGGCCGCCTATGGTCGGGATATGGGCGAAACCCTGAAAGCCATGGCCGAACGTCTGGACAATCAGGATATGCGCTTTCTTGCGGTAGCGGTGAACATCCAGCAGACATCCGGTGGTAACCTCGCCGAAATTCTTGATGGTCTTGCAAAAGTAATCCGCGCCCGTTTCCGCCTGTTTCGTCGCGTCAATGCCATCACCGCCGAGGCAAAATGGTCCGGCAAATTGTTGTCGGGTTTTCCAATTATCGCACTTATCATGATCACGCTGGTAAAGCCGGATTACTTTGATGAGGTGATGGAAAGCTCACTGTTCATCCCCGCATGTTTCGTCGTCGCCGCCTTTCTGGTCTTGAACCTGATCGTCATGCGCGCACTCGTTAATATCAAGGTCTGAGGATCGTCCCATGGAAGCCATCCAAACTATGATCACCGACACACTGGGCCCTTTTGGCCCTTTGCTGGTTGTCGGTCTGCTCGGGGTCTTCATGATCCTGATCACCTTACCTGTCTTGCTCAAGAAGGAAGTCGATCCCCTTGACAAGTTGAAGGCGAATAGTCGCCAGACTGAAAAGAAAGGCGTGAAGGGCGAAAAACTGCGGAGCGGCGCCAGCAGGGACAAGCTGGAAAAGTACTCCAACTTCCTTGAGCCGCAAAACGAAGAGGAATACTCAGCCATCAAGCTGAAGCTGATGCAAGCTGGCTATCGCAGCAAGAATTCGGTGCGGATCTTTCACTTTTTGCAATTCGCGTTGGGTATTTTTGGCCTTCTGGTTGGGGGTATCTATGCGATGTTCAAGATGTCACAGGGTGATGTCAGCTCACAGCAACTCATCTTTATGATCATGGGCCCTGGTGGTGTCGGCTACATGCTGCCCAAATACTGGGTCGCACGCCGCCGGGAAACACGTCAAAAGGAAATCACCAACGGCTTCCCCGACAGCCTCGACATGATGCTCGTCTGCGTGGAGGCGGGTCAATCGCTCGATCAGTCTATTGTCCGCGTGTCAAAAGAACTGCGCTCCGGTTTCCCTGATCTTTCAGATGAATTTGAAATGGTCAGCCAAGAGGTGAAAGCCGGTAAGGACAAAACGACCGTTCTAAAGGACATGTCAGAGCGTTGCGGCGTTCAGGACATCACCAGCTTCGTGACTGTGCTGGTACAATCGCAGCAGTTTGGTACATCGATCGCAGATGCATTGCGGGTCTATTCATCCGAGATGCGCGATAAGCGTGTTATGCGCGCTGAAGAAGCGGCCAACAAACTGCCAACAAAAATGACACTGGCCACGATGATGTTGACGGTGCCGCCACTGATGGCCATTCTGATCGGGCCTTCTATCTTCGCTATTGCAACAAACCTCGGCTAGGGCTGACGCAGCATGCAAATCAAACAAGGCCTCGCCGGCCTTTTGTTGATCACTTTGGCCGCCTGCTCTTCAGGCGGCCTTGGTCGTTCGTCTGACGGTGTTTTTGCACCGGGCGTTTCTGGCGAAAGCAATATTGATGGACTCATCGTCGGGCATCGCTTGATGGCGGCCGGAGAGTACGAATTGGCCCTCAAGGCCTATAGCCGGGCCGCGTCCCAACAAGGTCTGAACGTCGACACGATGTCCGCCATTGGTTCAGCCAATCTTAATCTGGGGCGCTTGGGGCAAGCGGAACGCTGGCTGCGTCGCGCCGTGGAGGAAGACCCAACCTTTCCGCCAGCCTGGAATAATCTGGGTGTTATCTTGATGGAACAGGGCAATGTTGCCGAAGCAAGCGAGGTTTTTCGCCGCGCATATGCCGCTGATAACGGAAATTCGGACGAAATTCGTGATAACCTGCGGTTAGCGCTCGCAAATTTGGCAAATCCGGGTAATAATGCGTTACAAGAAAATCAGAACTATAATCTGATCCGGCGGGGCGCAGGCGATTTTGTACTCATGTCGGACTTGTAAGGTAAGAGCAGCAAAAGGACGCAGAAACATGCGCCATCAAATCTTTCTAACGCTATGCGCGGCGACCATTGGTCTGTCCGCATGTGAAAAATCCTCCGAAGCTGAAGTCGAACGCGCCCTTCAGGACCTCAACGTCGTTGATGAAAGCAACCTCAACGATGTGATGCTAACGGTTGGCGATCCCCAAGAGGCCGTAAACTATTTCGCAGGTGCGAATGCCAATGACCCGGGACGCATTGATTTGCAACGTGGCCTCGCCAAATCGCTGACACGCGCCGGGCGCAACGCAGAGGCTGTTTCGGCATGGGAAACCGTCTTGACCCATGAAGAATCCGGAAACGTCGACCGTGTCGATCTGGCTGACGCACTGATCCGAGGAAACAATTGGGATGAAGCGGCTGCAATGCTCAATACTGTGCCGCCAACCTACGAGACCTTCAAACGTTACCGGTTGGAAGCCATGGTTGCCGACAGCCGCCAGCAATGGGACAAAGCAGACAGCTTTTATGAAACTGCTGTAGGTCTCACCACACGGCCTGCTTCAGTATATAACAACTGGGGTTATTCCAAACTGACACGCGGCGACTATGCCGATGCAGAGCGGATGTTCATCGACGCGCTGCGTTTCGATGATGGCTTGTTCACTGCAAAGAACAACCTTGTATTGGCCCGCGGCGCACAGCGCAATTATACCCTGCCTGTTGTCCAGATGACCCAGATTGAGCGTGCGCAGCTCATGCACACGATGGCACTGGCAGCCATTAAACAAAACGATGTGAGTATGGGTAAATCGCTTCTGAATGATGCAATCGACACCCATCCGCAATACTTCGAAGCGGCAGTGCGCTCGCTTCAAGCACTTGAAAACAACGTGACCAACTAAAAAATGGGACTGACGGCAGAGGCAGCTTATTGGTTTCTGCCCGCCGTCATTCCAATCGCTATCTTTGTCTCTTGGAGCGATATGCGGCGGATGAAGATCCCCAATATCGCCACCGACGGCCTTATCATATGCTATGCGATACTTGGGTTGTTCGCGCTGCCATTCGTAGACTATTTGTGGCACTGGAGCCATTTTGCCGTGATGTTGGCCGCAGGCATCGTCATGAATGCGGCCCGCATAATGGGTGCGGGTGATGCGAAATTTATTGCATCCGCAGCGCCCATGGTCGCGCTGGCTGATCTGCGGCTTATCATTATTCTACTCACGGCTTGCCTACTGGCAGGCTACGCCACCCACCGTCTGGCGCGCATCAGCCCACTGCGCAGAATGACGCCAGATTGGGAAAGCTGGGAGACTGGGAAGAGGTTTCCAATGGGTTTTCCGCTTAGCATGACACTACTGTTTTATCTGGTCATCGTGGCAATATACCGCTGAGAAAGCGGTAATGCCTTGTACTGGGACATGTTTGTTCACTATTTCGCCATAATGGGCTGCGATCTTAATAAGCAACTCCGCAACCCTGCGGCTTCTGTTATATGTGATGGACGGGACTAAGATGAACGTGCAAGCTTCCAATGTAATGGCACCACCAGCGCCACGCAGCCTTGATGGCATGCTGCTGCCAATGTCGATGATGCGTGATATCCTGATCAAGACAATGTTCCGCATGAACCTTGATCTGGTCTCCACTCTCAGCCGGGCCGTATGCCTGCCTGTACCTGTCACTCAGGAACTTGTTGATATGGCCCGCGGCCAGCTTCTGCTAGAAGCGACGGGTACACTCAATGCCAACAACGGCAACGAAATGGGCTATCAGCTGACCGATGCTGGTCGCGCGCGCGCACTCGACGCACTTGCCCAATCGGAGTATTATGGTGCCATGCCTGTACCGCTCGACATCTACCGCGAGCAGATCAAACGCCAATCCATCCGCAATATCCAGATCACCCGGGACCAGCTGTCAACGGCTATGGGCCACCTTGTCCTGCCCGATGATTTACTGTCGAACCTCGGCCCTGCCGTCAGCGCGGGTCGTTCGATCCTGATGTATGGCCCTCCGGGTAACGGTAAATCGTCCATCTCGAACGGGATCAGGGACGCGCTTGGCGACAAGATCTATGTCCCCCGCGCGATTGAATATTCCGGTCAGGTCATCACAGTCTATGACCCTATCGTGCATAGTGCGGCAGAAGACGACATCGACGACCCCAACAGCTTGCGCCGCACTTCTGGCCGGTTCGACACACGGTATGTGCGTTGCGAACGGCCCACAGTGATCACGGGTGGTGAATTGTCACTCTCGATGCTGGACCTTGTCTATAACCCGACAGCGCGGACCTATCAGGCGCCGTTGCAGCTGAAATCAACCGGCGGCATCTTCATCGTGGATGACCTTGGTCGCCAGGCTGAACCGCCACAAACACTTGTGAACCGCTGGATTGTTCCACTCGAAGAAAACAAGGATATCTTGGCGCTGCAATCCGGTGAAAAGTTCGAGGTGCCATTCGACACGCTCGTCATCTTCTCCACCAACTTCCACCCGAACGCGATCTTCGATAAAGCGGCTTTGCGTCGTATCTTCTACAAGATCAAGATCGATGGGCCCCATCAGGAAGACTTCCTGAAAATCTTCGCCATGGTCGCGCGGAAACGGAAAATGCCGCTGGACGAAGACACGCTCGTTCACCTGCTGAACGTGCGTTACCCGGAAATTGACAATGTCTATGCGAACTACCAACCGATCTTCCTGATCGACCAGATGATTTCCATTTGCGAATTCGAGGGTATTCCCTACCAGATGTCTCCCGATCTGATTGACCGGGCCTGGGCCAACATGTTCGTCAAGGAAGAAGAGATCCTTCACTAACGCCCTTTGGGCATTCCCAAGCAACTGACTTCCCCATACCATCGGGGAAGTCTTTTCGTTTGGGGACGTGAAATGCAGAAAATTGGCGTGGCCGGATGCGGCCGCATGGGCATGGGGATGCTCAACAACCTGAAAAACGGCGGCTTTGACGCGCAGGGCTTCGATATCCGCCCGCTGCCCGGTATCGAGACAAGTATTGATACATTCTGCGACGGGCTGGAAACACTCATCACTGTGGTCCGCGATGCCGACGAAACAGATGCGTTGCTCTTCGATACCCAAGCAGTCATCGCGCGCGCCCAAACGCTGAAAACGATCATCATCAGTTCCACGTTATCACCGCATTACGTAATGGGATTGCGCACGAAGATCCCGGCACAAATCACTTTGATCGACGCCCCAATGTCGGGCGCCCAAATCAAGGCCGATGCAGGCACGCTCACCTTCATGACAGGCGGCGATACCACCAAAATCAAACCGCTTCTTGAAACCATGGGCCGCGACATTCATCACATGGGCGATTTCGGGGCCGGTATGACCGCAAAAGTGCTCAACAACTTGCTCGCCGCATCGCACACAGCCATGACGCGGTTGGTATTGGATTGGGCAGATGCAGCTGGCGTCGCGGAAGACAAGCTATTGCGCCTCATACACACCGCGTCGGGTCAAAACTGGTTCGCGTCAGGTTTCAACGACATCGAATTCACCCGCGACGGCTATACGGCCGGCAACACCATCGATATTCTGGTCAAGGATGTCGGGGCCGCCCTCGACATTGCGCAGGATACGGACACGACCCTTCCAACAGCCATACGCGACACGCTGCAACAACTGGCACCACGTGACAAACCGTAAGGTGGGTCTTGACCCACCCCGCCTGCGCGGTAGGTCAGCCTCATGACCACCTTGCCCGCGCCCTTTCAAAACTGGTTCGCCACCCGCGGCTGGGAAATTCACCCCCATCAGCAGGCGATGCTTGATCGGGCAGACGCCCCTGCCCTCATGCTGATCGCACCCACCGGCGGCGGCAAAACACTCGCTGGGTTTCTGCCCAGCCTTTCAGAACTCGCGGACTGCAACCACCAAGGGCTACACACGCTCTATGTCTCGCCGCTCAAGGCGCTCGCTGCGGACATCAAACGCAACTTGCGCACGCCTGTTGACGAAATGAACCTGCCCATCCGGATCGAGGATCGGACAGGTGACACATCCTACACCCAAAAACGGCGCCAGCGGGCGGACCCGCCACATATTCTGCTGACCACACCCGAATCTCTGGCGCTGCTGACCAGCTACGAGGACGCGCCGCACATCTTCAAAGGCCTCCAGCGGATCATTGTCGATGAAATCCACGCACTGGCGGAAAGCAAGCGTGGCGATCAACTCATGCTCGCCCTCAGTCGCCTGCAAACGCTGGCACCCAACCTACGGCGCGTCGGGTTGTCCGCTACTGTCGAAGACCCTGATGCGATAGCCCGCGAACTCGCCTGTCATCCCGACCCCTGCGAGATCATCAATGCCGATCCGGGGCCAGACCCGGACATTTCTATGCTCACCACCGATGAAAAACCACCCTGGACTGGTGGTGGCGCGGCCTATGCGATCCCCGCAGTGTTGGACGAGGTGCGCAAACACAACACGACCCTGATTTTCCACAACACCCGCGCCCAGGCCGAGATTTTCTTTCACAACCTCTGGCTGGCGAATTCCGACGATCTACCCATCGGCATCCACCACGGCAGCCTTGCACGCGAACAACGCGAACGGGTCGAAGGTGCGATGGTCGCAGGCGATTTACGCGCCATCGTTTGCACCGGCAGCCTCGACTTGGGGATCGACTGGGGCGATGTTGACCTTGTCGTTCAGGTCGGTGCGCCGAAAAACGTCAAACGGCTCGTCCAGCGCATCGGACGCGCCAATCACCGCTACAACGCGCCGTCCAAGGCGCTGCTCGTGCCCGCCAACCGGTTCGAGGTGGTCGAATGTGTCGCGGCGCTCGAAGCCGTCAAGGAACACGACCTCGACGGCGATCCCAAGGGTCCCGGCCCGCGAGATGTCCTTTGTCAGCACATCCTGATCACCGCCTGCAGCGGCCCGTTCAACGCCGACACACTTTATGCTGAAATCAAAACCGTTGGCGCCTACCAGTCACTCACGCGGTCCGAATTCGACGATTGCCTCGATTTCTGCGCAACTGGCGGCTACGCCCTGCGCGCTTACGACAAATGGAAACGCCTCCTGCAAACCGCCGACGGCAACTGGCAGCTACGCGACCCCCGTGCTGCCCAGCGCATCCGCATGAATATCGGCACCATTCAGGACACCGACACACTCAAGGTCCGCATGAAAGGTAACTTCAAACCCTTGGGCGAGGTCGAAGAAGCCTTCGCCGCGACCCTCACCCAGGGCGATACCTTTCTGATTGGTGGACAGGTTGTGCGCTACGAAAACCTCAAGGAAATGACGGTTGAGGTCTCCCGGCGTGGCGATAAGAAGCCCAAGATCGCCACCTTCATGGGCACCAAATTCGCCAATTCCACCCAGCTGTCACAACGTATCCTGCGCATGTTCCGTCAGGATAGCTGGCCCGAATTGCCGGACCACACCGCCGAATGGCTGACCCTTCAGCGCGAGGTTTCCAAACTGCCAGAGGCGGACCGCATTCTGGTCGAAAGTTTTCCGCATGAAGGTCGCCACCACATCTGTGCCTATGGCTTTGCGGGCCGTAACGCGATGCAAACACTCGGCATGTTGTTGACCCAGCGGATGGAGGAACTGGACCTGCACCCTTTGGGGTTTGTCGCAACCGACTATGCAACACTTGTCTGGGGGCTCGATCCCGTCACAGACCCGGCTCCGCTTTTCCGCGCGCCCGACCTGCGCGCGGGGTTCGAAACCTGGCTCTCCGGCAATGCCGTAATGAAAAAAACCTTCCGGGGTGCGGCCACCATCGCGGGCCTGATCGAACGCAATCTGCCGCAAGCCCGCAAATCCGGACGGCAAGCCACATTTTCCTCCGATATCCTCTACGACACGCTCAGCAAATACGATCCCGACCACCTGATGCTGCAAATCACCCGCGAAGAGGCCCTGCGCGGGCTTGTCGATTTTGGACGGATCGAGGAAATGCTGGACCGCACCAAGGGCAGCGTCGATCATGTCATCCTCAACCGCGTGACACCCCTGTCGCTGCCAATGTTCTTGGAACAAGGGCGCATTGCCGTCGCCGGTGCCGCACAAGATCGGATGCTGGAGGAAACCGCGCAGCAACTGATGCAAGAGGCCGGGATGAAAACGGATTGACGCTTGATCTGATGCAAGTAATCGCGCAAAGAACAGATCATGAACGGCTATTCCTTCATCTTTTGCGAAACGCAATGTACGGCCTTGCCCTCCGGCGCGCTCTACCTGCCGGATCATGAAACGCTTTGTGTCTCGGACCTGCATTTGGGGAAATCAGACCGGATCGCGCGGCGCAGCGGTGTCATGCTCCCCCCTTACGAGGTGCAGGAAACGCTGGAAAAGCTACAAAGCGACATCAACCAAACCAATCCCAAAACGATCATCTGCCTTGGTGACAGCTTTGATGATATGGACGCCGCACAAAGCCTGACCGACGACACGCGGCTTCACCTCATTGGCTTGCAGGCCGGGCGCAAGTGGATCTGGATCGAAGGGAATCATGACCCGGGTCCGATTGATCTGGGGGGTACACATCTGATGCAAATCCAGATAGGCACCCTGACATTTAGGCACATCGCAACC
Source organism: uncultured Paracoccaceae bacterium (assembly GCA_947489445.1). Classification (GTDB taxonomy): domain Bacteria; phylum Pseudomonadota; class Alphaproteobacteria; order Rhodobacterales; family Rhodobacteraceae; genus Yoonia. The sequence goes on from CANLDN010000001.1 coordinate 978,810, forward strand.
GATGCCAGCGCCGAAGTATCAGGCCATTACCATCCCAAACATCGGGTCACCGGACGCAGCAGGCCCTCGTTTCTCTACGATCAAACCCGCATGATCCTGCCAGCTTATGGGGCCTATACGGGCGGGTTGGGCAGCCATACGCCTGAACTACGACGGCTTTTTAACGCGCATCCCATGGCTATTCTGACGGGCAAACGGGCGATCGCCGTGCCCCTTACAAAAAGCCAGCCGCCTGCACGGCCTCACGGTAGGTCTTACTGACCGGAACCTTGGTGCCTGTTTCCAACAGCAGATAGTCGCGGTTCTTTTCGCGCAGGCTGTTCTGCACATAAGCGGCAGCCACCCAATGGGATCGGTGCGTACAAAATCCGGGCGTTTCATCCATTTCAAGCACAGCATCGGCAAACCGCATCAAAATGCGATGCGTGGATTGGTCCGCCAAATGCACCTCGACATAGTGATCATCGACCGTCAGACGCACGATCGGAGACTGAGAAACGGCAGGTAAACGATGATATAGCCGCGGCTTTTCGACCTCTGATATGCTGTGATCATGGGTCATGAAATAGACGAGCATACCGACAGTTGCCGTCACACTAAGGACATTGAGCGTTATGAACAGCAAACTATCGAGGCTTTGAAACTCAACCGAAAACAACCCGCTATAGGCCCAAACAGAGGGCGAAAAGGTAACTGAAAATGCAGCGATCGACAGGATTTGCCATCTGAACGGTGCAACATCGGGGAACAGTTGATCGACAATACGGTTTGAAGAGCGGACGAAAATATTTGCGCCTAAAACAATTGGCGCCCAATAAAGAAACCGTAGCGGCAGACTCAGGGACTCAAACGTACCAAAGGGGCCAATCACCGCAAGCACCGCAGACAGGCCAAACAAAAACATCCAAACCGGCGGTGTGACGAATGACGAAACAGCTTTAGCGAGAAATTCATTCATGAACTTCTAGTTAGCTCACGACAGGGGGGCAGACAACTCCCAGAACTGCATGAAAATCAGCTTCAAGCTGTCAACCCATCCGGTTCAACCAACCCGTTCGCTCTGCAACAGGCCGTCACGGTATTCGCCAGCAGGCAAGCAATCGTCATCGGGCCAACACCGCCAGGTACTGGCGTGATTGCCCCCGCAACAGCCGCACAGCTGTCATAGTTGACATCACCGACCAAACGGGTGCCGCCGTCAGGTTTGTCAATCCGGTTGATACCAACGTCAATGACGGTCGCACCCGGCTTGATCCAATCACCCGGTACCATCTCCGGACGTCCGACAGCCGCCACGACGATATCCGCCCGACGCACAACCGCCGGCAAATCCTTTGTCCGACTATGGGCAATCGTGACAGTGCAACTCTCACCCAACAGCAGCTGCGCCATCGGTTTGCCAACGATATTCGACCGTCCCAAAACCACAGCATTCATCCCCGACAGACTGCCATGATGATCACGCAGCATCATCAGACACCCTAATGGCGTGCAGGGCACCATGCTCTTCTGGCCAGTGCCCAACAGACCCACATTCGAGATATGAAACCCATCCACATCCTTGACCGGGTCGATGCTGTTGATGACCAGATCACTGTCCAGATGGTCCGGCAGCGGCAATTGTACCAGAATACCATGCACAGCGGGATCAGTGTTCAACTGATCAATCAGCGCCAGCAAATCAGCCTCGGACGTATCCACATCCAATCGATGCTCAAACGAGGCCATACCAACCTCTTTCGTCATTTTCCCCTTGGACCGAACATAAACCTGACTGGCCGGATCTTCGCCCACCAACACAACGGCCAGACCCGGGGTGATCGCATGCTCTGCCTTCAGGCGCGCCACATGGTCCGCAACCTGACCACGTACTTTTGCTGCAAAGGCTTTTCCATCAATCACTGTCGCTGTCATATCTCATCTTTCACAATTCGGGAGGGTGGGTGGGGCGATGGCGCAAGCCGAACGTCGCCCCACCCTATTATTAAAACAAGCCGTCAATCTCACCATCGGCATTCAACATAATCGCTTCCGCAGATGGCACGCGCGGCAGACCCGGCATCGTCATGATCTCACCACAGATCGCAACGATAAACCCGGCCCCGGCGCTCAATCTCACCTCGCGCACCGGTACACTGTGACCCGTTGGAGCACCACGCAGGCTCGGATCGGTTGAAAAACTATACTGCGTCTTGGCCATACAAACCGGCAGATTGCCATATCCCTGCGCTTCCCACGCCTTTAGCTGCTCGCGGATCTTGGTATCCGCAATCACCTCATCAGCGCGATAGATCCGCTTCGCAATCGTATCGATCTTTTCAAACAGGCTCATATCATCCGGGTAGATCGGCGCAAAATTCGCCTCGCCAGCATCCGCAATCTGCGCCACCCGCGTGGCCAGCTCGGTCGTCCCTTCCGACCCTAGCGCCCAATGTTTGCACAGGATCGCTTCCGCACCTTGGGTTTCCACATAGGCCTTGACCGCAGCCACCTCAGCATCGGTATCCGTCACAAAATGGTTGATTGCCACGACAACCGGCACACCAAAAGACTTCACATTCTCGATATGCCGCCCAAGGTTCGGACACCCTGCATTGACTGCCTCCACATTCTCAGCACCAAGGTCAGCCTTGGCCACGCCGCCATTCATCTTCATCGCGCGCACAGTGGCCACAACCACCACACAGGACGGGGCCAACCCGGCCTTGCGGCATTTGATGTTCATGAACTTCTCAGCGCCCAAATCAGCGCCAAAGCCAGCCTCGGTCACGACATAATCGGCCAGCTTCAGCGCCGTCGTTGTGGCAGTCACCGAATTGCAGCCATGCGCGATATTCGCAAACGGGCCACCATGCACAAAGGCCGGATTATTTTCCAACGTCTGTACAAGGTTCGGCTGCATCGCGTCTTTCAGCAGCACCGTCATCGCGCCATCGGCCTTGATATCGCGGCAATAAACCGGGCTGCGATCACGTCTGTAGGCCACGATGATATCACCCAGGCGCTTCTGCAGATCGTCCAGATTGCGGGCCAAACACAGGATCGCCATCACCTCGGACGCGACAGTAATGTCAAAACCGGCCTCACGGGGGAAACCATTGGCCACACCACCCAGTGAGGTCGTGATCTGCCGTAGCGCGCGGTCATTCATATCCAAAACGCGGCGCCAAACGACGCGCCGGATGTCAATCTCCAGCGCGTTGCCCCAATAAATATGGTTGTCGATCATCGCCGATAACAGGTTATGGGCAGACGTAATCGCGTGAAAATCCCCCGTGAAATGCAGGTTCATATCTTCCATCGGAACCACTTGGGCATAACCGCCGCCAGCCGCGCCACCCTTCATGCCGAAACAAGGACCAAGCGAGGCTTCGCGAATACAAATCGCGGCCTTCTTGCCAATCGCATTCAGGCCATCACCCAAACCAACGGTGGTTGTGGTCTTGCCCTCGCCCGCAGGGGTCGGATTGATCGCAGTGACAAGGATCAGCTTGCCGTCCTCTCGATCCTGCACACTGTCAATCAGCTGCTGGCTGACCTTCGCCTTGTCATGGCCATAAGGCACTAAATCATGGCTTTCGATGCCCAGCTTCGCGCCAATTTCCTGAATGGGTCGCTTGCTTGCCGCGCGCGCAATCTCGATATCCGACTTATATTCCATGAAAACTTCCCTGCATAAGGCTGACGCCACACTTGTTCACATCGCTTCTAACCTGACGGCAACCCACCACAGGCCGCGATTGCGACATTTTCGCCCGCATAATCGGCGGGTACAGCGCAACCGTTTCGGATCAGAAACCTATGGCCGCCATGCGCGCTGATCAGGCACATGTAAACGCACGGCATCACCCACTTGCACATGGCCTTCACGTTGCACCCACGCGGTGACCCCGCGCTTGCCCTTGGCCGCGATCTTGAATTTGTCGCCCGCACCCGGTCGATCGGCATTGATCACCTTGGCGGGTAAATGGCAGGGTCGGTTTTCCATATCAATGACCAAAGTCGATCCATCAGGAAATTGCAGTCGCGAAGACGGCGGCAAATGCGTGAAGTCGGGGATACCCTTCACAACCAAGGACGCCCCGGCATAGACGGGATCAAGCGCCTCCATACCGCAGTCTACTGCAATCTCTGCCAACTCTTCGGCAGACATCACGCATAGCTGGCGCACATTCCGGATATCTGTTCCCTTGGGATGCTGGCTGACAACCCGCACACAGGACGGGGACGTCAAGCCGCCATGCGCCTCGCCGGGAATACCGGCATAGGTCAGTTGTGCCACGTTCATCGGTTCAGAGCGAAGCGATGCATCACGATCCGGCACACGCCCGATCCAAACAACTTCGCCAGTAATGTCGGTCGGCTTCAAAGCGGGCATGATGTTCTCCAGGACAATAGGAGGCCAAGGATTAGCCCAGCATCAGCGCAGGTTCAAATCAGCAATCGTGACATCAGGTTTCAACGAAAAACGCCGCCTTAAGGGGCGGCGTTTTTAAATTCAGACCGACGGTTCCGGTTCCATGCCGCCATCCGGCGCACGGGGCTTTTTCGGCTTTGTCTTTGGGATGGCCGTCACCGATGGGGTACCCCCCGACGGAGGCGTATCATCGGCATCATCGCCAACATGTGGCGGCTCACCTGCCATCACGCGCTTGATCTCATCGCCGGTCAGTGTCTCATATTCCAGCAGACCTTGGGCCAGGCGCTCGAACTCTTCATTCTTCTCGGTGATGATCTGGTAAGCTCGATCATATCCAGCCTGAATAAAGCCGCGTACCTCTTCCTCGATCAACTCCTTAGTGCTGGCGGAAACGGACAAACCGGCGGTATTGCCCTGATACCCCTCATGCGCCTCGGCATAGTCGATATTGCCAACCTTATCAGACATACCCCAGCGCAGCACCATCGCACGCGCCAATTGGCTGGCCTGTTGGATATCACCGGCCGGGCCATTGCTGACCTGATCTTCACCATATTTGATGATCTCAGCGGCCTTACCGGCCATCGTCATGGCCAAACGCTGATGGCATTCATCCTTGAACATGTTCAGGCGATCCATTTCCGGCAGGCTCATCACCATGCCCAAGGCACCGCCGCGCGGAATGATCGTCGCCTTATAGACCGGGTCACATTTGGGCAGGGAAATCCCCACAATCGCGTGTCCAGCCTCGTGATAGGCGGTCATTTCCTTCTGTTCGGACGTCATCACCATTGATCGGCGCTCAGCGCCCATCATAACCTTGTCCTTGGCACTTTCAAAATCGATCATGGTCACAAAACGGCGGCCCACACGGGCAGCCATCAACGCGGCCTCGTTCACAAGGTTCGCCAGATCAGCACCCGAAAATCCGGGAGAACCACGGGCAATGATCCGCAGATCAACGTCAGGGCCCAGCGGGATCTTGCGCGCATGAACGCCCAAAATCTTCTCGCGGCCTTTGATGTCAGGGTTCGGCACCGTGATCTGACGGTCAAAACGACCCGGACGCAGCAGCGCAGGGTCCAAAACATCGCGACGGTTTGTAGCGGCAACGATAATCACACCTTCATTTGCCTCAAAACCGTCCATTTCGACCAGCAATTGGTTGAGCGTCTGTTCACGTTCGTCATTGCCGCCGCCATAACCGGCGCCACGGGATCGGCCCACGGCATCAATCTCATCGATAAACACGATGCACGGCGCGTTCTTCTTGGCCTGTTCGAACATGTCGCGGACACGGGATGCGCCCACACCGACGAACATTTCCACAAAATCCGATCCCGAAATTGTGAAGAACGGTACGCCTGCTTCACCGGCAATCGCCCGCGCAAGCAGCGTTTTGCCAGTCCCCGGAGGCCCCACCAAAAGCGCACCTTTTGGAATTTTACCACCGAGTCGGCTGAATTTCTGCGGATTACGCAGGAATTCGACGATCTCTTCCAGCTCTTCCTTGGCTTCATCAATCCCTGCCACATCGTCAAATGTGACCCGCCCATGCTTTTCAGTCAGCAGCTTGGCGCGCGACTTGCCAAAGCCCATCGCACCACCTTTGCCCCCGCCCTGCATGCGGTTCATGAAGTAAATCCAGACACCAATCAGCAGCAGGAAGGGCAGCAGGCTAAGCAAGAACGACTGGAACGCCGATGTTTCTTGGCTACGCGCCTCAACCGGGACTTCCGCCGCGATCAAAAGGTCAGTGATTTCAGCATCTTCAGGCTTGATGGTCGTATATGTGCGGCCGCCTTCCGCGTAGCGGACGTTTTCGCCGTCAATGACAACATCGGTCACCCGGCCACCTTCAACAGCTTCGACAAACTCCGAATAGCTGCGCGAGTCGCTGCCGGTGGTGCCCGGTGGACTGCTAAACAGGTTAAAGAGCGCCAGAACCATCAGGAACAGGACGACCCAGAATACGACGTTACGCGCGTTGCCCAAGGGGATCTCCTTTGAAATCGGGAAATGAAACGACAGAGTCGCGTCATAAGCGTTTCATCTAAAATAGAGGCTAAACCTTAATCTTCAATGCGCAAACGCCGTTGAATGGAAATCCGCGACAATCTGCACGGTCCAGCCGTTACGTAAACCAGCCAAAGGTGCGGCCAAAAGGGCCTGCCCCCGCCAGACCGACGGTGAGGCGAGCAATGATTTGCGCGGCAGGTCTGTATCACGCCAATTCGGGCATTGATCCAATCCGTGACCCAACGCCTGATAGGTCAGACCCGGTTCCAGCGGACCCTCCAAAAACCAACGTCGGTCCCACATCACCCCTTTGATATCCTGAATATCGGTCGGATTCCGTTGCAACGGCTTGGTCGCGGCGGCCTCTCGCATCAGCCTGACGCCACCATCGCGTTGCGGCGACAAAACGCATCCGCCCAGCGTCACAGTCCGGCCATTGGCCGCCTGACCGACGACATCCAGCAAACGCTCAAACCGAGGCCGGTAAACATTCCCGCTGACCCACCCGAACCCGGCAGCCATCACCCGGCGGGGCGCATCTTCTTTGTCCAACGCAAGCGCCTCGGGTGAGAAAAGCAGATCGCCGCCATCCTGCCTGACATGGGCCCGGGCAAAATCCAGCGCCCCACGCTGCAGCGACTTGTGGGCAGCGCGCATATGCTCCACCGTCTGCAAAAGCCGCTTGCGTGTCAGCCCCAGCGATTCAAGCTGACAAAACATCTGCCGGGCCCGGACACGATCAAACCGAGGGTCATCATTGCTTGGGTCATCACACCAGTCGATATGGTGCCCGCGCAGCCAACCACGTAACGCAATGCGCGAAACGCTCAAAAGCGGGCGGATCACACGCAATCCATCGCGATAATCGGCACCAGACATCGCAGTCAGGCCATCGATACCGGACCCGCGCGCCAACCGCAAAAGCACGGTCTCGATCTGGTCATCCTCCGTATGGCCCAGAAACACAGTGTTCAGGCTCTCGCGTGCAGTCCAGTCCAAAATCGCTTGCCAACGACCCGCGCGGGCAGCCGCCTGCAAGTTGCCGCTGCCACCCCATGTCCAGCGCACCACCGTATGAGACAACCCCAGTTTCTTTGCCTGCGCCGCAACCAAGGCAATTTCATCCGCGGCGTCTGGGCGCAGCCCATGATCGACCGTCAATACAGAAAGGTGATCAGGGCTGATGACGCGGGCCGCCATGTGCATCATGGCAATGGAATCGCCGCCGCCAGACACAGCCAGACCGATAGGGTGTTCAGAACGGCAACCCGCCGCAATCACAGCCTGCTGAAAAGAAGCGAGAGGACTGGCAGGTGTCGTGTCTACTGACATCCCAGATTTTGCATCGCAAACTGCGCATCTGCGACCGCAGGGTTACCCGGAAAGCGCACATTTACTTCGGCCAATGTCAGACAGGCATCCTGCGTCTGGCCAATCGCACCCAGCGATGCCCCCAGCTTGAACAAAGCATCCGGCGCCTTTGGGCCCGTGGGATCACCCGAAAACGCCTCCAGATAAGCACGGGCAGCTTCAGTCATATCGCCCAAACCTTCCAACGCCTCACCACGTAAATAATTGGCGTCTGTGGTTAAGGGGCTACCCGGGTAGGTCTCGCCAAAGGTCGCAAGCTGGTCCGCAGCCCCTTGAAAGTCACCGGCAGCGAGCGCCTCCTGCGCCCGCTCAATATCGCTTTGTTCGCCGATGGCCAGCGCGGGGCCGCCCGTCACAGGGGGTGGGTTCGCCGACGGCACGCCGGCACCGTTGTCCACACCACCAAGCGATGGGGTATCGCCCAACTGGCCAATGTCGCAGCCGGCTTCCAGCTCGCACAAGCGAAACTCCAGATCGCCGATGCGGTTTGTGCCATCCACAGTGATCCGGTTGACCCGAAATTCCAGCTGTTCGGTCTTGGACGTCAATCGCTGCAACTCGGCTTCAATCGCATTGAGCCGATCTAGCGGCGTTGACCCAACAACACCCGCATTCAAGCCGCCGGTCGTCGACAGCTCACGTTTCAACCGCTGCACATCCACATAAAGCGCGGTCAACTGCTGACGGATATCCGCCAGTGTCTCTTCCTGCGCCACCACAGGCAACGGGGCCAGAAGCAAGGCGCAAAGGGCAGCGATACGGTACAACATGGGTATTCCTTTGGTCCTGATCAGCTTGTGATGGCCGAGAATGAAAGAACCGTAACCGCACGACGGTTTTTCGCATAGCAGGATTCTTGCGAACACACCTCAATCGGGCGTTCCTTGCCGTAGCTGGTTACTTCCAGACGGCCCGCAGGCACACCGCGTGACACCAGATATTCACGCACCGCATTTGCGCGGCGGAAGCCAAGGGCGATGTTATATTCACGTGTCCCCTGTTCATCCGCATGACCTTCGATCACAGACCGATAATCCGCATTTGTCAGCAGCCATTGGGCTTGGCCATCCAAAATGGCCTTGCCTTCCGGCGTAATGGTCGAGGTATCGACAGCAAAAAGGACGCGATCACCAATCGTCTGGTTGAAATATGCCGGGCTTGCCGGATCGCTTGCGGACCCGACCCCACCAACGCCGCCGCCCGCACCGCCGGCCCCGCCAGCGCCACCACCAAATCGGTCGGGGTTCGTACAAGCCGCCGTCGCCAGCGCCAAAAGGACCACCGTCGCACGTGTCATCATTTTCATCGGATTAATTCCTGTTTTTATCTGCTCGTTTTGTTCAGCATAGCACGACTTCGCGGCCATGGGAATCACGCTTCGTTACGGTTGCAACGGCCCCCATGACGGGTCAGAAGCCCCACCCTGGATTGGCACCGCCTTCAAATTCCGCCCCGAGATATCAACCGAATACATCGACGATGTACCGCCCGCACCCTGCGTTTCCCGGCTGAACATGATCACACGCCCATTTGGGGACCACGTCGGCCCCTCATCAAGGAAGGAAGAAGTCAGCAAACGCTCCTCGGACCCATCTGTGCGCATCACACCAATATGGAAGCGGCCTGCATTCTGCTTGGTAAATGCCACCAGATCACCGCGTGGCGACCAAACAGGCGTGCCATATCGACCCTCACCAAAGGAAATCCGGCGCGCCTCGCCCCCATTGGCGGACATGATGTATAGCTGCTGAGACCCCGACCTGTCGCTTTCAAACACGATCTGGCTGCCATCGGGCGACAGGCTTGGGGCCGTCTCAATCGACGGGGCCGATGTCAGGCGCACATGCTGACCCGACGACAGATCAGTGCGATAGATATCGGTATTGCCCCCATTTGACAGGCTATAGGTCACTTGCCGACCATCGCGGGAAAATCGCGGGCTGAACGCCATTTCGCCCGGCGCAGTCGTTAACTGCTGACGGCCCACATTAGCCACGTTCAACACGTTGATCCGGGGAAAGCCGCTTTCGTAGCTGGTGTAAAGCACCCGGTCACCGTTCGGTGAAAAGCGCGGCGCCAGCACAATGGTACTGCTATCAGTCAGGAATTGCAGATTGGCCCCATCATAATCCATGACAGCCAAACGCTTCTGGCGGTTATCTTTCGGCCCCGCTTCGGATACGAACACGACGCGGCTATCAAAATAACCGCCCTCGCCCGTGATCCGGCTATAGACAGCATCCGCCACCTTGTGGCCCATCCGGCGCCAACCGGCTGTTGTGCCCGCAAATTGCAAACCCTCGCCCAGTTCCTGACCAGAAAACACATCATAAAGGCGGAACCGCACCACCAATTGATTGCCACTGACGGTTACAGCGCCAACAATCAGGGCCTGCGCATTGATCGCCCGCCAATCAGCAAAAGCGACGGGCTGCGCGAATGAGCTGACCTGAGAAATAAATGCCGTTGCGGGCACCTCGCGAAACAGACCAGTGCCCGCCAAATCCTGCACAACCAAACGGGACAAATCCGCCGCCACTTGCTGCGCCTGCGGGCTCTCGGCCTCGAAACTCGGGACGGCGAATGTGATCGGCTCAATCACACCGTCCGTGATCCTTAGCCGCAACGGGCCATTCTGGGCCAAAACTGGCCCCGCCAACATCAGGGCTACCAAAAGTGTCAGAAGTCGTTTCATCATCTTTGCCTCACTCCGCACGTCCGGGTTCAACCCCGAAACTCTCTTACCGTTCCTTCATAGCAGGTGCGTGACGTCTTTTCACCTCACCTGCGCGTGTGTTTGCCTACCGCAGCCGCATCCCACTGGGATCAAACGTAATCACCACGTCTTTCCATTGGTCGTACTTATCCGCAGGAAGCTGATAACCCCCCGACTGACAGCGCAGGATCGCGCGGCGGGCCGCCTCAAAAGCCGTATTCGTCGCACTCTGATCCCCATCTGATGAGATCAGGCGCACCTCATTACCCTCAACCCGACCCGACCGATCAAGGCTGAAGCCAACCTCGACCGTGACACGGGCCGCAACTGAACCGGGGTCCACATTCCAGCATCGGTTCACAGAGACGCGAAAACTGTCACGTTCCGACCCGGTCATCGGCGGACCGGCTTGCACCGCCGGTGCCTCACCCGCGCCTGCTGCCGCCAATGCCGCAGCAACCGCATCATCCACGTCCGGCTCAGGGGTTTCAGGCTCCGCAGGGGTCTCGACTGTCTCCGCCTCAGGCTCGTCCACCTCGGGCGCAGGCGGTGTCGGACGGCTGGGGCGAACCTGCGGGCGCATTGACGTTTCCACCACACCCGAAGGCGCTTCATCCTCAATCACGATCTGATCGGTCGTATCTTCTGGTGCCGTCGGCTCCTGCTCATCTTCGACAACCTCCACCTCTGCACTATCATCGGGCACAACCTCGTCGCGCACAACATCATCCACCTGCGCATCCGGCGGGGGCGGTTCGGATATGGTCGAGGCGACAGTATCCGCCTGACGCGGGGTGGGCCGTTGTGAAATCTCGACATCTGGCGACGGCGGGGGCGGCGCGGGCACCACCGGCTCGTCGGGGGCCACATCCGTGACATCGGCAACAGGGGGGGCTGGCGGTGGGGGCGGTGGGGGCACCTCTTCTTCTGGTGGCTCTACCGGTTCCGGCGGCGGGGCAGGCGCGTTCGGCTCTTCCTCAGTCGGCGCAGGCGGCGGGGTCTCATCAAACTCAGGCACAACAGGGGCGTCAGGCTCCGCTTCACCCGGCTCTGGCGTGCGGGCGGCCTGCAACATCGCCTCGAACTCCTCACCCGTCACCACGGACACATCCATCGTCTCAATGCGCAGCGGCTCGGCACTGAACCCCCACCCAAGGATCAGCCAGCCGATCAGCCCCACATGGCCGATGGCAGAGATGTAGGTGCCCGGCGTCTGCATGATTACCCGTCAGCACCAGTCGGTACAGGACCCGCAATATCAGTGACCAACCCGATGTCCGAAAACCCACCCGCATTCAGCAGGCCCATAATCTCGGCCACGCGGTTCCAATCGTTGCGGCCATCAGCACGCAGGAAAATCTTTTCACTGGTACGCTCTGCGGCAATCGCACTCAGCTTCGCAACCAGCTCATCCTCCGGCGTCTCCGTCTCCTGGATCATGACAACACCATCGACTGTGATGGTCACGGTCAACGGCTCTTCCTCATCACCGGGCAACGCATCCGCAGTTGTTTTGGGCAGCTCAACAGGCACGCCTACAACCGACAAGGGTGCAGCCACCATGAAAATGATCAGCAGCACCAACATCACATCCACAAACGGCGTGACATTAATCTCCGACATCGGCTGGCCACGGCGAGATTTGCGGCGACCACGTCTGCCCTCATCCCCACCTGATTTCATGACACCCGCGCCCATGTCAGCTATCCAATTGGCGGCTTAGGATTGTCGCGAACTCGTCGGCGAACGCCTCATAGCCGCTCACAATCCGATCACTATCCGCAGAAAGCTTGTTGTAATAGATCACCGCCGGAATAGCCGCCAGCAGGCCCAGACCCGTGGCCAACAACGCCTCCGCAATCCCCGGCGCCACAACGGCAAGGTTCGTGTTCTGCGCCTCGGCAATCTCGATAAAGGCGTTCATGATGCCCCAGACGGTACCGAAAAGCCCCACAAACGGGGCCGTCGACCCGACCGTCGCCAAAACCGGCAGACCCTTTTGCAACCTGGCAGCCTCCTTTGAAATGGCGACATCCATGTTGCGATCAATCCGGGACGTAGCACCGGCAATCATCTCGCCGTCCTGACGATGTGAACGACGCCACTCCAACATGCCGGAGACGAAAATCTTCTGGCTCGGCCCTTCGGGATCGGTGCCGATTTTGTCAAACAAACCATCCAACGGCTCGCCCGACCAGAAAGACCGGTCAAAAACATCCGCCTCTGCGCGGGCTTTGCGATATTGAATGATCTTGTCGATGATCACGGCCCAACACCAGATGGACGCGGCCACCAGCATGATCATGACGATTTTGACGGTAATCGTGGCGCGCGCGAATAGCGCCCACATGGTAAAGTCGGTTGCTGCTTCCATTGTGCCTGCTCTGCCTCTAGGCCCATTTTGGGCTCTAATTATCTAACGGCATAACCCAAGCGACAGGGAAAATCCAACCAATCCCGCATCACATCTGCGAAAAGAGGCAGATTTTCAGTGTATAGAACGGCGGATCGCCGCCGGAAGACGGGCTGCAGCACCCCCAGCATTGATGCAAATGATGGTCACCAAGGCGGTGAACAAGACGACATCGGCCCGCTTGACCTCCTGACGCACAATCAAGCGGACGCCCGAGTTTTCAACCAGATCAGTCTCCACCACCAGTTGATCATCGAACTTTGCCGGCATCAGATAATCCGCCTCCACGCGACGCACCGCAAAGACATAGCCCTCCGCCTTCATCTCCACCTGATCAACACCCAATTCGCGCACCCATTCACTGCGGGCGCGTTCGATGAATTTCAGGTAATTGGCGTAATAGACAATGCCTGCAAGGTCAGTGTCTTCGTAATAAACGCGAATGGGGAATGTGTGGGTCATGACGGTCGTGAAATCCTCGCCTGCAATCGCAACGCATGGCTCGCATCCCGATCCATCGCAGGCATCACCGGATCGTAAGCGGCACGAATAACATCTGCAATCTCAGGTCTTAAAACGGTCTTACCATCAATCATGGCCAAGGGGGGTTTCTCATCAAACGCCGTATCCGACCACAAAAGGATACTTTGCACCGCTTGGCTTAACGCCAATGTATCCGCCGAAACGGATGCCAAATGATCATCCATGCGCAAAAACACGAAAGCGGCACGAATGGCGCCCGCTTCGTCAAACCGAAAAATCCGATACTGATTGGCATCAGCCTGCTGTAACTTCGCCACCAACGGCACTAGATCAGGCACCAAATCACCCAGATGCGGGACGTCCGTCAGTTCCGTCCAGTTCTGGCAAAAGAAGATCATAAAGTTGGCGCCCAGTTCCGGGTCTGTCTCCGCCATCTGGTGACCCGCCAAAGCCACAACCGCCTCGATCGCCCCCTTGAAAACGGCAAGCGATGCATCATCGACTCCAAAAACAACCGGCACAATCGGGCGACCCCAGCGGGCAAAGACATAAGCCCCATCGGCTCGGGTAAACAATTGCGTGACGTCTTGTCTCTCTATTTCCATTAAACTTCCGCCGGCGGCATGCAACCTCTCACCCAAATAGATCCGTCTGCGACTTCGGCGGCGCAATCCCCAAATGCGCCCACGCCGCCTGCGCCAGCATTCGGCCTCTTGGGGTGCGCTGGATCAGCCCTTTCTGCAAAAGATAAGGCTCGATTACATCTTCCAGAGAGTCCCGACTTTCCGACAGTGCCGCCGACATCGTCTCAACGCCCACCGGACCGCCCGAGTAACTCTCCGCAATCAGGCGCAAATAACGTCGGTCGGCATTATCAAGGCCTAGGTGATCCACACCCAACCGGGTCAATGCGCGATCAGCAATCGCCTGCGTGACGGTGCCATCGCCTTCGACAATCGCGAAATCCACCACCCGGCGCAGCAACCGGCCCGCGATGCGCGGCGTGCCACGGGCGCGCTTGGCAATTTCGCGCGCGCCCAAATCAGCCGCCGGCGCACCCATCAACCGGGCACCGCGCGTCACAATCTCATGCAACTCGTCCTCGGTATAGAACTCCAAGCGGGTCGGAATACCAAAGCGATCCCGCAATGGCGTGGTCAACAACCCCATGCGGGTCGTGGCCCCCACCAGCGTAAAGGGCTGCAATTCAATGCGCACCGTCCGCGCGGCTGGCCCCTCACCAATCACCAGATCCAGCTCAAAATCCTCAAGCGCGGGATAAAGCACTTCCTCGACCGCCGGGTTCAGGCGATGAATCTCGTCGATGAACAAAACATCCCGCGCTTCCAGATTGGTTAGGATCGCGGCCAGATCACCCGCCTTGGCCAGCACCGGGCCAGAGGTCATGCGAAAGTTCACCCCCAACTCCCGCGCCATGATCTGCGCGAGCGTCGTCTTGCCCAGACCAGGGGGGCCATGAAACAGCGCGTGATCCATCGCCTCACCACGACGGCGCGCGCTTTCAATGAACACCTTCAGGTTCGCCCGTGCTTCGCGTTGCCCAATAAATTCGTCCAATGTCTGCGGACGCAACGCACGATCCGCATCTTCGGGCTGCGGGTCTGGGCGCAATGTGGGATCAGGCTGGGTCATACCCCTTCCCTACCCTTTCGGCGCCAACAGCTTCAAGGCCGCGCGGATGAGTGCGGGCGTATCTGCCTCCGGGTCTGCACCTACCGCCTGCGCCACGGCACCAGCGGCATCACCCGGTGCGTAGCCCAGATTGCCCAAGGCCGATAACGCCTCTGCCTGCGCAGGGTTCGCCTGACGCACCGGCGTACGCCGGACCTGATCCGGCACAGCCACCTCAATCACCTCATCGCCCAGTGCTTCGGCGACCGTACCCCCCATCGCCATAACGCCCGGCGCCTTGTCCTTCAGTTCAATCGTCACGCGCTGCGCCGTTTTTGGACCAACGCCCTTGGCCTTGGCCACCGTATTCCAATCACCCAAGGCAATGGCGCGGCTCACGCCATCCGCCCCAATCGTCCCCAGAATGGCCATGGATGCCTTCGCCCCGATCCCCTGCACCGACATGAGCAAGCGATGCCATTCCTTTTCGACCAAGGTGGTAAATCCAAAAAGCTGCAGGTTGTCCTCGCGGACCAGCAGATCGGTGTAAAGGGCGACCGCCTCACCATTACGCGGCAAACCCGCCATGACACGGTCCGACACATAAACAATATAGCCCACGCCGCGCACATCAATCAGCACATGATCAGCGGCGCGGTATTCCAAACGACCCGCGATCTTGCCAATCATGCGCCTGCCCTCGCCAGTGCCTGCGACAACGTCCCAGCAGATTGCAGATGATGTGCATGACAAATGGCAATCGCCAAGGCATCCGCCGCATCGGGCCCGACAATCTTGGCGCCCGGCAATTGCAACTGCACCATATGCAGGACCTGATGCTTTTCCGCGTGCCCCACACCCACAACGGCCTTCTTGACGGCATTCGGGGCATATTCCCCTACAGGCACACCGGCCTGCGCGGGCACCAGCATCGCGATGCCGCGGGCCTGGCCCAGCTTCAGGGTGCCAGCGCCATCCTTATTGACGAATGTCTGCTCGACCGCGGCGGCATCGGGGGCAAATTCCGTCAGCATCGCCGACAACTGCTGATGCAATGACAACAGACGGGCCGCCAAATCATCGCCAACTGAATGGCAAATACCATTGGCAACATGGGACAGGCGCGATCCGGCAACCTCAATCACGCCCCAACCCATGTTTCGCAAGCCTGGATCTATTCCCAAAACACGCATTGCCCGCCTCATTTATTATTATCTGAAAATTGCTAGCACAAAACGCGAACAAAGACCAAGAGGGTTTGATGAAGGGCGTGACGCTACGGCAGGGTGACAAAAAGCGAAACACGTCATTACATCGCCAAAATGCGACACAATTAACTCTATATAAATAAACGATTTATGGCAATATCCGCACAAAAATAAGGCATTCACAAAACGCATATGACCCATGCAAAAACATCACTGGTAACGGTGTTCGAACACTCCTACATGCGGACTATCAAGATAACGCTGCAGTGCAGCATCAGTTAAGGAATATGGCCATGGCCGCTTTTGACACCACCCGCCCCGCAGCTGGCCTCTCCGCCAGCACTCTTTCGGCTTTCGTTGTCCGTACATTTGGCGCCGTCGCGGCATGGAACGACGCACGCGTGACACGCAAAGCCCTGTCCAAGCTGTCCGCACGCGAATTGGAAGACATCGGTCTGACATATGGCGACATCGACAGCGTTGCGACACGCCACACCCGCTAATTCAATTCGGCGCTGTTCTGTCTGACTGCGGGCAGAACAGCGTCATCTTCGGGACATCACTCACAAACACAAAAGGCCGCTTCAATCGAAGCGGCCTTTTTGCTGTATTAACAAGCCTGCTTACTGCGGCAAAACGTTCTTCAGCATATCTGCAACGACCACTGTGGCTGGGTCGGCTTGCATGATCCACGCACCGGCCTGCTCCATCACAGAACCTTGCTTCAAGGATACGACACGCTCGTTATATGACGCTTCACCAAGCGAGGCGAAAAGGAACCCTTTGAACAGGAACCCTGCAACAAGAAGGATCACCAAACCCTTCAGCGGGAAGCGCGGCGTATAAACCCGTGGGCGTGCAACGATAAGGCCGTCAGACGTCACGGTTTTCACCACACCGTTTTGCATACGGTCATGGCGACGCACAATGCGCTTTAGTCTTTTATCAAATGGGACATTGGCCTGGGCCATAGAACCCTCCTTAACATCAGCAGACGACGTGTCTGTACAAAATCACGAACAACTTAGGCAATAACAAGACATTTCACATCGCCTTGTGCGAAAACTCACAGAGTGGGTGAATTTTTGCTCATTACCAAGGTGGTCCAGTCAACAATATGCGACTTTGACGCAAGATTGAACCCGTTTTGTTTATAAACAGTAACCACCTCGTCCGCCTGTTCATTCAAAATACCAGAGAGAATCACATGCCCGCCTGCAGCGACATGGGTATTCATATCCGGGGCCAGCCCGATCAGCGGGGCCTTTAAAATATTGGCAAAAACCAAATCAAACGGGGCTGCATCCCACAAGCGTTCAGCTGCGAATCCCGCGCCGACAACGCAATCAACACGGCCCGCAAGCCCATTGGACACCACATTGGCCTGTGCCACCTCAACAGCCACCGGGTCGATATCGCTGGCCAGCACAACACCGGGCAAAACATGTGCCGCAGCCATGGCCAACACCGCAGTCCCGCACCCGACATCCGCCACATTTTTCGGGGTGATGCCGCTCTCCAACAGGGCATCAAAAGCCTGCAAACAACCCAGCGTCGTACCATGATGCCCGGTGCCGAACGCCATCGCGGCGTCAATCAGCAAGGGTACCGCATCGTCAGGCACCTTATCGGCATCATGCGAGCCATAAACAAAAAAGCGGCCTGCCACCACCGGGGCCAGTTCGCGCTGCACCTTTGATACCCAATCCTGATCGGGGATCTCTGACACTGTGAAAGGCCTGGCATGATGCAATGTCGCCAGAACGGCCAGCGCCGCGATGTCCGGGCGCTCCATGAAATAGGCCCCGACCTCCCACAGGCCTGATCCATCTTCTATCTCGAAAACACCAACGCCCGTTGGTTCCGGGACGATCGCCTCCAGATCATCCGCCAACTTATAGGCCGCGTCTTCGCCGGTGATCGTCGTCAAAGCAGAAAAAGTCGTCATAGGGGCGCCTCATTAGGGTTGCCCCCGGTTAGGCGGTCGCCCCGACATGGTCAAGCAGGGCCTGATCCGCCAACACGGCAGCGCAAATCTCATCCGCCCAGGCCGCGTAAACCGAAGGTCCGGGATGAAAGCCATCAGCAGACATATTGGTATCATTCAACCCCAGCCGAATCGTCACAGGTGAACAGGCCGGGCGTCTGGCGACCAAACGATGCAGATGCTTGTCGAACCAGAGCGCCCGTCGGCCCATCGCCCAGCGCAGGGGCTGCGGCAATAATGGAAATTGCCCCATCGGCGGCAAACCAGAGACAACAATGCGCCGCGCGCCGAAATCATGTTCCAGCCGGTCCAGCAACCGCGCCTGAAGCGAAAGCCAGCGGCTGAGCGGGGTCGCCTTGGTCACATCATTAACGCCCAATGCGGTAACGACCACATCATATTGATCACGTGGCAAATCATCCAGCCAACCGACCGCTTCTGCGGTCTTGGCCCCGGTACGGGCCACCAGATCAAACTCGACCCGCGCAACGCTGGCCAGCCGTCCCGTGATACGCCCCAGCAGAGCCTCGGCTTGCGTCGCCACGCCGACACCGGCAGCCGACGAATCCCCGATGATCAGCAGTCGGAGCGGCGGACCATCACCCACAGTGCCACTACGATCCCCCGGCGGTTCGGGCAGTTCGATGACATGGCGCCGGACATAGGCCGCCTGCGCAAGCAGGATCGGCAGAAGAACAGTATGTGACAGCACATTGACGATCACAGATCGACGGTCCCCTCGATCAGAACATTCACATGCCCGCCGATCATCACCCGGTCGGCATCCGGGCGCACGAACACGCGGCCGACCCGGCCAATCTGTGTGCCCTGCGACATGACCAGATCACGGGTCAGCCGCCCTTCGGCCCGCATCCACTGCGCAATGGCGGCATTCAGCGATCCAGTGATCGGATCCTCAACCATGCCGCTGGATGGGGACAGGTTGCGCAACTCGTAATCCGCCTCTGCCCCGGCGGGGTAAGGCCCCACAACCGACAGCGCGACAAAATCAGGCCAACTGACGCGGGACGCATCAATCGCCAGCACATCCTCTGCCGATGCCAGTTCCAGCACCTGCCAGACCGGGCCGTTATCCAACTGGGTCGCCCTGACCACCTGTTCGGGCCGCAGATCCAGCGCCTGCGCATAGCGGGTCAGGTCCGCATCGGCCATCGGGATCACCTTGGTCGGCGGGGCAACAAATGCGGGCACCGGCCCGGTCACATCAATCTCAACAATACCGATCGCACATTGCTGACGCACGACACCGGCTTCGGCGGGCACACCACCGGTATGCAGCCAGGCCATACAACTCCCCAGCGTCGGATGCCCCGCAAAAGGCATTTCGCGACCGGGCGTGAAAATACGCACGGCATAATCCGCACCCGGCGCGGTCGGTTTGGCCAGAAAAGTGGTTTCCGCCAGATTCGTCCAGGCGGCAAACCCCTGCATCTGGTCATCGGTCAGACCATCGGCATCGACAACCACAGCCAGCCCGTTCCCCTTGGTGGGAACGGCGCTGAACACATCACATTGGACAAATCGCCTAGACGCCAACACCGATCGGACAGGTCACCCCCGTCCCCCCGATGCCGCAATAGCCGTTCGGGTTCTTCGCCAGATACTGCTGGTGATAATCCTCGGCGAAATAGAACTCCGGCGCATCCACGATCTCTGTCGTGATCGCACCATACCCGGCTTCCGACAAACGCGGGGCAAAGGCCGCTTTGGAGGCCTCAGCCGCTTCGCGTTGTGCCGCCGAATAGGCATAGATGCCAGACCGGTACTGCGTGCCCCGGTCATTGCCCTGCCGCATCCCCTGGGTGGGATCATGGCCCTCCCAGAACACCTGCAACAACTGATCATAGGAAATGATCGCCGGATCATAGATCACGCGCACAACCTCATTATGGCCGGTCTTGCCGGAACAAACCTCTTCATAGGTCGCATTCGGGGTATAGCCGCCCGCATAACCCACCATGGTCGACTGCACACCATCCAGCTTCCAGAACATCCGCTCCACGCCCCAGAAACAGCCCATGCCGAACATGGCCTCTTCCATGCCCTCCGGCACATTGCCAGTCAGCGGCGTGCCATAAACAAAATGGGTCGGGGCTGTCGGGATCGGCGCAGACCGGCCCGGCAGGGCGGCATCCTTGGTCACCATCTCGGATTTCGGGCTCTTGGTGAAAAACATCTGAACTCTCCTCTGGGGGTCAGGGCAGAATATAATGCCCGGCGGCGTAATTTCTACTCCGCCGCCGCAAGCAAACGGAACTGAAACACGGTCTCGTGACCAGGGGCCGGATGGCGCGGGATCAACAGCGACAACAGCAGCGAAATGATCGCCATGCCCGCCGCCATCAAAAACACCGTTCCCGGCGATTGCAGCCAGATATAGCCCAGCAGGGCAGGCAGAAACACAGCCGCGATATGATTGATGGTAAAGGCCACAGCCGCTGTGGGTGCGATATCCAGCGGGTCCGCGATCTTTTGAAAGTAGGTCTTGATCGCCAGCGCGAGGCTGAAAAAGATATGGTTGGCCACATACAAAAACGTCGCCAACAGCACGCCCCAGCCGAAATAATAGATGCCACCATAGGCAAAGAAAATCAGGCAAAGGCCCGTATATTCAAAAACCAGCGCCCGGCGCTCGCCGAACACCGCCACCAACTTGCCCAGAAACGGGGCGGCGATCATGTTGATGACAAGGGTCAGCAAGAACAGCTTGGTCACCTCATCCACCTCGAATTCGAACTGTTCGACCATCATGAACGCGGCAAAGACAACAAAGATCTGGCGGCGGGCGCCCGACATGAACTGCAACGCATAATAAAGCCAGTATCGACGGCGCAACACAAAGGTCTTTAACTGCGGATTAGGCGATTCAAACTGCGGATAAGCAAACAGACACAGCAACGCCACCAACGCCGTAAACCCGCCCGACAGCCAGTAGACGATGGAATAGGTCAGGCCCAGCAAATCCCAGCTCAGCACAATCAGCAAATAGACCACAATCGTGGCCCCCGCCCCGGCCGAGATCAGCCAGCCAAGGGTCTGCGGCGCGCGCTTCTTTTCGATCCACTGCAATTGCAGGGACTGGTTGACCGTCTCGTAATAATGAAACCCGATCGAGGACAGCATCGTCACCGTCAGGATACCCGCCATCGTTGGAAACTGTGCAGTGACCGCCGTCGCCGCGCCCAGCATGATCAGCGCCACCAATCCCAGCACCTGTTCCCGGATGAACATGATCAGGGCGATCACCCCGATGGCAAAGAACCCCGGAATTTCGCGCACTGTATGCAGCCAGCCGATATCCGACCCGTCAAACGCCGCCACCTCGATGACAAAGTTGTTGAGCAGCGCCGACCACGTGGCAAATGCCACCGGCATCGCCATCGCCATCACGAACAATAGTGACGTGGGCCTTCGCCACAGCGGCAGGTGGCGGGCATCTTCAAGGCGGACGATTTTCATGCCGTTAGCCTTACGCTCCTTTTGCGGGCAAGGCGAGGGCATGATCGAAACGATCTGAACCAATCGCATATCCCAAGACCTAAAAATGTGGTATGTGCTGATCATCCAAACAATCAGATTTGACCGCCCTTATGAAAGCATCAGCGCAAAGATCTGGCTCACGATCACAGACCACTCGTGGTCCAAACCGGCAATCGGGCGGCTGGGCGCGCGCACCGGCCAACAATCTGCAGCAACTGCAGCAATCGGCCGACCGGTCCGACAAGGTCGCACAACTCCACACCTTGAACCAGCAGGCCAATACCGCGGTGATCCAACGCATCGAAGGGGATGGCGACCCCAAACCCGCCCCGCCAAAACCAAAAACGCTGATCGTATCAAGCCCGGTCTTCAACCTCTACCAGACGAACCCGGAAGCGGCCCACGCCATGTTTCAGCGCCTCTTCCCCTTTGCGGGCCTGAACACAGGCGCACCCGCAGAAAGCCTGCCAGTCACGCGGTTTGCAAATCCAATCATCAGCCTCTTTCGAACCAACCCCGAAGCCGCCTCGCAATTTTATCGCAGCATCTTTCCAAGCCATGACGTTTTGCGGGCAAGCCTGCCTTCGCCTGCCACCCGGCTTTTGCTGACCGGCACCAGCGGGCCACCAATGCCGCGCGGACCGGCAGGACAATCATCCTCTGACAGCGGGCCGTCATTTCTGAACTCGGCCACATGGTTTTTGGGCACTGCGGCCCAAGGCATCTATGACTTCTTTGTCGAAGATATTGCAGGTGGCCTTGGCCGTATGGGGCGCAGGCTGGGCACAAGCGGCAAAGAGGCACAACAACAGGTCAGCGACGAACACGGGCGGATGATCGCGCTGGGCAAACGTCTGGTCAACGACCGGGACGCCGTCGTCCAAGAGGTTCTGGAGGTCGTCAAAACCTGCTACTTGGAACGGGCCGAAACCCAAAGACTGGAAGGCCTGGCTTCCGATTCAGGACAGGAATACCTGATCAAGGCGGGTGCCGGCACGTTGACAGGCAGGGCGCTGGTCAAGGCACCCATCAAATACGGGGTTGTGAACCCCCATGTGATGCCAGCGTTGAACCGGATCGCCGCGAGCGAGGTCACCGGGTTATCACCCCTGTTACGGCAACAATTGCGCACAACGCTGAACTCCCGGATCGGAAAATTCCTGGCCAGCCGTGCGGTCACCAACCTCCTGGCGGGGCCGCTGACGGTTGCCGTCACAAGCGTGACCATCATGGGTTTTCTGGAACGCGCCACGCTTGCAAGCGCCAAACTCAAGTCCATGGATCCTGTTCTGTGGCAACGCCTCTATGACAAGAACCTCGACCTGACCGCCGTGTTTGTTGACGATTTGCTGGACAAGCTTGCTGAAAACCAAATCCCCCTGCGTCCGCTCGGCGGCACCGCATCGCATCCGGCGATCACGGGCCCGGCAGACGAAAGCCCATCCGGATCGGGATCAACACAAACCGAAAAATAGAACCCGTTGACATTTCTATACATCTGTACATGTATTTCTATACAACCGTATAGGAAATTTCATGGCCCGCCCAAAATCCTACGACCGCACCGATGCGACCACCCGTGCCTGCATGGCGTTTTGGGAACATGGCTACACCGCCTTGGGTGTCCGCGCACTAGAGGTACAAACCGGCCTTAACAAATTCGCCATCCGCAATGAATTCGGCGGGAAAGAGGGGCTCTACCTCGCCGCCCTCAACCATTACCACACCGCCGCCAAAGACACTGTGCTCGGTCCGCTGAAAACCGGCGGCCTTCCGGCAATTGCGCAGTTCTTTCAGGGCCTTGTGACCGCTGGCAGCATCAATTCCAGTGCGTGGGGCTGCCTGATGGTCAACACCGGCATCGAAAACGCCGAAATCAATAGCCCCGCCCTGCGTCAAGCGTCTGATGCCTACTGGACCGACCTGACCGATCATTTCAAAATGGCCCTCACCCACGCCCAAACAGCCTCGCAGATCGGGGGATCACATGATGCCGATCAGACCGCGCAAGGTCTCGTCTCTGCCGTTATGGGCATTCACACAGCCAACCGGGTCAGCAAATCCCATGACGCCGGGCGGCATCTTGTGGACCTCATCCTCGACATGCTGAAAAACTGGGGCGCACCCGATGACAGCTGAACTCATGGAATTCAAACCCGTCACCGGGCTGACCGGCGTCTTTTCTGCCACTAAGGGCGGTCTGCGCTGCACGGCCATCACGCTCAAGACCGGGGGCCTATGCCTTTATAGTCCGGTTGCGGGCATCGGACATAAGGGCAAGGCCAGCCTCGCTAATATTGGTCAGGTCGAGGTTCTGTTGGCTCCCAACCACTACCACAACAAAGGGCTCGCCGAATATGTGCTGGCTTTCCCCGATGCGCATCTCCTCGCACCCAGCCCGTGCCACGCACGCCTGCAAAAAATCACCGGGCTAGGCTTTGCGGATGTGTCCGCACTTGACCTGCTACTGCCTGACGACATGCAATGCGTTGCACCGGCAGGTCTGAAAACAGGCGAGGTCTGGATCACATCACCTGACTTCTGGCTGGTCGTCGACGCCTTCGCAGGCCCGGCCAAAGGCGATGGCCCGGCACAACTCCTCAAAACCTTCCCGCGCTACGGCGTGGCCGACGCGATGGCCTACACCCGGTGGGCGGCGGACTTCATATTACGCTCTCCGCCCAAAATCCTCGTGCCATGTCACGGGGGCATCCTGCGTGCACCCAATCTGCCAGCCCAACTAGAAAAACTGCTGAACGGGCTTTGTTAACCCTTCCTCCACACTTCGCACAGCACGCACCATTAATCAGGCCCAATACATACAATCATGCGCATGGTTTGCGCATGGTTTCTGCATAGGTTCTGCATGCCACAAAACCCCTTATTCACCTGATCATTAACGCCAACCGGGCCATGTGCCGCAAAATCCCCTGCGACACCCCACCGCACGTTGCGTGCCCCCGGGGCTTGATCCACATCAAAGACCTATACACGCGGCCCTTTAAAACCGATCCTGCGAACAGAACCTTATCCGTCAGGCCACCCATATGTCCTCAGCCGAAGACCAGCCCCTCTACGCCGCGCGAGAGCCGATTTTTCCGCGTCGTGTCAAAGGGTTCTACCGAAACCTGAAATGGTGGGTGATGGCGGTCACGCTGGGCATTTACTATCTCACCCCATGGATTCGCTGGGACCGTGGCCCCAACCTGCCCGATCAGGCCGTGTTGATCGACATGGCGCATCGCCGCTTTTATTTCTTCTGGATCGAGATCTGGCCGCATGAATTCTACTTCGTCGCGGGCCTGCTGATCATGGCCGGTCTCGGCCTGTTCCTCTTCACCTCTGCGCTCGGCCGGGTCTGGTGCGGCTACACCTGCCCACAAACGGTCTGGACCGATCTTTTCATCCTCGTCGAACGCTGGATCGAAGGCGACCGCAACGCGCGCGTCCGCCTTTGGAGCGCCAAGTGGGACGCCCGTAAGATACTGTTAAGACTGACAAAATGGACGGTCTGGCTGCTGATCGCCATCGCTACCGGCGGGGCTTGGGTGTTCTATTTCGCCGACGCGCCAACGCTCGCCTACAACCTCGCCACCTTCCAGGCGCCCTTCATTGCATGGGCCACCATAGGGGTGCTGACCGCCACCACATTCATCTTCGGTGGCTTCATGCGCGAACAGGTCTGCAACTACATGTGCCCCTGGCCGCGGATTCAGGCCGCCATGATGGACCCCGAAACGCTGACAGTCGCCTATCGCGAATGGCGAGGCGAACCGCGCGGCAAGAAGCATGACAACACCACCGGCGACTGCATTGACTGCATGGCCTGTGTGAATGTCTGCCCCGCTGGCATCGACATCCGCGACGGCCAGCAGATGGAATGCATCACCTGTGCCCTTTGTATCGACGCCTGCGATGACGTAATGGACAAAATCGGTAAGCCACGGGGTTTAATCGATTATCTGGCGCTTTCCGATCAGGAGGAAGAAGCAAAAGGCAAACCGGCCAAGGCGCTCTGGCAGCACGTCTTCCGCTTCCGCACCATGCTTTACACAACACTCTGGTCGCTGATCGGCGTTGGTCTGGTCTTCGCGCTGTTCATCCGCGCCGACATCGAAATGACAGTCTCGCCCGTGCGCAACCCGACCTTTGTGACACAGTCTGACGGGACGATCCGTAACATCTACGACATTCGTTTGCTCAACAAACATGGCGAAGATCGCGAATTCCACCTCTCGCTCGTCTCGGACGACATCCTGAGGATCGAACTGGAAGGCACTGCACTCCGCTCTGTCACTGTGCCTGCGAACGAAACACTTTTGCAGCGGGTTTACGTGTCTGCACGCCCCAATGATCCCGCCGCATCCACCGACCGCACCGACCTGCGGTTCTGGGTCGAGGACGTCGTCTCGGGAGAGCGTGCGCACAAGGATACAATCTTTAACGGGAGGGCGGCACAATGACTCGCGAATTCACCGGCTGGCACATGCTGGCGCTTATGGTCGGCGGCTTTGGCATCATCATCGCGGTCAATCTGACGCTGGCCTATAACGCCGTCGCCACGTTTCCGGGGCTGGAAACCCGCAATTCCTACGTCGTCAGCCAGAAATTCGAGGCTGACCGCGCCGCCCAGAATGCCCTGCGCTGGGATATGACATCGACGCTGGAAAACGGGATACTCACGGTCTCCATCGCTGACACAGACGGCAACGCGGTCCAGCCAACCGTCGTCAACGCAATCCTTGGCCGGGCCACCCATACCGGGCAGGATGAGGTGCCAGAGTTTACGTGGAACGGCACCGCGCTGACGGCCCCCGTGACCGCATCCGAAGGCTATTGGAACCTGCGTCTGGAACTGGTGGCCCCGGACGGCACCCCCTTCCGCCGCCGCATTCAGCTGACGGCAAGATGACCGATACCGCTGCGTGCCCGGCCTGCATTAGCCTGCCCGAGGCGCCGCTGAAACAGGCGGTGGCCAAGGGGACCGACCAGATCGTCCTGTCCTTGCCCGGCATCCATTGTGTGGCCTGCATCAATGGTGTGGAACGGGCTTTGATCGAAGCCGAAGGCGTCGCCTCGGCCCGGGTGAACCTGTCAATGAAGCGGGTCACCGTGGGCACCAATACCCCCGTTGCACCCGAGACTCTGATTGACACGCTAGAGATGGCAGGGTTCGAGGCGCGCGTTCTCGACACCTCACTTTTGGACGCGGGCACAGACACTTACGGCAAAGGCCTTCTGACCCGCATCGCGATATCCGGCTTTGCTATGATGAATGTGATGCTGCTATCGGTCGCCGTTTGGTCGGGGGCTGTCGGGGCCACCCAGCATCTGTTCCATATCATCAGCGCCAGCATCGCGATCCCCGCTGTGATCTATGCAGGTCAGCCATTCTTCCTCAACGCGTGGCGGGCCCTTTCGGCGCGCAAACTGAACATGGATGTGCCGATTTCGCTAGCGATCCTGCTGGCCGCTGCCATGTCGCTCTACGAGACGTTCGTGGGTGGTGCGCAGGTTTATTTTGACGCAGCCGTCTCGCTCACCTTCTTTTTGCTGATCGGGCGCTATCTGGATAATCGCAGCCGCAAGGCCGCCGCCTCTGCCGCTGCGCAGCTTTCGGCGCTGGAGGTGCCACGCGTGATGCGCCTGACGGATGGCGCCCGGCAAATGGTTGATTTCGCTGACCTTTCCGTAGGTGATTTGATCCAAATTATGCCCGGTGGGCGTATCCCTGTGGACGGGGTTGTCACCCAAGGCAACAGCCAGATCGACCGGTCGCTGCTGACGGGGGAAAGCAAACCCGTGGCGACCAACACGGGCGCAGAGGTCACGGCGGGCGAGGTCAACATGACCGGTCCCCTGACGATCCGAGCCGCCACCGTTGGGGCCGACACAACGCTGCGCAAAATGGTCACGATGGTCGATCAGGCTGAGGCTGTGCGCAACCGCTATACCGCTATCGCGGACCGCGCAGCAGCAGTTTATGCGCCTGTTGTGCACCTGCTGGCGCTGGCCGCCTTTATCGCGTGGCTGGCCTATTCCGGCGACGCACGCCTGTCGCTCAACATTGCTGTTGCAACCCTGATCATCACCTGCCCCTGCGCGCTGGGTCTTGCCGTGCCTGCCGTATCCACCACCGCCGCCGGGCGCTTGTTCCGGGCCGGGCTTCTGGTCAAAGACGGGACCGCGCTGGAACGGCTGGCCGAAGTCGATACTGTGGTCTTTGACAAAACGGGCACACTGACCATGCCCGCCGCCGCCCGCGATGCGCTGGACGAACGGGCGCAGTCCATCGCACTGGCATTGACCCAAGACGCCACACACCCGGTTTCGCAAGCGATTGCCGCGTCATTGCACGGCGTCACCCCTGCCACGCTCACCGATCAGCAAGAGCATCCCGGCAAAGGTCTAAGCGCCCGCCATAACGGGGAAACCGTGCGGTTGGGTTCCGGCGCGTGGCTTGGCATGAAATCAGGAACTTATCTGCAGATTGGCAGCCAGATACCCAGCAAGATCACCTTGCAATCAGACCTGCGCGACGGGGCCACGGCGCTGATGCGGGCGTGGCAGGGTGCAGGCCTTGCCGTACACCTTGTGTCTGGCGATGACGCAGAGGAAACCGCATCTGTGGCCGCAAAACTTGGCATTTCCAACTGGAAGGCAGCAACCCGCCCGGAGGAAAAGATCAGCTACATCAACGCACTGACAGATGCGGGGGCGCATGTGCTGATGGTTGGCGATGGGCTGAATGATACTGGCGCGCTGGCTGCGGCACATGCGTCTGTCTCGCCCGCGACGGCTGCCGATGCGTCACGGGCCGCATCCGACATTGTGCTGCTGAACGACAGTCTGAACCCTTTGATTGAACTGCCGCTTGTCGCCCGCAAGGCCCGCAAGCTTGTGATGCAGAACTTTGTCATCTCGGCGGCCTATAACGCCGTCGCTATCCCCATCGCGCTGGCAGGCTTCGCGACACCATTGCTGGCCGCAATCGCCATGTCCACTTCCTCCATCACTGTTCTTTTGAACGCTTTGCGCCTAAAAGGTCGGGTATGAATATCCTCGTCATTCTGATCCCGGCATCCCTTCTCCTTGGCGCGCTCGGCCTGATCGCGTTCCTATGGAGCCTGCGCGCCAATCAATACGAGGACCTTGACGGGGATGCATGGCGTATCTTGTCGGATGATGACAAACCGCCTAACGGGCAGCCCTAAGCGCGGCACGAATGACCGCCCGGTCCCCAATCTGATTGCACAGGGTCAGGATCAAACGGGCATTCAACGCATCGCTTTCCGCCTTGCTCAGCCCCTCATGCGCTGCCAGTAATTCATCGTAAAACCCATCCGGGTCAGCGATATTCGGATCAAGGTTCAGGGTCATTTCATTCCCTTCCAATAGCGGCACGCAGGGCATTGCGGACAGTGGTTTCATCAAAATTCGGCCAGCGCCCAACCACATGCTGATCCGGGCGGATCAGGTAAAGCGCTGATGGCGCATCACCCAGATAGCGCGCCTTGATTTGTTCGGTCAGCGCGGCATCAATGCGCGTCACGACAATACCGTTATCCGCCAGCATATCAGGCGCATCGCAGCCCAAAGCCAACAGATGAAAGCCCTGCAAATGGTCCAGCAGATAGCCCGCCCCGACGGGTGCATCGACACAGGCCACACCGGGTCGTGTCGGCATGGGCCCCGTCAGCCCGTCAGCCAAATCAGGGTAGACACAAGGCACAGATAATCGCCCGGAATTGACCAGCGGACGGGCAAAGGCGTGATCGGCAGCGAGGTCCAGAACGGCATTGCGAAAAATCTGGCTGATCTGAGATTTCGGGGTCAGGAAATCAGTAGACCTCGTTGAGGCGAGAATATTTTCGTCCGCTGCATATTCCCGTTCAGTGGCGTACGCATCCAACAATGCCTCGGACCTCCCATCCAGAACCAGCGCCAGCCGCCACGACAGATTATCTACGTCCTGAATACCCGAATTGGCCCCGCGCGCGCCGAAGGGTGATACCTGATGCGCGGCATCGCCAGCAAACAGCACGCGATCCTGACGAAAGCGCGCCATACGGCGGCACTGGAACGTATAGATCGACGTCCATTCCAGATCATAATCCGGGATAGTGCCGGTCTGCGATGATAACATCGCATCAACACGCGCGCGAATGCGGGTGGGATCGAGCTCTGCCTCCCGGTCGATATCCCAGCCAAGCTGAAAGTCGATCCGCCAGACATCATCGGGTTGTTTATGCAGCAGCGCCGATTGCCCCGCCCCTTCGAAGGGCGGCTCGAACCAGAACCACCGTTCGGTCGGGAAATCGGCGCGCATCTTCACATCGGCAATCAGGAAGTTATCCTCGAACACCCGCCCTTCAAACCCCAGTCCCATCATGTCGCGGGTGGGCGAACGGGCACCGTCGCAAGCGATCAGCCAATCCGCCCCCAGCAAATAGGGGCCGTCTGGCGTCTCAACGGTCAGGCTAACGTAATCGGTGCGTTGCTCCAGCCCCATCACCCGGTTCCGGCCCCGGATATCAACGCCAAGCTCCTGCGCGCGGCCCACAAGCGCGGCCTCCAGATAATACTGTTGCAGATTGATGAAGGCAGGTTGTTTGTGTCCATCTTCGGCCAGCAAGGTGAAATCATAGACTTCGCGTTCGCCAAAAAAAACGCGGCCCTTGTTCCATTGAACGCCCTTGGCGATCAAGGGTGCAGCAACGCCCAGCCGGTCGAGGATTTCCAGTGTGCGCTTAGCAAAACAAATCGCTCGGGAACCGGTTGAGACGCGATCATTGTCATCCAGAACGACGGCTTTGACACCCTTCAACGCAAGATCAATAGCGAGCGTCAATCCAACCGGACCCGCCCCGACAATGATAACGGGATCGCGCGCCAGCCGGTCCTGATCGGGGTGACGCACATATGGGTAAAGGGGGGTGTCGAAGATGGCGGTCAAACATCGCCCCCAATGGTATCAAACAGCGATTCCGGTTTGCGCGCACACCAATAACCGATGGTTTCACGGACCTGCCCTGCGGGATAGGCGGTGCCTACAAGTTTCAGATCATCAGATATTTGCGCCACTCTGCGCTTCATTGCTGTCTCTGCGACTTTTCCGAAGCGAACAACCGCTGGCCCTGCTGGTTCCGTCCATTCTATTGGCATCCAGTCTCCGGCGTCGGCCCGATCCGGCAAAGTCCTCGCATCTGGCAGAAAACCATAAAGCCGATATGCCGTCAGCCGCAACGCAATCTTGAACTGCGGCACAAAGTCCGTAATCGCCTTGAGGGGCGTCGGAACCAGAACCATGTTGGCAGGGCTGGAGTAATAACGCGGATCGTTGACCTCGGAATGGCCCGAAGCGTAGCTGGTATCATCGTTCCCCCAGATATGGCAGCAAGTCCAGTGTGGCCGCGCTTTTGAGCTTTGGTTGAGAGTCCGTGTCAGCGCGGTGTTTGCGGATGTATTCCCTTCGGTCTTGGGACGCTTCTTGTTGGTGGCGCGCTCCATCCATCCAGCCTTGTAAAGCGGCATCTTGCGGGCAAGTTCAGGGAACCATACGGGTAGTCGTGCAACCGCTTCCGGATCAGGCCACCGAACAAGCTTGTTCAGCATTTCAGCCATTGCAACAGGGTCGACCACGTCGGCAAAGGCCGCCAATCCGTCTCCGATTTCTGGCTCGCTCATCCCTGTAGTGCCGCCCACATCTGCAGGTCCCGCTCTGCTGTCCAGATACGGGGTGTGTCGATGCCGCGCGCCTCGTCATAGGCGCGTGCGACGTTGAAGGGCAGGCAGTGTTCGTAGATCGCATAATCGGCGAATTTCGGATCGCAGGCGGCGCGCACGGCGTCCCATGCCTCTTTCAGCGTGCCGCCGCGTGCGGCCACGCGGGCTGCAGGGCGATAGGTGCTGTCCACGAAATCGCGGGTGCTTTCGATGGCGCGTTCCACGGCACCGCGCCCAACGAGCGCATTGCCCCGCCCCGGCGCAATCGCGTCCACGTCAAACGCCGCAATATTGTCGAGCGTATGCCCCCAGTCACCAAAATGCCCGTCGCCGCAATAACAGGCAGAGTGATCTTCGACGATGTCCCCCGTGAACATCACGTTCTCGTCCGGCACATGGATCACGATATCGCCCGCCGTATGGGCGCGGCCCAGATGCATCAGATCGATACGCCGGTTGCCCAGATAGACGGTCATATCCTCGCTAAAGGTGGTCGTGGGCCATGTCAGGCCCGGGATGCTTTCGTGCCCTTCGAAAAGGCGCGGAAAGCGCTGGAATTCGCTGTCCCAGTCTTCCTGTCCCCGCTCGGCCACCATGGCGCGGGCGGCATCACCCATGATGATCTGATCGGCACCATAGGCCGAAGCACCAAGGACCCGCACGGCGTGATAATGGGTCAGCGCCAGATGGCTGATCGGCTTGTCCGTCACCTCGCGCACCTTCTCGATCACCTTGTTTGCAAGGCGGGGTGTCGCCTGCGCCTCGACAATCATGACGCTGTCATCGCCGATGATCACGCCGGAATTCGGATCACCTTCGGCGGTAAAGGCCCAGATGTCGCGCCCGACCTCCTCGAACGTGATCTTCTTTTCGGTCATGTCCCCCTGGGACGCGAATGCCTTGGTCATTTCAATGCCTCTACCGTTTGATTTATCATGCCAAAGATGCTGCGTCCCTTCGCATCCTCCATCCATATCTGAACGCGGTCGCCCGGTTTCAGAAAGGGGGTTTTGGGTGCGCCTGTCAGGATGGTTTCGACCATACGCTGTTCGGCGATACACGCGTAACCGGCGCCGCCATCGGGCACTGGTTTGCCCGGTCCGCCATCCAGCTTGTTCGACACGGTGCCCGATCCGATGATCGTGCCTGCCGCCAGGTTCCGGGTCTTGGCCGCGTGGGCGATGAGCTGGCCAAAATCGAAGGTCATGTCGACACCCGCATCGACGCGGCCAAAGGGTTCACCGTTCAGGTCGATATTCAGGATGCCGTGCAGTTTGCCATCCCTCCAGCCGGGTAGGTCGTCGGGGCT
The DNA here is from genome assembly GCA_947489445.1 of uncultured Paracoccaceae bacterium. Taxonomy (GTDB): domain Bacteria; phylum Pseudomonadota; class Alphaproteobacteria; order Rhodobacterales; family Rhodobacteraceae; genus Yoonia. Next base: position 1,011,595 of record CANLDN010000001.1, read on the forward strand.
GACCGCAACGGGCGAGAAGGCGCAGGCCGGTTTGGATTGCACGAAGCCAAAGCCCTTGGCGAGTTCATCGGGGATCAGGTTGCGCAACGACACGTCGTTGCAAAGCATCACGAAACGGATCGCCTCCAAAGCCTCTTCCCGGCTGGCACCCATCGGCACGTGTCCAGTGATCACTGCAATCTCGCCCTCGAAATCGATGCCCCAGTCGGGGTCGCCAATGATCGGATCAGTGGGCGCGAGGAAGCTGTCGGAGCCGCCCTGATACATCAGCGGATCGGTCCAGAAGCTTTCGGGCATCACGGCCCCACGCGCTTTGCGGACCAACTCGACATGGTTCACATAAGCTGAGCCATCGAGGAATTGGTATGCGCGCGGCAGCGGCGAATGACAGGTCGCCTCATCGAACGGGCGGGGGTCGGTCGGCTGTTCCATAACCTCGCCATCAAGCACAGCCTGCAGCGTCGTCGGTTCCTCAGGCCACATTTGACGCAGATCGTCGGACACTCTGACCACCTGCCCATCCGGTTCGCCATTCTTCAGCGTTGCAACCCTCATTTCTTGCCCGGCTTCCCGTCGAATTTCTTTTCCAGATCCGACCAGCAGTCGATGTAATCATCCTGTAGCGGCGCCTCTTTCGCGGCAAAGGCGGTCAGATGCTGGGGGAAGCGGGTTTCGAACATGAAGGACATCGTATTGGCCAGCTTTTCCGGCCCGAGTTCGGCATTCGACGCCCCTTCAAAGGCGTTCTTGTCCGGTCCGTGGGGCAGCATCATGTTATGCAGCGACATACCGCCCGGCACGAACCCCTTGGGCTTTGCGTCATATATGCCGTGGATATTGCCCATCAGTTCGGACATCACATTTTTATGGTACCACGGCGGACGGAACGTGTCCTCGGCCACCATCCAGCGATCCCGGAACAGGACAAAGTCGATATTGGCGGTGCCTTCGACTCCTGACGGGGCGGTCAGCACGGTAAAGATCGACGGGTCCGGGTGGTCGAACAGGATCGCGCCGACCGGGCAATAGGTGCGCAGGTCGTATTTGCAGGGGGCATAGTTGCCGTGCCATGCAACCACATCCAGCGGGCTGTGATCGATTTGGGTTTCATGAAACTGGCCCGCCCATTTGACAGTGACGGTGCTGGCCACGTCTCGGTCCTCGAACGCCGCCACAGGCGTCTTGAAGTCGCGCCGATTGGCCATGCAGTTCGCCCCAATGGGCCCGCGCCCCGGCAGGTCGAATTTCTGACCGTAGTTTTCGCAGACAAAACCCCGCGCCGGCCCTTCTAGCACTTCGACCCGATAAACCAGACCACGGGGCAGGATCGCGATTTCCTGTGGTTCCAGATCAATCACGCCCAGTTCGGTGCAGAACCGCAGGCGGCCCTCCTGCGGAACGACGAGAAGCTCTGAGTCGGCGGAATAGAAATAACCGTCGACCATGCTTTCGGTGACCAGATAGATATGTGCGGCCATACCGACCTGCGTATTCACATCCCCCGCGGTTGTCATCGTGCGCATCCCGGTGAGCCATGTCAGCGGTTGATTCGCGTGCGGCACAGGATCCCAGCGATACTGGCCCAGGCTGATGACATCAGGATCAATATACGGAGCGGATTTCCAATAGGGCAGGTCGATCTTTTCAAACCGATGCGTATGTTTAACGGAGGGGCGGATGCGGTAGCACCACGTGCGCTCATTTTGATGCGACGGCGCGGTAAAGGCTGTGCCCGAAAGCTGCTCGCCATAAAGACCATAATTGCATTTCTGCGGACTGTTCATGCCTTGAGGCAAGGCTCCCGGTAGTGCCTCGGTCTCGAAATCATTGCCAAAGCCGGGCATGTAGCCATCCGTCGTGCCGACAGGGCTTGCGGCGTTTTGCATTCTGCTGGTTTGCTTGTTCATCAGATCATCCTCCGCTCGCCACCGGGATATTAGTTGTTTTTGTAACTAACAACACCTACCTCCGGCGCATGCATGATGAATTCGACCTCAATGGCTTCCTCCCCTATCTCTTGAACAGGGCCGCCGAGACGACGAGCCTGGCGTTTCAGCATCACTATAAGGGGCGCTATGGCATGTTGCGCACTGAATGGCGGGTGCTCGCGCATTTGGGACGATACGGGGATATGACAGCAAAGCAAATTGGGCAGCGCGCAGGCATCCACAAAACCAAGATCAGCCGGGCGGTTGCGGCGTTGGAGCACAAACGATTTCTGACCCGCAATGTGTTGGCGGATGATCGACGTCATGAACAGCTGGGGCTGACGAAAGCAGGACGTTCGGCGTTCAACGATCTTGGCCGGGTGGCCGCAGAATTTGACGCAAAGCTGATGGATCAGTTTATGCCGGAGGAGGCGCAAATAATCAAACGCGCGCTCACCCGGATTGCAACGTTGTAAAGATGCCAAGCTCGCATTTCAAATTATTGAGCTTTCGAGCCATCCACCCTGTTGACTCGTGCGACCTTGCTGCCTAACTACGCTGCGTTATCACTCGATCAACGTGAGTGCTAACACCAAGGGAAACACGAACTGGAGAAGTTCTGAAATGGCATTTACACCACTTCACGACCGCGTACTTGTTCGTCGCATTGAAGGCGACGAAAAGACTGTTGGCGGCCTGATCATTCCTGACAGCGCCAAAGAAAAACCTGCCGAAGGCGAAATCGTCAGCGTAGGCGAAGGCGCGCGCAAAGACAGCGGTGAGCTGATCGCGATGTCAGTCAAGGCTGGCGACAGGGTGCTGTTTGGCAAATGGTCCGGCACTGAGGTCAAGATCGACGGCGAAGAGCTGCTGATTATGAAAGAAAGCGACATCCTCGGCATCATGTAAGCCGAATGATCGCAATCACATCTATTCTTATGCAAGGAGCACATGAAAATGGCTGCTAAAGACGTCAAATTCGACACAGATGCACGCAACCGCATGCTCAAAGGTGTCAACACCCTCGCCAATGCGGTGAAGGTTACGCTCGGCCCCAAAGGCCGCAACGTGGTTCTGGACAAGTCCTTCGGCGCACCACGCATCACCAAAGACGGTGTGTCGGTTGCCAAGGAAATCGAACTGGAAGACAAGTTCGAAAACATGGGCGCGCAAATGGTCAAAGAAGTGGCCCAGCGCACCAATGACGAAGCCGGTGACGGCACAACGACCGCCACTGTTCTGGCCCAGGCGATTGTCAAGGAAGGCATGAAATCTGTTGCCGCCGGCATGAACCCAATGGACCTCAAGCGCGGCATCGACCTGGCCACTGCCAAGGTTGTCGAAGCAATCAAAGCAGCCGCCCGCGACGTGACTGACAGCGACGAAGTTGCACAGGTCGGCACGATCTCTGCCAATGGCGAAGCTGAAATCGGTCGTCAGATCGCTGATGCGATGCAGAAAGTCGGCAACGAAGGCGTCATCACCGTTGAAGAAAACAAAGGTCTGGAAACGGAAACCGATGTTGTCGAAGGTATGCAGTTCGACCGCGGTTACCTTTCGCCTTACTTTGTGACCAACACAGAGAAGATGACGACAGAGCTCGAAGACGCGATCATCCTGCTGCACGAAAAGAAACTGTCGTCCTTGCAGCCAATGGTTCCACTGCTCGAGTCTGTGATTCAGTCCGGCAAGCCGCTTCTGATCATCGCTGAAGACGTTGAAGGCGAAGCGCTGGCAACACTCGTGGTTAACAAACTGCGCGGCGGCCTGAAGATTGCTGCGGTCAAAGCCCCCGGCTTTGGTGACCGTCGTAAAGCCATGTTGCAGGACATCGCGATCCTGACCGGTGGTCAGGTTATCTCCGAAGACCTCGGCATGAAGCTGGAAAGCGTCACAATCGATATGCTGGGTTCTGCCAAGCGTGTGGCCATCACCAAAGACGAAACAACCATCGTTGACGGTGCCGGTGACAAGGCAGAGATCGAAGCACGGGTCAACCAGATCCGCGGCCAGATCGAAGAAACCACTTCTGACTACGACCGTGAAAAACTGCAGGAACGTGTGGCCAAGCTGGCTGGCGGTGTTGCTGTGATCCGCGTCGGTGGCATGTCTGAAATCGAAGTGAAAGAGCGCAAAGACCGCGTTGATGACGCACTGAACGCGACACGTGCCGCTGTTCAGGAAGGTATCGTTGTCGGTGGTGGTGTTGCTCTGGTTCAGGGCGGCAAGGCACTTGACGGTCTGGAAGGTGCAAACTCTGACCAGAACGTTGGTATCTCTATCGTGCGTAAGGCGCTGGAAGCACCGCTGCGCCAGATCGCTGAAAACTCCGGCGTTGACGGCTCTGTTGTAGCTGGCAAAATCCGCGAAAGTGGCGACGCTGCATTTGGGTTCAACGCGCAGACCGAAGAATATGGCGACATGTTCAAGTTCGGCGTCATCGACCCTGCAAAAGTCGTGCGCACTGCACTGCAGGACGCGGCATCAGTTGCTGGCCTGCTGATAACCACCGAAGCCATGGTCGCTGACAAACCTGCCAAAGAAGGCGCTGGCGGTGCTGGCGGCGGCATGCCCGATATGGGCGGCATGGGCGGCATGATGTAAGGTCAAATCCATCAGGATTTGACCGTCAGGGTGGTAGGCATTTTCGCAAGAATGCTAAGAACCCAAAGCCGGTAATACTAAAGGGCGGTCCCAGCGGACCGCCCTTTTCACGTCTGGACGCCCCCGAACTCACCCGGTACCGTCAGTGAATGAAAATGCTCCAAGCCCCACAATTTGCCCGCGACATGCACCGCGGTGAAGAAGACGCCGTTGATGCACTTCTCCGCACCGCTTTTGCCGGCGACGCAGAGGCACGGCTGGTCCAAAAGCTGCGCAAAACAGGTGTTATGGCTGGCGAAACAGTTTTGCCACTGGATGACAAGATCGTTGGATATTACGCGCTGTCGCATATGGTGAAGCCCAAAGGCTGGCTGTGCCTTGCCCCTGTCGCAATCCACCCCGATCTACAGCGCCGTGGGCATGGCAAGCGGATGATGGGCATGCTCACCGAATGGGCCCGGCTGACGAAAACCCCAATCGTTGTGTTGGGCAATCCGGATTTTTATGAAAGGGCGGGGTTTTCCCGCCAGAGCGCAGCAAAGCTGCAATCACCCTACCCTATCGAACATACCATGCTGGCAGGCATCGGGAATGCGTCACCAGCCGAGGCCTTGATCTACCCGTCAGCCTTTGATGGCCTCTGAGCGGATGCGCCTGTTTCTTCTTGTTGCCCTGACGATGACGGCCTTTGCAGCCAATTCCATCCTGAACCGTATTGGCGTCGCCAACTATGGCATGCATCCAATGGACTTTGCCGCGATCCGGGTTGTGTCGGGCGCGCTTATGCTTTGGCTGCTAGTATATCTGCGGCCCGCGCGCCGCCCAGCAATCTGGACATCAAAGCGGATGGCCGGGGCCGCCGCATTGGCCATTTACATGGTGGGGTTCTCTTGGGCCTATATCACCCTTGGCGCCGGGGTTGGTGCGCTGATCTTGTTCGGCGTTCTGCAAATCGTTGTGTTCGGCTGGGCTGTGATCGAAGGCCAAAACATACCGGCCTTGCGCTGGGTTGGGGCCATTATCGCGCTTGTCGGTCTTTGCGTTCTGCTATGGCCATCGGGGATTGAGGCGCTGCCGCTGGGCGGAACAATTGCCATGATCGCTGCAGGTATTGGCTGGGCGGCCTACACGTTGCTGGGGCGGACAGAGGGGGACGCTCTTGGCGCAACGGCCAGTAATTTCCTGCTATGCGCCCCACTGACCGGGCTGCTCATGATTATGGCCGGCGGTGGCGTCATGAATGTGCCCGGCGTGATGACCGCAATTGTTGCAGGTGCTGTGACATCCGGGCTTGGCTATGCATTGTGGTACCGTGTGCTGCCCGAGCTGCCCACAACAATAGCAGGCATTGCACAGCTCAGCGTGCCGGTCATTGCTGTTGCCGCTGGTGTGGCCTTTCTGGCAGAACCTTTGACGGGGCGGTTGCTGTTTGCAGGTATGTTGGTTTTGGGTGGAATAGCGGTATCACTTCTTAAACGACGTTAGGTTTCTGACGTTCAGGGCTTTTGTGATCACCGCACGGTGCTAAATAAGAAAACATGAAACAGTTTTTGGCCACATCTGCACTGCTTCTGGCAGCATCTGCCGCCACCGCACAGGAATGTGTGGTGATGCTGCACGGCCTCGCCCGTACCGAAATATCGTTTACCCCGATGCAGATCGTGCTGGAGGACGCAGGGTATCACGTGGTCAACCGCGGCTATCCTTCCACAACGGCCCCCATTCAAACACTGGTGCAGGAGCATCTGGACGAAGACGTGGCCGCCTGTGGTGACAGGCGGGTGAATTTTGTCACGCATTCGATGGGCGGCATCCTTGTGCGGGCCTGGCTGACCAAAAACAGGCCCAAGGACATGGGCCGTGTCGTGATGTTGGGGCCGCCCAATAATGGGTCAGAACTGGTCGATATATTCGGTGACTTTGAGCCGTTTCAGTGGGTCAATGGCCCCGCTGGTCTGCAACTGAGTACTGAGGAAGACAGCCTGCCTAATACGCTGGATGCCGTCCCCTACGAGATTGGCATTATCGCAGGCGACCGCACATTGAACCCGGTTTATTCTGCCCTGATCGAAGGGCCGGATGATGGCAAAGTATCGGTTGCCTCAACCCGGTTAGAAGGGATGCGCGACCACATGGTTTTGCCGGTCACCCATACCTTCATGATGAACAACCCGTTGGTGATCGAAGAAGTTCTACTGTTTCTGGCAGAAGGTCAGTTTGACCGCAGCCTGAGCCTGACCGACGTGATCTTTGGTACCGACTAGGACGCTGGTTTCACCACCCGGTTCACATGGCCCATCTTGCGGCCCGCTTTGACCTCTTCCTTGCCATAAAGATGGATAGCTGCATCTGTTTTGGCCAGCTCCGGCACACGGTCCATATCGTCACCAATCAGGTTTTCCATAACCACATCACTATGCCGCTGCCCGTCGCCGAGCGGCCACCCTGCCACCGCCCGAATATGCTGTTCGAACTGGCAAATGCTGCAGCCGTTCTGTGTCCAATGGCCCGAGTTATGCACCCGTGGTGCGATCTCGTTCACGATCAGTCCGGCTGGCGTCACGAACAGCTCCACCCCCATGACACCGACGTAATCAAGCGCGTTCAGGATGCGGGCTGCAATCAGAACCGCGTCGGTACGCTGGCTAGGTGTCAGCCTAGCTGGTACCGTTGTGGTTCGCAGTATCCCAGCCTCATGCACGTTTTCGCCGGGGTCGTAGCAAGCAACCGCACCATCGACACTGCGCGCACCGATCACAGACACCTCATGGCTGAAATTGATGAAGCCTTCCAAAATCGCAGGGGCACCTGCCATATCAGCAAAGGCCTGCGGTCCATCTTCGGGGACCATGATCCGCGCCTGCCCCTTACCGTCATATCCCATGCGCCGGGTCTTCAAAATGCCGGGTGTCCCCACGCTGTCCATCGCCACCGTCAGGTCCGCCATACTGGCAATATCCGCAAATGGGGCCGTTTGCAGCCCCAGCCCCTGCAGAAACGTCTTTTCGGTCAACCGGTCCTGACTTGTCGCCAAAGCCTGCCGTCCGGGATGGATAGGCGCAAGGCTTTCCAATAAATCAAGTGCGCGGGTCGGGATATTTTCGAATTCATACGTGATGACATCTACAGACTGGCCAAAAGCCGTCAGTGCCGCGTCATTGTCATAACTGGCGGTCGTGACCTGATGGGCAACGTCAGCCGCCGGAGGGTTTTCACCCGGCTCAAAGATATGGGTTCTAATGCCAAGGCGAGAAGCGGCAACAGACAGCATGCGGCCCAACTGGCCACCGCCCAGAATGCCGATTGTTGCCCCGACGGGCAGCGGATCAGTCATCGCTTGGCTCATCGGGGATAGACGCGGACAGGGCACTGCGCCAACTATCCAATCGCGCGGCCAGATCGGTATCCTGAAGCGCCAGAATACCCGCCGCCATCAGCCCCGCATTCGCAGCACCAGCCACACCAATCGCCATCGTCGCAACAGGATAGCCGCGCGGCATCTGAAGAATGGAATAAAGACTATCAACACCCGAAAGAGCCTTTGTCTGCACCGGCACACCCACAACCGGCACGCGGGTCTTTGACGCCATCATTCCCGGCAAATGCGCAGCCCCACCCGCACCAGCAATGATCACTTGCAAGCCGCGATCAACAGCGGTCATACCGTATTCCCACAAACGGTCAGGGGTGCGATGGGCGGACACGATCTTGGTTTCATAGCTCACGCCAAGCTGGTCCAGAATATCAGCAGCCTCGCGCATGGTCGGCCAGTCAGACTGGCTGCCCATGATAATGCCGACGGATGGTTGTGTCATGCGCGCCCTCTTGGATTAGGAAACGGCACTATAGCGGCGGCAAAAAGGCGTGCAATGTATGAATTGCAGTTGTCCCTTGCGGCGTTGGATGGTCTGAATAGCAAATGGCAGCACCAGACGAAATCGCAACCATCTGGTTGATCCCAGAGGCCGGAACAACACCCGACATCACCAACCTTGCGACCGCAGGATCGATGGCCGCCCTTTACGATGTGTCCGAACCCTATTGGATCACTTTCGCGCAGGCCATGGAAGCACAGGTGAGCCAGCAAAACGCGATCCTTGCCGCGGAATTTCCAGCGTTCGACACATCGCTGCGCCCTACATTGACTGATCGCATCCGCGATATCTGGGATGGGGTGATTGATCTGGCATGGGGGTGGCGGAGGATCAAAACACGGCAGGCGAGTGATGTGCCGTTCACATTTGATGTGCCGCTCGCCCAGACCTACCCTACACAGGAATTGTCGTTCGACTACGAAGATTTATATGCGGAAACCGCAAGGTTACGGTCGGAACTGGCCGCGCAAATTACGCTGAAGCGGGGGGTTGGGCCGCAATTGATCATGGTCGACGCTGATCTGATGGATGATATGTTGGAGGATGACTGCGACACTGCGGATATCGTACATCGTTTGGACGGTGTGGTTCAGTACTGGCCGCCCATCAAAGATCTGCCCGCACTTGCATTGAGTGAGGTGCAAGAAGATGGTGGTTTGCCAATCGAAATCTCGTTGTTGGCGCATCCAGCGGCGGCGCATGATGCCTTGGTTAAAATCGTCACCACGCAATTGGGTGGCACATTTCGGGATGCACCAGGGCCCTAGGGTCGCAATCCTAAGCGATAATATCCGGTAAAATGCGGTCTTCCAGCGTAGCAATCTGATCCTTCAGCGCCAGTTTTTGCTTTTTGAACCGTTTCAGCGTCAGCATATCCGCAGCCCCACGCTGATGCAGCGCCTCAATCGCTTCGTCCAGATCACGGTGTTCGCGCTTGAGAACCTCAAGTTTCACGCGCAGCACCTCAAGCTGTTCCATTTTTGCAGATGTGTTCATCGACGGTTGGTCCAAATTGGTCTGATCATGAGTGTATAGATAGGGTGTTAATAGAAAACTTCCTAATACTTCCTCTTGATCAAACACTTTCCCGGCCCCATATTTTTTTCAACGGTCGCCGTAATCGGGGCCAAGATCGACAGTCGCTTGCGAAGAAGGGCATGTCTTATGACGAAACTAGCTTTGGGAACGCACCCGTTCCTATTGGGATTTGAACAGCTTGAACGGCTGGTTGAACGCACCGCAAAAAGCGGCAATGACGGCTACCCACCGTATAATATCGAACAAACCTCGGAAAATTCCTATCGCATCACACTGGCTGTGGCCGGTTTTGCCGAGGGCGATCTTGCCATTACCGTCGAAGATAACTCTTTGGTCATTCGTGGGCGTCAAAGTGATGACAGCGATGGGCGTATCTTTCTGCATCGGGGCATTGCAGCCCGGCAGTTTCAGCGCTCTTTCGTGCTGGCCGATGGCGTCGATGTGGGCGAGGCGGTGATGGAAAACGGTTTGCTGCATGTGGATCTGACCCGCGCGGTTCCTGATCGCGTCGTGCAGACCATCAATATTCGGAAAGGGTAAGCCATGAATACGAAATTTGATCTCAAGACCATGGGCGAAAACATCGTCTATGTAAAACCTATCGCCGTCACTGAGTTACCTGATGAGCTGCAACAGCAAGCGGGTGATCTGGAAACGCTGTTTTCGGTACATAATGCGCAAGGCGAGCAGCTTGCATTGGTCGCAAACCGCAAGCTGGCGTTTCATCTGGCGCGTGAAAACGACATGCGCCCTGTGACAGTGCACTAAACCCAGATGTTGTATTTCTCTTGCATGTAACGGATGCAGGCCTGGTTTGCTTGACCCCGGTCTGCACCGTCAATGACTGACAAATAAAGAGGGTCATTGTCGTGGTTTTCCGAACGATGCACAAAAGGGAAGTCTGGCGGTGTCCAGATCGGGATGTTCCGCCGCTCCAGATGACCTGAAATCCAGATATCATCGACAGCCCAAAGCATATCAGGGATGTCGTAAAACAGATCATCAAAGAAATCCGCACGAACAAGAACACCCCCAAAGCCTTCGGCAAAGTCGGCGTAGCCACCTTTACCGAATTTGGGGCAGGCCGGCTTTGGCTCTGACCGCAGAGTTACCATTTGGCGCACGAGTTGCTTTGCCCGTTTTGCACGGTATTCAAAGCCTTTCTTGTAACGCATCGCGCGCGGCTGTCGCTGTGTTTCAGGGCCGATCCCAAGATAATCAAGATCAAAGCTGGTCGATGCAATGCATTCGCCGGTGTGGCCGTCCAGATGCACGTCAATCATGCGTTGAAACCTGTCGGGTTCATACAGCATGTCATCGTCGCAATAGATGATAAGATCATCAGAACGGCCTAATTCTTCAGCCGCAAATAGCACCTTTGTGGCGGGACCCAAATCCTCCCCCGTCTGGATCACACGAATACCATTGGGCACATCAGGCAAGCCGCCGTCATAGTTGGGAAAGCGGCGAAACCGCTTCGGAATATATAATCTGATTTCATCAATGTTTGTCGTTTGATTGAGCAGACATTGGAGGGTCGGTTCCAAATCACCAAAGCGTGTCGGGATGGTAGAGAGTGTGACGATGACGTTCATAATGCGGTGATTTCCGGAGCAAGCACTTCAGGCTTTAATGAGCCCCATGCTTTCGAGCTTCAGAATGACCTGATGGGCGCAGTTATCCACTGGCACGCTTTCTGTTTCCAATCGCAATTCGGGGTTTTCGGGCACGTCATAGGGGTCTGAAATGCCCGTGAATTCCTTGATCTTGCCAGCCCGGGCCAGTTTGTAAAGCCCCTTGCGGTCGCGCCGTTCGCATTCCTCGATCGATGTTGCAACATGGACCTCCATAAAGGCACCGAATTGCTCAATCTCTTCGCGCACAGCGCGGCGCGTGGCGGCATAGGGCGCGATGGGTGCACAAATGGCAATGCCCCCGTTTTTGGTGATTTCGGAGGCTACATAGCCGATCCGTCGGATATTCAGATCGCGGTGTTCCTTGCTGAACCCCAGTTCGGACGACAGGTTCTTGCGCACGATATCCCCGTCAAGCAACGTGACAGGCCGACCGCCCATCTCCATCAACTTGACCATCAGCGCATTGGCGACCGTTGATTTTCCCGAGCCGGAGAAGCCGGTGAAAAACACGGTGAAGCCCTGTTCGGCTCGTGGCGGGCGTGTCTTGCGCAATTCCTCGACCACGGCGGGGAATGAAAACCATTCAGGGATTTCCAAACCTTCGGACAGGCGCCGCCGCAATTCGGTGCCCGAGATATTCAGGATTGTGACATCATCCTTATCATGGATTTCATCGGCAGGTTCATATTGGGCGCGATCCTGCACATAGACCATGTGCTTAAAGTCGACCATTTCGATACCCATTTCCTCCTGATGCTGGCGGAACAGGTCTTGGGCATCATAGGGTCCGTAAAAATCCTCACCGGCTGAATTCTTGCCGGGTCCGGCGTGATCCCGGCCCACAATGAAATGGGTGCAGCCGTGGTTCTTACGGATCAGCCCGTGCCATACCGCCTCGCGCGGGCCCGCCATGCGCATGGCGAGGTTCAGCAGGCTCATCGTTGTCGTCGATGACGGGTATTGGTCCAGCACAGCCTCGTAGCAGCGCACGCGGGTGAAATGGTCGATATCACCGGGTTTGGTCATGCCGACCACGGGGTGGATCAGCAGGTTCGCCTGCGCCTCTTTCGCCGCGCGAAACGTCAGTTCCTGATGGGCGCGATGCAGCGGATTACGGGTCTGGAAGGCGACAACCTTGCGCCAGCCCAGCTTGCGGAAATAGGCGCGCAACTCGTTCGGTGTGTCACGCCGCCCACGGAAATCGTAATGGACCGGCTGTTGGATTCCGGTCACCGGGCCGCCCAGATACACATCGCCCGCCGTGTGATGCAAATAATTGACTGCCGGGTGCGCCAGATCGTTGGCCCCATAGACTTTTTCCGCCTCATGCGCCTTGTCCGGCAACCACTTGTCAGTGACCGTCATTGCACCCAGGATCACCCCTTCTTGATCGCGCAAGGCGATGTCTTGGCCCAGTTCAACGGTGTCTGCGAAAGCCGCTGTCACATCCAGCGTGATCGGCATCGGCCATAGCGTGCCATCAGCCAGCCGCATCTTGTCGACCACGCTGTCATAATCAGACTGTGACAAAAAACCCTTGAGCGGGTTAAAGCCGCCATTCATCAGCAGCTCCAGATCGCAAATCTGGCGCAGGGACAGGTCGTGGCTGATCAAATCGGCCGCATCCATCTTCATCTTCTGCGCGCTCTCGTAAGAGACATACAGTTCCGGGATCGGGGCCAAATCTTGCACCATCTTTATACCTGACATTCGTGATTTTCGTCTGTTGCGTGGCATAGACCTGGTGTCGGTGCATGTCTAGCGAGGTTGGCCAGATAAGACGGCTGTTCGCGCCTTTCTTGCTGGTCTGGAAATATATCAGGCTCTGGTGTCCCGGACGGGAACAACGGGTTGGTTATCAGGCCGGTCGCCAAGCGGTTGGTTCTGCTGCAACACGGATCTGCGCAGTACCGGGCTTGTTCCATGCAAACAGCACAACATGCCAGCGTTCGGGGGCACGGCGTGAGGCATAGATCATCCCGTCGGTACCGCTGGCACGTACCGCATCAGACGCCTTCCAACTGGTCGCAGGCTGCCCCTTGGCCCGTTCCTCCGCCCAAGGCACGCTGGGCCAGGCGGGATCAATGCCCAGCGTGTCACACGTATCGGGATCACGCAGATCAGCAAGCCGCGCGCCAGTCAACTGTAGCTGGATCAGGACACGCGGTGGGTCATCGGGCCGAAGATAAATATTGATCGCTATGGCGGCCCCCTCTTGCGTCGGTGACGCATAAAGGGCGGGCTGACCACTATGATGAAATCGCCCTTCCGGATGAACGACGCCGTCCAGCACCGCGTCCGCATATCGGGCAAAGGCAATGCGATACAAATTGGTTGTCAGCACCGTTGTTCTACCAATGTGACAAGGGTTTTGATCAATTTATCCAATGATTTGTCCTCGTAGGGAAGCCATGCACGTTTAGCCGGTGTAACCTCAACTGGATCGCCATTTCGGGTTACGCGCCCGGTTGCCAGATGCACCTTGGTCGCCCCCTGAAACACCGCACGGCCATCGAATTTCAGCACCCCATCCGCCACCTGCGCCGCAAACAGGCGCTGCAAGACAGTTTCGCGCATGTCGATCGTGCGTTGCCCCGGGATCAGGATCCTGTCGTACCCGCTTGAGTCCCAATCCAATGAGGCCGCACCAACACTGACCAGCAAATCGACCTGCCGCAACACCTCTGACAAAACACGTGGTGGCAGATCACCAAGACTGTCGGCCCCGGATATCAGCCGAAGCCCAGGTGTTGTGCCGTAAGAACCGGAACCGGGATAGATATGATCGTGGAAAGGCAGCGCGAAACGGCAGGCCTCTCGGGTCACGACGTATTGATCATAATCAATCTCCCAACCCAGCCCCAAACCAGTCGCGCCGATTGGATCAGTCAACACGCCATAGCCTTCGAACATCGCCGTTTCACAAGTCTTCAACTCTACCTCGTGCGGTCGGTAATGCTCACGAAAAGCCTGCGCGAAGGGCTGGGTGATCTTACCTTGCAGCAATCGGTCACGCCAAAGACTGCGGGCCTGGGCGGTGCTGTCAACGGGATGCCAAAGCCGGATATGTTGCCCTGCCATGGCTTCATATTGGGCATCGTCAACGCCACGCCAATGCCCGGTTTTGTCCCATAATACTGTAACGGTGACATTGTTCGTCCCCGTCACTTCCCAAATCAGTTTTTGGGTCATGGGCGCAATCTGTTCTGCTGCGACAAAGCGGCTGTGCCAGTCATCGTAGGTAAAACCTGCTGCCTGCCATAACAGGGATTCGTAAGATTTCTTGACCGCGGTGACCAGATTTTTGGGGATCGGTTCACCCGCAGGAAGTTGCTGGATCAGATCGGGACGTTTGGCCAGCTTGGCCATTGCCTGCTTATGGTATTTGTCCAGTTTCTTGCGCACGCCCGCGTGGCGCACGCCTGTCCGAATATCGCCAAAAAGCTGCATGTTCGGGGCTGTTGCACAATCGATCATCAGCTTACCAATCCCCATAGTCAGGCGTTGGGACGGCATGGTTTTTGCCTTCGCATCGGGGGCCTGCGATGCATCGCGCCAGAGCTGTGGCAAAACATCCTGCACCCAGTCCAGTTGCAGCTGCAATCCCGCAAAAATGACATGTTCAATGATCCGGCAATCATCATAATTTACGCCTTTATCCGGTTTATACGCAGCCTCACCGGCCTGCATGGCCCGCAAATGATCTGAAACCTCTTGCAAGGCGTTTTTTGCAAATTTCAGATATCCGGGGACAGTGAGAAGCGCATCGCGCGTCGCGGTCGGGGTGAAATCCAGATAGGGGATCAAGCTACGGTCCGGTAGCGTGAACAATACGTTCAATTCACGTTTTCCGATGGGTCCGGCGGCGTCAAGCAGGTCTTGCTTGGCCGTTTTCGCAAGATCGGAAAAACCAGCGGCGGCCGCGAGAACAAACCGATTTGCCGGACGACCACCGGCTACATAAAACCAAAGCGAACGGGCGATATTCCGGTCATCAGCGGTCATCGGATCGGTGAGATTTGTCAACACATCTTCAAACAGGTCGCTGCAATGAACCCAGTCAAGCCGACGTTGGTTATCATCCGGGCAGCGCGGTAACCCCAGAAAGCCAAGCATCTGGGAGCGTTCATAGATCTTCTGTAGCGCCTGACTTACCAAGGCAGACGGACAAGCAAGGGCTGCGTCATGGGTAAGCTCTCGGACGACCCATAACAGGCGCTGTGCCTGCACATCGAAGCGTCGATCAAAGTGATCAAAACTCAGGATCTTCAGCTGCATACGTTGTTCGGGCGTGATGTCCTTTGCGTCAAATTTACCGTTCAGCAGGCTCGGATGCAGCTGCGCCTCGCCCCGTAGAACAATACAGAGCTGCGAAAACCAAGGGGGCGGGGTTTCCGCCAAATTCAATCCTGCTCGGCCAGGAACTTTTCCGCGTCCAGCGCAGCCATACACCCCATACCGGCCGATGTGACCGCCTGACGGTAAACGTGATCGGTCAAATCGCCCGCAGCAAAGACACCCGGGACGGCGGTGCGGGTCGTGCCGGGTTCGACTTTGACGTAGCCGCCGTTGTGGGTTTCCAACTGGTCCTTGACCAGTTCGGATGCCGGCGCGTGGCCGATGGCGATAAATACGCCTTTGGCCGGGATTTCGGTGATTTCGCCTGTTTCAGTGTGTTTGACCCGCACCCCTTCGACGCCGAGCGGTTGGTCGGTGCCGTAAATCTCATCAACTTCGTGAAACCAGAGCGGTTCGATTTTTTCGTTTTTCATCAGGCGGTTCTGCAGGATTTTTTCGGCGCGCAGTTCGTCCCGCCGGTGGATCAGCGTAACCTTGGAGGCGAAGTTGGTCAGGAACAATGCTTCCTCTACCGCGGTGTTGCCGCCGCCCACGACCACGATTTCCTGACCCCGGTAGAAAAACCCGTCGCAGGTCGCACAGGCGCTGACGCCGAAGCCCTTGAACTTGTCCTCGGTCGGCAGGCCCAGCCATTTGGCGCGCGCGCCTGTGGACAAGATCACGGCGTCGGCGGTGTAAATGGTGCCGCTATCGGATTTGGCGGTAAAGGGCCGGTTTTGCAGGTCGAGTTCGGTGATGATGTCACCCACAACCTCGCAGCCCATGGCGCGGGCGTGCGCCTCCATTCTGACCATGAGATCAGGGCCTTGCACCTCTGTGTCGCCGGGCCAGTTTTCAACTTCGGTGGTGGTGGTGAGCTGTCCGCCGGGTTCCAAGCCTTGCACAAGGATCGGCTCTAGCATCGCGCGCGCCGCATAAACGCCAGCAGAATAGCCAGCAGGGCCGGAGCCGATGATCAGAACTTTGGTGTGGCGGGTGGCAGACATTTTGGGGCCTCATGAAGCTGGTGTTTGCTTGATATAGCTGCGCACGCGCTGCGTTGAAAGATCATCTGGCATGTTCTTTTCTTGCTTATTTGCGAAACATTGTTGCGCATCACGAGGCCGACACGTAGTATCTGGAAAAATTGCTGGAGTTATGAATGCCCGGAACGAAACTTGACGACATTGACCGCATGATTCTTGCGGAGCTTCAGGCGGATGGGCGGATGACCAATGTGGAGCTGGCCAAGCGCGTCGGCATTTCCGCCCCACCCTGTCTGCGCCGGGTGCGTACATTGGAAGAGCAGGGATTTATCCAAGGATATCATGCAGATGTGAATGCCCGCGAGTTGGGTTTCGAAGTGCAGGTATTTGCGATGGTTGGCCTTGTCAGTCAGGCAGAGGTCGATCTGAGCGCCTTTGAGGCGCGCTGCGCAAAATGGCCGTTGGTGCGCGAGTGTCACATGCTGAATGGCGAGGTGGATTTCATCCTGAAATGCGTGGCCCCGGATTTGCGCACATTTCAGCGGTTCCTGACGGAAGAACTGACGAGTGCGGATAATGTGGCCAGCGTCAAGACATCGCTGGTCATTCGCGGGGCCAAAGATGAGCCGGGCGTGCCGTTTGATGTGCTTGAAGAACGGCTGGCGCAAGAGGCCTGACGCAACGCGCGGTGGGGTGTTGCGGCGAGGAATTCGTCTATACAGCCGGAATGCCGTTAATCCCTTGCAAAATTGGACTAAACCCTCATGCAGAAGCTATGCAGAAACCGTGCGCAAACCATGCGCATGATTGTATGGCAATGGGCGGATTAACAGGCCGTACGGTCCAAAATCTAAACACGGGGTTAACGACCCTGATCGCAGTGATCACGACGCGGACCGCTTTGCCTTTGTCCAAACAATAAAGGCGCGGCTTCTTTGTCGCGCCCGTGCGTATTCTGACCGAAACGCAAAGAAACGACACGCGGCTGATCGACCGTGAAAGGTGGATGATGACCACGTTCAAACAGCGTACTGCCGCCAAGAAGGCTGGCTATGATCGTGCGGATGGTGGCGGCTTTGATGCCTGCCGCAAGGAATTCCGCAGCGCCCAAATTTGGGCTGATTTATATTTCACTGGTAGCTACGTATCAGAAGAGGGCATACCCGCTGCGATCAAGCATATGCAGTTCACACAGTTGAATGACGGTGCCTTCGACGAGGATTGGGAAAGTAAAGGACTGTACTAAGTTGCAGCGATTCAAAAGCAGATCGGGCGTGAGATGAAATCACTATTGAACAAGCTTAACCCTTTTGGGGACTCAACTGCGAAACTGATCACGCATGATCTGAGCCGCCTTAATCAGGTGAAGGCGGGAATGGGTGATGCTGCCGTCAAATATGTGCTGACTGGTGCACCTGAAACGGTTCTGTCCACGTTGACGCAGATGGGGGGCGGCGACCGGTTACAGGTTGGCGTGTCTTACGTTGTCTATAACAAAACCGAAGACTGTCATCTGCGCCGACAGCTGTTGTTTCTGGATATGTCGCCTTTCGATGCCAATCTGCTGGCGCGGTATGCGCAGGTGCTGGCAGCTGCTTTGCCGCCGAAGTCGGACAAGTTGCTGGGATCCGCCA
Source organism: uncultured Paracoccaceae bacterium (assembly GCA_947489445.1). Lineage (GTDB taxonomy): Bacteria > Pseudomonadota > Alphaproteobacteria > Rhodobacterales > Rhodobacteraceae > Yoonia. The sequence goes on from CANLDN010000001.1 coordinate 1,029,635, forward strand.
AGACGCCGTCTGGCTTACGTGTCATCATGACCGAAGTGGCGATTGCGGCGCGCGACCCTGATAAACGGTGGCAGGCCGTAGCCCGCAGTACCGAACCCAAAGGGCTGACGCTGGATCAGTTGGTTGCGATGACCCGCACCCTTGATGGTACGGTTGCGCAGTTGTTTGAAACCCTGTTTTGGGAAAACAACGAATATGGCACCCCCAGTATCAAACCGTATCGCGAATTGATCGACATGCGCGCCTTGGTTCTGGCCCATGTCGATGAAGCGTTGAAAGGTGTTGCCAAATCACCGGCCCAAGGTCGCGAGGCCTTTGTCAAAGCATTGCACAAGTGGAAGCTGTCGGATCAACAGCCTTTCATCGATTTTGTGTTGGGTTGTGCTGGTGATGCGTCAAAGTCGGTGCGTCAGGCTGCCGTGAGCGTGCTGCGCAATCTGCCCGCCGACACAATCGCGCCGCTGGCCGCACAGCTTTTGGCCAAAGGAACTGTTGGCGTGCGGGCCGGGATGGTTGAAATTCTGGCTGGTTTGGGCACTGGCGCCGCGACCGAAACCTTGCGTGCCCATCTAAAGACCGAAAAGACCGCGCGGATCATCGCCGCGATTGAAAACACATTTTCTGCGGGCCAAATGACGGATGACGCAAATCAGCCGGTGGATGATGCCACGGCCTATACCGCGATTGACGGCAGCCGCGTTGCCATCCCCCCTTTGAAGGCGTTGCAAAATGGCCCTGCACTGGCCCTGACTGCTGCGCATCGCCAGCAGCTCAAGGATATCGTCGCGGCCGAGAATGAGAAGATAAAGGCGCGCAATGCCAAGGAGCCCAAGAGGTATCAGGCACCGACATACGGAATTAAGTTCGTGGGGCAGGTAGAAGCGCATTTCAACAATACGATGAAGGATGGCGATAGCAGGCAAAGTGTCAGGCAGTTTTTGATAAGGAACCCCGCAGGCTGGACCACGCAAATGCTGGACCGCTTGGCAGAGAAACAGGCACTGATCGTGGCGTTTCGTTCCATCTATCATTTGCCCGCATGGATCAGCGCCTACCATCAAGGGCCGTTTGATGATTATTTCCAGAAATATCTGGCCTCGGACCATGCCGATTTGCGGGCCATTGATGCGCTATGGCAAGAGATGGGCATCCAGATCAACGTAGGAGGTTGGCGTGATCGCAGCGCGCGTAAGCCGATCAAGGGTGATCTGCTGCGCCAGATGATGCCTGAATATGCCAGCGTCGCTTATGATGCGCCTGATACGCTGAGTGACGCAGCACTTTGGCCTTATATCGCCGACAATTTCGATATCATGGATCATGCAATGGGGTTGTCGGCCAACACCGAAGAAAAGCTGAGCCAGACGATGGCGATCCGGTTTCTCGCGGCGTTGCCAAAAACGCCGATGCGCTATTTTGGGCCGCTGCTTGAGGTGGCGACGGGTGAGCGCAAGACAGGCAAGGCAGAGGCGCGCGCACTGCTTGCCGGCATTCCGCAGGTAACGGATCGGCTGATTACCTTGCTGAAGGATAGTCGTCAGGTAATCCGCAAGGGTGCTGCCGAATGGCTGGGCACCCGCGGCACCACCGAAGCGATCCCGGCGCTCAAAGCGCAGCTGAAGAAAGACAAAAGTGAGCTGGCCAAGGCCGCGATCCTGACAGCGCTTGAGGCTTTGGGCGAACCGCTGGACAATTATGTTGGCCCCGCCGCCCTGATCCGCGATGCAGAGGCCGGATTGAAAAAGGCCAAATTCGACAAGTTGGATTGGCTCGACCTTGATCATATGCCTGCCGCCAAATTCAAGTCGGGCAAAACGATGCCTGCTGATGTGCTGTCATGGTGGGTTTATCTGGCGTTCAAGCTGAAACAGCCCGGCGGGAATGCACTGTTTGAGATTTACCTTGATCAGCTGGCCCCTGACAGCGCCGCCACTTTTTCGCAGTGGATCTTTGACAGTTGGATCAACTACGACACGGTTGTGCCGTCGGATGAAGAGGCGATTGCCTATGCCGATAAGAATATCGCGCAACGTCAGCAGGCTTATAAGCGCTGGTATCCCGATAAAACCCGCGACCAGATATACGCAGAGCTGAAGCGCGAAGTGAAATCGCAATACCAAAACACGGGTACCGCAACCAAGGGCATCCTTGCGCTGGCCTCGCGCGTGCCGCCGCAGATCGCGGCAGACCGGGTGCGGGCCTATCTGCGCAATCACGGATCGCGCACATCGCAGGCGTCGTCCTTGCTTGAGGTGTTGGCGCATAAGGGTGATCCGGTATCCTTGCAGGTCGTAATCGCTGCAGCCACCCGGCTAAAGCAAAAAGGCGTGCAGAAATTCGCAAGCGAGTTGGTGCAACACGTGGCCGACACGATGAACTGGTCGTTGGATGAATTGGCGGACCGGACGATCCCTGCTGCCGGGATGAACGATGACGGGTTCGTTGATCTGCCTTGCGGGACCGAGGGTAAATCCTACCGCGCGACACTGGGTGATGATCTGACCTTTGTGCTGACCAATCCCGATGGAAAGGTGGTCAAGGCGCTTTCGTCTGGTACGGATGACGCAACAAAGGCCGCGAAAAAGCAGCTGAGTGCATCAAAAAAAGAGCTCAAGCAAGTTGTCACCATGCAAACCGCGCGCCTTTATGAGGCGCTTTGCGGTGAACGTATCTGGCCGCTGGCCGACTGGCAGCGCGATCTGGCCGATCATCCGATCATGCGCCGACTGCTGGCGCGAATGGTCTGGCAGGGGTTGGATGAGGATGGCAAGGTCATGGGCGATTTCCGCCCCACGATCGAGGGCGAGTTCACCGATGCGCTTGATGAAGAGGTCGATGTAAGCGTCTTTGCGGGCATCCGGCTAGCCCATGGTGCGACCCTTTCCGCCCAAGAGGCTGAACAGTGGGCGACCCATTTGCAGGACTATGAGGTCAAACCCCTTTTTGCCCAGTTCGGGCGCAGCCTGATCCGGTTGCCTGACGACCAAAGGGATGCGGTTGAGATCGTGGATCGCAAGGGTTGGGTCACTGAAACCTTTACGCTGCGTGGTGCCGCGACCAAGCTGGGCTATGAACGTGGTCAGACCGAGGATGGCGGGTGGTTTTATGCCTACCGTAAACCGTTCCAGGGTGTGGGCATTACGGCGACGGTCGAATTCACTGGTAACTACCTTCCCGAGGAAAACCGGAAAGCCGCCCTTCTCTCGCTGCGTTTTGAAAAGGCACACGCGCGTCATGGGCAAAAAGTGAAACTGTCCGATGTTCCCCCCGTTTTGCTATCTGAATGCTGGAATGATCTTCACGCGATGGCCGCAAAAGCGACCTATGATCCTGATTGGGAAAAGAACGTACAATGGTAGATGAGATACAACGCGCCCCGGCCGAGCTGCGCTATGGTGCAGAAATTGCACGATTGTTGGCGGCCGATACTGATCCCAAACCAAATGGCTGGCGTCTGTCCCCGCGCGCGGTGCGCCGGTTCATTCTAGGGGATGCCGCACTTGACGTGCAGCAGAAATTCTTTGGCGATGACCCGCTGGTGGACCGTTGCATCGTGTCGTTGATGGGCCATCAGGGGCTGATGCTGGTGGGTGAACCTGGTACGGCGAAATCTCTGTTATCGGAATTGCTTGCTGCTGCGATCAGCGGAACATCGAAACTGGTCGTTCAGGGCTCTGCCGGGATTATCGAAGATCACCTGCGCTACGGCTGGAATTATGCCCTGTTGCTGGCCGAAGGCCCTAGCGAGCGGGCCTTGGTTGCATCCCCTATCCTGAGTGCCATGCGCAATGGCCAGATCGCGCGGATTGAGGAACTGACCCGCTGCGCGCCAGAGGTGCAGGATGCGATCATTTCCTTGATGTCCGAAAAGACGATTGCGATCCCCGAACTTGGTCCGGAGATGGAAAGCCGCGCGGTCCCCGGCTTCAATCTGATCGGCACGGCCAACCTGCGCGACCGAGGTGTGCATGATATGTCCAGCGCGCTAAAACGCCGGTTCAATTTCGAAACGGTGCAGCCAATTGCCGATGCGCAGTTTGAAAAGGACCTGATCAACCGACAGGTCGCACAACGCATGGCCGAAAATCCGATCTCACCGGCGCTGCCACCGGATGTGCTTGACCTTGTGGTTGATGTCTTTCGCGATCTGCGTACCGGTGCGACCGCCGATGGTGCCAGTGTTGCGATCCCCAACAGCGTTATGTCGACCGCGGAGGCCGTGAATGTGACCCATGCCGCAGCACTGGAGGCGGCCTATCTGGATGACGGGACGTTGACGGCCGGGCATGTCGCGCGGCAGTTGGGTGGGACCGTCTTCAAGGACGATCCAGAGGATGCCCGCAAACTGCGCGCCTACGTGGATCAGATCGCCAAGCCCCGCGCGCGCGGGTCGCGCACTTGGGCTGCGTTCTATAAGTCCGCCAAAGAAAGCCTGCGTGACTGATCGCGCGACATTTGCGCAACTTCGTCTTGATCTGTTTCAGGCGGATCGGGGTCTTTATGTGGTTCCGGTTCGGCACCATTCCCCGGCATGCGCCTGGGCCCTGCGCGCCCTGATCGCCGAGGTGAAACCGGCCCATGTTCTGATCGAGGCACCTGCCGACTTTGCCCCGCAAATCCCGCTGCTGCTGGCCCCTGACACCAAACCGCCTGTTGCCCTTGTCGCGCTGGTGGATGACGCGGGCGAGAGGGGGCGTGTTGCCGGGTATTACCCGTTTTGCGCCCATTCGCCTGAATTCGTGGCGATGCAGGCCGGTGCCGCGCTTGGTGCTGCGCTGCAATTCATTGATGCCCCTGCAGCGACCAAGGCGATGCGCGGCCAGTTGGACGGAACCGAACCCGTTTCACTGCTGAATGAACAGCGTTTCAATTCCAGCGATTATGTCACCGCATTAGCGCGCGCCACCGGTTGCAGGGACGGATTTGAATTGTGGGATCATCTGTTCGAAACGCGGCTGGGTCAGGCGGATTGGCGGGCGTTCTTTGGTGATGTGGGTGTCTATTGCGCCGGGATTCGTGCGGCAACACCGCCTGCACAGATCGACAGCACCGGCGATACCATGCGCGAGGCCCAAATGGCCCGGGCTGTCAAAAAGGCGCTTAGGGTCGGTGGACCGGTTGTCGTTGTGGTTGGTGGTTTTCATGCGCCCGCCCTTGTGGGTGATCTGGACGGGCTGCCCGCCCCCGAAAAACCCAGTGGCACATGTGAAAGTTACCTGATCCGTTACGGGTTTCGGGCCATGGACGCGCTGAACGGATATGCCGCCGGGTTGCCGCAACCAGGGTATTACCAAGCACTGTGGGACAGGGCCAATACCGAAAGTGACCCAAAGACACAGCATGATCTGGGTGTTGATCTGCTGACCGATTTTGCAGCCCAGATGCGTGCAGAAGGACATGCCTTGCCATTGCCAGCCCAAGTCGAGGCGATGCGTGTCGCACACGGGCTTGCGGCACTGCGCGGTCGTGCGGGTGCAATGCGTCATGATCTGATTGACGGGGTGCGGGCCGCCCTGATCAAGGGGGAAACAGCGGCACAGGACATTTGGACCACCCGGTTTCAGGCTTTCCTATGCGGTGATCGGTTGGGGAACGTGCCCGCCTCTGCCGGATCGCCGCCCTTGGTGGAGGATGTGCGCCGCCGCGCGCGCGCCCACCGTTTTGACTTGACCGACAGCGCGCAGCGCACGCGGAAACTCGATATCCGGCGCAAGGATACCCATCTGGCCGCGTCACAGTTCCTGCACGCGATGGGGCTGATTGGATCGCCCTTTGCAGCCCGCACGGGGGGCCCCGATTACGTTAATGGCAGCCAGACAACGCTGCTGTTTGAACACTGGCAATACGCCTGGTCGCCCCAGACCGAAGGACATTTAATCGACCAAGCGGTTCTGGGAGATGATCTGCCAACGGCCTGCCTTGCCTTCATGCATCGCGAACGTGCGGCACTAATTGCTGACGGGCATGCGCGTGATCTGCCAAAACTGGTTGATATGCTGATGCGCGGGCTCTTGGCGGGCCTGGGTCCGCAGTTGGGTCCGTTCTTGGTGCAATTGGGTCGCGATATTCAAAACCATGGGACATTCGCGAGCGTGACCGTGGCGCTGCGCCGGTTGCTTTTTGTTGTGCAATCCTCGGGGCCGTTGGGGGCACGGGATGCGCTTGATCTGCGCGGGATCGTCGGGGCGGCCTATGGGCGGCTGGTTTATCTATGTGATGATCTGCCCAATACGTCCGAAGAAGACACCCAAGAGCGCTTGGATGCTTTGCGCATGATGAATGAAATCCTGCGTGATTGCGAGGCGATTGGCCTTGATCGGAGCCTGCTGGATGCGGCGATTGATCGGGTCGCATTGGCGACAACAAACCCGGTTATTCTGGGGGCCATTCTGGCGGTTTGTGTGCAGGCGGGTACACGGCCTGCGGCAGAACTGGTGCAGGTCATGGAAGGGAAAATGACGGGGGGCAGCCTTGCTACCGCTGATCAGATTGGCGTGTTGCGGGGTATCTTGTACACCAGTCCGCCGCTTTTGTGGCATGCGGATGGATTGCTGGCTGTCGTTGACACTTTTATTCGCGGGATCGACGAAGATCGTTTTCTTGAGCTGCTGCCCCATCTGCGATTGGCGTTCACCCAGTTGAACCCGCGTGAAACGGACCGGGTGGCGCATGAACTTGCCGGGTTGCTGGGCGTGCAGGCAAGCGGTTTGATCAGCCATAATACCCAAGTCTCTGATGCTGATCTGGCCGAAGGGCTGCGCATCGAAAAGGCACTGCGTGCGTCACTGCAGACCGATGGTTTGACCGAATGGATCACCCAAGGAGCCCCGGTATGAGCGAGGGTGCAAGGCGTTGGCGTCTGGCCCTTGGACGCTATGCCAATCAACAATTGGGCGGTCTTGGGGGCCTGGACGGACAAATGGATCGGTCGCTCGATTATCTTTACGGGCGTGAATATCAGGGGCGTGGTTTGGAACACGATCGCGGGCCTGGATCACTGGACCCAACGCAGATGCATGCGTTGAACTGGCTGGGCAAGGCCAAGGGGCTTTTCCCGCATTCGGTGTTTGAGACGTTGCAGGGCCATGCTCTTGACCGTTATGGGCTGACTGATTTGCTGAAAGATCCCAAAACGCTGGACAGTCTGGAGCCCAATCCGGACTTGTTGAAGGTGCTGCTGGGCTTTCATGATCGTGCCGACCCCGCCATCAAGGACAAACTGCGTGAGGTGGCAGACCGGATCATTCGCGATATTATGGAACGGCTTCGCCATGATGTGATGCGTGCCTTTTCAGGCCGCCGGAACAGGTTTCGCCGGTCCAATATCCCGTCAGCGGCGAATTTCGACTGGCGCAATACCTTGCGCGAGAACCTCAAGACATATGACCCGGACACGCGCCGGATCATCGCGCAGACTTTGCGCTTTAACAGCCGCGAAAAGCGGCGTTTGCCTTGGACCGTAGTCCTGTGCGTCGATCAATCCGGGTCCATGACAGACAGCGTGATCCATTCTGCCGTCATGGCGGCCATCCTATGCGGCCTGCCGGGTGTCACGGTAAAAATGGTCTTGTTTGATACATCGATTATTGATGTGTCTGATAAGCTGACCGATCCGCTGGACACGTTACTTTCGGTACAATTGGGGGGCGGGACCAATATCGGCCGGGCCGTGACCTATTGCGAGGATTTCATCGCAGACCCCGAGCGTACGGTCTTTGCCCTGATCAGTGACTTTGCGGAAGGTGCGTCACCGCGCGCGCTTTACGCCGCGATTGCCCGCATGGCGGAGGCGCGCGTGCGGATGATCGGGCTGGTGGCTTTGGACGAACAATCGACGCCTTATTTTGATCCGATGGTTGCCGGCAAAGCCGCTGATATTGGCATGCAGGTCGGTGCGATGACCCCTGACAAGTTCGCCGATTGGTTGGCGGAGATCATGACATGACCCTGTCAGAGATGATCGCCGTGCATGATGAAACCGCCCTTGCCGCTCTTGCATCGGTGGGCGTTGTCCGCCGCGCAAAACGTGATTTTGAGGCGGGCAAGGCGACCGTAACTGCGCGCGATGAGGCTGCGGCAACCGTGACGGCAGATGGCAAGATCGTCACGATTCCGGCCAGCGGGTTGACAGCGGCCACGTGTGATTGCCCCGCCACGGGCATTTGCAGGCATATTCTACTGGCCACATTTGCATTGCGCGACGATGCATCTGTGGTGTTGGCACCGGTGACATCAGCTACAGAAGAGTTGCACGCGCTGGATGAGGCGGCTTTGCGCAAATTCGCTGGCGCTGATTGGGACAAGGCCATCAATCTGGCGCGGATCAGTGGGCGCGCCACGTTGACGGAGGATGGTGCAAACCTGTCCGTGCAGCTGCCTGATGTTGAATTTCCGGTGGTGTTTTTGGCTGGGCAGGGACTGGCTGGTGTTGTCTTCAAGGGGGCAAAAACCGCCAAGCGGCGGATGACGGCGGCGGCGGCACTGATCGCGCGCCAGCAGTCCGGGGCGCAAAGGCTTGATCAGGTCACGCAGGATGAAGACAAGATCACGCAGATGTCGCCTGCGTTTCTTGGCAAAGTACAATCTGCGATCACGGCTTTGGTCACAGGTGTCTTTAGCGGTGGCGCAGTGGTGACCGAGGATCTTGTGTTCGATCTGTCGATTTCTGCCCGCGCGCAGTCTGCCCCGCGACTGACCGCCCTTTTACGAGGGTTGGTCCAGCAATCGCGCCAGCACCGCGCCCACCACATTGATTTCCGCGAAGACCGGTTTTTGGCCGATGCGGCGCGCGCCTATGCATTGGCCAAGGCGCTGGAGCAGCATCCAGAGGACACACACCTTACTGGGACGTTACGGCGCAACTACCGTGCCCATGATGACCTTGATCTGATCATGCTGGGTGCCGTGCAATGGACAGCGGCCAGTGGCGCGCGCGGTTTGCGTGTCTATGGCTATGCCCCGCAAGAGGGTGTTTGGTATTCAGCAGGACAGGCCCGCGCCGCAGGGATGGACCCCGGCTTTTCCCCGCGACACGCCTATGATGCGCCGCTTTGGACCGGTGGCATCGCGCGGGATTTGATTGGCGGGCGGTTGCATCTGCGACAGGCCCGGGTTTCAGAAGACAACCAGATCGCGTGGGATCACGGATCGGTCACACACGCGCCGTCACCCGATCTGATCCAGACCGGTACCGCGTTCCAAAACTGGGCTGAGGCGCGGGCAGATATCGCCAAACGGTCGTTTGTTGGGTTACGCGGAACGGGTGCCCCAGTGCCCGTGCTGCTGGCCCCCGCCCATGTCGGTGACGCGCAGTTTCATGATCTTGACCAGCGCTATGAAGTGACCGTTACAGATAACAGCCATGCGGCGATTGCCCTTACCATCCCTGCGGATCAGCACGTGACAGTGGCTTGGCTGCAAAGCAATAAGAATGTTGTGCGCGCGATGCTTTGTGAAGTGACGGTGGTGAATCTGAGGCAACAACTAACCTTGATCGCCGTCCTTTTCAAAGCAGATGATGGCAAGTTGGCAGTGATGAACCTGACGCTGGATCAGCTGCCCCAAAAAAAGGCCGCGTTTGGAGACCGCGCGCTGTCGTTTCTGAAGGACCGTGTGAAATTTGGGGGGGCTGGGCACGCGACCCCATCCGCCGGACAGGTAGAAATGCTTTGCCATGCGGTTTTTGATGCAACGGCAGAAACCCTCCGATTTGGGCAATCGGAAGCTCTGGATGCATTGATCGAGCGCGCCGACGCATTGCAGCTGGCACTTCTGGCGCAGGCCTTGCGCAGTCTTTCCAAGGACCCGGTTGCAGATCGGGCGTTGCGGGTCAGTTATCTGGCAACACAGGCCCTATTGGCTGCTTAGTTGCAGCACACGCCGACATCTGACCAGTGAAAATAATGCTTTAAGCGGTTATGGTGTTGGGCTGCCCCCCGGACCACCTACAAATTCAGCCTTGGCGACGACCGCTTCGGCAAGGAATTTGGCGAAGACGCGCACGCGCTCCATCCGTCGCAGGTCGGGGTGGGTCAGCAGCCACGCCGGGCGGCTTGACTGCACCCCCGCATCAGGCACCCGCACCAGTCGCGGGTTGCTGTCCCCCATCATGATCGGGAGTGAGGCCATGCCAAGGCCTTGGGCTGCCGCCTCTGCCTGCAAATGCAGTGACGGGATGCGCCAGCTTGTGGAGGCTTTGGGGAATGGCGTGGCCTTGATATGTTTGGCGAATGCCGCGTCATCGGCCCAGCTGATCCATTCCGGTTTGCCGTCGGGCCAGTGGGCCGCAATGTAGGCGGGGCTGGCATAAATGCTGTCGCGGAATTCAGGCAGGCGCCGCCCGACAAGGTGGTCGTCGGGTTTTTCCGAGAAGCGGATGGCGATATCCGCGTCGCGCCGTGAGAGGTCCGCGTAGCCATAGCTGGGCACCAGTTCGATGTTGATCAGCGGGTATTGATCGCGGAAAGCCTGCAAAATGGGCAAGAGCAGGAATTCGATCAGGGGTGGTGGCGCGGTCAACCGGATGTCGCCTTGCAGCCGGATATCATCGCCGATGACAGAGCGTTCAAGCTCCAACATCTCAGCCTCGATCTGTTGGGCGCGGGCGAGGATACGCGCGCCAGAGGCGTTGACGGTGAACCCTTCGGGCGTGCGGTCGAACAATTTGGTTCCAAACCGGGATTCAAGCGCGTCGAGCCTGCGGGATATGGTGGAGTGGCTGCATTTCAGTCGTGTGGCCGCAGCCCGCGCGGTACCTTCGCGTTCAAGCGCCAGGAAGATTTGTAGGTCGTTCCAGTCGTTTCTCATGACGTTATGATTGGTGCATTTTTGGTCCACATACAATGCAGTATTGCATATTTTTATCACAAAGCGGTCCACTTAGGTTCAGGTCATCCAAGAAATGAGGACACGCAGATGACCCAACAGATGACTGAACGCAACTTTACCATCCATGATCTAGCCAGCGCGCCCGAGGCCGCACGCCCCGCATTGGATTGGTATCTGGAAAATTTTGGCATGGTGCCACATTTGGCCGGGGTCTTGGCCGAAAGCCCTGCCCTGTTGCTGTCTTACTGGCAATTGCAACAGAACCTTCTTGGTTATGCCAGCCTTGACCGCCAAGCGATCAACATCGTGCAGACCACTGTCGCCCACGCGAATGCCTGCCAGTATTGCGTGGCCGCCCATACCGTCATTGGCAAGATGGAATTCTTTGAAAATACCGATGACCAGTTGGACGCGATCCGCAAGGATTTGGCGTTTGAGGACCCCAAGCTGGAGGCGCTACGTGATTTCACCTTGCTGGTGTTGCGCAATCAGGGCCGAATGGCCCGCAGTCAGTTGGATACGTTCCTGAATGCGGGCTACACCCGCGCGCAAGCATTGGATGTGGTGGCCTGCATCGCCGCCAAGATCATGAGCAATTATGCCAATCAGATTGCCTTGACCCCTGTGGATGACGCATTCGCCCCGATGGCGGCCGACCTGCCCTACCGCGAAGACCGGTCTACGACCGCAGCCTAAACTCAATCACACAAGGAGAGATAACATGCAGATTTCGAAACTTTTCACCTATAGCTTTGATCCAAATGTCGGGCCGATTGACCGGGTGTTCCGGGTGGTGTCAGGCGCGGCCCTGGCCATTGCACCTTGGGTTGGGGTGATCACTGTCCCATCGGTGATCGCAATCATTATGACCGTGTTTGGCGCGGCGTGGTTCGTGACCGGGGCCGTCAGCCGATGCGGGATGTATTACATGCTGGGGCTATCGAGCAAGAAAGCCTGAGCCCGACCCAACAGAAAAGGGCGCCCGTATGCCGAGCGCCCTTCCCTTCACTTGGCCGTACCTATGCGCGAACAGATGGTAGGCCGGTGATCCTCCCTACTCTCCTCCGCCTAGCTGGTGGACATAGGCTGTGACGGCTTTGATTTCGGCTTCGCTCAACCGTGAGCCCCATGGTGGCATCACGCCGAAGCGGGCGTAGCGCACGGTTTCTTCGAGGCTGGCAACGTCCCCGCCATAGAGCCAGATGGCGTCTGTCAGGTTGGGTGCGCCGAGACCGTAATCGCCATTCCCGTTTTCACCGTGGCAAGCGGCGCAGTTGTTTACGAACAGTTCTTCGCCCGCCGCGGCGAGCGTTGCGTCATGTTCCTGGCCGGAGATTTGGCGCACGTATTGGACGGTTGCGTCGACCTCTTCATCTGTGAAGATTTCGTCATAAGCGGTCATTTCCGAATAGCGCGCATCCCAGTCTTCTTCGTTCCGGATGCCGTGGCGGATGGTGTATTCGATGTTATCGAAATCCCCGCCCCAGAGCCAGTCATCGTCCAGCAGGTTGGGATAGCCAATGAAACCAGCGGCACCGGATCCGTGGCATTGCGAGCAGTTGTTGCGGAAAACCGCGCCGCCTGCCGACGTCGCAAACCGCTGCAATTCGGGGTTTTCGGCCAGCGTGCTGAGATCTGCAGCCGCCAGTTGCGCCGAGATTTGCGCGTTTGCTTCTTCAAATCTTGCGATGTCCTGCGCGACCTCACCACGGGTGGAATAGCCCAGCACCCCGGCTGTCGCCCCGTTGATCACCGGCCATGCCGGGTAGGCGATGACATAACCGATGCCCCAGATGATGGTCAGATAAAAGCTCCATAACCACCAGCGCGGCAGCGGGTTGTTGAGTTCCTTGATCCCGTCCCAAGCGTGACCTGTGGTGTCGATGCCTGTGACGTCATCAATGTCTTTTTGGTTTTCGCTGCTCATGATTGCAGCTCCTTAGATTTGGAGGGCGCGTTTGCATCCATCGGTTTGTCTTCGTTCCGGAACGGGGTCTGGGCAATTTCATCATGCATGGCCCGGCTGCCTGGCCGGAACGCCCATGCCACGACACCCACAAAGAACAGTGTCATCGCCAGCAATACCCAGCTGTCCGCCAGTTGGCGCAGGAATGTGTAGGTTTCCATATCTATGCCTCCTTAGCGGCTGGCGTCTGGGGTGAAGGTCGAGAAGTCGACCGTCGTGCCCAGCATCTGCAGATAGGCCACCAATGCGTCCATTTCGGACACGCCGGGCCGCCCGTCGAAGTTGCGGATTTGTGCGCCTGGATAGCGTTCCAGCAGGTCGTCATAGGCATCGGTATCCGGATCGCCTTGTGCCAGCGTATCGGATGCCGCCACTGCGATCATGTCGTCGGTATAGGGCACACCAACGAACCGATGCGTGGCGACCAGATCGGCCACATGATCGGCGTTGACCATCGTATCAAGCAGATAGGCATAACCCGGCATGATCGATTCCGGCACCACAGAGCGGGGTGCGATCAGGTGATCCACGTGCCAGTCGTCGGAGTATTTGCCCCCAACCCGCGCCATATCAGGCCCGGTTCGTTTGGACCCCCATTGATGCGGATGGTCATACATGGATTCCGCCGCGAGGCTGTAGTGTCCGTAGCGTTCAACTTCGTCCCGCATGGGCCGGATCATCTGGCTGTGGCAGACATAGCACCCTTCGCGGATGTAGATGTCGCGGCCTGCCAGTTCCAGCGGACTGTAGGGTCGTACGCCTTCGACTTCCTCGATCGTGTTTTCGAGGTAGAAGAGTGGCGCGATTTCGACGAGCCCCCCGACGGACACCACAGCCAGGGAACAGATGAACAGCAAGGTCGGGCTGCGCTCCAGTATGGCGTGTTTGGCAAGGAAGCCTTTGGCTGGGCCGTTTTGTGTATCAGACATGTCTCAGCCTCCTTTACTCTGCCGGGATGCCCACGAGGGCTTTTTGCTTGGCGCCACCACGGATGGTCATCCACATGTTCCAGGTCATGATCAGCGCCCCGGTCAGGTAAAGAACCCCGCCCAGTCCGCGGACCACATACATCGGGAACTTGGCGGAAACGGTGTCAGCAAAGCTGTTCACCAGGAACCCGTTGGCGTCGACTTCGCGCCACATCAGGCCTTCCATGATCCCGGTGACCCACATCGAGGCCGCGTAGAGGATGATGCCGATGGTCGCCAACCAGAAGTGCCAGTTGATCGCCGACATCGAATACATGCTTGCCCGGCCCCAGAGTTTGGGTGTCAGGAAGTAGAGCGCCGAGAAGGTGATCATGCCGTTCCAGCCCAAGGCCCCGGAATGCACGTGCCCGATGGTCCAGTCTGTATAGTGTGACAGGCTGTTGACCGCACGGATCGACATCATTGGCCCCTCAAAGGTGGACATGCCGTAGAAGGCGAGGCTGATCACCATCATCCGGATGATCGGATCGGTGCGCAGCTTGTCCCAGGCCCCTTGCAGGGTCATCAGACCGTTGATCATGCCGCCCCAACTGGGCATCCACAGAATGATCGAGAACACCATGCCAAGGGTCGAGGCCCAGTCAGGCAGCGCTGTGTAATGCAAGTGGTGTGGACCGGCCCAGATATAAAGGAAGATCAGCGCCCAGAAGTGGATGATCGACAGTTTGTAGCTGTAGACCGGGCGGCCGGCCTGTTTGGGCACGAAATAGTACATCATGCCAAGGAAGCCCGCTGTCAGGAAGAAGCCGACCGCGTTGTGGCCGTACCACCATTGGGTCATGGCATCCTGTACGCCGCTGAAGATTTGAACCGATTTGCTGCCCCAGATGCTGACGGGGATGGAGATATTGTTGATCAGGTGCAGCATGGCGACGGTGATGATGAAGGATAGCAGGAACCAGTTGGCCACATAGATGTGCTTTTCCGTCCGCTTGAAGATGGTGCCGAGGTAGACGGCCAGGAAGGCCAGCCAAACCACTGTCAGCCAGATGTCGACGTACCATTCAGGCTCTGCGTATTCTTTCGACTGTGTGGAACCCAGCAGATAGCCGGTGGCGGCCAGCACGATAAACAGCTGATAGCCCCAGAAAACAAACCATGACAGGCTTGCCCCACCCCAAAGCCGTGCCCCGCAGGTCCGTTGCACGATGTAGAAGGATGACATGATCAGGGCGTTGCCCCCGAACGCAAAAATCACCGCGGAGGTGTGCAAGGGGCGCAGCCTGCCGAAATTGCCATAAGGTTGGAGGAATTCGAAATTCAGTTGGGGAAACGCCAGTTGGAACGCGATGATGACGCCAACCAGAAAGCCGACAACGCCCCAAAACCCTGTGGCGATGACCCCGGCGCGGATCACATCATCGATATACCCGTCCGTTGCGACGGCTTTGACCGGATTGTCTGTTGCGCGCAAAACCCGCAAGAACATGAACCCGGCAACCACCATGATGATGACGGCATGGACAATATAGGCCGCATCCCGTCCCCAGTTGGCTGCGATAGCGGCAAACAGGGTGATCAAACCCAGCGCTATCAGCTTAATGTAGTTCCCCATGGAGAATCCCCTTCTTGGTGCCGCACCAATGAACACGGGCCCGGCAGCTACTTCGTGCTGCTGTTTTGGCGTGAAGGTACCGGTCGGTCCTTGATGTGGATCAAGACGGCCTGATCCGATCTTGGTCATAGTGACCTCACGGAGCGGTTTTGCGCGAACGATCGCCCCCAAATGTGAATCGACATGGGGAAGGCCTGACCGATGGACTACAAGATCATTGCAACAATTCTGACCGATATGCAGCAACCAACCGAAGGTCTGGATGCTGCAATTGCATTGGCGGACCGCATGAATGCGCATCTGGATATTTATGTGGTCACGATCAGCCACACCGAAACGCATAATTACTATTTAGGCGGCGAGGCAGTCACGATGGTGGAAGAAACCAAAGCCGCCATGGAAGAACGCGACAAGCTGGAGGCGTGGGTCAAGAGGCGCATGACTGGCGAGCTGGTGCTCTGGTCCATGCAGGCGGCCACGGTTCAGGGCCCTGCCATGACAGATTATCTGGCCCGCAAGCTGCGGTTTTCTGATCTGGTGGTGTTGCCCCGCCCCTATCAGGACAATCCCGAGACCGCCACACTGGTCGAAGCCTGCCTGTTCGCGGCGGAACGCCCGGTGCTGATGATCCCCAAAGGCTGCAAAGCCCCCGATATGGGGGGGCATATCCTGATGGGTTGGAACGATGGGGCTGAAGCCCTGGCCGCCGCCCGCGCGGCCATGCCATTGCTGGAGCAGGCCGAAGTGACGGATATCTGCATCATTGATCCGCCACAGCATTCCGCTGAACGGTCCGATCCCGGTGGTGCCATGGCCCAATATCTGATGCGCCATGGCACGAAATCAGAAGTCGCGGTTCTGGCCAAGACTGAGCCGCATGTGGGTAACATCCTGCTGCGCCGCGCCCGCGAGGTCGGCGCGCAGATGATCGTGAGCGGTGCTTATGGTCATTCGCGCCTGCGCGAGGCCGTATTTGGTGGCGCGACCCGCAGCCTTCTGGAAATGGCGGATCGCCCGATTTTAATGTCGCGCTAGACTGGCGGGGGTCAGGCGTGTCGGGCCAGATGGCATAGTAAACTTGCCTACTGTCGGTCATCGCATCATTGTATCCCAATGATCAGGGCATTGATTGAAACAGAATGAAGAGTGTCGCTGCACCCCGCATTCAGCAAACCAGTCAGCGCGCGGTTGCAAACACCACCAATTCGGTGCCGAAAGCCCGCTCATCCCTGCAAGAGGCTGCCGATGCCAGCCCAAAGGTGGCGCAGCTTCAGCATTTTAACCAGATGGCGAACGCGCCCGACAATCCCCCGATCCAGCGCTGGTCCGTGGCGTTGATCAATGCAGAGCGCAGCAGGCTTGCCGCGACTGACGCGGCAGAGGAGGTCGGAGGCGAGATCGCCCTGCACCACATCGTGTCACGTGATGAGTTAACCAAGATCCAAACCGAGGTTGCCAAGCTGGGCGGGATGCAGACCCGGCAGCAAAAGAAAGACTGGGCCGAGACTATTCCCGCAGCAAAAGAGTTTCTGAGCAGCATCAGGCAGGCCGCCGCGATCAGCTTTGGCGATGAAGTGGATGAGTTTCGGTCCCAAACCAACAATAGCCTTGAAAAGATGCTGCATAACCTGCCTGCCAATCTTGTAGCGGGTCCGGCGCAATTGCTTGGTGATGCGGGGACTGATCTGGACCCCGCAACGGTCAGCAGTGACGCAAGCACCGACACAATGGATGTCCGGGTTAACGATGCCCGATCCGTTGAACTGGACAAATTGGTCACGGCTTATGGCACGTTGATTGAAGCCTGCGCAGAAAAGAAAGATGCCAACGCAGCCGCAGCCTTGAAAACCATGAGTGCTGCACTGATCGCGGCTGTCGAAGCGCATGTCGCCGCTGTTGACAATGTTGGCACGGTTGCCGGCGTTGATCCCGCGCAATGGGTGCAACACGGCGACCGATGGACGAAGAAAACGGAAGGCACCTATCACGATGTTGCATCCGGCGCCGCCCTATTTACCACAGCGCAAGAGAATCCAGCGGCATTCCCGAATGCAGATATCGAATTCGAAACGCCCGATGACGCCGATACCTACTTTTGTGTGAGTTTAACCGCTGGACAGATCGCACATATTTTCCAGCGCCACAGCTATTGGCATTTCGATTTCGATGCAGAGCCAAAACTTCGCAATACGTTCTGGCGACCGAACATATCAGTCGCGCAAATCAACACCATACTTACCGATGCGGCCCAATCAATTTATGACACCATTCTGCCGATGATCACGGCAGGCAACCTGCCCGAGGACGGCCCCGTGAATGTATCACTTCCGGGTTATTTTCACATCGCCAATTTCGTGGCGGATGGGATGGGCGGTGGTTTTGTCGAGATCAAGACGATTGCCCCGGAAGGTGCAACTGGCGATACATATTCAAAGGCTGACCTGGCCCTTATTAAGGCTGCATTATAGGGCCCGTTGGATATTTTTGGATCGCGGGCAGCTATTTTTAAGCCCCTCTATGCCAAAAGCTAAAACCGAAATGACAGCCGTGCCCCGGCGGCGGTTGCATCGAAATCATTGCCGGTTTCGGCAAAATTCTCAAATTGATATTGCACAACCTCAGCGCCGATGCGCATGCCGTTATTGATCAGAAAATCCACACCAACGCCGGCAAACGTGCCGGTATCTGTGTCCTCAATCGCCCCAGACAATTTCGCCTGTGATGACCCGGCTGCAATGTAGGGCATAAAGTCGCCCGCGTCATATCCGGCGCGGAGTTTGACGCTTCCTGCACTTGAAAGCGCAAAATCATCGTCGACGCTCTCGATATCAGTCAGGTTGAAGTCGATTTCGGCGCCCAGCACGATCCGCCCCAGATCAAAGAGATACCCCGCATGTGCACCGGCACCGATCCCATCGCTGCCTTCGCGCAGCGCATCGGAGTCGATTGACGCAAGTCCAAATTGCCCGCCGACATACAGGCCGCCCCAATCGGTATTGATGGATTGCGAAGGCGCGATTGGCGAAGGCGTTGGCTCAATGACGGTCAAGCCGCCCCCAAGGGCCGCGCTCGCGAGAAATACTGTCGGGGTCATCATCAAAAAATTATATAGAATGCGGGTTTTGGTTGGCATCTCTGGCTCCGTCCTCAAATACGTCGTTGAACAGGTAAGCCGTTTTCACAACTGCCAAAAATCCGCCAGATGGCGCAGGTGAATTACCACGCCCTCACATGCAAATACCACTTTTGTTCACACGACCGGTGCGCCGCAGTCAGGCGTCTTCGCCGGTTTCGGATTTGAGTGCATCCAAATCTGGGACGGTGATGTCACGGCGGTCGTCGAAGGCGATCAACCCTTCCTTCTTGAGCGCGGACATCTGACGGCTGACCGTTTCGATGGTCAGCCCGAGGTAATTGGCCATGGTTTCGCGGGTGATCGGCAAGGTGAAGGTCGCGTCTGCCGTGTGCCCCGGCTTGAGTGACGCCATGCGCGTTGCGATCATATGCAGGAGCGATGCGATTTTTTCGCGTGCTGTCTTACGCCCCAGTACCAGCATCCATTCGCGTGCTGCGTCGAGTTCATCAAGCGTCATTTCCAGAAGGCGCTGCCCGACATGCGGAGTTTCCGCGATGAGTTTTTCAAAAGGTTTACGCCGAAAGCAGCAGAGCATCACATCTGTTTCTGCCATCAGGTCGCAATCAATTGTGTCGCGGTGCGGTCGCCCCATGAAATCGCTGGGCAGTAAAAGCCCCACCATCTGGACCCGCCCATCGGGCATGGTGCGCGTCAGACTGGCGACGCCGGAAATGATGGAGGCCACGAATTCCAACGGATCGCCCGCGAAAAAGATCGGCTGGCCTGCCGAGAAAGACCGATAATACTTTATCTCTTCCAACTCTTGCAATTCTGCCGGTTCACATTTGGAACATACCGCATTGTAGCGGATCGGGCAGTCGCTGCATGATTTGAGTTTCGGGATGGCAAGCGTCATCATCAAAGGCCCCCGGCTGTGTTTGGCTGAACCGATCATTGCGGAAAACCGTAGATTGTTCCAGCCTGAAACACGTCTGCGTTGCGGCATATTGTCAGGTCATGGTCGCCTGCGCGCGGGCGCTATTGGATCACCCTTACGCGCAGGCCCGTGGGTTTCAAGCGATATCAAGGATCAGATGTGGCACCCCATCGCCGGTTTTTTCGCGGGTTTCGCCGACTGGCCCTACCGCGCCCCGGATGTGTTTGCGAAAATTCGAAAACCCATCGGAGGTTACCACATCAATGGCATCATCAAGCGTGATCGCGATACGGAACCAGTTTTGGTCCATGCCATTGATCGCCGTCACGACCCCGGTAAACGGATGTGACAGATAGCGCCCGGTGACCCGTGATCCGGGTGTCCATGATCGGGGTGGTCCATCGTCCATCGCTGCAAGAAAGCTGTTCCAGTCCTTATAGCCATGCGTGTTGGCGATGCGCTCAAGCGCCTCTGCATGGCTGATTGCGCCGCCTTCTGCGGTGATCCGGTTCCGCAAGGCTTTGGCCTGGCTTTTTGCCTCGATGATGCTGGGCAGGCTGGGTTTGACAGTGACCGCATCGAAGCTGTCATCGCGAAGGTTTTTGTCGGGGGTGTCAGACATAGTCCCATACTCCTCTGATAAGCATCGCGCTGGTGTGGATGGTACCCGCGTTGCCAGCCGCGCGTGATGCGTGGAGGACTAAGAGAAAAGGATGCACAGAACTTTACCATGACTTGCGTCTGCGGGTGGCGGGCGTCTGGGGCCTGAGCGCGTGGCTAGCGGTGGTTGGGCGCTGCGTCAAGCCCGGTTTCGCATGTACGAATTGACCTTGCGTCACTTTTTTCTTGATCGTTTGGGAAAGCCGGAGTCATAGTCGGATCAATTGTCAGACATTTGATGTGTTATCTGGCCTCGTTGGCCCAAGAAGCCGGAAACCGGCGCTTTTCAACAAAATGGGAGGACGATTGATGAACCTGAGACCTGATCCGACATTTCATGCAACCGCCAAGCTGGCGATGCAGGCCCCGGTGGAAACACTGGCCTTTACCCTGATGCTGAGCCCCGATGGCAGCCAGCCCGACGGGCTGGCTGTAGTGGATGTGGACCCGAAATCCGACACCTACGGCCAGATCGTGCACAGCTTGTTCATGCCCAATAAGGGTGACGAGTTTCACCATTTCGGCTGGAACGCCTGTTCGTCCGCCCTGTCCCCCCTGACCGGCCACGCGTTTCTGGAGCGCCGCTATCTGATCATTCCCGGCATCCGGTCGAGCCGGATTTATGTGATTGATGTGAAGGAACCGCTGAAGGCGAAGATACATAAGATTATCGAACCCGAAGAGCTGTTTGAGAAGACGGGATATTCCCGTCCGCATACGATCCATTGCGGGCCGGAGGGCATTTATGTCTCGACCCTCGGTGGCGGTGGCGAGGACGGAACCGACGGCCCGCCGGGCATCTTCATCATGGATTGCGAGACCTTCGAGATACTTGGTCGCTACGAGATGGATCGCGGCATTCAGGACAAGCACTATGATTTCTGGTGGAACCTGCCCCGCGACTACATGGTCAGCTCCGAATGGGGTCTGCCGCCGCAATTCGAGAATGGTATCGTGCCGGAGGATTTGTTGAGCAACAAATACGGTCACACGATCCATTTCTGGGACCTGCGCGGGCGCAAGGTGACGAAATCCATTGATCTGGGCGCCAACCATCAGATGGCTTTGGAAATCCGGCCCGCCCATGACCCGGTCAAGGAATACGGGTTCTGCGGCGTGGTGGTTGATACGTCGAACTTGCAGGGTGCAATCTTTACTTGGTGGCGCGATGAGGATGGCGAATGGCAGGCGAAGAAGACGATCACTATTGATCCGGTGCCGGCAGATGCCGATGATTTGCCAGAACTTCTAAAGGGGTTTGGCGCCTGTCCGCCGCTGGTAACGGATATCGACCTGAGCCTCGATGACCGGTTCCTCTATGTCGCATGCTGGGGGCTGGGCGAGATGCATCAGTATGACGTGTCCGACCCGATGAACCCGAAGCTGGCGGGCAAGGTCGAAATCGGTGGGATCGTGAAGAAGACGCCGCATCCCAATGGCAAGGACTTTGGCTATGGCCCGCAGATGGTTGAGATCAGCCGCGATGGGAAACGCGTCTACTGGACCAATTCGCTCTATTCCACATGGGATGATCAGTTCTATCCCGGTGATCGTGGGGCCGCCATGGTCATGGCGGATGTGGGCGAGAATGGCGGCCTGACCCTGAACAAGGATTTCTGGGTCGACTTCCCGGAGGGTTATCGCAGCCATCAGATTCGGCTGGAAGGGGGCGACTGTTCGACGGACAGTTTCTGCTACCCGTCGGTCTGATCCTTGGATGAAGCGATGAGCGTGACGGCCCTTTGGTGGGCCGTCATTGTTTCTGGCATCTATCATGGGGTGAACCCCGGCATGGGGTGGCCGCTCGCGGTGTCCGCCGCGTTGATGGAGCGCAAGACGTCCGCCCTGCCCGGCGCGCTGTTCGCTTTGGCTGGCGGTCACTTTCTGGCCATGACTGCGATCCTGCTACCGTTTTCGATGATGGCGGCGCTGGTGATGTGGGAAGCCGAGATCAGGATCGGGGCGGGGCTGATCGTGATCGCGCTGGGGGTCTATCTGCTGATCAACCGCCGCCACCCCCGCTTTCTGGCGCGGGTACCGCCATCGCGGCTGGCGCTGTGGTCGTTTCTGGCAGCCATGGCCCATGGGGCGGGGCTGATGCTGGTGCCGATCTATCTGGGACTATGCGCGCCGGAGACCTTGGATGCCGGGCACAGGGCCGCATCGGACCTGATGACGGCGAATATCTGGACGGCCTTCTGGGTCGCCGCCGTGCATACCGCCGCCATGACCCTTGCGGGGGGCGCATTGGCGGCGGGCATGTATTTCTGGCTGGGTCTGAAATTCCTGTCGCGCACGTGGTTCAATCTGGATGTGGTCTGGGCGCTAAGCCTGATTGTGGTGGGCGGGATCGGGATATTTACCGCGGGGCACTAGGGTTTTGGCCGCCAGCCGGGGCGGCGGAACAGGTAGCCCAGCGCGTTGGACAGACTGCGCGCGCGGCGCAGGTCGCGCAGGATCATCAGATATTCGTGGAAATTGATCCGCACCGGGTTGGATGTTTCCAGCAGGGTTGTGATGCCATAGATAACCTTTTCCTCTTCCGGTTCATATGTGCCGAACATCCGGTCCCAAATAATCAGCAGGCCGCCATAGTTCTTGTCGATATATTGCGCGTTCGATCCGTGATGGACACGGTGCACGGACGGGGTGTTGAAGATTTTGTCGAGCCAGCCGAGCTTGCCCACCTTTTCCGTGTGGATCCAGCTTTGATATGCCACCACGACGACCAGCCCGACGACCGTTTCGGCAACGCTGAACCCGATCAGGATCATCGGGATGAAGAAGACCCATTCGATCAGCGCGTCCACCCATGAGATACGCAGGGCGGTCGAGAAATTGAACTCGGGCGAGGAGTGGTGGACCGAGTGGTTGGCCCAGAACAGCCGCACCTCGTGTTCGCAGCGGTGCATCCAGTAATAGGTGAAATCAGCGACCAGGATGGCCATGGGGAAGGTCCACCATGTGTCCGGCAGGTCGAACAGGGCGAAATAGCTGGCGATGACCAGCCCGATGATGAAGATGAGGCCGTAGATCGTGCGTTCCAGCAATGCTGACACAATCGCAATGGCTGCGTTTGCGAAGGTTTCGCGCAAGGTGCCTCTAGTGCCGCGAATGACGTCCCAGACGGTTTCCGAAACCACCGCGATCAAAAAGGCGAGGCCAAGAATTTCGACAACGCCCAGAGTGCCTGCGAAAGCTGCGAATTGTTCTTCAATGGGGTCCATGGTTAATCCTTTGGGGTGTGCTAGGGTGGTTTAAACAAATCTGAATGAACGATCGTTCATTGAAATAATATGAGGTTGGCAGAAATGCAAGGGGATGATCCGCGCGGTGAAGAAAGGGCGTTGACCAAGCGTGAGATCACGACGCTGGAACGCCGCCGCCATATTGTTGAGACGGCGGCGATCTGCTTTGTCGAACAGGGGTTTCACCAGACCAGCATCCGCGACATCGCCAAACGGGCGGGGATCAGTCTGGGCAATCTTTATAATCACTTTGAGACGAAGACCGCCCTGATTGCCGAGATCGCCACGCTGGAGAGCGAGGACTTGCGGGATATGCAGTCGGCGCTTGCGGCAGATGGCGATCCGGGCGCGATCCTTGATCGGTTCATTGCAGATTATTTTGCTTATGTGGCGCGCCCGGAGAATGCTGTTCTGGCAGCGGAAATCACCGCAGAGGCGATGCGCAGCCCGCAGATTGTCGGGCCTTACCTTGATAACCGTCGGACCCTGATCGGGGCACTGGCGGCGATCCTGCGCCGGATGCCAGAGGGGGCGACGCCCCCCTGCCCCGCTGACCCCGTTCAGTTGGCGGAGACGCTTCTTGATGTGATCGGTGCTGCGGCAAGCCGTGTCGCATTCGAGGATGCGGCGACGCAGGAAACGACATGCGCGACGACCAGGCAGGTCGCCGCGCGTTTATTGGGCAATTGAGCGCCACTCAGGCGAAGTGGTTTGGCCACACCCGCGCCCGGATTTCGGGGAAGGTCTGGATGTTCAGCAGTTCGCCGTCGCGAAAGACGGCTTGCAGCGCCTCGGCGCCTTTGGGGATGTTTTCGAGCCGCCGCGCCACAAACGCGCCGCTATCGGTGCGCATGACCCCTTGCCGCCCACGTTTGGAGGTTTTGGCTCCGCTCGCGGTGATCGGGTCCTTGTAGACGTCGTGCCAGTCGCCGTTCCGGAAAAGCGCGGAGGCTTTCATGGAATAGCTGAAGCAATCCCGGTCCACCTTTTGCAAGAGCCCGGCCCCCATGCCGAAGGCGATGTTGCCGATGGCCAGCCCGCGTTTCATCATGACCTCCATGATTTCGACAATCGAGAACCGGTTGACCCCGTCCCCCTGGATGACCCGGACTTTGTCGTTCAGCAGCCGGTAGCCTTGCGCCGTGGTGCTGTAGCCGAATTTGGCCATCAGCGCTTCAATCACGTCGGGCACGATCTGGATCGGGTCGCCGCTGTCGGGCCGCACGACCAATACGCCGTCACGTGCCAGCACCTCATCGCGCAGAGCGTCGCCCCAGTAGTCATTGACCGCACGCATCATGTCGTAGCTGTCAGACACGCAGGCCACCAGACCGGTTGGGTTGTTGTCGAGCAAGGCGCGCATTTGCGCCAACTCGCCCTCTTCGCCCAGCGCTGTCATTGTGCTGTGCTCGGTCGCGGGGATGGAGAAACCGGCCATCTCCGCACCATAGAAATTGCGCGCATAGACCAGCGCCATGGCGGTGTCGGTGCCCATAGAGTTCACGAGATGCGCCAGACCGCCGATGGCAGCACTTTCCCCGCTGGACGCACCGCGTGCGCCGAAATCGTGCAGTTTGAATTCGGCGCCCGCGTCGGAGCCATCGGTGATGGTCAGCCGTTTGCGGATTTCACCCATCACGTAACGCGACAAGCTGGCCACGGTGGACGGGTACCAGACGGCGCGCAGCAGCCGGGTTTCCAGGAACGAGGGTAGCCAGTAGCAGGCCGGATCGGTGTTCTGTATCCGCATCTGCGGGATGCTGACGGGGGCGATTGTGCCTTCGGGCAGCGCCTCGATCAGCACGGGCAAGCGACCTTTGTGGGCATCCACGATCTGTTGCCAGCCAGGCAGGTAGAGGTCCAGCCCGTGCGCCTTCAGAAACGGGGCGGCCTCATCCACCATCGCTTGGGTGATGCGGATGTCGGCCAGTTTGGCCAACTCGATTTGCAGGCCGAAAAAGACGACCTGATCGATCCCGTCCCAACCCCGCCGCGGCTCGATATAGGATGAGACATATTCGGTGCCTGCCGGGTATTGGCTGGCGTGCGAGTATTTGTAGCTGTCGGTGTCAAAGATGGGATTTTGCGCGTTCAGCGCGTCTACGAATAATGCAGTCATGTCCTGTTCCTCCTCGGATATGGACGGTTGGATGGGATTGCCGGACCTCCCGGTTTTCCCGTGATATGCAGTTTTACAGCCTGCGTGCTGAACCTTATGTGGCGTGGGCCATCAGGATGGATGAATAGGCAAAGGGCACGTCGGGCACCAAGGCCTGAATGATGTCGAAATGGTCCTCAAAAATCGTGTCGGGCGTGATGTCGGTGATGGGCACCCATTTGGCAGCCGCCGCGTCACTGCCGGATTTGACCTTTTCCATCTTCTCGCGGTCTTGCAACTCGAATACGAAAGCCTCGGTCCGGACCCAGCCGCGTTCGGATCGGTCGGGGTGGTCGAAGACTTCCCGCTTCGCCAGACGGCTGCGCATGGCACCTTTGGGCATGTCGAGACCTGCTTCCTCGTAGAGTTCGCGGACTGCTGCATCCAGCGCGTTTTCGCCCTTGTCGATGTGGCCACCCGGCAACGCCCAGAGGTCTTTGCCCGGTTGGATTTTGCGCTGGACCATCAGGACATGACCGGATTGGACGACCACCGCATCGGCGGTGTTGATGGGGATTGGGTAGCCAAAGACCTGCTCGGCGGCATCGATCCGCTCGCGGTAGGATTTCACGAAGGCCGCTTCGTTGCGGACCAGTTCGACGGCCTTGGGGTTCGCGCGCATCCAGTCGGCGACGACAGCCATCTGTTTCATGCCAAAGCGGGCGGCCAAGCGCCCTGCATCGCCTTCAGCCGGGAAAAACAGCGCCTCGCGCATATCCGTCGCGTTAATGATTTCGTCATCGTGGTAGCGCGGGTCAGCGGCAACCATCTTCCATTCGGGGAACCAGCGCAGATATTGCGAGGATTTGTCCTTTTCGCAGCCCGTCAGCACGATGTCGGTCGCGTCCGGGTCCAGCCCTTTGGCGCGCAGGTGCAGGCGGACGGCGGTGCGGACGTTCGTGGCCCATGCCCTGTCATTGTAGAGCGTGTCGACCAAGGGCAGAACATCCACGGGCAAAGGCGCGTCAACGACACCGGCGAGGATGAAGTCGCGGCGTTCGGCATAGGTGAAAGGGTTCTTCCAACTGCGCGGGCGATAGGCGCTGCCGACGAGCATCAAGAGGCTATCAGCACTGTCGGCCGCTTTCACGACGACGTCATTGTGCCCGATGTGGAAGGGTTGGAAACGACCGATGAACACGGCGAGTGTGTGGCGTTGCGCACGCATGGCAAGCGACCTCCGCTTTGCTAATTATCGCAACAGGACCTCCCTGTTACATGGCATAGACTTAGCGCCTTGGGTTGTTCCGGGCAAGCGTAAAGGGCGCATAGCCGGTACGACGTTTTGTCATGGCTTTATGAATGGTCTGTTATTCTGCTGCAAGAACAGTGGGTTCTGAGATGAGCCCTGCTGCTGTCGCCGCACTGACGGGATCATCCCAATGTGCCAGAAGCCAGCCCTGCACGGCAGCGGGGCTGTATTGGTTTCGACCCAGTGCTGCCGCGAAAAGCTGCGCATGTTCTTCGTCGTCCGGGAAGAACCGTCGGAACAGGCGGGTGGCCGTGGCTGCGTTGATCAATCCCAATTCTAGGTGGGTATCGGCCCTGCCGGGCCGGATCAGCGCCGGGTCCAGCTTTTCGCGGTGGTTGGTGGTCATGATCAGCGCACGCCCTTCCTGTGCTGCCACCCCGTCAATCGCATTGAGCAAGCCGGAGAAGCTGACGCCTGATTTCTTGTCGCCCTCTTGCCGGTTGACGAAGACGGCGTCGATGTCTTCGATCGCGATGATCGCGCGGCGTGGTGCGCTGATCATTGCCTCGCGCAGGGCCTCATCACTCAGGTCGCTGCGCCCGACATCCAATGTCGCGATATCAAGGCGCAGGTCGGTTGCCAGCGCCCGGATCAAACTGGATTTGCCCGTGCCGGGTGGTCCGTAAATCAGATACCCCCGGCGCCATGGCACACCGCGCTGGGCGTACCAATCGGCGGCCCCGTAAAACCAGCGAATATCTGCGCGCAACCGGTCGATGCGGTCATCATCGACCATCACACTGTCGATGGACCGGCCCGGAATATCGCCGATGCAGTCCCAATAGTCGCCCTTGTGGATGTGCAGGCCGGGGCCGATCCGGTCCTTGGTTTGGGCGATGGATTTGCCCGCTGCGATCCAATCCAGAATGGTAGCCAACCTGCCGAAAAGCATCGTGATGCGGATCACTTCCATTGGGCGCTGGTCGTGGCTGCTTCCGATTTTGGTTTTCTCCTGAATGTTCCGTTCAAACCGGCAAAGCCGGCCTGCGTGCCGGAACCAGTGACACCCTGGTGCCGGGGCATACCCTTTGGTGCCGCCCGCCCAGCGCCCGTCGGTCATACGGATGTGTTTGGCAGCAGTAAGCACATTGTTATGCTCCGTCCAGATGCAGAAATGCCGATAGGCCGGGCTGCGGTTGTCGAGGGTCAGGCTGACCCAAATCCGCCGTTGAATGAACCGATAGATTGCGAAGAACGCCAAGCGCAGCAAGGCCGCAGCCATACCGAAGGCCCCCAGCGCCAGCCCCCCTGCGAAGAAATCGCTTTGCACGGCGTCGTTGATGAAGGTGGTGATGATGTCGGTCATGTGATGTCCACCTCCTTGAAAGCGGGTCCCTTGAAGCGCCGGATCGGGTTGCCCCGTGCGAGCGCGTGGTGATGTTGGTTGGCGGATTGCTGCGCCTCGGACCGGGCAGCCGCGTCTTTGGCATTGGCCAGATCCTGCAATTGTTTCAGCGCCTGTGCTTTGTTGCGATGCTGGGAGCGTTCGTCGCGTGCGACCGCTGTCAGCCCGGTTGGCCGGTGGGTCGCCCGCACTGCGCTGTCGGTGGTGTTCTGGTGCTGCCCGCCGGGGCCGCCAGCACGAAACGTTTGATAGCTGACATCGGCAGGGTCGATGATTGTCGTCCCCTGCCCTGTCGCCAGTGTGAAGACGCCCACAAACCAGTTTTGCCGCTTGTGATGCGAGCGCAAGGTGCTGCGCGCCTGCCACTGGATTGTGCCAAGCCAGCGGGCCGCAAATTGATCACTTTGTGGTCCGTTGATAACGGCGACGGCTGATTTCGGTCCGTTTCGTCCGGGCGTCAGAACCGTATCGATTGATAGCCCGTGATGTGCGGCATCTTGCGCAATCAGCCGCAGCACCTGCCCCGCTGCCTGCTGGCATTCGCCGGGGCCGTTCCCGCTGCTGATCAGGAGGGTGATTTGGTTGCTCATGATCCTGCCCTCGTTTTCTTGAAGGTGATCAGCGGGTGAAACTCCGCGATGCATTCCGCGACGCCTGTCGTCTGCAGATCATCGGCCACGCTGCGTGCAGATTTGTAGGCTTGGGGCGCCTCTTCGACCATCAGGTCACGATCTTCGCAGATGATCCGACCGCCGTAGGCGTTGGATTGCATGGCCGCGATGTCGGACTTCTTGGCCCGTACCCGCCCGTGCATGGAAGACCTGTCATGTTTCCGCCCGGCCCCATGGGCCATGGACCGCAACGCATCTGGCACAGACAAAGGCCGCATCAGATAACTGGGTGTGGCGCGCGAACCCGCCAGTGGGACAAGACCATTGGCACGCGCTGCACCTTTGCGGTGCAGCCATCCGCCATCATGAGCGCTGAGGATGTTATGAGGCGCATCGGTGATGAGGGTGAGATCACAGCGCAGCGCCTCTGCCGCGCGTTCGGCGATAATGTGACGGTTGAGGCTGGCCCAACGGCAGGCCTGATCATGCTGCTGAGCGTAAGTACGACCGACCGTGCTGTCGGGGTCCAGCCCGGAAAACGCCCCACCTGACAAACCTGAGAGTATCGCATGGCCAAGCCCGCGCGACCCGGAATGGACAAGAAGATAGAGCGTATCCTTGTCCAAATCTGTCGTGGTGTGGTGCAGTTGCTGGACTTCGCAAAAGTGGTTGCCGCCGCCGATGCTGCCCAGCGCATCGCCGAACAGGTTGGCTGGCAGATCAGCAGAGAGCAGACGCCCCCTCGCCTTTGCCGGATCACCCAGCACGCGCAAACGACGTAATGCCTTTTCCAGTTTGAACCGCCGCGCAGGCAGGTCCAGCGCAAAGAGCGACATGCCACAGCCGATATCACTGCCGATCAGTTGCGGCAGGATCCGGTCGGCCAGAACCGCACAACCGATCGGCCCGTATTTGCCCGGATGTAAATCGGGAAAGGCCGCGATCTGGCTGACGCCGGACCAACCGGCGATATGATCAAGCTGTGCCTCGGCCCGCCCGTCGATCCAGGCGGCAGAGGTATAGAATTTGGTGACGGACGCGGGCAACGCCGGTCCATCCATAAGGGGAGTGCCCATGGTGTAAGTACCCAATGTATTTTTGGTATTCCGGCGCTATGGCCGGTCAAAAAGGATCAGGTCAGACCGCGGGTGCGGTTCAGACGGTGATCAGCCCGGTAAGGGCGTTGCGTGCAATAGACATGTGTTGCCCTTTCAATCTGAGCGTTGCATTGGGCCAAAGGCCGATTGGAGCGCCCGGATAGCCGATGATTTTGGCATACGGCAACAAAAATCTGGTGTATTGCCAGAGGTGTTGCGTCAGCGCATCACCCGCTCTAGCGCCCGGCGATGGCTGACAGATCTGCGGCGGCGGATTTGAGTTGCTCGAGATGCGTTATCAGTTCTGAGACGCTGCGCCGTTGTTCCGGCGCATGAATTGACAGGGTCGATAGCAACCTTCCCCTATCGTCCATGATAGGCACGGCGATAGCGGTCATCCCTTCCATGAATTCTTCGTCATCCGTCGAAAACCCCCGCGCGCGGGTTTCTTGCAGCGCGGATTGAAGCGCATCGACATCGGTGAACGTTTTGTCAGTCATTTTTTCCAGTCGGTAGTTTTTTAAAAACCGTTCCAGATAGTCAGTCCGCAAGGTTGAGAGATACATCTTGCCGCTTGCCGTGCAATGGAATGGCACCTGCGTGCCAACCGGCAATTGGATACGCAACGGCCAATGTGTTTCGACCCGGTCCAGATAGAACATCCCTTCCCGTTCGGGGATGGCGATATTGCAGGTTTCGCCCACTTTGACGGCCAGTGATTTCAAGATCGATAGCCGCACGGTGCGTACCCGTTCGGATGACAACGTGTTCACAGATAGTAACCGCATCCGCCGCCCCGGGCTGTAGGATCGCCCGTCGATATCGCGTTGCAGGAACCCTTCGGCTTCGGCTGTGGCGAACAACCGGTGGATCGTGGGTTTGGGCAGGTTCAGCACGTCGTTCACCGTTGATGGGGTCACGGGTACACCTGCCCGCGCCACCTCCTCCAGCAGTATCAGCAACCGGAGGTTGGTGGGAATTTGGCCGGTCGTGTCCACAAGATCTTCGTCAGCCATCAGGTCATCATCTACCAGGAAGAATGGCCAATGCGGTTTCCGGTACGAGCGCCACAAAGAACCAAACGCTGATCAACGCGATCAGGTAGGGAATGATGTACCGCAAAAGTCTGAAGTAGGGAACACCCGTCACCCCAGAGGCCACGTAAAGGTTCAATCCATAGGGCGGCGTGATAAACCCGATAGAGGCCCCCACCAGGAACACCACCGCAAAGTGGATTGGATCAATCCCAACTGATGCTGCTATTGGCGCGAGGATAGGTGCCAGAATGATCGTCACCGGCAGGGATTCAAGGATCATACCTGTGACAAACACAATGGCCATGGATGTGAACAGAACCGCGTAGTAGCCGCCCATACCGGTCACAAAGTCCCCGATAAAGTCTTTGGCCCCGAGCGATGACATTACCTGCTGCATGGCAACCGATACGGCAATCAGTGGCACCAGAATGCCGGTGATCTGGGCGGAGCGGGATACGATTGCAGGTACTTGTGGGATGGTGAACCCCTGCACCACAAACATCGATGCAAAACTCTTTTTCTCGACCGGCACATCGGCAGCCGTACCCATCACCTTGTTCAGCGGGTAGCATAGCAATCCGATAAATACGCAGAAACCGACCGTCACACCCGCAGCCTCGGTCGGGGAAAACTTACCGGTGTAGATACCCCAAAGTACCAGACCGATGGCGAAGAAGCCCAGCCATGCGCCAATCGCTGTCTTGGTTATCCGCGATATGGACAGGCGGATCAGATAGCCCCAGCCGTTGATCGTGCAGACGATGAACGCAGCCGTCATCATACCCAGCACCATAAGCGATCCAGGGATAATCCCAGCCACGAACAAGTCTGAGATCGGCAGGTTCAGCAAGAAGCCGTAAACGATGAAGATGATTGATGGCGGGATGATGATCCCGACCGTACCGCCCGCAGCGGCCGTCGCCGCCGAGAAGCGTTCGTCGTAGCCGCCTTTGACCATTTCAGGATGCAGCATCGACCCTATTGTTGCCGTCGTGGCCGAGTTTGACCCCGAGATCGCCGCGAAAAGCCCGCAGGCCGCGATGGAGGCCATGGCCAATCCGCCGCGCAACCAACCCAGACAGGAATAAGCAAAATCCGATAATCGTCGGGCAATCCCGGATTGGTTGATCAGGTCTCCGGTCAGGATAAACAGCGGCATCGCAAGCAGGGCAAAGCCTTTGCTGAATACATTGATCAACTCGTTCCCTGTGTTGGCCAATGGCAAATCAATGACAAAGCTACAGCCGATAACCCAGTAAAATATGACCAGCAAA
Source organism: uncultured Paracoccaceae bacterium (assembly GCA_947489445.1). Lineage (GTDB taxonomy): Bacteria > Pseudomonadota > Alphaproteobacteria > Rhodobacterales > Rhodobacteraceae > Yoonia. The sequence goes on from CANLDN010000001.1 coordinate 1,061,667, forward strand.
ACCGGCGTGCCCAGCATGAAGAAAAGCGTTACGGCTATTGAAATAAGTGTAATCCACGTCCCGTCTGACATCAGACATCCCCCCCGATAACGGCTTGTTTGATGATTGGACTGCCCGATTTGTAGTTGCCCCAGTCTTCCAACCAGTTACCGATCACGCGACCGGACATCAGAGTAAAGGCGATGGGAACGGTGATGTAGAACCACCACTTCATCACGTCATCAACCCCATCGACCAACTGAAAGTTGTCGGCCGATAACACGGTGAACCGCAATGACGTGGTGATCGCGATCCAGCAAAAGCCGAACCAAAGGGCGGCGTCCAATGTCAGCGTCGCCATCTGCCCAGTCGGCGCCATCTTGGAGCGGAATTCGCTAAAGCTCAAGTGGGTGCGCAGCTTGACGTTATAAGAACAGGCGAACCAAGCCATGACCATAAACAGGAACGGTGGCACGGTCGTCGATCCAGACCATTGGTTTGAAAACACGAAGCGGTCGATCACGCCCCAGCAAATGATGCCTGCGATAATCAGATAGACGGCGACGGAAATACCGCGTTCCAGATGTCGTTCCATGAACGGTACAAATTTATAAAACACATGCGCCAGATACCCGCCCACAAATGTAGCCACGAAACAGAACAGCCACATGCCATCGGCATCAAATGCCTGCCTCATGTCCCAGGTACTGCCAGAAAAAATAGCGGGCACAACAGCCACTGCTTCGGCCAAAATCGACATCCAGGTCTCCCCCCTAATGTGTCAGTATGCCACCACTATGAGGCGGTCTTTTTGATGTGGTAGGCCGACCCGAACTCCTCTTCGGGCCGGCCTACCATTTGGTTCTTGGAAGGCTATCCTAGCCCTTCCACCAACGACGTGGCTCTACGTTTTCTGGAAGCGTGTTCGCATCGATAGTGCGCACTTCGTCGTAGATTTCCTGATAGGTGTCCAAACCACCGGACCAGCCGTTCAACCGCTCGCGCCATTCTTCCCACAATGCGGGCTGGAATTCCGGCGAGCACATTTCTTCGGCTTTCCTGATCTCTTCTGCGGACAAGAATGCGTTGCGCACATTGTTTTGCGCAAAGATCGTGTTGGGCAGTTGCGGATCAGATTGACCAACGGTGTTGATCAACGCGACTTCGTTTGCCGCCTGCACATGGGTTTGCGCCCAGTAGGCCGATTCCATCACCGCATCCTGCAGATATCCTTCGAGACCATCAAAGACGGATGCTGACATCGCTGTATGCTCTGTCCCGCAGAAGAAGTTCAGGTGAACGGACTGCGATACAACCGGTGCCATGTTGGCATAGGCCACCGCAGAGGCCCAGGTTTCTGCGCCATCGATCAGGCCCTGCTTGAGTCCGTCAAGCGTTTCTTCCCAGGCGACAGGAACAGGGTTCAGGTTCAGCGCTTCCATCGCGATGCGACCAAGCTGTGTCCCCGTGACCCGGTTCTTGGTGCCCGCGAGCTGTTCCACGGACGTCACTGTTGGCTTATCTTCAAAGTTCAAACCCAACTGGATGCCGCGCAATTCGGCATGGCTGAACAGGAACTTCAAGCCATGACGCTTTTCATATGGTTCGCGCAACAGGCGCATGGACGCTGGCGAATACAGGAAATGGTACTGATCTGCGCGGTTCCGGAACATATAGGCATAGTCCAGAACGTTCAGATAAGGCGCACCACCGGCAGAGTTTTGTGTGGATGCCGCATAGATATCAACGATCCCCTGCTGGGTTTTTTCCACGCAGGATGTCTGACCACAGATTTGATTGTCGCCGATGAATTCAATGCGAATTTCGCCGTCTGTCCGGCTTTCCAGATCGCGGGCGAATTCCAGTGCCCCTGCCCGTTCAATCAGCAGGTTGCGGGCATTAAAACCGGCTGCGCCGAACTTTAATGTGTGCTTTGCTGGCTTTGCAAAGCGCCGTTCGTAGGTTGATTCTGCCGCTGCTGCCAGATTGGCCAGGCTCATCGCCCCACCGAATGTGCCCGCCGCCAAAAGCGTCGAACTCATCCCGTAAGTCCCTGCAACCTTGAACAAATCCCGCCGCGAAATACGGCTTAGCTTGTCGCTCACTCCCATGACTTCCTCCCATGATGTCAATTATTGAGACTTCTAGTTTCAAAAAAACACTAGTATAGTCTTTCTATTCTGCCTAGAATTTTCTCACCTTGGGGGAGAATAAGGCATTGGAAGCGGATTTTGTGGTCATCGGTGCGGGCTCTGCCGGGTGTGTTCTTGCCAATCGGTTGAGCGCCAATCCCGCCAATAAGGTGATCCTGCTCGAGGCGGGTGGCCGCGACATCAACCCGTGGATTCATATCCCCGTGGGCTATTTCAAGACGATTCATAACCCTAAGGTCGACTGGTGCTATAAGACCGAACCTGATCCGGGGTTGAATGGCAGGTCTATCGAATGGCCGCGTGGCAAGGTTTTGGGCGGGTCGTCGTCGTTGAACGGGTTGTTGTATGTGCGTGGCCAGCCGCAGGATTATGATCGCTGGCGGCAGATGGGAAATACCGGTTGGGGCTGGGATGATGTGCTGCCCTTATTCAAGCGGGCCGAACGCAATGAGCGCGGCGCGGATGCGTACCACGGTGATCAGGGGCCGCTTTCAGTGTCGAACATGCGCATCCAACGCCCGATTACGGATGCATGGGTGGCTGCCGCACAAGCCGCAGGCCACAAGTTCAACCCTGACTACAATGGGGCGGATCAGGAAGGTGTGGGGTTTTTCCAGCTGACATCGCGCAATGGGCGCCGTTGCAGTGCGGCTGTTGCATATCTGAACCCGGTGAAATCCCGCGATAACCTACAGATCATCACCCATGCGCAGGTGAGTAAAATCGTCATCGAAGGCAAGCGGGCGACGGCTGTAACCTACACTGATCGCAGCGGTAATCTGCAGACCGTGAAGGCGAACAAGGAAATCATCCTGTCGGCTGGCGCAATCAATTCACCGCAGCTGCTGATGCTGTCGGGTATTGGTGAAGCGGCGCAATTGGTCGATCACGGCATTGATGTGGTGCATGACCTGCCCGGGGTGGGCAAGAACATGCAGGACCATCTACAGGCGCGGCTGGTTTACAAATGCAATGAGCCGACCCTGAATGATGAGGTCAGCACCCTTTGGGGGCAGGCCCGCATCGGGCTGAAATATCTGATGTTCCGGGCCGGCCCGATGACAATGGCGGCCAGCCTTGCCACGGGTTTCATGAAAACCCGGCCCGAGATGGAAACGCCTGACATCCAGTTCCATGTGCAGCCATTATCGGCAGAGAACCCCGGCAAGGGCGCTGACAAGTTTTCGGCCTTTACGATGTCCGTCTGTCAACTGCGTCCCGAAAGCCGCGGCGAGATCAGGTTGAATGGTGCCGATCCAAAGACCTATCCGAAGATCATCCCGAATTATCTGTCCACAGAAACCGATTGCCGGACCATCGTGGCGGGTGTGAATATTGCCCGGACGATTGCCCGCCATGCGCCCCTGACATCCAAGATCAGTGAAGAGTATCGACCACACGCTGATTTGGACATGTGCGACTATGACGCGACGCTGGATTGGGCGCGCAATAACACCGCATCAATCTATCACCCGACAGGCACCTGCAAGATGGGTCAGGGCAAGGATGCGGTTGTTGACGAAAACCTGCGGGTTCATGGGATCGCCGGGCTGCGGGTCGCGGATTGTTCGATCATGCCAGAGATCGTGTCGGGCAACACCAATGCCCCCGCCATTATGATCGGCGAGAAAGCGTCGGATTTGGTGCTGGCCAGTTAGGCTTCTGACGGTGGCATAAAGCCGGCGCGCCCCACGCCAACGTATCCTTCGAACCCGGCCTCTAGCGCGCGGTCAGCGGAATAGATGTTGCGCAGATCGGCCATGCGTGCTGACGCCATTTTTTCCGCAATGCTTTCGAGATCAAGCGCGCGGAATTCGTTCCATTCGGTCAGCAACACAACCGCATCAGCGCCGGTCACCGCCTCATAGACATCATCGAACCAAGTTACACCGGGCAGCAATGCTTCTGCCTCTCTGAACCCTTGCGGGTCGACCGCCCGGACATTTGCACCTGAGCCCACAAGTGCGGGCACAATGGTCAGCGATGGCGCATCGCGCATATCATCAGTTTCGGGTTTGAATGTCAGGCCCAAGACCGCGATGGTCTTTTTCTGTACGGCCCCGTCACACAGATCGACAATCTTGTCGATCATGGAGCGTTTGACCTCTTCATTGATCTTTATGACGGTTTCAACAATCTGAAGCGGGACGGCATGGTCCTGACCGATGCGAGCTAATGCTTTGGTATCTTTAGGAAAACACGATCCACCATAGCCAGGACCCGCATGCAGGAATTTGGACCCGATCCGGTTATCAAGCCCCATGCCTTCGGCCACGCGTTTGACGTCGGCACCGGTCCGTTCGCAAAGGGCCGCGATTTCATTGATGAATGTCACCTTGGTCGCAAGAAACGCGTTGGCCGCGTATTTGATCATCTCTGCCGTTTCGAGATCGGTCGTCACGATGGGGAAGTCGCGCAGCGATAGCGGGCGGTAAATCTCTTGCATGACGGCGGTGGCGCGGTCGGATTGAACGCCAACAACAACCCGGTCAGGGCGCATGAAATCCTCGATTGCTGCCCCTTCGCGCAGGAATTCGGGGTTCGACACGACGTCAAATTCAAGATCGGGACGCGCGTCTTTGACCAGTTGTGCCACTTTTCTGTTGGTGCCGACGGGCACCGTCGATTTGGTGACGATCACGGCATAGTCGGACAACAGGGCCGCGACTTCCTGCACCGCGCCAAACACATGGCTGAGATCGGCATGACCATCACCACGTCTGCTGGGCGTGCCGACAGCGATAAACACGGCGTCGGCGCCTGCAATCGCGTCTTTGAGGTCATTTGTGAACGATAGCCGCTTTGCGGCCATGTTCTTTGCCATCAACACATCAAGACCCGGTTCGAATATGGGTGTCTGCCCCTTGCGCAGCAGGGCAAGCTTGGCTTCATCCTTGTCGACGCAGACGACCTCGTGGCCGAAGTCCGACAGACAAACGCCTGACACAAGCCCTACATACCCGGTGCCGATCATTGCAATTTTCATGGCGATCTCTTTGATTTGTTTCAGGTGCTATACACGCTATTGCACCGATCCGGCCAGAGGGGTCGTTGATCAACTTTTGCCAACTTCAACGTTAAGCAAATTTCAGTCACACATCGTAATAGTCGCGGTACCACTCTACGAAATTGCGGATACCCTCTGCAGTCGTCGTTTGCGGTTTGTAGCCGGTGAGCCGTTCCAGAAGATCGGCATTGGCCCATGTTTCGGGCACGTCACCCTTTTGCATGTCCATGAAGTTTTTGCTGATCTCGACGCCGAGGCAGTTTTCGATCTCAGTAATGAATTCCATGAGCGGTACCTTGGTACTGTTGCCAATGTTCACAACGCGGAAAGGGGCAACCGGGCTTAGGCTGTCGCCTTCCTCGATATTTGCACGGTCGGCAGGTTCGACCGGTGCTACGTCGATCAACAAACGGATCCCCCGCACCAGATCGGTGACGTAGGTGAAGTCGCGGGCCATCTCGCCGTGGTTATAGACGTCGATTGTTTCACCGTTCAGCCCTGCTTTGACGAATTTGAATAACGCCAAATCGGGACGCCCCCATGGCCCGTAGACGGTGAAGAACCGAAACATTGTGGTCGGTATTTTCCACAAATGGGCATAGGAATGCGCCATATGTTCGTTCGCCTTTTTTGTCGCGGCATAGAGGGTCAGGGGCGTGTCTGTATTGGTCTGCTCCTGAAATGGCATGTCGATATTGGCGCCATAAACAGAGGATGTGGATGCCATCAAAAGATGATCGACACCAAATTCACGGGCGCATTCGGTCACGTTGAAGGTGCCCATTACATTGGACTCCATATAGGCACGGGGGTTTTCGAGCGAATAACGCACACCCGCCTGTCCTGCCAGATGCACGATAATGTCGGGTTTCTCTTTTGCAATCAGATCACGCAGCAGATCAAAATCTTCCAACATACCTTCGGTGCAGGTGAAGTTCGGGTTTTGTAGAAGCGCCTGTTGGCGGCGCTGTTTGAGCCGCACATCGTAATAGTCGGTCATGCCGTCAAAGCCGATGACCCGAAAACCTTCGTCCAGCAGTAGCTGTGCCAGATGAAATCCGATAAACCCGGCCGTTCCGGTGATCAGCACTGTGCGCATTATGTGGCGTCTACCTTTTGTCCTTTGCCCGGCCTCCGATACACGAAGCGCGGCAGTTGTTACTGCGTCGCAGTAAAGCAATCTGTGCGGACATCAATGCAGATCTGGCTTGCAGCATCACGTGACATGGGCCCGACGGTCACCATGGTCAGCCCGCTTGCTTGCCGATAACTTGGCTGAAAGCGGCCAAGAACAGCGCCGTTTTGCGATACCAGATTGGCCCAATGCCGCTGCGCGTTTTCCGCAGTGCTGAATGACCCAAGGACAGCGATATGGCTACCGCCTGGCACTGCTGCAGCCCGGTTGGCCCGTGCGACGGCCGTGTTCACCCGGCTGCTGTTTGCGATCAGGTCCGAATTGCTGGTGCGGGTGGACGGGATATTCATCTGCGTGCTGAGCGAAGCATCGTCACGGCGCAGGGATTCCACCCGCTCGCGCAATTGCTGCGTCACCCGGCGCGCATCCATCTGATTATTGACAATGCGTGGTGTGATCAACACCAGCAGTTCGGTTTGTGCGCGGCCCCGGCTCCTATTGCCAAACAGGTTTCCGGCCACGGGCAAGTCTTTCAAGATCGGAATGCCACCGCCGCTGCCAGATCTGCTGTCAGAGAACAGACCACCCAGAACAATTGTTTCACCGCTATCGACAGACACGGAGCTGTTGATCAGACGTTGCGAGATGATCGGGTTGCCTGTAGCAGCATCGGTTTCGCCAACAATGCTGACCTCTTGACCGATATTCAGGATCACAGAACCTGACGAGTTGATGCGCGGGGTCACCTCGAAGATAACGCCCGTGTCCCTATATTCGACCGTCGAGACAAAAACCTGATCAGTCGCACTGCCTGCGTCCTGCGCCGTTCGAACCGAAGTTGGTACCTGATCACCGACAACCAAACGCGCGGATTCGTTGTTCAGGATCATGAGGTTCGGTGAAGAGATCACGTTGAGTGAGGTGACCGTATCAAGCGCATCAATGACCATATTCGCCGGTGTGCCCCCGAGCGAGACGTTGAAGCCCGGCAGGTTTGGTGTGACGTTGACGGATTCAACCTGCGACAGACCTAACCGTGCGCCCCCATCTTCGAGGAAATATTGCACGCCGTAGCGCAGGTCTTCATTCAACGAGACTTCGACGATTGTCGCTTCAACAAGGACTTGCCGTTGCGGTACATCAAGGCGGTGCAGGATGCCCAATACACGCTGGTATTCGTCTGGTGTCGCATGGATCAGTAGCGTGTTCGTGGGTTCGCTGGCCACAACGCGGGTGGCGTTGATCGTGCCTTGATTGTCAAAGAATACTTCGCTGGCTTCGATGACTTGCGGTTCCTCCGCCGTAGTTTCGACTGATATGCCCAGAATTTGCGACAGCGTTGGTGCGATCTGAGCCGCCCGCGCGTATTTCATATCGTAGGAATAGACCTGCGCATCGTTGGACCCTTCGCGGGTCAGCCGGTTTATCCAGACCGACACGCTTTCAAGCGCGCGCGGAGTTTTTGCCACCGCAAGGATGGAGTTATTCTCGGGGATGACTTCGAACACGACCAGTGGCTCAAAATCTTCGTCTGTTTCGACCAGACGTTCCAACCCTGTCACGATGGATTGCGCAGACCGACCACTGATCGGGAAAATCCCGACAGAGCGGTTGGAGAGCCAATCGACATCAAAACTCTGGATGGTTTTGTCCCATGACTGCTGATCGACGGAGGTGCCGGCCAACACGATGATATTGCGTTGCGCGTCGATGCCAACGATCCCGTCGCCAGCAAACGGTTGTAGGATCGCAGCCATTTCCTGTGCCCCGATGTTGCGCAGGGGGATAACCCGCAGCGTATAGCCGGGTAAGACGTCGCGCGCCGTAGTCGCGGCAACAGACAAGTTTGCTGATAGCGGCACAATGGCGAAGATATCGCCGCGTCGGATCAAGACCGCGTTGTTTTGTTTCAGCGCAAGTTCGAACACCTCGATCGCTGTGGTGCGCGTTACAGGCTGCGATGACCGGATATTTACCGTGCCTTGCACGCCGGGATCAATGACGTAGTTGACCTGCAAAAGCTCACCCAGAATGGCGGCAGCCGCAGATTCAACATCCACATCGACGAGGTTGAGCGACACCGTCCGTTCGCCATTTTCATTGACGAAATCACTGTCGACCAGCAACGGCTGACGTCCGGGAAAGATTGTGCCTTGCCCGGCCTGGACACGTTGGGCGCCTGTGACCCGACCCTGCTGACGGTTCAGCCCGCTGCCATCACCGCCACGCCCAAAGATATTGGCGAGCTGCCAGCCCCTGAGTTCAACAGGCTCACCATTGCGATCAACTTGGGGCGTGTCTTCACAAGCTCCAAGAATCGCGGCGGCTGCCACGAGTGCGAAAATCTTTTTCATGCTCTGCCTCATCAGCAACGCCCTGGATCTTTTGCCCAAGTGCGCATTTTTTATATCATTAGTAGCACCTTAGCAGTCAATCTTTAGATGATTTGCCACAAATGACGGATGATGATGAAAACGATGCAAAGGTGTGTCCCGTATGACACGCCGAAGGTTTGCGCCTGCTTTTGCTGGAAAATGCGACGCAATCCGGCCTCGATCAGTCCGGAAACTGCGGCCAGACCAACCAAAAGGAAGCTTATTGTGGGCAGCAAAAACCCGCCCAGACCGGCGATCAGCCAGATATCACCAAGCCCCATCGCTTCCTTGCCGGAACGCCAAATCATGACTTGGCGTACCGCCAATAACGTCAGCGCGGGCAGGCCCATTTGGACTAGAACGGTTGTCAGGGCGTCGGTTTGGAGGCCCCATATGAGGGCCAGCGCAATGACTGCAACTGTCCATTCGATAGGTAGCCAGCGCCACCGCCAGTCGATACTGGCGAGCAGAAACAAGAGTGACAGCAGTGCGATATCAACGGCCAATTCCGGGGCCATGGCGGCAGATGCGGTGACTGCCGTCATGCCCCCCCCCCCAAGTCCCCAGGCAACGGGTCGATACCACTGACGCACCAGATGCGCCCCGCCAATCCAGCGCAGATAGGCGCGTGCAACAATCGCGGTAGGACCGAGCAGGAGCGCGGCAAGCGTCACCAGTGCGGGTAGGATCTGCCAAGCGAGTATCATTATCGCAGGATTTCCATGCCCAGAATATCGTAGCGCATTTTTCCGCCGCGAAAGCTGATACCCCGTTTGGCAACTGTGGCAACGATGGTCGCTCTGACGCCGCTCGTCAGAACCCCCTCTGCCGCAATCGTATAAACCGGTCCTTCGGTCCCACCTAACCACACCGATGCCGTGCCCAGCCGGGGCAGTGACAGACCATCACGCCGCCGGTCGATGATGGTTGTAACGTCGCTTGGCCCGATACCCGGAATGGCGGCCAGCAGCGCGGCGGGCGCTGTCAGCGGATTGACCTGCGCTGATCCATTATAAGTCGTGAGGGCCTGGCGCGCACGCAGGCTGACATCCTGTGGCAGTCCCAGTTCCGTTAACAGCTGTGGCAGCGGGCGTAGTCGCCCTGCGGCCTGCGGATCGGACCGTTGCGCCACAATCGCCTGCGCAATTGTCACGGCATCAAAGGCGTCAATGCCGCTGTCTTCGCCCAATCGCTGCAATGTGGGCCCAAGCAATTCCACCGGCGCCTGATTGATGTCGAGCTTGCCGCCTTCGTCCCAGATCTGGTAGGTCGCACTGCCTTCGGCCATCGTCAGCGATACGGGGGTGCCGTCGCGCAGGCTGCGCGGCTCGTCCTCACCGATGCGGCCAAGATCGGCCAAAGCCACATTTACAGCGCTGCGCGCCAGTTCCACCGCGCGGCTGGTTTCGACCTCCGCCCGCGTTGACAAGGCATCCTGCCGTTGGGTTACCAGATAGCTTGAAACGGCCAACAGCAGCCCCAGCCCCATCCAAAGCACGGTGAGCAAGACAAAGCCGCGATGCCCGCGACGGCGCGATATCCTCAGCGCAGACGGCAATCGCGATCCTCCAACCCGGCTTCGCCCAATAGCGAGATGCACAGCGCGCTCCGTGTGATCGGCATCTGCGCGATAATCATACGCTCTGCCCCTTGTTCGATGGCCACTGCGGCGGGCAGGCCCTGGTCGAGCCGTGGTTCATAGGTCCAGACCTGACCGGGCTGATTATCGCGCCGGGCCACCAGATAGATGAATTGTATAGGCGTGTCCGACACAATGACGGTGCTGCGCCGCGCCTGTTCGGTGGCCAGCCGGATATCGCGCACGTCGTAGTAGCGCGAGGCCAATAGCAGGTAGCGCCCGTCTTCTTCGCTGACCTCAAGACTGACCATCATCGGGCGCGCCTCGCGGCTTGTGCCGTCATCCACGATCAGGCGCATCCGCGTCGGTTCACCAGAAAACCGGCCTTCTGCCCGATCCAAGCCAGCGGTCGTCGCCGACGCGGCCCATGCTTGCAGCACCCGTCGTGCAGTTAGCCAATCAGTTGCGTCTTGTTGCAGACCGTCCTGACGCATGCTGATCTGCCGCAAGCCCCATGTCGCACTGGTGAGTAAAGCCAATGTCAGCGCGGCCACGGACAGGGCCACCAAAGCCTCTGCCAAGGCAAATCCGCGTTGTGCGCGTTGGCGCCGGGGGCGTCGCCAGCATATCATAATGGTGTCTCTGCATAGCGGACGCCGCGCAGCACCAGCGGGTTGCCATCGGGCCGTTCCGGTTCGACGGTGACATAAATATAAACCAGTTCGTTGGGTTGCAGGGGGCCAAGACGCATATCGCCGGTCCCTTGCGCCGAGACAGTTAGTGACCAGTTGAGCCCGGCTGAAAGCCCCGTATCCTGCGTGCCCGCGCGCACAGCGATATCAAGACCCACACGATCCATGATTTGCGTGGCAACCAACATTTGTGCGGCTTGTGCATCTGAACGCCGCTCCATCAGCAGGCCGAGTGAGAGTGCCTGATAGAACCCCGAAATCGCCAGTGCCGCGATAGAGAGCGACACAAGTGTTTCGATCAAGGTGAAACCCCGCTGTCGGCCCCTACGGATCATGGTGATAGCCGCACTTGGCCAGTCAGCCAGTCAAGTTCTACGGAACGCGACAGGTCGCCCGCGACTAGTATAAGATCCAGCCCTTCGTTTTCACCGGAAGGACGGATCAGGATGCGCGTGGTTTCGCTTGGGCTTGTCACCCCCTGCCCCAGCACGTGACTGGCCCTTGGCGTCGTCAGCGTGCGGGTGGTGTCAGTGTATTCGACCGCGACAGGCAGCCCGGTTTCAGCGGCCAGCAGGCGGGCTTGCTGTAGGACCAGTGCGACAGCGGCCACGTCACTTTGCAACCGCGCGCGGTCGGACCGGCCCAATGCGGTGATCGAAACCGTGCTGACCAACACGATGATGGCCACAGTGACCAAAACCTCGACCGTGGCAAAGCCCGCGTTGGCTATGCTGCGTTTTGGTCTAACCTTCCACATCGGCATCCATGCCAGTTCCGCCAGCCCGTTGATCGGCACCGAGTGACCGCACGCGCACCTGACCATCCGACAGCGTGTAGATAAACGCGCTGCCCCACGAATCCGTGGGCAGGTTGCCGTCGCGCAGGTATGGCCCGCTCCATCCTGGGATCGTTCCGCCACCGGCAACAAGTGCTTGCAGCCCCTCTTGCTCGGATGGATAACGGCCCGTGTCGATCAAAAAGATATCAAGCGCGCTGCGCAACTGGACGATCTGCGCCTCTGTCGCCTTGACCCGTGATGATTGCAGCTGCCGCATCGCCGCCGGACCGACCAGCCCGATCAAGAGGCCAACGATGGCCACCGCGACCAGCATTTCGACCAGCGAGAACCCTTGTGTGGCGGACCGCCGGCGGCTGGGTCTGCGCCTAAAACGATATGGCATTGACGGATACGATAGCAGAGAAAAGGGCATAGAGGCTGACTCCGATCAGGAGGCCGACACCCACGATCAGGGCCGGCTGGAATAACAAAAGAAACCGCTCAAGCTCGCGGTCGGCGGCGTCGCGCATGTCAACAGATGTGCGGCTGATCATGCCGCCAAGATCACCGGCTTCTTCGCCGATGCGGATCATTTCAATGGCTTCACGCGGAAGCAGGTCCTGCGCGCGCAGCGCGGTGGACAGCAACGCCCCGCTTTCAACCTGCTGGGTTGCGGTCTGCATACTGACGCGCAAAGCACCGTCCGGCGCAGATTTCGACACAACCCGCAATGCGCCGCTGAGCGTGATATCCCGGTTCAGCAATGCCCCCAGAACATGCAAAAGAAGCATCATCTGGTTGCGCAGCATCAGGCGCCGGATAAAGGGGATCCGATTGCCGAACTGCACCAACAGACCCGTCAGAATCCCGCGCCGTGCAGCAAGAAAACCGCCAAGACTCAAAAGTAGCAGCCCGCCCAGAATAAATGGCCAAAGTGAAGATAGCACACCGGATACGGCAAAGACGGCACGCCCCATGGCGGGCACCAGTTCGATCCGATCCGCAATGAGTGGGCGAAACTGCGGGATGATTGCGACCATGATCAGGCCCAGCGACAGCAACGCCACGAACAGTAAAATGCCCGGATACATCAATCCGGTCACGATCCGACGCCGCACCAGAAGTCTGTTTTCCATGATATCGGCTGATGTGGTCAACGCGCTGCTCATATCGCCCGAAACCTCTGCCCCGTTGATAAGCGAAAGGGTCACGGCGTCATCCACCCCGGCCTTGTCCTGAAGCGCGCGCGACAGCGGCACACCTTCGCGCAGGCTGTCACGGACACGCAATGCGGCCTTGGCAATCGGGTCATCGCCGCCGTCACCGATAATGGCCAAGGCACGTTCCGACTGAATCTGGCGACCGGACAGCTTGGCCAGCCGGACCAGAAAATCAGTGGTCTGCCGTGGTGAAAGATGATCGGCACTGCGGCGCTTACGGATCGTTCCACGCTGTTTCGTGCCTGCCCCCTCGGGTTCCAAGGTGATGGGAAACAGGCCGCGCGTCCGCAACGCACGGGTCGCATCAGTCACATCTGTACCTGTAATCTGCCCGGACTGGCGGGCCCCGTTGCTGTCACGGGCGGTATAAGAGAATGTGCGCTGCGCCTGTTCCAAGTTCTTGGGCCCCTAGAAAAACTTGACGCCAAGAATGCGCATGACTTCTTCTATCGTTGTCTTTCCTTCAGCAATCAAGCGCACGCCTTCTGATCCCATTGTGTAGGTCTCCGGATCCATTGCGCTGCCTTGCGGCAAGAACAACTGATCGGGCTCCATCGCCTCGAACAACGCGACACGTCCGCGAAACCCGGTCTGATTGCAAGCATCGCAGCCCGTAGATGTCACAAGGTGCCACTGCGCTGGATCAGTCTTATTGCCTGTGCGTTGATCCAACGCTGCGAACGTCTCTCGGACTTTTCGCTGTTTGACCAAGTCGATAGGCTGCGCACAAGAAGGGCAGACACGACGGACAAGACGTTGGGCCGCGACAAGTCGGGTTACGGACTTCAACAGATAATCCGGCACGCCAAGATCAATCAAACGCGTCGCGGCCTCTGTCGCGCGGTTGGTGTGCAGCGTGGAAAACACCAGATGCCCGGTCATCGCCGCCCGCACGGCCAGTTCAGCGGTTTCACTATCGCGGATTTCGCCCACCATGATCACATCGGGGTCATGGCGCAGGATCGTGCGCAAGGCTGCGGCAAAGGTCCAACCCAGATCGGGGTTCACTTCGATCTGTTGCAGGCCGGGTGTTTGGATTTCGACCGGGTTTTCGATTGTAACGATTTTCCTGCGTGTATCGTTGAGTTCGTTCATCGCCGCGTGCAGGGTTGTGGTTTTACCGCTGCCGGTTGGCCCTGTCACCAAGATCAGCCCGTTGGGCTGTGTGATGGCCGCACCCAACCTATCGGATACATGTGCGGGTAGTTTCAGGTCGGCCAGTTTTGACAGGCCGTCGTGATTGTCCAGCAAACGCAGAACAATCGTTTCGCCGTGGATCATTGGTGCGCTGGCGACGCGCATGTCGATATCGCGACCTGCCAGTTTTTGACGGATGCGGCCGTCCTGCGGCAAACGACGTTCGCTGATATCCATACCGGCCAGAATTTTGAGGCGTGAGACGACACCTTCATATAGACCGCGTTCCGGCCCCCGCACCTCGACCAGTTCGCCATCAACCCGCAAACGTACCCGCGCCGCAGTTATCAGAGGTTCAAGATGAATATCGGTCGCGCGCATCTCGATCGCGGTATCAAAGAGCGTTTCAAGATAACGTACAGTGGGCGCATTATTGGCCAGCTCCGTCAGCCGGTCCGTATCAAGGTCGAGCCCATCGCCTGCTTTAATCCCGACATCAGTCGCGGTCGGCGCATCGTTCACTGCTGCCTCGGCACTCCGTGACATGGCCAGTTCGATGTCACGGTCGGTGGCGACCCCCAATTCCAACGCCGCACCGAAAATCATTTCAAGTGCTGTAACAGAAGCTTCATCATAGGGGTCGGCCACGGCGAAATAGGCGCGGTCAGGCGACATCTGGATAGGGACAATGGCCGTGCGGCGCAGATAGTCGGCGGACAGGCGCGAATCCTCTGGCAGGCGCTGCGGAATATCATCCAGCGTGACCAATGGCAGACCAAGGTGACTGGCACTGGCGCGGGCCCATTCCTTTTGCGGAACAAGGCCAAGGCGGTCCAAAACCGCGCGCACGGGCTGACCCGTACTGGCTGCGGCTTCCATGACCTGAGACAGGTTGGCATCCGACAACGTGCCGTTTTCCATAAAGATTGTCGGCAGCTTGCCACGGTTGTCGATGTCTATCAGCACGCTTTACAGCCCTTGAGTTTGCGCCACCCGGCGCGCAATGATTCTACCATGTATCAGTTAACAGCAGCATGCGGGTTACCCTAGTCAGAGGCATGTTCAACAATGTGGCGACATTTTGGCATTGGAGCGACAGGCTGAACATAGGTTTGTATTTCGCAAGAATGTTCTCAGACTAGCAACCAAGTTAAGCGTTTTACTGCCGATTGTATGCGTAATTCATGGGGTGGTTGTGAGCTGGCCGCAAAGTCGTCCAAATCTCCAGGATAGCTCAGGCCAGCCTGCGCATGCATCATTGAAAGAGCTTACAAATGGATCATTTCCGGACCCGAATGCTTACTATGACGCCCCTGATCATTTCCGCGATGACTGGTGCGGTGTCTGCGCAGGAAACCCCTGTCGCCGCCCTGAATGCGCAGGTTGCCAAGGCTGTGGCGCGACAATCAACAGCGCCCGCGCTGTCGATGCAGGTCAATTTGCCAAGCCAAGGTACTTATGTTTTCACCGCCCCGTCCGATAGTGATGTTCAAGTCCGGATTGACGGCACGGTGATCCTGGATTTGTCACAACCCCGCAGTGATGTGTCGGCTGCCGACGTCAAAGTCTTTACGACCCTGATGGCCGGAACGCATATCATAGAAATCATCGGTGATAATGTGACGCCTGAAAAGCTGGCGGCGATATCGCTCAACCAGGTTGGTATGCCAGCGGCTAGCTTGGCCAGTCTGACTGACGGGTTCACGACAGACACGACACAGCAGTCCAGAACGGCATCACTGCGCAGCACAACCGCGACACGCATGATTACTGGGCAGACTTCAGTGTCTCAGGTCCGTGAAATGCCCCAGAACAACGCCACCGGTCGCGACACAGACGTCATGACCGCGAGTGCTGTATCGACGGCGCCCGGCCGTGTCATCGTGCCGGGATCTGGTGCAGCCAATCAAGACAATGATGAGCCGGACAGCGTGGTCCGGAGTGTTGTACGTGGCGCCGTCAGTGCGATCCTTGCATCCAGAGACGTTGATTCCGGCGGCCCCGGCGCAGCGGCTGGTGAAGCGACTTCAAGCCCGCTAAGCCCGCCATCAGGCGTAGCTGTTACACAGGCGGTGCAGATCGTAGGCGGCGCAACTGAAGAAGGCGTTGTTGGTACAACAGGTCAAACAATGTTCGGCGGTGTCATGGACCCCGATACCTATGACACTGTGGCCGTTTCAATCAACCAGTCCGAAACACCCACATTAGTCGATGTTGGACCCACAACCGGTCAGTTTGCGTTTCGGATTTTTCCTGAAGACGTCGCTGATGGTGATGTGACGGTCACACTGACAGGAATGTCGAGCAGCAACGAAGGAGTGATGACTGAACCTGTCGTCTACAACTACACCGCCGGACCCATTAATGATGGGGTAAGTCAGGTCTTGTCGCGGATTACCTATGGTGCGACAGCCGATCTGTATGCGCGTGTGCGTTACATTGGTGTAGACGCCTATATCGAAGAACAGCTTCGTCCGGAAAACATCCGTAACGCTGCCTTTGAGGCGATGGATTTCGATGATCTCTTGGATCGCGGAACGACCAATTCCTATCGCATGTTCCGCAGCCTTGAGCGCCACAACCTCGCACACGCAGCGTTTTCGGACAAACAACTACAAGAGGCCATGGGTGAATTCTGGTCGAACCACTTCCATGCATCGACCAAAGATTCCGGCGTGCGTGTTCAAAACTTGGATGACCGCATCTTCTTTCGCGAAAATGCAATGGGCCGTTTCGAAGATCTTTTGTTGTATTCCGCCCGTAGCCCGCTGATGTCCCAGTTCTTGGACAATGATCAAAGCCGCGCTGGTCGGTTGAACGAAAACTATGGCCGCGAAATCCTCGAGTTGCATACCGTGGGTGTAGACGCCGGCTACAGTGATGAAGACGTGATCGCTGCGTCGCGCATCTTTACCGGCTGGAACTATCGCCGGACCAACGAAGGCGCTCAAGATACACCATCCCTGTATGAATTTGAATTCCGTGCGGGGAACCACGACACCGAAGACAAGGTCATTCCATTCCTGAACACGACAATCGCGGGTCGTTCCGGTGGTGCCGGTGTTGAAGAAGGCGAAGAGTTTATCGCGCTCCTTGCCGATGACGTACGCACACATAACTACGTGTGTGGCAAGATCGTCCAGCGTTTTGTCGCGGATGTCCCCCCTGCCGAATTCGTCGATATCTGTGTGACGGCTTGGCAGGCAAGTGACGGCAGCAGCCGTGAAATCCTGCGGGCCATCCTGACGGCACCCGCGTTCATTGAAACCGCCGAGTATCAGCGGGCCAAGGGCAAGACACCTTTCGAGTATGCGGCCTCTGCCATTCGAGCTGTGGGTGCAAACCCCAACCGTGACCTTGACCCCGGCTTTTACGAGCGTTTCTTGAGTGGTGTTGAGAATGCTGGCTACAAGCCCGTATCCTTTCCAGTACCGACAGGATTGCCGGAAATTGGCAAGGCTTGGGTGAACTCGGCATCGTTGATCGCACAATACAGTGGTGTAAACTTTGCGATGGAGCGGCGAGACCAGTTCAACATCGATCTGGAAGACGAGATTGATGAATATGGTCTGGAAACAGCCGAGGAAGTGGCCGCCTACCTACTCGCCATCGCGACAACGGATCGCTACAGACGTGATGAATACGAGGCGGTTGTCAGCGTGTTGAAAGGGTCTGACGGCATTTTTGAACCTATGGTGCGCGATGACCGCGAGCGCCGTGCGCTTGACCGGGCCGTCGGTCTGCTTGTCACGCTTCCTAGCTTCCAACTTCAGTAATAATCGGGTCGAACCGATTTTCGAAAGGTATGTACATTGACCACGCGTAGAGAATTCCTAAAGTCCTCCGCCTTGGTAGCGGCGGCAAGCATGGCTGGCATTGCCGGTGCACCACAATTCGCTTTTGGCCAAGAGGCCAATGGCAAAACGCTGATAAAGGTTTTCATGCGCGGTGGCGCAGACGGCCTGCATCTGTTCCCCGCAGTGGGCGACATGATGTATTATCAGCATCGCCCCAACCTTGCGATTGAAGCACCTAATCAACAGGATGCCAATACCGCGCTGAATATCGGCGATTCCTACCGCGGCATGAACCCGAACCTCGAACCGCTGATGGAAATCTGGAATGCGGGCCGGATGATGGTCGCGCCGTCGACCGCGCTTGAAGAAGGCAACCGTTCACACTTCGATAACCAGCGCTGGATCGGCACAGGTGCCCGCAACAACATCATCGACGGTTACCTGAACCGATACATGCAAGAAGTCGACGGGGCCAATCACCCGTTGCGGGGTGCCGTTCTTGGCAAATCATCCATCAGCACTGAAATTCGTGGCTCTATCGTTGTGCCTGCGGTCGTGAACCCAGACAGCTTTAATGTGCGCAACAACAGCCTGTGTTCCGGCAACGGCTGCTCTGACAACCAGCTGACGGATCTGATGCGCGAAATTGCCTCCCACCCGATTGAAGAAACCAGTCTTGAGGCGTCTGTTCGCGAGAACCAGTTGATCATGCTGGATTCAATTGCTGAAATTCAGGGGGCTGCGGATGGGTACACACCATCTGCTGGCGGTCTGGATTATTCCGGGTCCCCGCTGGGACGCGGGTTGCGCCTGGTTGCACAGCTGATGAAGGCCGGTGTGCCGCTTGAAGTGGCTGCAATGGACTGGAACATTGGCTGGGACACCCATTCCAACCAGATCTCAGGTGGTGCGGATCGGTTTATCAATCCAAATTTCGGTTATCACCGGAGAATGCGTGAGGGTGCCAATGACTTCCTGACATTCTTCCGCGACATGTCCGACCTGATTGACGATGTGGTTGTTATCGTCGGCACGGAATTTGGCCGGACCGTCATCGAAAATGGTAGCCGGGGTTCAGATCACGGCCACGGCAGCACCTGGTTCGCCTTTGGTGGGCCAACTGTGCCAGGCGTTGGTCCGGATGTTTCCACGCTGGACACCGGCAGTTTGCGCAGTGGGCGTTACATGCCAACAGTCACGGATTATAGAGACGTCGTCGCCGAGATAATGATCCGTCACATGGGGATGCCGCAAGGACTTGTTTCGACAATTTTCCCGAACCACAGCTTTGTTAATCATAATCTGTTTAACAGATCGGCGTAAAAGCATCACAAGTGTTGAAACGACCTGCGCTGAGGGGCTAAATGTCCCTCAGCGTAATCTATTAAGGGCCCCATCTTGGTATGGCGAATTCACCTGAAGTGTCATCCACCAGTACTGCGGCCCGACGATCCGTCAATGAACTCACCAAACTGCGCAATCTGGGCGCAGCCGCGCTCGCTGCGCTGAATGAAGCATCGCAGTATCGACCCAAGGCGCCGCCCCCTCAGATCATCATTAACGACACGGGGTTCGCCGTCCGCATCGACGACGATATCAACACGTATGCTGATCCCACCGAATTACCTGCCCAGCTGGCAGAGCTGCCCGAACGCCAGCTTGATATTGTGTTCGAAGGACGCGCATCACTTGATCTGAGCTTTGTCGTTCCCAACGGGCCGTTCAAGGATCTTGAGGCAATGATCGATAGCGAGCTTGCCTTTCGTTCGCCCTTTCAGCGTGACCAATGCCGCTGGTTTTGGGTCGCACATGAGACGGAAAAGGGCGATTGGCAAGTTGAGGCTGCGATCGTGCTGAACGGCTCTATCGACTGGGTTCTTGATGCTTTTGCAGCCAAAAAGAAGCAGGTTGCCATGGCCCGCCGTCATGAAGCGGACGGCACTGTGCGGGTGGCCGTACATCCCGATTGGGCGGCGGGGAAAGCCGCACATCCCGATTTCACAAAACCCAGCCATATCTGGCAAAGCATCCCCGTCGTGCTACGCTTGCCACTGTTTGCATTTATGATGTTCGCGGTTTCGGCCATTGCATTCTTTGT
The DNA here is from genome assembly GCA_947489445.1 of uncultured Paracoccaceae bacterium. Lineage (GTDB taxonomy): Bacteria > Pseudomonadota > Alphaproteobacteria > Rhodobacterales > Rhodobacteraceae > Yoonia. The sequence continues at coordinate 1,081,617 of CANLDN010000001.1, forward strand.
TGTGCAAACGGTGCAGTATAACGACGCAGACAACCGCGCCTTTTCCGCCAATGCGACCATCAGTCAACTGGCAACATCGCAGGCCGCAAGCCGTGCATTGCAGGATCGCCGATCAATGGGAGACGCGAAGTTGGCGCTGATCGGCACATTGGCGCAGCTTTTGCCCGATGGTGTCTGGCTGGAACAAATCGCGATAGACGAAGACCGTATCACCATTACAGGTTATGGCCCATCAGCGGCAGACGTGACCCGCTTGCTGTCAACACTGGCAGGGCTGTCCGGAATCGAATACGGATCGCCCGTCACGCGCGACAACACCCAAAACCTGGAACGGTTCCGCATCAACGCAACCCTAACAGGTGATCTGTCATGAACGCTTTCATGTTTCGTAATCGGGCCGCTGTACGACGCATGGGCTATGGCATTGTGGTGGGCACCAGCGTTGCCTTGATGGTCGTCACGGGTTTGGTATGGCGCACGGCACAAAATAAGCTGGATGACATCGCAGCCCTTGAGGCCACAATTACCCGCGCGCAACAGGTTCAGGCACGCACAACGACACAAGGGACCGGTGTCAGCTTTTACGAAAGTGATACACCGCAATTGGCCCAATCGCAGATGCAAAGTGATATGCAGGCATTGGCCGATGAAAACAGCGTCCGCCTTGAGGTGATCCGGGCCGATCAAATAGAGCAGGTCGGCAGTCAGGTCCGTATGGCGTTGACCCTGAATGGGGTTGTCCCGGAAAATCAACTTGGCGGATACTTACGCGGCCTTGCCGATCATGAACCCATGATCGTTGTGGACACGGTCAACTTGCGGCGCGCACGATCAAGCGGACGGGGCAACGACGAACGCCTGCTTGCAATTCAACTCAAGCTCAGCGGATTCGCGACGCAATAATGGCTATTTCGCATCATATCCAACGTTGGGCACCGACTGTCGCCACATTCATCTGCATTGCAGTGGGCACATTGATCTGGGTTCCGTCAAACAGGAACCAGTTAGCACAAGATGCACCTGCGACCAGCCAGCCAAACTTGGCTGAAATGCCGAACGCGAAAACACTGCTCGCCTCAGGTGCCGAAGAGCTTGTCACGCGTCCGCTTTTTCATGTCACCCGCCGACCACCGACCGACGCCGTGCCTGCGCCCCAAGCTGCGCCGGCAGAGCTCACGTTGAGCCTGACTGGTATCTTGAACAGTGATGATGTCCAGATTGCGTTGATGCGCCTGTCAAACAGCCCAGAGCTTTTGCGTGGACGCATTGGGGATCAGATCGGACCATGGCGCATCGTCGACATCACTCAGACTGCAGTGACGGTGCTGTCGGATGACGGGGGTTTGCAACTGCTGAACTTGACGCAAGTGGCGCCCTGACAGCAGTCAGCCTTGCCGATCTGCTGTCGGTTCTTAAGCTAGGTCCAAGTCCAGAAATCTATGTGATCATGTTGCTGGCAATTTGGCGCATAAATTCATGTTCCTTACAGATAATCTTGCGGGCTTGCCCGTTTGGACAGCACTGCATCGATGAGGGGTAGGTATGTTTCAGAGCCTGATGCTTAGCGACACATTTGCGAGAGGGTCAGCGATTGGGATCAGAATGTTTCCATCTAAGCTGTTTCAATGCCTCGCCCTCCGGGTAGATTTATCGCGTGTTCTCAGCATTCATAGCCCGGTGGGTTACTTTGGATCATTGAACAATCCGAGTTCCGTAAGTGCGATGCGCCGGATAATCTTGAAGACGTCATCAAGCGTTTCGGTGAGTTCAATCTCACGGGTGTAGGTGTGCAGGCGTTTTGGGGCGTCAGAACGCAGCCGTTCGACTTGATGGCTGGCGACCTCTTCGACCAACGCGATGAAGCGTTCTTTCATTTGCCTGACATCTTGTGCGGCACCGGTGTCCTGCGCGTCAAGCGCCAGCAGGGCGCCATCCAATGCCTCAACCACATGCTCGTGCACGCGCTTGATGACTGCTGCTGTTGCTGGGCTGATGATTACGTTCTCGTCCATCCGCTTGCGCGCCGACGTAACGAGACCTGTGGCGACCAAATCACCGATATGTTCCATGTCATTTGCGATTTTGGCTAATCCCAAAAGCAGGCGCGATTGGTCTGCTGGCAGGCTTCTGAGACTAATTTGGCGGATGTAGCCCACAATCTCGCGGTGTAGCAGATCAATGGGACGGTCCATGACGTGCAACCGGTCAACATCAAGTGGGCTGCCGGTCAAGACTGCCGGAACCGCGCTTTGCAACATCTCGCGCAACAAGGTGCCCAGATGCACAATCTCAAGCCGAACGGCATCGATAGCAAAGGCCGGCACATCGAAGAACTTGGGATCAAGATGCTTAGCCGCGAATTTCGGCGGGACCTCTTCAACCTTGTCGGGCGCAAGCCATTCCACCAGCCGGGTAAGCTGGGACGTAAAACCGACGAAGAGTAGCGCGTTCGCAATGTTGAAGAAGGAATGCACATTGGCCAATTGTCGGGGAATGCCTGCACCGGATGAACCATCAGGGGAGATGGTACGCGCCATATCGGCAAGCTGGCCGACGAACCCGATCCAGATCATGACACCGGCAACGTTAAAAAGCGTATGAACCAGTGCAGCGCGCGTGGCCTCTCGCGACGCACCAATCGACGCCAAAAGCGCAGTGACACACGTGCCGATATTTGCGCCCAAAGCCAGCGCCACTGCGGGTTCCAATGCGATCAAGCCCTGCCCCGCCATCACAATCAAAATGCCTGTTGTGGCGGACGAGGATTGCACCATCGCCGTAAAACCAGCGCCGACCAGAGCGGCAAGAAACACGCTGTCGAGCGACAGCATGAACTCGAGAAACGGCGCGTAGCTGCGCAAAGGCTTCATGGCGTCGCTCATGATTGCCATGCCAAAAAACACCATGCCAAGGCCAAGGACGATCCGCCCCTTTTCCCGGGTGGCCTTGTTCCTCGCGATGAATGAGGTGAAGAACCCCAGTGACAGCACCGGCAGTGCCAGTGCAGTTACTTTGAACGCAAGGATCTGCGCTGTGACCGTCGTGCCGATATTGGCGCCCAATATCACGGCCACGCTTTGCCCCGTGGTCATCAGCCCCGCCGAGATAAAGCCCACCAACAGAACTGTCGTAATCGAGGATGATTGGATGATCGCCGTGACAGTGGCCCCTGCAACCAGCCCGGTGAAGCGGTTTCCTGTCATTCTGGCGAGGATGGACTTCATCGACGCCCCGGCCACCTGTTTGAGTGCGCGGGTCATGATATCCATGCCGAAAAGAAACAGGGCCAGCCCGCCAATCAGGCCGGTCGCTAGCTCAAGATGATTCAGTTCATTTGTCATCACTTCGCATCAGGGCAGCATGATGCCCCGGATCATAAAAAAGAACATTGCCGCAAGGCCCCCAGCCACGGGCACTGTGATCACCCATGCTGCGGCGATCTTGAGCAACAGCGTACGCTTGACCAACTCGATCCGATGTACTTGTCCAAGCCCGCGTCTTTCACGCTTTGCCAGTAGTTTTGTTCCTGCCGCCTGTTGTTTCATCTGGCGCAACATCTCACCTTTTGTCGTCACATCTGCTGCTTCGAACCGGGCAAGGAAGGCGTCGACTTCATCAGGATCGTTGTCCACATGATGATCGCGAATTTCCTGCAAAGTGCGTGCATAGCTGGATTTGATGTATTCCCTTAAAAATCCGACACCAAAGACCCCGCCCACAGCGATGTGGGTCGAACTGACTGGCAGGCCAAGTTGCGAAGCGATGATCACGGTGATCGCCGCGGCCATGGCAATGCAAAAGGCGCGTATCTTGTCGAGCTCGGTGATTTCGCTTCCAACGGTCCGGATGAGCTTTGGCCCATAAAGCGCCAGCCCTAAGGCAATCCCAACGGCTCCGACGGCCATGACCCAGATCGGGATCGAGGCCTTTGCCGTGACCGCACCGCCGACAATCGCCTCGTTGATGCCGGCCAGCGGGCCGACGGCATTGGCGACGTCATTTGCCCCGTGCGCAAAGCTCAGAAGGGCCGCCGCGAAAATCAGCGGGATAGTGAAGAGATCGTTCACACTGGATTTGTGATTGCTAAGGTTTTGTGTCGCGCGAGCGATGAAAGGGCGCATGATAACGTAGACAGCTATGGCGATGGCAACGCCAATCAGGACAGCAGTGATGAAATTGACCTCTATCAGCTTTTTGACGCCCTTCAGCATAAGGTATGTGCCAAAGGCCCAAGCCATCAGCGACACCAGCACAGGCACCATGTTATTCGCGGCTGCCAGCACGTCTGATTGGTAGGTGATCGTGCGCTTAATAATGTAGAGGAAAAGTGCCGCGATAAGTCCTCCGAGAAGCGGCGAAATCACCCAACTGGCGGCAATCATTCCAACCTGGTTCCAGTTTGCGATGTCCCATCCGCTGGCCGCAACGCCGGCACCAAGAACCCCACCAACAATCGAGTGGGTTGTTGACACCGGTGCGCCTACGGCTGTGGCGAAGTTGAGCCAGACCGCAGCCGACAGAAGCGCTGCAATCATAAGCCAGATAAACGTGTCCCGATCGGCGACCAGATCGGGATCGATGATCCCCTTCTTAATTGTGCCCACCACGTCACCCCCCGCAATCAAGGCACCACCCGCTTCGAAACTGGCGGCAATAATGATGGCCCCCGTCAATGTAATCGCGTGGCTGCCGACCGCCGGCCCGACATTGTTGGCTACATCATTGGCACCGATATTCATCGCCATGTAACCACCAATCATCGCGGCAATAACCAAAAGGATGCCGTCGACACCGCCATCGCTCCGGGCAATGGTGAAAAGCATGATGCCAACAATGAAAATCAGTGCTGTGCCAAATCGGAACAACTCGTCCCGGTTTAGCTGCATGGCCGTTTCGACCCGATCCGTTCTCAGCATAACGCCCCCGCATTTTTGCCACTAAAATGATGTACACACGAGAAATCGCATCGCCGACATGACATATGTCAAAGTGCAGGCTTTTGGCTTCGTTCCAATACATCAGCATGAAATCCGGCGACCCCTCACAAAAGAAGGAACAACGACGTCCTACAGCATGGCTTCGGCATCAAACGAAGAGCGCGCTTATCTGGACCAAGCGTTTCGTGCCGCCGGGGCTACGGCTTGTGCTTGGATTGTTGCTTATCGGAGGTGGTATTCTAGGGTTTTTGCCTATCCTCGGATTTTGGATGATTCCACTGGGCATTGCGGTGGCCGCGTTAGATATTCGCCCGTTAGGGCGGATATTCATGACGCAGATAAGAAAACGACGATGAAGAAGCATTTGTTAGTGTTGGAGAAATCTAGTTAACAAACGCAATGGAAAATTCGTGCTGAATCAATCACTGATTGGTGCCCGTTGCTGATGCAAAACGCTCTTTACGTAGCTGTTTCCATACGTGACGCAGTGTTCAACTGTCGGGAAAGTCGGGCACTCCAGACCAGCACGGCACGCTGAACTCTTCCTCATCGTCGTTGTGCGCATGACATTTGCTCAGCAACCAGGATTTAGCCGCAACACCGGAAGAGTTTTGAAACTCATTGGTCGAACGACCAAGAGACAGGAAACCAGCAACCAAAGCAGACGCCGCAGAGGTGCCGCCAAAACGGCTGAAATAGGAGCCGTATTCCCGCATCGCTCCGTCAAAAACGGCGTTGGGGAACGCGTTTCCTGAATAGCCAGCAGGTCCAGGTACATCCGTGCTGATCACGTCATAGCTGGAGAATTTGTGATTTGCATTGGGCACAGGCACACCAACTGGATCATAGTCTGGATCCAACTCATCAAGGCGTACTTCTGCTGCATCAAATGTCTGTGCGTCATTGCTCGGTGCCATGACAGTTATATTGCGGCTACTGGAATAGCTGCTGCGGTAGCCTTTTGCGTTCACAGCGCCCACCGAAATGATCCCGTTATGCTCTGACGCCAAGTTAGCCGGGTAGATTGCGTTGTCTTCGTTAGAATTGCCTGCGGCACATACGACGGGCCGCTCTTGAGAGACATTGACAATCAGCGCTGCAAGTTCGCTCCACAATTCAGACTGTTCGTCGGGTTGCGCGACTTGCCGGACCAAATCAGTCAGGCTTTGACCATCCACTTTGACGTCACCCAATTCAGGCACCATCCGGTGAGGATCGGCAATGTTGCGTGGCAAAAGGACGACATCTGCGCCGATCAGTTCGGCGTAAAGGAACGCAAGAATTAACCCCTCTGGCTCGGGATCGAAATTGGTCGATATCTGCACGATCTCGCACATTGGGTCCACGCCGGAATAAGGCAATGGCAACGGTGCAAACTCACCAGTTGATAGCAATTGTGTAGACACGCACGGACGCGCGCCAACGAGGCCCGCGATAGAGGTACCATGCGTCGAAAATGCAGGTGATGTGCACGGCTGAACGCCGTTTGCATGAACGTTGGACCCGTTCGACAACCGGTCAACAAATTCCGCCAGCAGGCGCACAGTAAGCGGCAGCCCGTCGGCGATATTGGTCCCCCAGTTCAGATCAAGATTACGTAGGGTTAACTGATTATCGGGCAAATAGGGAAATGAACCTAATCGCGCCGAGAAGAAATCAAGCGAAAGCTCCTTGTTGATAACGCCTTGAAGGTTTGGATGCTGCACCGCGACGGATGTGTCGATAATGGCGACACGTGTCGGCTTGGTTTGCTGGCTGGCAGACCATCCAACAGGTGCATCATTGCTATCGAGCACGCCCAGAGTGCGGAGGTGCCAAAGCGCATCATATTGCGGATAAGTCTGACCGCCAGTGATTTCAGTCTCAACCTTGGTCATCAGATCCACTCCTCTTGTGCCGCAAGCATTTGCTGCTCGCAGACTTTCTCCAAAACGGGTGTCACCATACGCGCGAGCTGATAGCCAGCCTCGGTGTCTGAGGCATAGTGCAATCCGGCCCATTCCCGGTTCTCTGCAATGCGGCGCGCGGAGTTAAACAGCTCCGAACTGGCAGGATGTTCAGGCAGCATCCGGGCAAAGAGAAAGGCAATGGAGAAGGATTGAAACGAATGGTTTGACGGGTAGGATTGATGCGGCGGGTTTGGCAATAGCGGACGTAGCCGTGGTTCAATCTGGTTTGGTCGCAGAACATTATAACGGTCCTTGTAGCGCAAACCGATTTCATCTGTGAGGGCAAGGATCAAATAGAACAGTCCCTCGGTCGCCTCGTATCCCCCAATATCTTCGATGCCCAATGGGCGCAGGTAACCTGACAGCTCAATGTTGGCTTCGCGGAAAATCTCTTCTTGGCGGTGCGCTTCGCCGGGCGTGTGGCGTAACGCCTGCTTAACAAGCAGGTCGACAGCCTCGTGGCGAAGCTGTTCAGGGGTTGGCGGCAAGGGAACCGGAAGATCGGCCCATTCGGCCATGAGAGCATGCAATCGTTCGCGTTCCTTCCAGGGCTCTTGCAGCCCACCGCCAGCCACCGCATCCAACGTCCTGTTGCGGTTCCTGTTACGGTTACGATTCCGGTTCCGATTGCGGTTCCTGTTCCGATTGCGATTAAGCGCGAGCGACGAAAGAGTGCTACCACCAACACGCCCTACTTCCGGATTGTCTACCGGTTGGTCAGTGCGATCATTCAACCGCAAGCCAGTATGCGTCACTGTAAATCTATTTTGCATGAGAATTTGATGAATATCCAATGGAACCTCCTAGTCAGTGAACCGCTTAATCGCTTGGATTAATTCAGTTTCTTTATTTTTTTGGGTAATTCTGAAGCGGGCCTTTTGCACTTCAACATTTGAGAACTCTGGGTCCCGTGTAATCAGATCTTCATAAACGCTAACTGCGTCCTCTTCGCGGCCTGCTTTGGCCAGATTAACCAAAAGGTAGCGCATTGCAGCGGCAAATTTCGGCTGCTTTTTCAACGCATTCTGGCTGGCGATGATGGCTTGCGGATGATTTCCCAGCATAGTTGAGGTCATGGCCAGCGTAGTGTCGTAACTGTAGCTGATCGGGCTATAGCTGCCTAGATACACCGCCCGCTGTGCCGCCTTGTGGGCGGCTTCATATTCACCAGTATACAGCTTGTGCAATGCATAGTGATCCCAGACGAATGCCTGATTTTGGTTGAGTTTAAGTGCACGTTCCAGCAGATCGCTGGCAAGGCTATGATCCAAAAAAACATAACCTACAGTATGTGCCAAGCAGGCGAGCGAAATTGCGTTGAATGGGTTTTGACTAAGCGCCTCACGCGCGAGCTGATCAGTTTCGGCAACGGAATCGGAGTTAAGTAAGCCCAAGTTTTCGCCGACCTTGAAACTGGCTGCATAGGTCCTCAGGGCGGAAAACAAGGCACCGTTATTTCCACTGCGTTCGTGCTGTAGCAACTTTTCAGCATTTTCCAGTGCCATCCTGTCGAGACGAAACATCATGTTAAGTGCCGCGTATCCCGCCACCAACGGTCGTGGTTCGGAGGGATTTTCCGCAGGCGGTCTTTGCTCCATGCTCCTCGACAAGCGATCAACGTTTTGAGTTACAAAACCCGAGAGTACATAGCTGTCCCAATTCAACGCCTCGTCCACAGAGGTTTGAATGGACTGGCTCCATTCCAGCGACATGTTTGCGGCGTGATAAAAGAAAAAAGTGAGTGTCAGCGACTGTCGTATTTGAAGAGCGCGCACACGGACAAAATAGTCAGTATTGCTGGCACCGATCAACCCGTCGGAGTGGCCGCTGGTGTCACGCAGGTCAAATACATCGATTGGATGCAGCTCTCGTAGGTTCTTGACGATCCCTTCCAAGAGGTGGTCCGCCACGAAGGTCGTGCTTTCGTCACATCCCTGCTGAATGTTGGGCAATATCCCAAGAAAAATACGTGCCTCTGGTGTGGGCACCAGAGCCGAGGCTTGGGGTGGTGGAGAGGGCAGTGCCGCTGCGACAAACGGTTCGCTGGCGAGACGTTTAAAAAGCTTATCGGATTTATCCATCCAATTTTGCCGCTCAAGCAGAAGCCAATCCTCAAACTCTTCGTCTTGGACATCAATGCCTTCGAGCAGTTCAGTTTCGGGCAGAACAGAAAGTGTCGCCAACTGCGAAGGATTTCGTTCTACCTCATGATAATCGATCCAAAGAGAGTTTTGCTGGAGTGTGATCGAATGGCGGTCGACCTGTATCACGGCATCAAACAGCCAACCAAGGTCGCGGCGCAGCTCAAAAATAACCTGACGGAGACTCGTCGATGATTTGCGTTCGCAGCTTTCGCTCCACAGTTTATCCCGCAGCCAAACCCGCGTACGTTGCCGGCGCGGCGCAAGTGCCAGCAGTGCCATCAACGCGCATGCTTTCTTGCTCCGCGGTGTAAACGAAGCACCAGAGGCGTCGGTGAGTTCCAGCGGACCGATTAGAAATAGCTTTGCAACAAAATGATTTGTACCAGTCATGTTTGAAGCATGCCCAGAAAGAGGCGCATTTGGAAGGGATTTGGGCAGAGAGCTTGTGGCAAATGACACGGCGACGTCCCCATCGGAAGACTTGGAGTACCGCCGCGACGAGCGCGTACCAGCTACATAAAGTTTTTTGGGTTCAAAGGCTTCGGTAATCAAATGTGTTTTCCACTTCCCCTCCAAATGCAAGAATCAGCATGGAAAACCGAGCGTTAGTAAATCGTTAAGCAAATAGCGTCGCTATCGTTAGTGATCTGGCATCATACTGTTGATGGTCTGACGGAAGGCACCACAAGAATTGACCTAGCGTCAATTTATCATGGGTTTTCGTTATGATTTGGCCGTAAATCGCGCTGACAGATCGGTAACGCGCGTTTGTCAGTCTCTCCCAATTATATTGGGGAAAATTATGTTAAAGACAGTTATTGTATCTAAGAATTCTTTTTTTTTGCATACTTTGGCGTCGGTGTTGGATGCCGCGAGTTTCAAGATTGTCATGCAAGTCGACGATCTAGACGTTTTCGAGAAAGCCCGATCAGCGCGGGCAAGAGATATCGATGTTATCGTAATCGAAGACGCAGAGGCTGCATCAGATCGTATCCTTGCCAAGCTCGCCGCCCTGCACCGACGTAGACCGGTGATGAAATCATTATTGGTTGTACCTAATTTTGATGCGGCTTTTTTATCAAAGATGTTTGAAAGCGGTTGCTCGGGTTGTCTGCCGTCCAACGTCCCACTGAATGCTATCGCGCCCTACCTTCGGCTTGCCGCGGACGGGCAGCGTATCTTGCCAGACGGTGCGGCCGATCTTTTGCAGCAATTGGTGCTTGAAACCACACCGCCGGCAGACGCTACCGCGCTAAGATCGCGACTAACGGAACGGGAAACCTGCGTGCTCAGCCATCTCTTGCGTGGCGCGCCCAATAAGTTGATTGCCTCAAAGCTACATGTGCCGCTGACCACTGTTAAGGCCGACTTGAAGTCAATCATGCGAAAAACCGGAGCACAAAACAGAACTGCCTTGGCTGTCTCAGCTGTAAAGATAGGTTTCTTCGGGTCGACTGGACAAGTGCTTAGCATTGGTTGACACAAAGCCGCCGGGAAATACGCGTCCCGGCGGCTGGCATCTTCTTTCCTGAAGCGATCAGGCTCTCTCTTTTATTGCCTTGGCCGCTTCCAGCGCCCTGCGGATTAGGTCGGCGACTGTGTCCAACCCTTCTTCGGGTTGTGGCGTCGGACTCGGCGCAGGCTGTTGTGCATCTCCACCGTCAGTTCCAGGATCAGTTGTCGGGTGCAAGATCGGCATACCGCTACCCTGCAATTCAGCAGGCAACCCCAAAGGCTTGCTGATGCTCAACACCTTTTGAAACAGGGCTTCAGAGCGCATATCGTTACGCGGCATACTTTGAATATTCGCGTTTTGCGCCAAGAGCACCGCAGCGACGCCAGCAATATGAGGCGACGCCATAGAAGTCCCATCATAGCTGGCAAAGCTGGGACCGGGCACGGTCGAGATCACGGCAACACCGGGGCCGCAAACGTCAATCTCCGGGCCGCGGCACGTGAAGCGTGCAGCAAAGTAGTTGCCATCCGCGCTGGTATGCTCTGTCACGTGTCGGCTGTGAAAACTGTCTTCCGGGAATGTTCCGAACTTGCCGATTGCGGCGACTGCCATTACCTCCTCAAAGGCAGCGGGATACATCACCGGCCCGCCGCTATTGCCAGCAGCGGCAACAAGCAAGATCCCTGCGGCTCGCGCGGCCTGAATCCGCTGCTGCAACAAGTCGCTTTTGTTTGCACCTCCAAGCGACATGTTGACCACATCGACTTGCATCTCGATCGCAGCGTCGATCGCTGCCATCAGCTTTGAGATGCTTGCACCCGGGAAAACACGCAGCGGGAAGATATCCACCTTATCAGCAACCCCACGCATCCCGACGGCGTTGTTAATTGCCCCAATGGTACCCGCAACATGACTGCCATGGCCGCTGTCGTCACTTTTCCAATCTTCGTTCGGATCGCCACCTTCCGCGAACCCGCGCCCGCCTGCAGCCTTCACATCTGGGTGCCCATCTGCAAATCCGCTATCAACGACGGCAACGCGCACACGATCACCGTCAGGCATGATAGTATTGCCGATCGTCTGGTTGCCCCAAAGATCGGCCTGTGGCCCATCAAGGTTCGCGGGCAAAGCAGTGACGCGGACGACGTTATCCCTTGCGGCCAAAGCAGGCGCATCGATCAAGCGGCTCCAATACCCGCGGGAGGGCTTCAAGCGCAGTTCTGTCAGGCTGTCGAGCGTTTCACCAAAGAGTTTCAGGGTCACCTTGCCCTGCGCATTTGTCATCTGCGTGTCAGACCAAAGTTCACCTGACAGGTCCACGCGAACACCCGGAACCGGGGCGTCATTTTCATCAACGACCTTCAACGCAACCTTGATTTCGTTGTTTTGCGGCGACAACGCAGGCGCCTGACTCATTTCAAATGCACCGACAAGGCCAAACATCTGCAGGTCGTGATCTTCCTCGATGATCAATGCGGCACCGTGCTCCTCCCGGAGCTCTTTGACATGGTCGTTGGTCAATTCAACGTTAAGTGCATGAATTGCGCCTGTGCCAGGATCGCGCATCTCTTCAAAGGCCAGAGGGTCGGCATTGGCTTGGCCGTCGACATCCATGGCCGAGAATGCTTGCTGCCGCGCTGTCAATTTGGCGCTTAACGCTTCCAGGTCCACCTCATCCACATTAGCGGGCGTAATCGTGGGTTTGCCAATAATGAATTTCTTGGTCTTTTTCTGATCATTTTTAGATGTGACTTCGGGCATCGTCCTCCTCCTTTCTTATTGCAATTTTGTGTTGATCTCAGCGAGTTCCATCGCGACACGCTCAAGGCGTTGCGCAAGACTTTGCACCTGCTCGCGCAAGTCGACGGCAGAACTGCTGGATTTTTCCATAAGTGTGGCAGCTGTTTCAGCACTCGCTTCAAGCTGGGTGATTAATGTGTCAATTGAAGCCTCCGTACCGAGCAAATCAGCTTCACCCTCATCGGCATTTGCAAATTCGTTGAAGAAATCCTCGATCTCTTCGAGATCGCTGCGGGTCAAGGAACGGGTCATGGGAATATCCTAAGTTAAAAAACGCGCGAGACCTTGTGGGAGGACAAGCTCCCGCGCCGATGTCGGCTTACTTCTTTGTGCAAGCCCGGATGCAGCGATATGCATCATAAGCCGCCCGAATTGCCGATGCATATTTTTTGGCCTTGAAGTAACGAACGGCCTTCAGGACTTTTGGCATGCACTTCGCGCATTTGCCGTAGCGACGAACCAGACGAACAATCGTGGCGATCAGCTTTTTTGCCTTGTTGCGCAGGAAGTTCCCGATGAACTGAACATCGTAGTCATTGTCGGCCATTTCAGCGATCGACGCTGTGTCGAAGTCCAAGTCGCTGATGCCTGCAGCATCAAGCTCCGCGTCAAGTTCGGCAAATGCTTCACCAAACTCGCTGTCCATCTCTTCAAGGCCCATCGCGCCAAATTCGGCATCCATTGCTGCAAATTCAGCTTCCATTTCTTGCAATTCGGCTTGGGTATAATCAGACATTTCTAATTCCTTTGTCGGTTTGAAAATATGCCATTAATTGGCAAGCCCTTTCTGACGTGGACAAAGGAGTAATGGTGCTCTCTTTCGAGAATTCCGGCTCTCTTAAGAGAGCGTCGATCAAGCTGCGGCTTGGTCCACTTGGTTGCGCGAAGTGCGTCAAAACATGTGCGTTCAATCAGAAGTCAAACACCGCACATCGAAGCCAGCTAATAGCCAACAAACCGGACGCACGCATGTTTTCAGTTATGGATATTTGTCATTTTTGTCCGACCGGGCCGAGCGTTTCCCGGAAGACAGGTGCCGTCGGTAATTCATGTGGCACTATAGGCCTGCCATCTTTGATCAGGCCAGCCAACGCGATGGCCGCACAGCGCCCCATTTCCCTGTGTGGCACATGAACAGTCGTCAGTGCAGGATAGGTGATTTGGGCTAACTCGATATCATCAAAACCAATGATTGAAACATCCGCCGGAACCTTGATGCCGACCTCTCTTGCACGGCGCAGGGCACCGACAGCCAAGACATCGTTGCCACAAAAGATTGCAGTTGGCCGGATAGGTTGTTGCATCAGTTTGGCAAAGGCTTCTGCCCCATCATCTACACCATAAGCCGCTTCGATAAATTGTAGCGCGTCATCACCAAGGCCTGCGTCAGCCATGGCATCCTGAAGGCCGAGATGACGAGCCATCGCCCGATCGTTATGCGCGGTAGGTGCCGATATTAATGCCAATCTGCGGTGACCCAAACCAATCACTTTGGCCCCCATTTGCTGCATGGCGGTCCTGTTATTGAAACCAACGGAAGGGCGTTTTGATGCGGGATCAAACGCCCATGTCACCAATGCGGGGACGCCTTGCTTTGCGAGGAAACGATAGATATCCGGATCGCGATCGTGTCCAATGAGCAGCAACGCATCCGCGCCGCGCGCAACAAGAGCTCGAATTTGCTCCTCTTCGACGTCAGGTTGGTAGGACGTACTGGCCACCAGCATGGTGAAACCGTGTCGCCGCAATTCTTCCTGAAACGCCTGTAGCCCACGCGCAAAAACTGCGTTTTCCATCGTGGGAATAACTGCGCCTATCGTGTTCGTCCGCCGTGCGGCCATCGCCCGGGCACCAAAGTTTGGCGAATATCCCAATTCCTGAACGGCAAGCATAACTTTTTCGCGGGTACGATTGGCGACTTGATCGGGGAAATTCAAACAGCGCGATACCGTTGCGGTCGAAACACCCGCGCTTTCCGCGACATCAAGAAGCGTCGGAATAGATCCTCTTTCAGTCATACCTGTCCCGGCGGCTGCCATCTGATGTCCCAATAGCAAACCATGTAGCACGAAATGTAAAGGCTTGCATTGCGCAAATGTAATGGCTTACATGAATGCGAAACTGATGTGGCGCATCGGGGAGCGGGCATGTATCCGGTCATATGCCTTTTTTCGATTTCGCTGCGGTGGTTCTGGTTATCTGAAAGTAGGCAGGTCTGATATGGCACGACATTACCTCAAGAAAGCAACGCTGACGGCACAGTCGGGGGCCGCTGATGTTCACGATATTGTACAGGGTATCCTTTCTGACATTGAAGCCGGGGGGGATGCCAAGGCGCGTGAATATGCGCAGAAGTTCGATAAATACGACGGGAACATCATTCTGACGGATGCCGAGATCGCGGCAGCCTGCGACCGTGTTCCACAAAAGCTGAAAGACGACATCCAGTTTGCCCATGACAATGTGCGCCGCTTTGCCGAAGCGCAAAAGGCAACGGTCAGTGATATCGAGTTTGAAGTCGTTCCGGGGCTGATTGCCGGTCAGAAGGCAATCCCTGTCGACGCGGCGGGTTGTTATGTGCCGGGCGGTCGTTACAGCCACATTGCGTCAGCTATCATGACCGTGACCACTGCGAAGGTTGCCGGGTGTAGCCATATCACCGCGACCTCGCCACCGCGACCGGGCGAAGGTGTTGCCCCTGCCATTATCTATGCCGCGCATATTTGCGGCGCAGATCAGATTATGGCGTTGGGCGGCGTTCAGGGCGTGGCGGCCATGACGTTCGGGTTATTCGGACTGCCCAAAGCGAATATCCTGGTAGGGCCGGGAAATCAGTTCGTGGCAGAGGCCAAGCGTATCTTGTTCGGGCGTGTGGGGATCGACATGATCGCGGGTCCGACTGATAGTCTGATCCTCGCCGATAAGACAGCTGATCCGCATATTGTCGCGACGGATTTGGTCAGTCAGGCTGAACATGGGTATAATTCGCCGGTTTGG
This sequence comes from uncultured Paracoccaceae bacterium, assembly GCA_947489445.1. Classification (GTDB taxonomy): domain Bacteria; phylum Pseudomonadota; class Alphaproteobacteria; order Rhodobacterales; family Rhodobacteraceae; genus Yoonia. Next base: position 1,096,900 of record CANLDN010000001.1, read on the forward strand.
TTGGTGAGCGATGACCGGGCGCTGGCAGAGGACGTTATGAACCGCGTCCCGGATTTGATTGCAGATTTACCAGAGGTGAACCGCGATAATGCGTTTGCAGCGTGGCGTGACTATGCCGAGGTCATCGTGTGTGCTGATCGTGAAGAGATGGCGGCCACATCGGATGATTATGCGCCAGAGCACTTGACTGTGCAGGCGAAAGATCTGGATTGGTGGCGTGGGCGGCTAAGTTGTTATGGTTCGTTGTTTCTGGGTGAAGAAACTACTGTTTCGTATGGTGATAAGGCGTCGGGTACGAACCACGTCCTGCCAACCTCGGGCGCGGCTGGATATACGGGTGGTTTGTCGGTCCACAAATATATGAAAATTGTTACATGGCAGCAGGCAACCCGCGAAGGATCGAAACGCGTGGCGGAGGCGACTGCCCGGATTTCCCGTCTTGAGGGGATGGAGGGCCATGCCCGGTCGGCTGACGTGCGGCTGGCGAAGTATTTTCCAAGCGAGAATTTCGATCTGAGTGCCGATGGCTGATTTACCCGCACTATTTGACCTGACGGGCCGGGTGGCCTGTGTGACCGGGGCGAGTGCCGGGCTTGGTCAACGTGCAGCTATCGCTTTGGCTGCTGCCGGGGCCAAGGTTGTGGGTGTTGCGCGCCGTGCAGATGCGTTGGCGGATTGGTCGGAAAAGGCCGGTAACACTGCCGCAGCAGTTGTGGCGGATCTGTCGCAGCGGGATCAGATGACTAAGATTGCGATGGATATCGCGGCCCCCTTTGGCACGCTGGACATCGTTGTGCATGCAGCGGGCATCAACACCCGCGAGGTTGCCGACGACGTCACCCCGGATGGGTGGGATGTGACCATGAACCTTAATCTAGCGGCGCCGTTTTTTCTGACTCAGGCGCTTGTTCCCGCCATGAAGGCCAAGGGGTGGGGGCGTGTTGTGAATTTTGCCTCGCTTCAGACGACGCGCGCATTTCCAGGCGGTTTGAGTTATGGCGCTTCAAAGGCCGGGATCGGTCAATTGACCCGCGCCATGGCCGAAGCGTGGTCGGGCCACGGGATTAACGCCAATGCAATTGGGCCGGGCTTCTTTCCAACAGAGCTGACGGGGCCGGTTTTTGCTGATCCTGAGCGTGCCGCCCGCAACGCAGCGCAGACCTGCATCGGGCGCAATGGTGCGCTGGACGACATTGATGGTCCGCTGTTGTTCTTATGCTCGGACGCGTCTGCCTATGTAACGGGGCAGGTCCTGATGGTGGATGGGGGGTTTACCGCGAAATGAAAGCACTTGTTTATAACGGCCCAGAGGTGTTGGATTTTCGCGATGTGGCTGATCCAGAGCCTGCGGCAGGTCAGCAGCTAATCAAGGTGCTGTCAGTTGGTATATGTGGGTCCGATATGCACGCCTATCTGGGCCATGACGACCGCCGCCCTGCCCCGCTGATCCTTGGTCATGAGGCCGCAGGCGTGATTGTGGGTGGCCCGCGTGATGGAGTGCGGGTGACGATTAATCCCTTGGTTACTTGTGGCACATGCCAGGCCTGCATCGCCGGCCATGACAACCTGTGCCCGGAGCGGATGATCATTTCCATGCCCCCACGCGAGGGGGCATTCGCCCAATATGTCACTATGCGGGATGATAATCTGGTGGTGGTGCCTGAGGACGTATCGCTGGACGCTGCCGCTTTGGCAGAGCCCATTGCATGTGGCTGGCACACGGTCCGGCTGGCGCTAAAAGCTTTGGATGGTGAAGCCAGAACGGCGCTGGTTATTGGTGGCGGTGCCATTGGTCTTGGCGCTGCGTTGTCGCTGACAGCGCAAGGTGTGCCTGATGTCACGATTGTCGAACCCAATGCCCTGCGGCGCGATGTATTGAGTACCACCTGCAACCAAGCAGCCATTTCACCGGATGATTTGCCTAGTGGCGCACAGTTTGATCTGGTGATTGATGGGGTTGGCTATGCCGCCACACGCGCCACAGCGTCGGTCCATGCGCGCCCTGGCGGTGTGATCGGCCATATCGGGCTGGGTGAAGGGACAGGCGGGTTGGATGTGCGCCGGATGACCTTGCAGGAGATCACCTTTATCGGGACCTATACCTATACGGCGCAGGATTTTCGCGACACCGCTGCTGCGATTTTTGATGGGCGGTTGGGGCAGCTTGACTGGACCGAGCAACGTTCGCTGCAGGACGGTGCCGCGGCGTTTGCCAATATCCGGGCGGGACGAACGGCAGCCCCCAAAATTATCCTTCACCCTCATGCGTAATGCGCAGCCCTTGCATGGCTGCCCTGAACAGGAGCTTTCTTTATCGTGAATATATCCAAAAAAATCGTCGATGATTTCGTCGCAAATGACGTGTCGTTCATCACGACGGTGCCCTGCAAACAGCTGGGCGGCGTGATCGAGGAATGCGAGGCGCGTCCTGAGATCTATCACATCCCATCGAACAAGGAAGATGAGGGGATGGGCCTGTGTGCCGGTGCTTTCATGGGCGGCAAGCGTCCTGCAATCATCATGCAGAACACTGCCATAGGCGTAACGGTGAACACGCTTGTCACATTGACGCAGTTTTACCGCATGCCGTTGCCGATGCTGATTTCCTATCGGGGCGAGCTGAAAGAGCCGGTGGCCTGTCAGGTCGAGATGGCAGTGCATACCAAGGCGCTGCTGAACCAGTTGAACATCCCGACCTACCATTTCCACAAGGAGGAAGATGTCGAAGAATTCGACGCGATCCTAAAGTATACGTTCATGTGCAACAAACCTGTCGCGATCCTAACCGACGCCACATTCTGGGGAGGTTACTGATGATCCGTTCCGAAGTATTGCGTGAGATTGCGCCTATTTTGCGTGACCAATTGGTCGTTTGTAACATCGGCCTGCCCAGTCAAGAACTGCATATGATCGATGATCAGCCCACCAACTTTTACATGTTGGGGACCATGGGCCTTGCGTCGTCCATCGGGTTGGGTGTTGCCTTGGCACAGGACAAAACGGTTATTTCCATTGATGGCGATGGGTCGGTTCTGACCAATTTTGGTACGTTACCGACGATTGCCAATAATGTTGCTGATAACTTTATCCTGCTGATTATTGATAATGGATCCTATGGATCGACCGGGGATCAGCCCACTTATGCAGGCAAGAAAACCTCACTGGCGGCGGTGGCGCAGGCTTGCGGGTGCGAGAATGTGGTGGAGTGTCAGGCTGCGGATACGGGCCAAGTTTTGCAGGCTGCCATCGACAGTAGGAAGATGACGGTGATCGTGTGTAAATGCGAAAGCGGGAACATCAAGCTGCCAGTGATCACCAAGGACCCGGTCGTGATCCGTGACCGGTTTATGCAGGCGGTGGCCAGCTAGTTGGCATCGGGCATCCATTCCAGCGAAGACGCTCGCCGCATGGCGCGGCGGCGCTTGCCATGGATGATGTTTGACTACATTGACGGCGCTGCGGGGCGTGAGACCGGTGCTGCACGCAATCGTGCGGCGTTTGATGCGCTGACCCTCCGGCCACGCATCTTGCGCGATGTCAGCAACCGCGACCTGTCGTCTGCGGTGTTTGGCCAAAGGACACGGGCCCCCTTTGGTATTAGCCCCATGGGAATGTGCAACCTGTCTGGTCCCGGCGCTGACCTGATGCTGGCGCGTCTGGCTGCCCGTGAAAAGGTGCCGTTGGGTGTGTCGACTGTCGCCTCAACCGCGATGGAGCCTTTGATCGAAGCGGCTGCAGGGCATGCATGGTTTCAGCTTTACTTCAGCGGGGACGGCGCGGGTACTTTCAAACTGGTCGAGCGGGCAAAGGCGGCGGGTTACGAGACCATTATCGTGACGGTTGATGTCCCTGAAGTTGGCCGTCGTCCGCGAGAGTTGCGTCATGGGTTCACCATGCCGTTCCGCATCGGGCCAAAGCAGTTCATCGATTTCGCGCTGCATCCGCGTTGGTCATTATCCGCGCTTATCAAAGGCCGACCAGAGATGGCGAATTTTCAGATGCCCGGCTATGCGTTTGACCGCACTGAAAGCCGTGCCCGTGCCGATTGGGATACCTTGGCCAAGATCCGCGATATGTGGCAGGGCCGCCTTGTGGTGAAAGGTGTTTTGGACGCAGAGGATGCTGTTCGTTTACGGGATGCGGGCGTTGATGCCATTCAAGTGTCTAGCCACGGTGCCCGCCAGTTGGAAAGCGCACCTGCCCCTATTGACGTGTTGCCCGCGATCCGCGCAGCGGTGGGCCCGGATATGCCGCTGTTCTTTGACACCGGGCTGCGGGGCGGCGAGGACGTGGTGAAGTCTTATGCATCTGGTGCCGATTTTGCCTTTTTGGGCCGTATTCTGCAGTTTGCAATCGCGGCAGGTGGCGAAGAGGGGCTTCAGCGCCTTTGGCAGGTCCTATGTGAAGAGACCAGCATTACCCTTGCCCAAATTGGTGCGGTCTCAATGCAGCGCGATCAATTGGACGGATGCATTACGCGCTAGAGCGCGGGTCTGAGCCCGAGTATCGCACGGGCTTGGGTTGGGGTGGCGACGGGCCGGTTGTAGCGTGCGCAAATCTCGGCGGTGCGGGTGACGAGAGCCGCGTTGGATGGGGCCAGTGTTTTTTTATCCCAGCGCACGTTGTCCTCTAACCCTGTACGGGTATGCCCGCCCTCGGCAATGGCCCATTCACTGACCTGTACCTGCCCGGCACCGATCCCGGCGGCGCACCACTGAGCGTCTGGTACCAGCCGGTTGACCGTCTTGACGTAGTAGTCAAAGACATCTCGGTCGACGGGCATGGCATTTTTTACGCCCATGACGAACTGGACATAGAGTTGTCCCGGTATGCGCCCGTCCCGGTGCATAGCAGCGGCCTGATGGATGTGAGAAAGATCAAATGCCTCAATCTCTGGCTTGATCTGGTAGGTGCGCATTTCAGAAGCGAGCCAATCCACGAGGTCGGGTGGGTTTTCATAGACGCGGGTGGGAAAATTGTTGGAGCCAACCGAGAGCGATGCCATGTCCGGACGCAAGGGCAGCATGCCGCCCCGTTCCTGACCAGCGCCCGAGCGTCCGCCGGTTGACAGTTGAATGATCATGCCGGGGCAATGCTTTTCAACCCCGTCTTTCAGGGCTGCAAACCTGTCGGGGTCAGATGAGGGGGTTTGATCGTCGTTGCGCACATGAGCGTGGCATATGGCGGCCCCTGCTTCAAAAGCGGCATGGGTGGATTCGATCTGTTCAGTGACCGTGATTGGTACGGCTGGGTTGTCCTCTTTCCGGGGCACAGAACCGGTGATGGCAACGCAGATGATGCAGGGTTTAGTCATGGCATACCCTTAGTGCTGCAAGGCGGTTTCGATGGCGTGGGACAGTTTTTGGACCAACTCGTCAATCTGATCATCGCTGATGATGAAGGGTGGCGCCAGCAGCACATGATCGCCGGATTGCCCGTCGATTGTGCCGCTCATCGGGTAGCAGATCATGCCTGCTTCAAATGCCGCCGCCTTGATCTTTGCCGCTATTTTGCGGTGTGGATCGAATGAGGCTTTGGTGTCACGGTTCGCGACCAATTCGATACCGAGAAACAGTCCGCGACCGCGGATATCGCCGATATTGGGGTGTTGGCCGAATTGCGCCTGTAACGCAGTCATCAGTTTATCGCCTTGGGTTTTAACGCGTGGGATCAGGTTACGATCCAATATTGCATTCACCACTGCGACCCCAGCTGCGGCCGCCGTAGGGTGGCCCAGATAGGTGTGGCCGTGCTGAAAGAATCCGCTGCCGTCCTTAATCGTTTGGTAGATTTCTTTGCTGCATAGCATCGCGCCGATGGGCTGGTATCCTGCGCCAAGGCCTTTGGCGATGCATAGGATATCTGGTGCGACCCCGTCTTGTTCGCAGGCGAACAGGCTGCCGGTGCGCCCCATGCCGCACATGACCTCGTCCAGGATCATCAGAATGCCGTATTGATCACAAATCTCGCGAATGCGTTTGAAGTACCCGGGGGCGGCAGTCACCGCACCTGCGGTTGCCCCCACGACTGGTTCAGCGGCAAAGGCCATGACGTTTTCGGGGCCAACCCGTTGCAGCTCATCCTCGAGCAGGTTCGCTGCACGTAATCCGTATTCTTCTGGTGTTTCATCGTCATGCTTCAGACGATATTCATAGCATGGATCGATATGGCTCATGTCGATCAGGAGTGGTCCGAACTGTGCCCGTCGCCATTCGTTTCCACCCGCTGAAAGCGCACCCATGGTATTGCCATGATAGCTTTGCTTTCGGGCGATCAGTCGGCCGCGTTTTGGTTCGCCTTTTTCGACATAATACTGGCGCGCAAGTTTGAGCGCAGCTTCCATCGCCTCTGACCCGCCCGATACCAGATAGACCCGGTCCAGATCGCCGGGTGCGTGTTCGATCAGCAGATCGGCGAGGGTTTCAGCAGGTTCGGACGTCAGGAAACCGGTATGCGCATAGGCGAGGCGGTCAAGCTGAGCCTTGACGGCATCTATGATTGTCTGGTCGCCATGGCCCAGACAGGAAACGGCCGCACCGCCGGATGCGTCAAGATACTGCTTGCCGCTGGCGTCATAAAGATAACAGCCAACGCCGCGGACGGCAGTTGGTGGCAGCTGTTTGGTATGGCGTGGGAAGATATGTGACATCGGTTCTTCTGGTGCGGTATCTGATCGCCGAAAAACACCATCTGCGTTCAGCGCAAAGGCGTCAATTGCACATCAATTTTTTTTCTATGCCCTTACGACGAGAACGGACACCGGTGATCTCCGAACAACCCGGTCTGCATTCGACCCAACGAGGAATTCGCGCACCCGATCAGGTTTGTGCGAGGCCATGACGACCAGATCGCATTCCACCTCTTCAATGGTTTTGAGGATCTTTTTGTGAATTTTGCCAAAGGCGAGATGCTGTTTGACTTTGACATCATCGGGGATTTCTTTTGTGACTAGGTCATTCAATGCGGCATTCGCGGCACCAACGGCTTGTTCTTCAAAATCATCCGGAAAGAACCCTTCGACCAATGGCGTACCCATGTCAGGCACGACCGACATGACGTGCAGCTTCCCCTTTGAGGCGCGCACAAGTTCCACCGCTTGTGGCAGCGCCTTTTCCCATGAGGCCGGGTGGTTCAGGTCGATTGTCAGCAAAACAATGTTGAACATGGTCTGTCCTTTCTATGCAGCGGCAGGTTTGCGGGCAGCGTTAGCGCTGCGCCCGCGTTGCAGCAAGATAACCAAACCAAGCAGTAGCAGGGCGGGGATGAACATCAAATATTTGCTGGGCTGGTAGACGGGCCGCAATACGCGCAGCACCTCTTGATCCCAGTCCAGACCGGCAGTTTCAGCCGCACTGCCAAAGCTGACATCGTCGATGATCAGCCGGTCACCATCCTGAATGAACAGAAGCCCTGCGTTTTCCAGCCGTTCTTCGCCGGTGGCCCCATCCTCGATGCCCAGAACCGCCACGAATTCGATCGGATCACCAAGATCGTTCAGGCCGGCCACGCGCAGCCGCAGATCCTCGCCCACAGGGGTGGCCATGGCGGCTGCGGCGATTTCGGTTGGGTTTTCTTCGCTATAGGGTGGATAGATCATATCCATCCAGAACCCTGGTCGGAACAGCGTGAAGGCGATCAAAAGCAGTGCGATGGTTTCGTAAAACCGGTTCTTGGCCAGAAACCATCCTTGCGTCGCGGCTGCAAAGAGCAGCATCGCAATTGTCGCGACAATGAACACGAATATACCCTGCCCCCAGGTTACCCCGATCAGTAGCAGCTCGGTGTTGAAGATAAACAGGAATGGCAGTGCTGCTGTGCGCAGGCTGTAGAAGAATGCCACGACGCCGGTTTTGATCGGATCACCGCCAGAGACGGCAGCGGCTGCAAAGCTCGCAAGCCCCACCGGTGGCGTCACATCGGCCATGATCCCGAAGTAGAACACAAACAGATGCACGGCAATCAGCGGCACAATCAACCCGTTCTGCTGGCCGAGGGTCACGATGACGGGCGCCAATAGCGCCGACACAACGATGTAATTCGCGGTCGTCGGCAGCCCCATTCCAAGGATCAGAGACAGGATTGCGGTCAGGAACAGGATTGCCAGAATGTTGCCCCCTGATAAAACCTCAACCACATCGGCGAGGGCAGACCCGACGCCTGTCTGGCTGACCGCGCCGACGATGATACCTGCGGTCGCTGTCGCAATGCCAATCCCGATCATGTTGCGCGCGCCTGTTTCCAGCCCGTCGATCAGGTCCATACCGCCTGCAATGACCGCACGGCCCAGCGCACTTTCACCGCGCATCAAGGCGGTCAGCGGGCGTTGGGTGACGAGGATAAACACCATGTAAGTGGTGGCCCAGAACGCAGACAGGCCGGGTGACAGGCGGTCAACCATCAGCGCCCAAACTAGGACGACGACGGGCAGGATGAAATGCAGACCCGACCGGATTGTCGGCCCCGGCAGTGGCAACGCTGTGACAGGAGCGTTGGGATCGTCCAGTTCAAGCGGTTCTTCTTTGGAGGCGATGAAGAGAAGGCCGATATACACAAGGGTCAGGAAGCCGAAGATGATATAGCCTGCCGAGTTGGGGAACGCCGGACGGATCCAGCCCATGCCATAATAAACGACAAACGAAATGGCGCAGATCGCTGCAATCGTGAAGGCAATTCCGATCAGGCGGCGGACAATTGGTTTGGGTGTGTAGGCGCGCGGCAGGCCTTCCATGCCCGCCTTCAGTGCCTCGAGATGCACAATGTAGACCAGTGCGATGTAAGAAATCACAGCGGGCAGGAAGGCGTGTTTGACCACGTCGAAATAGGGGATGCCCACATATTCGACCATCAGGAAGGCCGCAGCCCCCATGACAGGCGGCATGATCTGACCGTTGACGGAGGAAGCGACTTCGACCGCCCCCGCCTTTTCGGAGTTGAAGCCAACCTTTTTCATCAGCGGGATGGTGAACGTGCCAGTCGTCACCACATTGGCAATGGATGAGCCGGAAATCAGGCCGGTCATGGCAGACGACACGACCGCTGCTTTGGCTGGCCCGCCTTTCATATGGCCCATTAGGCTGAACGCCACTTGGATGAAGTAGTTCCCTGCCCCAGCCCGGTCGAGGAGTGAGCCGAATAGCACGAAGAGAAACACAAATGATGTGGAGACGCCTAGCGCGATCCCAAACACGCCTTCGGTGGTGATCCATTGGTGGTTCACGATTTCCGACAGGCTGTTGCCCTTATGGGCGATGATACTTGGCATGTAGGGTCCAAGCACGGTGTAGATGAGGAACACGGAAGCCACGATCATGAGTGCAGGCCCAAGCGCGCGACGCGTTGCCTCCAGCAGCAACATCAGGCCAATGACGGCGATGACAAAATCCTGCATGATTGGCGCGCCGACACGGCCTGAGATGTCGCGGTAGTAGACATATAAATAGAGTGCCGCGATGGCACCAATGATCGCCAAAGCCCATTCCCAAATGGGGACGCGGTCCTTGGGTGACCCCAACACAATCGCAGCGACGAGCGCAATTGCGACAAGAGGAATCCACCATGTGGCCGTCGACTCTTTCGCGCCGGTCATAAACAGGAATGCGAGGATCAAGGGCACCACAATGCCCAGTCCCAGCTGAAACTTGGTGCGGGCCGCCGGGAACGCGGCGAATGCCAGAAAGATCGCAAATCCCAGATGGATGGAACGGCTTTCGGTGTCGTTGAAAACACCCCAACCCACGACAAAGGGAATGGGCGAGGCGATCCAAAGCTGAAATAGCGACCATGACAGCGCGACGCAGGTCAGAAAGATGCCAATTGTCCCTGTCGTGCCGCGCCCGCCGGTGTCAGATGATGCAACCAGTGCGTCCAGCTCTTCCTGACTAAGCTGGCCACGATCAGCAGCAGCCTGCTTTGGGTTTGGATTATCTGACATGTCATTCCCCCTGCGGCCTGTGACAGGCACGTCTTTCTTCGCGTATTAGTGGTGCGGCAAGTCAGACCTGCCACACCGCGTATCAATCAAAACGCCTGTGCCTTACATCCAGCCGCGTTCGCGGTAGTAACGCTCTGCACCGGGGTGCAATGGGGCAGAGAGGCCGTCGCTGATCATCTGTTCTTCGGTCAGGTTTTCAAACGCGGGGTGCAGGCGCTTGAAGCGGTCGAAATTGTCAAAGACGGCTTTGACCACCTGATAGACAACTTCGTCATCGACATTGGCGGATGTCACAAACGTGGCTTTCACACCAAAGGTCTGGATGTTGTCGGGTGACCCTTCATACATACCGCCCGGCACAGTTGATGCGGCATAATAGGGGTTGTCTGCGATCAGTTGATCAATTTCTGGACCGGTGACCGGCACGAGTACCGCATCAACAGTTGAGACGGCTTCCTGAATTGAGCCATTGGGATGGCCAACGGTGTAGATAATCGCGTCGACCTTGTTGTCGCCCAGCGCAGCGGCCTGTTCGGCAGGCTTGAGCTCCGATGCCAGCGCAAAGTCGTCCATTGTCCAACCAAGCGCATCCATGACGACCTGCATGGTCGCATACTGGCCAGAGCCGGGGTTGCCGATATTGACGCGTTTGCCCTGAAGATCTGCAAATGAGGTGATGCCCGCATCGGCCCGTGCAATCACTGTAAACGGTTCGCCGTGAACGGAGAATACGGCGCGCGCGTCTTCAAATTGATTGCCCTCAAACTCGGAGGTGCCGTTATATGCGTGGAACTGCCAGTCGGATTGGGCCACGCCCATATCCATATCACCGGCCATGATCGCATTAATGTTGGCGATGGACCCACCAGTGGAGGGTGCGGTGCATTTCAGGTTGTGATCGGCAGTTCCGCGGTTCACCAGACGACAAATCGACTGCCCGACCACAAAGTAAACGCCGGTCTGACCGCCGGTGCCGATGGTGATAAACTGCTCCTGCGCTGTGGATGCGGACCCGGCCATCATGGCCCCCGCGAAGGCAAGATACTTACAAAATTTCATGATATTCTCCCAGTTGGTGTCATCGTAATGTGCCCTCGTTTAATCAGGGTCGCGTTTCAGCATGGGGTTGATCCGTCGATATGGCGACGCCCTGAGACGGCGTGTTCAGGTGGTTCAATAAGAGAAAAACCGCAATTCCATGCAAAAACATTAGCATTTGTTAAGACTGACGAAGCCTTGTGATTCCCGCAACCTAAATTCCTAAATCTGCATCAGGCCCAGTTTCTTTCAGACTGGCGGCATACCCTAAGCGGGGTGGTTCTGAAGGAAGCTGCGCAAATCGGTGGTCGCCGGTGCCTTGCGTTCGGCACCAAAGAACCGGCCCAATTTGCAGCGGAAGCTCTCGCAAGCGATGACATTCTGCCGCACAATTATACACGTATACACGGGAAAACCGAATAGCGTTGAAACACAATGCCCCCGGTCCAGCCCCGGTTCGCGGGCTAGTGCGGCATCCGCAATCCGAATTTCGCCCCTGCTTGGTTCTTCCTGGGCCAACAGTAGCCGTAGAAAGGTGGATTTCCCGCATCCTCATGCGCCGAGAATCGAGATGAACTGTCCTTCGTCCACTGCGACATTGATCCGCCCCAGGATTGAACGATGTCCATAGGTTTGAGACAGGTTTTCGACGGTCACAAAGCTCGTGACCCGTCCTTTGCCCACGGAAAGAACCGGCGCGACACCCAACGCAGTGCCCAATCGATCAGGAAGGCGAGGATCGTGACCCAGATGCCGTAGGTCAGGATCACATCCATCGCGAGATACCTGCATGCCTGCGCACCAAAAAATACGATAGCCGAGCCCCAGGTCTGATGCGATCGCTTCTGCCGCGATGAGAAAGAGCCAGACCGGTCCAAGTGATAACCTCAATGCATCCAGCCGACATAGATCGACCAGGCGACGCGGAATTCGGTGCGGTCTTGGCCAAAGGGGTTGTTGCAAGGCAAAGGGCGACTGCGGTCAGTGTTGTGAGCGTTTTCATGTTCGGTTCCCATCAATGTTTCTTGAAGGGATCGACCACCTGGAACACAAAACAACACAAAGTGCCGGTCAAACCTGGGCAGTAACCTCCCGTGAGTTTGCCCCGTCGTGTACTGCCTAGCATGTCGCCGGGCAGCCGGTTACGCATCAGATCTGCGCAAACTCTCCGGAGAAGTGCGGATGTTTTGGCACTAGTCCGACTCTTTTTTGGCAGGTGATGCTCTTCTGCCTGAAAGACAGGTGGAGTTTTGAACGATCATTCGCTTGAACTTTGTGTCGTGCGGCCTATCGATACGCCGTTAGCTCTGAAAGCCATACTAAATATCGTCTTTGGGCTGATGTCACAATGCTCACGTCAATGATGAAAAAGGTGCATTTCAAGGGGCAATACAACCCTATAGGGTGTATCGAAGGCGAATTTCCGCTGATAGCTCATAGATTTTGTTTTTTTATAGGCATTTTTGGTTTTTTAATAAGGCATAAGTACGAAAGATCGATTCGAATGATACCGCGCCGTCCAGGGCTGTCTTCGGGTCAAAAAGGGGGAAGACAATGAGCGATCAATCACAGATTGTGATTGCTGACAGCCATGAAATCGTCAGAGACGGGATTGCGGCACTACTCAGCGAGAAATGTAATGTAGATGTCGTTGGCTTGGCATCAGACGGGTATGGCACTATCAAAGCCTGCCGCCAGCACTCTCCCGACATATTGTTGATGGACTTATCGCTCGCGCGGCCGTCCGGGCCAGAAACGCTTGGCAAACTGCGTCAAAGCAACCCCGACCTTAAAATCGTTGTCATCTCATCAGAGGCAAGCATTTCAGATGCCTTTTTTGTTTTGTCGCAGGGGGCCGCGGGCTTTATGCCAAAGCAAGCAAAAGGTGCCGATTTCGTAAATGCCATTCGCGCCGCTGAAAATGGATATACCTACCTGCCCATCACGTTCCTGAAAGAGTTCGTGCAGTCACGTCGCAATGTGACGCGCACTGGCAATATCTTCGGCCTTAGCCCGCGCGAAATCGAAGTGTTGGAAAGCTGCGTTGCGGGACACAGCACGAAAGAGGTTGCGCACGAGTTGAACATATCGGTTCGCACTGTCGAAACACATCGCAATTCGATTTATCGGAAAACCGACTGCAAGAGCTATAAAGACCTTACCAAGATTGTCGCAGCAATGTGATACAAACTGCTTAGAGAATTACGTAGTTCTCCCGCATTTCGATTAGATACAAAGTCGTCCAGATTGCTGGAATCGGCTGTACTATATCTTTGTGTTGGGACAGGAAATGCCTCTTTCTTCTGGTTATCTGGATAACGTTGTTTCATTCTACCGCGATGACAGTCGAGCAAACGCTGCCGACGATTTCTTAAGTGCATTCGACAGTCAGGACGGCGCGGCAGGGCCAATTCAGCCTGAACAGGAAATCGCCTTTGAAGATGCCGCCGTTGATCGTGTGGTGGCCATGATTCAGAGGTTGATGCAGGCGCCTGATGGCATTGAAACCATCGGCTTCGCACTGGATGGATTGATCACGGCAGAGCGACCACCCGTACAGCAAGCAATTCTTGAAGACATCTTAGCTGGACTAGAAGGCGAAAGCCTCGGGAAAGACCCTGAAAACAATGGGTTCATTGCCCCTAGGCAAGTCGTCGTTCACCAGTCGGATGACCCGGATGCAGATATATTTTCAAGCGTTTTTGTCCCGCCCACAGAAAGTGGTGGTCAGGCATTGGTGGTGTTATCTGACGCTCTTGGCTTTCGCGAGTCACAACTCGAACTTCAGGACCAAGTGGCAACTGCCTTCGCAGACTATGCAAGTACCGCAGGCATAGAGCTTGCGCCAGGCGATGCCGGAATACGAATCGCCCGGGCATTACGTGGTGAACCTGATGCCCTGGGTGGGCTCGATACCGATCTGACAAAAATTAACCTGACGCTCGATGGGGCCGATATGAAGGGTTTCGCGCGTAGATAGCGCAGCTTCCCGCCTAACAAGTTACTGACGCCCAGAATCTACGTAGTCGTCTACGTAGAACGAACCCGCGCTGCGTAACACGCCGCACATCAAGCCTGCCCATCTATGTGCAAGGTTCAGGTGTCGGGGCCGCTGAGGCGATGTCACCCCGCATGATACTGGGGGATTTTAGGATGTTGGGTAGCTGCTCGCGCCGTTTCTTATTGCTGTTGATGATGTGCGCCGGTTTGGCTGGATGTAAGGAAGTTCTATACTCGGAACTGACGGAAACTGATGCAAACGCCATGGTCGCGCATCTTGATGCTGCTGGAATTTCGGCATCACGCAAAGCGGATAAGGACGGCATCTACGCCATTCTCGTCCAGAGCGCTGACATTCCCGGCGCGATCACTGTGCTCAATAACGAGGGTCTTCCACGCAAGTCCTTCCAAAGCATCGGAACAATTTTTAATGCCGAAGGCATCGTGGGTACGCCGTTCGAAGAACGGGCAAGATTCATTTATGCCATGAATGAAGAGCTTTCCCGCACACTCAGCGCCATTCATGGCGTAACGACCGCGCGCGTTCATATCATGTTGCCCGAAACCCAGCGTTTTGCGCAAGATGCTCCGATATCGCGGGCATCAGTTGCAATCCACTATGAAGACGGATTTGCCGCACAACAGCATGTGCCAACAATTAAGACATTGGTCAGCCATTCGGTCCAAAACCTTGAGTATGACAATGTCGCCGTCGCTCTCTTTGCGGCGGAAACATTGCAAGTGTCCCGCACAGATCAAGACGCCGCTGCACAAGGTGGGCCATCCCTCGCGTCTAGCGTAGATTTTAGCGGCATCCCAAATAAGTTTTTGTTGATTGTCGCCGCTATCGCGAGTGTCCTTTTGACCTTGGCAGGTCTCCTGAGATTTGTTCTACGCGTGAGGGTTGAACAATGACCGATGTGTTTTCTGCCCTCACCGCTGCGCTGACACCTTCGCCCGATACCTTGTCAAAGCACATGCAGGATCTGTGGTTACCAGATATTGTGGACCCGGCCTTGCGTGATGACATGTGGCGCAATCCACGCTTGACCGAACGCCTGCTTGACGAAGTTTATCTAATGTCCGGCATTGACCGGCATGATGACATCGCTCCGTTCGCCGAAGGTGGTGCCGTGCTTTCTTTGCTTGAGCAAGAGTTTGAATGGGTATTGCGCCGATTGGGCTTGGCGTGGAACGCAAATCGTTTGCTCGCAACCGCTACATCAGGTCAGCTGCAGCAGTATCTGCCAGGCGTAACCCGAGAAGAAGTACGCCAGACAGTCGCATATCGCGACCTCGCACTGGATGATAAAACGGCGTTTGATGCACCCAATGATCCAATAACAGATGGTCGGCAATGCCTGGTCTGCTGGCTAGCAACACTGCCACCTGATGTGTTCTTTCGCGTGGCATTGATGCGGGACCTGACGTGTCCGGACGCTCCTGATCCGACACAGGCCGACGCGCGTGCAACTCTTACTGATGCATTCTTGATGGATCTCAGCTGCATGCAGGAAGCCGCCCAATGACATATCAAGCACGCCTGCTGACAATGGCCGAAAGCGGAGCATTTGCCGAAGGAACCGATATACTTGCCCGCGCACGCGGTGACGCCGCCAATGTCACCGCATTGGCCGAAAGCGCCGCCAACGAAGTCACCGCGAAAGCCCAGAAGGAAGCTGCTGCATTCATACAGAATGCACGCGAAATCGCTGATGACGCCTTGGTGGACTACGTAAATACGGCGACGGTTGAAAAGACTGCGGAAGCATTTCGCCGCATCTTGCGGGTCGCGGATGATGTGCGTGCAGACTTTGACGATATGACACCCTGGCTCAGTGAGCTCGTCCTTGCAGCGGTCCGTCGCATTTTGGGAACATTTGATGACACCGAACTGACCGCGCGCGTGATCGATCAAGCCATGTCAGAAACCCGGACACGATGGGCATTTGCAATACGTGTCCATCCATCCCGCCAAGCATTCATGCAGGAACTACTCGCGCTTCATGCAGCAACCCTTTCGCCGATTACTGATGTGCAACTTGATCCCAAGCTATCCCCAGAGCTTTGCCTTTTGGTTGGCGGCGGCGGTATCTTGGACGTATCGGTTCCGACACAGCTGGATGGTCTCGCGCGACTGTTAGCTGACGAGGTCGGGCTATGAAGCTTGAACTTGCCCTGCTGACCAACAAGGTGCGTCAGGCAGACCTTTGGGGCCACTCTGGAACCGTCACCGATCTTCACGGTCCGATCCTTCACGCAGCTTTTGAGGGGCTTGTACTGGGTGAAATCTGTGCCGTGGACACTAATCACGGCACTCCATTGCTGGCGGAGGTTATCGGCATTGACCAAACAACCGCGTTGCTATCGCCTTTTGGTGCGGGGACGGGAGTTTTTGTCGGTGCGCGTGTTTCTCGTCAAGACACCGCGCTCAAAATTGATTTGGGCGATTGGTTGCTGGGACGGGTGGTCGATGGCCTCGGCGTACCAACAGATGGCCCGCCCGGAGAGGCAACAGTTCGGCGTCGTGTGGCGGGCGAAACGCAAAATCCGCTTGATCGCCCGCTCATCACCACACCGTTGACAACGGGATTGCGTGCCATTGATGCAATCACGACACTTGGCCGGGGCCAGCGCATCAGCGTGATCGGGCCACCCGGCACCGGTAAATCGTCTTTGCTTGCAGCGATTGCCGCAAACACAGAAGCGGATGCAGTCGTATTGGGCTTGATCGGCGAACGGGGCCGCGAGGTCCGTGAATTTGTTGAACGTCAGCTGCCCGCAGGTAAACGCAAAAATGTGGTCGTTGTCGCCGTTACGTCCGATCGGCCCGCAATGGAGAGGGTTCATGGCGCATCAACCGCCACGACGATTGCTGAATATTTCCGCGATCAGGGTAAATCCGTTTTATTGATGGTCGACAGCCTGACCCGCGTCGCACGTGCCTTACGTGAAATCGGGCTTGCCGCTGGCGAAGCCCCAACGCGCCGCGGCTATCCGGCGTCGGTTTATCCGGCGCTTCCCAAATTGATTGAGCGTGCGGGCTGTACCGAAAACGGTGACATCACCGCACTTTATACCGTGCTTGCCGAAGGCGATGGCCAGAATGATCCAATTGCGGAAGAAGCGCGCAGCCTGACTGATGGCCATATTACACTTAGCCAGACATTGGCTGACAAAGGTCACTACCCCGCCATCGATATCCTGCAAAGCCTGAGCCGCGTCATGAATGACGTGGTTGAACCTGCGCATGTTGAAACCGCGCAATATGCTCGCCGTATGCTCGCCAAATACGCCGAGATCGAGGTACTTTTGCAGGTCGGCGAGTATCGCGAGGGGTTCGACGAAGACGCCGACCGGGCAGTCAAGCACAGCCCGATTATCAACACGTTCCTGCGTCAGAATGGTGGAACCCAGCAGACGCTTAACCAGACGGTTGGTACACTTTTGCAGGCGCTGCAATGACGGTGCTCGGGAAACTCGACAAGGTATTAGCATTGCGCCGACAGCGGCAAATCCTGGCTGCGGGTCAAGCTGCATTTGCCCGGCAGGAGGCTGCGCAGCAAGCTGGTAAGCTTTCTGCCTTGGACGATTTGCATCAGGAACGGCAGGATGCGGCATCGGACCGACTGCGTCAGGCAGTCACCAATGCCGAAACAATGCGCAATCCTGAGGCAAGGTTCGGCAGTATCGCTCTGTCGATGATGCTGTTGCAAGACGAATTGGCACGCATCGTTCACGCCGTCGATGAGCAAACTGCAAAGGTCAAAGATGCGAAGGAAGTTGCCAAAGAGCGTCAAAAGGCAGCCCTCGCAGCTATGCGCGCAAAGATAAAATGTGACCGCATGGCAGAGCGCTTGTCGCAAAAGGCAACCGCCATGGCGGCAGCACAAGAAGAAGACGTGCTGCAAGAAATGTGGCCAGCATTAAAGAAGGGTAAATCACATGCCTGACAAACATCAGCTCGCCGCAAATGCGCCGGTGCCCTTTGATTTCGATCATCTGCCGTCGTTGCCCGCCGACTCTGTTGCCATCTACAACGAGATCAACGCAATTGGTCAGGAATGGGCTTTTTCCCTTCGTGGGATGCAAGCAGACCTGAAACTGATTTACGATGTATCCCCTCCAAAAAACGGCACAACTGTTTCTTGCCGGGTCGGCAGCACAAATTTGCAGATTACCATGGGCGTTGCCCTGACTGAGTTGTTGCCAAAGCTGCTGAATTGTAGTCAGCAAATCGACACCGTTGAAGAAGTAGGGTTGGGAATGCTCTTTGAGCATGCGATTTCGGCGGAACTTGACAGGCTTGAAAACCTGACGGGCGAAACCATCCGTATCCAAGAGGCCACAACAGCCGTCAGCACACCGAAAGGACCCGTGTTACAGGCGGCACTGACAATCGCGGACCTTGATCTAAGGAATATACCTGTCCTATTTGCGGCTGGGCATGCATCACGCGAATTGTTGCCAGCATTCTTTGCAACTTCCGCAGACGCAAACGCACAACCCGTTCCGGATATTGAGAGATTGCCAATACCGCTTTCGCGCATGAGCCCGGCCTTTGCTTTGCGGGTTGGCTCACTGAAAGTGGCACGGTGTGGGCAGGTCATCGCGCTGGATGACCACTGGTCTGGCCCCACAACATCTTTCTTGAAGATCGGGCGTCGCACTGCTGCAACGCTATCTGCCAGCAACGGTACAATCAAAATCGACAGCTTTATGAATGATCACGACAAAGGACCCGAACCCATGACAATGCTTGACGACCAACCGCGCCAGCTCGACGATCTTGACGTAACACTGACGCTTGAGCTTGATCGCACCGAGATGCGGCTCGCGGATTTATCCGAACTGAAAGAGGGGGCAGTTCTGCCGTTTGAAACAACGCAGCCGGAAACGGTGCGTGTGTTCGCAAATGGCCAGTTTTTCGCGACCGCAGAATTGCTCTTCATCGACAACCGGATCGGCGTGCGCCTTACACAACTGGCTTAATCAATGGAACTGACGTCTCCCCTCATCATTGGTTTCATCGGATCATTTTTTCTGGTGGCCGTGCTGACATTAACATCTTTCATTAAGTTAAGCGTGGTTTTGATGATCGTGCGTAACGCGCTGGGACTTCAGCAAGTACCCTCGAACATGATCCTGATGGCGCTCGCACTATTTTTATCGCTATTTATATCAATGCCCGTCTTTTCGGCGGCTGCAAATGCGCTGACGGAAGTTGACCTTCAGCCAAGTTCGGCGTCCGATTTTGTACTACTTTGGCAGACCGGAATCGCGCCGTTCCAAGAGTTCTTGCTGTCAAATATCGACGGTGCGCATCTTAGCTTTTTCGTGGGGATTGCCAATGAAATGTGGGCCGGATCAGGGCTTGTCGGTACGCGCGGTGATTTCATTATCCAAGTGCCGGCGTTCATGATCTCGGAATTGACCGAAGCGTTTGAAATCGGGTTTCTACTTTATCTGCCCTTCGTCGCCATCGACCTTGCCGTGACCGGTATCCTGATGGCCCTCGGGATGCAGATGGTGCAGCCCAACATCATTTCGGTTCCATTCAAACTTCTGGTCTTTGTCTTTATTGACGGGTGGTCGCGGCTGGTCGAGGGATTGGTGGTGACCTATGTCTGAGATGGCCCATGGGTGAGGTTGACTTCTCAAGCTATCTGGTCGCTTTCATGATCGACACATCGCTTCTGGCAGGTGTGCCCTTGGCTGTTGCCACTGTGTGTGGGCTGATCATTTCGATATTTCAGGCCGTCACACAAGTACAAGACCAAACGCTGAGCCAGACGGTCAAGATAGCCGCAATTGTATTCGTTTTGCTGGCCTTTGGTTCGGCGCTGACCGGGCCGCTTCTGGCATCAACCCTGCAGTTATTCACCGACTTTCCCGAACTGGTGAACTGACATGACCGAAGCGCTTTTCGATGCCTTGATCGCGGTCAATGTTGAAGCCATGTATCTTATCATCGCGCTTGGGTTGCTGCGCCCGCTTGGGTTGCTATTTGGCTTTGTGGCGTTTTCCTGGGGCCTAGGTAACTCCACGACCCTGCGCGCATCCATCGCCTTTGCGATTGGCATACCTCTGATGATCGCCAATGCACCCGCCGCCAGCACGCTGGCCGCTGATGCCAGCACTTTTGAACTCGCCATCCTTGCCCCGAAAGAATTTGCGCTCGGTTATGGCCTGGGTATTTTCGCGTCGCTACCGTTTCTGGCGCTTCAATATGCAGGCGCTATCACCGACAGCTACAGAGGCGAAAGCGATAGTGGCATTCAAGACCCAGCTGGCGGGTCACTGCAGACATATAGTGTTTTTTATCTAGTGATCGGATTTTTTGTCTTTGTCTCCATGGGTGGGATGTGGCAGCTGATTTCAATGCTCTATGACAGTTTTCTGGTGTGGCCCATTGACCGGCTCTATCCCGCGCTGACCGAAGGCGCGGGACGAGGTGTACTTCGGCTTCTCGACGATACTTTGAAACAAGCGGCGATCATAGCACTGCCCCTGCTTATCTGCCTTATGGCCATAGAATTTGTGATCATCGTTTCCGCAAAGCTCGGAAAAAAGTTTGGCACCTATGATCTTGTGTTCTTATCCAAAAACTTTGCCGCAATCCTTTGCCTGCCTTTGATTGCAATCTTGATACAACGCTCTTCAGTCGCATTGACCCCAGATGCGCTTGATGCGCTGCCCATCTTTGAAACGTTGCTGAAATGAGCGGCGATACCGAAGCCAAAACCAAACCGGCCTCTGCGCGTAAGCTGGCCAAACAGCGCGAAGAGGGATCTATCGCGCAATCGGGCGAGCTCTCCGCCATGATGGCGGCTGCGTTTGCTGTTCTTGCAATGATCTTGCTGTTTTCACCTGCTTTGGGACTGCTCACCGATTTTTTTGACAATATCGCGACGTTGAGCACCGAAGAATTTGATTATGCTGCACCGCTCGCGCTTGTCGCTTTAGGCAGAACCCTTGCGCTTTTTTTGTTGCCGATCAGTGCAATTGCTTTGCTCACAGGCATATTAATCACGATTGTCTATAATCGAGGCTTTGTCTTTGCGATCAAACCGATCATTCCAAATCTTGAACGCATTAGCTTCAAAAGCGGGTTCAAGCGCATCTATGGCTTGCGAGGCTGGGTTGAAACCGGTCAGGCATTAACTCGCATTGTCACATGGTGGGCTATTGCGGCGGCAGTCATTTGGAAAGCCGTACCCTGGATGTTCAATTATCATGATTGCGGTGCAGTATGCATGGCTGCACTGGCGTGGTGGCTTGTCATGGTTCTATGCACAGTTGCTATGGGAGTTCTGATTGTGTCAGGCGGCCTGGATATGCTGGTCCAACGGTTCTTGTTCTTGGAAGAACAGAAGATGTCGCATTCAGAGGTGAAACGAGAAACGAAAGAGCAAGTAGGCGCACCTGAGATCCGGCAAGAACGACGACGCCAGATGAAAGATGGCACAAGCGGCGCAGATTCGTCCGGCATCAACAAAGCCAACATGTGTTTTTACGACGATCAAGCAGCCGTAGGCCTGCGCTATCACCCCCAACATGCCCCATTGCCGCGAGTTGCCGTGCGGGCACTCACACTTGAAGACAGCATCAAGTTACGAGGGGCAATTCGCGATAACGGCTTTTCAGAAATGCGCGCGCCAAGCATTGTGGATGCCTGCAAGATCGTTTCACCGGGCGGCGCCGTGCCCGAAGAGATCTTTGAAACCTTGGCACAAGCGATGCAACAGATGTTTGGCAAAGCGTAGCGAACGGGCGGTCATCAAGCACTTCAAGGCCAGACCGTTCGTCCTTAGAGGCTAAGATTCTGAGAATACTGCTTCGAAATACGGTCTGAAAGAGTTTCAATCAAATCATTCGTGTTTTCGTTGAACAAGAACGATATCATGAATTCATGCCCGTCCACGCCATTCAGCACATCTTCATGGGTTTGATAGCGCCGTGCCCTGATCGCGCCTGTCCGTAGACGAAAGCTGGTCGCGATATCAGCCAGATAAACGTTCCGTGTCGCCTCGTAGATTGACATATGGAACCGTTCATTTGCGCGTAAAAAACCAGCTATATCGCCCTCCTGCGCGGCCACTTTGCACAATTCATGAGCGGCCTCGATTTGGTTCTTTGATAACATATCAAGCCGCTTCTTTGCCACGCGAAGCGCAAATATTTCGACTTCGTGCATCGCCTCAAAAAGCTGGGCAAGCTCTTGCTGTGTCGGCGTCGGGATAAAGTGACCCCGCGTTCCACGAGCCACGACGACATCCAAAGTCGCCAAAGCAGCCAACGCGCGCCGCACCGGCGTGCGTGACGTGCCGAACTCTTCTGCAAGATCCGCTTCGTTTAGGCGCGTACCCATAGGAATCAAGCCGGCAGAGATATCCGCCTGAAGCTTGCTAATGATCCGTTCAACGAGCGGCGTTTCCTTATGATGGACTGGCATTTAATACTCTGCGGCTGGATTGCTGAAAACGGCTTTTAGCAGAACTAAAACTATGCTGCCAAGAGGCCGAATGCAACTCGACCGTTGTGAGCGGTGCTTTGTCACACTTACACGGTTTATTCTGCGGCGATCGTCGCGCGCGCTTGCGCGATTGGCTTGCTGCGTTGGCCAAGTTTTGCTCCGGGCAGCCCAATCAATTCGATCGGACAAGTTGCCACATCATTCGAAATCTCATGCGCAGCCAGAACCGGCAGGTGAATATCATTTGCAGCAAGGAAATTGCGTAACCTCAGCCGGATATCGGTCGCGGTGACCACAGCAAGCTGCGGGCCGTCCTTACGGCTGCCATGCACCAGATTGCGAAACTGCGACAGGATATCTTCTGCCATCTCTGTGGTGAAGATTAGGCCATCATTGCTGACTGACGTACCAGCCCGCTTAGCCTCGAGGATTGATCTACGAGCCAGATTTTCGAGCGCTGGGTCAATCATTGCAACACCGATCACGTTCTGCGGTCCGGCAATTAGGTGACATAGCTGGCGTTTCATGGAACCCCTAAGGCATTCTGCCAACAACGAAGGCGTCGGATTTTCATGTGTGTGCAACCAATACTGGAACGCATCTATCAAAAGGGTCAGTGGTCGTAACGGCACGCCATCCTCGACCAAGCTGCGCAGGACCTGAAAGATACTTAGCGCCGGAAGTGCCTCTTCTATTGCAGCGGTACCTGTCGGATCAATGGCGCGCGCATCAGCCATAACAGCATCAAACTCAACGCGAGAGAACAGCGCCGCGAGATTTTGTTCGTAAATACGGAATACCGCCTGTGCCAGCACAGTCTCAACCCGTGCAATGTCAGCATCAATCCGGCTCAATGCTTGCGCATGTTCCGATGGCACCCAAATGCCTCTGAACGTGGGCCAGTCGACAGCAGTCGTATCCGCGACATCACATCCCACAAGCGGCAGAAGATCTGCGTCGCCATCAACCAGAATACATCCTTTCGGGATGTTCAACCGCCTTACTGGAATTTCATCAAGATCAATTAGGATAGTATCGGGTGGGATGCTGTCATCACCAACAATCTGCGCATGCGGAAACGCTACGCCTCGAAGTCCCGAAAAGCGGGCGAACAAAGCATCCGACGCACTCTGCGCATCAGAAATCCTAAATTGCGCCGCAACATCACGACCAACACGGGCACAAAACCGCTTGCTATAGTTAATAGTGTCCTGTTCCGGCGCGACCTCGGCATTCTCAACAGACGCATTCAATTCTTCGACCTTCTGTACGGCTTCACGTATTCGCACCGCTCGCCGAAGCAACAACGCTGTCGTCAAAAGCGTTGCGGCGGCGCAGGCAAATATTGCAAGTGGAAAGCCGGGAATAAAGCCCATGGCCAAAACAAGACAAGCTGCAACAGCTGGCACACGTACATCGGCGATAAGCTCCTTACCGATGTCGGTACCCAGATCGTCATTTTCGACATTAGCGACCCGTGTGACGATAATACCCGCGCAAAGCGACATCATCAGTGCCGGGATCTGCGCCACAAGGCCATCACCAACTGTCAGCAACGAAAAAACGGAAACGGCTTCACCGATAGAGTAGCCGTGAATAGAGACACCAACCGCAATGCCGCCAAGCAGGTTGATGACAATGATAATGATACCCGCGATTGCATCCCCTTTGACGAACTTCATTGCACCGTCCATGGCGCCGAAGAACTGACTGTCCTTATCCAACCTTTTTCGCATCGCTTGGCCAACTTCGCGATCTAGCGCACCAGATCGGATGTCAGCATCAATGCTCATCTGTTTGCCCGGAAGGGCATCAAGTGCAAAACGTGCGCCGACCTCGGCCACACGTTCGGCACCTTTGGTGACCACCAAGAATTGTACGACTGTGATAATCAGAAAGATCACAAGGCCGATGGCGATAGAGCCAGAAACGACAAAATCACCAAAGGTTTCAATGATCTGCCCTGCATCGGCTTCGGAGAGGATGAGCCGTGTTGTCCCAATAGATAACGCTAGGCGGAATGCCGTACCAAGAAGGATAACCGAAGGAAACGTCGAAAAATCCGAAGGATGTTTCAGATAAATCGCTACCATAAGCAACAAGACTGCCAACGACATGTTGATCGCAAGCAAAACGTCGATGACAGTCTGATTGAGGGGGATCACCATCAAGGCGAGGATCGCCACGATGACGGATACAAGAACAAGGTCTTTTCTTAACATGATGGATGCATCCCCCCGGATATTGGTTAGGCCTTAACCTTTACCGGCGTTTTGGTTGTCGGTCTTGAATGGCTCAACCGCCTCTTTGAAGCTGACCTGTTTTTCCATCATGGCCACGTAGAGAGCCTGAAAGCGCGCCTCAAGATTTGATTGATTGATGTCAGACGCCCCAAGGTCACCGGGGGAAGCAGTTGGAGCAACACCGTTTGGGTTGCTCTGTGGTCCAGCGGTCTGAGCTGGCGCCGGGCTTTGCTGCTGGTTTTGAACCGGCGCTTTGTTTTGTGGTGGGGTTTGAGCAGACGCTTTATTTTGTGGCGCTGCTTTTCGTTTTGGTGGTGGCGGTGGAGGGGTTAACTTGAGTCCCTTGTCGCACGGCGGTGGCGGTGGCGGCGGACGATTAGATCGGCAGATGTGCATTGCATCGCTCCCTTGAATGGCAGGATACCAGCAGGGCACCTAGAATGCCCTGCCAGATTTTTAGTTCGGCGAAAGGTTTAGCCTTTACCAGCGTTCTGGTTGTCAGTCTTGAAGGGCTCAACCGCCTCTTTGAAGCTGACCTGCTTTTCCATCATGGCGATGTAGAGCGCCTGAAAGCGGCCCTCCAGTGCAGCCTGGTTTGCGTCGGATGCTGCAAGGTCGCCTGCAGCAGCTTCAGGTGCGACTCCGGTGTTCATTTATCTTCTCCTTGTTGTGGCCTTTTGTGGCCTTTGGTAATTCCGGCACATTGCCGGGGTCTTGGCATGACCCTTGTGCGTAGTTGGCGGGTCACGTTGGCGTGAGGTTATCCATTGCCCAGGGCCTTTGGGTTACCCCTCGATCAAATGCTAGCAACTAACATCGGTCACATTTGCCCGCGGTTGCAGCGTAAAAGTTCGGGCGAATTACGTAGTTGCCTGCGTAACTGCGCAAAGCACACGCGACTGGTGCTGCCAAACAACGCATCATCTTAGCGGCACCACAGTTTCTTCAGTGCCTTTTCGGACAACGACGGTATTGATGGCAGCAGACTGTATGGGCGTGCTGAGGCTCGGTATGTTCTCGATAACGGCCTCGACCAGCGCGAGATACTTGGGCGGACCGGAGATCGCTAGTGCGCTTTGCTCTGCGGTTCGGCGCACGGGGAAACGGTCAAACAGAAGCCCGGAAGCCTCCAGCGCATCAAGTGCAGCCTCATCAGTAAGATCACCCAGCCGCGTCATGCGGGTCATCGCCTCTGACTTAGCCGAAATGTAATAGACGCCATTGAAAGCGAACCAATCTAGGCTGTGCTGCACAGCAAGCTGATCAAGAATGGTTTCTGTCCTGCCGGTGTGCATCACATGGCTCAAATGACCCCTGACATCGGCTGAAACGTCGATGCGATCTCCACTATCGCGTATCAGCTCATTGAGAAAACCATTCAGCGATTGTGTTATTACGCGGTAAGATAATTCAGGCGTCGGGTTTGCGGCGACCTCGACGGTTTGTGCGCCCGCAACCAAAGGAATAATAGCCGCGAACACCCCGGCTGTTGTTACTGTTTTCAAGTCGCGCATCTGCAATCTTTCAACGGACGGCCGTTCATCGGCACGCTTCTTCGCCGCCCACCCTAGGCTGACACCTTCAATTTAAAGGCTGTTATGATTGCGTGATTCCCATGCGGGCTAAGTCGCCGGATCTAAGCACTACGTAGTCTTTTTGCGCCTTGCCCTGATCTCGTTACGCAGCCGCGTTGGATGCATTGCCCCGCGGCCTGTTGTTAGCTGAACGCCAGACAACATGTGAAAGGACATGAAAATGGAACCCGTAGCCCCTCACCTACCGACAGACAATCCAACTGTTTCTGACGCGGATTTTGAAGCGCAGTTGGAGGAACTTGCCATTGAAACCATGGCAATGATCCTTATCCCCGACCTCATCCTCGAGGACATGCAGGATTACGAATAATCCGTTGAGTTCAAAGGGGATAGTAAGATGGAACATCATTCTGCTGAAGCCGTCGAGGCGATAGGTGATACCGGTCAACGGCCGTCACAGACGCTCGAAATGCAGAAATTGACTGCTGAAACGCAGATACAAGAAGTGCAGGGCGCTAACTTCTCACGGATGGCGGAGCAGGCATTGGCTCGTGCAGTCGAACGGCCCCATAGCGAATCGACCATGTCATTGGCGCGATCAGATCTGTCCAACTCCGGCAGTGGACTAGTTGGGCAGGCAAAGGACGGTATCGTTTCAGACGTTACCCGTCCCGGAGTGCCTGAAAAGGTCAGTGCCGATGACAGCGAAGTGACCGCAACCCAGCAGGAAGACCGGATTAAGACGCTCTACCTTGATCTGACGAACTACCAGATTGCCTGGAAAATTGCACAGCGGCTACAGCAGGATGTCACCCAACTGATGAAGGGTTCATGATGATCGGGCTTTCTGCATATCGAGGTGGGTCATGAGCGCGATCCTCCAAAACCATTCTGAAGTATTTGGCGTTTTGTGGCGCCGCAAACTTGCGCAGTTATCACCCGAACGGGTCACGCCGACATTCGTATTGGACATCATGGATGGTTTGCATGCTGGTACACATGTCCGCGTCACCGACGATGCGGTCACGATGGGTGGTCTGCAAGAATGCCATCCCGCATTGCTTGATGATGCTTTGCAATCAACCGCCCTTAAGCTGCAGATGCGCAGATCCGTTTTTGGCGACATGCTGCACATCACTGATGTGTCAGGTGATAATGAACTTGTCCTGAATGATAATCCAGTGCGTGGAACTGCCGCAGACATGCTGCCAGCAACGCTGGTTGTGAATGGGATCAAACTGAAAATTGGGCATGACGCCGCCGAAAGCATTAAGCAAAGTTCGGGCGGAATTTTGATTGATCGGGTTCTGAAAACAAGCGCAGTTGTCGCCTTGGGGTGTTTATTGATCTTTGGCTTTCGGATGTTAGGCGGCGATACACATGCGCGCACTTATGATGTTTCATCGCAGATTGGCAACTTGTCACAAAGCACTGCAACAAGCGGCGCAGACGCGATGGCGCAATCTGTCGCTTTGGAAAACGAATTCGCCCAGCTTGGTCTCGACGCTTACCTCACGTTGGATGCGAATGCGGACGGCTCTATGGTCGTAAACGGCGCTTTGCCCGCTGCAATGCTGCCGCAATGGCGAACCGCGCGTGAATGGCAAGATAGACAGGAAAACGCAGCAACCCTGATTTCACGTTTCAACGTGACCAAAGGGCTAGCATCGCTTCCGGCAATCTCACTTGTACGGTTGTCTGAACCTTCAACGCTGGTCTTTGTCAGCGGGCGCCGTGCCGTTGTGGACGATGAAATAGATGATGGTTGGGTCCTTAGCGAGATTACCGCGCTTGGCATTGAACTGACCCGTCAGGGCGAAACCGTCAATGTATCCTTCTAAATTGAAAGGTGACCTTCCATGGCTAGAATAGAAGACATAGATCGTTCCGCTTCAGTCGATCCGGCCGAGGTTGAACGCCTAGGCAACGACAGCAAGGTCGTCGACTTTGAAGCCCCGCGTGATACGCGAGTTACCCTGCCCCTTGATATCCTCGAGCAAGCCAATCTGGCTACACTTGTGCAGGTTTTGCGGCGGCCACCGGAAATGTCGCTGTCGCCAGATGCTGACCCCCAGGTTGCGGGCATGGAAGACGTCCGCGCAATAGAGTTGGATCCGATCCTTTTTGAGGGTGCGGGTGAATTAAGCTACAAGATCGCATCGTTGGTTGTACGCCGGGAAGCCGAAGTTGCGGCATCCGACAATCCAGAGGTTATGCGCGGTTTTGAAAAGATGTCGCAAACTCTGCGCATGTTCGAACACTTGCACATGCAACGTAACGGACAATCGGTTGTGTGATATGACAACGGATCAAAACATAGATGCCCATGACGCAAGGATCGTGAAAGCGCTCGCATCGTTGCACCAACTGTTCGGACAGGACAAAACAGCTGCATCTTTGATGGATTTCGCTCTTTGGCTCAACCCCAAGGACGGCGAGGCCGTACAAATGCTGGTCCGTATCAGTGACCGTTTGCGCGATTCCGAGAAAGTGCTTTCTCTTTGTCATACACTCGAAACGCTGCGGCCGGATTTGTTGGATCACAGCACAAATGTGGCAAAGGGTAAGGCGCTCGCGCGGCTGGGACTGACAGAGGATGCGCAGTCATACCTGCTTGCGTAGTCACAATTTGACTTCGATATCATTACTTGTTCGGATGAATTCCGGAACTGCGTCTTCCATTTTCACATAAAAACATAGGGCGGATGTCACAACAGGGACATTGTTGGCCTGATGTGACGCCACAAGATTACTACAAATACGGATGGGGGCATTTAAGCCCAAAGCGCGCAAAAAAAGTGCTGATCATACGAAGGACAAGCAGATCAGATATCAATCGAACGCATAAGAAAATCACCGTAGATAAGCGCATTATGATCCCGCCAGGCCATAAACACCTCGAATGACTCCTCAAACAATGCGGCCTCGAGGCTTTCGACAACATCAACGCCCGCATTCTCGGCAACCTGTTCAATGACATCTGCGACAGCAGAAATTGTGGTCTCGATAACCTGTTCCGTACTCAAATCTGTGGCAAGAACCAGAATGGTTTCACCCGATGCAGTCGTTTGTATCTGAGAATCTTCACCAGCTGCGAGGTTTACCTCAACAACAGCACCGGTATTGGTGGTGACAGTCTCTGTTTCGCCGGGTGCCACAGTCTGCACTCTGATACCAAGGCCATCCAGACCATCCAATCTATTTAGCGCATTGCCGATCGCGATCTGCTCGGACATTGACCGTTCCGAATTCGTCTTTCCGTCAATATCGGTGGCAAGCGTGGCGCGACCCTCTGCATTATCAAGCCGGCGGCTAACCGTGGACACAACTGCTGTCGAAATACTCGCCACCTCGGTATTGTCTTCACTTTCAGCGCTACCTTCTTCCGCCTCTGTGCTGATATCGTCGGATTGTTGGCCCTGAACCCGCTTATGACCTGCGCGCCGTTGTGCGCCCATGAATGTTTCGTCGTTTGCGAATGCGGCACCGGATGCAGTATTTAACGATACATCAAGAAGAAAGTCGCTAAAACTAATGCCCAAACTCTCGGGACGCACCCCAGGAAAGCCATCAACTGAATTAGTCGTCATCTCAATTTCCTTTCATGTGAAAGTACTAGGAAGCCTTGCGGATCAATTGAGAAAAACATAACGCAAAAAATTGTTGCCTGACGATGCCCGCAAATACCCGCGTAACAACGTATCTACGCAGAGAAACTACGTAGAGGATGCCAACAAATACCGGGGGACTGTTTAGGCTCAGGCGTCAAACGCTCGCGTTTGCGCATGGCGACTTCGGGTTCGACATCCGGATCAATCTGGCGCTTCAAGGTCCAAGCTCTCTGGTCGGTAGTTAAACAGCTCCAGCCGGTGCGGCTTGCCGTTACTGTTTTCCAGCCGCAATGCGGTCAGGCTGGCCGGGGCAACGGGGATAATGCTCGCCGGTTGTAGGTTTAAAAACCGTTGCAGGATCGCGCGGATAACCCCGCCATGACAAACCACCAGCAGGTTTGTGCAGGGGATTGCTGCCTCGCGGCGGATGACCGCAGTGACCCGACCGACGAAAGCGTCCCATGGCTCCCCCCCGGGTGGGGTGCCGGTGCCTGCGCGCCAGGCTAGATATGCGGCCTCGTCTTCAGCAACGATGTCCGCCGTTGTCCGACCAGTCCAGCCGCCCACGTCAATCTCGCGCAAATCAGACACGGGGCTCGCATCAGGCGCACCAATCCGCGCCGCTGTTTCGCGCACCCGTTCCAGGTCAGAGGTGATGGCGCGACAAGGCTTAAGTTCCTCTATCGTCGCCCGCAACGCATCCGCCTGATCGCGTCCCGTTTCTGACAATGCGATATCCGCCTGACCTTGCAGCCGGTGCGTGGCATTCCATTGCGATTGCCCATGTCTTACCAGAAGAATACGCATCAGCCGATCCTTTCGCCGTTAAGAGCGAACCAGCATTGCGGTTCAGCAGGAAGTTCAAATTGGACGGTATCACCAATCCGCGCACTATCGGCACGATCCACGATGGCGGTCAATCGCAGATCCTTTGACAACCCTGTGACCATTGTACGCCCTGCGATTGCACTGACCTCGACCAATTCCATGGGCAGGGTCCGTTCGTTTGGCTGGTCGGTGATCTGCATCGCCTCGGCCCGGTACATGGCCAGACATTCATCAGCGGGTGGGCTCAGCGCCATATTGCGGCCACCAACCTTGTAGCCACTGCCGTTCTTGGCCACGGGAATGATGTTATTGGGCGGTGTGCCGACGAATGTCGCGACAAAGGCCGTTTGGGGCTGATCAATCAGGTCCGCGGGGCTACCGAATTGTTGGACCCGCCCTTCGTTCATGACGGCCACATGGCTGGCCATTGTCATCGCCTCAATCTGGTCGTGCGTGACATAGACTGTGGTTGCCCCGGTGGCGCGATGAAGACGCATCAGTTCGGTCCGCATCTCGACCCGCAACTTGGCATCCAGATTTGACAAAGGTTCATCGAAGAGCAGAACACTTGGCTTGGGTGCGATGGTGCGGGCGATGGCCACGCGCTGCTGTTGACCGCCTGATATCTCGTTCGGGTAGCGGTCGGCCAATGCATGGATGTCGAGAAGTTTGAGCACCTCATCAACGCGGGCTTGTCGATCGGATGCGGGCATCTTTGCGACCTTCAGCGGCCATTCCACATTGCCCCGTACTGACATATGCGGCCACAACGCATAGGATTGAAACACAAGGCCGGAGTTTCGTTTTGCCGGATCAACAGACCAACTTTGGTCACCATCCGACACCACTTGCCCATCAAATATGATCTGCCCGGCGCTTGGCAATTCAAGCCCGGCCAGCATCCGCAGCAACGTCGTCTTACCGCAACCCGATGGCCCCAAAAGCACAAGAAACGCGCCGTCAGGCACCGAAATCGAAACATCTTTGACGGCCGTGAAATCGCCAAAGCGTTTGGTGAGGTTTTTGATATCAAGCATAGGTCTTCAATCCTTCAGCCAGGGCTGCGATTTCGCCTGCAGGCGGTTTGCGATCAGTGTCGCCACGATGGAGATGGTCAGGATCACGACAGTGATCGCATTGGCGAATTGTCCAAACCCTTCTGATGCGTAGCGATAAGCCAACACGGACAGCACCGGCATGGTCGGTGTGAACAGCAGCACCACAAGCGACAGGTCACGGATAATTTTGACAAAGATCAGAATACCGCCAGCGGCCAACCCCCGGACGGCAAGCGGCACCGTGATCGCGCCAAGTCTGCGGAGAAAACCAGCGCCGGTCAGGCGCGCGCTTTCCTCAAGCTCTCCACCGACCTGCTGGATCACAGCACGCCCCGTCTGTACCGAAAACGGCAGCAGATAAGCCGTACCCGCGATGACCAGCAATGCAAAGGTGCCATAAAGTGCCGGAAACGGCCCGATCGGTGCGCCGAGATAGGCGATATAGGCCGCGCCGAACGCGATGCCGGGCACAAGCAGTGGCAGGAAGCTGATCTGGGTGATTGCGGCAGAGGCCCAGCCTTCGCGATAACGCGCGGTCGTATAAGACGCCAGCAGACCTACAATCATGCCGGTGAAAGCTACGGCCAGACCCAACGACAATGTCACCATAAGCGCGCGCACGATATCAGCGTTATGGACAATGCCCGGAACGCCTTGTGCAAAGGAGGGGTTGCTGGCGCCTATCCAGTAATGCGCTGTCCAGCCTGAAAACAGGTTGGCCGATGATGGGGCAAAGCTGGATGCCAGCAGCACGATCACAGGCACCACAGTTGATGCCAGCAAGAACACCATCGCGACGGCAAAGAGCGGCCAGCGCGCACCGCGCAGATCAAACCGCTTGGCCCGCCCGCCCTTGCCGGTGATGGTGGCGTATGACCGGCGGCCCGACACCACGCGGTTGCCCGCCCAGAGAAAAATGCCTGAAATGATGACCAAAAGAATGCCAATGACGTAACCACGTCCGACCTGTCCCACTTCGATCATTCCAAAAAGGCGGGTCGACAATGTTTGCATCCGCACAGGCAGGCCCAAAAGTGCTGGGGTGGCGAAATTCGATACAGCACCGGCAAAACAAAGCGATCCTGCCGCCACCAAAGCGGGGGTTGTGACCGGCAGGATGATCCCCATCAGAATGCGCCGCCCCTTGGCACCTGCAATCTGTGCTGCTTCGATAAGATCGGAATTCACCGTGGCCAGCGCGGCGGCGATAATCGTGAAGGCCAGGCTGAAGTAATGCAGCGTCAACACGATCAGTGTCGGCACCATGCCCCAGGCCAACCAGTCGGGCACGTCAAAGCCCAAGCCCTGAAACCAGCCGATCTGCCCGCCCACACGATCATTGCGAAACAGGGTGCCCCAAGCCAGGGCGGCTGCAAAGGACGGGATCATGAAAGGCAGGGTTGCCATTACACCAATGGTCCGTCGATAGGGGACGTTGGTCATGACCACCAACCATGCAAGAAACCCGCCAAGCAGCACGCAGCCGGTGCTGACAATCAACCCGATCAGCAGCGTGTTCTTGAGCGGTTTGTAGAACAGGTTCGTGGACAGCCTGCCCGACAGCACATCACCCCAGGCCCCGATCACATCAGGGCGAAGCGTAAACAAAACCGTGCGGATCAGCGGCAGCACGATCAGCGCGATCAGCAACAGCAACACGACGATCTTGAGAACCGTACCCTGCTTGAAAAAGACCCGTCGTCCCTGACGGCTCATGGCGATATCAGCCATTAGGTGACCCTTGCGATGTATGATGAGGCAGATGCAGAGGGGGGGCAAATGAATGCCCCCTTCAGAGTTGCATTACTGTAGCGTCAGAACAAGATCGCCGATTTCGGCGCGGATCTTGGCTGTTTCAGCCGGGGCGACGCGCCAAGCGGTGAAGTCATCCAGTGGCACCGCGTCGGGATGCGGTGGAATATCCGTCCGGGTGACGTAGTCTCCCGCGACATAAAACGGGGCGAGGCCCGGTCCGCCAGTCTCTGTCTCGTCACCCATCAAAAAGTCGATCACCAGACGGGCCGCGGCCGGGTTGTTCGGCTCTGCGGTCAGGGCCAGTACCGCCGGAAAGATGATA
Source organism: uncultured Paracoccaceae bacterium (assembly GCA_947489445.1). Classification (GTDB taxonomy): domain Bacteria; phylum Pseudomonadota; class Alphaproteobacteria; order Rhodobacterales; family Rhodobacteraceae; genus Yoonia. Next base: position 1,130,697 of record CANLDN010000001.1, read on the forward strand.
CCCGGTGCGGGTGCCACATCATTGGCAACCTGCAATGCCCAACCTTCTTCCTCGTTGTCGCGGCGGTCAGAGTAGCTGGTAAACCCAACCGGTGGATTATCCTGCCCCAATCCGCCTACGGCGGCATTCACATCATCGGTCGAGCCCACAAGGATCACATCATTTGCGAAAAGATCCATGATGAACTTTTCACCTGCATTCGCAGCGCCGTCCAAGTCGATGGCTTCACCAAACTCGGCCTCATATGCTGCAGCCATCTCATCGGACCGCAACACAATCTCTGTCATCAGATCAAGGTAATCGCCACGCTGTAGCGGATCGACCATAACCACACGGCCCGCCCATTCGTCACGTGTCAGATCCCAGAGCGAGTCGACCGGCGCACCATCAGGGTTGGCTTCTTCATTATACATCAGCACTTTTGTCGACAGCCGTTGCGCCAGCAAAGGTGATTGAAATTCAGCTGGTACGCGATCCGTTACGCGGGGCGGCACATAAGGTGCGATGATCCCGGGTGCCAGCAGGGCTTCCAACACGACTGGCGCGTCGGATACATAGACGACATCCGCATTGGTGACACCAGCCTGCGCTTCCGCGCTCAAGCGGGCGATCTGTTCGGTTGATGAGATATCAAAACCCTGCAGATCAATGCCCGGATAGGCGGCCTCGAACGCCGCCTCGACCTTGCCGATCCGGCTGGTGAAAGAATAAACGGTGACCGTCCCTTCCGCCTGCGCGAGCGGCAGCAGTTCTTCTGCCGTCATCGCGTCAAGATCTTGCGCCGCTACAATTGTCGTAGACAGCAAAAGACCGATCGCGCCGAGGCACGTTGTTTTGGTGATACTCATGGTTTCCTCCCGTTATGGCGGTCCGATCAGTCGAACCGTTCAATCAATTGCCCAAGCCGTTCCAGCTCTTGCAGTGATTTATCTTTGTTTTGTGAACCTGCGGCGACAATGATGGCGTTACAGACAGTCATTGGCACCACCAGCGTCTGGAATGAATCCGCATCCCCGCCACGTGGGGCGCGCAGCAGATGGTCCGGCTGAGGCGACAAGATTGCACCCCGGTTTCCCGAAATCACGATTGTCTCCGTGCCCGCCTCGCGGGCCGTTTGCATCAGCGCTTCATAACTGCGCGGCGGGCGGCGGAACGCAAAGGTCAGCAGAACATCCGTTCCGCGCATACCCAGAGCACCCTCGGCAAGATGACGCGGATCACCATCGAGTTGATGCACATCCTTGCCAAATCGGCGGAACCGCTTGCTCATCATCAACGATAACACTTCAGAGTTGCCATAGCCGTAGATGAAAATGCGATCCGCACGGATCAGCTTGTCTGCCACCGTATTGATCTGCTCGGCCGAAATCGCATGCTCTATGTGATCTAGCGCCTGCGCCTCTTGCAGGGCGAGGTTGCCCAAAATGGAATCAGATGGTGTGCCGTCAAACGTTTTCTCAAACCGCGTTGCAGTCTCACGGGTGGCGATGAACTCGTCACGCAATGCATCACGAAAGGCAGCATAGCTATCATATCCCAACTTACGGGCCAGCCGGGACGCGGTCGCCTCATGCACTCCCACAGAGCCTGCAAGATCGCTTGCAGTGCCCAGGGCCGCGACGGCGGGGCTTTCCATGACAGTCTGGACCATCAGACGCTCATTTGGCGTCAGGTTTGCAGAGCTTTCAGCTATTTTTTCTAAAACAGACATTCGTGTTTCCTAAGCTCCAACCATAATGCACGATATCTTGCACTAGTCAATATTTTTTGCAAGTTATCTTGCATTTGTCATGAATTCGCCGCAGTTCAGACAAGTTGCGGCATCAATCATCTCCGCAAGAACAGAATAGCACGAGTTTCATTCCCAGAAACCTTGCTCTCTTACTTTTTAGCTTGAGAGGACCCCTACGATGATGATGACCTTGAAGACCCGTCTTTACGCGTCGACTATTTTATTTATGACCGCGGCTGTCCCCGCGACGGCCCAGGATGTGACATTGACGGCCTTGACGGGAGATGTTGCGATCACGGGGGAGTTGCTGGATTTTGATGGTGCGGCTTATACGATCGGAACGGCGCTGGGTGATCTGACGCTGGATGCCAGCATGGT
>CANLDN010000002.1:0-2500 GCA_947489445.1 uncultured Paracoccaceae bacterium
TTGACCGCAACCCAATCAACAGAAAGAAACAGGAACGGATTCTACACCTAAACGGCCCGGATCAAGGGGCTGGGTCAATTCTCTCAACAGTGAGGACCTTCGTGAAGAAGCGTCCGAACTGATTCAAGGCCCTGATCGACCGAATCGTTCTTAGTCCATCCTAAGAGCGGGATAAGCTGATTTTCGATCTGGAAGATGACCTCGCAGGGATATTTGCAGTTGCCACTGGAAACGACAAAGCCGCCTGTCAGGCGGCTTGTCAGATATCAATCCCGATGAGTTCGAGGCATTGGTTGCGGGAGTAGGATTTGAACCTACGACCTTCAGGTTATGAGCCTGACGAGCTACCGGGCTGCTCCATCCCGCGCCAATTGCGCACCTCAGTCGAACATTGATTGAGGTAGCATCGTTAGAGAGATACCTGATGTTCCTTATTAGGTTTGGCAATGACTTACTCTCCCACGCCTTAAGACGCAGTACCATCAGCGCTGCGGCACTTAACTGCCGAGTTCGGGATGGGATCGGGTGTTTTGCTCGCGCTATGATCACCAAACCAAAAAAGAAACATCAGTACGTCAGGTTGCGACATCACTGCCGCAACATTGTTCCGAAATCATCGTATACTGATGATTGTGTGTGTATGAACTTTGATTTGCCAGTCTTACTATTACTGGATCAAATCAAGCCTATCGAGCAATTAGTACCAGTCAACTGAACGTATCACTACGCTTACATCTCTGGCCTATCGACGAGGTGGTCTACCTCGGCTCTCAGGGATATCTTGTTTTGAAGGGGGCTTCCCGCTTAGATGCCTTCAGCGGTTATCCTGTCCGATCATAGCTACTCTGCACTGCCGCTGGCGCGACAACAGATCCACCAGTGGATCGTTCACCCCGGTCCTCTCGTACTAGGGGCAACTCTTCTCAAATATCCTACACCCACGGAAGATAGGGACCGAACTGTCTCACGACGTTCTAAACCCAGCTCACGTACCTCTTTAAACGGCGAACAGCCGTACCCTTGGGACCTGCTCCAGCCCCAGGATGAGATGAGCCGACATCGAGGTGCCAAACGGTGCCGTCGATATGGACTCTTGGGCACCATCAGCCTGTTATCCCCAGCGTACCTTTTATCCGTTGAGCGATGGCCCTTCCACTCGGGACCACCGGATCACTATGGCCGTCTTTCGACTCTGCTCGACTTGTCAGTCTCGCAGTCAGGCTGGCTTCTGCCATTGCACTCAACGAGCGATTTCCGACCGCTCTGAGCCAACCTTCGCGCGCCTCCGTTACAATTTGGGAGGCGACCGCCCCAGTCAAACTACCCACCACGCAGGGTCCCGGACCCGGATAACGGGCCGCGGTTAGACATCAAGCAGAATAAGGGTGGTATCTCAAGGGAGGCTCCACGATGACTGGCGTCACCGCTTCAAAGCCTACCACCTATCCTGCACATACTGTGCCTGATGCCAATGCGAAGCTATAGTAAAGGTGCATGGGGTCTTTCCGTCTAACCGCGGGTATCCTGCATCTTGACAGGAAATTCAATTTCGCTGAGTCCACATTTGAGACAGCGGGGAAGTCGTTACGCCATTCGTGCAGGTCGGAACTTACCCGACAAGGAATTTCGCTACCTTAGGACCGTTATAGTTACGGCCGCCGTTTACCTGGGCTTCAATTCGGAGCTTGCACTCCTCCTTTTAACCTTCAGGCACCGGGCAGGCGTCAGACCCTATACGTCGTCTTGCGACTTCGCAGAGCCCTGTGTTTTTAGTAAACAGTCGCCACCCCCTGGTTTGTGCCCCCGCCCAATAGTTGCCTACTGAACGGGCCTCCTTCTCGCGAACTTACGGAGGTATTTTGCCGAGTTCCTTAAATGTGGTTCTCTCAAGCGCCTTGGTATTCTCTACCAGTCCACCTGTGTCGGTTTAGGGTACGATCTTATAGGAGGGCTATTTCCAGGAACCTGTTAGCAGCCCATTCAATCCGATAAGGATGAACTACGTCTCAGATCCGTCACCACTCCATGGCCCAGGAATATTAACCTGGTTCCCATCGACTACGCCTTTCGGCCTCGCCTTAGGGGTCGGCTTACCCTGCTCAGATTAGCTTTAAGCAGGAACCCTTGGACTTTCGGCGAGGGAGTCTCTCACTCCCTTTGTCGCTACTCATGTCATCATTCTCACTAGTGATCTCTCCACCGGATCCCTCACAGGCCGGCTTCACAGAAAACTCCTTGCGTCCAATACCACCCGAAGGAGGTTAAGGACGCATGGAATTATGTCACACTACGCTCTGCTACCATGCAATAAATTGCATCCTAGACTTCGGCTCATGGCTTGAGCCCCGTTACATCTTCGCCGCAGGACAACTTATTTAGACCAGTGAGCTGTTACGCTATCTTTAAAGGATGGCTGCTTCTAAGCCAACCTCCTGGTTGTTTTGGTCGTCCCACCTGCTTTCCCACTTAGCCATGAATTAGGGGCCTTAGTCGTAGGTCA
>CANLDN010000002.1:7500-471880 GCA_947489445.1 uncultured Paracoccaceae bacterium
CCATGCCTTCGTAAAGACTGGCAACTTCGGGGTAGCCGTTGAACATCAGTGTGTCCTGACGGGATGCGAACAGGCCGCCACCAATTTTACGCTCCGTCGCCTGCGACCAACGCGGGTGATCCACGGTCGGGTTCACATTGCTATAGAAGCCATATTCGCGAGCGTTCGCCACGTTCCAGCTGATCGGCGGCTCTTCATCCGTCAGGGTGATCCGCACAATCGACTTGATCGACTTGAATCCATATTTCCAAGGCACCACCAAGCGGATCGGCGCGCCGTTCTGGTTGGCGATAGGCTCACCATAGATGCCGGTCGCCATGATGGTCAGCGGATGCATCGCCTCGTCCAGGCGCAGACCTTCGACATAGGGAAAATCCAGAACACGGCGTTGCACGCCGATCATGTTCTCAGGCTGCACGACCGTCTCAAAGGCCACGTATTTGGCACCCGACTGCACGCCCACCTTGTTCAGAATGTCGGCCAGTTCGATCCCGTTCCATGGGATGACCATCGACCATGCCTCAACACAGCGGAAACGATAGATACGTTCTTCTTCCGTCAAACCATCCAGCAAATCGCCCAAGGCATAGTCACCAGGGTTATCGACCATGCCGTCGACCTTGATCGACCAAGGCGATGTGACCAGCTTATGCGCGTTGGTGGCCGGGTCCGTCTTGCCAGTCCCAAATTCATAGTAGTTGTTATAGCTGGTTATCTCCTCCAGCGTATTCGGTTCCAGCGTGTCGGCCCGCGCAGCGCCGGCCAACCCGATTGCACCCAAACCAATCGTTCCCGCCAGGATCTGGCGGCGGTTCAGATAAGCGGCCTTGGGTGTTACGTCCGCCCGGGTCAGGTCATTGGTCCAGCGATGTGCCATGTGGCTCTCCGTTCTTTTCGATTCTGCACAGCATATAGGGGACAAATGTTGAAAGGTGTCTCACGATGCCGCCAGAGCATTGAAATGTTCCAAAAATGGGGCAGTTCAATCACTTGTTTTCACGCAGCTGTGACTGGAAACCAGAAAATGACTTGGCTTAGGCCACATCCATTTTCGGTCAAGTCAGATCGGCGATTTCCCCCGGTGATCCATAACCGCGTGTCCCCGTAGAAAGCCCGATGCCAAATGAGAGCATCCTTGAAAATGGGAGACTATCAAATGCTACGCAGAACTTTCTTCGCCGTCACCGCAGCAGCAGCCGTTGCAACATCCGCTTTCGCCATGGGCGAAAAGGACATTGTTGATACCGCTGTTGAAGCCGGTACATTCACCACACTGGTTGCTGCTGTTGAAGCTGCCGGTCTGGTAGACACATTGAAAGGCGACGGCCCATTCACAGTGTTTGCCCCAACAGATGAAGCCTTTGCCGCCCTGCCCGCAGGTACAGTCGAAGGTCTCTTGGAAGATCCAGAAGCACTGGCCGCAATCCTGACATACCACGTTGTCCCCGGCAAAGTGATGTCAACAGACCTGAGCAACGATATGTCAGCGGCAACTGTGAACGGTGCTGACGTGACCATCATGACCGAAGGTGGCGTGATGGTGAACGATGCCAATGTGGTGACGGCAGACGTAGAAGCGTCAAACGGCGTGATCCACGTGATCGACAAAGTGATCCTGCCCGCAAGCTGATCGTGAAAAGTAACCGAGGCGGCCCACTTACGGGCCGCCTTTTTTCCACTCAAGATGATGGGGCAACATCATGGCAACTTTCGTTGACATCGCCAAACAAGACACGAACTTCAGCATTCTGGTCGACACGCTCACCTTCATTGACGCAAACCTTGACGGGTCCAATCTGATAGGGACGCTTGATGACCATACGCAATCGCTCACGGTCTTTGCACCGACTAACGCAGCCTTTGGTCAGCTAGCCGCTGATCTGGGTTTTGACGGGGACACATCAGATGTGTCTGCCGTTACCAATTTTCTGGTTACTAACGTACCGGTCGAAACACTCAACACAGTTGTGACATATCACGTCGCCGCAGGTGCCCTGCGCGACACGGACATCGCAAATGCCGGATCAGTAACGACAATTCAGGGCGGTGACATTGGCGCTGGCAATCTGCCGATGCTTATGGACAAAGAACCCGACCTGACGGATCCGACCCTGATTGCAACGAATATCGAAGCGGAAAACGGCGTCTTACATGTGATCGACCGTGTTCTGATCCCCATTGATCTGCCCGGTAACGAACCTGCGCCGGAACCGACCATCGTTGATATCGCCGCTGGCAACCCGGATTTCAGCATTCTGGTCGCGGCACTGCAATTCATTGATGAGAACATCGATGGGTCGGACCTCGTTGGTACTTTGGCCGATGCAGATGCTTCGCTCACCGTCTTTGCGCCGACCAATGCAGCCTTTGGTCAACTGGCTGCCGATCTCGGCTTTGATGGTGACGTGACAGATACGGGCGCCGTGACAACGTTTCTTGTAGAAAATGTCGGTGCCGAAACACTGAATACTGTTGTGACCTATCACGTCGCGGGCGGCGCCCTGTCTGCCGCTGACATCGCCGCCGCTGCCAGCGTTGAAACCTTGCAAGGTGGCACCATCGGCGCAGGCGAATTGCCAACCCTGACTGATCTGGAACCAGATCTGATCAACCCATCATTGGTCGCGACCGATATCGAAGCGTCAAATGGTATTGTACATGTGATTGATCGTGTGCTCCTGCCTGTCGATCTGCCCGGAAATGACGCACCAAGCATCACCGGGATCGTGGCCGCATCAGGCGAAGGCTTCGATGACAATAATGCCGATTATGATATCCTGCTTGAGGCGGTCAAGACCGCTGGTCTGGCGGAAACGCTCGCCGACGCGAACGTCGATCTGACCGTATTTGCCCCAACTGACGCGGCATTTGTCGGGCTTGCCCAAGATCTGGGTTTTCACGGCACCAACGAGGGTGAGGCCTGGGATTATCTGGTTGATGCGTTGACCGTCCTCGGCAAGGGCGACCCGATCCCGCTCTTGACCGAAGTATTGACATATCACGTGTCTGGCCAATCGCTGCAGGCGAGCCAAGTGCTGGGACTTGAGAATGTTGAGACCTTACAGGGCGGTACGTTGGAAGTGTCCGGCGCATCACTGATCGACAATGATCCCGATAGCCCCGACGCCAACCTGATTGCCACTGACATTCAGGCCAATAACGGCATCGTCCATGTCATTGACGAGGTTCTGATCCCCGTTGATCTGCTGGCCGGAAACAAATCCGACCTCAAGATCGGCGATGATGGGCGGGATTTCTTCTACACCGGGCGCGGCGATGACTTTGTCAGCGGCAATGGTGGGAATGACTTCTTGTTCCTTGGGTCTGGCAATGATGTCGGTCTTGGTGGCGACGGCAATGACCTGATCAGCGCCGGGCGCGGTGACGATCATGTCGACGGTGGTACAGGTAACGACCGCATCTATGCCGGCAAGGGCGATGATATCGTCATAGGCGGTGCGGGCGACGACGTGCTCTTTGGGGGTCGTGGCGATGATACGATCGAAGGCGGTGCAGGCAACGACTTCATGAAGGGTGGCCGCGGTGCGGATACGTTCATCTTCAACGCAGGTGACGGTCAGGACGTGATCCGCGGTTTCAACGTGCATGAAGACGTGATCGACCTGAGCGCTTTGGGCATCGACAGCATTGATGATTTGGATATCTCCGGCGGGCGGTCAACACAGATCGATCTGGGCGATGGGAACAGCATTGATCTGGTACGGGTCAATGTGGACAGCCTGTCCGAGGACAACTTTATCTTCTAAGCATAACGGAAAGGGGCCCAAACTTTGGGGTCCCTTTCCACCACGCCGCAAATCATACATCCGCGCAACGGTCGGTGTGTTGCGTGCCCCCCACCGTACGGTACAGATCGGCGTAACCGCGAATCGTGTGTTAATGCTATAGTTTGCAGGGGTTTTGCGCGGTCGGCGATGCGTCGGCAAAACGTCGGCCTTTTTGTCGGACCCCTACGGCCCAAAGGGCTTGTTTAATACAGCGCGCGGTACAAGTATGAACACCGAATCAAGCTTTTGGGCCGGAGCGCAGTGATCAAAACGCCTTGCGCGTAGTCTGCGAACCGGGCCTTGCGGATGATTTCGCGACCCTCGCTTTTGCCATGGCCACGCAGGTTGAGCGCATAGCTTTGCCAGCCCATTGCACATAAGGCAGGCATCCAATGTTCTGCGAACTGCCATGCCCCGGATGTATAGCCATGTATGAATAGGATCGCAGGGTGGTCTTCACCACTGGCACCATTTGAATGAAGCAGTTCCAGCGCGGGGCCTTTGCCGGAAGCCGCCAACATGTTTGATGAGACAGCGGGAGCGGACGTCGCCTGAAGTGGTGCATTTCCTCTGTCCTGCTGCTTACGTTTTGACGGGTCATTTTTCGTTTCCCGTGGTCATGTGTAGACCTGCTCGACCAGTGCGGCGATGTCGGGTCTGCTGGGTTTTTGAGTTCAACAGACCCAAGACCGACGTCCTTGTCGCTTATTGCTCCGGCATCACAAATGCAGGTGCGGCGAACAGGAACGATGCGTCCTGATCGGTCAGGCTGCGACGTTCGGGCGCGATGGCCTGATATTCTTCGCTCGCGTACCATGTGTTGAGCGCATCCATGGACGGAAACTTGACGATGGCGGTCCATGTCGCACCATAGTCGCCTTCCAATGTGGCGACGGACGGGCTGCCGACGATGACTTCTGCGCCCGCAGCGGCCAGCATGGGGAATACCGGACCACCGTAGCGTTCAAAATAGGCGTTCAGATCCGACACCTCGAGCGAGGCGACCAGAAATGCCGCGTTATCCTGATCTTGCGCCATTGTGTTGGTGGCCATTGCTGCGGCGAAGGTGAGGGCGAGGGATATCTTCTTGATCATTTTCGTAGCTTTCATTTTGAGTTGGGTATTGACAGTAAGTTGCTCACCAACAGATATGCCACGGATCGAAATAAGCCGCATGAACCATTATCGACATAGGAGTGGACCGTTTTTGGTCCATATGCGGCGCGCGTTCTATGACCTGTTTCCAAGCGCTATTTCACAGCACCCATCACAAAAAGGAAAAAGGGTGCCCGAAGGCACCCTTTGTTTAGTGGACTACAGCGTCGTCCGGACGTGGTCGGTTTGATGCCGATAGACGGTCACCCACCACTAACCCATCGGCCCCTGCGCTGACGGTGATCATATCGCCGTCCATTACATCACCGGCCAGGATCATTTCGGCCAGCTGGTCTTGCAGTGCACGTTGGATCACCCGCTTGAGTGGCCGGGCGCCAAAGACCGGATCGTAGCCTTCCTCGGCCAGCCATTTCAGTGCGGCATCATCCAGATCAAGCTGGATGTTCCGCCCGGCCAGTCGTTTTTCCAACCGGTTGAGCTGGATCGTGACAATCCCGGCCATGTCTTCGCGGGCGAGCCTGTCGAAGATCACCGTTTCGTCCAGACGGTTCAGGAATTCGGGCCGGAAATGGGCACGGACCGCATCCATTACATCGCGCTTGGCCTCTGACGCATCGGCCCCGTCGGGCAGTTGGCTGAGCGCCTGCGCCCCAAGGTTCGACGTCAGGATGATCAGCGTCTGCTTGAAGTCCACGGTGCGGCCCTGACCATCGGTCAGCATACCATCATCGAGGACTTGTAGCAGGACGTTGAACACATCGGGGTGCGCTTTTTCGACCTCGTCAAATAGCACGACCTGATAAGGACGGCGCCTGACCGCTTCTGTCAGCACCCCGCCTTCGTCATAGCCAACATAGCCCGGAGGCGCGCCGATCAGACGTGAGACCGCGTGTTTCTCCATGAACTCTGACATATCGATGCGGACCATCGCACTGTCATCGTCAAAGAGGTATTCGGCGACGGCCTTGGTCAGCTCCGTCTTACCCACACCTGTTGGCCCAAGGAACAGGAACGACCCCAGCGGTCGGTTCTCGTCATTCAGACCGGCACGGGCGCGGCGGACCGCATTGGCGACCGACGTCACAGCCGTTTTCTGACCGATCACCCGCTTGCCGAGCTCTTCTTCCATGCGCAGCAGTTTTTCCCGTTCGCCCTCCAGCATTTTGGAGGTTGGGATTCCCGTCCAACGTTCGACGACTTCGGCGATCTGTTCGGGGCGCACGGCCTCTTCCACCATCAGGTCATCGTTTTCCTCGACCTGGGATAGTTTGCGTTCCAGATCGGGGATCACGCCATAAGACAGCTCGCCCGCTTTTTGCAGGTTCCCCTCACGCTTGGCGATATCCAGATCGGCGCGGGCGCGGTCCAGCTTTTCCTTGACCTCACGGGTGCCTTCCAGCTTGTCGCGTTCGGCCTGCCATTTCGCGGTCATCTCTGATCCGCGATCCTGCAAGTCGGCCAGTTCCTTTTCGAGCCGTTCGAGACGATCAACAGAGGCCTTGTCGTCCTCTTTCTTGAGCGCCTCGGCTTCGATCTGCAATTGCAGGATCTGCCGGTCGAGCGCGTCGAGTTCTTCGGGCTTACTGTCCACCTCCATGCGCAGACGCGATGCGGCTTCGTCCATCAGGTCGATGGCCTTGTCCGGCAGGAAACGGTCGGTGATGTAGCGATGTGACAAGGTTGCTGCTGCGACCAAAGCGGCATCGGCGATCCGCACACCGTGGTGCAATTCGTACTTTTCCTTGATCCCGCGCAGGATGCTGACGGTGTCCGTGACGGTCGGTTCCTCGACCATCAATGGTTGGAATCGGCGCGCAAGGGCCGCGTCTTTTTCCACGTATTTGCGGTATTCGTTCAGGGTGGTGGCACCGACGCAGTGCAGCTCACCCCGCGCAAGCGCAGGTTTGATCAAGTTGGCAGCGTCCATCGCGCCTTCAGACGCGCCGGCACCGACAAGCGTGTGCATTTCGTCGATAAACAGGATGATTTCACCGGCGGCGGTTTCGATTTCCTTCAGGACGGCCTTCAGCCGTTCTTCGAACTCGCCCCGGTATTTGGCACCCGCGATCAGAGCCCCCATGTCGAGCGCCATCAGTTTCTTGTTGCGCAGGGATTCCGGCACGTCGCCGTCGATGATGCGCAGGGCGAGGCCTTCTGCAATCGCCGTCTTACCCACGCCGGGTTCACCGATCAGGACCGGGTTGTTCTTGGTCCGGCGTGACAGGATCTGCATGGCGCGACGAATTTCCTCGTCCCGGCCGATGATTGGGTCGATCTTGCCTTGCTCGGCGGCTTCGGTCAGGTCGCGGGCGTATTTGGCCAGTGCTTCAAAGCTGTCTTCCGCAGACGCGCTGTCAGCGGTGCGACCTTTGCGAATGTCGTTGATGGCGGCGTTCAGGCTCTGCGCGCCAACGCCGCCCATATCCAAGGCGTCCTTGGCGCGTGATTTGACCACACTGAGCGCGGTCAGCAACCGTTCAACCGGGACAAAGCTGTCGCCCGCTTTCTTGGCGATCTGTTCAGCCTCATCAATGACCTTGGCTGTGACATTGTCGAGATAGACCTGCGCGGCATCGCCGGTCACTTTTGGCAGCTTGGAAACGGCAGTATCAACGCTGTCTTTCACGGCCTTGGCATTGCCACCTGAGCGCGTGATCAGATTGGCCGCAAGGCCTTCCTCATCGTCCATCATCGCCTTGAGAAGGTGTTCGGGCGCGAACCGCTGGTGGTTCTCACGCATTGCGATCGTCTGGGCGGCTTGTACGAATCCGCGCGACCGCTCGGTGAACTTGTCTAAGTTCATGGGTCTCTCCTTTGTTAAGCGCCCATTCTGGCGGGTGCCCGGCTTGGCGGCACACCCTGATTTCGGGCCTCAACGTCTAAATGGGGGCGGTAACGTTGCGTCGCAAGACCAAACGTATGGAATTCCATAGGAGGGAGGATTCCGGCGCTTTTCCCCGCGCAATTCAAAGCGCTTTGGTCCATATAGACAGCGAGGAGGACAACATGATGCCATATGTGACCAGAAAGGTGCGCGCGACACAAAATAACGTGCAGCTTTTCCCGCTCACTCCGGAAGCCGTACGCCGCTTGCATGACGGTGAAGAGGACACAAAGGTGCCTATGTTGTCCGCCCGCTGTGACGACCTAAGAACCACTCACGCTGATGATCTGCTGCGCACCCTCCTGAGCCAGTAGGTCAAGAAAGGCGCAGCCGCGGGATGGCTGCGCCTTTTTCGGATGGTGATTGCACCGCCGACGGTCTGGCGCTAGATGGCACAGAGCCGAGAAACAGGAGTGTGCCCATGTCCGACGACCGCCTGATTGTTGCCATGGATGTCCCCAATGTGCTGGACGGGCTGGAGCTGGCCAAGACGCTGAGCGACAGCGTTAGTTTCTACAAGATCGGGCTGGGGATGCTGACGGGCGGTGGATTGGCGCTGGCCGATGAGCTGAAACAGAAACATGGCAAACGCATTTTTCTGGACATGAAATTTTTCGACATTGGCGCCACGGTTGAAGCCGCGGTGCGGGGTGTCGCCCAGTTCGATCTGGATTTCCTGACGGTGCATGGCGACCCCCATGTGGTGCGTGCCGCCCGCGAAGGTGCGGCCGCGTCGCATATGAAAATCTTGGCGGTGACTATCCTGACGTCGCTGGATCGCGGCGATCTTGATGCATCTTGTATCAAACAGGGCGACGTAGCGGACCTTGTTCAGGAACGCGCAGGCATTGCGTTGTCCAACGGGGCCGATGGCGTGATTTGTTCACCGCAAGAGGCCGCGTTGATCCGCGCCCTGCCTGAGGCGGAGGGCAAGTTGATCGTCACGCCGGGCGTGCGTCCAGTCGGTGCCGATCTTGGCGATCAGAAGCGTGTGATGACCCCGGCGCAGGCGATTGCCAACGGCGCTGATCATGTCGTTGTGGGCAGACCCATCTGGCAGGCCGCTGATCCGAAGGCGGCGGCGGACGATGTATTAGCTGAATTGCGGTCGCCACAGGCAAAGTCACCAAATATTTGATTCTGCTCGGAACTAATCCGCCGATGGCGCATTCACTCATTGAATATAGCGAATGGAGGGCCATCACATGGATATCAAGAACTTGCGTTACAATGCCGCTGCTGGTGTTTTTAAGGCTTCTGTCGATATTGAACGGTTTGGTCGGACTTTCCGTTATCCTTGTGAGGTAGCAGCGCCTGAAACGATGGCGCGCAATGCTGTTATCGAACAGCTACGTCGCCGCGCGCTGCAAATGTCCGACACCAGAATCTAAACACTGCCGATCATGCCTGCATTACGGCCCACTGTCCCGGGCTGTTGCGAAACCTGGCTGATCCAAACTGGCCCAACGTTGTGAGCGTTGGGCCCTTTTTTGGTAGCTCATCATCTGGCGCATTTGCCACATAACGTGTCGATTGGTTCAATCGTTGATGTCGGTTTCCCAGATTTTTACCTGACCGGTGCGAAGCCCAAAGAACCTGCGCATCGCGATATAGGAAATCAGCGACAATCCCGCAAATATAACCAGTGTGAGCGCGAGCCCGGTGGCCGATATACCGAACAGGATCAACAAACCCATGACGGCGGCGCCAAGTGCGAAGCCTAGAAAGATGTAACCGGGGATCAACACCTCGAGCGTCGCGAGGATCAGAGCGCCGGACATCCAGACCCACCATTCTGTCCAAAGTGGCATATTAGCGTCCTTTCAGCATTTTGAAGGCGTCACCAAAAGCATCGACAGCGTTGGCTGGCAGAACAACTGTCTGACTGCCTGCACCAGCACCCAACTTATTAAGCGCCTCCACCTGTTTCAAAGCAACTTGATATTGGGCGGCCTCCAGACCATTTTCAGCGATGGCAACGGCAACCACCTGGGTTGCATAAGCCTCGGCATCGGCCAGTACGCGCCGCGCCTCGGCATCCTGTTTGGCTGCGTACAGCTCTGCATCGGCTTGCAATTCGACGGCCCGCTTCTGGCCCTCGGCCTCTGTCACCTGCGCACGACGTGCACGTTCGGCATTCAACTGCTGCAACATCGCCTGACGGGTCGCCTGATCAAGGTTCACGTCAAGGATTTCGGCGCGCGTCACCTCAATCCCCCAATCATCGACCTGCTGCGCGACCTGATCGCGCACCGCGTCAATCAGGCTGGCCCGGTTAGCCTGTACCTGGTCCAGTTCCATCCGACCGATCTCGGACCGCACAATACCCGCCACGGTGGTTGAAATTGCGCCATCCACATCGCGGATCCGGTAAACCGTCTTTTCGGGCTCAATGATCCGGTAGAACACGCTTGTTTCCACCTGCACCAGCACGTTGTCAGATGTAATCGCGTCCTGAGTCATGTTCGGCAACTGGCGTTCCAGAACCGACACCTTATGACGTACACGATCCAGAAAGGGGACGATCAGGTTGATCCCTGGTCCCAATACGGCGCGCAAGCGGCCAAAACGCTCCACCACGAATTTTTCGGACTGCGGCACGATCCGCACCGCAGCCATCGCGCAGATGATAAGAAACACTGCGAGCAGGAGATAAAGTAGGTTCTGGCCCAAAAATTCAGAGATCAATTCTTCCATCGGCATATATCTGTCCCTCTATTGTTATGAAGGACAGATAGTTACGTTTTATGCCGTTTTCAATGTATGCAGTGGCATACTGTTGTTTTTATGACGAGCTGCGACAGTTGCGCCGATCGCATCCGCCGTCGCCGGGCTGAGCGTCCAACCAAGGTGTCCGTGACCCGTATTATAGAACACCCGGTCATTCTTGCCGGGGCCTACGCGCGGCATCATATTCGGCATCATCGGGCGCAATCCAGCCCATGGGACGCAGTTTTCGGTGGATACTTCCGGAAAGTGTTCCTCGCACCATTTCACCAATGGACGCACCCGCCGTTCAAGGATATCGCGGTTTTCGCCGTTGAATTCCGCCGTACCGGCAATCCGCAGGCGGTTCTTGCCCAGACGGGACGAAACGATCTTGGCCTTGTCATCCAAAAGCGAAGTTGTGGGCGCCGCCGCCTGACTGGCCGCGTCATCCAGATTGACCGTGATCGAATACCCTTTCACAGGGTAGATATTCACCCGGTCGCCCAGCATCTGGGCAAACTTGCGGCTGGCCACACCGGCCGAGACGACAATGCTGTCATACCGTTCCTCATGCCCGCATTCCACATAGACACCATCGTCGCGCACATGCAGGTCGGTGACTGGCGCGCCCAGCTTGAACACAACGCCCTGCTTTTTCAGCCAGTCGGCCAGACCCATGGTGAATTTGTGGATATCGCCGGTGCTGTCGCTTTCGGTCCAGAACCCGCCGATGATATCGCCACGCAGGGTGGGTTCGCGGGCCATCACCTCATCCACGGTCAATTCGTGCCGTTCCAACCCGCCCTGGGCGAGCAGGCCGTTGACCATGCGGGCGTGCTTCAGATCCTTCTCGGTCTTGTAGAAATGCAGGATCCCCGCCGGGCTGAAATCGAAATCAACGCCGGATTTTTCCGCCATTTCGGCCAGACCAGCACGGGCGGCCACGGCCATGGCTGCGGTTTTGGTCGTGTTGGTTCTGTAGCGGGGGATATTCGCCAGAAATTCGGTCATCCAGCTGACCTTGTGCCAGCCGGGGCGCGGGTTGACGAACAGTGGCGCGTCGCCCTGCAGCATCCATTTGATGCCTTTCAGAACGGTCGACCATTGGTTCCAGACCTCGGCATTGGACGCGCTGAGCTGGCCGCCATTGGCGAAACTGGTTTCCATCCCGGCATAACGCTGACGGTCATAAACCGTCACGTCGAACCCGCGGACATGCAGTGAATAGGCTGTGGTGACACCGGTAATCCCGGCACCCAGAACGGCAATATGAGGCATGGTATTCTCCTACCATTCGCGCTTGCGCGCTGCCCCCACCGTGTTTGGGCCTGAGAGATTCACCACGTTGGTGGCTTGCTCCTCCGGCGGGCCAAATGGCCACTCTGCGGCGTGTTGCACCCCAACCGGTCCATTTGCCTGAGAGTGACCGGGGCGGTTGCTCCTTCGGCGACGGACGACCGTACTCTCCCGGTCAGCGTGTTATCTGCGCCGCCTTTAGGACAGAAAATTGAGTCTGGCAAATGAATTCTGGAGGGCGATCAAAATTCTAGAATTTTGATCTACGCTGGGGGCAACCCACCCGTCTCTGCCACCCATTTTGCCAGCCGTCCGCCATAGGACGGCACGCGGTCTTCCAGTGTGACAAAATCCTCCATCCCATACAGCGCCCAGCGCTGCCCTTCGCCGCCAAAAACGATATCATCGACCGTGTGGGCTGGCATCTGTGCGACGAAAAACGCGTTCCATTTGGTAGCGTCGGTGCTGGACGGAAAGGCGCTTTCCCAAATCACTGCAGTTTGTGGCAGGATGAGCCCCAACTCCTCCTCCAATTCGCGGGCGACGGTCTCAAACGTGGTCTCATCCCCCTCGCGCCCGCCACCTGGCAGGTCCCACAGGTTGGGAAAATGGATATGCGGAAAATCATCGCGCAGGATGCTGACCAGCCGGTCACCCAGAAACAGAGCAACCTTTGATCCGTGATGCGGCCCCGTTGTTTCCACCTCGTGCCCTCCCTATCATAGGACCATGCCAGCCCTGTGCCGCGATTGCCTGACCACATTTGACAGCGAAACCCGCTGTCCGCAATGCCGCAGCCCACGGGTCACGCGGCACCCGGAGCTGTTCGATCTGTCCATCGCCCATATGGATTGCGATGCGTTTTATGCCTCGGTCGAAAAACGGGACAACCCGGAACTGGCCGATAAGCCGGTGATCATCGGTGGCGGCAAACGTGGGGTCGTCTCAACCGCCTGCTATGTGGCCCGGATCAAGGGCGTCAAATCGGCCATGCCCATGTTCAAGGCGCTGAAGCTCTGCCCCGAAGCTGTGGTGGTCCGCCCCCGGTTTGATGCCTATGTCGAAGCCTCGCGGGCGATCCGGGCGATGATGGATGAACTGACGCCGGTGGTCGAACCACTGTCACTGGACGAGGCGTTCATGGACTTGACCGGCACCGCTCGCCTGCACCATGCCCCGCCCGCGGTCATGCTGGCGCGGCTGGTGAAACGGATGAAGGACGAATTGGGGCTTACCGGGTCTATCGGGTTGTCGCACAACAAATTCTTGGCCAAGGTCGCGTCTGACCTCGACAAGCCGCGCGGCTTTTCGATCATCGGCAAGGCGGAAACCACCGCCTTCCTGCGCTCCAAATCGGTCCGCCTGATCTGGGGCATCGGCCCGGCGGCGCAGGCCAGTCTGGAGGCCGCTGGCATCCGCACGTTTGACGATCTGTTGCGCTGGGACCGGCGCGATCTTCATGACCGGTTCGGGGGCACGGGTGAGCGGCTTTATTCGCTGGCGCGGGGCGAAGACGGGCGCCGCATCTCGGCCCATACGCCGGTCAAGACGCTGTCGAACGAAACCACGTTCAACGAGGATACCAGCAATGTGGATATCCTTGACGGGCATATCTGGCGGATGTCCGAAAAGGTCAGCGCACGGGCCAAGGCCAAGGACAAGGCCGGTCGGGTGGTGACGCTGAAGCTGAAAACCCATGATTTCAAAGGGATCACCAAGCGGCTGAGCCTGCGGCACCCCACCCAGATCGCCGACACGATCTATCGGACCGCCCGCGCGCTGTTCGATCAGGTCGGCGACAAGGGGCCTTACCGGTTGCTGGGCGTGGGCCTGTCGGAGATCACATCAGCCGAAGGGGCCGACCGCGAAGGCGACCTGCTCGACCCCGGTGCGATCAAGCGGGCCGAGGCGGAAAAGGCCGCAGACCTGATCCGGCAGAAGTTCGGGGCGGACGCGATCATCAAAGGGCGGGCGTTGCGGTAACGTAAGATGGGTCTTGACCCATCCTCCGTTGAAACCCTACGCTTCGTCCTATCGGTCAAACATCAACAACAGGAGGGCACAAGCTGAACATGCGTATCATCCGCCGACTTCAGCATGGTCCCCGCTTTGCCCTGTAAATCCGTTTGCAGGGCATGATCCGAAACGGTCTGCCCATCATGCCGCCACTGCGCGGCCATTTCCTGATCAGAGACCGACATGACCATTCTCAACATCAATGCCTTGGGCGTGACCCTTGGCGAACCACTTTTCGCTGACCTGAACCTGACCATTTCCAAGGGCGACCGTATCGGGCTTGTCGCCGCCAACGGGCGGGGTAAGTCGACCCTGATGGGGTGTATAGCGGGCACGTTTGACCCGACCACCGGTGACATCACCCGCGCGCGCGGCCTGCGCGTGGGGCATGTGAAACAGAACGTGCCGCCCGATGCGCTGGAGAAATCCCTTTACGATCATGTGCTTGCCGCCCTGCCCGCCGAACAGGCCGATTATGAAAGCTGGCGGGTCGATGTGGTGCTGGACGATCTGAAAGTGCCCTATGACCTGCAACAGAAACCACTCAAGGAACTCAGTGGAGGTTGGCAGCGCACCGCCCTACTGGCCGCCGCCTGGATCACCGAACCGGACCTTTTGCTGCTCGACGAACCGACCAACCATCTGGACCTGCACCGCATCGGATTGCTGCAGGATTGGCTGGGCGGCCTGCCCCGCGATGTGCCCGCCGTGATCATCAGTCATGACCGGGCTTTCCTGGATGCTGTGACCAATCGGACCTTGTTTTTAAGGGCAGAGCGGTCGCGTGACTTTGCCTTGCCTTTTACCCGTGCGCGGACGGCGCTGGATGAGGCGGACGCGGCTGACGAACGCCGCTTTGCCAATGATCTGAACAAGGCCAGCCAGTTGCGCAAACAGGCGGCGAAGCTGAAGAATATCGGGATTAACTCCGGTTCTGACCTGTTGATCACCAAGACCAAGCAACTGACCGAACGGGCCGCCAAGATGGAAGCTGCGGCCAAACCAGCGCATCAGGAACGGGGTGCGGGTGACATCAGGTTGTCCAATAGCGGCACCCACGCCAAGGCGTTGATTACGTTGGATGATGTTTCGGTTCAAACGCCGGATCACCGATTGCTTTATACCACCGGCAGGAAATGGATCAGCCCGGGTGATCGGATTGTTTTGCTGGGAACGAATGGCACGGGGAAAACGCGGTTGGTGAAGATGATCCATGCGGCGATTGCGGGACATGACGTATCGATAAAATGTGCTCCGACCATTGTAGAAGGTTATTCAGATCAACATCTTAGCCAACTTTCGGACGGTGACACCCCGATGAGCACGGTCGCTGGCACGTTCGATGTGGGCGACCAAAGGGCGCGAGGTTTGCTGGCAGGCGCTGGGGTGAATATCCAGATGCAGGACACGAAAATCGGCGCGCTGTCCGGCGGGCAGAAGGCCCGGCTGGCGATGCTGATCCTGCGCTTGCAGCAGCCGAATTTCTACCTGCTGGACGAACCCACGAACCATCTGGATATCGAAGGACAGGAGGCGCTGGAGGACGAGCTGATCGCGCATGGGGCCGCTTGTTTACTGGTCAGTCACGATCGCAGTTTTCTGCGTAATGTGGGAAATCGGTTCTGGGAAATCCAGCGCAAGCGGCTGGTCGAAGTGGATGATCCCGAGCCGTTTTTGAACGTAGAGATGACAGGGTGACGCAACGCGCGGTGGGGGTGTTGCGGCGTGTTTTCGGCATGATCAGTTTGGGGGCCTTATGGCACAGTTAATGCTGAGGTTTTTGTCAAAATACCCGATGCAGAACCTATGCAGAAACCATGTGCATACCATGCGCATGATCATACATATCAGGGCCGGTTAACCCTGCGCACGGTGGAAAACCTGAACGAACGGTAAATCCTGCAAGGTGATGATAGAACCTAAGCGGCCTTCGCGACGAACTTATCCCGAATGCTTCGGAAATGCGGGACGAGGATGTTGCGGAAGGCCGTGACCTTGGCCGCGGGCCAGACATCGGGGTGGCCGACGGCCCATATCTCGGCATAGGGTTGGGGTGGCAAGACAGGGATTTGCACCAATCCCGGCGTGGCCCTTCCCAGAAAAAGCGGCATGCGCGCGACGCCAAGCCCCGCTTGCGCGGCGGCGCGGATGGCGACCATGTCGTCGAATGTTAGCCGGATACGGTGGTTGGGAAATGTCGGGTCTACATTCCGGGGCACGTCCTGATATGCCGCATACACCACCCAATCGATTAGAGTGTCAGGATCGTCGGCGATGCGGTCCGCCCAGGCTTGCGTTGCAAAGCTGGCCGAGTGTTGTTGGGTCAGGCGCAACCCCTTGAGGCTGTCCCCTGGATCGCGGCTGATACGGATCGCCAGATCGGCCTCTCGTCGGTTGAGGTCCAATAGATCGTTGGTGGCGCGGACATGCAGCGCGATCTCTGGGTAGGCCGTGCAAAATTGGTCGATTGCCGGTGCCAGCGCATGCGCGATCAACAATTGTGGGGCGGTTATCGTCAATGGGCCACGCAATGTGTTGTCCTGCCCCTGTAGCTGACGCATCAGCCCGTGGGCGTGATCTTCCATCCGGGCGGCATGTTCCGCAATTGTCTTTCCTGCTTCGGTGGGCCGATATCCGTCTGCGAGCCGATCAAAAAGCTTTTGGTCCAGCGCCGTCTCTGCGCGGCTGATCCGTCGGGCGACGGTGGTGTAGTTCACACCCAGTTCTTCTGCCGCACTGGCCAGCGACGCCCCTCTGACAAGGCTCAACACTGTTCGCAGATCATCCCATGACGGCTCCATACCATGCGATATTGCATATTATGAATGCAAATACACGCGTTTTCGCACGGCGACCATCTTCATAACTCTGCGGGTGTCACAACAAAGGAGACGACGATGATTTATGCCTATGCCAGCCTGACCATCACAAACCCCGCCGCATTGGCCGAATACAGAGAGAAGGCGGGTGCTGCGCTGGCCCTGCACGGCGGAAAGATCGAAGCCGCAACAGCAGATGCACGCGCCATTGATGGAAACCCTGTGGTCCCTGACGCGGCGGCGCTACTGTCATTTCCTGACAAGGATGCGGCACTTGCCTGGGTCAATGATCCGTCGCTGGCTGACCTGCATGCACTGCGACGCAGCGCCGGTGCATCAGATATCGTTCTTTTGGGGTGAAACAGATGCGGCACCGTAAGATGGGTCTTGACCCATCTTACTCTGCGGCGACCCGTTGTTTGTCGACACGGCCAATCGCAACAAGTTCCGCAATCACCCCATCTAAAATTGCCTTGAACGCATCAAAATCTTTAGTCGGTTCAAGCGTTCTTTCATTCATATAGAGGCCGCGATCAATTTCGACCTGAATGGCATGCTGCTGACGCGATGGCCGCCCGTAATGCTGGGCAATGAACGCGCCTGCGAATGGCATATTGCGCGCGACACGTAGACCCGCGCTGCCAAATGCAGCCTCGATCTGTTCGACGATGGGTGCCGCCGCCGTCGCCCCGAACCTGTCGCCCAACACGATGTCGGGGCGCGGCGCACCGGGCGGGCCCACGTTTTCCAAAGCCTCGTGGGGCATGGAATGACAGTCGATTAAAATCGCCTCTCCGAAGTCGTTGATCGCTTCGTCAAGCAGGGTCTGCAGTTGATCGTGATAGGGCCGCCAAAACCGCGCGATCCGCTCATGCGCTTCGGCCAACGTGATCTTGCCCCGGTAAATCTGCCGCCCGTTGGCCACCACACGGGGGATGACCCCCAGACCACTGGCCAGACGCGGGTTATGTGCGCTGCGCCGCACCTCTTCAATCAGTGCGGGGTCAAGTTCGTCCGGGCCGCGGTTCAGGTCCAGATAGGCGCGCGGCGCGCTGGCCGTCAGAAAAGGCGCCCCGTGATCGGGTGCAACTGCATAAAGCAGATCGACGAACGCATCCTCGGATGATCGGATTTGATTGCCGTCAAGCACGATACGGCTGAGAAATGACGCAGGGTAGTTGCGCCCGCTATGCGGGGATGCAAAAACAACGCTTGTCGTGCGTGCCGCTGGCCGGGCGAGATGATACGGGGCTATCAGCAATAAACCTTCCTCTGTCTGCCTAACATAGTCTGATTTTTGAATTTACCAAAAGCCCTTGATCCCTGTTCCGACTCCTTTTATAGACCGCACGACTGACGTGGGCATCGCTCGCGTCCTATTTCGTTATGGGGCGTGCGGTTCACTTTGGACATGGATGATTAGCTCAGCGGTAGAGCACTTCGTTGACATCGAAGGGGTCACTGGTTCGATCCCAGTATCGTCCACCATGATATTCGCTGGCCCTTTCGGGCCGAACTGTAACCCAAGGCGCAATCCGCGCGCCGCGACATGAAGGAACGGACTATGAAGGTACGCAACTCCCTCCGCTCGCTCAAGCAGCGCCATCGCGATTGCCGCGTCGTGCGCCGCAAGGGCCGCGTCTATGTGATCAACAAGACGCAAGGCCGGTTCAAAGCCCGTCAGGGCTGAACCTGCGAACAGCAGCAGATTGAAAGGGTCGTGCCTATGGCGCGGCCCTTTTGCGTTGGGCGTGGCGGTCAGGAAATCCCAACCTGGCTGTCCTTCACCCTAGCCATCGCCGTATCAATCCGGCTAGTGTTCCCCCAGAAATCCAAGCCTTACTTAAGAAGGGATATTCCTAGATGGCATTATTACGTTCAACCGCGCTGGCCACGGCGTTCATGGGCCTTGCTGCCCCGGCGTTTGCCCAAGAATTTTGCGGTGGCATCGGCACTGGCGGTATCTGGATCGGTGGCGATGAAGCCGGGTCCGATATCAGTGTGGCTGACAATTATCAGGAGCAGATGGCGCTTGTTTTGGGGGGCAATGAATATGTCGCCCTGTTCAGCCTGAGCGAAGCCGCTGACATTCGGGTTGAGGCAGCGGGCCGTGGTGCTGGTGATCCGGTCATTGATCTGCTGGACAATACTGGCGGTGTGATCCTGTCTGACGACGATTCCGGCGGAAATGCCGCGTCGCGTGCCGAAACCTATTTGCAGGCTGGTACGTATTGCATGTCCATGCGGTCATATGACGGTGGCCCAATGACAGCATTTGTGCGCGTCGGCCGCCAGGAACATGAGCCACTGACCGATGGCATCAGCGCGGGCGGCGGGAGCAGCTCTGCTGATGGCAGCTGTGAAGAGGCGACACCGATGGGCCCGCTTGGCACTGCGGTTTCGGCATCCGTGAACGAAACCCCGTATTGGAGTTTCACCCTCGATGCCCCGACCCCTGTCAGCATCACAGCCGAAAACGAAAGCGCCGATCCGGTGATCACGCTTTATGGCCCCGGTGATATCTATATCGATGAAAATGACGATTGGGATGGGCTGAATTCGCGGATTGACGTGCTTGATACGTTGGATCCGGGCACATACTGCATCGGCATGGAAGCCCTGAGCGATGATAGCGCCCCAATAACCGTGCGCGTCACCGAATACGATGCAGAGGCCGCCCTTTTGGATCTTTATGCCCGTGGTGAGGCCGCCCCGCCGCTGGACGGCAGTATCCCGTTCACCGACCTTGGTGTGCTGGAATCGCGGCTTCGTCAGGATGTTCAGTCGGCCAGCGACACAGTCTGGTACACGGTTGATGTTGATGAAAGCAGTCTTTTGGTCGTCGAGGCGATTGCCGGTGGCAACAGCGACCCATGGTTGGTGGTCTATGACGATCTGGGCCGTCAGGTCGGCCAGAACGATGACTATGGCGACGGGCTGGACAGCCTGGTCATGGCCCGGGTTGAACGCGGGACATATATCATTGGCGTCAAGCAATATGACGGCGGATCGGGCTTCATCCGGTTGTTGGCCGAACGCTATGTGCGCGCACAATAAGGTCTGCGTTATGTGATTAAAGGAGGCCGCCCTGTGTATGCAGCGCGGCCTTTTTTGTGTGATGCCGGGTGTAGAACGCTTTTGGAAATTCACGTCGCAGACAAAAGATTCTGGATGGATATAGGGACGAGAGCGAGCCCTAGGTGTCAGCTTTGAGCCCAGAGTGACAGATATGCGATCTTTCCCGGACGGCGGCTATGCGCAGAAAGCGGACTTTGCAAACCTGCAAAGTCTGGTCTGGTAACGGTGGTCGGACGGCCCATTGCTGCCGTTGACTATGTCATCTTGATGCTGCGGTTGCAGCCCGCACAGCAGACGTTCGCCGCCGGCGCAAAATCTGTTGTGGGGCGAACTCACTTCGACCGTTTTCGATCCATGATCAACCGTACGCCCCGTTGCCAGGTCAGGTATGACCAAATCCATTGCAGCGTGACGAATAGGCGGTTTTTGAACCCGATTAGGAAATACACATGCGCCGCGCCCCATAGAAGCCAACCAAGAAAGCCGGTAACCTGCAGCCCATAGATGTCGGCAACGGCCCGATTTCGACCGATGGTCGCCAAGGCACCTGCGTCCTTGTAGCGAAACGTCTTTGACACATCTTGTTCTTCAGCCTCTCTCGCAAGACGCTTTCCGACGTATGCGCCCATCTGCTTTGCGACAGGAGCAATGCCGGGAAGTGGCGCGCCATCCTGTTCGTATCGCGCGGCATCCCCAATCACATAGATGTTGTCGTGGCCCCCTGGGCGCAGTGTGTCATCAACCACGATCCGACCATTGGGACCAGCCTCACTGCCCAACCATTCCGCAACGGAAGAGGCGCGAACCCCGGCAGCCCAGATGATCGTCGCTGTCTCTATCTCTTCTTTATCGGTTTGAACTTGGGTGTCTGAAACGTCGGTCACCCGTGTATTTAGGCGCACGTCGACGCCAAGCTGTTCCAGATAGATTTTTGACCTGGCAGACAGTTTCTCGGGAAATGTCGGAAGGACACGATCTGCTCCTTCGATCAATATGACTTCGACCATATCGCTCGTGATCTTTCGGAAATCGCGCATCATGGATTGCGACAATTCCGAAACTGAGCCCGCAAGCTCAACCCCGGTGGGTCCCGCTCCAACAATCACAAAGCGGAGTTTGCGCTCAGCCGCCTCTCGGTCTGTCTCAACGATCTGCTCTGCTTGCTCAAAAGCTTTCAATACCCGATCCCGCAGGGACAAAGCGTCATCAAGCGTCTTCAATCCAGGCGCGGCTTCGGCCCAATGATCATTCCCGAAATAGCTGTGCTGCGCGCCTGTCGCGATGATCAAAATATCATAGGGCAAGGTTGTCCCGGATTCCAAAGTCACGGATTGCTTTTCCTTGTCCACCGTCAAAAGTCTGTCCATTGCCACGCTCACATTGCGCTGGCGGCGCAAAATGCGACGGATTGGAACAGCAATGTCTGCCGGCGTCAGAGCAGCGGTGGCAACTTGGTACAACAGCGGCTGAAAGAGATGATGGTTCTGCTGATCAACCAACGTCACTTCAACCGGCGCCTTCGCAAGCGCCTTCGCAACGGACAGGCCGGCGAAACCCGCACCGATAATGACGATTTTCGATAGCGGTTTCGACATCTTCAGTTCCCTCCGTTGCTTGGCTCGGCCCTAGCTGTTGCCGCTATAATCGAGAGGCAGGCAATCATGACCAAGATGGTCACGCAGTGGAACATCACCAAGGAATCAAGATAGGCAAGTTCCTCGGATGATCTTTGAAATGCAGCAGGCACATCGACGACCCAAGACCGAAAGGCGGTATAAAGGACAATTTGGCTGAAAGCGGCGCAGAAAAAACAAACGAAACCGGCCCGCCACTTAAGCACCAGGCCAATGGCAACAATCACGTCAAGTAGCAAATATACCCAATCCAAAACTCGCCATTTTACTGGTGATGCCCCCCAATCAAAACCAGTCAATGAAAGCATGTTCATCACATGAACCGCTGCGCCATAGGCGTAGAAGGCCGCGATGATCAGGATGCCGCACCGTGCTAAGGCCACTTGCCACCTTGTCGGAGACGGGAGGTTTGCTGGAATTTGACTTAGCATTCTACTTGCCCTCTCCTAGGAAACGGCACATCGCATTCTCATAAAGCGATGCCAAATGTCGTTGACGGGCTTCATCTATTTCTGGGTCGATCAGAATGATCCCACTGAATGCCGCGTATTCAAGATAGGCAAAGGCCTCCGCTGTTCCATCATCCAGATGGAAGCGTTTCTTGTAGATGTCGGTCAAAACGTCTTGCCGAACCTTGTCTGCCTTGGCGACGATTTCCTTCACACAAGGCAATCGGCGCGCGAGTTCCCGCATCCCGAGTTCAAGCTTGAAATCAATTGCAAGGGCTGCGTCAGTCAGCATCGCCCCCTGATCGGCCGCCGCTGCAGTCGCATCGATCGTGTTAGCAACCTCAACCGTTTGCGTTTCAAACCAGTTTTGCGCCAGCGCAATGAGAAACGTCTCATGATCAGCGAAATGATGGTAGAACGAGCCTCTGGTGAGTCCCGCGGCTTCGCAAATTGCCTCCAGTTTGACGGCTTCGGGGCCGGAGCGAGCAAGCTCTGACTGACCAAGGCTGACCCAATCGACCTTCTTGAATCTCTGCTTCTTCATAGGAGAAGCCCATAGAGCCCGAGCCCCGCCACCGGGAGAAACAGCCAACCCTGAGGCAGTTTCAAATGGCTCTCCTTCAGACCGAGGACCAAGCCGACGCCGACCACGACGAAACCCAATGCCAGAACAGTGCCAGCGGCGGCAAAGGCCGAAACTCCCGAATAAGCACTCCAGAAAAAGAACCCAGCTATCGTTGCGATGGTGACACTGGTGAAGTGCCAGCACAGGTATTGGGTATGACGCACCACAGGATCAAGCGCCGTCGCCAGCAACAGTGGCCGCGCAATCTCACGTCCACCAACAAAGAGGTGAACAGCAAACCAAACCGCAGACAATGCCCCGGCAACCCAGAAATATAGAGAACTCATGCAAGACTCCTGTCAATTTCACTCTTCCATACCTTTTTGTACGTTTTGGCGCAATAGGAAACGTACAATTATGTATGCTTTGTCGATTGGAGTATAGTGTTGGAGAAGAATCGAAGCGTACAAGCAGACCATGCGCTCAACGGGTGAGAAAAGAAGAATGGCTATTCGATCATATCTTGAACAGTCGATGGGCATGACAGACGCTGTCTGGGAACGTCATGCCAACCCCTGGAGCGGTTGGAGCCGGATCACAATTCCGCCTCTTTTTGCTCTGGCAATTTGGAGCCGTGCCTGGATCGGTTGGATGGCAATCATCCCGATCACATTGGTCATCCTTTGGACCTGGTGGAACCCACGCGCGTTCCCTGCGCCAAAATCACATGATGCATGGATGACTCGCGGGGTGCTAGGTGAACGTATCTGGCTGAAACGCCACGAGAGGCCAATCCCAGTACATCACGCAAAAGCTGCGAAGTACTTGGCCATTATCAGCGGCCTTGGTTTGCCACCTTTAGCTTGGGGCCTTTGGGCCAACGACATATGGGCCGTTGTTGCTGGGATAACCTTTATCTCAGTGGGCAAGCTTTGGTTTCTTGATCGAATGGTGTGGTTGTTTCAAGACACATCCGAGATCAGTAAAAGAAATTGAGAACGGTGACGCCGGCCCATTCCTCGAAAAAGCGTCAAGTTGCTGCGGTGCGGCCCGTCAAAGTAGCCGTTCGCTGCGCCTGAACTGGCCTTTAGGCTACCTGCGAGAGCAGTCGAAACACCGGCATGAGTTGTTCGAACAGTTTGGTTGTTCGCTTCACCAGGTTCCGTTCGATTGCAAAAGCAGGGTCCGGCATATCAATCCAGGCGGCAAAGCCTTTGCGGCGCAGCGCTGCCGCATGTGTATGATCCTTGTCATAACCGGTCGGCACGCGTTTCAGTTCCGGTTCTCCAATACGAATACCGGCCGCGCGCAGTTCGGTTGTGAGTTGGATTAACTCTGCCCCTTTCGGCCCTGCCATCGCAGAACGGAATTCCAACAGCGCATCCTTGTCATATTGGAACACGCCACAACCGAGGGACAGCTTGTCGGGAGACAAACCAAAGAACCACATCGGTGGTTGGCTCAACTGCCTTTGCGGCGTAAACGCCATGTGCAAGTGTGCATTGTAGGGCGTCTTGTCTTTTGAGAAACGCACGTCGCGGTGAATCCGAAAGATTTTGCTGCCATGGTCACAGCCGGTGAGTTCACGCAGAGCCAACGCCATGGCATCAGCAAATTGTTTGCCTAGCTCTTTCACTTGTTCTTCGTAGGTTGCCTTGTTTTCCGCAAACCAACCCTTCGTGTTGTTGGATTTCAGATCGCTCAGAAAGTTCAGTGCTTCCGGCGAGAAGCTGTCAAATGATGCCATCACATCCTCCGTTCAGTCCTTGGCGGGCAAAGCCGCAGCATGTTCAAGGCAAAGCTGTAACCATCGCTGCAAGGCACCATCGTCGCACGCGTCCTCATCCACGCGAACAAACCCACCCAGTTTGCGCGTACCATGGATCATCGCCTCGGCGGTCGGATCGGCCAACGCCGCGGATTCTTGCTCCTTGCCAACCCGAAACATGAACCGCCCGACCCCGTCTTTGTGACGCCGCGCGCCACTCACCATGTTGCCACTCAAAAAGAAGCACGTCCCACCCATCATCCGTTTTTCAGATATGCCCGCACGCGCGGCCAAAGCATCGCGCATACGGGCCGTAAGGGCCTCGTCCACAGGCATCAGGCGACCGTGCCCAACTGCCAGAGGATCGCAAGGGCAAGGACCAGCATCGCCACGCTTGTCAGCCCCGCGCCGATTGGTCGGCCTTTGCTGTCAGCAGCCGCGCGCAATCCGAAAAAGTGAATAACGCGGGCGAGAAGCAACACACCGCCGCAGACAGCAACAAGCCACGACGGCGCCCCGGCAATCTCGGCCCCAGCGAGTGCCAGAATGGCAAGCGGGACATATTCGATGAAGTTCCCATGCGCCCGGATCAGGCGCAGCAGGTCGTCATCCTCGCCATGCAGCAGCAATATCCCTGTTTTGGCCCGGCGCACACCAACGGAAATAGCCATTGGAATGCTCATCAGAACAAACACTGCCGTAACAGCCAGCGTGATTTGGGGAATCTGTTCCATCTGATCTCTCCTGTCGCGCCGCGCCTATGACGCCATGCTTTCATACGTAATCAGAGCAAACCGTGCGCCCTGTGGGTCCGTCAGCTTGGCCATACGCCCGACCCCCGGCACGTCCATCGCCGATTGGATCACGCTGGCTCCTTTCGCTGTCGCTGTCGCCAAACTTGCATCGACATCAGCGACGGTGAAGAAAATCGTCCAACTGCCGTTGTCTTCAGGCATCGGGGAAAAGCCGCCAATGGCAGTTTCACCGATCACGGCCGCTGAATAGCTCGATCCGTCCTGCATCGGCATGTCAGTGATCGCCCAGCCCAGCACATCCTGGTAAAAGGCTTTAGCTTTGACTTGATCCGGGCCGGAATGTCCGATCCAACCGGAATTTCCGACAGTGGTCATTTCAAGAATACTCATGGGTCTCTCCCTTGGTTGCGCCCGCCACGTGCGGGTCTGATCCAAGGACGCATGGGACGCAGGTATCCCTACATGTCGCTCAATTCTTTTTTACTCAGGTCGATTTTCTCGACGACCGCCGCCCGTTCAGGTGTTGTCGGGGACAGGCTCAATACAGTTTCAAACGCTGCTATGGTCGCCTTGTGATCGCCTATATCTTGCAACAGCCCAGCCCGCATCGCGTGATACCAGCGGTAGGTCGCCAGATCGTCCGCAAGGCCCTCCAGCGCATGCAGAGCATGATGCGGCCCGTACAGTTTCGCTTGCGCCGCAATCTGGTTGAGCCGCACGACCGGTGTTGGCTGCAACGCGTAAAGCGCCGCGTAGTGACTTTCAATAAGAGCCCAATCTGTTTCAGTGGGAGAGCCCGCACGTGCATGGGCCGCCGCAATCGCCGCTTGGATAATGTAGGCACCGCGATGTCCGATCCGCTCAGCCTTTTGCAAAAGAGCTGTCGCTTCGGCGATGTTGGCGCGATCCCACAGAGTTCGGTCTTGATCATCGAGCGCAACGAGCTTGCCATCCGCATCCATCCGCGCACGCCGTCTCGCGTGCTGAAGCAACAAAAGCGCAAGCAATGCTGCCTGTTCCCCCATCGCGGGGAAAAGGACCACAAGAAGACGGGACAGACGGATCGCCTCTTCACACAGCGTCATTCTCATCTGCGCGGGTCCGGCGGAGGCCGACCAGCCCTCGCTGAACATCAGGTAGATCATCAGGGACACTTCGCTCAAACGCGCTCCCCGCTCTGCAGGGCTGGGCGTTTCAAAAGCAACAGGATTGCTTGCGATCTTTTTCTTGGCGCGCGTAATGCGTTGTTCCATTGTCTTGGGCTTCACCAGAAAGCCACTTGCAATCTCCTCCACGCTCAATCCCACCACTACACGCAGGGCAATGGCGATTTGATCGCGGCGATCAAGTTCCGGGTGGCAGCAAATGAACAGAAGCCGCAGAACATCATCACGCATCTCGTCCGGGTCAGGCGTTTCGGCAGGCATCGGCTGAAACTCCTCGTTATGGCGCGACAGAATTGCCGCGCGGCGTTGCGATTTGCGCAACTGGTCAAGACCCGCGTTTCGGGCGGTGGCCAGCAGCCACGCCAAAGGATCTCGCGGGGCCCCGTCTTTCGACCAGACCGTCAGCGCCTTCAGGCAAGCATCGGCAAATGCCTCCTCCGCGGTGTCGATATCGCGAAACACCCGCGTGAGCGCAGCGATGGCGCGCGGGCGTTGTTGAGCGAATGTAGCTTCCAGCCAGTCCGACATGTCCTATTTCGATGAAATAGCCCCCCCAGCCCAGGCAACAGGCCGCACCTCAAGCCGCGCAATCGGGGAGGAGATCATCTTTGCATATTTCAGTGCCTCATCAATATCTTTGAAGTCTGCCGCATAGAAGCCCAGAAAGTTCTCTTTGGTGTCAGCGAAAGGGCCGTCGGTGATTAACGGCGCGGCGCCTTCGATCTTGGCCGGCTCAAGCATCACAGCAGAGGTAGGTGGCATCAGTTTCATCGACACAAACTCTCCCCTGGCCTTAAGGGCCTCTTGTAGAGCGCCATGGCCCGTCATCACTTCGTCCTGGCGCTCCTTCGGCAACGCTTCAAAGACACCGGGCTCCCCATAAATCGTGATTGCATAGATCATTTGATCACCTCCGCAGTATGTTCACATGCTGCAAGGACGCGCGAAGACATGCAAATCCGACACGGCCCATTGCCGACATTGGTGGTCGTCCAGCGGGCTACGGTGCTGCTTCCCCAAACCGGTCATTGGTCGAGGGCGCAGCATTCTTGTAATTTGGACGATCGGCTAGCGAACTGCGCTCGCTCAAGCACCATCCCACCGTCTCAACATCCAGTACCACTGTTCTGGGTTTGCCATGATCCGCGCAGACAGACTGTCGTTGAAAGCACGTGTCATTTTGATGCTGTCGGAGTGAGGGATTGGGGCTTCGAACTCGATGCAAAATGCGTTTCCATCGTCAACGCGGGTGCCAAATACAGGAATCATGGGCAGATCGTATTTCAATGCAAGTTGGGCCGCTGAGAGAGATGTGAGCGCGTCATGCCCGAGAAACGGTATCCTTACACCTTCTGAGTATTTTTCATCCAGCAAGATTGAAATAATGCCGCCATTCCGCAAATGCCGCACAAGGGCTCTGGTTCCGACGCGGCCGGTAGCAAGAATCGGCTTCCCCCCTGCCTCGATCCCAGCAAGAATGCGACGCTCGTAGTGGCGGTTCTTGTGCGGCCGATACACAGCCCCGCTTTCGAGCCCATGCATTTTGATCACGGCGCGAATAGCTTCCCACTGTCCGAAATGGCCGGAAACAATGATCGCCCCCTTGCCAGCCCTTTGAGCCTCTTTCAGAGCACCAAGGCCAGGACCGGAGGCCCTGAACTTGTGGTGTTGGGTTTGAAATTCGGCATCGTGATAGATCTCGAACAGCGTTCTACCCATATGCCAGCCCATATCTTGGCCGAGCTTGGCGCGGGTACTGCGCTTCATATCGGGAAAGACCCGTTTGGCTTCGCGGTCAAATCGGCTCTTTGCTGGGGGGAGCCAACGCATGACGGCTCTGAATGTCGTTCCCAATCCAGCAGAACGAGAGTCAAAGGAGCGCCACTGAACAGCGGTCAACGCCGACCACAATGGAAAGTACCTCACGTGCTGTAAAACTGATTTCAACGTTGCGGAGAGCATTGTTCTCTATGACTGTTCCCAGTGGCAATACCAACCGAAAACGATGGAGTGCATCACACCGGTCCATTTAAGTTACAGCTTGTTTGGACAGGTCACACCGGACATGTTGCAATGTAGCAAAGCCCAAACGACGCCAAGTCAGTCTTCAGTCACTCCAGAACGGCCCAAAGCCGCCGTCTGATCGGTGTACCGGATGCTGCGGCTGCAGCCCGCTTTGCGGTCATTCGCTGCAACTGCAAATTCGAGCCACTAGCAAACTGGTAAAGTGCGGACTCTGCTGACATTTGGGATGATTGGTTTAACGTCCGTTTTGATGAGCTAGCCCCCGGCCACTTCATTTAGCCAGTTTGCCAATGCCTGTTGGGAATTTAGCCTAATCGCGCATTCGGTATTGGTGACATCAGGTGGCATCACTTCGACATGGATCGTACATCTGTCTCGGTCCTCATTGCTACCGAACAGGCCTTCTTTGTCCAGTCGTCTCATCGCGCTCTCCATCGCCCTAAGCCTGAATGAATACTCATCCCGCCAAGCATCGTCAGAAAGATCGTCAATCATAGGTCTTTGATCGAACATCGAATTGACCTTCCCGAAGTGTTCTTCTCCGAAGCCACAATATGGAGAATCTGCATATGACCATCTAAGTTCGCGTTTCGCCTGATCTGGATCGTCGTATTTTGCGCACACTCTCTTTAGTGCTTCTTCGGACCATGCAGAGGGCCAAGGTGCGTGTGCTTCTCCTGTCGTCGTTAGAGTGAAATAGTAAAAAGTCTCTGAGTGGAGGTCTTGAAGTTCAGCAAATGCTGAGCGCGCCGCATCCGCTATGCAGTTAGACAGCTCTAATTGCTCCATTTCCGACAATCCCACAAGGATACACCCCACATTGGTCAGTTTCAAATATTTGCTCTCACTTGAGTAGTTAGATTAACATGCGTGCAGGAGAATAATAGATGTTGGTAGTTGGCGCGATTTGTAGTTCGCTGAACAAAACCGACATTCATGCACCGTGCAGCATCATGCAAAGTGGGCTCTTCGTTGCCGTTGGGGCTAGCGCAGCATGTTCGCCAAACGCAGCGCACCCCCAAGCTTGGACGGCCCAAACCTGCCTTTGATCGACAGGTCAAGATGCTGCGGTCGCAGCCCGCTTTGCGGTCATTCGCTGCAACTGCAAATTCGAGCCACTAGCAAACTGGTAAAGTGCGGACTTCTCTGCCTTTTGAGTCGCCTTGGCCAATGTCCGTCTTTGGGGTAGGTTTGCAACGCATCTTGCGTCAAGCTTCGCCAGTTGGGCAAACAAAGAAAGACCTTGTTTCGCGTCGAGCACTTACCGCGACAGGTCAGCTGAGAGCGATGGTTGGGGGCAGCTTTCGAAGCGAATAGGCTATATGGACGAAAGAACACGACGTTAGACGAAAGCTCGTGGAGCTGAAAGACGGACTTTGTTACAACAAGGCCGAACAATATGCCAAAGTTAATGCGGCTCTTGTCGCTCAAAAGGAAGATTGAATGCGAGGGCAAAACTTAATCAATGTGGACAATTGTTCCGCGAAACCTTGGGAAGTTATTCCCGTTTGCGACTTGCCAATTGACAGGTTGGAAGGGTTAAAAATTGGGGAAGGCGATTTGGTCGAGGGAGATATCAATCGCCTCGCGGAAATGCCAAATCTAAAGTATCTTCATCTTTCACGAGTGGAGTTTGATCTATCCCCGCTTGAACGAAGCAATTCCTTAGAAACACTTATTGTTCACCCAGTTAAACAGAGGGTTGATTGGCGTTTTGTCAATAGTCTGGCGTGTTTAAGGAAACTGTCAATCCAATTTTCGAATGCATGTGGCTTTGAAGTCATCGACCACCCTATGCTGAAGGTTCTCGAGCTAAACCATAATTCTGGTCTCGAGGAACTTGGAGACTTGGCACGGTTTCGCAGTCTCGAAACCCTAATCCTATCTAAACAGGGACGAATACGTACACTCCGGAGCGACGAACAGATGCTGAAACTGCGACGAGTTAAACTCGTCGTTTGCAGAAGTCTTAGCATGATCGACTCGCTTTTGAATGCGCCAAACCTCGAGACATTTGTCTCGATCCATACTGGATTGGACTGCGGAGATTTTATTCCGAATTACCTTCCGTCGTCCCTTAAGAAAGTAATGATGTCCTACAAGGAAGTGCGTAGATCTGCAGATGCAGAAGCCAAACTACGCAGACTTGGGTACGAATTTGTCGACGGAAGTGCGGTCAGGGAGCCAGAATGGACACCGGCAAGCATGCCTCGAATGACAAAAAAAGCATCTTAGAGTTTGATGCTACAGTCTTGTAGTTTGATCCTAACGAAATGATTAGCACAACTCGCTATTGCAAAATGGCCTCTCCTTTGGTGGCGGGTCCGCAAGCGCCCATGATCCAGAATAAGCCGACGTCCGTGTAAACTGCAGCATTGGTCAATTCGGGCTCTTCCTGACTGACCCAGCCCCTTGATCCGGGCCGTTTAGGTGTAGAATCCGTTCCTAAACAATGGCCGCTTTCATTACTCTGCATACCCAGCGAAAAACACCAAGGGCGGGAAGTAGACATTGGCTGTGGTTGCAATGTCATTGGCCACGACCCGAAAACGGCGGACATAAGCCGTTCGCTCAGAAGGCCCGCCTTTTTACATGATTTGCCACCGAAAGCGCATCGGGGCCCTGAACATTCTGCAAATATCAGCTTTTTTGAACTAAGCATCTGGTAGCGATCTCGCACCGACAACCTGTCGCCGGTCAGTCAGTGCAAGATCAGCTTATTGCGCCCACAGTCTCCCTAGTCACCGATGTAAGTGCCAGAGATCTCGAGCGAACCTGTCGTCCCGTCGTCAATCACAAACACGCCACCTATCTCATCATAGCCCGGGCCGAAGAAGCTACCCGCGTGTATGACAATCTCGCGGCCAGACAATACGGTCGACAGTTGGTCAGATGTTACGCTGGCGCCGCCTGTTACGGAAAATGCCCCGGAGGTGCCAACCTCATCCACATTCAGGCTTATGACTGCGACGTCCGTCACATCGCCCACTGGCTGCCCGAAACCGTCGGTCTTT
The DNA here is from genome assembly GCA_947489445.1 of uncultured Paracoccaceae bacterium. GTDB lineage: Bacteria > Pseudomonadota > Alphaproteobacteria > Rhodobacterales > Rhodobacteraceae > Yoonia. Next base: position 38,583 of record CANLDN010000002.1, read on the forward strand.
GTGCCATCGAGATCTTGGAACGTCACCTCCAGATCATTGAAGCTGCCGCCGAAATCGAGGACCCCCACCATTTGTCCGGACAATTCATACACGCCGTCGGCATCAACAATTGTAAGCTCTGTCGTGCCGGTGTAGCTTGCTGCGCCCGTGGGCACCTCTGAGGGGAGAATGCCAAGAACGCCAAACTGGGTCCCGCCGGTGCCTTCGACAAGCAAAACCGCGCTGTAATCCTGTATGTTGGTAAAGGTGGCTTGCCCTCCATCATCAAGTGTCAAGACGTCAGAATCCACGTCGTATGTTCCGCCAAAACCGTTGGCCGTGAAGGTAGACTCGCTGCGATCAAGCACACCAGTGCCAGTCTCGGACGTCCCATTCAGGTCTGTAATAGCAAAGGCAAATCCGCTTGCTGCTTCACTGTCCGCGTCAAGCGGGATCGTGTTATCCAATACAGTGTCTGGAGATGAGGATGGGGAACCACCGCAGGCGGCAACCTGAAAAGCCAGACCACCCCAAACAAGGAGACTCAGTTTATTCATCGTTTTTTCCTTCCAGAAGGGGGTTTAGGCGAGGATAAAATCGTCGGCCGTCAAATCGGTAGCAGCAACGCCCCACAAAGTGATCGCGGTGCCTTGGTCAGAGAAGACAGCATTGCCTCCGCCGTCAGTGCTCATGAAATCAAGGGCCTGTGCGCTGTCAGTGTAGCCAAAGCCGGTCAGCTCGATCACATCGAGCCCTGCCGAGAAGTCGCGACCGATCATTGTTGTACCATTGAAAGGGTCATCAAAGTCGACATTCAGCTGACCAATCAAATCGGAGCCATCGTTCGTGTTAAAAACAAAAGTGTCGGCGCCTTTGCCGCCGGCCATCAAATCGTCGCCAGTCCCCCCAATGAGGCGATCATTGCCGCCAAACCTTGAGGTAAAATCACCAACAATTAGATCATTGCCGCTTCCGCCGTCCAGGATGTCTTCGCCTGCACCGCCGCAAAGGAAATCACTGTCCTGACCTCCACTGATCAAGTTGTTTCCTGACAGAGCAACCACGGTATCTGAGCCAGCGCCACCATTGAGTGTGTTGTCACCAAAGGCATCACTGATGGCATCATCGCCATCGCCGGCAGAAACGGTATCGTCACCCGCACCAGTAAAGATCTGGTCGGCGTCGCCGGAGCCTGTGACGTTGTCATCGCCACTGCCCGTATCAACAGTGCCAGCCTCGTTGAGTGTGATTGTATCTGCCCCAGTTGTCGCGCCACTGAGTAGTGCATTGCTGGACAGGATCCCGTCTTGGAACTGGAAAGTCTCGACGTTAGATACCGTGGAAAGCCCGACATTCAGGACACCACCACCTGCGTCCGAAATCACAAGTTCTGACTGATCAGCGAAGAACCGCGCCGTGTCCCGACCGGCCCCGCCGTCGACGGTATCTCCTGTATCATCCATCAAGATCACGTCATTGCCGTCGCCACCCGAGAGGATGTCTGCACCGCCTTCACCGTGAATCTCGTCGTTTCCAGTACCACCGTAGAGCGCATCGTCCCCATCGCGCCCTTGCAAGAATGTATCAACCCCATCGGCGGCAACAATGGTGTCTTCCCGTGAGGTGCCAACAACCCACTCAAATCCGTCTACTGTGTCTGTATCTCCGAAAGTATCGATGACGACGCCGGTTTGCAGGTTGGCATTAATCCCGCCGGTGCTCCCCTCAAGCTGCTCTTCGCGTTGATAGCGCAGCCGGTCCGCATTGCCACCGCCACCTGACAGGGTGTCATTGCCGCCAGAACCGACGATATCGTTAAAGCCATCATCTCCGCTGATGACATCGTCAAATTCCGTGCCATAGACGGCTTCCACCCCAGTGAAGGTATCAGTGTCGCCATGGGTATCCATGGCGGTCCCTGCTGCCATGTCGACCACAACGCCGCTTCCACCATCTTCGAAATAGTAATCAATGCGATCATAGCCCGTTCCGCCGTCAAAATGGTCATTTCCGGCATCCAAAACAACGCCGAAGAAACGATCGGTCGCGGCGCTGTTGTCGATGACAATATCGTCAAAGTCCGTGCCATCGACATTATTGATACCAATAAAGTTGTCTGTTTTGACCGAACCGCCTGTTGCGACATCTGTCGCGACACCAGTCGCTGTTTCGACACGCATCCCGAAGCCAAGGTCGAAGTAGTTCAAGCTGGCTTCGCCGCTCCCCCTGATCGTATCATTCCCCGAACCCGGCATAAAATTGGTGAAGTCCGACGACAGGTCTTCGAGGAAATCATCTCCCTCGCCTCCCTCGAGACTGTCACTACCGTCCCCACCGATCAGTGTATCGTCGCCGGATCCGCCGGAAAGATAGTCGTTGCCCGCGCCGCCAGTAACATCATCGTCGCCGTCATCGCCTGATAGCTCATCATCACCAGCGCCACCGGTAATAATGTCATTGCCGTCCAGACCTGAAATGACCTGACTTTGGGTTGCGTTAACGTCACCCAGCACATCATCGCTTTCTGTTGCGCCGCCACGCAGGCTATCCACAGAAATGTTGCCGGTGTCATCAAAACGGATCGTCTCTACGTTATCGACGGTCTTGGTTCCGTATGCGCTGGTCATCGTAAATGCAGCGCCTTGCCCGAAGGAAATGGACCACTCAGCCTCATTGCCAATCAGTCGCAGCACGTCTCCGTCGCCTGTGCCGCCATCGACAAGATCATCGCCGCCTTCCACCCTTAGATAGTCATTACCCCCACCGCCGTTCAGCGTGTCATTTCCGTCTCCACCGCGCAGGTTGTCGTCGGTCTCGCCGCCGGTGAGCGTGTCATTTCCATCGCGCCCTTCAAAATACACACTGAACGCGGCTCCGGCAGCCGTCATCGTATCGTCGAGATGCGTTCCGATAGCGCGTTCGATACTGACAAGCGTGTCGGTATCACCGAAAGGATCGGTTGCAGCACCAGCCTGAAGGTTAACTGTCACACCCTGGGCGATGCCATCAGCGGCAGTATAGTCATAGAGGGCGGTATCCTCTCCATCGCCACCCGATAACGTATCGTTACCTGAGTCACCAGTCAGCAGGTCATCGCCAGAACCGCCCGCCAGACTGTCATTCCCGGCCCCGCCGCTCATCTCCACGCGATACGCGATACCCGTTGCATCAACCACGTCGTTAAAGCGTGTCCCAAGGATTTCTTCGATGCTGCTAAAGGTATCAGTGTCACCAAAACCGTCTGTCGCGGTACCTGCAGACCAATTGACGTTGACACCCGAGCCAGTCACGCCTGTCTCGTCCCCGTAGCGGATCACATCGTGATCGGCACCACCATTCAGTGTGTCGTTCCCCGGCCCAGGCAGATAGTCATTTTCGCCAGGACCACCATTGAGTATGTCGTCACCCTCTCCGCCGTCGAGAGTGTCGTTACCAGGACCACCATTGAGAGTATCATTGCCACTTAAACCGATGAGGTCGTCTCCGCCGCCCAAGCCATCGATTGTATCTGCATCTGCGGTGCCTTCGATAAACTCGCCGACCGGGGTCCCTACAATATCCGCCACTTCCATTCTCCGCTTCATGTGCAACTGTGCTGCCTCCAACGGGTCAGCACGTTTGATTTTTTAGCAACCACAAAGGAAGATTCGACGGCGGAAGCGCGTGAAAACACTTGGCAAACGCCGCAACCCAAAGTGGTCTGAGGTCGACGTTATCCGCCAATCATTAGTGAGCGATATGAAGGATTATCCCAACCTACTTCATTCGGAGTATGTGACTGATATCCTGCGGATTGCTTCGCGCAATGGCCTACCTTGGGTGAGATGGCCCATATTCGCTATGAGCGATGGCGCAGCGTCGGACACACTGATGGAGAGTTGGCTGAGATGTTCAGGATTGTGAACGGTGTCCTGCGATCCGTGCCAAAAATGTGTAGGAACCTTAAGGCGGCGTACCGACGTCCAGCAGAAATGAAGTTGAGACAGGTAGTCGAGCCGCATTGACTCGATTGAATATCGTATTGCAAATTTGACCCGTTCGCGGCGTTCCGTTGAACTGAAATCCTCATCAAGGATTTGCTGGTCCATAGCGCTCCCACGGAAGATACGCCTCAGTGACCTTTCAAACTGATCTTGCGCAAAAACGTTTTCGGACAAATGTTGGATAAACACGACCGCTAAGCGAGCATTTTGCCGAAGCTTTCGCAGCAGAAAGTCTCCAAAGTAAACATCTCGCGTTTTGCTCTTGCCAGCAGAGAAGCAAGTAGAAACGAAGTCTACCCGTAGGACACTCTCCTTGAATTTCTCAGCAAATCGCGTGGCATATGCACCCGATGACACCAAGGCAATAATTGGTACAGGGCGGCCTATCAACTGCTCATGTATTGTGCGGAGGTCCTGAACGGTGTCAGTGCAGTGGGTGGCCCAGTCTTTATGATTTTGTGAGCCATGACTAAGACACCCTGACCGTAGCGGCCACAAAAGTCGGAGGTCAAGTTCCTGACAAAGCGCGACATCTTCAGCACTAATGTGCGGAAACATCATCGGATGGAGAATTATGACAGGTTTTCCGGTCGGCGGTCCAATCTCAAGATAACGGACTGACCTACGGTCTGGCACTTCAATGACACCGCACCGCGCGCCCGCCGGCAAAAATGGCAAGTATTCGCTCCATTCACCGTTTTCCTGACCAGACTGGCGCGTAAGTGAATGCGAAAGACTAAAGACGAGTTGGTTTGCGAGACTCACCAATTCGCCCTGACTACTTACGCTCAGCTTCCGAAAGCAGTTCTGAAGCTGCTTTCGTCTGGTTGACAGGGCAACGCCTGCTTTCTGGGCAGAGATTTCAAGCGAAATGCCGGCGGCAAGATCCTGAAAAAGGGCAAATTCAGCATTGCTTAGTGGCACATCCATCTGTTCGCGCGCATGGTTGGCGAAAACCTCTGTCTCGAAGTGAAACTGCTGGTTCCCGTTGGGACTGCGAACCCCGATTTTGCCATTCTCGAACAGCACGATCGGCCAAACACTTGCGCCCGCGACAGGGAGGCGGTTCATCCATATTGGAAAATCCTTCCACCAAAATGAAGGAAGCTCTTCAATCGATTGAAGTTTGGACGTGAACCGGGCAAGGCCGTCATGTGTCTCGTCGATTGTCGAAGCAACGACAGACAGCGCTTCGGCGTTTTGAACTTGGGACAAACTACGATGCTCCTGGATCTATCGCGACGGGCAATCCGTCCCGCTGGTTTAAGATGCTCTCTGCCGGGCACCCTACTCAGCAATCAAGTCAAGAATAGGGTAGTGTCCGAGCATCGCGACGTCCAGCAACTCGTTGGTTAGGTTACAAAACGGTGAGATATGCGCTGCCTACGAACTTTGGGGTGCCAGAGACGGGATTACTCTGGCTGTTGCCGCGCAGCACTAGATGATTCATCCAAAGTCCGCTTTGGGCCGCCTCATGTTGGTATGGAGATTTCCGATTCCGCGAAGCGGAGTTTAGCTGCGGTACGGCAATCCGGAAGAATGGGCTCGAAGCCGCCCTCGGATGCGGCGCAGCATCAGCTAGAAGGGTGCTGCCGGTCGAGCTGTGGACGGCCCATTGTCGTTGTGGGAGGGCGTGGCGGATCAGAGGATCAGTCATGGAGACACCAAACCTACCAGCCATTCGCGCACTTCGCCCCGCCTGGAACAAGGGTCGCATCGTTGGTCAGAAACGGCCTTTGAAGCCCAAACACGTTTGGGCAATCCGAGTTCGGCTTGAACTGGCCAAGAACCATCGAGATCTCGCGTTGTTCAACATGGCCATCGACAGCAAGCTTCGAGGGTGTGATCTCGTAAGGATGAAAGTTGTCGATGTCATGGCGTCGGGACAGATAAAGGAACGGGCGTCGGTATTGCAAAGCAAAACTCAGAAACCAGTGCGCTTTGAGATTTCCGAAGGCACCCGAGCCTCTGTCGAGAAGTGGATGGAGGATGAGCTCATGGTGGGCTCAGAGTATCTGTGGCCCGGTCGGTTTCGCGAGCGACTGCACGTCTCGACCCGCCAATAGGGAAGGAACACCTCTACATGGTCAAGAGCGGCTATATCAAAGGCCTATTCGATGCAGCAATCGACCTTCGCAGTTAATCCACCATTAATGCCTTTTTGAAGCGAGCGGCCCTAAGCCGACATCCAGCGATACTTCCGGATGCTGCAACCGCATCCCGCTTTCCGGACTTTCGCTGCGCTTGCAAGAACTCCGGATCGAAGTACCTGGTTACCAAGTCATCTCCAGAGCTTGGACGATCCCTCAATCTCGTACAGGCTTTGGCAGATCCGCCATTTCGGGTGGAAGATGCACAACAAGCCCAGCTTTCTTCCAGCCGTCGAATGCCTTTTGCACCAGCGGTCCGGTGAAGTAATTGAACACCATTTCCTCTGGGATATCTGCCTCGAAGTTGGGAAGAATTTCGAGAAGTGCGGCCCGCGCCTTTTCAGCGGCCTCGAGGTTTCCCAACTCTGCATGAAACCAGACCTGATGCGCGTGATACCATGGGAACCCCGGCATCGGGACTTTCTCGATCTCCAAAAGGGCCGCTTGCCAGAAATCACCCAGGGCGAAGCGCCATGCATAAGCGTAGTGATACCAGCCCGGGTGAATAGGGCTGAGGTCAATCGCTTGATCCAGAAGCGGAATCGCGCGGTCGAATTCGCCGAGAAAGGCGTGACAATGGCCGATTTCCGCAAGGATATCGGCGTGGCCCGGACTGAGTTGCAGTGCGACTTTCGCGGTCTCCCGGAACCCGGGCAAATCTCCGGTGTGAAACTGACACAGCGCCAGCGCCATGCGGGCAAACCCGCTTTGCCGATCACATTCCACGCCTCGCCGTGCGGCATCCAACCCTAGTTGTGGGGCATTCACGCCGGGGCGCTCGTTCAGGTGATAACGCTTTTCTTCTAGAAGAATGAGGGCGTAAGCTGCCCACCCATCTGAGGCTTCAGGGTCGGCTTCCAGCAGGACGGGCAAACGCTCTCGCAATTCAAAATGGAGCTTGGGGTCGTAGGTCTTGTAAAACTCGTAGAACTGCGCGACTGCGGCGTAAACATCCCAGGTTTGGGTCTGTCCGCTGGCAGCGCGCCGTCGGACGCGCGACCCGATATCGCCATGCTGGGAGGCGATGCGCCCGGCGGTCAGGAGACCAATCTCATTCTGGATATCGAAGATCTCTTGAAGATCGCCGGACCGGTCGAATTGTTCCATCAACGCGATCTCGCCTGTCGAAACCTCACTGACCTGCACCGTAACGCGCAAGCGTTCGGGTGAGCGGCGCAAACTGCCTTCTATTAGAAAATCTACGCCGTAGGTCTTCGCGATCTCGGCCTGGTCGATGCCATTTGTCTGAATGTGCAGAGCCGTCATGTGAGATAGGACCCGCAGGTTTCGGAAACGCGTGAGGTGCGACGTGATCTCTTCGCTGAAACCGTCTGCGATCCAGCTGTCGTCCGCCGAACTGAGGCTGCGGAAGGGCAGAACCAGAATGACCGGGGGTTTCCTTTGTGCGCCTGCGACGGTCGATCCGTGGTTAACAGGTACCGCCAAACGAAACCCGACGCCATGAACCGTTTCAATGATGCGTTGCTCTGATCCTGTATCGCCCACCGCGCGACGGGCTTCCTTCAGGGCCGTCGAAAGTGTTGAATCCGTGATGATCCGCCCCTCCCAGACATCGGTGATCAGATCGTCTTTTGTGACAACATCCCCATCGGCTGAAACCAGTGCTTTCAGGATGCCTGCCGACTGACGCGTCAGTCGCCGGGTCTCGTCCCCATGGACGGCGATCATTCGGTCGAAGTCGACCGTGATATCAGAAAGCAAAACGTGCATGGCCCAAAGCTACCTTTTTCCGGCTCTTGGTGAAAGCTCGGCAAAATCTCAGATTCTTCTCATACCATCCTCAAGCTCGGCGTCCCATTACCGCATAGGTCCTTGTCCAACAGAAAGGACAGACCATGAAATACCGCAACGCACTGCCGCAGCTGGCAGGAAAGAAAATGATCACAGATGGCGGGTTGGAGACGACCCTGATCTTCCACGACGGGATCGACCTGCCGCTCTTTGCCGCCTTCAAGGCGCTCGAAACCGATGCGGGGATCGCCGCGATGGACGCCTATATGGAGCGTTTCGCCCGGATCGCTGTCGAGGCCAAGCGCGGTTTCATCATGGATACGCCTACATGGCGGGCAAACGCCCGGTGGGCGGCGGAACTCGGTCTGTCGCAGGATGCATTGCGCGCCGTCCATCGCGAGGCCATTTGCACATTGAACCGCTTGCGAGATCGTTTCGAAACCGGCGAAAGCCCCTTTGTCGTGAACGGAGTGATCGGCCCACAGGATGACGGCTATGCGCCGGCACGGGTTCTGACGGCCGAGGCGGCCGAGACCTATCACGGCGTACAGGTTGGTTGGTTCAATGAGTTTGGCGCGGACATGGTTTCGGCGATCACAATGACCTACGCGGATGAGGCCATTGGCATTGCCAGCGCTGCCAAGACATTCGGACTTCCGGTTGCGATTGCCTTCACGGTCGAGACCAACGGGCGCCTGCCGTCCGGCGAGACTCTTGGCGACGCGATCCGCGCGGTGGATGAGGCGACGGACACCTATCCGGCCTACTTCATGATCAACTGCGCGCATCCGGATCATTTTGCCCATGTCCTACAGGGCGATTGGACACAGCGGATCATGGGCCTGCGAGCCAATGCCTCGCGCATGAGCCATGCCGAGCTTGACGCCTCGGACACGCTTGATGATGGCGATCCCGTTGAAATCGGACACCTCTATGCGGGTCTCTCGGTCCTTCTGCCGAACCTGACCGTGATGGGCGGATGTTGCGGGACCGACCACCGCCATGTCGCGGCAATCTGCGAGGCAACCAAAACCTGAATCACCGAAATGCCGGGCGCTCCTGCGCCCGCAACCAGACAGCCGCCTGCAGAACCCCTGCATGCGTTCTGTGACTTTGACTGAACGAAGCTGAACACCTGAAAGGAAAAGACATGTTCAAATCAACACTCTCCACACTGGCCCTTCTGGCCTCCACCGGCTTTGCGATGGCCGAGGGCGCGCCGATGTCCTTCGACGTCGCCGAAGACCTCACGCGCTTTGTTTTCGCGGCTGAACCGGTCTTCGACGACGGGATGCCCGCCTACGGAAATGCTTTCGTGACCCAGGGCTACATCTACGAAGATGGCACTCTCGATGATGGCGCTGAGGGCACCCTTGCCGATGGCAGTCCGGCCTTCCCCGACAAGGTTATCGGTCGCTGGACCTGTGACGGGTTCTTCGTCGGCGACGGTGCGCGCACCCTGACCGGTGCCTGGGTCATCTCGCGCCAGGTCTTTGAGTTCGACAGCGGCGAGATCCTGATCAACCAGGGTGCTGAACTGGCGGATGTCGATGTGGCCGGACCCCGCGCCATCGCCGGAGGAACCGGCGCATACGCCCATGTTGGCGCTGAGATGACGCAAACCTTGCTAGGGATGACCGATGGCTTCGGTGTGCGTCTGTCCATTGAAATCCCGGGAGAAGAGCACGCTTCAATCGCGCCGGAGGATCAAGCTGAAAGCTGGCATAACAGCTACTTCGGGCACATCGACGAAACCGACCACACCGAATGGGACTCGGGTGTGCCGGTGGGGCCGATCGATCAGGTCGCCTTGCCTGCCTCCTGATGAAAATCGAGAAACCCCTGTCCGCCGCCAGGGCGGATGGGGGCAGATGAATAATGAGAGAGACCATGAAAGACCTTCTCGAATATGCACTTCGCCCGGCCAGACAAACGGATGGTGAAGACCTCGCCTGCCTCATCGACATCGCCGGTGAAGGCATCCCCTCTTGGCTTTGGGCAAAGAGCGCTAAAGGTGGCCAAACGCCGCTAGAAGTCGGCACGGCGCGTGCGCGACGTGAACAGGGTGGATTTTCCTACAAGAACGCCATTGTCGCGGAGCGCGTAGACCATGTGCTGGGAATAGTATTGAGCTACCCGATCTCTTCGGCAGACGAAAGCGCACCTGATAATCTGCCAGCGCCCATCGTTCCGTTCGTCGCGCTGGAAGCGAAGTCCGTGGACACTTGGTATGTTAACGCGCTTGCGGTGCGCGCCGGGTCGCGGGGATATGGCATTGGCACGACTTTGATGGCCAATGCCGAGAAACAAGCCCTCGATGCAGGCTTCGCGGCCGTCAGCATTCAGGTCTACGCACAAAATACCGGCGCGGTCCGGCTCTATCGGCGGCTTGGGTATGAGGTTGTTGCAAGCGCACCGGTCCTGAGTCACCCCTGCCAGCCCTACTACACAGGCGATGTCTTACTGCTGCTCAAACCAGTCGCGCCTAACACGCAGCCTTGACCAGTTCCAAAGAAAGTTCAGACCATGCTCGCCCGCAAATTCATCCGGCCGTCCGCATTTCTCGCGATTGCGGGCATTACGACCATCGCAACCTCACAGGCTAATTTACCGATTCTGCCCGCGCCATTGTCCGATGACAGCTTTCTCTACGATGGAACACCGAGGGACCCGCTTGTCGAACTCGGGCGTAATCTCTTCTTCGACCCGATCTTGTCGGGCAACCGCAACATCTCTTGCGGAACCTGCCACGATCCAAGATTGGGATCAGGCGACGGTTTGGCGCTTGGTATCGGCGAGGGTGGCGTGGGTTCCGGTCCCGATCGCCGAACCGAAGATGCCGTGACAGGGCGCGTTCCGCGAAACGCGCAACCGCTCTGGAATATCGGTGCGCGCGAGTACGTATCGCTGTTCCATGACGGCCGGGTGGAATGGATCGAAGACGGTATGCGCATCCGGAACCCTGCAGATGAGGAACTGCCGGAAGGCGTATCGGACGTTTTGGTCGCACAGGCTTTTTTTCCTGTAACTTCCCCCATCGAAATGGCTGGGCAGTTCGGCGAAAACCCGGTCGCAGACGCCGCCTTCACCGAAGATCGATCGGAGGTCTGGCGTATTCTCGCAGCACTGGTTGCCGCTGCGCCAAGCTATCTGGATATGGTTAGAGAAGCCTATCCTGAAATTGCGACGCCTCATGACGTGACCTACACGCATTTGGCTGAAGCCCTTGCCGCCTTTCAAACCGTGGCTTTCCGGTCCGACGAAAGCCCATTCGACGAGGTTCTGCGTACCGGTGACATTTCGATCCTGTCAAAGGATGCAAGAGAGGGATTATCGTTGTTCTATGGGAGTGCGAATTGCGCGTCGTGTCATAGCGGGCCTCTACTGACCGACCACGCCTTCCATGCGATCGCGATGCCGCAGATCGGCCCCGGCAAAGGTCATGGCAGGGATTTCAGTTACATTGCCGAGACAGGCCTCGCTGGCCGAACCGAGGACGAGGGACGGTATCAGGTCAGCCGAGACACTGATGACCTGTTCGCGTTCCGGACGCCATCCTTACGGAACGTTGCTCTCACCGGTCCGTGGGGCCACAACGGGTCGTTTGCTGATCTGGAGGGGATGGTTCGCCATCATCTGGATCCGGTGAGAAGCTTGCAGAACTTTGATGCGTCCACCGTTGTTCTGCCACCCTTGGACCAAGTCATGCGCCTTTCCGGCCAAGGCTCGGAATTCGGATACGCACCGCTGGACCCTGGCGAGCAAGCGGCGTTTGATCTCAGGGACACTTGGGTGATGCAATCACCTGTACTTAAAAAACGCATCGCGGCCGGGAACGGCCTTGGCACATTCCATCTGGCCGACGAGGAAATAAGACAACTCATCGCCTTTCTCGAATCCCTGACAGACCCCTCTGCCATCGACAGGTCCGATCTCATTCCCACGGCGGTTCCGTCGGGACTGGCGCCGCAACCGGCCAGATGATTTCGATCACATGGAAAGGAGCCACACGCCGCTCTGAACGCGTATGGATAAAGACAAATCGCTATTTGCGGCGCAGTCTTGATGGGAACGACAACAAACCGGACGGCTGTGGTATCAAACCGTGTCAACGTCGGGTTGTCGTTGTGGAGGGCATGGCGGATCGGAGGATCAGTTATGGAAACACCAAACCTACCTGCCATTCGCGCGCTTCGTCCTGCTTGGAACAAGGGCCGCATCGTCGGACAAAAGCTACCATTGAAACCAAAGCACGTCTGGGCGATCCGGGTTCGACTTGAGCTTGCTGAAAACCATCGCGATCTCGCGCTGTTCAACATGGCAATTGACAGCAAATTGCGTGGCTGTGACCTCGTTAAGATGAAAGTCGTCGATGTCATGGCCTCTGGCCAGATCAAAGAACGTGCATCGGTCCTGCAAAGCAAAACCCAGAAACCGGTGAGATTTGAGATTTCCGAGGGCACGCGAGCTTCGGTCGAGAAGTGGATGGAAGATGAGCTTATGGTCGGCTCAGAGTTTCTTTGGCCTGGTCGGTTTCACGAACGCCTCCACATCTCGACGCGACAGTATGCGCGGATCGTCCGAGATTGGGTGACTTCGATTGGTCTTGAAGCAAGTGCCTACGGGACACATTCCATGAGGCGGACAAAGGTAACCCACATCTACAAGAAGACAGGCAACCTCAGAGCGGTTCAGCTGCTGTTAGGGCACACGAAGATGGACAGCACAGTTAGGTATCTCGGCGTCGAACTTGAGGATGCCCTGGCTATTGCTGAAGCCATTGAAATCTAGCAACTCTGGGTCGCCTTCACAGACGGCCCAGAGCCGACATCCGGCACCCATCGACAATGCTGCAGTCGCAGACCACAAAGCAGACCTTCGCACCAACGTCCTTTTATGTTGGCTTTCTATAGTACCAACTACCGGTGGTAGCTTCCCAGTAATAATCGTTCTTACCTTTGCGTCGACCAGTCCAAGATGTGCCCTCGGGGATCGAATAGTATTTTTTCAGCGTTTCTTCGATCGACGGGACTCTTCCGCCGTCAGGCAATGGAGAGTACATATGAGGCAAAATCGGCTGGAAGGTCTCGCCACGCCAGGATTGCTCGGCCCTACTGTCTTCGTTGTCTCTAGCACGAGCAAACTCCTCAACGGGTGTCTGTGCCGTGGGTTTGGACTTCTTCTTTATTGTCTGTTTTTCAACTTTTGGGATCTCACTGACCCACTTGTTTGCTTTCGTAAGGTCAGCAACCTTCTTGAGTGGAGCTCGACGAACAGAGTTGTTGTCTCTTCGGGTTACCAGTTCTAAATTTGTCGGTCGGTTATCATCGGGCTTATCGTTGATGTGGTGTACATCAAGATCTCGTGGCGGCCATTTTCCTAAGGCGACCGCCACTATGAAGCGATGTACCAGTATCCGCTTCCTGCTATCTGGAAAGTACTGATAGCCAATCTCATCACGATTGTAGGCACCGTTGTCCCGCGCCCCGGCGACGGTTCCCGTTGGAAAGTCGAAATCAGTTCGAGATATCAGCTGCTCCAAGTCAGGGTACGGGTACTCGCTGGGAAGATGAAATCTATAGTCGGATTTCAAGAGTTTCTTTACAAATTCAATATCTTTCATATCGCTTTGCGGTTCAGTTAGCCCAAGGGGAACACCAGAGCACTTTTGCCCTGCATGCTAGTACATATGGGTACTCTTCGGTCCAATTGAAGATAGCTAAGCGTTCTCGGCCCCAAGCTGCCGTCCGATGGAAGTTTCCGTCGCTGCGCTGCAGCCCGTCAGAGGAGACATTCGCTGCGAGCCCGAAATCGAGTATCCAGCGAACTGGCAGTCCGCGGCCGAAGCGGCCTTTGAAGACTATCGCATCAAGGTCCGCTTTCTCTTATCCGTCGTTTGCAACAGGTGGTTCAGGGCGATTACCACCTCCGCGACCTAATGCAGTCTCAGTCACATTTCCACGGAAGCAACGCGGGAAGAACGGGAAAGTATCAGTGGCGTAATAGCGGTATTCACCGTCGACCACCGTTCCATTACATTCATCCAGTGTACCGGATCCTTCGACGTATTCCCAATCTTGCACAAAAGTACCGTCATGCACTCCCTCCGGCGCATTTTCACCTTCCCGCTCACCCTCTTTGAGTTGGTAGGACGATTGCACGTCGCCACCGACGTAGTGGATTTCAAATCCATCTGCCGCATAGGCAAACAACGTCCCGTCAAGATTGCTCATCACTGCTTCGGGAATGCCGTGGTAGTGATACATTCCATCGCCATCAACGTGTGCGTTTTGTGCGTCCATGATCAGGCCGCCCACACCTTCGACGTTCCAGCCCGATGACCGATCGCGGGTCCATGGGCGATCTGCATCTTCGTCGGCATCTGGATTATACCACTCGGCTGTGCCCGGACGCAGGGGGATGCCGGTTAGGGTCATGCCAGAAACAAAGACGCCCTGGTCTGTGATGGTGCCGGTATCCTCGGGCATCGCATCAACACAGAACAAGTGGTCTTGCGGTTCAACGACTGCGCCTGGACGCCATGTCCCGACTTCGTGGTTAGGGATACCGTTCGAAACGATGCAGCGCTGATCCCCTGGGGTCGTAATATTTAATTCATGTGCCTGCGCCGTAATGGCGGCCAAAATTGTCAAAGCGGTTGTTGTGTAAAGGGCTTTCATAATAATCTCCTGATGCGCGTTCCATCATTTAACGGATGGCAGCGAAATTTCCGTCGCTTAGACAATAAATGAGGTTGGGATGAGTTCTATCTGGTTAGTTGCGGGTAACGGGAAAGGACAGGCGGCTTCGGATGAGCATTCATCAATCCACATTTACTCTGGCGACTGGAGCGGCCCTAACCGGACATTGACTATGCAAGTTCGATGCTGTGGCGCGGCTCGCCGAACGGGACATTCGCTGCAACGGCGAAATCGTCTAGCCGTTGGATGACCGAGACGCGAACGAGGCGGGCCTTCAACATTGCAATCGGGTAGTCGGCCCAAAGACGCGTCACGGGGTATTCTTGGCCCAAATACCTACATGATTGGTCGCACGTTTCAGCCCCTCATCTGCCCCAAAATCCCCGTTGAGCCGCCAATTGACAGCGGCCCATATCCTCCCCTGAGACAAAGTGCAGTTTGAATGCCAACGCCGCACGGCTAAGCCGCGTTCCGGTCGGATGTGTCACCACATCGCCGACGATTTTTGCCCCCGCCAGGACCTCGTCTTGAAACGGGCAATCATCGCCCTCGTTCTTTCCCAACGCCGTGGCGTTGATCGCGATGTCTGAGGGCCTGACAGCGAAGTCGACGTCCACGTCTGCCCAGTTGGTCCTCATGAATGACTTAAGCGCGTTGAGGCGGTCTGCGTGTGTCTCGATCAAAGATATGCTGCGAATGCCGTTTTCGCACAGGGCATCAACAATCGCGATACCCGCACCGCCACCAGCGCCGACAATCACAGCAGACCGTCCGGTGATGTTTACTTTCGCAGCCCCAATGGCTGCACACATCGCCACGCCATCCGTTGCATCACCGATCAACTGACCGCCCTCGCAGCGCACCGTATTCAGCGCCCCCAACCGGGCGGCCCGTGGCGTGTGGCTGTCCACAGCATCGAAGGCCGCACGCTTGTGGGGATAGGTCACAGAGCATCCCGCCATATTTGGACTGGCGCGTAAAATGGCCCAGAATGCGTCCAGCGCCTGGGGCGGCACATCAAGCGGGATCATGGCGCAGTCCAATCCGTCGCTTGCAAAGGCTGCGTTGAAGGCGGGCGGGGAAAACACCTGCGACACCGGATGTCCGATAATCGGAATAACCTCGGTAGAGCCTCTGATCATGATGCAGCCTTCACGAAATCGCTTGACTCACTATGTGCGCCGTTCTTAGCAATATCCAACATTTTTTGAGATAGGCGTCAGAATGCTGTTTGGTGGACGAAGGAGCGAAGACGAAACCGTCGTTGCGATGCTAGCATCTGCGATCCGGCGCGACATTTCGTTTGGTGTGTTGCGGCCTGACCAAAAGCTGAAGCTGGATGCCCTGCGTCAATCGTATGGCGGATCGAACCATTCGATGCGCGAAACGCTGCGGATGTTGACTTCAGAAGGGTTGGTGGAAGCAACAAACCAACGTGGTTTCAGGGTCACCTCGGCCACAGAGGCCGATTTGCGAGACATCTTGTTGATGCGCCTTGAGGCCGAGAAACTGGCGTTGGCGCGATCCCTTGAGAATGGGGATGTCGCGTGGGAAGCTTCCGTCATTGCGGCGCTTCATGCGCTGAGCCGTGCTGAAGCTTCGGTCATCAACTCGCCTGACGATGTAACAGCGCTTTCCTGGGATGAGGCGTGCTGTGACCTGACCTTGACGCTGGTGGCCGCAAGCGGCTCCCCCCGCCTCACTGCGATGGTGGTCCAGTTTTACAATCAAAGCCGCCGGTTCCGGCTGGCGCTCCTCCGGGAGGGGCGGATCGACTTCGACGCACGCGCCGGGCGCCAAAACAGGCTGCGTGCAGCCATCGTCGCCCGGGACACCAAGCAAGCCCTGAGCCTTTGGGAGGATGAAATTCACGCGGATTTGGGGGCTTGAACCAAAAATCGATCATTTAGGGAGGAAACAAAATGGTCACTTTCAACAGACGTCAGACGATGGGTCTGATCGGGGGCGCCGCTGCCCTTGGTCTCGCGGCTCCGGCGATTGCGCAAAACAATCGGATCGTGGTGGGCGCCTTGCGCTTCACATCGCATTCGGGAAGCTTCATCGCCGTTGAACGCAACTACTTTGCCGAAGCTGGCCTTGATGTGGAATTGCGCTTCTTCGAGGCCGCTCAACCTATGGCAGTGGCGATCGCATCGGGCGACGTGGACTACGCCGTCACGGCGGTCTCTGGCGGGTTGATCTCGCTTGCCAACCGAGGAGCCATCAAGGTCATCGGCGGCGCGCTGAGCGAAGAGCCCGGCATTGACGGCCAGATCATCTTGGCTTCCGACGCGGCGTTTCAGGCCGGTGTCACGACCCCTGCAGCGCTGGACGGCAAGGTCTTCGGCATGTCGACCGCCGGGTCGTCCTTCCATTACATGGGCTCCCGCATGGCGCAGGCCGAAGGGATCGATTTGTCCTTCACGCCGCTGCAAAGCGTGGGTGCTATCATTGGGGCGCTGCGCACGGGCGACATTGATGCCTGGTCCATCGTGCCCCATATCGCCAAGCCGTTGGCCGCATCCGGTGCCGTGCACGAAATTGGCCGCGTCTCGGACTACTTGCCGAACTATCAGGTCACCACGGTGTTTACGTCGGCGCAGAACGCAGCAGATGAGCGTGAGAAAACGAACGCCTTCCTCAACGGCTTCAGCCGCGGCGTGAGCGATTACAACAGCACCATGATCGACAATGCAGGCGGCGAGGATGGCGTCAATGAGATGGTCGATCTGATCCACCGCTATGTCTACACGGATCGCGAGCGCGAGGCTGCGGCGACCTCCATCATCAATGGCACCATGCGCCTGAATGAGGGCGCGCGCCTGAATGTGGGGTCTGTGCGAGATCAGCTGGAGTGGTTCCAGTCCGAAGATCTGATCGACGCGGACATCACGCTGGAGACCTTCGTGGACACCAGCTACGTCGAAACGTTCGAAGCTTAAATCAACCGACCTTGCAAAGCCCGGGCGCGCCATGGTGGCGCGCTCGGATCGTGCAGCATTCCCAAGGACATCGTGATGGATATTCGTTTGAATTCGATCAGCCATTCCTATGGCGATACGGAAGTCTTGCGAGACATTTCCCTGGACATTCCCAGCGGTCGCATTGTCTGTCTGGTCGGCCCCTCGGGCTGTGGGAAATCCACGCTGCTGCGTCTGATTGGCGGGTTGGAACGGCCTACGATTGGGAAAATCCTGCAATTGGGCGATCCGCCCCAAGGCTGCCTCAACCCCCTCACCTACATTTTTCAAGACTTCGCGTTGCTGCCCTGGCGCTCTGTGCGTGGCAACATATCGTTGGTGTTGGAGGATCACGGCATCCGGGGCGCCAGCGCCGATGCGATCATCGAGGATGTGTTGGCGCGCACCAAGCTCTCGGATTTCCGGGACGCGCTGCCACGTCAATTGTCGGGCGGCATGAAACAACGGGTGGCGGTTGCCCGCGCCCTGGCCGTGAAGCCCGCCGTGATGCTGATGGACGAGCCGCTCTCCGCCCTCGACAGTCAAACGCGCGAATTGCTGATGGATGATCTTGTCGCACTTTGGACACGCCAGCCCTTCACCGCCGTTTACGTCACGCACAATCTGGCCGAGGCCGTGCGGCTGGGACACCGCATCGTGGTGCTGTCGCGCAGGCCCGGCCAAATCAACGAGGTGGTCGAGATCGACAAACCTTTGGCAGATCGCGGCTATGGCGATGCAGATCTGGAGAAAACCCAAAAACACTTGTGGGACCTGATGCGCGACGAAGCCCGCGCGGCAGATGAGGAGCTTATCGATGTCTGATCCATCTGACCACAAATCCCCCCCCACGGCCCCTATCGAAGTCCGCTTCCGTGGCGGTGGTTTTGCGCCCCGTCCGCATCGATGGATGGGACCTGTGGTGTTTGTCGCCGTGATCGCACTTTTGGAATGCGGCACGCAGGCGGGCTGGATCTCGGCGCTGACCTTCCCCAAACCGTCCGATGTCCTGGGGGCCTTTGGTGAGCTGTGGGAAAGTGGGTTGCTGTTTCAGCATCTGATGCCCTCTCTCGGCCGTTTGGCCGTGGGCGGGGCCATCGGCGCGTCCCTCGGGATTGCCGTGGGCGTCCTGATCGGATTGTTTTCCTACGTTCGCGCCGGGATGGTGCCGGTCGTGGCCGCGATCTTCCCGATCCCCAAAATTGCGCTTTTGCCGCTGTTTGTGATCTGGTTCGGGATTGATGAGGCCTCCAAATACGCGCTGATTGCCTTTGGCACGTTCACACCAACGGTTGTGGCCACCTATGGCGCGGTGGACAATGTGGACCGCTCCCTGATCCGTATGGGCCAGAGCTTTGGCCTGTCATGGATGTCCATCGTGCGCAAAATCGTTCTGCCCGGTGCCATGCCCGGCATTTTGTCAGGGCTGCGGATCTCGCTTGCGATTGCGATTATCTTGCTCGTGGCAGCTGAAATGCTTGGGGCCTCCCACGGTATCGGGGCCTACATCCTTCAGGCAGGCTCCCTCTACGATCTGGAGCGTTTGTTCGCAGGCGTCGTGATCCTTTCCCTCCTGGGTGTCACCCTGAGCGCGATCATTGGCCAGATTGAACGCCGGTTGCTGCGGTGGCGGTCCTGACATGCCCGGCAGCCGCAAGCCCGAGTGCGACTATGATGTCATCGTGGCAGGCGGCGGGGCTGGCGGAGTTGGGGCGGCTCTTGGCGCGGCACAGAAGGGCGCGAAGGTCTTGCTGGTTGAGAAATACGGATTTCTGGGAGGGGCCGCGACCAGCTCCAACGTATTGGCCTATTGCGGCTTCTTCCAGCAGGGCGAAACCCCGGTAAAGGCGGTCGGTGGTGTGGCCGATCTGGTTCTTGACGAATTGCGTGGCCTGGGGATGGATTGCGACGCGTTTTGCTCTCCCACGACGCTCAACTGGATCATCTTGCTGGAACCGGAGGCCGTCAAACTGGCCCTTGACCGGGTGCTCATCCGCAATGGCGTAGAGGTCCTGTTGCACACGCGGGTGGCCGCTGTGGCGCGGACGTCTGACCGGCTGCAATCCGTGACGCTTGCTGGCATGGATGGGCGCAGACGGGTCGCAGCCGAGGCCTTTGTTGACGCAACAGGCGACGCCAACCTTGCGTTTCTGGCAGGTATCGCGTGCCGGGTCGGCAACGATCAGGGGCATTTGCAGGCCGTGTCTGCGCCGATCTTGGTGGGTGGACGCGATAAAACGATACCGATTGACCGGGCCGCCATTGTGGCCGGGTTCACCGCCTACAACCGCTCGGGCCGGTATCCCACAGCTCGCAGTGATGGTGGCATCTACACGCAGGTTCCCCGCACCGGGGACATGTGGTGGATGATGTTTGATCATGCCATGCTGGACCTGAGTTCCGAGAGCTTCACCAAGGCCGAGCAGGCCGCGCGGGAGGCCGCACATGATTATGTCGAGGTGCTGCGCGCCCATGTTCCCGGATTTGAGGCCGCCTACCTGGCCGGCACCGGGCCCCAGATTGGCATACGCGAAAGCCGCCACCCCGCCGCCCGCTATGAGTTGACTGCTGAAGACATTTTATCTGGCCGAAGACGTGATGACGCCGTTGCCCGCGCCGCCTGGCCAATCGAGGATCACAGCATCCCTGGCAAGCCCATTTATCGCGAGATCGGAGGCGACGGCTTTGCCGATATTCCGTTGGATTGTTTGCGTGCCAAAGATGTGGACAACCTGTTTTACGCAGGCCGCCTGATCGGGGCCGATGCCCTTGCCTACGGCTCCATCCGCGTGATGGGGACCGCCTTTGCAACAGGCGAAGCAGCAGGGAAAGCTGCGGCGCAGGTCTCATGATCTCGTGGCTCTGTTCGTCCCCAAAAGACTCCCTTAAACTCGTACATGGCTTGTGCCAGAAGACACGCATTCGGCATGCGACATTTGCGCCGCAGCAAAACATGTTAGGTCAGCATTCTGAATGTCAGCTTTCACTGTAGCCCTTTAGCTTTCTACAATCGCAGCGAAAGTCCGGTTTCGTCCTCACCTGTAGAATGCTGGTAGTCTGCAGCAGCATCGAGGCGTGTCCGCTTTGGGCTGGCACCAGCCATTGGGGCAAGCGCAGTGAACGTCCGCATAACCGCCATCCTTCCTGTTTCATCAACTCCCCCGATATGTTGAAAAGCTGAAGGGCGAGACAAGGAGCGGCACGTGGTAGTGCGAGGTCGCGTCGTTGATACCGAAACGTAGCGGGATGTCATCGAGGAAGGCCGGGTCGTCGTCTCGTCCGAAATAGGCGCCGGCGTGGAACACGAGTTCATAGCGTCCTGTGGCAAAGTCTGATGCGGGCAGGATGGGGCTGTCGGTGCGCCCGTCATCGTTTGTGACCATTGTCACGATATGAGCGCGGCTTTCGCCCTCTAGCCGGAAGAGGTCGATGGTCATGCCTTTTGCAGGTAGCCCGCTGGCTGTGTCCAATACATGGGTGGTCAAAAAACCGGTCATTGTGCTTCTCCCCTTTTGCCGCAACCATTCTGGATGTTGCGCGGGAAGTCACGGTAAAATAGCATCATTTCGTCTACGTTTAGAAACATTCCAAAATCCGCGCCCTGCTGTCGCACCCCCCTGATCATTCACCGATGGCAGCTATATGAAAGGTAGGCGGACAAGACCGCATTAATTCGAGGGTTCCATGGAGACGCTTCTTCTGTCCCGCATTCAGTTTGCGGCCAACATTTCGTTCCACATTCTTTTCCCGACGATCACCATTGCGTTGGGTTGGGTCCTGTTGTTTTTCAAGCTGCGCTATAACCGCACGGGTGAAGAGCGCTGGATGGAAGCCTATCGTTTCTGGGTGAAAATCTTTGCCCTTTCCTTCGCTATGGGCGTTGTGTCCGGCATTACCATGTCGTTCCAGTTTGGCACCAACTGGCCCGGCTTTATGGAAAAAGTGGGTAACATCGCGGGGCCGTTGCTGGCCTATGAGATCATGACCGCGTTCTTCCTGGAAGCTGTGTTTCTTGGCATCATGCTGTTTGGTTTTTCGCGCGTTCCCAATTGGTTACATACAACGGCGACGTTTCTGGTCGCCTTTGGCACCATGATGTCGGCGTTCTGGATTATTGTGCTGAATTCCTGGATGCATACCCCGCAAGGGTACGAGATGATTGACGGCGTCGCCCATGCGACCGATTGGTCTGCCATCATCTTCAACCCCTCCATGCCTTATCGTTTTGCCCATATGGTTCTGGCCAGCTTCCTGACCGTCAGCTTCCTGATTGCCGGTGTGAGTGCATTCCGTTGGCTGATTGGTGGCCGGACAGAGGGCGTGCGTGTCGCGCTGAAAACGGCTGTTTTTGCCGCGGCATTGTTGATCCCTGTGCAGATTCTGGTCGGTGACTTTCATGGTTTGAACACCAAGGAATATCAGCCTGCCAAGGTCGCCGCTATGGAGGGGAATTGGGAAACAGATACGGGTGTACCCCTGATCCTTTTCGCCATCCCGGATGAAGAGGCCCGTGAAAACCGGTTCGAGATTGGTATTCCGAAGCTCGCCAGTTTCATCCTGACCCATGATTGGAATGGCGAGGTGAAGGGTCTGAATGATTTTGTGACTGAGGATGGTGAGGTATTGCACCCCCGCGTATCCCCGGTGTTCTGGTCGTTCCGGGTCATGGTCGGTACCGGGTTGTTGATGTTGCTGGTCAGTTGGACGGCGTCGGTCATGATGCTGCGCAAACGGCGCGGAGTGGAAGGTCTGCCCAAGCCGCTGATGTATGTGCTGGTCGGGATGAGCTTTAGCGGCTGGCTTGCCACTTTGGCCGGATGGTACACCACCGAGATTGGCCGCCAGCCCTGGTTGGTTCAGGGTGTGATGACCACAAAAGAAGCTGTGGCAGACGTGCCGGCCCCGATGGTTTTGTCTACACTTATCGCTTATCTGGTGGTGTATGCGCTGCTGTTGGCTGCCTATATCTACGTCATCTTCTACCTGGCCAGGAAAATGTCCCGGGGTGAAGAGATCGGGACCCGTGTGGCCCCTTCACCGGCCGCGCAGTCCCGTGCTGTGCCTGCGGAGTAACGGAATATGAATACCTTTGGTGACCCGAATATCTGGCTGCCGTTTGTCTTTGCGGGGCTGATGGGTGTGTCCATCCTGATCTATGTGGTTCTGGATGGCTTTGATCTGGGTGTTGGGGTGCTCTTCCCTTTCGCCGATGATGACGAAAAGGACCGTATGATCGCATCGATCGGGCCGTTCTGGGATGCCAATGAGACTTGGCTTGTTCTGGCGGTTGGTTTGTTGCTGGTCGCGTTTCCGGCCGCACATGGGGATATTCTGACCGCGCTATATCTGCCGGTCGCGATCATGTTGATCGGGCTGATCCTGCGGGGTGTCGCGTTTGAGTTTCGGGCCAAGGCCCCGGCCCCGCATAAGGATTTGTGGAATAATGCGTTTTTTGCGGGGTCTTTGATGACCTCGCTATCTCAGGGTTTCATGCTGGGCATGTACATCATGGGTTTGGAATGGACCTGGGCCCATGCTGCTTTCGGGATGTTGACGGCGGTATTCCTGACCGTTGGCTACAGCTTTATCGGGGCGACCTGGGTGATCCATAAGACCGATGAGCATTTGCAGCGCAAGGCCGTGGATTGGGCAAAGGGTGGTATCTGGGGGCTGGTCTTGGGGATTGGTGCCATTTCCTTGGCGACCCCGTTTGTCAGCGAACGGATTTTTGACAAGTGGTTCAGTTATCCGTCGTTTGTATACTTGTCGCCTTTGCCGATATTGTCAGGAGTTTTGGTCGTATGGCTGTGGTGGATGCTGCGCCGGATGCCGTTTCACGGTGACCGTTGGTCGTGGTTGCCGTTCTTTGCTGCGACCTCCCTTTGGGTGATGGCGTTTGGCGGGATGGCCTATAGCTTTTATCCATATGTGGTACCGGAACAGCTGACGATCTATGAAGCAGCTAGCGCGCCAGAGAGCCTGTTTATCATTCTGATCGGCACCTGCATCGTGCTGCCGACGATCATGGGATATACGATTTTAGCCTATACGATCTTTCGCGGGAAGGCGACGGAACTGCGTTATGACTAAGGTAAGGTGGGTCAAGACCCACCTTACGGTGCCAGAACGCTGCGATTTGGCAGAAACGGTTTGACAGTGTTCCCCCTGTTGCGTAATCGGGCGCACGTGGTGCGGCGCGGTAGCTCAGCTGGTTAGAGCGCGCGACTCATAATCGCGAGGTCGGGAGTTCAAGTCTCCCCCGCGCCACCACCACTGTTTCGTCCGTAGGGCATGTAACATGACAGATATTCCCGCATATTGCACTGTTGAGACCGAGCGGCTGCGATTGGTGCCTTTTGCGCCTGCACATGCACCTGCCCTGAACGCGATCAACAATGAACCCGATGTCATGCGGTTTTTGAGTAGCGGCACGCCAGAGACGCTTGATGATACGCAAGCAACTATTGCCCGTGTCCGCGAACGCTGGGCCAGTCTGGGGTATGGCTGGTGGGCTGTCATCGAAAAGGCGCGCGATCAAATCATTGGCGCCGCCTGCGTCCAGAACATTGCCAATAAAGAGGGTGCTGATCTTGAAATCGGTTGGCGCCTGACGACTGCGTCCACCGGTCGGGGATATGCCACTGAGGCCGGGCAGGGTGCCGCAGGTTTTGCTTTCGATGTCCTGAATGTGGATCACGTGGTGTCGGTGGCCCACCCCGACAACATCGCATCCCATAAGGTGATGCAGCGGCTTGGCATGGTCTATCGCGGGATCGAGACCCATTATGATGAGCCCTGCACGACTTATGTTCTGTACCGGTCGGCTGATAAAGCATAGCGCGGCCGGACCTTTCACACCTCGCGATTTGACGCTAGCGTAGCGCGGAACAAACACGAGGCGTTCCATGTCCATCTTAACCGATATTGCCGCCGTTATTGGTGAAGACCGTGTGCTGACCGGCGCTGATGCGGCCCCTTATGTCACGGATTGGACGGGCCAATATGTGGGCACCCCGATTGCCGTGCTCCGCCCCGAAGACACGCAAGAGGTTGCGGATATCGTCAAGATCGCCAATGCAACAGGTACCCCGGTCGTGCCGGTTTCCGGTCATACCGGATTGACGGGCGCCACGATGGGGCAGGACGCATTGATGCTTTCGGTGGATCGTTTGAATACAATTTATGATGTCGATCCCGAGGGCCGCACGGCCACTGTCGGTGCCGGGGTGATTCTGGACAGTCTGCATGCAGCCGCCGATGCCCATAACCTGATTTTTCCACTGACTTTTGGCGCCCGCGGATCGGCCATGATCGGCGGTGTCTTATCGACGAATGCGGGCGGATCAAACGTGCTGCGCTACGGCAATACCCGCGATCTATGCCTGGGCGTCGAGGTGGTGATGGCTGACGGGCGTATCATGAATTTGATGAGCGCGCTGCACAAAGACAATTCCGGGCTGAACCTGCGCCAATTGGTGATCGGGGCTGAAGGCACGTTGGGGGTCATCACCGCAGCCGTGATGAAGCTGAAGCCCAAGCCACACGCATATGCCACCGCAATGGTGGCCATGCCCACATTGGATGATGCTCTGTCGTTGTTGAACACGCTGCAGGATGCAACGGGTGGTGCCGTGGAAGCGTTTGAATATATGACGCGGAATTACATTGATCGGCATCTGTCGTTGAGCGAAGACGCAAAGCCGCCTTTTGAAGATCGCTATGACGTCAATATCCTTGTTGAAGTGGGCGCCACCGCCCCGCGCGACGCCCAGCTGCGATCAGACGGGACCATTCCAATCGTCGCACAGCTGGAAGAAATCCTTGGCGGGATGCTGGAAGATGGTCATCTGCTGGATGCGGTCATTGCCCAGAACGAAGCCCAGCGCGCCGCTATGTGGGAGAGGCGCGAAGCCGCTGGAGAGGTCGTCGTGCGCGGCGGTATTTTTGTGAACACCGATGTAGCGGTGCCAATCAATAAGGTCGCTGCATTTGAGGCCATGGTGACCCCCCGGCTCAAGGCCATCGACGCTGATTGCTACGAGGTCATCGTGTCCCATCTGGGCGATGGTAACATCCATCATACCACATTTCTGAACCGGAATGATCCTGATGTGATGAAAGCGATGGTCGAAGCTGTCGAAGATGTCGTGCAGGAACTTGGCGGCACGTTCAGCGCAGAGCATGGGATTGGGCTATCAAAGCTGGACACAATGCGGCGGCGCAAAGACCCTGTGGCGCTGGATGCAATGCGCGCGATCAAGGCAGCGTTGGACCCGAAGGGCATTCTTAACCCGGGCAAAGTCATTCCCAATTGATGGGATCGCCAGAAGGAATTTCTAAAAGAAATTTGGCCCCGCCTGTTCAAGTAATCCAGCAGCCATTTCCCGGCCCATCGTTGCCCCGTCTTCGATGGCGCCGTTCATGTCGTCAGTGAACACGGCGGTCCCATCTGTCCGCAGGATTTCCCCACGCAAACGCAGCGCACCGCCATCCAATTCTGCCAGCCCGCCAATCGGCGTCTCGCAGGACCCGTCCAATGCGGCCAGAAACGCCCGTTCTGCTGCCAGACGCTGCCCCGTCGGGCCGTCATGGATCGCCTCTAGCATCTCGGCGGCGCGGCTATCATCGCCCCGTCTTTCGATCCCGATTGCGCCCTGCGCCACGGCGGGTAGCATTTCCTCGGGTGCAATGGCCGTGCGCGGCACATCTGTCATATCGAGCCGATTGAGACCGGCCATGGCGAGGAATGTCGCCTCTGCCACACCGTCAGCCAACTTTTTCAGCCGGGTTTGCACATTGCCCCGGAATTCGACGATGTTCAGGTCCGGACGCTTGGCCAAAAGCTGTGACCGGCGCCGCAAGGAGGACGTGCCAACCGTTGCCCCTTGTGCCAAATCGTTCAACCCTTTGGCCTTTAGGGACACAAATGCATCGCGCACGTCTTCGCGCGGCAGATAGGTGTTCAGAAGCAGGCCGCCGGGTTGTTCGACGGGCATGTCCTTCATCGAATGCACGGCGATATCAATGGAGCCATCAAGCAGTGCTTCCTCAATCTCGCGGGTGAAGAGCCCCTTGCCACCAATTTCCTTCAGTGGGCGGTCCTGAATGGCGTCGCCGGTGACTTTGATGACGCAAATTGCAAACGCCTCGATCGGAAGATCAAAGGCCTTCATCAGACGCGCCCGTGTCTCGTGTGCTTGCGCAAGGGCAAGGGGCGACCCACGGGTTCCGATGTTGAAAGGTGCGGCGGGCGAAGGCTTGGTGAATGTCATGTGAGGATTGTTAGACGTGTCAACCTAGCTTGACAACACCAAGCGCAATTGGGACCAAGGGAGGGTAGCAAAGGACACCTCATGACGCAGCAAAAAACCATCCTCCGGGCCCTTGCGGGCGAGACGCTTTCCACGCCGCCGATCTGGATGATGCGTCAGGCGGGACGATATCTGCCCGAGTACAAGGCGACCCGCGCGCAGGCTGGGGATTTTCTGTCACTTTGCTACAATCCCGAGCTTGCCGCGGAGGTCACGTTGCAACCCATCAGGCGCTATGGGTTTGATGCGGCGATCCTTTTTGCGGATATCCTGCTGATCCCGCAAGCCCTTGGTGCCGATCTGTGGTTCGTCACCGGCGAAGGGCCGCGCCTGTCAACGGTCACAACGGCAGAGGAACTTGCCCAGCTCAAGATTGTCGACGACATCCATGATACGCTGCGCCCTGTTTATGAGACAGTGCAGATCCTGTCGCGCGAGCTGCCCGCTGAGACGACCCTGATCGGGTTCGCCGGTTCGCCATGGACAGTGGCCACATATATGATTGCGGGTCAGGGCACCCCGGACCAAGCCCCTGCCCATAACCTGAAGGCCGAGAACCGCCCTGTATTTGAAGGCATCATTCACAGGCTGACCGAAGCGACGATTGAATATCTGTCGATGCAAATTCAGGCAGGTGCGGAGGTTGTCAAACTGTTCGACAGTTGGGCCGGGTCATTACAGGGCGATGATTTCACTGAATTTTCGATCCACCCGATGCAACGGATCACCAAGGCCATCAATGAACGGCATCCGGGCGTGCCTGTCATCGTCTTCCCACGCGGCGCCGATCACAAATATGCTGGTGTTCACAAGGCCACGGGTGCTGATTGCGTGGCCCTTGATGATGGTGTCGATGCCGCATGGGCCGCTGAACATGTCCAAAGTGATG
The DNA here is from genome assembly GCA_947489445.1 of uncultured Paracoccaceae bacterium. Taxonomy (GTDB): domain Bacteria; phylum Pseudomonadota; class Alphaproteobacteria; order Rhodobacterales; family Rhodobacteraceae; genus Yoonia. Next base: position 66,308 of record CANLDN010000002.1, read on the forward strand.
GCTGTGTGCAGGGCAATCTTGCCTCGTCCCATATGGTGACGGGCGGCGATGCATTGGTCACCGAAACGCGCCGTATTTGCGAAGCGTTTAGCAAGGGTCCGCATATTTTCAATCTGGGTCATGGGATTACACCGGACGCCAACCCTGACAATGTACAGCTGATGATTGATACAGTACGCGGGGCGTAAAATCGCCGTATTCACGGGGTAATCCAACGTCATGAAATACCAGTTGCCTTTGACCTTGCGCATCATGTTTCAGAGCGTCCGCGCGGTGTGGGTCGCCGCGATGATTACCGTGATTGCCTGGGTTACGTTGGTCCCTGCAAGTGCAGGTGAGCGTTTGGCCCTTGGCACACGCGTGGGCGAGGACCGCCCGCGCGGTCTGGTTCAAATGCGCATTGCGCGCGCGATGGTTCATTTTGCTCCGGACCGTGCCGCCCAAATGCTGAGCCGGGCCAGCGACGGAGAGATTTCACCTGAGCTGGCGGGTATGATGTTGCGTGATTTGGCCGCCGGGCCGGGGGCTGGCCAGATCACAACGCAGGACGAATCCCGATCCACTGGCGGTGCGAAGTTCGTGCAGGTAGATCGCCCTTAATACCCCGTTCGCAACGCAAACCAAATGGCGACACCCGCCAAAGCCAGTGCCATGCCCCGCCGAATGACGCCTCCGTATGGCGACTGCGTGACGTGTCCCTGCGCCGAACCGGCGAGCATTACCAATCCTGAATGATAGGCCGTTGACAGACAAATGGTGAATAAGACCAATACAATTGTCTGCGCCACCATTTGCGACCCGACAGGCACAAAGCCCGGCAGGACGACCGCATAAAACAGCAACGTCTTGGGATTGAGCAGGTTCAGAATGAAGCCGTGGAAGAACGCCTCTTGCGCGGTTATCCTGACCTTGTCCGGCGGTGCTGTGGGGTCCGCGCCTTGCCAGGTGTCCCACGCAAGCCACATGAGATATCCAGCGCCTGCCCAGCGCAGTGCGTGAAACAGAAACGGGGTCGCTTGCAGTAGCGCGCTTAACCCTGCCATCGCGGCGGCGCCCACAACACACAAGCCAAGCGTGACGCCAATCACCCCCGACATACCAACCCGACGGCCTTGCGTGGCCCCAAGGATGCTTAGATATGCAACATTCGGACCAGGCGTCAGTTCAAAAACAAGCGCTGTCAGCAAAAAGCCGGCCAGCGCCTGCGAAGGTAGTCCCAGAAGCCCGGTCAGATCCACTTTGCTAATGGTGGCAGGCTCATCAACACCGCGTTGGCATCATGGCCTGTTGCCAGCCCGAACTTTGTTCCGCGGTCATAAACCAGATTATATTCCGCATAGAGGCCCCGGTGGATCAGTTGCGTATCCTTATCCTTATCGGTCCATGCCATGTTGCGCCGTTTTTCTACCAGCGGCACGTAAGCCGGTAAAAAGGCGCGACCGATATCCTGAGTCAGTTTGAAATCCGCCGCCCAATCACCGGTACAATGGTCATCCATGAAAATCCCGCCGACACCACGGGCGCGGTTCCGGTGCGGGATGTAAAAGTATTCGTCTGCCCATTCCTTCAGCTTGGGGTAAAGCGAAGCCCCGTGCAGGTCGAGATGCGCCTTTTGGGTGGCATGGAAATGGGTGGTATCTTCATCATATTCGATACACGGGTTCAGGTCGGACCCGCCCCCAAACCACCAGGCATGCGGGGTCCAGAACATGCGCGTGTTCATATGAACAGCTGGCGCGTGGGGGTTTTGCATATGCGCCACCAGCGAAATGCCGGACGCCCAGAACCGCGGATCATCGGCCATGCCGGGCACGCCGCGGGCGGCCATCGCCTTTTGCGCAGCTTCGCCCAAGGCACCGTAGACCGTGGATACGTTAACCCCAACCTTTTCGAATACGCGCCCACCGCGCATGACCGACATCAGCCCGCCACCGGCGTCTGACCCGTCATCGGCGTCGCGTGTGGTTTCGGTGACTTCGAACCGTCCGGCGGGGGTGTCAGCGGTTTGGCTATCTTCCAGCGCTTCGAAGGCGGCCACGATATCATCACGCAAGCTGCGGAACCATGCGGACGCCGTTGCCTTTTCTTCTTCAAACCCGTTTGACATTGACGCCCCTTGTCCCCTGATATTGCATAGCATTCTATGTTAGTTTCTTTGCACCATACCGATCATACAACGATGATCCAGATCAAACCCCGGAGATCGCCAATGCGCCCCGCCTTTATCATCCTCCCGCTTTTTGCCCTGACGGCCTGTGCAACCCCCCGCGAAGAATGCATTCGCGATGTCACACGTGATGCACGGATTATCAGCAGTCTGATCCGGGAAGTAGAAGGCAATATCGCGCGCGGCTATGCGTTGGAGGAAAGCCAAGAGGTGCGCACCAGGACCCGCTTTTGCAGCGACCGCCATTCGGACGGATCGACCTTCAGATATCCATGCAATGAGGTTGATACATTCACTGTCACACAACCTGTCGCCATCGACCTGAGAGCGGAAGAGGCGAAGCTCGCGTCATTGCGCGAACGCCTTGCAGTGGTGCAGCCTGCGGCAGATCAGGGCGTGGCGCAGTGCATCGCGACCCACCCTGAATAACAGTCCTCATCAAGTTCAACAAAACGCCCAAAACCCTTTCTAACCGGAGACTATTATGCGCTGCGTTCTTTACATTATGCCCCTTCTGGCGGTGGCGGCCTGTGCAACCCCGCGCGAAAGCTGCATCTACACCGCGCAAGATCAATTGCGCGTACTCGATGGTCGGATTGCGACCGCGCAGGGTAACGTGGATCGCGGTTTTGCTGTCTTCACCGCGACCGACACACGCACCATCGAAGCAACATGTACCGATCGTTTGCCGGACGGGCAGCTGGAGGAATATGATTGCGACCGGACCGAGACCTTCACAACCTCAAGCCCTGTTGCGATTGACGTTGGCGAAGAGCGTCGCAAACTTAAACGCCTGCGTGATCAGCGCCCGGCCTTGCAAGCCGCAACCGATACAGCGGTGCGCCAATGCATCGCGATCCACCCCGAATAATCAATGGGCGGAAACGGCTGCCGGATCAATCAGGGTACGCCCGCCGTCAACGGTGATGATCTGACCTGTCACAAATGCCGCCGCGTCTGAGGCCAGGTATTGTACCGCATCTGACACCTCACCGGGGCTGGCGATGCGGTGCAGCGGCGTGCCTTCAAGGATTGCCGCGCGGGCCTTATCCTGGTCTTTGAGTGCGCCTTTCAAGCTCGCGCTCATGACGCTTCCGAAGGCGACAGCGTTAACCCGGATGTTGTGGGGGGCCAAGGCAACTGCCAAGGACCGGGTCATCTGATCGGAGGCTGCTGAACTGACCGAATAGGCCAGCAATTCAGGATGGGTGCGCCGTGCCGCGATGGAACTGATGTTGACGATCGAACCAATAGGCCCGTCTGCATTGTCGCCCGCCTGCTTGATCATGCGCCTTGCCACGGCCTGGCTCATCCGCATTGCGGTCAGCATGTTTTGTTGCAACAGATCTTCGGTAGAATTGTCTTCGGGGTCCAAGGGATCGGTGGTCATGACCTGCCGGGACGCATTGACCAGAATATCGACCCTTTCGAACGCATCAATCGTGGCAGAGAGCAGGTTGGCTATTGTCAGCTTCTTGCGCAGATCGCCGGCGAAAATGCGGACATTTTCTTCTTTTTTGGCCTCCTCGCCCATCTGATGGCAGAGGGTCTTTTCATCCATATCGGCAAAGATGACATTGGCGCCCATTTCGATAAAGTGCCGCCCGATGGCCAATCCCACACCGTTTGCGGCACCGGTCACAATGGCGGTCTTGCCTGAAATCGAAAATGACATTGTCGTCTCCCTGATCCGGCCCTAGCGTGTGGGACGGTTGGCGTGGATTATTTTGAACGCACCATTGCCGCCAATCGTGTCCACATTGCGGAAACTTTCCGACAAGGTCGTTTCATAAGGCAAATGACGGTTCGCCACCATCCAGAGCTTGCCATCCGGCGCCAGCAGGCGGGCGGCTGCTTGGATAAAGCTACGGCCCAGCGATGGATCAGACGCACGACCGACGTGAAACGGTGGGTTCATGACGATCCCATCAAACGCGGTTTCTGCAACGTAGTTGGTGGCATCGGCCCAATGAAATGTCACGCGCGGATCATCCACATTTCGTTTGGCACAGGCGACCGACAGCGCCTCTGCTTCGATCAGGTCAAGCGATTTGACGCTTTCGCGCGCCAGTACGGGACCAGCCAAATAGCCCCACCCTGCGCCAAGATCAGCCATGCGAGCCGGCAGCTTTGGCGGTAATGCGTCGGCCAACAACGCCGATCCCACGTCCACGGCGCCATCTGAAAATACACCTGCGGCGGTATAGAATCCATGTGGTCCCTTCGCGGGCGGTGGCGCTGCCCAATCGACGAAGGTGTCGGTGCCCGCGAACCAGAACAGTCGTCCATGCGCTTTGGTGATGGACGGAACATCGCCCAACACCTTGCGACATTCCTTGAACAGACCATCCACACCATCCGTTTTTTGCCCATCAACAATGACCAGATCAGCCTTGGCGCAAGCGGCAGCGACCATAGCGCGCGCCAGCGCCTTGGCGCGCGGGACGACAACAATCGCAACGGCGCAGTCATGCAAATCCTGCGCAACATCGTAACCGGCATTCTGCCAAGCGGCATAATCAGGATAGAACCCATGCACGATCTGCAGGGCGTCCCGGGGCAAGCTCGAGACGTCATAGGTGGCTGGCGGGCGCATGACCGCAATGTTGCCGTTGGGCAACGCGAATAGCCCATCATTCAGGGCAGTGCTGAGTCGGGATTGGGACATCTGCGGGTGAATAGCGGGATGCCGCTATTCTTTCTCCATCGTGCATTGCAGCGGATGTTGATGGCGCTGGGCAAAATCCATGACCTGCGCCACTTTCGTTTCTGCAATCTCGTGACTGAATACGCCAACAACGGCGACACCCTTTTTATGGACGGTCAGCATCAGTTCGAACGACTGCGCATGGGACAGGCCAAAAAACCGTTCGAGCACGTGCACGACAAATTCCATCGGCGTGAAATCATCGTTCAGTATCAACACCTTATAAAGTGGTGGGCGCTTGGTCTTGGGCTTGGTTTCAAGCACAACGCCAACATCACCGTCGTCATCGCCTTCTTTTTCCGCCATCATGTGAACGTCTGCCAGCATTAATATGTCCCGGTTGATAGCCGTTATATATAAGGCACATATGCCCCATGAAAACCCCAAGTGTTTATTAACATTTTCGCGGCGAGTTAGGGTGGTAAATCATCTATATGGGGGCATCATCGCAATGCATCACAACATCTGCTAAGAATTGGTTAACGAACACCCCAAAAGTCTTTGAATTTAGGGTATTTTCTGAGAATCAAACATATGCTAGCGTCGCCGCATAACAATAAGACCACCGGAAAAATTCGGGGTCACTGAGGCAGAAAAAGAGGCAAGCGACGTGGCAAGTCGTCCGGGACAATTGGCCCTTATGGGGCTATTTCTATTCGCATTTATTTTATCAACCGTGTTTGCGCCGCAGCGCGCGAGCGCAGCACCTTACGCGGCCATGGTCATGGACGCCCGCACGGGCGAGGTTTTGCATTCGCGCAATGCTGATACGCGCCTGCATCCTGCGTCACTGACGAAAATGATGACGCTTTACATCGCGTTTCAGGCGATTGAGCGGGGCGAGATCACGCTGGACACACCTGTCACGATCAGCCGTCTTGCCGCATCCGAGCCGCCATCGAAACTGGGTCTGCGTGAGGGCCAGACCATCCGCCTGCGCTATCTATTGCGCGCCGCCGCCGTAAAGTCTGCCAATGATGCGGCAACGGCCATTGCCGAGGCGATTTCTGGTTCTGAATCCGCATTTGCCACCCGGATGAACCGCACAGCCGCCGCGATGGGTATGCGCAACACGACGTTCCGAAATGCCCACGGGTTGACCCAATCGGGCCATCTGTCCACCGCGCGCGACATGTCTGTCCTTGGACGCCACGTGATTTATGACTTCCCGCAGTACTATAACCTGTTTTCGCGTCGTTCTGCAGATGCGGGCATTGCTCGTGTGCGCCACACCAATCGCCGCTGGCTGGACGCTTATGAAGGTGGTGACGGCATCAAAACCGGCTACACCCGTGCGGCTGGGTTTAACCTAGTGGCCTCTGCCCAGCGCGGACAGGAACGGGTGATTGCCACGGTTTTTGGTGGGTCTTCGACAGCCGCGCGCAATGCACGTATCACCGAGTTGATGGATATGGGATTTAACCGCGCGCCGACGCGCGCGCGTATCCGTCAGCCCAATCCGCCAGCTGCGATGTTGTCTGGCACGCCAAGCAATTCCAATAGTGCCGCAGCCATACGTGGCAGCGCGGGGAAAATTGTGCGTGTGAACGGCCAGGTCACAACAAGTATCAGGCCCATCGCGCGGCCGGCGCCGGAAGCCGCACCTGCCGAAGAACTGCTTGTTGCAGCGGTCGACAGTGATGCGATCAACGCGCTGCTGGCCAGCGCCGTCGACGATGCATTGGCTGAGGCGCTGACAGAGCCAACCGCAGCCGAACCGCCTGCGCCGATACAGGTGGCGACCGCGACGCCTGCTGTCACACCGCGTTCACGCCCCGCACCCAACACAGAGCAAACGATTGTTGCCAGTGCAGCGCCCGTGGTCGAGACAGGGCCAGAAGTTGTTACCCGTATCTCAACCTCTGGTGGGCGGCATTGGGGCGTCAACGTGGGCCGCTATAACACCCGCTACGATGCGGAGCGTGTTTTGTTGCGCGTCGCGCTGAACGAGATGAGCACGCTGGACGGTTCACTGCGCCGTGTTGTGCAACGCTCTGGCGGGTTTGATGCGAATTTCATGGGGCTAACGCGCGAAGGGGCTGATCTGGCCTGTCGTCGTCTACAGGCACGCGGTACGACCTGTTTCATGATCGGCTCTGAAGGGTAGATCCAAGCGGCTCAAACCGACTTATGCATTACGTTCCATTGCACCCCATCGGCATCGAAGTTGCGCAATGGCGCCCAATCGAGGCGTTTGAGCAGCCCTGTTGCTGTGTGGGTGGTGGTATAAAGATGCACGTGTCCTTGGGCTGCCGCATGACGCTCCAGCTCTTGTACTAGTCTTGACGCAAGGCCAGCGCCACGCATATCTGGCCGGACACAAAGACCGATGAGCCATGGTTCTTCATCCGGCCCACTGCCGTACGAATGCCGTTCCATGCTCACCGAACCGACGACCTGACCATCCGCCGTGAATGCCACTAGCGCAGAAGGCGGCCCTGTCGGTCGGCATCGTGCCCGAAGATCTGCTTGCGCATCGCCGCGCCCATCCGACCCATAGTGATCAGGCCAGATGTCGCGAAAAAGTGCGGCAGTTACATGCGCCAGATCGGGCCGCTGGTAAAGCGGCGCGATCTGCACATCGGCAATCACCGTCCGAAGGTGTCGGCCAATAGACGCGCTAATGTGGGCTGACTGATATAGCCCGTCGCGGGCAGGTTACTGCGCGTTTGATAGCGCGCGATGGCCCGCCGTGTGTCACGGTCAAACCGACCGTCCACGCGCCCTGGTTCATACCCTAACTGCGCCAATCGGCTTTCAATCAGACGCGCCAGAACCGGGTTGATGTTCAATGCGCGCTCTTCGGCTTCGGCGTCCGCATTGCTGAGCTCACCCAGTTTTTGGGTCGCTTCCTGAGCAAAAAGCCCCTCCGGATAGCGGTTCAGGTAGGCGCGGTAACCTGCTTCGTCCCCGCGCGCACCGGTTTCTTCCCAATAGGCGCGATCAAGACGTTCGGCCTCTTCGCGTTCACGTTCTTCTTCGGCTTCAATTTCGGCCGCCCGCCGGCTGGCCTGCGCATCGATCCGGTTGATCTGTTCGGCCGTCAGATATGATGTTTGGGTAAAGCCATTGGTTTGCTGCCAGTTGCGGATTGCACTGCGACTGCCGGGCCCAAAAATGCCGTCAACACCTCGCGTGTTGTAGTCAAGTAATGTCAGGTTGCGCTGGATTGCACGGCGTTCGTTTCGCGTCAGGTTCAGTTCACGCTCTGTCAGTTCCGCAAGGCGTACCGGGTCACTTTCGATCTCGTCCAACCGGCGGCGTGCTTCTGCCGCGTAGGGGCTGTTGGGATAGTCGAACAGGAAATCGCGATAGGCGTCGGCGGTGTTCGCTTCTTGCGCATCGTTCCAAATAGGCAAGGTCGCATCAACCGTTGGCGCGCGTGGCGTATCTGTGTCCGGCTGCATAATCAGGGATTTGGGTTGATACCCCGCCTCTTGCAGCCAGCGCGCGTCGCGGGCGAAGGCCATCACGTCGCCGCCAGGCTGGGTCAATGCCTCTATCACGACACCATCTGTGACGCTGGGTTCGCCGTACAAAACCGTGACACCTTGCGGGATATCCAGATTCCCGACTCCTTGACGCAGGTAATCACCGATAGCGCCGGTCGCATCCTGATCGTAGCCAAGGATCAGGACCGCCTGACCGGGCGTACGGGCCAGCACAGACAGGATACTGTCCACGGATGCGGTGGCCCGCAGATCAAAAAGCGTTGGTTGTTCGCTATTGGCCGCCAAAAGCCATGTGCGGCTGCCATCTGTCACAAACCGCCCCGCGAGCCCGACCACCAGGCGGTCGGCATCTTCGGCCTCTTCCGCGAAACGGGCCATCAATCGGCGCATATCACCAGAGCTGCCATTGGACAGCGTACTGACCGCATAACCCGCATCACGCAATGCGTCGGCTGAGTTTAGCACATCGTTCGCATTGCTGACGCGCCGCAGTTCCTGATACCGCTCTACCCCCATCAGCAAGGCCGCATCGTCAGCGGCAGCGGGTAGAGCAAGGGCCATTAGCGCCGCACTTAGGGTTAGTTTACGCATGACGCATCTCCTTGTTCATGTCTCATAAGTTCGCCGATCCTCAATCACGAGGCCATCGCGCGGTAGTGTTCCGGGGGCACAAAATGTCACTTCACCCTTTAGCTTCAGAATGTCTTGGACGGCAGCGGTGATGGTGGTTTCGTCCAGCCCGTCACCTTCGATTTGGACGATCATCTTGTCGGTGTCGCCATCGCGATCCGCGATCACCCGCGCCCGGTCGGCACCAGTTTTCCTGACCAGATCGGCCACCTGTTCAGGGCGTACGAACATGCCCTTGATCTTGGTGGTTTGGTCAGCGCGGCCCATCCAGCCCTTGATGCGCATGTTGGTACGCCCGCAGGGACTTGGACCATCCATAACGGCGCTCATGTCGCCGGTGGCAAAACGGATCAGGGGGTAGTCGGGGTTCAGCGATGTAACAACGATTTCGCCGACCTCCCCCGTTGGAACCGGGTCACCGGTGCCGGGTGTGACAATTTCGATGATCACCCCTTCGTCCACGACCATGCCCGCACCCTCAGCCGTTTCATAAGCCAGATGGCCCAGATCGGCGGTTGCGTAGCATTGCATGCAGGTGATGCCCCGGTCGGTGTAATACTGGCGCAACTGCGGGAACAACGCGCCGCCGGAAACTGCGGCTTTGGTAATCTTCAACGGCACACCCATTTCATCAGCTTTTTCAAGGATCACTTTGAGGTAATCGGGCGTGCCTGCATAGGCCGTGCTTCCGATATCGGCGGCAGCCCGCACTTGCAGCTCTGTTTGGCCAGTGCCAGCGGGTAAGATTTTGGCCCCGACCGCGCGCGCGCCGTTTTCGAACATGGTTCCGGCGGGGGTCAGATGATAGCCAAAACAGTTTTGCACGATGTCATCCTTGCCGATCCCGCAAGCATGTAGAAAACGGCCAAAGCGCCACCAGTCATGAGACGACCCCCCCGGTTCGTAAATCGGCCCGGGCGATTGAAAGACATGCGTGATGTTGGACGTGTGGATGCCACCAAATGGGGGCTGTTCCTTTTGCCAATCGCTCAGCTCGGATTTGCGCAGAACGGGAAATTTGGTGAGATCGGAAAGCGTGTTAACGGCAATATCTGGCAGGCATGACCCATCCTTGTCACGAACAATCGCAACCTGCGCAGCAAGAGCAGCCAGTTGTGCTGCCTCCCGTTCTGCCGGGGCGCGTGTTTCCAGATCATCATAATGGATCGTCATCGCTTTCTCCTGTTCTTGCACCGCTTCATGGTGGCGGGTCGAACAGTGAAAAGCTAGGGGCGATCAAAGTGATATACGATATCAGATGCATTCGCCCCGTCACGGGGCAGTGGTTGCTGCGCCGTGCGGTGTTTGTGTCTGGTACCCCTAATGCACCGGCATCATGCCCATGCCATCGTGTTCGACAATCGTATCCGGTTCGGGCGCGCGGCAAAGGAGACATCGGCTAACCGCAATTTCGCGTCGAGCTCATTGTCGCAGCCTTCCTCATGGTCCAGCGCCAAGCCCTGCGCCGCGGTCACGTCCGCATCGGTCCAATATCGTTGCGGAGACCCAAGTCGTTGATAGGCAAGTGTCGTGTCATAGTTTTCGAATACGCCAGGTGGGCTTCTGTCATTAGGCCAAACGTGAACCATCGCGACTTCGGTCTCAAGCAAGACTTTGAGGCAGAGACCGCCAAAATCCTGTTTCAGCAGAATGATCGATCCTAAAGGTGAGCGCGCAGCGCGCACCCAGTTCGCCGCAACTAGTTTACAATCCTTACCTGTGCGGGCGTATGTCCCGTCACCTTCTTGAAGGCCGTCCAGAAATACGACGTATTCCGAAATCCGCAGCATCGCGCGACTTCTGCGAGTGGTAGGTTTGAGTGGATTAACAGACGCTCTGCACGTGCGCAGCGACGCTCCAGTACATATCTGGCTGGCGTTACTCCCAAAGCAGCTTTGAAACCGCGACTGAATTGCGTGACGCTGAGAAACGCAACAGCGGCGAGGTCTGCGACGCAAATGGGATCGGACATATGGGTCTCGATATAGTCGATAACACGGCGGATGCGCACATCGCCAATGGCTCTGGCCGGGGCCAGTTGCTGGTTTGGATTTGCTTCGGCCAATAGCTGACCGATCATGTGCAGCCAGAGTCCGTCGATCATCAGATGCGTGGCCGGGTCATCAAACTGGGCCAGATTCCACATATCCTGTAAGGCCGCAAAAGCAGTCGCAGAGTACCTGAATTGGGCTGAGAACGTTTCGAGCGCGCTAAAGGGCAAACCTCGTTCATCAAGCAGCGATTTTAGCCGGGCCTCGGGGACGAAGGCGATCCGCAGGTGTAGCGCCGGAATACGAAACTGGCATTCCTGATTGGGGGGCTGAATGTCGAGGAAACCAGGATGAAGCTGATGCCGCCGCCACCCATCGCCAAAATCAATATCAGCAACGCCGCCGCCGGCAACGCCAGATACAAACGGAATCTCGGGCAAGGCAGGATCCACGGCCTCGATCGCATCTTGCCGAACATCCATAAAACTCAGCCCAAAGCTGCCACCCTGCCGGACATCCTGATCGAAACCGGCGTAGTCGGAATTTTGGTAGAAATCAGTAAACGTATCCATATTTGCCGTGGCTGCCTGTATCACCACGACTATTCCACTGTCTGGCGCTCATGTCATTTTAATTTTCAACTCATTCATTTTGACTTTTGACCTTATGGCGACAAAATTCTTTGCCGCCATCACCCGCCGTCCTAGGTGTCCCAAAGCGTTTAACAAAAAGGGGCGCGCGCATGCGGGTATTGGATTCGATTTTCGTGTTGGCCGGTGGTGCTGCACTATTTGGCGGCTACACGGTATTTTCAAACCCACCATCCGCAGGTCAAGAGGCGACCGCACAGGCACCGCGCCTGCCGCTTGTTGAGACAGCGCCCGCAGAGGTGGTAGAGTCAGTTGCTGGCATCCGCCAAACCGCCCTGTTGCGTGCCGCGTCTGAGGTCGTTGTAACGACCGAAGCAGCCGGGCGGGTCGCATGGGTCAACCCGAGTTTCCAGTTAGGTGAGCGCCTGCCCCGCGGTGCCGAGGTGTTCCGCCTTGATGCAGCTCGGCTTGAAACGGACGTTGCGCGTGCCCGCGCAGATGTGGACGCTGCCAAAGCGGAGCGCGCGCGTCTTCTGCAGGAATTGGATCGGATCAGCACATTGGTTGATCGTAATGTGTCATCTCAGACCAGTCTGGTCACAACCCAAACCAACCTTGCCGCTGCAGAGGCGAAAGTTGCGCAAACAGAGGCCGCATTTCTTGCGACTGAATTGGCGGTCAATGAGGCGACAATCGTCGCCCCATTTGATGCGGTCGTTGCCGCAGAAACCTTGTCCGAGGGGCAGTTTCTGCAACCGGGCACGGAAGTCGGGCGACTGGTCAGCGCCGATAGCGCCGAACTTCTTGTGCGCCTGAATGCCGAGCAGCTTCAAAAGCTGGAGGAAGGTGGCGACCTGATCGGGCGTGATGTGATTGTCACAGCAACTGATGGGTCCGGAGCATCAAAGCCAGGCATCATCCGTAGGGTCGCACTTACCAGTGAAACAGCAACGCAAACAACTGCCGTTCTGGTATCGGTGGACCAGCCGTTTTCCGAAGATGGCGGCGTGTTTCGCCTGAACAGCCTGTTCGAGGCGGAGTTTTCAATCCCGAATGCGCCCGGACGTTTGTTGTCGGTCCCGGTCGAGGCTGTTCAGGCTGAAAACCGCATATGGGTCGTTGAGGACGGCGCGCTGCGGCAAGTCGCGGCCACAATCGACCGCCGCGTTAATGATCGCGTTCTGGTACAGTCAGAAGAACTGCTCCCTGGCGACAGCGTGCTTGTCACTCGCCTGCCCGCCGCAATCGAGGGGTTGAAGGTTGGCGTTGTCGAGCAATCGGATGCACGGCAAACCACTGCGGATATCTCCCAATGAAGGGCCTCATTCGTTCCGCAGCGGCCAATCCCGTTTTTGCGAACCTTTTGATGGTCGGCTTGATCCTTGCGGGGATCGCCTCGGTCTTTTCAATCACCGTAAAGAACTTTCCCGAAATCAATCTGGGTGCGGTTCAGATCTCGGTCGTCTATCCTGGTGCCACACCAAGCGAGGTGACAGACACGATCATCCTGCCCATCGAAGGGAAAGTGCGCGCAATCGATGGTGTCCGGCGTCTTTCGGCAGAAGCGCGTGCAGGGATCGCGACGATCACTGCCACGCTTGATCGGGGCGTTTCAGTTCCGATTGTTCTGGACGATGTAAAATCAGCGGTTGGCGAAATCACGGTCTTCCCGTCCGGCTCTGAGACACCCGTCGTGTCAGAGGTTGAGGCGCCAGAACTGGCCATTCAGTTCATCCTGTCCGGCGACGTGCCGATGGCCGATCTCAAGGACCTGGCCTTTGTGGTGCGTGAGGATCTTTTGGCCGCCTTCTCCAATATATCCAGCGTCGATCTGTCAGGGGCACCGGCGGATCAAATCGATATTCTGGTCTCGCAACGCACTTTGGATGCATATGGTTTCGGGCTGCGGGACCTTGCATCAAGGGTTGGCAATGAAAGCCTTGATCTGTCTGGTGGTACGATCCTGTCCGACCGCGAACGATTGCAACTGCGGACGGAAGGTAAGGCAGAAACCGGCACGGAATTCGCAGAACTTCCGATCCTCAGCTCGGCGGATGGCGGCGTTGTACTGCTGGGCGACATTGCGACAGTAAATGATGATCTTGCCGATACAGGCGTGATTTCCCTGCTCAACGGCAAACCTGCAATCTTCCTGACGATCAACCGCGAAGGCGATCAGCAAATCCTGGATCTTGTGGAAACCTCGCGCAGCTACATGGAAGAGCGGCTACAACCGCTCCTGCCGGAAAACGTGGCATTGATTGAGTGGCGGAACGAGGCCGAATTGCTGACAGGTCGCATTGATCTTTTGTCTGAAAACGCGCTGATCGGGGCCGCACTGATCCTGATACTGCTGGCCATTACCCTTGAAGTGCGGATTGCGTTCTGGGTGGTCGTGGGGATTGCCACAGCCTTTGTCAGCTCATTTTCACTGATGGCGGTGTTCGGTGTCACGATCAACCAGTTGTCGCTTTTTGGGTTTATTCTGGCGCTTGGGGTCGTGGTCGACGACGCAATTGTGGTGGGCGAAAACATCTTTGCCCGCAGACGTGTCGAATCCGATCCATTGAAAGCCGCAGAAGAAGGGGTGCTGCGGGTCTCGGCCCCCGTCTTTTTTGCCGTTGCCACAACGATGTGCGCCTTTGTCCCACTCTTGATGTTGCCGGGCACGTCGGGGTCATTCATCACGCCGGTCGCAGCCGTCGTACTGCTTGTGCTTTTCTTTTCGCTCATCGACAGTCTGTTCATCCTGCCACATCATCTTGCTCATGTTTCTACCACGCCGCCGCGCGCATGGACCCCACTTGGTTGGTTGGCCGCGATCAGACGCCTGATCGGTGGTGCCTTGGACAAGTTCGGCGATATTGCTGTGCGTAAGGCGGTCCGCTTTGCGGTCTGGCAACCGATATTCGTTATCCTTGTCAGCTTTGGACTATTCATCGCCTCTTTGGGCTTTCTCAGCAGTGGTGCCGTCAAGTTTGTCTTCTTTCCAGAAATCGAGGGTGACTATGTGGTTGCCACCGTATCCATGCCCGAAGGCACGTCAGAAATCGAAACGCTCAAACGGGCAAGCGAGGTTTCGGAAGCGGCCGAACGTGTCGCGGCCATCATCGGTCAGGAAGAGAGCATGCCAAGCGAAACCGTGCTTGAGGCTGTGTCACTTGCCATTGGCTTTGCCGTTGCGGCCGGTGATCCGGGCGGCGTTGGCACTGGCTCCACTGATCGGGCTACGGTCGAAGCGAAGATCGTGGGTGCGGAACGCCGTGGTTTCAGCGCAGCACGTTTCGAAGAACTTTGGCGCGACGAGGCGTCCGGCATTCCCGGCATCGTTGATTTGACCTTTGCGTCATCCGTTGTGCCAATCGGTGCCGATATCGCGCTGCAGATTGGCGCACGCAGTGACGAAGCCCGATCCTATGCGGTTGCCCAGATACGCGCGGCATTGGATGCGCGGGCCGGTATCCTGTCGGTCCGAGATTCCGATTCGACAACCTCACAAGAGGCGGTCTTCCTGCCCAGCGAAACCGCGAAGTCACTTGGCATCACCGTAAATGACGTCGCCCGCGAATTGCGGTCAGCGGTCTTTGGTGAGCGGGTTACAACATTGCAACGTGACGAAGAAGAAGTCGAAGTGCGCGTACGCCTGCCAGAGGCAGAGCGTGGAAATCTGGACGATCTGGCCAGCTATCGCATCCGGGTCGGCGAACAGTTCGTCCCGGTCAGCACGCTTGGTGAATTTTCGGTCACCAATGCGCCCAGCACGATCACCCGCGTCGACACACGGCGCATCACAACGCTTGAGGCTGATGTCGACGATGCAGTGACGACGGGCAGTGCCGAAATTCAGCTTATTCTGGATGAGGTTTTGCCTGCTGTTCAAGACCGATATCCGGATGTGACCGTCGCGCTGTCGGGCGAAGCCGAGGAGCAGGATGATTTTGGCCCAGCGCTGGCAGTAAACTTTGGCCTTGCGCTGTTTGCGATCGTCGCTTTGCTCAGCTTGGCGCTTGGGTCTTATGTCCAGCCGCTGCTGATCCTGCTGACCATCCCGTTTGGCTTTATGGGCGCGCTGACAGGCCATGCATTACTCGGGCTCGATCTAACCCTTTTGTCGGTCTTTGGTGTGGTTGGCCTTTCGGGTATTGTGATTAACGGCGCTCTGCTGCTGATCACAACGGCAAATCGCAACCAGACAGATGGACAATCTGCACCGGAGGCGATCACCGAGGCGGCGGTTTCACGTTTTCGCCCAATCTTTCTGACAACTCTGACGACTTTCCTGGGCGTCACCCCACTGGTGCTCGAGACGAGTATTCAGGCGCAATTCTTGATCCCGACGGCGGTTTCGCTTGGGTTCGGCATCCTGATTGGGTCATTCTTTGTGCTGTTGCTTGTTCCGGCCTATCTGAGCTTTGCCGACCGGATGGGAAGGTTTCTGGCCCGACCAGTTCCTATCTTTTCGTCCAGAAGTTCGTGAAGCTATTATTGCTTAGACCGGGAGCCCGGCAATCTTAAAGGTACGCTTCGTGCGTTACTGAAAAGACTTCACCAGGTTGTCCAGATCCTCTTGCGCCGCCTGAAAGAAGAGATGCGACCCTTGTTGTGAGACAAGTACCAGTGCTTGCCCGATTTCTCGTTCAATGATGTCCGCTGGTTGGCGCTGAGCACGATATAGTCGCGCTCGGATACGGTGGAATTCGGCTGCAAATCGGACATCGCCCTGATTAATTGATCGCTCAGCGATGCCGATCAATTCATGTGCGCGTTCGATCCGACCGTGTTCAATACAAGCGCCAGCATAAAGAATGTGCCAACAGTTTGAGAAAGCGTTCGCACTGATCAACAAATCCATCCCTTTATCCGCCTCTACGAAACCAGAACCGGTTTTGCCGGATTGGATCATGCACAGCCCCTTGAAGAGATGCCCATGACCGAGCCAGTAAGAGATACCGTTGTTCTTACAGACATCAATGAGTTCCTGCCCATGCAACCCTGCCCGATCGAAATCACCGATAAGCATCGGATGAAGGCATCCAGCAAAGGCGAGAACGTGCGCTATGTCATGGGCACGTTTTGATTTTCGTGCAGCGTCAATAACGCGATCACCCCAATGCCTGGCTTCTTCCAGATTTGCAGAGAGTGTGTGGGCCTCGGCCAGTCCCATCATCACCATTAATGCATGATCGCCGTGCATCAACCGCAGTGCTGGACCGTGTTGAGCCTCGTCATAAAGCGACATGAACTTATGATAAGCGGAAATGGCGGGCTGTATCTCAGCGCCGAACAGCAAAGATGTTGCCTGGGCACGGCGTGCAATGAGGCGATCAATGTTGGTACCACGCTCCGCGACCTCTACCATCTTGTCGGCTATCTGTTTTTGCACATCGATGCTGGCGTTCGTCACCGACCATTTCGAAAACAGGGATGCAACGACGCTCTCGGTTGATCCAAACCTGCTTGCAGCTTCAACCGCGCGTTCCATTTCGTCTTTGACGGCAGATGAATTGTACCCTTCGGCTGCAATCAGCGCGCCGACAAGCGTTGTTCTGATCGATGTCTCGATTTTCGAACTTTCTTGTGTCTCCTGCGCGCGTGCAATTGCCTCAAGGCCGCTCCGCAAATGTTGAACAGCCTCATAATAAGCCGATCTTTGGTTGGCGAGCGTGCCTGCACGAAGCCATTCCTGAGCGGATGCAACGGGTTCCCCCGCATAAGAAAACTGCATACCCAATACATGCGGCATTGCCTCTGCCACCTCTGGAAAGTCTTCCCGGATGGTCGCGACGATCCGGCTATGCAATGCATTTCTATCGCGTCGCAAGAGCATTTGATAAATGGAATCTCTTACAAGCATTTGCCGAAATTTGATCGCCTCACCAAACAGGCTATGCCCGTCTTCAATGATACCAGCTTGTTTGAGTTCTTCGATCGCTGCATTGAACATGTCGGCGGGAAGATCGGCAACGCGGGCAAGAATTGCGACAGGAAATTCGCGACCAATTGCGGCAGCAATCGAAGAAATGGACCGTCCCTTTTTTAACCGATCCAATCGCGCGAGTAGTGTTTCTGATAGCGTTGCAGGAATGTCTTCCAAGAAATGGACGGGTCTGTTCTCTCCGGTTGAGGCGAGATAATTCCGCGTCAGCTCTTCCGCGAAAATTGGCACGCCACCCGATCTTTCGACGATCGCCTCTAACATGATCGCCGATTTTGGTGTTTCCGGAACCAGAGAACGGATCATGGCGTGCGTTGCTTCATTTGACAACTTTGCCAGTTTAATCAGATCCGGTGTGTGTGCCTTGATCCATTCAGGTAAAATCGAAGATCGAGACGTACTAATCACCAAGGCGGGATATTGATCCAGAGTCGTCAAAACCTTGTCGAGCACTTCTTCGGTAGATGGATCCATCCATTGCGAATCTTCGACCAGCAAGACGGGTTGTCTTGTGATTATTTCGATCAGGATTTCCGAAAGATGCGTTAGCGTAAGTTGCCGCTTCTGATGTGCGTTCCAGCCGCGCAGAGATTGCTCAGCGCCCAGATCAAAACCAAACAAATCCGCGATAACACACAGGCGCTCTTGGGTGACAGGACCAAACTGTTCCAACAGTTTGGTTATCTTGGCAACGAACCCCTGCTGACTGTCCGATGCAACAAAGCCTGCCGCGCGCTGCAACTGGTACCTTAACGGAAAAAACTCAGTCGCTGTTTGATAGGGCGAACATTGCAGGAGAACGCCAGACAGCACGTTGGTGTCGGTGTTAAACAGAGCTTCGCGCACCAGTCGAGATTTACCAATCCCACCTTCGCCAGAAACGAAAACAACCTGCTTGGCCGTCTTTGATTTCTCGCGCTTTGCTTTGAGCTTTTCCAGTTCAATTTCGCGGCCGGAAAAGGCAGTCTGCCGCTGAGACACGCGCAGGGCATCAAACCTGCTTTCTATCTGACTGGTTCCGATGATTTTGAAGGCCGGAACGGGGCGGTCAAACCCCTTTACGTGGTGTTTTCCGAGATCTGCACATCGAAAGGTATCTCCAATCATACGCCGGGTCGCCCCGGCGACGATAATCTCGCCGGGATCAGCCAAGGATTGAAGCCGTGCAGCAAGGTTAAGCGTCTTTCCAACCGCACCCTGCCCCATGAATTCGCGTTTGCGATCAACGCCACCGACGACGGTGAGGCCCGTGGCAATCCCAATACGCACTTTCGTATTGTCGCCATCGCGTGGCGGCAACGCATCGACAGCTTCAAGTACTGCAAGACTGGCTGCGACCGCCTTTTCAGCATCGTGATCTGACGAGCGCGGATAACCAAAGTAAGCCAAAATACCGTCGCCAGCATATTGCGCGATATGCGCATCATACGGAGCGATCGCCGTCATGATTGTCTGCCTGAACTGTTCGATGTGAAAAAGCAGCTCTTCCGGATCCATCCGCGCCGAAAGTGCTGTTGATCCAACCAGGTCACAAAACAATACTGTGAGCATACGTCGTTGCGCGACCTGAACAACATCTGCCGCAGGCTCAGCGGTTGAACGGGTATCGGCTGAGTATGCCTTGATCGCGCTTAGCAATCTGCGGCGATCACCAACTGATTTGATCCCCATCTCGCGAAGGTCATCCGTTGTCAGCTCACCCAGAATGTCGATGCTGACATCGTTTCGTAGAAAAAGCTCGCCATAGTTTTCAAACCCGATATCTGACAGCCAGGCGAGGATTGGATCGGCTTTCACGTCACTCAAATGGCCCCGTCCGATGTCTTGGCCATGATCGCTTTGTGACCGTGCAGATAGTCAATCGGTTGCTTCCATGCTTTCACAACATCTGGGTAATCTTGCGACGAAGGTTCCGCATCGTCATCGTACTGTGGGGGCTGCGGGATTTGTTGTGCAAATGTAAAACGTGTTTCCGGGTCGTATTTCTGCTTGACCCAAGAAAGTAACGGTACAGCAAAACCCCAATAGTTTTCAGCATAGTCAGGCACTTGGACGCTGGCATAGTTCTGATAGACGTGGCCATTCCAGTGTTTTTCTATTGTTTTGTTCCAGTTCCACATGAACGTTTCCGATGCTTCCCTTTCATCCGGAGTGTACCAAAAGACGTCCATCACCACATCGTACAAAACGTCGCGGTGGATAAATGCGCTTTCCCAAATAGGATAACTATTTATGGCGCCGGTATACACCTCAAGATAGCCGTAGGTCAGCATGTTCGGGCTATCGAGAACGAAACGATCAAGTATGTGGGTCCAATCTTTGGTATCGACTGGCTTTGCGATATATCTTGATGATTTGTCTTCGAATGGCATGCCCTTTGCTTCATCAATGACGGGCTGCTCCTGTGGTTTGTTGAGAAGCCAATCAAGAACGTCTTCATAAGAGCCAGTCTTGATAAACTGGGTGACGCAACCCGTTGTCGCCTGCAGGGTTTCCATTGATTTTGCGGCTTCAGCAGGATCGCCCACCCACAAGCCCCGCACCAAAAAAACGGGTATCATGGGTTCATATTTGGGTCCATTTGGATCCAGATAGTTTTGCCATACCCAGAGCACTTGCAGCGTCAGGTTTTCGCCATAGGGGCTGTTGACGATATATTTTTCATCTAGCAACGCCATGACTTTTGCGCAGTTCTTGCGATCTTCGGGGGTGGTCATCGGCCAAGCAAGCGCCCAGCCCGTACAGCTATCCAAGGTGTACAACTTGTAAGTGACCGATAGCAGCACCCCGAAATTTCCACCCGTTCCGCCGCGCATTGCCCACCACAAATCCGTGTTTTGAGACGCGCTTGCTAACACAACAGAGCCATCAGCAAGCAACACACGCATTTCGATGACGTTATCGCAATTCATGCCAAACGTTGCCGATGTGAAGCCAATGCCACCACCTTGCACATAACCACCAATGCAAACGCCATCGCATTCACCGCCTGGGACATGCAAATTATAAGGCGCAAGGGCTGCATTGAATTTGCGGAACGAACATCCAGCACCGACAACGACAGACATATTTCTGTGGTCAATCACCACATCGTCAAGCCCGCTCACATCAATCAGAACACCCGAACCTTGCGAAAAACCTGCGGTGCAATGCCCCCCGGAACGGACGGTGAATGGCATGGGGCTTTTATGCGCCAACTCAAGCGCAACAGCGACATCTGTTTCACTTTCACAAAAGACGATCATTGAAGGGTACTGATTGAACACAGGGTTGGACAGCATACGGTCGTGATCATATTGAAGATCTGTGGGCAGGACGATGTACCCAACAAGACCGTCTTGTGCATTACTCAGTTCTTGTCGCGATATCCCAAGGCTATTGAAAACATCATCTGGCACCGCTTTGAACCCATCAATAATTGACTGGTCCCGCGCTCTATGTGTTGAGTGGCTCTTTGGCATGATCTTGTCCTCTTGAATATTCGCAATTCAAAGTATCGAACTCAGAAAAACTATGGGGTAATGCAAATACGTGTTTAGGCACTGATGGTTAGGTTGTCAGGATGTCAGATCTCCGACAGTTGCATTAATGATACGGGTAGTGGTTGCCGCTAGGTTAAGCAATGAAAAATCATCCGTACTCAAAAGATTTTGACGTCGGTGTGTTCCGATGCAGAAACACGTCGATAGAGCGGACCTTGTAGGCGCCGCGTGGCAGTCCGGTCATCACGAACGACCGAGATTACCGTATTGCCCAATCTGCACCCTTGGGCGTTGAAATCAGACAAGCCGCAACAGGCTTCGCGTAAAAATCGGAAGCCGAGCATAACGCCGCCCACTTCATCTGACCGTGTTTGAACCCCGACCAATGATGATGGCAGCACTCCCCGGTCTATCATTTGCGTGGACCCAATCCATTGCTGCGACGCGGCGACGATTTGGGTAGCCATTCGCCTACGAAAACGATCAGATACACGCACTGAGTCCCGCTCGGTGGAGTGGGCAAGCGGCATAGCCGTTCGTTTCTAGGGAGTTGAAATATGATCAAAACACATCTTTTGAGCGCGGCCGCCTTGGCTGCGCTTTGCGTTGCCGTAACACCAGCCGCCGCCCAAGACTGCCCGCGTGGCGATTTGGACGCGCGATATTGCGACATAGATGGCGACCTGATCGCCGATATCCCAACGGATCCCGCGGATCAGATTGACCCGGACACGCTTATCTTTGCCTACACTCCCGTAGAAGACCCTGCCGTTTATGAAACCGCTTGGGCCGACTTTTTAACCCATCTTGAAGAAGCAACTGGCAAGGACGTTGTGTTCTTTCCTGTTCAAAACAATGCGGCCCAGATCGAGGCGATGCGCTCTGGACGGTTGCACATTGCAGGTTTTAACACCGGATCGAATCCGCTCGCTGTAAACTGCGCGGGCTTTCGTCCCTTCACGATCATGGCAGGAGAAGATGGATCCTTTGGATATGAAATGGAAATCCTGACCCATCCCGGATCAGGCATTGAGAGTGTTGAGGACATTCGTGGCGGTCAAATGGCCTTTACGTCAGAGACGTCGAATTCTGGTTTCAAAGCCCCGTCAGCAATCCTCGCGTCCGAGTTTGACATGAAAGCTGGCGATGATTTTGAGCCGGTATTCTCTGGCAAGCACGACAATTCGATCCTTGGTGTGGCTAACCAGGACTACCCGGCAGCCGCGATCGCCAACTCGGTTCTTGCCCGCATGCTGGAGCGTGACGTGGTCACAGAAGATCAGCTCATCTCGATATATAAGTCCCAGACCTTTCCAACGACAGGTTACGGTACGGCCTACAATCTAAAGCCCGAGTTGCAGCAGCAGATCCGCGATGCGTTCTTCTCGTTCGAGTGGGCGGGCACATCTCTTGAGGAGGAGTTCGAAAAGAACGGTGAGGCGCAGTTCCTTGAGATGACCTATCAGGATTTCTGGTCAGTGATCCGCCAGATCGACGAAGCCAACGGCGTGTCTTACGCCTGTTCGTAAGTCGCATCGCCGAGTGCATCCTCGGTTCAAGACTCAGGCGCGCGGCGGCACAATCCGCTGCGCGCCACCTATATTGAAGGACGACCTATGCTGCGATTGGACGCGCTGACGAAGACTTACAAGACGGGCGATCAGGCCCTAAAAGCCGTCACACTGGACGTACCCGCAGGACAGGTCCTTGCGCTGATTGGTCCGTCTGGCGCGGGCAAATCCACCTTGATCCGTTGCATCAACCGATTGGTTCAGCCGACATCAGGGCAGGTCACGTTGGGTGACGTGGACGTGACCCGCCTTGGATCTGGCGCTTTGCGCCGTGAACGCCGCCGTATGGGAATGATCTTTCAGGAATACGCTCTGGTCGAGCGCTTGACCGTTATGGAGAACGTTCTGTCAGGTCGTCTGGGGTACGTCGGGTTCTGGCGCGCCCTCACCCGCCGTTTCCCACAAAAGGATGTCGATGAGGCGTTTCGATTACTTGATCGCGTGGGCTTGGTGCATATGGCTGACAAACGCGCCGACCAGTTGTCAGGCGGTCAACGCCAAAGGGTGGGTATCTGTCGTGCACTTATTCAAGATCCAGCGCTGTTGTTGGTGGATGAACCCACTGCATCGCTTGATCCGAAAACCTCGCGACAGATTATGCGCCTGATCTGCGAACTTTGCGCAGAGCGCGGTTTGGCCGCGATCATTAACATTCACGACGTTGCCCTGGCGCAGATGTTCGTTGCCCGCGTCATCGGTTTGCGGTTTGGCGAAATTGTATATGACGGCGCGCCGGATGGCCTGACCCCGGGAACCCTGAACGAGATTTACGGCGAGGAAGACTGGGAAGCGACAATCGAAAAGGTGGATGAGGACGAAGCTATTGAGGCCGCAGAATGAGCGCCTATGCCAAGGGCGAAACGCACCGCACGTTAGATGACTTGCTGGGCACGCGTTGGCGGCGGCCACCGCTCGTGCAGCGCGCTTGGCTGCGGTGGGTGCTTTTGGTTGGCTTGGTCGTCTATCTTGTCGCTGCGATATCCACGGTCGAGGTGAACTGGTCTCGCGTGTATGAAGGACTTGATCGTGGTGGTGCGTTTGTCATGGCATTCGCGCAGCCAGACTTTGTCAGTCGTGCCGATGCCATTTGGAACGGAATGGTCGAAAGCATCGTAATGACGGTTGCATCATCGGTCGTTGGTATTCTGATTTCCATTCCAATCGCGCTGGGTGCCGCCCGGAATATTGCACCTCTTCCGGTTTATCTGGTGTGTCGCGGTATCATCGCTGTATCCCGCGCTTTGCAAGAAATCATCGTCGCCATCCTGCTCGTGGCCATCTTTGGGTTTGGACCACTTGCCGGCTTTCTGACCTTGAGCTTTGCAACGATTGGTTTTCTTTCGAAGCTGCTGGCCGAAGATATCGAAAGCATGGATCGGTCCCAGGCAGAGGCCGTGCGCGCCACTGGTGCACGCTGGTCACAATGTATTGAATACGGGGTGAAACCCCAAGTTATTCCGCGCCTTATCGGCCTGTCGATTTACCGTGTTGATATCAATTTCCGCGAAAGCGCGATCCTTGGGCTTGTGGGTGCAGGTGGCATTGGTGCCACGCTGAACACGGCATTTGATCGGTATGAATATGATACAGCAGCTGCAATCCTGCTGATCATCATCGTCATTGTCATGGCTCTTGAATATCTTAGCGGCCTGATCCGCGCGCGGGTGCAGTAGGATGCCGGTGATCGAAAATGCAAATGGCCCCATCTGGCGTCTTCGTAATCGCCGGGAGACGTTGACACGTTGGTTTGTTTGGCTGCTCGGAATTGCCATATTCTTGTGGTGCTGGCAGCAGATTTCTGACGCCACGACCTGGTTCTTTGTTTGGGATGCGCCCAATATTGCAAGTGATATTCTAGGCCGTGCGACACCCCCGCGTTGGTCTTACATGGACAATCTATGGGTTCCGATCTGGGACACGCTCAATATCGCGACCCTGGGTACAATCGGCGCGCTTATCCTTGCCGTGCCAATCGCCTTTCTTGCCGCACGCAACACGACGCCGTCCACGCTTTTCATCCGTCCGGTCGCGCTGCTCATCATTGTGGCAACCCGCTCTATCAACTCGCTGATCTGGGCCCTATTGCTGATTGCAATCATCGGACCCGGTGTTTTTGCCGGGATTGTGGCGATTGCCATTCGTTCCATCGGGTTCTGCGCAAAACTTTTGTATGAGGCGATCGAAGAAATTGACCAAAGCCAGGTCGAGGCTGTGACAGCAACGGGCGCATCCCGTTGGCAAATTATGGTTTACGGGATTGTCCCCCAAATCATGCCTGCCTTTGCCGGGATCGCAGTGTTTCGCTGGGATATCAACATTCGCGAGTCCACGGTTCTGGGCCTCGTTGGCGCTGGCGGGATTGGGTTGCAACTGCAAGCGTCCCTTAACACGCTGGCCTGGCCGCAGGTCTCGCTTATCTTGTTGGTTATCCTTGCCGCCGTGGTCATTTCCGAATGGGTTTCAGCCAAGGTGCGCGGCGCGATCATCTGACGGTTTCAGTCTAGTCAGCTAGCATAATGATCCGTCCAGATTTCAGCTTTTCGTTCGTTGCTATGGTTCAATTGCCAGAGCCGCAGCTTCGCTATTTTCGATCACAGATTGGGAGTCAGCCGGGCCGTGAAGTAAATGAGAGCCTGCTACCTGATGGCGCCTTCGTATATCCTGGCCATTTAAAAATCGGCCCTTTGCAATCCCCTGACTTGGCGATGGTCCAAAACCATTGACGTGCTATCGTGTGCCAAACCGCAAATCACTGCTCAAAGGATTTTTATGCTTAGACTTCATTTTGCTCCCCGTACAATCTCGGTTGCTGTGGCGATTGCGCTCGAAGAGGTGGGCACACCTTATGACGCAGTGCGTGTTGATTTCGCTTCGGCACAGCAGACCAAGGAGGATTATCACCGCGTGAACCCAAAAGGGCGCGTGCCTGCGCTGGAGGTGCCAGAGGGTGTTTTGACAGAAACTGGGGCTTTGCTGGAATATGTCGCCCCAACGCTTGTGCCAACCGATCCATATGCTGCTGCAAAGATGCGTGAATTGATGTGTTATCTGAATGGCACGATGCATCCACACCATGCGCATGGTTTGCGCGGTGAACGTTGGGCGGATCAGGAAAGTTCTTTTGCGGATATGAAGCAGAAAGTGCCCCAGCGTGTTGGTGAGTGCTGCGCCTATCTTGAAGAGACTTTGCCGCACTTGCCATTTGAGGTGGGTAATCTTGAAGTTGTTTGTGATGCCTATCTTTATCCGGTTCTGAGCTGGTTGTCGGGAGATGGGGTGAACATTGCGGACTATCCACGGCTCGCCGCCTTTCAGCATCAGATGAACACCCGGCGGTCCGTACAGGCGGTTTATGAAAAGGGCATGCTTTGATGGCGCATCTTTGGGTCCGCTCTGAACCCCGCGCGCATGAAGAGCGGGTTGGCGTGACCCCGCAAGGGGCTGCCAAGCTCATCGGTGCCGGGTTTCGCGTGACGGTCGAGGACAGTAGCCAGCGGATTTTGCCAATTGCGGCATATGCCGCGGTGGGGTGTGAGATCGCACCAGAGTTTTCTTGGGTTGATGCGCCGGATGATGCGATTGTCTTTGGCTTGAAGGAATTGCCGGATGATGGCACACCCTTGCGCCATCGCCACGTCATGTTTGGACATGCTTACAAGGGCCAGCCAACTGGGCAGGTTCTGCTGGACCGCTTCAAAGCAGGGGGCGGCATCCTTTATGATCTGGAATATCTGACGGATACAAACGGTCGCCGGGTTGCGGCCTTTGGCTATTGGGCCGGGTATGCCGGGGCCGCAGTGGCCTTAATGTGCTGGATCGCCCAGCAACGCGGCGGGATCGCGGGACCGGTGAGGGCCTATCCGAGTGCGGCCCATCTTTTGGCTGATCTGCAACAGGACCTTGTGGCCCTTGGCACACAGCGTCCATCTGCGTTGATCATTGGGGCATTAGGGCGCGTCGGAACAGGCGCGGCGGATCTGTGTCAGGCGATGGGCGTCCCAACAACCAAATGGGACATGGCCGAAACTACCTCAGGCGGGCCATTTCCGGAAGTTCTGACACATGACATCTTCTTAAATTGCATTCTGGCACGCCCCGGCACGCCCGTATTCGTCCCTGCAAGCGCCAAGGTTGCGGAGCGTCGATTATGCGTGATTGGTGATATCGCCTGTGATCCCGATAGCGATTTTTCTCCCATCAAGGTTTATGATCGCACGACCACCTGGGATGCACCCGCATTGCGCGTAAATGATGCGCCTGCATTGGATGTGACGGCGATTGATAATCTACCCTCGATGCTGCCAGCCGAAAGCAGCGAAGATTTTGCAGAGCAATTGCTACCCCATCTGATGACGTTGAATGCCATGGACGCAAATACCTGGGCACGTGCTTATCAATGGTTTGCAAGGGCGGTGGATTGAAATCCACCTTACGATACTGCGTGTGTCAGGCGGGTCGATACAGGTCGCCTTCGGCGTCGCTTGCGTTGATGCCCAGTGCTTCCAACCCGCTTTCAAGATGGTCGGCCAGATGAGGTGATCCTTTGAGATAATCTGCGGTCGGCGTTGTCGCTTCGCTTGCGGCGGTTTCCAATGCATCGCCGAGATCTTCGGCATCAAAACTGCCGCGTCCGATCCAGAAAACCGCAACAAGGCCTACTTGCTCATCCTCGGTCAATTGATTCACGAAGCCATCAAATTCGTTTTCGGCCCGGTCGAGTTCGCGGGCCAGAATGATGACTTCGGCGATTTTGTCAGTGGATATTGGTAGCATATTGGACACTCCTTTAGATCGACCATGGACTGGAGATATGCGGCACGCTTTGATCTGGCGCAAATGTACTGCACCCAAATGCCTTAGGTTTTTTATTGTGCCAGTTTTCGGGCGGTGGCATGACCTCTGTTCAATCAATCCATAATTCACAGGATTCTTACCATGCGCGTGATCTATCCCGAGTTGGCTCAGACGATTGCGGCACTAACTGCAGGCGAAGATGACACCGTTGCCCTGATGGCCACCATTGCCTGCGAGGTGCACCACAGCGATGATCGTTTTGACTGGACTGGGTTTTACCGTGTTGTTGCCCCCGAACTTCTCAAAATCGGGCCCTATCAGGGCGGGCATGGTTGCCTTGTTATTCCATTCTCGCGCGGGGTGTGCGGTGCTGCCGCCCGCACAGGCATGGTACAGCTTGTCCCGGATGTCGACGCCTTTTCGGGGCACATCGCGTGTGCGAGCAGCACGCGGTCGGAGTTGGTATTGCCGGTTTTTGACGCGCGTGGTGCGGTAATCGCCGTATTTGACATCGACAGCAATGAGCCTGATGCCTTTGATCAAACTGACGCTGACGCCTTTTCTGCCATACTGCAGGATGTGTTTGCAAAGTGATCGCAACCCATGGTTTTCAACGGCAATTCGTGTGAAACTCATATTGCTATCATCAGGAGTTTATGCATCATGAAATTCAATGTCATTTTTTCATGGATCGATCATGCCGGACGATAAGCCCTCCGGACACACGCTTGGTGCTGATCTGCGTGCCCTGCGCAAGGCCCGTGGCATGACGCTGACCGATCTGGCTGACGCGATGAACCGCTCCGTCGGTTGGTTAAGTCAGGTTGAGCGCGACATCTCAAACCCGGCAATCGCAGATCTGGGTAAGCTGGCGAACATTTTGGATGTGTCGATATCGAGCCTTGTGCAAGTTGGGGCTGCTCCCGGAGAAGAAGGGTTGATTGTGCGCGCTCATTCCCGCCGCCCTATCGGTTGCCGCACGCCCGGCCTGACAGAGGGATTGCTGTCCCCTGATCTGACCGACAGTTTTGAGGTGATACATTCATCTTTTGCGCCGGGTTCCGAATTGTCCGTACCGTTGACCCGCCCCACCCAGGAGATCGGTTATATTGTGCGAGGCAGATTTGATATCCGTGTGGATGATAAGATGTTCAAGCTCGGACCGGGCGACAGCTTCCGCCTTCGCGGTGAACAGTTCAGCTGGGCTAATCCATATGACGAAACCTGCGATGTGGTTTGGATCATTTCGCCACCGATCTATTAGGGGCAGATATGACAACGGGAAGATGTGAATGCGGTGCTGTCAGGTTTGAGGTGACTGACGCACGCGATACCATCACCTTTTGTCATTGCGGCCAGTGCCGCCGCACCAGTGGCCATTACTGGGCCTCCACCCGGGCAGAGACGGCCGATGTCGTGTTCAGCAAGGAGGCCGGGCTGACATGGTATCAATCGTCCGATCATGCCCGCCGGGGATTTTGCAAGCTCTGCGGATCCAGCCTGTTTTACCAGCCCAATGGCGCCGATCATTTGGGTATCGCTGCTGGCTGTCTGGACCTGCCCACAGGCATGACGCCGGGCAAGCATATCTTTACCGCTGATGCGGGTGACTATTACACCATTCCGGCAGATGCGCCGCATATCCCTGACTGAATGAAAGAGTGATCCATGGCTGATTTTCCAAGCTCTGCCCGCGTTGTCATTATTGGCGGCGGCGTGGTTGGCGTATCCACACTGTACCATCTGGCCAAGAAAGGCTGGACCGATTGTGTGCTGTTGGAAAAGAACGAATTGACCGCCGGCTCGACCTGGCATGCCGCTGGCAATTGCCCGTCTTTCAGCACCTCATGGGCGGTGATGAACATGCAGCGTTATTCGCTAAGCCTTTATAAGGGGCTGGCGGCTGAGGTGGATTATCCGATGAACTATCACGTCACCGGGTCGATCCGGCTGGCGCATAGTAAGGAGCGTATGCAGGAATTTGCCCGGGCCATGGGCATGGCGAATTATCAGGGTTTGAACCTGAAGATCATGACGCCGGATGAAGCGCAGGACATGTATCCGTTTCTGGAAACCCACGATCTGGAAGGCACGCTTTATGATCCGGATGATGGCGATATCGACCCCGCCCAGTTGACGCAGGCGCTGGCCAAGGGAGCCCGCCAGATGGGGGCACGCATCGAGCGGTTCTGCCCCGCCACAGGTGTAACCCAGACGAAGGACGGCTGGATCGTGCATACCGACAAGGGCGATATCGCCTGTGAGAAGGTGGTCAACGCCGCCGGATATTATGCCCAGCGGGTCGGTGAATGGTTCAAGCCTTATGGTGGCCGCACAGTCCCGATGGTCACCATGTCGCACCAGTATTTCCTGACCGAGGAAATCCCTGAGTTGAAAGCCTGGACGGAGGCAAACGGGCGCAAGGTGCCGCTGCTGCGCGATGTCGACAGTTCCTATTACCTGCGCCAGGATAAGAACGGTCTGAACCTTGGCCCTTATGAGCGTAACTGCAAGGCCCATTGGGTGACACCGGACGATCCGCAGCCGGATGATTTTTCATTTCAGCTGTATCCGGACGATCTGGAGCGTTTGGAGTGGTATATTGAGGACGCGATGGCCCGGGTTCCGATCCTTGGCACCGCTGGCGTGGGCCGTGTGATCAATGGCCCGATCCCCTATGCCCCGGATGGCCTGCCCTTGATTGGCCCGATGCCGGGGGTGAAGAACGCCTATGAGGCTTGTGTCTTTACCTTTGGCATCACCCAGGGTGGTGGCGCAGGCAAGGTCGCCGCTGAATGGATCGTCGATGGTCATACCGAGTGGGATATGTGGGCTGTCGATCCCCGCCGCTACACCGACCATACCGATTTCGACTATTGCCACGCCAAGGCGGTGGAGGTCTATGGCCACGAATACGCCATGCACTTCCCGCATCACGAATGGCCTGCGGGCCGTGACAAGAAACTGTCGCCGGTGGATGCGAAGGTGCGTGAAATGGGCGGTCAGATGGGCGCCTATAATGGGTGGGAGCGCGCGAACTGGTACGCCAAGGATGGCGACGATACCTCTCTGGCGGCGACCGAGACATGGGCCCGGACCGGTCCGTGGGAGCCGCGGGTGCGCGAAGAATGCGAGGCGGTGCGCGATGCGGCCGGTATCCTCGATCTGCCGGGGTTTTCGCGCTATCGGTTGAAGGGTGAGGGTGCGGCGGAATTCCTGCGGGGCCTTTGTACCGGTGGCATTCCAAAGGTGGGTCGGATCGGTCTGCTTTACTTTGCCGATGACCGGGGCCGGATCGTGACCGAGATGTCAGCGATGCGGCTGGATGAGGATTTCTTTTTCCTGATTACCGCTGCCCCTGCCCAATGGCATGATTTCGAATGGCTGCAGGATCATCTGCCCGAGAATGCTGCGTTTGAATTGGAAGATGTGACAACCGCGTTTTCCTGCCAGATCCTGACCGGGCCGAAGTCGCGGGATATTCTGGCCGATTGTTCCGATGCGGACCTGACCCAAGGTTGGCTGACCCATCAATCCGCACAGATTGATGGCACATGGGTGCAATTGGTGCGGGTGTCGTTTGCCGGAGAGTTGGGGTGGGAGATTCATTCTCAGGTCGCTGACACCAAGAACGTTTTTGATGCTGTGTTGAAGGCAGGCGCGCCGCATGGGCTGAAGCCGTTTGGGATGTACGCCCTGAATTCACTGCGCATCGAAAAAGGGTATCGCGCCTGGAAGGGCGACCTTTCGACGGATTACTCGATGCTGCAGGGTGGACTGGACCGGTTTGTCAAACTGGATAAGCCACAGGATTTCCCCGGCAAGGCCGCCATTCAGTCCGAGAAGCAGCAAGGTGTGGCCAAACGCTTTGTCACGCTGACGCTGGACGCGCCGGGGGATTGCGATGCGCCTTACATGTCGTCGATCTGGGCGGGCGATGAGGTGGTTGGTGAGACGACATCAGGCGCGTGGGGCTATCGCGTGGGTAAATCCGTGGCGCTGGGCATGTTGCAGGCCGATCTGGTAGAGCCGGGCACCAAGGTCGAGGTGGATATCTATGGTGAGCGGTTTGCAGCGACAATCCAGCCCGATCAGCCGCTTTGGGATCCTGAGAATGCCCGGATCCGGACCTGATGCTGACGACAGAAATGACGGATCTGATCGCCAACTTCCCCCTGGGTTTCGTGGCGACGGTCACCCCGGATAGCACCCCGGCGGTGTCCCCCAAAGGCACGTTTCTGGTGCTGGATGAGGCGACGATTGCCTATAGTGACATCCGTTCCCCCGGAACCCGGCGGAACCTGACGGCGTGCCCGACCGTCGAGGTGAATTTCATCGACCCGTTTCGGCGCGTTGCCGTTCGCGCGGGCGGTACGGCAGCACTGCACCGCAAAGGATCGGATTTGTTTGCCGAGCGGCATCCGATGTGGCTGGATACATTTGGCGACCTTGCCCAGCGCATCACCTGTCTGGTCGAGATCAGCCTGACCCATGCCAGTATGATCTGGACCCCGCCCTATGATGACGGGGTGACCGAAGATGATATGATCGCCCTATACAAGGCGAAGTTCGCGGAGATTTATCCATGACCGGGATTACGTTGATGGATGGCGGGATGGGCCAGGAGTTGATCCATCGCGCAGGTGACGCGCCGACCCCGCTGTGGTCGACGCAGGTGATGATTGATCACCCCGGCATGGTGGCTGATGTGCATCGCGATTATGTGGCCGCCGGTGCGTCGGTACATGTGACCAATACCTATGCCATCCATCGGGATCGGCTGGCTGGAACAGGGCTTGAGGATCAGTTCGAAGCGTTGCATGGGGCGGCGGTTGCTGAGACGCGGACCGCTTGCGCCGGGCATGGCCGCATTGCCGGGTCCATCGGGCCGCTGATCGCGAGCTATCGCCCGGATATTCATCCGGCACATGATGTGGCAGTACCGCTTTATGCGGAGGTGGCGCAGATCCTCGGGCCTGAGGTGGATTTGCTGATTTGCGAAACCATCGCCTCGGTCGATCAGGCCCGGTCGGTTCTGGAAGGGGCGCTGACAGCGGGCAAGCCCGTCTGGCTGTCAATGACCGTGGATGACGAGGATGGCACGCGCCTACGTTCGGGCGAGCCGTTGGCAGATGTATTGCCAGTGGCAGGGGGTGCTGCCGCGTTGCTGGCGAACTGTGCCGCGCCCGAGGCGATGGCGGCCGCGGTCGCGGTATTGGCGAAAGGCGGTCTGCCGTTTGGCGCCTATGCCAATGGGTTTCAGCAGATCACCAAGGATTTTCTGAAAGACAAGCCGACGGTCGATAGTCTGTCCGCCCGCCGTGATCTGGGTCCGGATGCTTATGCTGAATTCGCGCTTGGCTGGATTGGTCAGGGCGCTACGATTGTGGGCGGCTGTTGCGAGGTGGGCCCCGCGCATATCAAACGGCTTGCAGAGACAATCAAGGCCGCTGGCCATACTATTATTTAGGCAATTGCACCAAATCTCGTCGCTCATTCACGATTTGACGTGAATAAAACGTGACCGGTTGGCCAAATTATGAAAATATCTGAGCAAAGTTCAGACTGGATATTTGCCTGATGCCGACCCTTCCCCAATCCGCCCGCGTTGTCATTGTAGGCGGCGGCGTTATCGGATGCTCTGTTGCATATCATCTGGCCAAGCTCGGGTGGAAAGACGTTGTGCTGCTGGAACGCAAGCAACTGACGTCAGGTACCACCTGGCATGCTGCGGGGCTGATCGCGCAGCTGCGGGCGACATCAAATATGACCAAGCTCGCGCGGTATTCACAGGAGCTCTACGGCAATCTGGAAGCAGAAACCGGCGTTGCTACCGGGTTCAAGCGGTGTGGCTCCATCACTGTGGCTTTAACCGAGGAGCGCAAGGAAGAGATATTTCGGCAAGCGGCGATGGCCCGTGCCTTTGGCGTGCAGGTGGAGGAGATTTCACCGGATGAGGTCAAGGCCCGTTATGAACATCTGAACATCGATGGCGTGACGGCGGGTGTGTATCTGCCCCTGGACGGACAGGGCGATCCGGCAAACATCGCCCTGGCACTGGCGAAAGGCGCGCGGATGAACGGCGCGCTAATCGCCGAACGCACGAAGGTCACCGGCATCAATCGGGACAACCGCCGCGTCACTTCTGTCGATTGGGAAAGCGGGGGCGAAAGCGGCACGATTGCCTGCGATATGATCGTGAATTGTGCGGGCATGTGGGGGAATGAAGTGGGCCGGATGGCGGGCGTGAATGTGCCCCTGCACGCCTGCGAACATTTCTATATCGTCACTGAAGCGATTGCGGGCCTGACCCAGATGCCAGTGCTGCGGGTGCCAGATGAATGTGCCTATTACAAGGAAGACGCGGGCAAGATGTTGTTGGGCGCGTTTGAGCCCAATGCCAAGCCTTGGGCGATGGATGGCATCCCGGCGGATTTCGAATTTGACCAACTGCCCGAAGATTTTGACCACTTCGAACCAATCCTAGAGGCGGCGGTTGAACGTTTGCCGATGCTGGCAGAGGCGGGAATTCACACGTTCTTTAACGGGCCGGAAAGTTTCACGCCCGACGACGCGTATCACCTTGGGCTGGCACCCGAGATGGATAATGTCTGGGTGGCCGCCGGGTTCAACTCCATCGGGATTCAGTCGGCGGGCGGTGCCGGGATGGCACTGTCACAATGGATGGACACTGGTGAAAAACCGTTTGATCTGGGTGATGTGGATATTGCCCGCATGCAACCGTTTCAGGGTAACAAGACCTATCTGTTTGAGCGTTCCAAGGAGGCGCTTGGCCTGCTTTATGCTGACCACTTCCCGTTCCGGCAAAAGGCGACAGCACGTGGTATCCGGCGAACGCCGTTCCATCAGCACATGTTGGACAACGGTGGTGTCATGGGCGAACTGGCTGGCTGGGAACGCGCCAACTGGTTTGCGGATGCGGGCCAGAAGCCAGCGTATGCATATTCTTGGAAGCGCCAAAACTTCTTTGGTAATGTTGCCGCCGAGGTGAACGCGATCCGGACAAATGTGGGCATGTATGACATGTCGTCGTTTGGCAAAATCCGGGTCGAAGGACGCGATGCCATGGCGTTCATGAACCACATCGGCGATGGCGATTACGATGTGCCGATTGGCAAGATCGTTTATACACAGTTCTTGAACAAAAAGGCCGGGATCGAGGCGGACGTGACCGTCACCCGAATATCAGAGCTGTGTTATCTGGTCGTCACCCCGGCCGCGACAAGACTGGCCGATCAGGTTTGGATGCAGCGTCATCAGGATAATTTCAACGTAGTGATCACCGATGTGACCGGAGGCGAAGGTGTGCTGGCCGTTATGGGGCCGAACAGCCGCAAGCTGCTGGAAATGGTATCACCCAACGATTTCTCGAATGAACATAACCCGTTTGGGACCGCACAAGAGATTGAGATTGGCATGGGGCTGGCCCGCGTACATCGGGTAACCTATGTGGGCGAACTGGGGTGGGAGGTTTACATGTCCACCGATATGGCCGGGCATGTGTTCGAGACGCTCCACACAGCAGGGCAGGATATGGGCCTGAAGCTGTGCGGGATGCATATGATGGATGCGGCGCGTATGGAAAAAGGGTTCCGCCATTTCGGTCATGACATCACCTCGGAAGATCACGTGCTGGAGGCGGGGTTGGGCTTTGCGGTAAAGACTGACAAGCCGGACTTTATCGGGCGCGACGCAGTGCTGCGCAAACGCGAGGCGGGATTGAGTGCGCGATTGATGCAGTTCAAGCTGACCGACCCGGAGCCACTACTTTACCACAACGAACCAATCGTTCGCGATGGGCAGGTCGTGGGATATCTCTCATCGGGAGGCTACGGGCACTCGCTTGGTGCGGCTGTCGGGATGGGCTATGTGCCCTGCGCGCAGCCGGGTGAAAAACCCGCCGATATGTTATCCAGCCGCTATGAAATCGACGTCATGGGTACGCGGATCAGGGCCGAGGCGCAGCTGAAACCATTCTATGATCCAACGGGCGCACGGGCCAAAGCATAACAGTGGCGGCACCGTAAGGTGGGTTTTAACCCACCGCCTTGTCAGGAACGGGAATCAGGATGCCCAACCCGTTCACCGAGTGCCCCATATCTTGTTGCGTTCTTCGCCGGCTCGTAAACTGCCATCGGCAGGCCGGCAGTGACATCTCATGTCCGACCGCCCAACTGCCCTGCCTCCAACGCCAAAACCACACGTTCTGTTGCCTCAGTCTGGTTATCTGGCGAGGCGGGGGGATGCGGATATGCGGGTACCATCGGGGCAGGGCTCCCTTTGACGCGCTTAGCTCATCGCGTTTGTCTGCTGGCGTACCGCATCAATCAGATGAGTTTCGTGGGCGGGCTTTGTCAGGGCAACAGCGCTGGGAAACCGTTGACCGATCGCACTAGTTCCGGTGCTGCCGGAATGAAAAATCAACGGTGTCTGCATGGCCGCCAAACGTTCGGCTACAGGAAATACTTCCCCATCGGGCAATCGAATATCAAGGATCGCTGCATGATATGCTTGATCGCTTAGCGCCAGACCCTCCTCCACAGATGTGGCTGTGACAACCGATGCACCTGCGTTCTCAAGTAGCAACTTCAGATCAAGCAGAATGAGAAAATCGTCTTCAACCAGAAGAACATTCAAACCTTGCAACGACTGTTTCAAAGCACACCGATTCCATTGGACATCCACCCAATGTTCAATGCACCAATAATTTCAGAAATGCAACTTAAAGTTGTATGCCTTTAACTACGGGCATGCTTCAACAACGGATCGCTCAGCGTCTCGCGGCGCAAACGACATCGCCACCTTAGCGTTCAGCCAATCCGGTTGGCCCCAGTGCGTTCAAGCCCTTCAAGATATCGATTGCATAGGCCAACTGGTAATCATCCTCACGCAGCTGCGCTGCGGCCTCTGCACGCGCCCGATCTTCTTCGATCTGGCGGATTTCATCCTCGGTCAGGCTATCATTATCAAGTGATCCGCGTAGATCAGCCTCGGAGCGTTGGCGCGGTGCATCTTCGTCCTCATCCGCGGCTGGTAATGGCCTTGGCTGTTCCACGATGATGTCTGGCGAAATCCCAAGGGCCTGAATGGATCGCCCAGACGGCGTGTAATAGCGCGCCGTGGTTAGGCGCATCGCACCATCGCCACGCAGTGGCACAACCGTTTGTACGGACCCCTTACCGAATGAATTGGTGCCCACAACGATCGCGCGTCGATGATCCTGCAACGCACCCGCCACGATTTCCGAAGCTGAGGCAGAGCCGCCATTGATGAGTACCACAATCGGTTTACCCTCAGCCAGATCGCCAGGTGTGGCGTTGAACCGATCACCGTCAGATGCGGCCCGTCCGCGGGTTGACACGATTTCGCCCGCGTCAAGAAAAGCGTCAGAGACATAGATCGCCTGGTTCAACAATCCGCCCGGGTTGTTGCGCAAGTCCAGAACGATCCCGTCAATATTTTCAATCCCGCCGGCTTCCTCGATCTGCTCTTCCATACCTTCACGCAGGTTAGGAAAGGTCTGCTCGTTGAATGTTGTCACGCGCAGGACGACCGCATTGCCTTCGGTCCGGGTCCGCACAGCGGTCAGCTTGATCGTATCGCGGATGATGGAGACATCAAATGGCTCCACCTCGCCTTCACGCACGACGGTGATGATGATTTCGGACCCGACCGGTCCACGCATCATGTTGACCGCATCGTCCAGCGTCAGACCCAGCACGCTTTCGCCATCAACGGCAGTAATATAGTCGCCCGCCAGCATGCCCGCGGCATCCGCTGGTGTGCCATCCATGGGTGAAACGACTTTGACCCAGCCTTCTTCTTGCGTGACCTCAATCCCCAGACCACCGAATTCGCCGGACGTCTGTACCCGCATACGGTTGGCATCTTCAGCCGACAAATAGCTGGAATGCGGATCAAGCGATGTCAGCATGCCGTTAATCGCGGCTTCAATCAGTTCCTTATCATTTACATCTTCGACATAGCCCGCGCGAATACGTTCAAAAATATCGCCAAACAGGTCAAGCTGTTCGTAAACGCTTTCGCTTCTGTTGGCCTCTTGCGCAAGAAGAGGCCCAGCGATCTGGCTTGTTGCCACGAGACCAAGTGCTGCGCCACCAACGGCGGCCATCATCAACTTTTTCATACCGTATCCTATGCTATTCCAGCGCGAACCAAGCGTCGGGGTTAGTCGGACTTTGCCCTTCCCTGACCTCAAGATAAAGGGTTTGCTGTGCCTCGATCCCGTCAAAGGCCGCATTTTCAGTCAAAATACCGTCAACATCCGTGACGTTACCTCCCAAAAGCCCGACAGGTGCCCCCGCGTCCAATATCTCGCCCGGTTCGACGAAAACTTCATTTAAGCCTGAGACGACAAATAGTACATCTGCCGCTGGTTCAAGAATAATCACATTGCCATAGTCCAGAAGCGGCCCGCGAAACAAAACGGTGGCCGCAGTCGGGCTTGTCACCAACGCACCGGGAGCCGCAGAAATATGGATACCAGGCCGGGTGCGGTCTGTGTCGGGTAAAACGATCCCCGCCACCGGCAGTGGCAGATCGCCGGCAGGCGTCAGGCTGATATCCGGCGCTTGTCCCGACCGTGCCAGCTGGTTTGCAAAATCGCCCAAGCCTTCTGCGCTGGCAACTAGTAGGGCGATCTGGACCGGGTCCTCTTCAAAACGGCGTGGCAGGTCGGTGCGTTCCGACATGGCTCGCCCCAGGGCCGTGCGTGCGGTCTGCGCACCTTCCAACCCGGCGGTCAGCTCTGCCGTTGCCTCCTCGCGCCATGCCCGCAGGCGGCGTGCCTCGTTCAACTGCGCACGCAGCGTTGTCACTTTGACCTGCAGGCCAGAGGTGACATCAGCCACCATCATGCCCGCACGGGTCGCACCAAGCACGCCTTGCGGATGCGTTTGAACCACCGGATCGGGTGCGCGCCGGATTGTCGCCAGAACACCCAGCAATTGGGCCACCTCCTCGCGACGCACAGCCAGATCAACCCCCAACGTGGCCTCGCGCTGGGAAATCTGCCGGAGCCCCGCGCGCATCGCAATCAACCCATCTTCATATGCTTGCACTGTTTCAGTGAGCGCGCGAATGCGATTGCGGGCCGTGTCGGCGGCAATCAGCTGTGCGCTGGCCGCCTGTAGCCGCTCTGCCGCGGCCTGCGCCTCCTCCTGCGCTGCGGCTGGCAAAGCCAGACAGATCAGAAGCGCTGCGATCCTCATGGACTGATCAGGCTTTTGCCGGTCATTTCCGGCGGCAGATCCAGCCCCATCAGGTCAAGGACGGTCGGCGCCAAATCAGCCAGTCTGCCATCGCGCAGTTGCGCACCATCCGGCCCACCCACAAGGGCCACAGGCACCGGGTTCGTTGTATGCGCCGTGTGTGGCCCGCCGGTGTCGGGATCGACCATGGTTTCGCAATTACCATGATCTGCGGTGACAATCATCGCGCCGCCAGCGGCATTGAGCGCCTTGAGAACGGCACCCAGCCCCGCATCCACCGCCTCGCAAGCTTTGATCGCGGCATTCAGATCGCCGGTATGCCCGACCATATCAGGGTTGGCGTAGTTCGTGACGATCAGGTCATAGCCGTCTTCAATCGCCTTGACGAAATTTTCGGTCACCTCACCCGCCGACATTTCGGGCTGCATGTCGTATGTAGCGACCTTGGGGGATTGGGCCATATACCGGTCTTCGCCCTTTTCGGGCGTTTCGATGCCCCCGTTGAGGAAGAAGGTCACATGGGGGTATTTTTCGGTTTCGGCGAGCCGGAACTGGCGCAGGTCGTGCTTTGCCACCCAAGCGCCCAACGTGTTGCGGATATCACGTTTGGGGAACACGGCATCGAACCAGTTATCATGCTTGTCGGAATAGCTGACCATCCCGAGGCGCGCAGCGAGTGTCGGCTGAGCTCGTTCAAACCCGTCAAAGCCAGGATCGGCAATCGCGGCCAGGATTTCGCGCGCCCGGTCAGAGCGGAAGTTGAGACAGAACAGCCCGTCGCCCTCGCCAAAACCGCCGTAGCCGTCAATCACGGTGGCGGGGATGAACTCATCTGTCTTGCCATTGCCGTAGGCCGCTTGAACCGCCGTATCCGGGGTGTCAGCCGCATCGCCATCGCCCTTTATCATGGCGTCGTAAGCGGTCTTGATCCGTTCCCATCTGTTATCACGATCCATTGCGTAATAGCGGCCAATAACAGTGACAATCTTTGCCATGTTGGGCAGATCATTCTGCAATGTCTTCATGAAATCCGCGGCCGAGGATGGGGCCACGTCCCGCCCGTCAGTGATCGCGTGGATGGCGACGGGAATGCCTGCATCAGTAATCGCTTTGCTGGCTGCAATAATGTGGTTGATATGCCCATGCACACCACCATCCGACACCACACCCATCAGATGGGCGGTGCCGCCGCTGTCTTTCATCTTGGCGATGAATGTCTGCAACGCCTCCGCCTCGAAGAATGACCCATCCTCGATCGCCAATTCGATTTGACCCAGATCCATCGCGACAACACGCCCGGCCCCTATATTGGTATGCCCAACCTCCGAATTGCCCATCTGCCCGGATGGTAAACCCGCGTCGTTTCCATGGGTCAACAATTGAGCATGTGGACCCTGCATAATGGCGTCGAAATTGGGCGTATTGGCGAGCTTCGGTGCGTTGGCAGTGCTATCATCCCGCAAGCCCCAGCCGTCAAGAATACAAAGAACAACGGGTTTTGGGGTGGGCATGGCGAACTCCTTTGGTGTTGGGCCCGGTTTACTGCCTTAACGGCATCATCCGCAACCTTGCTCGGCAGGAGACCACACAAATCAGTTCCGTCCCTGATGATACATCAAGCAGCGGCTAAACCGCTCCCGTGGTGACAGCTTCGCACTCACGACGAGATGTTATGTAATCAATGTGTTTGATACAAAAGATAAATTGGTGAGCCG
The DNA here is from genome assembly GCA_947489445.1 of uncultured Paracoccaceae bacterium. Taxonomy (GTDB): domain Bacteria; phylum Pseudomonadota; class Alphaproteobacteria; order Rhodobacterales; family Rhodobacteraceae; genus Yoonia. Next base: position 106,594 of record CANLDN010000002.1, read on the forward strand.
TGATGGGTTCGAACCATCGACCTACTGATTAAAAGTCAGTTGCTCTACCAACTGAGCTAACGGCCCACGTGACGCGCTACTTAGAAAGCCACCGGCGTCGGGTCAACCCCCAAATGCCATCACCGCTGGATAAGTCGCTGCGCTTTGACTATATGGCCGCCATGACCGCGAAAGATCAGACATATCTGCCCTTTATGAAGATGCACGGGCTAGGCAACGACTTTGTTGTTGTAGATGAACGGGGAATCGCGCCGCGCATCGATACTGGCCTGGCCGTGGCTATCGCAGATCGCCATCGGGGCGTTGGTTTTGATCAGCTGGCCGTTCTGTCGGACAGCGATGATGCGGATGTTCATCTGACATTTTGGAACAGCGATGGGTCGACGTCAGCGGCATGTGGCAATGCGACCCGCTGCATCGCACGTCATCTGATGAATGAGACGGGGAAATCAGCACTACTTATCACCACTGAGCGCGGCGTGTTACAGGCGCAAGATGTTGGCGATGGCCTCACATCGGTCAACATGGGACAACCAGCATTGATCTGGGATGCGGTACCGCTGGCGCGCGAAATGGATACGCTGGAGCTGCCCATTGACGGGCAACCAACAGCCACAGGCATGGGCAATCCGCATTGCACGTTCTTTGTGGATAATGCGGAGGCAATCGATTTGGCAAAGCAGGGGGCGGAGTTGGAACATCATCCGCTCTTTCCGCAACGTACGAATGTGCAGTTCGCCAGCCTGATCGGCCACAACCACCTGCGCATGCGCGTTTGGGAACGCGGGGTCGGTGTTACGCCGGCCTCTGGTTCGTCATCCTGCGCGACTGCCGTGGCTGCGGCGCGACGTGGGCTAACGGGCAGGGACGTTACCATCACTCTGGATGGGGGCAAGCTGTCAGTGTCATGGCGCGATGATGGGGTCTGGATGACCGGACCTACTGCGCATGTCTTTGACGGGCAGTGGCGGCTTTGATGGACCGCAAAGCGCTAATATTCTCGAACCACGGCTGCCGGCTGAACGCCTACGAAACCGAGGCAATGAAAGAGCTGGCCGCGACATCTGGCGTCGAAAGCGCGGTGATCGTGAATACTTGCGCAGTCACGTCCGAGGCTGTGCGCAAGGCGCGCCAGGATATCCGCAAGCTGCGCCGTGATAATCCGCATGCCAAGCTGATCGTGACCGGGTGTGCTGCCCAAACTGAACCCGCCACCTTTGCGCAAATGGACGAGGTTGATGTCGTCCTCGGCAATACAGAAAAGATGGACCCGGCCACATGGCGCGGGATGGCCCCTGATCTGATTGGACAAACAGAACCTGTGCAGGTCGATGATATCATGTCAGTTACAGAAACTGCTGGTCATTTGATTGACGGGTTCGGCACACGCAGCCGGGCCTACGTACAGGTCCAGAACGGCTGCGACCATCGCTGCACGTTTTGCATTATTCCATACGGCCGAGGCAATTCACGGTCCGTGCCTGCGGGCGTCGTGGTGGACCAGATCAAACGCCTTGTTGATACCGGTTATAATGAGGTCGTGCTGACAGGCGTCGATTTGACCAGCTGGGGCGCGGATTTGCCCGGTGCACCCAAGCTGGGCGATCTGGTCATGCGAATTCTCAAACTCGCGCCCGATCTTAATCGCCTGCGGATCAGTTCCATCGACAGTATCGAGGTGGACGAAAACCTGATGCTGGCCATTGCGACAGAACCGCGCCTGATGCCACATCTGCACCTGTCGCTGCAACATGGCGATGACATGATCCTGAAGCGGATGAAGCGACGGCATCTGCGCGATGATGCTATCCAATTCTGCGAAGACGCCCGCAAACTGCGCCCCGATATGACCTATGGCGCTGATATCATCGCAGGCTTCCCGACGGAAACCGATGCGATGTTTGACAATTCGCTCGCTCTCGTGCGCGATTGTGATCTGACTTGGCTGCACGTTTTTCCCTATTCGCCCCGCCCCGGCACCCCCGCCGCCCGCATGCCTCAGGTGAATGGCAAATCGATCAAGACCCGTGCGGCCCAACTGCGCCAAATCGGCCAATCACAAGTGACCGCACATTTGGAAAAGCAAATTGGCCAAACCCACAATATACTGATGGAAAGCCCCCACATGGGCCGGACAGAACAGTTCACCGAGGTGCGTTTCGCCAAGGATCAGCCCCTAAGCCAGATTGTCCGCAAAACCATCACCGGGATCGCGGACCATCAGTTGACAGCGTAGATCATGCAAGCACGGCCCATCCTTTGGTCTTTCCGGCGCTGCCCATATGCAATGCGCGCGCGCCTTGCGATCCGGTCAAGTGGCGTGCGGGTCCAACTGCAAGAGATTCTGTTACGTGACAAACCAGCGGCTTTTCTGGCGACCTCGCCCAAAGGAACGGTGCCCGTCTTGGACACAGGTGAAAGGGTCATAGAAGAAAGCCGCGACATTATGGTCTGGGCATTGTCTCAGCATGATCCTGACGGACTGCTCAATATGCCCGCGGCGGGCCATGAATTGATAGATGCCTGCGATGGTCCGTTCAAGACAGCCCTGGATCATACCAAATATGCCATTCGGTTCCCTGATCTGGATGAACAAGATGAGCGGGCCAAGGCGCTTGTCTTTTTGGCCGCACTCAATGCCCGCCTGACCAAAGCGCCGTTTCTGATGGGCCCGCGCCGCACGCTCGCTGATATCGCGATTCTGCCATTTGTGCGGCAGTTCGCCAATACGGATCGGGCATGGTTTGACGCCCAGCGCTTTGATCCGCTGATCCAGTGGCTAGATAATTTTCTGGTCTCGGACGATTTCGCAGCAATCATGACCAAGTACCCGCCTTGGCAAAGTGGCCAAGATCAGGTCTTGTTCCCCTGACCTCAGGACAAGGAACGCATCATGCAATTATTAATGTCTCCCGCATCTCCGTTTGTGCGCAAGGTACGTGTTGTGCTGCGGGAAACCAATTTATTGGATCAGATAGACGAACTCGAAGTCGCCACAACACCGCTTGCCCCGGACTCCACGGTGCTGGCAGCAAATCCATTGGGCAAGATACCGGCGCTGGTCAGGGATGACGGCCCTGCAATCTATGACAGCCGGGTCATTACACGGTTCCTGAACGATCATGCAGGTGCAAATCTATATCCCCAATCGCGGATCTGGGAGGTGCTGACCCTAGAGGCGACAGCAGATGCCATCATGGATGCTGCTGTTCTGATGACCTACGAAGGGCGTCTGCGCCCCGAAGCGCAGCAATCACCAGATTGGGTCGAGGCACAGTGGGGCAAGGCGAGCCGGGCCATTGCTGTAATCAACGCGCGCTGGATGAGCCATTTATCCGGGCCACTTGATACCGGTCAGATTGGTGTGGCTTGCGCACTGTCCTACATCGACTTGCGCCATGATGCGCGTGGATGGCGATCGGGCAATGCTGCGCTTGCCGAATGGCATTCCGGTTTTTCCACTCGTGACAGTATGGTCGATACCGCTGTGTAAAATCTAAAAGTTGAAGCTGACGCCAAAGTTGACCGCGTTGGTCATAATGTCAGTCTCAAGGGTGCCGCCGCTGTCCAGCTCAGCGGAATTCGACGAAAATGTACCCTTATATTCGCCAAATACAGATAGCTGATCGTTGATCGGGTAGCTGGCACCTGCAATCACGGTGGCTGCTGGTCCGGTCAACTGGTAGCCAAACGTCTCAGACGCACCGTTTGTGACTTCGACATGAGGTAACGCCACGCCGATACCGCCACCAACATAGGGGGTCATGTCGCCAAACGCATTGTCCCAACGACGATACGCATTCACGGTCAGGGTGTTCAGGCCATCCGTGAATTCAAGCACCTCATAACCGGCAGGTAGCTCTCCATCCTTCGGATAGACCTTGTTATGCGCAAAATCGAGGCCAAAACCAAATGTCTCTGACCGCCAGCGCGTCGCCCGAAAGCCATAATAGATCGGGGCAGTGCCAGACCGACCCTCCCAATCAACTGAAAAATCATCGTCGGCCAGAATATCGTCGTCACGAATCGAAATATCGGACGATGGCGCAGACTGAATGCCACCATAGAAGCTCAGCTCAACTTCTGCCGAAACAGCTGTTGGGCCGACCCATAGGGCGAAGCATATAGCAAGCGCAGCTTTCATTCATGTCCCCGATACGAGTAGCAGCACATCAGACCTAGGTTGGGTTCTCAGTCTAAACAAGAAAACATTAAGTGAGGATTAACTGTAACTTAAAGAATGTGTCTGACCCGTCACAAACACGCAAGAATTGCGCGGATTTCAGCCATAAACCTACTCAGTCTGAGCAAGTTGTTGATCATTGCAAGCCAGTCGCGGGGCGGGACACAAAACGAACCGTTCCGACCTCTTACCGATTCTCTCTAAATCTTTACGAACTCTTTGTTGTTTTCCACCATCTAACACGCCATGAAGCCTGCGCCCGAATGTCCGCTGGACGTATCGACCTTACATGGCTAAACAACGCCGTAATTGACTGATGGCCGTATCGGTTTACTTTTCGTGAGGGCTCCGGCCCCCAAATAATTTCGGAGATGCACCCCGTGTCACATGCAGACGATCACCAGGGCACACGCCGCGACTTTCTTTACTATGCCACAGCTGGTGCTGGTGTCGTAGTCACAGGCGCCGCTGTCTGGCCGCTGGTGAACCAAATGAACCCATCAGCAGACGTGCTGGCCCTTGCATCTATCCGCGTTGATGTCAGCGCGGTCGATCCAGGCACCCAGATAACTGTACTTTGGCAGGGCAAGCCCGTGTTTATCCGTTCCCGCACAGAAGATGAAGTCGCAGAAGCACGCGCCGTCGATGTTGACAGCCTGCCAGATGCGGAAGCCTTTAACGCGAACCTGGCTGGCGAAGCACCGGCAACCGATGAAAACCGTGCATTGTCGGAAGATGGGACCTGGTTGGTACAAATGGGCGTATGCACGCACCTTGGCTGCGTACCGTTGGGTGAAGATGGCGACTTTGGCGGCTGGTTCTGCCCGTGCCATGGTTCGCACTACGACACATCCGGCCGGATCCGCAAAGGGCCCGCCCCACGCAACCTGCCCATTCCTGTCGCGTCCTTCGTGGACGAAACAACAATTCAACTCGGTTAAGGAGAGCGATCCATGGCTGGTATCCCCCACGACCACTACGAACCCAAGTCCAACGGTGAAAAATGGCTGCACTCGCGCCTGCCGATCGTTGGGTTGATCTATGACACGCTAATGCTGCCGACGCCCAAGAACCTGAACTGGATGTGGATTTGGGGGATTGTTCTGACATTTACGCTGGTGTTGCAGATTGTGACCGGGATCGTACTCGTGATGCACTATGTGCCCCATGTTGATATGGCGTTCGCATCGGTCGAACACATCATGCGTAACGTCAACGGCGGCCATATGATTCGCTACTTCCACCAAAACGGGGCATCGCTCTTCTTCGTTGCGGTATATGCGCATATGTTCCGTTCGCTTTATTACGGGTCATACAAGGCACCGCGCGAGGTTACATGGATCATCGGCATGCTGATGTATCTTATGATGATGGGTACGGCCTTCATGGGTTACGTACTGCCGTGGGGACAAATGTCGTTCCATGGGACAGCCGTGATTACCGGCCTGTTCGGCGCAATCCCGTTCGTTGGGGATTCGGTACAAACATGGCTATTGGGCGCAGGTGCCGTTGGACAGCCAGCGTTGAACCGCTTCTTCTCATTGCACTATCTTCTGCCCTTCGTCCTGCTGGGGCTGACCATCGTGCACATTTGGGCTTTCCATACGACTGGTAACAACAACCCAACCGGGGTCGAGGTGCGCCGCACTTCCAAGGAAGACGCCGAAAAGGACACTCTGCCGTTCTGGCCTTACTTCGTGATCAAGGATTTGTTCGCTTTGGCGATCATTTTAGCGGTTTTCGTCGCGGTCGTTGGCTTCATGCCAAACTACCTCGGCCACCCAGACAACTACATCCCGGCAAATGCGCTGGCGACGCCATCTCACATCGTGCCAGAATGGTACTTCCTGCCTTTCTACGCGATCCTGCGGGCATTCACCGCTGACGTTTGGGTGGTGCAAATCGTTCAGTTCCTCAGCTTTGGTATTATCGACGCCAAATTCTTCGGGGTGCTTGCAATGTTTGGTGCGATTGCCGTGATGGCGCTGGCACCATGGCTGGACACGTCCACCGTGCGTTCTGGCCGCTATCGCCCGATGTTCAAATGGTGGTTCTGGCTGCTGGTTGTCGACTTCATCGTACTGATGTGGGTCGGTGCCCGCCCGGCAGAGTTCCCATATGACTGGATCTCGCTGATTGCGTCGGCATACTGGTTTGCATACTTCTTGGTGATCCTGCCACTTCTAGGTGTCATCGAAAAACCACTGACACCACCGGCCACCATCGAAGAAGACTTCAACGCGCACTACGCGCCGAAAGCCGGGGGTGCAACATCCCTGGTCAAGCCGGCCGAGTGAGAGAGGACGAAAAAGACATGTTCCGTATAATCACACTCACTGCTGCAACAGCACTTGCCCTCACTGCAGGGCAAGCCATGGCCGCTGAAGTCGAAACCGAAATCCATGATTTCGCATTTTCCTTCGAAGGGCCATTTGGCAGCTTCGATCAGATGCAGCTTCAGCGTGGGCTTCAGGTCTACACTGAAATCTGTGCGGCCTGTCACGGTCTGGAATACGTTGCATTCCGCAATCTGCATGACGAAGGCGGCCCCAGCCTGCCCGAAGATCAGGTGCGCGCCTATGCAGAATTCTACGAAGTATTTGACCAAAGCCTCTTTGATGGCGAAGGTGACTTCCGGCCTGCAACACCTGCCGACAAATTCCCGCAATCCAGCCTTTCGAACGCGCCTGACTTATCACTGATGGCCAAGGCACGCGCTGGTTTTCACGGGCCATACGGGACCGGGATCAGCCAATTGATCAACGGCATGGGCGGTGCCGAATACATTGCATCACTGCTGACCGGATATCATGACGAACCGGAATGCGCCCTCGAAGGTGCGCCGATGGACGGCTATTACAACGTCGCATTCGCCGCCGGTGGTTTCCCAGAAAGCTGCTTGGATGAAAAAGGTAAGCACATGGTGCCCGGCAGCTGGATCGCAATGGCACCGCCACTTTATGGCGATGATGTCGAATATGCAGATGGACACTCCACCGATCTGGAACATGTCGCAGAAGACGTCGCCGCCTTCCTGATGTGGACAGCAGAGCCCAAGATGATGGCCCGCAAACAGGCCGGTCTGACCGGCGTTCTGTTCCTGACTGTGCTATCGGTTTTGCTCTACCTGACAAACAAACGTCTTTGGGCACCGCACAAACACAAAGACTGATCACATCAGACCTAAGACTTAAAAAGGCCCGCCAGATTAGCGGGCCTTTTCATTTGCGTAAGGTGGGTTTCAACCCACCTTCCCCCAAGTAAGCGGCAAGCGCTGGTGGTGGATCAGCGAACAGCGCCTGCGTCGTCACCGGCTCGGCAGCTATACCATCCGCCACAAGCACAACGGCGTCTGCAATCCGGATCGCATCAGCAGGGTCATGGGTCACCATCACCACCGTTCGGCCCGCGGCCGTCAATTTGGCCTGCACCAAATCCAGCATCTCGTCTTTCAGGCCCGGACCAAGCGCTGCAAAGGGTTCATCCATCAAAATCAGCGGCCTTTCAGCCAACAATACCCGGGCCAAGGCTGCACGGCTTTGTTGTCCACCCGAAAGCGCACCGGGCTTGCGCTCCGCCAATCCGGTCAAACCAACCTCAGCCAAAACCGCATCGACCCGTGCCCGCTCTGCCCCGGTCAGCCGTAGCGTGGGACGCAGACCAAGCCCGACATTCTCCATGACCGTCAAATGTGGAAACAGGTTGTTATCCTGAAACAACATGCTGATGGGGCGCGCACCCGGCGCCAAATAGGTCACGTCACGACCATCCCAGGAAACACGCCCTTCGATCGGCGCGATGAAGCCGGCAATCGCTGCCAGCAATGTCGATTTACCCGCACCCGATGGGCCAATCAGCGCCGTGACCTCGCCTCCGGCAAACTCGAAATGGGCGCGCAACGCAAAATCGCCCTGCTGCAGCACCAGCCTGTCACAGGTCAGCATCGGCACGCCCTCCCCGGTCGCAAATCCAGAACATCACAAGGCTCAACACCAGCAAGAGCAGTGCGGCACCCGCCGCCGCATCCATCTGATACGATCCCATCAATCGGTACATCGCAAGCGGCAAAGTCGCCTCGCCTTCACCCGCAAATAACGCGATTACACCAAGGTCACCCATCGACAGGGCAGCAGCCAAACCGGCAGCAAAGCCCAACGGACGGCGCAGGCGCGGTAACATCACAATCCGCAGCCACGACCAACCGCGCAGGCCCAATGACGCGCCTAAGCGCCCAAAGTCAGCCTGCACACCGGTCACTGCGGGCGCGATGGATCGCAGGGCAAACGGCAAGGCCAGCGTCGCGTTGACAAGCATCGTGATGATCAAAGCAGCATCAGCCGGGTTGATAAACGGAAATAAAATCAAAAATGCGCCTGTACCGACAACCAAACCCGATGCCGCCAGCGGCAGGACACCCACAATCGCAACCACAGCGCCTCCACGCATTGCCAATGCCAAGGCCATCACCGTGCAAAAAATTGCAGAACCGGTTGCTACCAAAACGGACCGGAACGCCGCCGCCCAAATCGACTGCGGCATTTCGAACAGGCCAGATGCACCCCGCACGACAATCATGCCCAACGGCACGAGAAGAAACAGCGCCGCAGCACCCATCAATCCGTAGTCAACCCAAGGCCGTCGCAGGTCCCAACGCTGCACAACGCGATCCAGTCCTGTGCCCATACTGTCGCGCCCTGTCACACGCCAAACCATGACCGCCGCCACCACACACAGCCCAAACTGCACACATGCCAGCAAGGCCGCCCGCCCCAAATCAAAATCAAACCGCAAGGCCTGATAAATCGCCAGCTCCACCGTGGTCGCCCGCGGACCGCCACCAAGCGTCAGCGCAACGGCAAAGCTGGTCAGGCAGATCAGGAAAACCACCAGAAACGCACCGGGAACCACCGCCCGCAGCATGGGCCATTCCAACAAACGCCCGACCGGCGCATTCAGGCTGGCCGCTAATCGAAACCGCTCTGCCGGGATCGCGAGCCACCCCTGCAAGATCAGCCTGATTGCCAGCGGCAGGTTAAAGAACACATGCGCCAGCACGACCCCATGAAACCCAAAGATCGAGATTTGGGGCAAACCCACCCACGCCAATCCGGTATTCAGAACGCCCCCGCGCCCAAACACTGCCAGCAAAGCCAATACCGCAACAATGACCGGCAGCAGGAATGGCGCACCCAACAGCGTGATCAGCAGCTTACGCCCCGCAAACTGACGCCGCGCTAGCGCACGGGCGACCGGAATGGCCAACACCACGCTAATAAACGCAGAAAAAAGGGCCTGCGTGACCGTAAACCGGATCGCCGCCCAGTCCGCCGAGCCCAAGCCGCCGCCCCACTCTGCCCGCAAGGCAACCGCGATCAACGTGCCAATGGTCAAGGCCAGCACCAGCGCCGCCGCAACGGCACCGGGCCAACGTGGGTCTATTGCGAGAGGGCTGCGCGCCATTCGTCCAGCGCCGCATCACGCTTCGCCGCTGCATCCTCCGGCGAAAGCAAAAGTGCTTTATCCGGGGTCAGCAAGGTTTCGAACCCATCAGGCAAACCAGCTGCCGGTGTAACCGCAGGATACATCCAGTTGGTAGTCGGGATCGCGCTTTGAAATGCATCCGTGACCATGAATGCAAGGAACTGATCGGCTAACGCAGGCTGATCCGTGCCCGCCAGTTTCCCCGCAACCTCAACCTGCATGTAATGCCCTTCATCAAAACCCCAGGCGACTTTGCTTGCGTCGTCCTCGGCAATCAAGTGATACGCGGGCGATGTTGTGTAGGACAAAACTGCATCCGCCTCACCATCAATGAACAGCCCGTAAGCCTCTGACCAGCCCGGTGTCACGGTCACGATATTGTCGGCCAAATCAGCCCAAACCGCACCGGCCTCATCGCCATAGGCCGTTTTGACCCACATCAGCAGACCCAGACCAGGGGTCGATGACCGCGGATCCTGAATGACAATCTGCACATCGCTTTCGGCCAAGGCCTTCAGGGATGTCGGCGCCGCCTCACCCGCATTGCCAACAAACGCAAAGTAACCCCAATCATATGGCAGAAAATCCGGGTCATCCCAAGCGACAGGCAGGCTCAACTCTGCGTCAACACCATGGGCGGCGAACAGCCCCGTTTCGCGGGCTGCAGCCGTCAGATTTGTATCCAAACCCAGAACGATATCCGCATCAGTGCGCGGGCCCTCCAACTGCAACCGTGCAAGCAGGGCCGCGCCATCCCCCGCGCTGACAAATTGCAGATCACAGGCGCATTGCTCTTCAAACGCAGCCTCAATCACAGGGCCAGGGCCCCATTCGCTGACAAAACTGTCATAGGTGTAAACATACAGCACCGGGGTCTGCGCCATTGCGCCTGTGGCACAAAGGGCTAGTCCCGCAGCAGCTGTCAGATAGATCGGTCGTGGCATCATATCCTCCAAATGCGACGAGCGGATTGGGGGATAGCGTTGATGCTAAACCTTCCCTCCGCCGGTCTTAACCGGTTCAGGTTCTACGGGTCCGCATTATGCATCTCAGCCAGTTTTGGCCCCCCGAGGTAACGCCATTGCTAGGCCGGATTGCAGGCAGCCGCAAGTGAAAGCGCTTGAGCCTGATTGTCGCGCCCGTTAGACCCACACGGCAAAGGGGATTTGTAATGTCGATCAACAGCTTCGGTCATCTGTTCCGGTTCACCACATGGGGCGAAAGCCACGGGCCCGCCTTGGGTGCCACCGTCGATGGCTGCCCGCCGCAGGTCCCGCTGGAACCCGCAATGATCCAGCAATGGCTGGATAAACGCCGGCCCGGCCTCAATAAAAACACCACTCAGCGGCAAGAAACCGACGCGGTTGAGATCTTGTCTGGCGTATTCGAAGGCCAGACGACAAGCACACCTATCCAGCTTATGATCCGAAACACCGATCAGCGGTCAAAGGACTACGGCGATATCGCCAATACCTTCCGCCCCGGCCACGCCGACATTACGTATCATCAGAAATACGGCATCCGTGATTACCGTGGTGGCGGGCGATCATCAGCCCGTGAAACAGCCTCGCGGGTCGCGGCGGGTGGGGTCGCGCGCGAAGCGATCAGGATGATCGCACCCAACGTGCAAATCAAAGGTTACATGACCCAGATGGGCACCAGGCAAATCGACCGGGCCAACATGGACTGGTCGCAGATCGATCAAAACGACTTTTTCTGCCCAGACGCGCAGGCAGCTGCGGAATGGAATGACTATCTGGCGTGGCTGCGCAAAGATGATCACAACTCTGTCGGGGCCATTATCGAGGTGGTCGCACGTGGCGTACCCGCAGGCATCGGCGCACCCGTTTATGCCAAGTTAGACACTGATCTGGCCGCTGCGATGATGTCAATCAACGCTGTCAAAGGTGTTGAAATCGGCGAAGGCATGGCCGCTGCCGCCCTCACAGGGCGCGACAACGCGGACGAGATTTTCATGGGTCAAGGCGGGCCTGAATATTCCTCCAACCACGCTGGCGGCATCCTCGGCGGGATCAGTACGGGTCAGGACATCGTCGTGCGGTTTGCCGTCAAACCCACGTCCTCGATCCTCAGCCCGCGCAAATCAATCCGCATGGACGGCAGCGCGACAGAGGTTATCACCAAAGGGCGCCACGACCCCTGCGTCGGCATCAGGGCGGTCCCGGTCGGCGAGGCGATGATGGCCTGCGTCATTCTTGATCATCTACTGCTGGACCGGGGGCAGACAGGCGGCGTGCGCGGGCAGATCGGCTGATGCGCGACCGCCTCCGCGCGATTGTCGCAACCCACGCGACAACCGACAGCGCCCATGATATTGGGCACCTGGATCGTGTCTGGCATAACGCACAGATCATCGCTGAGGGGACCAGCGCAGACCGCACCGTCCTGCTAGCGGCCAGCTACCTGCATGACCTGATCAATCTGCCCAAGGACACGCCCGACCGATCACGCGCCTCTACCCTATCAGCGCAAGCAGCCGTGCCGCATTTGGAAACGCTTGGCTTGACGCAGGCGCAAATCGAACAAACCTGCCATGCCATTACCGCCCACAGCTTTTCCGCAGGCATACCGCCCGAAACGTTGGAGGCCGAAATTCTGCAAGATGCAGACCGGATTGATGCGCTGGGGGCTGTTGGCCTGGCCCGCTGCTTTGCCGTCTCAGGCATGCTAGGGCGACAACTCTTTGATCCTGCTGATCCTTTCGCAGAACAACGCCCGCTGGATGACGGTCGTTTTACCATCGACCATTTTGAAACCAAGCTGTTGCGGCTGCCAGACACCATGCGCACGGCAACCGGCAAAAAACTGGCCGAAAAACGCGCCCAAATCCTACGTCGCTACCTCAACGATCTTGCGGCAGAGCTTCCGAAATAGCCTGCGGTTGTTTGCTCAGCTGAACAGCCAAGATACCCGCCGCAATAATCACAACACCAATGATATCCCAGGCACCCAAACGCTCGCCCAGCAAGGCCGCCGCGATGGCGACCCCCAGAAACGGGTTGAGAAAATGAAAGGTTGACGCTTTGACCGCACCGATCCGGCCCACCAACACGAACCAGACAACTGTGGCCGCCAATCCCGGCACCAATGTCGTGTAGATAAACGCCACAATCAGTTGCCATGTCCAGACAATATCCAACGTCTCAAAGGCCAGCGCAGGCACCCAAAGGACGGCACTGCCCACCAGCATTTGCAGACCGACAATCATCAGAACATTCCCGCCAGACGACGCGCCCAATACCGCCAGCGTGGCAACGGTCAGTGAGATGACACCGATGACACACAACACCAGACCATACAGATCAACACCGCCCTGCAATCGCGCACCCATGATCAGGGTTACACCAATCAGACCCGCGATCAGACCACCAATGCCCAACGGACGCACCTTGGTGCCCAGAAACAGCCAACCCGCCAACGCCACCAATAGCGGCATGGTCGAAGCAATGATCGCAGCCAGTGACGCGGGCACAGTCTGCATCGCCACGAAATTCAGGCCCAGATAAAGGGCGTTCTGGCAAACACCAAAGATCAGCACGCCAGTCCATTGCCGCTTGCTCAACTTGGCCGATTGGCCCAGCGCCCATGCAATGGCCACGCCAATCAATCCCGATATCAAAAACCGTAGCGCCAACGCGGTCAGCGGCGGGGCATACTCCACGATCACCCGGGCCGAGGTAAAGGCCGAAGACCACATCAACGCGAACGCGAACCCCATAAAAACTGCTTTGATATCCATCGATGTTCCGCCGCGACCGCTCCCCGTGTCCTAACACGTATGGATAGAACTGCACGTGCAATCTGGCGTCCAGCGCCGGGCAGGTTTACCCTGCCCCCGATGCAGTGGCAGAAAGGCGGTGTCGTGTCAGAACAAAAGTTAGCGGCATTCCTGCAAGACAAGCGCGCGCAACCCGATGTGCTGCCATTGCCGCAGATCACCCAGCGAGAGCATTTCTCGATAAAACTGCCGCGACGAGTCTATCTATTTTGGGATAAGGGGTTCGACGCAGCGCCCGATATCGTCAAACTTTGCGCACTCAGCTGGCAAAGCCTGAACCCCGACTAGGATGTCACTTTTCTGGACCAGAAAGACGCCGATGCCACCTTGCCCCGCGCGGCTTACCCGGCCGACATGAAAATCGCGCATTACGCCGACATGCTGCGCACAGCGATTTTGGCGGATGGGGGCGGCGTCTGGGTTGATGCGTCGGCCCTATGCCTGAAACCTCTCGATCACTGGCTGCCAAGCATCTTCAACCAATCTGAATTCTTTGCTTTCCACGAACCAACACCCGACCGGCTAATCTCTAACTGGTTCCTGGCGGCGAACAACGACAGCGGCATGGTGCAGGAAATGTTCGCGCTGTTTCATGCCTATTGGGCGTGGGGGCCGTTCCAGCATGGCAAACCGCCCTACTTCTGGTTTCACCAACTTTTTGAACATCTGGTCCAAAGCCGCCGCGATACGCGCCAGCGTTGGTCACACACGCCCAAACTAAGCGCCGTGCCCGTGCATCAGTTGAAACGGGTGATAAGTGGCACCGTCAACGACAGCGATCAACTCCGTGACAGGATCAAGACGACACCAGTGCAAAAGCTGACGCACAAGCAGGATATTCAAACCGACGACCTTTTGCGGTTCCTGGATAGGATCGACATCAAGCTTTGAGCTGCCCAATGAAAAAGACCACCCGCAGAGGGTGGCCTTTTCCTAACCTTGCATCTAGGCCCAAGGGCCGGGATGACTTAGCCGTTCACGCTGTCTTTCAGCGCTTTGGCGATTGTCATTTTAACAACCTTGTCGGCATCTTTCTTGATCTGCTCACCGGTAGCCGGGTTGCGAACCATACGCTCTGGGCGCTCGCGGCAGTAGATTTTGCCAACGCCAGGCAGTGTGACAGCACCGCCGCCAGCAACTTCTTTCGTGATGATGCCAGTTACGGCGTCCAGTGCAGAACCTGCTGCTTTTTTATCCATGCCTGTTTCTTCGGCAAGTGCAGCAACCAGCTGCGCTTTTGTCATTGGTTTTGTCGCCATTTTACTGGTCTCCCTCATTCAACCCAAGCAGTTGGGTCATTTACCCGCTCATATAACGGTATGTTGTGGGACACCACAACGATTAGTAGGACATTTCAAGTGAAAATAGCGGGTTTTAGGTCGATTTTTGCTGATTTATAGGAAAGCTGTCTCTTCAAAGCTACGTAATTTGCGGCTGTGGATGCGTTCCAGCGGCATTTCACGCAATCTTTCCATGGCCCGTATCCCGATCATCAAGTGCGCAGCCACCTGTGTTTTATAGAAATTAGAGGCCATCCCGGGCAGTTTCAGCTCTCCATGCAGGGGCTTGTCACTAACGCAAAGCAAAGTTCCGTAAGGCACCCGAAAGCGGAACCCGTTGGCGGCGATTGTCGCGCTTTCCATATCCAGCGCAATCGCCCGCGATTGGGAAAGCCGCTGGACTGGCCCCGCCTGTTCGCGCAGTTCCCAGTTGCGGTTGTCGATGGTGGCCACGGTGCCGGTGCGCATGATCCGTTTGAGTTCGTAGCCATCCAGTTCAGTCACATCCGCCACGGCGGTTTCCAGTGCGATTTGGATTTCGGCCAGCGCGGGGATTGGCACCCAGACGGGCAGGTCATCGTCCAGCACGTGATCTTCGCGCAGGTAAGCGTGGGCCAGCACGAAATCCCCCAGCCGCTGCGAATTGCGCAGACCCGCGCAGTGCCCGACCATCAGCCAGGCATGAGGGCGCAGAACGGCGATATGGTCGGTCGCGGTTTTTGCGTTCGACGGGCCGACGCCGATATTGACCAGCGTGATCCCCGTGCCATTCGCCCGTTTCAGGTGATAGGTCGGCATCTGCGGCAGTTTGGCAGGCACAGGCAGTGGCGCGTCGGCCTGTGTGATTTCGACGTTTCCGGTGCTGACAAAGCTGGTGTAGCCGCTGTCGGGATCGGCGAGCATGTGGCGGGCATAGGCCTCGAACTCTTCGACGTAGAACTGGTAGTTGGTGAAGAGAACGTGGTTCTGAAAATGCTCAGCCGCGGTGGCCGTGTAATGGGACAGACGGGCCAGTGAATAGTCGATCCGCTGTGCGGTGAATGGGGCCAGCGGCATCGCCCCGTCGGGGTATTTGAATCCTTCGCCATTGACGATACTGTCATGGGTCGTGCTCAGGTCCGGCACATCGAACGTGTCGCGCAGGTTGAACTCCAACGATCCGTCATGCGGCACGGTCAGGTTTGGGTCATTGGCGGCGGCAAAATGCACCGGCATTTCGGTTTTTGACGGGCCGATGATCACCGGCATTCCATGGCTTTTTATCAGCAGGCCGATTTGCTGGCGCAGGTAATCGGCGAAAAGATCAGGGCGTGTGACGGTTGTCGCATAGGTGCCGGGTTCGGCCACGTGACCGAATGACAGGCGCGTGTCGGTTTTGGCGTAGGTGGTCGTGGTCAGCCGGATTTCGGGATAATAGGCGCGCACACGTGTTTCCGGCTGCCCCTCTCGCAAGGCTTTGATGAAGTTTTCGGACAGGAAGCCGACGGCGGTCTGGTACAGCTCCTGCAACCGTTCGACGGCTTTGCCCGCGTCAGTAAAGGCCTCTGCCTTGGGGGTATCCGGTGTCTGGATATGGACCTTTTGCGCCACGTTCATGCGTTTTCCTCGAAGAGTTCGGTAATTTCAAATTTGTCGACGTCCACCAGACCCAGATCAGAGATGCGCAACGAGGGGATGACAACCAGCGCCAGCAGCGAATGCTGCATATAGGCGTTATTCAGCGTACAGCCGCATTCGGCCATGGCGGCGACCATCCGGTCGGCCTTTGCCGCGACCTCGGCCGCTGGGCTGTCGGACATCAGGCCCGCGATGGGCAGTTCGACCAGTGCGATTTCCTGCCCGTCCTTCCAGACGGTCACACCGCCGCCGACCTCGCCCAGCCGGTTGGCGGCTGCGGCCATCATGGCCCGGTCCGTGCCCACCACGATCATGTGGTGGCTGTCATGGGCCACGGTGGAGGCCATGGCCATCTGCCCGGTATAGCCAAAGCCCGACACGAAGCCGTTGACCACATCGCCCATGCCCCGGTGCCGTTCGACAAGGGCGATCTGATAGGTGTCACCTTCGCCTTCGACCAGACCGTCGACGACGGGCAGTTCGGCTGTCAGCGCCTCGGTCGGGGCCTGGTTTTCGACGACGCCGATGACCTTGGCCTTGACGTTGTTGGCGCCATCCGGGGCCTTGATGGCGAAATCTGTGTCTTGCAGTGTCTTGCCCATCCGCACGGTTTGCCGTGCGTCGGCGGGCCAGTCGTAATGCGGGCAATCCACCGTGATCCTGCCATCCAGCGCCACGGTCTGCCCGCGCGCGATCACCTGTTCGATCGGCAGCGTTGTCAGGTCAGAGGTCAATATCATGTCCGCCCGCCGCCCCGGCGCGATGGACCCTAGCTCCCGTTCCAGCCCGAAATGGGTGGCGGTGTTGATGGTCGCCATCTGGAGCGCCACCACCGGATCACAACCGCAGGCGATGGCGTGGCGCACGACCCGGTTCATATGGCCGTCATTCACCAGCGTGCCGGAGTGGCAATCATCGGTACAAAGGATGAAATTGCGCGGGTCGAGTCCCTTTTCCGTCACCGCCGTGATCTGGCTTTCCACGTCATACCAGGCCGACCCAAGCCGCATCATCGACCGCATCCCGTTGCGCGCGCGGGCAATCGCGTCAGCCTCTGCCGTGCCTTCGTGATCGTCGGCGGCCCCGCCGGCCACGTAGGCGCTGAAGGCGATCCCCTTGTCGGGTGACGCGTAGTGCCCGCCCACTGTCTTGCCCGCATTCATGGTCGCCGCCATCTCGGCCAGCATCTGGGGATCACCATTGATCACACCGGGAAAGTTCATCATTTCGCCCAGCCCAATGATGCCGGGCCATGCCATCGCCTCGGCCACGTCATCGGCAGATATTTCGAAGCCTGTGGTTTCCAGACCGGGGGCTGAAGGTGCGCAGGACGGCATCTGAGTGTAGATGTTGATCGGCTGCATCAGCGCCTCATCATGCATCATCCGCACGCCGCGCAGGCCCAGCACATTCGCGATCTCGTGCGGGTCGGTGAACATGGTGGTTGTGCCGTGGGGGATGACGGCAGCGGCGAATTCCGCCGGGGTCAGCATCCCGCTTTCGATATGCATGTGCCCGTCGCAAAGGCCGGGTATCAGGTAGCGCCCGTCTGCGTCGATCACCTGTGTGTCAGGACCGATGCAGTGGCTTGCATCCGGCCCGACATAGGCGAAACGGCCATTGGCGACGGTGACCTGCCAGTCGAGGATTTCGCGGGTCTGCACATTGACGAACCGGGCGCTGCGAATGACCAGATCGGCGGGTTCGCGGCCTGCGGCGACGGCGACCAGACGGGGGGCCGACTCAGCCCATGATTTGAAGTGAAGTTCCATCCCCAATGGTTTCACCGTTTTTGGGGGAGGGCAAGACCTCTGTCATATCAACGCGCGCAGTACTTCAATTTGTAGGATTACATCGCAAGCGCCTCGCCCGGTGGGCACCGCCGGGCATCGCCCGACCTCCCCCCGGAGGGCGATTTTGCAAGCTTTCGTGCAGCGCAAGGTCACGTTCGTGGCATGGGACCGGTCAACGCAGAGCAATCGAACGCCCTCCAGGTCGGGCGATGCCCTCAGCTCCAAGACCAAACGCCCCGGACTTGATCCGGGGCCTTTGCCTATGTTCGAGATGAGGTCCCGGATCAGGTCCGGGACGGGTAAGCTAGATCTTCCCCAAATCCAACGGCTCAACATCCGGGTTCAACCGAACCATCTCCAGGTTAAGAACTCCGGCCACCGTCACCCACGACAGATAAGGCACAAAGGCCAGCCCGGCCCAGAAATCCAATTGCCAATGCGTAATCGTGCAGCCCAGCACCGCGACCCATAGCGCCGCCATCACAGGCAAGGCCCCTTTCAGCCGCCGCAGCCCAAAAAATATCGGGGTCCACAGCGCATTGAACGCGATCTGCATCGCCCAGAACGCCATTGCATAGGCGCTCCCTTCCAGCACGGCAACACGCGCCCCGGCGAAGGACATCAGCAGATAGATCGTCGTCCACGCCACTGGAAACAGCCAGTTGGGCGGCACCCATGACGGCTTGTTCAGCTTCTCGTACCACTCTCCCGGAGGGAACATGGCACCAGTCGCCCCTGCGCCAAAGCATGCCGCCAGAAACATCAAGAAAAGCCAAATATCCATGTCAGGCCCCTTTCGGGGCAACACCTAGGCCATCGGACGGTCAGTTCCAATGCCCGTCTCTCGCGCCTTCAATTCTGCCAGAATATCCAACACCGATGAAGAACGCCCGGCATTGACCCGACCCTGACTGGCCGCCTCGACCAGAAACGCGACCTCATCCAGCGGCTTGGCATAGATGACCGCCGATTTCGGCATGATCAGCGACAGACCCGTGCGTGCGCCTGATTGCATCAGCCATCCCAGCTTTTGCGCGGTGGAAGTATGGGCGCGCATCGAGATGCTGTCATAGCCTTGCCGCCGCAACTGCTTGCCTATCCCGGCATAGATCAACCGTGCCGCCCAGATGCCAGTGCGCGCCCGCAAGGGCAGCACATCAATCCCGGCCTCTGATCGACGATACAAGCGATCCGCCTCGGCCAGCAACCGCTTGACCAGCTTGCGCACGTCGTTGGTGGGCAGCGGCTCACGCACAAAATTCACCGGATCAATCCCGGCTTCCGCCAGCCAATCGAGCGGCAGATAGATCCGGCCCATCCGGGCGTCTTCCCCCACATCGCGGGCGATATTGGTCAATTGCATCGCGACGCCCAGATCACAGGCGCGCGCCAGCGCATCCGCATCGCGCACGCGCATCAGCACACACATCATGGCACCGACGGCGGCGGCGACGCGGGCTGAATAGTCTCTAACACCGCTTAACGTGTCATAACGATGCTCTGCCGCGTCCCATGCCAACCCTTCCAGCAGGGCCTCGGGCAAGGCCCGCGGCATCTCGAATTCCTCGATAATCGCGGCAAAGGCCCGATCTTCGGGTGCATCCTTGGGCCGACCCGCATAGGCCAATTCCAACCGATCTTGCAGGCGAAACACGGCCCCCGCCTGATACTCACCCTCATCCACCTCATCATCCGCCAAGCGGCAGAACGCATAAAGCGCCAGCGCGGGGTCACGGACCTTGGCGGGCAGGAGTTTGGAGGCGGCATGAAACGACAGCGACCCGTGGCGGATCGCCTCTTTGCAATGGTCAAGGTCGTCAGGGCGGATCATTCTGCGGCCATCTTCATTTCGGGTTGCACCGGGGCGTCCGGCACCAGTTTGCCCAGCACTTCGGCGCTGGAGATCACCCCTGGCACGCCCGCGCCGGGATGGGTGCCTGCCCCGACCAGATAAAGGCCCCTGGCCTCTTCGCTGATGTTATGCGGCCGGAACCATGCGGATTGCAGGATGCGGGGTTCAATCGAGAAGCCAGAGCCGTTGGGCGACAGGTAGCGGTCGCGGAAATCGGCGGGGGTCAGGGCCATTTCGGTGCTGATATGGGCGGCGAAACCGGGGAGGTATTTTTCCACCTCGGCTTGTACCTTGGCTTTGTAGGTCTCGGTCTCGGTTTCCCAATCGACAGGGTCGTCAAAACCCAGATGTGGGACGGGCGACAGCACGTAGAACGTATCATCCCCGGCGGGCGCCACGCTTGGATCAGTGCGTGAAGGCCGATGAATATAGAGACTCATGTCATCGGCCAGCTTGCCCTTGATGAAGATATCCTTCAGCAGGCCTTCGTAGCGCGGCGCGTTGGTGATCGTGTGGTGTCCCACATCTGGCCACATGGCGGCGGTGCCTTTGGTGCCGAAATACCAGACGAAGAGACCCATGGACCAGCGGCGAGATGTCAGCTTGCGGTCGGTCCAGCGTTTGCGCTGTTTCCCGCGCAGCAGCCGCTGATATGTGTGCCCCGCATCCGCGTTGCTGACGACCAATGGCGCTTGGATCACTTCACCATCGGTCAAGCGGACGCCTTGCGCAGCATCGCTCTCCACCAGAATCTCATCTACTTCAACGCCATGGCGCACATGCCCGCCTTGCGACCGGATCACCTTGACCATCGCATCCGCAATCGCCTGCACCCCGCCCATAGCGTAATGCACCCCGAATTCCTTCTCAAGATACGCCACAAGGGCATACATCGACGTCACATGGCGCGGATCGCCCCCGATAAACAGCGGGTGGAATGACAGGGCCATGCGCAGGCGCGCGTCCTTGACTCGCCGTTTGGCCAGCGCAAGGATCGACTGATCGGCGCGCAGCATCGCAAATTGCGGCAGTACCTTGATCGTTTCCCATAACCGATGCATCGGCTTGGCGACCATGCCTTCGAAACCCAGGACATAGCGGCGTTCGCTATCCTTGAGGAACTTCTGGTAACCCTTCACGTCACCGGGGCTGAACCGGGCGACCTCTGCCAGCATAGCGTCAGTATCCTGCCGGGCGGTGAAGGTGGATCCGTCGGGCCAGCGGACCTCGTAAAACGGGTCCATCGGGCGCAGATCGACGTCTTTGTGAAAATCGCGCCCGCAGGCCGCCCAAAGCTGTTCATAGACCTGCGGGACGGTGATGATCGTCGGGCCAAGGTCGAATCGATGTCCATCCTGCGTGACAGATGATCCGCGGCCGCCGGGCCGATCCAGCCGGTCGAGCACGGTGACGGCATAGCCCTTGGCGCCCAGACGCATCGCTGCGGCAAGACCACCAAGGCCTGCACCTATAACAATCGCTGCGTTTGAGTCGGTTTCCGAATGTGTCAGCATAGGTTCACACTAACATGTAAACTCAAGTTGACAATTCCTAACGTCAACATCTTCCCAAAACGGGTCTGATATGTCAGGGTAAATTGACACTCCTCGCCAAGGTGCATCTTTGTGACTCAGATCGTCAGCCTTTCATTCTATCGTTTTTCCGGGTTTTCCGGACGGGCCTGGGCGCTGATGATGATGGGTGCAGCCAGACCCGCCTTGTCATGCACCCCGGACATCAAGTTCTGGAAACTCTGTGGGGCCGGCAAGGGCGAAGGATTCAACCCAACAGTGAACCCCTACACCATCGCGATCCTTGCCACATGGAACAGCGTAGAACTGGCACAAGATCGCACCGCCAACACGCCGATTTTTCAACGTTATCGCAAGCGTAGTGTCGAAGACTGGACCGTGTTCCTGCAACCCCGCTCGGTCAGGGGCGCGTGGGGCGGCAGTGCACCCTTTGCGGCGGCTGACGCACCTGCAGACGGCCCGATGGCGGCATTGACCCGCGCCTCGATCCGTAAATCGGCCATCCTGCAATTCTGGAAACAGGTGCCCGACATTTCCGACAATATCGGGGCCGACCCCAACGTGATGTTCAAGGCGGGGATCGGTGAATTGCCGATGCTGGACCAGATCACCTTTTCCATTTGGCCCGACAAGGCCACGATGGACGGCTTCGCCCGCACCGGCCCGCATGGTGCAGCGATCAAGGCCGTCCGTGCGGGCAATTGGTTTTCCGAGGAACTCTTTGCCCGTTTCGCCGTCCATTCCGACCGGGGCACATGGAACGGCACCTCGCCCCTTGCCAAACTATCGGAGGCCGCATGACCCCCTTCCCCTTCTCCGCCATCGTCGGCCAAGACGAGATGAAGCGCGCCATGATCCTGACCGCCATCGACGGCTCTATCGGCGGCGTGCTGGTCTTTGGCGACAGGGGCACCGGCAAATCCACCGCTGTTCGTGCGCTGGCCGCCCTGCTGCCACCCATCAAGGCAATCAAGAACTGTCCCGTGAACAGCGCCAAGGCCGCCGAAGTGCCGGGTTGGGCCAACCTCAAAGCCAAGCGTGTCCACGAGACCCCGACCCCCGTGGTCGATCTGCCGCTGGGCGCAACAGAGGACCGAGTGACCGGCGCGCTCGACATCGAAAAGGCGCTGACGAAGGGCGAAAAGGCGTTCCAGCCGGGACTACTTGCCAAGGCAAACCGGGGATATCTTTATATTGACGAGGTCAACCTGCTCGAAGACCACATCGTCGACCTCCTCCTCGACGTCGCCCAATCCGGCGAAAACGTGGTCGAACGCGAAGGGCTATCGATCCGCCATCCTGCCCGGTTTGTTCTGGTCGGGTCCGGCAACCCGGAGGAAGGCGAACTGCGCCCGCAACTGCTCGACAGGTTCGGTCTGTCGGTCGAAGTCACCTCGCCAAAAGAAATCGATACGAGGGTCGAAGTCATCAAACGCCGCGATGCGTTCGAGAATGACAATGCCGCCTTCATGCTGCGTTGGCAGGCGGAAGATGCCGCGATCCGCGACCGTATCCTGAAAGCGCGCAAATCGCTGGCGAAGCTGAAGACGCCCGACAAGACGCTGAACGATGTGGCCGAACTCTGCCTCGCGCTCGGTTCTGACGGGTTGCGCGGTGAACTGACGTTGCTGAAGGCCGCTCGCGCCTATGCTGCGTGGCGCGATGATACCGCCCTGACCCGCGCGCATATTCGCGATGTGGCCCCGATGGCGTTGCGCCACCGGCTGCGGCGCGATCCGCTGGATGAGGCGGGCAGCGGTACCCGCGTCGCCCGCAGGGTGGAAGACGTACTTGGATAGCGGGCAACAGGCCACGCTGGCGTTGCAATTGCTGGCGATTGATCCGGGGCTCGGCGGGGTCACGATCCGCGCCCGATCCGGACCAGTCCGCGATGCCCTGCTAAGACTGGTCGATCCCGGCGCCAAACGCATTCATCCCGCCATATCTGACGAAGCACTGTTTGGCGGTCTCGACCTGTCCGCCACATTGACGACCGGGCATCTGGTGGCGGAACGGGGCCTGCTTGCAGCGCCCGGTCCGATGATCCTTGCCATGGCCGAGCGGGCACCCGTGCGGCTGGCTGCGCATCTGGCGGTGGCGCTGGACAAGGGCGCGGGTCATACGCTCGTCGCGCTAGATGAGGGGGTTGAGCCGGATGAGGCCGTTGACGCCAAGCTGACTGAACGCCTCGCCTTCCACATAGACCTGTCGGACATCAGTTTGCACGAGATATCCACCAATCCGCCCGGCAAAGCCGGGCAGCCCCCGACCCTCCCCATGGGAGGGGGCTTCACCCCCACCCAGGGCCGGGGGCTACCCTCTGTTGCACCTGAACTGCTGACCCAAATCACCCGCATCGCATCTGACCTTGGCATCGACAGTCTCCGCGCCCCGCTCTTCGCCCTACGCGCGGCCAAGGCCCACGCGATCCTGAACGACCGGGACCACATCACCACCGAAGACATCGAAACCGCTTGCGCCCTGACCCTCGCCCACCGCGCAACCCGCATCCCCGAACCTCAGCCACAAGAGCCCGAGGACCCACCGCCAGAGCAAACGGAAAACCAAAACACCGAAGACACGCTGGATATCCCCGACGAACTACTCCTCGACGCGGTCCGCGCACTCCTCCCCGACAACCTGCTTGACCGGCTCGCGGCACAAAAGGCGCGTCAGGGGCGCGGCAACGGCACGGGCGCAGCCCGCAAAGGCAACCGGCGCGGGCGCCCCCTGCCATCGCGGCAAGGACGGCTCAGCGACGGCGCACGGATCGACATCATCGGCACGTTACGTGCTGCCGCCCCGTGGCAGACGATCCGGCGCAACGCGACCGGGCGCGATGGCCTCCATATCCGCCCTGCCGATTTCCGTATCAAACGGTTCGAGGAAAAATCGGACCGGCTGCTGATCTTCACCGTCGATGCCTCCGGCTCAGCAGCACTTACCCGGCTGGCCGAGGCGAAAGGGGCCGTCGAACTTCTCCTCGCCCAGGCCTATGCGCGGCGGGATCACGTGGCGCTCGTCGCTTTCCGGGGCACAGACGCCGAACTGCTGCTTCCCCCCACCCGATCCCTCGTGCAAACCAAACGCCGCCTTGCAGGCTTGCCCGGCGGTGGCGGCACGCCGCTCGCCGCTGGCATGGTCGCCGCCTTTGAACAAGCTACCCACGCGACCCGCAGGGGCCTGACCCCCACCATCGCCATCCTGACCGACGGTCGGGCCAATATCGCACTGGACGGTACCGCGGACCGCAAACAGGCGGCCATTGACGCGCAACAGATCGCCAAGGTGCTGCGCGCCCACGGCATCGATGCCATTGTCATCGACACCGGCAACCGGCCTGAACCGGCCTTGCGCAACCTCGCGCAGACGCTGGACGCCGCCTATCTGCCTTTGCCCCGCGCCGATGCGCACAGGCTGTCGCAATCCGTCGCCACGGCGCTTGGCGACTGAATGCGCTGGCCTCCCGACCCGGCCATCTGGCCCCTGACCGAACATTCCCGGCAAGTCCTGCACCGTCCCCACCGCTGGCATGTGCAGGAACATGGGACAGGTGACACGATCCTGCTGATCCACGGGGCGGGCGGCGCCACGCAAAGCTTTCGCGGCCTCTTTCCAATTTTGGCGCAGGACCATCATGTCATCATGTTCGACCTGCCCGGCCAGGGCTTTACCCAGCTTGGCGGGCAACAGCGCTGCGGGCTGGATCACATGTCAGAGGATATCCTGAGCCTGATCCGGCACGAGGGCTGGAGCCCTACCCAGATCGTCGGCCACTCCGCCGGGGCCGCTATTGCGTTACGGTTATGCGAACTCGGCCTGCGCCCGGCAAAGGGGATCGTGGGCATCAACGCCGCTTTGGGCAAGTTCAAGGGTGTCGCCGGGTGGCTCTTTCCCATGATGGCGAAGGCACTGGCGGTAACCCCCTTCAGCGCCAGCATGTTCGCGGCGACGACAACCCGCAGCAGCGTGCGCAACCTGATCCGGGGCACCGGATCAACGCTGGATGAACAGGGGTTGGAGCTTTATTACCAGCTTGCGACGGATAAGGGGCATGTTGACGCAACCCTATCGATGATGGCGCAATGGTCGCTTGATGGGCTCTTGTCACGACTCGAGCAGATCGACACAGGCGTGCATCTGATCACCGGATCGAACGACAAGGCCGTCCCGCCCCAGGTCAGCCGCGACGCTGTGGCCAGACTGCCAAGTGCGACACTGACAGAACTCTCCAATCTCGGGCATCTGGCCCATGAAGAGGACGCAGCGACAATCGCCAGTCTGATCATCCAATGACAAAAGGCCGCGAGCGTTTCCACTCACGGCCTCCAAACCTAGCGATAGGTCGGTATTATTCTGGCGCGGCAAAAGTCGACAGGTAGGCAAACAGGTCATAAGCCTGCTCTTCCTGACGCACCTGATAGGCCATCTTACCACGGGCGCGGCGGTTATCCAGCGTCTCACGCAACCAACCGGTTGGATCCTGCACATAACCAACGAACGCTTCTTCGGTCCACGGTGTTTCAGCTTCGCCCAGTTCGATCAGGGCATCGCTATAGCGGAATCCTTCGACAGATCCCATCGTGCGGCCCGCAATACCATAAAGGTTCGGGCCAGTCCGTGCGTTGCGACCAGCCAGCACTTCACCGCTGGCATCTGCGACCACGTGGCAAGCCACGCACTGGCGGTTAAACTGTTCTTCGCCAGCTGCAGCGTCACCTTGGGTGGATGCATGGCCGCCTGCAAATGCAGGCGCGGCAAGCACAGCGAAGGCCGCTGCAAATTTAAAACTCTTCATGATCGTCTTCCTTTTCGATCTGGTTCTGTGACCGTTGCCCCAGTCGGGGGACAATGTAATACATCAGACCCGGGGGTCCACCCTTTGGTTCAAAAGTTTGTGTGATGCAAATCAGGCGACTGCATGTGCGAGGGCACATTGCTTCCACAGAACCCTTAACGCATTGATAAGATGATCAATATCTTCGTCTGAATGAAGCGGGGAAGGGGTGAACCGCAAGCGCTCTGTGCCCTTTGGAACGGTGGGATAGTTGATCGGCTGTACATAAATATCCCATTCGCGCATCAGGTAATCGGCCAGCATCCGGGTCTTGACCGGGTCCTTGATCAGAACTGGCACGATATGGCTTTCGTTGTGCATATGCGGGATGCCTTCGCGATCAAGCGCGGCGCGCAGGCGCGCCACCTGCCGTTTCTGGCGGGCACGCTCCATCTGCGATTCCTTGAGATAAGCGATGGATGTGCGGGCCGCCGCCGCGACCGCAGGCGGTAACGCAGTCGTAAAAATGAACCCGGACGCAAAGCTGCGAATGAAATCACAAAGCGCCGCAGACCCAGTGATATAGCCACCGACAACGCCATAGGCCTTGCCAAGCGTCCCTTCGATCAACGTAATGCGATCCGCAAGCCCTTCACGCTCGCTGACGCCACCACCGCGCGGACCATACATGCCCACGGCATGGACCTCATCCAGATAGGTCATGGCGCCATATTTCTCGGCCACTTCGACAATCTGGCGGATGGGGGCAATATCACCATCCATGGAATACACGCTTTCAAACGCCACAATCTTCGGCACATCGGCTGGCAAGGTGCGCAGCTTCATTTCCAGATCATGCACATCATTATGCTTCCAGATGACCTTGGTCGCACGCGAATGGCGGATACCTTCGATCATGGACGCATGATTGCCCGCATCTGACAGGATCACACAGTCTTTCAGCCGCGATCCCAACGTCGACAGCGCCGCCCAGTTGGAGACATAGCCAGAGGTGAACAACAACGCCGCTTCCTTGCCATGCAGATCGGCCAACTCCTTCTCCAACAGCAGGTGATCATGGTTTGTGCCGCTGATATTACGGGTCCCGCCTGCACCGGTACCGGTCCGCTCCACCGCTTCGCACATGGCCGCGATTACCTTGGGGTGCTGCCCCATGCCCAGATAATCATTCGAACACCAGACCGTTACATCCCGCACACCACCCTCGTCATGGTTGGCGGCACGGGGAAACTTCCCGCATTTGCGTTCCAACTCGGCGAAATAGCGATAGTTGCCTTCGTCTTTGAGCGTGGTCAGTTGTTCATTGAACAGAGCATCAAAATCCATGGGTCATCTTTCTTCTTTGGTCATCGTCTTGGGCGCCGGTAACATCCAACGCCAGAGTTTCGCATCAGGCAGCGGCACCACCATCAGCCAGTGTTCAAGCAACGCGAGGGCGGCCAATGCGGTCAGCAAGGCAAAGCCCACAACCGTCATATCCGATTGCGCCGACCACAGCCGTTCGGCACAGACGGCCAGCAATGCGGTCAACACGGTAATCGCAGCGGGAAAAGCAAGGGTCACAGGACCCCGCCGAAAATATGATTTCAGATGTGCCAACCGGTCCGGCACAAATTCGGTATTGATGCGCGGCACGCCGTAAAACAGGTTCAGCTTGGCAAAGATGCGGGCCAAAAACAGAACCAGATAGGTCGACACCGCCATCCGGTTGGGCGCACCGCTTGACGCCATCACAAGGCCCAGCAGGCCTATAGTAAGCAGCAATTCATGATGCGAAACGGTTTGAAACGCCCGGAAAAACCGTGCCTTGCCCGACAACCCCGGCAGGCAATCGTCCCGCATTGGGCCGGTAATGACACCCGCCAGAAACGCCAGTTCAATCCAACCCCAGATTGCCAGCGCACCGACAAACCCCATATAGGCCCCTAACACGCTGGCATCCGGCAGTGAAAGCACCACCGCCGCAATGCCAACGGCCAGCAAGGGCAACCAATTGAACACCGTCATCCCATGGCTGCCCAGGCGATCCGCCCGGCGCACCGCAACCAGAATCGCCCCGGTGGAAAACCACCAGACGAAAATGGCAAACAGCGATGCGATCCAGGGTGAGGTCATTAGTAGGCAGGCTCCATCCGTGGCGACGCAGGCACAGCACTTTTCTCAACCGGAATAGTCAGCAGCGACACAAAGGCAAACCCGGCCTTGGCCGACCCCGCCATCCGTTTCAGCCAGCCACCAACGCCCCCTTGCTTGCGGCCTTGGGCAATCTGCACGTTGGCGGCTTCCATCCGGCGCAATGTTGGTTTCCACCGCGGGTGGTCGATATCCAGAACCATCGGAAAGACCTGGCGCGAGATGTCTGACGTCTTGCGGAACACCTCCTGCCCGTACCATTCGGGATCAACGCCCAGCGCCTTGTGGAATTCAGGCCGCTGATGATCGCGGACCCACATGGTCGAAAACACAGCCGTCAGGAAAAACTTGATCCACAGCTTGTTGACCCAGCTTTCGGTCAGTTTGGGGTCAGTTTTCAGCAGCAAGGCAAAGGCTTCCCCATGCGAAAACTCATCATTGCACCATTCGCGGAACCACTTGAAGATTGGGTGGAACCGATGCTCTGGGTGCTTTTCAAGATGCCGGTAGATCGTGATGTAACGCGCATAACCGATCTTTTCGGACAGATAAGTGGCGTAATAGATGAACTTGGGCCGGAAATATGTGTACTTCTTCGCCTGTGTCAGGAAGCCAAGGTTTACGGCAATCCCAGCCTCGCGCAGGGCATCATTGATAAACCCGGCATGGCGGGCCTCATCACGGGCCATCAACTGGAACAGGGTTGTGATATCCTCGTTCGACCCGCGCCGCTTCATTTCCTTGTACAACACGCAGCCAGAGAATTCGGCGGTGCAGCTTGAGATGAGAAAATCGATGAACTCCGCCTTCAACGCAGGCTCCATCCCGTCCCAATCGACGGTGTCCCAGTCTTCGTTTTTCTTGAAATGGCCCTTGTTAGGGTCTGCTTTCATCGCTGCGATCAACTTGTCCCATTCGTCCCGAACGGGGGTGACATCAATCGCGTCCATCTCATCGAAATCGGTGGTGTAAAACCGCGGCGTCAGCAATGTGTTGGACATCGCGACCTGCGTGGCCTCTTCATTGGTGAGCGGTGGCAATGCCTCTTGCGCGGCAATGGCTTCCTCGGCGGTGGTGGCTTCAGATGAATGCATATTCATGACATCACCTCTTCACTGAATGAAAACTCGCACAGCTCCATGAATTCCAGATCGCCCGTTGCACGGGTCCACATCTGCTCCAGCTTGGATGCGCGCGTAATCACGGCCGTCCGCTTTTCCTCTACCATCTCACCAAAGGCAGCCATGATCTCGGGGCCTTGCACCTGCACCGTGTCACCGGGATTGATCACGGCGCCATTGTCCAGCCGGACATGCGCCGACAGTTCCTCAAACCGGTGCGATATCGTCACCGTACACGGCGCGGTTTCCTTCTCTCTCCAAAATAGTCCCATGTGAGTTCCCTTTCACATCACGCGCGCGGGCGGCTAACCCTCGCGCTGTTTCAGTTCAGCAGATTGGCGAACGCTGCCACATTGTCCGCCCCATAACCGATCAGCTCCACGACAGAGCCGGTCTCACCGTCAATAATCGCAACATGTCCGTTTTCGCGGCGCACCACCTGCATAGGCAGATGAAGCGGGATACCACGCACGCTGCGTTCACGGTCCACAACACGGCCCATCACGCCGATGAACCCCGCCTTGTTCTCAGACGATAACGCCAGCAGATTGCCGTCCGTATCAGTGACTTGGTAAACACCGGCACGATCCCCGGTGATGACAATATCAAGCGATTGGACAACCGGCGCCTCGACCAGAACACCACGCTGGGGCACGTCAAACCACTGGGCATAGGCCACGATGGCAAGGGTCGACACCATCAGGGCAAACATGCCCTGCACCAATATCTTTGGAACCATTTCCTTGTCCCGATGACGCATCTGCTTGGCCAGTGACATAGGGCTTACTCCGCTGCGACGGCATCGCCGTCATGTTGGTCGACGCGCGAAACCTGGGGCTGGGAAATCCGGGTCTCAGCAGCGTCGGCAAAGATACGGGCGACCTTTTCGGCGTCCGGAATGCAGCGCAGGGCGGGCTGGGTCCGCGCCATGTGCCACGGGCGGACATGCGGCCATGTCATCAGATATGACAGCCGGGTTTCGCCAATCAGCTCAAACGCCAAAGTGCCGGTGCCCGTGGGCTTGAGGTCCAGTTTAGCCGTACCTATCCACGTATATGGCAGGTTCAGGGTCATGGTCAGGGCGGCACCAATACGCATCGCCACCCGCTTGTTTGTCAGGGTGTAAACAGTCGAACGAGCCTGCACATAGGCAATACCGTAAAGAATGCCACAAGCGATCAACCCCGACAGGAAAAACGGCAAACCATGCATCACCGCGATGCCAAATGGAACGTCAGCCGACGAAACACCCACACGCCAAACAACCAGCAACGCAAAATAACCGGCAACCCAGCGCACGCTCCAGGCCTCACGGGCCAGACGACGCGGATCAGGGGCGCCCTGCCAAAGAATATGCTCGTCCTTGGGCAGCTCTTCGGGCAGTCCCCGAACCGGTTCAAACTTGAAATCATCATGGTTCATGGCAGGTTCCCTCTGCGGTTGGCCAGCCCCATTGGCGAGACGGGGCCAGTCTCAGTTTCATTCAGCAGCGTAAAGCGTACCACCCGCGACATAGGCGCAGATCTTTTCTTCCTCGAGCAGGGTAACCTCACCCGCGCTCTTGATGGACGGCAGTGCATCCCAATGACCGGCATGCAGGGCACGCACCGTCACACGATCCGTGCCAATCTTGGACATGGTCATGGGGATCAACCGGGTCTTTCCGGTACCCTCAGGGTTCAGATCAACGGTCAGATAACGGACCATCTGTTCAGGGACATCGATCCACAGATCGGTGACACGACCGACAACCTCGCCATCACCGCCAACCACCGGCTTGCCACGGGGATCACGACCCGCAGAGATATGAAAATCCTCCAACATCGACATGGGCTGAATTTTGGCATGCCCATGGGCATCCAGTTCCGGAGCGTCACGGCGCGGGGCCCAGGATGCGGGACCAACACCATCCACCATCGGATCACCCGTTGGGATCCAGGCAGAGCCTGAAGAAACATCCGATTTGGCCAGCGCCAGATCCGTGCGCATCTTGCTGTCTTCATACTCTTTCGACGGCACGGTCAGCTCACCGCGACCATCGCGCAGATGAAACGTCTTTTCCTTGGGCAAAGGCCACAGGCTTTCGTTCGCCGGAACCTCGTCATCGTCATCACGCAGGGGATACCCTTCGCGCATGTTCTCGGTCTGCAGGTAAATGACCAGCCCTGCAAAGAAGATCCAGAATAGCCAAATCGCAGCGCTCGCCAGATCGAAGTTTCCAAAAAATTCTACACCAACCATTGTATTGTCCTTTCGGTGGTTAGGTCGGGAAATCCGGCAATCCCAGCTTGCCAGATGTCCTGTTCGGCACGGCCATGACCCGCACAAGCGGACCAAGGACGACCAGAGTGATGAAAAGAAGGCCAATTTCGGTATGATAAACAACCGAATAGCCGGTGGCAGGCGTGGCGAGCGCCTCTCCCAAACTGCCGTTCCCAGCGGCATGGTTCACAAGGTCACGCAAGGTGCCCCCGATAAAGATTGACAGGCCCGCACCCGTGGCTTGGGCCGCACCCCAGGCACCCAGGGCAAGGCCCCGCCCGGCATTGCCAAGCGTCGGCATCGTCATAGCGGCCGTTAGGGTCGAAACACCAAACAGGCCGCCCCCAAACCCGATCAGCGCAGCCCCGAAATAGAACAGAACAGGCGATCCCATCGGCGCGGAAAAGATGACAGCGCAAAAGGCAGCAACACCGGCCAAAATACCTCTGGCGCACATGCGGTAAGGGTCCACCCCATGGGCCAGCCAGCGGGCAGCCATCGCAAAACCGACCAGCGCACCACCGGCCCACATCGCCGTCAGCAGCGTTGTGGCCGAAACAGACAAGCCGAGGATTTCACCGCCATAAGGCTCTAACAACACGTCCTGCATGTTGAACGCCATCGTCCCGATGAACACCACGGCCAGAAGCCGCCCCGCGTCACCACCATTGGCCAGATCACTCCACGCATCGCGGAAGGTGGGGCTTGCAGCGGCGCGTTCCGCCTTGGTCATGGGCCGTACTTTTTCCTGCTTCCACAAGGCAATGAGGTTCAGAAGCAGCGTAACAACAGCCGTGCCCTGCACCACCTGCACCAGCCGCAGCGCCGAATAATCCCGCAAAAGGGCACCAATAATAATCGCCGAAACGGCCATACCCACCAAATTCATGACATAAAGCAGGGCCACGACCTTGGGCCGCGTTTCATCCGTCGCACGGTCCGCCGCCAGCGCAAGACCCGCAGTCTGCGTCATATGCATCCCGATACCCGTCAGCAAAAACGCCAGACCGGCACCGACATAACCTGCCCAGGGCGCATCAATTGTCCGATCCCCCGACAGCACCAGCAGCGCCATCGGCATGATTGCCAAACCACCAAACTGCCACATCGTCCCGAACCACAGGTAGGGGATACGCTTCCAGCCAATCGCTGATTTGTAATTGTCGGATTTAAACCCGACCAAGGCCCGGAACGGGGCCACCAGCACCGGAATGGCGATCATCGCCGCGACCAGCATTGCGCCGATATTCAGTTCAACAATCATCACCCGGTTCAGCGTGCCCAGCAGCATGACCGCCGCCATGCCGACCGATACCTGGAACAATGACAGGCGCAGCAGTTGCCCAAGCGGCAGATCGTCACTCACTGCATCCCCAAAGGGCAGCAGGTTGACCGAAATCTTCTTGAGCGATGCGGCGCGGAAAATCATGATCCGCCCCCCTCAAACACCAAAGCGTTCGAAATGTAGAACCCCGACTTCACCCGCTCGATCTCGCGCAACTCGCCCGGGACATTGGCCGCCCGCAGCGCCTTCGCAACACCTGCGGTCGTATGCGGCACCATTGTCGGGCTGCGATCAGCACGGGGAAACAGTTTGCCCACCCGCCACATCGCCATCAACGCAGGCGTGCGGGGCGGCAGTGTAAAGACAAATTTGCCATCGACCCGGTCGTTCGCGCGGCCCAATAGCTCCGCGATATCCGGCGCGCTGTAATAGATCATCGAATCCATCGCCAGCGCGTGGTCAAACCTGCCATCGGTGCTGTCCAACATATCACCCGCGATCCAGGCGATCCTGCCGGGCAGGTCCGTTGGCATCCGGTCCCGCGCGATGTCGATCAATGCGGGCGAGATATCGACCGCCACCACATCCGCACCACGTTGGGCCAGTTCCACCGCCATCGCACCTGTGCCGCACCCCGCATCCAGAATGCGCGCGCCGCGCAGATCGTCAGGCAATTGGCGCAAAATAAGATCACGCATCCGGTCCCGCCCAGCGCGCACAGTCGCACGAATACCCGACACCGGCGCATCAGACGTCAGCCGCTCCCACACCTTGGTCGCAGAGCGGTCAAAGTAATGCTCAACCCGGTCACGTGTGGCGGCGTAGCTCGTCATCTGTGCGCACCACCCGGAAAGTCAGCGATGCGCACGATCATGCGCATGGTTTCTGCATGGTTTCTGCATAGGTTCTGCATCAGTCAAACCCCAGCAATTCAAAGATCTCACGATCCGGCAACGGCGCAGGGGCGAGCGG
This sequence comes from uncultured Paracoccaceae bacterium, assembly GCA_947489445.1. GTDB lineage: Bacteria > Pseudomonadota > Alphaproteobacteria > Rhodobacterales > Rhodobacteraceae > Yoonia. The sequence continues at coordinate 140,702 of CANLDN010000002.1, forward strand.
CTCGGTCCCGTTCCACAGCGTCTCGGCCAGCCGGATGTATTCCTTGCGGACCTGAACGATGTCTTCCTCATCATCCATCTCGAAAAGTGTCTTCTTTTTCAGACGGCTACGGCGGATCGCGTCCAGATCAGGCATATGCGCGATGCGGTTGAAGCCAACTGTCTTGCAATAACGATCCACCTCATCGGTGTCCTTGCTACGGTTCGCCACACAACCTGCCAACCGCACCTTGTAATTGGCCGATTTCGCTTGGACGGCAGCAATGATCCGGTTCATCGCGTAGATTGAATCAAAGTCATTCGCCGTCACGATCAGCGCCCGATCCGCGTGCTGCAAAGGGGCGGCAAACCCGCCGCAAACCACGTCGCCCAGTACGTCGAAAATGACCACGTCCGTGTCTTCCAGTAGGTGATGCTGCTTGAGCAATTTCACAGTCTGACCAACGACATAACCGCCACAGCCGGTCCCAGCAGGCGGCCCACCGGCCTCCACGCATTTCACCCCGTTGAAGCCGTCAAAGATGAAGTCCTCGGGCCGCAATTCCTCGGAATGGAAATCAACCTCTTTCAGGATGTCGATCACGGTCGGCACCAGCGTGCCCGTCAGCGTAAACGTGCTGTCATGCTTGGGATCACATCCGATCTGCAACACACGCTTGCCCAGCATCGAAAACGCGGCAGACAAGTTTGAAGAGGTCGTCGATTTCCCAATCCCGCCCTTGCCATAAACGGAAAAGACCTTCGCGCCTTCGATTTTGGCATCCTCCGGCTGGTGGACCTGAACAGATCCCTCGCCATCCAGACCATTCAGGTTCGGCACATTATCTTTGGGGCTCATGCGAGCCTCCTTTCCATTGAATTCATTGGGAAAAAGGTCATTCTGCAGCAACCCCTTCCATCCGATCTTCCAGCGCATCCGCTGCGTCTTGCAGCGCTGCCAGTGTGTCTTCATCCGGTGCCCAGTAGTCGCGATCCGAAGCTTCAAGCAGCCGGTTTGCCATGCGCATCGACGCTTGCGGGTTCAGCGCCGCAAGGCGTTCGCGCATCGCATCATCCAAGACGAAAGTCTCAGACAGGCGCTGATAAACCCACGGCTCCACCTCGCCCGTGGTCGCCGACCAGCCCATTGTATTGGTCACATGCGCCTCGATCTGGCGCACGCCTTCATGACCATGTTTTAAAAGGCTTTCGTAGAATTTTGGGTTCAGCGATCGGCTGCGGGTTTCCAGCGCGACCTGATCCTGCAAGGTCCGCACCTTTGCTGATCCGCGTGTCTGATCGCCAATGTAGACCGGAGCACCAACACCACCTTTGGCCCGCTTTACTGCCCGTGAAATTCCGCCAAGCGTGTCGAAATAGTGATCAACCGTCGTGACGCCAAGCTCAACCGACTCCAAATTCTGATATGCTAAATCAACATCCTTCAACGCCTTTTGCAGCAGGGCCGGATTCTGCGAAGCCTTCCCGTTCACGCCATAGGCAAAGGATTTGCGGGCTTCATAAGCATCGGCCAATTCATCTTCATCGCCAAAGGCGGAGCTATCAACCAGCTGATTGACGTTCGACCCATACGCGCCCTCCGCGTTCGAAAACACACGCAAAGCCGCCGCTTCCAGATCGCAGCCCATATCCTCGGCGTAGGCCAGCGCATGTGCACGAACGAAGTTCTGTTCTAGCGGCTCATCTGCTTGCGCACATTTCAGCGCCGCTTCTGCCAGCATTCGCGTCTGTAGTGGCAGTAGATCACGGAAGATGCCTGACAAGGTCATAACCACATCAATCCGGGGGCGGCCTAGTGTTTCCAGCGGGATCAGATCAGCACCCGACAGACGCCCGAAACTATCAAACCGCGGCGTTGCGCCCATCAGCGCCAAAGCCTGCGCAATCGGACCACCATCAGATTTGATGTTGTCCGAGCCCCACAACACCAGCGCGACCGTGCGCGGCATGGCGTCATGTGTCTGCAACAAAAGATCGGCTTGTTTCGCTCCCTCCGACATCGCAAAGGCAGTGGGCATCCGGAACGGATCAAACGCATGGATGTTGCGACCGGTTGGCACGATCTGGGGTGAGCGTATCAAGTCACCACCAGGAACGGGCGCGATGAAGTGACCTGACAGAGCGCGCATCAGCGCGGGTAATTCGTGGTCTTCCTTCAATAGCTCAGCTGCGGCATCCGCCGCCCCGCCTTCAGGCATCATCTGGATCATTTCCGCGCGGGCGGACTCGGTCAACGGTTTGCCGACCACGTGCAAACCATCGGTGATCAATGATCCTTCTGTTTCCAGCAACTTCAGCCAAAGCGTGTCAATATTGCCGCCCTGCATATCGACGGCAGTTGCCTGATCACGGATCAGCTGTTCCAGATCGCCGCGCTGATCGTCATCAGCGGGCATTTCGCGCCAGCGGGTCAGGCTGTCTTTGAGTTCGGCCAAACCTTTGTAAAGTCCGGCGGTGGTGAGTGGTGGCGTCAGGTGCGTGATGGTAATGGCGTTTGACCGGCGCTTGGCCAGCGAAGCCTCGGACGGGTTGTTGGCGGCGTATAGATAAACATTCGGCATTTCACCGATCAGGCGATCTGGCCAATCCTGTGCGCTCATACCGGCCTGTTTGCCGGGCATGAATTCCAGTGCGCCGTGCATCCCGAAATGCAAAACGACATCAGCAGAAAATGTATTCCGCATCCACAGGTAGAAGGTCACGAATGCATGGGTTGGCGCAAAGCCGCGTTCGAACAATAGGCGCATTGGGTCGCCTTCGTATCCGAACGCGGGCTGAACACCGACAAAGACGTTCCCGAAATGATGGCCCAGCACATAGACACCGCACCCGTCGGATTGGATCTTGCCGGGGGCTGGGCCCCAAACCGCCTCAACATCTGCCAGATGCGTGGATGTGCGTACAATGGTGTCGGCGTCCACATGGGCGGCAACATTGGCCTGCTGGCCATATTGCGCGGCGTTTCCTTGCAAGATGGCGGCGCGCAGATCGTCGACCGTTTCAGGGACATCGACAGTATATCCATCGGCCTTCATGGCGGTCAGCGTATTATGCAGGCTTTCGAAAACAGCCAGATAGGCGGCTGTGCCAACGGCACCTGCGTTGGGTGGGAAACCGAACAGCACAACGCCAACTTTCTTTTGTGCATTCCGTTTGCGGCGGAGCGTGGCCAGCCGTTGCGTTTTTTCTGTCAGGCTGGCGATGCGTTCGTGACAGGGGGCCATAGCTTTGCAGGTGCTTTGACCTTTGCACATATGCGAACAGCCTTGGCAGCCATCCGCACCGTGACGCCCGGCAAAGACGGTCGGGTTCGTCGCGCCATCGATTTCTGGCAGGGCGACCAGCATTGTTGTTTCAATCGGACCAAGGCCCTGGGCGCTGCTGGCCCATTGGCCAAGTGTTTGAAACTCTAGTGGTTGGGCGGAAATATAGGGCACATCCAGCTTTTTCAGCAGATCAATCGCAGCATCACTGTCGTTATAGGCAGGGCCACCGACCAGCGAGAAACCGGTCAGGGATACCATCGCATCCACATTGTCTTGGAAATAGTTTGTCACCGCCGGGCTGCCGTCCAGCCCACCGGCAAAAGCAGGGATGACGCGCATACCTTTTTCTTCGAACCCACGAATGACGGCATCGTAATGCGCACAATCGGACGAAAGGATATAGGACCGCAGCATCAAGATACCAACGGTCGCCACCGGGTTGGCCGGGCCGGGCAGATCAGCGAGGTTCGTGCTGATGTGATGGCCGGGCAAATCAGGGTGATAAACGCCGACCTCCGGGTATTCGATGGGCGGTTTGATCTTGGCAGGCTTCCAATTTTGACCAACTGCGTAGCGTGTCAACAACATCCGCATCATCTGTTCGATGTTGTCGTCCGACCCGCCCAGCCAATATTGCATGGACAAGAACCAATTTCGCAGGTCCTGTGCCTTGCCCGGGATCAGTTTGAGGATCTTGGGCAGGCGGCGCAGCATCTTCATTTTCTTTGCGCCGGACTCGGTCGATGGTTTAGCAGACCCGCGCAACCGTTTCATCAGTGCCATGGCACCGCTGGCGGGCTTGGACATGTCCAGATCGCCCATCTTGGTCAGCTTCACGATGGCGCTATCGGCGATGACATTGACCATCGCGTCGCAATCATCACGGCGCGCCAGAAGATCAGGCATGATCGCAGCGGTGTGTTCTTCGAGGAACAGCAGATTGGTGACGATGATATTGGCGTTGGCAATGGATTGCTTGGCATCGGCCAAAGCGGCGGGGTTTTCGCCCCATTCGGCGGCAGCATGGATCGCGATTTCAAGGCCCGGGAAGTCAGCAACCAACCGGTCACGCACGCGGGCGGCTGGGCCGGCGCTATGACTGTCGAGCGTGACAATCACGAAGCGGAACGCATTTATGTCGGCGTTATCGCGCATAATGGGCTTTCGCCTCATAAAGCGTATCAAGACTGATCTGGTTCAGACCCATCTGCGCTGCATAGGTTTCTGTATTTCTGCGTGCCTTGCCACGTACGAAGAACGGGATTTTCTTCAACTCCTTCTCGGCATCACCGAGCCAGATGATATTATCGCCGCTATGTTGCGGCGTATCATCGACGACCTCCTCGACCTTTGCTTTGGCCTTGCCGCCGTGATGGCTTGGCCCTGCATCGTCGTGGAATTCGAAATCGTCGCGGAACATGGTCAGCAGATGTTCCTCCAGCCCCATCACCAGCGGGTGGATCAGCGTATCGAAGATGACATTCGCGCCCTCGAACCCGACCTGGGGGGAGTAGCGCGCAGGGTAGTCCTGTACATGGACGGGGGCCGATATGACCGCGCAGGGAATGCCCAGACGCTTGCCGATATGCCGTTCCATCTGGGTGCCGAGGATCATTTCGGGGCTAAGCGCCTCGATCGTTTGTTCCACTTCCAGATAATCGTCGGAGATCAGCGCCTCGACACCGTATTCCTTGGCCAATGCCCGGATCGGTCGCGCCATTTCGCGGTTGTAGCAGCCGATGCCGACGACCTCGAAACCCATCTCATCCCGCGCGATGCGGGCATGGGCGGCCACATGTGTGCCGTCGCCAAAGATGAACACCCGCTTTCCGGTCAGGTAGGTGCTGTCCACGGACCGCGACCACCATGGCATCCGCAGGCGGCTTTCGTCCGGCTTGCAGGGCAGGCCGGTGATTGTTGCGACCTCCGCGATGAAATCGCGGGTCGCGCCGACGCCGATTGGCACGATCTTTGTAAACGGCTGGCTGTGGGTTTTTTCCAGCCAGCGCGCGGCGCTTTCGCCGGTTTCAGGCGATAGCAGTACGTTGAAATGGGCGGCGGGTAGCAGGGCGATATCGGCGGGCGTCGCGCCAAGCGGGGCCACGACATTCACGTCGATCCCGAGGTCGGACAGCAGACCGGTGATTTCTTCCACGTCATCGCGGTGACGGAAGCCAAGGGCGGTGGGCCCAAGGATATTGCAGGTCACCCGCGCGGAGCGGTCCTGTGGTCGGGCCAGATGTTTGACAATCTGATAGAATGTTTCATCCGCGCCGAAGTTTTCCTTGCGCTGGTAGCTGGGCAGTTCCAGCGGAATGACCGGAATGGACAGGCCCATGGTTTCGGCCAGTCCCGCGGGATCGTCCTGGATCAGCTCCGCCGTGCAGGACGCACCGACGATGATCGCCCGCGGATCAAAGCGGTCGACGGCCTCCTGACAGGATTGCTTGAAGAGCGTGGCGGTGTCCGACCCCAGATCGCGCGCCTGGAATGTTGTGTAGGTGACCGGCGGGCGGTGGTTGCGCCGTTCGATCATGGTGAACAGCAGGTCAGCATAGGTATCGCCCTGCGGGGCGTGCAGGACGTAGTGCAGACCCTTCATCGCCGTAGCGACACGCATGGCGCCGACATGCGGCGGGCCTTCATATGTCCAGACCGTCAATTTCATTCCGCCGCCTCCAGTTGGAGGACAGATTTGCGGTGGAGTGGTCGCGAGAAGAGACCGGCGAGGTCGCCCGCCTGTTCGTAGAAATGGACCGGAGTGAAGACCAGTTCGATCGCCCATTTGGTGGACAGCCCTTCAGCCTCAAGCGGGTTGGCGAGGCCGAGACCGCAGACAGTCAGATCAGGGCGGGCGGCGCGGGCGCGTTCCAGTTGCTTGTCAACATCCTGCCCTTCGGAAATCTGTGGACCGGCTGGCAGCAGATCAAGGTCAGGGCCATGCAAGGCGTCATGGATGTAGGGGCTGCCGACCTCGACCGCGGTCATGCCGCATTCGCGGGTCAGGAAACGGGCAAGGGGGATTTCAAGCTGGCTGTCAGGGAAGAAGAAGACGGATTTGCCGCGCAACGCCTCTGACGCTTGCGCGATGGCCTTGCGGGCGCGGGCGCGGGGGGCGGCGGTGACGGCCTCAAACGTCGCTTCGTTGACGCCGAATTCGGTGGCGATGGCGCGCAGCCAAGCGGTTGTGCCTTCGTCGCCAAATGGGAATGGGGCGGCGATATGCCGGGCACCGCGCCGTTCGAGGGCAGCATGTGTGTCGCCAAGAAATGGCTGGGTCAGGGCAAAGACGGTATTCGGGCCCACGGCGGTCGTGTCATCAATCCGCCGCGCAGGCAGCAAACGGACGGGGCCAATGCCTAAGTCGGCAAGCAGGCCCATCATCTGATCTTCAACAACATCGGGCAGCGCGCCAACGATCAGCAATTCGCGATCGGCGGTGTCTTTGAGGACGGGCACCATCGATGCCAAGCAAGCATCCTCACCTTGGGTGAAAGTCGTTTCGATTCCCGAACCAGAGTAATTCAGGACGCGCACATGAGGGGCGTGAACCTGCGAAAGACGTTCCGCCGCCCGAGACAGGTCAATCTTGATCACTTCGGAGGGGCACGAGCCGACAAGGAACAATTGCCGGATATCGGGGCGTCGTTCGAGCAAGCGGGCAACTTCGCGGTCGAGTTCCTCATGCGCATCGGCCAAACCTGCCAAATCTGATTCTTCTAGAATCGCTGTTCCAAATCTGGGTTCCGCAAAGATCATCACGCCAGCCGCTGATTGCAACAGATGCGCACAGGTCCGCGACCCAACAACAAGGAAGAACGCATCCTGCATTTTGCGGTGCAGCCAGATGATCCCGGTCAGCCCACAAAAGACCTCGCGCTGGCCCCGTTCTTTCAACACCGGGGCGGAACGACAACCACCATTTGCCGGGGGCATGGGCACGTTCATATGCGCGCCTCTGCATCAAGGCGCGCCATACGCAGTTTCCACAGAAATTGGCCTGCATTCACGACGTAAGCGGCATAGGCGGTCAAGGCGATATACATCATGGATTCTGCACCGGCGGTGCCCGCCAGAAGTGCGTATATATACCAAGTATGCAAGGCGATGACGACGAAACTGAACACGTCTTCCCAAAAGAATGCATCAGCAAAAAGATATTGCCCAAACACAACTTTTTCCCAGATCGCGCCGGTCACCATAATGAGCATTAGAATTGCGGTTTTGATCACGATAGAAATTGTCGCAGCCTCATATCCCGCACCAGTCCAAAGGTAGCGCAGCACAAGAGCAAGCGAGATCAAAAAGACAATGAACTGAACTGGAGCCAGCACGCCCTGTACCAATGTCCATTTCGTGGCATCACGGCGGGCCCGTTCGGCATCCGTGTACAGCCGTTTTCCGGGCAAGCGGTCCAGCGGTTGCCTCGCTGTTATTTTCGCGCTCGCAATTGACATGTAAACGGCCCCTGACAGTCCCATGCGTAGAGATTAGGCGGCAAAATGCTAATGTGTCAACTTGAACTTACACTTATATGATGCAGTTCATACACTTGCCTCATCATCACTTTTTATCGCTATAATGCATATAAATCAGTGGTATATGCTCTGGTTTGTTTTTGAAGTGAGCGTATGTGTCAATTTACTTTGACATTTAATAACGCGCAAAGGACAATAGCGTTATTGCTGTTGGTGCGCTACTTTGTACTTATTCAGCCAGAGGACGCGTGGATGGCCGATCATCGGAACATAGACGCAAAGGTGCAATCAGACGCACCCAAGCAGCAGTCTGAACCGACTGCAATGCGCGCCGCTTCAGCGGTCGTGCGGGATATCTCGCGCCGTCTTGATCCAATACTGATGAGCAGCTTGCGCACGGCAGCGCTGAGCGCTGAGAGGACTGCATGCAACGACGCGCTTGTCGCAGCGCTTGATGCTGGCATTCGACGTGAAGATCTTGCTGATTTTTACATACCCGAGCTTGCAAGACAGCTCGGCGATGAATGGTGTTCCGATCAACTGGGCTTTGCCAATGTCACGATCGGCGTGTCCCGACTGCAATCAATGCTGCGCGAACTGGGTCCAGACTGGAGTGGTGACATAGCTGCAGACCCCGCCGCACCATCAATCATGCTGATTGTCCCGCAAGAGGTATACCACACGCTAGGCGCGATGGTCCTAAGCGGTCAGTTGCGACGCAAAGGGCTGTCAGTGCGGATGATGATCGGGGTGTCGTCCAGCGAAGTCGCCGATAAGATACAACACACACGATATGATGCGGTTTTCATATCAGCATCATGCAGTGAAACGCTTGAATCGCTGCGCCACATCGTTGATATTGTGAAGAATTCGACAAACCAACCGTTGCCCATCGTGATTGGCGGACAAATTCTGGAAGTCGAGTCAGAAGAGAATGTGACGACACTTACAGGCGCGGACCATGCGGCAACAACAGCAGACAAGGCGCTAAGACTTTGCGGTCTCAAAAAAACGCCCGGCATCGGCGCGTCATCGACGCGCAGGATGTAAGGCATGGTGACGGCAAAGAACCCGGTGCAGTTGCCATGACATCGCGTGGTACAAAGTACTGGAACAGTGGTGCTATCCCATTGATCGCACCAGAGATACTTGGTGATATCATTGCCGAGGTCGCCGACCTTGGCATTGTCATTTCAGACGCCGGTAACGTGCTGTCAGTTCTGGTGAACCCCGGCAATGAGGCTTTTCAAAAGCTGGAACACTGGGAAAACAAAGATATCCGCTCTGCCCTGACGATCGAAAGTGTACCTAAGTTTGAAAGTCGGCTATCCGATTTTCTGGATAACAAAGCCAAAATACGACCGGTTGAACTCAACCATTCGGACGAGGCCGGGCGTTGGGAGTTCCCGGTGCGCTATAGCTTCCACCGTATTGGGCCCGACGGCGCCATTCTGATGCTGGGTCGCGATCTGCGCCCTATTGCGGAGATGCAGCAACAGCTTGTGAAGGCGCAACTGGCGCTTGAGCGTGATTACGAAACGCAGCGCGAATACGATACACGGTTTCGCGTCCTCATGGATAGCACGTCAGAGGCTGTTGTCTTTGTCTCAGTTCAATCGGGAGCGGTCACAGAGGCAAATTCGGTTGCTGCGAAGATGTTGGATCGGCCACGCGAAAGCCTGATTGGCACTCAATTTTCAAGTTGTTTCGAAGGCGGCAAACGCAGCAGTCTGATTGATAACCTTGCAACGCAGGCAATATCGGACAGCGGCGGCGCTGTAAAATCTGCGCTGCGCGGTCACAAGCATGCTGTCGAAATCATCCCCACACTGTTTCGGGCGGCCGGTGAACGTATTTTGCTTTGCCGGATCGCATCAACCGACGGGACTGCTGCTCAGGCTGATGATCTAGGTCGTAACGTGCGCGATTTATACCTGAATGGGCCCGAGGCGATTGTGTTTTCCACTGAAAGTGGTGAAATTCTGTCCGCCAATGACGCCTTTCTTGATCTGATCGACATGGCACATGACATCAACATGCGTGGACGTGGCTTGTCGGACTATCTGCAGCGCGGCAGCATCGACCTGAAGGTCATGACGGAAAATGCGGCACGGGCGGGTCGGATGCGACTATACGCGACCAAAATCGCAGCCGAATATGGCAGTCCACGTGCGGTCGATGTTTCGGTGACACAACTGCAAGCCGGCCAAGAAATGATTTTCGCATTTGTTATGCGTGAAAGTAGTCGTGCGGATGCCAGCAAATCGTCCGTCAACCCAACAGATGACGAAAGCATGCGCTCTGTGATAGAGTTGGTGGGCAGTGCGACGCTCAAGGATATTGTGGCCGAGACGACGGATGTTGTCGAAAAGATGTGCATCGAAACTGCTGTCAATTTGACGATGAATAACCGTGTAGCGGCGGCTGAAATGCTGGGCCTGTCGCGCCAGTCGCTTTATGTAAAATTACGTAAATTCAATATACTTAGCCGTGATGGTTCAGATGATGGCTAGATCGCCTGCGGTATAGTGGGACGATCATCAGATCGACGGATTTGGCGTCAATGTCCGCTATGCCCGTGACCTGCATCACGTGCCTCAACCTTGAAAACTACGTCGATGCTGCCTGCGGTTTCAAAAACCAACCTGACACTGATCTCTTCATCCACCTCAAACGGGTCGCCGCCGAGGCCCATAAACATCACATGTCGTCCGCCGGGCTCGAAAATGACAGTCTGCCCCGCTGGAATGTCGATCGCATCCATTTGGACCATTGTTGCAATATCGTTTGTCATCTGGGTTTCATGCATCATCACGCGCGGAAAATCCGCCTCGACGCCAATCAGACGGTCGGGCGTATTGCCGGTGTTTGTGATTGTCATATAGCCCGCGCCAGACATCGCCGTTGCCGTGGTTTCCAGTGCTATCGGATGAGCAATCGTTAGATCACTTAAGGTGTAATCATGTGCCAAACCTGCGACTGGCAAGATGCAGGCTAGAATTGCGAAAAGCTGCTTCATCTGAATGCCTTAAGTTTGCTTCATGCGTCACAGTGACGGGTGGTGTGTCAACTTCATAGCGTCCGATTGCAGAGACTGACCACAAGATGTTGTAACATCTAGCAAAAGCGGCACTTTCGTCCACTAACATCGCGCCTAAATACCCATAACTTTTCTCAACTCTGCCCCAAAGGCACCATATTTCCGGACCATCTACGTCACGTTAAGTTGTGTTTGGTAAAATGCTCATGTTGCGAGCGACTGATGGTGGAAAATGACGGCTGTAGAGCGTGCAGAGTCGGAGGCGGCTCCCTCAGATAGAACAGAAGCGCTCCCTGACGGGACGTGTCTTCTTGGTGATCAGTACACGATCACCAGCCGTCTGAGCAACGGCGGCTTTGGCATTACCTATCTTGCAACCGATAATTATCTCGACCGTACAGTTGTAATAAAGGAATGTTTTCCTGAGGTTTTTTGCCACAGGGAAGGCACAAGCGTTCTTGTTCGGTCACAGTCAAACAGCGACAAGTACCGGTCAATTGTTGATATGTTCATGCGCGAGGCGCGCAGCATCGCCAAGATGCGGCACCCCAATATTGTGGGCGTTCACCGCGTGTTCGAGGACAACGATACTGCTTATATGGCCCTTGACCTGATCGAAGGTCAGGACCTTCGCCAGTTCATGAAAGACGGGGAACAAACCCTTCCTGCAAGACAAATTCGTGAGATGCTGATTCGATTGCTTGACGCAATTGATATGGTGCATAAGCAAGATCTGCTGCATCGCGATATTTCGCCCGACAACATCCTTCTGGATAAATGGGGTAATCCTGTTCTGATCGATTTTGGCGCGGCACGCGAAGAAGCAAGTCGCGAAAGCCGCGCGCTTTCTGCAATTTTGGTCGTCAAAGACGGTTATTCACCGCAGGAATTCTATTTCGCGGGTGGCAAGCAAAGTGCGTGCAGCGATCTTTATGCGCTCGCTGCAACGTTTTATCATCTGATATCGGGCGAAGCACCGCCGAATAGCCAAACGCGTATGGCCGAAGTGGCCGGTGGTGGTGCCGATCCGTGCGAACCATTGGCCGGACGATTTGACGAGTACGCCCCTGAATTCCTATCGGCGATCGATAAGGCCATGAGTGTTTTGCCCAAAGAGCGCCTACAGTCAGCGCGAGAATGGGCTGATATGATTGCACCCCGCAAAAACGGGGCGGCACCGTTGGTGTTGGCAACAACCAAACCACAACCGAGCAAACTAGGTCAGAACCTGACAAAGCTGGTTTCCGAAACCAATGAGTTCGTTCGGAACTCAAAACCGCAAGAAAACAAAGAGCAAAAGGCCACGCCCCGCGCAGAAGTAAAACGGACATCGGTGCCGGACTGGGTGCACGAATTTAACGCGGAAACACCCGCAGTCGCCAATGAAAAACCAATCGTTGAGCCACCGGTCAAACGAAAATCGCGCGACACCGCGCCGCTTGAAGATCCAGAGATTGCGGTCGCTGATGTTGCGTCCGAGCCGTTGGTCCCGCAGCAAGACGTGGCTTCGCCTGTAAATTCAAAGTTCAAGCACTTTGGATCGAGGTTGTGGGCGCGCGTTGATAAGATCCGCGCGACCTGGATGGTCGCTGTGTTTGCCGTATCAGTTGTTCAGACGGAAAACATTATCCGTATCGCGGAATCGCTGCTGTACTAAGGTCAAAATACCTATGACTGACCATGCAGGACCCGCAGGTTATGATCCTAGATGATCAATACCTGCGTGCCCACTTTCGTATATTCATAAAGCTCCGCGATCTGCTCATTATATAGTCCGATACAGCCATTTGATGACCGCCGGCCGATCTTTCGCGTGTCGTGGGTGCCATGAATGCGGTAATACCGCCATGACAGATGAAGCGCATGCGTCCCCAGCGGATTATCAGGACCCGGACCTATGAAATCGGGCCATTCAGGATTGCGCAGCTTCATTGACGGTGTCGGTGCCCAGCTTGGCCCTTCGACTTTGCGGGTAATCTCTGTCCGGCCTGTGCGGGTCAAATCTTCGGTGAGTGGCACGCTTGTTGGGTATAGCTTGTAAAGCGATTCGTCCTCGGACCAGAAGTGCAGGGCACGCGATTGGATATCGACCAACACCGCGCCATTGCGCAGGTTGCTGAAATAGGGCTGCCAGTTCAATGACCGAAAGCTGGAAATGTTGCGTTGCACCCCTTGCGAGATATCACCTTCGATTTCGGTGCTATTCGCACTCTGCGCTGCGGCACCAGTACCAATCACCGCTGCTGTCGCTGCCAAAAAGCCACGACGCGAAAGGTTATGCGTCATCTCTGTCTCCGTTCCGGGGTTAGGACGTTTGTTAAGGATGCAATCTAAAGTGCCCTGCGTGTCACTGCAATTCAAACAAACGTCAGAAACGCAGCGTGATGGCCATGCGCGTTTGAACTGTGTCACCAATGTCGCTAAGGAATGTGAACGCAAATGATCGAGTGAATGAATGTATCGACGTGAAATGATTTTGGGGCTGGCGGCAATGGGTCTTGCGGCCTGTGAGCCAGCGACGACGCGGGCGATCGGCCCTGATGGTTTGCCGCTGCCGACTGTATATCGCATTCGTTCAGGTCAAGAGGCGGCGGTTCAGTTTCGCATGCTTGATAGCGTGAACGCGCTGCGTCAGCGGGCATCCCTTGCGCCCGTGGCGCTTGACGGTCGCCTGAACGCGGCTGCAGCGACCCATTCGCGTGATATGTCGGTCCAAAATCGCCCATGGCTGTTCGGCTCTGACGGCTCAAGCCCGCTGGATCGGGCGCGTCGGGTAGGGTTCCCTGGGCGGCTACTTGGTGAAAACATCTCAGAATCGTATGAGGCAGAGCTGCAGACCCTTGCTGCCTGGATGGGCCAGGCGGACACACGTGCCGTGATCCTTGACCCTGATGCGCGCTTTATGGGCTTTGCCTGGTATCAGGAAGAAGCCGGCAAGTTATGGTGGACTTTGAACATGGGCAGCGACCCGGCGGTCACTCAGCCCATCCCAAGCGCCGCGTTCTAAGTATAGATGAAAATCTTGGTTCCGTTCGGCACCATGGCGTAAATCTCATCCATTTCCGGGTTTTGCACCGCGATGCAGCCCCATGTCCAATCCGGCTGCCCCGCAAACCGCGTGGGTGTTCCGTGGATGAAAATATCGCCGCCGGGATCAAGCCCGCGCGACCGCGCATAAGCCACATCATTGGCGTTCGGATATGAAATACCAAGCGACAGATGAAAGCTGCTGTTGGGGTTACGGCGATTGATCAGATAGGCGCCTTCTGGGGTACGTCCGTCACCCTCGTGCACCTTGTGTCCGGTCGGTGCGAAACCAAGATCGAAGTTATAAGCGCGCAACAAACTGGAATTATGCAGCAATTGCATTTGCCGCTGGCCTTTAAATACCTGAATGCGGGTTACTTCTGGTCCGGTGTATTGGGGTGCCTTGGCCGTACATCCAGCAACGCCAAGTGCTGCACCCACCATCATTGATCGTCTTGAAATCATTATCTCTGCCCATCGCTACGGTCTGCGCCGTTTATTGTCGGGTACACCAAAAATATGGTTAAAGGTAGGAAAACATATGACGTTCCGGTCATTTCCGTGTGAACTGTGCCACAACTTCAACGTGCGGTGACCAACGAAACTGGTCCACAACCTGCACCCACGGCATCGAAAACCCCACATCGACCAGCGTTCTGGCATCCCGTGCAAAAGTCACAGGATTGCATGACACCATGGCGATTTTTTTGATATCCGACTGCGCCAATGTGGCGATTTGCGCCTCTGCCCCGGCGCGCGGCGGGTCGATAACAGCGGCGTCGTAGTGTCGTAATTCGTCCGCCTCCAGCGGTCTGCGGAAAAGATCGCGCGCCTCTGTCGTCACCTTGTGCAGTTGGTGCCCATCGCGCCAACCGCGGTCCAATGCAACGAGCATTTCAGGCTCACCTTCGACGGCATGCACTTCGGCCCGCTTTGCCAACGGCAGTGTAAAGGTGCCGCAACCAGAAAACAGATCGATGATGCGTGATGCTGACGCTGTAACCTCTTCCACGGCGGATAGCAGGGCCAATTCACCCGCTTTGGTTGCCTGCAGGAAGGCGCCAGGTGGCGGGACAACCTGCGCTCCACCAAAGTCCTGTACAGGCGCGTTAATGGTTACAACAGGCTCATCGTTCCAAACTAACCTTGTTAGAGACTGGTTTTGGGCAAATGCCGCGAGTTCAATCCGCAATTGCGGGGTCAGCTCCTTGTCAGTTTCAACCAACACATCAGGACCCACCGGTGCCTCGGTAACTGTAAGGTCAATCTCACCTTTGCGGGAACAGGCCAAGACAGTCAGCTCCTCCAATGCAGGCAAGATATTGGTCAGCATCTGTGTGACCAACTGGCAATCCGGCACGGCGACAAGCGTGTCAGATCCTTTCGCGTGAAAACCAACCATGGCGCCCTTTTTTGTGCGCCGCCCCGAGAACTTTGCGCGTCTGCGGGACTGCGCGGGTGATGTTGCAATGTTGCGAAATGCCGGGTCCAACCCACGCGCATGCAATGCCTTCCGCACGATATCCAGTTTCCAGTCAGCAACAAACGCATCTGCGGCGTGCTGCATCGCGCAACCGCCACAGGATTTGAAGTGCCTGCATGGGGCCGCAACCCGGTCTGCGGACGGCGTCACAATGCGGACCGCGCCGTCCTGAGCGACCTCTACCTCTTCCCCTGGCAGGACGCGTGGCAAGAGGGACCGCCCATCAGACGCACGACCCATGCCAAGATGGGTCAGACTTTCAATTGTCAGCATCTTACTCCGCCGCGTCTTTTATGTTGATAAAGCCACCAGATTGACGGTTCCAATAACGGGCATATAGCCCGCCCTTTGTCAGCAAATCGTCGTGGGTTCCTTGTTCGACAATGCGCCCCGCGTCAAGAACGATGATCCGATCCATGCGTGCAAGGGTGGATAGACGGTGGGCGATCGCGATGACGGTCTTATTGTCCATAATCGACTCTAACGCGTGCTGAATCGATGCTTCGACTTCGGAATCCAGCGCGCTGGTCGCTTCATCCAGAACCAGAATTGGCGCGTCTTTCAGAATGGCGCGGGCAATGGCGATACGTTGGCGCTGACCACCGGACAATTTTACGCCCCGCTCACCAAGATGCGCATCATAGCCCGCACGGCCGCGATGATCCTTCAGCCCAAGGATGAAATCATGCGCCTCGGCCTGTTTGGCGGCGGCTTCGATCTCTGCGATACTCGCGTCAGGCTTACCGTAGCGGATATTGTCATAGGCCGAGCGATTGAACATCGCCGTTTCCTGCGTGACCATGGCGATCTGACGGCGCAGGCTTTCTTGCGTGACATCTCTGACATCTTGGCCGTCAATCACGACCCGCCCGTTTTCGGTATCATAAAGCCGCAACAACAACGCAACGAGCGTGGATTTGCCCGCACCCGACGCCCCCACAAGGCCGAGTTTTTCGCCGGGCGCTACCATCAGATCGATATCGTCCAACCCACCCGGACCACCGCCGTAACTGAAACTGACGTTGTTCAGCACAATCTGACCTTGGTCCGCCTTCAGCGCGGTCGCATTTGGACTGTCTGTTAACGTATGCGGCGGGCTCAGCGTATGCATCCCGTCCTCAATCTCGCCAACATTGGCATACATGCCCATCAGCGTAAAACTGACCCAACCGGTCATCTGCGACAAACGCAGGGCAACCGCGCCAGCCGCCGCTATATCACCGGGTGTGGCTGTACCTGTTGTCCAGAAATAAAGCGTCGTGCCAACCAAAAGAACTGGAAGTAACCCACCCAGGGTCATCAACCAAAACCGAAAGGAAGCGGCGGCCCAGCCAAAGTCAACAGAGGTATCAAGCAGCTCTGACATCGCATCAATTGCGGCCCGATCCTCGTGATAATCATGGGCAAATAGCTTTACCGTCTTGATATTAGTAATCGTGTCCACGATCTGGCCAGTCACCATCGCACGGGATGCCGCGCGCGCCTTGGACCGCGCCCGTATACGCGGCATGAAGTAACGGATCATCAGAATGTAGGCCACGACCCAAGCCGCAAGAAGTGCTGCAGAACGGGCATCAATCGTCAAAAGCAGGATGACAGAACCGACCAATGAGGCCAGCGCAAATGCAACGGTATGGATCATGTCCACGAACAGTTCAGTGACGGCGCGCGACACTTGGCCCTGTTTTTGGGCGATGCGGCCAGCAAAATCATCATCAAAGAACGTCACGGACTGGCCCAGTGAGTGTCTGAACACACGGGCCATGACCAGATTGATAAGATTGGGCGCAACAACAACCGACTGCATCATGCCAGAAATGCCCAATACGACAGGCCGCAAAATGATGAAGAACCCCATGACAGTCAGCAACAAAAACAGGTTGTCGCTGAAGAAACCATCAGTAGATGATCCAAGGGCGGCGTCGATCACGAGCCCGAGCATCAACGCGGTCATCACCTCTAGCACACCCGCAGATGCGGAAACGACAGCGGCAAGACCTGTCATCTTGAAGCTGCCGCTTAGGCACCACTTAAGATAGGCCATCAGCGTTTGTGGTGGTGGTCCGCCCGCTTCTTGAAAGGGATCAATCCAGTCTTCGGGTTTCATTCGGCGGCACCTGCATCTTCACCCAGAAAACCACCGGACTGTCGCGCCCAGAACCTTGCATATTGTCCGTTTGCCGCAAGCAAGGCATCATGCGTACCATCTTCGATAATGCGGCCCTGATCCATGACAATGATCCGGTCCATGCGGGCGATCGTTGACAGGCGGTGGGCGATTGCGATCACCGTTTTGCCTTCCATCATGCCGTACAGCGTGCGCTGGATGGCGGCTTCGACCTCACTGTCGAGCGCGCTGGTCGCCTCATCCAACAGCAGAATAGGCGCATCTTTCAGAATAACCCGCGCAAGTGCGATCCGTTGGCGTTGGCCCCCGGATAGTTTGACACCGCGTTCACCGACGCGTGCCTCGTAACCTTTATTGCCTTCGTTGTCCTCAAGCTCCTGAATGAATTGATGCGCCTCCGCTTTGCGCGCCGCGGCGATCATGTCGTCTTCTGACGCTTCAGGATTACCGTAAAGGATATTTTCCCGCACGGATCTGTGCAGTAATGCGCTGTCCTGTTGCACCATCCCGATCAACCGACGCAGGCTGTCCTGTGTGACCTGCATAATGTCTTGGCCGTCAATGGAAATCACACCTTTTTCAGCGTCGTAGAACCGCAACAACAGCTTCACAAGGGTTGATTTGCCAGCACCTGATTGCCCAACAAGACCTACCTTTTCGCCCGGCGCGATTGTCAGGCTGATCTTGTCCAGACCACCTGCTTCTTTGCCATAATGATGCGACAGATCGGTGATCTGCACTTGTCCTTTCTTGATCTGCAAGGGAGCAGCGGATTGATCAAGCAGGGTGACGGGTTGCGCGATTGTTTGCATCCCCTCGGACACGACCCCGAGCTCCCTAAAAAAGTTGCTGGTTGCCCACATGATCCAGCCAGACATAGCGTTCAGACGCAGGGCCAGCGTCGTGGCAACTGCAACGACTCCGACCGTGCTGGCCCCGACACCCCAAAGCCACATGGCCCAGCCGACCACCCCGACAATCAAGAAGCCGTTCAACACCATCAGGCCCACATCCATGATGGTATAAAGCCGCATTTCGGCCTGAAAGGTGCGCCGACCCTCTTCGATGGCTTCCTTTGCATAGTTGATTTCGCGGTCGTGATGGGCAAACATCTTGACCGAATGAATATTGGTGTAACTGTCCACGATCCGGCCCGTGACCTTACTGCGCGCGTTCGAGGCCGCCTCGGACGCCGGGCCGATCCGCTTCACAACCCAACGCAAAAGGAACAAATAGGGTATCAGCCACATCAATAGGGGGATGATCAGCCGAATGTCCGCCTGCCCCAACAATATGATCGCTGCGACAACATAAGCGGCAGCAAAAGTCAGCGCATCAAAAAGCTGGAACATCACCTCTGCCGCGGCAGATGGTGTCTGCATGATCCTATTGGCGATGCGTCCCGCAAAGTCATCCTCAAACCAACCAACCGATTGGCGCAGAACGTGTTTGTGGGCCCGCCAGCGCACCAAAGTCGCAAAGTTCGGCATGATTGTGTTGTTCAGCAACATGACCTGAAAAATGTGCGTGGCCGGGCGCAGCGTGAGGATGAAAACAGCAACAAGGAGAAACTCTGCTCCATAGCGCGCCCAAACCTCAGCGGGTGATCCGCTCGATAGCGTGTCAACAAGTCGGCCGACATACCCCAGCAGCCAGATCTCGATCCCGGCAATCACAAGGGACATAACCCCTGTAATGAGCAAAACCCCTTTGAACGGTTCCGCGTAATTTCGCAGAAACGGGTAGAGCCGCTTGGGCGGCGTGTCGGTCTCCTGATACGCGGTATAGGGATCGACAAGACCTTCGAAGAATCGAAACACGGGTCTGCCTCTCGGGATTATGTGCCAGACATAACAAGGTTTGGATCAGAGGAAAACCAGCACAGAAAAACCAACCAAGGCAAGCGCCATAATGCGCATGAAAACGCGCCAGGCGACCGGGTTGGTCAACAAATAGGCAAGCAGGGTACCGGCGGTGGTCCAGAACAGGCAAACACCGAGGTTCAGGGTCGAAAATGTCAGACCGAGTATAACCGCCTGCTCTACCGCGGACAGTGTCGCAACATAAACAGTGGCGCTTAGTGCGACGGCCCAAACCTTCGGATTGATCCATTGGAACAGAACCGCCTCGATAAACGTGAATGGCCGATGAGCATTGCTTGTCTTGGCGGGATCAGCATTCCACAGACCATACGCCATCCACAAAATCCAAAGGCTGGCGCCAATTTTCAAGATCGTTGTCAGCGTCGGTTGTGCGGTCAACAAAGCCCCAATGCCATACCCGGTGATCGCCGATGTGATGCCAACGCCGACTGCAACACCAAGAATGTGAGGCAGAGTGCGTTTGAAGCCGAACCGCGCGCCTGATGCTGTCAGCATGATCACGTTCGGCCCCGGTGAAAATAGGCCAAAGAAGACAAACCCGATCAGCGGTAACAAATCAGTCAAGCAGATCAGCTTTCGTCAAGGTGAAGCCAGACGCGATCCAACGCTGCTCTGCCAGCTTCAATGCCTGACCCAAAGCAGAGCCCTGCAAGTCCGGCATCAAGTCCGCCGCAACAATCGGAAACTTCATTTTTGCGGCATTTTGAGCACTTTGGAGTGTGTTAGTGTCGATATCTTGACCAGACGACGCGGCCTGCAGCGCCAGTTTGTCCACAGCGACCTTTGCGCCAAACCGATAGGCGGTTTCGTCTGCTGACATGTCAGATTTGATTTGAACGATCTGTCTGACCTCGTCTTTAGACAGCCGCAGCGCATCCACTGGAGCACCGCCCAGCGCAACAAGACGTCGGATTGGATCAACCGCCAGACCCGCCTGTTCTTCGACATGAACCAACACTGGCAATATCAAAGCTGTCGCACCCGGTAGAATCTGGGCAAGACCGCCCGTGGCGGACAGCGACGCAACCGCAGGCGCGGGATCTGGTGCCGCCAGCAGCTTCAACAGCTCGCTGGTTATACGTTCAATGGAAAGCTGTCGTAGGCCTTCTATATTGGCGGCACAAGCAGCCAAACCATCCGGATCAGGACCTTCGTTTGCATCACCATACCATGCGTGAAACCGGAAAAAGCGCAGAATACGCAGATAGTCCTCTTTGATGCGCATATCGGCGTCTTCAATAAACCTGATCCGGCGGGCGCGCAGATCAGACAAACCACCTAGCGGATCAGCAATTGAACCATCAGGGGCTGCATAAAGGGCATTCATTGTGAAATCACGACGGCGCGCGTCGTCCGTCATATTATCAGCAAATGCCACAGTGGCGCGCCTGCCATCAGTCGCGACATCACGGCGGAAGGTTGTGACCTCATAAGGCACGTTTTGGGCAAGAATAGTGACTGTTCCGTGCTCAATCCCGGTTGGGATGACCTTTAGGCCCACAGCCTCCGCCAACCTTGTCACTTCATCAGGATGCGCGTCGGTCGACAGATCCAGATCTGCCACAGGCTCGTCCAGCAGCGCATTTCGTACACAGCCGCCGACAAACCACGCCTGATAGCCTGCATCTGTGAGAACCTTACAAACCGCTTGAGAGGGAGCGTTGGTAAGCCAGCTTGCCGCGATTTGCGTCATGACATGCGCTCTGCCAAGGCGCGCAGGATACGGGCGGTGGCACCCCAGATATAGTAGGGGCCATGAGGGACCGTGTAATAATAGCGTTTGCGACCCTGCCAGTGGCGACTTTCCACACTGAACATCGCAGGATCAATGACATGTGCCAGGGGAACCTCGAAAACCTCGCTGACCTCACCCAGCTCTGCGATTGGATCAAAATTGCCTCGGACCACGGCCAAAACAGGGGTGACTTGATAGGCGGTGACAGTTTGATGGGCTGGCAATGTGCCGACGACATTCACCATCTCGCGCGGCAAACCGATTTCCTCTTCCGCTTCGCGCAGGGCGGCATCAGCTATGGTTTGATCGACCGGATCCTGCTTGCCGCCAGGAAAAGCGATCTGGCCGGGGTGATGTTTAAGACGAGCAGACCGCTTGGTGAGAATAACGGACTCTGTTTTGGCCCGAACCGCTACTAAGACAGCCGCTGGTGTCAGTTTGCAGTCCGGTATTTGGACATCTTGGTTAAGGTCAAAATCCGAGGACGCGCTGCCAGGTTGTGACAGCGCGTTCATCAGTCTTTTGTGCAAGTCAGGCACTGGCATCCTTTGCTTCAAACCCCAACACATCGGGCTGGAAAACGTAATGGGAACCACAGAACTGGCAGTCAGCGGTGACCGTACCTTCATCGGTGACCATGGTGCCGATCTCCTTTGCCGAATAAATCGACAGGCTTTGCTTCACCTTATCTTCTGAACAACTGCAGCCAAACTTGATCGGTTGGGCATCATAAACCCGCGGCTGCTCCTCGTGGAACAGACGCACCAGCAGATCAGTCGGGGCCACGGTCGGACCGATCAGTTCGATTTCTTCGACTGTGTCCAGCAAGGTATTTGCGCGGTTCCAGTTTTCGCCCTCATCCTCAGTCAGGATATCCACAGCATCGAGCAACCCCTCTTCACCAGAGCCACCTTCGCCCTGCACATGAGGTGATGCCTTTGGCATATGTTGCAACATGATGCCGCCAGCCCGCCAATGGGTCGGCTCACCCGGCAATTGCGATTGTCCGTAAGTAAGCGAGAACCGGGTTGGCAACTGTTCAGACTGCGCGAAATAGGTTTCTGCGCAGGCTGACAATGACCCGCCTGCGATAGGCGTGATCCCTTGATAAGGGGTCATCCCTTCGCCTTGGTCGATCAGAATAGCAAAGTACCCATTGCCAATTTGGCTAAACGGGTCAGCATCATGATCAAGACGCTCGTCATCATAAGAAGCATAGGCGCGGATGCGGGCGGGTTCCCCATCATCCGTCGGGCCATAATAATCGGTCGCAATCAGCCGCACGGGGCCAGAGCCACGCACTTGCAACGACAACTTCCAGCGCAACTTGACGGTTTGCCCGATCAGAGCCGTCAGCAGGGCCATTTCTGCCACCAGCCCTTCGATCATGGGGGGATAGTCGTGCTGCGACAGGACCTGTTCCAGCACACCATCCAGACGCGCCACCCTGCCACGGATGTCGGAGGCGTCAAGTTGAAACGGCAGGACGGTATCGTCCCAGGCGATCTGAGTGCCGAGGCTCATGGGCTTTCCTTACATGTCAGGAGTTGGCATACCGCGCCTATATAGGCGGGGCAAGCCAGCGTCCAAGGGGGCAAGCTATGATCAGACGGTATGGCGATACGCCCAAAAACGGGCATCATTACAAACACCGGCCCGGCGTCTACGCGATCCTGCCGCGCAACGGGCAGCTATTGCTGACCTATCAAGGCGCGCCCCATTGCGAGATACAGCTGCCAGGTGGTGGCATTGATCCCGGCGAAAGCCCGTTGCAAGCACTGCACCGCGAAGTATTCGAGGAAACCGGCTGGCGAATTGCCAATCCGCGCCGGCTTGGGATATTCCGCCGCTTTGTCTACATGCCGGAATACGGGATTAATGCAGAGAAGGTCTGCCACATTTACATCGCTCGACCAGCGCGCCCGATTGGGCCGCCGACGGAACTTGATCACATTGCATTATGGCTCGATCCGCGTGAGGCGATAAATGAAATTGGTGCGGGCGATGCGGCGTTTTTGGCCAAACTTCTCGACTAGGGTACCAGACCTAGATCAGACCTGCGGATTTTGCGAACGGGTCCCAGGTTGCATCTTGATGCCATGCATATTCGCAGCTCCTTGCCATGTCTTCGGCCACGTTCATTCCGAATAGGTCAGCGACCACCGCCAAAGCCATATCCATCCCTGCTGAAACACCCGAAGAGGTAAAGAATTTGCCGTCTTCGACCCATCGCGCTTGTTTCACCCATGTGGCATGCGGCGCAAGGTGAACTGTTTTCGTGAAATCGAGCTTGTTGGTTGTCGCTTTGCGTCCGTCTAGAACCCCCGCCATCCCCAACAACACGGTGCCAGTGCAAACAGCCATCACCCGTTCGGCGTTTGCAGACGTTTCCCTGATCCAGTGCAGAAGTTCGTCATCTTCGCCTTCATTCAACGCGGTATCGCCACCGGGGATGAGCAACAGATCATAGTCGCTCTTTTCGGATATCGCCTTGTCGATAACAATCTGTTGGCCATGAACGCTTGGCACTGGATCGCACCCCTTTGCGACGGTGATAATCTCTATCTGCTCGGTCAGACCACCTAGCATTTCGATTGGACCGAAGTAATCAAGGGTTTCAAAGCCAGGGAAAACAAATGCGGCGAGTGTTCTCATGTCATGTGCTTTCTATGTTCAAGGTTTGGGTCGCGTACATTCGGAATGATCTTTGACGAATCGTTCCGTGGATGCGGGGAAATTCACCAGTTTATCAGCTGGACGTATCGGACGACGCAGCAGTTCGCCGCCGCAATTGGGGCAAATGCCACAAAAGTTGTTTTCGGCGCAGTCTTTGCAGAATGTGCATTCGAACGAGCAGCTACGGGCGACGGGGCTGTCTGGCGGCAGATCCACGTCACAACACTCGCAATTTGGTTTCAATTTCAACATTGCCGCTCCTTTCGGGTTGTTCTTTGTAGCTTAGCAGGCATGTTTCTGGCATAAATGACAACATGCCCTCGGATTATGCCAAAACACGTGAACGCATGAACGCCCTGTTCGTTGTGTATCCAAACATCGTGCTGCTTGATCTTGTTGGCCCGCTTCAGGTGTTCACCCATGCGCGCAAGGACACAATGTCAGGCTCCGCGTATCAAACACATGTTGTGTCACTGCCGGGTGGTCCTATCGAGACCAACACGATCTTGCAGATTGACAGTGATCCAATGGAAAAATGGCTGACTGAAGCGGCGCCTATTCATACGCTTGTTGTTGTCGGTGGGGATGGCGCGATCGATGCGGCCCTTGACCCGCCGTTTGTCGATCAGGTCAGGCAACTGGCCGACAGATCAACGCGGATTTGTTCCGTGTGTTCTGGCGCGCTTGTTCTTGCTGCCGCCGGGTTGCTTGATCGCCGCCGCGCGGTCACACATTGGGAGGATTGTGATTATCTTGCGCAGCAATATCCGGCGGTTCGGGTAGAGGTTGACCCGATCTACATAAAGGACGGACATATTTGGACGTCTGCGGGTATTACTGCGGGTATCGATATGGCTTTGGCCATTATCGAAGAGGATTTAGGAAAGCCCGCGGCAATTGAGATCGCGCGGTCGCTGGTGACGCCAATGGTCAGATCTGGCGGGCAATCGCAGTTTAGCCCGGAATTGGATCGACAGGCCCGCGATGCCGAAGGGCAGTTCGCGGCATTGCACAACTGGATTACCGCCAACATTCAGCAAAGGATTTTGGTTAATGACATGGCAAATGTCTGTGGCATGAGTGCGCGGAATTTTTCGCGACGCTACACCGAAACGATGGGCACATCGCCAGCAAAGGCGGTTGAGGCGATCCGGGTTGATGTGGCGCGCGAGTTATTGGCGGGGACCGATAGAAGCATAAAGACGATTGCCGCGAAATGTGGATTTCAGGATGATGAACGGATGAGGCGCGCGTTCTTGCGACATGTCAAGACATCGCCGTCTGCATATAGAAAGCAGTTTCAGCTGCTTTGACGCCTCCTTGCCCATTCCCCCGAAACCCGGTATCGCGCGGATATCGACTTATATGACGTAAAGGCACCGCGCATGACCGCTCCGAAAAAAGTTGTTTTGGCCTATTCCGGGGGTCTTGATACCTCCATCATTCTGAAATGGTTGCAAACGGAATATGACTGCGAGGTAGTGACGTTTACCGCTGATTTGGGGCAAGGCGAAGAGCTGGAACCAGCACGCAAAAAGGCCGAGATGATGGGTGCGACGAGCATCTATATCGAGGATTTACGCGAAGAGTTTGTACGCGATTTCGTGTTCCCGATGTTCCGGGCAAATGCGTTGTACGAGGGGCTTTATCTGCTGGGGACGTCGATTGCGCGCCCCCTTATTTCCAAGCGTTTGGTTGAGATTGCAGAGGCCGAGGGCGCCGATGCGATTTCCCATGGTGCGACGGGTAAAGGCAACGACCAGATCCGGTTTGAACTGGCCGCATATGCGCTGAACCCAGAGATTTCGGTCGTCGCCCCGTGGCGTGAATGGGATTTGGGCAGCCGGACGAAACTGATTGATTTTGCTGAGAAGCATCAGATCCCGATCGCCAAGGACAAGCGCGGCGAGGCGCCGTTTAGTGTGGACGCGAACCTGCTGCATACCTCATCCGAAGGCAAAGTACTGGAAGATCCAGCGGAGGAAGCACCAGAGCATGTTTATCAGCGCACTGTGGCCCCCGAGGATGCGCCGGATACGCCTGAGATGGTGGAAGTCACTTTTGAGCGCGGCGACGCCGTAGCGATCAATGGTGAGATGATGTCGCCCGCGACTGTGTTGACGAAGCTGAATGAGCTGGGTGGCAAGCATGGTGTGGGCCGTCTCGATCTGGTGGAAAACCGGTTTATTGGTATGAAATCGCGGGGGGTTTATGAAACGCCCGGCGGGACAATTCTGCTTGAGGCGCATCGCGGGATCGAGCAGATCACGTTGGATGCGGGTGCCGGGCATTTGAAAGACAGCATCATGCCGCGTTATGCGGAGCTGATTTACAACGGCTTCTGGTTCTCGCCTGAACGCGAGATGTTGCAGGCGTTGATCGACAAGTCGCAAGAACATGTATCAGGCACGGTTCGCGTGAAGCTTTATAAAGGATCCTGCACGACGGTTGCGCGCTGGTCGGATCTTTCGCTTTATTCCGAAGAGCATGTGACGTTTGAAGACGATATGGGCGCATATGATCAGACCGATGCGCAGGGGTTCATTCAGTTGAACGCGCTGCGGTTGAAGCTGTTGGCGGCGCGGAACAGGCGGGTGAAGTGAGCGTGGGGTGGAGCCCCACCCTACATTGCGACCGCTTTCATTTTTTCGTAGTGTGGCAAGCACTTAGTCAGGAGTTCGGCATGTTCCGTGACATCAGGCAGTGGCCCTTCTGCTGCCGCAAATCCTGTGCTTTGGTGGACGGCATTATACCAGTATTTGGCCCAGATACCGTCCGCTTTGCGCCGACCGGATGGCCAGGACAGCATAGCCGGATCGAAGTGTAACCCTATAGTATTGCAGAGTTTTTTTAACATCTCCTCGGGGTTTTTTCGGATGTCGCTGCTGTCGATGATCAGGCCGCCGAGCTTTTCGTAAAGAGTTGTCTGTGCGGCGAAGCCGACATCATCCATCGTGATTGTATCTCGCTTGGCCGCATAGCTTGCGATGACGCGGGCCGGATGGCGGATCAGGTGGATGTTGATGCAGTCCCCGGCCCAGTCGAGGGGGAAACCATCGACCATGTGATGAGGCATGTGCTTCATATAAAAATGTGGCTTTTGGGCAGGAATAGTGCCTATTATTTGATCCGCTACAACGATTGCGTCTGTTTCATGGGCTGCCAGTATCGCGGTCCGCATAGGGTGATCGGCGCCGGTGGCGGCGAGGTATGGGGCGTAGAACGGCTCGTCCCAAATTGCGAAATCGGGGCGGTTGCCGAAGGCATACATCATCGCGGTTGAAAGGTTTCGCGGGCCGGACCACGTAGCGATTTTCATGATGCAGAACCTATGCAGAAACCATGCGCATACCATGCGCACGATATGTGTATCATGAGCGCGCGACCAAATCCTTGTAAAGATCGCGCAGACGCTTTGTGATCGGGCCAAGTTCGCCCGTGCCGATCAACCGCCCGTCAATCTGACTGACTGGTGTTTGCGCGCCGAACGTGCCGGTCAAAAATGCCTCGTCCGCAGAATAAGTATCGACGAGGCTAAAGTTACGTTCATAAACCGGGATATCATTGGCCCGGCACAGTTCGATCACCTTTTGGCGGGTGATCCCGTTCATGCAGTAGTCGCCGGTAGAGGTCCAAACCACACCGTTTTTGACGATGAAGAAGTTGCAGGCATTGGTGGTGTTCACGAAACCATGCACGTCGAGCATCAGTGCCTCATCTGCGCCTGCCTTTTGAGCGGCGATGCAGGCGAGGATACAGTTGAGTTTGGAGTGACTGTTCAGCTTGGGATCTTGTGTCATGGGCAAGCCACGCTGATGCGGCACGGTCGCCAAGGTGATGGGACGCGGGATTTTGGGTTGCGAATGCTCCATGATGATCACGACGGTCGGACCCGAACGTGACAGGCTAGGGTGCTGGAACGGCCGGATCTTGACGCCGCGGGTGACCATCAAACGTGCATGCGCATCTGTGGTCATATCATTGGCTGATTGTGTCTCTAACACAGCGGAAATGACGGCATTTCTGTCCATACCGATATCCAGATCGATTGCCTTTGCGGCCTCGAACAGGCGGTTGATATGTTCATCCATGAAGGCCCATTTGCCATCATAGAGCCGCAAACCTTCCCACACGCCATCACCCAACATGAAACCGCTGTCATAGACACTGATCATTGCGTGCGCTTTGGGTACGATCTTTCCATCGACGTAAATCAGGATATCGTTGTTACGCGCGTCTTCTTCCGCTTGGTGGGTGGTGATCTGTGGCATTCAAACCTCTTTTTCGAACTTATTTGTCCAGCGGTAGCATGATTTCCGCCACCAAGGCGAATTGGCGATTCACAGACCTTTCTTTTGAGGCTATCCGGTGATTTCAGAATCGAAGCCTATTTTCAAAGGATCTATTGAATGGCCATCAAGACAGCTGCGCCCGATACGGCGCAATTCGAATTTCGCGGTCGCACCGGTGAGTGGTTCGGCATCTGGATCACCAATCTGCTGCTGACAATCGTAACCATCGGCATCTATTCAGCCTGGGCCAAGGTGCGGGCCAAGAAGTATTTCTATCAAAACACCTATGTAGCAGGTCGCAACTTTGATTATCACGCCACAGGCCTGCAAATCCTTATTGGGCGTCTTATCTTTGTTGCTGGTTTGGTTGTCTTTTCTTTGCTGTCCTCAATCCCTGTCGTCGGATTGGTGATGATCATCGGTCTGCTTTTTCTCATCCCTTGGCTGTTGGTGCGGTCCATTCGGTTTAACGCCATAATGTCGAGCTGGTCGAATGTGCGTTTCGGTTTTGATGGTCAGCCAGGCAACGCATTCATGGTGTTCATGCTGTACCCCGTCCTGACCGCCTTTACGCTATATTTAGCTGCACCATTCGCAGATCGGGCGCAGCGCAGGTTTGTGATTAACAATCACCGTTTGGGCAAGGCGCCGTTCGCGTTTGACAGCGGTATTGGTGCTTTTTACAAGGCATTCTTTGCCGCCATTGGCTGGGTGATCTTGATGACAGTCATCTTTCTGACGCTGAGCGGAACAACGGTATTCATGTTGATCAGCGACCCGGAAGCGCTTGAGCGTAACCCACAAGCCGCGTTTTCCATCATCGCGGGGTTCTACCTTTACGCATTTGTCGCGTTTTTCCCGGCGGCCACGATCTATCAGGCCTTTATCCGCAACACGATCTTCAATGGCAGCATGCTGGACGGAAAGCATCAGTTTGTTTCGAATGTTAAGCCGCTTCAACTGGTTTGGATCGCCATTTCAAACGTGTTTGTTGTGATCTTCACCCTTGGTTTGATGTTGCCATGGGCACAGATCCGTATCGCACGCTATAATGCGGTACACACACAGCTGAAGGCGGGTGGTTCGCTGGATGATTTCGTGGGCAAGATTGAAGCCCAGGGCGGTGCGCTGGGTGATGCCTATACTGATATTGAGGCCGTTGATATCGGTCTTCCGATCTAAGGACCACTGAGGATGGGCGCGACATATGGGCAGACATCTGCAATTATCCAAGGTCGCGCCTTTCCACCGATGCAATCACGCAGCATCACCGCACAGATGCGAATGGACGGTATCACCGTCAACGTGATCGCAGAGGATGGTGCAATCATATGCACCTGCCCCCGCCAATCTGTTCGCTTTGACGATCCTATCGGCAGCGCCCCGCGTCGTGCCACATTGCCCGATGGGACATTGTTTGAGACGACCGATCATAAGACGGTCGAAAGCGCCTTTGGTGATACACCGGGTTCGATCATCCACAAACTGGAGCGGCTGCATCCCCGCATGGTGGGTTTTATTGCCGTTGCGATTGCCGCGACTTGGGTTATCTGGCGCTATGGTCTTGATATTCTTGCCGCCGGCGCATTGGCGATTACCCCACCTCAGGTGGTTGATGCGATTGATGCCGGCACGCTGCAAACCATTGATTTTGTCATAGCCGTGCCCACACAAAGCACCGCCGAAGAGCGCGCCATCGCCCAAGGTGTTTTCGACACCTTGCTTGCCACACTTGATGACGACATCCGCGCCGCACATGATTTCCGCCTTGAGTTTCGTGCAATGCCGGGCCTTGGACCCAACGCCCTGGCCCTGCCCGGCGGCACCGTGATCATGACCGATGAATTCATGCGCCTTTTCCCGTCAGAGGACATTCAGGCCGGTGTTTTGGCGCATGAGATTGGCCATGTGGTCGAACAGCACGGCCTTCGCCAGCTTTATCGGTCAGTTGGTATTGCCGTGTTGGTCGCCCTGATTGCCGGTGACACCGTGCCGATTGTCGAAGAAATCCTGCTTGAGGGTAACGTATTGCTGTCGCTGACCTTTTCACGGCGCAGCGAAAATGAGGCCGATGAGTTTGGTGTCGATCTTGCCCAGCAGGCTGGATACGATCCTGCCGGTTTGATCACGTTTTTCGATTGGTTGCAGGATGAAATGGGCGATACGTCCAGCTGGTTATCGACCCATCCCAGCAGTGCGGAACGTGTGGACCGCCTGCGCGCGCTGACCGAAGCGCAATAAATGCTCACCCAGATGTCATTTGGGTCGTTTGCCCGACCGGTCTAGGGTCGTCTTCGAACGGAGATGACCCATGTTGAGACTGATTAAAGCTGTTGCCCTGATGTTTATGCCTGCCGCTGCCATGGCGGAGGATATCCAGACTGCCGTTGTTGCGGGCGGATGTTTCTGGTGCGTAGAAAGCGATTTTGAATCGGTGCAGGGCGTCCGCGAGGTGATTTCCGGATATACTGGTGGCACCACGGCCAGCCCCACCTATCAGACGCTGAAAGGGTCCGGCCATTATGAGGCGGTGCAGATCATCTATGACGCGGATGTTGTGAGCTACAATCAGTTGCTGCATGCGTTTTTCCGGTCGGTTGATCCGACCGATGCTGGCGGCCAGTTTTGTGATCGCGGAGAAAGCTATCGCACAGCGGTTTTCGTGTCTAACCCTGCGGAAAGAGCCGCTGCAGAGGCCGCGAAGGCCGCCGCGCGTAGTGCGTTGGGTCAGCGGATTGTGACGCCAATTTTGGACGCCGCTACGTTTTACGAAGCCGAGGCCTATCATCAGGATTACTATCGTGGGACGTCAACCATTCTGACCCGCCGCGGCCCAAAAGTGCAAAGCGATGCCTACAAGTTTTATCGTCAAAGCTGCGGTCGCGATGCGCGGGTGCGTCAGCTATGGGGTGATGCGGCGCCTTTTGCGGGTGGTCATAGCTGAAACGCCTGCACCTCTGACAAATCAGGGATAACATCTGCCGTTCCATGCCGGGTGACCATAAGTGCGCCTGCGATGGTGGCTTGCCCGATGGCTTGAGCCATGGGCATCCCCCGGTCGAGCCCGGCCAGAACGTAGCCGGTGAAGGTGTCGCCAGCACCGGTCGTGTCGACAGGGTCTACCTTGATCGCATCGAAGTGCTGTTTTCCATCCGGCCCATACCAATCGGCCCCGTCACCGCCAAGTGTGACAATAACGTCTTTTACCGGCAGATCGGCGGGGGATTGTTCCGTGGCGGTTTGGAGCTGTTGAGCTTCTACGGCATTGAGGATCAGGAAATCGAGGTGGGGCAGGACGGCCAGAACCCTTTCAGCGTCGAAGGGTGCGGCGGCATAGGCCACTCTCAACCCCATCTTTTTGCCAAGCTGCGCCGCAGTGCGTTGGAGGTTGGTTTCATTCTGGATAACCAGCCAATCGCCTGTCTGCGCCTCGGCCATGGCCGTTTGTAGGGTCGCCTGAGGGATCTCTACATTGGCACCGGGATGCAGGACAATCGCGTTTTCCCCGTGCGGGTCGACCATGATGATCGCTTGCGCCGTTTCAGTGTCTATTTCGGCGATATTGCGGGTATCGACGCCGTATTCGAGCAAACGTTGGACCGCCCAGCGCCCATCCTGACCGACTGCGCCAATGTGGTTCACATGCGCGGCAGCACGGGCAGCGGCGACGGACATATTGGCACCTTTACCACCAAGAAAGGTTTGCCGGTTGGTCGAGGATAGCGTTTCCCCCGGCGCGGGAATATGTGGCACCGCATAAACGAAATCGGCATTGATCGATCCGAGATTCCAAATTCCCATACTTGCCCTGTCTTTTTGGTTCGGGCAGTGTGCGCCCAGCGTGGACCAGTGTCCATTAGAATAGCTGTATGTTCAATTGATCAGTGTGTTTGTTGCCAGACTCATTGTTGATGGAGATTTTATGAAGAAGATTATCAAGTTGTCGGACTACGACGCGGAGCTAAACACTGATGTGGCCGACGCATTTACCAATATGGATTTGACCCTGACGTTGCGGTTGGGGTTTCGCCAGATCAACCCTGCCGGCGGTGCGGCCAAGGGCACACATAATGATTATGGCGATGCAACCGAACCAGCCCGTAAAACTGTCAAATGGACACCGGGATCATGGGCACAGTGGAAAAAGAACTTTGCCGACACGGCCCAGAAGTTCTGGCATGGCAAGTTCTGGCTGGAGAACGGCACAAGCCTTTTCATGCTGAAAGACAAGGAAGGCTACTTCGTGCCCAATGTCTATTGCCGCATGAAGATTGTCGCGCAGGATGCAACCGCTGCAGACAATCATCATACGATTGATGTGGTGCGGCTGGATTCCTCGGAGAATTTTTTTGGTTCTCATTCGACCCTGTATGACAGTCTGGACATCAATCCCGTTTGGAAAGGTACCGACAGCAAGGGCAAGAAGATCATGCAGCGCGCCCATGTTCACGAAGTAGGTCATTTAATGGGCCTGGGTCATGTTGATGAGGGCAAGGCGCATTGCCCGACATCGGGCGATACGAATGCCACTGCCTGTTATGGCGTTGCCGACATCGACAAATATTCGGTGATGGGCAAGGGGATGCAGCTGCGCAAGGCCCATGCAAAACCATGGCAAAAGGCGATGAAAACCTTTGCCTTTACCGAGGCCTTTAGCACCATGACGGGTCCACCGATGGATGCCAAGGCCTATATCGGACTGGCCACTGGTTTACGCGCGAGTTTGCATGGTTGGGATGCCAGCATGTCCCGCATCTATCCCCGCACGCCTGACGAGGTGACCAAAGGTATCAAGCACACCAGCCGTCCAGTCCGTGCGTGACCACCCGTTGGTTGGCACTTTGTGCAGTGATGCTGGTTGGTGTTGCTGTTGTTGTTGCTGTGACCGAAGCTGAGGCCGATGATACAAGGAGCTGTACGATGACTGCAGTTGAGACATCAATTTGCGTGTATGAGACGATCTTGAACGATATCCGCGAAAATTACACCTTTGCCGGGGGTGGCGGTATTTCGGCGATCCGGCAGACGATGACCACGACCTACGAGGTCACAATCGCGCAGGAAGAACGGCGCGATATCTGGACCTACGAGATCGCGGTTGATGACGAAGGTGCGGTTCAGATTGTGACCCGTACTGAAAGTACCAGATAGCGTTAGTCGACCTTGCAGGCTGCGATCACGGCCATGTTAAGGATGTCATTCACCGTGGACACGGTGGAGCAAATCTGAATTGGCTTGCCGATGCCAGACAGTATGGGCCCGATGACGGTTGCCCCTGCCATTTCCTGCATGAGCTTGACGGAGATGGAGGCGGAGTGTCGGGCTGGCACCACAAGCACGTTCGCCGGACCGGTCAGCCGCTGAAACGGATAGTTTTCCTGCGCCTTAGCGTTCAGGGCCACGTCGACCGTCATTTCACCTTCGTATTCAAAGTCAGCTTTGCGTGCATCGAGGACCTTGGGTGCCTGATGCATCTTTTCCGCACGTTCGGATACAGGGTAGCCGAAGGTCGAAAAGGACAGGAACGCCACGCGCGGCTCCAACCCCAGTTCGCGGGCAACCGACGCCCCACGTTCGGCAATATCAGCCAGATCGTTTTCATCGGGCCATTCGTGGACGAGGGTGTCAGTAATCAATACGATCCGACCGTTATGCAGCACAGCTGTTACACCGACAGCGCCGTCATGCGGCTCGGCATCAAAGACATGATTGATGAGTTCGAGGATGTGCGCTGACTTGCGGGTGGCCCCGGTGACCATCCCATCAGCGTGCCCGTGTGCCAGCATCAACGTAGCAAAGACATGGCGGTCCCGGGCGGCAAGCCGGTGGACATCCTGACTGTCATAACCTCTGCGTTGCAGGCGGCTATAAAGGAAGTCTTTGTAGGTCTCGAGGTGCGGGGTATTGGCCGCGTTGACAATTTCGAGTTCGGCAAAGGCTTCGGGTAGGCCTTCGGCGGTCAGTTTTGCCTTCACATCATCATCGCGCCCGACGACAAGCGCCTTGCCCATGCCGGACCGTTGATACAGCACGGCTGCGCGTAGCACGCGGGGGTCGTCACCTTCGGCGAAGACAAGTGTCGATTGGTTGGCGCGGGCGCGGGCATTGAGGCTGCGCAGCATGGATTGGGTCGGATCCATACGCGACTTGAGCGCCACCTCGTAGGCATCCATATCCACGATCGGCCTGCGGGCGACCCCGGTTTTCATGCCGGCCTGGGCTACGGCGGTTGGAATACGGTGGATCAGGCGCGGATCAAAAGGCGTGGGGATGATGTAGTCACGGCCAAAGCTCAGTTTTTTGCCGTAGGCCATGGCAACCTCGTCCGGCACATCTTCGCGGGCGAGAGCGGCGAGAGCTTCGGCGCAGGCGATCTTCATTTCATCGTTGATCGCGCGCGCATGGATGTCGAGCGCACCACGGAAAAGGTAGGGGAAGCCAAGCACATTGTTGACCTGATTGGGGTAGTCGCTGCGCCCGGTGGCGACGATGGCGTCTTGGCGAACCGCGTGTGCGTCTTCGGGGGTAATCTCTGGATCGGGGTTGGCCATGGCGAAAATAACGGGGTTTTCGGCCATGTTAGACACCATTTCCTGCGTCACCGCCCCTTTTGCGCTGACCCCCAGAAACACATCGCAGCCTTGCATAGCGTCATCAAGCGTTCGCGCCTTGGTGTTGGCGGCATGGGCGGATTTCCATTGGTTCATGCCTTCGGTGCGGCCCTGATAGATGACGCCTTTGGTATCGCACATCATACAATTGTCGTGTTTGGCGCCCATTGATTTGAGCAGTTCAAGACAAGCGATGCCTGCGGCACCAGCCCCGTTGAGGACGATTTTGACATCCTCGATCTTTTTGCCGGATAGGTGCAGCGCGTTGATCAGCCCCGCCGCACAGATCACCGCCGTCCCGTGCTGGTCGTCGTGGAACACGGGGATGTCCATCTGTTCCTTAAGCGTCTGTTCGATAATGAAGCATTCAGGCGCCTTGATGTCTTCGAGGTTGATACCGCCAAAGGTGGGACCCATCAGCCGCACGGCCTCGATGAATTTGTCGGGGTCTTCGGTATCGAGTTCGATGTCGATGGAGTTCACGTCAGCGAAGCGTTTGAACAGCACGCTTTTACCTTCCATTACCGGCTTCGAACCCAGCGCACCGAGGTTGCCGAGGCCGAGGACCGCGGTACCGTTTGAGATCACAGCGACCAGGTTACCTTTGTTGGTATAGTCATAGGCGGTGGCCGGATCCGCCGCGATTTCCTCGCACGGGATCGCCACACCGGGGGAATAGGCCAGCGACAGATCCCGCTGGGTGGTCATGGGTACGGTGGCCTGAATTTCCCATTTGCCGGGGCTGGGATGCATATGAAATTGGAGCGCGTCCTCGCGTGTGAGTTTATTCTTTGACATGCTGTCCCCCCGTTTCGGTCCACAAGACATAGCGGGTTCCGGATTGGGGCTGCAACGGGTTCATTTCGGGGTTTCGCCACAAACAGGGACTGTTAATGTGCGCGAGATGATCCTGGGGGACGCATGACCACTACAAAAGCCACCGTGACGCCCATGATGGCGCAATATCTTGAGATCAAGGCGCAGTACCCCGATGCGCTGCTGTTTTACCGTATGGGCGACTTTTACGAGATGTTTTTCGATGATGCCGTCGCCGCCGCCGAAGCATTGGATATTGCCCTGACAAAGCGCGGCAAGCATGACGATCAGGATATTCCCATGTGTGGTGTGCCGCATCATGCCGCCGAGGGCTATTTTCTGACGCTGATCCGCAAAGGATTCCGTGTCGCGGTGTGCGAACAGATGGAAAGCCCGACAGAGGCGAAAAAGCGCGGATACAAGGCTGTGGTCAAGCGCGAAGTGGTGCGGCTGGTCACGCCCGGGACGCTGACCGAGGATTCATTGCTCGATGCCCGCCGCCATAACTTTCTGGCTGCCTATCATGTTGTTCGAGATGAAGGGGCCCTGGCTTGGGTCGATATCTCGACCGGGGCGTTTCATGTGATGCCTTGTGCCGGGCCTACATTGGGCCCAGAACTGGCACACCTGACCCCACGCGAGGTGATTGTCGTAGACGGGTCAGAGGCGGATTGGGCAGGAATAGTGTCTGATTCCGGGGCGACGTTGACGACATTGGGGGCCGCGGCGTTCGATAGTACATCAGGTGAAAAGCGGCTTTGTGCGTTGTATAAGGTTGGGTCCTTGGATGCGTTTGGCAGCTTTGGTCGCGCTGAGATTGCCGCGATGTCTGCGGTAGCCGAGTATCTGGACATCACCCAAAAGGGCAACTTGCCCCTTTTGCGTCCCCCTGTGCAGGAGGGTCAATCAGCTGCGATGCAGATTGATGCCGCTACACGCAGGTCACTGGAGTTGACCCATGCTATGACGGGTGGGCGGCAAGGGTCGTTGTTGCATTGCATTGATCGGACGCTCACAGCTGGCGGTGCACGTCTGTTGGAACGGCGTCTGGCATCGCCATCCTGCACCTTGTCCACGATCGTTGGTCGTCAGGATTCTATCGCCTTTCTGGTGGAACAGAGACGGTTAAGAGACGATTTGCGCGATCTGTTGCGTGGTGTACATGATCTAGATCGCGCATTATCCCGTTTGGCGCTGGATCGCGGCGGTCCGCGCGACATGGCGGCCATTCGCAATACGATTGGACAAGCCCGAACGCTTGCTGCGGGGTTGCCGGACGATTTGCCTGCGGTACTGACCAGCGCTGCCGGAGATTTGACCGGGCATGATGAATTGCTGGATATATTGGATGAAGCGCTCGTCGCGGAGCCGCCTCTTT
Organism: uncultured Paracoccaceae bacterium; assembly: GCA_947489445.1. Taxonomy (GTDB): domain Bacteria; phylum Pseudomonadota; class Alphaproteobacteria; order Rhodobacterales; family Rhodobacteraceae; genus Yoonia. The sequence continues at coordinate 177,514 of CANLDN010000002.1, forward strand.
TGTCGCGGGATGGTGGGTTTATCGCGCCGGGCTATGACGCTGAGCTGGATGAGGCGCGCAAACTGCGCGATGAAGGCCGATCGGTCATTGCCGCGATGCAGGCGGATTTTATTGAACTATCGGGCGTGTCGTCGTTGAAGATCAAGCATAACAATGTGCTGGGGTATTTCATCGAAACGACCGCAACCCATGCCGACAAGATGATGGCTCCGCCCTTGAGTGAGACGTTCATTCATCGCCAGACCACAGCCAATCAGGTGCGATTTACCACGGTTGAGTTGAGCGAAATTGAAACGCGGATATTGAATGCAGGTGGTCGGGCGCTTGAGATTGAAAAGCGTCTCTATTCCAGCCTAACAGAGGCCATTGTCGCGCAGGCCGGTGCGCTGGGCGCGCTGGCCCGCGCATTGAGTGAGTTCGATCTGGCGGCAGCATTGGCGGTATTGGCGACGACGGGCGATTGGGTCCGCCCGCGGGTTGATGACAGTCGTGCATTCGAGATTACGGGCGGGCGGCATCCGGTTGTCGAAGCGGCTTTGCAAAAGGATGGCGCGCCGTTCATCGCAAATGATTGCACGCTGACGGACGCGCATATCTGGCTGCTGACCGGTCCGAACATGGCAGGTAAGTCGACGTTTTTGCGCCAAAACGCGCTGTTGGCGATATTGGCACAGATGGGAAGTTTTGTGCCCGCGTCTGAGGCTCATATCGGGGTGGTCAGCCAGATTTTCAGCCGTGTTGGCGCGTCGGATGATCTGGCGCGGGGGCGATCCACATTCATGGTAGAAATGGTAGAAACGGCAGCGATCCTTAATCAGGCTGATGACCGGGCATTGGTCATTTTGGATGAGATTGGCCGGGGCACCGCGACCTATGACGGTTTGTCGATAGCATGGGCCACGCTTGAACATTTGCATGGTGTGAACCGCTGTCGCGCGCTTTTTGCCACGCATTATCATGAAATGGCGGCGCTATCCGCGAAGCTGGATGGCGTAGAAAACGCAACGGTAACCGTGAAGGAGTGGGACGGCGACGTCATATTCCTGCATGAGGTGAAACGCGGAACGGCAGATCGTAGCTATGGTGTGCAGGTGGCCCGGCTGGCCGGTTTGCCACCTGTTGTCGTGGAGCGTGCGAAGGTCGTGTTGGATGCTTTGGAAAAAGGCGAGCGTGAAGGTGACGCGTCGCGCAAGGCAATTATTGATGATTTGCCATTGTTCGCGGCGACACCTGCTCCGCAAGCGGTAGAATCAAAACCATCAGATGTGGAAACCCGGTTAAAGGACGTTTTGCCTGATGAGCTGACGCCCAAAGATGCGCTTGCTTTGATTTATGAGCTACGGAGCCTCCTGTAAGGTGGATCTGGATCCACCTTACTTTGGGCTGCGTTTCGCCAATATGCGTTGCAATGTCCGTCTATGCATGGATAGTCTCCGGGCCGTTTCAGACACGTTGCGATCACACAGCTCATAAACCCGCTGGATATGCTCCCAGCGTACGCGATCCGCGCTCATCGGGTTTTCAGGCGGTGGCGGCAGTGCGTCTGACCGCGCAAGAAGCGCGTTTGTGACATCGGTCGCATCTGCCGGCTTTGCAAGATAATCTGTTGCACCAATTTTTACGGCGGCAACAGCGGTTGCGATTGCCCCATAACCGGTCAGCACGACAATGCGGCTTTCCGGGCGCCGGGCCCGGAGCGTTTCGACCACGTCGAGGCCGTTCCCGTCTTCGAGCCGCAAATCCACAACCGCGTAGGCCGGGGGGCGGGCCGTTGCAATGGCTTGCCCCGCCGCGACAGACCCCGCCATTTCGACGTCAAATCCGCGTTTTTCCATTGCCTTTGTCAACCGGCGTAAAAACGCCTCGTCATCATCGACAAGTAGCAGGCTTTTGTCTTCGCCCAGGTCCAAACACTCGATATTCATCTTTTGCCCTTTGGTATTTCATATGAAAAGGTAGCTCCGGTGCGTCACTCGTCAACTTGTCACGTCTGCGTCAAAACACATGCTGTTTGCTCTGCGACCTGCGCCGGTGACAGTGTTTGCCGAAAGACTGTCGCCAGGCCCGTATCTGGCAAAACCAGATAGGTCAGTGTTGAATGCCGCATCAGGTAGTATTCAGGGTCATCGCCCTGTTTTTCATAAACCGTCCTGAAGGCGCGGGACACAGCAGCGACTTGCGCATCTGAGCCCGTCAAACCGATCATATCCGGGTGGAAGTTATCCGTGTAATCCCGCACAACCTGCGCTGTATCACGTGCCGGATCTATCGAAATGAAAATGGGTGTTACGCTGATATCCTGATCCGCCAAAATATCAACGGCTGCTGCATTGCGTGCGGTATCCAGCGGGCAAACATCGGGGCAGAAAGTATAGCCAAAGTAAATCAACGCAGGTTGCGTTATGACATCTGTATCGCGGACAACCCCGCCTGTTTCGCTGATCAATTCAAACGGCCCACCAATAATGTCACTTGGTACAATGCCGCCCTGACAATCCGGGCCACCGTCCAGCCGTGTTAGCGCAAAGGTGCCGCCCAACATTGCGACCGTCGTGACGCCTGCGATGATTGCGATGGTCTTGGACATTTGCTTCCCCTTCACCGAATGGTCGCATTGATCCTGTATGGCTCCACGCCTATCAATGGTCCAGCTTGCCAAACGGTGTTTTGACCACATGCCTGTTTACGACTTCCAGATGTTTCACGATCAGCGGCGCAGCAACTGGGTGCGCTTGCGGACCCTTGTCACGCTGCGCTGGTTTGCAGTCGTGGGTCAGGCGGTCGCGATATTTGTTGCTGTGCGAATCTACGGGCTACAGATCGAGGTTGCCTTTGCCATCATGGCTATCGGGATATCGGTGCTGGCGAACGTGATTTCGAGCTTCGTTTACCCCGAAAACAAGCGCCTGTCCGAGAGGGAGGCCTCTCTTTGGCTGGTATTTGATATCGTTCAGCTAAGCCTGTTGTTATTCCTGACGGGTGGTTTGAACAATCCCTTTGCGATGTTGGTTTTGGCCCCCGTGACCATTGCCGCCACCGTCCTGCATCTCAGAAGTATGATTTTTCTTGGCCTGACGGCCATTACCCTGATCACATTGATCAGCCGGTTTAGTTTGCCCATCGAAACAGCCGAAGGCGTGGTACTGGTCCTGCCGGTTCTGTTCCAGTTCGGCTTTTGGGTCGCTTTGCTGATCGGCGTTGTCTTTCTGGCAATCTACGCACGCCAGGTCACGACAGAAATGAATGCGATGAGCGAAGCACTCGTCGCGACCCAGCTTGCGCTTGCCCGCGAACAAAAGCTGACGGATCTTGGCGGTGTTGTGGCCGCAACCGCGCATGAGTTGGGCACACCCCTTGCCACCATCAAGCTGGTCAGCAGTGAATTGATGGAAGAGCTGGAAAACCATCCTGAATTGTTGGCCGATGCGGAGTTGATCCGCCAACAGGCCGACCGGTGTCGTGATATTTTGCATTCCATGGGCCGTGTCGGCAAGGATGACCTTTATCTGCGCCACGCCCCGCTTGAAACGGTTATCCAAGAGGCGGCGGAGCCCCATATGAATCGTGGTCGGCGGGTGTCATTTCACCTGGCCCCGGACGAAGAATCTGATTCGACCCAACCCATCATCGCCCGTCGCCCCGAGATCATTCATGGGCTGCGCAATCTGATCCAGAATGCTGTCGATTTTTCCCGTTTGGACGTCAGGGTTGATGTGACCTGGTCCAAAGATACCATCACCGTGCGTATTTCGGATGATGGTCAGGGTTTCCCACAATCTGTCATCGGCCGCATTGGCGACCCATATGTTCGCCGCCGTCGTTTGTCAGAGGATAAGCATCGCAGGCCTGGCTACGAGGGTATGGGTCTGGGCCTTTTCATTGCGAAAACCTTGCTCGAACGCTCCGGAGCGACACTGACTTTTGCCAATAGTCGCAGGCATGGCCATGCAGGATGGTCAGGTCAGGCCACTGGCGGCGCGGTTGTGACAGTGACTTGGCCCCGCGATGACCTGCCCACGATTGACCCCGCGAGCAACGGTGCTTTGGGGGAAAACCAGCCCAATGATCCTTGGTCCTGATCGTGCCTCGCGCTTAACCGGACATTAACTTTCGTCTTTGATGTTCGCTGCAAGTGGTACGCGGGAGCCGACAACACATGTCGATGGTTTTGTTTGATTTGGTGGTGATTGCCCTATCTGCGGGCGCGGGCGCAGCAATCGTTTTTGGTCTGCTCAACCGGTCAAGAAGAAATTCGGTGCCGATCCAGCCTATGAATCAGCAAAATGCCACTGGCCCTGTGTTTCTTTTCGAACATGGCGTGTTGGTTGATGCAACGCCAGATGCATTGTCGATGATCACACCGCACACCACACATCTATCAGACTATGATGCAGTGCTGCATGTGCTTGGCCCCCATTTCTGCGATCTGCGCGAAAAGCTGGCTGGCCACACCCAAGGACGGGTTCGGATCGATGGTGATCGTGATGACGCCTTGTGGATCGAACTTGACCTTTTTGATGACCAGATTCGCATTGCCGTAAAAGGTGGCAATCACGCAACCCATACCGGCGTGAGCGACGTGATTGAACGCGACGTGCGTCTGTCTGAACTATCGATGTTGCGTGAAATGACGCAGCATACACCGCAGCTGATCTGGCAAGAGGATCAGACGGGCAAGCTGGTCTGGGCCAATCACGCCTACCTTTCCTTTTCTGACAGTTTGCGGGCCCCGGATGCAGATGCGCAACCGGCGCTGCCAAGCCAATCTGTCTTTGCGGAATTGCGTGATACGGTTGTAAACAAGGGGACCGCCATACGCCGCGTCTCCGTGCCATTGCCAGATAAATCGGCAGAGCAGTGGTTTGATGTGACGAGTGTACCGCGCGAAAATGGACTCTTGCATTTCGCAACTGATGCCAATGCTGTTGTGCGCGCTGATCAGGAGCGGCGTAACTTTGTCCAAACCCTCAGCAAGACGTTCGCGCAGTTGTCCATTGGGTTGGCAATTTTCGACAAGCGGCGACAACTGGCGATGTTTAACCCTGCATTGCTGGACATGACGCAATTGCCGGTTACCTTTCTAAGCGGTCGGCCCACGGTTGATGCGGTCCTCGATAAGTTGCGGGAATCGCGGATGCTGCCGGAGCCGAAGGATTATACAACATGGCGCGACCAGTTTACCGCGCTTGAGGTCGCCGCAAAAAACGGAACATATTGTGAAACATGGAACCTGCCTGATGGGCAAACATACCGCGTGACCGGGCGCCCCCATCCTGACGGCGCGTTTGCATTTCTGTTCGAGGATATCAGCGCCGAAGTTTCCCTGACCCGCCGCTTCCGGTCAGATATTGAAACCGGGCAAGCGGTTCTGAACACCCTGCCTGAGGCGATTGCGGTCTTTTCCAGCGCAGGCACGCTTGTGATGTCAAACCGGGCTTACAATGATTTGTGGTCCACAACTGACGAAATCTCGATTGAGCAGCGTGAATTGCGGGCCGAAATGGGCATATGGCGGGATCGCTGCACACCAACGCGCATGTGGACAGAAATGCGCGATTTCATTCATCTTCTGGGTGCCCGGAAACCATGGTCAGATGACGCAATATTGGATGATGGCCGGCATCTGCGTTGCTATGCCAATCCGATTTCCGGCGGGATGACCATGGTGCGATTTACATTTGCGCCCCCGATGAAACCGGTCATCCGCAAGCTGACAATGCCGGACCCTGCCATACAGGTCGCCAAACGCTGATTTTGGCTTGCAGGTCGCGTGCCAAACCATAGTGTTTCGCCATGACCGACAACACCGTTCAAATCGCGCTGCAAGATGAAGATGCCACTGCGGCTTTGGCTCATAAAATCGCACCACACTTAGCCCCGGGCGATGTTATTCTGCTCGAAGGGCCTATCGGGGCGGGTAAATCTGTCTTTGCGCGGGCGCTGATCAGGTTTCGGCTTGGCCGGATGGAGGATGTGCCTTCGCCGACTTTCACCCTGGTGCAAACGTATGATGCCCCTGATGGTGATATCTGGCACTGCGATCTTTATCGCCTGACCCATCCGGATGAGGCATTCGAGCTGGGTCTTGAGGACGCTTTTTCAACGGCCATTTGCGTGATCGAATGGCCGGACCGGCTGGGCGCTTATATACCGGAGAACGCGCTGAATATGACGTTTTCAGCGCGTGAAATAGATCATGTGGTGACGATCAACATGTCAAAAAACTGGCGTGAGCGGCTGGGCGATCTGCATGAGTGATCGCGCCGAACTGATTGATGGTTTTATAGCTAGGTCCAAATGGTCGGACTGGAAACGGGCACCGGTTGCCGGTGATGCGTCATCGCGCCGATATGAGAGATTACGCCAAGGCGATCAATCAGTCGTTTTGATGGATGCGCCGCCGGACGGCGGCAATGGCACCCTGCGATTTGCGCAGATCGTCGAAGTGTTGGAAGGTTCTAATCTTTGTCCGCCTGCCGTTCTTGCGCATGATCCGGATGATGGGATCATGGTGTTGGCTGATCTGGGGCCGGACGATTTTGCGGGTTGGCTGGCCAATCATGCCGATGAAACATCAGTGCTTTATACCGCTGCCGTTGATGTTTTGGTTTCCCTCAACGATGTTACGCCGCCAACATTTCTGAAGCATATGACGCCGCAGGTCGGTGCGGACATGATCGGGATCGCCGCGGAATTCTATGGCGCGGCAGACGGTGCGGATCTTATGCAAGAGATGGAGTGCGCATTAAAAGCGCATGCGCCGGTTGCCGATGTAATGGCCTTGCGCGATTTCCATGCTGAAAATCTGATCTGGCGACCAACGGAAAACGGGTTGGCGCGGGTTGGCTTGCTGGATTTTCAGGATGCTTTCGTGGCGCCTGCGGGCTATGATCTGATCTCGCTTTTGCGGGACGCCCGGCGGGATGTTCCGCCGGATGTCGCGGATGGTATGATTGACAGGTTTTTTCGGATGACAGGGACAGGATCGCGCGCACAATTTGCCTGTCTGGGCGTCCAACGCAATTTGCGGATTTTGGGTGTTTTCGCGCGGTTAGCCTGCGAGATGGGCAAGACCCGCTATGTCGATCTGATCCCGCGCGTTTGGGCCAATCTGCTTTTGGATTTGGATCACCCTGTGTTGGATCAATTGAAGCAAGCAGTGTTTGATACACTGCCGGAGCCCGATCCAGCGCTGCTTGAACGGCTACGCGCATGACCATGTCAATGCTTTTGTTCGCGGCGGGGCTGGGTACGCGCATGGGTGAGTTGGTTGCGGATCGCCCAAAACCACTGATTACTGTCGCTGGCCGTACGTTGATAGACCACGCGCTTGATCAAGCTGACACGCCGGGGATCGGGGCAAAAGTAGTGAATGTGCATTATCGTGCCAAAATGGTCCGCGATTATCTGGCAGGTCGGGATATTGCGTTTTCTGATGAAACCGCGGGCCTGTTGGAAACAGGCGGTGGGCTGCGTCATGCGCTACCTTTATTGGGCGCAAACCCAGTTGTTACGATGAACACTGATGCGGTTTGGCAAGGTCCGAACCCTGTACGAACTGTGTTGGACGCCTGGCGTGACAAGATGGAGGCGCTTTTGTTGATGGTCCCAAAGGCCCGTGTTTCGGGGCATTTGGGCAAAGGTGATTTTCGTCTGGACGCCGCGGGACGCCTGCATCGCGCCCCTGACGCAATTTACACCGGGGTGCAGATCATCCGTACAGAAACGCTGGCGGAAATCGCTGAAAAGGCGTTTTCCATGAACGTAGTATGGGACCAGATGGCGGCGCGTGGCGGACTATTTGGTGTGACTTATGCTGGCCGCTGGTGCGATGTTGGGCAACCTTCAAGCATTCCACTGGCAGAGGCGATGTTGGATGTTTGAAGGCGCTGCTGCACCGCGCATTTTTGGAACGCCGCCAGGGGTCGATTTTGCGCAGAGCCTGGTGGATGGGTTGGCTAAGCGCGCGGATACGATGACGCCCGAACAATGGGCCCGCACGGAGGTTTACGTCAATACAAGCCGGATGCAGCGCCGCATTCGCGCTGTGTTTGATGCGGGTCCGCCGCGACTGCTGCCGCGCATCAGGCTGATCACTGATCTGGCGAATGACCCGGTTTCAATACAAATTCAGCCTGCGATTTCGCCTTTGCGGCGCCGGCTGGAGTTATCCAAATTCGTGGCCAAGCTGTTGGAACAGGCCCCCGATCTTGCCCCCCGCGCTGCAATTTATGATCTGTCTGACAGTCTTGCGACGTTGATGGATGAAATGCAGGGCGAAGGTGTTGATCCTGATGTGATTGCAGGGTTGGACGTGACGGACCAATCCGGCCATTGGGATCGGGCGCTGCGGTTTCTCAAGATCATCACTCCGTTTTTCAGCAATACGGATGCCGCCCCAGACAAGGAAGCCCGCCAGCGTTTGGTGATTGAGACGTTGGCCCAACGCTGGGCCAACGCCCCGCCGTCGCATCCCATTATTGTGGCAGGTTCGACTGGATCGCGCGGTGCGACAGCCTTGTTCATGCAGGCAGTTGCGCAATTGCCCCAAGGGGCGATTGTGTTGCCGGGGTACGATTTTGATCTGCCCGCGCAGGTGTGGCAGGCGATGGATGATGAAATGACGGCGGAGGATCATCCTCAGTTTCGGTTTCGCCGTTTGATGGATTTGATCGCATTCGGTCATGCAGATGTGGCGCCCTGGTCATCGATGACACCAGTCCAACCGGATCGGAACAAGCTGATTTCGCTTTCGCTGCGCCCGGCACCGGTGACAAGCCAATGGTTGGAAGAAGGGCCCGGATTGGGTGATCTGGTTACAGCGACAGACGGTTTGACATTGGTTGAGGCAGCCTCGCCCCGCGCTGAGGCGGAAGCGATTGCATTGCGATTGCGTCAAGCGGCGGCTGATGGGATCACCGCGGCGCTGATTTCCCCCGACCGGATGTTGACCCGACAGGTGACGGCAGCGCTGGATCGTTGGGATATTGTGCCTGACGACAGTGCCGGAACGCCGCTTGCCCTGTCGCCGCCGGGCCGGTTTTTGCGCCATGTTGTGGATTTGTTTGGGCAGCCGCTGACGTCTGAGGCGTTGCTGACGTTGCTGAAACATCCGTTGTGCCATTCGGGTGGCGGGGATCGTGGCCCGCATTTGCGGCATGCGCGCGAGTTGGAGCTACATCTGCGTCGCTTTGGCCCACCCTTTCCAACCAAAGCGACATTTGTAGCTTGGGCAGGCAAGGATAGTGACCGGATCCCGTGGGCCGCGTGGGTTGCTGCAATGTTTTGCGGCCATGAGATGGATATGGCCCAACCACTGCCGGACCGATTTGAGGCGCATATTGATCTGGCCGAACGCTTATGTGCCGGACCGGATGACGCGGGCGCAGGAGGGTTATGGGACGAAGCAGCGGGGCGCGAGGCCCAGCGCGTTTGCGCCAGTTTACGCCATGCCGCTGATGCAGGCGGTGCAATGCTGGCCCGTGATTACGCGGCACTTTTCAATGCAGTTGTAGCCGATGGTGTTGTGCGGGACCGCGACAAGGGGCACCCGAATATCCTGATCTGGGGTACGCTTGAGGCGCGGGTGCAGGGTGTGGACCTGACCATTCTTGGTGGGATGAATGATGGGGTTTGGCCCGAGGCCCCGGCACCTGATCCGTGGCTCAACCGCACGATGCGCCGTGATGCTGGGCTTTTGCTGCCAGAACGGCGCATTGGTTTGTCCGCGCATGATTACCAGCAGGCGGTTGCTGGCAAAGAGGTTTGGATCACACGTTCAAAGAGATCGGCTGATGCGGAAACGGTCCCGTCGCGCTGGGTGAACCGGTTGACCAATTTGCTGCGTGGCTTGCCAGCGCGCGGCGGCGATGCCGCGCTTGCTGCGATGCGGGCGCGGGGTGATCATTGGCTGGCGATGGCGGCGACGCTTTCTTCGCCAACGGACCGGACCGCAGCTGCACCGCGTCCATCACCGCAACCGCCTGTTACGGCCCGCCCGGATCAGATTTCCGTTACGCAGATCAAAACGCTGATCCGTGACCCGTTTGCCATTTATGCCCGCAAGGTTTTGCGTCTGGATCCTTTGGATCCGTTGGTCCCAACCGCTGATGCGCCGCTGCGCGGAATTATCGTTCATCGCATTTTGGAACGCTTCATTGCTGGAGGGCATGATCCCACGGATCGGGATGCATTGATGCAGATCGCGCGGTTTCATTTTGAACAGGACTGTCCGTGGCCCACGATCCGCGCGCAGTGGATTGCACGTATGGAACGCTCTGCCGATGTGTTTTTAGCGGGCGAGGTAGAAAGGCAGGCGCTGGCCGTCCGTCATATGATCGAGGTGAAGGGACAGATCATGGTGCCCCCTTCGGTCACGCTGACCTGCAAGGCTGATCGTATTGATCTGACAGCAGAAGATGAGGCGGTGATTTATGATTATAAAACCGGCGCTGTGCCGACCAAGCCGCAACAGGAAAAATTTGACAAACAACTGCTGCTGGAAGCGGCGATGGTTCAACGGGGCGCCTTTGCAGCGCTGGGTGCCAAACAGGTGAAATCAGCGGCGTTTATCGGTGTAAATGCCAGCATGAAGACGCAGGCTGCACCGCTCGACAAACAACCCGCAGACAAGGTTTGGGCCGAGTTAGAGACGCTTTTTGCCAATTGGCGCGCGCTGGATCGCGGCTATACCGCCCGATTGGCCTTGTTTTCGAAATCTGATGTCAGTGCCTATGATCACCTGTCCCGCTATGGTGAATGGGATACGAGCGACGACCCTGTGCCGGTGGTCCTGTCGTGATCCGCGATGACGCATCACAACGGCAGGTCGATGCTGCTGATCCGCGTACCTCCACCTGGCTGTCAGCCAATGCCGGGTCGGGCAAGACGCGCGTTTTGACGGATCGCGTCGCGCGGCTGTTGCTGGAAGACGTGTCGCCGCAAAATATCCTTTGCCTGACCTACACCAAGGCGGCGGCGGCCGAGATGCAGAACCGGCTTTTTAAGCGGTTGGGTGCCTGGGCCATGATGGCAGACGATGATTTGCGTGCCGATTTGCTGGCTCTTGGGGTGGACCGCACGATTGATGCAGCCCAATTGCGTGCCGCTCGGACACTATTTGCCCGCGCGATTGAAACACCCGGCGGTCTGAAAATCCAAACAATCCATTCGTTTTGTGCAGGTATTTTGCGTCGCTTCCCGCTTGAGGCCGGGGTAAGCCCGCAGTTTCGCGAGATGGAAGATCGGGCGGCGACACTTTTGCGCGCGGAAGTGATGGATGATCTGGTGCAAGGCGCACAGACGCAGGTTGTTCAGGACGTATTGGCATATTTTACCGGCGACGATCTGGCCAAGCTGACGGCTGAGGTGGCGAACAAACGCGCGTATTTTGAAGCTCCTATTGATGAGGCGGCTATCAAGGCGGCGCTATCGCTTACTTCTGATGCCAGGCGCGAAGACGCATTGGCGATGGCGTTTGATGGCAGTGAGGCAGAGATTGTTGCCGCACTGACCGAGGCCTTTGCAGATCAGTCACCAAGCTATAAAAAGTTTGCTGCGCGGCTGGCTGAGCTTGATGTAAAAAACCCGGATTGGGCTATATTAGACACTGTTTTTGATCTTTTTCTTTATGCCAACAGCTGCAATTCGAAATCTGTGAACTTTCCCCCATCCAACCACGCCAAGGCGGTTGAAGCGATGGCCCCAATCGCTGATGCGGTGCATGATTGGATGGACCGTGTTGCCGCTGCGCGCGCGCATCTTTGGGCGATGGACGCGTTTGATCGTACGCTGGCGATTTATCGGTTTGGGGCGGCTTTTGTCCCGGCTTATGAGGCCCGCAAGCTGGCGATCGGGATGTTGGATTTTGATGATCTGATCCGTAAGGCGAAGGCCTTGCTGATTGATCGGGATGTTGCCCAATGGGTGTTGTTTCGTCTGGATGGCGGGATTGACCACGTTTTGGTGGACGAGGCTCAGGACACCAGCCCCACCCAATGGGCAGTGATTGAGCGGTTGACGCAAGAATTTGCCAGCGGCGAAGGTGCCCGGCCTGAACGGATGCGCACGGTTTTTGTTGTGGGTGACAAGAAACAGTCGATTTATTCGTTTCAGGGGGCGGACCCGGCGGCGTTTGACCAGATGAAGGGGCATTTTGCCAATGCCCATAAGGCTGCGGCAAAGCCGTTTGAAAGTACATCGCTTGATCATTCGTTCCGGTCATCGCAGGCAATTTTGTCGGTGGTTGACGAAACATTTGTCCGGGGCCGGGCAGAGGGGATGGATGATGGCCTGACCCATATCGCCTTTAAGACCGAAATGCCGGGGCGGATAGATTTGTGGCCTGTGATCGAAAAATCAACAGAAGATGACACCCGGCAATGGTTTGACCCGGTCGATGCGCCAAGCGAGACGGATCATACGGTTTTAATGGCCAATCGGGTCGCGGCCCAGATCAAACGGATGATCCGCGACGAAACCATCCCCGAGGAAATTGGGAATACTGGCCGATATCAACGCCGTCCGATTACCGAAGGTGATGTGCTGATCCTTGTGCAGCGCCGGTCAGAGCTGTTTGCTGAGATTATTCGCGCCTGTAAGGCGGCTGATTTGAACATTGCCGGGGCTGATCGGTTACGTGTGGGAGCGGAGCTGGCGGTGAAGGATTTGGCAGCGTTGCTGAGTTTTCTGGCCTTGCCAGAGGATGATTTATCACTGGCCGCAGCCTTGCGGTCACCGCTTTTTGGCTGGTCTGAACAGGATCTGTATAGTTTGGCGCATCATCGTGCGGCAAAAACTTATCTATGGGCAGCGCTGCGCGATGCCGATCATCCAAAAACCCTGGCTGTTTTGCACGATTTGCGGAGGCAGGCAGATTTTCTGCGTCCCTATGATTTGATCGAACGTATTCTGACCCGTCATGATGGACGGCGGCAGTTATTGGCCCGTTTAGGACCGGAGGCAGAGGACGGCATTGATGCGCTTTTGTCCCAAGCTTTGGCCTATGAAAGTACCGGCGTGCCGAGCTTGACCGGGTTTTTGACTTGGATGGAAACGGACGATCTTGAGGTTAAGCGTCAGATGGACAGTCAGGGCGACCGTATTCGTGTGATGACGGTGCATGGGGCCAAGGGGCTTGAAGCGCCGATTGTCATTCTGCCAGATACAGCAAAACGCGATGTGAAAGTGAACGCAGAACTGCTGCCGGCGGGTAATCATCTGGTTTGGAAAACGCCGACCCGCGAATCTGCGCCGGCAGTAACCGCTTTGCGCGATGATGTGATCGCGGCGCAAAAGCGTGAAAGGCTGCGGCTGCTTTACGTTGCGATGACCCGCGCGGAAAAGTGGCTGATTGTCGGGGCTGCTGGCGATGTGGGCGCCGGCGATGCCAGTTGGTACAATATTGTCGCTGATGGCATGCGGCAACGAGGCGATTTTGATGCCAAAGCCGGGGATCTGGATGTGAAGCGTGTGGATCATCTGGAGTGGGATGCGCTTGACCTGATCGCGCGTTCGGATGTTGCGGCACCGGATGTTGTTTTGCCATCGCTCGCGCCGCTGCCTGAGGTGACGGTCACCAAAACAATTGCGCCATCTGATTTAGCCGGTGCAAAGGCATTGGCTGGCGATCAGTCGGATGATGGGTTGGAGCGAGGGACATTGATCCATCTTTTGTTGGAACATTTGCCGATGGCCGCACCTACGGATCGGACGGCGCTGGGGCATCAGTTAGTGCAATCTGACGATCCCGCAATTCTCGCGCTTGTAGACATTGTGATTGGTCTGCTGGATGCGCCTTCGCTCGCCCATCTTTGGACCGATGCCGCCCTGACAGAGGTCAATATCACCGCTAACGTAAACGGACTGGGACGTATTCACGGCGCCATTGATCGGTTGATCGTCACGCCAGACAAGATCATCGCTGTTGATTACAAATCCAATCGGCTGGTGCCGAATTGTGCCGCACAAACGCCCGACGGCCTGTTTCGGCAGATGGCGGTTTATCATGCGGCGCTGGCGCAGATTTATCCGGGCCGACCTATCGAGATGGCAATCTTGTGGACGCAGACAGCGCAGCTGATGATTTTACCTGACGATATGCTTCACGAAGCACTGAACTCTGTTACCGCGGCTTGACCAACGGGCCGCGGGTTCTTAGTTTCAGCTTCCAACGTTTTTCGCCAAGGAGTGACCTGATGGCAACCGTAGAAGTAACCGACGCAACCTTTGACGCCGAAGTGCGCCAGTCTGACATTCCCGTTGTCGTGGACTTCTGGGCGGAATGGTGTGGCCCATGCAAACAGATCGGCCCATCCTTGGAAGAGCTTTCCGCAGAAATGGAAGGCAAGGTCAAGATCGTCAAAGTAAACGTTGACGAAAACCCCAATTCACCTGCGCAGATGGGCGTGCGTGGTATCCCCGCGCTGTTCGTTTTCAAGGATGGCGAAGTGGTTTCCAACAAAGCAGGCGCCGCCCCAAAGGCCGCCATTCAAGGCTGGATCGAAGAGTCGATCTGAAGCTAAAAGATTAGACTTTCAAGGGCGCCCATTGCGGCGCCCTTTTTCATTTCAAACCGGCCAGCCGTGGCCGCGCAGAACGGTCCTGATTTTGGATTTCGCTTCGGGGCGCCCCGCGTTGATCGCCCGCTTTTGCAGGAACCAGTGCAGATAAGCGGCGTAATCGGGGGCGTGGTCCGTCACAGACGCGAATGCCGTTTCCACGCCGATGTCATGAACCTTCAATGCGATATGGTGAAAGTCTGTTTTGCCGAACAAGATCAGCGGTTTGCCAAAGAAGTATCCTAGAAATCCGACGCTGGAGTTTTGGGTGACGATGTAATCGCAATATTGCAGGTATCGTTCCATCCCGCTGGTCCGGACATACAGCCGGTCATGCTGATCGATTAGCGCCTCAAGCGCTTGTTGTTCTTCTTTTGTGTATACTTCTGTCGGGTGCAGGGTCACCAGCACGTATCGCTGGGTATCGTGTTTCAACACAGTCTTAATCATGTCGATCGGGCTGCAGTGCTGGAATGATCTATGCGTGGTCAATCGCCCCTGAAGGGGGACGTAAATAAACCTATCCTCGCGGGTTTTGTTAGTCGCCCCATCAAACAGTCGATTTTGCCAGAACCTGTAAAAGTTCGCGGCCTTTTGCGGATCGGTCGCCGCCACATCGAACCGATCCTGTGCGACAGGCCATTCCCAGCGCTTGCCTTGTTTTTCAATGTGCCAAAACGGGTAGATGTAGGTTTTGCGAAATGTCAGGCAGCGTGCATTCGCGGGTTCCTGCATGAGAAACATCCCGTAACCGGGCCGGTCCATGGCCCGCAAGCGTGCCACGTCATCATCGCGGTCAAACTCGATATCCAGCCCCGCAGCCTCCAGCACGTCGCTGACCTTGCTGATAAAGTTATGCTGCCCACGCATGGCTTGTTTGCGTAGCTTTGGATGCAGATAAAAGGTGACGGTGTTTGCAGTGCTCATCTGCCGGACGCTAGCGCCGTGGTTGTCTGCCGACAAGGTGCTGGGGTTGTCTGCACGGACCCAGCCCGCCATATATGCCGCAACGCGCAAGGAGCAGACGATGGCAAAAGAAGAATTCCCCGGCTGGCATGGCACCACAATTATTGGCGTCCGCAAAGGCGGTAAGGTTGTGATCGCGGGTGATGGTCAGGTCAGCCTTGGACAGACAGTCATCAAGGGCACCGCGCGCAAGGTCCGTCGTTTGTCACCCGGTGGGCAGGATGTGATCGCCGGGTTTGCTGGGTCCACGGCTGATGCGTTTACCCTGCTGGAACGGCTGGAAAAGAAATTGGAGGCAACACCGGGTCAGTTGGCCCGCGCATCTGTTGAGTTGGCCAAGGATTGGCGCACCGATAAATACCTGCAAAAGCTGGAGGCGATGCTGATTGTCAGTGATGGCAAAGAGCTGTTCGTGATCACCGGCGCCGGCGATGTGCTGGAACCGGAACATGATGTCACAGCCATTGGGTCAGGCGGCAATTATGCTCTGGCTGCGGGGCGGGCCATGATGGAAACGGACATGGATGCAGAAACGGTTGCCCGGAATGCCATGGCGATTGCCGCCGATATCTGTGTCTATACCAACGGCAATCTGACGATTGAGACGATCGGTTAAGTGATCGGGGCTACGCCCAATCCGACGTTGAACCGTTCGCACCAAATCCAGACCTCGTTATAGTCGGCAGGGTTGATCCCATCGGGTGCAGTATAGCTGGATGCGCCGGTGTCGCTGACCAATGCACCCATCAGGGTGTTGGGGTCATAGGTTCCGTCTTTGCCCAGCGCGACCTTGGGGTCGGGGGCCCCATCGAATGTGAAATCGTCAAGCAGGTTAATCTCTTGCCCTGCAATTTCTGCGGTGCCGGTCACGGTGTGATTGTTCACGCCGGAAAATGTGCCAAGGCGACCATGACCCCCGGCGAATGCGGGCAATGCGGTAGTTGCCAAAGCGGCAGCAAGGAATGAGCGTCTGTCCATCACGGACCTCCTATGGATTGAGTGGGGTCACACTACCCATGGGGTGGTTCCGCACAATCGGCTGCACGCATTTGTGAACCTTTGCAATTTGGGGCAAAAGACGGCAAAGACCCTTGGACTTGCTACATGCAGACCATAGGTCTTGGTCGAATAGAGGACCCATATGATTGAACGCGATGATTTGAGGGCTGCCGTGGGCAGCGGTTTGTTGAGCGAAAAGCAGGCCGCTGGTTTGATTGGCCTGGCTGATAGTCGGCGCGGCGCGCGCACTGACCTTGCAACCGGGGACGAACCGTTTGAGCTGTTCAAAGGGTTCAATGAGATTTTTATCGTTATCGGTTTAATTATTCTGGCGGTTGGCTGGTCCAGCGTTGTGACGCTGGCCCTTGGCGATGAGATTGTCGAACTGACACGTTATGCGATGATTGTTACGTTGATCGGGGGTGTTTTGTTGTGGCTTTTGGCAGAATATTTTGTCCGTAAGCGCCGCATGGTAGCACCTGCTATCGCCCTGTCGGTCATGTTTGCCGGGAATGCCGCCTTTGGATTTCTCGCAGTGATGACAGAACCATTCATGATCGCGCAAAACGACTATACCAGTGTGCCCCTGCCTTTGTTGCTGGCGACGCTGACGCTGTTTTTGTTCTGGTGGCGGTTCCGGGTGCCGTTTGCCATGGCCATGATTGCCGTTGGGTTTTTCATTATTGCTATCGTCTTTACGGCCAGCCGTGGCGGCGAGGTGCGCGATATAAGTGACCTATTCTTGCTATCGGCGGGCGGGCCCTTTGCCTGGATCACACTTGCGCTGGGCCTGTTGGTCTTTGCCGTGGCGATGGCGTTCGACATGAGCGACCCGCATCGTGTAACCCGCAGATCAGCAAACGGATTTTGGCTGCATGTTGTCGCGGCCCCGGCCCTGGTCAATACCGTTGCACTGACATTGTTGGATCGCGATAGTTTTGGGGCAAACATTGTTCTGCTCGGCTTTCTTGCGTTATTCGCCATCGTGGCCATTGTCATTGATCGCCGGTCGTTCCTGATTGCTGCCATTGGATATATTGTTGCGCTGGCCGCCGGGGTGATGGATGGCGATGGCGCAGCACTGACTGTGCTGATCCTTGGTGTTGTTCTTCTTTTGCTGGGTGCGTTCTGGGAACGTATCCGCGCCCGCATTCTAAATCTGATGCCCGGCTTTGTGCCGCTTCATCGGCTCCCCCCATCTCATACCCAAGGACTGACATGACAGACCTGACACCCCGCGAAATCGTATCGGAACTTGACCGGTTCATCATTGGTCAAAAGGACGCCAAGCGCGCTGTTGCTGTTGCATTACGCAATCGTTGGCGGCGCAAGCAGTTGGGCGATGATCTGCGTGATGAGGTTTATCCAAAGAATATCCTGATGATCGGACCCACCGGTGTTGGCAAGACCGAGATTTCGCGGCGATTGGCAAAGCTGGCACGTGCCCCGTTCATCAAGGTTGAGGCAACGAAGTTTACCGAAGTCGGGTATGTCGGCCGAGACGTGGAGCAGATTGTGCGCGATCTGGTGGATACCGCCATTTTAGATACCCGCGAACATATGCGTGATGATGTCAGGGCCAAGGCGCGCGAAGCCGCAGAAGAGCGCGTGATCACGGCGATTGCTGGAACTGATGCACGCGACAGCACGCGCGAGATGTTTCGCAAGAAACTGAAATCCGGTGAGTTGGACGACACGATTATTGAACTTGAGCTGACTGATACATCCAACCCCATGGGTGGTTTCGAAATCCCCGGTCAACCCGGTGGCATGGGCGGGATGATGAACCTTGGTGATCTGTTCGACAAAGCGATGGGTGGACGCACGGTCAAAAAGAAGATGAGTGTTTCGGAAAGCTATGAAGCCCTGATCGCAGACGAAGCAGACAAACTGCTTGACGATGAAACAGTGACCAAAGCGGCGCTTGAGGCAGTTGAGCAAAACGGCATCGTGTTTCTTGATGAGATCGACAAGGTTTGTGCCCGTGCCGATGCGCGCGGTGCCGATGTGTCTCGCGAAGGTGTGCAGCGCGATTTACTGCCTTTGATCGAGGGGACAACCGTATCCACCAAACACGGACCAATCAAAACCGACCATATCCTGTTCATCGCATCTGGTGCTTTCCATGTGGCGAAACCGTCTGATTTGCTGCCCGAACTGCAGGGCCGCCTGCCGATCCGGGTTGAACTGCGCGCCCTGACCGAGGACGATTTCGTGCGCATTCTGACAGAAACGGACAATGCGCTGACCCTGCAATACACGGCGCTGATGAACACAGAAGAAGTACTGGTCAGCTTTACCGAAGATGGGATCAAAGCGCTTGCCAAGATCGCAGCAGAGGTGAACGAAGCTGTTGAAAATATTGGCGCGCGCAGGCTTTATACAGTGATGGAACGTGTTTTCGAGGACCTTTCATTCAACGCACCCGACCGGGCAGGCGACGAAATTGCCGTAAATGCCGCTTTTGTCGAAGAGCATTTGGGTGAGTTGTCGCGGTCAACCGACGTCAGCCGCTACGTGCTGTGATGTTCAAACTGGCCAGATATCACGTCATTATGGTGCTGGTTCTGGCGGGCATCCTGACGATTATCTTTGCTTACGCAACGCTGAACCTTTTCCAGATGTCGATGGCCAATTTTCGGTTCCTGCGTGAATTCGGATGGACCGCGGTGATGGAAGGTGGGCTAATCCAACTCGCCCAGATCATTGCCTGCGCTATTGCTGCGCTGCTTAGTTACATCGGCTTTAAGATCTGCGAAAGCGAATTGGTTCACCGGTACCGTGAATGGCAAGATCGGTGACTTATTAGGGCTTCCAACTTCTGCGTGTCCCGACCATCAAGGGCGCATGCGCGCGATCACGTCATACCTTGGGTTTATCCGCGAAAACGCGCCATTCCTTGCCGTTGGTGTGTTACTTTCGTTTTTGTCGAGTTTCGGGCAGACGTTCGTCATTGCCGTCTTTGCCGGTGAAATCAGGGCTGAATTCGGGTTAAGCCACGGCGACTGGGGTGTCATCTATATGATTGGCACCGGCGCGTCGGCTGCTGTGATGGTGTTTGCTGGCGGGCTGACGGATCGGTTCCGGGTGCGCAGTCTCGGGATTGCGACCGTTGGGTTGCTGGCGCTTGCCTGTTTAGCGATGGCTTTCAACACCTACGCGTCCGCGCTGGTTGTTGTGATCTTCGCCCTGCGGTTCTTTGGCCAAGGCATGGCGAGCCATATCTCCGTCGTTGCCATTTCGCGCTGGTTCATCAAAACACGCGGGCGGGCCCTCGCGATTTCAGCGCTAGGTTTCATGCTGGCAGAGGCGGCGATGCCGCTCACCTTTGCCTGGCTGAAGTCTTTTGTTCATTGGCGTCATATCTGGATTGGGTGTGCCGTGTTTGCTGTTCTGATGATGCCCGTACTTTGGCGGCTTTTACGGCTGGAACGCACCCCACAGTCCGTAACGAAAAGCGAAAGCGCGTTGGGCATGGACAGCAAACATTGGACACGGATGGAAGCGTTGCGCCATCCACTATTCTGGGCATTGGTCCCTGCGATGAGCCTGTTTCCCGCGTTTGCAACGGCGTTCTGGTTTCATCAGGTTCATTTTGCGGCGATCAAGGGTTGGGATCATATCAGTCTGGTCGCAGTTTTCCCGCTGGGCACATTCACGTTTATGGCCTCCACTTTCCTATTCGGCTGGGCCATTGATCGGTTCGGGGCCGGGCGGTTGTTGCCGCTTTACTTATTGCCATTGGCTGCTGCGTTTGTGGTGCATTGGTATGCGCCGACGGTGGCATGGGCTGCGCTGGGTGTCATATTGATGGGGTTTGCCGGCGGCGGTCAGGCCACATTGCCCGCCGCCGTTTGGAGCGGGTATTACGGCACAGCCCATATCGGGTCGATCAAATCTGCGGCGACAGCGCTGATGGTGTTGGGCTCTGCGATTGGGCCGGGGTTGTCGGGGTGGTTGATTGATGTGGGGTTTGGGTTTGAACAGCAGCTGCTTTTTTATGCGACGTCCTTTGTGATTGGTGCCGCCGGGATGGTTTTGCCGCTGCGCACGGCCAGCAAGCGGCTACCGGTTGCGGCGTAAGTAGACGTAATAGGCCCCGTGCCCACCGTGTTTCAAATGTGCGGGGGTCACTTGCAATATTGCGTGGTTTAACGGCGGTAGGGCCAACCATTGCGGAACTTGATGACGCAAAATGCCGTGCCGGGTAGGGATGGGTCCACCGTCATCGCGATCTTTGCCTTTACCGGTGATCACCAGGACCAAGCGTCGTCCGACAGCTTGCGAGCCGAGGATAAATGCCACCAGCTCTGGATGTGCCTCGGCCATGGTCATGCCGTGCAGGTCGATCCGGGCTTCGGGTTTCAGCTTGCCCCGCTTCATTTTGCCAAAAGATTTGTGGTCCATATTGACGGGGGTATTGCTCAGACGATCCGTGATGGTGGGTAGTATATCATGCGGGCGCTTGCCATTCGCGGTTTGGCCAACGCGAAAGTCCGGCAATGCTACGCGCGGCGTTGGCGTTTTCGTCACCTTTGGCAATGATGGTGCGTGATCCGGGCGTTTGGGGTCCAGCGGGGTCGCCCGTTCGGCAACCCGATCCCAAAGTGATCGTTCTTCTGGTGAAAGATGTCTTGGCCGTCGCATTAGTTTTGTGCCGCAATAAGCCGATGGGCCATGGTTGCAGGCAACAAGACGATCATGCGCCCGGGATCCCTGATCTTTCCCGCCTCTAGACCTGCTTCGGCCCCGGTGCCGAAAAAGATATCAGCACGCTGCGCACCTTTTATCGCCGACCCGGTGTCTTGCGCGATCATCAGCCGGTTCATCGGCTCTGTCCCTTGCTTTTCGATCCAAACGGGGGAGCCGAGCGTCACAAACTCCGGATCAACAGCGATCGTTCTGCCTTGGGTGATTGATCTGTTCATTGCACCAAGCGGGCCGCGATCTGCGGGAACTTCGCTGACCTCGCGAAAGAAGACGTAACTTTCGTTTTCCCACAAAAGTGCACGGCCTTCGGCCCGGTTTTGTCGGACCCAATTGCGGATCACGGCAGCAGACACCTGATGTGGTTCAAAAATCCCGCGACGCACCAGCGCCATTCCGACAGACGAATAGTTGCGCCCGTTTTTACCGCCATAACCGACGCGCATCATACTGCCATCGGGTAGGCGAATACGTCCCGACCCCTGAACCTGTAGAAAGAACAAATCAACCGGATCAGTCAGCCATGCCAATTCTAACCCTTTGCCTGCAAGCGGTTGATCTTCATCAATTTCACGGCGGGTGTAATATGACTGCCCCGGTTTCAAATCTTCAGGGACTGCGTAGATCGGGTGCTGATAATCGTTGCCGCGCTCACGCGACCCCGGCAGTTCGGGTTCAAAATAGCCGGTGAACAACATGGGTTCACCATCTTCAATGAGGACGGGGCGAAAGAACTTTTCAAAAAAACCGCGCGGTTCTGGTCCGGTACGGGCAAAGTTGCACAGCACCTCCCATTGTGGATCACGCATGTCGCCGCACGTGTTCAGAAATACATCAAGGGCGGCCTGATGATCATCGGCCGCCCAATCTGTCAGATCTTCATAAGACAGTTGTGTATATGTTGGATCTGCCATCGCGGTGCCTGCCAACGTCAGAAAAAGCGAAATGCTGGCAAACCAGTTTCCGATCATTCGCCCGTGGCAACAAGCCGCCAGTTGGGATCGCCAGAATCCATCTTGCGGGCAAAGGTCCAAGTATCTTTCTGGCGCTTTATCTCAGTATCGCTGCCTTCGATCACATCGCCGCCTTTGTCGCGGACAATCGATGTCATCTCGCTTTTGAAGCGGACGGACACCTCGCCTTCTTGGGTGGTTTCATCGAATTCAGCATCAGTTAGGGTCATGTCACTGATCCCGATGAATTTCGCCTCGATTGTCAGGCCCTGACGCTGGCGGTCATCAACAACCGTCGCGAAAGCCTCGTAAACGTCTTCTGATATGAAAGGCAGGATGCTTTCCAGATCACCCTGTTCAAACGCCATCAGGATCATTTCATAAGCGCCACGCGCACCACCCAGAAATTCACCGACGTTAAAAGATGGGTCAACGCGTTTCATCGTAGCCAGCGCGCTTGCTGCGGCAGAACCTTCTTCGACATGATCGGTGATATCCAGATCCGGACCGCCTTCGATTACATCGAATTCGGGCTTCCCGACACGGCGATCCGGATCAGGCCGTGTCACGGCAGGCTTTTCATATCCTTCGCGTGTACCCAACACACCGCGCAGCCGCAGGATCAGGAAAACAGCAATGCCAGCAAGCACCAAAAGCTGGATAATCGGAGAGTTCATTGGGACCTCATTCAGGGGAAGGCATGGAAACATACCCTTTCCGACCTTATGTAGGTCAGGGGTAGGGCTGAGTCCACCTTACCCCCGAACATGTTACGAAAGGCGCCCATCATGTGGCTGTTAGTCGCTTTTATTGCTGTCCCAATGATCGAAATCGCACTTTTTATTCAGGTCGGCGGGTATATCGGGGTTTTGTCGACACTGCTGATCGTGCTGATCACAGCGATTGTAGGATCATATCTGGTGCGCAACCAAGGACTGCGAGAGTTGGGTAACCTGCAACGGTCGTTTTCCGAGATGCGCGACCCGACAGAGCCGTTGGCCAATGGCGCCATGATTTTGTTTGCAGGCGCACTGCTGCTAACACCCGGTTTCTTCACGGATATTGTCGGTTTGTCATTGCTTGTGCCATCGGTGCGGCGCGCAGCATTTGTTTGGATGCGTTCAAAGGTCAAGGTGAAAAGCTTTTCAATGGGTGAACACCCCCAACCAAAGCCGGATGATCGCGTTGTCGATGCTGATTTCAAAGACGTAACCCCAGATAAACAGCCAACACACGGAAATTCAGGCTGGACCCGGCATTGAGGCCTGCGGCATAGGCTGTTAGGAACGCGCCAACCAAATTTAACTGGAGCGTTTCCAATGTCCGATACCCCCGAGAACGGCGCACAACCTGCGCAGCAGCAGCCACAAGTCAATAGCCGCGTGCTGGCCCAATACATTCGCGATATGTCGTTCGAAAATATTCTGGCGCAAAAAGGTGTGTCAGGTGATGCGCAGCCCGAAATTCAGGTTCAGGTCAATCTGGATGCCCGCAAGCGGACCGCAGACAACCAGTACGAAATCATCACAAAGCTGAACATCACCAGCAAGACCAAGGAAAAGGGCGAACCACTGTTCGTTCTGGAAATTGAATATGCCGGCGTTTTCCAGGTTGAGGGTGTCCCGGAAGAGCAAATGCATCCTTATCTTCTGATCGAATGCCCGCGCATTACGTTCCCGTTCCTGCGTCGGATTGTCAGTGATGTGACCCGCGACGGTGGTTTTCCACCACTGAACCTTGAAACCATCGATTTCCTTGCGCTTTATCGGTCAGAGTTGGCCCGCCGGGCCGAAGCCGAAAAAGCCAAAGCAAACTAAGCCCACTTTTTCCACAATGCGCCGTCGCCCATACTGTCGATAAAGGCAGAATGCGCGGCGGCTTCTTCGTTTGTGAGTTTGGCTTGCAAAGCCTGTGGGCGGGGAATTGGCCGCCAATCGTCGTCGACATTCCCGATCGTATTTTGTCGGGTATCAGTAGCCAAGGCAAAGTCTGGCTGACGTCCGCCGATCAGTTCCAGATACACCTCTGCCAGAATTTCACTGTCCAACAGCGCACCGTGCAAAGTCCGCGAAGAGTTATCAATGCCGAACCGACGGCATAGCGCATCCAGCGATGCGGGCGAGCCGGGGAATTTTCGCCGTGCGATCGCCAAAGTATCCAAGGCTTGATCCATCGGTAATAGGGGTCGATCAAGCCAGCCGAGCTCGGCGTTCAGGAATTTCATGTCAAAGGCGGCATTGTGGATGACCAGCTTTGCATCACCGATGAAGTCCACAAAATCCTGTGCGATATCTTTGAACACCGGTTTGTCGCGCAGGGTTTCCTGACCTGGCTTTGGGTCTTGTGGTGGCTCTAGCAGATCAGGGCCAATACCGTGCACGCCAAACGCCTCGGCAGGCATGGACCGCTTTGGATTAATGTATTGATGATAGGTACGGCCTGTGGGCACATGCCCCATCAACTCGATCGCGCCAATTTCAACGATCCGGTCACCTTCATGTGGTTCAAAACCCGTGGTTTCCGTGTCGAGAACGATTTCACGCATGCTGCGGCCCTTTCAGTTTCGCGATTAGTTTTCGCACGTCTGCCCGGGTATCGTCCAGCGTCAGCGTTTCAATGATATGGTCGGCCCGTTTGCGTTTTTGGTCGTCTGGCATTTGGCGGGATAGGATCACATCGAGCTGAGCTTTCGTCATGCTAGGTCGCGCCAAGACCCGGTCCCTTTGAATTTCAGGGAGCACCGTCACGACCAAGACAGAGTCGAGCCATTCATCTGCGCGAGTTTCAAATAAGAGCGGAATATCGAACACCAACAGATCGTCATTATGCGCCGCGACGAAGTCCTGCCGATGCTTGGCGACCAATGGATGAACAATTTGTTCTATCTGGCCAATTGCATTCGTATCAGCGGCAATGATTTGTTTGAGCACATCGCGTGATACCGCACCATCAACGATAGCATCTGGAAAAACAGCACTTATTGGCACAACTGCTGCGCCACCTTTTCTATAAAGTTCGTGAACGGCGGCATCTGCATCCCAAACAGGTATCCCTTCGTCGTGAAACATCTGCGCTGTGGTTGACTTACCCATGCCGATAGAACCAGTAAGGCCAAGCAGATGGGTCATGCCAAAACGGCGCGGCGGGTCAGCTCATCAACCTCGGGACGTTTGCCGAACCAACGCTCAAACCCGGGAACGCCTTGGTGTAGCAACATGCCCAACCCATCAACCGTGACGCATCCCGCAGCTGCGGCGGATTTGAGGAAGTCGGTTTGAAGAGGGTTATAGACAATATCTGTTACGACAGCGTCCGGCTGCAAATCGTCCAAGGGCACCTTGAATTCCTGCGCGCCCTTCATTCCGAGCGAGGTTGTATTGATGACGGTGGTGGCATCTGTCAACATTTTGCCAGCTTGAACCCAATCAACCACACGAATGCGGGCACCGAAATCTGATTTCAATGCCTCCGACTTGGGGCGGGTGCGGTTTGACAGGATGATTTCAGGAACACCGGCATCGGCCAACGCGACGATGATCGCGCGTGCCGCGCCACCTGCCCCAAAGATTGCTGCCGGGCCAGCCTTTGGATCCCAGGCTGGCGCACCTTGGCGTAGGTTCGCCATAAATCCGTATCCATCTGTATTATCGGCGAAAATTCGGCCATCATCCTTAAAAATCAGAGTATTTGCCGCACCGATCAGCGTGGCGCGATCTGTAATCTGATCTGCAAACTGCATCACACTTACCTTGTGCGGCAATGTGACGTTCGCACCGATGAACCCGCGCTTGGGCAGATCGCGTAATGTCTTTTCCAAGTCATCTTCAGTCACTTGGATTGCAGAATACTCTCCTTGCAACCCATACCGCTGGAGCCAGTGGCCGTGAAGTTTGGGCGACAAGGAATGACTGATCGGATTTCCGATAACGGCAGCACGCGGAATCTGGGTCATGTGGGCAGTGTTCCGCGAAGGGTCAGGTAAGACAAGAGTTCAAGCAGTGGCAGACCCAGAACATTGAAATAATCTCCTTCAATGCGTGTAAAAAGTCGCACTCCTTCCTCTTCCAGCTTGTAGGATCCCACGGCGTGCTGGATGCTATCCCAGTTTCGCAGCACATACTCGGTCAGATATTGGTCTGATGCATCCCGCATGGTCAGCCTAACAGTACCGACATGACGCCATAGCGGCTTGCCATCAGAATAGATGACAACAGCAGAAAGAAGCTGGTGTTTTTGCCCGCGCAACGATTTCAGCTGCGCGATCGCGTCATCTGCTGTCTTTGGTTTGACCAAAATTGTCCGCCCGTGCGCTAGAATCTGATCGCACCCTATGACCAATGTATCTGGGTTCTTAGCTGCGACCCGTTGGGCCTTTACTTCGGCAAGCATGTCGGCGATGTCATGGGGTGATGCATTCTCGGCCTCCAGTGATTGACGGATTGCCTCTTCGTCAATGCGGGCGACTTGCACCTCGAAGTCGACACCTGCATTGCGCAGCAATGTTGCCCTAATTTCAGAGCCAGAGGCGAGAATGAGAGGGTCAGTCATGTGGATAACCTTTGGGAAAAACCTTGTGTCAGGCTGCTGAGTTCTTTTGGGTATCT
This sequence comes from uncultured Paracoccaceae bacterium, assembly GCA_947489445.1. Taxonomy (GTDB): domain Bacteria; phylum Pseudomonadota; class Alphaproteobacteria; order Rhodobacterales; family Rhodobacteraceae; genus Yoonia. The sequence continues at coordinate 204,301 of CANLDN010000002.1, forward strand.
GCCGCCTTGTTCAGGACCGTGAAGAACCATCAAGTTATCCGAACACCCATGGCGGTTTGTCCACCGTGGGAAAGGATAAGTCCAGCCTGTGGAAGAATCACAGTGTACAGCAGAGTCAAGGGAGGCCGATAGAGAATATCCATACTCTTTGGACCAGCTAAGTTTTTGAAAAACAGGTATATAATTCAAGTTTTTTGATTGCGATCTTCATATTTTCTTATCTTCCTGTCATGGGATAACTCTGCGGATGAAATAAGGAGCCACAGAAAATGGTCAGACTAAGAACAACAACATCTTTTCTTTCTTCTTATATTTATTATGGAAGTAAGAACCAAAGAAAGCATAGAACATGTCCGATCTTTTGCTGAGCATCTATCCTTGGATCAAAGCGGTTCATATCATGGCGGTCATCGCCTGGATGGCAGGCTTGTTCTACTTGCCTAGACTGTTTGTCTATCATGTAGAACGGGCGGCGGTTGGATCAGAGTTAGACCAAACATTTCAGATTATGGAAGAGAAACTGCTGCGGGTGATTATGAACCCGTCTATGATTGTTGCTTGGATTGCCGGTTTGATCATGATCGGACTTGGCGCATTTGACTGGGGGTCTGTCTGGGCATGGATCAAGATCGTTTCTGTGATTGCTATGACCTGGGCACATATGTGGATGTCGAAACGACGCAAGGAATTTGTGTCCGGGAAAAATACGCGGTCCGGTCGTTCATATCGGTTGTTCAACGAGGTTCCGACGGTTTTGATGATCTTTATCGTTGTTGCGGTGGTTGTGCGTCCTTTTTAGACCAGCGTTGACTCAGCCGAATTGCTTGCCTATGTGTTCATCCGCTACCCGTCCGGGATAGCGATTTCCGTTCCTGACCTAAAGAAATGCCTGCCTTACAGGTTGGCGCTGGATGTTATCATGCCCCTAGACCGTTTGAATCTTGCTGATCTAAAGGCACAAAGCCCAAAAGATCTATTGTCACTGGCTGAAGAGCTGGAGATTGAAAACGCATCGACGATGCGGAAGGGCGATATGATGTTCGCCATTCTCAAAGAGCGTGCTGATGAAGAGTGGGTCATCGGAGGGGATGGCGTTCTGGAAGTTCTGCAGGACGGGTTTGGGTTTCTCAGATCGCCAGAAGCAAACTATTTGCCTGGACCAGATGATATCTATGTTTCGCCCGAGATGATCCGGCTGCATTCGTTACGGACAGGAGATACGGTTGAAGGTGTCATGAAAGAGCCGAACGACACGGAACGTTATTTTGCGTTGAAATCGGTCGAACGGATCAATTTTGAAGAACCAGAAAAGGCGAAGCACAAGGTTGCTTTTGATAACCTGACGCCGCTTTATCCCGATGAGCGTTTGAATATGGAAGTCGAAGATCCGACGATCAAAGATCGGTCAGCGCGCATTATTGACCTTGTGGCCCCCATTGGGAAGGGTCAGAGATCGTTGATCGTTGCGCCACCGCGTACCGGTAAGACGGTATTGCTGCAAAATATCGCGAATTCGATCGAGAAAAACCATCCCGAATGTTACCTGATCGTATTGCTCATTGATGAGCGGCCGGAAGAAGTGACTGACATGCAGCGGTCTGTGAAGGGTGAAGTGGTATCGTCAACTTTTGATGAGCCAGCCACACGGCACGTTGCGGTGTCCGAGATGGTGATCGAGAAGGCGAAACGTCTGGTGGAACACAAGCGGGATGTTGTTATCCTTCTCGACTCGATCACCCGATTGGGCCGGGCGTTTAACACCACGGTTCCGTCTTCCGGTAAAGTTCTGACTGGTGGTGTGGATGCGAATGCTTTGCAACGCCCGAAAAGATTCTTTGGTGCTGCGCGAAACATTGAAGAAGGCGGATCGTTGACGATTATTGCCACAGCCCTGATTGATACAGGGTCGCGGATGGATGAGGTGATCTTTGAAGAATTCAAAGGCACCGGCAACAGTGAGATTGTTCTGGACAGGAAGGTCGCTGATAAGCGCGTGTTCCCAGCGATGGATATTCTCAAATCCGGGACGCGGAAGGAAGAGCTGTTGGTGGATAAGGGGGATCTGGCCAAGACTTATGTCTTGCGGCGTATTCTGAACCCGATGGGCACGACTGACGCAATCGAATTCCTGATAGGGAAGTTGAAGCAGACAAAGACGAATTCTGATTTCTTCGACTCAATGAACACGTAACTTATTGTTTTTTTACAATGGGTTAGACATATGGATACGATTTTTGCCTTAGCTACGGCACATGGGCGGGCTGGTATTGCCGTTGTGCGTATATCGGGCGACGCCACGGTAGATGCGGTTCGCTCTTTGATGGATGAGGTCCCTAAAAACCGTGGTTTGCGTAAGCTGCGCGACTCAGATGGCCAGCTCCTTGATGAAGCGCTTGTTTTACATTTTCCCAAGGGCCGGAGCTTTACCGGTGAGCCGGTCGTTGAACTGCATTTGCATGGCAGCCCAGCTGTTGTTGCGGCTGTATTAAAGTGGCTTGGTGACAATCCGTTGCTTCGGCCAGCTGCGGCTGGAGAGTTTACGCGTCGTGCCCTGGAAAATGGCCGATTGGATTTGGCCCAAGTAGAAGGTCTGGCTGACCTGATCGATGCCGAAACAGAGGCACAGCGTAAGCAGGCCGTGCGTGTCTTTTCTGGGGCCTTGGGCGAGGTTGTGGAGCGATGGCGGTCTGCATTGATTAGAGCGGCTGCATTGCTTGAGGCGACCATAGATTTTGCCGATGAAGATGTACCTGTTGATGTGACGCCGGAGGTGCGCGAGCTGATGCGTATGGTGCGCGACGAAATGATTAAGGAATCAGATGGGGTACGCGTGGCTGAGCGGTTGCGCGATGGTTTTGAGGTTGCGATCATTGGGGCGCCAAATGTCGGCAAATCAACGTTATTGAATAGGTTGGCGGGACGTGATGTTGCGATAACCTCTGAAGTGGCGGGTACGACCCGGGATGTGATCGAGGTAAGACTTGATTTGGACGGCTTGCCCGTAACGCTGCTGGATACTGCTGGTTTGCGCGACACGGATGATATCGTGGAGGGGATCGGTGTTCAGCGGGCGAAAGACCGGGCACATGATGCCGATATCCGTGTCCATATGATGTCTGATGAATTCTTTGAACCACATGATGTGGGTTCGTCGGATATCTTCGTTCGTGCCAAGGCAGACCTTTTGGATGACGAAACCGGTGCAGTGTCTGGAAAGACAGGTGCTGGTGTGGATCAGCTAGTCGACAATATCGCTTCAATCCTGAAGAACAGAGCGAGCTCTGTTGGTATAGCTATGAGGGAGCGCCACCGTTTGGCCATGACGCGTGCAATTGCCTATCTGGATGCTGCGGAGCATGGGTTAGATGAAGGTCATGGCATGACAGATATTGTTGCGGAAGAATTGCGGTCAGCAATTCGTGCAGTGGATAGCCTTGTGGGGCGCGTTGATGTAGAACAAATCCTTGATGAGATTTTTTCCAGCTTTTGCATCGGCAAATAGGGAGTGTTTCACGTGAAACATCAGGACTTTGATGTGATCGTTATTGGTGGCGGTCATGCGGGTGCCGAGGCCGCGCATGCGGCCGCGCGGATGTCTGTGCGGGTCGCGCTGATTACGCTAACGCAGTCATCAATTGGTGTGATGTCCTGCAATCCGGCCATTGGGGGTTTGGGTAAGGGACACCTCGTGCGCGAGATCGATGCCTTGGACGGTGTGATGGGGCGCGTCGCTGACCGCGCTGGTATTCAGTTTCGCCTTCTCAACCGGAAAAAAGGGCCGGCTGTTCAGGGTCCGCGGGCGCAGGCTGATCGTGAGATCTACCGGACAGCCATGCAATATGAGCTGTCTCAACAGAAAAACCTTCAAATCATCGAGGGCGAGGCGACTGATTTTGTCATGCAGGGTGACCAGGTGGTTGGTGTGGCGTTAGACGACGGATCACAGATCATGGCGTCTGGTGTCATTCTGACAACGGGCACTTTCTTGCGTGGGCTTATCCATATTGGCGATGTTAGCCGGCCAGGTGGCCGTATCGGTGATAAGCCATCGGTCAGAATGGCAGAGCGTTTGGATAGCTTCGCACTGCCGCTTGGGCGTTTGAAAACCGGTACACCGCCGCGTTTGGACGGACGCACAATCGCATGGGATTCGTTGGAAGCGCAGCCAAGCGATGCTGATCCAGTAATGTTTTCTTTCCTCTCAAAGGGTCCGTTTGTGCCGCAAATTGATTGCGGGATCACGCACACGAATGAAAAAACACATGACATCATCCGGGCCAATCTTGGCCGCTCCGCCATGTATGGCGGCAGTATTGATGGTGTTGGTCCTCGATATTGCCCGTCGATAGAAGACAAAGTAGTGCGTTTTGCAGAGAAAACGTCGCATCAGATATTTCTAGAGCCGGAGGGTCTGAATGATCATACCGTTTATCCCAATGGTATATCCACATCGTTACCGGAAGATGTGCAGCATGACTATGTACATTCTATCTATGGACTTGAAAACGCAGAGATTTTGCAACCTGGCTATGCGATAGAATATGACTATGTCGATCCTCGTGCCCTGCAGCCAACGCTGGAGCTAAAGTCTGTCCCAGGTCTATATCTTGCCGGACAAATTAACGGAACAACCGGTTATGAAGAAGCTGCTGCACAAGGATTGGTCGCTGGATTGAACGCGGCTGCCCGAAGCCTATCACAGGAACCGGTCTTATTTAGCCGCCGAGATTCATATATCGGGGTGATGATCGATGATCTAATCACTCGGGGAGTTTCAGAGCCATATCGGATGTTCACGTCGCGAGCGGAATTTAGACTGTCATTGCGTGCAGATAATGCCGACCAACGTTTGACGGAACGTGGCCATAGCATTGGTTGCGTTGGTGATCAAAGATGGGGCGCGTTTTATGAGAAGATGGAACAAATTCACCAAACCAAGGCAATGCTAGCCAACGTCAACCTGTCGTCGCGTGATATAGCCGGTCAGGGTGTCAAGCTGAGCGTTGATGGTCCAAAGCGAACGGCGCTTGATGCTCTATCTCTCGCTGATTTTGAGTTTTCTCACTTGAAGCAGCTGACGACAGAGGCTGATGATGTGGCTCAGGATGTTCAGGACCAAATCAAGCGGGACGCCCTTTATGCACATTACATAGCACGACAAGAACGCGATGTGGCCGCGATGGAACGCGACGAAAAGCAGGTTATTCCGGCAGGTCTTGATTACTCCCAGGTTCGCGGTCTCTCGAATGAGCTCGTATCGAAGCTTCAACATGTTCGGCCCACAACCGTCGCACATGCCAGCCGTATGGAAGGGATGACGCCCGCTGCGCTTATGCTTGTCATTTCTGCGATTAAGCGTAACCAACATACGGCGACTGGAACCTGAGCGAATGGTATACAGTGTTGGCGGTCTGGATGTTTCACGTGAAACATATGACGACTTGCGATATTTTGCGGAACTGGTCAGCAAGTGGACACCGAAGATCAATCTGATCTCTCCACGAACGGTTGGGACGATTTGGGATAGGCACATCGTCGATTCTGTCCAAATCTATCCTTTTGCGCCTTCCGCCTATAAAAGCTGGGTTGATATAGGCAGCGGCGGCGGGTTTCCAGGCGTGGTGATGGCCATTCTTGGTCGTAGCTTTGCGCCAGACGCGAAGTTCACCCTTATCGAGAGCGACCAACGGAAGGCGACGTTTCTAAGAACAGCCGCTCGGGAGCTCAACCTTTCCGTGGATGTCATTGCTGACCGGATTGAGAAGGCTGTCCCGCAAAGCGCAGATGTTGTGTCTGCCCGTGCGCTTAGCGCACTATCTACCCTTATTCCAGCTATCCAACGTCATATGCGTCCAAACGGGACAGCCATATTGCATAAGGGGAAACGCAGTATGCAAGAAGTCGCGGAAGCCAGGACATCATGGTCCTTTGCGCTTGAAGAACACGCCAGTTTGACTGATCCTGACGGTCGAATCCTCGTTGTGCAAAGGATATCCCGTGCCGGGTAAGAACGTATCAAAAGATCCAAAAATCATAGCGATAGCCAACCAAAAGGGTGGCGTTGGCAAAACTACGACGACAATAAATCTGGGCGCAGCGCTGGCTGAGCATAAAAAAAACGTGTTGCTGATTGATTTGGACCCACAGGGGAATGCGTCGACGGGGCTAGGTATTGGTCAGGACCAGCGCGACATAACAACATATGACCTTCTCGTAGGTGAAGCGGATCTGTGTGATGCGATTATCAAGACTTCGGTAGACTATCTTTCGATTGTTCCCGCGACAACCGACCTCAGCTCAGCTGATATTGAGCTGATCGATAACCAAAAACGTAGTTTTCTACTGCGTGATGTCCTTCTCGACTCCGCGGTAGCGGATCTGGGATTTGACTACATATTGATCGACTGCCCACCATCCCTCAATATATTGACAGTAAACGCTATGGTCGCCGCACATTCCATTATTGTGCCGCTCCAAAGTGAATTCTTTGCATTGGAAGGGCTATCGCAGCTTATCCTGACCGTTCGGGATGTTCGACAATCGGCCAATCCAGGTTTGCGCATCGAAGGTATCGCGCTGACTATGTATGATGCGCGCAATAATCTTTCTCTCCAAGTTGAGGACGACGCGCGCGAAAATATGGGGGATATGGTGTTCAAAACAGTGATTCCCCGCAATGTCCGATTGAGCGAGGCACCTTCGTTCGCCATCCCCGTTTTGTCTTATGACAGCGCTTCGAAAGGCAGTATTGCATACCGTGCGTTGGCCAATGAAGTTATTAAAAAGTCAAAGAATAAAGGAATGACGCGACATGGCACGTAGTACAAAGAAATCTCGTGGCCTAGGTCGTGGTTTATCGGCCCTGATGGCCGATGTTGCGCAGGATGAGCAAGGTAGTGATGCGCCACGCCGTCCTGATCTGATGGTCCCGGTGGAACAGGTGCAGCCCAACCCTGATCAGCCGCGCCGAACCTTTGACGATGCACCGTTGCAAGAACTGGCGAAATCCATCGCTGAAAAGGGGGTTATCCAACCTCTTATCGTGCGCGCCGCCCCCAATGATCCTGATCGTTACGAGATTGTAGCTGGTGAACGCCGCTGGCGCGCAGCGCAGATCGCGAAATTGCACGAAATACCCGTTTTGCTGCGTGACTATGACGATACAGAAGTGCTCGAAGTTGCGATCATTGAAAATATTCAGCGGGCGGAACTAAACGCGGTGGATGAAGCGGCCGGTTATCGGCAGCTCATGGACCGGTTTGGGCATACACAAGAACAGCTCGCCACCGCACTGGGCAAGAGCCGAAGTCACATTGCTAATCTAATGCGCCTTCTTTCGTTACCCGAGGAAGTACAAAACTATCTGATCACCGGTGCCATTTCAGTTGGCCATGCACGTGCTCTTATTGGCCACGAGCAGTCTGTCATTTTGGCTCGTGAGATCATCCAAAGAAAGCTATCGGTGCGCGAGACAGAACGGTTGGTCAAACAAGGCCCCGCTATCAAGAAACGGTCTGTGCCGGGTGCGCCAGTTCCAAAAGATGCCGATACAGTCCAGATCGAAAATGAACTCACCGCGACGCTTGGTATGAAGGTGACAATTGACCACAAGGCTGGCGATGAGGGCGGCAAACTGATGATTGGCTACCGATCACTTGATCAACTTGATGATCTACTGCGTGCTTTGTCAGGCGGTTAGGCGCCCAGCAGCTCCCGTAAAACGGCATTCAGCAAAGGCTTACCCTTAGACGTCAGACGAAGCTGCCCATCACATTTCTCAATCAATGACATATCTTCTAAGTTATTGAATTTATTAAATATATACTCTTCACCAAATGAGCTAAGCCGATCCAGACAAACCCCTTCCGACAGCCTTAACCCCATCAACAGAAACTCCGCCGCTTGCTCCGCCGGGGTCAGCGACACACGCACCCCGTCACCGGACCCCGTTCGCTTGACTTGTGTCAGCCATAAAATAGGCGCGGACGGTGCTTCAGTTGCGAACCGTTGCCCCGAAAGCGTCAAACGCCCGTGCGCGCCCGGTCCAATGCCCACATAATCGCCATACCGCCAGTAGATCTTGTTATGGATGCTCTCGCACCCACTGCGCGCGTGATTGGAAACCTCGTATCCAGCAAACCCCGCGGCGGCACAAACATCCTGGGTCAGCGCATACATGTCTGCCGACAAATCATCGTCTGGCAATCCCCGCAGCTTCCCAGCGGCATAGCGGTCGCCAAATGCGGTGCCATCCTCAATCGTCAGCTGGTATAGTGATAGGTGATCAATCGCCATCGACAAAGCCTGATCCAATTCGCTGCGCCAAGCTGCCAATGACTGACCTTGTCGGGCATAAATCAGATCAAAGCTGACGCGATCAAACACGCCACGCGCCAACTCAAACGCATCCAACGCTTCGCGGGCCGAATGCAGCCGCCCTAATGCCTTCAAATCAGGATCATTCAGCGCCTGAATCCCCATTGACACCCGGTTTACCCCCGCATCGCGGTAGCCGGCAAACCGGCCAGCTTCGACCGATGTCGGGTTTGCCTCCAGCGTAATTTCAATATCATTGGCGATGGGCCAGGTCGCCCGTACCTTGGTAAGGATTGCGTCAACCACATCGGGATCCATTAGGCTTGGCGTGCCGCCCCCAAAAAACACCGACCGTAGCACTCGGCCCTCGGTTTCGGTGCCTACGCGCTCAATCTCGCTCAGATACGCGGCAGACCAGGCATTTTGATCGATAAGCGCCACGACATGGCTGTTAAAGTCGCAATAGGGGCATTTGGCCTGACAAAACGGCCAATGGATATAAAGCCCAAAGCCGCCATGTTCCCAATCCTCAGCCAAAACACGCTTTCAACTTGCGAAAGGCATCAGTCCGGTGACTGATCTTGTTCTTTTCCCAGCGGTCCATTTCGCCAAAGGTGATGTCATACCCGTCGGGCTGAAAAATCGGATCATATCCATGGCCCTGATTGCCGCGCATGGGCCAGACAATCTGTCCCAACATCACGCCGGGAAAAACCTCATCATGCCCATCAGGCCACGCTAAAACCAGTGTACAACAAAATCGGGCAGTGCGTGGAAACGGGGCAGAAACAGTCTCTAACGCAGCCCAACTCCGCTCCATCGCCATTTTGAAATCGCGCCCATTTGGTGTCTCTGCCCAATCAGCGGTATGCACACCTGGCGCACCGTTTAGCCCATCAATCTCGATCCCGCTATCATCGGCGAGTGCTGGCAACCCGGTCGCTTCCGCCGCCGCATGTGCCTTGATCCGGGCGTTCCCGACAAAGGTTGTTTCGGTCTCTTCCGGTTCTGGCAGCCCATGATCAGCGTTTGATGACAGTGTGATCCCATAAGGCGAAAGCAGATCAGCGATCTCCTCCAGCTTCCCGGTGTTGTGGGTCGCTACAACCAGATCATCACCGTCAAACTTTCGCATTAGCCTACAGCCGCCAACTGTGCCACCGTCAATTCAGCCACACCTTTTTCAGCCAGATCAAGTAGGCCATCCATCTGCGCGCGACTATAAGTCGACCCCTCTGCAGACATCTGCACCTCAATCAGCTTCCCACCGGTCATGACAAAATTGCCATCAACGCCAGCTTCACTATCCTCAGGATAATCTAGATCCAGTACCTCTTGTCCGGCATAAATCCCGCATGAAATTGCCGCCACCGGGTCAATCAGTGGATCACTTATCACATCACCGGCTTTCATCAGCTTTTGTACTGCCAGCTTCAAGGCGACCCAACCGCCGGTGATTGACGCACAGCGCGTACCGCCATCGGCCTGAATAACGTCGCAATCCACAACAATCTGCCGCTCACCCAACGCGACACGATCAACACCGGCACGCAGTGACCGACCAATCAGTCGCTGGATTTCCTGGGTGCGACCGGACTGACCGTTTTTCGCCTCGCGACGCATGCGTGTATTCGTCGCGCGGGGTAGCATTCCATATTCTGCAGTTACCCAGCCAAGACCTGTGTTTTTCAGAAACGGCGGTACGCGTTCGTCGATGGTCGCGGTGCATAAAACATGGGTGTTGCCACATTTGATAAGGCAAGATCCTTCGGCATGCATGGTCACGCCCGTTTCAATCGACACTTCACGCATTTCGTTTTTCTGACGGCCGGATGGGCGCATGGGATCACTCCTGTTGGTTGCAGCGCCGGGATACGCTGCCCATCTATGAAATCCAACCCCGATTGACGTCGCAACCAACTTCGTTTTAATTGCCCAGCCTTCATCAGAGGACACGATGGCCGATCAGACGCCCAACATTGAAGATATGAACGACCGCTCGCGCGAGGTCTTCCGGCGCGTGGTCGAAGGCTATCTTGAAAGCGGTGCACCAGTTGGGTCGCGGACTTTGACCCGTGATTTCTCGGAACAGGTCAGTGCCGCGACCATCCGTAATGTGATGCAAGATCTTGAGTTTCTCGGTTTGCTGGACAGTCCGCACATCAGCGCAGGCCGTATTCCGACGCAGCTAGGTCTGCGCATGTTTGTCGATGGCCTGCTCGAAATCGGTGATCTGGAAAGTGAAGACCGCCAGAAGATTGACCGCACATTTGGCACCAATGACCAGGATGTTGCCAGCGTGCTTGATCATGTGGGTGAGGCATTATCAGGTGTTACGCAGGGGGCGAGCCTTGTCCTGACTCCCAAACATGAAGCCGCGATCAAACATATCGAATTTGTTTCGCTCTCGCGCGAACGCGCCCTTGTGGTGTTGGTTTTTGCTGATGGACATGTCGAAAACCGCATTTTCACGCCACCGGCTGGTCAAACACCGTCTTCGATGCGCGAAGCGGCCAATTTTTTGAATGCCATCGCCACCGGTCACACACTTTCCGAACTGGGTCAGGTCATCGCCCGCGAAATTGCCGCGCGTCGTCAGGAAATTGATGCACTTGCTGCGGATCTTGTCGAAAACGGTTTTGCACTTTGGGAAAATGAGGGTGAGGCGACGGAACGTCTGATTGTCCGTGGCCGCGGCAACCTGTTGTCAGACAATGAAAACGAAGCCGATCTTGAACGTATCCGCACGCTGTTTGACGACCTTGAACGCAAGCGTGACATCGCCCAATTCCTTGATCTGGCCGAAGAGGGCGACGGCGTGCGCATTTTTATTGGCTCAGAGAACAAATTGTTCTCACTTTCGGGTTCCTCTTTGGTCGTTTCCCCTTATATGAACGCCGACCGAAAGATTATTGGCGCCGTTGGTGTCATTGGTCCGACTCGCCTGAATTACGGGCGGATTGTGCCTATTGTGAATTATACTGCGCAGCTGGTGGGCAAAATGATTGCCGACCGTTCTTGAAGGGAACAAAGAATGTCAGACAAAGACGACGCATTGCAAAGCCTTGATGAACTCGCCGCTGAGGGCGACGAGATGGAATTAAAGGCCGCCGATGCGAGCTTTGACGAAATCGAGGCGCTGCGTGCCGAACGTGACGATTTCCGCGACAAATTCATGCGCGCGCTGGCTGACACTGAAAACACCCGCAAGCGCGCCGACCGTGACCGTCGCGAGGCGGAAAACTACGGTGGCTCAAAACTGGCCCGCGATATGCTCCCTGTCTACGACAACATGCGCCGCGCGCTTCTGTCTGCCGACGAGGCCGAACAGGAGGTCAACAAAGCCTTGCTTGAAGGGGTGGAGCTGACAATGCGCGAACTGATCAGCGTCTTCAAAAAGCACGGGATCGACCCAATTGTGCCGGAAGTCGGTGACAAGTTTGATCCGCAACTGCATCAGGCGATGTTCGAGGCGCCGGTGCCCGGTACCAAAGCCGGCGAAATTATTCAGGTTGCCGCCGAAGGTTTCATGCTGCACGACCGTCTGTTGCGCCCAGCCCAAGTTGGTGTTTCATCTACACCAGCATCATAAACAGGCATTTTTGTCGGGGCGGTTGTTACAACCACCCCTTCAGATTGTTGTCGATCACACCTGACAACGCATCAATATGTGCCGCATCATCGTTCAGGCAGGGGATATACGTAAAGTGATCGCCGCCTGCTTCCTCGAAGCTTTCTTTGATCTCTTCGTTGATCTCTTCAAGCGTCTCGATGCAGTCGGCTGAAAACGCAGGCGCGCAGACTGCGATGTTTTTCACGCCCTCTTCTTCTGCAAGACGCGCAACCTCTTCGACAGTGTAAGGTTTTAGCCATTCCTCTGGGCCGAAACGCGATTGGAACGTGGTTACAATCTGGGTGTCGTCCCAGCCAAGTCGTTCTTTCAGCAATCGCGTCGTTTTTTGGCACTGGCAGTGATACGGATCGCCTTCGCGCAGGTAACGTTCTGGTACGCCGTGATAGGAACACACCAGCTTTTCCGGTTTCACCTCTGCCGCAGCATAGGCCTTTTCAATAGATTGGGCGAGCGCCTCGATATAAGCAGGCTCTTCAAAATAAGGTGCGACCACCCGCGCGATGGGTTGCCACTTTTCTTCCATCAAGGCCCGGAAAAACTGGTCATTGGCTGTGGCCGACGTCGCTCCGGCGTAGTGCGGATAAAGTGGAAAAAACAGGATCTTGGTACATCCGGCTTCAACCATTTCACGGACTTTGGATTTGGTGGATGGGTTGCCATAACGCATGCAGAAATCAACCCGGACGTCATCGCCGTAGCGATCAATCATTTGCTGCTTGATCGCCGCTGTCTGCTTTTTGGTGATGGTGAGCAGCGGGCTCTCGTTGTCTTCTTCGTTCCAGATCGATTTATACGCTGCCCCGGATGAAAACGGCCGTTTGGACAGAATGATTAACTGCAAGAGCGGTTGCCAAATCCAAGCCGAATAATCGACGACCCGCTTGTCGGACAAGAATTCGTTCAGATACCGACGCATTGACCAATAGTCGGTTGCATCTGGCGTACCCAAATTTGCGACAAGGATACCAACGCGCGCCGGTTTGATCGCGGGATGATCAGGTTGCGCATGCATCGGGCAAGTGGCTGGACGTTCCGTGTCCTGGCTGTGTGCATCAAACATTTTCATTGTCCCCTACGTAGCGCGAATTCTGGTCCAGTTAAATCGAATACGGGCCGCATCAATCATTGGACCTATCTAAAGGTGTTTCTTCTGTGCCCAGCGCGTCAGCAAGCCGGGTTTTTGCACTGCCGGGTCGCAACGGTTTTTGCTGTGTGTCGGCCGGTGCCCAGCCCGTCAGGGTGATAACTTCAAATGTGGCATCGACGCGGTTATCGGCGTTCCGAAAGTTGGCGGCATAGATGCATGCCGCCTCGGTCAGCACATTGCGCGGCGTTGGCTGTTTTGGTCGTTGCGCTAACGCATTGTTTTCACCCATCTTTCGTAAATCATGCATCAGGTGAAACGCGTTGACATAGCTTGCCGTCATTGGGGTACTGTCAGCCACGGGCAGTGCGAAGCCGGCCCGTTGGAGCAAGCTACCAAGATCCCGGATTTCACCCATCGGGGCGATCCGTGGCGACAGGCCGCCTGTGATCGCTGCTTCAGCCTCTGCCAGTGACGCCCGCAATTCGTGCAACGTTTGTCCACCCAGAAAACTGGCAAGCATCAGCCCATCAGGTTGCAATGCATGGCGACATTGCACGAGCTGACCCACAGGATCATTGGCCCAATGCAAGCACATCACATGCACAATCAGATCATGCGCACCCGGTTGCAGCGCAAGGGTTTCATCATCGTCCACGATCACCGCATCTGGATACCGCGCCGCCCAGAAATCAGGAAAGCCCGTCACAATCGCGACAGATTTAAAGGTTCTGTTAACCTCGATCAGTCTTTCTTGCAGCTCATCAGCGACAGCGTCGTGCAGGAACAACGCGTCAGGTTCTGCCCGCACACGATTGCGGGCAAGGGCTGTGCGATCAACAAGATTGGGCATTTTGTCCATGGGCTTTCATCTAGGGTGCAAACATGCGGTTGCAAAGCGTCATTCGTGCGATTTATCCGGCCCAATGCGTCGCCTGCGATGCGCAGACAGAGGCAGAGTTCGGGTTATGCGGGCCGTGCTGGCGCGAGACGCAGTTCATTGGCGGGCTCGTTTGTGATACTTGCGGAACACCGCTACCGGGTGAAGATCGGGGTGAGGTCGTGCAATGCGATGATTGTATGACGATTGCCCGTCCATGGGATCGCGGACGGGCCGCGTTGATTTATACCGGTATCGGTCGACGTCTGGTGCTTGGCCTCAAACATGGTGATCGAACTGATTTGGCGCGACCGGCGACAACGTGGATGGCACGGATCGCCCGACCCTTGTTGCAAGATGATACAATATTGGTGCCCGTTCCTTTACATTGGGTCAGGCTTGCGCGGCGGCGCTATAATCAGGCGGCGTTATTGACACATGGTTTAGGTAAGGTCTTGGACAGATCGGTTTGCGCAGACGCACTATTGCGGCCCAAAAAGACAAGACCACTTGAAGGGCATAGCCGCGACGCGCGTTTTGCAGCGCTCGCCGACGCCATTATCCCAAACCCGAAGCGCACCGCAGTGATGAAGGGAAGATCGGTGCTATTGGTCGATGATGTCATGACATCCGGGGCAACCTTGGCGGCAAGCGCGGAGGCGGCAAAAGCGGTAGGTGCCACAAACGTGTCGATTGTTACACTGGCAAGGGTCGTCAAAGATGCCTAAATGACGGTGACCCCGACCCAAGGACCATCAAAATGCCGACTGTAGAGATTTATACCAAACCCACTTGCGGCTTCTGCCATATGGCGAAGCGATTGTTGAATTCCAAAGGCATCAGCTTTGTCGAGGTGAATATCTCAGCCCAACCTGAACGACGCGCCGAGATGATTCTGCGCGCGCAGGGCAGGTCGACAGTTCCGCAGATATTTATCGGCGACACGTATGTTGGTGGCTGCGATGACCTGATGGCGTTGGAGCGTGGCGGCAAATTGGATGCTATGCTAGCTGCATGAAAGCAGCCTTAATCCAACTCAATTCCAGCGACGATCCGGTGGCGAACCTGTCCCGGACCTGTGATCTGGTCGCGCAGGCAGTGGGACAAGGTGCGCAATTCCTGCTAACGCCGGAAGTGACGAACTGTGTTTCGCAGGACCGCGCGCATCAAATCCGTGTTTTGCAGCACGAGGCCGATGACATAACACTTGCAGGGCTGCGCGAGGCTGCGATTGCGCACGGGGTCTGGCTGTCGATTGGGTCTTTGGCCCTTAAAACGCATGATCCCGATGGTCGCTTTGCCAATCGATCATTTCTGATCGATCCGGCGGGGCAAATCGTCGCCCGCTACGACAAAATCCATATGTTCGATGTCACCGTTTCTGACACGGAAACCTATCGCGAATCTGCCGGGTACCGTCCGGGGCAGCGGGCTGTTGTGGCGGACACCCCGTTCGCCAAAATCGGGATGAGCATCTGCTATGATGTCCGTTTTGCCTATCTTTACCGTGCGCTGGCCCAAGCCGGGGCTGAGGTGCTTTTGATCCCATCCGCCTTTTCGCCTGTGACAGGTGCGGCGCATTGGGAACCTCTGCTGCGAGCGCGGGCGATCGAAACGGGGTCTTACGTCCTTGCCGCTGCTCAAACCGGCACCCATCAGACCAGTGCAGGAAAATCACGCCAAACCTATGGGCACTCCATGGCGATTTCGCCTTGGGGCGAGGTATTGGCGGATTTGGGCACAGATTGCGGCATCGCGTTGGTTGATCTTGACCCAAGGTCAGTGTCACAAAGCCGCAAACGTATCGCGGCTCTATCACATGACCGCCCCTTTGAAGGCCCTTGATGTCTGATACATCGAACAACCTTGCCGTATCGCTCTTTAGCGAGATTTTGGCCGTTGATCAGCTGGCGCGCGCGAGCGTGGCGCGTGTGCTGCCCAAAGGGATGGAATTGTCGCATTTTTCCGTGTTGAACCATTTGGCTCATGCGGGCGCTGAACGCTCGCCAGCGCAATTGGCCAAGACGTTTCATCTGACCCGTGGCGCGATGACGAATACACTGCACAAACTTGAATGGGCGGGTTGGGTCCATATTCGGCCTGATTGGGATGATGCGCGGCGCAAGATGGTGTCGATCAGCCCATCCGGTCAGGCCGCACGCGAGGCGGCACTGGCAGCCATTGCCCCTGTTATTGCGGATGTTGTCGGTAAGGTGGGCGAAGACAAAGTGCGCATCGCCCTGCCAGTATTGCGCGAAATGCGCCTGAAACTCAGCCAGATCGAGTGATGTTTCGGTCACTGGCGCTGACAAGCGACGCGCTGGTCATGTGGGGCCAATCAATCTTTGAAGATTATGCAAGTGGGCGCTGGGCAGGGCACAGCGCGCTATGCCCGTGATTGTGGCAGAGGCAGACAGCGCTGCGGGCCGTCTGTATCGTCGCGTGGGTTTGCGCTGGCAAAGACTTTGGTCGAAGCGACTGAGCCCGGCTACTGAGCCGGAACAGCGGTCACGTTGGCTGCGCGCATCGTCTCAAGCCCTTCTTGAAGGCCGATCTGAGGTGCCCACCCCAAAATACGTTTAGCCTTTCTAATATCCGGGCATCGCCTTGTCGGGTCTTCAATTGGACGCGGGTGAAAAGCAATCTGGGGTTCGTTGTGAAAAATGGCGTTCACTTGATCGGCAATCTGCAAAATTGTCACCTCTGATGGATTACCAATATTGATGATTTCACCTTTTGCGGCGCCAACAGAGCCGAGCCGCAGCAGCCCCTCGACTGTATCGCTGACATGGCAGAAGCTCCGCGTTTGGGTGCCATCACCATGAATGGTGAGTGGTTGGCCTGCCTGCGCTTGCGCGACAAAGTTGGGAATCGCACGGCCGTCGTGAATGCTCATCCCTGGACCATAGGTATTAAAGATACGTGCAATGCGTATATCGCGATCTGACATCCGCACCGCATCCATCAACAGGGTTTCTGCGGCCCGCTTGCTTTCATCATAACATGCCCTTGGGCCCACGGGATTGACATTGCCCCAATCCGTTTCCTTTTGCGGGTGCGATAGTGGATCGCCATAAACTTCGCTGGTGGACGCCTGAACCAATGTTGCGCCGCAATCTGTCGCATGTTCCAGCAGTCGCAGCGTCCCAATTATATTGCTTTTCCACGTCCCAATGGGATCGGCCTGATAGTGGATCGGTGATGCCGGGCTGGCCAGATTGTAGATAAAGTCAGTCTGCGGCAAGCTGCCCGGTGTTGTTATATCACACGGTCGAATTGTCAGGTTGCCGCGGTTCGCGCAATCCAGTTGGTCCAGTCGCGACTTTTCGCCTGTAGAAAAGTTATCGACGGCATGGACAATAGAGCTCCGTTCAAGCAACGCGCGGACAAGATGGTGGCCGATAAAGCCGGCACCCCCTGCAACCAAAACTGACTTGCCTTGCCAAAAATCCAACGTTTCACTCTCGTGCTTCAATAGCCGCTACGGCAATCTGGCATTCACTTTCAAAGGTCAACGATTGCGCCAGTGCCTGACCGTTTGCTGCAATGTCGCGTGCCTTGGTGGAATTGCTGCGTACCCAGTCGATCTGTTCATTCAGGTCCGACAGATCTGCGCGAATGGGGACAAAGTGTTCCCATGGAATCAGCTTGTGATAGTACCATTGATAATAGCCGAACTGGCTTTCGACTTTCAGAACACAGCAACCAAGTTTTAGGCGTTGCATGAAATTGCACCATGCGTTGGTGTATCCGTCGATATCGATCGCATATTTCATGCCGCCCCAGTCATGCGTTGGGATAAAGCCACCAATCAGGCCCGCATCCTCAAATAATCGATGATATGGCCTGGTCCGATCAGCAATGAATCGAAAATCGACATCTGCATCCTGACATTTCAAAGCCATACGCAAGCGCTGGATCACGCCCGGATTGTTTACCACTGCGGGATCCATCGAAAACAACCCGTCCCCGTTCAGACGGCCGCGCCAGACAATACTGTCCATTCGATCATCCCAGGCCGGTGCATGTTGCGCCGCGAATGCATCGGTTGCGGCATACCCATAATCGCGAAAAAAATGGGCGTCTGGCAACGGGGTATACAGCGATGATGTGATTGAAAATTTGTAATGGGCTGCCGTTGGGTGGTTGCCGTCCGATGCGTCCACCAGAATTTCTTTGATGCGATCAGCTGTAAGACTGAACCAATAGGCATAGGCGGCGATCTTGTTGGTCGTTTCAATCAGATATTGCCAACGCCACCGCTGATTGATCAGGGCTGTAATACCACGATTTTCTTTACGTAAGATAACATCGGTCGGCGTCGTTGGTTCGTCCGAAGATCGTATCTTTAGCGGTGGTGGCGTAATACCCGCAGACGCGAATTGCGCATGTGTGATCCGTCTAATGTGTTGTCGGTTATCATACCGTTTGATCGGCGCACGAATTTGACGTTTCAACTGCGTGATGGGGTTTATCAAATGATCGGTCCCGAAATATGGGCACGCGGCAACACCGTTCTGGCGTCCCCGAGGTTATTGCCTTCGTTTCTGGCGTAGCCTCAAAGCGGTGTTCATTCAACTGGCTTGGTGGCTGCCGTGACATAGTTCACTGACAGGTCCCGGTCAGAAATCGACCATGTGAAACGGGCGAAATTGAAGACGAAGCCCTTGCGGTCAACCGGGGTCATGCCTGATTTCTCAATCAAACCGAACAGCTCATCAGGCGTGATGAATTTTGACCATTCATGGGTGCCTTTGGGTAGCCAGCGCATCACCCACTCCGCCCCGACAATCGCCATCGCAAAGGACTTTGGATTACGATTGATGGTGGAACAAATATGAATGGCACCGGGCTTCATCAGTTGTTGGCAGGCGTTCAAATACCCTTGGGGGTCTGCGACATGTTCAACAACTTCCATATTCAGAACCGCATCAAATTGTTCGCCTGCCGCGGCCATCGCCTCTGCAGTGGTGTGTCGATAGTCGATGGTCAAACCGGACTGTTCCGCGTGAATTTTTGCCACCGGAATGTTACGCTCTGCCGCATCGGCACCCACAACCGTCGCGCCCAGTCGCGCCATCGGTTCACAAAGCAGCCCGCCACCACATCCGATATCAAGGATGCGTAAACCCTTGAATGGTTCTGGTTCGCTCAAGTCTCGCCCGAATTCCGCAGCAATTTGTGATGTGATATAGTCCAGCCGCACCGGGTTCATCATGTGCAGTGGCTTGAACTTACCGTTAAGGTCCCACCATTCGGCGGCCATCGCCTCGAACTTGGCAATTTCGGATGGATCAACTGTGTTTGTGGCCGACATTTTAGGCTCCGGATGATGGTCAGTAGTCTCAACACGCGATATAGGTCGGTTATGGACAAAGTCGTAGGACAAAAGCGCCCAGGCGCACATCTTTACCCGCCCAGCGATCCGTTTGACCAACGGATGCTGGATGTGGGCGACGGGCACCGGATCTATGTAGAACAATGCGGGCGGCCTGATGGTATCCCTGTCGTGGTTTTGCATGGGGGCCCCGGCGGCGGATGCAGCCCGGCGATGCGTCGTTACTTTGATCCGAACATATTTCGCGTCATCTTGTTTGATCAGCGTGGTTGTGGCCGGTCACGCCCCCACGCGAGTGTCGAGGCGAACACGACGTGGCATCTGGTTGCGGATATCGAACAGATTCGTGAAACCCTGAGCATTGACCGCTGGATTGTTTTCGGCGGTAGCTGGGGCGCGACGTTGGCATTGATTTATGCGCAGGCGCATCCGGATCGGGCGGCAGCCCTGACGCTGCGTGGTGTTTTCCTGATGACCCAGCCAGAGCTGGATTGGTTTTATGGCGGCGGCGCGGGCAAGTTCTGGCCAGACTTGTGGGAAAACTTCGCAAGCCTGATCCCCGCCGACGAACAGAATGATTTTATCGCCGCCTATCATCGCCGTTTGTTTTCGGGGGATATCCCACTTGAAACGCGATATGCGCGCGCCTGGGCATCATGGGAAAACGCGCTTGCATCAATTGATAGCGATGGGGTGACCGGGGACAGCCCGTCAGATTATGCCCGCGCCTTTGCCCGGTTGGAGAACCATTATTTCTACAATGACGGCTTTTTGTCCGCAGATCAGCAGATTTTACATCCCGACCAGATGGCCAAGATTGCGGATGTGCCCGGTGTCATTGTGCAGGGCCGCTATGACATGATTTGCCCGCCGGTGTCGGCCCATCGGTTGTCGCAGCTTTGGCCCAAATCTCGGCTGACGCTAATTGGTCGTGCGGGTCATGCCCTGTCTGAACCAGGGATCAGTGCAGAGCTTGTGCGCACGATGGATTTGATGGGCGCTCAACGCGCAACCCTGGGCCTTTAGGGTTTACACATGAAGATCAGCCGTTAAGCTTCAGGGCAACCAACGGGGAACACGTACTTTTGGGCAATGTCCTAACGATTATCCTACAGCGCCTTTTGCTGGGCTTGGTAACTTTGCTGATCGTGTCGGTGGTGATTTTCGTGGCGGTCAACCTGCTGCCTGGCGATTTCGCGCAATCCATTCTTGGTCAAGGGGCCACGCCAGAGGCGGTCGCCGCGATCCGCCGTGACCTTGGCCTCGATCAACCGCCGGTCGCCCGATATTTCGATTGGCTGGGCGGTGTGTTGCGTGGTGATTTAGGCACCAGCTTTGCGCAGGCGAACTTTGCGAGCTTCACAGGAACAGACTCTGGTGCGACAACGGTGGCCGCGCAGATTGCCCCCCGCTTTGCCAACACGATGTTTCTGGCGATGGTGACAGCAACCATTGCGGTGCCGTTTTCGATCATTTTGGGCATTCTGGCTGCACTTTACCGCAACACGGTCTTTGACCGCGCAACGAATATATTCACACTGTCGTCTATCTCCAGCCCTGAATTCTTTCTGGCCTACATCCTGATCCTGTTTTTGGCTGTGCTGAACCCGATCTTTCCGTCGTTGTCGAATATCTTTGAAGGCATGCCGTTTAGCGAGCGGTTGGAGAAATCCATGCTGCCCGCCCTGACGCTTACCTTGGTTGTGACCGCACATATGATGCGTATGACACGGGCCGCGATCATCAATTTGCTGGCCTCTCCTTATATTGAAATGGCCCGGTTGAAGGGTCTGTCGCCAATGCGGGTGATTGTGAAGCACGCCCTGCCCAATGCATTGGCCCCGATTATCAACGTCATCGCGCTGAACCTCGCCTATCTGATCACCGGCGTCGTCGTGGTCGAGGTGGTGTTTGTCTATCCCGGCATTGGTCAGTTGTTCGTGGATAGCGTGAAAATCCGCGATATTCCGGTGGTGCAGGCGTGTTGTCTGATCTTTGCGACTGCCTTTATCCTGCTGAACCTGACGGCGGATATCATGTCGATCCTGTCCAATCCGCGCCTGAGGCATCCAAAATGACCAAGAATGTCGCGTTATTCATTTGGATTTTTGCCCCGGTTTCAATTGCGTTTTCGCTGTACCGTGTTTTCGTAATATACGAACTCACAATCGCGGTGCGGTTAGCAGAGTGGCTGGCGATAACCGCTATCGCGATGGGCGTCATTGCTGCTATTGCCTGGATATTTCGATTTTTAGGTCAAACATTCACCGGCAATAGTCCTCGTTTTCGTGATATGCCGCTTGGAGTGGCCTTTGGATATGTTGTTGGAACAATTGTTTTTGCATGGCTGATCTGGGCCTATGTTCAGGGCCGCAGTTCGGATCCGTTGATTGCGAATAAATTCTTCTTCCTGCGCATCGCGATTGAAGGCTTCATTCTGTTTGCGATTGCGGCGTGGGTTTTCCGCCTTTTCGGTCGCTTGGTTGGCACCGCCTGGAGCCGTAAGATGTTCCGGTCGATGCCGCTGACGGCCTCGTTCGGAATTCTGATCATCATCATTTACGCGATTTTTGCCATCTTTGCGGGGATAATCTCACCTCATGGGCAAGAGCAGATTATTCCCGGTGTTGCCGCGAATATTGTACCGGGGGGTGATCCGGCGCTGGGCGGCAATCCGGACTTTCCCTTTGGTACTGATCAGATTGGCCGCGATATCCTAAGCCGGTTGATCTATGGCGCGCAGAATACGGTGGGTATCGCCTTTGCGACCACGGTGTTGGCGTTTCTGCTGGGTGGTACGTTCGGTTTTTTGGCCGCGACGCTGGGTGGCTGGCTGGACCAAGCCTTGTCGCGAATGGTGGATGTGCTGATGGCGA
This sequence comes from uncultured Paracoccaceae bacterium, assembly GCA_947489445.1. GTDB lineage: Bacteria > Pseudomonadota > Alphaproteobacteria > Rhodobacterales > Rhodobacteraceae > Yoonia. The sequence continues at coordinate 226,429 of CANLDN010000002.1, forward strand.
TCCCATCGCTGATTTTTGCGCTGCTTTTGATGACCATCGCAAGTGTTTGGGCACCGCGTTTGGGCATTCCCCTGACGGTCTTCATGGTCATCATTATCGCGGTGATTGATAGCACCCGGGTTTATCGTCTGGCCCGTGCTGTTGGGCAGAATATCGTTGTGATGGACTATATCGAAGCCGCAAAGCTGCGTGGTGAAGGATTAGGTTATCTGGTGTTCAGGGAAATCCTCCCTAATGCGACCGCCCCTTTGTTGGCCGAGTTTGGTCTGCGCTTTTGCTTTGTATTCCTGACGATTGCTGCGTTGTCTTTCCTTGGTGTGGGCATTCAGCCGCCGCTCGCCGATTGGGGCACGATGGTCCGTGATTTGGGCGGTTTCGTAAACTATGCGCAATTCGCACCAATGGCCGCGACCGCCCCGTTACTGGCGGCAGGCGCAATCGCGCTTCTGACCGTGGCCGTCAACTTTGTTGTCGATTGGATGCTGCAAAAATCATCGGGGTTGAAAGAATGACAGAACCCCTTTTGAAAATGCGCGGCGTTAAGCTGGAAGGGCGCAGTGACGAGGTCTGGAATCCTATCATCAACGGCATTGATCTGACCTTGGCGCGGGGCGAGGTGCTGGGCCTGATCGGTGAATCCGGCGCCGGTAAATCCACGCTGGGCCTTGCTGCAATGGGCTACACTCGCGACGGCGTGCGGATTAGCGATGGCAGCGTGGAATTCGACGGCATTGATCTGTTGAAAGCATCCGCTGCGGTAAAACGGAACCTGCTCGGCAAACGCATTGCATATGTTGCGCAATCTGCGGCGGCCAGTTTTAACCCTGCGCATAAGCTGATGGATCAGCATGTCGAAGGCCCTGTGCAGCATGGTGTGATGTCGCGCGGCGAAAGCGAAGAAGATGGGATCGCGCTCTATCGCAAATTGCGCCTGCCCAACCCGGAAGAGATCGGGTTTCGCTATCCCCATCAGGTGTCAGGCGGTCAGTTGCAGCGGTGTATGACCGCAATGGCGATGTCCTGCCGCCCTGACCTAATTATCTTTGATGAGCCGACCACGGCGCTGGATGTCACCACCCAAATCGAGGTCCTCGCCTCGATCCGCGATATCGTCGAACAATTCAACACGGCGGCGATCTATATCACGCATGATCTGGCGGTGGTTGCCCAGATGGCTGATCGGATCAAGGTTTTGTTGAAGGGGGACGAGGTTGAAACCGCTGATACCCGCACGATGCTGTCTGCCCCGACGCAAGACTATACCAAGTCGCTCTGGGCGGTGCGCAGTTTTGAACGTCCGGTAAAACCAGCGGTGCAAGCTGGCGCGGTGCCGGTTGTCAGCGTGCAGAATGTTGATGCGGCTTATGGCACACAGCCTGTTCTGCATGACGTCAGCTTTGATCTGCATGCAGGCCGGACTGTGGCCGTTGTCGGCGAAAGCGGGTCAGGTAAATCCACGACGGCGCGCTGTATTACTGGGCTTTTGCCACCTACGGCGGGCCAGATTTTGTTGGATGGTGCAGTGCTGCCGCCTGATTACCGCAAGCGCTCCAAGGATCAGTTGCGGCAGGTCCAGATGATTTATCAGATGGCCGATACCGCGCTGAACCCGCGTATGTCGATTGGCCAGATCATTGCCCGTCCGGTGCAATTCTACCTTGGTCTGACGGGCGCTGCGAAGCGTAAACGCGTGGACGCGTTGTTGGAACAGATCGAGCTGGAGCCTACGGAATACTACAACCGCCTGCCCTCAGAGTTATCGGGCGGTCAGAAGCAACGTATCGGGATTGCCCGTGCGCTTGCCGCAGAGCCGAAGTTTATCATCTGTGATGAGGTCACATCGGCGCTCGACCAGCTTGTCGCCGAAGGCATCCTGCGGCTTTTGGCCCGTTTGCAGGATCAGCTTGGGCTATCCTATATGTTTATCACCCACGATCTGGCCACGGTCAAAGCCATCGCGGACGAGGTGGTGGTCATGAAAGACGGGCGCGTTGTCGAGCAGGGACCAAAGAACGACATGTTCAAACCGCCGCACCACGCCTACACAGACCTTCTACTGTCATCGGTGCCGGAAATGGACCCCGATTGGCTGACCAATCTGCTGGCCGAACGCGGAGTTGATTACATCGGCGATGCAGCAGTTGATAAGATGTAAGACGAATCAGATGCCGTCTGGCACCAAGGGATGAACCAGGGAGAACGATCAATGAATGGAATTAGTAGACGCGGTCTATTGAAAACGGGTGTTGCCGCCGGTGTGCTTGGCTTGTCCGGTATGCCGCTGCGCGCGCAGACACGCGGTGGGAAATTTACGGCAGGTCTATCGGGTGCCAACACCTCGGACAGTTGGGATGGCCGGACCCATTCAGACGTGTTCATGATCTCTGCGGCACTTGGCGGCGTCTTTGATGCACTCACGGAAGTCGCCGCAGACGGTTCTTTGCAGGGTGAGTTGGCCGAAAGCTGGGAAGCAAGTCCCGATGCCAAGGTCTGGACATTCAACCTGCGTCAGGGCGTGACGTTCCACAACGGCAAGGCGTTTGGTGCAGATGATGTGATCGAGTCGCTGCAACTTCATGTAGCAGAAGGGTCGAAGTCAGCGGCGCAACCGCTTGTTGCGGCGATCACGGAAATGAAAAAGATCACGGAACATCAGGTTCAGTTCACGCTGGAAACGGGCAATGCTGATTTCCCCTATCTGATGTCCGATTATCACCTGTTGATGTATCCCGCCGGCCAGATTGATGAGGCCATCGCGCAAGGGATTGGTACGGGTCTGTATTCCGTTGCGGCCTTCGATCCCGGCGTGCGCTTTGTCGGGCGTCGTGTGCCAGATCATTACAAAGGCGACAGTGCGGGTTTCTTTGACGAAATCGAACTGATCGCGATCAACGACAACACGGCCCGCATGAACGCGCTGATGACCGGCCAGGTCGATGCCGTGAACCGGATCGACTTCAAGGTTGAGGCGCTGCTGAACGCAAACCCAAATGTGCGTATTCAGGAAGTGACCGGCAACCAGCACTATACCTTCCCCATGTTGACGCAAGTCGCGCCATTTGACGACGTGAACGTGCGGCAGGCGCTGAAATACGGGATCAACCGGCAGGAAATGGTCGATAAGATTCTGCTGGGTCACGGCAAGGTTGGCAATGACAGCCCAATCGGTCCTGCCAACCAGTATTATGCAGGCGATATGGAACAGCTGGCTTATGATCCGGATAAGGCAAAGTTCCACCTGCAACAGGCCGGGCTGGATAACGTCAACATTGATCTGTCCGCTTCCAATGCCGCGTTTGAGGGTGCCGTTGATGCCGCACAGCTTTATCAGGCCAGTGCTGCGCCTGCCGGGATCAACATCAATGTGATTCAAGAGCCTGCTGATGGTTACTGGTCGAACGTTTGGTTGAAAAAGCCGTTCTGCGCGTCCTATTGGACGGGCCGGTCGACTGAGGATTGGATGTTCTCATCGGCTTATGAGGCGGGGGTTCCGTGGAATGACAGCCAATGGGACCACCCGCGGTTCCAAGAACTGCTTTATGCTGCGCGGGCAGAGCTGGACAGTGACAAGCGTCGCGAACAATACGCTGAAATGCAGATGATCCTGCGTGACGAAGGCGGGGTGATCATCCCTATGTTTGCCAATTTCGTGCAGGCTGTCAGCAACCGGATCAGCACACCGGATACGGTTGGCAACACAGCCCAGATGGACAACAACCGCATGTTGGAACGCTGGTCCGTGGCCTAATCCAGGCTCGACACGAACAGATAAATGCCCCGCCATCGGTGGGGCATTTTGCTATCTGCTTGACCCTCCGTTCGGGTCAATCCATCCTACCCATATCGTGACAGGGGCGTCCGCATCGGCGGGCTGAGAAGCACCCTTTGAACCTGAACCGGATCATGCCGGCGGAGGAAGTCGCACCCTGCGGGCCGCTGTTTGGTCTCCCGCAAGTGCCTCCTTCGTTTGAAAAGGAGAGAGCCCAGATGCCCGCCCCCGCAGAGTGTTTGCAGACCATGTGCGCCGCCAGACCACTGGTGCAGAACATCACCAATTACGTTGCCATGAATGTGATGGCCAATGTGTTGCTGGCCGCTGGCGCATCACCCGCAATGGTCCACGCCCGCGAAGAAGCGGCAGAGTTTGCGGTGATCGCGCAAGCATTAACTGTCAACATCGGCACCGCCGATCCCACTTGGATCGCAGCAATGGAAGACGCCGTAACGGTGATGAATCAGCACAACAAACCGTGGGTGCTTGACCCGGTCGCTGCCGGTGCCACCGCGTTTCGTCGTGACGCAACAGCGCGGCTATTGGCACTTAAACCCACCGTCATTCGCGGTAATGCCTCTGAAATTCTCGCCCTCGCGGGGCAGATTGCAGGCGGGCGTGGTGCCGATACTGGCGACACGGTCGAGGCCGCGCATGATGCTGCCCAATCTCTTGCCCGAAAGACTGGCGGGGTTGTCGCTGTCACGGGTGCGGTGGATTTCATTACTGACGGCACCCAAGCACTTCAAGTTGCTAACGGCGACCCGCTAATGCCGAAGGTGACGGCGCTGGGCTGCGCATTAACGGGGGTCGTTGGTGCGTTTTGTGTGGGTCAACCACCATTGGATGCAACAGTTGCGGCACTTGCCTATTACGGATTGGCGGGTGAAATCGCGGCAAAGTCGGCCAATGGGCCGGGCAGCTTTCAGCCTCACTTTCTTGACGCGCTCCACTGCACGACGCCCAACCAATTAACCGCCGGCGCGAATGTGGCGCGGCTATGATCCACGGCATTTATTTTGTGACCGATGCATATGCGCCGATCACAGTAACAGCGCAGGTCGATGCTGCCCTCACCGCAGGTATACGCATTATCCAACTGCGGGATAAAACCATGACCGACGCCGAAATGGTTCGGGTCGCCCGCATGATCCAACCCATGGTTTGCTCAGCGTGGGGTCGGTTGGTTATCAACGACCGTGTCGATGTGGCAATCGCCTGTAAGGTGGACGGCTTACATATTGGGCAAAGCGATGGCGATGTCATGGACGTCCGCGAACGGATCGGGCCTGATATGATTCTCGGGCTCTCCATTGAAAACCACGGTCAATTGGCCGCAATGCCGCCCAATACTGTCGACTACATTGGTGCAGGTCCGGTCCGGGCGACGGGCAGCAAACCAAACCACGCACCGCCCCTTGGGTTTGAGGGTCTGGCGCAGATTACCGCAGCTGCGCCCTGTCCGACGGTGGCAATCGGGGGGCTGACCGTCAAAGACACGGCTGCCGTCCATGCCGCCGGATGCGTCAGTATGGCTGTCGTTGCGGCAATCGCCCACGCGCCAAATGCTGCATTAGCAGCAAGCGATCTGGTCACAGGATGGGAGGCATCAACATGATCCCCAACGTATTAAGCATTGCGGGCTCGGACCCGTCTGGCGGGGCGGGCATTCAGGCGGACATAAAGGTGATATCTGCCAACGGTGGTTATGCAATGGCAGTGGTAACTGGCCTGACAGCGCAGAACACGCGCGGTGTCACGAATATCCAAATGGTGGACCCTGCGATGGTCACGGCGCAGATCGCAGCAATCAGCGCTGATATTCGCATCGATGCGATCAAGATTGGCATGCTGGGTGATGTCGACATTATCGCGGCGGTAGCGCAGGCGCTGCGGGACATTGCCGCGCCGATTGTGCTCGATCCGGTCATGGTGGCCAAGGGAGGTGATCGTCTGCTGCAACCCAATGCAGTTGCTGCATTGCGCGACGTTCTGTTGCCGATGTCGACTGTCATCACCCCAAACCTGCCAGAGGCCGCCGACCTGCTGGGCGTATCTGTAGCCGACACGCTCGATCAGATGGCGGAGCAGGCGCGCGCCTTGTACAATCTGGGCGCGGATGCGGTTTTGCTGAAAGGGGGTCATATGTCGGGACGGCAGAGTCCCGATATTCTGTTTTCCTCTGAAGACGCTAGCGTATTGAGCGCACGGCGGATAACGACAAAAAATACCCACGGAACTGGCTGCAGCCTATCATCGGCATTGGCCACCCACTTGGCCAAGTGCACTAATCTGTATGATGCGGCGCAGCATGCCAAAGACTATGTGTCAGGCGCGATTGCCGCCGCAGACAGCTTGATCGTCGGCGCGGGCCATGGACCACTACATCACTTTTGGGCAATGACGATGAAATGCGGGAAAGAAACGTAGCAGCCATTCAACGTCCGTTCACATTGATTTTGTTAAAGTGAGGGTAGTTAACGAGTTTGATGGAAATGGGTTTCTAGCGGAAAACCATTGTACTGAATTTTTGGCGTGTGGGTGTGACACCGATATCGTGTATTTCCGACAAGTTGATCACAAAATACCTATGCGCCGCATAGGGCGTCGTCGTTTGAGCAAACTCCATCTGGATGCGATCTTTCGATAAGGCCGAGGAAGGTGGGACCGAACCCTGTACCGCTTGGACGGCGCGTATCTTCAAGTTGGGCTTTGTGGTGATGGCCCAACTTGAGAAGGGGCAGGCTGGATGATTCAGCTTGCCCCTTGCAGACTCGGAATAGTCTGCGTATATGATCACTAACAGCGGCGACTTGGCCTCCACCCCCAAGCCTCCACCGGGAAATATCAACGGGCCGCGCGCCCGTTTTTTTGTGCCGCAGTGGCGGATGTAGAATGATGAATGACCTGATTGCGAAAGCGGCGATTGATCGCCGCATTGCTGAGATTATCACCCCCGTTGTCGAAGACATGGGGTTTGAGGTCGTGCGCGTCCGCCTGATGAGCGGTAAGGAAAGCATCTTGCAGATCATGGTGCAGCGTCCGAACGGCCAGATCGAGGTCGATGAATGCGGGCAGATATCAACGGCATTAAGTGCTGTATTGGATGTCGAAGATCCAATTTTGGACGTTTACAATCTTGAGGTTTCCAGCCCTGGCATCGACCGCCCCCTGACCCGAATGAAAGACTTCGATCAGTGGGAAGGATTTGAAGCCAAGATTGAAACCGAAGAGTTGATCGATGGTCGCCGCCGGTTCAAGGGCCCATTGGCCGGAACCGAAGGCGACGAAGTGCTGATCACAATTGATGAAGGCACCATCGGGCTAAAGTTTGAATGGCTGTCAGATGCCAAATTGGTCCTGACAGACGAACTGATCCGCGACGTGCTGCGCGGACGCAAGGATGCGGGCCAAATCGATGAGGCCCAATTTGATGAGATCGAAACCATAATAGACAGCAATGACTAAGAAAGCGCCCCTTCGGGTCGACGAGGAGAACACCTAATGGCCATTACGTCAGCCAACCAGCTGGAGCTTCTGCAAACCGCAGAGGCTGTTGCCCGCGAAAAGATGATCGACCCCAATCTGGTGGTCGAAGCGATGGAAGAATCGCTCGCCCGTGCGGCGAAATCCCGTTACGGGGCCGAAATGGACATTCGTGTCGCCATCGACCGCAAGACTGGTAAGGCGACATTCACCCGGGTCCGTACCGTGGTCGACGAAGAAGAGCTGGAAAACTATCAGGCTGAATTTACCGTAGAACAGGCCAAACAATACATGGAAAACCCCGAGGTCGGCCAACAGCTGATCGAAGAGGTGCCACCAGTAGAACTGGGTCGTATCGCGGCGCAATCGGCCAAGCAGGTCATCTTGCAAAAGGTCCGCGAAGCCGAGCGTGACAAGCAATACGAAGAATTCAAGGATCGCGCTGGTACGATCATCAACGCGCTGGTCAAGCGCGAAGAATACGGCAACGTCATCGTCGATGTGGGCGCGGGCGAAGCTGTGCTGCGTCGGAACGAAAAGATCGGCCGCGAAGCGTACCGCCCCAACGACCGCATCCGCTGCTACATCAAGGAAGTCCGCCGCGAACAGCGCGGCCCGCAGATTTTCCTGTCGCGGACGGCACCGGAATTTATGGCCGAGCTGTTCAAGATGGAAGTACCTGAAATTTACGAAGGTATCATCGAGATCAAGGCCGTTGCCCGTGATCCCGGTTCGCGCGCCAAGATCGCGGTCATCAGCTACGACAACTCCATCGACCCTGTCGGTGCCTGTGTTGGTATGCGCGGTAGCCGCGTGCAGGCCGTTGTAAACGAACTTCAGGGCGAAAAGATCGACATCATTCCTTGGAATGAAGATATGCCGACCTTCCTTGTGAACGCGCTGCAACCTGCCGAGGTCAGCAAAGTTGTTCTGGATGAAGAAGCGGGCAAAATCGAAGTGGTCGTGCCAGAAGAGCAACTGTCGCTTGCAATTGGTCGCCGCGGTCAGAACGTGCGCTTGGCCAGCCAGCTGACCGGTCTCGATATCGACATCATGACCGAGGAAGAGGAATCCAAACGTCGTCAGGCAGAATTTGAGCTGCGCACGAAATTGTTCATGGATACCCTTGATCTTGACGAATTCTTTGCCCAACTTCTAGTATCAGAAGGGTTCACCAACCTCGAAGAAGTCGCCTATGTCGAAGTGGAAGAACTTCTGGTGATTGAAGGCGTGGATGAAGGTACAGCCGGTGAATTGCAGGCCCGTGCCCGTGACTATCTGGATGCACAGGCCAAAAAGGCCATGGAAGCGGCAATCGCCGCCGGTGTTGAGCAAAGCCTGATTGATTTTGAGGGTCTGACACCACAGATGCTCGAAGCGCTGGGCGCTGATGGCGTGAAAACACTGGAAGATTTTGCAACCTGTGCCGATTGGGAACTGGCCGGTGGTTGGACCACCGTTGATGGTGAACGGTCCAAAGATGACGGTGTACTGGAACCCTTTGATGTCTCGCTTGAGGAAGCGCAGAACATGGTGATGACAGCCCGCGTCATGCTGGGTTGGGTTGATCCGGATGATCTTGTGGCTGATGCCGAAGAAGACGAGACCGAAGAGGAGGCGGAGGCCTGATTTCAGGCCTTCGGGGTTCGCAGATGGCGCGGGGTGGCCATAACAAGGAACGCGGCGATGCGGAACGTAAGTGCATCGTCACGGGAGAAGTGCAGCCAAAAGCTGGACTGATCCGCTTTGTTGTCGGGCCGGATAGTCAGGTTTTCCCTGATATTCTGGGCAAGCTGCCGGGCCGCGGTATGTATGTGACAGCTGACAGGAACGTGCTGGAAGAGGCGCGCAAAGGTCAGTTTTCACGCTCTGCCAAACAGGCTGTGACTGTGCCGGATGGTTTGGTAGATGAAATTGAGCGGCAATTGGCCCGCCATACGGTGGATCTGATCGCATTGGCCCGAAAATCGGGGCGCGCGGTTTGCGGGTTTGAAAAGGTAAAGGGTTGGCTTGCTGGTGGTGAGCGGGTCCGGGTGTTGTTGCAAGCCTCTGACGGATCAGAGCGTGGCAAAACGAAATTATGGACGCCTGAAGGGGCCAGATACTTTGGCTGCTTGACGTCAACCGAATTGGGTTTGGCATTTGGGCGGCAAACTGTGATACATGGCGCGCTTGCCACTGGTGGACTCAGCAATCGTGTTGTAGAGGAAGCCACAAAGCTACGTGGCTTGCGCGAAGGGAACGGTGGCGATACGGCCTCCGGGAAGGATAAAGAAGCTAAATGAGCGATAACGACGGTAAAAAGACACTCGGTCTCGGTGGTTCGCGTCCAAGCAACGTGAAGCAAAGCTTTAGCCATGGGCGGACCAAGAACGTCGTGGTGGAAACCAAGCGCAAACGCGTTGTGGTGCCAAAGCCCGGCGCAGCCAAACCCACTGGCGGAGCGGCACCGCGCGCTGGTGATCCATCCAAACGCCCTGCGGGTATCTCGGATGTCGAACTCGAACGCCGGATGAAGGCGTTGGCGATGGCCAAAGCCCGCGAGGCGGAAGAAACCGCTCAACGCGACGCCGAGGAAAAGGCGCGCGCCGCAGAGCGTGAAGCGCGCCGCGCCGAGATTGAAGCCAAAGAGGCCGAAGATCGCGCCCGCGAAGAGCGCGCCAAGGCAAAAGCCGACGAAGAAGATCGCAAACGCGCAGAAGCTGCCAAAGCGAAAGCCGTTGCAGATGCACCGCCTGCGGCAGCAGCCGTACCGGGCGAGACTGAAATCTCGCGCCCGACAGCAGCGCCCCGCAAAACCGATCGTCCAAACGATACGCGTGATAAAACGTCAAAAGCCAAACCAGGTCGTGGCGGCGATGACGGCCGCCGTGCCGGTAAGCTGACGCTGAACGATGCGATGGCAGGCCGCGATGGCGGTCGCCAGCGTTCAATGGCTGCGATGAAACGCAAACAGGACCGCGCCCGCGCCAAGGCGATGGGTAGTTCTGCAGAACGTGAAAAGGTCTTCCGCGACGTTGCATTGCCAGAGGCGATCACCGTGTCGGAGCTGGCCAACCGGATGACCGAACGTGTGTCAGACGTGGTCAAGGCCTTAATGACAAACGGCATCATGGCCACCCAGAACCAGACGATTGACGCGGATACTGCGGAACTGATCATCGAAGAATTCGGGCACAAGGTTGTGCGCGTCTCCGATGCGGATGTGGAAGACGTCATTCAAACCATCGAGGATGATCCAAAGGATCTCAAGGCGCGCCCGCCGATCATCACGATCATGGGTCACGTCGACCATGGTAAAACATCGCTGCTCGATGCGATCCGGAACGCAAAAGTGGTCGCAGGCGAAGCTGGTGGGATTACTCAGCACATCGGTGCTTATCAGGTAAAAACCGATAGCGGTGCGGTTTTGTCATTCCTCGATACGCCCGGACACGCTGCATTTACGTCGATGCGGTCGCGCGGTGCGCAAGTGACTGATATTGTTGTGCTTGTTGTGGCGGCTGATGATGCGGTGATGCCGCAGACCATCGAAGCGATCAATCACGCAAAGGCGGCTGACGTGCCGATGATCGTGGCGATTAACAAGATCGACAAACCAGAAGCCAATCCAGACAAGGTCCGCACCGACCTGCTTCAACACGAAGTGATCGTTGAAAAAATGTCCGGTGACGTGCAGGATGTCGAAGTTTCCGCCATCACGGGTCAGGGCCTTGATGAATTGCTCGAAGCAATTGCGTTGCAGTCCGAAATTCTGGAACTGAAAGCCAACCCAGACCGTGCCGCCGAAGGTGCCGTGATCGAGGCGCAGCTTGATGTGGGCCGCGGCCCCGTTGCCACTGTTCTTATTCAGAATGGGACACTGCGTCAGGGCGATATCTTTGTTGTCGGTGAACAGCATGGTAAGGTCCGTGCCCTGATCAACGACAAGGGTGAGCGGGTCAAAGAAGCGGGTCCCGCTGTTCCGGTCGAAGTGCTTGGCCTGAATGGTACACCCGAAGCGGGCGATGTGCTCAACGTGGTTGAAACCGATGCGCAAGCGCGCGAGATCGCCGAATACCGTGAAAAGGCTGCGAAAGAAAAACGCGCAGCTGCGGGTGCGGCGACCACGCTCGAACAGTTGATGGCCAACGCCAAAGAAAACGAAAACGTCAGCGAACTGCCCATCGTGGTTAAGGCCGACGTGCAGGGTTCGGCCGAAGCCATCGTGCAAGCGATGGAAAAAATCGGCAACGAAGAGGTGCGCGTGCGCGTTCTTCATTCCGGTGTTGGTGCGATCACTGAAAGCGATATCGGTTTGGCCGAAGCCTCCGGCGCACCTGTGTTTGGCTTTAACGTCCGCGCGAATGCGACGGCACGCAACACCGCCAACCAAAAAGGCATCGAAATCCGGTACTATTCGGTGATCTATGATCTTGTGGACGATGTGAAGAAAGCAGCCTCCGGCCTGCTCTCCGCCGAGATCAAGGAAAAGTTCATCGGCTACGCCTCCATCAAAGAGGTATTCAAGGTCTCCAACGTGGGCAAGGTCGCCGGCTGTATCGTCACCGAAGGTGTGGCGCGCCGCTCTGCCGGTGTACGCCTGCTGCGCGATAACGTTGTGATCCACGAAGGTACGCTGAAAACCCTGAAACGCTTCAAGGACGAAGTGCCAGAGGTACAGTCCGGTCAGGAATGCGGCATGGCCTTCGAAAACTACGAAGATATCCGTCCTGACGATGTGATCGAAATTTTCGAGCGGGAAGAGGTTGAACGCAACCTCTGATCCATCTGATCAAAACCTAAGGGGCGGTCCAAACGGGCCGCCCTTTTGCGTTCAGGCGGTTGCGATTTGCACCATTCAACGCGTCATAATTCGCCAAAACACCTCATTCATCAAATTACAACGGATATTTACACGATCAGATCGTTGACCCGGTTCAACGTTTGCGCTGATCCATAGTGATTGGGGTTGCCATCATGACCCAGGCAAGCACGAAAAGGCAGACATCGCATGGGCGCTTCCACCAACGCCATCTTGGGAATTGCGTTCCTTGTATTGGCGCTCTTTCTCACCTTTCTGATGTACCACCTCTGGGGCTATCCCTTCGATAAGGAAAAACACAAAAGTTCCGCGCCACGGTCGTTGATGAACCTGCACCGGCTTTTCGGCTACGTTTTTGTGGGCATCTATGTTGTCTTGATGTGGGATATGGTGCCCCGGCTCTGGTCCTACCAAATTGAATTACCTGCCCGCACGGTCATACATCTTACGTTGGGCCTCGCCGTTGGTGCGATCCTGATCATCAAGATCGTGGTGGTGCGCTTCTTCAAACATATGGAATCGACACTGGCACCTTTCCTTGGCACGGCACTTTTGCTTTGCACGTTGCTGCTCACCGGATTGGCGCTGCCCTATGCGGCGCGCGAAACCTATCTGCGGGCCACGGCCCAGGACGGCGCGAATTTCTCGCAAGATCGGATCGAACGGGTCACCACCTTCCTGCCGCAAATCGGTTTCACCGATGAGGCCGGTTTGCTGACACTCGCATCATCCGCAGGCTTGGCCGAAGGGCGCGATGTGCTGACCCGCAAATGCACGCAATGTCATGACCTGCGCACCATTCTTGTCAAACCCCGCACGCCAGAGGCATGGCACAGCACCGTCACCCGCATGGCCACCCGGGCCACGACGCTCAACCCGATCAGCGAAAGCGAACAATGGAGCGTGACAGCCTACCTCATCGCGATATCTCCGACGTTGCGAGAGGTCGCCAGCGACAGACGTGCCCTTGGGATCGAAGCCAGCGCCAGCCAGCAAGCCGTCCGTCAATCCGGCGCGACGGAACTGCAAGACTATGACCCCATTGCGGCCAAAAACCTGTTCGAAGCCAAATGCTCGCAATGCCATTCGCCGACTTTGGTTGAACGTTCCACATTCGCCAGCCGGGATGATGTCGTTGCGCTTGTCACGCGTATGGTCAGCAATGGCCTGACCGCGGATGATGCAGAACTTAGCCAGATCATAGCCTATTTGACAGACAGCTTTGCGGGCACACAAAGCCAGTGAAGCACTGATGGTGTAAAGGTTAACGCAGCCTTCACATTTGGACCGTTCGCTGCATTAATCCGGCCCGTGGCTGCCAAGGGGTCCGACAAAAGGCCGACGTTTTGCCGACGCATCGCCGACCGTCCAATTTCCAGAAAAAGCTCACATTCACGTATGATTCGATGATTTTGACGGCGCACAGCACAGTACCCCCTGTGCAACACCACCGAACGTTGCGCGCGGCCTACAACCAATCCCGCAAAAGCGGGATCAACGGTACATCCGCCGCTGGCATCGGATAATCACGCAGCTCATTCGGGCGCGCCCATTTCAACGCTTGCCCCTCGCGGGACTGCGGCGCGCCCTCCCATTTGCGGCAGGCAAATAGCGGCATGAGCAGATGAAAATCATCATATGAATGACTGGCAAACGTCAGCGGGGCAAGGCACGACGCCCAGGTATCTATCCCCAACTCTTCCTGCAATTCCCGGATCAGGGCAGCTTCGGGCGTCTCGCCCTGTTCGACCTTGCCTCCCGGAAATTCCCACAGGCCAGCCATGGATTTGCCTACCGGCCTTTGTGCCAAAAGAACCCGCCCGTCGGGATCGATCAAAGCGACCGCTGAAACCAGCACAACCTTCAAGACCGATAATCCGCGTTAATGCTGATATATCCGTGGGTTAGGTCGCAGGTCCAAACGGTACCTACCCCGTCGCCAATACCCATATCCACACCGATGACCAGTTCGGAATTCGTCATGTAATCACTCGCCGCCGCTTCGGAATAATCCGGCGCGCGCCAACCGTTTTGGGCCACCGTGATGTCGCCAAAACGAATGCTCAACCGGTCCCGATCCGCCACCGCGCCGGATTTACCGACTGCCATAACAACCCGGCCCCAATTCGCATCCTCACCCGCGATGGCGGTTTTGACCAATGGTGAATTAGCGATGGACAAGGCCACTTTGCGCGCATCTGTGTTATCCGCGGCACCGGTTACATCGATGGTGACAAACTTGCTGGCACCTTCACCATCGCGCACAACCTGGTGTGCCAAATCGCGCATGACATCGTGTAACGCCTCCTCGAAATCCTGATTTCCTGACACATCGACACCAGATGCACCCGTCGCGGCAGCAATTAACGTGTCAGAGGTCGAGGTATCACTGTCGACCGTAATGCAGTTGAACGTCTTGTCATTCAGTTTTGAGACAATCGATTGCAGCGTTTCTTGACCAATCAACGCATCGGTAAAAATATAAACCAGCATCGTCGCCATGTCAGGCGCAATCATGCCGGAACCCTTTGCAATGCCTGCAATTTTTACGAGTTTGCCATCCACCATAATGGTGGCCGTTGCCCCTTTGGGAAACGTGTCGGTGGTCATGATTGCCTGCGCTGCATCGCCGATCGCTGTTGACGATTGGTTGGTGTGCAATTCAGCCAGTTTCGCAGTGATCCGGTCATGCGCCAACGGTTCGCCGATTACACCGGTGGATGATGTGAAAACCCGTGACAACGGTACATCAGTTTCGGTCGCCACGGCGGTCACCAATGCAGCGACTGCATCCGTACCATTCTTGCCCGTAAACGCGTTCGCATTACCGGAGTTGACCAGAATGGCGGCAGATCCGTTGGCATCGCCCCCAATCTTTTGCTGGCAATCAAGAACAGGGGCGGCGCGTGTGGCTGAGCGTGTAAAGACACCGGCTACAGCGGTACCTGGGGCCAAAATGGCCAGCATCACATCATCACGACCAGCATAACGCACGCCCGCCGCAGTGGTTGCAAATGTTAAGCCGCCGATCTCCGGCATGTCCGGGAACCGATCAGGTGCCAGCGGTGAAACCTGCATGTTTTACTGATCCAACAATTCAACGCTATCGAGTAAATCAACATCAAACGCGTCGGCCTCCGGCTTAACAACCTCTGCAGCCGCCGACAGCTCCTCCAGCTTCGCTGTTACAGCAGCCTCTTGCAGCTCAGCGGCGATCTGGCGGCCAACTTGCTCAAGCGTTGGCTGGGGTTGGACTCTGGTTTCGTTCAAGGTGGCAACATGCCAGCCAAACTGGGTTTCAAACGGGTCGGATACAGCACCGACCTCAAGCGATGTGATTGCATTTTCGAATTCGGGCACCATCGCTCCCGAGCCAAACCACCCAAGGTTACCGCCATTGGGGCCGGTTGGGCCGGTTGACACATCGCGTGCTACGTCAGCAAAGGCCGCCCCCTCATCGATACGTGCCTTGGCAGCGTTTGCTTCTTCCTCAGTTTCGACCAGAAGATGAGAGGCATTAAACTCAGGGATTTCTTCAGCGTCGGCAAATCGCTCATCATATGCCGCCTGAATGTCGGCTTCAGTTACAGCTGTTTCCGCGATTTCGGTGATCACTTCACCTGCCAGCAGTGTACGGCGCTCGTTTTTCAGGGCAAGTTCGATGCGTGCTGGCACATCTGCATCAAAGGCATCTGCCAGCAATTGCTGCTGGATCAGCTGGTCTAGGACGCCTTCGAACAACACGCTGTTGGGGAACTGCGCGTATTGCTGAGGCAGCTGCGCACGCGCGATAATCATCTCGCCCAGCGTGATTTCCGTGTCGCCAACTGTTGCCACAACCGTATCAGCGGTCGCGTCCTGTGCCGCGGCACCGTTGGACAATGAAAGCGCAAGCACTGCCGCACCCAAAAATGTAACATGTTTCAGCATAAAACGATCCCTTGACTGGCCGTGCTGGTGCGCGGCGTTGACACTGCATATCCGGCCCCTTACATCCCATGAATGCCTCGAGGGGGCAGGCTTTGGCCCTTTGTATGTGGCCTCTGACCGGGCTACAAGCGACCTCCTCTCAAATAGATGTCAGACAGGCGCGCAGGCGCCGCCGGAGAGAATATGCTGGGTATCGGAACGATTGCCAAAAAGGTGTTTGGCACACCGAACGATCGCAAAGTGAAATCCAGCCGTCCGCTGGTTGAAAAGATCAACGCGTTGGAGCCAGAGTTTGAAAAGCTGTCTGACGAAGGCATCATTGAGAAAACTCAGGAACTACGTGATCGGGCCATCAAGGGCGAAAGCCTTGACGCGCTGTTGCCCGAAGCGTTCGCCAATTGCCGTGAGGCCGCCAAGCGTGCCTTGGGTTTGCGTGCCTTTGATACGCAGCTATTGGGCGGGATTTTCTTGCACCAGGGTAATATCGCTGAAATGAAGACGGGTGAGGGTAAGACCCTTGTCGCGACCTTCCCCGCCTATCTGAATGCGCTAACCGGCAAGGGCGTACATATCGTCACGGTGAACGATTACCTCGCCCGTCGCGATGCCGAATGGATGAGCAAGGTTTACGGCGCACTGGGCCTGACAACCGGTGTCGTGGTGCCACAGCAGCCCGAAGAGGAAAAGCAGCAAGCTTATTCTTGCGATGTGACCTACGCCACCAACAATGAACTCGGGTTTGATTATCTGCGCGATAACATGAAGTCTGAGCTGACCCAGATGTATCAGCGTCACCATAATTTCGCGATTGTGGATGAGGTCGACAGTATTTTGATCGATGAGGCGCGAACACCGCTGATCATTTCCGGCCCGGCGCAGGACCGCAGTGAAATGTATGCCACAATTGATAAAATTGTGCCCGACATCGCCGAAGAACACTTCACGTTGGATGAAAAAACGCGGCAAGCGACCTTTACCGACGAAGGCAACGACTTTCTTGAGGAACGGTTGACGGCAACAGGATTGCTGCCTGAAGGGCAGACACTTTACGATCCTGAAAGCGCAACGCTGGTGCATCACGTCAATCAGGCGTTGCGGGCCCACAAACTGTTCACACGTGACAAAGACTACATCGTTCGCGATGGCGAGGTTGTGCTGATCGACGAATTCACAGGTCGCATGATGGTGGGCCGTCGCTTGTCCGACGGGTTGCACCAGGCGATTGAGGCCAAGGAAGATGTATCCATCAAACCCGAAAACGTGACATTGGCGTCTGTGACGTTCCAAAACTATTTCCGTCTGTATGACAAACTGGGTGGCATGACCGGTACGGCGTTGACCGAAGCCGAAGAATTCCGCGAAATCTATGGGTTGGGCGTCGTCGAGGTTCCCACAAACCGACCCATCGCGCGGAAAGACGAACATGATCAGGTCTATCGGACGGCCCGTGAAAAATTCGATGGTGTCGTCAAAGAGATCAAAGAGGCGCATGAAAAGGGTCAGCCAATCCTTGTTGGTACCACCTCTATCGAAAAATCAGAATTTCTGGCGAACCTGTTGAGCAGCGAAGGCATTGAATTCAATGTTCTTAATGCGCGCCAACACGAGCAGGAAGCCCAGATCATTGCCGATGCCGGTAAGCTGAACGCGGTCACGATTGCCACGAACATGGCTGGACGCGGGACTGATATTCAGTTGGGTGGGAACGTGGAAATGCGTGTTCTGCAAGCCTTGGCTGAAGATCCCGACGCAGACCCAGAGCAATTGCGCACACAAATCAGTGCCGAAGTTGCTGATGAAAAGGAAAAGGTAAAGGCAGCTGGCGGTTTGTTCGTACTGGCGACCGAACGGCATGAAAGCCGACGCATTGACAACCAGTTGCGCGGCCGGTCCGGCCGTCAGGGTGACCCCGGCAGATCCGCGTTCTTCCTGTCGCTGGAAGACGATCTGATGCGAATATTTGGGTCGGAACGGTTGGATAAGGTGCTTTCTGGCTTGGGCATGAAAGAAGGCGAAGCGATCGTGCACCCGTGGGTCAACAAATCGCTGGAGCGGGCACAAGCCAAGGTCGAAGGGCGCAACTTTGACATTCGTAAACAACTTTTGAAGTTCGACGATGTGATGAACGATCAGCGCAAGGTGATCTTTTCCCAACGCCGCGAGATTATGGAAGCCAAGGACCTGTCCGAAATCGTCAAGGATATGCGTGATCAGGTGATTGACGATGTGGTGACGGATTACATGCCGCCGAAAAGCTATGCAGATCAGTGGGATACCGAAGGGCTGTATGCCGCAGTTATCGAACATCTGGGTATTGATGTGCCAGTCATGGCATGGGCAGAAGAAGAGGGTGTTGATGACGACGACATCCGTGAGCGCCTTGAAGAGGAAGCCGATAAGTATATGGCCGAAAAGGCCGCGGCGTTTGGCGATGACACAATGCGCAGCGTGGAAAAGCAGCTGCTTCTCCAAACGATTGATGCCAAATGGCGCGAGCATCTTTTGACATTGGACCATCTACGGTCTGTCGTTGGTTTCCGCGGTTATGCGCAGCGTGATCCGTTGAATGAATACAAAACTGAAGGTTTCCAGTTGTTTGAGCGGCTTTTGGACGGGTTACGGACGGATGTTACCCAGAAGCTGTCGCAAATCCGCCCGATGTCGCAAGAAGAACAAGAACGCATGATTGCGCAACTACGTGAGCAACAACAGGCTGCCGCTTCTGCTGCCGGTGCCGCATCAACCCTGGATCTTGCCAAGCCGGATCAAGCTAAGGATGGATTTGATGAAGCAGATCCGACCAGTTGGGGAAATCCCGGTCGGAATGACAGTTGCCCTTGTGGGTCTGGCAAGAAATTCAAACATTGCCACGGTCGGCTGGCCTGATTGGTGACATAATCGCGTCATGCTAAAACCTTAACGAAGTCCACCTACCGTCACCGTTTTGTGGCATGGTTAATTGTGTAGTGGGTAGGCAAGGGGGATTCGCATGTCCCGCATGAAATCAGTTGGGACGGCACTGGCAACGTTTTCAATCGCGTTAGGCGTTGGTTTCATCATGCAATATGGCGAAGAGACCACATCGCGTGGGGCTGACCAGAACGCAGAGATTGATCGCAGCGTGGTGCGCAGTGTCATGGTCACTACCAACGCGCAGGGTGATTCCGTTTTTGGGGTGCCGGATGTTGTCACGACGCCCTTGGCTCATATCGAAAATGTCCAAACCGTGGCCGCCGTTGATGAAACCTACAAAGAGATGGCCGTGCCGACGATGGGTACAATCCTGGCGGTTCCATTTGACGATTGCCACACAGATGTTTCAGTTCAACCAGATGTCGCCGCAATGGTCGAATTGACGGTGTCGTCACCCTGTTACGGCAACGAATACTTTGTGATCCGTCACGAGGAAATGGTGTTTTCTGCGATTACGGATGATGATGGGAACGCGACTGTAAAGGTGCCTGCTTTGTCCGCAGACGCGATATTTGCCATTTCTTTTCGGAACGTGGAAGAGGGACGCGTTTCCCTGATAGTGCCTGATGTTGGGCTTTATGATCGTGCTGTATTGCAGTGGCAGGGACGTCATAACTTGCAGCTACACGCACTGGAATTTGGTGCAAAGATTGGTGACGCAGGACATATCTGGTCGGCATCGACGCATAGTCCCGAACAGGCATATGCTGGTGAGCGTGGCTTCATGGTGCATCTGGGGACACCGGACGCTGAAATACCCTATCAGGCGGAAGTATACACTTTTCCATCAGGCTTGTTGAACCGTGACGGTGCTATCGTGCTCCAAATTGGTGTGACGATTACGGACGACAATTGTGGACGTGAGATTGACGCGACAACAATTCAAACCAATGCAGGTCAGATGCTGGTTGCGCAAGACCTGAAGGCCAGCATGCCCGGTTGCGGCGCTGTTGGTGATTTTATGATGCTGCGGGATCGCTTCGAAGACGTGACATTGGCGTCGCGTTAAAACAAGCCCTCTGCTCTGAAGCTCAACTCGCATGATTTGCCGATGATCAGGTGATCATGCACGGTGATGTTCAGGGCCTTTGCAGCTTCGTTGATTTTGTCGGTCATTTGAATATCGGCCTCCGATGGGGTTGGGTCACCTGATGGGTGGTTGTGGACAAGGATGATCGATGCCGCATTCAATTCCAGTGCCCGTTTAACAACCTCGCGGGGATAGACGGGTACATGATCAAGTGTTCCTTTGGCCTGCTCTTCATCCGCAATCAGAACATTTTTGGTATCAAGATATAATATTCGAAACTGCTCTGTATCCCGGTGCGCCATGACTGTTTGGCAATAGCTTAATAGCGCATCCCAACTCGAAACGACGTGGCGCTGCATGACCTTGGCACGGGCGAGCCGGTGGGCAGCGGCTTCTACGACTTTCAGTTCAACGATGACCGCGTCGCCAACGCCTTTGCATTCAAGTAACTGCGCGGCGGTTGCGGACAAAACGCGATTGAAGTCACCAAATCTGTCAATCAAATCACGTGCGAGGGGTTTGACGTCCTGTCGCGGGATAGCACGAAACAACACGAGCTCTAGCAGTTCATAGTCAGGGACCGCAGTCGCACCCCCAGCCATGAATCTTTCGCGCAGCCGTTTGCGATGATCACGCATATAGGATGGGGTGCGCCCTTTTGGGAGGGTAGGCACCTCGATCACATCGTCATGATCGGAAAACAGGGAGCGGGATTCGGCAAACTGGGACATAAACCCAGATTGCCGAGATGTTGGTTACTTCGCGGTTAACGCTAGCTTTTCATTGAGTCCCAGAAGTTTTTCACTGACTTAAAGAAGCTCGATCCTTGCGGGTTGTTGTCTTCACTCAGCTTGTCGAACTCTTTGAGGATTTCACGCTGCCGGGATGTCAGCTTCACCGGTGTTTCGACCGCCAGCTCGATGAACATGTCGCCCGCGCCGCCGCCGCGGAGCGCAGGCATGCCTTTACCGCGCAGCCGCATCTGCCGACCTGATTGGGATCCTTCCGGCACCTTCACGCGACTACGACCGCCGTCAATTGTCGGCACCTCAATTTCTCCGCCCAATGCGGCAGTCGCGATAGATACAGGCACACGGCAGAACAAATTTGAGTTTTCACGTTCAAACAGGGCGTGATCATTCACCTCGATAAAGATGTACAAATCGCCAGTCGGGCCACCGCGCATGCCCGCCTCGCCTTCACCGGCCAGCCGGATGCGTGTGCCGGTTTCAACACCGGCTGGGATATTAACCGAAAGGGATTTTTCCTTTTCTACCCGACCCGCGCCATTACACGTACTGCAGGGATTTTTGATCGTCTGGCCAACGCCAGAACATGTCGGACATGTACGTTCAACAGTGAAAAAACCTTGCTGCGCGCGTACTTTGCCCATACCGGAACATGTGGGGCAGGTCTGTGGCTCGGAACCGTCTTCGGCACCGGTACCATTACATGACCCACAGCCTACAGCCGTTGGAACGTTGATTGTCTTTTGTAAACCTGCAAACGCATCTTCAAGGTTGATACGCAGATTGTAACGCAGATCATTGCCGCGTTGTGCACCGCCTCGGCGTCCGCCGCCGCCGCGTCCGCCCATGAAGTCGCCGAAAAGATCGTCAAACACATCTGAAAATGCGCTTGCGAAGTCGCCTTGCTGACCACCGCGTTGGCCACCACCCATGCCGTTTTCAAACGCCGCATGACCGTAGCGGTCGTAAGCTGCTTTTTTGTTGTCGTCTTTCAGGACTTCGTAAGCCTCGTTGGCTTCTTTGAATTGCGCTTCTGCCTGTGGATTGTCGGCGTTGCGGTCCGGGTGCAGTTCTTTGGCCTTCTGACGATAGGCCTTTTTGATTGCAGCTGCATCAGCACCTTTGGCGACACCTAGCACATCATAATAGTCACGTTTTGCCATGATACATTTCCCCTTTGGGAATGGAAAAGACCGACCCGGGCAGTGGGTCGGTCCGTTTCCTTAACGGCGTGCAGCCTTAGTTGTCACGCTTGTCGTCGCCCAGATCTTCGAAATCGGCATCCAGGATGTCGTCATCGGCAGCGCTGGCTTCGGGCTCCGCTTCGCCTTCTTCTTCCTGCTGCGCCTTATAGATGGCCTCACCGAGCTTCATGGCAGCTTCGGTGACATTCTGAATGCCTGATTTCAACTTGTCAGCTTTTGCATCATCAGCTTCCAGATCATCTTTCAGCGCGGCAATCGCCAATTCGATCGCTTCGATTGTTGTCGGGTCAACCTTGTCGGCATGCTCTTCCATCGACTTTTCGGTCGAGTGGATAAGGCTTTCGGCCTGGTTTTTCGCATCTACCAACTCGCGGCGGTCCTTATCGGCCTCCGCGTTCTCTTCGGCGTCTTTGACCATTGCTTCGATGTCGTCGTCAGACAATCCACCGGAGGCCTGGATCGTGATCTTCTGTTCTTTACCAGTGCCTTTGTCCTTGGCACCAACCTCAACGATGCCGTTGGCATCGATGTCGAAGGTCACTTCGATCTGCGGCATACCACGCGGAGCCGGTGGGATTTCTTCGAGGTTGAACTGGCCAAGCATCTTGTTGTCGGCTGCCATCTCACGCTCACCCTGGAACACGCGCAACGTCACGGCGTTTTGGTTGTCTTCGGCGGTCGAGAAGACCTGAGACTTCTTGGTTGGGATCGTTGTGTTGCGGTCGATTAGACGCGTAAACACGCCACCAAGTGTTTCGATACCCAGCGACAATGGGGTCACGTCCAGCAGAACAACGTCTTTGACGTCGCCTTGCAGAACACCAGCCTGAATGGCGGCACCCATGGCGACCACTTCGTCAGGGTTCACGCCCTGATGGGCTTCCTTGCCAAAGAACTTGGCAACTTCTTCTTTCACCTTGGGCATCCGGGTCATACCACCGACCAAGACAACCTCATCAATATCAGATGTGGACAAGCCAGCGTCTTTGATCGCCTCTTTGCAAGGCTTCATCGATGCTTTGATCAGATCACTGACAAGGCTTTCCAGCTTGGCACGAGTGAGCTTCATGACCATGTGCAACGGCTGCCCGTTCGCACCCATCGAGATAAACGGCTGGTTGATTTCAGTGCTGGAAGAAGAGGAAAGCTCGATCTTGGCCTTTTCAGCAGCTTCCTTCAAACGCTGCAGGGCCATCTTATCTTTGGTCAGATCGACGGAATGCTCTTTCTTGAACTCGTCCGCGAGGTAATTCACAACCCGCATGTCGAAGTCTTCGCCACCAAGGAATGTGTCGCCGTTTGTGGATTTCACTTCGAACAGGCCGTCATCGATTTCCAGGATGGTTACGTCGAACGTACCACCACCAAGGTCATAAACAGCGATTGTCTTGCTGTCTTTTTTGTCCAGACCATAGGCCAGCGCAGCCGCAGTCGGCTCGTTGATGATCCGCAGTACTTCAAGGCCTGCAATCTTACCGGCATCCTTGGTGGCCTGACGCTGGGCGTCGTTGAAATAGGCGGGCACAGTGATAACGGCTTGGGTCACATCTTCGCCGAGGTAGCTTTCGGCGGTTTCCTTCATCTTACCAAGAATGAAGGCAGAGATTTGGGATGGAGAGTATTTTTCACCCTTGGCTTGCACCCATGCATCGCCATTGCCGCCATTGATGATTTCGAACGGCATGTTCTTCTTCTCTTTGGCGAGGTCCTTGTCGTCAAAGCGACGACCGATCAGACGCTTCACTGCAAAGATAGTATTCTCAGGGTTGGTGACCGCTTGCCGTTTGGCAGGCTGGCCAACGAGGCGTTCATCATCTGTGAATGCCACGATTGATGGTGTTGTGCGCGCGCCTTCGGCGTTTTCAACAACACGCGGTTTTGCGCCATCCATGATGGCGATACAGGAGTTGGTGGTTCCCAGGTCGATACCAATAACTTTGGCCATTTTTCAAATCCCTTTACTTCAGGCGGTTTGAGCAGCGCGAACCCGTTTCGGCACCCGCGCCAGTTACATGAGTCAGATCAGCGCCTTAGCACTAACCTGTGATCTTGGCGTATATAGGGATGGGATATGGGGCCTGCAACCGCCGGTTCCATATGAAAACCGGGAAATTGGCGGATTTTTTGCGGTGTTGTCATTAACCTTTGGAACCGATGAGCCTTGGCGTCCGCCAATCAGCGATCAACGCATGGCTTCCCAGCTCGCAGAGGCATTTTTGCGTGTGTAGAATTCGCCCATCAGACCGAGCATAATCAAGACAATCGATAGGTAGATCGGGTAGCTGATCGAACTGAAATGCGGGTTATAGTGCAAAAACGCAAAGCCCCGCGCCTGATCGATTGAATGAAACAGCGGATTCCAGTCGAAAAAGGCGATCATATGCGCCGGCAGCGAATTGGCCAGAAACATCTTCCCCGAAGCGATCATATTCGCCCGGATGTAGATGTTTGATGTGACCCCGACAAATTCAGGCGCCCAGGGTTTCAGGGCCAAAAACACCGTGCCAACAGCGCATCCGGAGAACCATGCCAACAACACCATGCCCATTGCAGGGATGGGTTGATAAATCGTGATCGGGACAAAGGCGATATGATAGATCGTCAAAATCAGAAAAAGCGACAGCACCTGGATATAGAGTGAAGAGAGTGCCGCAGCGCTGATTGCGATCATGGTGTTCATAGGCGCGTGTTGCATCATCGGGGAAGTTGGGCCCTCAGAACCAAGTACCGCAGACATCGCCTTGGTGTGAGTCATGTACAAAAAGATGCCCGACATGATGTAGAGCAAGAAATCACCACGAATGGCCGAACTGCGCATCCCCATGATTTCGAACAACAGATAGAACGCCAACACAAATACGACGGTCTGCATCATATTCATCGCAAGCCCGACGAGCGCGTTCCGGTGTGTCTTGCGCACGTCACGCACGGTGGCATGATAGATCAATTCCAGCATACCAAAGGCACCGCTTGATCTGGAAGGGGTCGCAGCAGGCTGGAACATCTATACTCTCATCTGTGAACGCGCCGATGTGGTATCATCCCACGAATACCTTGCTGATCGCTTGACGTCACATCATAAGGATGAGACCGAATTTTTCAACACAAACGGAACCGTGTGCAGGGCAATGATGAACTATGAAAAACTGACCCGCATCATGCGCGAGCTGTCTTTGTCTGCGGGTGACAAAATCATGGAAGTTTATGCGTCTGACGACTTTGATGTGCGTGCGAAAAGCGATGAAAGCCCGGTGACTGCCGCCGACGAAGCAGCAGATGCCATTATAAGTGCGGGTCTACGCGCTGCCTTCCCTGATGTGCCGTTGGTCACCGAAGAGCAAGCGGCCTCTCACATGCAAAACGTACAGACGTTCCTTATCGTTGATCCGCTTGATGGTACCAAAGAGTTCGTCAATAGGCGTGGTGATTTCACAGTTAATATCGCTTATGTGGCAAACGGCGTACCGGTACGCGGCATTGTCTATGCGCCTGCCAAAGACCGGTTATTCTACACAACTGCCGATGGTAATGCGGTCGAGGAGACCGGACCTTTTGCAAAGAATAGCGTCGGCACGCTGACGCCAATCACAGTGGCCAGGCCTGACAACGCCGCGCTGATGGTGGTCGCATCGAAATCGCACAGAGACCAGGCGACAGATGACTACATCGGAAAATATAATGTCAAAGACATGAAAAGCGCGGGATCGTCGCTGAAATTCTGTCTTGTCGCGACGGGTGAGGCAGATTTGTATCCGCGTCTTGGCCGGACCATGGAATGGGACACTGCCGCAGGTCATGCCGTTTTAGCTGGTGCCGGCGGCAATGTTGTCCGTTTCGACGACCACCAGCCGCTGCAATATGGCAAACCGGGGTTTGAAAACCCATTCTTTATTGCCACGGCACCCGGCGTTGCGTTGGAAAAAGCCTGATGTCTGTCCTTATTGTCATTCCCGCCCGTTATGCCTCCTCTCGGTATCCAGGTAAGCCGCTGGTGGAACTGCGTGGCGCATCGGGTGTTGCTAAAAGCCTGATCCATAGATCCTGGGACGCTGCGATGGGTGTGACTGGGGCCGACCGGGTCGTGGTGGCCACCGATGATGACAGGATCGCCGAAGCCGCCACCGGGTTTGGCGCTGAGGTAGTGATGACGTCGACATCATGCCAAAATGGTACAGAACGCTGTGCAGAGACCCTTCAAAACCTCGGTGGTGATTACGATATCGTCGTCAATCTGCAAGGCGATGCGCCACTTACCCCCGCATGGTTCATCGAAGATCTCGTCGCGGGTTTGCGTGCTCAACCCAAAGCGGATGTGGCAACACCCGTCCTGCGCGCAGACGGCAGGGCCTTGAACGGGTTGCTAAATGATCGCCGCGCGGGGCGGGTCGGCGGGACGACCGCCGTTTTTGGAACCGATCATAATGCACTGTATTTTTCAAAAGAGGTCATCCCATTCACAGGCCGGGCATTCGCTGATCATGACGAAACGCCGGTATTTCATCATGTCGGTGTCTATGCGTATCGCCCTGCAGCACTCATGGCTTATCCGGGCTGGGATTCTGGTCCGTTAGAGCAACTTGAGGGCCTTGAACAACTCCGTTTTCTGGAACGTGGGGCACAGATGCTGTGTGTCGAAGTTGAAGCCAAGGGGCGCCAGTTCTGGGAACTGAACAATCCCGAAGACGTGCCGCTGATTGAGGCGATGTTGCAAGATATGGGCCACGACTAGATCAACGATGATCTATTTTGGTCTTTATCAAGACATGTTAGTAATCTAGCAGGCTTTGACACAAACTTGGACAAGGGCACGGGCATGAAAAGAAAAGTCACCAAGGCGATTTTTCCTGTAGCGGGTCAGGGGACGCGCTTTCTGCCTGCAACAAAGTCTGTACCCAAAGAGATCATGACACTCGTGGATCGCCCGTTGATCCAATACGCTATTGATGAGGCGCGGGCGGCTGGCATCGAGGACTTCATCTTTGTGACCTCGCGTGGGAAATCGGCGCTCGAGGATTACTTTGACCATGCGCCTGATCTGGAATCTTCGCTGCGCGACGCAGGTAAAACGAACCTGCTCGAGGTGCTGCAAGATACCAATATGGACAGCGGGGCCATTGCTTATATTCGTCAACATAAACCTCTGGGTCTTGGGCATGCGGTGTCCTGCGCCCGCAAGCTGATAGGTGATGAACCCTTTGCTGTGATCCTGCCAGATGATGTCATCGCTGCTGAAAAACCCTGCCTAAAGCAGATGGTAGAGGCTTATCAGGAAACTGGTGGATCGATGGTTGCAACGATGGAAGTGTCGCCAGAACAGACATCGTCCTATGGTGTTTTGGATGTTTCCAATCAGGATGGTGCCATCTCCTCCGTTAAAGCCATGGTTGAAAAGCCGCCGCAGGGGACGGCCCCATCAAATCTTGCCGTTATCGGCCGCTATATTCTATCCCCGAAGGTTTTGCAGAATTTCAGCAAGATCAATCGCGGTGCGGGGGGCGAATTCCAATTGACGGACGCCATTGCCCACGAATTGACCGTTGGGCGTGAAGTCTTTGGCTATCGTTTTGACGGACAGCGGTTCGATTGTGGCTCCAAGGCGGGGTTCTTGCAGGCAACCGTCGCATTTGCCCTTGCCCGACCAGATCTGCGAGAGGAATTTGCAGCGTTCCTGACGCAGCTAAGCGCGCAGAAACAGGCCGCACAGTAAGGCACGGCGCAGCGTGTCAGCACACCAACGCGGTAACTTTTCTGATGTATGGTTAGCCTACCGGCTGCGATGGAAACGTCGCCGCTTTCTTTTCCGTATCTGGCGCAAACGCAAACAACTGGCCGAAGTCGTAAACCGAACAACCGACATCGGCCCGAACGATATTCTTGCCTTTGTTACTGTCCGCAACGAGATGACGCGCCTGGCGCATTTTTTGGACTACTACCGCAATTTAGGCGTGAACCACTTTGTTTTCGTGGATAACGCCAGCGATGACGGGACCGCAGCATATCTGAAGGTCCAACCCGATGTGTCATTGTGGACCACGCCGCATAGCTACAAACTTGCACGGTTCGGGATGGATTGGGTGGGGTGGCTGCAATGGCAATATGGGCATGGGCATTGGTGCCTGACCGTCGATGCGGATGAATTGCTGACCTATCCTTACCGCGATACCCGCGATCTGCGTGCCTTGACGGGCTGGCTGGATCAGCAAAAAATGCCATCTTTTGGCGCGACCATGCTGGATATGTACCCTAAAGGTTCGATCGCGCAGGCAACGTACGAAGCCGGCGCTGATCCCATCGCGGTGCTGCCTTGGTTTGATGCACAGAACTACCGCGAGCGTGTTCATCCAATATACGAAAACCGCTGGATTCAAGGAGGCGTCCGAGAACGCATCTTCTTTGCTGATGCACCGGAACGCGCGCCGACACTGAATAAGACCCCGCTTGTCCGATGGCATTGGCGCTACGCATATGTCAGTTCAACGCATCAGATGCTGCCGCGGCGGTTGAACCATGTCTTCGGCACACCAGCCCGACCCACCGGCGTCTTGCTACACACCAAATTCTTGCCGACGATCTGCGCCAAATCAGCCGAGGAAATCCACCGTCGTCAGCATTTCGAAAACAGTGATCTTTATGAAAGCTACCATCAGAACCTGACAACGGGCCCCGATCTATGGGCGCCGACATCCTGCCGCTATGAAAACTGGGAACAACTGGTCAATATTGGTCTGATGTCAAAGGGCGATTGGGTCTGATAAGGAGTGCTTAGTGTTATGATTGCGCGCCGCTAAGGGAACGTTTTGAGTATTTGGACATCATATCGGCTGCGATTGCAGCGCAAACGCTGGAAAATCCGCGCCCGCCGTAAAGGGCGCGAACTTACGGCTGTGCAAGATCGGACGGAACAGATCCAACCGACCGACATCCTGCTCTTTTGCACCTTTCGCAACGAAGATATCAGGCTACCCTATTTTCTGAACTACTATCGGGCGCTGGGCGTCAATCATTTCATTCTTGTCGATAACAACAGCGACGATGGTGGGCAGACCTATGTGGCCGAACAACCTGACGTATCACTTTGGACAACAAAGGCCGGATATGGGGATGCGCGCTATGGGGTTGACTGGCTGACCTATCTGCAAGGCAAATACGCCCATGGGCATTGGACGCTGACCGTCGATGTGGACGAATTCTTTGTCTACCCGTTCTGTGATACCCGACCAATCAGAGCGTTGGCGGATTGGCTGGATGCGTCAGAGGTACGCTCTTTTGGTGCCATGTTGCTGGATGTCTACCCAAAAGGACCTGTCAGTGCGGCGACCTACACGCGTGGCCAGGATCCGTTGAAGGTCGCGAATTGGTTCGATTCGGGCAATTACATCATGACCCGGAATGCCCGACTGCGAAACCTTTGGATACAAGGTGGCCCGCGGGCGCGCATGTTTTTTGCCAATAAGCCAAAGCGCGCGCCCGCACTCAACAAAATCCCCTTCGTGAAATGGAGCAGGGCATACACCTATGTCAGCTCCACGCATATGATCCTACCGCGCGGGCTGAACCTGGTTTATGATCAGCAGGGGGGCGAAAAGACATCAGGCGTCCTGCTTCATGCCAAATTTCTGAACACCTTCAGCGGGCGGGCATCGGAAGAAGCGCATCGCGCCGAACACTATGGCCAGGGCCAGGAATACAAATCTTATGCGGCCCGACACGGGGCTGACCCTGATCTGTGGTGTAAGTGGAGCGAGCAGTACATTAACTGGCGACAGCTTGAAATACTTGGCCTGATGTCCAAAGGAAACTGGGCATGACTGTCGGGGTTGTCATGCTGGTCCACACGGCCTTTGACCGTGCCGAACAGATGATCCGTCATTGGGTGGCTGGCGGTTGCCCCGTTGTCGTGCATGTGGACAAGAAGGTAGATGCAGCGACCTACACCCGCTTTGTGAATGCGCTTAGCAATCTCGAACACGTCCATTTTAGTGAACGACAACGTTGTGAATGGGGAGCCTGGGGGCTTGTTGCCGCGTCGCAAGGCGCGGCAAAACTGATGTTGGATCAGTTCCCGGATGTGCGGCACGTATTCCTTGCGTCCGGCGCTTGTCTGCCGCTGCGCCCGGTATCTGAACTGTGCCAATACCTTGATGCCCGTCCAGACACAGATTTTATCGAAAGTGCCACAACAGCGGATGTCCCGTGGACTGTTGGTGGGCTGGACCGGGAACGGTTTACGCTGCGCTTTCCGTTTTCATGGAAGAAAAACAGACGCCTTTTTGACCGTTACGTGCGTCTGCAGCAGATCGTTGGGTTCAAACGCAAGATACCAGACGGAGTTGTCCCGCATATGGGGTCGCAATGGTGGTGTCTGACCCGGACCACGTTAAGTGCAATCCTGAATGATCCGAAACGGCCGGAGTATGACAGGTATTTCCACCGCGTCTGGATTCCCGACGAGAGCTATTACCAGACCCTCGCGCGCATCCATGCCAGAAAGATCGAAAGCAGATCGCTGACACTGTCAAAATTCGATTTTCAGGGTAAGCCGCACATCTTCTACGATGACCATCAGGAGCTGCTGATGCGGTCCGGTAGCTTCGTTGCACGCAAAATCTGGCCACAGGCAGAGTTGCTGTTCAAAACCTTCCCACGGAAGACGGAACCTGCTCGCATCATGGCAGAGCCTAACACCAGCACCATTGACCGCGTGTTCGGCAAGGCAGTTGAACGGCGCACACGTGGGCGACCGGGGTTATATATGCAAAGTCGCTTTCCTAATATGGAGAGCGAAAACGGTTTTACGGCTGCACCCTATACCGTGTTGCAAGGGCTTGATGATGTGTTTCCCGATTTCACGTCATGGCTCGCTAAGCGGACAGGCGCACAAGTTCACGGGCATCTATATGCCAAAGATAAGGCACACTTCGCCGGCGAAGAAACTGTCTTTCGCGGCGGTATTTCCGACGGCGCGCGGCTGCGCGACTACAACGGCCGCATGTTTTTGACCAATCTGGTTTGGAATGGGCGGGAACGACATCAATGCTTTCAATTCGGGCCAGCCGACACACAAGATATTCGCTGGATGCTGGCCAAGGATACAAATGCCAGCGTTTGGGTGGTATCGGGGGCTTGGGCGATCCCGTTATTCCTGTCCAACCGCCCCGCAAGCGAAGTTCGGGCAGAGGCGTCACGCCTGCAACGGATCGAACACAAACTGCTCAAGGTACTGCGATCCCCCTATGCACGGGCCCGCATCAACATTTCTACGTTGGCTGATTTTGTCGATGCGCCAATGGACATCTTGCAGACCATCATTGATGAAATGGCCGGCCACCGGGCGACGACGCTGACAGAAGTACCCAAGATGGCAGATTTGACGAGATTTGCGGCCTTCCTGCAGGATCTTAAGAATCAAGGAATGCATCCATTCCTGACGGGTGACTTTGCAGTCGACGATGCACAGGGCCCCAAACAACCAAGATCCCGCAAACCCTATGTCGTTGGGAAAAAATGAACAAATTTGACTATTTTATCATTCTTGCGGAAATGCGCACCGGATCCAATTTTCTGGAGATGAATATCAACGCTTTGGACGGTGTCACCTGCCATGGTGAGGCTTTCAACCCTGCATTCGTTGGCTATCCTAAAACAGACCAAATCCTTGGCATCGGGCTGGATGAGCGGGAAAAAGACCCACAGCGCCTGATTGATGCAATCAAAGCCGATCATGATCTGGGGGGCTTCCGTTTCTTCAACGACCATGATCCGCGTGTCCTGAACACCTGCCTCACCGATCCACGCTGTGCCAAGATCGTGCTAACCCGGAACCCTGTGGATAGCTTTGTCAGTTGGAAAATCGCGCAGGCGACCGGCCAATGGAAGCTGACAAACGCAACGCATTCCAAATCTTTGCAAATTACCTTTGATGCAGATGCATTCGAAATCCATCTTGAAACGATACAGGCCTTTCAGGTTCGCGTGTTGAACACGATGCAAAAGACCGGACAAACGGCATTCTACATCAACTATGATGATCTGCGCGATGTTGAGATCATGAATGGGCTGGCCATGTTTCTGGGTACCAGCGCGCGCTTGCCCAACATCAACAAGAAGCTCAAGAAACAAAATCCTGAACCGCTATCGGAAAAAGTCTCAAATTTCGACCAGATGCAAGCGGCATTGGCGCGTATCGACAGGTTTGATCTGAGCAGAACGCCGCATTTCGAACCGCGTCGTGGGCCAGCTATCCCCACGTATTTCGCCGCGGCCAAGTCACCGTTGCTGTACATGCCGCTGCGTTCGGGCCCCGATGATGCAATCAAGAAATGGTTGGCGGATCTGGATGGCACTACACCCGATAATCTGCTTGAGAAGTTTTCGCAAAAGACCCTGCGTCAATGGAAATGGCAGCATAAAGGTCATCGAAGCTTTGCGGTGCTGCGTCACCCGTTGGCCCGTGCCCATGCTGCGTTTTGTGATCGGATACTATTCGATGAACCCGGCAGCTTTCCTGAGATCAGGGCGACATTGCGCAAGGTGCACAAATTACCGATCCCGCCACAAGCGCCCGACACGAACTACGATGAAACGACCCACAAGACTGCATTCATCGCCTTTCTCAAATTTCTACGAAACAACCTGTCTGCTCAAACAAGCATCCGGGTCGACCCGACCTGGGCCAGTCAACTGACGCTGCTGCAAGGCATGGCGGACTTTGCGATGCCTGACATGATCATGCGAGAGGATCAGCTGAAACAAGAGCTGGACATATTAGCGCTTCGGGTCGGCATCGCAAATGAACCTGCATTGATTGAAACAGCGCATCCGCATCATCATAGATTGGTTGCAATCTATGACAAAGCGGTCGAAGCGGCAGCATATGATGCCTATCGGCGCGACTATGCAGCGTTCGGATTCGGGGATTTGTTCTAAGCGGCCTGCGACGACGGTAATTCCGTGAGAATGGTGTGTAATGTGCCAGGGTCGCTGTTGGCACGCAATTTCGCGCAGATTGACGTGTCACGCAAAGTGCGAGACACCAAAGCCAGCGCTTTGAGGTGATCAACCCCGGCGTTTTCAGGTGCAATCAGAGCAAAGACCAGATCAACAGGCTGACGATCCACAGCATCAAAGTTCAGTGGTTTTTCCAAGCGCAAAAACAAGCCGCTGACAGTGTCCGCTTCGGCCATGCGGGCGTGCGGCAGGGCAATACCCTGACCGACACCGGTCGGCCCAAGGCCTTCGCGTTCGATCAAGGCATCAATAACGGCGGTGGCATGCATGCCATAGCTTGTCTCTGCCAGTTCACCCAGATCATGAAACAAACGCTTTTTGCTGGTGCAGGACGAAATCGTCTTTACCGCATCGGGGCGCAGGATGTTTCCAAGTTCCATAGGTCGCTTCTTTCACCAAATGATCGGGTCAACCCGACGTACGTGGGTCAATCCAACCGATATTTCCGTCGTCTCTTCTGTAGACGACATTTATTCCACTGTGTTTTTCATTCCGGAAGACAAGCACCGAGGCGCTCGCGATTTCCATTTGCATCACCGCTTCACCAACCGAAAGTGAAGGAATCTTCGTCTCCATCTCGGCCACGATCATGGCGTTTACGGTGTCTTGCGCGGCCTCTTCCGATTCATCTCTTGGTTCGAGGATATAGGACCCTGCATCAGAAAGTTCAACAGGTTGTGGCCGGCCCGCATGGTGATCTTTCAACCTGCGCTTGTATCGCCGCAGCTGCTTGTCCATTTTTTCCGAACTGCTATCGAAAGCGGCATAAATTTCATTCGCTTTACCAGTGGCTTGCGCGGTCAAACCTGTAGACAGGTGAACAACGGACTCGCAAACAAATTCATGTCCGGACTTCGAAAAAACGACATATGCCTCCGTCGGACGACCGGCGTATTTGCTCAGCGTTTCATCCATCTCTGTCTTCACATGCGTTTGCAAGGCTGCGCCAATGTCGATCTGTTTACCGCTGATTTGATACCGCATCGTTTCTCCTGTCTAAATTGTATGACATCCAAAATCAGTCGCGCTCTAACGGGCGGCAACCAAGCATATCATGTGAGTGGAAAACGATAACGCCCTGTTTTTATACAGTTTATTCCCGTTGGCAGACAGCAACGTCAGCTGAGTGATCGGAAAAGAAAACAGGTCAGTCATCACCAACATTTGGCGACAAAACGTAGGTGTTTGTCAATGATGCAGTGGTTAACGTTTTGAAAAGAATCAATTAACGCGGAAGTTATTGCCAAGGTAGACCCGGCGCACATTCTCATCCTGAATCACCTCTTCGGTGGTCCCGCTCATCAATACCTTACCGTCATGCAGAATGTAGGCACGATCCACAATCTGCAATGTTTCCTGCACATTATGATCGGTGATCAACACGCCGATGCCTCGGTTTTTGAGGTCGGCAACCAGGTGCCTGATCTCACCCACTGCGATGGGATCAACCCCGGCAAAGGGCTCATCCAGAAGCACGTATTTTGGACCGGCAGCGAGGCAGCGAGCAATTTCAACCCGGCGCCGTTCCCCACCGGAAAGCGCCATCGCCGACGCCCGGCGCAAATGTTCAATCGAAAACTCAGACAGCAACTCTTCCAGTCTCTCGCGGCGGCGGTGTCGGTTCGGTTCGGCAATCTCAAGGATTGACATGATGTTGTCTTCAACATTCATGCCGCGAAAAATCGACATTTCCTGTGGCAGGTATCCGATGCCCAACTGCGCACGCCGGTACATTGGCAATGTCGTAACCTCACGACCGTCAATGATAACCTTGCCACCTTCGGGCGTGACAAGCCCTGCGATAGAGTAAAAACAAGTCGTCTTACCCGATCCGTTCGGACCCAACAGCGCCACAACCTCACCTCGACCCAGATCGATACTGACATCCCGGATGACCGGGCGCTTGCGATAGCTTTTGCGCAGATTGACAATATGAAGGCCGACATCGCCGTCCTGCAATCTCAGATCAGGACCACCATCCATCAGTTACCACCCTGTTGCAGGACCGTGCGTACACGCCCTTCCATCTGCGCGGTGCCATCTGTCACGTTCACGACCATCCGCTCGGCTGAAATTGCGCTTGCGCCCTGCGTCAAAAGTACGTCACCCGACAAGATCAACTGCCCGGTCGTAATGTCATAATCGGCAGTTTGCGCTTCGGCGGCCTCGGTGGCCGTGGCGAACGTGACCCCTTCGGTCGCGATCAGTCGGGCGATCTCGCTGTTTGATGCAGCATAAATCACCTCGACACGGCCGGCCGACAGCCGCAAGTCGCCTTGCCCGATGATGACATTGCCCGCAAAAACGGCAGATCCGGTGTCTTGATCAACCGACAGGCTTTCGGCAGTCACTTCGATTGCGGCGTTCGTGTCCACTGTGATGCCACCAAGGTCGATACTAGTTTGCGCTGAAGAAACACCTGCAAATGAGACCAAGACAACCGCCGTAAGAGCAAAAATTTTGAACACGTTCGGGTTCCTTTGTCCGCGCCACAACTATTATTGGGGCTTATATAGCAATCTGACGCCATTGGTGAATAGCATCTGCTGTCCCGCATTGTCGGGCGATACCTGAAATGTGACTTGTCCGGCGGTCAATTCACCAAAAGGAGCGCGTATTTCCAGCAAACCATCAGAAGTCACCAATCCGGTATCCAGTTCCGCGATCAGCCCGTTGGTTTCCATTTGATAACCCGTTGAAGTGACAAGCCGGGCCAAGCCCAAAAACCGGGCGACACGGCTGCGGCCGTCAACGTCACCTTCGGTTCCTGTCACTTCAATGTAGCTGCCGTCGGGGTTATCCATGCGCATGCGTAGATCATTGATCGCCACGGTGTCGGGCCGCGCATCATCAGGACGCGCGGCGCGGGCTGAGATGGAAACCACAGCCCCGTCATCTGTGACACCGGAAAATAGGGGCGCTGACAATCGTTGTTCGCGCGCTATGGCCTCCACCTCTGACATGGCAATATCGGTTGGCTCGTTATGGCCGCGCGAAAACAGGAACAATGTCGACAACAACGCCAGCGCACACAGCGGTAGAATGATTTTGGCCCAGCCCACCAATTGCGAATGAAAGTTGTCAGAACGCGCCATGGTGTCAAACGACACCGGCGCGTAAGCAATCATGTATGTGTAAAATGCCCAGTACGTGGCCCGGCTTGGCCGGATCAACGGCGAACAGTGTCGTGATCTTGCCGGTCATGGCGCTAACCGCGGCCTCTGCCAAAGCGTCAGGTGGAATGGTCTTGGGATTCTCCGTCATGACATCGCCCGCTTTCATGTCCATCAGGCCATCCATATGCCTGCGCAAATCACCATCGGTCACGATACCGACCAACGCGCCATCCATATTCAAAACACCTGCCACGCCAAATCCCTTTTCGCTAATCGTCAGGATGACGTCACCCATCGGCGTATCAATTCCAACGATGGGTACGGCATCGCCATGATGCATCAAGTCGGCGACTTTGGATAGGCGGGCACCCAGTTTGCCCCCGGGGTGAAATTCACGGAAATTCTCAGGCGTGAATGCGCGATGTTCCATCAAGGCAACGGCCAGTGCATCACCCAAGGCAAGCGTCATTGTCGTTGATGTCGTTGGAACGACACCAGTACCGCATGCCTCATCCAGTTGGGGCAGGACGATTCGCACGTCCGCCTGGGTCAGCAGCGTACTTGACGGGCGGCTGGCGACACCAATCATCGGAATGTCAAAGCGGCGGGTGTAGGCGACAAGATCGGCCAGTTCAGGCGTTTCACCTGAATTGGATAACACCATCACCACGTCGCCGCGGGTCATCATGCCAAGGTCGCCATGGCTCGCCTCGGCTGGATGCACAAAATGCGCGGGTGTGCCTGTACTGGCAAATGTTGCGGCGATCTTGCGGGCGATATGGCCCGACTTACCCATCCCAGATACGATCACCCGGCCCTTTGCGCTCAACAAAAGGGTGACAGCATCAGCGAATTCATCACCGAGCCCTGCCGCAAGTTGTTGCAGTGCATCCGCTTCTTCTGTGATGACACGGCGGGCGGTTACCAGAAATTTGGACGTGTCTGACATCAGTGCGCGAATATATCGATGTCCGGCCATCCCGCCAGATCGAGTCGGGCACGTGTCGGCAAAAAGTTGAAACATGCCTGCGCCAATTCACTGCGGCCTTCGCGGGCCAGCAAAACGTCAAACGCTGCCTTCAACTCATGCAGATAAAGAACATCGGAAGCGGCATAATCCAGCTGGGCGTCGGTAAGCTGTGGCGCACCCCAATCACTTTGTTGTTGGTGTTTTGAGATATCAATCCCGACCATATCCTGCAAAAGGGTCTTTAGCCCATGCCGATCAGTGAACGTGCGTACAAGTTTGGATGCGATCTTAGTGCAATAAACCGGGGTAGTGGTTGTCCCAAACGCATTGTGTAGGGCTGCAATGTCAAAGCGCCCAAAGTGAAAAAGCTTCAAAACATTGGGGTTTTCCAGCATTCTGCATAGGTTCGGTGCCTCTGTCTGGCCACGCGACACCTGCACCAGATGACAATCGCCATCGCCACCTGACATCTGGATCAGACATAGCCGGTCACGACGCGGGTTTAACCCCATTGTTTCGCAATCAATGGCTACAGTGGGTCCCAAATCTAGCCCATCCGGCAGATCGTTTTGGTAGAGATGATTGGCCATCATTTACCCTTTTCACTAGGATGTTTCCTGTCAGATACGGGTTGCGGTCCATATGCTCAAGCACGTTTGGCAATGGGCGCGTTATTTGATCCTGCATTTAGGCCCAGCCAGTTACGAAACTCATCCGGCGGCATCGGTCGGGCAAAACCGTATCCTTGCCCTATGGCACAGCCCCTGCTGTTAAGATGCTGTGCCTGCGCATCTTCCTCAATACCCTCGGCAACAACATACAAGCCCAGCTCCAGTGCAAGGGCGAGTATCGCTCGTACGACGCTATCTGCATTGGTATCCGGTAGCGGGGCGACAAGTGACCGGTCCAGTTTGATACCTGCTAATGGCAACTGCGTTAGCTTGGACAGTGAAGCATAGCCAGTTCCAAAATCGTCCAGCTCCAGTGCGATGCCGCATTCGGCCAAGCTATCGATATTGATGGCCGCCATATCATCTGAACCATCGATCAAAGTTGTTTCTAATACTTCCACAACAACTTGATCTGCGTTCAGTCCGGCGCGCTGCATTTGCAACAGGAACCGTTCCACAAGATAAGGGTCAGAGATTGTGTCTGGGGCGGCGTTCAACGAAACACAAGGGCGCCAAAGATCCGCGGTCTGCCATTCCAACGCATAATCCATGGCGGATTTCCAAATGGCATGATCCATTTCGATCATAAGCCCTGCACGCTCTGCAGCCGGTAGAAATTTATCGGGGGTAAGTAGGCCACGTGTTGGATGTCGCCAGCGGGCCAAAACTTCGGCACCATGCAAAGCCCCATCCACCAAACGGACCTGAGGCTGAAACCAAGGCTCAATCTCTCCGTTCTTTATGGCATCAACAAGATCCATCTGCATCTGCTGCATGTTTTCGACATCATCGCGTAAAGATGGCGTAAACGCCTGTGCCCTGTTGCCGCCAGCATTCTTAGCGGTTTGCAAGGCTACACCTGCATCTGCAAAAATCGTTAACGGATCGTGGTCATCATTGCTCGCATTCAGATAACCAATGCTTGCATTGACAAGCAGACGCCTTCCCATGATCTCGAATGGTTCGGAAAGCGACGCAGTGATGCGTTTTACTAAGTCAGCCGTCGGTTCGTGGGTAACAAGAAAAAACTCGTCACCGCCGACACGTGCAACAATATTATCTTCATCAACACAGCTTTGAAGAGCTTCTGCAACAGCGATCAACAATCTATCGCCATAGTCATGGCCTGCCGCGTCATTGACAGCTTTGAAATTGTCGAGCCCAACGAACAGAACGCCAAGATCAGAACCATGATTTTCTGCAATAGCATTCGCAAGGTATGTGGTTAGAAATCCCCGATTTGGAAGGCCGGTCAATTGATCATGATTAACTAGCTGCTCCAGCTTTGCGTTCGTTTGTTGAAGTTCTTTTTGTGAGCTTTGCAATGCCAGGGTCTGCCGACGTAACCGACGGATTGCGGATTTGACTGTCAGTTGCGCTGGCAAAAAAATGAACATCGCCTCAAACATCAACACCACTGCCGACACAGCTAGCATGGCACGTTGCAAGCGCGCCAAACGGCCCGCAATCATAATCGCCTCCGCTTGGATCATATTAGCAGCGCGAATGAGGTCGGCGCGTAAACCACCCATGCCATACATCTCGTCCAAACGGATTGCGACGCCTCTGCGCTGTTCATCCGACACGACTTCAAACCGCTGTGCAAGCAATACATAAGCGTTTACTTTGGTGTGAAGGCCGCCGGAACTGAAGTAATAGTCGTCGAGTTCATTTGACCAAAACCTAGAGGAAATAATGGATGCATGTTCCCAAGCGAAGTTGTTGATCGCCTTAGTCAGCGTGTTGAAATCAGTTTCATCACCATCAACAATTCGGTTGGCAAGGGTCAGTATGTCCTGACCATGCATGACCTGTGAATTGCTTGTCTTGATGGTGGCGGCAGTGGTGATGCTACTGTTGGTTATCGTTCGATTGACCAAATGGGTCGTCGTGAGCAGCCCAAAAATAATGGCCAAAGCAATCGAATAATGCACCCAGAGACGCTCTGGGTTGTTGCGACGCGCACGCGCGAAAGCATATTTCTTTATTTTCCCTACGACGTCCATCCATCGATTCCCATCACTCAACCCAAACTGATTGCCTCAAATTGATTAAAGTAGCATTGATCTGACTCAGGCGTGCTGCTTCCGATAGGTTCACTCACCTACTTGGTCGCGCCTCTTGAAGCTGGGAAAAGCAGATTGAATTTGGTCTTAGCCTAAAGGTCAAACCGCTTTCTGATACGGTCCACTACTGTTCCATCGCGCAACGGAATGTCTTTCAAGCGATCATAATCAATAAATCCAAGCCTTGAATAATAGCGCAGCCCAGAATCGTTATCCGCTCGGATTGTCGCGTCAATTGTTGCCACATCGGTGGCTCCTGCAGCTTCTTTGGTGGCGGCAAACATGTGTTTGCCCACGCCTTTGCCAGTCGCTTGGTTGGATACGAAGGTGGCGATGATGGCCCAGCCACTTTTCATAACGCCATCCGCCGGGCTGGGCCATGTAAGCGACTGAAAGCCGATAACAACGCCGGACTGATCGGCAACCTGACAGCTGATGGATTCCGGCGAGGCAATATAGTGTCTATACATCCGATCTGCATCGAACGGGCGCTGATGCGCTGTCGATCCGCCCAGCATAATTATCCGGTTCAGAAGTTCAGTCATGTCAGAGGCGTCTTTTCGTGTGGCATCTCGAATAATCATGTCTGATCCATAAGTACTTGACATAATTTTGCGAAATCGGCCCTTACCTTCGTCGGCGGACGTAACCGTATGGTCAGATTCATGGTCAGTTCTGGGTTTTGCTTGCCAAAGAATTTGTCAGCCTCGGCCTGCGTAAAGCCAGCGATCTGAACTGCCTCCAGCCATGCTGACAGTTTATCCGCCTTCTTGATTTGGCGCTTCACTGCCGTGGGGATTTGGGCAGGCAGGCCAAACCGCAGATGAATGGCAGCGGTGAGTCGGTCATCCAAAACGCCGTAACCCGGACCGACGGCGGCCTTGACCGGACCGATCATGTCACCAATCACATATTCAGGTGCATCATGCAGCAAAGCTGCCAGCCGCCATTTGGCGTCAGCGTGAGGTTGCTGGTGTGTAAAAATCTCGGTTACGAGCAAGGAATGCTCCGCGACCGAATACGCATAATCGCCCTTGGTTTGGCCATTCCAGCGGGCTACGAAAGACAAACCATGGGCAATATCCTCGATTTCGATATCGACCGGCGTAGGGTCCAACAGATCCAGCCTGCGCCCCGACAGCATTCGCTGCCATGCACGTGTTTGCTTCATGTCGCTACACCAAGATCATCTGGAAAGCGATCAAGATATCGCTTGAGTCTGCGGGCTTCGAACAATTTTCGCAGCCGCAGCTTTGGAAGTTTTGGCGCTGGCAGATCGCGCGCCTTTTTGATCTGAATGGTCGGAAGTTCTGGGAAATGCTGGCCCAAAAACCCACGCATTGGCAGAGTATACCGAGGTGAAACACGTCCACGATTGTCGTTCCAGGGCTTTTTTGGTCCGATAAAGTGGGAGATTGAAACAGCAACCTTGTCGATGAAAGGAGGCGGACCGACGATATGTTGCCAGTTCCAGATCGGGCTGATCTCTTTCCAGTCGCCTTGCAGAACGCAGTTCAGCAATTGTTGGTCATGATATGTCATCTTGGCGATGTTTTCGCGTCCAAAAGCAATGCATTGGCCTAGTATCTCCTGATCGTGGAATGCTTTCGTATCCACCAATTGAACGCCGCTGTTAAAATACTTGGCGTTAGGCAGGCCGTGATCCTTCAGTGCAGGTAGATGAAATTCGGGG
The DNA here is from genome assembly GCA_947489445.1 of uncultured Paracoccaceae bacterium. Classification (GTDB taxonomy): domain Bacteria; phylum Pseudomonadota; class Alphaproteobacteria; order Rhodobacterales; family Rhodobacteraceae; genus Yoonia. The sequence goes on from CANLDN010000002.1 coordinate 267,901, forward strand.
TTCTTCCATTGCGCAAAGTCGCGGACTGCGGCGATCGCGTGGCCGCCTAAATCTATTTCAAACAGCGCCGCAAAGTCACCGCCATGGATGAAGATGTCACAATCCAAATACAAGATTCGATCATATTCTTCCTTCAAAGCGGCTGGCAGAGCGAGCCGGTGATAGGCGCTTTCCGTGACACGACCATCAAGATAGAGCCCTTTGAAAAGATCACCCGCGTCCAAGTGGCACAATCTGACATCGAGATATTCCAACGACTTTGGAACGGCACAACCGTCTGGGGCACATATTAGAATGTCGAGATCATGAATGCCGCTACTGCGGCGCAACTGATCTGCGGCAAAAAGTGCGTAAGGTAGATAGTTTTCGTCGGCGCAGAACGCCGCCGCATATCTGCCCCTGGCTGGTCTTGATGAGCTCATCGTGACAGACATTTTGTTGCGCCTTCATGAAAACGTAATGGACGCAATTAATACCAGCGGTTGGATTGTGGCAAGGCGACCGCGATGGTATGGGGTCGCGAACCTGTTCAGGAGAGAAATAATATGTCGCAAGACTATATCGTTAAGGACATCGACCTAGCCGCCTTTGGCCGCAAAGAGCTGGATATCGCCGAAACCGAAATGCCTGGCCTTATGGCCTTGCGTGAAGAATATGGCGACAAGAAGCCCTTGAAGGGTGCGCGAATTGTGGGCTCACTTCACATGACGATCCAGACGGCTGTTTTGATCGAAACATTGATATCACTTGGTGCCGACGTGCGCTGGGCATCTTGCAATATTTTCTCGACGCAAGATCATGCCGCCGCGGCGATTGCAGCAGGCGGCACGCCCGTATTCGCGATTAAGGGTCAGTCACTTGAGGAGCATTGGGACTATCTTGATAAGTCGTTCATGTTCCCCGACGGTCCAAACATGATCTTGGACGATGGCGGCGACGCCACGCTCTATGTGTTGTTGGGTGCGCGCATGGAAGCCGGCGAAGACGTACTGTCCGTTCCGACCTCCGAAGAGGAAGAGGTGATCAAAAAACAGATCCAGAAGCGGATTGCAGAGACCCCGGGTTGGTTTGCCAAGACAAAGGCCGCCATCAAAGGTGTGTCTGAGGAAACGACGACCGGTGTGCACCGTCTTTATGATTTGCATAAAAACGGCCAACTGCCGTTCCCTGCGATCAACGTCAATGACAGTGTGACCAAGTCGAAGTTCGACAACAAGTACGGCTGTAAGGAGTCACTGGTCGATGGCATTCGCCGGGCTACCGATACGATGATGGCGGGCAAGGTCGCTGTTGTCTGTGGATACGGTGATGTGGGCAAAGGCTCCGCCGCTTCGCTGGCCGGTGCCGGTGCGCGCGTGAAAGTCACCGAGGTTGACCCGATTTGTGCCCTGCAGGCCGCTATGGACGGTTTCGAGGTTGTCCTTCTTGAGGATGTGCTCGACTCGGCAGATGTGTTCATCACGACCACCGGCAACAAGGACGTCATCCGGATCGAGCATATGCGCGAGATGAAAGATATGGCGATTGTCGGCAACATTGGACACTTCGACAATGAAATCCAAGTCGCTGCGTTAAAAAATCACAAGTGGACCAACATCAAAGAACAGGTGGACATGATCGAAATGCCGTCAGGCAATCGTCTTATCTTGCTTTCTGAGGGACGTTTGCTGAACCTTGGCAACGCCACTGGTCACCCCTCTTTCGTGATGTCAGCGTCATTCACCAATCAGGTACTTGCCCAGATGGAGATATGGAACAAGGCCGATGAATACGGCCCCGGCGTATTCATCTTGCCTAAGCACCTCGATGAAAAGGTTGCGCGGCTGCACCTTAAGCGAATTGGCGTTAAGTTGACCGAGCTGAAGAAAGAGCAGGCAGACTACATTGGCGTGACTGTCGAGGGGCCGTTCAAGCCTGAACACTACCGCTACTGACGCCTGATGCGGCACGCGAAACGTCAGGAAATGGCGCAGGAAGCTGCAAAGAAAAAGCGTCAGACAAGATTACGTAGCCGTCCCATATTGCGTGGGGCGGTCACGCTGACTTTCATAGGGTTGTTGCTTTATAGCGGTTATCAAATTTTGGCGCACCCTGACACGCCACTACCACCCGCTTGGAACCCTACAAAACCCCTAGCGATTGCTGATCCGATCACGCCGCTCACGTCTTGGAAACTGAACAGAACCGCAGCGAACGGGCGAAGCTGCCTTTCCGCCCTTGATGGCATTTCTGAATTACAAGGATTGAGCGATCTGGAAAGCTCTGACCAATGCCACATCCGCGATAGGGTGAGTTTACTGCGCGTTGGTCAGGCCCGTGTCGATGATCTTGAGACACGTTGTTCCATCGCATTGCGGCTGGCGATGTGGGAAAAGCACAGCTTGCAGCAGGCAGCGCAAGATATTCTTGGAACCCAACTTACCCGCATTGATCATCTGGGCAGTTATAGTTGCAGACAAATGCGTACATCCGCAGGAACATCTGCACGGATGAGCACACATGCGACGGCAGATGCGATTGACGTTGCAGGTTTCGGATTTGCCGACGGAACATCCGTCCGATTGACGAGCGGATGGAATAGCAATGGAGCGGATGCTGCTTTTTTACGTGCCGCGCGCGATGGTGCCTGCGACTGGTTCAATCTGACCCTTTCGCCAGACTACAATGCGCTGCATGCGGACCATTTTCATCTACAATCAAAAGGTTGGGGGCTTTGTAGATAAAAAATGACGCGAGATATCCAGCTTCGCGCCATTAACGTCGATGTTTGTGCTACGCAGTTGTACACCAGCATAAGGTCCATCCCACTCTTCTGCGAACACGACAGCGGGGATCGTTGCGATTGTGGCCGCGATTAATGGTTTATTCAGTGTCATCGCCATCTGCTTTATTGTGTTGACCGCGCACTTACGATGGCTTCGGGGTGTCGGATCAGGAGGCATCATTGATTTTTCTGATCATCGCTGGTTCGCACGGGTTGCTTTTTGTACTGAGTACACAATCCAGACCCGCAAGGCGGAACCTCGCCATGCTTCAGGCTTTTTCCTTTACGAATAACGCCATGTCCCTTTAACGTGCGGCCAACGCGGCGAAAACCGCGGCGTTTTACAATACATAACACAAACATCGGGGACATTCTCATGGGTAAAAGAGACGATTTGATTGCTAAGTACGCGGACGACCTGAAAAACAAATGCGGCATGACGCCAGACATGGATCTGCTGACGAAGGTCACAATCGGTTGTGGTCCGGCAATTTATAATGCAGACGCCTCGACCGTTGCCGGCAGCCAACCATCTGAGATTGAGACCGTGAAGACCAATTTCCTGATGAAGAAACTTGGCCTGAAAGACAGTGCTGAACTCGACACTGCAATCAACGATGTTCTTGAAACATATGGAAAATCCGAACGGAATAAGTATCGCGCCGTTGTCTATTATATGCTGACCAAGCACTTTGGAAAAGAAGCTGTTTACGGCTAAATCACGCCAGAATTCACGCTACGCCCGCTGATCTTGGCGGGCGTTTTGCATTTTGTTCCATGCGTCCGAATTAAATTTGCATAGATTTGCTGATGCTTAATGTTTGCATGCTGTTCCCATCATCATGTACCACACTGGCAGGACTAGTATGGTCCGGACCTAGAATTTCAAATGCGTGTGGTGGCTTAGGAGCACGCGGGGTGAAAAGAGGGTTCGGCCTGTGTCCGAACCCTCTTTTTTTGTTTAGAACAGCGTCAGCACTAGCCCAATAATTCCTGCTGCGGCAGTCGCATATCCCCCATCAATAACAGCCAACTTCCAAGGCCGGTTTGAATACCCGGTATTGATAAAAATCCATGGCGTGATGAAGAACAGACCGACGCCTAACCCTGATTGCAAGCCTTTGGCCAATGTGTTGATACCTGACAGCGCAAATGTGTGGCGCATCATTCCTGCGACCAGCACAATACAGATGAACGATACGATGTATGGCGTCGGGCTGCCACCGTTCACCGGCCGACCATCTTCGCCGACCTCAATCCCGGCAGCGGCCATCCACGGTTTGGACAACGCCATGTAGTATGCAGCCCCAAATGCGAAGGCTGCGGTTGCAGCTGCAATCACTGAAACAAATCCCATCGCTCCCTCCCAAGGTTTGGAATGTAGTGCGATTATGGCGGGTCAGAATGTCGCAGGCTAGGGTTTTGTCTCGCCCAGGTCGCAGATGATCTTCCATTCAGCTTCGGTAACGGGCTGTACGGACAGCCGAGAGTTGTTGACCAATACCATGTCCTGCAACCTCTGGTCGGCTTTGATTTGTTTCATCGTGACAGGTTTGGCAAAGGGACGCACCGCCTTGATATCCACACAGTCCCAGCGTTCATCATCCGTGGTGCTGTCCGGGTGCGCCTCGGCGCAGACTTCAACGATTCCGACGATTTCCAACCCGGTTCTGGAGTGATAGAAGAACCCCAGATCGCCTCGTTTCATGGCGCGCATATTGTTGCGGGCCTGGTAATTGCGAACCCCATCCCATTCTTCACCCGCGTCGCCCTTGGCGATCTGTTTGTCCCAACCCCAGACGTCAGGTTCAGATTTAAAAAGCCAGTACGCCATCATCCAATTACCTTTTTCCAAGCCGTCAGTGTCACATCACTGAAAAGCCCCGCTTTTGCATATGGGTCGTTATCGGCCCAAGTCTGCGCCGCTGCTGCGTCTTCAACATCCAACACGATCAGTGACCCGCACATTTGCCCGTCACCATCCAGCAGCGGGCCAGCCATTTCCACCACACCGGTTTCGGCGATGTAAGCCAAATGCGCTTCGCGATTATCCTTGCGGACTTGCAGGGCGCCGGGCTTGTCTTTGGTCATCAGGGCAAAGCGCATCTATTCTTCCTTTAGTGGGCGCGACAGCAACGCGTTCAAAGCAGTTGTTACGTCAGTTTTTCCTTCGGTCAGATCGGCCACCACCGTGCAGATTGGCATGTCGATGCCCAGATCCTGTGCCAGTTGCCGTACTGCGTGTGCGGTGGCCGCCCCTTCAACAGTCGTCGCGGCATCGAACGCTTCGGCCTTGCCCAGCGCCAACCCGTAGCGGTAGTTGCGCGACTGATCCGAGGTACAGGTCAGCACCAGATCGCCAAAGCCGGATAGGCCCGACAGCGTATCGGATTGCGCGCCCAGTTCTGTTGCAAGGCGCTGCATTTCTGGAAAGCCGCGTGTGATCAGGGCGGCCCTTGCGCTTTCCCCAAGGCCAGCGCCAATTGTGACACCCGATGCAATCGCCATGACATTCTTGAGCGCCCCACCAAGCTCTGCGCCAACTGTATCTGTCGTGCGGTAAAGCCGCATGGATGTTGTTGAAAGTGCGGTTTGCAAAATGGCACAATGGGCATCGTCGGTGCAGGCCAGTGTAAGGGCCGCTGGTAACCCGCGCGCAATGTCTGCTGCAAAACTGGGACCAGTCAGCATAGCGGCCACCGCATCAGGTACCAGGGCGCGAATCGTGCTGGCGGGACCGGTCATGCGGCTGAGATCGATACCCTTGCAACAAGCAACCAGATACTTTCCCGCAAGGTGCTTGGCATTTGCCGTCAGGAAATCGCGCAAAGTCTGGGCTGGGATTGCGAGCAGGATAACATCGAAATCAAAAAGTGAGTTCAAATCGGATGAGAAAGTCATCCTTTCCGGCAAGACAACACCAGGCAGTTTTGCGTTCGTCCGATCTGTATGCATTGTTGCGACGGCATCCGGGTTACGCGCCCACAGGTGGATATCATTGTGATCCAGCGCCAGGGCCACACCTAGAGCAGTGCCGAATGCACCGCCTCCTGCTACACCGATTTTCATGCTTTGGCTCCTTTCTTACCCGATCCAAGCATGGGTGCGGCACGATCATCAAGCGGCCATCGCGGTCGGGCTGAAAGTGTCAGGCCGTCGGATTCACCGTGCATCATACGTTCGATCCCTGCATATGCGATCATCGCGGCGTTATCCGTGCAAAGGTTTAGAGGAGGCGCGATGAACGCCGTTGCGTTGTTCGCACAAAGCTCCATCAGCCCATCCCGGATTGCGGTGTTTGCCGCAACCCCACCTGCAACCGCAAATGATGGCTGTGCTGGTTGCATTTTAAAATAGACTTGTAGAGCACGTTGCGTCTTTTCGATAAGAATGTCGGTGACCGCTGCCTGAAAGCCGGCGCTCAAGTCTGCCTGATCTTGGCCGGTCAGCCCGCTTTTTTCTGCTACAATGCTATCGCGCGCGCGCAGCATTGCCGTTTTCAGCCCAGAAAAAGACATGTCACATCCGGGTTGGTTCAGGAGCGGGCGTGGTAGGACAAAACGTTTTGCATCGCCGCCCAATGCAATCTGTTCAATTGACGGTCCGCCCGGTTGAGGCAGGCCCAGAATGCGCGCTGTTTTGTCAAATGCCTCGCCCGGGGCGTCATCAATTGTGCCGCCGATCCGGCTGTAAACGTCATGTGCTTCGACGATCAAAAACTGACAATGCCCGCCAGAGACCAGAAGCATCAGGTAGGGATATGGGATTCGATCTGTCAGGCGCGGTGTCAACGCATGCCCTGCCAGATGGTTGACACCGACGAGAGGCAGACCCGTTGCCGCCACTAATCCTTTGGCGCACATAACACCTGACAACACCCCGCCGATCAGCCCCGGTCCGGCCGTTACCGCGATCCCGTCCAGATCGGTTAAACTGAGATTAGCAGTCCGCAACGCCTCCTCGATGCAGTGGTCAATTTTTTCCACGTGCGCGCGGGCCGCGATTTCCGGCACCACACCGCCAAACACCGCATGCAAGGCCGTCTGTCCGTAGACCACGGACGATAATACCTTTGATCCGCGCACCACAGCGGCCGCGGTGTCGTCGCAGCTGCTTTCAATGCCAAGAAGGGTCAGGGATTTCGTCATTTGCGATCCGGTTGCGTGTGCGTGCATGGCAGGTAACATTGCATATGGCCGCAAACAATGGTGCCCTGATGACGCCGACCTTGATCGTGACACGTCCTGCACCACAGGGGCAGGCATTCGCCGATGCCGTGAAGGCGCGTTGGTATGATCCTTTGGACATCATCCTGTCGCCGCTGTTACGGATTGTGCCATTGCCGCTGAAGAAGGACCTTTCGGGCATGAAGGGCGTGATTTTCACGTCCGTCAATGGTGCGGCTGCGGCCGTTGAGGCTAAACTATCTAGAGATGTTGCCGCTTGGTGCGTTGGCGAGAAAACGGGCGAGGCCGCGCGTGATGCGGGGTTTGTCCCGATCATCGGGCCGGGTGATGCAGAAGGTTTAGCCAAGATGATCATCGCCCGAAAACCGGACGGGCCGTTGGCGCATATCAGGGGGCAGCACAGCCGTGGCGATATGGCCGGCCGGCTTCAGCGCGCGGGGCTTCGTTGTGATGATATTGTTGGCTATGATCAGGAGCCCTTGCCATTCACACCGAGCGCGATCGCGGCACTAGAGGTGCAAAAACAGGTCATTTTCCCCCTGTTCTCACCCCGCACAGCGACCATATTAAAGGCGAGTGGTCCCTTTGTGGCATCGGTTGACGTGGTGGCCATCAGCGCAGCTGTTGAACGTGCAATTGCGGGTTTGGGCGCGCGTTGTGTGGTGGTAGCGGATCGGCCAGATATGTCTGCGATGGTTGATGCAACGATTGGATGCCTGAATGCGTTAAACGGTCGCGCGATCTAGGCAGTCCATTGCTTGAGGGTCGCGAGCAAGCGGGATAGTGTGCCCCATCACCTGCGCGTCATGCGGGTGGGGGCGCGGAAAGGGTAAAAACGTGGCAAAACAGCCAGCCAAGAGCCGTAAGGCACCGGCAAAACCGGCGAAACGGGCGCAAAACCGTAAGGCTTCTACCGAATCGGACGTGCAGGCTGTTGATGTGATTCCACCCGAAGTGCATGCATCGCCTGCGAAAAAGGAACCGCCAAAAGTTTCTGAGGTGCAAAAACCAACGCCTAAGATCGAAAAACCTGCACCTGTCCAAGCGGCACAGCCGCCTGTCGCTCCGCAGGGCAATCGGTTTTTGCCGCTCGTCTTGGGTGGGCTTGTGGCTGGCATCATCGGCTTTGCAATCGCAACACTGACCAATCCGACCCCGAATGCAGACCTGTCTGATCAGGCAGCGGCCATTGCGCAATTGGAACGTCAGATTGCCGATCAGCCGACAATTGACCTGACTGATATCGAAGCGGCACAATCTGATCTGGCCGCGCAGATTGCACAGATTCAATTGGATATGCAGACCGCGCTTGATACACAAAGTGAACGGATAGGCGCGTTAGAGCGTTTGCCCCGCGGACAAGGCGTTGCATCGGTCCCTGCCATTGCCGCTTATGAGGCGGAATTGGATGCGTTGCGCGCGCAGATTGATGAGATGACGGATATTGCTGTCACCCAGCTCGACACGGCCCGTGCAGAGGTTGCGGCGATTGAAAATAATGCTGCCGCCGCTGCACGTAATGCAGCAGCGCGGGCAGCGCTTGCCCGTATACAGACCGCACTTGAAAGCGGCGCGCCATTGGGGGCTGCCTTGGGTGACTTGGAGGCGGCGATCGGCGAAGGCGCACCAGATGCACTGATAGCTGTACAGGACGGCGTGCCAACTTTGGCCAGTCTTCAGGATCAATTTCCAGAGTTCGCTCGTGCCGCCCTGACCACCGCCCGCAACGAAGGTGTGGCAGGCGAAGAAAACAGTGGATTTGGCGCTTTCATGCGCAACCAGTTCGAGGTACGTTCTGTTGCCCCACGCGAAGGCACAGACAGCGACGCGATCCTGTCCCGTGCAGAGGCCGCGGTGCGGGCTGGACGTTTGGCTGATGCACTGGCTGAGATTTCAGCGCTGCCAGAGGTCGCGCGTGCAGAAATGTCTGACTGGCTTGCACTGGCCGAAGCACGCGCTGATGCAATTGCCGCTGTAGATATTCTATCGACTTCATTGAACAACAACTAAAGGCGAAACCCATGCTCTGGTCTCTGATTAAAATCGTGGTTTTCGTCATCGCTGTGACGGCTTTGACCTATGGCGGCACCATGTTGATGGAAGTTGACGGTGGTGCGACGATCAGCGTGGCGGGTGTTGAATTCACCCTAAGCCCGTTGGAAATTGTCTTTGGTCTGGTGGCGCTGGTGGTCGTGGTATGGTTGGGTCTTAAGCTGCTGACATTGTTGGTAGCGACCTTCAAGTTCCTTAACGGCGACGAAACAGCGATTTCGCGCTACTTTGATCGCAACCGGGAACGCAAAGGGTATGAGGCCTTGTCAGAGGGCATGATGGCACTGGCGTCCGGTGAGGGGCATCTTGCCATGACGAAAGCAGCCCGTGCTGATAAATATTTACAGCAGCCCCGCCTGACCAATCTACTGACTGCCCAAGCGGCTGAGATGACAGGCGACCGGCGCAAAGCTGAAGAGACCTATAAAAAACTGCTTGCCGACGACCAAACACGGTTTGTCGGGGTGCGCGGTATCATGAAACAGAAGCTGTCAGACGGTGATACGGATACGGCCATGCTGCTCGCGCAAAAGGCCTTTGCATTGAAGCCAAAGCATGAAGAGACGCAAGATGTACTATTGCGCCTTCAGGCTGAAAAATCTGACTGGGCTGGCGCGCGTAAGACGCTGGGAGCAAAGCTGAAGTCGGGAAATTTGCCTCGCGATGTGCATAAACGCCGGGATGCGGTGCTTGCGCTGTCTGAGGCGCGTGGTGTTCTGGAAAATGGAAACACCATTGAATCACGTGAAGCCGCGATTGAGGCGAACCGACTGTCACCCGATCTGATCCCGGCTGCTGTGATGGCCGCAAACGGGTATGTCGCTGCGGGAAATGCGCGCTATGCGACCCGCGTCCTGAATAAAGCATGGAATGCCCAGCCGCATCCCGATCTTGCCGCCGCTTTCGCCGAGATTGTGCAGGACGAAACGGCTGAGGCGCGCCTAAAACGATTTAAGGCGCTGACCAAAACTACGATGGACCATCCTGAAACCAAGATGCTTCTGGCAGAATTGCATATCGCTGCCGAAGATTTCCCGGCAGCCAAACGCGCCTTGGGCGATTTGGTCGAAACTGATCCGACCGCCCGAAACCTGACCCTGATGGCAGCGATTGAGCGGGGTGAAGGAGCGGACGACTCCGTTGTGCGCGGCTGGCTGACAGGTGCTCTGACGGCCCCTCGCGGCCCACAATGGATCTGTGAAAATTGTCAGCATATTCACGCCAACTGGGCGGCCACCTGCAAGAATTGCAGTTCTTTTGACACATTGTCATGGAAAACCCCGCCAGAGGGTGACGTGGCTATGCCCGCGGGCACGGAAATGCTGCCATTGATCGTAGGGCAAAAGCAAGAAAGCGCCGTTGCCGTGGTGGAAGATCTGCATGAAGCAGAGGTCGTGACTGTCGACTTAAACAAGTGACGATATACAAGCGTCTTGATCGCCGGCACTTGAGCGTTTAAACGAACGACCGCGCCGCATTAGCTCAGATGGTAGAGCAATCGCTTCGTAAGCGATGGGTCGGGGGTTCAAGTCCCTCATGCGGCACCACAGCCGGCTACAGTACAAAGACTAGTCAAATGGTGACCCCGGCAGGATTCGAACCTGCAACCTGCCCCTTAGGAGGGAACCGTTCATAGCGCTATTCCTTCTTTGATTTTCGCTGCTTGGGTGTTCGTACAGGGCCTTTCTGTACTTGGTTTGTACGAAAACGGGCCCTGACATCGGCCTCATCAGTCTCTGCGTGGGCGTAGATACGCAGGGGCAAATTGGGGTCTGACCAGCGGCCTGCCTTAGCCGCAGTAACCGGATCGACACTTTGTCGCACAACCAATTCAGTGAAGAAGCCATGTCGTCCTGCAGGGTGGGCGGAAAGGTACGGGATGTCCGCGTTCTTGCAGATCGTCTTCCAGCGCGTGTTGTACCCAGTCGAACTGCCATAGCCGAAAATACGCGGCTTCATTAACTTGCCAGTTTTTCGGTTCTTGGGGCGCTTGGGCGCCAATGCCAGGAGCTCGTCCATCATTTGCGGCGAGATCGTGATCCAGCTTTCTGGATGACCTTTCTGCGCCTTTAACTTGACCTTATTCTCTGCGGGCCGCAGATCATCAGGCTCAATCGAGACAGCCTGATCGATCCGTGCCGCTGTCTCAAACATAAAACGGACCAAGGCGGCATTGTATGGATCAGCAGCTTGGCAGAAGGCCTCAATCCATTCCTTGTCGGCGGGTTTGCGTTCTACGCGGCTCTGTTTTCCTCGGCGCTTGTCCTGTGCGATCCGCTCGAACTTGTCGTAGGGCTTCACCCGGATGAGGGGCGTGCCGCCAAACTCATGCGCGTTGTTGATCACCGCACACGCTGGCGTCACGATTTCGCGCCACCAAGTGTCTGTCGATGCCTTAGGCTTCAGCCTAGGTCCAAGGCCTTTCAAGAGCACGCCGGAGATTGTTCCGAGAGGCATTTCGCCAATCTCTTCAACAATTGGGATCAACTGCTTCGCGGTCTTGGGGGAGGCATTATAGAGCATGATTGCATCGGAGAACGTCTTGCTGGGTTCATCGCCAACGATATGGCGGCGTATCTGAAGCTCAGTTTCCCGATTTATCCAGTCCCGTGCGCCCGCTTCTGTAGATGCCTTAGTGCTTCGCCGGTATGGGCCTGCGATCGGCCTGCCGTTGTATTCGACCCAACCCTTGGCCCAGTAGTAGCGGCCCCTCTTGTAGATTTGGAGCGGCATGACTGGCCTCCTTCGAAAATCTTGTCTATCTGCGCCGGCGTGATCAGCATAGTCCGCCCAAGGCGGTAGAACGCGCCAGTATCATTCGCCCTCTCCCGGAGCGTGCGTTCGGAAATTTCAATCTCTCGCTCTGCCATGATCTCAACCCACTGAGTTGGCGTTTTGCCAAGGCCTAGGATTTGCGAGCTGTCTGTTTTGTCGAACTCTGCCATTTCAGTCTTCCCTTATCCGGTTGGGTTGAATTTGCGATACGCTTGGTATCACTTGTTCTGCACCTTCTGACGTGGTCAGATGAGCAAGAGTGAATTATTACGTCATTTTGTGCAGTTTTGCGCGTTATGACGACTTCGTCAATAGGGAACCTCGCATGCCACAGGATTCTAAATCAGTCTTCACTTCCATGGGCGCGCGCCTTGCGATTGCGCGCAATGAAGTTGGACTGACTCAAACCGCTATGGCCGAGGCGATTGGTGTCTCCCATCGTGCGTATCACAGCTACGAAAAAGGCCAGCGCGGCTTACCGGTTGAAGCTCTTGTAGCCATGGCTGATCGTTTTGACGTGGACGCAGCCTGGATACTGCTAGGAACCAAAGCTGTCCGCGCGGCCCATGACTTTGAAGCGCTCAAGAGGATCGAGATCTCGCTCGACCAGCACCTCAATGAAGAGACCACCAGAATAAAGAGCGAGAAACGCGGAGCCATCGTCGCCCGCTGGTATCAGTCTCACATTGAAGGGCGCGAAGTAACCGTCGATGACGTGCACACTTGGATAGAATTGGTCCGCGATTGATAGTCTAACAATCAAGTCTACAAATGGCGTTAAAGAATACACCATCGAACCAATCAAAACTGATTCACCAAGGAGAATGCGCTATGCAACAACCTTCAAAGAACTGGAGATCCCTAAAATTGGCAATTTTGGATTCACTGACCCAGACAATCATTCGTCGCGTGGAATTGCTATCAATCCCTTATTTCGCGGCGGTTGGATTCTACCTCCAGGGCTGGCTTCAAGTGACAGTAGGCGGAACAGGCATCGCAACCATAACTCACGCAGCCATTGTATGGCTCTCCATCTTGGCAATGATTGTTCTAGCTCCAACTCTGCTCGCAATGATGCATATCGTCAGGGTGATTCAGCGCAGAGCATGAAACTGGCGTGCAACATGCTGCCAGCTCATCAGATATCAGTGCGCCTATGGCGACCCTCAAGCGAACCGGCTCTTCAGTCGCGATAGTCGCGGATCGCATCCCTATCCAGCTTCTTTGCCGGAACAAGCCTATAGTGTCGTTCTTCGACGACCTTAACCTCATCGCCCTGCAATGTGAGCTCAAAGAGGGCGATGACCTCGTTTTCCATGAATTGGGCAGCGATGGCACGGCAACGCATCTCAGGAAACTTGTCTTCCACGAACCGGATATCCTGTGAAATCTGCACGATGCCAATCTGATCCTTACCACCTTTCGCCTGAACCGGAATCACGTAATGACAACCCCGCTTGTCGAGGCCGACGTAGAGTTCGTCGATCTCGATTTGACCAATACCTTTTACGGTCGTTCGCAGATGATTTTGCAGACTGTAGGTGGTGAGGCCGAGAAAAGTGTCAATCAGCCTGTTGTAGCGGACGATCGCGAGAAGGGCCTGTTCGTCGTCCAACGCGTAGGCCCGGATAAGCTCTGGAGTAGCGTCAGGAATATCAATCTTAACTAAATCTTCGCGGGGTAGAACGCGGTTCGCCTTGACCAGGCTAAATTTGTACAACGCGCGTCCCGCAAGCTCGATCACCCATTCCATGCCCTCGGGCTGTGTGGCAACGATCTGGTCGGGCAAGGCACTACGAAAGCGGAAGGAATAGAGCACATCTCCAAGATTCTTCGGGAGTTTGATATCTAGTGTCGATGCAGCTGTCTCTATATCTTCTCTCGTAAAGTCGAGCGACTTCGCTCCGTCAGTATAGTGATCGAAAAACACCTTCTCGATCAAAGAACCGTAGCGGTTGAGAGCCTTAGCCATATGCTTTGACCTCGTCTGCCAGTCTTTCCCGCTCGATATCAATCTGTCTGCGCTTCGTAGCGCCGCTCTTTCTGTCGCGCTTAGACGACGGTGCGGCAACACCGAAGTACGCGGACGCATTTGAGAGATCGAAGGTCAAAAGGTCAGGATCACCTAGCACCATGTGTTCTTGGGGACGGGAAGGTTTAACTCCAAGCGACGCTACGATCTGAGAGGCAACAGCCCGGGCAAGTGGAGGTGGAACAGCGTTTCCAATTTGTCTCGCTCCGTGCCATTTGGTGACGTTAAAGCGGAACCAGTCGGGAAAACCATGTAGTCGCGCCATTTCACGAACCGTAATACAACGGGAATGCCGGTAATGCACCGGCCGGGGGCTAGTAAACGCGCCTCGCGCGCCATCTGTCCCGGCCCGAAGAGTGTTAGACACCCCATGCATAGGAAGACGAAAGAGGCGGCTGATCGGTTCGATGGTGCCCGGCTCGGTTTCGGTAAACCGGCGACGCGAAATGTCTGTGTGCTGCGTTCTCGCGCTAGATGTCAAAACAGACGGGTCCCACTCTCTCGGGTATCCATAATGCCATGAGCTGTTGCTCAAGCACCGAAGTTCGGACGCATAAGCAGATGGATCGCTGAACCTGGTCGTTGTCACCGCATCTGAGGACATAAGTGTAGCAAAGTCTTCGGCATCTGGAAGGTCACCGATCGCGTCGTGGGAGGTTGGCCCGATGGGAAGGGCAGGGAACTGCTGTTTCTTGCCCGCGATGTTGGTCCTGGCATCCGGATACTCGGGCAGCGGACGGCCTTTCTTAGCTCCCATTAGGAACAATCGTTCGCGCGACTGCGGCGTGCCATAGTGACCAGCATTGAGCACCTTCCATGGAAGCTGGCAGGTATAGCCAGCAAGATCAAAGGCTTGTACCAGCTCTTCGAGAAAGCGTTTGTGCTTGCCAACCGTCAATCCCTTCACATTCTCGAAAACGAACGTTTCAGCGTCCAATTCTCCCACGATCCGCACAAAATCCAGAACAAGCTGGTTTCGTGGGTCGTTGAGCACGCGGTGGCCAATTAGCGAAAAGCCCTGACAAGGCGCACCACCAAACACGCAATCGACCGGACGACTACCGATACCAGCCACTGCGCGGATTTTTCCTCCGGTTAAACCCTCAACTGACTGAGGTAAAACGGCCGTGTTTGGAAAGTTGAATTTGTGTGCCGCACAATGTACTGGATCGATCTCAACAGCGGCTTTGACATCAAACCCAGCCTGCTCAAAGCCAAGGCTGAGTCCTCCAGCTCCAGCAAACAGATCGATACCGATTGGTCTCATAACACGCCTGACCCCGTCCAGTTCATCAAACAATTGCCCTACAATAGGACACTCTATACACGATGTCGATCGCAGAATCCGAGATCACGCGACGAATGATATACTCGCAGCACTCCGCTCAAAAAATGGTGAAGCCTGTTCGTTCTTTGTTCTAGTTCATTTGGAGTTTCATTCAAGTCTGAATGCATCGCCACCGTCAGTGTTGGATAGTAGGCGCTCGGCCTGCCCCGAAACTTGAATGCGGTGTGAAGATATCGTGTCGGGCTTGCCGGATTGCGGCAGCGATCAATTCACCGCATTAGGCCAAGACGCGGACCGTCCAGCGCGCGTGTATGGCGTGCGTGGTCAGGTTTGCTGAGAACCATTTTCTTGATTGTCAGTCGGTAAAGGTTCCATGTTAGATCTTGAGAACGTGACAAAGCCAAGCGCACGGGATACTCTATCGAGAGGTGATGGCAATCTGTGTGGTTGAGGCTAGGATTCTAACAAGGGAAAGTGTGATGGAAAAACTGTTGTTGCTACTTCGTCAGTTGTCAGAAGATCATGTACTGCTAGAGAAATTTCGCGCTGACATGCCAGCTGTCTTGGCAGAGTATGATCTATCAACAGATGATGTGTTGTTGATATTTAAGAACGACTCGCAATACTTGATCGAGCATTTTCCCGCAGATCATTTGGCGCTGTTTGCTGTCGTAACTTCCGAGACGGTTAAGGGCATCAAGTAGATTGAGTAAGGTCTATATTTTTGGATTGGGGTTGTCATATTATTCCGACCTAACTCAGCATATCGGTCCGGTCGTAAAAGATTCAGATATTGTTTTCATTCTTGCGTCGGATGTAAGCACAGTAGCACATGTGAAGACTCTCAACGACAACGTCGTAAATCTGTTTCAGTTTTACGAGGATGGGAAATCAAGACTAGATACTTATGATGAGATTGTTCGTGTCCTGATTGAGGGAGCCAAATCACACCATAAGGTTTCTGTCCTGGTTTACGGACATCCCACCTTATTCGTAAACCCAATCCCTAGATTCATTGAGGAAGCGAAGTTTGAGGCCTTCAATGTAGAAATCGTTCCTGGGGCATCAGCGGAAGACTGGCTCTTCGCAGCACTTGGAATTGATCCATCAAGTCATGGCTGGTTGTCCTTCGAAGCAACAAATTTTTTGCTCTACAACCGACGGGCTGATCCTTCGGCTTATCTCGTTTTGTGGCAGGCTGGTGCACTTGGGATTCTTGACTACCGATTTGAGGACAACGTTTCGTCTGATCTAATTTCGCTGCTTAAAGACAAACTCAATGACAGCTTTACGGATGATGCCTGTTGCGTTGCCTTTGAAGCTTCGCCATTCCTAGCTGTGGCGCACAGAATTGAAGAGTTTCAGTTGAGGGACATACAGTCCGTCAGTTTAACAAAACGTACCACTATGCTGATCTGGCCACAGGAAGATCTTATTGCTGATCCCAAAATATTGACAGCGTTAGCTCGCCCCTGATTCAGGTGGGCTTTGTTGCTTCAATATGGTGAGAATCTTAACCATGTCGCCTTTATCGTACTTCTTATTGATACCCAATAGTAGCTGATAGCCGATGCGGAGGTAGTCTAGATAAGATAGGGCTATTATGAAACAGTAAATTATGAATACGGCCAATGCCAATACAATTGAAAACAGGAATGAGAGCAGCATCTCTAGCTCATTGATAAATGGTAGTGACACAAGTGCGTTAAGCATGAGTACAATGCAGATACACGACATCAGAAATGAGATGCCAATGTATGGCGAGCTATATCCGTGGTAGTCGCTTAGAATATGTGAAACCTTCATCGATTTTGTTACGATAGAATCCTTATCGATGAGAAACTCAGCAGACGCTTCCTCAAAGAAGTACCCGTCAGAGAAAGTCCTAACTAGTCTAGAAAAAAACCAGCTAAGTGTCCCGGATTCAGTCCTGTTGAGCAATATAATATTCTCGACCATCCGATCTCCTGCCGCACCAAGTATTAGCCAGAACAAGTATGGCAATATTGAAGAAAGGGTGGCGACACTTAGAAAAATCAACGAGCCAAGAAGGACGACTGGTAAACCTGACAAGTCGGGTAGCTGATCAGTGTGAAAGCTCAAATGAAAACCGACAAGCAACAGTACGAATGATGCAATACCAGCCTTTGAGAGGAAGCGTGGGGATAGTGAATTCGCCGCTAGGCGCGAAACAATGTCGTCACTCATTACGTACGCCCTTACAAAACTCGTTCTGCCTACCAAGGTTATCCAACCAGAAGGTAACTAGGATATCAACCTTCAACAATCGCGAGGACACCCAAATCAACATCGGCAATTTTTTGTCGTTAGAAGCGGGAGATGTACATTCTGGCCTTCGCTTCAGTCTGCAACAATGCCATAGAGAAGGGCCACTGCTTTTGCAGAGGCCCTGTATAGCTACTTTTTGCGATGTTTTGTTGGATCAGATAAGCGGTACTTCTGTCCCTTAGTCTCAGGTGGCGGTAGCGGCTCGCCCCGCGTGACGGTCCGTTCAACACCTGTCCCTCCACCTCTTGGACCTGTAATTTCGTACTGGCCAGAACGAGGCGCTGTCTGACCGGGTTTGTAAAGTTTATCAGACATGCGAAGCACCTCCTTGATGAGACGAGGGGTCGGCTGCGGGCGGCACATGGCCAAAACGCCTTCCCTTTGCGATCTCACTGATACGCCCTTGATTTAAATCGTAGTCAGCAGCTATCCGATGCTGAAAATCGCCCCGCAGAATGCGAGCCTTGATTGTCGACACATCGTCGAGTGTCAATTTAGTTATGGAAGCCATAGGCTTTTCTCCTGGCGCAGGAAAGATATTGCCCTCAAACTCAATAGAAGCTAAGTCTCAATTGCTAAAGTGAGTGCTCTGAAGTTCAGGGCATTTCCGGTCGGGTGCGCTAAGCCCTAACGGAAACTGTGGAAAACGGATCTTTGCGGGTCCGTTTTTTGCTATTGGGCTCCCTCCATCAAGAGTGGTCTAACCTGGTTTGATCCCATGAATTTTGACAACAACCGATAGTTTTTTCGTTCGTGTCGGATGCGACCAGCCACGATGACGGGGCTCACCCCAACCGCTCTCGCCAATGATACGACGTTCGCAACACTTGGAGCCGAACGCGCAGGGTGTGTAGTCCAATCAGCCTGCGGGATCAGCGCCTCTTGCGCCCATTCATCAGCTTCGCGCTCACGATCATCATCTACTGCATGGTCACGATCACGTAGCTGCAAATCATCAATAAAGGCGTCAGCATCGACGCTGAAGTGTCGCCCCAAATGAGCAAGTTCATGAAGCAGGCAAAACCAAAAATTATCGATCCTGTCATACCGAAGCGTCATGCCAACCACAGGAACACCATCACAAGTTCTTAGTGCGGCTCCATCTAGGTAGGTTTTCGGCAAGTGGGCTGCTACTACCAACGCTATTCCGTACTGCGCCAGCTTTTCTTTCGCGAGTTTCGGCCCAGCCTCAAACTGGCTCAAACGGGCGATCTCTCGCAGCAGTTCAGGGGTAATCGAGCCATCTTGATATCTTCCTTCCAAACCCATTTGGCGGGCCTGACAAAGCACATGTAGACACCATGCTTGCAAAGCATGCACGTCAGTCTTTGCGTTTTCCCGGGCACCGCCCTGACGCAGCAAAGCTTGTGGCAAAGCATTTCTACCGCCAGCACATTGGATTAAGCCATGTAGTACTTCTTCCGCACGGTCCGCTGCATTTGTGGCCGATATCCAACCGCGTTTTGCGATCTCCCTGATTGGAAATTTATCCACGTCAATCAGCGGTTTTTCTGGCAGAGCCCTTCCCTCCTTGATTAGCAACTCCGCCGGAATGTGAAGGTGTTCATGCAAAGCACGGATCATCTTCAACGTAAGCGGTCTTTTTCCATTCAGAATTTCCGATACCTTAGGGCGGCTGCCAAGCACAGGAACCAGGTCACTTTGGCTCATTTCCAGCTGCTCCATCCTGAATTTTATGGCTTCAATAGGTGAGGGAACAGACATGGGAAATTCAGCGTCTTCATAAATTTCGACCAGAGCCGCTAAAACTTCCAGCTCATCTGTTTCAGCTTCCGAACGGCCTTCAATTTCCATCAGAGCTTCAATACGGGCAAGCGCAGCATCATATTCGGGGGCGCTTTTAACAGGTCGTAATCTAACTGTTGTCATTAAACTTCCTCCGCGTTGATCTTGTCGTACTCTTTGTGCGTTCCAACAAAGCGTATGAAACCAAGCTGCAATTCATAGTCAAACTTCACAATCAGACGGTACTTATTGCCGCATATGTTGAACACGACTCTACTTTTTTTAAGCAAGCTTGCGTTTCTGTAGTGAGCTTTGACGTTCGCATGATTCATCCATTTAGCTGCCTTCGCTTCCGCCCACCACATAGATAACTGATCTTCCGAGTCAGGGAAGCGATCTGCAAAATCTCGGAGCAGCTTTCGCGAAATTATTCTCATGCTCTATAAGTGTTCCCTGTTGGTGTCAATATAAATCGTTCCCCGATAGGGAACTTACTAAAATTTTATCTCTTAGTGCAAGAGAATCCCCGTATCCTGTGGAGGAGCGAGGTCTCCTTACCGTAAATTGAAGTTCCTTAGTGTGTGCCGCGGTATGATCTATGACGGCGTAGGCGTTTCCGCTCACGCCGAGACGCTTAGGTGTGGCGGCTAGGTAGCCCGGTCTGGAAGCGAATCATGTCACCCAAGATTGGGAAGATGTCATTGTGCTTCGCCCCAAACCGCATGAAGCCACCTTGGAAGGAGCCGATGTCTCGATTTGCAGTACCTTCGCTAGATGGCAGCCAGGCGCTCAGCTCCTGGAGGTTTGCTCGCTCAATCTCCTCTGTGTCTAGTTCATAAAAACGCCAGATTGGATTTTCATGTGAGAAGTCGACACTCTCGATGGCATCAAGCAATGTCGAAAAAAGTTCTCTTCCGTCGTTGGGGCGTCGGTTGCTGAAATTCAAGTCGAACGTTAGCTTCGCCAACGCTTTCAGAACCACAGGCTGGGCCGAGACGGTTTGCTCCTTCGCGCCATGCTCACCAAATCCACTGATTTCAGAAATTTTGTGCCAAAGCTGTTGGACAACTTCCTGACGAGGCTCCACCACAGCCGGAGTTGCCCCCGAAGCATTCGATTTGTTCAAGAACGCCAATGATGTAACTGCCACTACATCCTTCATAGCGATTTCGCCTGTGTCCTTTGACCAATCTTTTGAGTCTACATCACTAACCCGAATTAGACCGTCAGCGACGATGCTGGACTTAATGAATTGTGTCACCGGGTTAGAGCTATCAAACTGTAAAGCCATGCTGCTACTGACGCGTTTTCCCAGTTTGTTCAGGTCATGAAAGAGTTGACGTTCTTGAGCAACGTCAAGCCCAAGATGAACTTCAACCGTAAGAGTCGCGTACGAGCGCGCCGCGTCAAATGCCTCATTCCAAACGATCATTTCTTCAGGCGTTACTTCTCGGCCCTTCTCCGGGAAGAGAACTGGTGCCTTAGCGGGGTATTTTCCAGACTGTCTAACGACTTGAAGGAAGGACATAACCATCTCAGCGGCTGCCCGTCGGTGCTGCCCATCGACTACCCACAAGATGTGACGTTCAGACAAAAATACGCGAAAAGAAGCGGTCTCGCCGCGTTCCGTCTGCAAGCGCATTCCGCGAATGCCACCAGCCCCATTGCCCCCGTAGGGAATATTGCGAATGTTGCATACGATTGGTTGCAAAGAGAAATACGGTTGGTTTCCAAGCAGGTCCAACACCTCATCGAAGGATGGAGTACCTTCTTTTTGCTGAATTTGGCGACGCATCAATGCTGCTGAAACAAGCCCTCGAAGCATGTATTTAGCTAAGTTCTTGGCGTGATTGTTGTCGAGCGGACGCTGTGCAACTGGACCTGACTCACGATCATTGGCGACGTCTGAAAGTTCATAGAACTGACGAAACGGCACCGACATTGAAAAAACGCGATGGCCGAGATTGTGTCCGATAAACACGTTGAATGGTGTCTCGTTAATGTCTCCCTCCGCAGAAAGAGCGTCGAGATCATCTAAGCCTTCACGTTCAGTGATTGGCTGCGGCATGCCGTCTAGAGATGGGTGCATTTGAACTTCCTTTCGCATTGTTGGTCCTGGAGCTAGTATATAAAACGCCAGGAGTCAACAAAATATTTACCAGGCTATATAGTATTATCCTCCTGGCGACTAAATAATATCATCCAGGACTATTTTAGGCTCTGAAACTCGCATATGCCTTCGTTCGGTTTTTCCCGAACACTGTAAGTTAGGTCCCGGTTGACCTATGGACGGCAAGTGTGGCGAGCTCTACGTGCAACTTACGTAGTCTAATCGAGGAGGCGAGCTCCTGTGTATGCATAGTCAATGCAGCATGCTCAATCTGATACCTGATAAACAGATGCTGTGGGTCAGACATCCAATCAGAGATAGCTTCTCCCCAAACTTCGTTATCAGTCTCTTTTGCCATTTCATCAGCCTTGGCTTGTGCCTCTTCGATCAAAGGCCACACATCTTCGCCTACATGGTCGTAAACGTGATCCCTCAATTGCTCGAAGTTATGTTTGTAGCTCTGACCCGCAGCGACATCGAACGCGCTACACAGAGCATCTGACAGAAGCCATTGACGGCCCTCAACATCCCAAAACGCATCTTCTGGCCGTTCAAACCGATAGGTCTCCGTCGCCAGTTTGATCGGTTTGGTCTCACCATGTTTCCAGTCCGGGTGCCCCTCATCCCACCGCAAGATGATCTTATCCTGAATGCTGATCACATCGACGATATGGGTGGCATTGCGGAACTTCGAGGCCAGCTCCGCCGCAGCCTGATAGTCATTGACGTAGATCTTGCCGGTGTGTGTCCCGTCTCTGTTTCGAAATACAATCGATACATCTGCCATCTTTGTCTCCTCAGTTACCGTGTGATTTGCCGTTCGCGCAGCCGTTCGAAGCCGCGTTCCATCTCAATCTCACGCGCCTTGCGCTCACTGATCAGTTCCAGTTGCCGATCAACCGCTGCGTTTTGTTGATCAAGTCGTTCGTTGACGCGGTCTGCCGCATCAAGGCTTCGCTCACTGCGATCAACTGCATCTCGATTTGCGTCTGCCGTTGGTTTAGCGTTTCGATCTTTGCCGAAAAATGATCGGATAGCTGCGATTGCTGCCGCGCCAAATCCGCGAATGTTGCGGCCAAGCTCTCGAATTCTTGCAAGAGCGCCTGTTCGATCTGGGTCAGATTGTTCATTTCCTAGTCCTCCAGCTTCACGCAGGGATTGTTGTCGCATCTCCAGCCCGTCTCGGCGGTCATTGGCAGGATCAGATAGGTCCCTGTCTCGGTCTTCTGCACAGTCACGCTTTGCAGCCTCCACATCGTCCACAGCGTCGGACCGGTCCAAAACACTGCCGTCGTCATCGCGGTGATCAGCACGCTGATCATGATCATTATCTTTGGCTTCTGCCTGATCGCGTTCAGATCCCGGCTGATCTCTGTCGTTTGCGCCTTCACTTCGCTCTCGATCATCGAGAGCTGGTTCGCTAAATCGCGCCTCAACCCATTCACGGCGTCGATCGATGACTGCCTCAAGTTGCTCACTAGCAGTTCGAGCTCGTTCAGGGTCGCGGCCTCGATCTGCTGGCGCTGTTTCTCCACGTTCTGTTGCAGTCGGTCGGTCAAGCTCGCTGCTGCGGGTCCAGTCTTGTTCATAGATGCGTCCTTTCAAACGCCACCGTTCCCCCGTCTCTGGGTTCATTGCGGTGACATAGCTCTTGCCCAGACGGGGCGTTTCAAATCCGGCTTCATGCAATGCGGTCACAAGGGTCTCGCGGTCGGTGACTTGGCCTGTGACAACCGCACCCTCGAGATAGGCGGAGATGGTTTCGCGGGTTTCCGTACGATCCTGGCGCTCTGTTGCCCATTGCAGCGACCGCGACCGTGCTGGGTCGTCGGGCCGCGCCCAACCATGCTCGTAGTTGTAAGCGTCTCTTAGCGGTGCGTAGCTCTGTTCCCAGCCTGGTGGTGCGATGTTGAATGCCTTGCCGCTCGCCAATTCCATACGCGGTGTCAGGAAGTGCAGTTCGATGCGACCACCGGACGTGTGGCTGTGGCGCACCCAGGTGATGTCATATTGGTCCGTACGCAGACCGGCGAAGGCGAGACGCTCAAAGTCTTTCATGAGCTGGCGCTGCTGCGCCTCTGTCGGGCGGTCTTCTGGTGCGAAGCTGAGCACGCCGGTGGAGTAGGTCCACTTGCGGTCCTGGCTGTCGATCAGCGCGCGGGTTTGTTCGATGTCACCGCTCAACACCTCGGGTGCAGCCTCTTCGCGGCCTTCGCGTCCAGGATCCACCAAGTAGCTGGCGATGCCACCGCCGCCGCCAGTGCCGCCGAAGAACTTAATCAGCATCACGTGCCTCGTAGAGTTCTCGCAGGCGGAAGAGCTCACGCTCAATCGACACAAGCTGGGACATAAGCGCGGCTGTCTGAACATAGCGCTGATCGCGGTTGGCCCAGCGTGCAAGCTGATTCAGGTTGTTGCCTAGGCGTGCCAACTGCCGCAGCAAATCAGGGTCGACTTGGCGCAATTGCGCACGGCGGCGCACTTTGGCGCCGTCAAGGGCGTGGCGGGCGAACTCCGAGAAGCTGACGCCTTTTGCCTCTGCTTTGGCGTACCACAGAACGCGCTGCTCATGGGTGGCTCTCAGCTTCACCCACACGGCAGCACCGCACAGCCTTGCTTTGAAGCGATGACGCGACAGACGGCAACGCGCCCAATCGCAATCTGTTTCCAGACCCACATATATCTGGAAACGAATTGGGATTGATCGGCCAAGTGCCGATTGAGGGGATCGAAGGGGAGGCGCAGCCACCCCTCGTCAGCCTTTTGTGAGGCACAGCGCAGCGTGGCCACAAAAGTATGCTGGCCACTGTCGCTAACGTTGGTCGAACCTAATTGCATTTGAGCAATCCCACCGCCCGTAATTCTTCGTCCGAAACCAGCGCTGCCGCGCGCAATGACGTCACCTGATGCTGCGTGATGTGCTGGCACATTGGGTGTCGTGCTTGACCCATCCAGCAAGACGGTCCAGCATTTGGGCTTCTCTCTCATCTGCCGATTTGCGTTCAGTAACGACAAGATCGAGGTGTCCGGACCAGCGTCCAGATTTGAACCAGTTGTCGGAAAAACAGACCTTCGACCGAGTGAACCCAGCGCTCGCGACTGCATAAGCCTGTACGGCCTGCAACAAGTCCTCCGCTTCAACGCCTTCGTCCAACGCCGCCCTGATCCTGCTCAGGCAGTCGGACTTCCCGCGCAATCGGTCGGAAGGATAAGCTGCAAGAATTCTTGCGGCCTCTGCATCCTCCTCTGCCACGCGTTCGCGCGTAGGTGGTTTATGGATGGTTTTAGGATGGTTTGGGGGTCGTGGTGGCCCCGGTACCCCGGCAAGTGTGACCCCCGTTCTGGGTCCAGTCTGGACGGGGGCCACACTGACCCCGGTCTCGGTATCGGGTTCTGCAGTTCGTTCTAGCGCTTCGATCCGGGCCAGATCGATCCGGTACACCACCGTGAACCCGTTCTTGCACCCCCGCGCGCCGGTCTCCACCAGAATGCCTTCTTTCAGGAAGTCTCGGATCGTCCGCTTGACTGAGCTCTCCCCCAACTCCGTATGCCGCTGAATCGTTCCCTTCGAACACCAGATGCCCGAACCATCATCGGACGCCTTGTCGGCCAGAAACATAACGATCTGCTTGCGTGTCGCGCTGCCGAACTTGCGTTCCGCGCATGTGTTCGCCACCCGCCAGCTCATTGAAGGACCTCAAGATGCGCAAGGATGTGCGACTTTTGTACAGGTTTTGTACGAAATCTCTGCCGTTTCTGCGGAATTCGACCTGAAAGCTCGCGGGACTTTCTGCAAGCTCCGGCGCAAAGCCCTTTAAATATGCAATATTTTTCAGGTGTTTTTGGCGACCCCGGCAGGATTCGAACCTGCAACCTGCCCCTTAGGAGGGGGCTGCTCTATCCAGTTGAGCCACGGGGCCATCTATTTGATTTACTTATGTAAATCGGAATTTTTGAGTTGAGCATATTTGCTCGGGGTAGCGTGCAGGGTAGCAAAATACGAACTCCGCTCACTGTCGTCGTTGTGCCTTTTGTGTCACGTGCGGTCAACGGGTCAGTTTTGGTCTTGAAGGCCATCTTCTCCCCCAATGATTGCATTTGGGTCCCGCCTTACCCTAAGGTTGCAGAAATCACTTTTTAAGGAACTCCTTTGCCTCGTTTTTCACAAGTATTTTCACTTTCAAACTCTCAGTCGCAGCTTGATTTTGTCGATGTCGAATTGACCCGCGACGTTCCACTTTACCTTGATCCTTATGCAATCCAACTGAAATCTGATGATTGGTCGGACCTGTGCATAGGGCAAATCAGGTCTTTCTTCACTGAAGTTCTCAATGCACTCAGAGAGAACAACGAGGCCCGCGCCACCCATCTGCTGAGCAATTTACATGAACCAAATGAAACAAGGTTCGGGGTTTCAAAGGGAAGGCCACGAGGTCGAGCGATTGGCGAAAAAAAAGCAAGAAGTCTTGCAAATTCGATTACGAATAGCCGTGCGTTCGAAACTGGAGTTTTAGCAGACGTCTCTGAAGCGGAACTGTTTATCAAGTACATTGGCCCCGACACAATCTCAGACCTAACGACCAACGTTTTGCGCCAGCAACTTGCAGACTACACCGCAGAACAATGTGAACTCTATGGTATCGCAACACATCCAACAAATTCACTTGGACCAATCTGGAATGCTCAAGTTCGGGACTGGCAAGCAGTGACATTGCATCTGCCACGGTACGACGGAAAGCCGATCTTGCTCGTTCCCAAGTTGTCTGTGCGGCATCGTCTAGCCCTAAACAGCCAAGAATTCTACACCCATCACATGCTGGAATACCTAAAGGCTGAGTATCATCAGGCAGGTGGAGCGCTTGTGAAGTCCTATAAGGACGGAAGAACATATGTGACAAAAGAGTCCGTCAAGGAAATACACCCTTTCATCAAAAACGACCTAGCACAGTTTGTTCTCGATCACCCCGAAATCTTGGAGTTCTACAAAAATCTAAAGGGGGCTGAAGGCCCACTCTCAAATGAGGATTTTGCTAGAGTTGTAGCTCAAAGTAACTTTGACGAGCGGGTTTTCGCACGCACCTTGATCCAATTGCTTACTGCAATACCCGCTGGACCAGCGGAAGCAACCAAGTATCACAACCTTACACTGGGTATTTGCTCATTCCTGTTTTATCCGGGATTAAGCTACCCGATCAAAGAAGCAGAAATACACCAAGGTCGAAAACGGATCGACATCAAGTTTACGAACACCGCTACAAGTGGCTTTTTTTTCGAAATGATGAACAGCCCAGCCGCGAGAGCGAACAGCGTGTATGTTGAATGCAAAAACTATTCGCGGGAGATCGCTAACCCCGAACTTGATCAAATAGCGGGCCGTTTCTCGCCCAACAGAGGTAAATTGGGCCTTTTGCTTTGTCGAAGCATAGATGACCGTGCCCGCTTTATAGAGCGTTGTCGCGACACCGCCGGAGATCATAGGGGCTTCATCATTGTTCTAGAGGATGCTGATCTAATCGAGTATCTTGAATTGGTTGAAAATGGTGTGCGCGATGTGATCAACAATAGGCTGCGCGGACGCTACGACGAACTGGCCTCATAGAGTTTGAACCGGATCGAAAGTAGGGAAGCCTGAACCATCACTTTCGACCCGGCTCATCACGCCGAGGGACATGGGCTTCCCCGGCGGATCAGCCGCGCAAAGCAGAAGGGTATCAAACTCTGGGCGGCGATGGGGTTATGCTCGGGCGATACCGTGCAGCTTGCTTAGAGCATCGCTGGCGGCTTGCTGATCAGCCAGCCTGTAGCTGTTGATGCTGTCTCGTTTCTTGCCCAAAGTTCGCGACGCTAGCGTCATACGATCCAGTACATCTCCGGTCTTTGCGTGCGCTTTGTAAGTGGCTGGACACAGCTTCTTGCGGGCTTCATCACGGACAGTTTCGACATCCTGAGGTTTCAGACCCATTAGAACTGCGGGGCTGGTCAGAACTGTGTGTATCGTCGCCATATCCCTGTCTGTCGCGGCCTTGATTGCAGTGTATGATGCCTTGCTGCCCAGAGACTTTAGGTGGTTGCGGATGTCGGATCGTAGCTGGTTGTCAGCATTGGTCCGGGGGCAGATCAATGCCTTGTCCATTTGCTTCATCAAGGCGTCCCGATATGAGGCGACCTTACGAATGTCCGCATCGAAGCGTTCCTGTTCTTTTGCAATGGCGGGGTCGGCGGAAGAAGCCAGTTCGGCATAGGCAGTCGGGATTGCATGAATTTTGCCGTCCTTCTGGACCAGACCAGCAGCACCGTTGCCAGACTTCTGAAGGGCCAGCTGCGCGACGTTCACCGCGTTTTCGGCTTCCAGCACTTGGCCAGCGGTTTTCTCGGCGCGTTCCATTGCGCGGACTGCGATTTCAAAGATGGCCGCGCCCGCATCACCGGCAGCGCTAAGGTCTTCGGCAAGGGGCACAAGATGGCGGGCTTCCGCATCCGGGGGCCAAGCGATGGGCTTGGGCATCTGGAAAGGCTTGTCGATCTTCGTGTTAGTTTTTTGTTGCTCAGTCATAGATGGTTCCTTTCGGCTTCGGGTTGGCTGGCTTAGTAGTCGCCGGTTGTGCGTCCATAGCGGGCGCGGTTGGTTTTCAGTTCACGGATGCCGTAACCCAGCGCATCCAGCCCGTGGTCGCAGTCGTATTTCGGGTCGATGTCGTTGGGGTTCAGCGTGGATCGCGGCGCTTCCGGGATTGTCTCAATCAGATACCTACAGCGCGGTGTGAAATAGATGCCGGGGCCGTCACCGGTCTTGCTGTTGTTCAACAGCTGGCGAAGCAATGCCCAAGTGCCAGGGCGATCTTTCTTGCGAGGCTTGTGGGCCGGAATACCTGCTTCCTGCAGCAGCTGGATCACGGTTTCTGATGCGAGGCCGCGCGCATCGTCGTGGATAACCGGCGGCACCGCCTTCAGTTCGTTTTCGACCAAGGCCATGTATTTCAGTTGTTCCGCCCAACCGGACGGACTGATGCCGTTGCCAAGAGCGAGGTTTGTCCGGTCAACCACGCTGTCCGTTTCATCAATCCCGATGATCGAACCGGCGGGCAAATACAGTCCGTTGCTGTAGCGCATGTCCTTTCGTGTCTCGCCCAGAAGGACACCGACGCAAGGTGCTGATGAACCCCAGTCACAGCCGATGCGATATTTGTATCTAGCCAAACGGAAGGCCGGTGCTTCTGGCAGGATGTGGATCGTTTCGTCCCAGACATCTGCGAACATGCCACCGCCCAATGCTGCGAACCGTCCTTCAAGCCATGCATCGGCCAATTCCTTGTCGCCGCCGGTCGATGCCAGCAGCTGGGACCGATAGGCCGCTTGGTCGATGTGTGGATTGTCCATGTAGGTGCTGTGGGCGTTCACCCACGTCTGACCAAATTCATCCTCGAATGGCGTCCAGTATGGGGCTTTGGACAAGAACGTCTTGACGATCCGACTGTGTGACGAGCCGCCGGGGTTGGCGGTCAGGTGCATATGGGCACGGCGACCGGGGGCGACACGAAGGTTCGACCGGGCACGCATCATGAAGGCCCAAGCAGACTTGCCATAGTTGCCAACTTCATCGCCGTAGATCGCGCTGAACGACCGGCCTTGCAGCTTGTTGTAGCTGACTTCATCCCCGATGTTGCTGAACTGCAAGATGCCGCCTGTGGGCAGGGTGATCGTGCCGTCAGATTTGTTGCGGATGACGCCTTGCCCAAAGGCGGTGGTGAACAGAGCAAACAGTTCCGCCTGCAATTCTAACAGACCGGCCCAGCCTTCCCGCAGAACCAGAGGCCGCGCTTCAGCACCGAATTCCTGACAGTGCGACAGACAATCCAGCATCATTGAAAAGGACTTTGAACTGCCCCGGCCACCAACCGACATGATGTTGGCGATGCCCCGGAAGGACAGGATCAATTCGCCCTTCTTCGTGGGCTGGATTGGGGTCAGCGCAGATGTGTTCAACATGGTTCAGGCTTTCAATTCAGCGGGGATCAGGCCCAAGCTGTTTGGGCCACGGGATGTGGGCCGGGATGTCTTCCGGGGCGATAGGTGGATGGTTCTTGGCCAAGGTCGGAGCGCCAGCGGCGTCAGTCCCGCCCGTGAACTTTTGCTGTCCACCTGAGAACCGTCCGACAAGCGGATCGCCTGTGACTGCGTTCCTGTAGCGTCCGATAGGGCGTTCGCGGTATTCACCCATGTCGCCGGGATTGAACAAATAAGGGTCGCCCGTGATCGGGTCGATTTGAACTGGGATGATCATTGCGGTGAAACCTCCTTTAGCAGTCGGAAGAACGTGCTTCGGATTTTGAACAGCTGGACTTCATCGGTCGCGAGTTCGACGGCTTTGTCGAAATGCTTCACCGCCCTTTCCAACTCTTGATCCAGTGTCTTGGGTTTGGGATTTCCTCTTGGCATCATATGAGTTCCTTCAATCGCGCAGCTTTGGCCTGCGTGCGCAGGAAGGCTTTCTTCTGTTGTTGAAGCACGTGCTCGATCCAGCCCAAGCGGACCATGGCGGAAAGCTGGGAATAAACCTCTACTTCTTCGGGGGTCTCGGCGTTGTCTCGCATGATGACGATCATCATTTCTTTGGCATCGCTAAGGTCCATGTCCCAAGGATGTTGGACGGTCATCGGACAATTTCCTTTCGCTTGCTGGTTTTCGTGCTGTCGTCAGTGGCATCTGACGACACGACTCTCATCTGGGCCGTGAGCGCAGCCAGATCAGCGGCGGACATCGCCGGGGGGATCGTGATGTTGATGGCTGGGGTATCTGATTTCGGTGCAACCGGGGTGTTTTCTCGGAACCCGCAAGCACCTTTCAGAAGAAAGATCGCTGCGGTGGTATTCCCTTTCCGGGCCTGCCCCATCAGGATGCCAACCAGTTCGCTTTCCATTTCCCCGGAGCCAGCGTCATAGGCTTGCTTCAGGGCTTCATCGCGTTCAATGCAATCGCGCAAGGTCGATGCGCTCATACCCAATGCAGAGGCGATCACAGCTTGGTTCACGCCGTTGCTGCGCATTTCGCGGACGGCTGCACGGCCAGCTTCAGTCACGGTCCAGCGTGACTTCGGACTGTCATTGGCCTGTGTGGCAAGAGGGTTGGCGGATGCGGTTTCCATGGCGCAAAAATACCAACCGGATCGCACTGCAACGATCTTGGTATTAAAGCGATTTGCCAACCTCAAACCGCCTAAATCAGAAAACTGCTACCCTACCGCTACCCCAAGAATGATATGCTTTCTGAAATTCCGAAAAATACCAATAAAAAAGGGCTATGCGCAAAGACAGCAGACCCCTCGTAGGTGTCTTTCTACCAGCAATCCCTTTTTAAAGAGGCGAAAGGGTCAACATCGTTGATGTTTCATATCCGCTGCGATTTCACCTTGGATTTGCACAAACAGGTCAAGACACCCCAGCTGGGGTGACCTACCTCCTAAATCAGCCCAAGGGGTGACCGAAATTGCCGCGTTTTTTCAATGCAGTATACCCCAGACACCCCAAGACACCCCTACTCTCTAACATCACCAACCGGATAACAGGGAAGGCTGACCGCCCATTGGGCACCACCCCAGTTTCCCCAACCCCTCTATACAAACACCCATGTTTAGGGGTGTCGGGGTGTCACCCATTGATTTCATTTACAAAAAATGTCCCCGAAGGGGTGTCTTCAGGGCCTGTCCTAGGGGTGTCCTCTGGACTTTTGATCAATTTGACCAGCGTTCCGGGATCATTTCCGGGTCATCATCGGCCATTCTGTCCACGATCCGCCAAACGCCGTCGCGGCCACGGAAAGGTTCGAGTTCAATCTGGCCATCAATGCCTTCTCCTTTGATGTAGCACATAACGCGGCCCCCATCGAAGGACAGCTTCTTCCGTTCCCAGCCCAGCGCTTTCGCAGCCTGTCCCATCTGGGTCACCTGAAGATGGTTCGTGGTGTTGATGCCCAAGGGCGCATACATCAGGCCCACGGCGATCCGGCCTGTCTTCCCACCCATTAGTGTCTCGAACATCGCTTCCAGCGGATTGTCAGTCTTCCTCTTGTTCTGTTCGGTCGCGGCCAGATGATAAAGCGATGGGTCCAGCCTGATGCTGTCGCCGCGTGCTTCCCTGAATGCTGCTTCAGCCCAAAGCTGGTCCCGGTCCCGCTTCAACCCTGCAACGTCGATCTGGGCACATTCCACCGGCCAGAAGCGGCGGTTTCCGGTCTGGTCCATCAGGTATTTGTTCGCCCCCTTGTCCGGGTTGTGGGTCGCGAAGAATACACATTGTCGATCCCGTTGCTCTGAAATCCGACCATAGGCCGCGCGGCCTTTGTCGAAGGATCGTGAAAGCATCGCTTTCAGATGTTCGGAACTTCGTTTGCCCATCCCGGCTAGTTCAGCAGCTTCGATGATCCACTTACCGCCGATGGCTTCCATGACCTGCTTCCCATCACCGCCCAAGGGCAGTTCATCAGCGAACCAATCAGAGTTCACCGCCAGCGTTCGAAGGGCAGACGATTTCCCGGACCCTTGAGGGCCTTCAAGGATCACCATTTCATCGAACTTGCATCCCGGTCGGCGGACGCGGCGGACTGCAGCGACCATGATCAATGATCCCACCGCCTTGGTGTAGTCGTTCTGTGGTGCGCCCAGATAGCGGGTCATCCATGTGTCCAGTCGCGCAGTTCCGTCCCATTCGACGCTGTTCAGATAGTCAGTCACTGGGTGGAAGCGGTGATCCTCGCCAAAGTCGGTCAGGGCATCGTGCATCGCTTCCTTGCCAGCGGACAGTCCGAAACTGTCTTCGACCAACAAGCGAACGCGGGTCATGGCTTCGTCTGTCATGCGACCGTCGAACATCCCCAGACCACTGATCATGTAGCAGTTGTTGAAAGTGTCCTTGCGCACAGCGATGCCCAATTCTTGCGCGGCCACTTTGTAATTATGAAGGCACTTCTTCCGGGTTTCGCCGTCTGCGTTGAATTTCCATTCCAGCGGTCCCGATAGGTCGGCATTCGCTTCGTTCTTTACTTTGTCGGATTGCTGAACAGATGTATGGGCACTTTCGATCTGTTTGATCGCGTAGCGGTGGGCTTGATGCTTCTTTTCCAAGATGCTTTCGGACACGCCCCATTCCGGGTTCAGAAGGATGCCCAGATGTGTTTCGTCCGGGACGCCAGCCCGAACCAAGGCACAGCAGACATAGAAGACCTGTTCCGACCGGCTGGGCCAGCGTTCAGTATCGAAGGCGGGATCACCATCTTCGCGCCCCGGTGGAAAGCCGTTGTTGCAACACACGATTGCAGGCAACAGGTCAGATGGACCGTCGATCATCATCAAGTCTTCGATCTTGGGCGTCACTGGAGCACCGATGTCCAGCCGTTCGACGTTCAGCTTCGCATGGGCCTTGGTTTGGGATTGCTTGAAGTCTGACAGGTCATAGGAAATCCCAGCACCATCCGCGTTTACCACAGCGGATGCCACTGCCTCACGACCGGGGTTCTTTTCCAGCTTCTTCTTCGTCGGATTGTTCATCGTGAACGGAAGGCGCATCAAATGGGCGGGATTGAAGCAGCTGTCACCATCCAGCCGGTCAGCCAACCACATGGAATAGCGCTTCAGATCATTGATTAGCCCAATGTCACCATCGACTTTGATGGGTTCCTTCAGTTTCCAGAAGGCTTGGAAACCACCACCGCTGAAGACGATAGTTGATGGATGTGGGACGACCTTGGGGCGGTCCTGAAGCAGGCGCGCCAGAATGCGATCCTGTTCTTTCTTAATGTCTTCCCCGGCCAATGGGTCGATGTCCACCTGAAGGTGGTCAAGGAACGCTATATCGGTTTCACCGGCTTTTTCGCCCGGCCCCAAGCGCCGCGTCAGCCGGTTCGGCTGGTAGTAGATATTTTCGTCAGGATGCTGTGCGTCGATCAGGCTTTGCAGATCGGTGACATGCTTGCCGCTTCCCAGCTGTGCATCGCGTGAAAAGACATGGGTGCGGAGGCCATGGCCTTCGCGGATCACCGTGATCGTCCAGTCTCCGCCGGGGAACATGAACTCCATGAACCCTGTGGCGGTCGTGATTTTTCGGCTTTTTGTCATCTAGCAATCCTTCCATAAGGAAGGACCGGCGCGTCATTGGCACTTCATATCCCTTGGGCCATTACGTGGTCGGTCCAAGGTCAAAAGTCAGTGTCGCAGAAAGGGCGGGGTTGTATGCTTGCGGGCGTTGGCTGCACTGCGCTCGGCGCAATACCTTTCGCCCACTCCAGAACTTCGGTTTCAAACCACAGGTTCTTTTTGCCAACACGTCTTGGGGCAGGAAATTCGCCCGTTTTCACAAGGCTCTTTATATAGGATCGTGAAATCCGAAACTGATCCCACAAGTCGTGATAACTCAGCAATTTGTCCGTCATAGCGGCCTCCGGTCATTGTTTTGTCGAGACCGAATTTAGCCAGTCAGAACCGAACCAAACATCTTGGTATTAAACAATCAAAACAGAAGGCGAGCGACTTTCTTGGCCACGTCTTTCATAGCATCCTGAAATTCTTCACCGCGCTCCAAACGCTGCTGCATCTGAGTACGCATTTGTTCAATAGCCGCCTTTCTCTGACGGTCGGTTTCCCAATTGGCCCAATCGTCTGCATCGCTCACAGGCAGTGGCTTTTCATTTGGATCAACCGAGTAATCGTATAAATTTGCACCGCTTCGGATGCGGTTCTTCATTACTTCCCGCACATCGTCAAAGTTCAATTCGGGATAGACGACCTTGGCCGTTAGGAAAGCCAGCTTGCCACAGTCATTGAACGCTTCAAATTTTGCTTCGTCGCCAACCAGCTTATGACCACCCGCCTTTTCACTGTAGCCATCCTGCTGGCTACGCCACCTGACTTCATCACCACAAAAGTCGGCTACAAACCTGAACCAGCACTTGAGAAACACCCTGTGAGGTTTGGTTGAGGGTCGTGCGCTGCCCAACGGGGGATCATACCTGTGGTCGCGATACTGTGCGTACTTGTCCCACAGGGACGGTCCAATTTCGCCGTGC
Organism: uncultured Paracoccaceae bacterium; assembly: GCA_947489445.1. GTDB lineage: Bacteria > Pseudomonadota > Alphaproteobacteria > Rhodobacterales > Rhodobacteraceae > Yoonia. The sequence goes on from CANLDN010000002.1 coordinate 302,197, forward strand.
AATCGAGGAGCAAATTCAAGCAAGACCTCCACGGTTTTGCCGTCCAGAAGCCCACCAGCGATGTGAGCGATTTCTTTTGGGTCATTGGTCATTGATCAAACCCCGCAGGAAGTCGTCATATCGTTGCAGGGCATCCCGCTTTTCATCGGCGTAGCCATACAGGTTGTATATGCCTTCGATCTTATCTCTTGGGCCGTGGCCCAAAACCCGTTCGGCAATCTCGCCGGAAACACCCAGTCGGGGCATGTTCGTGCGAAGGGTCCGGCGCAAATCGTGAAGGGTCCACGATGGCATGTCTTCTGGAAGGCGCTTGGTCAGATGACGTTTCAGATAGGTGTCGCTGTTGATTGGGCTTTCGCCACCATTGACGGAGAAGATGTATTCTCCATCACGCGGGATCGTCTGCAAAATGGACCACGCAGTGTCTGACAGCGGCACCAACAATGTTTGGTCGGTCTTGTATCGTTCGGAAGGAATAATCAATGCCCGTTCGTTTGACTTGATTTCGGACCATTTTGCCCAAGTGATTTCCCGCTTTCGGCACCCCGTCAGCATCAATAGCTTGACCGCATCGCCCCATGGGTAGCCAAGATCATCTGCAGCATTCCAAGCAGCGATCAGTTCTTCGTCGTCAAGAACCCGATCCTTCTTTGACTGTGTATGTCCGCGCTTGAGGCCGTCAATTGGGTTCCGGTCGATCAGTTCTTCATCCAGCGCAAAGTTGAAAATCCGGCTCATGTATTTTTTGGCCGCTTCCGCCGCACTAGGCTTCTGCTGTTTCATGAAGCGGGCGATCAGCGCCTTAACATCCCCGCGTGTGACTTCGCTGATCGGTTTCTGTCCCAGATAGGGATTGATGTAGAGGCGCAGGGCGCTTTCGATTTTATCGGGGCGTTTCAAGACACCTTCATCAAGAACCCGCTGATACATCCGTTGCCCAACCAGTTCGACCGTGTTGTCAGCCTTTGACTTGGCAATAACCATTGCTTCGACGCGGGGATCGACACCTTGACCAACGCTGGTCTTCAGATCACGCACTTTTTCCCGTGCTTCACCAAGCGTCATCATGGGGTAATTGCCTAAGGTCATTCGGTGCTGTCGGCCTTTGCGTGGCTTGCCTGTTCGGGTCAAACCACCCTCGCCGGGCACTTTGTAAAGGTAACTCCACGATTTCACGCCTGACGGTGAAACTCGCAAAACGAGGCCGGGGTCACTGGTATCCAAATAGTCTGCGCGGTTGGAGCCACGCTGCTTCACGTTCTGAACGAACAGGTCTGTTAGGTTCTTTCTCATCAAACTTGGCCTTCGGGGTAGCGCTGGGGTAGCAAAAATCCCAGCCTCGACTGATCCAGTCAAAACCACATCAGGCTGTTAAAGTATAGAAAACAAACTGTTTTTCGGGACGATTTTCAAAAATAGTCCGAACTGGTCCGAACAAAACCAGATGCAAATTAACTTAGGAGGGGGCTGCTCTATCCAGTTGAGCCACGGGACCACCACGCCCTTTCAATGCCTCCCTTTGGTCATCTGGTCAACGGGCCAAAGGACCGCTAACAATGGCGAAACGATTTATTAGGACCTGTTCGTGACCAGCCAAATCAAGCGCCCACTGACCTTACGCGATGTCTCAGAAGCATCTGGTGTCAGCGAAATGACCGTCAGCCGCGTGTTGCGGAACAAGGGAGATGTCAGCGAGGCAACCCGTCAAAAGGTCCAGGACGCGGCGAAACGACTTGGCTACGTGCCGAACAAAATCGCGGGCGCCTTAGCCTCGCAACGGGTCAATCTTGTGGCTGTCATCATCCCGTCACTTGGCAACATGGTTTTTCCAGAGGTGTTGTCAGGCATTTCGGAGGTGCTGGAAACGACAGATTTGCAGCCGGTCGTTGGTGTAACGGACTATTTGCCGGAGAAAGAAGAAAAGGTCCTGTTCGAGATGTTATCCTGGCGCCCGTCCGGGGTTATCATCGCCGGGTTGGAACATTCGGAAGCATCTCGCGCGATGCTTAAACAAGCGGGTATCCCTGTCGTCGAGATAATGGATGTCGACGGAGAACCGGTGGATAGCTGTGTTGGCATCTCGCATCGTCGCGCCGGTCGGATCATGGCACAGGAAATTATTGAGGCCGGGTATAGGCGGATCGGCTTCATGGGCACAAAAATGCCGCTTGATCATCGCGCGCGCAAACGGTTCGAAGGGTTCACGCGGACCCTGGCAAAAGCCGGGATCGAGATCGCGGATCAGGAGTTTTATTCGGGTGGTTCGGCGCTTGCTAAAGGGCGGGAGATGACGGCAAAAATGATTGATCGCACTCCTGATCTCGATTTTCTTTATTACTCTAACGACATGATTGGCGCTGGTGGTTTACTGTGTCTTTTGGAAAAGGGCATTGATGTGCCAGGTCAGATCGGGCTGGCGGGGTTCAATGGGGTCGAACTGTTAGACGGTTTGCCGATGCAACTTGCCACGATGGATGCGTGCAGACGTGACATCGGTATTAAGGCAGCGCAAATTATTGCTGCTCATAATGCAGGCGAAGCGCCCCCTGAGGGGCCTATTGTGAAGCTGAAACCGAAACTTGCACCCGGTCAAACGCTGCGCCGCAACTAGGGCGCGTCAGGCAGCATCAACACTCAATCAAACACGCGCTAAACCTCGCCTAAACTGCGAAATTACGTCACAGTTCCGTATACAAAACATATGTTTACCATCATGATATGTGAGTTAATCAAGTTTTAAGGATTTACGAGACTCCGACGGAAAATCTGATACGACACACCTGTAGTGTGTTAAAAGTTGAGTAGGTGAATGATGGCGACCGAGCGTACGGCCCCTTTAGATCAGATGATCGAATTTGTGATGGAAGAGCTGCTTTCAGGTAATGTACAGCGAAAGCAGGCAATGGTTCGTAATCTGGCAGAACGATGGCCTGAGCAACCGGCCCTGGCATTGGTTTATGCCGTCACATCCGCGACTGAGTCCATTGAAGATACCTTTCGAGAGGCCCAAACCGAGGATCCAGTTATCCCGCTTGGTTATCGTTTGTCGGCGCTGATCTCGGCTGACGTACATGCGGTTCAATCTATGGGCCAAACCCCTTCTGTGGCGGAGGATCTGCTGCATTTTTGGCGACGCGTTGATCCTCAATTCCTGCGTTTGCAGTAAGAATGAGTTCTGGATTGATCAGAGCAACCTGACACCGGATTTTTGCATACCGGCTGTTGCTGATGCGAGCGAACCATCGAAGTTAATGGCGCGACAAAGATCAGTACGAACAATTACCTTGAAGCCTGACGTTGCCGCGTCAACTGCTGAGTAGTTTACGCAGTAGTCAGTCGCGAGGCCGACGAGCGTGAGCGTGTCGATCCCGCGTGTGCGCAAGTACCCCTCAAGGCCTGTGGGCGTGGTTTTGTCGTTTTCGAAAAACGCGGAATAGCTGTCGATGGCCGGGTTGTACCCTTTGCGGATGATAAGATCCGCCCGGTCGGTTTGAAGATTGGCGTGAAATTGTGCCCCGACAGACCCCTGAATGCAGTGATCGGGCCAGAGCACCTGCGTGCCATAAGGCATTTCAGTCATGCTCATCGGGTCAGCGTCGTGGGTCGACGCGAATGAGGAATGCCCCGCCGGGTGCCAGTCTTGCGTCAGGATCACAGCATCAAAGTCGTTCATGGCAGCGTTGATGCCGTGAACGATCTCATCGCCGCCTGCGACGGCCAAGGCTCCACCCGGGCAGAAATCGTTTTGCAGGTCAATGACGAGTAAGGCGTGGGTCATGCTGGCTTCTCCTGTTTCGCGGGTAGGTTAGCAATGAAAGCCGCCACCTGCGAGCGGGTTTGCAGGTGGTGGACGGTGAGGTGGGGAAACTCACGGATCAGTCGCTGCATGCGGTCGCGTTTGGTGTTGCGCGTGGTCCAGATCCACCACCAGAATTCCAGCGTTTGGTGGCCAAAGGTTTCGGGGCAGCCCTCGGCCATGTCGGGCCGGACCTTTCCGAGGTCGCGTAAAGTCCGCCAAAACACCCGGAAGAAGCGCAACGATATCGGTAAGTCGAGCCAGATGAATGTATCGGATCGCGCCGCGCGCGCGTCATAGGTACTGGAATGGCCGCCCTCAAAGACCCAGGCGTCTATCGCGATGATCGTCATGACCAGCGGTGTCTTTTCTGCCCTGTCCCGTTCCACCCAACCCGGTGTCCAATGGATGTGATCCATGTGGTAGGCAGGCAGCCCTAAGCGCTCGCCCATGATCCGGGCGAGCGTGCTTTTACCGGCCCGGCCCGCCACAGATCATGACGCGTTGCATGGTGGATGGAAGGCTGTGGCGGAGGTCCTGGATCACGTTCGGGACTGCGTTTCGATCCCATCGGCGTAGCCGCAAAATTGCGTGTGTTGCAGGGTAACATTGCCGTTTTCAATGTAGAGGACGCCATAATGCGGAGCCTCGTGGGCGGGAACGAAACTGTCCCAATCCCATGCCGGTTTTGGTGCCGGGGCCTGAAAGGACAGCGCGCCAAGGGTGGCAAAGGGGAGGCCTTGGATCGTTCCGCATGTGGGCCGGTGAACGTGCCCGATGAACAGGTGTTGGACGTTGCCATGGTTGCGGATGAGGTCAAGGAACGTGTTGCCGTCTTGCAGTTTGATGCTGTCTTGCGGTGGCAGATGCAGGTCCATCGGTGGGTGGTGCATGAAGATGTAGGTGGGTTTGTCGTCCAAAGCGTCTTTTAGCCATGCCTGTCTGGCTTCGCAGAACTGGCCTGCATGCGACCCGATCATATGGGTATCGAGGCAAAGGAACCGGCCGTCATCCGTTTCGATTGCATATTGGATAAAGTCATCCATCATGTCCTTGGGCAAATGCAGATGCGCCCGAAACCCGACCCGGTCATCATTGTTGCCGACCATTGGGTAAACCGGAATTTTGGACTGTGCGAGGTAGTTCGCAAGTAGCGTATAGTTCCCCTCAATATCGTCGCCCACAAGATCCCCGGACAGCACCATGAAATCTGCATCCGAGTAATGCGCGTTCATGTGGTCGGTCGCCGCCTTGAGCCGCGTGCGCGGGTTCAGGTCGCCGATCAGCCCGTCATTCTGAAAATGCGGGTCCGTCATCCAGATGATCTTGGTCATGGAGGTAGGTTAACCAAAACGTTTCATCAGTCTACTTTGAAAAACGCGATTTCCGACAATGCCGTGGGGCGCGTGACACAACGGTTCACGCCGTCCGCACCAAAGCGGAGCCGCTGCCCCTCTTGATCGACGGCAACCAGATCAAGATCAATGCAGTCAGTGACAGAAAAAGGCGGGCCCGACACGCAGTCGGTCACATTCACGGCCGTTCCGATGATCAAGTCGCAATCGCCCATACCGACCGCGGCCATCAGGTCTGGCACATCCATGAATATCGTCACCGTCGAACTGTCATTGACCAATTCAATATCAAGCGCGTTGTCGACGACGCGTGATTTGCCAACCACGTCGTATGGCCCGGTCGAAGCATAGGTAAAGATCGGCATCTGCCCATCGGGGTCGGCAAAAACCTCGGCCCTGATGGTTTCATGGTTATCGGTGAACACCACCGTTTGACTCAGATACGCCGATTGGGAACCGTCCGGTGCCTGTTGTTCGGCAAGCGGTGTTTGCCATGTGCCAAGCAGGTCGCTTGGCATCGTTTCGGCCAGGGCTGTGCTGCTTGCGGCGGTAAGGGCGAGCAGGCTGAAGGTTGTCAGTTTCACGTTTGATCTCCTTAACTTTACATTGACAAGATTGAGAAGGCGATCAAACTTGTCAATGCAAAGTTCTGCGGTATGATCAGTCTATGGAAGATTCCCGCCGACACGTCACTAACACCCCCTACCATCATGGCAATCTACGAACCGTCCTTATCCGGGTCGGACGCGAGATGCTGGAAACGAATGGTCTGATGGGTTTTTCGCTGCGCGCCTTGGCCCGTCAGGCGAACGTATCCCACGCAGCCCCGGTACATCATTTCAAATCAGTGGCGTCGCTTTTGGCGAGTTGCAAGGCGGATGGATTCTACGAATTGGCAAGCGCCTTGGAGCAGGCAAGGGATGCTGCCGCGACCGGACCCAACGAGACGCTTTGCACCATGTCGACCGCGTATCTTGATTTTGCGACCGCAAATCCGGTTCTGCTGCGTCTTATGTTTGACAAGGATTCCGCGCCAAGTAATCATCCCCATCTGAAAGGCCAGTCGCATCGTGCCTATACCATTCTGGAAGATGCCGTGCGTGCGACCATGCCGGAAACCGGCACCGATTTGGCAGCGTTCGATCTGCGCGTGAACGCGGTGTGGAGCCTGATTCACGGGTTCAGTATCCTACATAACGAGGAGCAACTCTGCCGTCGATCAGCGGACCCTGCGCCGACTTCGCAAATGTTGGCGTCATCGTTGATGATCTTGCTTCAAGCGAACTAGCTGCATTTCCGGTCAGTCAGTCCTTGACGCCTGCCGTCCCATGACGTAACTCGCGCGCCTTTCACATATGACAGGAGGCAAGAATGACGATTTTGGGTATCGACTTTGGGACCTCCAATACTGCGGCAGGAGTGATGGTTTCGGGGCGTCCACATCTGATCGAGGTGGAGCCGGGGCGCAAGACGCTGCCGACATCCGTGTTCTTTGACTATGACCGCAAGGTGACGACCTATGGGGCGGTGGCGAATGCCGCCCTGATTGATGGCCGCGAGGGGCGGTTCATGCGGGCGCTGAAATCGGTGCTGGGCACGCCGCTGATGCGCGAAAAGCGGCAGATCGCGTATGAGCGGCTGACCTTGATCGAGGTTGTCGCCCGGTTCCTGCGCATGCTGCGCGAAAGGGCCGAGGCGGAGACGGGGGAGAGTTATGATGTCGCCTTGTCGGGCAGGCCCGTGCGGTTTCATTCGACGGATGATGCGCGCAATGCGCAGGCCGAGGTGGATTTGCGTGAGGCCTATATGGTCGCGGGCTATCGCGATGTTTCGTTCATGTACGAGCCGGAGGCCGCCGCCTTGGCGAGCGGGCCATTGGACAAGGGCGCGCTGGGCCTAATTGTCGATATCGGCGGGGGCACGTCGGACTTTTCGGTCTTTGAACGCGATGGCGATGTGACCCGGATCATCGCCAGCCACGGGGTGCGCGTGGGTGGGACGGATTTTGACCGTGCGATCAGTATCGCTGACGTGATGCCGCTTTTCGGGCGTGGGGCCGAGATACGCAATGCGCTTGGCGAAGGCCGCCATGTGGCGCCGAACGCGATCTATAATGATCTGGCAACGTGGGCGAAAATCCCGTTTCTGTACACCGGAGAGAACCGGAGAATGGCCGCGGATTTTGCCAAGCTGGGGGTGGAACCTGCATTGTTCGCACGGCTGAAAACCGTGCTGGAGATGGAACTGGGCCATGACATCGCCTTTGCCGTCGAGGCGGGGAAGATCGCGCTGAACAGACCCGATATGAAGACCGCAGAGATCGATCTGGAGCTTATCGAAAAGGGGTTGCGGGCTGATCTGACGCAGGATGCCATGGATACGGTGCTGGCGGATCATGCGACAGCCATCCGGGCCTGCGCCGCAGAGACGCTGGCCATGGCCAACATCGCCCCTGACCGGATCGGCAAGATTGTCTTTGTCGGTGGGTCGAGCCTGATGCAGGTGGTCGAGGATGCGATGGTGGGCATGTTCCCGAATGCCGCGCTGGAACGGGCAGAGGCGTTTACGGCCGTCGCAGACGGGCTGGCGATTGCGGCCGCGCGTGACTTGCCCCTTTGATCGCAGGGGATTATCTGACCCGCATGTATACTGTTGCCGCCCTTTATCACTTTTCCCGGTTTGACGACCCTGCTGACCTGCGCGGGCCGCTTCTGGACCTGTGCAAGGCGCAGGGGATCAGTGGCACGCTGCTGCTGGCGCAGGAAGGGATCAACGGCACGATCGCGGGAACCTGTGCCGGGATCGATGCGGTGATCGCCCATATCCGCGCCCTGCCCGGTTGTGCCGATCTGGAGTGGAAGGAAAGCACCGCGACCACCCCGCCGTTCCACCGCATGAAGGTGCGGTTGAAGAAGGAAATCGTGACCATGGGCCAGCCGGATGTGGACCCGGTGGCCCGGGTCGGCAACTATGTCAACGCCGCCGACTGGAACGATCTGATCAGTGCGCCGGACGTGGCCGTGATCGATACGCGCAATGATTACGAGGTGGCGATTGGCACCTTTGAAGGGGCTGTTGACCCGCAGACCGGGAGCTTTGGTGAGTTTCCGGCCTGGTGGGAGGCCAACAAGCATCGGTTTCACAACAAGCGGATCGCGATGTTCTGCACCGGTGGCATTCGGTGCGAGAAATCAACGAATTACCTGATGGGTCAGGGGGTTGAGGATGTGTATCACCTGAAAGGGGGCATCCTGAAATACCTCGAAGAGGTTCCGCAGGAAGAGAGCAAATGGGACGGTGAATGCTTTGTCTTTGATGCAAGGGTGAGCGTTGGGCACGGGTTGGAGGAAGGGCCACATATCCTGTGCCACGCCTGCCGCCGGCCTTTGGTGCCTGAAGACCGGAACCGGCCCGAGTACGAAGATGGCGTGGCGTGCCATCAATGTGTGGACGAGACCACGGATGCCGATAAGGGCCGGTTTCGTGAGCGGCAAAAGCAGATCGCTTTGGCGAAGAAACGCGGAACGCATCATATCGGCGGGCTGTGACCGGTGATGGACAAGCAAGCTGCAATTGGCATTATCGTCAACGACAGGAAAGTATTGCTAGGAAAACGAACGGCCTACAAACCGGACTACGCCCATTGTTGGGACTATATTGGCGGTCGCATTGAGCAAGGCGAAACGCCAGTGCAGACACTAGCGCGCGAGATGCGCGAAGAGTTGGGGATAAGCCCAAAACATATGATATTTGTTGATCAGTATGTTGATCATTCGCTCAACGCCGATAGTCCGCCCCTTTATCACTTCTATGTCGTGACCGCTTGGGATGGCGGTGTGCCAAGAGTTGCCAACCATGAACATTCAGAGATCGGTTGGTTTGATCTCAAAGAGATGCGTGTTCTAAGAAACTTAGCCGACCGCGCCTACATCGATCTTGCTGATCGCGCGCTGGCCATTTCGTGAGTGACCAGAGTGACATGAAAATCCTGTCTTTTCCGCACGGATAGCGATCGAGGTCGGTAGTCTGCGTCATCAAGGTGCGATGATCGAGATAAGGATCATTACAGGGCCGCAAACTACTGATTGAATGACCAGCAACTGCGAGACTCTGTCAAACAACTGAAGTCACACTTTGTGACCATTTTAAGCAGCATTTCTTTCCCGGGCTCGATTCCGTTTCATTTGAAAACATTCATTTAACCTAAACAGGGCTACAAACGCATTATGTTTTCTATGACTTAAGGAGAGTAGCAATGCCTGTGAGACTTGGTTTAGCGGTAATGATCACGTGCCTTTGGGCAGCAAGCGTAGCAGCCGACAACTTCCGGCCCATCAACCTCGAACCCATTGCACATGCTGATGCCGAACTGGCCATTATGGGTGCAGACGGTGCGGAGCTTCGCCTGTCACCGACCGATTTGGAGGCGATGGATACTTATCGGTTGCGAACAACAACGCCTTGGCGCGAACAGCCCGCCGACTTTGATGGTGTTCTACTGACTGACGTGCTGCAAAACAGCGGCCTGCTTGAGGTCGATCAGATACGGGTGATAGCCGAAAACGACTTTGCCACCGTAATTCCCAGGGCCTTGTGGGAAGAAGTACCGATTTTAGTGGCGACCCGTGTGAATGATCGTGCGCACAGTCGGCGTGAGCGTGGGCCAATTCAGTTTGTTATGGCAATGGATGACTACCGATCATCCTCGCTTGCTGCAGAGTCGCATCTTGTCTGGATGGCTGCTCGAATCGAAGTCGAGTAGGTCATCTGGTGGACCAATATCCACCAAATTTAGGTCTTGTGGACCGGATGAGTGCGGCGCTCTTGGGCCGTCGCGTCGCTGCTGCCTGCGTGACGGTCATTTTGACTATATGTTTTGTTGCAGGCAGTTATGTTCAGGCGACGGTCAACCAACTCAATGATACGCATCAGGCGTTTAATGACCGGCAGCTTCGAAATGGGTATGTCGCGATGAGCGATGTGCAGCGTCTTGTTTTGATTATGCAGGATGCATTTGGCAAAGGAGAGATGACGCCGAACGCTGTTGATGAGTTTCGATCTGCCGCGGATTTTTTGTTTGTTAGGACCGATACGTTTCGACGGACACTAAGGAACGGCGTCTATATGGAATCTGCAGATAATGCAGTCGCGCAGCTTCAGCGCGTACAAGATTTAGTTGATCATGCGCTCGCAACAAACTTTGATGGACTGCCCACGCTTTCTCAGAGACTAACGGTTTTGTCACAAAACGCACGACAGGCGCTAGTGACCTATTTGGATGATATGAGTCGTCAACAGGACCGCATTTTGATCAGACAAGCAATTGCGGTACAGAATCAACGTATTGTCATCTGGACGACGCTAGCGGGCCTTTCTGTGCTAGGAATTGTTGCAATATTTCTTCTTCGCCGCGAAGTCCGAGCCAAGCAGGCACGGCAAGTCGCTGAGGAACGTGTCAGGCATCTTGCGTTTTTTGATCCGCTCACTGGTTTACCAAATCGTGTGCATTTCCAAGATCGTCTGGGCACATTGCTGGAAAAGCAAACCAGCGTCGCCTTGCTATTGATTGACCTAGACGGTTTCAAGTCGATTAACGATACGAACGGTCATGCCGCAGGTGACGCAATACTCGAACATGTATCTGACATGCTGCGTCTTACTTCGGATAAATATGATGGCTTCGCCTCACGCCTTGGAGGAGACGAATTCTCAGTTTTTGTGCAGACTGATGACTTGACCCTTCTAAAGTGTATTTGTGCAGAGGCTATTGACCGTATCAGTCAACCAATCGTCTTTGAGGGTGAAAAGTTGCAAGTAGAAGCCAGCATTGGTTTGGCGATGAATACACAGATAAGCACACAGATGGATATGAACGTCGACAGTTTGTCACGGGTAGCAGATTTTGCGCTCTATGCATCCAAGTCAAATGGTAAGAGGCAGTTCACGGTCTATGACGAGGCGCTGGAACAGCAGTTCCTAAAACGACGCGCAATGGTTGAGGAGCTACCACGGGCCATTGCGGATGGTAGTATGGAATTCTTTCTACAGCCGAAAGTGGACCTGGCAACCGAACAAACCTATGGCTTCGAGGCGCTCGCGCGGTGGCGCCGTAATGACCTAATTGTCCCTCCACATGATTTTATCGCAACGGCCGAGGAAAGTGGATTGATCACTGATATTGATTATTGCGTACTACGAAATGCCACAAAGGCAATAGCTGACTTCAACTTTATCAACAATACCAATTTTTCAATAAGCATTAATTTTTCTACTATTCATTTTAACTCCCGTAAGTTGATTGATGTGGTGGAAGAAGCATTAAACTCATCGGGCCTGGCACCTGAATTGCTTATTATTGAAATTACCGAAACCATCGAGATGCAGGATTGGGATCAAGCAAAGCATATTATTGCGGCGATCCATAAGCTTGGCGCGAAAATCTCCATTGACGATTTTGGCGCTGGCTTCTCTTCACTAGCATATTTACGCACGACAGTTGCAAATGAAATTAAGATCGACCGCTCCTTGATTGAAGACATCGAAACTTCTGATATCTCGCGTTTTCTGCTCGATGCTGTCTTGGATATTGCCCGAAACCTCGATCTTGAGGTAACGGTGGAGGGAATCGAAACGCGCATTCAGGCCGATATTGTGTCTAAAATGGGCGCTAATAACGCGCAAGGCTACTTATTTGGGAGACCGATGCCAAAGGAGGAGGCGCTTCAAAAAGCTATAAAGTATTCAGATCATGTCGTATCTCGAAATATGGCTCGCGGGATTCAAGTTTTATGATGGTAATCAACCGTAAATATCTAAAAAAACACAAGTAAATAAAACAAGCGCATAAATCTCTTTTGAACCACGCCGAAATATATTATTGATTATTCAATACTACAAGCTCATTTCAATATTCTAATATCGAAAGCGGATGATTATTTGAATGGAGGTATAAGACGATCTTTTGGTGCAACTCTAGCTGATTGATGGAACCAAGTAATTAGTAATGTTTCAATGTATGTCAAAAACACTACTGATATGAACTTTTTAGCTCGATAAGTTAGTACTTCAGCGTGCTACGAAGGTGATTAAAATTAGTTCAAACCGATTAATGGAAATACGAAGCGGACAACCAACTCCGCTAAATTCGGTATAGATCCTGAGCTCGAATCGCACGAAATCATTAATCCGGGTGGGATTGATCACAGATTGATGCAATGCGATAAGAGCTCGCGATCCGACAGGAAGCAGTACGACCTGGACATCTCCAGCGCCACAGGCATTGGATTCAGCTACATACGGGTCTGTTTCCGGCGCCTTCGTCGCCTAACGCCCAACTTCTCCTCAGTATTAAGCCGATAGACTTCTTGTGGTCCATGATCATGCCTTTGCGTTCTGGCATCTCGCCGATCCAACGCGGACTTTCATGTGTAGCGGCTATTCAGTGGCATCTTGCGGAACGATCCTGGCACAGGCATCCGCAAACGGGTGGGTCCGCGTCAGATCATCTGACAAGACCACCAGATCGCGCGTGCGTCGCCCGACCATTTGCGCCAGCCGGCTTTGCCCCATAACCTGTGCCGGTATTGTGACGGCCATGCGCAAGGCCTGACCAAGCGGAATGCCCACATGATGCACCAAACGCGCGATTCCTTCGGCTTGTGTCACATGTGCACCAGCCAGATTACCCTCTGCGTTGATCAAGCGCCCATTCGCAAGGTGAATTTTTTGGCCATAAAGGTCGAAATGATCCGGGCCGCCAACTGTGGCCATCGCGTCGGACACCAGAAACATCAGATCATCCGAGGGCCTTGCCCGAAGGGCGAGTCGGATCATGCGATCATCGACGTGATGCCCGTCGCAAATGATGCCGGCATGCACCCCGGAATTGATGATCGCGCCAACAGCGCCCGGGGCACGCCCGGTCATAGGTGACATAGCATTGAACAGATGGGTCGCGCAGGTGGCCCCCGCTGCAATCACCGCCTCGACATCTTCGGCGGGTGCATCCGTATGGCCAATCGATACCACCGCCCCCATATCGGCAAGGGCCGTGATCCGATACAGTGACGCCGCTTCTGGTGCGAGGGTGATCATCACCGCCACCCCTTGGTGTCGCAGTTGTGCCACGACATCCATTGTGTGACTGTCAAAATCGCGGATATTGGCGCAGTTATGGGTCCCGCGCCGCGCGACCGAGATATGCGGCCCCTCAATATGAAGCCCGATGATCCCCTCGTCATCTTTTGCCGCAATTGCGGCCTCGGCGGCGCGGTCCAAAACCTCTGCCGTGTCCGTGATCACGGTTGGCATAATAGCGACGGTTCCAAACCGGCGATGTGCTGACGCGATGCTTGCCATACCTTCGCGCGTCGGTGTGGTGTTCAGCATGAACCCGCCACCGCCATTCACCTGCAAATCGACGAAGCCCGGTGTGACGCACCCGTTGATCTGCAGCGCCTCTTTCGGTGCTTTGTCCAGATCAACCATAATATCGTCCACGACACGCACGGCATGTCCGGAAAGAACGCGCTGACCATCGAACACGTGCTTGGGTGCGATCCAGATATCGGTCATGCTGCATCCTCAAAGAAATAGGGCGCCAAAGCGCAGGCAATCTGCGCATGGACAAGCCGCTGCGCCTGCCCACCTTGCAATGCTTCTGCTCGATCCAGAACGGCCTGATCAAATTTTCGGGTCAGCAGGTGATCCGGGAGACTGGTTTCAAACTCTGCCATCAGCGCCTGGACCGCTGCCTGCGCCTTGGGCTGCGGCCAGTAGTACCGAATGCGGTCTGCCAATCCAAAGTGGCGTTGGGCGTAAAGCGCCGCATCGTCGCCGGCATAATGGGCCTGCCAATATGTTGGATCGTCCAGCATCACAGACTCCATCGCGGCTTGCAACGCACCCTTGGATGGTCGCAACTGATCAAGCGCATAAAGTGCTTCGCGATAGGCAAAGGTCAGTGCGGGACCAACTTTCTGAAATGCAAAACCCAACGCGGCTAACCGTGGATAGACGCCCGGGTTTTGGTAGTCGGTCGAATGGGCTTCAAGACAGACATGGGGATGATCGGTCAATGCCGTCGCCAAATGCGGATCGCGGTCCATCGGCAGGTGATGAACCTTGGTCGGGCTGAATTCGACGCCGGGCTGCACGACCAGGCCGCCAATCAGACCTGCCATGTCGCCAAATGCGGCGTCGTGGGCAGCCAATGTCTTGCGCGCCGCATCGGGCGAAGTGGGCGGAATATCCCCTTGCGCGTCAATCCGTGCGCCGCCGGGCGGTGGTACCTCTGTACCAACCACGAACAGGATATCGTCGCGGCTGTCGCAACAAATCTGCGCTAAACTGGCAGAACGCAATGCTGTTATGTCATCGCCAAGTTGCGCAGGTTCATCGGCGCAGCCTTCGGAACAATCGAGATGAATTTTACCAAACCCGGCGGCGACATAATCGCGAACCATCACCTCGGCCTTTGCCATGGCGGATGTGGCATCCATCGCACGCCACGCTTGCGGCCCAAGATGGTCGCCGCCAAAGATTACCCGGTCGCGATCTACGCCTGTATCATCGGCTAGCTTATTGACGTAGCTTATGAAATCGGCGGGAAGCATGCCGGTGTAGCCGCCGTCTTGATTGACCTGGTTCGATGTGGCCTCAATCACGATCGGGCGATCAAGATGCTGCGCCAGAGCGAGCGATGCACACAGCACGTCGGGGTGCGCTGAACAGACCGACGGAATTGCAACGGCATGCCCGGCGCGGTTGCGTCGGATGATATCGCGCAACATCCCGGTCATGCTGTCTGTGCCTGCCATGCGGCATAGGCTGCGCCGCGCGCGCCGCTTGTATCGCCGGCTTGGGCAAGGACCAGGGGCGGGCTGTCAAAATTGGCAAATTGCGCAGCCTTTGCCGCCAGCGTCAGATCATCAGCGATACCAGCAATCCGCGACAAGCCACCACCGAGCACGATCAGATCAGGATCCAGGGTCAGTGTCAGCGTATGCAGCAGGTCTGCCGTCAATTCGCACCAAACCCGCCAAACAGGTGCCATTGCACCGCTCCGTGCTACAGCGATCTGGCGCGGCGTCAGATCCTGCCCGGTGATGTGTTTGGCCAGTTGTTGCAGCCCGGGTCCCGCGATGTAGGTCTCAATGCAGCCCATGCGCCCGCAACCGCATTGCAGAATGGGCAGATCATGCTGCGCGATCAGATGTGCTGGCGCAGAGGTATGCCCAAATTCACCCCCCGTCAGGGTTGGTCCCTGCAAAATGCGTTGGTCGACGCAAACTCCACCGCCGACCCCCGTGCCAAGGATGACGGACATCACCGTCCGGTGTCCTTTGCCCTGCCCAAACACGGCCTCTGACAGCGCCAAGGCGCGGCAGTCGTTGACATAGGTTATGGAGCGTCTGGCAGCGGCTGCAATGTCGGCCGGAAATGGCTTGCCGGTGGCCGGCAGATTGGCGGTCAGTGCCAATCCGTCATGAGGGTTGATCAGGCCCGCCGCCCCAATGCCGACAGGTGTATCGGTGTTTGCCTGTGCCTCGGCCCACTTGATCTGCGCGGCCACAACGCGCACCAGATCTGCATAATCGCGTGGCGTATCATGCCGCTGGCGGGCGACCACCGACCAGTTGTCATCAAAGACCTGCGCTTCGATCTTCGTGCCGCCCAGATCAATCCCGATCGCTTTCATGAGATCACCGGATACAGTGTGACGTTCGATACCACACGGCTGAGCGTGGCCTGCCCATGGAAGGGGTCATCAACATTCACGCCCAGGCCATGCGCCCATGTCACGCCGCTGATCTGTGCGGCAGCCACGCAAAGTGACGCGGCCCAGGCGGGACCATATGGCATAGCGATGTCGATATCGCCGCCCGGACCAATGGTTTGCACCGCTGACTGTGGAAATTGCTGACGCAATTCCACAGCCAGATCGGTGTCATAGTTGTGAGTGGGGTTGTCTGGGCTGAGAAAAACGGTGATTTTGGTGGTGTCGGTGACAAATGATTTCGGACCATGCCGAAAACCAAGGGTGCTGTCCCACAATGCCGGTATCCTGCCAGCAGAAAGCTCCATCACCTTCAACGCCGATTCACGCGCGGCAAAGGCCAAGGGGCCGGATCCCAGGTAAACGGCGCGTGCGGGGCAGGGACCTGGGACGAATTTCGGCAGCAGGCTGTTCAACTGATCCGCAAGCACATTCAGGCGCGCGGGCCAATCACATGGCGCGTCAAACAGGGCCAACGCGGTCAACAACATGGTGGAAAAGCTGGACGTCATCGCAAAGCCCGCGTCATGGGTTGCGTCGGGCAATACCACGGTTTTTGTCGGCGCATCCGACATGCGCGTGGCCAGCACGCCGGCTTTGTTGCATGTGATATTCAAACGCGGGACATATGGTGCCAGCGCATCAAGTACGTCCAGCGTTCCGATGCTTTCGGTGCTGTTGCCGGACCGTCCGAAATTCACGACCAATGGTCGTGCACCTGTCAGAACATGGGCAGGACTGGCGACGATATCGGTGCTTGGCACAGACCGCGTGCCTTTGACCGCTGCCGCGATAATGTCGCCGATATAGGCACTGGTGCCTGCGCCACAAAACCAGACTTCATCAAAGTCCTGGCTTGCAATCCAGTCTCGCAGCCCTGTTACATCAAGCGTGTTGCCCCAGCTGCGCCAGATGTCCGGTTGGCCCTGAATTTCACGCCATGTGGTCCATTTTTCAAGGGCTTCGGTCATATTGTCTGTGTCACTTTTGACAGGGTTTCCGGTGCGTCCGGGTCAAGTCCAAGCGCAAGCGCGGTGTTCAGAATGACCGGATAAATCACGGCCAGCAAAGCCGCTGCAGCGGCTGATGGCACATCATCCAGCCCCATGTCAGCAATACGCAAACGATGCACATCACAATCTGCCGCCCGGAACCGTGCTTCGGCCTGATCCAGACTGTCCTGGATCTTGGCAAATCCCGTATCCAACAGCAGTACCGACAGCGGGTTGGTGGCCAGTTGCAGTGGTCCGTGCAACACCTCAGAGCTTGAATAGGCTTCTGCATGGATGGCGCAACACTCCTTCAGCTTCAGCGCGATTTCATGCGCGGCCCCGTATCCGGTATCGCGCCCGATCACGTAGACATGACGTGCACGTAGGAAAGCCGCCTGCAATGAAGCGGCCTGCGGGTGCTGCAGGCACATCGTTTCAATGGCGCTTACGGCTTTTTGTGCCTTGGTCATGTAAGCCGGTTTCAATTTGGTCAGCAATGCCATGCCTGCCGCGACGGACCCGATGACGGATTTTGTCGCGGGCACGGCCAGTTCCGGGTCCGCGCCGATGGCAACGGTCACATCAGATGCGGCCTCAACCGCGCTGCCTGGTTGATTGGTGATCGCCAAAACCCGCGCCCCGGACCGTGCGGCACCTTTTGCCGACAGGACCAGATCACTGCTTGATCCGGACTGGCTTATGACCAAAGTGGCACTCCCGTTCATATCAACACCGCTTCCCAGCGAAAAAATCGACGGAGGGAGCGATGTGACAGGGATACCCAACTCGCGCATGAACTCGTAAGACAGGATATTGGCGGCCGCGTCCGATGATCCGCGCGCGATCGTATAGATGGCTCTGGGAAACTCAATCACGCCGGGGATGGATTGGACAGCGGCGCGCGAAAACACGCCGGGGCTTTGGGCTGCTTCGGCGGCCATCAGGCTGCCGGTTGTCTTATTTTCGCGCGTCATGCCCGCAATCCGAACGCGTCAAAGGCGGCCCAGGTCGACGTCATGTCAACCATATCGCCGCTGATCCGCGCCTCATCCAGCGCCAGGGCAACCAATCCCGCCTCCAGAGCGTCGACAACGCCGACCGGGAGTGTGTCGGTCTCGTCCCGCAAAAACGCGACGATATCGTCAACCATCATATGATCGGCCCCGTAATGGGACGAGGCCCGTGCGGCATCCATCTTGGTGTAGTCATGGTCAGCAATAATCGCCCCGTTCCGTGCAGTCGCCTTGAGATAACCGCGAACAAAATCGCCTTCGGCCATGCCGTGCGTGCCCATTACGCAAAACCGCCGATGTTCGTCCGGAACATTAAGGTTGGTGTGAAAGGCCAGTGATGCGCCGCTTTCATAGCGTACAAGCGCGGTCTGGTAGTCGATGATATCACCATCAGAATGAAAGGGATCATCGACAGTGTTCCAGAGAGATGGTTTTGCGTACATGATTTCGTTTTCATCATTCGCCACGGGCGCGTTTTCTGGCACGAAAGATTTGCGGCCACCGAAACTGGCGACTTTTGTGGGCCGGGACCGGGTCACCATGTTGTAGATGTCGATGTCGTGACAGCATTTTTCCAGCATGAACCCACCGGACCATGACATCATACGCCGCCAGTCCCGCATAAAGAACGCGCCGTGGTAAGGCGCGATATGTTCATTGGCTTCAAGCGACACGATCGGACCAAGGTCATCCAGCACAGCGCGTAAATCGACCATATGCTGCGAATAACGCAGCACCAGTCCCACCATGACCCGGTCGGTGCCATGCGTCGCCAGCAGTGCGGCCAGTTCCATGGTGTCGTCTTTGGTCGTGACAACCGGTTTTTCCGTGAAGATGCGCACGCCTGCCTTCAGACCTGCCTTGATATGTTCAAGATGAAAGCTGTTGGGAGAGCCGACGAAGAACAGGTCTGGCTTTGTCTGTGCCAGCATCCCGTCAACGTCATCAAAGCGCGGCGTATTGCGTCGCATATCGGCGCAGGCTGCAAATCCGGCACGCAGCTGTGCGATTTTGGCTGCGTCGGGATATCCCGGAAAAACCTGGTCAGGGATCAGCGCAAGTGCCCCGTCATTGTCGATCGTCGCGCCGTCAACCTCGAGTGCTGAGGCAGGTTGCGGATCGTAGTAGCCCACCAGTTCTGCCTCTGGCATCGCTTCTTTTAGAATGCTGAGGACGTGCGCGGCGCGGAGCCCCATGCCTGCTGTGACGACTTTCATGTCAGATCCCTCAGGCAACCAGCGCAGGTGCTGACTTGCGACGCAAAACGTCACCTGCGGCATCAAAAACATGGCACGCCTCGGGTGCGACCTGAAGCGTGACCGGTGCACCTTCCGCAATGGTGGCATCGCCCGGCAGAGAGGCGCAGAAACGCGTATCGCCACCAATGGTGCCATAGGTGATCGTCGCACCGCCCAGCCGTTCAAGGACGTTGACCGAAATCTCAAGCCCACCTGCACCAAGTTGCACATGTTCGGGGCGAATGCCGACTTCGACCTTGTCACCAACGCTGACAGTCGCAGCCTCGACCGGCAGGACCATCTGATGTCCGCCCTTTAGATCAACCTTGATGCCCGCCGCATCAATGCCCTGCACGGTTGCGGGTATCAGGTTCATGTTGGGCTGACCAATGAATGAGGCCACGAATTTCGTCCTGGGGTGGTGATACAGTTCCATCGGGCTGCCGAACTGTTCCACACGTCCGCCGTTGAGCACAACAATCCGATCGGCCATTGTCATGGCCTCGACCTGATCGTGGGTCACATAAACCATCGTGGCATCAAGGTTGCGGTGCAGCTGGCTTAACTCGACCCGCATATCCCCGCGCAGTGCCGCATCAAGGTTGGACAGTGGTTCGTCAAAGAGGAAAACCTTGGGGTTGCGCACAATGGATCGTCCAATTGCAACACGCTGGCGCTGGCCGCCCGACAGTTGACCGGGCTTCAATTGCAGCTTGTCTGTGAGTTGCAGAATGTCGGCGGCACGTTGAACCCGTGCGTCCATGTCGGTTTTCCCAAGTTTCTGAACCCGCAGCGGGAACGCAATATTTTCGTACACGGTCAGGTGCGGATAAAGCGCGTAGGACTGGAACACCATCGAGATGCCGCGCTCTACCGGTGGGGCGGTGCTGACGTCTTCGCCGCCAATCACGATGGACCCCTCAGTGGCTTCTTCAAGACCCGCGATAATCCGCAGCAAGGTTGATTTTCCGCAGCCCGACGGGCCAACAAAGACAACAAATTCCTTGTCCTCAATGGCCAGGCTGATGTCATGCAGCACTTTAGCAGCTCCAAAAGACTTGTTGATGCCATTGAGGGATAGCGTCGCCATGGGTCCGTCCAATCGTTGCGTAAGGAATGGGTTGCAACCCCTGGCATCCTACGCGTGGGATGCCCGGGGCAGGGGGTAGCTTACAGCGCGTCGTCCAACTCTTCGGCGGCAATGGTCACCAGATTGTCGACCGTGTCATCCTCCAGAATGATGCCCTGCACCATGTTGGTGAACACAGATTGCAGCGACTTGAAGTCCTCCAGGATCGGCTCGGGTCCACCGGTTGAGATGGAGGCCGTAAAGTTCGGCCAGATACCGTCTTCGTAGTAGAGGTCTTCTTTGCCCATGGCTGCATAGTCATAGATCGGCGTCAGCCCCCAGGAACTGTCGAGGTCATACTGCGCATCACCCGACGTGATCCTTTTGGCGAGGTCCTGTGCAAGATCTTCGTGACCGGAGCCTTTGAAAACCACAATCGAGTCCGTGATCAGGATCGAGCCACTTTCGCCTGACGGGCCAGCAGGCACAGGTGCGACGATCTGGTTGATATCTTCGTTGTGCTGGCCGTAGCCCCATGGCCCTTGGACATACATGGCGATCTGGCCATCATTGAAAAGGTCTTTGAGCTGATCACGTTCCCAGGCGGTTGGACCCTCCTGTGCGACGGATGCCAGTTTGCCATAGAATTCCAGTGTTTCGCGGGTTTGCTGGCTGTCGAGCATGTTTTCGCCCGTGGCCGGATCAATCACCATGCCACCGTTGGAATAGAGGTAGTTCAGGAACTGGTGCATCGTGTTGTCGAAGTCCTTGCCGGCAAGGCCGATGCCTGCTGCATCGGTGTTGTCGACAACGCCCTGCGCCATGGCGTACATCTCGTCCCAGGTTGCAGGTGCGACACATTCCTGTCCTGACGCCTCAACTATATCACAATTGATGTAAAGCGCCTTGGTCGAGAAGGCGTGCGGATACCCCCATGTCACACCTTCGATCGTAACAGTGTTCAGAACGCCGGGCTGATAAGGCGCGCCCGGGTCGATCTCGGCCGGGACGATCAGATCGTTGTTGGCCAGCTGGCGCAGGGTGCGCGACCCCATATAGGCAATCGAAGGCGGATCACCGGCGGCGGCGAGCGTCAGGGATTTATCCTGACAGGTGCCCCATGGCACGGCTTCCAGATTGACTGTCACGCCCTCATTGTCAGCTTCGAACTGATCAACGACAGCCTGATCGGCTTCACGTACTTCGCCGCCACACATGATAAAATGCAACTCGGTTGCGTGGCTTTCGGCCATGGTCATGCTGGCACTGCTGCACAGCAACATCGCCCCGATCGTCAGTTTTGTTCGTTTCATTATGATCTCCCTAAGTTGGTAAATGGCTATTCTTTGACCGCACCGGCTGTCAGACCCGCCACAAGGTATTTCTGAAGGAAAAGGAAGATGAGCATGACCGGAAGAATACCCGTCAGGGCTGCGGCCATCATCTGATTCCAGGTGACATCCTGATAGCCGATGAATTCAAACAATCCGGCTGGCAGGGGTTGTAGTTCGCGCTGCTGATTGAAGGTGATCGCAAACAGGAATTGCTGTGCATAGGCGCCGATGAACACCGCCGTCCCGACCACGATCAGGCCCGGCGTGGCAAGCGGCAGTACCACACGGCGCAGCGTGTACATGCGCGATGCGCCATCGACAAAGGCGGCTTCCTCAAGTTCGCGGGGGATCTTTTCAAGATACGACCGCAAGAGCCAGATGCCCGTCGGGATCAGGAAGGCGACACCGGGGACGATCATCGCCCAATAGGTGTTCAGCAAGCCCATCGACCGCAGCACCCGATAAAGCGGGATCAGCAAAACCGCGCCCGTAAACATGTTCACGCCCAGGAAGATCGCCAGCGATCCGTTCTTGAATGGAAATTCCAGACGGGCATAGGCATAGGCTGCGGGCACCACAAAAACCATTGTGATCAGCGTCACGGCTGTTGCGATAAAGACCGAGTTAAAGATGTACCGCCCCAGCAGCGGCACGGTGTCCCACATGTCGCGATAGGCCTGAAAGCTGAAATCATCCGACCAGAACTGATAGGGGCTGCGAAACAGGTGCTCTAGCGGACGTAGTGACGCCATGAACATCTCGAAAAACGGCAACAGGATGAAGATCAGAAAGACCGTTATCGCCGCGTAGATGCCGACCATCTGCAATTTGGTATACTTGTCCATCATGTCATCTGGTCCCGTATTTCCGGTTCACGTATTTGAGCACGTTCAGATAGATCAGCGAAAAGAGACCAAGCAGGATCACGATGATCACGGCACGGGCCGAGCCTTCGCCGAATTTGAAATTGCTAATGGCGGTCTTGTAGGTGTCCACGATCAGTGTGGTCGTCGCCCCCCGCGGGCCGCCTTCGGTGAGGATCCAGATGATCTCGAAGCTGTTGAACGTGAAGATTGCAGACAAAAGCGACATCGACACGATCACAGGCATGATTTGCGGGATCGTGATGCGGCGGAACCGATACCAGCGGCCAGCACCGTCAACCCAGGCGGCTTCGTAAAGATCGCGACTGACCCCTTGCACCGCAGCCAGGAAAAACAGCGTGACCATGGGTGTTCCGACCCAGACATCGGCCACCACAGCAGAATAGAAGGCAGAATTCTTGTAGGCGAGGAATTCGAACGGTTTGTCAGTGATGCCCAGCGACATCATCGTGCCGGACAGAACACCGAAATAGCCGTTGTAAAGCCACAGCCAGCCAATCATCCCGATCGCCATGGGGATGATCCAGGGCGGCATGACCAGGACGCGGAACAGGCCCCGGCCCGGAATGGCAGCGTTCAGCAAGGTCGCGCCGATCAGGCCAAGCACCAGCTTGAGCGCTACGGACAGGAACATCCAGTAGAAGGTCCGGACAATTGTCTGATGAAACTTGCGGCTTTCCACCAGCTCTTGGTAGTTGGCAAGCCCGACATACTTTTCACCGCCCAGACCCGCCTCCATGAAAGACAGGCGAATGGTTTCGGCCAGCGGCCATGCAACGATGACGGCGATAAACAGCATCGCAGGGCCAATCAACATCCAGGCAAACACGGCCTCGGGCAGCGACTTTGCCTTTTTGTCATCAGTCTGGAAGGCCGCAGCATGACCAGATGCTGGTGTCGTTTCCGTCATCGTTTCCCCCGTTGGGCGGGTCCCGAATCGACACCCCGCAATCAGATTACCGCGAATCCTCTTTTTTGCTACCAATATAATACCAAAAGCGATAAGCCAGAAAACTTTATTTAAATTAGTAGTTTAAATCTGTCGCTGAGGATGAATGTGAAAAAGTGGCTTGTAATGGTATTATTTCATGATACCACGTTCACCATGATGACGATGGGACGTGCGATGACTGATTTCATAGTCGAACTTGACCAAGGCAAGTGGTATCGCGAAGGACGTGGTCCGCGTTACAAACAACTTTGCCGTCATATCAGCGGGTTGGTGGCGTCCGGCAGTCTGGGTGCGGACGATCAGCTGCCCTCCGAGCGCGATATTGCAGATATAGCGCAGGTCAGCAGGGTGACGGTGCGCAAGGCAATTTCCGAATTGGTTTCAGATGGGCTTGTCGAGCAACGGCAGGGGGCCGGATCCTTTGTGCGCAGCGGCGCCGAACGGTTCGAACAATCGCTGTCATCGTTGGTGTCTTTCACAGAAAACCTGCAAGCACGCGGCATCGTTTCGACGAGCGAGGTGTTGTTGAACGGCGTATTTCGCCCGACACCAACCGAAACGACGGTTCTTGGATTGTCGGCGCATCATCAGGTGTCGCGCGTACACCGGTTGCGGCGCGGTGACGGCGTTCCCATGGCGTTGGAACATTCATCCTTGCCAGAAGACATCCTACCACGGCCCGACAAGATTCAAACATCGCTTTACGAATTACTGCGCGCCCGCGGAAAAGCACCGACCCGCGCGATGCAGCGGGTAACAGCCGTCAATGCATCCGGACCTGTGGCCAATCACCTTGACCTCGCGGATGGTGCGGCTGTCCTCCGCATTGAACGCACGGCCTATTTGGCGTCGGGGCGCCCCATTGAATATACTAGCGGGTTCTACCGCTCTGATGTTTATGACTTTGTCTCGGAACTGCGATTGGATTGACATGGACTATACCTGTCATATCGACGCTGATCTTCTGATCTGCACCCTGACGCCGGATCGTACACTGACAGGCGCGGTTCTTTGTTTTTCAGGGATGGCGCCGCTGGCCCCCGTCGATGGTGGCACGTTGCAATACGCATTGGGCAGCTACACCGAAATCGCACTGCCGGACGTGCCTGCTAATAGACCACATGTCGTGCGCTTCCGTTACACGGGCGGCTACACGCCCACGAACCGCGCGTGGATGCCACTTGGTCCCTATCTGCGGCATCAAGGTGACATCATCCCTTTGCCACCGGCCCCTGCGGGCAGACACCCACCAAAACGCGAAACGCGGCCACCTTTTGATGGCCTGCCGCTGGTGCCGCAACCCACCCGATGGACTCCAACTGGCGCGAGAACTGCTGACGTCGACGGCTTCGCCATCACCGGCGACGCATTGATTGCGGTCGCAGAACTCGCCACGCGGCAGGATATGCGATTTGAGGGCGCATTCCCCGTAATCTTGATCACCGAAGACTTACCACCCGATGCCTATCGGCTAGTGATTAGCGAGGACAGCGTCACCATCGCCGCGGTTTCTTATGGCGGTCAGTTTTATGCCGGGATCACATTGCTGACTTTGCTCCAATATGGGTGTCTGCCCTGCGGAGAAATACATGATCAGCCGAGGTTTGGCTGGCGCGGCCAGCATTTGGACACCGCCCGCCACTATTATGACCCCGCTTGCATCACGGCCTTGCTTGACCTGATGGCGCTTTTGAAATTGAACCGGTTTCATTGGCACTTTGCCGATGATGAAGCTTTCCGGATCGAACTTGATGCCCTGCCAGAGCTGGCTCAAAAGACAGCCCTGCGCGGCGAAGGTCAGGTCCTGCCTGCGCTGTTTGCCGGAAGCCCTTGTGAAGGTGGGGTGTATTCCAAGCAAACGGTACGCGCGATCATTGACCATGCCGCATCTATGAACATTGAAGTCCTTCCCGAGATTGAGACACCCGCCCACGCGCTTGCGCTGACGACGCTATACCCCGAAACGCGCGACCCCGAGGACAATGGCCTCGAGGCATCTGTACAAGGTTACCAGCGCAATGCACTGAACCCCGCGATGACCAAGACATGGGATATTTTGGAGACCATCATCAGTGAAATCAGCGACCTGTTCCCGTTTGATTGTCTGCATCTTGGCTGTGACGAACTCCCACAGGATACTTGGATGAGCAGCCCCCGCGCCCGCGCTCTGATGGCTGAGCATGGGTTGGCGACCACGCAGGATCTACAAGGATGGACCATCGCGAAACTCGCAGCCTTTACAGCCACCAAATGCAAGCGCCCCGCCGCATGGGAAGAGGCTGCACAAGGGTCAAACGGCGGTATTGGCAACAACGCCATCCTGTTCAGCTGGACCGGACAGGGGCCGGGGCTGGACGCTGCCCGGGCGGGGCATGACGTGGTCATGACGCCGGCGCAGCATGTCTATCTGGATATGGCCCATACCGATGACCCTGATGATTGGGGCGCAAGCTGGGCAGCCTTTGTCGATTTGCCTGATACTATCGCCTGGGATCCAGTGCCCGATCCTGCCCTTTCCGACCGAATACTGGGGGTCCAGGGCGCATTTTGGTCCGAATTTACAACCGCCGACAGCCAAATATGGCCGATGCTAATGCCGCGAATGTTGGGTATTGCGATGATGGCGTGGCAGTTCCAGCGCCCGGAATTAAACGTTCTTTATGCGCTATCTGACCGATATCGTGTTGATAATGAGAGCCACATCACAATCGGAGTTTTTACGTAACGGGAGCAGCTTACCCAGCGATGGTTCCTTGGCCCGATCGTTGGAAGTGAATGCCGTACTAGCATCGCCGGCATGTTCGTTCAATTACCTGAGCAGATTGCTGCAGCGAGACGCTAAGAATTCCGACGCCGAAACTACACCGGAATTGGGTGTATCGCGGCGTCCGGTCCGCGACGCTTATAGTCGTCTTGCCAAACTCGATCTCTTGCTCGGCTTCCCGCAGTGCGCAAAAGAGGTGCGGTGCATTTCAATTCGCTGGTTTAGGACGTAATGAAACGAACCTCGGAACATGAGCATCGGCATGGTGACACCAATCCATAAACTGAAATGATCTCAGATTATACTTTCCAACTCGGTCAAGAGTGGGGGCTACCATATCAGGTAGCAAATTCGGATTGGAACTGTTGCTAAACGCTTCGACAAGGTGGTTGGCGGAGGCGCTAAGCGTGCCAGCCCAACGCATCAAAAAAAATCAAACCAAGTGCGAGTCTGTAAGAAAGCATACCGTTTGATCCGCACATACTTGGGCTGTTTACCAATTTCTTTTTATACAAAAAGAAAAATATATCATATTAATCAATGAGATAAGATACTTTTTCCAAAAATCAACATTAGCTGATTTCGTCAGACTGATGAAAGGTGACGATCGCAATACTCAATCATCAAGCGGGCTCGAAGTCGATGTCCGAGCCAAACGGAAACAAGGATCTTATCATGACGAAAATAGGTGAAACATCCGCAGTCGGCCAAAACGCAAACGCTGCAAACAATACTGAAACGTCCGGAAATGGATCTGCCGAAGATTCGGCAGCGCAATTTGAACAGTTGATGGCAATCAACCTTGGCGTTCTCTTCGGCGGCCGCATCATGTCTTCAGGGCAAGAGGCTTTTAAAGAGATCTAATGTGAAAAACGATCTGATTTATGATCGAAGAAGTAAGTCTAGGAAGGAATATGTTATGACGGTCAATCTTGACAATGTAACCCGCGGAGTAAGCTCCGTTGAATCTGAGGGTCAAACGTTTGAGGCAACAAACAAGACCTTTGCCAAGCTAAACAATTTGGCAAACAACGTAATGGAAAATGCTGACGGCGTCGGCGACACGTTCGGACGAAAGGCTGATGATGCATCTTTCTATATCGCTGCGCGCGGTCTGAGGAAGGCCGTTGCTGATATGACCTTGGATGCAGCTCGAACCTCTGACCCAAATGCACTCAATCAAAACATGGTCAACTACCTCCGCAACTTGGAGTCGGCACTTGTTCAGCCGCTGAACACCAATTCTCTCAGCGGTAAGGCATCTACCGACTATGTCTTGAGCCTAGCGCGTGGCCTCGATGATCTGACGGACCCCGTCGCGGACAAATTTGTGACTCAATCCTCAGATTCGGGTTCAAACGGTTCTGGTGGGATCAATATGTCTGACGCGAAGTCGGCACTTGATGTAGTAGATACTGAGACGACCTCTGCCGGTAAAGCGAGCGCCTTGTCTGATGCCATTGGCAAGATTGTTAGTGCGCTCAGCGGCGGAGGCGACGGGGGAGTGCCTGGCGATGGTGGATCAGGCACTCCTTCGACTGATGATGGTACGATCACCGGCGGAAGCGGTGACGACACCGGTGTCGGCGGTTCCGGCGATGATCAGCTGACGGGTCAGATGATTGGTGTCGATGTCGTTTACCCTGACGCTAAAGATCCCCTGACTGTCCAAGTCTTTGACGAGAAGACTGGTGAATGGATGGATATCGATACAAAGGCGAAGGGTAAGGGCAATAAGGGTGGACGAGATCTGGCGGATTTCGAATTTAACGACGATTTGTCCAACCTTCAGGTCCGTCTTCTGAACAACAATACTGGACAAGTCATTGACAAAAGCACGGAGCAAATGCGGAGCTCCCGGCTGGCGGATGGCAGCATTGAGTTCAGGTTTGAAGATCGCCGGAATGGTGACAACGATTTCAACGATGCTGTGGTTACCTTCAAGGTCACCGATGAGGGTACAGTCTCAGGTGGAAGTGGAAGCGATGATAACCCTGGCGGCTCTGGCGACGATCAGATCGACGACGATACACCAATATTCGAGCCAAAGACGCAAATCGTAACTGATACGTTCGAAGGCAACGACCTGCTTGGGAAGCTGAACGCGGACGGTCAGGCCCTAGTCGGTGAATTTGGCGAAGGCGAAGATCAGGGAATTGGCATCAAAAGTGGCAAGGAAGGTGATGACAAGGATGAGGTCGATGCCGTCGATGGAGAGCTGATCTTTAACGCTGGCGTCAATGCAGAAGGCGGCGAAGTCTTTGTGCGTGACCTTTGGGCCAATAAAGGTGGCAAGGGCCAGGAAGTTATGAACATCAATGTTTATAAAGATGGCGAACTTGTCGATACGATCCAGGTGAACGGGAATGCGAACGGTGACCAGAAGATCAGAATTGATCAGCCATTTGATCAGCTTGGCTTTGAGGTCAATACCGACAAAGGCGATCCTGCCGGGAACTTCTCGATCGCTTCGGTATCGGTAGATCGCCAAGAGGCTGTTTCCGAAATTCCGCTGGTTTACAATCCAGATCTGGAAATCGACTTTGATGCATCAAGCCTAGATGCACTGATCATGGGGCTGAACATGCTGTCAGATGCGATTGATAAATCCGACGCCAGCGAAGTCGAACAGCTAGACCTGATGGATGTAATCGGAGACGCGCTTCAGATCATTGTGGATGAGATCGAAGGCGACGCGCAAGGCGAACCCACGATGACCTTTGGCTCGATCGTGGAGTTGTTGAACAAGCTGCAAACGCTTGTTGCAGATACGGGTACAGTCATTCCGAATAACAGCGGCGTAGCCTCTGCCCTAGACAGCGTCAAAGACGGTGTTGCCGAAATTCAAGCTGAAGTTAACAGCTTGAACAACGGGGACGATTAAGTCCCCAACAAGAAACAATCAAACCACCATCAACAGAAGGAAGAAAATATGACTACTTCATCAACAACACCTGGCCAGCTGGACGGCAAAACCGAAACACCATCAGGAGGTGGTGTGGACGAACAAATTGCAAAGTACCAGGCCGCAGCAGACGAAGCGCTGGCGAAGCAAAACAAGTTCACGATTGCAAAGCTCGAATCAGACACCAAACTGGGCATCGGTAAGCAAAGACCGCAGTTCTAAAACAAAAAAAGAAGCACGACGGGCTGGCCCCGTCGTGTTTCGTTCTTCGCACAATTTGCACCACCATTCGCCAAGCGAGCAAAACAGATGCTGACAACCACCAAACTCACTGTAAAAAATGGCCGACATGCAGGCGCAAGCCTAGTTTTGAAACAGCAAACCTATGTGGCGGGCTCCGGTAAAGACACCGACATAATTCTGTTTGAGGACAAGTTGCTTCCCCATCATTGCAAGTTTGACGTCTCTGAAAAGAAAGTGACGATCACCGCTATAGAAGGGGCGGTCGATATCCCTGGTCAGGGCACTATCGAGCCCGGATATTCTGCCAAAATAGCATCGACGACGGACATTGTTCTTGGGGAGACAGAGGTTACGCTTCAGTTGGAGCATGACAGCACGCTAATTCCAGGCGGTAAGATTTTGTCTGTAGCATTAGGATGCATCTGTGCTGCAATGCTGACCCTCGAGCTTGTGCAGTCTGATCAGTCGATCGCATCGCAGGTCGTTGATGAGCAGCCGAAGACGCTGGCGCAGTTATCTGCGCCTGAGGAGACTGCGGCCCCCGTTGAAGCATCGATGGCAACAGAAGTCTCCAGACATTTGGCAGACAATAGCCTCGATAACATTACCTTGGATTTTCAAGAAAATTCCATTCAGTTAAGCGGTAGCATCGACGAAGATAAACGACCCGAGTTTCAGACATTCCAGACGTGGTTCGACACAAATTATCCCGGCCACGTTTTGCGGGCGAGCAATGTCATTGTCCGACCCTCTCCGGAGCAGAGCCCCCAAGCTCCTGTTATCCAGTCGGTTTGGCATATGGGTCGCTCCTATTTGGTCAGTGGTAATGTACGCTACTATAGAGATGATATGCTGCCGAATGGATGGCGCGTGGACAGCATCAATCTGAGAAGCGTCGACTTCACATACCGCGAACGAGAATTTCGCGTGCAACTCGTTCCTGAGCCCGTCCATGACCTTCTGGCGCTGAAATGAAGCTCGGTTCGAGTTCCAACAAGGCAGCAATCGGAGGACTCCGGCCGCCGGATTTGCGTGCACGGCAAGTCTTTGATGAGTTTGAGGAGCTTGCTCCTCAAGTTGAACTGGATTCTAGGTTCAAACCGCAAGAACATAGGTCCGTCGAAGCGCCCGCTGTCGAGAAAATCGGTCAAATTGATCTGATTGCTGAGCAGCGGATCAGCGTCGGGGTCATGCGTCAGGAGTTGTCTAAGCTTATCGAAAAGCTGATGGAGCAATCTGATTTGTCGCGAAACGACAGAATTGCGATTTGGGTGCTGCGATCTGAACTACGAAAGCTAAATGCTTTGGACGGCTTCATGAGCGGATTTATTAGAGGATGACCAATGACTGAAGCCCAAAAAGACATTCTTCTAATGCTGGCCAATGTCTATCTTGAGGTTGGCAGGCCGAAACGCGCCCTCATGATTTTGATGCCACTTGCAAAGCTGGAACCTAACAATGTCCCACTCGGCAGAATTGCTCTTCAGGCTTATCTGAAGCTGGGTGATTTTGAGCGATCTATCGGCATTGTCGATCGGTTGGTCGAGCATGAGTTTTCGTCGGCTGAGCTAGCATTTGCCTTGGCTATGCAAAGCCGGGCGCTTTCGGGACTTGGAAGAAAGGAAGCAGCCGAATTAGCTTGGATGGAATGTGTCGCTTTGTGCAGAGTATCTGATCTGGATGTGATGGAGTATGCGATATGAGATCAATTCTAAGTCGAATTCCACAGGCGAAAGATCTTTCCATCAGCATACTTCTATTCATGGTCATCCTGCTGATGATTTTGCCAATGCCTACTGTTGTGGTCGATGGCTTGATCGGTTTGAACTTCGGTATTGCAATCTTGCTCTTGATGACCGGTATATATCTGGCAACACCGCTTTCATTATCATCCCTACCTGGCATTATTCTAATATCGACGATTTTTAGATTATCGCTCTCAATTACCACGACCCGCCTCATCTTGGCGGAAGGTGACGCGGGAAGTATCGTTGAAACTTTTGGATCAATCGTAGTCGCCGGTAATGTTGTCGTCGGCATGGTTGTATTTTTTATTATCACCATCGTCCAATTCATCGTCATCGCGAAGGGCGCAGAACGCATCGCGGAAGTTGGCGCTCGCTTCACACTTGATGCTTTGCCTGGAAAGCAGATGGCTATCGACGCAGAGCTTCGTAACGGTGATATCGACAATGTAGAGGCTGGGCAGCGCAGAAGACATCTGGAGCGGGAAAGTCAGTTCTTCGGTGCCATGGATGGGGCGATGAAGTTTGTGAAGGGCGACGCGATTGCCGGCCTGATCATTATTCTGGTAAACTTGATCGGCGGTTTGATTATTGGTGTAGCTCAACTGGGAATGCCCTTTGGTGAAGCGGCTGCAAAGTACTCTCTTTTGACGGTTGGGGACGCACTGATATCCCAGATCCCTGCGCTTTTGATGTCGATTACGGCAGCAATCATCGTCACACGCGTCCGAGGGGAGGAGCAGCGCAACTTGGGTGCTGATATTATCTCTCAAGTTTCATCTGACTTGCGTGCTTTGCGTCTTGCGGGAGTTGCGTTGATAATCATGGGCGTTCTTCCTGGGTTCCCGACGATCTTGCTTGTTGCATTGGGTTTGATTTTCATAGCGGCAAGCTACGCGGATGCCATCAAAGCGAGGGTTTTTGGTGCAGAAAAACTGGACCAGAATGACCAACCTGAGACCTATGAATTGGAAAGCAACGAGCTGCCACCGACTGATGAGTCGCAGGTCGTCCTACAGCTGTCGGCGGAGCTATTTGCGCTGTACTCAACAACAGACCTTATTAGCAAGTTGGACCAGTTGGCGTCGAATGTCTCTCAGCGAACTGGGTTGCAAGCTTGCTCCATTACAGCGGAAAAAGTCGAAAACTTGGATCCAGACCAGTTTCGGTTAATGATAGATTCCTCACCAACGCTGTGGTCCACATCGCAAAAAGATCAATTGATACTGGACGATGTATCTGACGTACTTAAAACTTACGGAATTCCCTATCGTGGTGTGAAAACGGCGCTGTGGCTGCACAAGCTCGAGGTTAGTGAGGAGTTCACTGACAAACTGACGGAGTTGGGTCTGACTTTCCTTCATCAAGAGGAATGGGTTATGGAACAGTCCGAAGACTGTCTTGTACAGAATATCTCATCTTTGATTGGTTTACAGGAAACAAGAGATATACTTGCGGCCATGGAAGAAAGCTATCCTGTACTCATTGCCGAGCTTATGAAGCTTCTTTCAATTCAAAAAGTAACCGAAGTATTCCGTCGCTTACTTGAAGAGAAAGTCCCACTTTCTAATAAACGAAAGATATTAGAGGCATTGGTCGAATGGGCGCCAACTGATACAACCGGGTTAGCATTGACCGAGTACTGTCGAATGGCATTGAAGCAGCAACTATGCGAAATTGTGGCCGGTAAATCTCGAGCTATCTCTGCCATAGTTATTGAGCGTGATACAGAGGATATATTGCGTTCCACTCTTCGTGAAACAAATATTGGAACCTACCTTGTTTTGAGTGAAGATCAATCGGCAGCATTCCTATCGCTAATTCGCGAACAGATAGCAATATTGTCGCCGAAGCAAATGGAGCCCGTGATACTTACATCAATGGATATTCGACGCCACGTAAAAGTTTTTTTGACACGGAACTCTGTTGATATTACGGTACTATCATTTCAAGAGCTAAGCGATGACTACACCGTGGTGCCATGCAGCACACTTTCCCTAAGGACGATAAAGAATAGATTCCGAGACGAGATTGTTTCGGAGAATGCTGAACTCGAAGGATCTTCAATTAGTGAAGAGTAGAGGGGGTTTATGGCGTCTGGGTTGATCGATAACTTAGAGTGATGAATCATCACATATCTTCCCAAAAACCTATCTGCCTATGAATAAAAATATTAGGCGCCATATCTATTTTGATAAAGCATATTAGGTTTTGACTCTAGTATATCTAATTATTTCTATCTCCAATAGAAGAATTTTTGGGGTAACGCTTAGTTACATCTGATTATTCAAGAAAGTATTGAACTGCGCAATTATACTTTAATAAGTAGCATATATTCAGCAGCGAGATCGATTGATTAATTGCGGCCTTATCGCGACATGCGAATAGAGTCTGGCTCATAGGCGAAAAGCAGCCGAAATTTGCCGACTCTGAGGGCCTTGCCGGATATTTGAGCTTGTCTTGAGGGTCGTCACACTTATGATCAGAATCAGCAAACTGGGTTGCTAAAAACAGTGAAGCGTTGGGGCTTGTTGGGACAAGACCGGCTTTAAAGCTTTGCAAAACGACGTCTGAATCGCCTCTCCAATTTTTAGACGTCATACCATGGGGGAGTGGGTTTCTGTGCCGTTTGGCCTGCCGCTTCTCCAATAAAGCCAATGGTTTAGGAGGGGCATATAATGAAGATTATGAAGTTCGCCAGCGGAAGCAGTCCGCTAAAAGGTCGTTTTCTTGCTTGGTTGCGTTTGGATAGGTTATGCATTCTGTTCGATTTAAGCGCACGGTCAAAAGGATGGCGATGCTGCCGCTTTTCGATCAATGATTGGATGCAAATAATTCGAAGATTGTTGGTGCCGAAAGATGTATTCCAGGGTATGCAATTCCGGTGGCTATGGGTCTGTAATTATGCTGTAGAGTTATTCGCTTCGTCCAAATTGAAATGTGGATCAAACCTGTCATGAGCGAGTTAATGACGGCACATGCCATGACTCTTGCTGGACGGAAATCCGGTCAATCGACATTAACAAGGAATTGGGATGCAATTGTTGCGCACCAACTCAAAACGCCGCTATGTGTTTTGGACGCGCGATTGTCCATGTCGGATAGGGTTGATACAGAAGTTGTTCGCAGTGATCTTCGAAAGATAACTCGTTTGATTGATCAGCTGCAAACCTTTGCAACAGTCAGAAATGAGGATGCGACTAATAAGAAGCGATTTTTACTGGTACCACATGTTAGAAAGACATGTTTAAATCTTGTTCCACTTGCGTCAAAGAAGGAAATTGACCTGGTATTTCGAGATTTTTCCAACGCACGATATACGTTCGGCAACGAAGATCTATTTGACGAAGTGTTGAGTAATATCATTGAGAACGCGATTAAGTATTCACCTGTAGGATCAGTGGTGAATATTATAGCCGCTGCCAATGGTTCGGTTTATGTGATTGATAACGGACCTGGGATCAAGGATAGTGACAAAGATCATGTTTTTGATGCCTTTCGGCGTGGAACTACTGGTAACGCGACAAGCGGAACTGGCCTCGGTTTATTTCTATGTCGTGCTATTATGGAAAAACAGGGCGGTAGCGTCAACTTCCGTAATAGACGTCGCGGAGGTACAATATTTGATCTGCAGTTCCCGGTAGCGTAGAGTTGGGGGCTGCAAAGACGGTTCTATCAAGTTTGCATAGACTTACCCTGTGGTGACATATCCTTACATTCTCTCGGACCTTAAGGTCCGGGTTGATGTGTAACACTGGGTTTTGCCTATGACAGATTGCGTCATGGGGTCACTAGCTATCCTGTAGTCAGATTTCGGTAAGGCGGTCGCGCTACTTATTTTTCATTATCGTTCAAAATAAGTCACGTAAGCCGTTTAGGAACTGAGCAATGATAGGTGATGTTTTACGTTCGCTCCTCAATGATCGCGAGGTTCAGTCGGGTGGGCTTGATAGTCCAAAGTTTGATCCGGCTGATCCGAAATTGAAGGCGAAAGCCAGCAAGGTTGCCAAGCCTGCGAAGCCCCGCATTAAACGAAAAGACTTCCGTAAGGTCACAAGCGCTGAACGCAGGCCGCATGACGGATCGTCGGAGGATGGAAAGTGAAGATGAACAGTATCAAAGCATGCCTTTTGGTGCCGTTGGTATGGTTGGCAGATCCGGGTTTTGCTAACCGCGATGCACCTAGCCTTGATGATGACAGGCGATATCAGTTTGCGGTATTTTCTCAGGATCTGCCTTCGGTTCTGCAGGAGTTTGGGGCCAGTCTTGGTGTTCCCATGACGATCAATGATGACGTGAGCGGGAAAGTAAGCAACCTGTACGAAGAGTTAAGCCCGCGACAGTTTTTGGACAGGGTGTCGAGCACGCATGGATTGGCGTGGTATTTCGATGGTAACTCGATTCATATTACGCCTGTGGCCGACAACAGATCGCTTATGGTGAACTTCTCCAGTGTTTCTGCTGATGAGCTTAATACGGCGCTCGAAGAAATTGGAGCTGCCGACAACCGTTTCCAACTTCAAACGACGGGAACCGAGAATATTGGCATCGTTACGGGGCCGCCGCGCTTTATCGAGGTGGTCGAGGCTGCATTTGCGATACTG
Organism: uncultured Paracoccaceae bacterium; assembly: GCA_947489445.1. Classification (GTDB taxonomy): domain Bacteria; phylum Pseudomonadota; class Alphaproteobacteria; order Rhodobacterales; family Rhodobacteraceae; genus Yoonia. The sequence continues at coordinate 337,868 of CANLDN010000002.1, forward strand.
GAGCAAAGCAAGACGCCGCCAGTTTCGGCCGCCACGGTTTCAACAAATACAGCGCCCAAAAGCATTCGCATCATTCGTGCTGAAGGCACGCAAATCTGGCGTAGCGATAATGTAGTATCACTTGCCGAGCCCGACGAGGAGCCTGCACCCATTGAGCGTGATGGGGTCGACGCGAATTAGGAAAGATCTTTGAGGGGGTAATGCAGCCGTAAGTTACGCCTGCGAACCTAGCGGAGTAAGTAAGGAGAAGCGACATGGGTCTTTTTAGTAGTATAGGGGATATATTATCGACGCCGACGAAGTTATTCGAGGGCGATTTTGATGGCCTCCTCACCGCTCCGTTCGAGACGGCGATAGACTTTGACTTCATACCCTTTGTGGAGTTTGATCTTGGCGATCTTGCTAGTGAAATTGATAACTTCCTTGACGCAAACCCTTGGTTGAAGGGCGTTATTGTGGCTGCTGGCTTTGCGGCGGGTGGGGTCGGCGGCTTGGTCGCCGCAGCTGCCATCGCCGCAACTGACACGATTAGTGAGGTCAATGAAGGCACGTTTGACATTGGTGATCTGGGTCGCGGTGCGGTGGAATTTGGTTCGCTATATGCCGGCGGCGCGTTGGCCGCGGGTGCAGGTAGCATGGCGTTGAATACGACCCTAGGTCAGGTCCAGGCGGGAACGCAGATTTTGGCCAAAACGGGTGTGTTGGGTGATGCAGGGAAATACTTCGCCGTCGCCGGTTCATTGGCCGCTGCAGATTGGGGGTCATTACCATCAAGCATCAGCAATGCGGCCAATGCATTGCGGAGTACTGGCGAACTGGGTGAGGATGGCGATAACGTCATGAGTGCGCTGATCGCGGCATCCAGCGGCGACTATGGCTCATTGCAAACAGCTGTCGCGTCAGGTGCGCAGGCATTGCGTGCGGCGAATATCGACAAAGATGTAAATAAGGTCCTCGACGTCGCATCAACCGTGTCTAGCGGTAACTATGATAATGCAGCGAATGTCGTGAACACTGTGCAAGCAGTTGTTGATGATCTGGACGTCCTGAGTGCAGAAGAGGAGGCGTATCTTCGCACGGGTGGGCAATTGATCCGCAGCGGTATCAATAATGATACCTCTGGGTTGATTAGCGGGTCGGCCGCCGCTTTGAACCAGGTTGGTGTGCCGCGAGCATACACAGGTGCTGCCCAGACTGGTGCGCAATTGCTTTTGGACAAGAGCGGCTCAGATGCAATTCGAGATTTAAAGAATCTCTGACGTCCTGTTTGATAAGTTCTGACAAAAGCAGCTCAATATTTATGGGCTGCTTTTCTTTTGTAGTCGACGGCTGCAACAGCTGCTCCACATAATACCATGTTATTGCCTCGATTTAGACAAATAGATTGAATCCGAAATTTTTCGAATCGTAAGGTTCAGGTAAGCGCCACCTCATAACCTTTATGAAAGTCCACCATGACTTCAGAAAATTAGAGGTAATTATGGCTGCTTTAGAAGCAAATCCAGGCATTGGTGCTATTCCAATGCTTGTACGTGACGAAGGCGTGGCATCAGGTTCGCTTGGAGAGGCCGGATCTGATGCCATGACTTCGTCGCCCGTTGTTACCGATCCGACTGTATTGTCGCCGACCCAAGAAGCGGAGCGTACGACATTCGAAAACTTTGTCGACCACGTTGAAAAACGCACAGGTTTTGAGTTGGAGTACAAAGAAAGCTCCCTTGAGTCCGCGCCGGGTGTCGCGATCCTTGGTTCTGGACCCGACGGTCCAGGCTCATCTTTTCAGGATGTGGGTACCAATACGTCCGCCAGCCTGGTGTCTCCTGATAGCGCGCTTGGCGAAGTGATGAAGAACTACCATCGAGCCGCCAATCATGCCGTTGAAATGCATTTGATCGCCAACGCAGGGTCAAGCATGACCACGGCGATGAACAAACTGACGTCGCAGCACTGATGTTTATTAAACGCATAAGGTTCGCTGGGCTGATCCTTGTCTTGTCCAGCTTAATGTTGACATCGGGGTGCAAGACAGAGCTGTACTCTGGTCTGACCGAAAGGGAGGCAAACGAAATCATCGCCGTATTGCGGTTGAACAACATTTCAGCAGATCGGGCATTCGCAAAATCGGGTGAGGTCACCGTCCGGGTCGAAGACAGCCAGTTTCCGATGGCGGTCGAATTGCTGAAGGTCGAGGGGTATCCAAAGCATAATTATGCCAACCTCGGACAAGTATTCGAGGGCAATGGTTTTGTGACTTCACAAACGGAAGAACGGGCACGGTTCATATTTGCGATGAGCGAAGAACTGTCACAGACGATTTCCGAGATAGATGGGATATTGTCGGCGCGCACACATGTCGTGCTGCCGACCGCGGATCCGTTGTCTCGCAACAGTTCACCCTCATCCGCGTCCGTCGTGATACGGCACGCCGCCACGACCGAGGCCAACAATTTGCTGCCTCAGATAAAAATGATGGTCGCAAACAGCATTGAAGGTTTGACCTACGATAATGTGTCCGTCGTCTTCATACCCGTTGAAATGCGTCGGGTGGCGGCTAATCCGGCGTTGCCAATGATCGCTCCGCAAACCGCGAGTACAATGTCCGTATTCTGGGTTGGCGGCGTGTTGATTGGTTTGGCTTTGCTTGGATTTGGCGCAGTTGGTTTCTTATTGAACCGGTCTGCCGGCAAACGCCGGAGCAAGGTTGTCTTCAACAAGGTGGTTTAGGTGATGTTGGTTGCTCATCAGGATCGACCGACAATTCAACACCGTAATACTTGATCAGGAAAAGCGCGCTTGAAGGCGTGAGGGAGGTTTGCGTTGCGGCATCACGAATTTGATAACCTTGATCGAAAGTCGATCAGCAACCTCGCACCGGCTATTTTGAAAGCCGCTGACGTAGGCATCTTCACCTCTGCGGATGATATTCTTGCAGACGCCAAAAGCCGGCGCACGAGATGGTCTGATGCTGCTGCCACGCATTTTCTGAAGTCCAAGAAAAAAGGTTACAAAGATGGTTTCGAAGAAGGCCTGCAAAAGGCCTTGGTCGGGTTTGTTGAAGTCAAGACAGCGCGGGACAACGTCCTCACACAAGTGACTGAGCAAGTGGAATGTCTCGTTTCTGACGTTCTAAAACGTTTTTTTGGGGTTGTCCCTCGTCCCCAGCTTCTGGCCTTGGCGACCCAACAGGCGCTGCACCAGTTAGATGCTTTGGCAACGCCACGGTTGATCGCCAACAGCCGAACCAAAGACGAACTTGAACCGCGCTTTGCTGATTTGGATATACCCTTCCCATTGGAAGTCGATGACCAATGCCCTGATGACGAAGTGTGCCTTGTCAGTGAGAATGGTCGCGTCCACATTTCTCTCGAAGATCACCTTAAGACCGTCGAAGATGCGTTGGGCTTGATATCGAAGGAGCACACAGATGGTTGATGTGCTTGGATCAAGGCTGAACGCTACTGCGGCAAGGCTGGCCGAAGCCAGCGTGTATGCGCCCACTGGAAGTCTGGTTGAGGTGCACTCTGGTTTGGCGATAGCTGACATGCCGACAGCCAAGATTGGACAGATATGTAGCATAAAAGATCCGACTTCGGGATACGCAGTTGAAGCCGAGGTCATTGGTTTCAAGAACGAACGCACACTCTTGGCGCCGATCGGCGAACTGCGTGGCATGTCATTGACAGCCAAGGTTCAACCTTTGGCCCACGAGAAACTTGTAGCTGTAGGCGACCAGCTTTTGGGACGCGTTGTAGATGCGAGCATCATGCCGATCGACGGAAAAGGGCCGTTGCTTGGTAAAAAAGAGAAGGTCTCTCTTTATCGGTCGCCTCCCCAAGCGATGACACGCCGTATGATCGACGAGCCATTCGAAGTCGGGATACGGGCCATCGATGGTTTGCTGACCTGTGGTAAAGGTCAGCGTGTTGGCATCTTTGGTGAGCCAGGTTGTGGTAAGTCGACACTGCTCGCTTCATTGGTCAAGGGTTGCCAGGCCGACGTCTGCGTTGTTGGCCTGATTGGCGAACGGGGTCGCGAGGTTCGTGAATTCGTCGAGGACACATTGGGCGAGCAAGCGATGAAACGCAGTGTTTTGGTCGTTTCCACGTCCGACCGACCAGCCGTGGAGCGCGCGGCAGCTGCACTGTCGGCCACTGCCGTCGCGGAGTATTTTCGAGATCAGGGCAAAAGTGTCTTGCTGGTGGTCGACAGTATCACAAGATTTGCCCGGGCCTTGCGCGACATCGGATTGGCCGCCGGTGAAATCCCGACGCGGCGTGGCTTTCCAAGTTCGGTCTTTTCCAAACTCCCAAGCCTTCTGGAGCGTGCCGGGCAGGGTGAAAAAGGTTCGATAACCGCATTCTATACCGTGCTGGTCGAAGGTGATGGGACGGGCGACCCAATCGCAGAAGAGGTCAGAAGTATCCTTGACGGCCACATCGTCTTGTCGGCAGATCTGGCGGCGACGAACCATTATCCCGCCATCGATGTCCTCAAAAGCAAAAGCAGAGTTATGGGCGCGGTGACCGATGCCGCGCATCGCGACATGTCGGCTGAGTTTATGAACATGCTGGCAAAATTCAACGATGTGGAATTCCTGGTTCAGGTTGGTGAATATCAGGAAGGCAGCGACGCGCTTGCCGACAAATCAATCGCCGCATCCGACGCCATGCGTCATTTTTTACGCCAGAAGTCCGATGAATTCGACAGTCGTCTGCAGGCAATCGCATCCCTTACCGAGACTGTACAATGATAACGGCAGAGGCAACAAAGACGTTTGTCCGCGGATACAGGTCAGATGCTGCAGATTTGACAAAAGTTGCGCGTCTCAGCCCAAGAGACCCGAACGGCAGCCGCTTGGTCAACGCGCATTTCGGATCAATCCGGACAACTGGTTTTTAAGGCGTTCTAGATGATTGATAACACATCAAATATCACGTTTATTCTCGGTCTTACCATGGGGATGGGACTTTTGGTCCTGCTAGTTGTTACCACAACGTCATTCATAAAGGTGGCTGTGGTCTTATTCATTGTTCGAAATGCACTTGGGATCCAACAGGCCCCCCCGAACATCGTTCTGTACACTATCGCGTTAGCCTTAACTGCGTTTGTTGCAGCCCCCGTATTTTCTGAAATCAACCATCATGTGTTCATACAGCAGACCACACCGTCAAATTTTGATGAGTGGGTTGCCGCATTTGAGCGTGCAAGAGAACCCGTGAAGGAGTTCCTCATTCGTTTTACAAATGCGGAGCAGAGAGAGTTCTTCGTTCTTGCAAGTAAGCAGGTTTGGCCTGAGGACACAGTCATCGCCTATGGAAGCACAGACCTGAGTGTTCTTATTCCTTCTTTCCTAGTAATGGAATTGCAGCGGGCGTTTGAGATTGGACTGCTTCTTTATCTACCGATGATCGTTGTGGATCTGGTTGTAACCACAGTTCTGATGGCCATGGGCATGTCGATGGTGACACCAACTATTATTGCCACTCCCATGAAACTTTTCTTGTTCGTGTCGATAGACGGTTGGACCCGGTTGATCGAAGGGTTGATCATGACCTACTCCGTGGGAGGATAAGCAATGAGCAGTGAAATCGCAGTCAACCTTGGTGGGGCGCTCACGATCTTCCTCGCCTTGGTGCTTCCTCCACTGGGTGCCGCATTAGGGGCCGGTCTATTGGTTGCTGTGGCTCAGGCCGCAACACAAATTCAAGATCAAAACTTGCCCCAAACAGTAAAGCTACTTGTTGTGGTTGCGGTCTTTGGCGCAATGGCCGGGGCACTCTTTGGCCCGTTGATCGAATATACTGAAACCATCTACGGTAACTTTCCCTCAATGGTTCGATAATGGAGGGGACCAACCCCTTTGTATCTGACACGCTCAACATACTTGGGCAGGCAAAAGATATTATGGTGTTTTGGGCAATCAGTGCGATGCGGTTCATCGGTCTCGTTTTCGTTATGCCCTTGTTCAAGCGTACCGAGCTTAGTCGTGCCATACTAGCAGCAGTTGCATTCATGTTTGCTGCGCCGATTGCGGGAGGGTTAACCCCTGAGATTGATACGCTTCCAAAGGACGACTTCCTTTTCATTACCATTCTCATACTGAAGGAAGTGGCGATCGGGATGCTGTTAGGCGTATTCTTTGGTGTGCCATTTTGGGCAATTGAGGCTGTCGGCGAGTTCGCTGATCATCAACGGTCTATCGGTGAATCTGGAATTACAGATCCCGCGACTGGTGAACAAAGTTCGGTCATGGCGGTCTTACTCAACCTTGTTGCAATCACTCTATTCGCTGTAGAGGGTGGTATCTCGATCATGGTCGAAACCATCTATCAGAGTTATCAGTTCTGGGGTGTCGGTCGCTTCCTACCAGCGTTTTCAATTGAAATGCTAAGTCAGATTGTAGAGATAATTGGCCGGATTCTTCTGTTTGGCCTGCTTGTGGCTGCTCCGATAATATTTGCACTTCTCATGAGCGACTTTGTGGTGATGGCACTTGGTCGCACCAGCGCCAAGATACAACTCGTTGCGGTACTTCCGCTCATCAAAAATATAATATTCTGCTTCTTCTCTATTGTTTACCTTGAGTTTCTCATCGGCTTCATGCGAGACGGAGTTTTCGAAACACATCTCATAACCAAGTTATTAGAAATGTTTGGTTCACTATGAGCGACTCAGAAGAAAAAAATATTGCACCAAGCGAAAAAAAATTACGGAAGGCGCGTGATGAGGGACAAATTGCGCAATATCTAGATATAAAGGTTGCACTTGTGACATGTGTTGGCATCGGAATGATTTGGTTATTTTTCGGTCGTTTTGCAGCATATTTTGAGTCGAATATAATTATTGCGATTCAGATGATAGCATCCCCTGAATACAACTATGACGAAATACTCTATTATAGCCTATTCGAAGGTGCAGCGACGATACTTCCTATCTTTTCGGTGATGTTTGGTGTATTAATTGCTTCTTCCTTAGTCCTGAATAAGGGCTTCATTCTTAACTTCAAATCTATGCATCCAAAAATGAGCAATATTGACCCTGTGAATGGTGTAAAGCGCATTTTCGGGGTTAGGGCTTTGATCGAGATATTAAAAACGGTTTTGAGAATGGTGGTCACACTAACAGCTGTCTGGTTCGCAATGTACTATATGGCTGGCGATTTGGTTTACGTACCGGGTTGCGGTATGCGCTGCCTATTCGAATATTTCATGATCTTGAGTGTGGTTGTATTTGTCATCATTCTGATCATTGCATTGGTGAGTGCTGTTATTGATATCCCAATCCAGAGCTGGTTGTTCACGCGTGACCAGAAGATGAGTAAAACAGAGCAGAAAAATGAGATGAAGGACTCATTTGGGAGTCCAGAAATCCGGGCGGCACGGAATAAGCTGAGAAACGAGGCGGCCCAGCAAACTGGGAAGGCTGGTGTTGGACATGCGACTATCATTATATTCGGGGATGATGCAGCTGTTGGCTTGCGATATGTACCTGATGAGTTACCGGTGCCCGTTCTTGTCGCGCGCGCCAAGGGAAGCAGGGTCGATGATTTGCTAGATGACGCGCGTTATCTGAAGGCTCCCTGGCATCACGACAATGATCTGGCGGTCCGGTTGGCAAGCGGCTCGATGGTCGGAAACCCGATTTCTAACCGAGATTTCGGCGATACGGCTGCAGCGCTAAACGCTGTGAAGGCATGATAGCCCATCCCGAATTGCGACACGGCGTTCTGGAAGATCATTTGATGCGGCACCAAGAAGCGCAAATGTTATGGATGATTTTGACAGTCCGCGCTCACTATAGTTAAGAACGTCATCTTTCTTGGGCTGGTGCGCCATTAAGGCGCTCGTTGTCGCCGTTCTGCCAAGGGGGCCTAGGTAGATATAGATGGTCCTGCCGCCTCATCTACCCCGAGTCAAAACTAAGCCAACTTGGCACAGTTTTGAGTAGCCCGGGCAGCCGATTAATCATGCCGCATCCCTAAAATCAACAGATTCTGATCCTAGTCTTCAATGATGAGAGCGGCAGGAACAACGACTCGCGCGATTTCGACGTTGCTCCCTTCGATTTTGCCGGTAGGGACGACATCGATTGGGATCTGGTACTGTGTAGCATCTGGCAGTCGCGACTCTCCATTTGTCTGGCTTGCGTTTCCGCCATTGCCGGGGACGCCAAAGTTTATTCCCTTGGTGTCCGTGTTGGTAAAGGATTTGTTATCCTCCGTCAGCCCTACGGCAACGCGTATAATTCGACCACTATCGGCCTTTGCTGAACCCGCCATTGTAGAACCGGAAGGGAACTCCTGGACCTTTAAGTCTGGCAGCAAGTTAACGGAAGTTCCATTTTTGCTGAGAGCAGTTGCAGTCAGGCCATTTTCATTGATCTCAGCGATACGGCCATCGCTTTTGACGGTGAAGCTGATTTCGACGGTGCCTATCTGATCTGTTCCACCTAGCTGTGTACGACGATAAACCGGCACTTTGGCTACAACTTCCTGCTCCGAGACCCGGAATTGATTGGTGGTATATGTGGGAACAGTCGCTTTTGAGAAGCTTACATTTTCCGACGATGAATCAGTTCGGGCCAAAGTCGGTTCTTCGGTCGCAAACACCCTCAACGTGCCTCGGTCGGCAGATGTGAGCAAGCTGCCGTCATCAAGCTTGGGGTCATCAAGGTAGACGCGATAACCGGCCCCGTTTGATGTAAACTCGTTGCTGACAACCTTCGCATTTCCCACCTTACCCGTCAGCGTCTGAAACGCGACGGTATCGCCAATCGCAAACTGATCTCTTTGTGCAGAACTTACACCCATAATCTGAATTACGGATTGCGTGTCGGGCAATGGCACAAGTCCGATCGTACCACCGTCATTGCCATCTTGTGGAACGCGACGTTCTGGATCGTCTGACACCGTTCCCAATGCAGTGCCTGAGCTGTTGCCAAGTTCATATGTACCATTCAGGCGGTTTAGGGTGCTCGCCTCAGGGAAATTCACAGCGACAACACCGTCCATCGTCGCGCGGGTTGTATTATCTTCGATTGTGTTTTCAAGTGAAACAAGAGTTGTTTCCGTGGCAATGACACCCTGCGCCGCAGCCCGAACCTCGTTTGGCAGGAACGCCCCCGCATCACCGGATTTGAATTGATCGATAATCTGATCCGGGGTTTTGCCTATGAAACCACTGACAGCGCTTTTTTGTGCAGACAACCCTTGTACCAGGGTTTCAGCGTCGCTGACCCGTGCGACAAGGCCAGCACGTTGCGATTTCATAGTGGACAATTCCTGCTTGGCCTCAGTTAACTCATTGCTCAATACCTCAACTTGACGTGCTGAGATTGCGCCTTCGCCAGCAACGTTTTCAAACGCAGACAGCCGATTTTGGGTCAATGCAATACGATTGTCTTGAAGTACAATGTTGCTGTCCAATGCAGCTAATTCAGAGTTGAGAGATACAACTTGTCCCTTTGCCTGACTAAGTTGAGCGTCGAATTGACCAACCTGCAATGGGGCTCTCTGTATGGCGGTATCAAGATTTGCCTTGGCCGCCTGAACCGAAACCTTGGCCTGGTCCAACATACCTTCAACAACTGGATCTTTCTCGTAGAAAAGGATGTCGCCTTTCTTGACGATATCGCCCTCTTCCACCTTGTTTTCGACAGTAAGTTGGCGGCCGCTGGTCGGATAAGCCAATACACTTCTGAATTTGCCATTATTGTCCAAGAAACCCGGTAAGGCATAAAAGCCACCGGTGAGGTCAGTTGCTTCGGGTCGCTTTTCACCTTTGACGCGATAGATCCCGGTCAGTTCTGCCTGTTCAAGCTTTTGAGATTCATCAACTGGCGCGGGCAAGTATTGCTCAATTAACTCACGTGTGCCGTTCTTGAGTGGGCGTACAAGGACTTCATTTGTAGTCTCGATAACGGTTTCTGCAGTGTCCTCAAGAATTTGACGACTCTGATTGAACCCCGCAGGTGCATTCTTCTTTAGATTGTCGATCGTGTCTTCGGCGACGTCCGCGATATCGCTCGCAGCCTCGGTCGCCGAATCTTTGATAAAATCTACGGCTTGTTCAAAGAGGTTCTTCTTTTTGCGCGTCTCTGCGATTTGAAAATCTTCCGTCCCGGCAGGTACGGTTGCATTGCTTTGTTCTACGGTTTCAGCGCGCATTGGTCGACCTTTCGTACCAGTTTGAGTGCCCAGGGTTAAACATTCACCTTTCGACAGGCTTACTGTCTCCAAGGTTCGGGACTTATTGGTGTCCCAGTGGTCAGCTACGAGATTTGTGGACACCGAAAGAGAGTGATTAGGAGACCGGATGATCTAAGTGACGAGAGACCTGTTCAGCCACGAGTTCAAACCAGAGTTGCTGGAATTGACGACGAAGTGTGGAGTGGGCGCAGCGCCAGCTTCGAGGCATCCTACCATGCCAGCAACGATACCACGAAGATGGGTAAGTGCATCTGAAGCTGATGGGCCTGATGTCTTTTGCGATCACGGAAAGCTGACGTTGGAACAACAGAAACGCGGTAGCTTTCAGCGCCAAGTACCAGGCTGAACGCATGGAGCGAAATCTCAGCCAATGACGTTCGTGTGCATGCTGAGAAAGCTTGGTTCGCTTGCCACAGGCTTGCTGCAAGATTTGTGGCAAGAGGTTCGTATCACGTCATCTATTGGCTGTCTGACCTTTCCTGAAGCAGATATCCGACCCCTCGCACGGTTCGAATGGCAATTGAAGATTTGTTCCGCTTGAGTACAGTCCGAAGGCGATGCATTGATACATCGATGGCGTTTATTGTCACGATATCGTCGAAGCCGTAGCTATTTTGTTCAATATGCTCTCGCGAAACCACGCGGCCCTTTGCGCGCATCAGCTGTTCGAGCATACCAAGTTCGCGGCGTGCAATTTTGATTGGCTTTCCGTCGATTGCGACCGAGCGACTGTTCACACCAAATGATAGGTTGCCCATAATCAACTCCGACTTCTCCAATTCTCTTGGACGCCGCAGCATGCTGCGTATGCGCGCCACCAATTCGGAGAAATCAACCGGTTTTATCAGGTAGTCATCAGCCCCGATATTCAGCCCCTCTATCCGGTCGTCAACAGTTCGTTTGGCAGCCGACATTATGATCACTGGTGTGTTCACACTTTTTCTGCGGAGAGACTCGAGAAAAGAAATTCCATCACCATCCGGCAGGTTTCTGTCGAGCAGTATCAGATCATACGAAAAGACCGCGATTGCGGAAAAGGCGTCTCTTAGGCTTTCAACCACATCAACGAGTAATCCACTCTTTTCAAGAACAGGAATGGCCGCTTGCGACAGAACCGGTTCATCCTCGATCATTAGTAGCTTCATAAGCTTCCCCTCAAGCTTTGGAAGTATATGGCAACATCGCCCTTTGCCAGTGGTGGCATTTTTCCGTTTGACGGCGTCTATTTTGGTCGAAACACAGGTATTGAGTATGGTGTTTCCCGATTCTGAGCTCGACTCAAAGCGCTTTGGTTTTTCAATACATGAGCTTAGCATGGCGAAGTATTGGACCTTAGTCGATCACTGAGACGGGTGCCAATGGCACTTGTGTGGAAAACCGCCTAAGGATGAAGATCAATTAGTAACTTCAACCCTGGTCAGGTTCTGTAAGGAACGGGTGACGACCACACGGCGCTCGTAGATGATCTCGTTTTCTTCGTTCAAAACGAACAGCGTGGTGTTCCCAACCTGCTTGGCAAACAGAAAGAAGGAGCTGTCAGACAATGGCTGAACATTGGCGATGTCTGGGTTTGAAACCAGTATGCTCGACGCATCATGTTCGAGTGCAATGACCATTCCGTCGGATTCCGTCATGCGAACGGATGTTTCCGTGGTCATAGCGGTTGTCGCCGAAGCGACACTCCAAATTGTGAGCGCTGCAAGAGCGGTACGGCAAAACTTTAGCGTCATGGTGGACTCCTTAGTATCTGTTGGATCTGCAGGCTGTGCTACGCATCCTGGAATTTTCGGGCCATTAACATTTGGATGTTGTATGGCCCGCCCTGATTGCCGGTCACAAACCCGCATACCGCCGATGAGTTTGGTATGCTCGTCTGATTCTTGACAACTTAGGCAGTGCGACGATGGTTGGCCCACCTTTCGCCAATCTGACGAAAACCCCCTTTCTCAAAAAAGGGTGAGGTGATGTCGGCAATTACTTTTATAGTGTCGTGATACCCGGTGCAGCGTTTCTGGCCAGGCATCATCCGTCGATTCTAAATGGCGTGAATTGTTGAGATTCGAGCAAGAGCAGTCATTTGTCCGAAAAAATATTTTCATCCTAAATATATGAAAAATATAATAAAATACTTCCATTGGCCTCCGTAAGGTTGATGTAAGACAAGCTAACTACATTTCTCGTAAGTCCACCATGACTTCTAAAATTGTGAGGTATCATGACTGCTGCAGGTGCAAGTTGCAGAGCTGTTCGGGCATTGTCTACTGCGTCGGCTGAATGCGCAAAATACAAGTCGCACAGCGGCCTGCATCAGTTGCCGCCGCCATGCCGTCTGACATCTAAAGTCCGGCCTGCCCGTCACGCCAACCTATCTATCAATATGAAAGTTGAGTTACTCTGATGCACCTTTCCCGCGCGGCAATGATCTGGGCTTATCTGCTTCTCGTCTTGGTGATGGCAGTTCAGTTGTTGGATCTCAGATCGTACAAAGCCGTTGATGGGCAGCGGGTGGTTTCGCCCATGTTCGTTTTGGAAGCTCCAAATCCGGGAAGTTGCACTGGTTCTGGCCTTTGCCGGTTAATTGATGTCTCAAATGTCCGTGCTCACGGGCAACTGCGCGTGCAGCAGGTGGTTGTAACCGATGCCTTAAGCGAGATTGGACAGAACGCCGGAAGCCGCAAGACACAGGAAACACATGATCGGCTGGCGGCGGACAAGGCTGGGCATCCGGCAGCGTCCCTATACGCTGCGACCAAACAGGACAGTGCGAAACCTCGGTCCATCGCCGCGTTGCGCAGCTCCCTAGCTATTGGTCGCATCACGTGGTTTTGGGTAGGGGGTCTGCTCCTCCTCATCTTCATTGGGCTAATCACCCATATCCGCTCAACTTACCTTTCGTCTTACGACTTCGGCGCAAAGGTTCTCTATCTAAAGGTTCGATGAAATGGCAGTTACTCAGATTGAAGAAGCAAAACACTTGGACGGCACTGAAATTGGATCAATGATCAAGGTGCATGATTTGGTGCCAATGATGTCATGCGACCTGCTCTCAAACGTCACATCCATGCATGTCGACCAAGCGGTCTTGGCCGAGATAAGTGATTGTCCAAGACTGCGCCACAAGGTAGCGCGACTTGTTTGCATTGAAAAAAACCTACCGGCTGAATTTGAGGTGCCGCAGACTGCGGCGCACCGCATCGTTTTGCAGGGCACGCGATCTGAGTTGAAGGCAGTGATATCCTTGGCCGCTGCGTTGTTGTCATTGGATGATATCCGTAGTTCCATTTCGGCTGACGACATTCGAACCTGTCGCGCCGCCTTCGGAGACCGGGCGATTGAGCGTGCACTCAGCGCGAATGTTTCTGGGCTGGACGCTAAGATTTCGCTGGCGCCCGATCGTGAAAACGGCTGGCTCGCTATGGCAGCTTGGATTGCCAGGCAGGATAGAACAGGTCGCAACTGCCTTAAGCTTCGTTTTAAGAAACGCGAGTTGGAAGCGTTGGCCAATGGTGAGGAGTATGAGGCTGATTTCAGCAAAGCGTTCCAGATAGCGTCGGATATCTATCTTGCCGAGAAAAATGAGACGTAATTCCACAAACACTCAGGTCCCTCCCGTTCGCTGGGCGGTTGTTTGGGACTGGTCACGTACCATCAACTTAGGATCACATGATGAAACCGGACAATGCCAATAAGCTGCTTCGTATCAAAGAAATCAGACTGCGGCGTGTCGAGCGGGAGCTTGCCGTTTCAATAAGAAGGCTACGAATTGAAGAACGAAAGAAGCGTGCTACCGATGCGGCCAAGAGATCAATCGAGCGGCAACGGGAACACCACCATGCGAAAGTGTACGAAGACCTCCTGTCCAAATCACAATCTTTGCCCAGTTTCGAGCGTCTCGACATGGCATTCCTCCATCATGATATGAGGCTTGATGAGGCTACGGACAGTGCCCAAAGGAGCGAAGCAGCCTTGGCAAAGCAACAGTCTCTGACCAACGCAAAGCGATCGCTCGTGAACAAATCGAGGGCCGCATGTGAGGTTTGGAGGGAAATCGAAGACAGGCTCAAGGCAGAGTTCCGGCAATATGAAGAGATGGCACAAGACAGGGATGATGAACTACTTGCCGAAACGAAATCGGTTCGAGTCCAATGAAAGACCTGCCTATGCATGTTGGTGAAGTCGGAAAGCAGCGGCTTGAGCTGCGTAGTTTCCAAACTGGCGGCTTTAGCTTGTCAGACTACAATGCGCTTCAGCGTTCGATCAAACCCTTTATGTTTAGATTGTTCGGCGTTGATTTCACGATTGACATGCTGCGAAAGAAAAATTCCAGCCCGCTGGTCTGGTTCGTGCTATCCATGCAGGATGATCAGGTTGGTGTCGGCGTTTCGAAACCCATTTTCTTGCGTCTGCTCAAGGCAGCGCGTCACGAAAAAGGCGTAGCGCCAACTGCTAGTATATCACAATTTGAGCTGGAGTTTTTATTCAGCCGACTCTTGTCTTTTCTAGAAGAAGTGATGGAAAGTAGGGTTGAGATTTCGATGGTTAGTAAAAAACCAACACTGCCATGCCAAAAAAATCTGTCTTGCATTGTGGACGATGAAGATGGCTGCCTAAATATCTTATTTTCGCAATCTTCGGCCTATTTGGTGACGCGCGCTCTTGGTCACCTTCCGTCTCACGAACTCGACGTGGAAGGCGTAAGATTTAGCAGCAGCGTCGTAATCGGCCACTATGAGGCATCAATTCACGATATTGATAAACTATCGCGTGGTGACTTGATCCTGCCTCTTGCCAAGGATCTGTCGGTGGAAGACGGCCAATTGATCATTCAAAATAGAAAGGTTGGCGCCGTCTCTCTTGACGGTCAAACGGCAACTATAACGGAGTTTTTTTCAATGACAGACACTCAAACCGCAGAGGTTGGTAGCCTTGTGGACGACGTCACAGTACAACTCAGCTTTCAGATTGGCGCGCAGGAGATCGGCTACGATGAGCTAAAGCGGCTAGATCGGGATCAAGTTTTTGATCTCGAGTTACCCGCTGATCAGGCATCGGTCGATATCTTGGCCAATGGCTGTAAAGTCGCCACCGGCGAACTTGTTTCACTGGGTGGTAACCTTGCTGTTCAAGTTAGACGTTTAGGCCGCACCGTCTGAGACCATATTTTCACTATAGCGAATAATGAAGGTTAGGCACGCGGTACCGTGGTTGCGGTCATAACTCGCACAAGGTATGCAACTGTTCGTTTGAGTTAGCCTCAAGCGGACTTTTTCAATGTTTCTTGCCGTAAATGCCGTATGAACCCCGACACGGAGTGCATTTCCTCATTCGCGCGCCATACCGCGTAGAGGTCGACAGCGACACCTTTGCCTGACAACGGGAGGAAAACGACACCTTTGGGATTAAAGTCCTTCAGGCACTCCGGTACCAGAGCGAAGCCCAGTGATGAGCTGACCATCGCCAAGAGGATGTGGCGCTCACTTGTTTCCTGAACTATGTTTTGAGTAACGCCGTGTGTCGTCATGTAGTCCTGAATCGTATCATACAGAATTGGGCAATGTAGTCTGGGCGCGATGACCATTGGTTCGCCAGAAAGATAGGCGATGTCGACGCTGCGGCTGTTGGCCAATCGGTGCGCCCTGGGCAAGGCGACGACAATGCTTTCGGTCAAAAGATATTCAGACCGCACATGTTCTTCATCACGCCGCCGACGCACAAATGCGACGTCCAAGGCATGGTTCTCCAATCTGCGAAAGGCCTCGGTCGACGCGATTTCGTCAACAATTATCTCTACCCGTTCATATTCGTCTCGAAAGTCTGAAATCATGCTGGGCAGGAGGCCTGCAACGCCGGACTCCACCCCACCAACTCTAAGCTGTTCGGGTTGCTCACCATCACCGGCACGCGCGGCAAGGATGGCACGCTCCATCGCCGCCAGTGTCTTTTCGGCTTCGGGTGAGAACTGTCGGCCTGCAGCGGTCAGCGTCACGCGCCGCGTGGTGCGCTCAAAAAGCGAGACCCCGAGATCGGCCTCAAGCGACTTTAACTGAGCAGAGAATGCAGATTGCGGCATGTTCATGCTCTCGGCCGCGCGACCAAAGTGTAGTTCTCTCTTCAGAGCGAGAAAGACGCGAAGTTTTCGTATTTCCATTCAGACTTGGACCATTCGGTTTTGTCATTCAAAGCGCTTTGGAGTGCAGTGTTGCGGTTCTTGTACGTCTTTTCTTACCATCTAGATCAGTTCAGGGCATCAGTTACGGTACGTTCACAGCAGAAGTACGCTGTTTATGCGGCTTTTTCTTGATTGGAGAGGAGGCAGGCATCTCTATGGCCAACGTGGTTTAGAGCAAGATCGGGTTTTTGCGTACGACACACCTCGGTAGCTAGTGAGCACCTTGGATGGAAGTGGCATCCCGAAGGTGGATCGAGTGGTGAGGGAACTTCGCCTGAGAGAGGCGAAAACACCTTTTTCCCGCCAGTGATCTTTGGCGTTTCAGCCAACAACGCCTTTGTATAGGGGTGTTGTGGTGTCAAGAAAATCTCGTCCCTAGTTCCTATTTCGACAATCCGCCCCAGATACATCACGGCCACACGATCGGCGATATGGCGTACCACCGACAGGTCGTGACTGATAAAGGCGTATGTAAGATCGAGTTCAGTGCGCAAGTCCATGAAGAGATTGATCACTTGTGCCTGGATGGAAACATCCAGCGCGGCAATGGATTCATCGCAGACCAAAAACTCTGGCTGAACCGCGAGGGCACGTGCGATGCCGATACGCTGCTTTTGACCACCAGAGAATTGGTGTGGATAGCGCGATTTCAGCTTTGGATCGAAGCCTACTTTCGAAAGGATATCATCGGCGTAATCCGAAGCGGCGGCCCGACTAACTAGCCCATGTACAACGGGTGCCTCTGTCACAGATTTGGAGATTCGATGGCGTGGATTAAGGGACGATGACGGGTCTTGAAAGATCATCTGCGACTGTAGTTGAAACGCTCGACGCTCGCTTGCGGACATTTTGTCCACATCCTGACCCTTCCACTCCAAACTGCCGGATGATTGCTTGTGAATCCCCGCCAAGACGCGGCCTAATGTGGATTTTCCACATCCGCTTTCGCCTACGATGCCGACAACTTCGCCTTTTTGTATGGTCAGATTGACATCGTCCAAAGCGCGTACCCGGGTTTCAGTCATCGATGCACCCGCAAGATTTGCTATCTTTGAGGCAAGATCCAAAGGTTTGACAAAGTTTTTGCTAAGATTTTTGACCTTTACCAGTTCAGTCATGTGTCGTTCCCATCGGGTTGTGGCATCTCAGATAGCGATCAAAAACGACTTCTCGTTTCGGGGCGTGTGCGCATTTAGCGGACCTTTTGGAACAACGCGCGGAGTAGGCGCATTCCTCTCCTAACGCCAGAATGGATGGCGTCATGCCAGGGATCTGATAGAGACGCTCTCCTTCTTTGTGGGTGCCGGGTACGGATTTCAGCAAGCCATGAGTGTAGGGATGTCTAGGATCTGTGATGATTTGATCAGCTGTGCCCATTTCCACCAGTCGTCCACAATACATGACTGCTATTTTGTCGGCGAGGCCCGCCACGACACCAAGGTCGTGCGTAATCCAAATCATCGCGGTGCCGTGGGTTTCGCACATTTTCTGCGCAACGGACAGAATTTGGGACTGGATTGTGACATCCAGTGCGGTCGTCGGTTCGTCCGCAATGATCAAATCCGGTTTATTGATAAACGCCGTTGCGATTGCAACGCGTTGGCGCATGCCACCAGAGAGTTCATGCGGGTACGAATACAACCGCTCTTTGGGTGAGGGGATGCCGACCTCCGCCAATGCCTCCTCTGCGCGTTCAAGAGCTTCGGTACGGCTGACGGAGGTGGTGTGCGCCTGTACCGCTTCGATCATTTGGGTATCAATTCGCAAGACTGGATTTAGCGTCATCATAGGGTCTTGAAAGATCATGGCGATCTCTTTACCGCGAATGCGTCTGAGGCGCTGCGGGGTTGCGTTGCGCAAGTCCTCTCCCTTGAACAAGATGTTGCCATCAGCAACTTTGCCCGGAGCATCAACGAGTCCAAGTATTGAATACCCGGTGACCGACTTGCCTGACCCGCTTTCTCCGACAAGTCCAAGTACTTGACCACGCTCCACGGTTAGCGAAACACCGTCAACAGCCTTAATAGGCCCCGCGTGGGTTTCAAAAACGGTTCGCAGATCGTTTATTGCCAGAACGTGATTGCTCATTTTGAAAGCCTTGGATTGAGGACATCACGCAGTTGGTCACCCGTGAGGTTGATACAAAAAACGGTGCAGAGAAGCGCGAGTCCAGGAAAGACGGAGATCCAGTATTTGCCCGAGACCATATACTCGTAACCGTTGGCAATCAGGATGCCGAGCGAAGGTTCCGTTTGCGGCAAGCCAAGGCCAAGGAAGGACAGTGTCGCTTCGAGAGCGATTGCATGGGCAGTCTGTATGGTGGCGACAACGATCAGCGGCGATAGACAATTCGGAGCAACATGAAAAAATAACACTCGCTTGGCGGATAGGCCAAGGTTCTGTGCCGCTTCAACGTATTCCTTTTTGCGTTCGGACAGCGCCGTGCCCCGTACAGTGCGGGCGTAGTAAGCCCATTGGACAACCACGAGCGCAATCAGAACTTTATCCACGCCTTTCCCAAGCACGGCAACCAGCATCAGAGCAACCAGGATTGCTGGAAACGAAAGCTGCAAGTCGACGATACGCATGATGATGGCGTCTGTGCGCCCGCCCGCAAATGCCGCGATTAACCCAATGAATGTGCCGATTGCCATCGCTATCAAACCGCTTGCGACCCCAACCGAGAGCGAGATACGAAGCCCGTACAGGATTGCTGAAAAGACGTCCCGACCGGCGCCGTCTGAACCAAGAATGAAAGTGAAGCCAGCGAACGCTTCCTCTCCCGGTGGCAGGCGGGCATCAAGAATATCGACCTGCGCGAGGTCATACGGATTTTGTGGCGTGATCCAGGGGGCAAAAATAGCGAGTGCAATGATGACGATTAAGCCCAGTGCGGCGAATACCGCGACATTGTTGTCGCTGAAGCGACGCAAGAACAACGCAAGTGGTGAATTGAGTGATTTGGCGATCATGCTTTTTCACCTCCAAGGCGGACACGCGGGTCGAGCGCTGTGTAGGTCAGATCAACAATCAAATTAATGGTGACAAAGACGACGACGATCAGCATCAGGTACGCTACGATTATCGGACGATCCAATTGCAACACAGCTTCAATCAGCAGCTTGCCCATGCCCGGCCAAGCAAAAATGCTTTCCGTGACAACGGAGAATGCAATCAGGTTCCCAAATTCGAGGCCAAGGACTGTGACAATTGGAATGAGCACAAGCTTGAGCACATGCACGCGCACGATACGAAACTCGCTAAGCCCCTTTGCGCGGGCGAATTTGATGTAGTCCTGTTGCATGGTTTCACGCACGCTGGCGCGGGTGAGCCTGATGACCAACGATATCTTGAGTAGGGCCAAATTCAAAGCTGGCAATGCCAAGTGGGTTAGGCCGTCAAGCGTGAACAGGCTGGTCTCCAGACCCAAAACACTCACCGTATCGCCGCGACCCGTTGATGGCAGCCACCCGAGCGATACTGAAAACGTCATGATCAACAGGATACCAACCCAGAATGTCGGCAGGCTGAATCCAAAAATTGAAAGCGCCATGATTGTTTTGCTGCCCCAATGGTCTGGGAAAAGACCAGCAACCAGTCCGAGCGGCAGGCCAATTACGATGGATAGCAAAAGCGCACCAATGGCCAATTCCAGCGTGGCTGGCAGACGATCAAGTATCAGTTCAATGGCCGGTTCCCCGAAGATGAAAGAGTTTCCAAAATCACCGCGTGTGAGACCCTTAAGAAAAAGGCCAAATTGCTGGATTATCGGTTTGTCGAGACCGAAGTCCCGGATGACCCGTTCGATTTCGGCTTGATCGGCGTCAGGCGCGACGAGCATCGCAACCGGATCGCCCACGACATTCACGCCGAAAAAAACCAGCGTCGCCATGGTTATAATGACGAATAGGCTTTGACCTACGCGTCTGATGAAGAATGCCAGCACCGGGAAGCTCCAATTGGTATTGAGACGCCCCGGCCCATGGAGGGCCAAGGCAAAGGTTTCGACAGGTGTTTGCTATTCCGCCGCCGTCACGCCAGTCGCTAACGTGAACTCATCGGTTCGAGGTGCGTATTGCAGCCCTTCGCGGGTCGCCCAAGTGTTGACTTGGAAATGCAGCGGGATGATGGCGAGATCACCAATTGCCCGTTCCGTCGCTTCGATGAGAAGCGCCGCGCGCGCGTCGTCATTAACCGTAGCGAGGGCGGTTTCGATGATACCATCGATTTCAGCGTTGCTGTGCCGTCCCCGGTTGGAAGAGCCAAACCCTTGTTCCGGGTCGTAGGTGTGGATGAGCGACTTGAGCGGAGAAGAAGCTTCGCCGCTTCCCGCGCCCCAACCGACAAGCATCAGGCTGAACTCCGGCAAGCCATCGGCACCTCCTGAAGATGCACGTTTGAAATACACAGATCGCGGCATTGTCTCGACCTGCGTTTGAATTCCAACACGGGTCAACATTTGCGCAATTGCCTCAACGATCTTGGCATCATTAATGTAACGGTCATTCGGTCCGTGGATTGTGATGCTGAACCCGTCAGGATATCTTGCCTCAGCAAGAAGCGCTTTTGCGCCTTCTGGATCGTATTCTTCGACTTCAAGAGAGCCTGATACGCCAAAGAACCCCTCAGGCAAGAGTTGTCCTGCCGGAATTGCAACGCCCTCCATAACGCGGTCGACGATGGCGGGCCGATTGATTGCCTTAGAGATGGCAAGTCGTACCCTTTGGTCAAGCAAGGGGTTTGGAATTTCGGACCCGTCAATCCCAGAAATATGTGGTGAGCTATCCCGGAACTGATCAAGGTGCAGGTAGATCACACGATTTGAGCTGCCCTGCCAAAGGCTGATGCCCTCTTCTTCTGAAAGAACCTCGATATCACTGGTCGGTACACCGTTGATGAGGTCCACATCGCCTGCGAGTAGGGCTGCGACCCGTGAAGGGCCGGAGGAAATAGGACGGAAGGTCACCGCATCCCATGCGGGCGCTCCGTCCCAGTAATCTGCATTGGCCGCAATTTCGATACGGTCACCAGGGATGAATTCCTCAAATCTGAACGGCCCAGTGCCTATAGCTGCAGAGCCGTCATTGAAGTCGGACGTTGTTGCATCAGCGTACTCGTCAGAAATGATCAACACTTGGCTGATGTCGTTCGGGACGAGCGGATAGGGCGCCTCCGTTTTGATTTGAACGGTGTAGTCATCAATCCTGATGACCTCCTTGCCTTTAGTGTAGGTGGCAAAGCTCGAGGGCGAATTCAGCACGTCCGGTGCACGTTCGAAAGACGCGATTACGTCATCTGCGTTGAACAATGAGCCGTCGTGGAAGGTCACACCTTCTCGAAGTTTCAGTTCCCAAGTGTTTTCGTCGACCGGCTGCCAGCTAGTGGCCAGACCAGGCATGAGTCCTTGGTTCTCATTTTGCTTGATCAAAGGGTCGAAGATGTGTTGTCCAAACGACAGATTGGGCGACAAGTTGTGATAATGTGGATCAATTGCTGTGGGTTCAGACGACAAGCCGATTGTTAAAGTGTCGGCAAATGTGATCGATCCGACGGAAGTGATTACGCTCGCAATAATTGCGGATTTAAGTTTCATAAGACCCCCCTTGGTCATATTTTTGCCCGCCTAACTTGCAAAATTCTTATATGGATTGATAAGTAAAAAGATTATGCATTTTATGCATAGAACTATCCAACCATGTCTCTGTTCGGGACGAAAACGCAGGATTACACAGTGGTGAAGTCAAATTGGCATTCCGTTAGGGAATACGAGGTTTTAAGAGCAATGATCTCTACAGGTACGACGCTTGCAGCTGCGCATAGGTTGGGCATTGCCCAATCTACCGTAAGCCGCGCGTTGTCGGATCTCGAGGCTCGGGTCGGATCAACTTTGTTTGTTCGAGACGGCAATAGAATTCTGCCGACGGCAGAAGCTTTGAAACTCAACGTAACGCTTGATCCGTTATTCGCTGCACTGACAGAAATTGAGGGCGGGACTGAACCAGATCCTCGAAAACCCTTGCGAATCGCAGCTCCGCCGACAATCGCACACCGTTTTTTGCAGCCTCATATCTCGTCGTTCTTGAGGACGAATGGTGCGAGCAATGTAAGCCTTGAGGTCTGTGCAAGTGATGCCCTGATAAATGGCATAGCAGAAGAGCGTTTCGATATTGGCATCACAGACCTTGAGACAAAACACTCTGGTATTTTGTTGACGCCTTTTCGATTGTCAAAACTTGTTTGCGTCTTACGAAATGACGATTCCTTATGTTCTTTTGATGTCGTCAAGCCGGAAGACATGGCAGATCGGGATTTGATTGCGTTGACCAAACGGCATTCGGTGCGTGGGCTGACGGAGCGCGAGTTTAAGGCGGCCGGAATTCTCCCGAATATAAAGGTCGAAACCGCCACCGCTGTCTCGGCCCTAGAATTTGTGAGACAGGGTACAGGTATTGCCCTTGTCAATCCGTTTCCGGTTTCGAATGCTCTGCCAGATGATTTGGTCATGCGGCGCTTTAGCTCATCCATCGAATTTCGAACATCGTTCTGGACAGCGACTGGTATTGCATTGGATGCGCCAGCCCGCGCTTTCATCCGGCACGTAAAATTTTCAACGCCTCCCGACCCTTGGTCCGAAGCATTATAAAAGGAAGTCCCAACTTGTCAGATGAGAGACTCTCACGGGCCTTACACATTCTTGATCGCCTTATCGCCTTCGACACAGTAAGTGCCCGATCAAACCTGGAACTAATTGACTACGTTGAGGGTTATCTTGACGAGTTTGGTATTTCTTCTCGCCGTTTCTATGATGACTCGGGGGAGAAAGCCAATCTCTGGGCGACGATTGGATCATCGGATTATGGGGGTGTTATCTGGTCTGGCCACACTGATGTCGTGCCTGTAGCCAATCAGGATTGGGCAACCGACCCCTTTAAGATGCAGCGTACCGAAGAGCGTGTGATCGGGCGCGGCGTGACCGATATGAAAGGTTTTCTGGCGTGCTGCTTGGCGCTTGTGCCGGAGATGGTGCAGTCTCCAAAGCAGAAAATACATCTGTGCTTTTCCTATGATGAAGAAGTTGGTTGCCTGGGTGTGCGCAGTGTCGTGAAAGAAATAGCCTCTTGGTCGCAAAGGCCACTGGGTTGCATTGTGGGCGAACCTAGCTCGATGAAAGTTATCACCGGGCACAAGACCAAACGCAGCTTGAGATGTCATGTTCGCGGCCGCTCCGCGCATTCGTCACTGGCTCCTCAAGCCATCAATGCGGTGCATTATGGTGCTGATCTCGTGCAATACATATCTGAAATGGGCAAAGGCTTTGCGTTGCATGGTCCTATGGATGACCTATTCAGTGTGCCACACACGACGGCGCATGTGGGGGTGATGCAAGGCGGAACGCAGCTGAATATCGTCCCGGATCGCTGCCATTTCGATTTTGAGTTTCGCGCGCTGCCCGATAGCGACGCAGACGCGCTTGTTGCTAAGGTCAAGGCTTTCGCTGCGGAAAGACTTGAACCACAAATGAAAAAAATTGAGCCGAATGCCGGTTTTGAGTTTGAAACACTGGCATCATTTCCGGGACTTGCCATTGATGCCGAGGATGACTGGGTGCGAACAATGCAGCATTGCGCGCAGACGAACTACGTCTCCAAAGTTGCATATGGAGCCGAAGCCGGTTTGTTTAACTCAGTTGCTGGCGTTCCGACGGTTATTTGTGGCCCGGGTGATATTTCTGACGCACATACCGCCAACGAATCCCTTGAAATCTCGCAGCTTTCGAAATGTATGAAAGTTTTGATGAACTCATTTGAGATAACATACGCTTGACACCAGCTGATCATTTTTATTGGCAAAAAAGTAGCGCCGGACAGGCTGGTGTAAGTTTAATGCGACACTCTGGTTGACAAATAAACTGGAGAAAAAAATGACTACTGTAAATGCAGGTAGCCAGCAGTCGCTCGCTACACTTAAGCAAGACGCACAGACCAATTCAGATTTTTCCGCAACTCTGGCAAGTCTGCCGCCGTCGGCAAACACACAAAATTTACAATCCGAAGGGATGGTTTCGAACAATACCGGCGAGGCGGCGGTCGAGTTACTACGAAAGGATACCACGGGTGGAAGCAAGTTTTTCTACAAGGATGCCACCGGCGAGCCTGTGCCGCTTTCATCGACCAGCGCTGTGGACGCCCGCACGGAGATCTCAAACCTGTTTACGACGGGTGCAATCAAAAACCCAGTCAAACAAGCTGTCACCGAAGCGGAGGTGAAGTTCGCTCAACGCGATGAAAGTGGGATAAATGAGGTAACGATCTCGATCCCTGTTTTCAAAAAACCTAGTGCTACCACGGATGGTTCATCTGAGTATTATGTGACTGACGCCAACAACGTTCAGTTTGCGTTGGAGGCTGAAACACTGTTACAGGCCGAGCTGGAGGCGGCAAATCTTGTTACAAATGAACAAGACGGAAAAAGTTTCGCCATTCCGTCTGACCGGGTGTCCGTAAGGCAAGCCTACCGCACATTTGCAGGGGGAGGCGCAAACTACGATTTACCCGTCGCGCGCGCAACTGCTGACGATGGGCGCTCGTTTTATGCAGCACTTAAACGGGCAGGTGCGGATCTGGCAGAAGCGGGTGATTACACCTTAGGTGATCCACGTTTCCAAGATTCCAATGAACTCATTCCTCAGAACGCAACCGAAGCTTTCAAAGAGGGCTTTCGGGAGTTGCAAGGGCAAGATCGGGCTGGCTTCTTTACCGTCACATTGCCAAACAAGATTGCTGAGATTGGATCGCTGGCCCTGCCGGTTGCACGCTCTATTCAGCGTTCACGCAATGAAGTTAATCGTCAGGCTAATCGGTCCAATCAGACAACGTCGAAACCATCCGACTTCAAGGGTAAAACTATTGAGCTTTTGCCGCGGACGGATGCGAATGGGAATACGGTTTACTTGCCTAGTGATGTGCCAAGCCGATTGTCTAATCTAGCGGCGCGCACCCCAAGAGGGCAAATCGCGCCGTCACGGCGTCCAGTGGCGCAGGGAGCGATCACACCGCCCGACGCAGGGCGACTTCTGCCCGGTGCAAAGACGCCACTAATGTTACCACCAGTGTCGAGCAGCGGCGTTGAACGGAGCTCCGGAGGTGTACCGCTAACCATCACGCAAGAGAACAGTCGCAATGATGGTCGCTTGACCAACCGTGCTCTGGTCGAACAATTTGACAATGTGAACCCAAAATCGGGGGCCGTTGATGTCCGAAACGTCGTTTCTGGTGATTTTTCGGGAATGTCAGATGGACTTCAAAGCAACGTGATATCTTTCTTGAAAGAGCGCAACGCGCGGGTGTACGGTTCGAAAAGCGATGCGGCGCTAAAAGCAATTCTTGATCAACCGGGTCGCCGGGTCTTTGTCGTTACAGACCCTCAAGGCGATGTCGGTGGGATTGCGGTGCTGTCCAAGACCAACGCAGTCATGAGTGACGGTTCTATTGGTGACGTCAACTATTTGGGTCAAGTCGTTGGTGGTGGCAGCTTGAAGGGAGCCGGTACGCAGGCAACCGTCAAGGCCGTACAGGCATCGCTGGCTGAAGGCATACCGGTTGTTGCTTATACAACTGGACCGGAAAACATGCTTGATAAGGGTTTATACGGACCGAAAGGGGCGTTGCCGGCGCATTGGGCAACGGTTGACCCTGATGCAGTTCAGGGTGGCCCATATTATCTCAAGAACAATCAAACCGGCGAATTGATTCTGAACCGCAAGACCGGTCAGCCGGTTGAAATCGCAGTTCCAAGTCCAACCGGTAATCCGAAAACTGACATAAAACAGTTCTTCGGATACCAACCGGAAGGTAACACTAATCCTCCGGTATTCTTCTGGAACCCGACGAAGCCCGGCGTGTCCCAGCCGGGGACGACCCTCGGGAACCCGCCCCCACCTTCATCTTCTCCTAGCGGAAATCTACCTGCTGTACCTGATGATCCCCTTCAATTTCCAACATTGAATACAACACAGTCTCAGGGTCGGGGGGCGGCATCGATCGATAACCCGCCGGGTTTTAATGAGCTGAGCCGCACTGATTTGCCCCGAACCCTCAAGGGGATCAACGACTCCCTCGATCTTGAGAGACGTCTCGTGGAAGGTGTCGGTTCAGCGAAATACAAGCAGACGGCTGCGCAAGTAACATCGCGTGTGAATGAAAACATTACAACGCCATTGTTAAACACGTCAGTTGGCCAGCGCCTTACTACGACTATGGGGGCTTTATCAGACACTTACGCGAGCAAGTCACAGGCTTTCGCCACCACACCTGCCGGTCAAAAGCTAACGGCTCTGTACGATAAGACCCTTGGAAATGAAAAAGTCTGGGATGGGTTGGCCTCCGCCAACTCCAAGCTACAGCAAACAACCAAAGTGGGCGCTGCAGCAACTATGGGTGCGCTGATGATGGCCGGTTCAAACGGAACTCTCAAAAGCGGTTATGTAACTGCGGGTGACGCTAGCAACCCGGTCGAAGCGAATGAGGTGGCGCGGGCATTAAACATGCCTAAAGGAACACCATTCCAATACTATTATGCAAAGGTTCCGGACCTCCCTGCAGGGCGCGCAATGATTGCAATTGGGATGAAAACCAAGCCAACCGTTCTACTTCCTGCTACCGAGCCAGGTCAGGCGGGACGGGCGCAACCCTGGATTGGCCCATCAACGCAAACGCGCAAGGTAACGGCAACTTCGACCTCAGTTGTGGCTGGTCCGCTCTTGGTCGGAGGATGGTCATTTGGCACGCCAAACGCCAATATTACTCAGTCAGCGAATGCGGGGCCTGCACGTGCCGGTTTGAATGCTCCTCGTATTGATATTGGCCCCGGGGCAAAGGGGTTTGACGCCTCTATACTTGGGTCGTTTGACTTTGTGTCCGCTGGTTATTCGACACGGCTAAATCTGGGCCCGGTTTCATTGTTGACGGAGCGACTACGGGATCCTGTTTCTGGCAAAGTTAACGTAGGTACTGGTGGTGTATCGTTGGATCCAACAGCGCAGGGTCGACAAAGCAACATCGTCCCAGTCTTTAGCTTGAACACCGGATACGATCCGACTGCAGACGATGTATCTGCGCTCAAGGGCCTCATGGATTCAGTATTAGATCAAATGGAGAGATAGCGGATTCCTGCTCTACCTTGGATCAGCTCCTGAGTGACCCAAGGTAGGGGAATTACACAAAATCGGATTTCGGTTGCAATAACTATATTTTGTTCATTATGTTGTTGTATGTGACACATGCTGCGGCAAGTAATATGCGTGCCCATTGATGACTGCTCAGCCGGATGTTGTGGAAATTTAAAGGTGGGTCGCACCGAACTTAGGTTGAGTTATACCTCTCCAAGTTAACCGAACGAAGTCCGGTGCTATCTCCCTTGCCATTGGCGCAGGAATTGTGTGCGAAACGGGTTTTGTGCACAGTATGGTGGACAATTTGATGCAAAACCCTCATGGCAAAAGTCGCACAACCGGCATTTTGCCGGCTGAACCCAATTTACCAGTCACCCACAACGTAATCTTAGCAAAGATATCTGGCGATATTTATACTAAAAGATTGCACAATGAATCGACTAAATCGAGTTGTGGTGGGTGGGGTTCCCAGCGTTCTTGATCATGCGCTTTTGGGTCCCAGGTTTAGTGGTAACATCGGTGATCAGTCTCAAGACATGTGGCGCTGGCGTCATGTTGGGTAAATGGCGGCTCCAAGCAATGTAAGGTTTTGGTTCGTAAGCATGCGGTAAGCCAGCCGGTCTAGCTTAGTTGTGAACTCCACCATTGAGGTCACAAATGAATACCATGTCGGCACAAGAAATTCTCAAAGCCACAACTGACGATAGTGTTCCGCAAGAGGATGCTAAGGAAGCGCAATACCTCACGCAAAGAGATGTTGCGTCACGCTTGGCAAACGATATTGAACAAGGAAGCACAATTACTGACGAGAGCTTCGCCGGTGGCCATGCACAGGTCAGCGACTACGACGAGAATACTGAATGTGGCTGTTCACCGGGACATGAGCCAATCTCCAGAGACTCTTCTGTGACAATAATTGTAGGCTCGGATGCCAAGATCAACCAAAACGTCTGTCGAGAGGTGTATTTGCGCCCACCTATGGGGGCGGTCATGGGTCATGAAACTCTGTCAAACAAAAAGACAGTTATTGATGTAAGGATCAAACAGCCCACCGAAGATACTGGTGCGCTCTTCGAGAACCCGTTTGAGGCAGGTAATTGGTCTATTTGCCAAAATGAGTTTATCTATTCATCGAGGCGATCTTTGTATCGTTGCGATGAGCGCTTGAACAAAGATTCTTATGCGTTGTCGATAACTGAAGAAAAGAAAAAAATTGAAGAAGATAATTTGCTTATGGCGCGAGTATTGCAGCGGGTTAATGGCCCAGAAGATGGGGCGGCGGATACAGTTTAACGAAACATCAAGCCATGGGGTACGGCAGGATTAGGACGGAACCATTCAATCTAACGTAGGTCCATGCGGATAGTGCATGCGGGTCTGCACCGCACAAGACCGGTGAAGGCAGGTTCGCAAGGCCAACTTTGTTTGCTTAGTTCCCCAAAAGCATTAAACGCATTTAGCTACATATCATGAGTGGCGCAACACGCCATGCGCAATCTTATGCGGTCAGAAATCCAAGTTTTCCACATTCAGCGCGTTGTTCTGGATAAACTCGCGGCGTGGTTCGACAACATCACCCATAAGCTTGGTGAACAGATCGTCGGCCTCGGCCACATCTTCGACTTTCACCTGCAAAAGCGTACGCGCATCTGGGTCAAGTGTGGTTTCCCACAGCTGATCAGGATTCATTTCACCTAGGCCCTTATAGCGTTGCAGCGACAGGCCTTTTTCGCCCTCTTCCAGAATAGCCTTTAACAAGTCTAGCGGCCCATGGATAATCTGGCTGCGGTCCTTGCGCACCAATGTCGCTGGCAGGTTATAGACGTCCTGCAGGCTTTGCGTGAACGTGCCGGTGCGCCGTGCCTCGCCCGACCGCAGCATGGGGCCGTCGAGTGTACGCACCTCTTCCACGCCGCGCAGCATACGCGCGAGGCGCATGCCCTTGTCCTGTGTGATCCGGCCCTGCCAGCCGCGTTCCCATTCGAGCGCGATCAGGTTGAGCCGTTCGGCCACCCGGTCAGCCGTGCCTTGCAGGTCGCTTTCCACGACGCCGGGCACAAACGCCCCCGCAATGGCCGCCTGTTCGAGGATGTGCCGGGGGTAGTGGGTTGGGAAGGCCTCGAGAACCCGCTTGAGTTGACGCGCCTCTTCAACCACGCGGCGCAGATCGGCGCTGGTGATTTCTTCACCATTGCCTTGCCGCAGCAGGGCACCTTCGATGCCCTGTTCAATCAGGTATTCGTCCATCGCGGCCTGATCCTTGAGGTAAACCTCGGACTTGCCGCGCGCGACTTTGTAAAGCGGGGGTTGGGCGATGTAGAGATAGCCGCCTTCGATCAGTTCAGGCATCTGCCGGAAAAAGAAGGTCAGAAGCAGGGTCCGGATATGCGCCCCATCGACATCGGCGTCGGTCATGATGATGACCTTGTGATAGCGCAGCTTTTCGATGTTGAATTCGTCGCGCCCGATGCCAGTACCAAGCGCCATGACGAGGTTGCCGATTTCCTGGGATGACAGCATCCGGTCGAACCGCGCCCGTTCCACGTTCAGGATTTTGCCCTTCAGCGGCAGGATCGCCTGCGTACCACGGTCGCGGCCTGTCTGGGCAGACCCACCGGCACTGTCCCCCTCGACCAGGAATACTTCGGTCTTGGACGGGTCTTTTTCGGAACAGTCCTTCAGCTTGGAGGCGTTGAAGTTGACGTCCATCGCAGATTTGCGCCGGATTTCGCGGGCCTTGCGCGCGGCCTCGCGCGCGGCTGCGGCTTCGACAATCTTGGTGATGATCATCTTTGCCTCGGCCGGGTTTTCCTCGAACCATTCGTTCAGCTTTTCACCCATCAGGTTTTCGACCGCGGGGCGGACTTCGGAACTGACCAGCTTGTCCTTGGTCTGGCTGGAGAATTTCGGATCTGGCACTTTGACGGACAGTACGCATGTCAGCCCTTCGCGGGCGTCGTCGCCTGTCAGCGACACCTTTTCTTTTTTGGTGATCCCGGTTTCGGTCGCGTATTTGGCGATCGCACGGGTCAGCGCGCCGCGGAAACCGGCCATATGGGTGCCGCCATCGCGCTGTGGGATGTTGTTGGTGAAGGGCAGCACCATTTCGTTGTAGCTGTCGTTCCACCACATCGCGACCTCGACCCCGATATCATCGCGTTCGCCAGCGACATAGATCGGGGCGTCCATCAGAGGGGTCTTGGACCGGTCGAGATATTTGACGAATTCCTTGACGCCGCCTTCGTAGAACAGTTCGGTCTTGAGCGGTTCGGCGGGCCGCAGGTCTTCGAGGATGATCCGCACGCCGGAATTGAGGAAGGCCAGTTCGCGCAGGCGCTTTTCCAGCGTGTGGAAATCGTAGTCGCGGTTGCTGAACGTATCGGTTGAGGCGAGGAATGTGACCTCGGTTCCCTTGCGCCCGTTTGCATCGCCCTCGACGCGCAGATGTTCGGTGGTAAAGCCGCCTTCGAACCGGGCGTAGTGTTCCTTGCCGTCGCGCCAGATGCGCAGTTCGAGGTAGTCAGACAGCGCGTTGACGACCGACACCCCCACCCCGTGCAGACCGCCCGACACCTTGTAAGAGTTGCTGTCGAATTTCCCGCCAGCATGGAGTTGGGTCATGATGACTTCGGCCGCGGAAACGCCTTCTCCCTCGTGGATACCGACGGGAATACCGCGCCCGTTATCGCCAACCGTGACAGACCCATCGGCGTTGATTTTGACATAAACATGGTCGGCGTGACCAGCCAAAGCCTCGTCAATACCGTTGTCCACGACTTCGTACACCATATGGTGCAGGCCGGACCCGTCATCGGTGTCCCCGATATACATGCCAGGGCGCTTGCGAACCGCCTCTAACCCTTTGAGAACTTTGATGGAATCTGCGCCGTAGTCTTGTGAATTATTATTCTCGTCGGCCATGTCACTTGTCCCGTGTCTTTACCCGCAAAATATATGCTTTTCGGGCGGGGATGTCACGCAAATGACACAAGATTTTGTGGTTTAATGATGGGTTGGGAAGGCGGCCCTCAAGCCGCCTCTTTCCCCAGATCCGTGACCTTTTCAGTCCACTGCTGAACCATTGCGTCTGTCGCCTCGCTTGCGCCCGAAAAGTAGGCATATCGGGTGGGCTTGATACCGACAAAACCGAGGATTTGCTTGCGGGTCTGATGGATCACCGCCCGGTGGTAAACGAGGCGTTCAAACCAGTGAGGTGTGTCGGAGGTCATGATGATCCGGGCTGTTTTCCCCGTTAGCATCGGGCTGGGCATCCCCATCTTGTTCAGAACCTTTGTGTTGAAGGTCCGTCCGGGGATGAATGAGCGATCGAACAGGCCCTTGAGCTTCGCAGGCAGACCGCCCCACCACATGGGTGTAGTGATGACAAAATGCTCGGCCCATTCAAGGTCCGACAGGAACATTTCAAGCGGAAGTTCCAGAGGTTTGAACTGGGAGTAACTCCCCTGCCCGAAATCCATATCGAAGTTCATTTCCGAGAGATGATGAAGCCGAACCTCTGCCCCGGATTGTTCAGCGGCTTGTCCATATTGTTCCGCAAAGTGCCGCGAGAGCGAGGTTTCACCGGGGTGTCCGTTCAGGATGAGGATGCGTTTCTGTGTCATGTTGATTCCCTTAAATTGACCATGGTCATTTTCTTAAGCTATAAAACTGACCGCGGTCAATTATTAAATTTGACCGCGGTCAAAAAAGCTGCGAAATTGTCGTTCATGGAAACACGCGCGCCTCAGAAACGCCGCCTGGAAACGCGGCAGAAATTGATTGACGCGGCCCAAGGCATTGTCGCCGAACGCGGCTTTGCCGGGCTGCGCGTGGAGGACGTGGTGGCCCGCGCGCAGGTGGCCAAGGGCACCTTCTTTTCCCATTTCGAGGATAAGGACCGCCTGATGGCCCTGCTTATCGGGCAGGAGTTGGAGCGCATCCTTGCCGAGATTGCAGCAGGCCCGCCGCCATCCACCATCGACGCTTTCGCCACGAAACTGGCTCCGTTGATGGATTACATGGCGCAGGATCGTGTGGTTTTTGACGTGGTTCTGCGTTTTTCAGGTGCGGCAGCCATTGAGACGACTGAGCTGATCTCGCTTAACTTTTTGCATCAGGTGGAGCTTTTCGCGACCTGGATCAGGGGGCTGCAGGGGACGGTCGTACGCACCGATGTTGATCCGATGCTGTTGGCCGAAGGTGTACATGCTTTCGTTATTCAGGCGATGGCGTTGAAATTCTGCGCCCTGCACAACACCAACCAGACCCATGAACGTCTGAACCCCTATCTGGAACCATGGCTGGCGCCACCTAAGACAGCGCAATAACGCCACCGACACCAATCAGCAGCCAACCGGCGGTCATGTTCATGCGGCGGATTGCACCAGGTGATTTCAGCAACCCGCGCACCTTATCGACCGAGGCTGCCAGGATCAGGTTGCCCAACAGCGGCACGATAAAGCTGAGCGTGCAGATCGCAACCATGTCCAGCGCTGTGACATGTGTCAGATCGAAGAAACCCGGCAGGATACCCATGTAAAAGAGCACTGCCTTGGGATTTCCGATGATCACGGCAAGCCCCGCCACAAACCCCGCCCACATGCCCGGCCTTGTCAGCCGGCTGCTTGCGCTGAGCGCGTGATCCGCGTTTCGGATCAGGATGGCCCCCATGGCCACGAAGACGATGACTGCCACCCATTGCAGCACTTCCATGAAACCGGCAAATTCGGACACCAGCCATGCGACACCCAGCACGGCGAAAAGTGGCCAGAATACATCCCCGATGGCAACGCCGATGGCGAGTGGCCATGCCGCCTGAAACCCGCCTGCCAGCGACCGGGCAAGCAGGGCCACCCAGACAGGTCCCGGCGTCATAAACAGAATGAAAAGCGCGCCCGCATAAAGCAGCAGGTCCCATGGCGTCGCCGTCATCAGAAGGCGTGCCCAACAAGGTCGATCAAGGCGTCGCCGTCCCAATCCAGATCGCCGAGGGGCATGATCATCAGCCCATCGCTGGGCTTTTCGTATACCGTGCGCGTGCGGTTGCCCAAAAGCGAGATAAAGCGGATCGGATTGCTGGCCGGGACAAAGCCGTTGGCGGCATAAAGGGCTGCATCGCCAAACAGCATGTAGAATTCTGCGGGGCTCTGTTTTGCTTCGGCAATGGTTGCCTGCAACAGGGCACTGGCGATGCCTTGGCCGCGACAGGCGGGGTCGGTTGCGACATCGGCCAGACCAACAACCGTGACGGCCCTGTCACCCATGCGGATATCGCGGATGGACAAGGCCATATGGCCAACGATCCGGTCATCTTGTCGTGTGACGAAGCGGACATGGTTGCGCTGCTGATAGAATGACCGCCCGTCGAAGTTGGTGTCGAAAGACGCCGCGAGCAACGTCGCGATCTGCGCATCATCGGCGGGGCCAAGGCGCATCTCTTCAATCCGCTCAATCTTCATCGGGTGCAGGCAGGGTCAGGCTGCCATCGGGATTGAGCGGCCAGAAAGGGTTGTGCGCCACCTCCCACACATGACCGTCGGGGTCGGCATAGTAGCCGGAATAGCCGCCCCAGAAGACTTTTTCGGGGGCTTTGAGCGATGTTGCCCCGGCAGCGATGGCTTTTGCGTGGGCGGCATCAACCTCGGCCTCTGTTTCGAAATTCTGGGCGAGCGTCATTGCTCCGGTGCCAAGTTTTGCGTCAGGTCGTCCTTGATCCGCAGCCAGCGAGCCGAGGCCGAAGAAGCCCAGCGCCATGCCGTTGATCTGGTAGAAAACGACCTCGCCTTCCATTTCGCGCGTCGGGGTCCAGCCCAAGGCGGCGTAGAAGGTCTTGGCGTGGTCCAAATCAGCGACGCCAAGGGTGATGAGGGTGACGCGTTGTGGGGTCATGGGTTGTCCTTTTGGGTCACGCGCGAGATGCCGTTTTCGTCTGTCACCTCAGCATATTGGGCGCGGTCGCCTAGTTCGGTAAACAATTCCGGTCCGGTTCCGGTCATAAATGCCTGGGCGCCGAGGCCGCAGATCTCATCATAAAGCGCCGCGCGGCGGGCGGCGTCAAGATGGGCGGCGACTTCGTCGAGGAGCAGGATCGGCGGCGCACCGAAATCGCGGGCCAATGCGCGGGCATTGGCGAGGATCAGGCTGATCAGCAGCGCCTTTTGTTCTCCGGTCGAGCAGTCCCTGGCCGCCACGCCCTTATCAGCGAAAGCAGCATTCAGATCGGCCCGGTGCGGCCCGATCAGGGTGCGTCCGGCGGCCATGTCGCGCGGGCGGCTTTCGGCCAAGGCGGCTTGCAGAGCCTCGGCCTCGTCGGGCGCATCGCAGGCGGGTTCGGGATGGGTGAGGTCAAGCAGGCCCGTGGGAAAGGCGGTTTGCGCCTCGCTTTGGGCCTGGGTCAATAATAGGAGCGCGTCAGACCGATTGCGGTGGATCGCGGCGCCGGCTTCGGCCATCTGGCCTTCAAGTGCCGTGTACCAGTGTGGGTCGCGGATCATGTCCTTGAGCAGGCGATTGCGTTCGCGCATCGCCTTTTCATAGGTCAACACGGCGTCGGCATGGGTCGGTTCAAAGCTGAGCGTGGCGCGGTCGAGGAAACGCCGCCGCCCATCCGCCCCTTCGATCCAGAGCCGGTCCATGGAAGGAACCAGCCAGAGCATGCGGGCGATGCGGCCAAGCGCCACTTGTGGGGCAGTTTTACCATCGATGCGCAATTGGCGTGGGCTGCCCGCCTCGGCCCAGGTTTCGAGCTCGTGGATTTGGTGCAGAGACTGTAGCTGTGCGGTGATTTTCCAGCCCAGTGCCTCTGGTCTGCGGGTCAGATCGTCCGCTGCCGCCCGGCGTAATCCGCGACCTGGTGACAGCAGCGAGACCGCTTCCAGAAGGTTGGTCTTGCCTGCGCCGTTGGGGCCATAGATCGCCATCGGGCGCGGGTCCAGATCGACCACAGCGCGCTTGTGGGATCGAAAGTGCGACAGTGTCAGCTGTGACAGGGCAAGCCGGGTCATCGGGCGGTGAAAGGATTTTCCAGAAAATCCTTATCCCAAAATTTTTCTGGAAAAATTTTCCGCCCCGTCACACGCGCATGGGCATGACGACATAGACGGCGCTGGTGTCATTGCCTTCACGCATCAGGGTCGGGTCGCCGGAAGAGTTGAACATGAACACCGCATTTTCCCGGTCGACCTGGCTTGCGATTTCAAGCAGGTATTTGGCGTTGAACCCAATCTCCAACCGCTCATCGCTATAGGCGACGGCCAGTTCTTCCTCTGCCGCGCCGCTGTCGGGGGCGTTGACCGACAGGATCAGCTTGTCTTCTTCCAGCGCGAGTTTCACCGCACGGGACCTCTCAGAGGACACCGTGGCGACGCGATCAACGGCCTTGGCGAATTCGGATGCGTCCACCTCCAGCTTGCGGGTATTGCCTTGGGGAATGACACGTGTGTAGTCGGGGAAGGTCCCGTCGATCACCTTGGATGTCAGCGTGATGTCTGGCGTGGCAAAGCGCACCTTGGTTTCAGACACCGACACAGCAATCTGCATATCGTCATCGTCGAGCAGTTTGCGCAACTCGCCGACGGTTTTACGCGGGACGATCACACCCGCCATATCTGCGGCCCCTTGGGGCAGGTCGGCGTCGATGCGGGCCAGCCGGTGACCGTCGGTGGCCACGCAGCGCAGAACCTTGCCACCGTCACCATCAGCCACATGCATGTAGACACCGTTCAGGTAATACCGGGTTTCCTCGGTCGAGATGGCGAATTTCGATTTATCGAACAGACGGCGCAGGGTTGGCGCGGGGGCCGAGAAGTTGGCAGCATATTCGGATGACGCCATGACCGGAAAATCTTCCTTGGGCAGGGTGGCGAGCGAGAAATTCGAACGACCCGCCTCAATTGTCAATCGACCGGATGTGCCATCCTCAGTGAGCGTAACCAGCGCGCCATCGGGTAACTTCCGCACGATTTCATTGAGCGTCACGGCGGCAACGGTTGTGGCGCCTGCCCGCTCAACTTTGGCGGGGGCTTTGTCAACCACCTCGATGTCCAAATCCGTAGCGCGGAAGTGGACATCATCACCTTCGGCTTCGATCAGCACATTGGCCAGGATCGGGATCGTGTTACGTCGTTCCACAACGGACTGGGCCTGAGCCACCGCTTTGAGAAGAACCGCGCGCTCAATGCTGAATTTCATGTCCCAATCTCCACATATCTTGGTGACCCGGTCAGCCGGGACGCAAAATGTACTGCATTTCACGTCGGGCTCAAGCCTTTTGTTGGACTGTTCACGATGGGATGTGGAGCGTCAAGCGCCGCTTAAGGTTTACGGACGCGCCACAGCGACCGGGTGACAAAAAGACCCACAACAACAAGTGGATAAATTGTTCGGGGGTAACCAAAGAAAAAGCGGATCATCTCAGTCGACGCCTGTGGGCCGATTGGGTCTGCGTAGCTTGCCCCAGCTAGCCCGCCGGACCATGCATGGCCCAACCCGCATACCTGCCAATACTCCGCACCGGCATGCTGCCCTGTCGGTCGAATAATAAAGCGGCGGCTGAACCGCCAGCGGCGTAGCACCCAC
This sequence comes from uncultured Paracoccaceae bacterium, assembly GCA_947489445.1. GTDB lineage: Bacteria > Pseudomonadota > Alphaproteobacteria > Rhodobacterales > Rhodobacteraceae > Yoonia. Next base: position 374,990 of record CANLDN010000002.1, read on the forward strand.
CGCGTGCGTGGTCTCCGGTGCCAAGGTGTGTTTTCCGGTGCTGTCGCAAAAGCAATCCTATCTCCATTCGCAGGCACGACAGTTTCGTCGATTTTGCCTTGAAATATAATCGCTGGCGTAGGTCCCGGGCCGCGTGTTCCCTCTTCGCCTGTTTCCATAGCGCGCATTGCACCCTGAATTGTTTGCGCTGCCTGGGCTGGTACTCCGGAGTGGATCCCAATTGCCTTGATCTTATCAGCAAAACTGTGCCCAAGAAGTGCGGCCATCGCACCACCTGCTGATAGACCTGCCACAAATATGGATCCGGGGTTGATATCGTACACCTCTGAAAGTTCATCAGCCAGTTGCATGATCAAACCTGCCTCACCCGCAGTGGCTTGATTGCGACGATCGAACCAGTTCCAGCAACGCAGTGGATTGGCGGTCAGATTCTGTTGTGGGTAGGCAAGCAGAAAACCATGCCGATCAGCCAGTGGGGCCATTGCTGTTGCGTGGGCGAAGTCTTCAGCATTTTGGCGACAGCCATGCAGCATAATGATCAACGCGGGGCGACGCGCCAGGCGAAACGGTACATATAGCCGATAGGTCAACTGCCGATGCGCAGCACTTACGTGACCTTCCTGCCAGTTTTTGCAACTGTCTCTTGAGGCGAGGCTTGCTTTCCAGCGAGATGAGAGTGATCGAATATGCGCACGAAGTATCAATGGCTTACCGCCTTGTTTTCAATCTACCTCCCGAATGTACGGCACCACATATGACTTCTTTGGTCTAGAAAGGAATGCATCGGCAGGCGACGATGCGCGCATCCCACGTTAGATCAGCCGATTTCGAACCTATTATTCCTGTAGCGACCGGCGGAGCAGCTCCAGATCATCGGCTATCTGGCTGTCAGTTGCTTTCAGCTCTTCTATTCTTCGTACGCCGTGCATTACGGTTGTGTGGTCACGACCGCCAAAGCGGCGGCCAATTTCGGGTAGGGATCTGCTCGTCATATGCTTGGCAAGGTACATCGCCATCTGACGAGGACGGGCATAATTGCGCACGCGCTTTGGGCCAATCATATCCGACAGGCGAATATTGTAATGCTCTGATACTTTGCGCTGGATTTCTTCAACAGTGACTTTGCGATCAGAAGCCTTGAGGACGTCGGATAGACAATCTTGCGTCAGTTCCAATGTGATTTCGCGACCAACCAAGGAAGCAAAGGCGAACAAACGGGTCAACGCGCCCTCAAGAACACGAACATTGGTCGAAATGCGATGAGCCAAAAACTCCAACACACCCGGAGCGATCACCAGATCGGGATACTGGGCGGCATAGACATCCACCTTGGACTGCAAGATGCCAAGTCGAAGTTCGTAGTCAGTGGGGTGAAGATCGACGACCAGACCACATTGCAAGCGCGATTTTATGCGCTCCTCCAGATCTTTAATTTCGCCGGGCGCACGATCTGCGGAGATGATGATTTGTTTTTGACCATCAACGAGGGCGTTGAAGGTGTGAAAAAATTCTTCCTGCGTGCTGTCTTTGCCCCCAATGAACTGCACGTCGTCAACCATTAACACATCGACAGACCGAAAAAGCTGTTTGAAATCCATCATCTTACGCTCGCGCAATGCGGTGATGAAGCGATACATGAACTGTTCGGCAGAGAGGTAAAGCACGTTTAGCTTGGGCGATCGCTGCTTGAGTTCATGCGCGATGGCGTGCATCAGGTGGGTCTTGCCAAGACCAACACCGCCGTAAAGAAAGAGCGGATTAAAGGAAACTGGCCCACCCTCTGCAACACGGCGGGCCGCAGCATGCGCCAGCTCATTGGGTTTGCCCACGACAAAAGTATCAAAGGTAAAGCGCCGATCCAAAGGGGCGCCTGAAAGATCATTTACTACCGGCGTGTTGGCAACGGTACGTAGTTTTTTTTCGGCGGTCGGTCGATCCTGAGTTGGCACTGTAAACTGGAGGCGCTGCACATCTTCGCCAAGTTTGTTGAGGTGATAAATAATCTGATCGCCAAAATTCTGGGATACGTAATTCCCGATGAAGTTAGTCGGAACCTGGAAGGTCGCGACACCCCCCGACAGATGCGAAAATTCCAGAGGTTCGATCCAATTGGAAAAGTTGTTCGCCCCGAGTGCACCTTTCAGTGCTGCCAAAACCTTTGCCCAGATATCGTTGGTCATCTTTGCCCTTTGTCCCACTTGTAAAAGCCGTTCACCAAAACCAGGGGTTCACCCCTCATACACGCGCTTTCACACCGTATTTGACAAAAGACATGCTCATGTCCGCGGTGTCTCCACCCGAACGAAATGCCTTTCACCAAATCCATAGGCCTGTCACCACAACACGCATTCAATGATGCATGTGATGGTGCCGAACGGCAGACAATGAGACACAAACAATTACTATCGCCAGGGAACAGATCCCAGCAACAGTCAGACACAAATTGACTTGGCATCACAGCTTTTCCGCTATGTATCCCGCCGCCACATTTGCATGAAGCCCGGCGACAAAACACGTATTATCATACCGCGCAAAACGCCGTAAAAATCACCGTATCTAACCGCCGATCCTCTCCATGTCCCCCCGGAACGATGTGAATCGCTGGGCTAAGCTAACAAGGGGTTTGGGGTTGCTTCAACATAACATCGTCCTTGACTCAGTGATTGGACAAAAAGAATCTGTCGGCCCTTTGAAATGGTGCGAAAACTGCGCAGTCGCGCAACACCGAAACAAAAAGCGCGCTCCGATGGAACGCGCCTTTTTCAATTCTAGACGGCTTAGAATCGGCCAGTTTTTGCCGATCAACCGATCGCTTTGACCCGCGAAGACAAGCGCGACATTTTCCGCGCTGCCGTGTTCTTGTGCATGACACCCTTGGTGACGCCGCGCATCAGTTCCGGTTGTGCTGCTTTAAGAGCGTCAGAAGCAGCCTTTTGATCACCAGAAGCGATCGCCTCTTCCACGGCACGCAAGTAGGTACGAATGCGCGAACGGCGCATTTTGTTCACTGCAAAGCGTGCTTCATTCTGACGGGCACGCTTTTTGGCTTGGGGCGAATTTGCCATATGTTCTTTCCCTTTGTCGGGTCTAGTGAATATCGATAGCGCATTTAGCCCGACCGGGTTCCGAACCGGTTTATCTGGCCAAGGCGGGCCTCACACGCATGTACATTGCGGCTGCTAAGGTGTGTTATGCGTCGAGTCAACCACGTTTCATTGGTTTTGAACGCGCCGTTCCTTCCGGGTTCAATAAACCCGTTTAGAAAACTCACCATAGAGATGTGATACCTCTTCCATCTTATACATCTTATCAGCCAAGAGCTCATAAAGCTCTGCCGTCACTGCCAGATCAGGATTGCCGCTGGTGCTAATTGTATTGATATGGCCGGCAATCACGTCCCAATCAGATGCAGCCGCGTCGAGCAGAGCAGCAATCTCTTCAGTCGGAGGCGGGCTGATGCCCACCTCTGGCATTCCGTTACGCATTGCGTTCATCGCAAAACTGAACTGTTGAACAGCCGTGTTCAGGGCTCCGACATAGTCAGCATCTGCTGTACCAGACCACAATCGGCATCCAAGATAAGATATCCGTTGGCTCATCATCGCTTGACGGCCAGCAACTTCTAACAGCATCACGTCTGATTGCATCAATTCGACTGGGTTTGCATATTGGCCTTCGATCTCGCTAAGCAGGTAGGACGTTTTTTCCAGCAGGATCGAAGCGTTATCGTAAACCACGGCCAATGCGGCGGTATCAGCCGGATTTTCCCTAACGGCCAGAGACGCAGCGCGGACAGGCGCCCATGCCATTTGCATATCTTCAAGCAACACAATCGTTTTGCGCCGTTCTTCGGCACCAACAATCCCAATGGCTTCGTTACCATTCATCAACGCATCAAGCATCAAGTCAAACTTTGCGATACCTTGTGTCATCAGCTTGGTGCTGGTTTCGGATGCCACTCCGTTGTGTAAATGGCAGACGGCAGACGGTACTTCTTGCGATACAGTGCGCAGCACATCGCCAGCTTCAATTCTGTTTGCTGCGCCGGTATCTTCAACGAATTGGGTCGGCAAAAGCAATTCAACCTGCTGGCCATATACTTCTAAGATTGCGGCTTCAGCGTGCCCTAACACAGGTGTCGCAATGGCTAAGGCAACAACGCCTTCTTTTACAGGCAAAAAATTGGACATGGCACTCACCTCTATGCAAACAAGCCAGTCTTTAGAACTGGTCGCGCTTGCGTAACAAAAAGAGCCCCTACACCCATGCTGAACAACTAGAACAACAGGGCATGACGGCAACCGCAATGCTCATCACTCAGAAAAACGACTACGTTTGGACAACAAATAGGCCATTAGACGGCCTGGTCATGACATCGTTGAGCTCCCGGCAATCATCACTTATCGCGAAATTGCGCCTCGCGCTTTTCAAGGAAAGCTGCCATGCCCTCCGACTGGTCTTCGGTAGAGAACAGCGAGTGGAACAAGCGACGCTCGTAGTTCAGACCCTCTGCCAATGTTGTCTCAAACGCACGATCAACTGCATCCTTTGCGGCGATAGCTGCAAGTTGTGATTTTTCGGCGATCTTTTCTGCGGTTGCCTTTGCCTCTGCCATTAATTTTTTCGCGGGCACAACGCGACTGACAAGCCCGCCACGCTCTGCCTCTTCTGCGTCCATGAAGCGGCCAGTCAGATGCATATCCATGGATTTTGATTTGCCGACAAAGCGGGTCAGACGTTGCGTCCCGCCAAGGCCCGCGATGACACCCAAATTGATTTCAGGTTGGCCGAACTTCGCATTATCAGCTGCGATGATGAAGTCACACATCATGGCTAGCTCGCAACCACCCCCCAAGGCATACCCTGCAACCGCAGCAATAATTGGCTTGCGAATGCGGTTAAAACGGTCTGTCTCATTTTCGAAAAACCGGGTCGTATACATCTCAACAAAGGTTTTGTCGGCCATATCACTGATGTCGGCGCCTGCGGCGAACGCTTTTTCAGAACCAGTTATGACAATGCAGCGAACCTTGTCGCTTGCATCGGCTTCCTCCAGCGCCTGACACAGTTCCCGCAACAACTTACCGTTGAGCGCGTTCATGGCATCGGGCCGATTCAGGGTAATGGTGGCCACGTTGTCACTTATATCAACGATAATGTTCTCGAAAGCCATGCTGCTGTCCCTATTGCCGCCGGTCTGACCCTAGTGCTTAACAAAGGCGGCGGGCGGATCAAGCTATCTTTGGCATTGCGGACAATAGTAAGTTGAGCGTCCGGATTGAACGATTCGTTGAATTTTCTTTTGACAACCGTTGGTTAAACAGAATTGATCTTCTCGACCGTAGGTCTGAAAAACATGCTGAAAGTAACCCAGTTCCCCGTCAGCTTGCCGATAATCACGCAAAGAAGAACCACCGGCGACGATTGCCTCCGCAAGAACATCCCGGATGATAGGAACGAGTGTCGCGACTCTCTTTTTGCTAATTTCGCCTGCTTTGCGTTGTGGATGAATACCTGCGCGGAACAGCACTTCGCACACATAGATGTTCCCCAAACCCGCCACGATCCCTTGATCCAAAAGGGCGTTTTTTATTGGTGAATTACGACCTGCCAACCGATCAATCAGATAGCTTTCGTTAAAGGCGTTGCCTAATGGTTCAGGTCCGATGTCACGGATCAGCCAATGGTCATCCTGCTTGGCTGTTTCCATCAAATCCATCGCGCCAAAGCGGCGTGCGTCGTTAAATGTAATACGTACGCCCCCTTCCATATGGAAAACAACATGATCGTGTTTGGCAGGCGTTGGATGGTCGTGATGGAAATCTCCAATTGTATGTCCTGAAATTAGTATCCGACCTGACATACCCAGATGGATGAGTAACGTTTCTTTACTATCGAGATCGACCAGAATGTATTTCGACCTGCGGTGCAGGCTTTGTACGCGCGTACCGGCCAACCGCTCGACCATCCGGTCCGGAAACGGCCAGCGCAGGTCGGGGCGGTTAACGTCGGCACGGTCAATGACGCGCCCTTCCATCACAGGGACAAGACCGGCTTTGACAGTTTCGACTTCGGGTAGTTCGGGCATATAGACCAATGTGCTTTGGATCGTCAGACCATCGAAATATGCGACAAAGGCGCTGATGCCCACTAGAAATTTTGGTAACATCGACCCGGCGGCCGGATTGCAAAAGCAGGAAGCGAATACAATGACCGCGTATTTGATACGCGGCAGGTGTCCGGCGTTCCGAACTGTGGCCAAATGTTCCGCTATCATACCCGTGTCATATTGACCGTTTGTCTATCATGCGAACTGCGTATAACCCGTTCAATACAGTATTCGGGCGAAAGAGTGACATGACGGACACCCCAGAAAACACGACCCATTTCGGGTTCGAAACCGTGCTTGAGGATGAGAAGGCTGGCCGCGTACAGGGTGTCTTTTCGTCAGTTGCGAGCAAATATGACATCATGAACGATGTAATGTCAGGCGGTGTGCATCGTCTTTGGAAAGATGCGATGATGGATTGGTTGGCGCCGCGGCCTGGTCAGCGTCTTCTGGATGTGGCTGGAGGAACGGGTGACGTATCTTTCAGATTTCTGCGCCGTGCCGGGCGGGGTCATGCCACAGTGCTTGATCTGACTGAACCAATGCTGGTCGAGGGCCGTAAACGGGCCGAGGCTGAACGCATGACGGACAGTTTGGATTGGGTTGTTGGTGACGCGATGGCTTTGCCTTTTGATGACAATACCTTCGATGTCTACACAATTTCTTTCGGAATCCGGAATGTAACTCGCCCACAGCATGCTTTGGCCGAAGCATACCGCGTGCTCAAGCCCGGCGGTCGGTTGATGGTGCTTGAGTTTTCACAACTCCCCAACCCTATGATGCAGGCTGCTTATGATGCTTATTCGTTCAACGTGATCCCGCGTATGGGACAAGTGATTGCCGGGGATAAAGACAGTTACCAATATCTCGTGGAATCGATCCGCAATTTTCCTGATCAGGACACATTTTTGGATATGGTTCGCGACGCTGGGTTCGGCAACGCGAAGTATCGTAATTTGACTATGGGCGTTGCCGCTCTGCATTCTGGTTGGAAACTGTAACTTGCGCGGCCCTCACAATATTATCCGATTGATCCGGACCGGCGCCACGCTTGAACGCACCGGCGCAATGAAGGTTGTACTCGATGCGTTTGATGCCGGGCCATTGTTGCGGATAACGTTTCGTACGCTGGTCTGGCCTTTTCAATGGCTGGGCTACAAAGGTGATGTGACCGTACCTCCCGCGCCTCGGGCGTTGACTGCTTTGGGCCCGGCCTACATTAAATTCGGGCAGGTTTTGTCCACCCGCCCTGATGTTGTTGGCGATGAGTTAGCGGTACAGTTGCGGGTGCTTCAAGATAAGTTACCGCCATTTGCCATGCGCGATGCAAAGGCCGAAATACAACGTGAATTAGGGGTGTCATTCGACAAGCTCTTCTCGTCGTTTTCAGAGCCTGTTGCCGCGGCATCACTTGCACAAGTCCACAAAGCCCATCTTGCTGATACAGGCGAGGCGGTCGCGGTCAAAATCCTGCGCCCGGGTATCGAGCGTGCATTTCGCAAGGACATCGATGCCTTCTATTTTGCAGCTCGCGCCATCGAAATTTTGTCCCCGGCCTCAAGGCGTTTGCGCCCGATGGAGGTAATCACACACTTTGAAGGTGTCGTGATGGGAGAGTTGGACTTGCGGCTAGAAAGCTCGGCAGCTGCTGAATTTGCGGCAAATACTGAAGGCGATGCCGGTTTTCAGGTGCCACATATCCGTTGGCACCTGTCGAGCAGGCGCGTAATGACGCTGGACTGGGCCGAGGGGACGAACATTGGCATCAATGACGCCTTGGACGCTGCAGGCCACGATCGCAGGGCGCTCGCAACCCGGGTCCTGCAACTGTTCCTGAACCATGCGCTGCGGGATGGGTATTTTCACGGTGACATGCACCAGGGTAATCTAAAAGTGGCGTCGAACGGCGATATCATCGCTTATGATTTCGGCATCATGGGGCGCATTGATGAATATACCCGCCGTGTCTACGCCGAGATCTTGTTTGGCTTTATTCGCAAGGACTATCAGCGAGTTGCCGAAGTGCATTTTGAGGCGGGATATGTTCCATCCAACCGCGATGTGGACGAGTTTGCACGCGCATTGCGTGCCGTCGGTGAGCCAATTTTCGGGATGGATGCTAGTCGGATTTCGATGGCGCGATTGCTAAGCTATCTGTTCGAAGTCACAGAACGCTTTGGGATGGAGACCCGAACGGAATTGATCCTGCTACAGCGGACCATGGTCGTGGTCGAAGGTGTCGCCAGATCGCTGGATCCGCATACTAACATATGGCAGGTGGCTAAACCTGTCGTCGAAGACTACATCAAAGATAGTATTGGGCCAAAGGCATTGCTGCGAGATCTGACAAAGACAGCGCGCATTCTGGCCCGTTTTGGCCCGCAATTACCAAGACTGGCCGAAGATGCGTTAATCCGACTGAACAATCCGCCACCAGAACCAAAACCACAACGGCGTATCGCGCGCCTTTCTTGGATGTCACTTGGCGGGGTTTTGGTCGGCGGCGCAGTATGGATAAGCAATCTTCTCTAAAGCGTGGGATCGCGTAGCGCGCTCACTTGGTTGGTCGCAACCGCAGCGCCACCTTCCAGTATCAATATCGTCTCGCCGCCTTGCGCACGGACCTCTGTCACTGTGCTGTAGACTTCTACGACATCCGCAGTAATTACTTCACCGTTGGATGTGCTGACCAGCTCGAACGAATAGAGCCCTTCTGGAAATGGATCACCTCCGGGTGATACGCCTGCCCATTCGACCGGATCCGCAGATATCGGTATATCGAAGCGCTGAACCTCCGCGCCATTTTCGTTGCGTACAACCACCTCAGCCTGATCCGCAACCAGTGCCGGATTCGGTGACAATGTAATCGGTTCTCCATCGAAGTATGCCGGCGCCGCCGCGCGTGCTTCTTTACCCACCCAATTTGCCATGCCCGCCAAGCCGTCACTCGTCAGTTGTGCTGATAGTGATGATAGCAGGTCGTTGGTGAGCACTGATTGCTCCACCTGTGAAAAGGTGGCGAGCTGCACCGCATAGTCAGACGAATCGACTGGGTTGAGAGGATCCTGATTTTGCATTTGCACAGTCAGCATACGCAAGAAAGTTTCAAAATCTGAGCTGATCTGACCAGAGCTTTGTACAGTTGCCGCTACGGGGTTTGTCGCGACTGTGGGCACTTGTCCGATTTCCATGTCTTTTCCTTTATAAGCGGAGGTCGAGTCCGCTGTTTGATTGTGGGCCCGAAGGGGGCACAATATCTTGGCCGACAGTGCTATCAGTTGCACTACCCGCAAAGTTTTGATCCGCGGTGTCAGGATCGCTGTTAGATTGAGCATCGCCCCCAAAAGCGAACGAGATGTCTTCGTAGCCAAGTGACTGAAATTCATGAGCGAGCGCGTCAATGTGCCGTCGCAGCAGATCCGTTGTTTCTGGCCGTTCGGCCAAAATGTTCACTGTAATTGTAGAGTCAATTGCCGTTATACTTAGACGGACACGCCCAAGTTCCTTTGGACTAAGTGCGATCTCTGTAGCGCGCCCCGGTTGGCTATTGATTGCAGCAGCGATTTGATTAGCTGCGTTGCGGGCAATGTCAGTTCCTCCGGTTGTTGCGCTGACCGCAACCGTCTGAACAACCGCAGATGACGCGCGTTCCCGGGCGGCCAGACCAGGCAGAAGTTCAACTTCGTCTGGCGTGGTGACGGCCATGTGTTTTTCCGCGTTTTCTAAGTGTGTGATCATGCTCTGAGTCAAGGCGACAGCCGGCGGAGGCGTCATGGCCGCCGATGGTGCTGCTGTGGACGAAGACGCCCGAACTTCTATATGTTGTGCCTCCTGCACGTGCATGGGTTTTTTCCCCAGGTGAAGCACCCCAGGTTTATCTTTGAGGCCGGATTGGGCGTTTTGCTGAGCAATCATTGCTTTTGGAATAGCCTGTGCGGCCTCAGGCAAAGCTACGGCTTTCGGCAACTCAACTGTCATCGGCTGCTGCTGTTTTTGCGTTTCCCTTTGCGGAATCTGCGTCGGCAATCGTCCTTCCACAACAGCTTGCGCCAGCGAACTTCCCGCCTTTGAAGGTAGAGGCGTTTTGTCAGGCATTTGGCCGACTTTCACCACCACCTCTTGCTGGGGTGGGGTTACATCAACCTCGGCACGCGCTTGGGTCGGCTGCTGTGGTTTGTTCTGGACGGTGTTCAAAGTCGGCTCGTTATGTGGCACCTTGCTCTGAGGGCTATTAGTTTGTGGTGCAGTTGCAAAAGCGATAACTGCCGTTTCATCTTCCACGTCAACCGAAGCTGCCTCTTCCGTCTGCCCATTGTTCAAAACGAACACGTCGTTCTCGTCGCTTGGTTCAACCTCGGACTGAGCAGACGCCAAAAGCCCAAAAACATAATCAAAAGCCTCTGCTTCCTCTGGAGGCAGAGTTTCATCCGCCCCAGCGGGTGAATGCAGTGTCGCGGTCGATGCCTCAGGCAATATTAAGGGTATCATCGGTTCTCCGATAGAATCTGTCTTTCGGCACTATTGAGTCAAAAAACTTACTTATTCTTTACGGCTGTCCGCCAAGAAGGAAAAAAGACCACGACGGAGAATCCGATGGATACGATCCCAACCTTGCCTGCACCACGCAGCGCACCAACCATTCCAGACTATATCCAGTCAGACACCAAACTGCGGAATGCTGCCCAACAGCTTGAGGCAACATTTCTTGCAGAGATGCTCAAATCCGCGGGTGTTGGTGCACCACGTGAAACCTTTGGCGGCGGAGCTGGAGAAGAGCAATTCTCATCATTTTTACGAGAAGCGCAGGCCAGAGAAATGGTAAAGGCCGGTGGAATTGGATTGGCCGAAGCACTTTTTGAAGCGATGAAGGTGCGGCTGAATGACTAAGGGACTTGCGACAGAATTGTTCAAGCTTTTGGACGAGGAACGGACAGCGATAAAAGCGGCCGATTTTGATTCACTTGCGCCATTGAGTGACGCGAAGGTCGCCCTGTTTGATGAGTTATCATCGATTTCAGCGACCAAGACCGAATTTGTAAGGATTCAGATGCAGTTAGCTGAGAATCAGGCGCTTTTGGCGGCAGCCATCGCTGGCGTCAACGCAGCTCGCGGCCGCATTGCCGCACTCCAAAACATCCGCGAGGGTTTAGCCGTTTATGATCAGTCTGGACAAATGGCCCCAGTACCAACGCGCCGCCCCGAATTGGAGAAGAAGGCCTAAATTTTGATCAAATTGAAGATATTTGATGGAACCAGATTAATAAGTTGTTCAGCCAGAATTGGTTTATCTCACTCTATCGCCAAAACGGCTAGTCGGCTTCGTTTGAACCCGATGAACACCGTCAGAACGACGTTTCAACCCGCGGCAAAGCACGCGGATTCCTGAACCAACCCGGTGCAAAGCACCCTTAAAAGGACCATGAAACATGGCCACCTTCCAAGCACCACCATGATGGCCCCCGCCCGCAATAACTTTCTTACGCTTGATAATCGTTGGCGCGTTTGATCCTGCGCTCATTTCACCACCTCATAATTCACCCAAAGCGTCGATAACGGGCGTTAAGTGAAGGCGGCCTTAATGGTACAATTCAAAGAAAATACTGGCGTTTTGGTCTCACTCGGGATCTTGGGCCAGTGGAGTGTGCGACAAATGGATCGTTATTCTGGAAACAAGCTGATCACGTTCATCCAAAAGTGCAAGGCAGGTCCGGGTCAGAGCGATAAAGCCGGGTCCGAAATCGGCCATCGCCTCACATTTGCGCAAGTCTTGTTCAACTGACCTTAGATCGCACCGCAATGCATAAAGCTGATCCACCAGCCCATGAAGTATGCTATCGTATGGCAATAGTCGATCCAACACTGCCTGCATTGCATCACGTTGCTTGGCAAGACTGGTCCGTGTGACTGGATCGACTGCCGCATCAACCTGCGAACGCAAACTGGCCAGCCGATCGATCAATCCAGCGGGGGGAAGCGGGACAAGTACGTCTTTCATCTACGACCTTTCAATGCGTATCGGGCGGTCATCAAAACATGCCGCAATCGGACAAAAAAGGAATTTCGGGCCGATTTAGCCGCGTCAGCTATACCAGAATGCAAATTAACTGCAGGTTTCAGACAGACATATAATCCGGTGGGCCACTTCAACAATTGAGCACGGCACATGTGAACCGTAAGACTTTGGGACATGATCGGCGCTCCTTGACGCCCCATCTCGGCGCGATTGAAGAAGCAAACCCCAATCACATCACAAAGTCAAAACAGGCACCGTACGGTACCCAATCAAACCACTTGATCGCAAGAGCTCTTTGTGTATGACGCGACCGCCAGATCCAACACCCGCTGCAAGCCAGCGCCGCGGGCAAAATCAGGCATGACCTGCTTGCCGTGACGGATGGCGGCAATAAAGCGGGTATAATTTGTGGGGACGTCTGGGGTTGGCACATCAATCCATGTGCCGGTGGCCAAGCCGTCCGCAAGGCATGCGCGCAACTGGCTCTTGCCCTGTTCAAACCGGACATCCAAGCCGCCCATTGTGCCAAAAATACGTAGCTTCAGATCGTTAAGATGGCCACTGGCAAACCTGCTGGCATGGATAACGCCAATGGCCCCGTTTTGCAGACCAAGATGCATGACCATGCTGTCATTGGCATCCAGTGAGTAGTCGCCAATGCGATCGCCCTCAACCTTGTCAAAGGTCTTGAGACGGCACGACACCCGCGCAGCATCCGACCCGGCAGCAAAGGTTGCAAAATCCAGAATATGCACACCGACATCGCCCAATACCCCCATAGAACCGTGGGCCGTAGACAATCGCCATAGCCACTGATCCTCGGTACGCCAATCACCCCATGCAGACTGGGTCAGCCAGCTTTGCAGGTAAGCGGCCTCAAAATGGCGAACTTCGCCAATATCGCCGCGTGCCACCATATCTGCGGCTTGCATCAAGGCCGGGACGTTACGATAGGTCAAATTGACCATATTAATCACGCCGGCGGCCTTGGCGGCCTGCGCCATCTCATCTGCATCAGCTTGGTTCGCCGCCAACGGCTTCTCACACAGCACATGCTTGCCAGCCCGCAACAATGGCATTGCGGTGCGATGATGCACCGCGTCAGGGGTGACATTGGAAACGGCATCAAACTGGCCCCATGCCAAAGCATCATCCAGATTGGCAAAGCCATTGGCGATCTGATGCTTTGCATTGAACGCAGCAAGGTTATCAGCGTTGGTATCGACGCCCGCTACAACGGTAACATCATCCATCGCGGCATAGGCTTCGGCATGTGCATTTGCCATGCCGCCGGTTCCCAAAATCAGAACACGGATCATCGGAACCCTTCCTCACCGTCTTTGTGCAAGCGTTGACCGCGCGACTCCAACGGCTCCAACGCTTCGGTCACCGGTACATTGGGGGCATCATTCACACCAACGACACGCGGTGCGGGATTATGGGCCCAGCGCACGGCATTCTGCAAAACGCGCTGCACATTGGGGTCGAAAAATGTCGGATAGGTCTCGTGGCCCGGACGGAAATAAAACACATTGCCAGCCCCGCGCTTGTAGGTCAGGCCGGACCGGAATACCTCTCCGCCCTGAAACCAGCTGATAAACACGGTCTCCAGCGGTTCCGGAACACCAAAGGGCTCGCCATACATCTCTTCATTCTCTAACTCGAAATGGTCGGGCAAACCGGCAGCAATCGGGTGATTGCGGGATGTGACCCACAGCCGTTCCCGCTCACCTGCTTCGCGCCATGTCAGGTTGCAGGGCGTGCCCATCAGGCGCTTGAATATCTTTGCGAAATGGGAGGAATGCAGCAGGATCAACCCCATACCGGCATGGACATGCTCCGCCACCCGCTCCACCACATCATCGGCCACATCACCATGGGCGGCATGACCCCACCAAAGCAAAACATCGGTCTGGGATAAACGATCTTCGGTCAGGCCATGCTCTGGGTCCTGCAGGGTGGCGGTGGTCGCCGTGATGCCATCAACATTCAGCGCATCGGCAATCGCGCCATGCATACCCTTTGGGTAAAGGTCAGATACAATCTTGCTTGTCTGCTCATGGACATTCTCGCCCCAGACCACCGCGCGAATCGTCATGTTATGTCCTTTCTCAAATCGTTTTGAGAAAGACGTTGCGCGGCAGTCATTCAAAACGCAAGAGGCTAAAAGGCGCCGCTCACGATTTGGGGCCGGTCGGGATGTGACAAGGGTGTCAGGGGATCAGAATCTGGTTGCGATCAAACCGGGCAAAATCTGCCGTGCCATCATCAAAAACCACCTCGATATAAACGTTTTCGATGGTTTCGCCGGGGAAGGTCGCCCAGATCGGGTATGTCGCGGGGTCCGTCATCGCATTGGGTTGGGCCGTATCTTCATGGCAGGGCTCCATTTCCAAAACCTGATCAGCGGGCGCACCATTGATGCCATAGCGGATGTCCCACAACCCACAGCGCCACGTCAAAAGGCTGGTGAAATACAGCAGATCCTGACCTTCATAAAGACGGACAGACGCCCAATTGCTTTTGGTCATGCCAATGATCGGGCGGACCTCAACAGCGGTTGTGTATTTCCCGGTCGGGACCTGAGGTTCAGGAATGCGCGCGGACGCCGCGTTTTCAACGGGGTTCGCGGTCGCAACGACTGGTATTGACTCAGCCACGGCAACGTCACCGGACAATGCGGTCGACATGTCCATACCCAAACCAACTGCAATCAAATAGGGAATATATAGCTGTAACATCACATCTCCTTTCGGGTCCGCCGAAAACGGACTATCGGCTGCATGAATGCGCGTGCGTCATCTACGTGACAAAAGCTGCAAAAGGCAATCTTTCGCGCGGTACCCGCCTGGACGTCAGCTGCGGCTAGTCAGCAGGCGCAAACCCGCAAATGCAAAGAAACTGCCCAAAACACCCTGGATGACACGTCGCGCCCGACCATAGGCCTGCACCATCATCGGGGTCGAAAACGCGAGGGCATAGGTCAGATGAATGACAACAGACATCGCAAAGGTCCCGACTACAATAACAGCAGCCACCCAAAGCGGTGCGCCATCGCGCAAGCCCAATGCGATGATCGCGATCCACGCCAGTGCGGCCTTTGGATTGGTCATCTGGATCACATAGCCGCGCTTGAAATATCTGGCAGGTGTCCGGCGACCACCCGCCAATTCACGTGCTTCGATATCATGCGACGACATCGCCGATTTGAAAGATTTGTAGGCCAGCCAAAGCAGATAGAGACCGCCAAAAATCTTGATCAATAATAATGCTGATGCATAAGTGGCCAAGACTGCGGACAAACCAAATACGGTCAACAACGCCCATGTAAACGAACCTGTGGCAACACCCAGCGCTAACGCTATGCCAGATTGGCGACCGACGGCCATCGACGTGCCAGTCACAGCAAGGATATTCGGTCCTGGGCTGGCAATCGCCAGTAAAAAGGCACAATAAGCCAAAAGAATACCGGGAAGGTATATCGCAAAGTCCTGCATTCTATCGCCTCTCATTCTAACGGCATGTTCATACTATGTTCTTATGTTGGGATCATTACAATTCCTTTTCATGACGAACGCGAAAAAGGGGCGACCAGATAGCGCAGTGTCAGGCTGCCTTTACACTTGCCCCAATGGCAATTGTCACACTAGAATGACAAAATGAGTGTCACGTCAGATTTACACATCTCGATTGTGCCCCGCCGCTGGCCCGAGCCGCGCGCGACACTGCGATTGATTAAGCCCGTGACATGGTTTCCGCCGATGTGGGCTTATCTTTGCGGGGTGGTTTCGTCCGGCATAAGCCCCTCTGGCCAATGGTTTTTTGTCATCCTCGGGGTGATTTTGGCAGGCCCTATCGTCTGCGGTATGTCGCAGGCGGCAAATGATTGGTGTGACCGCCATGTAGATGCCATCAACGAACCTGATCGGCCGATTCCATCGGGCCGCATTCCCGGTCGTTGGGGGCTGTATATCGCGCTGGCGATGACGGTCCTAGGGCTTCTCGTCGGTTATCAATTGGGTCCATGGGGCTTCGGGGCCACAATCTTGGCTGTCGCCGCCGCTTGGGCCTATTCCGCTGAGCCGATCCGGGCCAAGAAATCCGGTTTGTGGGGGCCGGGGCTGTGCGGCTTGGCCTATGAAACCCTGCCTTGGATTACCGGTGCCGCCGTCGTTGCGGCAGGGGCGCCGCGCCCAGAAAATATCGCGATTGCCGTGCTGTACGGGATCGGCGCGCATGGGATCATGACGCTGAACGACTTCAAGGCAATCGAAGGTGACCGCCAAATGGGATTGCGTTCGCTGCCTGTCACGCTTGGCCCCGACCGGGCGGCAAAGGTTGCCTGCTGGGTCATGGCCGTCCCCCAAGTTATCGTCATCATAGCACTCACACTCTGGGACAAACCGCTTCACGCCTTGGGTGTCGGGGTCATGCTGGTCGTGCAACTGGCTGCCATGCGGGTGCTCTTGCGTGATCCGGAAGGCAAGACGCCCTGGTACCAGGGCATGGGAATTCTCTTTTACATCAGCGGTATGATGATTGCCGCCACAGCATTGCGCAGCATCGGAGGATGAAATGACACTTTCATGGTTCCAGATTTTTCGGCTTGGCCTTGTACAAATGGCCTTGGGCGCCATCGTCGTCCTGACAACATCGACCCTGAACCGGTTGATGGTGGTGGAGCTGTCGCTGCCAGCCGTCCTCCCCGGCCTGCTCGTGGCGCTCCACTACGGTATTCAAATGACCCGGCCACATTGGGGCTTCGCCTCAGACGCGGGCGGACATAGAACACGCTGGATCGTCGGAGGCATGATTGCGCTCGCGGCGGGCGCGCTTCTGGCCGCAGTGGGTGTGTTGGTTCTCGAAACCTCCTTCGCTACCGGAATGATCATCTCCATCGTGGCCTACGCACTGATCGGTCTGGGCGTGGGTGCGTCGGGCACGTCGCTGCTTGCTTTATTGGCAACGACAACCGCGCCAAACCGGCGAGCGGCGGCCGCAACAATCACATGGCTGATGATGATCTTCGGGATCGCGATGACAGCGGGCGTCGTCGGATCGCTCATCGACCCTTACACGCCACAACTCCTTATCAAGATCGTTGCCATTGTGGTCGCCACAGCCGTCGCACTGACTTGCCTCGCCGTCTGGGGGGTTGAGCGAACGCTAATCGCCGTGCGCGAACCGGACCCCACCCCATTCAAACAAGGGCTGGCCGAGGTCTGGCAAGAACGCAAGGCACGCAACTTCACGCTCTTCGTATTCCTGTCCATGACCGCCTATTTCATGCAGGAATTGATCCTGGAACCCTATGCAGGGCTGGTCTTCGATTTCACCCCTGGGCAATCCACATCGCTGTCGGGCGCACAAAACGGCGGTGTCTTTATCGGTATGCTCACGGTCGGGATCATGGCGACCGGACTGAAAATCGGCGCGTTGCGCAATTGGGTTGTGGCGGGCTGCCTTGGCTCTGCAGCCGCACTCGCGTCAATCACCCTTCTTGGGCCCATTGGGCCGGGCGCCCCATTGATGCCTGCTGTTGTAACACTGGGTTTCTTCAACGGCATGTTCGCCGTCGCGGCCATCGGGTCGATGATGGCACTGGCGGGCCAAGGGCGTGAACAACGCGAAGGGACACGGATGGGACTCTGGGGGGCGGCCCAGGCCATCGCCGCCGGTTTCGGCGGGCTGCTCGGGGCCGGTATGGTGGATGTCCTCCGGCTTTCGTTCACCGATGCGCAGGCCTTTGGGTCCGTCCTTATTCTCGAGGCCGCAATTTTCATCGCCGCCGCCGCCATGGCCGCCAAAATCATGGACCGCAAAATGCCGTCTGCCACCCTCGTTCCGGGAGAATAGCCAATGCAATATGATGTCGTTGTCGTGGGCGCAGGCCCATCCGGGGCCACCGCCGCCGAGGATCTGGCAAGGTCGGGCCACAAGGTCGCCTTCATTGACCGGGACGGGCGGATCAAACCCTGCGGTGGGGCAATCCCACCCCGGCTGATCCAGGATTTTTTCATCCCCGACGAACAGATCGTGGCCAAGGTCAACACTGCACGCATGATTTCCCCGACCCAACGGCACGTGGATATCCCGATTGAAAATGGCTTTGTCGGTATGGTCGATCGGGAACATTTCGATGAATACCTGCGCAACCGGGCCAAAAAGGCGGGCGCGCACCGCTATACCGGTACCTTCACCAAGATCGAACGGGATGAAGACGGAACACATGTTGTCTACCGCGACAAGGTCAGCGGGAACGAGATGAAGCTGACAGCAAAGCTCGTCATCGGGGCCGACGGGGCGCGTTCAAACGTGGCGCGGGCGGAAATCAAGGATGGAGACAAAATCCCCTATGTGATCGCCTACCACGAAATCATCGAAGCGCCAAAGGCCAACGCGGTCTACGATCCGATGCGGTGCGACGTGGTCTATGACGGCAAAATATCTCCCGATTTCTATGGCTGGGTGTTCCCGCACGGAGGGCAAGCCAGCGTTGGCATGGGGTCGATGATCAAATCGGTTGACGTCAAACAGGCGACGGCAGACCTACGGGCCGCATCCGGGCTGACTGACTGCAAAACCATCCGAAAGGAAGGGGCACCCATCCCGCTCAAACCCTTGGACAAATGGGACAACGGCAAAGACGTCGTTCTTGCAGGCGATGCAGCCGGCGTTGTGGCACCGTCATCGGGCGAAGGGATCTATTACGCCATGGTTGGGGGCCGGGTCGCGGCCACAGCGGCGGCCGCCGCTTTGGCATCGGGACGGGTCAAAGACCTGCAACTGGCACGCAAACTGTTCATGCGGGAACACAAACAGGTTTTCCGGGTTTTGGGCGCGATGCAAAATGCCTATTACCGCAGCGACGAACGGCGCGAACGGTTTGTGTCACTTTGCCACGATGTGGACGTACAAAAGCTCACGTTTGAGGCGTATATGAACAAGAAACTGGTAAAGGCGCGGCCTATGGCACACCTCAAAATCGGCATCAAGAACCTCGCGCATCTGACGCGACTGGTTTCGCCACTGCGGACATGACAATCATGATCCCGGCCTGGGTAAATGGTGTGTTGAAACCGGTCGAGAAACTTGAGGCGCATCAAAAGGGCCTCAAGCATAAAGCGGTCAGTGTTTTTGTGATGAACCGGGGACGCGTGCTGATCCAGCAGCGGGCGATGCACAAGTATCACACGCCTGGCCTCTGGGCGAACACTTGCTGTACGCACCCCGAATGGGACGAAGACCCGGCCGACTGCGCGATCCGGCGGTTGAACGAAGAGCTTGGGATCAAAGGGTTGTACCCCGCGCACCGGGATCAGATCGAATATCGGGCTGACGTGGGCGGCGGTTTGATCGAACATGAACTGGTCGAGATTTTCGTGGCCGACGCCCCTAGCGACATGCAAATTGCACCAAACTCGGATGAGGTGATGGCCACCCGATGGGTCGATTTTTATGACCTGTCCGCTGATGTTGCGCGGCACCCCGCGCGATACACGCCATGGCTGCAGATTTATCTTCAAGAACATCAAAACGCGATTTTCGGGGATCTGGTGCGCGCAGGGTAGGTGGATCAAGATCCACCTTACATCACCATCTGTTCCGCCATGTCCCGGGCTGGCTCTGTTTCGGTAGAGGGCAGGATCGCTAGTTAGGGTCAGGACCCATTGATTTTAACTGCGTTGCATGATTCATCGGTCGAAAATCGAGTGGTGAAATGAGCGACCGCCACTGGCTGAATGACGCGCAGATGAGACGTCTGGAACCCTGCCTCCCAAAGTCCCATGGCAAGCCACACCTTGATGACAGGCGCATCTTAAATGGCATTATCTTCGTCAGTCGCAATAAGTTACGATGGCGGGATGCATCCAAAGAGTATGGCCCGCACAAGACGCTGTACAACCGCTGGAAGCGATGGAGCGACAAAGGCGTCTTTGCCCAGATCATGATGGGATTGGCCGCAGAACACAGCGACGAGGAAACGGTCATGATTGATACGACCTACCTGAAGGCTCACCGTACAACGACCAGTATGGGCGTCAGAAAAGGGGCGCAGGCGTCTGATTGGGCTGACCGAGGGTGGCATGAATACCAAACAGGGTGCCGTCTGAGACAGCCATGGGCGCCCTATCAACCCGCTGGACATGTAAACGATTACATCGGCGCACGGGGCGCTGTTGAGCAGCCAGCCAAGCGTCGATTGTTTGCTTGGCGATCGCGGATACGATGCCGATTGGTTCCGCGTAGCCTTACAGGATAAGGGCATACGGCCCTGCATCCCCGGTGGAAAATTGCGTGCCAAAGCCGTTCGTAATGACAAGCGTCGATACAAACGGCGTAACCGGATCGAGATTATGTTCGGACGATTGAAAAACTGGCAGCGTGTAGCAACACGCTATGACCGATGTCCAAAGGTCTTACTCTCAGCAATCGCACTCGCCGCCCTAGTCATCTACTGGTTATGAGTCCTAATCCTAGGTTCTTAACCATATTGTGAATCTGTCAAAACATCGAAAGCTGCCATTCGTGCAAGTCGCAATATCGGTCAAAGCGGGTTCTATCTGAATTGATGGAAGTTACTTCAAAAGGAAGATCAAGCGGTATGGCCATACAACCCAAGAGCCAAGAATGATGTGGGAGG
The DNA here is from genome assembly GCA_947489445.1 of uncultured Paracoccaceae bacterium. Lineage (GTDB taxonomy): Bacteria > Pseudomonadota > Alphaproteobacteria > Rhodobacterales > Rhodobacteraceae > Yoonia. The sequence goes on from CANLDN010000002.1 coordinate 395,756, forward strand.
CAGAATCCATATTAGGGAAACACCAATAGATTGATCGCTTTCTGAGAAACGAGCAGACAGTTTCTGGCGAATTTTATCCACAAGCAAAGGTTCTTGGAAAAGCTCATTTCAAAATAGTGGCTGTCTCCAGCCAAAACCGGATATTGGTAAGCGACTCAGCATCCGTCAATGCGGGCTCATTTGGTACTTTCACCGCGATCCGCTCGAAGACCGGTTTTACCGTTTTTCTCGTTTTGGGGCCAATGTTGCGCCATGAAGGTCAAACCTATCTGACGTTCAGCAAATGTGTCGTCTAAAACGAGTTGCAGCTTGTGTAGAATAACTGGCAACTTTCTGGCTTTAGCTCAAAAATGGGTGTCATGAATGCTTGGCAAGCCGTGTTGTTTTCAAATGTGCCCCGCACCGCGTTGACCTGCGATTGCAAGTCTTCGCAGTCCTTTATGTCCAACGCGATCTGGCGCAGTCTGGTGTCAAGCTCCATGCGCGTGCTGTCAGCGTCTACTCTTGCGTAGGTCATATCGCCAAACAGGACGATCACGTCCTCGTCAGGTTTGTGCAGCACGGGAAGCGGCCCCTGCGGCAACCCAATGCTGACAACGCCATCCGCATAAGTGGCCACGAAATCCTCTTTTTCGAGCGTACCGTCCCACGATGATGGGCGATATACCACAGCACTATAGACCCCATCGTTTTCCTTAATCTCGACAAAGTTGCGATCATCTTCTTTCCAAAAACCAATTGACGCGGCTTTGTCTTCCTTGCAGCCGATCAGCAGCGCGCCCAGAACGATCATCAGCGAAAGACGAAGTACGGAAAAAATGGAGGTCATTGGCGAATATCCTTTTCATTCAATAGCGCGCGGCAATGAGGCCGCAGGCATGGCATCAAAACCGATGAAGGAAACTGTGGACAATCGTTAGGGTACTCACTTTGGCCGACGTTATAACTTGGGGGCCTGCGATTGCAAACTTGGTATAGCATTCCCGAGATGGATGTATTCGCGTGTCGCCTTGATCGCCGACCCTCAGACCATTCGGATGACGTCTTTGTCGATTGCCAACATGTACCCCTTGCGGGCGATGTTTTTGACCAGAAGTTCGCTGACCATTTGATTGCCCAAAGTGTCGCGCAAGCGTTTGATGCGCGTCGCGCCTGCCGCCTCGTCACAATCCGCGGCGCTGCGCCCGGAAATCATGCCCTCGATTTCAGCCCCTGATAGCACCTCATCGTCCATGCGTGCTTCGGCCAGTACAGACAGGGTTTCAATCGCGGCCTCTGTCAGTTTGAATTCAAAGTCATTGAGGTAGACCGCCTTTTCATCGCGGCTGATGGTGAGTGAGTTCACCTCGATCCCTTGCCGTTCGATTTTGACCATGCGCCGGTTCAGCGCGATCAACATGACGAGAAAGGCGACCGCAGCAACAAGCAGGGCCGTTGCGAAGACAAGCAAGACGAAGATCACGAAACGGTAGGAGGCAAGCGTATCCGAAAACGCCGTGCCCGATTGGGCCAGAATTTCCAGCAGCCGGATTTCGGCCATACCTGTCAGATTATCGTTTTCGATAAATAGCCGTTCGACCCGTGCATTGAACGCATTGGCATCCGGCAGATTAATGAACAAGAGCACTGCTGCAATCGCCAGAATAAGGACGATCGCCGCAATCCCTGCGATCACAATCCGGCTGCCGATTTCACGTGCCTCAGTAGCGGAGGAAGTATTCACCCGCGCTTTCCCTTCTTTCATCCAGCCCGCCATCGTCAAAGACGCCAAGCACATTCAGTAACTGCCATCCATCACGTTGCAACGATGGGCGCAACTGATCTTCGGCTGACGGTACGTTACAGTCACCGCGCACCTCTGACACACCATAGTGCAGACGCAAAGGGCTATCCTGTTTTGCCTTATAATCGGCATAACATTCAGCCTGGGCGGTTCCCGCAGTCAGGCAAAAGATCAGAACTGAGAAAGAAAGATGTTTCATGGTGACCAACTGACCTGACCCTGCCGTGATATTCAATAACGCCGCATGTTATCGCGTTGGCAATCGCATAACCATCCCCCGTTATTGTTTGGCGGGACCGGGTCGGCACAAATTCGTTTCATCAGCACCTTCCGTCCCAACCAAGGTGCATGAAACGAAAGGATACGTCCCATGCTGAAATCCCTGACTGCGGGAATTACCGCACTTTCTTTGACCCTGGCAACTGCAATGCCGGCCCAGGCAAACGGTGTTGACCGCGAAGATGTCGGCAAATTGCTGATCGGCCTTGCCGCCGTTGCCGTGATCGGTGCCGCCATTGAGAATAACAACCGCAGCAACCGTCGTGTCACACGGGTCCATGACCGCACAAATCATGCCCCGCATGTCACACCGCCCCGTGCCAATGATTGGGCTGGATTGAACCGCAGTAACCGCCGCAACATTCTGCCGCATGATTGCGTGCGCCGGGTCGAAACCCGGTTCGGTAATTATCGCATGTTTGGGCATCGCTGCCTTGAACGCAATTACCGTCACGTGAACAGCCTGCCTGCCCGCTGCGCTGTCCGAGTTTATTCTAATAACGGTCCCCGCCGTGGCTTTGACCCTCTTTGCCTGCGGGAACAAGGGTACCGTTCTGATCGTCGCCACTAAGGTGCGATCACGCTAGCGCGGTTCCCCGCCCCGGTTACCGCGCCACCTGAGGTGTTTGACGTCCCCCCGATGTCATGACACCGCTGGGGCAGAGAGATTGGACATGGCTCTCTGCCCCTTTTTGCTTGCAGCGACCGGTCTGTTCTGGTCACTGACCCTATGACCCAACCTGATTTCAGCTTTGAGCAGGCCGCATTTGATCGCGGCCTTACGCATGTCGCGGGTGTGGATGAGGTCGGGCGCGGCCCCCTGGCCGGCCCTGTGGTTGCCGCAGCCGTGATCCTGGACCCGATGGATGTTCCCGCTGGTCTGAATGACAGCAAGAAACTGTCCGCCAAGCAACGCGAGGCGCTGTTTGATACGATTATGAACAGCGCTGATGTTTGCATCGCCGAAGCCACGGTGGCGGAGATTGACGAACATAATATTTTGCGCGCCTCCCACATTGCCATGGTCCGTGCTGTCGCGGGGTTAAGCCAGGCGCCTGACCATATCCTGATCGACGGCAATTTGGTCCCCCGCGGTCTGACCACATCCAGCGAAACCATCATCAAGGGTGACGCGCGCAGCCAGTCGATTGCCGCCGCTTCCATCGTCGCCAAACTGTGGCGCGACAGACACATGGTGGATTTGGCGCAACAGTTTCCGGGCTATGGCTGGGACAAGAATGCTGGATACCCTACGGCCCAACATAAACAGGGGTTAGCGACGCTTGGTGTTACCCCTCATCATAGACGTTCGTTCAAACCCATACACAACATCTTGTATCAAGATAAAAACATAAGTGATTGATTCAATAAAGTTTTTGACACCGAATCGTCTCTGAATCACATTGGGACCAAGCAAATGAGCGGGCAAACCGCCGGGGCTACGAGGCAAGTGATGACGATTAAGACGAAAACAAAGAGTGCAGCCGCGCTCCCCCTGAACACGATCCTTGATGGCGATTGCATCGACATCATGAACAGCCTGCCCGCAGGGTCGGTTGACCTGATCTTTGCCGACCCGCCATACAACCTGCAGCTAAAAGGTGATCTGCACCGCCCTGACAATTCCAAGGTTGATGCTGTGGATGATGCGTGGGACCAGTTCGACAGCTTCAAGGTCTATGACCGGTTCACCCGTGATTGGTTGGCCGCCGCCCGTCGCCTGCTGAAACCCAATGGCGCGATCTGGGTCATCGGCAGCTACCACAACGTGTTTCGTATGGGGGCCGAGCTGCAAAACCAAGGGTTTTGGATCCTAAACGATGTGGTCTGGCGTAAATCCAATCCGATGCCCAATTTCAGGGGCAAGCGCCTGACAAACGCCCATGAGACACTGATCTGGGCGTCCAAGGAAGAAGCCAGCAAGTACACATTCAATTACGAGGCGCTCAAGGCGCTGAACGAAGGCGTGCAGATGCGATCCGACTGGGTGCTGCCGATCTGCACGGGACATGAACGCCTGAAGAATGATGCGGGCGACAAGGCCCACCCGACCCAAAAACCGCAATCCCTGCTGCATAGGGTCCTTGTGGCCACCACTAACCCCGGCGATGTGGTTCTTGACCCATTCTTTGGCACAGGCACCACAGGTGCTGTGGCCAAAATGCTAGGCCGTGACTTCATTGGGATCGAACGGGAAGACGCCTATCGTAAAGTTGCCGAGAAGCGCATCAAGAACACGCGCAAGTTCGACAAAGAGGCGTTGGAAGTATCAACGTCGAAGCGCGCCGAGCCGCGCGTCGCATTTGGTGTGCTGGTCGAACGCGGCCTGCTGCGCCCCGGAGAAGAACTATGGTCCCTCAATGGCCGCCATAAGGCGAAGGTCCGTGCTGATGGCACGTTGATCGGGGACGATATCAAAGGATCAATCCATCAGGTCGGCGCGCATCTGGAAGGTGCGCCAAGCTGTAACGGCTGGACCTATTGGCAGTTTAAACGTGACGGGCAAAAGGTGCCCATTGATCTGCTGCGTCAGCAGATCCGCTCAGAGATGGCAAAACACTAGTTTTTCCAAAGTTGATACCGCCGGTGCCTGCGGCAAACCTTTTCATGGTGAAAAGGTCCGTATGCACTAACTTTATCCCCGCCGTACTTGCTACGGCGGGGTTTTTTTGAGACCCCATTAATCAAAACACGCTTGGATCAAATCCGCTGCGTGTTTAGCCTATGGCATGGATAAGAGTTTTCGACTGGCGCCGCTCGCTTGTAAAATAGCACGTGCAAAGACCTGCGGTGATATCTTGTCAGAATTGCCTGATTGGTTTGGCCCGTTCGAAGTCTACCGCGACTACATTGATGATATCGAAACACGGCCAGTATTTGTGGCACAGATACAAGGCCAGAACATTGGCATCATGGCGCTGACCCAAACCACGGATGCATCGGTGGATATTCACCTTTTGGCGGTCCGGCCAGAGCATCACGGGACGGGGGTTGGGCGCGCGTTTGTGGCATTGGCCAAGGAGTACGCGCAGCGAAATGATACGACGTTCTTGACCGTCAAAACCCTTGGCCCGTCGCAAGAAAACGTCGCCTATGAAAGGACACGGCGGTTTTATGGAAGTTGGGGTTTGCGCCTTTAGAGGAGTTTTTGGACTTCTGGGGCAAAGACGTTCCGATGCTGCTGCAATGCCAAAGCGTGACGTAAAAGCCGGTGGTTTTATCGCGGTGGCGGATTGCTCGTTGTTTTATACGCCGACCAATCCGTAATCTCTGGATAGTACATTTCGCGCCATCGCTTTACCCGCGGGTTCATCACCTTGCGCCAGATCGTTGGCGACAGCGCCGCCATTGTCATCACCGGATAACCGAAGGGCAGTTGGGGTGCCTCTTCTTCTGTGTAGGTTTGCAATAAGGGGAACCGGCGGTTGGGTTTGAAATGATGGTCAGAATGCCGTTGCAAATTGATCAGCAACCAGTTCGACGCCCGGTGTGCCGAGTTCCAGGAATGGCGCGGCAAGACATGTTCGTATTTGCCGTCGCCCAGATGCTTGCGGGTCAGCCCGTAATGTTCCACGTAATTAACCAGTTCCAGTTGGAAGACCGCCCAGAATGCCTGTGTGGCAAACAGGAATACCCCCCACCACCCGCCGATCAGCGCCGCCAGCAGGACGAACCCGCCCTGTAGCGCCCAATAGCGCCAGAATGGGTTTGATTTGTCGTGCCATGGCAGGCCTTTACGGGCGAGCATGGTTTTTTCCGCCTTGAATGCGGAGACCAGACATTGCTTTAGGACACGTGGGAAGAACCGCCAAAAGCTTTCGCCATAGCGCGCGGTCACCGGATCGCGGGGCGTGGCCACGTAGCGGTGATGGACCAACAGATGCTCTGACCGGAAATGCGAGTAGAGCACCGAGGCCATCAGGATATCGGCCATCCAGCGTTCGATCTTTGGCTTTTGGTGCATCAATTCGTGGCTGTAGGTGATGCCGATGGTCCCGGACAAAACGCCAATGCCAACGAACAGCGCCCATTCCTCGAACCCTGTCAGATGGTCAGTCTGGACTGTATAAATCATGAGCCCAAAGACCGTGGCCAATTGCACGGGGGTCCACAACAAGGTGATCAGGCGATACCAAAACAGATGCTCCTCTGGTGTTTCCAGATCGGGATTGTCGGTTTTCAAACCGATCACGTAGTCAAGCCCGCTAAAAAGATACCACGTTGAAACAGGCAACAACAAAAGCGCCCATCCGCCCTGCATTGCTACAAAAATCGCCAATGGCACCAAGGTCAGCGAAAGCCAGAATGGCAGCGCCGCGGTGAGCCTGCCGATCTGTGGTGATCCGGGTATTGTTGTCATGTCGGCCCCCTTTAGCGCAAGAACTTGGGCAAAGGTTACGTTGTCTGGGCGTTCTACTCAATCATCGCGTAACGTCATGGCGGCCAGATCATAGACCTTGCGCATGGCGGTGGGCAAAGCGGCGGGGCTAAAATCTGCCTGCGCAATGAAGGAGCCGCGTGCTGGTTTTGTGTCCACCGGCACCGTTGCGGTCATGATTTTCAGGCGCAGGTGGAAATGGGTGAAGGTATGGCGCGCCTCTTCGTTCAGCGGCATCCATGCTGCGGACAATGGCGGTGCTGCCTCTGGCTCTGCGTTCCATTCGGAGCCGGGCCAGCCAAGCATACCGCCCAAAAGCCCGGTTTCGGGTCGTGTTTCCAGTAGCCAAGCCCCGTCTTCGCGCCGCGCCACATAGGCAATGCCATGCCGTGTGGGTGTCTTTTTCTTGGGGGTCTTCTTGGGCAGTTCCGTCGCCGTCCCTGCCTGCCGCGCCGCACATGGGTCGCGCCATGGGCATATGCCGCAGGCTGGGCTGCGGGGGGTGCAGATGGTGGCGCCGAGGTCCATGACGGCTTGGGCATAATCGCCAGGCCGTTCACTTGGCGTCAGCGCAGCAGCCCGTTCGGTCAGCACAGGTTTCGAACCGGGGAGCGGGTCATGGATATCATGGAGCCGCGCCATCACCCGTTCGACGTTGCCGTCCACAACGGTTTCGGGTTGATCGAAAGCGATGGAGGCAATCGCGGCAGCCGTATAGGGCCCGATCCCCGGCAAGGTTAGGAGCGTTTTGTAATCATCGGGGAAAGTGCTGTTGTGATCCGCGACGACCGCCCGTGCACATTTCAGCAGGTTGCGCGCGCGGGCGTAATAGCCGAGCCCGGCCCATGCCGCCATCACGTCAGCGTCTTCAGCCGCTGCCAGATCGACAACAGACGGCCAGAGCCCCATGAATTTGCGATGGTAATCACGTACCGCGGCAACGGTGGTTTGCTGTAGCATCACCTCTGACATCCAGACGGCGTAGGGGTCGGGCAGAATGCCTGCCTTGCGGTCCGCTGGCGGCACCCGCCAAGGCATGTCCCGCGCGTGGACGTCGTACCATGTCAAAAGCTCTGCACTGAGGTCACGCAATGTTTATTTACCCTTTATCATCGTTTCGCTGACTTGGCCTGTCAGATCGCATAAGCTAGAGCGTAGATATGAAACAGCCACGCCACACCAGCAAGACCCGCGGATTTTCCCGCGCTGCCGTGCTTCTTCAGCCGCGTATTCGTGCGGCGAGTGAAGATCGTGGTTTTGCGGTGACCCGATTGCTGACCCATTGGGCTGAAGTTGTGGGCGAAGCGACCGCGCAGATCGCGACGCCAGTGAATGTAAGCTATGGTAAGGGCGGGATGGGGGCCACGCTGACCTTGCTAACAACCGGCGCACAGGCCCCGATGTTGGAGATGCAAAAAGAGCAAATCCGCGAAAAGGTGAATGCCTGCTACGGCTACAGGGCCATTAGCCGTGTCCGGATCACGCAGACCGCGCCAACCGGTTTTGCCGAAGGTCGGGTGGCGTTTGCTCCTGCGCCGAAAACGGCCCATGCGCCTGATCCTGCTGTGACATCGGCGGCAAAGGCCCTATCTGAAGATGTAAAGAACGAAGACTTGCGCGCAGCCCTTGCCGCGCTTGGCGCAAATGTCCTATCCAAACGAAAATCCTGATCAGAGGTGAATATGGAACGCAGAACTCTTTTAGCCGCTGGTGGCGGTGCTCTTGTCGCACTGGGCGCTGGTTGGATGCTGACTCGGCCCGATCCGGAAATAGGTCTATTGCCCGGTGCCGCCAATGCACAAACAGCAAGTGGCGAACTGCCCGAAGTCGTTGAAATGATCGCGGGCAACCCGGATGCAGCGGTCGAGGTGATTGAATACGCATCATTCACCTGCCCGCATTGCGCGACGTTTCATGCCAATCAGTATCAGTCGCTGAAAGCGAATTATATCGACACAGGCAAAATCCGGTTCGTCTATCGCGAGGTGTATTTTGATCGCCCCGGTCTTTGGGCGTCAATGATTGCGCGTTGCCCCGGCACAACCGATTTCTTCTTTGGCTTCTCTGAACTGGTTTATGAACGTCAGCGGGAATGGTTGGCCAGCGGAGACCCAACACAAGTCATTCAGGAGTTGCGCACCTTGGCCAAAACGGCCGGTCTGGATGATGCCACCCTTGATGCCTGTCTGAGCGATGGGCCGAAGGCGGAAAGCCTGTTCACATGGTATCAGGCGAATGCGGACCGTGACGGCATCAATTCGACCCCCAGCTTCCTGATTGACGGGCAGAGTTATTCCAACATGGCCTATGATGAATTTGCCGAAATCCTGGATGCAAAGCTAAGCTGATGACGCCCCTTTCAGGGCTGAAAGTTGTGGAGCTGGCGCGGGTCCTTGCGGGCCCGCTTGCCGGTCAAACGCTTGCTGATCTTGGTGCAGAGGTGATCAAGGTCGAAGCCCCGCAAGGCGATGATACTCGCAGGTGGGGCCCACCATTTGTAGAACATGATGGCGAAGAGAGTGCCGCCTATTTCCACAGCTGTAATCGTGGGAAGAAATCGGTTGTCATCGATTTTCGTACCCCGGAGGGTCAGGCGCAGGTTCGCAAACTGATTGCCGATGCCGATATCCTGATTGAGAATTTCAAGGTAGGTGGGTTGGCGAAATACGGGCTGGATTATGACAGTCTTGCCGTGCTCAATCCGCGCCTGATTTACTGTTCGATCACCGGCTTTGGTCAGGATGGTCCTTATGCCAAGCGGGCTGGGTATGACTATATTATCCAAGGTATGTCCGGCCTGATGTCAGTGACGGGTGAACCTGGCGGCCAGCCGCAGAAGGTGGGTGTTGCCGTTACGGATGTCTTCACCGGGATTTACGCTAGCACCGCTATTTTGGCCGCTGTCCATCAGCGCCAGACCACGGGCAAGGGCCAGCATATCGATTTGGCTCTGCTGGATGTGGCGACGGCTGTGATGACCAATCAGGCGATGAACTATCTGGTGACAGGTGATGCGCCGCAGCGGATGGGCAACGCCCATCCCAATATTGTGCCCTATCAGGTGTTTGATTGCGCTGATGGCCATATCATCGTGGCCAGTGGGAATGACGGGCAATATGCCAAGTTCTGTAAGCTGTTGGGTTTGCCGGAGCTGATTGATGATCCGCTTTATGCGACCAACGCCGCCCGCTTGGCCAACCGCGACGCATTGGACGCCCTTTTGACGGCCCAAACTGTGAAATGGGTGAAAGCTGATCTGCTCGCTGCTTGCGAAGATTATGGCGTACCCGCAGGACCGATCAACGATATGGCTGAAACATTTGATGATCCGCAGGTTGTACATCGCGGATTGCGTGTTGATCTGAATGGGGTTCCGTCTGTGCGCCTGCCGATCAGGTTCTCGGATGCGGATGTGACGCCATCAAGACCCTCGCCCAAGCTCGGGCAGGATCAGGATCTGCTGGATTAAAGCCTCAGTTTTTCAAAGGCCGCATCAAGTGGTTCCCAATCGACCAGTTGCAGCCTGACAGGCAAGGTCAACACCTTCATGCGGAAACTTTTGGGCAGGCGCACTGCGTCTTTTTCGGTAGTGACCAGTTGGGCGTTGCGCGTTTGCGCTTCAACCTCCAGTCGTTTCATCAAGGCGGGAGTGAGTGGTTGGTGATCGGCCAAGCCTTCGGCCCGGACGACATCTGCGCCCATGTCGCGCAGGGTGAGGAAGAATTTTTCGGGGTGGCCGATGCCTGCGAAGGCAAGCAGGCGCAGGTCACGCCACGGCATGCCAGTGGGTAAGGGGGCCAGATGCCCGGTCAGATGTGGGATGGGGAAGGTCCAGTCTTGCGCGAACTGATCCTGCGCCGCAGGTGGCCCGATGGACAGCACCAGATCAGCGCGGGCAAGGCCGGTCCTAACCGGTTCCCGCAGTGGTCCGGCGGGTAGAACGCGCCCGTTGCCGAAGCCCCGCATCGCGTCCACGACAATGATTGACAGGTCCTTGGCCACGCCGGGGTTCTGAAACCCATCATCGAGCAGAATGACATCTGCACCTGCCGCTTCTGCCTGCTTCACACCAGCCGCCCGGTCCCGGGCAACCCATGTGGGCACGAACGCCGCGAGCAATAGTGGTTCATCGCCAGTTTCGGAGGCCTTATGGGATCGGTCGTCCACCTGAACCGGTCCGGTCAGCGTGCCGCCATAGCCGCGCGAGACGACATGCGGGTTACGTCCGCGCGCCTTGAGCCTTTCGATCAATGCGATAGTTGTTGGTGTTTTGCCTGTGCCACCGGCGTTTATGTTACCCACACAGATGACGGGCACATCGGCCCGGTAACCGGTTGCACGTAAGCGCCGCGCGGTTCCTGCAGCGTAAAGGGCGGCAACCGGCGCCAGCAATTTGGCCAAAAGTGCTGGCTTGTCCGGCGCAGTGAACCAGAATGCGGGCGCGCGCATTTAGTGGCCCAACTCTTCCAAGCGGGTTTGGATGAAGGCGGCGATCCGGTTGGTCACATCCGCCCCGCGCGATGTGACATCCCACGCGGCATGTGCCAACTCTGCTGTTCGGTCCGCAGAAAGCAGCGACTCCACCACAGGGCCCAAATCATTTCCTGACCGGATCAGTCGTGACGCGCCGGCTGCGTTCAGCCGCGCTGCGTGTCGCTGAAACGGGGCCACCTGCGGACCGTAAAGCACAGCGGAGCCCAGCGATGTCGCCTCAAACGGATCGCGGCAACCGCCGCCATGCAGCGTGCCGCCCAGATAGGTGATGGGGGCGATACGGTACCACAACCCCAGTTCTTCGTCAGTATCGACGATATAGACCTGCGTGGGCTCTGCCGGTTCGTTTTCTTCGGAGCGCAACGTGACGTGGAAACCATCCTCGCGCATTTTACTGACAAATTCAGGCGCGTCGTCAGAGTCCTTTGGTACCACGATCAGCAGCAGGCGGTGGGCACGGTGGCTGGCTTTGCGATGGGCCCTGCACAGGTCATGGCATTCGTTCGGCACAGCCGCTGCTGCCAGCCAAACCGGGCGGGTGCCGATGGCTTGGGACAGTTCCTGACGTTCTGATTCTGCGCTGGGCAAGGCCGGATCGCAGTCTTCCATCGCACCTGTGACCAGCACAACCTCGGCAGGTGTGCCTGCCCTGATCAAACGCTCGGCCGCATTGTGATCGAGGGTGAGCACGGCCTCGAACTGGGACAAGAGCGAACGCATCGCCCCCGGGACCCAGCCGCCGACCACCTGTTCCAGACCATCGCCATTGGCATCCACCAAAATGCTGTGCATCGCAGCGGCGCGCATTTCTTCAAGCAGGATCAGATCCAGATCGCCACGCACCCAGACGGCCATGGCGGGCTGCCAATGGGCGATGAAGGTGCGGATATTGTCCTTGCCACGTGGTTCGGGCAAGGCGCGGGCCGCCATCGCTGGTGTCCAGTCACGCAACGTCGCGATGATCTGTATGGGGTCCCCATCTTCGGCCAGTTTGCGGCCAAGCGTTTCGACGGCTGTCAACTGATCAGGATGGCTGCATCGTGCCCATATGATCACGCCAAAAGGGCGCGGTGGTTGGGTGCCCAGCCGTTCCGCGTTGTCGCCCGACCCAAGGCCTGCGACATAAGCAGCAATCGTCAGGGATCGTGCCATTCGTCTGGTCCTGTCGGGCTTTAGTTGCCCAGTTCTTCGGTTGGAGAGGCTTCGGTTTCTTCGTCCCGCAGCCGGTGAATATGTGCAATGAAATAGCGCATATGCGCGTTGTCGACGGTGCGCTGTGCCGCACTTTTCCACGCATTATAGGCCGCGTCATAATTCGGGTACATGCCAACGATATCGATATCGTCAACATCTTTGAATGCGTTCTTTGTCGGATCGACGAGTTCGCCGCCAAAGACAAGGTGCAGGCGCTGTGTCATCAAGATAGCCTTTGTGAGTGTTTTGTTTCGCAGCCACCCTAAGGGTTTGCGCCCGATGGCTCAAGCCGTGCTGCAAGCCCCATATGCAATTTCGGGCCCGCAGCAAGAACGCCTGGCACTTGCGGGTGGGGGTTGTTGAATTGGAGCGGTCGATTGCTTGGGTCGGTGACGATTGCGCCCGCCTCTGCGGCGATCAGGGTTCCTGCCGCGATGTCCCATTCCCAGCTGGGTCGCAGTGTGATCATGCCGTCAAAGCGGCCCTGCGCGACAAGGCACATCCGATAGGCCAGTGATGACCGGAACGCCCGTTTGATGGGCGGCGTCCCACCGCGCCAAAACGTGTCAGCAAAATTGGGCTTTGCGCCCAGCACGACCGCCCCTTCCACGGGCGCCGCTGTGACCTGCGTGGGCGCGTCGTTCACTGTCGCCCCACCACCCAAGGTGGCCGCGAACATCAGGTCACGGATCGGCAGATAGACGGCGGCGGCCACCGCCTGACCGTTTTCAACAATAGCGAGCGAATGCGCCCAATCCCGGTTCCCTTCGATAAAGGCACGCGTGCCATCGATAGGATCAATCACAAATTGGCGCGTTGTGGACAGGCGTGCATTGCTGTCTTCGGTTTCTTCTGACAGCCAGCCATAGTCCGGGCGTGCATCACCCAACGTCTGATGCAGCATGTCATTGACCGCAAGGTCAGCCTCGGTCACTGGTCCGGCACCGTCGGGTTTGTTGGTCACATCCAGGTCGTTCTGGAAGTATTTCTTTGCAATGTCGCCCGACTTGCGGGCTGCTGCCACCAGCAGCGCAAGATCAGTCGCCAGCAAGGGTCAAACCTTCGACCAGCAAGGATGGCACCACGCGCGACAGATGCAGGCGCGCGTCATTGGCGGGGATGATCGTCATCAGCATGTCGCGCAGGTTGCCCGCAACGGTGCATTCATTCACGGCATAGGTGATTTCGCCATTCTCGACCCAGAATCCTGCCGCACCGCGCGAATAATCGCCCGTGTTGGGGTTAATGGTGGAGCCAATCATCGAGGTCACAAGCAGGCCAGTGCCCATTTGTGCGATCAAGTCATCCCGGCTTTGTATGCCTTGGGTCAGCGCCACATTCGTTAGGCTTGGCTGTGGCGGTGCACTGGTGCCGCGAGAGGCGTTTGCGGTGCTTTGCATATCGAGTTTACGGGCCGTTGCCAGATCAAGGGTCCAGCCCGTCAGCATGCCATTATCGACAATCGTCCGGCGGGTCGTCGCCAACCCTTCGGCATCAAAAAGGCGAGAGCCGGACACACGCACCCTGTGCGGGTCTTCGACCAGTGACAGCCCGCTAGGCAGCAACTGTTCGCCAATGCCGTCACGCAGCCAGCTGGACCCGCGCGCGATCATCGTGCCATTAGTGGCCTGCAGCAAGCTGCCGATTAATGTGCTGGCGACCCGTTCATCAAAAAGCACGGGGAAGGCGCCGGTTTTGGGCTTTTTCGCCCCAACACGTTCCGCAGCGCGGGCCGCTGCGACCGTTCCGATTTCATCCGCATCGCGCAGATCAGATTGATAGACACGGCTGTCGTAATCATAATCACGTTCCATCCCCGTGCCGGTCCCACTGATCGCTACGCAAGACAGGCCCCTGTCAGTCCGGTTATAGCCTGCAGAAAACCCGTTTGTGGCGGCAAGATGGATACGCCGATGGCCGTACCCGGCTGAGGCGGATTGCACCTGGCTGATTTCGGGGTTGCGCAGCGCTGCGGCCTCGGCCCGGGTCGCATCATACTGCAAGGCAGCGGGGTCAGGTTCATCGGAGGGATCAAACAGATCAAGCGCGCTGCTGTCTGTGTCATTGGTCAGCTGCGACGGGTCTGCAAGCCCGGCATGGGGGTCGTCGGGGGCCTCTTTTGCCATTGCGACCGCGCGCTCTGCCATTTGGACCAGCGTGCCTGATTTGGTGTCAGACGACGATACACAAGCCTGCCGCTGCCCGACAAACACACGCAATCCAATGTCGATGCCTTCGGATCGTTCCGCCTGTTCCAGCGCACCGGCGCGGACATTGATTGAAACGGATGTGCCATCAACGGCGATGGCATCGGCGGTATCTGCACCCGCTTTGCGAGCTGCATCAAGAAGCTGCTGGGTCAGATCGGGAAGGGGTTGGGTCATGGGTCATCCTTTGTTGTTGCATGACCTAGAGTGCGGCAGGCATAGCCGCAAGTCTGTCAGACCAATTGGTTTTTGGAATACCGGCGCAAACAACGGTCATAAGGATGATTTGGAAATGAAAACGGCGCGACAGAAAACTGTCGCGCCGTCTGATGTTGTGAGATTAGCGGATGCGTTGGCCGTTCACCAGAACATGGCCTTCGGCGTTGACTTCCAACTTGCTTTCAAGCCGATCATCGCCAGTTGTACGGGCAAACATGCCCAGCATCATGCGACCACCCATGATCTGATCTTCTGGCACCAGACCCATTGCGACCAGATTGTCCATCAATCCGTTCAGGCCCGACACTTCGACGATTGCATCGCCTTCGGGGCGCGGCAGCGGCGCAAAGGAGTTCATGTCGCTGTTGTCAAATGTAAATTCGCCTTCACCTGTCACCAGCGCACCAGCCAGAGCGATTTTCAGATTGCTGAGTGTGACTGAATCAAGCTCAAACGGCATATCGGACCGGTTCATCGCGGATTGCTGTGCGGGGTCAAGCAGGTCGAATAACGGCTTGACCTTACCTGCCAGTGCAAACTGCACAGTCGCCGGATCGCGAGGCAGAACGTTGCCGCCATCAAACATGTTCCAGATCATGTCGTTGATCGTCAGGTCAACGAAATCGAGGCTGAGGCCGAAGTCGGCCGGTTCGTCGCTTTTGCCGACAGGCATTTCAAAACCCGCACCATATTCTGCAAGCCCGACCTCAATCGGGAAGGGAAATTCGCTTGTGTTGATGCTGAGGGCCAAATCATTGGTCTGCGCATCGTAAGCGATTGTTTCGCTGTTCATCTCGCCCTGGAGGGTCGTGGCACCTGTGCTGATCGTACCGGAGGCCTGATCACCGTCAGCGTCAATATCAAACACATAGTTCGCTCTTTCGACGGTGTACCCACCTTTGAAAGACAACCCCTCAACAAATATATTGTCAGGGTTTTCAAAATCGGCGTTTGCAGGCACGACCATATCGCCCTGCATGCTCATCCCTTCGATTTTGCCGCTGGCGGTGACATATTCACCGGCGGCACCCGGTACGTCGATATCAACCAAGAGATCAATTGACGCGACATCAAGGGTGTAGTTCAGGTTACGCAGGTCGCCTGCAGTGGAAACATAATCGCCACTCAGATCATTGATGACCATCTGCACGTCACCGGTGAAAGTCACATCACCATCAACAATATCCTTAAGCGCGATTGTATAGCTGTCTGCCGAGACGGCGTAGTTCATCTCATTGGCGTCACCGCTGACGATCATTTCCAGATCCGACTGGCTAACCAAAACCGTGATGACGGTGCCATCATTGCCGGTTATGACGATGGGATAGCTTTCCGCCATCGTGACCCGCACGCTGCCGTTTCCCTGTTCTTCGAGGGTGATGTCACCCATATTCGCGGAAACAGCGACCTCGCCGTCATCCATGCTGATCGCCACATCGCGCGCAATCAATGTGCCGCCTGATGTTTCTTCGGCGCCTACGGAAAAGCCGTTTTCGCCATAAAGCGCCATCTGCGATTTCCAGTCTTCCCACACCTCGGCAGCCGTGACATCGGCCTGTGCAGCGCCACCAGCAACCAGCGCGGTGAAACAAACAGCACTGCGCAATCCAGTCGAGTAGGTCATTCTATTACCTTTCGTTATCTATCTTTCGGACCGATCCAAGCGTTCTTAGTATGCAGCCAGGGGCGGAAATGACGATTCTGTAACTAGCCATCCTTGCGACCAATCGAAAGGGACAAGCGTGAAAAAGATTAACATGGTGGGGAAAACCGTACTTATTACGGGTGCAAGCCGCGGTATCGGGGCGGCCGCGGCGCATGCGTTTGCTGCATCCGGGGCCAATGTTGCGCTCATCGCGCGCAGTACCGGTGAAATAGCCCAGATCGCTGGTGATATCGGGGAAAAGGCGCTCGCCATTCCGTGTGATGTGTCATCTTTCGCCGAAATGGAGGCTGCCGTTGCCGCCACGGCCCGCACGTTTGGCGGGCTGCATGTGCTGATCAACAATGCAGGCGTCGTGGACCCGATCGGTCATTTGGCCGAAACGGATGTCGATGCTTGGGCGCGCACCATCGATATCAACCTCAAAGGGGTGATGCATGGTATGCGCGCTGTGATGCCGGGCATGATTGCGCAAGGCCATGGCACGATTATCAATATCTCATCCGGCGCTGCCCATGGCCCGGTTGAAGGGTGGTCCGCTTACTGTAGTTCCAAAGCGGGCGCCTATATGCTGACCCGCATGGGTGATAAAGAGGCCCGTGATCATGGGTTGCGCATCATGGGGTTGTCGCCCGGAACTGTCGCCACAGATATGCAGCGCGAAATCAAAGCATCCGGCATCAACCCGGTCAGCCAGTTGGATTGGTCGGTTCATATTCCGCCAGAATGGCCCGCGCAGGCGCTTTTGTGGATGTGTACGGACGAAGCGGATGCATATCGTGGTACTGACGTGAGCCTGCGTGAAGATGATATTCGCCAAAAAGTGGGTCTTGTATGATCCGCTGCGAGACGGATGGTGATCTGTGGATTGTAACCATTGACCGGCCTGATAAGGCGGGTGCCCTGACCCCAGCTATGCTGACGGAACTGGCGGAGATCGCGGAAGGCGCGCGGGCAGCCAAGGCGTTGATCCTGACCGGCACAGGCCCGGTTTTCAGTGCCGGGGCCGATCTGGACGCAGCCCGCGCCGGTTTGGCCACTGATCCGGTTTGGGAACGGCTATCATCTGCCATTGCGGCCCTGCCAGGCCTGACGATTGCCGCCCTGAACGGCACGGTGGCTGGTGGCGCATTCGGTATGGTATTGGCCTGCGATGTGCGGGTTGTAGTGCCAAAGGCGAACTTCTTTTATCCGGTGATGAAATTGGGGTTTTTGCCGCAACCATCGGACCCGGTGCGCTTGGCAGCCCTGATTGGACCGGCCCGCGCCAAGATGATCCTGATGGCGGGTCAAAAGGTGGACGCCGATACGGCGATGGCATGGGGCTTGATTGACCAGATTGTTCCGCCTGCTGACCTGATGGACAACGCCACTGGGCTTTGCACCGACATCTTGGATGCCAGCGCAGGCCATATCGCGGCGATAAAAGGGATGGTGCAGCTAGGTTGACCCTCTGCCTTGTTCTTTGCGGGTCTTGGGGGCAAACAGTGTAACGGGTTGTATGGGGTGAGTGATGGAACAGGACAATACACTGGTTGATCAGGCCTATGCGGCCGTCGATCAAGGCTTGAAACTGGCGCAAGATTGGTTGCTGTCGCCTGCCGCATGGTCCCAGTTCGGCTTACTGATCGGGGCCTATCTTTTGGCCCGGCTGGCCAACCGGATCATTGCCCCGCGATTGACCCGGCTTTTAACCCCTGCCGCTGACAGCGCATCGGTGTTCGCCACAGCACGTCGGTTTGTGCTGATCTTTATTCCGCTTTTGCTGCCACTTCTGGCTTATGGTTTTACTGCGATCGGCGAGGTCGTGACCCGGTCCCTGTTTGGGTCCGGTGCGGTCATCGCTTTTGGTAAACGGGTTTTCCTGTTTCTCGCGGCGCGCGCGTTGGCCAAGTACATTATCACTGATCCGTTTCTGAAGGTTCTGGCAAAATACGTTCTGGTACCGGTCGCCGCACTTTATGCGCTTGGATTTTTGGATCAGGTTGTTGCAGCCCTTGCCGGAACAGTCGTCAGCCTGGGCAATATCAGCTTTTCAGCGCTGGCGCTGGTGCGTGGTCTGATCGCGGGGAGTTTATTGTTCTGGCTGGGGCAATGGTCGAATTCGCAATCGGTCGCCTATATCGAACAGCAGCCCATGCGGCCGGCCATTCGGCAGCTTTTTGTCAAAATGGCGGAGTTCGCAATTTTTGGCATCGCGTTCCTGTTGTTGATGAACATCATGGGGATCAGCCTGAGTTCGCTCGCGATTATCGGGGGTGCTGTAGGTGTGGGCCTAGGCTTTGGGTTGCAGAAAATCGCATCGAATTTCATATCCGGAGTGATCCTGCTGGTCGAAGGTCAGGCGACCGTTGGCGACTATATCGAGTTGGATGGGGGCGAGGCTGGTACCATCATCAAGATGACCGCACGCGCCACGATACTTGAGACATTTGATGGCCGTTGGATTGTTGTCCCGAACGAGGATTTCATCACGACCCGTGTCGTCAATTATTCCGACAGCGGCTCTGCCAACCGGTTGGAGGTCGCTTTTTCGGTTAGTTATGACACCGATATTAACAAGGTACCTGCTATCATTGAGGCTGCCGTAGCGACCCATCCGGAGGTGCTTGATGACCCTGAAGGGCCGGATTGCGAATTGCGCAGCTTTGGCGATAGCGGTATCGACTTCGGTGTTGAATTCTGGGTCAACGGGATTGATGACGGCAAGAACAAATACGCCTCTGACGTGCTGTTCCTGATTTGGAATGCGCTGAAGGACAACGATATCGAAATCCCTTATCCGCATCGGGTTGTCGAATTGAAAGGCGCGTTGCCTACGTGACAGATGCGCTGGTCATTGGGGGTGGTCCGGCTGGCCTGATGGCGGCGGAACAGATGGCCAGGCGTGGGCTTACCGTCACCGTCGCCGACGCAATGCCATCGGTTGGCCGCAAGTTTCTGATGGCCGGGAAGTCGGGGCTGAACCTGACCAAAAACGAACCGATGGAAACGTTTCTGGATGCGTTCGGGGATACGCCCTTGCGGAACACGGTATCTGCCTTTGGGCCAGAGGCGGTGCTAGCCTGGGCCGAAGGGCTGGGCCAACCCTTGTTCACCGGATCAACGGGCCGCGTTTTTCCAACGGCGATGAAGGCGTCACCCCTGTTGCGGGCATGGTTAGCGCAGTTGGGCGGGATGGGCGTCACCCTGCAAACAAGATGGCGTTGGGCGGGATGGGACAAGGACGCGGTTGTGTTTGACACGCCGGAAGGCCGGGTCTCACGAACACCAACGGTCACTATCCTGGCCCTTGGTGGTGCCAGTTGGTCGCGGCTGGGGTCGGATGGTGCGTGGGCGTCGTTTTTGCACGATGCTGTCGCCCCCTTTGCACCCGCCAACATGGGGTTCATTGTTGATTGGTCGGATCATATGGCCCGGCATCTGGGCACGCCTGTCAAATCTGTGGCGCTGCATGCGGGCGATCAGGTCACGCGGGGTGAATTTGTCATCTCCGCGCGCGGGATTGAGGGTGGTGGCATCTACGCAGTGTCGCGCCCGATGCGTGAAGGCGCTGCGCTATATCTGGATTTGCTGCCTGACTGGTCGCTGGACAGGGTGCGCGCAGCGTTGGAGAAATCAAGAGGGAAAGCCAGTCTCCCGAACCACCTGCGCAAGGCGTTGCGACTTGACCCTGTGCGCATTACGCTACTGTCCGAATTTGGGCGGCCGTTTCCGGGTGATTTGGCGCCGCTGATCAAACGCTTGCCGGTCCGCCACAAGGGCCCTCGTCCTATGGACGAAGCGATTTCGACGGCGGGCGGTGTTCGTTTTGACGCGCTGACCGATGCGCTGATGCTACGCGACAGACCCGATGTGTTTTGTGCGGGCGAGATGCTGGATTGGGAAGCGCCGACAGGCGGCTATCTGATTACGGGATGTCTGGCCACAGGGCGATTGGCGGGTGAGGCGGCTGCGCATTACGCCATCAATCGCTGAAGTGCCGGGCGGTCCCGCATCCGTTTCTGGAAGTCGCGCACGGGTTCCGGCGTAACCTCGAACCGGATGCTAGTGCCCCAGTTCAAACAATGCGCACATATGATGTCGGCGATGGTCATCATGTCCCCGGTTAGAAATGGCCCCTCGATCCGCTCTGCAAGGTGGTTCAGGCTATTGGCCCACTGCCATCGCAAACCGTCTTTGATCTCGGGCTTGCGGTGTTCTTCTGGCAGGATGAAGCTATGTTTGGCAGCGGTCCAGAGGACCGCATCAAGTTCATCAAGAACCATCTGGGTCAGACTGTCTTGGTGCGCCCGCGCCAACGTTCCGGGTTTATGGGTCAACGCACCGTGTTTGTCCGCCAAATAGGTGACAATCGCTGTGGAGTCAGTGATAGGCACGTCATCATCCATCAGTATTGGCACCTTGCCCGATGGGTTCAAACGTTTGACGGTATCTGATCGTGGATTTTCGGGAAAATGGTCATAGGGCTGACCAAGTTCTTCCAAAGTCCAGAGCACACGCATAGTGCGGGATTTTTTTGCGCCGACGACCTGATACATTGTGCCTCCCGTTTATACGGGACATCTGAAACGTCATCGGGCGCGATGGCAATAGGTCTTACGCCACGAGGCGCAGATCAGCCTTTATGGGATGATAAAGCTGTAGGTCGCCGTGATACCGTTCATGGATCAATTCATTGACTTCCGGGTCGCGATTGCCCCCTACCCACGACAAATTTTGAAAATCACCAGTGCGTCCGCCAAGTTCTGGCGCGATGCCCATTTTGCTGAAGATCGCAGATAAATCCTGTTTTGCCGTTTCGGCGCGCACAAGGTGCGTGATCCTGTCGCCGCACCAAGCCCGCACTGACCAGGACCCGAACCTGCGCCAGCGTGGGCTGCCCCGGTGACCGGCGCCATTCCCGTGTGGCCGCGTACTGCGCAGCCAACGCGCATATTCCGGCGCGCCGACACCAACACGGTCACGCATCTGCCAAACCCGATCAGTGGCTGCGATCCGTTTGTAAAGCTGTTCCATCCGCGTGAACGGGTTCTGGACGATTGCGATGCGCGTATAACTGCGAAAGGCCAAACCCGACATGTCAAAGGCAAGTTCCGCCTCTGCCGGGGACATACCTTTGAAGAAGTAAGTGTTATTTGTCGTGCTTTTGCAATCTGCCACCTTCTGGTCCAACCAGGGCGTCAACGCACGTTCAACCCATGGGCAACTGCCCATAGGCTCAGAAAACAAGACAAAACGACAACCATGAGAAACTAACATGAGTTTACCCTGATCCATATTAGTTAACAAAGTGTTTACACGCATAACGTGTATTTTTCGTGGCGTAGCCACTTTGAAACTGAGGGGGATTCACAAGACTGGTATAGCGCGGTAAACACGCCAGACGGCATTGACGGAGTACGCCCCATGCGCAGGCCTGTGTTTTTTGCGACATCCTTTTTTGCGTTGATCGCAGGACATTTTGCCGTGGCTCAGGACGCAGGCGTGACTTATTCCCTAAACGGCACCCCCGGTTTATTGGACATGCCAACCGCACAGACCGCCCAAGAGGGCGCGCTGGCCGCGACCATTGCTTATGCGCCCGGCCTATTGCGCACGACATTTACGTTTCAACTGACGGACCGTTTGTCCGGCAGCCTACGCTATTCGCTTGTTGATCTTTATGATGACCCGACCAGCGGGCGTTTGGAGGGCGAGTTGGAGCGCGGGTTTGATCTGCGATATCGTTTTAATAATGAGACAACCTATCTGCCCGCGATTGCCATCGGCCTGCGTGATATTTTGACGCCCAATCGGTTCGGGTCAGAATATCTGGTGGCCACCAAGTCGATTGGGGATAATCTGACAGTCACCGCCGGCATTGGTTGGGGCGCCATGGGCACGCGCGACGGTTTTGACAATCCGCTTTCTGGACTGGGTGATCGGCCCGATTTCGATGAGGCGGACCCAGAAGGCCAGCTTGCCTCTGACTATTGGTTTCGCGGCGACGCGGCGGCGTTTGGGGGGCTTGAGTATCAGATCAATGAACGTTGGGGTATCAAGGCGGAGTATTCATCAATTGCCTATCCGGTCGAATCATTCGCACCCGCAATTGCAGCCGACTCACCGTTTAACTTTGGTGTGACCTACCGACCCCGGCCTGGCGTGCAGCTCGCGATTGCCTCGCTTTATGGGAATGAGCTTGCCGTATCGGGGTCCTTTGCGTTGAACGCCAATAATCGACCGGGGATGAGCGGGATCGAGCCCGCCCCCGCCCCGGTCAAGGTGCGGACAGCCCAAGAGCGCGCGAATGGGTCCGCGGCCCCCGAAGCAGCACTACGCGTGGCGCTGACGGCGTTGTTGAAGATTGAAGGCATTACGCTGACGGGTCTGTCTGTGACGGATACGACCGCCCGCGTGCGTTATGTAAATGGACGCTACCGGTCTCAAGCGCAAGCGATGGGCCGTGTCTCGCGCATGATGACGCAGGTGATGCCCGGCCAGATTGAAACCTTGGTGCTTGAACCCGAGGCGCGGGGTATTCCACTGTCCGCGACGACAATCGCACGCAGTGATGTCGAGCGGCTGGAAAATCAGGCCGGCGCTGCGCAGATTATGCTGCAAAGGTCGCAATTTGATGATGCAGATATCGCGACGGATTTGATCAATGTCCGGCCGGAGGCGCCGCGCTGGGCGTGGGGGATTGGCCCGTATTTCGAACTCAATTCGCTTGGCAGTGACGGTTCGGTTGAAGTCGACACAGGGATCACCCTGCGCGGCGTTTATACCATTACACCGCAACTGGTCCTGTCAGGGGCGATTGGACAAAGTGTCCTGAAGGCAGACAAGGCCGATCCAGGTAT
The DNA here is from genome assembly GCA_947489445.1 of uncultured Paracoccaceae bacterium. GTDB lineage: Bacteria > Pseudomonadota > Alphaproteobacteria > Rhodobacterales > Rhodobacteraceae > Yoonia. The sequence goes on from CANLDN010000002.1 coordinate 418,818, forward strand.
CGATGATACGCCAGACATTCAAAACGTGCGCAGCGATAGCGGGTTTTACGGCGACGATGGCGTGCCAGTGCTGCGTGATCTGACGCTTGTCCATTACGCGCGACCGGCCCCCAACCTTTATAGCCGGGTCAGCGTCGGTTATCTGGAACGGATGTTCGGCGGCATATCAACAGAGCTGTTGTGGAAGCCCGTTGGCAGTAACCTTGGCCTTGGGGCAGAACTGAATTACGTGGCCCAGCGTGACAGTGACATGGCGTTTGGGTTTGACGAATATGATTACGATGTGGTGACCGGCTATGTGTCAGCGTATTATGATCTGGGCAACGGTTATCACACGCAACTGGACCTTGGCCGTTATCTGGCGGGCGATTGGGGGGCAACCGTTTCAATCGACCGCGAATACAATAATGGTGTGCGTGTGGGGGCCTATGTCACCCAAACAGATTTGTCATATGATGCATTTGGCGACGGATCTTACAATAAGGGCATCCGGATCACGATCCCCCAGGACTATCTAACCGGAACGGCGACGCGACGCGATTACGATGCAACATTGCGCACCAGGGTAGGCGATGGCGGCGCGCGGCTTCGTATAAATGGGCGTCTTTATGACGAAGTGCGCGAAGGCCATTTGAACGATCTTTCAGATACGTGGGGACGGTTTTGGCGATGATGCTGCGAATAACTGCATGTCTGATCATGCTCATACTGGCCGCCTGTGGGCCGCTCAACGAAGGCGGGACAGGTGTGCAACTGGGTCAAGCGGTGTTGGCGCGTGTCGCTGGTGCGGAACAACCCGTTCAGCAAAGCGCGGGAGTGCCGCAAGATGCGTTGCTTGCAAACCCGGGTAAGTACCTGCGCGTCAATGCCCGCGCCACGGGCCGGTGGCTGACGATGGTGCAGGCTGGCCAAAACGGATCACGTGTCACATGGATCGATAGTAGCAACATCAGCCTGACGCTTGAGAACGGTATTGTGGTTGCCACACGGGGGCTACCACGCGATTTGATGGGGTCTGACGTGTCGCAAACATGGTCGGCTATCCGCGCAGGCGGCGGAAATTCGCAAAGACAGCATGATTTTTTGACGGATATTGACGGGATTTCGACGGAACTGTTGCAGTGTCGCATCGCTTCTCAGGGTCCAGAAGTCATCGAAAGACTACAAAAAACGCTCAATTCTGTGCGTTTTGAGGAAGAATGTCGCGGCGAGGGCCTCGGATTCACCAATGTTTATTGGGTAAATCGTGATGGTGGCATGATCAGAAGCCTCCAAGCGATCTCTCCCGATGCGGGATATCTGCAAATTGATGTCTATTGAACTGGCGTGATGCCCCTTGGATTCTGCATAGCAGACTGATTTAATACGCGAATGTGGATCATCACATCGTGATAGACCACCCGTGCATTAATTGGAGTACCGACATGCGCCTTACTACTACTCTTGCCGCCGCAGCTGCTATCGCTGTTTCCGGTGTTGCCGCCAATGCTGGTGGTATGTCCCCTGAAGTTATGGAAGCCCCAGTGGTTATCGTTGAAGAGCCCGCACCTGCTGGTTCCTCGATCAACAGCACATACGTCATCATCGGTGTTCTTGCCGCTCTGTTGATTGCTGCTGCAGTAAACGCTGATTGATCTGGATCTTTTAGATCTTAAGATGGATTTGAAGGCGGACCTTTTGGTCTGCCTTCTTTCTTTTGAACGGCGCATTTTGCCCATAAAACACGTGTTTGCATGGCAACAAGAGCGGTAGCGAACCGCCACATCAGACCATTTACAATTGACATTCGTGATGTTCTGTCGTGTTTGTCTACCCGTGGGGGCTGGAATTTAGCCCTGGGCAAGAAGGAAGAAAGATATGCGTATTTCAACCACTCTCGCTGCTGCGGCAGCAATTTCAGTTGTAGGTGTTGCTGCTCAGGCTGGCAATCCAGAGCCTGCCATGATGGACAAGCCTATCGTGATTGTTGAAGATCCGGAGCCTGCAGGTTCTTCGATCAACAGCACATATATCATCGTGGGTGTCCTTGCAGCCCTGTTGATCGCGGCTGCAGCAAACGCTGATTAATAAACGAACAAAAAAGGGTCGGGGCACTTCTGGCCCTTTTTGTCGCTGTAAGAGGCTTTTGATTTTGCGTATTTTGAGAACTTTCGTGCTGGCAACAGCAATTTCGTCTATCGGCGTCGCCGCGTTAGCAGGCAACCCCGGAGCGCCAGACATGGAACAACCCGTGACGGCACCTGAAGAGGTATTCATTCCACCGCAGGGTTCTGTAAACGGTGGGTATCTGATCCTTGGCGCGTTGGCGCTGATGGCACTGGCTGCCAGCAGTTTTTGACGTTTAACGACGGGCCATCATGGCCAGTCTGATCAGTGTTCTTTCCATCAGAGCACCTTGCGGTGCTGTGTTTGCCGAGCGTAGCTGCAAATCCACATCCGTCAGCGCCGTCAGCGCGCGTTCGAGCCTGTCACGCCCCCAGCGGCTGGCCTGGCTGGTGATTTTGTCCCGGCGCGGCCCAAAGACCGGCGGGCGCAGCCGCCCGATCCCCGCACCGGGCCCACCGGGATCAGACGCGACCGTGTGCAAACGTCGAAAATGCCGCGTCGCACCGATACATAAGGTGACCGGCGTCACCCCTTGCGCATAAAGGTTACGAAGCACAGGCCCCAACTGATCCGCTTGTCCGAATGTGACCACATCCAGCACATCGTCGATATCGACTTCGGCCGATTGTGGCGCGTTGGCCATCACATCGGCAACGCTCAGGGGTGTATCATCGCCCCGTTTATACAGGCTGACCTTTTCGACGGTCTGGCGAAAATCACCCGGTTCGAGCGATCCAGCCAATTCCAGCAGCATATTCATGACGTCCGTTTCGGGGGGGGCAATCCCGGCTTGCGCCAGCGCTTGTTCGATATCAGCCATGCTGGGTGGATCATCATAGATCCCAATGGCAACCGCGTTGCGGTGACCTTCGAAAACCTTGCGCAGGGCAGATTTCGCCGTAAGCTGACCGGCTGTCACAACCACTTGCGCGTCGCCTGGCTGCCAATCGGACAAGGCGGTGTCCAAAATCTTCGACAACCCATCGGCTGCATCTTCGACAAAAGCAACACGGTGACCCGGGAAAAAACCCTGTGCCTTTATGGCATCATCGAGCAATGCCGGATCTTTGCGCAGGTCCGCCGCATTGATCCGGGTCAGGCGCATTTCTTCTTCGCCTTGTGGGCCAACCAATGCCGCGATCGCCTCTTGCCGTTTTGTGGCGACCCGCATGGGATCGGCCCCAAAGATCAGTAGGCCCGTATGTGTCGGATCAGGCTTACGAAAATAGGCTGTCGCGGCGGTACCGGTCAGTTTCATGATGGCAGCGTTGGCGAAAGGATCAGCAGACGGCTGACGATCAGATCTGCCATCGCCACGGCCAAGCGGGCTGTCGCATCCACATTGGCAGCCTGCGTGGCCACGGTAGAGCCTGTGGCAGCGTAACTGGTAAATGTTTCCACCTGCCCTGCATCAATCGTGTCGCCCGTCACAGGGTCGATCAACGTCCAACTGGCCGTGCCGATTACATTGAAGCGGGTCGTGTCTCCATCAGCCGTGATCGCCGAGGTACGGCGCCGGTCCAAAAGCGTTACTTTCAATACATATTGAGGAGTGCTTGGGCGGCCCAGCCGTTCTTCCAACCGCTCACGCAGCCGGAAACCGGCCACACTGCTATCCGTCTCAAATGCAATCGTACCCCGCAGGCCATTCGTCGTGCCATAGACCGGCGCAAAACCGCAACCGCCCAAGGCCATCAGACCCAACAGCGCGCCACGACGGGAGATGCGGTCAGATGACAATGTTCACAATCCGTCCCGGTACAACGATCAGCTTCTTTGGTGTGGCCCCATTCAATGCAGTCTGCACCGCATCCAACGCCAGGGCCATCGTCTCAACATCCGCTTTGCTGGCGTCAGCGGCCACGTTAATCTCGGCCCGGCGTTTGCCGTTGATCTGGATCGGCATGGTCACAGTATCCTCAACCAGCATCGTCTCATCCGCAACAGGCCAAGCGGCATTCGCAATCAGACCGTCACCGCCCAGCATCGCCCAGATATCTTCCGACAAATGTGGGGTCATCGGCGACATCAGCTGCGCAAGAGTGCGGGCGGCCTGACGTTTTGCGGAGCCACCTGCCTTGGATTTCGTCAACACGTTGGTAAACGCGTAAAGCTTTGCAATTGAAGCATTAAATCCAAACGTCTCGATCCCCATCGTGACATCGTGGATCGCCTTATGCATCGCGCGCAGCAAGTCCTCATCACCGGTTCCGGGCGCGTCACCCATCGCAGCGATTTCGGTGCAAACGCGATAAACCCGGCTCAGGTGCTTGGACGTCGCCTCGGCCCCTGATGCGGTCCATTCCACATCCCGCTCGGGCGGGCTGTCAGACAGGACAAACCAGCGGGCGGTATCGGCACCGTATTTCGCCAGAATATCATCCGGGTCGACCACATTCAGCTTAGATTTTGACATTTTAGCGGAAGGGATAACTTCTACTATTAGATCGCTACCTGAGATATAGAAATCACCATCAATTTTCTCAACCTCGCTTGGGTATAAGTACAAGTCCTGCCGAACTATTCCGTCATCTTTGTCAGGTATGCCCTGAAAAGCCGCCATAATTCGTTCTGATATATTTTTATTGAATTTGGGATTCTCGGCAGACAGATACAACATCACCTTGTGTGCGCTCGTTACCGCGACTTTGTATATCTCGTGCGTCACCATGCCTTGTGTGAACAGCGCGTCAAACGGCTCAATCGCCGTCTTGGGCAGATGCCCGGTCAGATGCATCGCACGCGCAAAGAAGCGGCTGTAAAGCAGGTGCAGGATCGCGTGTTCGATCCCGCCGATATACTGATCCACATTCATCCAATATGCGGCATCATCAAGATCGGTCGGGGTCGCGGCATTCGGGGCGGTAAAACGCGCGAAATACCACGAGGAATCCACGAAGGTATCCATCGTATCCGTCTCGCGCTTGGCTGGTTTGCCGCAAGACGGACAGGCACAATCGCGCCATGTGGGATGACGGTCCAGCGGGTTGCCGGGGATGTCAAAGGTCACATCGTAAGGCAGCTCGATCGGCAAGTTTTCTTTCTTTTCGGGTACGGCGCCGCAAGCGTCGCAATGAACAATCGGGATCGGGCAACCCCAATACCGCTGGCGGCTCAGCCCCCAATCGCGCAGGCGGTATTTGACCTGACCGGTGCCCAGACCATTTGCCTCGAAATAGTCAATCGTGGCATCGATGCCTTCCTGGCTCGTCGCTTCAGCAATGCCCGCGAAGTGATCGATAAAGACCACCTTTTCCGTCTTGGCCGGTACAAGCGCAACGTCTTCCACGTCAATCTCTTCGCCCGGCATATAGAACGCATTTTGCACAGGCAGATTGTATTTGCGGGCAAAGTCCAGATCGCGCTGATCATGGGCCGGACATCCGAACACGGCACCGGTGCCGTAGTCCATCAATACAAAATTACCGACCCAAACGGGCAATTCCTGATCCGGATAAATCGGGTGTTTCACGCGAATGCCGGTATCAAGGCCCTTCTTCTCAGCCTTTTCCATTGCCGCTTCGGTCGTGTCCATCTTGCGGGTTTCCGCGATGAAAGCAGCCAGTTCCGGGTTATCATCGGCCAAAGCGCGCGACACCGGATGTTCGGCGGCAACAGCAATGAAACTCGCGCCGCGCATCGTGTCGGGGCGTGTAGAATAGCAAATAATCGGATCACCGCCATCGGTGCGCTGGAAGGGAATCTCGATGCCTCGAGATTTACCGATCCAGTTTGCCTGCATCAGCTTGACCTTGGCAGGCCAGTTATTCAGCGTATCAATCGCCTCCAGCAATTCCTCGGAATAATCACTGATCTTGAAGAACCACTGCACCAGTTCGCGCCGCTCAACCTCGGCCCCGGACCGCCAGCCTTTGCCGTCGATCACCTGTTCATTGGCTAGCACCGTCATATCGACCGGGTCCCAGTTCACGACAGCCTTTTTGCGGTAAATCAGCCCTTTGGACAGAAAATCAATAAACAACGCCTGCTGCTGGCCGTAGTATTCCGGATCGCAGGTGGCAAATTCGCGGGACCAGTCAATCGACAGGCCCAAAGGGCGCATTTGCGCCTTCATGTCGGCGATATTGCCGTAGGTGTAATCCTTGGGATGGATGCCGGTCGCCATCGCTGCATTTTCGGCAGGCATACCAAACGCATCCCAACCCATCGGATGCAGAATGTTATGCCCGGTTGCCAGCTTGTAGCGGGCAATCACGTCACCCATCGTGTAGTTGCGCACATGGCCCATATGGATACGGCCAGACGGGTAGGGAAACATCTCCAAAACATAATATTTGGGCTTATCAGCGCTGCGAACGGCCTTGAACGTCTCGGCCTCGGCCCATGTCGCCTGCCATGTCGCCTCGATCTCGGCGGGGGTGTAAGTGGTCATATAGTGATCTTTCAAACAGGAAACGCCGGGCGAGGTGGCCCGGCGCTATTCATAATCGGGCTGCGTGCCGATGGCTATAGGGCGCCGTCAGCAATCCGGAGTTGGCGGGCACGTGATAGAATCGCGTCTTCTATCGCGCGCTGGGTTTCCAGCGCCACAGGACCACTGCGGGATTGCAGTGCGACATTGAGCGCGCGCGCATCAAGAGCGGGATCAGTCACCTGTATCGTCGCGCGATAGGCGCGGTTGCTGCCGGGCGGCGTGCCAAAACCGGTTGAAATGACGCCGGTAAAGGGGTCGGCCGATTGGACGGGCAGAAAGCTGAGTACGTCCAGCGATGCCGCCCAAAGGTAGCGGTTCACTGCTACGTTTTCAGCGCCACGCGGCGTGGGCGGCTGGCCACTGCCACAGGCCGCCAAAGACCCGATCAGAATCGCCGTGAAAAGAGCACGTCCAATGTGTATCATAGTCATTCACCAATCCTATCGCGGCCTAAAGATATTGGCGCCGCTGTACCGTTACAGGTCGACAAACCCACCGTGAGGGCAAAACCGAAAGGGAACGGCACTGGTTTTGTCACTGTCGCGATCCTACTGAATTTCACGTCACGGTTACCTAGCAACTGAGTTTTGGGGCCACAAGCGATTTTCCCGTTGTGCGTGCTTTACGAGGCCCAACATCACTGTGGCAAAGCTGCACCATAATTCGTTGACCTGCGCCCTGCCTGCCTCTGCGTCTTGCAATCGTGGGCCGAGGCGCAGAAAAAACCCATAATCAATTCGGGATAGTTCCGGTTGAGTTAACTATAAACACTGAGGGAATTAAACCATGAAAAAGGTTCTCCTTGCTACAACCGCACTGGTTTTCACGGCAAGCTACGCAGCTGCTGAAATTACTTTTTCGGGAGATGCGAACGTTGGTCTGAAGTTTTCGGACGCAGAAGAATCCACTGGTAACACTGAAAGCACAGAGCTGTACTATGAGCTCGACTTTGGCATTGCCGGTAAAACTACAACAGACGGTGGTCTTGAAGTTGGTGCGTCGCTTGATTTCGACCTGGACGTAGGCACTCAATCAGACGCTATCGATGATCCAGAAGTTTACATCTCTGGCGGTGGCGTAACCGTGACTGTTGGTGGCGTTGGCAGCGCAGATGGCGTTGTTATTGGCGGTCTGAAAGATCCTGGCTTCGACGGCATTGGCATCGACGACACTGCGACTACCTTCTGGGATGACGGTACAGCAAACGTTCAAGTCAAAGCAGAGTTTGGCGAAGTTACAGTTGCAGCATCCGGCAACCTTGCTGAAGACGAAACCGAAGCAAGCGACGACTTTTCCGTCGGTGCAAGCTACGACGCCGGCACATTCTCTGTTGGTGCGGCTTACTCCGAATACACCGAAATCGATCTCCTTTTCACTGACGAAACCATCAGTATCTTTGCACTCGGTGCCAGCGTAACCGCTGGCGGCGCAGACATCGATCTGTTCTATCACATGGCGACTCTTGAAGATAACGACGACGTTTTCGATGATGAGGATGTTGCTGGTTACGGTGCGTCGGTTACATACCCTGTAGGCGACCTGAGCATTATTGGTACCATTGGCGCGACTGACCTGGACGACGACGAAGTTGATTTCGGCGTTGGCTTTGAATATGGCCTTGGTGGCGGTGTAACACTGGCCGGCGGCCTGGGTTCTGTCGATGATCCGTTCGCAGACGACGACAGCTACGCTGTTGCTGACTTCGGCGTCAAGATGAAGTTCTAATTCACTCCTGTGAATTGAATTGAAAGAGCGGGCGAAGTCGCCCGCTCTTTTCTTTTGCGCATCCGTGTTGCACATAAACGGCAAAGAGGAGGCGCGCATGTCCCTGACCGAAATCACCGCTCGCATGACCAAGGCCGCTGAAAAGGCTGGTCGGTCAATGGATGAACCGACTCTTATCGCGGTATCCAAGGTGCAGCCCAACGAACGGGTGGAAGCCGTGCTGAAGGCCGGTCATCGCGTGTTTGGCGAAAACAAGGTGCAGGAGGCTGCAGGCAAATGGCCAGACTTTCGCGAACGCTATGACGGTATCCAGTTGCACCTGATTGGTCCGCTACAGACCAACAAAGTACGGCAGGCGATGCAGCTGGCGCAGGCGATCCATACGGTTGATCGACCCAAACTTGCCACGACCGTAGCCAGACTGGCACAAGATATGGGCACCTGCCCTGATCTATTTATCCAAGTCAACACGGGTGAAGAGCCGCAAAAGGCAGGTGTTTTGCCGCCGGACGCGGATGGGTTTGTGCGTGAAGTGCGCGCGCTAGACCTTCCGCTGAAAGGATTGATGTGCATACCGCCGGTGGATGAAGAACCATCGCTGCATTTTGCGCTGCTGGCCAAGATCGCGGCACGTAATGGCTTGGCTGGCCTTTCGATGGGCATGAGCGGTGATTTTGAAAGCGCTATTGCGTTAGGTGCCACGCATATCCGTGTCGGTTCTGCCATCTTTGGTGAGCGCGTCTATAAGTGACGTCCGCTTACGCCCCACCTAACGATCCTCTCGCCTTTTTGCATGATGACCACGAAGTTCTTTTGGTCGACAAGCCCAGCGGATTACTTTCTGTGCCCGGTAAGGGGCCAGAATTGGCTGATTGCCTGATAGCGCGGGTCCAGGCCGTCTTTCCAACTGCCCTGCTGGTTCATCGGTTGGACCGGGATACATCAGGCGTCATGATCTTTGCGCTGACACCGCATGCGCAGCGCCATCTGGGCCTGCAGTTTGAAAAGCGCCAGACCAAGAAAATCTATGTGGCGCGGGTTTGGGGGAAGGTTGCCGAAAAGACCGGGACTGTTGATTTGCCGCTGATCGTTGATTGGCCAAACCGGCCCAGACAGATGGTCGATCATGACAATGGCAAGCAGGCGGTGACGGACTGGCGGGTCGTCCGCGGGAATGAGGACGAGACCCGCCTGCGCCTGATGCCACGCACCGGCAGATCCCATCAACTGCGTGTTCATATGCAGGCACTCGGTCACCCCATCTTGGGTGATCCGTTCTATGCCACAGGCCCGGCGCGTGACTATCCCCGTCTGATGCTGCATTCAGAGACCCTGCAATTCCGGCATCCTGACGGTGGCAAAGGCATGCGTATTACTGCGAAATGCCCATTCTAGCCGTTCAGGAATGTGCCAACAGCGTCCAGCTCGGATTGCACGATCTCGTGCCCGCCAGAATGCCAGTGCAAGGTTACACCGGCCCCTTGCGCCACAAGATAGTCGGCCAGCCGTTGCGTTTCATCCCTTGGACATATTGGATCTCGTTCACCGGCGGTGATAAGAACCCGCCGACCGGATAGTCTCGGCTGCGGGTTGGGATGCCATGGGATAAGCGGGTGCATGAGGATGATATCATGCATCAGTTCTGGCGAGTCCAGCGCAACAGCCGCCAGAATGTTCGCGCCGTTCGAATAGCCCAAACCAATGGTGCGATCTGATCCGACCCCTGTAGCCTCAGTACGGATGAATTCTGTCATGGTGACAGTCCGCTGGGCCAGATCATCCATGTCATAGACACCTTCGCCGGTTCGTTTAAAAAACCGCAGCGCGCCATGTTCGGTGACATCACCCTGTGGTGATGTGATATGGGCCGTTGGCAATAGTTGACGGGCCAGACCGTGAAATTGATCCTCTGTCCCACCGGTCCCGTGAAACGTCAGGAACAGCGGTTGACCCGCTGCCCCTTTGGTACGTTTTGCGATGTAGCTCATATCAGTCCCCCAAAGGCTCAAGCAGACCTTCCAGTCGGGCGCGCAGATGTTCATGCTGGCTGGGCAGCTTCAGCGCCTGCCCCAGATGCGCCGTATCTTCATCCCGATCAAAGCCGGGCTCGTTCGTGGCAACCTCAAACAACACACCACCCGGCGTGCGGAAATAGATTGCATAGAAATAGTCCCGATCAATGACAGGGGTCACGTGATAGCCGGTGTCGAGCAGGGCCTCGCGCACCTCCAACTGCCGCGCCCGGTTTTCCACCGCAAAGGCAATGTGATGCACAGATCCGGCACCCTGTTCCGCACGCGGTGCATCTGGCGTGATCTCAAGATCAAGGGTATTGGCGTCATTGCCGCCGGGGATAATGAACCGGGTGATATTGTCGGTGCTGTCTACTTTCTCGTAGCCCATGAACTGCAATAGCTCGGTGCTGATCGCGCCGTCCCGCAGCCGCATGTCTGCGGAATGAAAGCCACGGATCGCCATCGCCTCGCTGACGCCACCGCCTGTCCAGGGTGTACGTTCATCATCACTTTCGACCAACGCAAATGCATCCCCGTCGGGGCCATTGAACAAGACGCGGGCCTGTCCAAAGCGGGTATCTGTGGTGATGCCCTTCACATCGAAAGTCGCGAGCCTGTCTTGCCACGCCTGCGCGGACCCGGTAGGAATGCTGAACGAAGTTCGCCCGACCTCACCCACGCCAGCCCGACCCCGCCCCGCATTGGGGAAGGGGAAATAGGTCATGACAGTACCGGGCGATCCGGCTTCATCGCCATAATACAGGTGGTAGACGTCGGGTGCATCGAAGTTGACGGTCTTTTTGACCCGGCGCAGCCCCAGAACGTTTGTGAAGAATGCATTGTTCTCGCGCGCATCACGGGCGAGCGATGTGACGTGGTGTAGTCCGTTGATCTGCTTGAGCATGATACTTCTCCTATTCGTTGCTTGAATAGATAAAGAAACCTAACATGCACTAAAGACCGACCAGCGCACCAAATTGGTGCGCTGGTGCACATGGCGCTACTCGGCAGCCCAGCCAGAGATGGCTTTGACCTCCAGAAATTCCTCAATGCCCCAGACGCCGCCTTCGCGGGCGCGACCGGACATCTTGACCCCACCAAAGGGCGACCCAGCAGCGCGGGCCTGCCCATTCATTTCCACCATGCCAGAGCGCAGCGCGCGTGCCATGCGGTTCCGCCGGGCGCCGTCTTGCGACTGTACATAGTTGGTCAGCCCGTATGGCGTGTCATTGGCGATCTTTATGGCCTCTTCTTCGGTATCAAAGGGGATAATCGACAAGACTGGGCCAAAGATCTCCTCTCGGGCGATGCGCATCTGGTTGTTCACATCGGCAAAAACGGTGGGGCGGACATAGTATCCTTTGTTCATACCCTCCGGCAGGCCGGGACCACCGGCAACAAGACGGGCCCCTTCGTTCATGCCGACCGCAATCATATCCTGAATCTTTTCCCATTGGGATTTGTTCACCACGGGGCCGATATGCCGACCGGACGCCGACGCCGGGCCGACGTCGATTTTGCTGGCGATGTCTGTCGCGGCTTCGACCGTTTGATCATAGATCGACCGTTCAACCAACATCCTTGTTGGTGCGTTGCACGACTGACCAGAGTTATTCATGCAGTGAAGCACCCCGCGCTTGACCGCCTTTTCATCGGCATCGGCAAAGATGACGTTTGCACCCTTCCCGCCCAGTTCCAGCGTGACCCGCTTCAAGGTCTCTGCCGCCGCGGTAGAAATCGCCTTGCCGGCGCGGGTCGAGCCGGTGAAACTGATCATCGCGACATCTTCGTGCCGGGACAGCTGGCTGCCAACACCGACACCATCGCCATTCACCAGATTGGACACACCCGCAGGCAAGCCCGCCGCATCCACAAACTCTGCAAACAGCAACGAGGATAGCGGCGCCTCTTCGGACGGCTTCAGGACAATAGTACAACCTGCCAACAGGGCAGGGATCACCTTGAGCGTCACCTGATTCATTGGCCAGTTCCACGGGGTGATCAGGCCAACAACGCCAATCGGCTCCAGCGCGATCCGATCATTGGGCGCGTGGGGGCCAAGTGGTTTGATCCATTCAACCTGATCAAAAGCGGTCAGGAAATTCTCAAGATGCCAAGGCAGGCAGGGGGCCTGACTGTCGCGGGCCATATCGATCGGGGCACCCATTTCCTGGCTGATCGCTTGGGCCATCTCTTCCTTGCGGGCCTCGTATTGATCAAGAATTGCCTTAACGTATTTCGCCCGTTCCGCCGGCGGCGTGGCCGCCCATGCCGGGAACGCCGCGGATGCGGCAGCGACGGCGGCATCCGTATCAGCCTGATCGCCCAGCGATATGATGGCGCAGATGTCTTCCGTGGACGGATCAATCACTTCGAAATCGCGTGATTTTGCGGGCGCGACCCACGCACCGTTGATGTAGAAATTGCGTTGTTCGATCATGCGAATGCTCCAGATGATTTGAGGAACTATTGGCACTCGTCAGGTTGCTGTGCAAGCGGCTGTGGCACTACCCGCCCATGCATCTTATATTGACAGGACAACACCGTATTTTGAAGGAGTAACACGATGGGCCTGCGCATCAACGATACCATCCCTGATCTGACAGTTGAAACTGATCAGGGCACATTTTCGCTGCATGACTGGATCGGCGACAGCTGGGCGATCTTGTTTTCGCACCCCAAGGATTTCACACCCGTCTGCACAACAGAATTCGGGGCCGTGGCTCAACTGGCGGCTGAATGGGAAAAACGTGGCACCAAGGTGATCGGTGTCAGTGTTGACGGGGTTGAGGATCATAAGAAATGGAAGGGTGATATTGAAACCGTTGGCGGTGCCAAGGCCGGTTTTCCGATTATTGCTGACGAAGGTCTGGTGGTATCAAAAGCGTTCGATATGCTTCCCGCTGAGGCCTATTTACCTGATGGGCGCACCCCGGCAGATAGCGCCACAGTGCGGTCCGTTTTCATCATCGGCCCGGACAAACAGCTAAAGCTGTCCATGACCTATCCGATGAACGTTGGCCGTAACTTTGCCGAGGTTCTGCGCGCGTTGGATGGTTTGCAAACATCAATCGGGCGGGGGGTGGCCACGCCCGCCAACTGGAATGTCGGGGATGACGTGATTATCCCGACGGCCGTCAACGACGAAGACGCCAAAGCAAAGTTCGGCGATTTCACAACCGTGCTGCCATATCTGCGCACCACGAAACTGCAAGACTAATAACAAAGGGCCGCGGAGGTTACCCGCGGCCCAGATCATGTCCATGTGGTGGTGTTTAGAACTGGTAGCTGACTGTGAGCGCAACATAGGGCAGCACAACGATGTCTGAAGCATCGTCGCGTGCATCCTGCAAATCGGGATCATTGTCGATATCGTCCTGCGCGAGCGGATTGGTCGCGTCAAATTGAAGATCGATACCACCGTTGAAAATGATACCTGCTTCTGGTGTGAACTTCCAACCATCGGCAAAGGCCCATTCGTAACCTGTTGTCACGATGGGAGAGATTTCGTTTTCAAACTTTGCAGTGATCGTGGCAGCTTCGTCAGTACCAGCCACGTCGACCGTACCGGTCGCGCTCAATTCATTGTTTGAAAATAGCAAGCCGCCGGATATACGCCAGCCGCCCTGGGTTGGGTAGAAGTCACCCATAACCGCCACACCGCCCAAATCAATTGAGCCGTCGTAATCGCCATCTTCGTCGGATTCTTCATAGTCCGCGCTGATGCCGCCCATAAACACGCCGCGTACCGCGTAGGATGGGTTGACCTTGTATTGTGCTTCCAGATTGGCACCGAGGCTCGAGAAGCCGAAGCCAATAGAGGTGCTACCAGTTTCCTGAGCTGTTACCGCAGTTGCGGACAGGGCGAGGGCGCAGACCGCGCAAAAAGTCTTCATGATTTGTCTCTCCGATCAAAAAATACGAGATGCGCAATACACATGCGGTGCTGACGAAAAGTAGGCCAAATCGCGACATTCGCTTTTCATCTTATAGGTGTGCCAAAATCATCACGTTTGGTCGGCAACGTCCCGCCGAAAATGCAAAAGCCCCGATGTTTCCATCGGGGCTCGCAACTGTCGTTAGGATTTTGAGAAGAGGGATTTACCCTTCTGCGGTTTCCTCTTTTGTGACTTCTTTGCCGGTTTCCTGATCAACCATCTTCATGGCCAAACGGACCTTACCGCGATCATCAAAGCCGAGCAGTTTCACCCAGACTTCCTGACCTTCTTTCAGAACATCGGAAGGGTGGTTCAGACGGCGGTTTTCAATCTGGGACACGTGGACCAGACCGTCGCGCTTGCCAAAGAAGTTCACGAACGCCCCAAAGTCGACCAGTTTGACCACGGTTCCTTTGTAGATCACGCCTTCTTCGGGCTCGGCCACGATCGAATGGATCATGTCATAGGCTCTTTTGATCGCCTCAGCATCGTTGGAGGCCAGTTTGATCACGCCATCATCATTGATGTCGACCTTCGCGCCGGATGTTTCGACGATCTCGCGGATGACCTTACCGCCAGACCCGATGACTTCACGGATCTTGTCGGTTGGGATCTGCATGGTTTCGATCTTGGGTGCATGCACGCTGAATTCCTGCGCGCCGGACAATGCTTTGTTCATCTCGCCCAGAATGTGCAGACGACCCGCTTTGGCCTGATCAAGTGCTTTGGACATGATCTCTGGCGTGATGCCCGCGATCTTGATGTCCATCTGCAAGGATGTGATGCCGTTTTCAGTACCCGCAACCTTGAAGTCCATGTCGCCAAGGTGATCTTCGTCACCCAGAATATCGGACAAGATCGCGTAGTCGCCATCATCTTCCATGACCAGACCCATCGCCACGCCAGCGACCGGTGCTTTCAAGGGCACACCAGCGTCCATCATGGACAACGAACCACCACAAACAGATGCCATTGAAGAGGAACCGTTTGATTCAGTGATCTCTGACACGACGCGGATCGTGTAAGGGAAGTCTGTTGCCGCTGGCAGCACAGCCTGCAGCGCACGCCATGCCAGCTTACCATGACCGATTTCGCGGCGGCCGGGGCCGGAAACCCGACCGACTTCACCAACCGAATAAGGTGGGAAGTTGTAGTGCAGCATGAAGTTGGATTTATACATGCCGGTCAGCGCGTCGATCATCTGCTCATCGTCGCCGGTGCCCAGCGTGGTCACGACCAGACCCTGGGTTTCACCGCGCGTGAACAGGGCAGACCCGTGGGTCCGTGGCAGGATGCCGGTTTCGGACACGATTGGGCGGATGGTGTCGAGCGCGCGCCCGTCGATCCGCTTGCCGTTTTTGACAACATCGCCACGCAGAACCTGGCTTTCCAGCTTCTTGAGCGCGGCACCAAGGTTGCCGTCTTCCTGCTGCTCTTCGGTCAGCGCCTCGACAATGTCAGCCTTGGCGGCTGACACGGCTGCGGTGCGTTCCTGCTTGTCAGTGATCGCATAAGCGGCGCGCATCTTTTCTTCGCCCGCTGCTTTCACAGCGGCAGAAAGATCAGAGTAATCAACCGGTTGGAAATCAAACGGTTCTTTTGCTGTGTCTTCGGCCAGATCAATGATCAGGTCGATGACGGGCTGGATCTGCTGATGCGCGAAGTTTACAGCGCCGAGCATTTCTTCCTCGGTCAGCTCGTATGCTTCGGATTCGACCATCATCACGGCGTCTTTGGTGCCGGCGACAACAAGGTCCAAACGCTGCTCTGGGTTCAGGCGCAGGTTGTGCATGTCGTCGATTTCTGGGTTCAGGATATAGTCACCATCCACAAAACCCACGCGGCAGGCTGCAATCGGACCCATGAACGGGGCACCGGAGATTGTCAGCGCTGCAGAAGCCGCGATCATCGCAACCATATCGGGGTCGTTGACAAGATCATGTGACAGCACCGTACACATCACCAGAACTTCGTTCTTGAAGCCGGGGACGAACAGGGGGCGGATCGGACGGTCGATCAAGCGGGCGGTCAGCGTCTCTTTTTCAGTGGGACGCGCTTCGCGCTTGAAAAAGCCGCCTGGCACTTTACCGGCGGCGTAATATTTCTCTTGATAATGGACAGTTAGCGGAAAGAAATCCTGTCCGGGTTTTTGGGCGCGTGCGAATGTCACGTTGGCCATAACACTGGTCTCGCCCAGCGTTGCGATGACAGAGCCATCGGCTTGGCGGGCAACCTTGCCCGTTTCCAGTGTGAGCGTTTCTTCGCCCCACTGCATCGATTTTTTCACTTCGTTAAACATCATGTCTTCCTGTTTGGCCATTTGGCCTTTTGCGTAGGGGGCGTATTCCCCCTCATCCCGGTATCTTCTTTGTCGGGCGCTGGGATGCGGGCGCCGATCATTTCAAGATTTGCGGGCCATAACGGAAATTACAGGCTTTGGGAAGGGGAGCGATGCAACACTAAAAATGTCCTGCGGCGCGACGTGCGTCTTTAGGGCCGTAAACACAGACAAAACAGGGGTTTTGAGGCATGCAGAACCGATGCAGAAACCATGCGCATGATTGATGTGTTTTCGCTGGTTAATGCGGCGTTCGGTGCGTGTTTATTAAAGCAGGCTTAACACCCACTGTCGGGCCTCAATTGTGGTTCCCAAAACAGTAATCTTGTTTCCTGCACTATGAACGTTTTGTTGGCATTCGGTATTTTGCAAGCCGAAAGCATGTTGCATCCCGACAACGCGTACGGGTTTGCGGCGTTACCGCTAGCCAAAGACGTCTAAGATGCTAAAATAAATCGGCGTTTTCATCCGAAGATAGAGGAATGTAATTGGTCAGATGAGTTCGTATTCAAACGAGACATTGGACGATGCCTTTACTGGTCTATCGGCCTTCAATGCGTCGGAAGCACGGTCTGAAGCAGCGGGTTACGACGTACACCCGATTTGCCCAATCAAAGATGACGAGACGACCTAAACGGACGTTCTGCCCCAGCGGTTTCATGATGTTTTGTTCGCTGATTTGGCCGATCATAGCACGTTTACGCCGACCTATGCGGTACTAGACGCAGTCAAAATTCCTAACCTGTCTGAGTTGCTTGCCGTATCTGATCTTGAACATCGGTGTTTGGTGAAAGGTGCCGAATACGATGAGCTGAGGGATGTATCGCCTTGGTTAGTTCGTTTAGAGGCGGATCATGCGCTAACGCGTCATCTTCTGACCAGCGGCGATGCCCCTTGGACATATTGGGATGATGCGCCGGGGATATTTGTACGATCCGGTGCCTCTTTTGACGCCGTATGGCGCCATTTTCGCAAGTTTTCGAAGGTACGAGACGCGGATGGTCGCTGGATGTATTTTCGGTTTTGTGACCCAGACGCGTTACATGCGTATTTGGGCCATATTCAGACAAACCCATCAAAGATCATGCAGTGGTTTCGGGTCGATACCACAACCATCATTGATCAGATCATCGGGTTTGATTCCTTCGATGATCTGGCTTGGAGCGTCACATATGCGGCGGATCCGCCTGACACAATTGCAATTGCCGGCACGCCCATCTTTACGCCTGAAGACATGGCGCGCTTGACAGAGTATCGCCGCGACAGCTTTGATCGCATCACAGCACTCGCGTTGTTGGACAGCTATCCCAAACTTGCCCTTAACAAAAAAGAGATGCGCGATGTCTGCCGGACGATCCGCACGTGGGTTGCCCGATTTGGTGTGACCGGTGCCCGCGATGTGCGTCGACTGGTCAATTTGTCGGTCTATCTTGGTATGCGCTATGATATCGACCCGACGTTTGGGCCGGGGTGCGAACATGTGTTGCGAGACGAAGGGTTGAAGCCCGGCCAAAAAGTCGACCGTATTGTTGCGATGGCAAAACACTGGCTGTCGGCCGCTTCGCAAAGGGAGGCATCCTATGGAACCAGATGAAGCCCTGTTGGAGCTTGAACGTGTCGATGCGGCGCTTCAGGAAGAGGACAACTTCCCCACGGATGAACCATGTCGCACCTGCCCTACGCATGTCACGGCTGTGTCTGGACCGGACGAGGTTTATTTGGGTCAGACCTATACCTTTCAGGTTGACGGCTATAGCCGTGAGGTGAAGGGGACATATTGGCAAGACAAGGTGTCGTGGGAAATTAGTGTTTACCGCGAACCCGAGCGTTTCATGCGCCCCGACCGCCGTGTCAGTGTTGAGAAAATTGTTCTGACCAACCATGGCGAGACGTTAGAGCTTGAGATCAAGGAAGAATGGGCATTCTTGGATATGCAAGTCTTTGCCTATATTTCTGCGCCTGTCGACGCCGTCAGCGTCCAGCCCAAGGTGCGGGGCGCCTGGGCCGTTCTCAATCGCTGGACACCGCAAAAGATTGCCGACTATCGCGACTATGCCAGCACAACCGCAGAGGTCGAATTTCGCGGGAACGTGAACAATTATGTGTGCGAGGATTTCGCCGTATCGCTTGTCATGCAGTTCGCCCGTCAGCAAAAGCTGCCGTTTAAGATCACAAACGGCACTGGGACATATGATGCAAAAGAATATCATTATTCCGAGCTTGACGAAGCCGATAAGCATTCGCCGTTTGATCAGGTCATGCTCAAGACGACTGGCGCACCTGATCTGAACCCCGCCAATCAGTCGAATGCCGTTGCCGTCTTGGCCGGACCCAATATCACAACATACAGCGCTGCCCTTGTGGCAAATCAGATTAAGCCGGGCATGATCCATGTGATGGATACAGGCGGCGATGGACCCACTAATCATATTCAGGTTGTGACGGCCGTAACACCAACTATGCAGCCGCCGTTTAGATCGCAGCCAGCTATGGTTTCAAGGCCGCCCCGGTTAGGTCAATTTGCGGTGGCTACAGTTCGTATCCATCAAGGGAACTTCCCAAGCAGCAATTCTGCCGCGTTTGGTCGTGGTGTTGGCGCGTTCGTGACGTTTTCAGAGGAAGAGGATTTCTATTCCCACTGGTACCTAGGTGTCCCGGTCCAAGAAGGTGAATATAGCCTGCCGGACGGGGACTATACCCGCAATGGCTCAACCAGCCGTGGATTGCTTTTCAATCAAGTTCAGGTGATTGCGGAATGGAACTTTTTGGCATGGAATTCATGAATATGCTGCGCTTGACCATACTTATTCTGGGCATTGTCCCCATTTGCGCCGTCTTGTTCATGTGGTCGCAGGGATATGTTGATGAATTTTACCCGGCCCGCAATCAGGCGGCATGGATCGGCGACTGGATGAACCGATACACTTGGTTGGTACGACTGTACTGGGTTTTGGCCGTGACCGCGATTGGCGCGGGTTTTTGGTTTTGCCGCCGCCAAGACGGGTCAGGCTTGTGCCTTGTATCGATCTTTGCGTTGATTGCGATTTTGGCGGCCGTTGCGCTTTATCTTTATGTAATCAAAGATTTCCCGAAGGCCGGTCCATAGCCGCACGCCCATCCAAGAGCGTTTCATCGACCCGTATGGGGCCACCTTCGTCCGGCGGTATCATAGGTGTAATCAGGTTCGGCCCGCCGCTAGCGTTCTGTCAGTTTGAGTTCGATCCGCCGGTTTTGGGCGCGGGCCTCTGGTGTATTTTCCGGATTGATTGGTTGGAATTCGCCAAAGCCATTGGCCGCCAACCGCCGCGGATCAATGCCGAGATCTTCGGACATGAAGCGGACGACCGATAGCGCACGCGCCTGACTGAGTTCCCAATTGTCGCGGTAGCGGCTGGTTGAACCTGTGGGAATGTTATCGGTGTGCCCGTCGACGCGGATCACCCAGTCGATACCCGGTGGGATATCGTCGGAAATGCTGCGCAGGATGCCCGCGATATTGGCGATTTCATCCTGACCGGCGCGGGACAGTTGGGCGCGTCCGGGTTCAAACAGCACCTCGGAGGCGAAGATGAACCGGTCCCCTTCAATGCGGATGCGGTCCTGTCCTTCGAGGACTTCGCGCAGTTGCCCGAAGAAGTCGGATTTGAAACGGGCGAGGTTTTCGGCTTCGGCGGCGAGGCGTTCGGCCTCTTCTTCCAATCGGGCGGCTTCCGCCTCGAGCCGGATGCGTTCCGCTTCTTCCAAGGCGCGGCGCTGCCGTTCTTCGGCGGCGACACGGGCGAGCGCGGTGTTGAGTTGCGCGCCCAGCGTTTCGATCTGCACTTGTGCCTCACGGTCCGCGTCTTCGGCGAGGTCAAGCAAGGATTGCAGGTTGCCCACCTGTGTCCGCAAGGCCGTGATTTGTTCATTGAGCAGGGCGACCTGACGCTGGCTTTCGGCGGAAAGCGCTTCTTGTTCGGCGAGTGCCTGATTGGCTTGCGCAAGGAGTGCAGCCTGGCGTTCAGCTTCGCTGACTTGGGTGGTTTGATCGCCTTGCGCTTGGGTCAAGGCGGCGAGCATATCAACAAGCTGGGCGTTGAGATCTTCGTTTTCAGCGGCGCGGGCGGCGGCCTCTGCCTCGGCGGCGCGACGGGCGGCTTCTGCTTCTGTCAGGCTTTGGCCGACCTGAGATTGTGCCGCGCGGATAGCGGCGAGCTCTGCATCAAGCTGTTCACGCGCTGCACGCGCTGCTGCGAGCAGGGTCAGCGTTTCTTCGGCCTCGCGTCGTTGCTGTTCGAGGTTGAGGGTCATGGCCGTCAGTTCGGTATCGGCATTGGCAAGCCGTTCACGCAGAGCTTGTGCAGCGGCGGCATCGGTCAATTGTGCAGCTTCAAGTTCGGTGAGCCGGGTCGTGTTGGCGTCGTTTTCCGCTTCCAGTTCGGCCATCATGGCTTGCAGCGCCTTGCGACGGGCGGCAGCGAGGCGGGCGGCTTCGATGCCTGCGTCGATTTCTGTACGCGCTTGGGCAAGGGCGAGGTTCAGTGCCTCTTGTTCGGTGATCAGTCGTTCCTGTTCAGCCTCCAGCCCTGCGATATTGGCCTGTGCTTCGCGCCGTTCAGTCAGTAGCCCCGCGACTTGTGCTTCGAATTCGGTGATCTGGGTTTGGGCCTGTGCCAGCGCCTGATCCTGCGCCTCGCGTTCGGCGATCAGGGCGGCGATGCGACCTGCCTGTTGTTCAGTTTGCGCTGTCAGGGCCGCATTTTCGTCGCGTTCGAGGCTGAGGGTGCTGGTCAGCGCGGCAACCTCTGCGCTGAGGATGTCGAGTTCGCTTTCCTGTCCGGTGATCGTTTCGCGCAGCACGAATTGGATCACCATGAAGATCGTCAGCACGAACATCAAAACCAGTAAGAGCCCGGTCATTGCGTCCACGAAACCCGGCCAGATGGCGTTTTGGAACCGGTTGGATGATCTGCGGCTGAGCGCCATGGATCAGCCCCTGTCTTTGATCGCGTTGGCGAGGCTGGCAAGGTCGCCGCGCAGATCGCCGATGCTTTCCTGGCGTCCGGCTGACATTTCTTCCAATATCCGCAGAAGCTGTACGTCGATGGAGCGCAGGCGCATCCGGCTTTCGGCGTCGATCCCTTCCATCCCGCTATCGTCGAGTTTCTTGATCAGTTTTTCCTGACCTTCGGCGATGCGGGTCATCAGGTCAGCGCTGTTATCGGTTCGGCTGGTATGCGCCATCTGTTCGACGGCGGCAGCGAGGCTGGCAAAGCGTTTGTCGTTTTGTTCGCGGTCGGCGTCGGTTTGCCCCATCAGCATCTGGATGGTGTCCATCAGCTCGCCCAATTGATCCACAAAGGCACCCATGGCGCCCATGTCGGGCCCGGCGCCTTCGTCGCCTTCCAGACCGACGCGAGTGATGGTGGACATCCATTCTTCAAGCTCGCGGTAGAACCGGTTTTGGCCGTGCCCGGCGAACAGTTCCAGCAGGCCAACCACAAGTGACCCGGCAAGGCCGAGGAGCGAGCTGGAGAAGGCCGTACCCATGCCGCCAAGCTGGCTTTCCAGTCCCGATTGCAGCCGCGCAAAGATATCGGCCCCGTCTTCTCCATCGCCGGGGTTAAGAGACCGAATGGTTTCGACCAGTGCGGGTACTGTGGTGGCGAGCCCATAGAAGGTGCCAAGCAACCCGAGGAAGATCAGGACGTTGCCGATATAGCGTGTGATTTCGCGGTCTTCGTCAATCCGCTGTGCCACGGAATCGAGAATGGACCGCCCCGAGGATGATGAAATCTGCGTGCGTGCCCCGCGTGACCGCAAAAGTGTCGCGAGCGGTGCCAGAAGCGAAGGCGCCGATGTATAGTTATGCCCGCCGGTTTCTTTGGCGAACCGTTCGATCCAGCGCACTGATTTCATCAGCAGGAAGACCTGATTGATGCAGGACAGTACACCCAGCACGAAAACGGCAAGGATCACCCCGTTCAGATAGGGGTTTGAATTGTAGATCGCGATGATCTGTTCTTGGCCCAGATAAAGCCCGGCACCAACCAGCCCCAGCACTGTCAACATGAACAGAATCTGGCGGATGGGCCGTGAAAACTGCGGTGCTGCCTTGGGTTCCCGTTTGTCCGACACGGATGGGAGTCCTTATTAACTGTTACTGCGCGCCCCCATTAGGACCATATGGGACGCGCTGTAAAAACCCTAATGAAATTGCGTCCGCGTTATGTTGCCGTCAAGGCACGCACCCGTTGCACCAGCCAATCCATGTCATCATCCCGGATATCAAGCTGGGTCAGGTGGCTTGCCGTGTTATAAAGGTATTCTGTGTTGGGCCCGCGTCCGCCCACCGCGCGCGCAATGATTTGGGCCTGCTTTTCGAGATCGAACTGGCAATATTGCACGTGATCCCGGTTGATGATGTAGGCCAGTGCGTGGATGGTTTCGCCGCTGTCACTGATCAGGTCGACGTGATCTTCGTAATAGGCCGATGAGATCAGTTCGCGTTCGCGCAAGGATGCGAGCACCGCATCTTCTTCGTTTTCGGCCACTTGAAAGGCAACTCCGGTGCATTGTCCGCCCGGATAAGTATCAAGCGCGAGTACAAGACCAGGGTCTTCTTCCGACCCCCGGTGGTGGATTGACAGCATGCAAAAGCTGCGGTGGTAGTCGTGCAGCCGCGCCTTCACAGTTTGGGCAGGTGTGAAGCCGGGGTTCCAGAGCAACGATCCATATCCAAAAACCCAAAGTGCCATAATGCTTTCCTTTTGCGTCGCGTGTGTAAACACCGGATCAAGGTAGATGTCACCTGATTGTGGCGGGGTATTTTGGGGAGATCAGGGGGAGTGCCGGGGTCATTGCAATAACATAGCGAATCGGTTATATAAGTCATACTGCATAAGAGGTATCCTGATGTCCCAGCTTGATCTGACCTTCGCCGCTTTGGCTGATCCGACCCGCAGGGCCATTCTGGCCCGTTTGGCTGACGGCGATGCGACGGTGGCCGAGCTCATGGCGCCCTTTGACATCAGTCAGCCTGCCGTTTCCCGCCATCTGAAGGTGTTGGAACGGGCGGGCCTGATTTCGACACGGGTTGATGCGCAGTCACGCCCGCGTTCCATTGAAGGGGGCCCATTGGCAGCGATGAACGGCTGGTTGGAGCAATACCGCGCCATTTGGGACGGAAATTTTGCCCGACTGGACGTCCTTTTGGAGGAACTCAAACAAGGAGAGCATGATGGGACCGCTGACACTGACCACACCAAGCGCAACCCAGATTAAGGTCGTTCGTCATTTTGATGCCCCGGCGGCCATGGTTTGGCGCGCCTTTACCGAACCTGACCTGATCAAACGCTGGCTGACGGGGCCACCGGGCCACACGATGCCTGAATGCAAGGTTGATCTGCGTGTTGGCGGTGCGTGGCGCTATGTCTGGGCGATGCCGGAAGGGCGCATGGCTGCCTACGGTATCTACCGCGAAATCGTTGAGGCCAAGCGCATTGTGCATACAGAAACTTTCGATGTGGCCCCTGACAATGAAACGCTGGTTGAAACCGATTTTGACCCGCAAGATGGCAGCACCCTGGTCACCATGCTGATTCATTATGACAGCGAAGAAACCCGCGACGCGCTGCTGTCCAGTGACATGGCCGCCGGGATGGAGGCAAGCTATACCAGCCTTGATGGTTTGCTGGAACACGCAAGTTGACGCCCGACGACGTCATTGCGTGGTTGAAAGCTGCCGGTACGCCGGCGGGGATCGCTGGTATGACCCGTTACGGCATTCCGAATGACAATGCGTTTGGCGTGCCGATGGGCGATATGAAGCGGAAAGCCAAGACATTGGGTATAGATCATCTCCTCGCCAAGGCTTTGTGGGCGCATGGTGCTTATGAGGCACGGACCATGGCCGTGTTTCTGGCTGATCCTGCAGCGTTGACACAGACCGAGGCAGATGCGTGGGTTGCTGATTTCGATAATTGGGCGATCTGCGACACGGCCTGCTTTTCGCTTTTGGATCGGACCCCTTATGCTTGGGCCAAGCTACGTCAATGGGCGATGGATGACAGGGAATTTGTGCGCAGGGCGGGTTTTGCGATGATCTGGGCGCTGTCTGGCCATGACAAAACGGCGCAGGATGCTGTTTTCACGGATACGTTCGATTTGTTCCGCATGGCGGCACGTGATGACCGGCCTTTGGTCAAAAAGGCGGTGGATATGGCGTTGCGCGCCACTGGAAAGCGCAATCGCGCGCTGAATGGTGCTGCCTGTGCGCTGGCTGAAGAATTGGCAGCATGGGATGACAAGAACGCGGTTTGGATTGGTCGCCATGCCTTGCGCGAATTGCAAGGCGCGAAGGTGCAGGCGCGTTTCACATAGAGTTCTGTCTTGCCCTAGGGGACAAGATTGTACGTGAATGACCGCAAAGGGTTCGCACGGTGTTGCTGCCGCACATAGCGCGTGCCCTTATGCAATTGGCGCATTGGGCTCGTCCTGTAACTGATATGCCGCAATCCTCAGATGCCTTTCTTATCCGCAGGCCCGCCATTTTCTGCATGTCATTCGAATTTACATACTGCGGGCAAACCGGACTTACGCAGGTGCAACTATTGCTGGCGCAGAAAGCGTTTGCATATGCAATGTTGATCATTCGGCAGTGCTGCACATTTCACCAAAGCGGTCGTTTATCCGCGCCCCTCAAACCGTCCAGCACGACCCTCATCTTCTGATCAGCGAAAAACTGTGTGTGTGTTGCTCGACGATGTCCCCCGCGACTTTCTCACCGTGGCTCTAGCGTGTTCCGGAACTCTGTCACATCTCCACTCCTTGGTAATACAAAGAGCTGAAAGTTCTCCCTTACGAAATTGCCCCATTGATGCTGAGGTCAGACAAGTCTGCGATTTGAAAATCTGCTTCAGGGGTTGGATGACAGCAAGTGTTGCCGACCATAAAATGCGCACTGGATTTGAGCTGGGAACCGGCCACCGTCATCCGATTGGTTTGAAGCAATCCAACCATCGCTCTGCGATCCAGATTTTGGTCAACAATGGCCCAACTTGTGCACTGAATGACGACATGGTGAAGTAAGAAAATTGTTTCAATGGCCGAGCAGATCGAATATTATTCAAGAATTCGAATATGAAGGTAAGAAATGCAGCTGACACGCAGAAGAGTGATACAACACGGGATAGCGGCGGCCCTTTCCGGCGCTCTACCCCAGCACATTTGGGCGCAAACGACACTGCAAACGGGTGATCGTACCCTTGATACCCTGAGCGACGGTAACCTTGTGCTGCCCAAAAGCTTTGCCTTTGGCGAAACACCACCGGACAGCGCGAATGACATTCTGGCCCGATACGGGATCACTGGCGACACGATGACCCCGGACTGCAACGTCACCCTGTTACGCAGCGGTGATCGCACGATCCTTTTTGATGTGGGCGCAGGGCAGGAATTCATGCCCAGTGCAGGCAAGTTGATAGATGCATTCGATACCCTGGGGCTTGATGTCAGTGACGTGACCGATGTGGTCTTTACCCATGCGCACCCTGATCACCTTTGGGGGGTGCGGGATGATTTTGGCGATTTGATGTTTCCCGACGCGGCCTATCATATGGGGCAGGCAGAGTGGGATTACTGGAGCGACCCTGACACCGTCTCAACCATTGATGAAGGGCGCGTGACCTTTGCCGTCGGCGCGATGAACCGGCTGGAACTGCTGGCCGATCAAATCAACCTGTTTGCAGATAATCAGGAAATCCTGCCCGGTGTGCTATCGCGCCTGACACCGGGGCATACCCCGGGGCACATGTCGTTTGAAGTGCAGATGGGCGGCGAAGCCGTCATGATTGTGGGCGACAGCATTGTGAACCATCATGTTGCCTTCGAAAAACCCGCATGGCTGTCAGGCTCCGATCAGGCTCCTGAATTGGGTGCCCAAACCCGCCTTGCCTTACTGGATCAACTCAGCACTGCGCAAATGCGTCTCATCGGTTTCCATTTACCCAGTGGCGGTTGGGGCTATGCAGAGCGGCGTGGTGACGGGTTTGTCTTTGTCGGTGACGACGCATGATCCGGTTTGCAGCACCTCTGATCGCCATTTGCGCAACCACGGCACATGCAAACGAAGAGATCGCAGATCAGTATCCGAGCTCACCGCTTTATAGCGCACCGGTTGAATTCATCCCCGGTGTGTTCAGCGCCATTGGCGCGACCGCCCCGCCCACTTACGAAAACACCGGCCATAACAACAACCTCAGCTTCATTGTCACCGGGGAAGGTGTTGTCGTGATCAATGGCGGCGGGGCATATGTGCTGGCTGAAGCGCTGCATCAGGAAATCAAAGCCCGCACAGAAGAATCGGTTGTTCTGGTGGTTAATGAAAACGGTCAGGGGCATGCCATGCTGGGTAACTCCTATTGGGCTGAGCAAAATGTGCCCATCATCGCCCACGAGGATGCCGCCGCAGAATTCGAAGAACGCGGGTTTCGCATTCTTGAAGCCATGCAGCAACTGAACAAGGACAAGGCCGAAGGCACGTTTCTGCAAGGCCCGACCGAGACGTTTGCGGATGAATACATCCTCGAACTGGGCGATTATCGCATTGAGGTGCGCTATCTTGGCCCCTCCCACAGCGCAGGCGACGTGGTCGTCTGGTTACCCCTTCAGGACCTTGTGATTGCGGGTGACATGGCCTTTCACGAACGCATGCTGCCGATATTCGAGGACACTTACACCCTTGATTGGCTGGACACATGGGACACTGCATTTGAAGCGCTCAATGCGACCTATGTCATTCCCGGGCACGGGCATCCGACCAATATGGATCAGGTCCGGCGTTATACGAAAGGTTATCTGGAATATCTGCGCGGCAAGATAGGCGAACACCTTGATAATGGTGGCGGGCTTGCGGACGCCTATTATGTGGACCAATCGCCTTATGCACATCTGGACACGTTCGAAGAACTGGCAACCAAGAATGCCGGGCGCGTCTATGAGCAGATGGAATTCGAATAGCTTGGGCGACAACCATTGACGGATGCTGAAGCGAGCGGTGCGTCAGGATAGCGCCACCCCAAAGCCATCGGGATCGATAAAGCTCTATCAGGTTTTCCAGCATGTTCAGGCCCCTTTCAACTATGCGGGGGCCAACAAGACATGCAGTTTCGAACCTTGATGTAGGTCAACACTATTGCGCCGCAACAGGCAAGCGGGCCAGTTGGCACTGCGCCCAAAGCGTCTCAAGCGCGCTGACAAGATGGTCGATATCCGCCTCCGAATGCACCGGCGATGGCGTCAGCCGCAAACGCTCCGTCCCTTTGGGCACGGTGGGGTAGTTGATCGGCTGGATATAGATGCCGTAGTCGCGCATCAGGATATCAGACAGGTATTTGCATTTGACCGGGTCGCCGACCATCACGGGAATGATATGGCTTGGGTTATCCAGATGCGGAATACCGATGGCATCCAGCCGCGCACGCACTTCAACCACTTTGGCCTTCTGCATGGCACGTTCGGTGTGGCTGGTTTTCAAATGCCGAATTGACGCGGCGGCACCTGCGACCACTGCAGGCGGCAAAGCAGTCGTAAAGATGAACCCACTGGCAAATGACCGGACAAAGTCGCACAGGTTGGCAGAAGCCGCGATATAGCCGCCCATAACCCCGAAGGCCTTGCCAAGTGTACCCTCGATAACGGTCAGCCGATGCATCAGGCCTTCTCGTTCTGCAATGCCGCCGCCGCGGGGGCCGTAAAGCCCAACGGCGTGCACTTCATCAAGGTAGGTCATCGCATTGTATTTGTCGGCAAGATCACAAATCGCAGCAATTGGTGCGATATCACCATCCATCGAATAGACGCTTTCAAACGCGATGAGTTTCGGGCGGTCCAAAGGTTGCGCCGCCAGTAATTCTTTGAGATGTGCAAGATCGTTGTGACGCCAGATCTGCCGGTCTGCTTTGGAATGACGGATACCTTCGATCATACTTGCATGGTTCAACGCGTCTGACAGCACCAGACAATCAGGGATCTTCGCCGCCAGCGTGCCAAGCGCAGCCCAGTTGGAGACATAGCCGCTGGTGAACAAAAGGGCGGCTTCCTTGCCATGCAGGTCGGCCAATTCCGCCTCTAGCAAGACATGGTGATGCGTTGTGCCAGAGATGTTTCGCGTGCCACCCGCACCGGCACCAACACTGTCCAGCGCTTCATGCATGGCCGCCAGTACATCAGGATGCTGACCCATGCCAAGATAGTCGTTCGAGCACCAGATTGTCACATCGCGAGGGGCATCCCCATGATTGGTAGCTTTGGGAAAGCGTCCGCAATGCCGTTCAAGATCGGCAAAGACGCGATAGTTACCTTCATCCTGTAACCGCGCCAGCGACGCCGCAAAAAAACCGTCGTAATTCATGAATATCCTTATTCGCCCACGGCGTCTTGTGCGATTTCGTCCAGCAGTGTCTGGACCTTTTGCATTTCGCCATCCGGATAGGTCCGATAGCCCACCATCACCGCATCATCGCGTTCAGTCACGAAGATCCCATAAGGGCAATGCGCGATGTTCATCAGGTCGGCCTCCATCACCTCGCGCGATATTTGCGCAGAGCAGAATAGAAATATATCGGCGGCCTCAAACAACGGTACCGTACTGCCGACATCCGCAGCCGTCCGGGCAAGCATATCGCCGGTGTGGCTGACATAGTCGATGACCAGACCCTTGCCGATAATCGCGTTTTCCACAGCAAAGGTTGCATCATCAAAGCTGCCGTCAAAGGGATAGGTCACAGCCTCTTGCCCGATAACAGGGGTCGCGGCCAAACCGAGAATCGCACAGGTAAGTAGATTTTTCATATCGTTTCCTCCTTTCGCAGAATCTTAGGCGGCGCAGCAAGGCGGGCCCTGATCAAAATCAAGGCCCGCATGACTCTAGCCAAACATGTCCGCGACAATGCCGTCATACCAGCCGATA
Source organism: uncultured Paracoccaceae bacterium (assembly GCA_947489445.1). Classification (GTDB taxonomy): domain Bacteria; phylum Pseudomonadota; class Alphaproteobacteria; order Rhodobacterales; family Rhodobacteraceae; genus Yoonia. The sequence goes on from CANLDN010000002.1 coordinate 448,324, forward strand.
GATTCCTGATAGGTTGCTGCACGCAGTTCATCGCTTTCGCCAGTTTGGCTGACGAACCCATCGACCTTGGCGATCTTCTCTTCGGTAGCCTCATAAGTGGCCCCGACCTTCACGCCGTCCTCTGTGTCGATCAAAGACCAGCACGTATTGGCAAAGCGTGCAGGGAACACGGTTGAGCCGGTCAGCGCACCGCGCACCGCATTGGCGCACACCTTCGCCTGGCTATTGGCCGAAAAGCCCGACTTTGGCATATCGCCCTGCGCCGCTGCATCGCCCAGAACATGGATATTTTCATCCATCTTCGAGGACATATCGACCGCATTCACAGGTGCCCAGTTGCCCTCTGTGATGCCCGCAATCTCTGCAATGCGGCCTGCCTTCATGGCGGGGATCACATTACACACATCGACATTGTTCACATCGCCATCAATGGACAGCGTCATCGCTGCCGGGTCAACGACCACGTCTGCACCCCCGAAATCGGGACCGATCCGTTCGATCATGCCAGCGTAGTGATCGTTCCAGCCTTCCTCGAACAGACCCTGCTTTGAGAACTTCTCTTTCGGGTCGGCAATCAGGATCTTGGCCGTCGGGTTCACCTCTTTGAGCGTATGCGCCACCATCGAGATACGTTCATACGGGCCGGGCGGGCAGCGGTACGGATTTGGCGGCGCAACCATCGCATATGTGCCACCCTGCGGCATTGCCATGATCTGCGCCTTCAGCAGCTCAGTCTGCGATCCGCCCTTATAGGCATGTGGCATCGCGTTTTGCGACGACAGATCCCAACCCTCAACGGCGCCATCAACAAAGTCGATGCCCGGCGATAGGATCAGGCGATCATACGGCAAGCTGCTTCCACCGGCGAGCGTGACAGTCTTTGCATCACGATCAACGCCAACAGCCCAGTCATGCACGACGTTGATCCCGTATTCCGCAGCCAGCGTGCCATAGCTATGACCAAGCGACTGCATATCGCGGAAACCGCCAAGATAAAGGTTCGAGAAAAAGCAGGTGTAGTAAGTGCGCGTCGGTTCGACCAAGGTCACATCAATGGCGCCTTGGCTATCCTTGGCGATATAGCGCGCAGCGGTCGCACCCCCCGCACCGCCACCCACAACCACCACACGCGGCTTGCCTTGCGCGCGCACCATAGGTGCTGCCAATAGACCCGCTGTTACGGCTGCGGATCCAAGAAATATCCTTCTGTTGAATGTCATGATTACTCCTCCCCTATGCGCATCAACTACTCGATGCTTTCAAAATACGCCGCGAGTGCAGCGATCTCTTCATTCGATAAACGGCCGGCCATCATCTGCATGACCGGATGGGCCCGCACACCTTCCTTGTAGGCGTGCATCACAACGACGAAATCATCCGCTGGCCAGTTGGTGATGGATGGAATCCCATCTGTGGCACCGCTGGCCTGATGGCAGGATGTGCATTCCCCTGACAGATATTCGCCGTAAGCAGGGTCCCCGATAATCGCCAAAACTTCAGGTGCGACGGCATGATCTACAGCTGCGGCAGTTGGTGCTGCCTCAGGGATATTCCCGGGGCTGGCGGAAAACTGGCGTAGATAGGCAAGTAAATCGTCACGTTCCTGTTGCGCTTCAAAGCCGTGGAAACTCATGCGTGTGTTGGACACAAGCCTGCGCGGATTCTCGATGAAATCATCCAGCGTATCATAGTTCCAGACCAAGCCACCATCCGCGGCACGTTGCAGACCGGCGGAATAGCGATAGCCGTCTGCCGCACCAGCCGGACGGTCAAAGATATTGTTCAGGTGCGGGCCAATGCGATCGCGCGCGCCTTGACCAACCTCGTGGCAGCCGCTGCATTGCCTGAACAACGTTTGCCCGTTTTCCGCATCACCACCAACCTCCGCCTGGCTTGTGCCCGCAGCGCCCAAGAGGGCGATGAAGAAAAGCCGCCGCCACATCAGTCTTCAAAGCTCTGCAGATAAGCGATCAGGGCTGCGATATCCGCCTCTTCACGCACGCCCCGGAAGGTCATCTTCGTGCCTGCCATTGTGCCGCGTGGATCGGCAAGGAACGCCGCGAGACTTTCAGGTGTCCAAACCTCGCCAGCGGTATTGGCCTCTTGGAACACATTGGAATAGCGGAACCCCTCAACCGAACCGATTGTACGTCCCAGCATACCGTTCAGCGCCGGACCCGTGCGATTGCTGGCATTCTCCCCAACCTGATGGCAGGATTTGCACTGTCGAAACGCACCCTCGCCCGCAGCGATCAGGGTTGGATCAAGACCATCGGTTTCGTCGGTAGCCGTGGTTGCAACAGTGTCATCAGACGCCGAGAACACAGGCCCGTCGCCCGTCGTGGCGTCGTTCATCACTGACTCACCGCCCCCCTCCGGTGTGACGTCCAGGAATGTCGCGCGCATGGTGATTTCCACGGTGTCCTTGCAGTTCGCCATGCAAGGTTCAGTCCGCCATTGGGCGTATTCAAGCTCTGGACGGTCATCAACGACAAACCCGTCGCTGTTATACATCTCGACTTCGGTGAAGTTCTCGTGGCTCAGCTCGAAATCGTCATCAACCAGATCGTTGGAATACAGGATATACGCGACGATGGCATAGGTCTCATCCGGCGTCAGCGTACCCGCCTCGCCAAAGGGCATGGACCGATTGATGTAATCCCAAGCCGTCGACAGATGCGGCCAGTAAGACCCAACTGTCTTGACCGGGTCTTTGTCAGCCAAGGTGTCAAAGCCGCCTGCAAGAACAGGCCAATTACCAACGCCTTCGGCGAAATCACCATGGCAAGAGGCGCATTTTTCAACGAAAACCTCTTCCCCGGTATATACATCACCGCGCCCTTCGGGCAGGCCGCGACCGTCCGGCAAAACATCGACATCCCAGGCGGCCAGCTCCTCCCCCAGCGCGGCACGGCCAAGTTCATAGGTACCTTCAACGACCGGCGCAGGCGCTGTCAGGCTGGTGCTGGCATTGGCGGCATCAGTCGCGATTTGTTGGAACTGATCACGTTCTGACATCAGACGCGCAGCTTCTTCAGCAGCAGTCTGCGCCTCCGCACTGGCGCGGGCCGCATTCGCTTCAATTTGCTGAACACGAATTTCGAGTGTTTCAATTGTCTGCGCACCGTACTGCCGCGAAGACAAGCCATATGCGAGCCCCAGACCAAGCGCCGTGATCCCAATTGCAGGGGCAAATAGATTAAGAGACTTCGACATTCTCGGCGATCCCTTCTTCATTCACAAACCAGGTTTGGATGCAGTTGTTATGGTAGACCGCGTTTTCACCGCGCATTTCGCGCAGCTGGTCCTTGGTCGGCTGGACATAGCCGGTTTCGTCAATGGCCCGGGATTGCAGCAGCATCGGGCTGCCGTCCCATTCCGTATCCAGATAGAACCGGGTCAGCGCCTTGGTATCGCCCTGCTTGCCAAGGCGTGCAGTTTCCCACGTGATGCCGCCGTCTTTTGACACATCGACGCGGGTGATCTGCCCATGACCGGACCATGCGAGGCCTGAGATCACCAGCGGCCCCGCGCCATGCGTGATCGGCATCTGCGGGCTGGGCGAAGTAATGACGGATTTGGCATCCATGACCCATGTCCACTTACGGGCGATACCGTTCTCGTAGACGTCGGTGTATTTGGATGTTTCTTCGCGACTTTGCACGGCCATGTCGGTGACTTCGACGCGGCGCAGCCATTTCACCCACATGTTGCCTTCCCAGCCGGGCACGACCAGTCGGACGGGGTAGCCGTGTTCCATCCGCAGCGCCTCGCCATTGGCTTTGAATGCGACAAGCACATCATCAAGCGCCTTTTCCATCGGGATCGAACGCCCATTGGACGACGCATCGGCACCTTCGACATAGACCCATTTGTCAGAAAGATCGCCCGCAGCCTCTAGGCCTGCCTCGCGCAGCAATGTGCGCAGTGGAACGCCGGTATATTCCATATTGTGGATCATACCGTGGGTGAACTGTGCGCCGTTCAGCTGTGCGCCCGCCCATTCCATGCCGGTATTGGCAGCACATTCGCAGAAATACACGTGGTTTTCGCGCGGGAACCGTTCCAGATCGGCGTAGCTGAAAATCAATGGACGATCGACCAACCCGTTGATCATCAGGCGATAGTCTTCCTTGGACAGCTCAATCGCACCCGAATGGTGACGCTCAAACGCGCAGCCCTGCGGGGTGATGGTGCCGTCTAATGCATGGATGGGCGTGAAGTTGATCGATGAGATGGGGGATGCCGTCAGCCACTCCACATTGCGGCGCACAACGTCGCTTTCGAACTTAATCGGCAAACCGTAAGGCGTTTCATCAACGCCAGCCCCTGTGTAGGATGCCCAATCCTGTAACTCTGTGATCTTGGGGTCAGGCGTGCCCTGCGCCGCCGCGCCGCCTGCAACTGTGCCTGCTGCAATCGCAGCACCGCTACGCAGGAACGCGCGTCTTGAGGGCTTGAAGAATTCATCCATTGCGACTGGTCTCCTCATGCACCGGCCACGGTGACGCTGGTGTTTGGCGCCACGCTCACCGTGCCCTTATTGCGAATATGATTTTCAACGACATCCCAGATTGGCGGGCCCTCGGTGCCCTCATTGACCGATGCCCACCCCGCGACCACGTAGGTTTTCGCAGGATCAATCGCCTCACCCGTTCTGAGCAGGGTCATGTCCGAAATCCGCTCACCGATGGGTTTGCTGACATCGATCCGGTAGCCCATGCCACCAACGCGGACCATGTCGCCGCCTTGCTGGTAATAGGGGTCGGTGTTGAACAGGTTATCGGCGACATCTTCCATAATAGTATGGATGAATTCGCCTGTCATTTCGGTGCGATAGGCATTGGGATAGGTCATTGAGGTGACGTTCCAGATGTCCTCGCGGGTGATGTCCTGACCGGGCATGATGGACGGCCCCCAACGCACGCCGGGTGACAGGGAAATGTCGGCATCGCGTTCTTCGATCAGCGCCTCGCAGATCAGATCATCCCAAGAGCCGTTGAAATTGCCGCGCCGATAAAGCAGCGTGTCATCCGCCGTTTTTCCGATCACCTCGGTCAGATCATCGAGGAACGGGGCACGTTCGGCATCAATGGCCGCCGCTACCTCCGGATCAGGTGAAATCACATCCGAAAAGATCGGGATCAGCTTATGGCGGAAACCCATCATCCGGCCATCGCGCACGTCCAGATCAACCCGACTGACGAACTTTCCGTTCGAGCCCGATGCGACGATGATCGTCTCACCAATCAAGACCGGTTCGGGAAGGGCATCATGGGTATGGCCAGCCAGAATGACATCAATACCTGTCACTCGCTCTGCCATCTTCTTGTCCACGTCAAAGCCGTTATGCGACAGGCAAACGACCAGTTCTGCGCCTTGTCCGCGGACCTCATCCACCATTTCCTGCATCCGCTGGTCACGGATACCGAATGAATACTCCGGAAACATCCAGCCGGGGTTGGCGATTGGCATGTATGGAAAGGCCTGCCCGATCACGGCAATCTTCACACCACCGCTTTCATAGAACTTGTAGGGGGCAAAGTCCTCTGCCGGTTCATCCCACTCGGCGTCAAAGATGTTTTGGCCCAGCGCCGCAAAGGGCAGGTCGCCGACGATATCGCGCACGCGATCAGAGCCAAGCGTGAATTCCCAATGAAACGTCATCGCATCCGGCTTCAACAGGTTCATGACGTTCACGACATCTTGCCCCCGGGTCTTGTAGCAAGTGTAAGAGCCGTGCCAGGTATCGCCGCCATCCAGCAGCAGCGCATCAGGACGTTCCGCACGGATACTGTTCACGACCGTGGCAACACGGTCCATGCCGCCCATCTGGCCGTAAGCCTGACCAAGGGCCGCGAAGTCATCATAGCTAAGCGCATAATGTGACGCGCTACCATCTTCGATGCCGTAAAGTTTGCGGAACTCTGCGCCGGTAATGTGGGGCACTTGCCCCTTATTGGGCCCGACCCCCAGGTTAATTTCAGGTTCACGAAACCAGATCGGTTTCAATTGGGCATGGATATCCGTGATGTGGATGAGCGATACGTTACCAAATGTGTCAAACTGCAACAGGTCACTTTGCGAAAGCGATTGCTGTGCTGCCAGCTTGCCCCAATTCCCAAAGCCAGACGCACCGATGATCGCCGAAGCCGCCATGCTGGCTTGCAGAAAATCACGTCGAGATATCATTTGGCCAATCCTTCTACCAAAGTCTTCATATTCCATTTATTGAATGGATTATGATAGAAAAAAGCCCGCCCCTGATATGCAGGAAGCGGGCCTTTCCGGGAGGTTAGTTTCGAACAGCGGGTCCTTCGACCGACAACCCATTGCCGCGCGAGGCGACATAAAGCTCCAGCGCGATCATTTCCTCAACGCCGACGCTGTAAGTCTCTGCGCGGGTATCGCGGATACACCCACGAAAACGCGACTGGACACCATTCAGCTTGGCGTTTTTCAGGCGATATGTTGGGAAGCCATTGATTTGGCCTTGGCTTAGATGGTCCGCGCGAATGTTGTTGCCATAATTGTCTTCATGACAATTCGCACAGGATAGATCCAACTGGCCAAAGCGGGTGTAATAGATATCCCGCCCTTTCTCCCACGTGGATTGGGCCGGTCCATCAATGGCGACATCAATAGTCATTCCGCGCGAAACAGAGGCAAGCAGGGCTTCCATGTTCAGCATGTCACCGCCGTCATACTTCCACTCTTCCGCGCCCATCCGTTCGGTGCGGCAGCCGTTAACCTGTGTTGCGATGGTGCGCACCTCTTCGGCTTCTTCGTTCCATTTAGGATAGACGGCACGCACGCCTGCCATCTCTTCCGGGGCACCGTGGCATGAGGCGCAAGATTCACCTGCGCTGCCTTCAACTGTGTTCCAGGCTTCAATGGCTTCATCGACAAAGATCATGCCGGGGTTTTCAAAATCGTCCATTTGCAAGGCTTGCGTCTCGCTCGAACGGAAAACCCAACCGGAATAGATCGTGTTTAGGTTCTCAAGATGCTCCGGCGCGTCGGTCCGCACGGTAATCTCGATTTCCTCATTGACGACCAGGTTAGCCTCTTCATCGGCCTGTACCGCAAAAGCGGCGCAAAGCGCGACACCGGCAATACCACCTCTCAACACTGTTTTCATTGACATTGCCCTCCCCGGCGCGTCCGCTGTCGTTATCCGACTGTGATCTCTTTGCTGTCTGTGTAGACGTCGCCATCGTCGTCGTACCAAGTGAATTCAAACGTCCCTGTTTCCGGCACAATGGCCTGAAATTCAAAGTAGGGGTTTGTTGAAATCGCAGGCTCCAGCGTCACGTCAATCACGGTCTCACCGTTGAACGTGCAGGTAAAACGATTGATGATCGAACGCGGAATGACGTTGCCGTCCCCATCCTTGCGCTGGCCCGATTCCATCGGGTGACTGATCAATGTCTTGATCGTAATTTCTTCACCAGCGGTTGCATCACGGGGGACACGAACGCGGGGTTTTACATTCTCTGCCATTGTCTTTTTCCTCGCTTAGCCGCCGCAGCCGCCGATTGTGACTTTCACTTCCTGACTGGCCTGTACAAAGCTGCCATCAGGCATACGGGCAATGGCGATCACATCCTGTGTGCCGGCCAGCCGAATACGTGTCGCAGCGGATTGCGATGCGGCCAGCGCACCAAATGTGAATGTCGCCACTGAAGGGGTCGGGTTGCCGGCTGCAAAGACAATGATTGCCTCTGCGCCCGGCGCGTCGACCTCGATCGGCACGGTATTCCCGTTCTCGGCGATTTCTGGAGCGATCAGCGTGATGCCATCACTGCCAACCTCTGCGCCACCGGTGAAAGCCGCGATCTCATCTTCGACCGCCGCAAAGGCGCGCACCGGCACGAGGGCTGCAACCGCTGACCCGACCGCCATCATAAGCGTGTGTCTGCGTGTAAGTTTCATGGTATCTCCTGTATGTCTGTTGATGACAGATCAGTCTTTGAGTGTTTGAAGATATGCGACGACATCTTCGATTTCCTGGGCGGTCAGCAAAGGTGCAAGCTCGCCCTCGGCGGCTTTGCCGGTAAAACCATTACCCGGACGGATGAAACCACTGGTCCGGTAGAAGGCAGGCATGATGGTTCCCTCGAACGTCATCTTTGCATTTGCAACGATGCCGCGTAGTTCGGCGGCGCTACGATACTCACCAATACCATCAAGCGATGGGCCAACCTCTCCGTGGAACGGATATTCATCCAATGCAGTCACCTGATGGCAGGCAATACAATTGCCTTTGCCGCGGGCCACCATGATTTCCTGTCCGGCAACAGGATCGCCGGGTTGACCGGACAAGGACATTTCGACCTCGCCATACTCACTGTAAGCTACATCGTCAGGCGTAACGCCTTCGGCAAATCCTACTGTCGCTATTGCTATCGCTATGCCTGCGCCAACTAAACGCTTCATGGTCCCTCCCCGGATCACAAATCCCTCATGTATACCGTAGACTACGAACCATGAGAGTCGCAACATCAAAATCAACTATTTGAATGTTTGCAACTAATGTGCTGTTCTCATTCCGTTATTCCCTGTTCTTGAATGATCCGCGCATGGTATCTTTGAAAGGTTTCATCGCCCAAATAGCGTTCTTCATTTATCCAGTTGAGCAGGTTCAACGTGGTCCATCGCCCGAAGGCCCCCGGCATCACGGCAACGGCAGCGTCTGTAGCGGTCTGATCTGGCGCCACCTCTTGCGGAAAAAACATCATTGTCGGCGTGAAAAGTGCATTCCAACGCCGCATCATATCTTTCTCGGACAAGGTCGTTCCATCAAAATCCGTCACGTCCACATCGCCAAACATGTTGATCTGCACGACAAAGAAATGGTCATTCAGCGCCGCCGCGACCTCGGGCACCGGAAACACTTCTTCATGCATTTTGGTACAATAGATGCAGCCGCGCTGCTCAATAATGACCATCAACCGCTTTCCCTCGGCGTTCGCCTCTTCAAGGTCCTCGCGCAGATCCTTGAACGTATCACGCATCCAGTCTGTCTTATGCAGGCCATCATCACCCAATGTGGCGGCAAACACGGGCAGCGCAAAGATGATCGCAACTGCACCCAGTATTGAACGAAAGTACATAATCGGTCCTCCTATCCCAGGTTTGCAAAGGCAGGCATGACCTCGATCATCCACTGCGCAATATAATTCACCGAATTAGTTGCAATCAGCACGGCAAAGACGATCAGCATACCGCCCATCACCCGCTCAACATAGGCAAGGTAACGGCGATTGCGTTGCAGCCAGCCCATAAACGGGCGGGCAAAAAAGGCTGCAACAACAAAGGGCGCCGTCATCGCCAGCCCGTAGACCAGCAACAGCAGACCCCCGCGCCAGATGTCGCCCATCCCGCTGGCGACCATCAGGATCGCAGCCAATGCAGGGCCGACGCAGGGCGTCCAGCCAAAGCCGAATGCCAGCCCCATCAGGTAAGCCCCGATAATGGTCGTCGGTGCGACCGTGCTTTCGATCTTTGCCTCGCGGTACAATAACGGCACCCGGATCACGCCCAGAAAATGCAAGCCAAACAGCAACAGGATCCCGGCGGCCACGTATCGCAACGTATCGCGCCACATGCCAAAGGCCTGACCAATCGCCGTGGCCCCCATCCCCAACAAGACAAAGATTGTCGTGACACCAAATGCAAAGAACACCGCCGATATGATCAAGCGCCTTTGTACACTGGCGCTGATCTCGGTGTCCGCGCGCAGCTCGGTCATCGACAGACCGGCCATGTAGCACAGATAGAACGGCACCATCGGAAGCACGCAAGGCGTGAAGAACGATAACAAGCCCGCAAGCGCCGCGCCAAGATAGCTGACGTCCAGCATGAATCCCCGCCCTTGATCATAAGATACATTCACATTAAGATTATTGAATGTTTAGGCCCTTGACCACAGTTTTTCTTCGCAGGTTCTTTGCCGTTGTCACGGCCATGACCCTCTCGGTGACGTCATTATGGGCAGAAACGCGGTTGTTGATGGCCGAAGAACCGGGCTGCATATGGTGCGCGCGCTGGCATGCCGAAATCGGGCCGATCTATCCAAAAACCGGCGAAGGTGCCGCAGCGCCCTTGCGACGGATGAACCTGTTAGAACCTTTGCCTAAGGACATCGTGCTGGCACGTCGTGTCAATTTCACACCTACATTTATCTTGCTGGTCAATGGATCGGAAAGAAGTCGGATCGAGGGGTATCCAGGCGACGATTTCTTCTGGGGGCTCTTGGGGCAAATGCTTGGCCAGGAAGGCATCAGCTTTGCACTAAAAGGTGACAACCAACAGGAAATGTGACGTTTGAACCACCAATACCGACAAACAGGGGTGGTCATTTGGAGAATTGATGCCACATACCACAACCAAGCGCGAATAGGTTAAATCGTAGATAGGCAAGGCAGCACAGGCAGATGACAATCCCGGTTTTGGACGACAGCATCGATGATGATCGCTTGGACGAGATGATGGAAAACGCAACGATTGCGACCAACTATCTCAAGGCCATCAGTCACGAAGGCCGTCTGATGATCCTGTGCCATCTGGCCACAGGCGAGAAATCAGTCACAGAGCTGGAAACGCTCTTGTCAGCACGTCAGGCAGCGGTGTCCCAACAGCTTGGCAGATTGCGGCTCGAAGGACTGGTGCGTCCCCGTCGCGAGGGAAAGACGATTTACTACAGCTTGACGGATGACAAATCTCGCAGGATCATCGGGTTGGTCTACGAGTTGTTCTGCAAAACGGATTAGGTTTCGCCACCTCCCGTTCAGTTCGTTGGACCAAATACGGGGAGGAACCACCAATGCTCGACGCATGGGGAGATGCGAATGTCGCAGCCGTCATTGGGCTGTTTGGCGGCGTTTTGCTCGGGCTTGCCGCGCGATTGGGTCGGTTTTGCACGCTGGGGGCTATCGAAGATTACCTGTATGGCGACAACGACAAACGCCTTCGGATGTGGGTTCTGGCGATTGGCTGCGCGGTTGTTGGCAGCTTTGGCCTCATGGCGATGGGCCCGTTTGACGCCAGCAAATCATTTTATCTCTCACAACAATGGTCGCCAGTTGCCAGTATCGTGGGGGGTGGTCTGTTCGGCTATGGGATGGCCATGGCAGGCAATTGTGGTTTTGGTGCACTTGCGCGACTGGGCGGGGGCGATTTGCGGTCATTCGTCATTGTCTTGGTCACGGGGATCAGCGCCTATTTCACACTGTCCGGACCTTTGGCATGGATCCGCGTCGCCCTATTCCCAGCAACACCACCAGCGTCCAGCCCGAACGGAATTGCGCATGCGATCGGTGAAATCAGCGGCCTTCCAGTCGCCGCAATAGGTCTTGTCATCGGGTGTTTGCTGATCGGACTTGCCCTGAATTGCACCTCATTGCGGCGCGACAGATCAGCGATGTTCTGGGGGGTCATGGTCGGGGTGGCCGCCACAAGTGCCTGGGCCGGCATGCAATATGTCAACGCAAATGGCTTTGAAGACCTTCCAATCGTCGGGCATACATTCTCTGCACCAATCGGTGAAACAATACTCTACGGCATGACGGCATCCGGACAAACACTCTCATTCGGCATCGGCTCCGTAGCTGGCGTCTGGATCGGGGCATTCCTTGGCAGTATGATCAAAGGCCATTTCCGCTGGGAAGCCTGCGAAGACCCACGAGAGTTGCGACGCCAAATCATCGGGGCAGGAATCATGGGCGTAGGCGCTGTCATCGCTGTCGGCTGCAGCATCGGGCAGGGACTGACTGCATTCTCACTTCTGGCCTTTAGCGCACCAGTGACGCTTGCAGCAATTTTTGCCGGGGCGGCATTGGGCTTGCGGCAATTAATCGTTGGCTTCGCGGCGACTGAGTAGACCCAGCATAACAGGCGCTTGCGATTTATATGCCAACCAAAAAACGCAATGTCGGTTGCTGCTCTCCATATTGGTCTATTCTCGAGCGCACCGAAGGTTTCGTATGTTTGAGTTCTTTGAAAGCGGCCTCATCAGAACGACCTACCGTCCACGCCCGGCAAACCACACCGATGATGCCCCGGCGGCCATGATCACCACCAGCCCCACAAGGCTGATCGCATCTGGCCACTGACCAAATACCGCCAACCCGATGATCATCGCAGCCAAAAGCTGGCTATAGATCAGCGGTGCGATCACCCCCGCCGGTGTTGTCCGGTTCACCAGCACCAACAGCAGGTTGCCCGCAGCCGACCCCAGGGCGGAAATCGTGATCAGCCCAACGACTGATACCGTCACCTCTGGCAGTGACGTGATCGCGAAGGGGATCAGCATCAACGCCCCGATGCCCAGCTGTGACAGCAGGAGGAAACGAGGGCGAAACGATCCGGCCAGCCAGCGGGTGGCGACAAGGTATGACCCATGAAAGCACCCCGCTAAAATGGCAAACCCCATGCCCGGCGTCATCCCGAACCCCGGTCGAACCACCAGCAAGACGCCTGCAAAGCTGACCAGCAGCAGCACAGTGCGCGCCAATGTGATCCGCTCACCCAACAGCACCGCCGACAGGAAATAGGACACCACCGGCCCAACAAAGAACCCGCCAAAGACATTGGCCATCGGCTCGGTCTTTAGGGCGGTCAAAATGCAAACGATGCCGCCAACAATCAGCGCGGCGCGCAAGGTCAACCGCCAATCCAAAAACAACCGTAATTCTGCCCGTTGCAACCCGCAAAACGGGGCCAATAACACGGCAGCCAGCGCAAACCGGGTCCACGCCACAAATGTTTGTGGAAAACCCGCCCCTGTCAAAACCGTCGCCGCCGCATCGCCACCCACGATCAAAAACATCGCAACGACAACCATGCCCACCGTGCGGATCGAATATTGTGTCTGTCCCATGACGGCGACCAAATGGACGACGCGGCCCGATGTCAACTCAAGGCAACGCCATCAGTGCCGCAATTCCAATCAGAATAACGCCAAGGGCCAGCACAACCATCGCAATGCCCTTGCGTTTGGACGGCTGCATCGCGCGCAACAGTTCCTCGCGGTCAAAACCCAGATCAAGGTCGGGTTCCGCAACATCCACCTTGGGCGGTTCCGGCTTAGGCGGTTCTGGCATCACCTTCGGCTCCGGCGCGGCTGGCATATCAATCGGCGTTGCGCCGCCCAGATATGTCAGAAACGCCCGCAGATCGAACCCACCCCAGTTCAACCCCTCAATATCCACGGCCTGCACATTATCCGTCAGCTTGCCAATAATATCCGCGCGGACGGGCTCATCAGCGGCAGGAAAGCGATCCGGCGGGGCACCGCTGTCAAACGTTGCCATGCCAAACCCGGAATCGCGGAAATATTTCTGCACAATCGGATCGGCGCGGGTCAATGCATCAACCACCGCCTGATCACGCCACAGCGCCAACGGCATCGCCCCCGGCACCACAGCGATGTCAAAATCGTACCTCAACGCCATCGGCGCCGACACATGCGTATCATTGGTGACATGAAGCCGTCCCCTCTACATCCACCCACCGCCAGATCACAGCAACTGGGCGACAATTGCAACTCAGGTTTTGAATGCAGGTCAGCGGCCTTTGGCCGGTTGCATCGCCCCGCATCCCTTGGTCTAACCTCCCTCAGCCGAGGAGAGAGACATCATGGTCGACATCGCCACCCGCGTCTGGAACCACAAATGGAAGATCGACCCCATCGTCCGGTCGCTCATCGACACCGATTTCTACAAACTGCTGATGTGCCAATCGGTCTTCCGCAACCACCCCGACACCCATGTCACCTTTTCGCTCATCAACCGAACCAAAACCATCCGGCTCGCCGATCTGGTGGACGAAGGGGAGCTGCGCGAACAACTCGACCACATCCGCTCGCTTCGGCTGACGCGGGGCGAATCCACATGGCTGCGCGGCAACACCTTCTACGGCAAACGGCAGATGTTCACCTCCGCCTTCATGACGTGGTTCGAAAACCTGCAACTGCCGCCCTACCACCTCGAAAAACGCGACGGCCAGTACGAACTGACCTTCGAAGGCACCTGGCCCGAGGTCATGCTCTGGGAAATCCCCGCCCTCGCCGTGATCATGGAACTGCGCAGCCGGGCGGTGCTCAAGGACATGGGCAAATTCGAACTGCAAGTGCTCTACGCACGCGGCATGACCAAACTGTGGGAGAAAGTGGACAAACTCAAAAACATCCCCGACCTGCGACTGGCCGATTTCGGCACACGGCGGCGGCATTCCTACCTCTGGCAGGACTGGTGCGTACAGGCGATGATGGAAGGGTTGGGGGGCAACTTCACCGGCACCTCCAACTGCCGGATCGCCATGATGCGCGAGATTGAGGCGATCGGGACCAACGCCCACGAACTCCCCATGGTCTACGCGGCCTTGGCCGAAAACGACGACGCCCTGCGGCAATCCCCCTACGACGTGCTGGCCGACTGGCAGGATGAACACGACGGCAACCTGCGCATCATCCTGCCTGACACTTACGGGACTAAAGGGTTCCTCGACGGCGCACCCGATTGGCTGGCGGGTTGGACCGGGATCAGGGTGGACAGCGGAGACCCCGCAACAGGGGCCGAAATCGCGATCAACTGGTGGAAATCAAGGGGAGAGGACCCGCGCGAGAAACTGGTCATCTTCTCCGACGGTCTGGACGTGGACAAAATCATCCAACTGCAATCCCAATTCGCGGGTCGCTGCCGGGTCAGCTTCGGCTGGGGGACGATGCTGACCAACGACTTCAAAGGCTTGGTCGAAAACGACGCCCTCGCGCCGTTCTCGCTGGTCTGCAAAGCTGTCGCCGCCAACGGGCAACCCACGGTCAAACTGAGCGACAACCCCAACAAAGCCATGGGCCCAGTTGAGGAGATCGCACGGTATAAGCGGGTGTTCGGGGTGGGAGAGCAGGTAAAGATCGAGGTTGTAGTTTAGGAGCTATCTAATTCTACAGTCTTAGCTTGAATAAGATCTCTTTGTTTCCTTCGCTGCAAATCGCCGCTCACAACCACACTTGCACCGGTGGTAAACAAACTATTCTTTTTTAGCTTGTTGAATTCATCAACGGCGACTTGTGCGGTTATCTGCCTGCCCCAGTCCGTAATTATGGTGAATTTACTTGAACGAGCATTGATTATTGTGATCCTGCCAGCCACGTCTTCACTTCGAGTAATCGCATCGTTGTAGATTGTGCGGATTCTCTGCCCTTCAGTGCGAGTAATAGTTCTATGATGGATTTTTGTTCCGTTACTGAAACTAATATCTACCTTGCCGAAGTCGGATTTTTCTGCTGGCAAGATATCAATCAAGCTCTGAAGCATCCTGATGGCTGCACCGCGTTCCTTAGCGTCAATTGATTGAAGGGTCTGAATTTTCTCCAGCCAGTCAAAGAAATTGAATATTTCGCCCCGTCGATCCAATAAGTCTGAGCGAAATTCAGGTTGTTTTTGGTTTGAAACCTTTAGGTGTTTTGCGAGAGCTGCTCCATCAATATCGACTTCTTCTATAGATAAGACAAGTGAACCAAGCGCCGGTTCTCTTACTCGAAAGTCAAATAAGTTCTTCCGGCTTCCTTGCGCCTCAGGAGGTAGCAGCGCCATCTTGAGGCTCTCATAAACCCCGGAAACGCGGTCTCGTAACTGCTTTAGTGAAAAGTTCTCTCCTTGGACTTGCTGGCCGGAAAACCTAAACGCGAGAAAACACTCAAGCTGATCAATACTGTCCGCGACCCAATCTTTTTTGTAGTCAATTCCAACACCGAATTTTGGAAGTATTTCATCTGGAACGTCTTCTGCATTGAGTAACCAAGACGCTTTCCTTGAGAACGAAAAGTCTAACTCAACAGCAAAAAGGTTGCCGTGTCCCAAAACCCCTCTTAGCGATAATTCACCTTTGGATACAAACTCACGCTCTTTGGGTGAAATGACCTTTGCTAGAAAAACAAGACGTTCATTGTCTTCATCTTCGTCACAGTTATAGAACAGAAGTTCTGTCAGTCCTTCCCGCGCCAAGAACACTCTTGGAACGTCGTAACGATACAGCACTTGGGTCGGTTCTATGCCTGCGGGACCTGCTGCCATAGGAAATGAATTTGGACGCCACATCTAAACGCGCTTTCCGTTTTCGAATGCTATGGTCGACGTTGCTGAGATATCCACTCCACGTGCTTTCCAAAATGTATGGTGTTCTGGTTGTGCGTCGGATGCGGTGTGTGCAACAGCACCATCAGACGGAGAGATGTGAGCCGCAGCAATCACCTTCTTAGTCAAGTGAGGCATCAACCCAAAGGCATGTTCAACAGCTTCTTCATTTGGCCAAACCGAACATCCCCAACACTGGCAATCCGCCGGGTCAGCGTGCCTCGGCCTTGTTATTACGTCCGCCTCAAAATCTATTGCCATAGCGGGAATTCGCCGGATTTTTCGGAATATTGTCATTGTGACGTGTTGCGCATCATTGGGTGGGCAATTTGAAGGTGTGCCGGGTTCAAAACTACAAGAGAAATTCATTTCGCATCTACATAAACTACCAAAGCTTAAAACTATATGTAGCTAAAAGTGGAGCTTTTCAACCTCGAGGCGCTACCGATGTGCGTGGCAAAATCAAAAGTTGCACATTTGTCATTTATTTGACCGCAGCGCGGAAACTGACACCCCACGGTCGAACAACCGTAGGCCCCGCCCTACGCCTTGTCGGGATCAACGGACCCCCGCAACGCCTTCACCGCACCGCGCGCCTTCTTCCCCGCAAGCCTGCGTTTCACCGACCCATAGGTCGGCTTTGTCCCGATCCGCCGTTTGGGCCGCTCGCAGGCTTTGCGGATCAACTCCGCCAGCCGCTCCCGCGCGATCTCGCGGTTGCGCGCCTGGCTCCGCGTCTCTTGCACGAAAATCACAATAGCCCCGTCCGTGGTCCAGCGCCGCCCCGCCAGCCGCCGCAGCCGGTTCTTCACCGGGTCCGGCAGGTTGGGCGACCGCGCCGCCTCGAACCGCAATTCGACCGCAGTGGACACCTTGTTCACATTCTGCCCGCCGGGGCCAGACGACCGGGTAAAGCTTTCCGTCAGCTCCCAATCGGCGATCTCGATCTGATCGTTAATTCTCACAAAATGCACCGTGCGTTGGGGTCCGACGTTTTGCCGACACTTATCCGACGCAACGCCGACCGTCAAAATACATAAGAAAAAGGGCCACCCCGGCGATGGGATGGCCCTTTCCTGAATTACGGAGGTGGGTCGGTTAGGATCTCCACCTTGGGTTTCCGTCAGCCAAGGGCTGCCCTAGCTGCGGTCCTCCCAAGTTGTCCCGACACACTTCTCCAATACCTCATGATGCACTGGATCACCTCCTTTCAAAATGTTTCGCCTAAGTTGGAAGGTCGCACATATTTGGTATATTTCAAGTAAAAATATACCAAGGGTAGCGATTAAGTGGCCGTCCGCTGCATTCGCCCAACAATCATGCGAAACGGCACCAAAGCGAGCAGGGCAATGCTCAGCTTCACGCCCCAATCCGCGACGGCCAGCGATACCCAAAGCGGCACCAGTGGCCCGGTGTTCAAAAACGGCACGGCGTCTTGCGCCCAGATGATTTCCTCAGCCGCGGCGGCGCTGAACCCATTGAAAACGCCCGCAAAAGCAATCGAGAAAAAGATCGCCGTATCCACCGTCGACCCCACCAACGTGCTGCCCAACGGCGCGGTCCACCACGACCCATCCCGCAACCGGTTGAACACCGCGATGTCCAACAGTTGTGCGATCAGGAACGCGGTGGCCGACCCAATCGCGATCCGCAAAGCGACCGCCGGATATTCAAACCCATCCCCTTGCAGCATGATCTGGCTCCCGATCAGGCTACAGACAATCCCCACGACCAGTCCCGAAAACACAACCTTCCGCGCAGCGGCCACGCCATAAACCCGGTTCATTACATCCGTGACCAGAAACGCCAGCGGATAGGTGAACGCCCCCCAGGTCAGCAGACCATCAAGGATCAGGAATTGCACAAGAATATTTGACGCCACAACAATAGTGGCCATGGCGATAACGCCGGGAAGGATACGTGTCATAAGATGTTTCCGTTTTGACAAGGGTGCGGCACTTGGCCCCCGACCGGGGACAGGGCGACTTAACGCCAGCCGTTCAATCCGTCAACCGATACTCTACAATCTCGGTGCGTTGGAAAAACCGAAAGTTGTCGTCTGAAATCATCGTCAGGCGCAGCCCATCGGCATCCTGCCAGACACTGATCCCTTCCAGATTATCATGCACACCCAAGCCTGTTTGCAGCACGACCTCCTCCGACCCGCCATCCAGATCAAAGCGTCTGACCCGGCTGCGAAAACCGATACCGGCAAAGTCACGTTCCAGCAGATAAAGTCGACCATCCGGGCCGATATCAGCCCCTGACATCAGAAACGCGCCGCGCCGGGGAATGTCAAATGGCTGATCCCAAACACCATCCTTATAGCGATATATGGGAAAGGGACGGTTCGCGCGTCCTGATCGCTCGGGCAGGGTATAAAGCGCCCCGTCCGGACCAACGGCCAATGCCTCAAACGAGGAATTCGGCTGCAACCGTGAAAACGCCGGGTCTTGAATAAGAAAAGATCCGGGCGCGTCAACGCCGCCAAAAGACCGCACCCCATGCCGCATTTCGAACGAGACATAAAGCATCCCATCCCGCCCGATCGCCAAGCCTTCGCTATCGCCGTCAAGACGACCCAGCCCACTGCCATCCGCATCCCGCATCGGCATAACCGCACTGGCTGCGATACCGACAATAGCCCCATTTGCCCGCTGAAATGATCCGGTGATAAACCCGGCCCGATCGCTCACCGCGACAAAACCGTTCCCATCATCGGTTACTTCAATCGCGGAAAATCCGCCAAAGTGGCTGCCCGGCTCGTGCCACGTATATTGGCCAATCAGCGTCGCATCCGCGCAGGCGGGCAAGGCCCAGAGCAGGGCAATAAGATGAAGAAAACGATTCACTTACTGGGCGTTCAATACATCAAGGCATTGGCCCGGCAGGTTCGCCATTGTCAATTCAGCCCGTGGGGCCGGAGGCGGGGCGTTGGGGTTCGGCGGTGGCGGGTTCAGGATATTGTTCACCCATTGCTGGGCATCGGCGCAACCGTCACCAGCCGGGGGCGGGGCTTGATTTGTGCAACCGGCAGCACCCTCGGGACAATTCATGCGTACATGAAAATGATAATGATGGCCCCACCAAGGCCGCACCTTGTTGAGCCACGCGCGGTCGCCGGTTGCAGAATTACACATGGCGACCTTTGCGCCGGGAAAGATAAAAATCCGGGCCACCCGCGGGTCGGATGCAGCGGCGCGTATGATCGCCTCGTGCTGCGGGGTCCAACTGTCATTGGTAAAGGCCCCGCGTTCGCGTCGCATGGAAATCGACGAAAGCGCCTCGCGCTCCGGCACGCTGAGGTCCAGCCGATCCGGCGGCAACATCCAGACATCAATATCAAGGCCGGTCTGATGGCTGCGATGCCCGGTCAGCATCGGGCCGCCACGCGGCTGGCTCATGTCACCAATATAGAGCCCTTCCCAACCCGGCTGGGTCGCGGCAAAGCGGCTCAGGTCTTGCACAAAACCTATCGTTTCAGGCTGGGCCCAGTTGCGGTTGCGCGACAGACGCATTGCCTGCCATGTCGGTCCGGTTTCGGCCAATTGCTGCGCGCCTGCCTGACAGCCCCGGGCATAGCCGCCAAAGGACTGGGCGGGCTGGGACGACGCCACTGGCGTCGCGCCAAACAAGCGCTTGGCGATGCGCAGATCACTTACATTCTGCGATGATATGGTGGTTGTCGGTTGTGGCGGCGGCGCGGGCGGTGTTGACGCCGCAGGCTCCTCAGCCTGACAGGCTGCCAATGCAAGGGCGATAGTAACTGCTGCTATGAAGCGGACCATTCTGCGCGATCTCCTTCTTTATTGACCCATCGTAACAAGAAAAGGCCAATCAAGAAAAGCAGCAAGATAGGTGAAAAGCCGATTTGTACGTTGCCAGACCACGCCGAGACGAGGCCGATGAGCGCGGGCGCCAAAAAGGCGGTGGCCTTGCCGCTCAGCGCGAACAGACCAAACGCTTCGGCTGGACGGTTGGGGTCGCTGTGACGGACCATCATCGACCGGGACGCGGTATAGACGGCACCGCCCGCACCACCGATGATGGCACCACAGATGAAAAAGATAATGTCAGGCAGGGCTGATCCCAGCGGCAAGGGCACACCAAACAGACTTTCGCGTGACATGCCAACAATCACGCATGAGACGGCAATCATGAACCAAACGGCGGTAATGATCACCGGTTTGGGACCAAAACGTTGATCCGCAAGGCCCGCAAGAAAGGTTGTGATGGCTGCGGCAATCGCGGCAACGATGCCGAAGACGCCGATATTGATAATGCTCCAACCCAACACCAAACCTGCATAAATACCCCCGTAGGCATAAAGCGCGTTGACGGCGTCACGATAAAACATCGATGCCAAAAGAAAGCTGCGCAAACTGGTGCGCCCGGCCACGACGCGCAGGGTCTGCCACAGCTCATCCGCGACCTTGCTCAGCTTGACCTTGGGCTTGTGTTGCTGCGGCGTGTCACGGACCCACAAAAAGAACGGGATCATGAACAGCGCATACCAAATGGCGATGAATGGTCCAACGGACCGGGTGCCTTCACGGTCTGCGGGGTCCAAACCCAGCGCGGGTGCGTTGCCCAGCAATGTCACGCCCTCATCGTTCTCAGCGAGCAAAAGCAGCATGATGACCAGCGCCAAAACCCCGCCCCAATAGCCAAACGCGGCGCCCGACCCCGAAATGCGGCCTACATCTTCCTTGTTGCCAAGACTGGGCAAGATGGCGTTGATAAAATTCAGCGCGGACTCAGCAGCCACAAATCCCACAAAAAACATCGCCATATAAAACCAAAGCGACGTGCTGTCCGGTGTCAAACCCCACAGCATCCACGCCATCGCAACATATATCAGCGAGAAAAAGGCGATCCAGGGCACCTTGCGGCCTGATTGGTCGGCATAGGCCCCCAGAAAAGGTGCGGTAAACGCAATGACCAGCCCGGCGACCAATTGGCCTGTTGACCACATTGATTGCGCTTGGGCCTTGGCCAGTTCCGGTTCAATCCCCGCGCTTTGAAAATTGGCAACAGCAACAGAGGCAAAATACGGCCCAAAGATAAACGTCAGACCCAGCGTATAGAACGGCTGCGACGCCCAATCAAAGGCCATCCATCCCCAGATGCGCTTCTTACTCGCTGCCATGTGCCTGTCCCTGCTTTTCTTTGGGGTGATCAAACACTGTTAACCGCATCAGTTGCAAGCAATGGTTTACGCAGTGCCGTCATCCACCGGGGGCCAGGGGCGCGCTGCATCCGCGTTGATCCAGGCCTGCACCCAATCCGGTAAGGTGGGGGTGTCCCCCACCAATCCCATCGCATCAAAAACCCGCTGGGGGTCCACGATCCCGTTCTTATCCGTCACGGCTGACCGGTAAAGCGCCTGGACGGCACATTCGGCGCCGATCCAGATCGACTGATCCAGATACATGAACCGATGATCAAACCCGACCGCCTTGCTGACCGTGCGGAACTTCACAAACGGACGAATGCGGCGGCGATAGCGGACCGACACACCTGCCATCGTCAGTCCCCATTTATTCTGGCCCAATGCGCGCAGCAAACCGACCCGATGCGCCAATGTGGTGCGGCCCAGATCGAGGATGGTCAGAATGCGACCATTGTTCATTTCCATGAACAAATCCACATCCTGGGGCCAACAACGGTGATGGGATACATGCGTGCCGAATGGCTTCAAATCGGGCGCACCGCGATTGATCGCATATTCTTTTGCTAGTCGGACAAGCGGGTACATCGGTGCCTCATTGGATGGGTCTAGCGGCGCATGATCCACATTGACGCAAACGTCAACTTTAACCTTGGGGCAAACCTGCCACTTGTCGGATGCCCCACAAGGCCTTAGGTCATGGCGAGCAAATCAAAGGGCGCGCCTATTATGTTGACCATTCTTCAAATTCTGCTGCTGATCCTAAGCGTCGTGCGGTTCTTCGTGATCGCCCATTTCATCATGAGCTGGCTGATCCGGTTCGAAGTGCTCAACGTCCGGCAGGAATTTGTAGGTCAGGTCTGGTACACACTCGAACGGATCCTCGACCCGATCTACAGCCGGGTCCGGCGGTTCATGCCCGACCTAGGCGGGGTGGATCTGTCACCCATCGTGGTACTGGTCGGGATCGAAATTTTGCGCATCATCCTCATCAACAGCCTGACAAGCTTCATCTAGCAGCTCTGTTCCGGACGGGGGCAAAATACAGGGCAAGTTAAAGGCGTCGTCGATATCTTGTGCAGCCAAGGCGTGGCTTGAACCCAAAGTGGTGGACCCTGCGCCATGCATGAATGACAGACCTTCTGCGGCAGTGTTCTGACGAAGACGCCAAACATATCCGGCGCCTGATCCTTAACTGGCTTGCGCAATCATGCATTGCCGCCCATCGGGGCCGCGCACCCAAGCCTGTCCCGGTTTCCAGCACAGGGTTGCGGGTTCATGCTGCATCAATGGCGCGGTGGCCCGATAGCTGAAATGCGTTAACTGGCCCAAATTCCGTGCGGCAAGCCCCATCAGAACATGCGCCAGCAGCGGGCCGTGCACCACCAACCCACCATAGCCTTCGGTATCGCGGGCGTAATCTGCGTCATAATGAATGCGATGCCCGTTAAATGTCAGCGCTGAATAGCGAAAAAGAATGGTGTTGTCGAAATGCATGGTCTCATGATGGGTTTCATCTGTCGGCGCGGGTGGGGCCTCGCCGACGGCGTCATCTTCGCGGTAGACCAGTTCTTGCCACTCGGTCAGGGCCAGCGCATTGCGCTGCTTGATGTCGTGCCGGATGGTCACAAACCCCAGCGGGCCGGATCGGCCTTGCTTGCGGGTCACGGCCTCAATCGTGCTGGTCCGTTCGGCGCGAATGCCCGCCAGCAGGGGCCGGTGAAACGCCAGCTTGCCTGCCGCCCACATGCGCCGGGGCAAACCAAGATCAGGGATAAAGCTGCCTGTGGCCGCGTGCCCGTCGCGCCCCAAATGGGCAGGCGGCTGCGGGTCCCAGAAATAGATCTGATGGAAAAAGGGCGGCATCGGATCGCCGGTGTTCAGGTTGGGCACGTGTCCCAATGTGGCCTGCAATGCATGCGCGCGGGCGATGTCGAACGGATCAACCTGGCACTTGGTACGGGATTGGTCGCTTTGCATGCACCCGAACCTAGCAGGTGGAAAAGGATGCGCAAATGCCAGTGTTGATGTGGAATTTCAAATCACCACGACTGCCGCGTCACGAACATGATCCGATTTTGAAAAGTGAGGAAAGCTGCCATTCGTGTGGCGTGCAGTGAATGACCTGAAAGAGCCCATACTAACACGTTTCTGCTATGCGGCGAATATCTTGTGTGGATGGCTCCTGCATTGCAAGCGTTGTTTGTGTTGCGATCATCCGTCAGTACAGTCGTGTGTCCGGCCTGTT
>CANLDN010000003.1 GCA_947489445.1 uncultured Paracoccaceae bacterium
TTGACCGCAACCCAATCAACAGAAAGAAACAGGAACGGATTCTACACCTAAACGGCCCGGATCAAGGGGCTGGGTCAGACGGTTTAGACCCCCTCGGTCCGGGCGCTGCCCTCCTGTTGCACGTAACGGCCATGCCCCCGGGGCTCCGCCCGTTCGCCGCTGAGAAGGTCCACCAGACCTTTTCGCAGACGCACCTCACCCCCTCTTCCCCCTTTCCGTGTAATCCGGTAAGCCCCACGGCAACCACATGCATGCTGGATGACCGCAATGAAATTCACCCTGTCCTGGCTGAAACGCCATCTCGACACCGACGCCTCCGTCGATGACATCGCCTATGCCCTGACTGATCTGGGGCTTGAGGTGGAAGGCATCGAAAACCCCGCCGAACGGTTGGCGGATTTTACCATCGGCAAGGTGCTGACGGCGGAAAAACACCCCGATGCCGACAAGCTGAAGGTCTGTCAGGTGGATACCAAGGACGGGCCGACCCAGATCATTTGCGGCGCCCCCAACGCCCGCGCTGGGATCACCGTGGTCATCGCCAGCCCCGGCACCTATGTCCCCGGCATCGACACCACCATTGGCGTTGGCAAGATCAGGGGCATCGAGTCCCATGGCATGATGGCGTCCGAACGCGAGATGGAGCTGTCGGACGAACATGACGGCATCATCGAACTGCCCTCGGGTGAGGTAGGGGAACGGTTTGTCGATTGGCTCGCCGCCAATGATCCGTCGAGGGTTGATCCTGTCATCGAGATTGCGATTACCCCCAACCGCCCCGACGCGCTGGGCGTGCATGGTATCGCGCGCGACCTTGCCGCACGTGGCCTTGGTAAGCTGAAAACGGTCGAGGTTGCGCCAGTTCCCGCCAGCTTCTCGTCCGATCTGAATGTGTCCATTGATGACGACACGCTGGATGGATGCCCGCTTTTCTGTGGTCGTTTGATCAGGGGTGTCAAGAACGGCCCCAGTCCTGACTGGCTGCAAACGCAGCTCCGCGCTATCGGGTTGCGGCCCATCAGCTTCCTCGTTGATGTGACCAACTGGTTCACCTATGACCTGAACCGCCCGCTGCATGTCTTCGATGCCGAGAAGGTAAAAGGCAACCTGCGGGTCCATCGGGCCAAGGGTGGGGAAACCCTCATGGCGCTGGACGACAAGGAATACACATTCCAACCTGGCCAAATGGTGATCTCGGATGACGAAGGCCCCGAAAGCATCGCAGGCATCATGGGCGGGCTTGCCACCGGCTGCACCGAAGACACTGTCAACGTTTTCGTCGAAAGCGCCTATTGGGATCCGATTCAGATCGCCTATGCGGGTCGCGTGCTAAAGATCAATTCCGATGCCCGCTATCGTTTCGAACGCGGGGTCGACCCGGCCTTCACGCCGGAAGGGTTGGAACATGCCGTGCGCATGATCGTGGATCATGCCGGTGGTGAGGCCTCCGAATTGATCCAGGCGGGGCAGGTGCCAGATACGGCCCGCGCCTTTAAGTTGGACACCGCCCGGTGTTCCTCGCTTGTGGGCATGGATATTCCCGCCGAGACGCAGCATCAGACGCTCACCGCGCTTGGCTTCCGGATGGAAGGCGATATGGCACATGTGCCGTCATGGCGCCCGGATGTGCAGGGGACGGCTGATCTGGTCGAGGAAGTTGCCCGCATCGCATCGCTGACCAAACTGCAGGGCAAACCCATGGCGCGCACCCAACCCGGTGTGCCGAAACCGATCCTGACCGCCAGCCAGTCGCGCCAGCAGGCCGCGCGCAGGACCGCTGCGGCGCTGGGGTATAATGAATGCGTGACCTACAGCTTCATTGATGATCAGGCCGCCAGACTGTTTGGCGGCGGTGATGACAGCACGATGCTGGAGAACCCGATCTCGTCGGAAATGTCCCATATGCGGCCCAACCTGCTGCCCGGCCTGTTGCGAGCAGCGGCGCGTAATCAGGCGCGGGGCTTCATGGATATGGCGCTGTTCGAGGTTGGCGCGGGCTTCCATGGTGGTGAACCGGGTGAGCAACGCACGCTAATCTCAGGCGTCCTGATCGGGCGGACCGGGCCAAAGGACGTGCATGGCACATCGCGGCCTGTTGACCTTTACGATGCCAAGGCCGACGCAGAGGCTGTGCTGGCTTCTATCAACGCCCCCGCCAAGGTGCAGATCCTGCGCGGAGCATCGGATTGGTGGCATCCGGGCCGCCACGGCATGATCTGCCTTGGCCCTAAAAAGGTGCTGGGTATCTTTGGTGAACTGCACCCCAAGGTGTTGCGCGAGATGGATGTCAAAGGTCCTGCTGTCGCTTTTACCGTCTGGCCGGATGAGGTGCCTGCGCCGCGCAACAAATCCGCTGCCCGCGCGCCATTTGTGGCCACCGATCTGCAGGCGGTCGAACGCGATTTCGCCTTTGTCGTCGATGCCGAAGTCGAGGCGCTGACGCTGGTCAACGCCGCCGCCGGGGCCGACAAGGCGCTGATCAGCGATGTGCGCGTCTTTGATGAGTTCATCGGGGGTTCGCTGGGCGAGGGCAAGAAATCCCTTGCCGTCACGGTTCGCCTGCAACCGACCGAGGCGACCTTGAAAGACGCGGATATCGAGGCGGTCAGCGCAAAGATCGTCGAAAAGGTCACCAAGGCGACAGGTGGCACCTTACGCGGATGACCGACAGCGATGATCCCGCCGCGCATTACAAGGACAGCAGCAAGCTGGCTGTGCGGGGTGGGTTTCACGCGCGCTATTCCAATGTGGGCTGGTTCGGCTGGGTGGATGCCCGGCTGAATATCGCGCCGGGCGCCCGGGTGCTGGATGTGGGCTGCGGGCCGGGGTGGTTCTGGAATGCCTGCCAGCATCTGCCCGATGACATGACGCTGACCCTGCTGGACCAATCGGCGCATATGGTCGAACAGGCGACAGCGCGTCTGGACCATCTGAACATCGCGGACAGCGTTGTCGCGGATGCCTCAACCCTGCCGTTCCCGGACCAAAGCTTTGATGTCGTGGTCGCCATGCATATGCTTTACCACCTGCCCAATCCGGCGGTGGCATTGCGCGAAATGCACCGCGTGCTGATCCCCGGCGGCCGCTGCATCGTCACCACCAACAATCCCCGCGATCTGCCCCAGATTGCTGCTCTATCGCGGCAGGCGTTCGGGTCAGCGATTGACGATATGGTGCAGGAGCGGTTTGGCACTCCGGTCGCCCTGGACCTGATGGGGCAGCATTTCACCGACATCACGCAACAGACCTGCGAAGACATCTATCAGGTGGACGATCCCGAACCGGTGATCGACATGCTGCTGACAATGCCGCCCGGTGACAAGGCCGATACGCAAGGACAGGCCCGATTGCGACAAGCGGTCGGTGACATGATGACGAAACGTGACGGCTGCATACCGATGCCCCGTGTGCAGGACATGATCACCGGCATCCGGGCATGACGGTCGCCGTCCGTCCCGCGACGGCAGATGATGCACCGGGGCTTACCGCTTGTATCGACGCAGCCTACGCCCCTTTCGTGACCAAGGGCCTCGATCTGCCGCCCGTGAGTGAAGGGATTGCCGGTGGGCAATGGCTGGGTCAGGCGCGGATCGCCACCGCAACGAGTGCCGCCCGCGCCGCTGGATACGACAGATTGCACCTTGCCACACATATCGAGATGACCGGAACGCAAGGCTTCTACCTGCAGCTTGGATGAATTGAAGCTGGTCGGGACGGCAATAAGGTCTATTTTGAAATACAATTATGAAGGAGCCCGACCATGACCCTCAAAATCTATCTTTCCGGTGAAATCCATACCGATTGGCGCGATCAGATCACAGAAGGGGCCAAAGGCATGGATGTGCGCTTTACCGGTCCGGTCACCGACCACGCGGCATCCGATGATTGCGGCGTGGCCATCATGGGGGCAGAACCGGACAAGTTCTGGCATGATAACAAGGGTGCAAATCTCAACGCGATCCGCACCAGGCACGGTATACAGAATGCCGATATCGTCGTAGTGCGTTTCGGCGAGCAATACAAACAATGGAACGCAGCCTTTGACGCAGGTTACGCTGCAGCTTTGGGTAAATCCCTGATCGTCATGCATGGCCCCGAACACCAGCACCCCTTGAAAGAGATCGATGCCGCGGCGCTGGCCGTTGTGCAAGAGCCGCGGCAGGTCGTGGATATCCTCCGTTATGTATTGGATGGAACGCTGCCGGGCTAGCCGGGTAGCTGAACCGTCCCTCCGGACACAGTATATTGCGGGGCATCATCGGTCTTATCCGGTCGACCTGATAAATCCTCCACCACGACGTTCGTTTCGCCACCATATGATCCGGTGAATGTTCCCTTGCGTTCAATCAGAATCGTTGTTGTGCCAATTTTGGGCACGGCGATGTTTTCCTCGTTACCGATGGCCAAGTCATGCAGTTGCGTGCCGTTCAGCGCCAACCCCTGACCTGTCATGGCCGAGGCACGCAAGATCAACGTAAAATCCGTTGTCGCGTCATCGGCCCAATTGACCGTGCCACGCGCTTCTGACCAGCCGCCGGGCGGGACGTCCATCGAAAACCCACCGCTCAGCGATTGTGATTTGGTTTCGGTCCAGTCCTGATGGCTTCCGACCTGCAAACCCCATTGAACTGTGGCGGTCACAGTTTCGGAGCCACGGGCAATGCCTGGTACACTCAACTCGGCGGTGGCGCTGATCTCAAGGGACTGACCAAAATTGAACTGTTCGTTGATCCCCCAGGCAAAGCTGGCTTCGCGCGAATTCGTCAGAGTGGATTGCACATGGGACGTTGCGGTGGTGCTTTTGTTATGGACAACCATGGACGCAAACAGATCGACCTGACTGTTTGGGATTTTAAGTGGCCTGTAGCGGATGTCATCATACTGCATGGTCCAGGTGATATCCGGGGCGATGACGCAGCCGGGAGCGGTTTCAAAATGATAACCGCCTGATGCGGCCTGCCGCGCTTCATTGGCATTGACTGTATAGAAATGATCCTTGCCGTTAAAGAGCCGGTAAAATGTTGTCGCCGCACCAACAGGGTGTGGGTAGATGTAGCCGACCACCCCTTCCAGGTGATATCCACCGGCCTGTGCTGTTTCACGTTCATTCGGGTCACAGGTGTAGAAATGATCGTCGTCCTTAAAGAGCCGCCAAAGCGGTTGGGTGCCGGGTGCGGCACTACCGTAGACATAGCATGCAACACCCTTGTCTCCCTCAAAGTGATACACGCCGGCTGCGGCCTGATCTGCTTCTGCCTTATTGGTCGTATAGAAATGGTCACCGTTGCCAAACAGTCGGTAAAGGGGAATAAGTCTTGCCATCTTTGCACACCGAAATTCAATATTGCGCCGGTTAGCGGAACGGTTCCGCAACTAGCGTCGTTATGATTTGCAGATGAATGAAGAGTGGTATGTGTCAGATGACACTATTGTGTGAAAGAGCAGGCCACCCGATTTCAATACGGCTTACATCATTGCCATTCCGCTTTATACGCAGAATTGTTAGGGGTTAAAGCCGCGTCTGTAAAATCTGCAATATAGATTTTTCGCTATTAGCATACATAGTCAGGGTACCTGTGTTGAAATCCAAAAACCTGATTCAGATTTTTGGATTTCGCTTTAGATCAACCTCAGGACGGATCAGGGATGCGCTTTGCCTTTGCCACAGCCGGACGGGCAAAAAACCGCTCAACATAAGCGGGTACGTTTTTAAGGTCGTGATAGCCTACGACATCCTTGGTGCCATAGAATTCCAGCGCGTTGATCCATGGGGCAATTGCCATGTCGGCGATTGAGTAATCACCCGTGATCCAGTCCTGGCCATCCAGCTGTTTCTCAACCACTGCCAGCAATCGGATCGCCTCATCACGGTAGCGTTCGCGTGGGCGGGCGTCCTCAATATCTTTGCCGGCAAATTTGTAGAAGAACCCCATTTGCCCCAGCATCGGGCCCAACCCACCCATTTGAAACATCAGCCATTGGGTGATATGCGCCTTCTCTGACGCACTCGACCCGATGAATTTCCCTGACTTTTCAGCAAGATAAAGCAAGATCGCACCGCTTTCGAAAATGCCGACCGGACCGTTGGGGCCATCGGGATCAATGATCGCCGGGATCTTGTTATTGGGGTTCAACGACAAAAACGCATCGCTTTTGACATCTTCATCCTTCAGCGTCACGAGGTGTGGTTCATAGGCCAGCCCCATCTCTTCCAGCGCGATAGAAACCTTTACACCATTGGGTGTCGGGTAGGAATAAAGCTGAATGACCGACGGGTCCTTGGCAGGCCAACGGGCAGTGATCGGGAAGGCAGACAGATCGATCATGGCAGGGATATCCTTTGTAAAAATCCTGTCACGCACAGTTAGGGGGAAAGGATCAGAATAAAACCCATGGTTCTGTGGGCCAATCGCGGTAACACTGTGCGCAGTTGCGCAGCGGGCGTCAGACCCGCGCGCCGGTTAACAGTAATGGGGACTTCCACATGATCAACGAATTCAAGGACTTCATCGCCAAGGGCAATGTCATGGACATGGCCGTGGGCATTATCATCGGGGCGGCTTTTACCGCCATCGTCACATCGCTGGTGGGCGATCTGATCAACCCGATTATCGCGCTTTTCACCGGGGGTATCGATTTCTCGGGCTGGTTCTATGTACTGGGCGAAGGCGAATTCGCTTCCGTCGCTGCAGCACAAGAGGCCGGTGCATCCGTCTTTGCGATCGGCAACTTTCTTATGGCTGTGATCAACTTTCTGATCGTTGCCTTTGTTGTCTTTATGCTGGTCAAAACGGTCAACCGGATCAAAAACGCCGCAGAGGAAGAAAAGGCA
This sequence comes from uncultured Paracoccaceae bacterium, assembly GCA_947489445.1. Taxonomy (GTDB): domain Bacteria; phylum Pseudomonadota; class Alphaproteobacteria; order Rhodobacterales; family Rhodobacteraceae; genus Yoonia. The sequence goes on from CANLDN010000003.1 coordinate 6,833, forward strand.
CCAGAACCGGAAGCCCCGAAAGGTCCGTCCGAGCTCGATATCCTCATGGAAATCCGCGACGCCCTGCAAAAACAGGCCTGAAGTACGGAAAACCAGACCCGGACCGGCCAAATTTGGCCGGTCTTTCCCTTAGGGAACCCAGCCCTTTGTGTTAAACTGACTTCCATTATTTAAAGTGTATTGGAGGTTACTATGGCATTTTCACAAGCAGTATTGGATGAAATCGAACGGGTCGCATTGGCCGAAAACATCGAACCCGCCGCTTTGAAAGCGGTGGTCGAGGTGGAAAGCGGCGGGCGAGCGTTCACCAAGATCAACGGGCAGGATATGCCCTTGATCCTCTACGAATATCACGTCTTCTACCGCTATCCCGGCCTGACCGACCCGCAGCGGCGCGAGGCCGTGCGCCGCAAACTGGCCGCCCCCCGCTGGGGCGATCTGCCCTACGCCAAATCCCAGGCCGCCCGCTATAACCAACTGGAACGGGCCGCCACGATCAACGAACAGGCTGCCTATGCCGCCTGCTCTTGGGGCGTAGGCCAGGTGCTTGGTGAAAACGCGGAGTGGCTGGATTTCGGCACGCCCAAGGCGCTGGCTGAAAAAACGATGGAAGGCGTCGCCGGACAGCTGGCCGTTATGCTCGCTTTCATCAAAAAGGCCGGGATCATGGACGAGTTGAAAGCGCGCGACTGGCGCGGCTTTGCCCGGCGCTATAACGGCCCCGGTCAGGTCGACTTCTACGCCAGTCGTATGGCCGCCGCCTATCGCCGCCACGCTGGCGACAATTGGCAGCCAAGCGATACAGGCCCGGTGTCCCTGCGCGTCGGGTCACATGGTCCCGATGTTGCCGACTTGCAGCGCAAGCTGCGCAGCCTCGGCTATCACCTGCACGTGGACGGCGATTTCGGCCCGGCCACCCAGCGTATGGTCAGGCAGTTCCAGTCGGAAAACGGTCTCGTGGCCGATGGCATTGCAGGTCCGATGACCATTGCCCGGATCGAAGCGCTGCTAGGCGTCGGTTAGGCTTTTAACGCGAGCGTGGGCGAGAGCACATCAATGCCCAGTGCTTTGCCCACCGCGTAATAAGTCAGTTTGCCCGCATGCACGTTCAGCCCGTCTAGTAGATGCGGGTCGTCTTCGCAGGCCTGTCTCCAGCCCTTGTCTGCTAGGGCCAGCATGAACGGCATGGTCGCGTTCCCCAATGCGATGGTGGACGTCCGGGCCACTGCGCCCGGCATATTGGCCACGCAATAGTGCATGACGCCGTCCACCTCATAAATCGGGTCCTGATGGGTTGTGGCTTTTGATGTCTCGAAGCAGCCGCCTTGATCAATCGCCACATCGACTAGCGCCGCCCCCGGCTTCAGCTCCGACAGTTGCGCCCTTGAGATCAGTTTGGGCGCCGCCGCCCCCGGGATCAGCACGGCGCCCACGATCATGTCGGCCTCGCGTGCCAATTCAATTGTGTTGCCCGCACTGGCATAGCTGGTCTTGAACACCCCGCCGAAGGCGTCATCAAGATACCGTAGCCGGGGCAGGGACCGGTCCAGCACGGTCACATCCGCGCCCATGCCCGCCGCGATCCGTGCCGCGTGCGTACCCACAACGCCACCGCCGATCACGACAACCCGCGCCGGGCCAACCCCCGGCACGCCGCCCATCAGCACGCCGCGTCCGCCATTAGCCTTTTGCAGGGTCCAAGCGCCGACCTGTGGGACCAGCCGCCCAGCCACCTCGGACATTGGCGCGAGCAAAGGCAGCCCGCCCCTGTCGTCGGTCACCGTCTCATAGGCGATGCAGGTGGCCCCGCATTCCATTAGGTCTTTTGTCTGTTCAGGGTCAGGCGCGAGGTGCAGATAGGTGAACAAAATCTGACCTTCGCGGAGCATTTTCCGCTCCACGGCTTGGGGTTCTTTCACTTTTACAACCATTTCGGCGGTTTCAAAGATGTCTGCCGCTGTGCCCGCAATGGCAGCACCCGCAGCGATGTAATCCGCATCCGTGAACCCGGCGCCAACGCCCGCACTGCTCTCAACCGTGACTTGATGGCCATGGCCCACCGCCTCGCGCGCGGCATTTGGGGTCAAACCGACGCGAAACTCCTGCGGTTTGATCTCTTTGGGGCATCCAATATGCATATCCGGTCTCCTCTCGTTCCTCAGATCGCACATTCTGCGGAGATCCACGCAATTGCACGATGCTGTCTCTTGGATGATTGCGATAACAGCGGTAGGAATGTGCAGCAGGGTAGGAAAAAATCGAAGGATCGTGCGACAAATGGAACTCGACAGCATCGATCGACGAATCCTTGGGGTTCTGCAAAAGAAAGGACGCATGTCCAATCAGGATCTTTCCGATGTGGCGAACCTGTCACCCTCAGCTTGTCACCGGCGGGTGCAGCGGCTCGAAAAAGACGGCTACATCCGCGACTATGTGGCTCTTCTTGACCCACGTAAAATGGGGATGCCAACGACGGTTTTCGTAGAGATCACGCTGAGTGGTCAGGCTGATGAGGTGCTCGATGCTTTCGAAAAAGCGGTCGCGCGTGTGCCGGATGTGCTTGAATGTCACCTGATGGCGGGGACTGCCGACTACCTGCTGAAAGTCGTGGCCGGCGATACCGAAGATTTCGCCCGCATCCATCGCCGCTATCTTGCAACGCTACCGGGGGTGGCGCAGATGCAATCATCCTTCGCCCTGCGCACGGTGCGGCAAACCACAGCACTGCCGGTTTAGACTGCGCCGCAGCCCAACATGTCCGCCTCTCCGCCGACATGTCCGCGGGAAAAGAGCATGAATTCGCGCATATGTAGCGCGATCACAGTATAGCCATAATTTTGTCGCCCTCGGTAACGATGTGTCCATCAGGCGGTCCTACAAAGGATCGGGGATAACGAATTGCGTTCTAAAGGGTTAAATGATGAGCTTTGAACTGATCACTGCATCAATCGGCGGGCGAACCGTCAATCTGAAATGGGGTGTCGACGACTTGACGACGGCCAGTGGAGAGATAACCTGGTCGATGTCGTTAGGCGGGCTCACCTTTGATCGCAGTCGCTATACCGAAGCTGATTTTCTCAATGCGATGCAAGCCGCATTTGATGCCTGGGAAGCTGTGGCCAATGTGGATTTCCGACTGATTTCCGGCGATGCTGACATTGATGTTGGAACGCGGATACTGTCAGGCAGCACCGTTGGATTGGCCGAATACTCGTTCAATTCGGGTGCGGATCGCGATGACGATGTCGGTGAGATTATAGCCGTCACGATTTCCATGGACCTTGAACCAAACTGGAGCCCGTTTGGCGAAACCGGTCTCAGCTTTTTTGCCGTTGCAGTACACGAGATTGGCCATGGTCTTGGCTTGGATCACGTCGATGACACAACCGAAATCATGAACGATTTTGTTGCGGCGAACGAATTGGGTGACGGCGATATCGCTGGTATACAGGTGCTTTATGGTGCACGGCAGAACGGGACGCCGAATAATGACCGGGTTAGCTTTGCCACAGAAGTCGTGGGCCAGCGCTACGAAGGCGGGCGCGGCAATGACGACATCACGGGCGGCAGCGGCGATGACAGCTTCTTTGGCGGTTCTGGCAATGATGATATCGCGGGCAATGATGGCAACGATTTCCTAATCGACACGCTCGGGACCAACACACTCAACGGTGGCAATGACGACGACATTATCATCGGTGGCAACGGCCAGACGACGGGGATCGGTGGGCAAGGCAACGACATCATCATCGGCGGGATCGGCGACGATATATTGTCCGGCAACGCTGGCAACGACACAATCCTTGGCGATGGCTCCAGCAGCTTTTTCTACGGTGATGACACGCTGATCGCAGGGACCGGGACCGACTATCTGCAAGGTGGCGGCGGGGCCGACACCTTTGTATTCGACATCGGCGACGGAACCAATTTCATCGCGGAACTCGACGTTGATCAGAACAATCCGGGCGCCACCAGCACCATCGGCGCCGATTTCGATAGCGGCATTGATCAGGTTGATCTGTCCGATTTTAACTATGGCGGAACAGCACAAGTCTTTGATAACATAACAACACAAGGTGGACATGCGGTCTTCTCGGACCAAGGAACTACCATTCATTTCATCGGGCTTCAGGTCGGCGATCTAACAGGAGATGATTTCATATTATGACGCAAAAACAAAAACGCGGCCCCAGCCACTGGCAGGCCATTGTCATACTCGCAGCTTCAACTTGCGGCCTCGCTGCCTGCACCGGCAGCAGCGACGGATCGGGGGGCGGTGGCGGCATACCAACTTCGGAAGAGTATACCGAATTTGACAATACCTCATCGCTGACACCTTCACCGCTCACTTTTGTTGCTATCACGAACACAGGCACACCGTCGTCGGGTAATGCCGGGACGCTTGCGCATAATCTGGGTGCCATCACAGGGGGGCAATTGCAGGGCACGCTTAACGGTGATTTATCGGTGATCACCCTGTCCAGTGGCGGCTTCGCCAACCTGTCCAACCCTGAAAGCACTGCTGAATACCTACGTATATTCCGGACCGAAGGAACGGGATCGGACCTCTTTGGTGTTGTGGGGCAGGCCACCAATTTGGTTGATATGCCCGACATCAACACAGGCTCTGCGTCGTACAGTGGGGTTGTTGAACTGCAGGTTGATGACGGTGATGCCACCTATGCGCTGACGGGCGACGCGGCCATCACGGCATTCTGGATGACCAGCAGCGTCAACAGTACGTTTGACGAACTGTCAGGCACCCGCAATGACAGCGAAATCGTGAACGACGTTGGTACGATCAGCATCAGCAATGCTACAATCGCGGGCAGCGGCTTTTCTGGAGGAACACTATCGACTACCGGCACCGTTTTCGATGTGACTGCGGGTGCTTCGATTGATGGAACGAATGGCCAGTTCTTTGGCCCCGCTGCGGATGAAGTTGGCGGAACAATCGTAATTGACGACACAGATCTGAGCGTGCTTGGAGTCTTTATCGCCGACTAGGGCGCATCATCGCGCCGCTCACCATCCTCTGGCGCTAATCCGTAGGGGGCCGCGAGGTTCCAGACATGCGCTGGCACCATATTTTTCATCTTCGCCGGTTCCGCCCGGCGCAGATGCAACACCGTTTCCGCGGCTTTCATCTCAACCCGCGTACGCGCAAATTCCAACCCGCGCGGGCCAATCCGGGGCATCAGCCAACCCATCACGCCGCGTAGCCAATTGGGCATCCGGCGCAATGGCAAACCACCTGCGGCCAATCGGGTGTTTTCTACAAACCCCTTTACTGACCTGGCACGCTTGCCGCGTGAGCCGGGTACAGCAAGCGTCACCTCATCCCCCAAACCGTCGAGCATTTCCTGACCTCGCGCATTACGGACAATCAGCCATTGCTCACCTTCGCCCGCCATATAGCCCACAGTGATATCAGCCAGTCGGTTGGTGTAATCCACGCAAGTGCGGCAGGTCAGAGGAAAGAAATCATCGGGCAAATCTGCAATTGGTAACTTCAAAAATGGGATCAGGCGCTGTGATCCATCTTCAAACCGTAACTCCACATGATAATCGGCCCGAAACTCCAAATAAGTCACGGTGTCCGGAGCGTTGGTCAGTCGGGCCAGAAATCCATGGAAGTTCGCGGTTGTGGTGTTGTCTGAACACGGTGTGCCGATCACATATATCCGTTCAAACCCCAATGCCGCCTCCAACGCGCGCAGGGCGTAAATCTGGCAGGGGATGCCAATCACGGCAATGCGCCTATGGCCCGCTGCCTGAGCGGGTTCCAACAATGCCAACAAAGGGGCATAGCCCATGCGCATTCCCCGCGCATGGACCATATCGGCAGGGTCCGTGATGATGGCGGGGCGGGGTCGCCAACGGTCTACCGCATCCGGGACCATAGTGAGCACAGCATCAACTGCGCCCGTTTCCAACAACTGCTCGGCCAACCGGGTCGTCAGACCGGTCCATTGCGCGCCGTCGCGCGCGGGCGTCAGGGCGGCACGGTACATCGCATTCATGGTGCCAAAAAACCGTTCATCCCCATCAGATCCGGCCACCCGGCCATGGACCTGAGCCTCCAGCGCAGGATAGTCAGGCTTGATAAACTGGCAGGCCTTGCCGCAGGCCGCCGGGTCCGCCATGCGTGACACCCCGCAATCGGTGCATAGGCCGCGAGGGGCAGGATTGGCCAGAACGGGTGGGGCGGGCAATGACATATCCGCAGCCTATCGCGACCGCGATCAGTGTCCAGCCAGATTGACTGGCCCTAGCCCCTTCCCCTTGCGGCCCGGCCACGGTAAAGGGGCGCATCTGCAACCAAGGAGCCAGCCAATGGGCTACAGAATCGCCGTCGTCGGCGCCACAGGCAATGTGGGCCGCGAAATGCTGAATATCCTCGTGGAACGCCAGTTCCCAGTGGACGAAATCACCGCACTCGCCAGCCGTAAGTCGCTGGGTACCGAGGTCAGCTTTGGCGATAAAACCCTGACGACCAAGGACCTGGACACCTTCGACTTCAAGGGTTGGGACATCGCGCTTTTTGCTGTCGGGTCAGAGGCCACCAAGAAATACGCGCCCTCTGCAGCCAAGGCGGGTTGCGTGGTCATCGATAACTCATCACTGTATCGCTATGACGCAGACGTACCGCTCATCGTGCCAGAGGTGAACGCCGACGCGATCCATGGCTATACAAAGAAAAACATCATCGCCAACCCCAACTGTTCGACCGCACAAATGGTTGTCGCACTCAAGCCGCTGCACGACCGGGCCAAAATCAAGCGGGTGGTGGTCAGCACTTACCAATCCGTGTCCGGTGCGGGCAAAGGTGGTATTGATGAACTGTGGGACCAGACAAAATCAATCTATAACCCCACCGACGACAAACCACCCAAGCAGTTCACCAAGCAGATCGCGTTCAACGTGATCCCGCATATTGATGCGTTCATGGATGATGGCTCGACCAAGGAAGAGTGGAAAATGGTCGCCGAGACCAAGAAGATCGTCGATCCGGCGATCAAGGTTACGGCAACCTGCGTGCGGGTGCCCGTCTTTGTAGGCCATTCCGAAGCAATCAATATCGAATTCGAAGACTTTATCGACGAAGATGAAGTTCGCGATATCCTGCGCGAGGCACCCGGTGTGATGGTCATCGATAAACGCGAAGATGGTGGGTATGTCACGCCGGTCGAGTGCGTTGGCGATTTTGCAACCTTCATCAGCCGGATCCGGCAGGACAGCACAATCGACAACGGGATCAACCTGTGGTGCGTTTCGGACAACTTACGCAAAGGGGCGGCGTTGAACGCCGTCCAGATCGCTGAGACGCTTGGGCGCGAGTGCCTGAAAAAGGGCTGACCTGAAAAAAACAAGGGCGCGAAACAGGCGCCCTTGTTTGTAAATGGCGGCTTCTCGCCTTAATCGGGAGTGCCTCATTTGCACTGCGCACGCACGTGGCATGGCAAATGCGGCCCGTGCATGATTGGTTGTGTTGTCACGCGTCGAGGAATGCGGTCATTCAGCCGAAGCGCGGCCAGAACAACATCGAAAACGCGCGAATTCCGAGACAGGGCTGCCGTTCCATATGCAAGGTGGCCACAATGTCTGCGCCGATTGCAATGAGATGCCTATGGTCAACCCAGCACCCTGTGCGATCGTGATTGGTGCTGCATGGCTTGCCGCGAAATAGTTCGATCTGACATCGACCCGATGCACTGTATCCCAGCGGCCTGCGGGCTGGGTTCAAAAAAGATGTTTTCATTTGAACGCCTTGTTTGCGACGCGATTTCGCAATCGGATTAGCCAACCGATACGTTTGATTATCGGGTTACCGCTGTCGGGGTGAATGGGCTGATGGCCGTTGCCTTCGCGCCTCGCGATTGTCGCCTGAACGCTAGTATCGAATGTGCCCCGTCCATCACTGACAAAAATCAATGGGTGAAAAAAATGGCGCGCTAGCCTTCGGTTCGTTCTCGTTCGATTTCAACAGTGGAAAATAGTTCAATGAACGGCGCCATTTTTTATGCTAGCAAATACGGCAGCACGCTTGAATATGCAGGCTGGATTGCAGATGCGACTGGCCTTCCGGTCTATGACGCTGATGAGCAGGGCAGTGATCCCGCTGATTCCGATTTCCTGGTGCTGGGAAGCCCGATCATCTACTACAAACTGCTTCTTTCGCGTTGGATGCACCGCAATCTGGATGTAATACTCAGCAAGCCCGCGGTGCTGTTTACCGTTTCCGGTGCGCCTGCAGGCAAAAAGCTGGACAGATGGATCAGGGATTGTTTGTCACCAGCGTTGGTCCGCCATATGCACCATGTTGCATTACGCGGCCGCCAGAACCCGAAAGACCTTACTTGGTTTGACCGATCCATGCTGATCGTTGCTGGCCTGATGAACAGCGATCGGCAAGCAGCCCAAGAAGAGATGAACGGCTTTGACTATATGGACCGGGCCAGTATTCAGCCCATCGTTGACCTGATCAAAGATCTGCAAGCGGCCAATGGACCGGACCAGCAAGATGGCCTGTCGGCATTGGCCGGACACGAGCATCCGGCATGAGTGATCAAACTGAATGTCTGCGCCTACCGTTGAGCAAGGCCGGGTCACAACGCGCCGCGCGCGTTGCTTGTGTGCTTTTCATTATCGCCACTACATCGACGATGGCTGCACAGGCGATCCTTAGCCCAATATTGGAAAACCTGGAAACGGCAGGTGCGTCTCAGACAAAACTTGTTGCATGGGCTGTTCTGCTGGAAATCGCCAACGCTTTGGCAAGCGCCGGGATTGCGATTGCACTCTATCCGGTTCTGCGTCGATGTGCCGAGTTGGCCGCGACAGGCTATCTGGGCCTGCGCGTTATCGAGGGTGCAGTGGGCGTCGTTGCGGCAGCAGTTTTGGCGATTATCATATCGAACAGTGCCGACGAAATGGCATTCACATTGGCACTACATGACACCGCGTTCCTGATGGTGTTGCTTGTTTTTAGCTGCGGCACTTTGCTGCTGTATCCAATACTGTTTGCCTTCCGATTGGTTCCGCCTGTGTTATCGCTCTGGGGGCTGATCGGTGGCCTGATGCTGTTGGTGTCTTGCATCCTGATCCTGTTCGGTTGGATTGAGTTTGGCGGAACGACGGACCTGATCCTGTCTCTGCCAATCTGGATCAACGAAATGGCGCTGGCGCTTTGGCTGCTTATCCGGGGCTTGGACCTGACACAGGTCGGTTGGGATACGCGCGATGCAGCCTGAAGATCCTCATATGCGGCGGGCGGGCGTCATTGTCGGGGTGCTTTTCATCATCGCGACCGCATTGCTGTTTCTGGGAGAGATGTTCTACAAACAGTTCCTTGATGCACCCGAAGTGTTGACCATAGCCGCACAGAACAAACCCGTAATCGTGTCGGGTTTGATGATCGAGCTGATCTGTATACTCGCTATGCCCCTGATTGGGGCGTTCATTTATCCAGTTCTGCGCCGCATCAGCACCGGCTTGGCGCTCACCTATTTCTTCTTCCGGTCGCTTGAAGCAGTTATCCTCACCAATGTCGCGCTAACGAACAAATTTGCTTTGCTTTCTCTTAGCGAGGCGCAGCTTGCAAGGGCTGACCCGGCCATAGCCGAAGCCGCAGTGATGCTGATCCGGGCGCAAAACCTCTGGGGTGATACGGCGGGGATACTTTACAACATCATCTTCGCGCTAGGTGCCCTGTGCCTTTACGGAACACTTTTCCACGCACGGTTGATCCCCCGCTGGATTTCGCTGTGGGGGTTGATCGCGATTGCAATTCTATTGGTGATTGTTGGCGCCGCAATCTTCTATCCTTTGCCGTCATGGGCCCCGTTGCTGATTGTGCCGATCGGGGTGCAGGAAATGGTCATGGCGCTTTGGTTCATCTTCCGAGGTTTCGATTTTCAGACAATCGACGTTGTGCATCAACGCACTACAGAGATCCCATCATGACCGGTCCAGACGCCCACCGCATCATCGTTCCACGACGTGGCGGGCCAGAGGTGCTGCAATGGGTGACGATGAACATGCCAGAACCCGCACCGGGTGAAGTGCTTGTGCGGGTCGAGGCGGCGGGTGTTTCGGCCTACGACGTCATGTTGCGCGGTCATTGGTTTCCAGGCCTGCCGCCCTTGCCCTATACGCCAGGCGAGGATTTCGTCGGTATCGTTGATCAGCTGGGTGCAGGTGTTACGGGCTTGGACGTAGGCCAACGGGTCGGTGGCTGGACCTTTGGCGACGCTGGTGCCTATGCCGAATATCTCTGTCGTCCGGCAGCTGATCTGGTGCCTGTGCCTGGAGGGCTTGATCCTGCAACAGCCTGTGCGCTGATCGTCAATTACCTCACGGCAAGCCTCGCTCTGGACCAGGCGTCAAAGGTCTGCAAAGGTGAGCAGTTGCTTGTGCAGGGTGCAGGTGGTGGCTTGGGAAGCGCGATCCTGCAATTAGGCCGCGAAGCCGGGGTGCAAACCTTTGGCTGTGACGCAACCAGCAAACAGGCGCAGATCCGGGCGGATGGTGCCCAACCGATCGATTACCAGTCCGAGCAAGTGGTGGCGCGCACACGCGCATTAACGAACGGCGGTGCCGATGTGGCGATTGACCTTATTGGTGGCGCACTGCAGCTACTGCGATCCTGGCGAGCGCTGCGCCCGGGCGGCAGGCTTTTGATGCTGGGCATGGCGGGCACACTCAAATCCGGCACGTGGATTATTGCGCCAAGCCTTCTTCTGATTGGGGTCTTCTCGGCCTGGCCGGGAGGGCGGCATATCACCAAAGGCCCCGGAATGGAAAACTACCCCCGAGAACATCCCCGTTGGTACCAGGACACGCTATCCGGGTTCTTTGATATTGCCATCGCAGGGCGACTGACGCCGCACATTGCGCACAAGCTGCCACTGCAAGACGCAGCAAAGGCACATGCGATGCTCGAACGCGGAGAGGTTTCTGGGAAGATTGTTTTGCTGACGCGCGAAAGCGCCTTGGACTAAACGCAGAAAGGGGAACGACATGGATATTGAATGCCAAACAACCGCCCGATTGGGCGGCTTCGCGGGCATATTGGGTAGCGCGTTGCTGCTTGGCGTATTTGCGTTCCTTGCAGTCTTTGTTGGGCTGGATACACTTGACGCACAGGCCGCCTTGGACCGTTATCCAGCCATCCGCTGGGCGCGTATTATCGAAAACACAGCCTATCTTTTTGCTCTGGCCCTCTGGGCGCTGCATTCGGTTGCACTGTTTTTCATCTTGCGGGCGGACAGTCCCGGCCCGACGCTCGCTGCGATGGTTATGTCGGTGCTTGGCCTCACTATCCTCGCCGTCGGAGCAATTCCGCACACGGCCGAAACCGTCATTTCCGATCTTTATCATGCACCCGATACCGCACCAGAAATGATGCCTGTCCTAATTGTCGCATGGGAGGTCAGCCTTGGATGGGTAGATACGTTCGTTGTTACGGGGATTGTGCTGACACCGGTTGGACTATTGCTCTATGGAATTGCCATGTTGCGGTCGGCAGACGTCGGATCGTGGGCGGGTTGGGTCAGTATCTTCTTTGCCGCGGCAGGGCTTTATGCCGCCGTCGCAGGATTGATTAAAGAAGGCGATATCGTCGGCGTGGGCATCTTTGCCTTAGTGTTTTTTCACGTTGTCATTGGCTTCGTTTCACTGCGACTGCCTCAGGCCAGCCTGCATCATGCCTGAGCAAACTCCACCACGACATTGCCGGCCTTATGGCCGCTGCCGACATGGGCGTGGGCCAGCGTGATATGATCAATGGGATAAACCCGATCAATCATTGGCGCGCGCGCCTTGCGCGGCCATAGCCGTCGTCGCGGAGGGTTGCGATGGTCATATCGTCGGCATCGTCAATATGATCTTGTGCTTTAGGGGCGGCTCCATAGCGTTATCTTCCTTGACGGGACCGTAGGCTGGGCGATCATCCTTTGAGCTGCTTAAAAATGCGCCGATCAACGCTGGCCGCGCAAAGAATCCCGCCCCATAGAGCGCCTTGAATGCCTTGGCTGACGACGTCCTGCCCAGAGAGATAAAGCCCCTCAATTGGCGTCTTGGCATTGAGTGCATCACTCAATACGCGCTCTGGCGTCCCGTCCAGACCGTAGAATCGGCCTTCGTGGTGACCGGTGATAGCGGCAGTCGCCAGGGGCGTTGAAAGTTCACGAAACACCACAAGTTCAGCGAGGTCGGGGAAGTTCGCTTTGAATAGCGCGAACATCTTGTCCTCAACTTGTTTTTTGAAGGCTTTGTATTCTGCGCCCCGCTCGCCCGAGGGAAGGTTCGCCCAGCGGGCGACGCTGCTCCAATCTGTCCAGACGACCATTTCACCCGCATATTTCTGCTTCGGGCCGGGGTCATGGCTTGGGTCCTTCAGAGATGCAAACGAGACGAAAAACCCGGGCGGATTGCCATCTGGTGCTTTCGCCCAAGTCGCGTCGATCTCTCCTTCCGGATAAAACCAATGGTTTGACCGGGTGGCTCCGGCCCCTTCCACGTCGCCTTCAAAGCCCATGAACAGGCTAAAATGCGCAATGGAGCCAGGCAGCGCTTGTATTTCGCTGATCCAGTCTTCGGGGCCGCAGCCTTCAGGTAGCAAATTGTTGAGCGTCTCGCGCGCACCGATATTGGATATAACAACATCTGAATAGATGTCTTCACCGTCGGATGTGCGCACCCCGACGACCTTGTCGCCCTCAAACAAAAGCGTTTCGACCGTCACTGCGGCGCGCGCCTCTCCGCCCGCTTGCGTGATCGTCGGTATCAGATGTTCGGCAAAGGCGCTGCCGCCACCCACCGGATACCAGGCACCACTTTCCAGATAACAGCCGCAGATCAGAGCATGCATGCCAAAGCTTGCCTTGTGGGGGCGGCCTCCGTGGTCACCCCATTGCGCGGTGAATACTGCGGCAAGGTCCGGATTTTGCGTGATGCTGTCTACTACCTCCTGCGTCGTGCGCTTGCACCATTTGTCGATGGCACGGTGGTTCCACCATTCAATCATTTGGCCCACAAAGTCCGGCATGGCACGGGTTGATGCCATCGTGTACATTATGTCCCGCCCTTCCCGAAGTGCTGCAATCCACGCCTCAATTGCCTCGGCCTCATCGGGGAAACGATCTTTCAGATCGCGTTCCTGCGCTTCAAAGGGCCGCGACAACGCAAGCGGTGGGGTGTCCGCAAGATGCAGGTTGTCATAAACCGCGCCCATGGGTTCGAATTCCATGGGAGTGTACGTCAGCCAGTCGATCATTCCCCGCTCACGGTCATCGGGGGCGACGCAGCCGAGATAATGAATACCAACGTCCCAAGAGAAACCTTCGCGAGAGAAGCTGTGCGTGAGACCGCCCAATGTCTTGTACTGCTCCAAGAGCAATACTTTATGGCCCATTTTCGCCAGTGCCGCCCCGGCTGTCATGCCGCCCATACCGGAGCCGATTACAATCGCATCCCATGTCTGTTGTTTGCTTTTAGCCATCGCAACCACCCTCAAGATTGTGTGCGGGACTTGTTCATCTCTTTTTCAATCATCCTGTCGGTGACGCCGAACCGACCCGGCAATACGAAAACCACAAAGGCGTGAATGACTACGGCGGACCCCCAACCCAGCATTGGCCAGTGGAACCAGATTGTGCCGGGTGAGTATAAGAGATCAATGGCCGCAAGAAGGGCGATGACAGCCACATAAACCGACAGATGTGTGTAGAAACCCATCTTGGCTTCAACGCGCTTTTTGGCTGATTGATATGCTTCGGTATTTTCCATAGCTCGTCTCCCTTAAAACAGTGCGAATGGATCGGGTTTAGCAAGGGAAGGCGTAGTCAGGATTGACCAAAGTCAATTCCTAAGCGGCTGACATAGCTAGCTTCGCAATCTAAAGCGCAATAGAAAATGGAGCGGTGCGATGCCAGCGACAGAAAACCCACTAAGTGAAATGGGCGGTCTGCAAAACGTTGTTGTCACAAAGGATGAGCGGCCAAATCCTTCGTTCCTGAATTCCGCTTTGCCCGGATTCAAAAAGACCGTTCAGGGCCGTCGTGCAATTCGGATTTTCGACGGTGTCCCGCTGCCCCAGGATGTCATGCGCGATTGCTTGCAGGACGCAATACTGGCGCCAAGCTCTTCAAACCTGCAATGCTATGAACTTTATTGGTTGCGCGATGATGAATTGAAAAAGCGCATGGCGCTGCTGTGCCTTAACCAACCGGCGGCGACAACGGCGGGCGATCTTATCGTGGTGGTATCGCGTGGAGATCAGTGGCAATCGCATCTGCGGAAATTGACCAACATCATGACGGACAACGGCAAAAGGCCGATGGCTGAGCCTGTGCGCGACTACTACGAAAATACGATCCCAATGTTGATGAAAACCGACCGCTTTGGCGTGCACAACCTCATCCGCCGCATCATTTTTTGGTACAAAGGGCGAAGTGAGCCGACAGTCAACGGGCCTGTCAAACGCTGCGATCACCGGGTCTACGGTCATATTCAAGCAAGTCTGGCAGCCGAAAATCTGATGCTTTCACTGGCCGCGCATGGTTACGAGTCTTGTCCGATGGGCGGGATCGACAAGCGCGGTATTCAAGAACTGCTTGGACTGCCATCAACGGCTGAGGTCACGATGGTCATCGGCGTGGGTACGGGAAAGCCAGAAGGTCTTTTTAGTGCCCGTATCAGGTTGCCCTACAGCGATCTGATCAAAGAGATTTAGGCGATAGTTTCGTAGGCAGTCGCATGGTTGCGACGTTAGTCGATCATTGAAAGTACTCGCTTGGTCAAACACCCCAGCCGTCGGATTGCATTTCGCGCAGCCGACTGGCGGTTCGTTCGAATTCAAACGTGCCTTCGCCTTCGAGATACAGCATCTCTGGCTGGGCGGCAGCGGAACAAATCAACCGTACCTTGGCCTCGTAAAGCGCATCAATCAGGGTAACGAAACGTTTGGCTTCGTTGAAATTGGTGCGCGACAGGGCCGGGATATCTTCGAGGATCAGAACCCGCACCGCATCCGCGAGCGCCAGATAATCGGCCGCCCCGAGCGGTTTGCCGCAGAGGTCAAAGAACTTTGCCTTGGCCACCCCGTTGTGAAAGCAGGGCAATGTAACCTCGCGCCCCTTTACATGCAGCGTCAAAGGTTCGGACCGCCCCCCGCTGAGGTCGTGCCAGGCTTGTGCAATGGCGGTGCGTGCCTCAGCATCTATCGGGCTGAAATAGCTGGGCGTGCCTGCCAATCTGTCTTGCCGGTAGTCGGTTGGACTGCTGAGTTCGTGGATCACCATGTGGTGCTTGAGCAAGTCTATGAACGGCAAGAACAGCTGCCTGTTCAGCCCGTCCTTATAAAGGTCATCGGGGGGGCGGTTGGATGTCGTAACAACGACGACGCCTGCGGCGAAAAGAGCTTCGAACAATCTACCCACGATCATAGCGTCGGTGATGTCAGAGATTTGCATCTCATCAAAGGCCAGAAAGCGAACGTCGCCTGCGAGTTTTGCGGCGACCGGTGCGATCGCGTCATCCACACCTTTTTTGCGGGCTGCGTTCATTTCGCTGTGCACCCATTGCATGAAGGCATGGAAATGCCGCCGCTGCTTGGGCGCATCGACATGATCATAAAGCAGGTCCATCAGCATGGATTTGCCACGCCCGACCCCGCCCCACATGTAAAGCCCGGGGATTGGCGGCGGTGCCTTGCGGAAAAGCCCCTTTTTGATTGGCTCTGCAAGGGCCGCGCGCACCCGCTCCAGTTCTGGCAGAACGGCGCGTTGTGCGTCGTCACTGGTTAACGTACCGGCCTTGATGGCGGTTTCATATGCCTCTTGCACTGTCATCAGGCTTGGATAGCGTGGGGGCGTTGCGTTGGAAAGTCAGGATGATGCGATGGTGCCCCGCCCGGCCATGATAGATGATGCAAGCATGCTGGCCCGTATCCATGTGCAGGCCTGGCAAGAGGCTTATAGGGGTCTGCTGCCCGCCGCCGAGATTGCTGGGCGTACCTATGAGAAGCGTCAGTTTCTCTGGGCGCGGATCCTGTCGAAGGATCATTCCCGCGTCTGGGTCATCGACGATCTGGGCTTCGCCCAGTTTGGCCCCCAGCGCGAAGGTGTCTGGGGTGCGCGGGGTTATACCGAAGAACTATATGCAATGTATCTGATCCGCGATGGCTACGGTCAAGGCCGTCCATTGCTGGAGGCTGCGTTTGGCCCCAAGGGTCGCCCCTTTACTGCGTGCGTGCTGGACGACAATGCCCGCGCCTGTGCGTTTTATGAAAAATCTGGTGGTGCATGTTTGCAGACCCGGGACGAGATGGTCGGCGCAACGCCAGTAGTCGAACGTGTGTATGGCTGGATGGGCCGCCCGTTTCGCTGACGGTTTCCATCACGGATTGTGAAGGCTGGCATCACAAGGCCGCTGATTGACAATATCAGCCAGGCAGCCCCAAGTGATGCAATGGAACATCGTGCCCCACTGATCACCCCGGTCCTTGTTGCCGGGTGCATTATTATCATGACCGGCTTTGCGATCCGGGCCTCGTTTGGCGTGTTCCAGATACCCATCGCGACCGAGTTTAGCTGGCTGCGGTCTGATTTCAGCCTCGCGATTGCCATTCAAAACCTGGCTTGGGGGATCGGACAGCCGATTTTCGGGGCGATTGCTGAAAAGATCGGGGACCGTAAGGCAATCATCATCGGGGCGGTGTTTTATGCACTGGGCCTGCTGCTGTCAGCCGGGGCGACGACACCGCTGGCGCATCAGTTTTATGAAATACTGGTCGGCTTCGGGATCGCCGGGACTGGCTTTGGTGTGATCCTGGCGGTTGTGGGGCGCGCCGCATCTGATGAAAACCGGTCGATGGCGCTGGCCATTGCCACGGCGGCGGGATCGGCAGGCCAGGTATTTGGTGCGCCGCTGGCGGAGTATCTGCTGGGCTTCATGAGCTGGCAGATGACCTTTGTCACCTTTGCAGGACTTATCTTATCGGTATTGCTGGTTCTTCCGATGATGCGTAGCCCGATACCTGCCAGCAAGGCCGCTTTGGAAGAAAGCATGGGCACCGTCATCATGCGTGCCTTCAAGGACCCGTCTTATACCCTGATTTTTCTGGGGTTCTTTTCCTGCGGGTATCAATTGGCGTTTGTCACTGCCCATTTCCCCGCATTGGTGACAGAGATGTGCGGCCCGATTGACCAAGGCGGTATGCTGGCCGGTCTGGGTATTACAACCACAAGTGCGCTGGGGGCTGTGGCGATATCGCTGATCGGCCTTGCGAACATTGGGGGAACGCTTTTGGCGGGGTGGGCCGGAAAACGCTATTCAAAGAAATATTTACTGGCAGGTATTTACACCGGTCGGACGATCATTGCCGCGGCATTCATTCTTACCCCGATTACGCCTGCGACCGTGATCCTCTTTTCGGTCGCCATGGGTAGTCTTTGGCTGGCGACTGTACCCCTGACATCGGGGCTGGTCGCGCATCTTTACGGGTTGCGCTACATGGGAACGCTGTACGGAATTGTCTTTTTTTCCCATCAGCTTGGGTCTTTTCTGGGTGTTTGGTTGGGTGGCGCGCTTTACGATATGTACGGCACCTATACACATGTGTGGTGGGTTGGTGTTGCGATTGGTGCGTTCAGCGCGATTGTCCATTTACCCATTCGTGAAAACCGCCCGGTTTCGGCGACTGCCTGAGCCATTAAGATAAAATTTGAATAGTAATTAAGACGAGTATTTTGGAACAAAAAGGAAGTTGGATGAAACAAGCGCCTCACCATTAAGAAACTCGTTACCAACTGCACCCTAGGTTGCATCAAAGCGATATATAGGGAGCGGCGTGATGTTGGCACTTCTTGAAAAAGTGATGTTGTTTGTTGAGCCGATTGCGCTCGCGGTATTGCTTGTCTACGCCTACGGCTTCTTCAGCAGATCGGCTCGTTCGACCAACTGGGTCAACTTGATTATGGGGGTAGTCTTCGGGTTGGCCGCATCGGCGGCGATGTCGTCGCCTATTTCTATTGCTGACGGTATTATCGTTGATATCCGCAATCTGTTTATCGGTCTTGCCGCTGCCTACTTTGGTCTGGTAGGCGCCTGCGTTGCCTTCTTCATTGGTGCCACAGCGCGTGTGTTTATCGGTGGCGAAGGGATGTTCTTGGGCATCGCAGCGATGAGCGTTGCAGGGATAATGGGCTTGATATGGGCGTCGTTGGTACGGCCTCGTGTCCATAATGACATATTATCCCTTTTGATGCTGGGTGCTATGATATCGGCGCATTTGGTTGTCGGGATATTTTTGCCGCCAGCAATACGCGAGGCATTCTATCAAGGTCTGGGTCCGACTTTGTTGACCGCAAATCTTTTGGGGGCAGTCATATTGGGCCAGCTGATCAAGCGTGAGCGCATGATCCTTGACGAAACTGATCGGCTGACCTCGGCAACCATGACCGATGCTTTGACCCGCCTGATGAACCGCAACGCGGCTGTGTCGGCCTATGACGCCTTACCGGACCCGGTTGACCACAGGCATGGCGTCGCGATGTTTTGCATTGATGTGGATAACTTCAAGCCGATCAATGACATGCATGGGCACTTGCGGGGTGACGCAGTATTGGTCGAAGTCGCGAAGAGAATGCTGTCCTGCCTGCGCCCAGAAGATGTGTGCGCCCGGTTGAGCGGTGATGAATTCATGATCGTATTGAATGACATAACCGAAGGTGACGCCATGGCGGTTGCCAACCGTTGCCGCGACTGTGTCAGGTTTTCCCCTGTTGTCGCCGACGATGCCCAGATCGATGTATCGGTCAGCATCGGTGGCATTTGGTTGCAAGGCAAACCAACGTTCAAGGTGTTCCGGGATCTGGCGGATCAAGCATTGTATGATGCAAAATCAGAAGGTCGTGATTGCGTTGTTCTTGGATCTACCGGCAGAGACCCGGAAATGAGTTCAGATTACCAAATGGCTGTTGCGTGATCAGTCGCGCAGCGCATCGCGCAACGCATCAATGACCGCGGCGCTATGCGTATAGGGTAATGCGTGATCTGCGCCTTCAACAACTTCTTGCCTCGCAGCCCGGTTCCATTGTGCGAGCACGCCAAGTGCTGCAATAGGGATCACCTGATCGTTTTCAGCCCAGATCGCAACCGTGGGCACATCTTCACGCCCCAATTTGCGGTGATCCTTTTCAAGGTTTTCGGCCAGCATGCCTCGTCTGCTTGACAAAATGGAAGGTAAGAAACCCCGCCTGCGAAGTTCTTTACGTTGTGAGGTCAGGACGCGATTGACATCCGCGCTTGCACTATTTGTCGGGATCGCATTCAGGATGCGTTTGCGCCCGAACATCCCATGCGCCCAATCACCCAAAACCGGTATCATGCGGCAAAAGCGGGCAAAACGGCTTTCCTTGGTCATCACACCAGCAGCCGCCAGAAGGATTACCCGCGTAATGCGATGCGGGTTTTCAGCAGCAAACGCTGTCGCAATCGACCCCCCCATCGAATACCCGACAATCGTGATATCTTCTTTCACCTCTTGATGGGCAAGAATATCGGATAATTGGCGCAAGAAGAATGCACGGTTTTGTGGCCCTGGCGCAGCATCTGACAAACCGCGACCGTAAAGATCATACATCAAAACACGATAGCCCAGTGTGCCCAACCCCTCGGCTACCCCTTCCAAAGCGATTGATGGCGTCGCCAGCCCATGGATGACCACCGCAACAGGGCCTCGGACCGGACCGACCCAATGATAGTGGGTCACGCCTTGGGACAATTGCGCAAATGCGCCGTCGACGCCGTGACGTTCTGACGGTCCAATCGCAGGTCGCAACTTTTCCAGGATCGCAGGCAAAGCCGCGATCAATACCAAAATCACAAAAGTGATCACATACCACATATGACCAACACCCCTTCTTAGCCCCTGATCCCCTTGTTATCTGTAATTCTTCCAGGCTGCCAGTATGTACCGGCTTGTCATCAGATCAAGATGGGCACCGCCACCGTTCTTGAAAACTGTGATGTCATTGTCATTGCCGCGTTTGAACGCATCGAGTGCATAATAATCAGCGATAACATCGTTTTCGTTGATCACCCCATTGGCAATCGGGATTTTCAGCTCACCGATATGGCCGATTGTTGTGTCTTTGCTATCGACAAACAATTTAGATTTCTGCAGGGCAATGTCATCCACTTCGCGCATGTCGGGGCGATAGGCCCCAATCAGATCAATGTGTTGGCCGGGTTGCAACCAGTCGCCTTTGATCAGCGGTTCGGTCGACATCGTGGCAGAGGCGACGATATCTGCGTCTTTCACCGCACTTTCGAGATCTTCAACGATGCCGATATCAGGAAACGCATCCCGGAAGGCCTGTATGCCATTGTTGGATCGGTTCCACAGCGTAAATCGCGCATCCGGGAAAGCCACACCATAGGCTTCGCGCAGAGACCGACCGACGGTACCGGCGCCCACAATCAGAATGTTACGGCTATCGGGGCGGGCCAACCGCCGTGCGGCCAGCAGACTGTCACCGGCGGTTTTCCATTTGGTGACAAGATGGAAATCAAGGATCGCCTCCAGCGTGCCATCGGTGCCCGAAAACAGGTTCACCGCTCCGCCGATTGCGGGCTTTCCCTGTGCCTTGTTGCCGGGAAAGATCGTGGCGCATTTGACCGCCAGCCCCATCCCCGCGATCCAGGCCGACCGATTCAGCAGGGTGTTGTCGCCTTCATAAAGGAAGACATCGGCGATCTCAGCCTTTGGGTGGGTGTGACCTGCAGCCAAGGCATCGGTGAGCGCCAGCCAATCGAGGTTGGCTTCACCTTCCTTGAACGGGATCATCGCTGTCATTGTGCGGCCTCACGGCCCAGCAACCCGGCGCCGACAAGGCGGTCTGCCCAGCCCTGCGGACCCTCGAACAGATGCGTTTGCCAGCCTCTGTCATTGGCCACGTTGATATTGTCGATCCGATCATCGGTGAACAACAATGTGGTCGGGTCAAGCCCACAGTCCTGTTCGACCATTTCGTAAATCTCGACTTCCGGTTTGATGCGCTGCATGTGCCCAGAAATGTAGCGCCGGTCAAATTCGGCGAGGAAAGGGTAGACAGGTTCAGCAACTTCGAAGGTCTGAATACCGAAATTGGTCAGCGCGAAGACCGGCACATCCGCTGCGCGCAACGCCCGCAGCAGCCGGACCGAATGTGGAATGGAAGGAGCCGCCATTTCGATCCAGCGGTCATGCCACATTAGCACTTCGTCGCGCCATTCGGGGTTGGCCTCAGCCGCTGCATGGATGGTGTCGCGAAAATTGCCGCCGCGGTCGACCACATCGTTGATCCCATGCAGGTCAATGGCCGCAAACATCGCCTTGCGTCGTGCCTCACCAATCACGCTGTCATAAAACCTTTCGGGCTGCCATTCGATCAGCACATTTCCGATGTCAAAAATCACCGCGTTGATGTTTGTCATGGTGGCCCTCCTGCTAACTGTTGGCACCTTAGCGGCGCAGGGGGCGCTGTAAACCGGGCTGCTTGACCTGTGCCTCGCGCCAGACGGTGAAAAGACCCGCACCGAGGATGAACGCCATCCCGATATAGTCCCACATTTGGGGGTATTCGCTGAACACGATCATGCCCCAGGCAACTGACATGGGCAGGGCGAGGTATTCGAACGGGGCGACAAAGGACGCCTCGGTCACGCGGTAGGCTTGGCTGATCAGATAGCCCCCGATGCCGATGCCGACACCGATGATCACGAAGACCGGGTAGTCGGCAGGCAGTGGCCAGCTCCACGCCCGCAGCAGAAACGCGAGGGACGGGTCGGATTGGTCGCCAAAGCGTCCGTCGCCGACGACCAGCCCCATTGCGATGCAAACGACGATGAACATGATCTGGATGTAGAACGCCATGGTCGCCGCAGTTTCGGTGCCGCCGATATGGCGGGTCAATACATGGATACCTGCGTAGAAAAAGGCAGCAGCCAGCGGGAAAAATGAAGCGGCTTGGAAAGCATCTGTGCCGGGGCGCATCATAATCAGGACACCGATAAACCCGACTGCAATTGCCGCCCAGCGGCGTAGACCGACAGTTTCGCCAAGGAAAATGACAGAGAACACAGTAATCACAAGAGGGCTGATGAAGAAGATCGCGACCGCATCAGCAAGCGGCATCGCCGCGAGGCCAAGAAAGAAGGTCATGTTCGCGAAGACAACACAAAGCCCCCGCAGCATATGCATGGGTAGCCGTTTGGTGCGGGCAATGGCCCAGCCACTGGTCAGTGGTGCGATCAGCGCGAGAATGACGATCAGCCCGATCACCGACCTGATCAGCACGACCTGATGCAGGGCATAGCCGCCGCTCAGGAACTTGATGGCCACATCGTTGATTGAAAAGAACACGACAGAAATCGCGGCGCAAAGCGCGCCGAGCTTGGCAGGGGACATGTTCGCAAGATGGACCATGTGCCAAGTCGTGGCAGGGGTGGGGGTTGGTGTCTATCCCTGACGTGCTGCGGCGCGCACGGTTGTTTCCAGCGCGTCGAGAAAACGTGCCCTGTCGGCTTTGCCAAAGGGTTTGCCGCCGCCTTGTCGGAATGGGTCGGCGGCCCGCATGTCTGTCATCAGGTCGCGGGTAGCAAGAATGTTGCCGATGTTCTTTTCAGTCAGCGCCTCGCCATTATGTTTGAGAACCAGCGCGCCGTTTTCGATACAGCGCGCGGCAAGGGGGATGTCACCGGTGATTACCACGTCGCCTTTTGTTGCCCGGTCGGCGATCCACATATCCGCGACGTCCGGCCCATCAGGTACGATGACGGTTTCGACCAGCGGATTGGCGGATGGACGGATGCCACCGTTCGAGACAACGAACATGCGCAGTTTATGACGGGAGCCGACTCGTTCGACCTCTGCCTTAACCGGGCAGGCATCCGCGTCGACATAGATCATCGGTAAAGCGCCTCTGCATGAAAGGCTACGTGGTCTTCCATGAAGGTGGAGATGAAGAAGTAAGAATGGTCATAGCCCTTTTGCAGCCTGATCGTCCCCTCTTGCCGTTTTGCGGCCATGGCGGCGGCGAAGGCCTCTGTGCCCAGAAGATCGCCAAACTGATCGTCGGTCCCGGTGTCGATCAGGATTGGTCCGTCGAACCCTGACCCCTGCATCAGCAGCGTGGCATCATGCGGCCCCCATTTGCTTTCGTCCCCCCAATAGGTGTTGAACTGTTTGCGGCCCCAATCGCTGTTGGTGGGGTTACAGATGGGCGCGAAGGCGCTGACAGAGCGGAACCGCCCCCGCAGGGCCATAGCCATGGTCAAGGCTCCGTGCCCGCCCATGGAATGCCCACAGATGGATTGGCTTTCCATATCAAGGGGAAAGTTTTCGCCAACCAATGCGGGCAATTCATTTGCGATGTAGGTCCACATCTTGAAATGTGTGTTCCAAGGGGCCTCTGTCGCGTCGATGTAAAAACCTGCCCCTTGGCCCAGATCGTAGGCGTCATCGTCGGGTACATCATCGCCACGTGGTGATGTGTCGGGGAAGATCAGGGCGATGCCTTGTTCGGCGGCCCAAACCTGCGCCCCCGCTTTTGTCATCGCGTTTTCGTGGGTGCAGGTCAGGCCAGACAGGAACCACAGGACGGGAACCGGCGCATGAGCAGCCTCTGCAGGCAGGAAAACGGCAAATGTCATCTCGCAATTGCAAGCCGTGGAAGCGTGGCTATAGACGCCCTGCGTTCCCCCGAAGCAGCGGTTTTCGGATATGGTTTTCATGGCCACCCTCCTTGTTTGATCAAGGGCTACCTTACCCCAGATAGGTTGTCACCCATCCGATGGTGACCGACACGGTGATGACGCTTGCGATGGTCGACAGCAGGATAGCGGCTGATGCGCGGGCGGGCGCCACATTGTAGTGTTGCGCGATCATATAGACGTTGCCGGCCACTGGCAGTGATGCTGCCGCGATCATGACGCCCGCAGCGTAAGGAGCAATGTTGAAGATCATCAGCGCAGCCACCGCGACCGCAATCGGATGCAGGATCAGTTTGCAAAACGACAGCCAGCCTGCGACGGCGATACGCTCGGCTGATTTTCCGGCGAGCGACGCGCCAATGGCGAACAACGCACCCGGGGTGGCCGCGCCACCAAGCAAGGCCAGAAATTCATTGATGGGCACAGGTACCGACACACGCAATCCTGATACGATCAAGCCGAGACTGATCGATACGATCATTGGGTTCTTGACCAGCCCAACCGCAACGGTCCACAGGATTTTCGGCGACATCCGCCCGTCACGCGACCCGGTGATCAGAATCACGATTAAGCTGCCGAACACGATCAGATCAACGGCCAGCACCATCATGACCGGCCCGATCGCGGCTTCGCCCAAAAGTAGAACAAGCATGGGGATGCCAAGGAAGCCAACATTGCCGATCGTTGCGCATTGCGCTTCGACGGCGGCTTCGGTCATTGGCGCGCCGCGCTTTATCGCAGCCCCGGTCGCGACAAGATAAACGACGAGCGTAGCGCTGAGATAGGCGAATACAAAGGGCCAATCAAGGATCGCATCAAGCGACAGGTTGGCTGCAAAACGAAACAGCATGGCAGACAGGGCGAAATAGAAGACGAATTTTGTGAGGTAAACGGTCGCTTCTTCCGAAAAGAACTTCGTTCTCGCGGCCCCATAGCCAAGACCAATCAGCATGAAAAACGGCAGTGTTTTAAGAAAGATATCCCACATATGCCTAGTCGAATGTGCCCGTGGCGCGCGCCAGCAACATGAACGCCCGCGCGGTGCGGGTTTCGGCCATTTCGATCAGGTCGGTATCAGTCGCATGTTCTTCAAACGTGACAAGGATTTGGTCAAAGCGGCGCAGAAAATGGTGGACCGCATCGCGGAAGATCGTGTCTTCGCGCATCCGCCCGGCGGCAAGCATCAACATCGACTGATCACGCACCGCGCCCAACCGTTCCATGCTCGCCCCGCGTTCCCCATTGGCAAAGCGCCGCCATAGGCCCGCGCTGGCGGGCTCCGGGCGCAGGTCATCCATATAGATGCCGTCCTGCGACAGCAGGGTCAGCACGTCCTGGCTGGCTTGCACCAGTTTGCGCGCGTTACGGTCGCGCAAGGCGCGGCGTAGGGCCGCGAAACCATCCCGGTCATCTTCGTTATCTGGAAAGTTGAGGGCGCGGATCAGATCAGGGCGCTCCAATGGTGGATCTGCGTCTTCTGGTGTGTTGCCCAATGCCAGGCTGGGTTGGTTCGTGGGGGCCTGTGGCGCCGCTTGCGGCACGATGAGCTTGGACACCTCGCGCCGCGACGTGAAACGCTGCGGTTTGGCGTCTGGCTGTGCGTCTGTGATGGGTTCAGGTTTTTCGACGATTGGTTCGGGCCTGGTGGCTTTATCGGCCAGATACATCTGGCGCATCCCGTCAATCGCGGCCTGCACCCGAAACGATTCATCGCGCATGATCCGGGCAGAGCGTGCAGCGGCTGCAGCGACCCAGATCATCGCAACAGGCATGAAGATGGCGATCAGGATCAGCACAAAACGCAGGCTGTCGAACCCTTCACCTGGTCCGCGTTCCGGGGGCAGCAGCCAAAAGAACAGGCCCACGGACACCATCCAGCCAACAGCCAGACCCGTGGCGATGAATTCGACTTTTGTCAGGCCTTCGGCGTCTTGCGCCTGTTCGTTGATCGGTCGTTGCGCCATACCACGCGCACTTTCTACTTATATGTGATCTTGAGGATCTCGTAACTGCGCACGCCACCGGGTGTGCGAACATCGACACTGTCGCCTTCTTCTTTACCAATCAGCGCGCGGGACAAGGGCGATTGCATATTCAATTTGCCGTTTTCGATATCGGCCTCGTATTCGCCGACGATCTGATAGGTCTTTTCTTCGTCTGTCTCTTCATCAACCAGCTCCACTGTCGCACCAAATTTAATGGTGCCGGACAGTTTGGCCACATCAATCACGTCGGCCAATGAAATAACGCCTTCCAGCTCTTTCACGCGGCCTTCGATAAAGGACTGCTTTTCCTTGGCGGAATGATATTCCGCGTTCTCGGACAAATCACCATGCTCGCGCGCCTCTGAAATTGCACGGATAATGGCCGGGCGCTCCACCGATTTGAGATGCTTGAGTTCGGCATCCAATTTGTCAAAACCCGCACGGGTCAAAGGTATCTTTTCCATATTGCCCCCAAGGCAAAATCTATCAATCGGACGTTCATAGCCTAAGTGGGTGGATCAAAGTCAAGCCCTGCCGCGATTTGGTGTCGCGCCAACGGATTTTGACGTGGTGTCTTGATTGCCCCTTAATCAGTCATCAGGTAACGCTTGGCGCGACTGAATAAAAGGGTTCCCCCCTGAGTTTGTAAGAGGATGTGTCGATGGCCGAGATTGAACGCGAAGCAATGGAATATGACGTGGTCATCGTGGGTGCAGGCCCTGCGGGCCTTTCTGCGGCGATCCGGCTGAAGCAATTGGATGCTGATCTGAATGTCGTGGTGCTGGAAAAAGGGTCCGAAGTCGGGGCGCATATTCTGTCAGGCGCTGTGCTGGACCCGGTTGGCATCAACAAGCTGATCCCGGATTGGAAGGACAAGGGCGCGCCGATCAACGTGCCGGTCAAGCAAGACAATTTCTATATGTTGGGCGAGGCAGGCCAGCTGCGTATCCCGAATTTCGTGATGCCCCCGCTGATGAGCAATCACGGTAACTATATCGTTTCTATGGGAAATGTCTGCCGCTGGATGGCAGAACAGGCCGAAGAAATGGGTGTCGAGATTTTCCCCGGCATGGCCTGTTCCGAGCTGGTTTATGGCGACAACGGTGAGGTCAAAGGCGTGGTCGCGGGTGAGTTTGGCAAGAACGCCGACGGCACACCGGGCCCGTCTTATGAACCTGGGATGGAACTACACGGTAAGTATGTGTTCTTGGGCGAAGGCGTGCGTGGATCGCTGTCCAAGCAGGTGATTGCGAAATATGATCTTGCCGCGAAATCCGATGTGCAGAAATATGGTCTGGGCATGAAAGAAATCTGGGAGATTGACCCAGAAAAGCACCGCGAGGGCACCGTGACCCATACGATGGGCTGGCCGCTGGGCGGCAATGCTGGCGGTGGGTCATTTATCTATCATCTTGATAATAATCAGGTTTATGTGGGTTTCGTCGTGCACTTGAACTACAAGAACCCGCATATATTCCCTTACATGGAATTCCAGCGGTTCAAACATCACCCGATGGTGGCGGAGCTGTTGAAAGGCGGCAAACGGGTCGCGTATGGCGCCCGTGCGATTACCGAAGGCGGTTTCCAGTCGATGCCGCAGTTGGAATTCCCCGGCGGTGCGCTGCTGGGCTGTGCGGCGGGGATGGTCAATGTTCCGCGCATCAAGGGCAACCATAATGCGATGTTGTCAGGGATCGCCGCGGCAGAGGCTGCGGTGGACGCGATCAAGGCAGAACGCAGCGGTGATCTGCTGGATGGTTATAACGCGGCTGTGCGCAAGGGCGAGATTGGCGATGATCTCAAAAAAGTGCGTAATGTCAAACCCTTGTGGTCAAAATACGGCCTGCTTGCCTCGCTGGGTATTGGCGGGATGGATATGTGGATGAACACGTTTGGCATCGGGTTTCTTGGCACGTTGGCCCATGGCAAAACCGATGCTGCGGCCACTGAAGATGCTGATAAACATCAAAAAATCGACTATCCCAAGCCTGATGGAACCTTGTCGTTTGACCGTCTGACCAATGTTTCGTTCAGCTTTACCAATCACGAAGAAAGCCAGCCGGCGCATTTGCATCTGGCGGACCCTGACGTGCCTGTCAGCGTGAACTTGGCAAAATATGCAGGCCCATCAGCACGTTACTGCCCGGCGGGCGTTTATGAGTTTGTGGAGGAAGAAGGCAAGGACACCCGTTTTGTCATCAACTTCCAGAACTGTGTGCATTGCAAAACCTGCGATATCAAGGACCCCAGTCAGAACATCACCTGGACGGTTCCGCAGGGTGGGGACGGGCCGAATTATCCGAATATGTGATCTGGATTGGGGGCCTTTCGGGGCCCCTTTTCATTTGGTGCACGCAACGGTCGGTGGGTGCCTGTCTGTCTGAACGACGTCAGGTATGAATACCCATCGTTAAAGCTGCAAATTATGCCGATTGGGCGATGCAGAAACCATGCAGAACCTATGCACAAACCATGCGCATGATATATGCATATCGGGCCGGTTAACGAACCGTGCTGCGAAAGTGTAAAGGGGGCGTTAAGAATTTGACCGCCACTCTTTGATCGACCTGATCAATGCTTTCAACTGCAAGCGCGAGAGCACCCCGCCATTGATCGTGGCTGGCAGGATCAGAGGGTCTGCCCCGCCTGCAAAGGTAAAATGTAATTCGGATGGATCGCCTTCACCGTCATTCTTAATGACGATGTCTGAAAGGTCCGAAAGGCCCCGCTTGCTGATTTCTACGCTGCGCCATCCGCGCCGAAAGACAGTGATCACATCCTCGTTTCGGAGCATCGTGACGGTGATCCATTCGACACAAAACCAGAGTGATGCCCCCAGAAAAAGTGATATGACAAGGCTGAGTATGGCAATGGCCCAGTAACCGTCTCTGGCTGCCAGAATTGTCCCGAACGTCAATACACAGATCAGTGTGCTCAGGAATGCGATGCTGACATAAGGGCGCGATGTCAAAACAAGCGATGTTGGATTTTGTGTGGTGATCTTCATGCAGGCAGCCCCGCCCAGTCCCGGATATCTGCCATCAGCTTTTCAACGGCGCTGTTGCGGGTCCGAAAGAGCCGCTCGGCTGTTGTTGGCAGTATCAGCGGTTCGGATGGTGGATTGAAATCCAGAATCAAATCAAGGTCGTTTCGTTCAATCGGGAAGTCGAAACTCACGGAGGACAGGTCGGACAGCTTGTAGGTATTCTGCGATGACCCATGTAGTCGCCGCTTCACTGACCGGATTTCATTTGTGCCGCGTTCAAAAGTAACGGTTATGTCCCACCAGCTGAACCACGTGCAGATGAACCCCACCAACGGCATCCCGAAAGACCCTATGACGGGTCCTGAGAGATTGGGATATTCCTGCCAAGTGATGTAGCTTGCGACACTTAGTGCGCCGAGGGTCCAGAAGCCGAGAAATAGAAAACTGCCCCAATTTCGGCGATATAAAACCAGCCTGTCTCGGCTGAACGAGATAACCTTCATGGGTTTTTCGTATGAAGGTTTTGTAACGGTTTAATGACAGGCGCGCCGGGGCGGGCGCGCCCGTTTTGGTGGGGTGGAACCCCACCCTACCGCAGGATGTAGCCGCTGGGCCATGTCAGCGTATAATCCATCGTGATATCCTGCTTGGTGCCTGCGGGCAGGGTCAGGTCCCATTCCAGAATGCCGCGTTGCCGTTCTGGGCTACGGCGTGTGATGGCCGGGCTGGCGGTGATTTCGACCTCCAGGTCGTCCTGCTCAGAATAGGGGACCGCGTCGCGCAGCAGCACGTCCCAAGTCTGCCCAGTCAGGTTTTCGACGCTCATGACGGCCTGTTCGGTCAATTGGTTGGCGCTGGAGAAGACCCCAACATCCCCTTCGGTCTTGTTGGGGATCGCCCGGGTCAGCCGTAACCCGTCGAGCGGACCAAAGCCCATCTTGGTGTCCGCCCCGGCGGCCAGAAGCGGCAGGTTGCTGAAGCCGATCATGGTGCCGTCTGCGAAGATCAGTGCTTGGCCCGGCAGCAGGATTTCCGGTGTCGTGTTGGTAAACTCGGCCATCCGATACGCGATCTGATCGCGGCTTGGGACCGCTTCGGCCCAGACGTCAGCATCAAGTTCGAGGGTATCCAGCGGCAAACGCAGGTCGTCGACCCCGTTGCGGATATCGACCCGGCCCGGATAGGTATAGGTCACGGTGGCCCCGCTGAAATCAGCCGTTGCTTTGAAGGGTTCGGGTGCCGCGGCAACTTCCGCCACCCCACCCACGACAGAGCGGGACAGCGTAGAGACTGAATCAGCCATGAAGGCCTGGTTTTGTTCGCGCTCAAGATCCTCTTCAGAGATGATCCGACGCGGGTAGCCCCAAACATCGCCGGGCCTGATCTGTTCACCGGGCCGTGCGGTCGACAGGATCAGTTGCACATCAAGCCAGTCCTGCCCGGTTTGTTGGCTGACAACAACCGCCCGGTCTATATCAAGGCTGGGATCATCGCCGGTAGTCAACCGCATGTCATAGACCGGTGACCAGTTGGCATAGCCTTCAAGGCTGCTGATATCGACGGTGACTTCGCCCGCCTCTGCCGCGTTGAGGGTGAAGGTCAGCACAGACCCGTCATCTTCGGGCGCCATAAGTGCTGCAAGCGCGCGCTGGGCATCAGTCAATGCCTCGATATCATCTTCACGGGCGCGTTCGGCGGCTTTGGCCTCCTGCTCTGCGGCAAAGGCGGCTTGCCGGACCGTCAGGGTTTCCGTGCCGACCATCTGGGCCAATGCCTGAATGTCAGCAACAGTGCTGGCGGTCAGGGTTTCACCTGCGCTGGCCTGCGACAGGCTTTGCAGAAACGCGATCTGTTCTGCGGCGGCCTCCACCCGCAGCCTGATTTCGGCGATGGCGACGTTGCGGGTGCGCAGTGCGTCTTCGAGCCTTTCTACCTCGTCCTTGGCAGCTTGAATTTCGGGCGAGGTTTGGTCCGGGGTCACGGGCAACCGGTCATAGGCAAGATTGACCGCCCCGATTTGCGTGCCTGCCGGGGCCGAGAGCCGTAGCCCTTCGGTGTTCAGGTTTTGGGGCAGGCCGGGCACGATGATGTCGTGCTGGCCTGCGGGCACGTTCAGCGTGACCTGCCGGGTAATGGTCGCAAGACCCGGATAGATGGTGACGGTATCAACCCGCGCCTCGCCGGTGATGGTGTCGGCGAAGGCGGGGGCGCAGAGCGCGATCAGGCTGGTGGTCAAAAGGGGGCGGAACATTATGGGCTCTCCTGCAAATGTCGCATGTTTTTGTATAGCTGTGACGTGGGCGTGGCGCCAATCCTTGGTGGTCGGTGCATTTTTCTGCGCAACGGCGTTCGGGGTGAGTCGCGCGGGATGTCGCTGAATAGATAGGCGGATGCAACTTTAGCGGGCTTTTTGATTGACTTTGGACCTCGCCCAGCCGGATTTACGTTAACGTAAGCGTCACCAAATAGCCGGCTTTACGCGAGGTTAATCTATTGGAACGACAATGATTTATCGTCTTTTCGTTGACCGGCCGGGCTTAAACCAAATATTAACCAATGACCACCACTCTTAGTTGTGTTCGAGTTTCTTGTCTCTGGGTTTCTTTGCCCCGGAGCATGGTTGTGACCTGCCCCCAAATCAGAACCCAGGAAAACCACTCATGATTCAATTTCCCATTTCCATGATGAAAACAGGTGCCCTTTTGTCGGCTCTTGTCATCGCGGCCCCCGGTGCGGCCCAGACCGTAGATCTGACCAGCGCGGATGGTGTCATCGCCCTGTCGGGTGAGCTGTTGAGCTTTGAAAACGGTGTTTACCGTATTGAAACCGATATTGGTGAGCTGAATATCAGCGCCACATCGGTCAGTTGCGCCGGGTCCGGTTGCCCGGAAGCGGTGGAAACCCGTGGCGATTTTGCGATTGCCGGATCGGACACGATTGGCGCGTCGCTGATGCCCTTGTTGATCAAAGGCTATGCCGATGCGCAGGGTGCCGCGGTTGACGTACAGGAAGTGGCCGAGCGCACGTTCCTGCTGGAGGCGATTGGCGACGGCGGATATGGCGAAACGCTGTTTGCGACCGTGCTGGAAGACAAGGGATCAAGCACCGGTTTTCGTGCCCTGCTGGCGGGAGCGGCTGATATTGGCATGTCATCCCGCCGGATCAGTCGTGAAGAGGTTGCAGCTTTTCGCGATGCTGGCCTTGGCGATCCGCTGAGTTTTAACCAAGAGCGGACCTTGGCGGTTGATGGTCTGCTGGTGGTCGTGCATCCCGACAATCCCGTTTCGCAACTGCGCGATAGTGAGGTATCGGCGATATTGTCTGGCGTGATCACCAACTGGGATCAGTTGGGTGGCCCGGACCTGCCGGTGACGGTGTATTCGCGCGGGTCCGCATCGGGGACACATGCGACGATTGCACAAAATTTCCTGGAACCATTCAACGCGCGCCTGAGTGCAGATGCCGTGCTTGTGGCGGGCAATCAGGATATGAAGGATGCGGTGTTTTCTGATCCGGGTGGGATTGGCTACGTGGGCTTTGCCTATCAGGCGGATTTGCAGCCTGTCGGATTGATTTCGTCCTGCGGCGTTGTGGCAGATCCCAGTGCGTTTGCGGCCAAGACAGGCGAATACCCGTTACAGCGGACGCTTTATCTGTACAATACGAACCGCGAGATGTCGCAGGATGCGCAGCGCTTGATCGCCTTTGCCACCTCTGCCCAGGCGTCAGGACTGATCGAAAAGTCAGGATTTCTGAGCTATGATGTGTCGGCGCGTGCCCAGCAAGCCACAGCTGCTGCCGTGCGCACCGCGATTGAGGAGACCGCAAGCCCATCCGAGGTTTCGGTGATGCGCGAAATGTATATCGATTTGCAGGAATACGAGCGCCTGTCGTCGACATTCCGTTTCCGCACAGGATCATCTGTTTTGGATAACGCATCGCAGCGCGATCTTGTGCGTTTGATTGGTTACCTGCAAGAGCAGGGACCGGATATCGATATTGCACTGGTTGGATTTACCGATTCCGATGGGACGTTTGACGCCAATCGCGCGTTGGGCCTGTCCCGGGCTGATGCCGTACGCAACAAGGTCGCGGCGGTAAGTGGCGAATCTGGTGTTGATGTCAGCCAGATCGAGATCAAAAGCTATGGTGAGCTGAACCCGGTGGCTTGCAATGATGATTTCCGGGGGCAGCGTCTGAATCGCCGTGTCGAGGTGTGGGTGCGCCGCTAAAACAAGTTTCTCCGGGGTGGGGGCGCCCCGACGGAGGAGGTGCGGAAGGCTGGCCAACGGGTCGGCCTTTCGCATGTCTGGAGTGAGGTGCGTGCGGATGTCCATTGTGACGCCAGATTGATTTCGTAGGGGCAGACTTTAGTTGGGTACTCCGTTCCTTTTGGCGTTGCTGAAAGCGCTGAGGAATATGGTGACGCTTTCGGCGGCGTGCCGTTTCAACGCGGTTTTGTCAGGAATTCCGGCATCGCCGAGCAGCATGGCCGCACTGGTTGGTCCGCCCATCAGCAGCCAGTTGAAATGCGTGGCCGCCATGATCGGATCGGGCGTGTGGAGTTGGCCAAGGTCCGTGTAATGCGCAAATACGCGGGCATAGCGCCGGATCGATGTGGCCGGTCCGTTTTGATATAAGGTGCGCCCCAGTTCGGGGAAACGTTGTGCCTCACCGATGACCATGCGGCGCAGCTGCATCAATTGTGGTGTCATGACCACCAGCAGTTGTTCTGTCGCGGCCTCTTGCAGGAAATCCCGGACGGGTCGGTCATCGAGCGGTTCCTCGATATCTTCTTTTAAGGCGTGCGCCGCAACGCCGGTCATCGCGATGACCACTTGGATGAATAACGCCTCTTTGGATTTGAAATGGGTGTAAACTGTCTGTTTTGACATGCCCGCCAGATCTGCCACAGCATCCATATTGGTGCCGAGAAAGCCGTTTTTGAGAAAGATACGCTCTGCCGCTGCCAGGATTTTCTGACGGCTGCGTTTCTGCCGGGTTTGGGCGCCGTTGGACATTGCGTTCCTGTGTGCTGTGTATGGCTAGTCTAGGGCATGCCGCTTGACACATCAAACTGGACGGTCCAGTCTAATTAACAAAAGTTGATGAGGCTGACCTGATGACAGCACCGATCATATTGGCCTGCCGCTGTAGGCAGGTGCAAATGGAAGTGACGGGCCAACCGATCCTGAGTGTTGCCTGCCTGTGTTCCGATTGTCAGGAGGCGAGTGAGGTTCTTGGGGCTTTGCCAAGCGCCCACCCATTGGTGGATGATCTGGGATCGACCCGGTTTGTGATGTATCGCAAGGATCGGGTGCGGTGTGTGACGGGACAAGATCAGTTGCGCGAACATCGCCTGACGCCTGCCAGCACGTCACGCAGGGTTGTCGCCAGTTGCTGCAATGCGCCGATGTTTCTGGAGTTGAGCGGTGGTCATTGGTTGAGCCTTTATGGTGAGCGTTGGCCGGACGGCACCTTGCCGGCGTTGCAAATGCGCACGATGACCCGCGACGCGCCTGATGGGGTTGTGCTGCCGGATGATGTGCCGAACCCCAAGACCCATACATTGGGCTTCTTTGCGCGGCTGTTTGGTGCCTGGGTTGCGATGCGATTTCGCGCCCCGAGAATTGACTATGTGAAAGGGTCCATTGATGTCTGACACGGACGACAAGATCGAGATTGAGAACATCAATACGCCAGGCCGGACCGAGCGGGTCAATCGACCCAAATACGCGGCGATGCGGTCTGCGTTGTTGCAGGTTTTGCCAAAAGGATCACCGGGATTGACCGCCGCAGAAGCCAAGGCGCAGCTTTTGCCGCTGCTGCCGGATGCGCTGTTTCCGGGTGGTGCGACGGCGGGGTGGTGGCTGAAGGCTGTCCAGCTTGATCTGGAGGCGAAGGGCCTTGTCCTGCGCGAAAAGACCAAGCCGTTGCGGTTTCATCGCACAGGTTGATCAGCCCGCGTTTTGCCGTTCCACATAAGCGCGGAGTTCTTCGGCTTCGCGCCGTGCTTCACGCAAACCGTCCATGGCCGCCCGTAATTCTGCCTCTGTCTGGCTGAGTTGGTTGGTCATCTCGGCCTCGCGTTGTTGCAGGTAGGTGATGGCCTGATCGCGGGTTTCTTCGGCTTCGTGTAACGCCTGCGCCATCTTGTCGAGTTCGCCGATCTCGGCCTTGGTGACGCGGGTGAAGCGGTTGACCAGCCAACTGGCAAACCAGCCCAGCACGAAGGCCACAAACAGGATCACGGCGGTGGCGATAATGAATTCGGTTCTGTTCAACGTACTAGCCTTTATCTATTCGCCGTCAGGCTCTTCAGCCAAGGGTGTTTCTTGGGCAATTGCGTCCAGTGTCGAGGTATCCTCGGGGCTGGGTTCGGGGATGATAAGGCTGAATTCGATGCGGCGGTTCGCCTCGCGCCCTTCTTCGGTGCCATTATCGGCAATCGGGTCCAGTTCGCCATAGCCGATCGCCTCGAACGTGCTGACGGGTACCCGGCGCGCGCGCAGGGCGGTCAGGACCGCATCGGCCCGCTGCTGCGACAATTGTTCATTCATGATTTCGCGCCCCTGACTGTCGGTATAACCCGCAACTCGGATGCGCAGGTCGCCGCATTGCTTGAGAATTTCGGCGATGTCATCAACGACCGGCTGGGTGGCCGCGCTGATGTCGGCCGAGCTTGGGTCGAAGGTGATCTTCCGTTCTGCCGTGACCAGATTGATCCGGTCGATGCATTCTTCGGGTGTGGGCAGGCTGGCAATTGGGTCAAGCAGTTCGACATAGGTTACATCAATTTCGAAGACCGCGCCCTGGCCCAGTTTATCGATCAACAGTCGTGAGATTTCGGCGCTGGCGTCGGGATTGCCAGTGTTGCCACGCACCTGCACCGTGTCGGGTTCCACGATGACCGCCCCGTTTGACAGCTCTGACAGTGCTTCGATCCCCGCCAGAACGCGCACGGCCCAGCCGCTGGGCAGATCATCGACAACCCGCGTGCCCATCGTCAACTGACGTTGGCCGAATTTGGCGACGGCAAAGTTTTTCGCGACGGTATTGGTGACATCATCGGGGATGCGCCCGCGCAGTTGCACCTGTCCTTCGGGGCTGAGGGTTGCGGTGAATTGCGGTGGGCCGCCGGGTGTTGCCTCGGGCAGGACGGGCAGTTCGGCGGTCAGGGCAAACGCCTCTGGCAGGGCGTTTTCGAGTTCGCCCACGGTGTCATCGAATGTGCGCTGGCCTGTGCCCAGAGGTGCAACCAATGTGATGTCGGTGTCTGCGATGGTCACCGTGCCGCCGCCCAGTTCGCCAATGGCCGAGATCGACAATGCAACAGCATCGCCCCATGTTCGCGATGGTGCACCAAGGGCCAGCGTGCAATTGGCCTGATTGGTGAAGCCTACGGCAGTGGCCGCGTTGATGATTGCGCTGCGTGCCTCTTCGGTATCGGCGGCGCAGGCATCGAAATGCGGGCCCGCGTCATCAATGATAAAGCGTGTGGTGAAGGGTGAAATGACCGGGCGCGGCGCGCTGATATCGACCGCCAGCCGCACGTTGCGGGGTGTGTTGCGCGCCAGTGCAGCTTCCAGACTGCGTTTTTCATCGGGACTGTCAGAGATCGCGTTGACCACGACCCTGTCCGCGTTCACCGAAATCTTGGACCGCGGCAGCATTTCGAGGGCGCGTAGCGCGTAGCTGAGCGCATCGGGCCATGCATCCGGTATAGGGTAGTCGCCGACTTCGAGCAGGTCGGTCACCGGCTGGCCGTCGGCGATATCGGTGATCCGGTCTGCGAGATCTTCGCGGTCTGTTGCGGCCGGGATCAACCCGATCAGAGAGACGCCACTGTCGTTACGTAATATCTCAATCGCGAATTCGGGGGGCGCGATTTGCGCCGAATCGGCGACCGACAAATTGTCGATCACCCGGCTGGCATCGACCATTTCACCCGCAGCAGAGATGGCGCGAAAACGTGTGGCTTCGGTTGGTGCGACCCCTTCGAGGATGACCTGCAGCCCGTCCCCCAGCACGGACGCCCATTCATACCCTTGATCTAAAAGGGTTTCCTGCACGGCCGCGACGGACCGTTCCTCGACGATGGACACGGTTGTGCGTGCCGCTGCCAGTGACCCGAAGGCGGCAATCGCGAATGCGACAGTGCGGATGAGGAGGGCTGAAATGGGCATGCGTGTCCGTTTGTTTGGGCTGGCCTTCTCCATAGGCCGCTGCGGGCCGGTGATCAATCACACGAAAAGGGCCAAGGCGAAAAATGGCAGGGGGATGAACCCCGCGTTTCGGTTTGACCGGAAAAGCCTTAACAATTGATCATTGTCATCTGCATCGAACCGTTGGGTCTGCCAGGTCAGGTGCCAGCCCAGTGCCCACGGCCCCCCCAGTGCGATTACGAGCGACAAAACCGACCGATCCAAACAGGCCAGCACAACAGCCGCCCCGAACAGCAATACGGTGATGGTCATGAACAGCCGTAGCCATTTGCGCGTGTCATCCCCGAAAAGCCGCGCTGTCGATTTGACTCCGATCAGGGCATCGTCTTCGGTGTCCTGATGGGCATAGATGGTGTCATAGAACAACGTCCATGCGATCCCGGCGCAGTATAGGATCAGCGGTACGGGCCCCACGCTGTTGGTGTGTGCGGCCCAGGCAAGCAATGCCCCCCAGTTGAACGCCAGCCCAAGGAACGCCTGCGGCCACCATGTGAACCGTTTGGCGAAGGGGTAAATCGCGACTGGGAGCAGTGCGATGATCCCCAGCACGATGGCCGTGTTGTAGAATGACAGCAGGATCACGAAGGCGATTAGCGCCTGAATGACCATCCAGATGACGGCGCCCCGGACGGTGACCTGCCCCGATGGGATGGGCCGCGACCGGGTCCGCGCGACAGAGCCGTCAATGTCCCGGTCCGTGATGTCGTTCCAGGTGCAGCCCGCCCCGCGCATCAGGAATGCCCCCACCGCGCAGGCCCCAATGGTCCACAGGTCATGGCTGCTATAGCTGTCTGTCGCCAGCATCGCGAGGCTGAGCCCCCAGAGGCATGGCAGATAAAGCAACCATGTCCCGATGGGCCGGTCCGCCCGGCTCAGGCGCAGATAGGGTCGGGTCGGGGCAGGCGCGAACCTGTCGACCCAATTGCCCTTGACCGCGTCAGCGACGGTGTCTTCAGGCTCTGGCGTCTGGACGTTCTCGGTCATATGGTCCGCCTTATGGCATCCAAGGTTCGTCTTTATGTAGAGCACCCTTTGGGGGAAGGGCAATCGGTTCCGCTGAACCGTGATCAGGCGCATTATTTGTTTGGTGTAATGCGGTTGGCGGTGGGCACGGTGCTGTCACTGATCAATGGCACCGATGGCGAATGGGATGCGCAGGTCGCTGAGGCGGGCAAGAAAGGCGGCGTGCTTGTTTGTATTGCCCAAACCAAACCGTTGCAGATGCCCCCTGATCTGTGGTTGATGTTTGCCCCTATCCGCAAGGAACGCACCGCGTTTATCGTTGAAAAAGCGGTGGAGATGGGGGCGGGCCGGATCATGCCGGTGCAGACAGCGTATACCCAAAGCGCCAACCGTATCCGCGTCGATAAGTTGCAGGCGCATGCCGTCGAGGCGGCTGAGCAATGTGGCGGGACGTTTGTGCCCCCCGTGGATGATCTGGTGAAGCTGGAGAAAGTGTTGGCCGAATGGCCTGCTGATCGCATCATCATGTTCTGCGATGAGTCCATGGCGGATACTCGCGGCAACCCCAGGATTTCCCAAATGCGCCGTGATGGGCATTCACCAGGACCGTGGGCCGTGTTGATTGGCCCCGAGGGTGGGTTCTCCCCTCAAGAGCAGAGCAAGTTGTACGAAATGAGCGAGAGAGGCCAAGTTCATCATGTTGATCTTGGCCCCCGAATCTTACGCGCTGACACCGCTGCCGTCGCAGCGTTGGCACTTTGGCAGTATGAGTTGGGAGATTGGTATTGATCCTTGCCACTCCATCTGATCAGGCGGCGATTGAGGCGTTCCTCGCCCCACATGCCCCGTTTGCCATGTTTCCGCTCAATAACTTGGCCCATTACGGCATGGCGGGGGGCAGTGATTATGCTGTCACCTGTTGGCTGGCCCGTCATGATGGCCAGATAACGGATGTAATGACCCTGTGTGACAACGGGATAGCAATGCCGTTTTTGCCCTCGGCTGATTATGCCGGTGCTGTTGCTGCGATGGGTGATCGTCCGTTGAGTGGTGTTATTGGTCCGCGCGCGCAGGTGCGCGGGATTGAGGCGCTTGGGTTTGCTGATGCCCCTCGCACATTGGATCATGATGAGCCACATTTCCTGTTGGCGCTGGACCAGATGCTTGTGCCGGATGGTCCGGGTGTTTTGTGCCCGTTGGAGGACGCATCGGAGGCGGTTATCAAGGCCTGGATGCTGGATTATCAGCTTGGCGCGTTGAATACGCCAGAGGCTGAGGCGCAGAGCGCGGTGGAAAGTAGCTATGCCAACTATGTTGTTCGCGACAGTCATCGCGTGTTGATGGAGGATGATACGCCGCTGGCGATGACCGGGTTTAATGCGCAGTTGCCGGATATTGTGCAGATTGGTGGCGTGTATACGCCGCCTGACTTGCGCGGGCGGGGGTATGCCCGGCGGGCGCTCGCGTTGCATTTGGCGGAGGCGGCGGGGCGCGGTGTGACCCGTGGCACGTTGTTTTCCGCAAGCGATGCGGCGGCGCGGGCGTATCGCGCGATTGGGTTTGAACGAATTGGGGATTGGACGTTGCTGTTGTTTGATGGTCCCCAGCGGCGGGCGGGCACATGATATTTGCGACACCTGCGGATCGTGCGGCGATTGAAGCGTTCTTGCATGATCATGCTGCCGTATCGATGTTTCCGCTGTCCAATCTGGACCTGCACGGCATGGCTGGTGGGCATCCGCGGGCCATGCGGTTCTGGTTGCGGTGGGCCGAGGGGCAGGTGAGCGATGTGCTGGGTGTGTCGGATGAGGGGATGGTTTTTCCCGTTTGCCCCACCGGACCATGGGGCGAGATCGCAGTGATTTTGGCGGGTCAAAACGTGATCGGCGTGATCGGCGATGCGGCACTGGTGGCGGCCTGCCGCATGGCGTTGGGGTTGGTCGATGAGGGTGCTTTAGACACGGTTGAGCCGCTTTATACCTTGCCGTTGGATACGTTGATCTTGCCCGATGCGGGCCAGTTCGTTTTGCAGCCCTTGCGGGAAAGTGGCTTGAAACGTCTGACCCATTGGCGTGCGGCTTTTTGTGAAGAGGCGATGGGTTATACCCCGGATGCTGCGATGGAGCGGGCGATGGGGGATGTGGCGGAATATGTTGAGCGTGATACCCACCGCGTGCTGATGGATGGGGGCACACCGGTTGCGATGACAGGGTTTAATGCAGCGTTGCCGCAGGTCGTGCAGGTGGGTGGGGTCTATACCCCGCCGAAAAATCGCGGACGTGGTTACGCGCGCCTGGCCGTCGCCCTGCATCTGGCGGAGGCGCGCGCGAGGGGTGTGAAGAATGCTGTGTTGTCGGCGGCAAGTCAGGCCGCGTGCCGCGCCTATGAGGCGATCGGATTTCGCCGGACGGGGTCGTTCGGGGTTTTGGCATATGATATCCCGCAGGTGATCCATGGCTGAGTTTTTTCGCCCCGAAGTGCGCGCCTTTGCCTGGCGTTGGCGTGATGTTCTGCTGGGGGTCGCGCTGGTCTTGCTAGGGATTTGGTGGCGTCTTGGCAGTGTCGGCATTGGCCAATGGCTGGGCTATGGCATGATCGGGCTGGGTGTGATCTGGGCCTTGGCCGGTGCGCAGCGCGCCCGGTTTCGTCAGGATGGTGACGGCCCCGGTGTTGTGCAGATCAGGGAACGTCGTCTGGCCTATTTCGGCCCCTTGGATGGCGGGGTGATTGATGTGGCCGATTTGACCATGCTGGAGCTGGACCCGACCGCCCATCCCGCGCCCCATTGGGTGCTGACCGGTGTCGGCGGGCAGCGGATTGCCATTCCGATCAATGCCAAAGGTGCCGAAGAGCTGTTTGATATCTTTGCAGGACTGCCCGGTATAAAGACGACGACCATGTTGGACGTGTTATCACGCACACCTGATGCGCGCGTGATCATATGGAGTAAAGTCAGGCCGCTCTTGCATTGACACCGGCCTTCGTTCACTTCACCGATAGATTTCTGATGTGCAAAACGGAGCCTTCGCAATGTCAATTCCTCAATCTGGCGGTGGCCCTATTGAACGGTATGAACAACTGGTTGAGGTGCTGTCGAACGGGTGCAAGCCCAAGGATCAGTGGCGCATTGGAACAGAGCACGAGAAGTTCGGATATTGTCAGGATAGCCTGAAACCATTGCCCTATGATGGCGAGCGTTCGATCAGGGCGGTGCTGGAAGGCTTGCAGCATCGGTTTGGATGGGACCCGGTGTTTGAAGAAGGCAATATCATCGGCCTGACCAAGGATGGCGCCAATGTCAGCCTTGAGCCGGGCGGCGCGCTGGAGCTGTCAGGTGCCCCGCTGGAGACGATCCATCAGACCTGCGACGAGGTGAACGAGCACCTGGCAGAGGTCAAATCAGTCTCGGACGAGATTGGGGTGAAATTCATTGGTCTGGGGGCCGCCCCTGAATGGACGCATGAGCAGATGCCGCTGATGCCCAAGGGCCGTTACAAGTTGATGAACAACTATATGGAAAAGGTGGGCACGATGGGCACGGCGATGATGCGCCGGACCTGTACGGTGCAGGTGAACCTTGATTTCGGGTCCGAGGCGGACATGGTGCAAAAGATGCGTGTCGCATTGGCGTTGCAGCCGGTTGCCGTGGCCCTATTTGCCAATTCGCCGTTTTTCGAGGGCAAGGTGAACGGCCATAAATCATGGCGGTCGCGCATCTGGCGGTCATTGGATGCCGACCGGACAGGGATGCTGCCGTTTGTGTTTGAGGATGGGTTCGGGTTTGAGGCTTGGGTGGAATGGGTTCTCGATGTGCCGATGTATTTTGTCTATCGCGACGGGAAATATATCGACGCGCTGGGCATGTCGTTCCGGGATTTCCTGAAAGGTGAATTGCCTGCATTGCCGGGTGAAAAGCCGCTGATCAGCGACTGGGCCGATCATTTGACAACCGTATTTCCCGAGGCGCGGGTCAAGCAGTTTATCGAAATGCGCGGGGCTGACGGTGGTCCGTGGCGTCGTTTGTGTGCGTTACCAGCGTTTTGGGTGGGGCTGATGTATGATCAGACGGCATTGGATGCGGCGTGGGATCTGTGCAAGCATTGGACCGCCGAACAACGCGAGGGGTTGCGGGTCGCGGCATCCGTTGACGGTTTGCAGGCGCAGGTTGATGGGATCAACATGCATGATCTTGCCCGCGAGGCCGTGGCGATTTCAGAGGCTGGCTTGAAAGCCCGCGCCCGCGCCGGCGCGGGCGGGCTGGTTCCGGACGAGACGCATTTCCTGAATGCGCTGAAGGAAAGCGTTGAGACGGGCAAGACATTGGCCGACGAATTGCTGGACCATTATCACGGCGACTGGAACGGCGATCTGAAGCGGGTTTATGCGGAGTATAGTTACTAAGGCCGTGCTTTTGGCATTTTCAGATTGGGTTGAGTAAGTCCGCAAGCGTTTTGGGCACAAAGGTCTTGGTGGACGATTTATACATCAGTTGACCGGATTTGTTGGTGTGGCCACTGCGCCCATAGGCATAACACATCTCGTGCGCAAGAACAGCGCCCTCATCGAGCGGGCTGACATCATCTTCGTAAAAGCAGGTCTTCACCGATTCATACGTCGCGGCCTGCGTTGTGTCAGAGTTGCCTGCCTTGGCCTCAAGTTCTGGAACGAAGAAAACTTCGAACTCTTTGCGTGCTATCTGGTTCTGTATGCGCCAGCCGCCGATATGCCGCGCCAGGGCGAGTATGTTGTTCTTGCCATCCAGAGATAATGCGGCGCCCCCTGCTGACAAATCGCAGATCTGCTCGGACATTTTGATGATCTTTACATTCGCCTGCGGCTGCAGAATTCGGTTTGCGTCAAGGATCATCGTATCCACACTGCCAATTGTTCGCGATGTCTGACGCCCGCCGCTGAGCGTCACGTAGCTGAACCCGGTGGGGATGTAACGGACAGGCCTGACC
The DNA here is from genome assembly GCA_947489445.1 of uncultured Paracoccaceae bacterium. Lineage (GTDB taxonomy): Bacteria > Pseudomonadota > Alphaproteobacteria > Rhodobacterales > Rhodobacteraceae > Yoonia. The sequence continues at coordinate 49,713 of CANLDN010000003.1, forward strand.
GCAACCTCAAGGCATTTGGATCTGTCGCGGCGGGCCGTAGATGTATCCCAGACGACATCAGCTATGCCGGGGCCTACGCCACGCAGTGTCAATTTGTATTTCGATCCAAAGGGAACGTAGGAGACGATCTTGACGATGCTGTCGTCAGTAGAAACTGGCTGAACTGCTTCGTGCTTTCCATCGACCAAGATAGTGCGTGTTTCAAGCACCGGGATGGTTTGAAAATACTCGCCCAGTGCTTTGTCAAAGCCCGTGTTCTCTTGTTCCGGGCCAAGTCGTATAGACATTCGAATCTCCTGATACCTTTGGTCAGGGTCAGTTCTTTTTGCTGGAACCACAAGGCTTTGCGGAGGCTGGTACCTCCTTTTTTGATAGCCGATCAGATGATGCAGCTATGTCTTCTGAGGCTTCGCCCCGATCTTGGTCTCGGTGCCCGCGCGCAGCCGTTTGATGTTGCCCCAATGGCGCCCGTACATGATCAGGCACAGTACGATGCCCAGAAAAAAGCTGCCGCCGTATCCGTTGAATGCCATGACCACGGGCAGCCAGCCAGCAGCAGTCAGCGCTGCGAGTGACGAATACCGGCTGATTACGGCGATCACGATCCAAATGCCGCAGGCCGCCAGCCCCAATGGCCACGCATAGGCGAGCATGATGCCAAAATAGGTGGCAACACCTTTGCCACCGTTGAACCGCAGCCAGACCGGAAAGCAGTGCCCGATAAAGGCCAGAAGCGCTGCCATTTGCACCGCGTCATCCGCCGCGAATTGTCGCGCGACCAACACGGCAACGGCGCCCTTGGCCGCGTCACCGAGCAAGGTCAGGAGAGCTGCCTTTTTATTGCCGGTGCGCAGAACATTGGTTGCCCCGATATTCCCCGATCCGATATCCCGCAGATTGCCGAGGTTCATTGCCCGTGCGACGAAAATACCTGTCGGGATGGAGCCCAGCAGGTAGCCGACGACCGCAAAGAGCAGCAGAATAAGTGGTGCGCTTTCGATTGTTGGCATCAGTTTTTATCCCAAACGCGGTGACCATTCACCCAGGTTCCGAGCACCTTGCCCTGCATTCGCGCCCCATCAAAGGGGGTGTTTTTCGATTTTGATTGCAACTGTGTCCTATCCAACTGAAACGGCGCATCAGGGTCGAACAGGATCAGATCAGCGGGCGCACCGGCCATCAACCGCCCGGCCTCCAACCGCAGCAGATGTGCCGGGTTCAGTGATAACGCCCGGAACAGATGCGGCAGGTCGATTAGCTCAGCATGGTAAAGCCGCAAGGCCGCAGGCAGCAAGGTTTCGAGCGCGACGGCACCGCTGGCGGCCTCCTCGAACGGGAGCCGTTTGCTTTCTTCGTCCTGTGGGGTGTGCATGGAGCTGATGATGTCGATCAGCCCGTCAGCCACGGCTTGGACCACGGCGAGCCTGTCATCCTCGCTGCGCAAGGGCGGCTTGAGTTTGAAGAACGTCCGGTAGTCGGCCACGTCCAGTTCGTTCAGCGTTAGGTGATGGATGCCGACACCTGCGGTGATGTTCAGCCCGTTGCGCTTGGCCCGTTCCAGCGCGGGCAGGGCGCGGGCGGTGGTGATCTGGTCGACGTGATAGCGCGCACCGGTCATTTCCAGCAGGCTGATATCGCGGTCCAGCCCCATGCGTTCGGCCATCGGCGACACGCCGGGCAACCCACGCAATGACGCGAATTTGCCAGAGGTCACAGCGGCCCCTTCGGACAGGATCGGTTCCTGCACATGGGCGATGACAAGCGCATCGAGACTGCGCGCATAGGTCAGCGCCCGGCTGAAAACCTTGGTGTTGGTGACGACCCGGTCACAATCGGTGAAGGCGACGGCACCCCCATCCTGCAAAAAACCGATTTCGGTCATTTCGCGTCCGTCACGCCCTTTGGTCAGAGCGGCCATGGGCAGAACATGTACCGGCGCGTCCGCCTGAGCCCGCCGTTCCACAAATTCCAGCGTTTCAGGCGTGTCGATGGCCGGTGTTGTGTCCGGCCGTGTGACGATTGTGGTGATCCCGCCTGCGGCGGCGGCCCGTCCGGCGGAGCGGAACGATTCCTTATGCCGCTCTCCGGGTTCAGAGACTTTAACGCCGATATCAATGATCCCGGGGGCCAGACACATCCCGCCACAGTCGATGACCTGCGCATCAGGCGGCGCCTTCATGTTATCCTCGGCCACTTCGATGATCTTGCCGTTTGCAACCATGATCGCGCCTGGGGCGTCAGTTAACGCGACGGGGTCAATCAGGCGGGCATTGGCAAACAAGGTCGTCGTCATTGCTGGGCTTTCTGGATAGTTCGCATCATTTGCAACACCGTTTTGCCATCTTCAATCCGTTCGAAACCGATTGGTACATCATAAGTGCCGTTCTTTCCGCGCTTGCGTTTGGTGGCAAACATGATGCTTGCAAGTGTGCCATCAAGGTATTCAATCGCTGTATCCGCGGTGATCGGGTAGGATTTCAAGCTGCGCCCGGTCAGCGGCAACGTCTTTGCGATAAAGGCGCGTCGGTCAGTCAGGGTGTACCATGTCCGACGCCGGATGAACGGCCCGCCCAGCACGGTGGCACCGATTATCCCGATGCCGATGCTGAAATGGATCAGCCCAAACATCCAGAAGTACCCGCCTGCCAGCGATGCCATGATCATCCAAAACAAGGCAAACCCTGCGAATGCCGTCCCGAACAAAATCAGGAAGATCATGCTGGGTTTGATGAAAAATCCGCCGTCTGGGCGGCCCTGCCAGATGATTTTTTCATCCGTATCAAGGATGCCGTCCCAGCCGTCTTGCGGTTCTTTCGTCGCTGATATCATGCTGCGATCCACACAATTAGGCCGACCAGCAGAAACATCGCGATTAATGCGTACATTGCCACCATTCCGCCGATCTGTGCATCAGATTTTGGTGGTTTGCCGGGGGGATCGTTGATGATCCCGCTGGCCGCATCGCTGGTGAGCGGCGCGATGATCTCTAGCTGCGCTTTGGGCAGGTAGGTCGTGACATGCCGCACGCCGGAGGCCGGTTTGAGCGTCACCTCTTGCCCGCGCGCGGCGCGCGACATGATCAGGATCGCATGGCCCGTGATGGCGTTGACCGCTGCGACGTCCTGCGCGGATGTTTCCATATCGTAACCTTGGGCGATATAATCTGTCAGCCTCATTGTCCCAAGGTCATCGATATTCACGATATCAATGAAATCGGGGTCGAGCGCGTCTGTGCCAAGCAGATCGGCAAGCCCTTGAGGCGTTTTGCGCTTTGCGGCGTCCGCCAATGCATCGCGCATTTCAAAAACCCGGATCTGGCCATGATCATTGACTGGGATGGTCAAGGTCATCTGGTTTCCTTTTGGGCTTGGATGGCGTCGTTGATCAGATCGGCGACACTTGCCGCATCGTCGATGAACCGAAAACCGGCCGTGTTGATCAGTTGATTGAAGAACAAAAAATAACGCCCCACCCGGGTAAAGCGATGATCGGTTTCGATGGGCATAACCTTGCGTTTGGATTGTTGCTTAGCGCTGATCAGCACCGACTGGCTACGCGGCACATGATCGACGCGCAAGCCCGTTCCCAGATCATAGACGAAGACGCTGCTGATGGGCGAGCTGTCGATGATCATGGCCCGCTGATCGGTCAGTTTATACTGGGTCATCGCGCGATGCTGGATATCAAGAAACGGCAGCCCAAACAGGAACAACAGAATGTGCAGGTAAATATAGCCCATCCCCGCAATCAACACTATCCGTGCCCAGAGCGCATCCGGCACATCGATGTCGAGGAAGAAGACAGGCAGGGTCATGATCAGCATGAAAAGCCCAATGCCTGCGATGACGCCATGCAGGACAGAGTACCGAAACCCGCGTGCGGGCCGTCCTTCCCATAATGTGACCTCGCCTGCGCGATAAGGGATACTAAGGCTCACGCCATCACCTCTTTCGGGCCGCGCGCCGCACGTTGGTTTTGTGCCAGCAGATCCATGGCCGCCATACGCACGGCGACCCCCATTTCGACCTGTTCCTGAATGACGGATCGGTTGATATCATCGGCGATGTTGCCGTCGATTTCGACCCCGCGGTTCATTGGGCCGGGGTGCATGACGATGGCGTCTGGTTTGGCGTGGGCCAGCTTGGCAGCGTCCAGTCCATAGCGGTGGAAATATTCCCGCTCGGACGGGATGAAACCCCCGTCCATCCGTTCTTTTTGCAGCCGCAACATCATGACGACGTCGACGTCTTTGAGGCCTTCTTCCATGCTCTCGAACACCTCGACCCCGAAATCCGCAATGCCCGAGGGCATCAGCGTGGGCGGGCCGATCAGCCTGATCCGGTTTTCCATCTTACCCAGCAGCATGATGTTGGACCGGGCCACCCGGCTATGCGCGATATCACCACAGATCGCGATCGACAGCCTGTGCAGCCGCCCCTTGGCCCGCCGGATTGTCAGCGCGTCAAGCAGGGCCTGGGTTGGGTGTTCGTGCCGTCCGTCGCCTGCGTTCAGCACGGCACAATTGACCTTTTGTGCCAACAGATCGACAGCACCTGAATGCGGGTGCCGCACCACCAGCAAGTCAGGGCGCATTGCGTTCAGCGTCAGGGCCGTGTCAATCAGCGTTTCGCCCTTTTTAATGGACGAGGCCTGCATCCCCATATTCATCACATCCGCGCCCAGCCGTTTGCCCGCCAGTTCAAAACTCGCCTGCGTCCGGGTGGAGTTTTCAAAGAACATGTTGATCTGCGTCAGCCCTGCCAGCACATCGCGATGGGCTTTGCCGCTGCGATTGTGATCGGCGTAGCTATCCGCCAGATCAAGAAGTGTCGTGATTTCGGTGGGGTGCAGCGGTTCGATACCAAGGAGGTGTTGTTGTCGAAATGTCATGCGGCACCCTTCGTGTTTGGGCGGTTATAGAGCCGGTCGGAGTGTCCAGCAAGCCGATGTCGTTCAGCGCAATATGACCCCGCGCTGCGTCAGCGCATCCTTGTCGGACTGGGGAATGCCAACAACCCCGCTTACCTCGACCTCTTTCAGGTTTTCAAGCAAAAGAAGGGCGGAGATGTCTTCGAGCTCAAAGATGTGAAATGTGACTTTCTCCAGCTTTCGGGCGACGGAGATGACGTCGGGGATGGATTTCAGGCCGCCATAATCGTGAAAGTCGGCATAAAGCTCTGTGCATCCGTTGATCCGGCAGATTGCGACGTCGATCATTAGCCGGTTGGTGGGTGAACTGTGTTTGAACAGGGTCAGGCCAAGCGCCATGAGCGCGGCCAGTATGATGGTGCTTGTGATTGCTATGAGCGTCTTTTTCATCGTGCGGGTGTCTTTGACCGTCGGTGTTTTGCTTTGGAGTGTGACCGTCTAGGCTGCGTGCATGGATTCGGGCAACACATATTGGAACGACCGCGCCTTGCTGGAATGGCAGGTGGAACTGGGCGTGACGGATGCGATTTTGGATGCGCCCGTTGATCGCTATGCGCTGGAGACTGCAAAGCCAAAACCCAAACCGGTCGAAAAACCTGCAGGGCCGCCGCCCGTGCCGGAGGCCGTGGAGGTGGATGCCGTCGCGCTTGCCCGTGCGGATGCGGGTGCTGCGATGGATTTGCCTGCTTTGGCCGTGGCGATGCAGGGGTTTGAGCAGTGCGAGTTGAAAAAAGGCGCGCGCAGTTTTGTGTTTTCTGACGGCCAGCCCGCTGCCCGCGTCATGATCGTGGGTGAGGCGCCGGGCCGGGAAGAAGACCGCGCCGGTAAGCCCTTTGTTGGTCGTGCGGGGCAGTTGCTGGATCGGATGTTGGATGCCGTTGATCTGGGCCGCGCGCATGATGATCCAAGCCGCGCGGTGTATATTACCAATGTGCTGCCGTGGCGGCCCCCGTCAAACCGGACGCCGGACAAGGCAGAGATAGCGATGATGCTGCCCTTTTTGGAGCGGCATATTGCGTTGGCCGAGCCTGATGTGCTGGTGCTGATGGGCAATACGCCCTGCCAGGCCTTGTTGGGGCGCACGGGTATTACCCGGATGCGCGGGTCTTGGGTTGAGGTGGGGAAAATCCCCACCCTACCGATGTTTCATCCCGCCTATCTGCTGCGTAACCCGATTGCCAAGCGTGAAGCCTGGGCGGATTTGCTTGAATTGAACGCGAGGTTGCGCGGATGAAGATATTGGCGTTTTCGGATTTGCATCTGGCCCGCAGCAGGGCCGCTGCGATTGTGGCCGCAAGTGCAGACGCTGATCTGGTCATAGGGGCCGGGGATTTTTGCAATATGCGGGAAGGTTTGGATCAGGCGATGGCGTTGCTTGACGGGATCACCTGTCCATTCGTGGCTGTGCCGGGTAACGCCGAAAGCGCGGATGAGTTGCGCGCCGCGGCGGGACCGGGGATCGAGGTTTTGCATGGGCAGACCGCCCAGGTGGGCGGGTTGGACATTTTCGGGATCGGCTATGGCATTCCGGTGACGCCGTTTGGGGCGTGGTCGTGCGATATGACGGAAGCGCAGGCCGAGGATATGCTTGGTCAGTGTGAACGTGCCGATATCATTGTCAGCCATTCGCCGCCCAAAGGCGTTGCGGATCAAACCTCTGCCGGGGTGTCGGTCGGGTCGACGGCTTTGCGTGATGCGGTGGTGCGTCTGTCCCCGAAATACGTGTTTTGCGGGCATATCCATGACAGTTGGGGGCAAGGCGGGATGATCGGGCAGAGTAGTGTTCATAACCTTGGCCCGACCCCGAACTGGTTTGAGGTATAAGATGAGCCGCATTGATGAGAGCATGGAATTTGTGCCTGTCCGTATCGCGGTGCTGACGGTGAGTGATACGCGCCAGCTGGCCGATGATAAGTCCGGCCAGACTTTGGTGGACCGCATCGCGGGCGCCGGTCATACGCTGGCGGATCGTAAGATCATCGCGGATGAACGTGATCAGATCGCGGATCAGTTGCGTGTCTGGTGTGCTGATGACGGTGTGGATGTGGTGATCTCGACCGGGGGTACCGGGCTGACCGGGCGTGATGTAACGGTGGAGGCACATCGCGATGTGTACGAGAAGGAAATCGATGCTTTTGGCACGGTTTTCACTATTGTCAGCATGCAAAAGATCGGTACTTCGGCCGTCCAAAGCCGGGCAACGGCCGGGGTCGCGCAGGGCACATATCTGTTTGCATTGCCCGGCAGTCCCGGCGCCTGCAAGGATGCCTGGGACGAGATTTTGGCCCGACAGCTCGATTATCGGCATCGTCCCTGTAACTTTGTCGAGATTATGCCGCGTCTTGACGAACATTTGCGCCGGAAATGATTACGATCTGCGTATAAGTGGACGATAAGTCTGTCAGGTCTAAATTCTAGGCGTCAAGCAAGGACATCTGATATGCGTTTTCTGCGTCGTAGCCTGGTGGGCATTTTTCTGTTGGCGGTGACAATTGCGATTGTCGGCTGGGCGGGCAATATGGTGCGCGAGGCGGTCACGGCGCGCATGAATGAAGAGCCGAGCAGTTTTCCGCAGCGTGAGCGTGTGTTTGCGGTTAATGTCGTTACGCTGCAGCCGCAGACAATTGTCCCGGAACTGACGGTTTTTGGTGAGCTGCGCAGCCAGCGCACGCTTGATTTGCGCAGTGCAACCGGCGGCACCGTGCTGGAGGCCAGCGCCGCACTGGTCGAGGGCGGCTCTGTCACCGAAGGGCAAGTGTTGTTGCGGATCAACCCGGTCGAGGCGCAGGCTGCATTGGACCGTGTCCGCGCCGATTTACAGGATGCAGAGGCTGAGTTGCGCGATGCGGAGCGCGCGTTGGTCTTGGCTGAGGATGAGCTGACAGCGGCCCGCGCGCAGGCCACGCTGCGCGATCAGGCGTTGACCCGCGCGCGCGATTTGCAGGCCCGGGGTGTCGGAACGGCGGCGGCGGTTGAGACGGCAGAGCTGGCCGCATCTGCCGCGCAGGCATCCGTGCTGACGCGCAGGCAGGCGGTGGCATCAGCCTCTGCCCGGATTGATCAGGCCACAACCCGGTTGGCGCGCGCGCGGATCGGCGTGTCAGAGGCTGAACGCGACGTGGCGGACACGGAGGTGTTTGCGGCGTTTGACGGCACGCTGGCAGATGTGACCATCAGCCTCGGTGGGCGTGTGACGGCGAATGAACGCTTTGCCCAGTTGGTGGACCCGACACGGTTGGAGGTCGCGTTTCGTGTGTCCACATCGCAATATGCCCGCCTGCTGGATGGATCAGGTACGTTGATCAATGCGCCGATCCGTGTGGCGCTGGATGTGTCCGGCGTGAACCTGTCGGCCAACGGGCAGATCACGCGTGAAGGCGCGACTGTGGGTGCGGGCCAAACCGGGCGGTTGTTGTTTGCGTCACTTGAGGCAGCGCCCGGCTTTCGTCCTGGTGATTTTGTCACGGTCAGTATTGATGAGCCCGCGTTGCAGAACGTGGCATTGGTGCCTGCGACAGCAGTTGCCGCCGATGAAACCGTGCTGGTGGTGGGGGAAGAGGACCGCTTGGAAAGCGGTGCTGTGACGCTGCTGCGTCGTCAGGGCGATGATGTAATTATTGGTATTGGTGATCTGGCAGGGGCGACGGTGGTTGCCGAACGCTCGCCTTTGCTGGGGGCCGGGATCAAGGTGCGCCCGATCCAGCCCGGCGTGGTTGAAGAACCTGCGGCGCCCGAGATGGTCATACTTGATGCGGAGCGACGGGCGGCGCTGGTGGCTTTCGTCACGCAAAGCCGGATGCCGGATGACCAAAAGGCCCGGATTATCGGGCAGTTGGAGCAGGATGAGGTGTCCTCTGAAACTATCGCCCGCCTTGAACGCCGGATGGGCAGCTGATGGCCACCGGGGGCGATATGCTGAACGCGCGGGCGGGTGGTATCCTGTCTTATTTCACGCGACACAAGACGGCGGCGAACCTGCTTTTGGTGTTGATGATCACCGCAGGGCTGTTTGCCTTTCCCAATATGCGTGCGCAGTTTTTCCCAGATGTCGTTGTTGATGATCTGACGGTGTCGGTGACGTGGCAGGGTGCCGGGGCAGAGGATGTGGATGCCGCCATCGTGCAGGTGTTGGAGCCTGTTTTGTTGGGTGTCGAAGGCGTGGCATCGTCATCGTCGCGCTCGACCGAAGGGAGCGCGTCGATCCGGTTGGAGTTCGAGCCGGGCTATGACATCGACCGCGCCGCAGAAGATGTGCAGCTGGCCGTCGATAGCACCAGCAACCTGCCAGAGGATGCCGAGGACCCCAATGTGCGGCGCGGTGGCTGGTCGGACCGGGTCACGGATGTGGTGATCACCGGGCCGGTGGGCGTTGATCAACTGGGCCGTTTCGCCGATGAAATGTCGACCCGGTTGTTTGCCGCAGGTGTGACGCAGGTGATTATTCAGGGCGTTGCGGCGCCATCGACCATTGTCGAGGTCCCGTCGCTTTCGCTGATCGAATACGACATCGGCATGGCCGAGATCGCCCAGCGCATTGGCGAAGAGGCAGAGGCTGACCCGGCAGGTGACGTGTCGTCCAATGCGCGGGTGCGCACCGGTATCGCCAAGCGCAGTGCTGAAGATATTGGCGCGATTGTGCTGCGGTCAAACCCTGATGGGTCCAAGCTGACGATTGCCGATGTGGCCCGGATCACTGTTGAGGGGACGGACCGCGAGCGGGCTTACTTTGTCGGTGAGGACCCGGCGATCAAGATCCGGGTGCTACGATCGGCCCAAGGCGATGCGATTGGCATGCAGGAAACGGTTGAGCGGGTGCGCGATGAGTTGTCAGCGTCGCTGCCAGCGGGGGTGTCGATTGCGCTGACCAATGCGCGGGCTGAATTCATAACCGGTCGCCTGGATATCCTGCTGGATAACGGTCTGACCGGGCTGATGCTGGTTGTGGCACTATTGTTCTTGTTCCTGAACGCCCGCACCGCATTTTGGGTGGCCTTTGGCATCCCCGTGGCGATGCTGGCCGCTGTGGCGCTGATGTATGCGGTGGGGATCACGATCAACATGATCTCGCTTTTTGCGCTGATCATCACGCTGGGGATTGTGGTCGATGATGCGATTGTCGTGGGCGAGCATGCCGATTTTCGGGTCAGGCAATTGGGTGAACATCCAACTGTGGCCGCAGAAAACGCGGCCAAACGCATGTTCAGCCCGGTGTTTTCGGCGACCACCACCACGATTATCGCGTTCTTCGGTCTGATTATCATCGGTGGCCGCTTTGGCGATCTGATCGCGGATATTCCGTTTACGGTGATCGTGGTTCTGGCCGCCAGCCTCTTGGAATGTTTTATCATCCTGCCGCACCATCTGGCCCAATCCATGAAACATTCTGCCAAGGATCATTGGTATGATTGGCCGTCGCGCACGGTGAACCGCGGCTTTGATTGGTTCCGAGATACGTTGTTCCGCCCCTTTATGGGATTCGTGATCTGGGCACGGTATCCGGTGTTTGCGCTGGCTGTTCTGGCGCTGGCCAGTCAGGTGTCGCTATTCATCAAGGGTGATGTCAGCTGGCGTTTCTTTAATGCGCCAGAGCAGTCTCAGGTCACTGGTAACTTTGCCATGCTGCCGGGCGCGACACGGACTGATACGCTTGAGATGATGCGCGAAATGCAGCGTGCGACCGAGGCCTTGGGTGCAGAATACGCCGAAGAACACGGGTTGAACCCGCTGAAGTTTGTGGTGGCAGAGGTTGGCGGCAATTCGGGTCGCGCCATTGCCGGGTCCGAGACGAAAGATGCCGATCAGTTGGGCGCCATCACGATTGAGCTGATTGATGCGGATAGTCGCCCCTATACCAGCTTTGCCTTTGTGGCCGCATTGCAGGAAAGCGTGCGCCAGCACCCGATGGCCGAGACGGTCAGTTTCCGCAGTTGGGGCCGTGGACCCGGTGGTGACAGTCTGGATATCCAGATGTTCGGGGCCGATAGCGATACGCTGAAAGCGGCGGCAGAGGCGCTCAAGACTGAGTTGTTACCCTTTGCAGAGATTTCCGGGCTGGAGGATTCGCTGGCCTATGACAAGGAAGAGCTGATCCTTGAGCTGACCCCGCAAGGTCAGGCGTTGGGGTTGGGTATTGATGGTTTGGGCCGCGTATTGCGTGATCGTTTGGGCGGGATCGAGGCGGCGAGCTATCCCGATGGTGCAAGATCCGCCACGATCCGGGTGGAACTGCCGGATGGTGAGTTATCAGCGGATTTTCTGGACCGCACGCAGATCAGAACACCGGACGGGGTTTATGTGCCTTTGGCCGACGTGGTGACCGCGCAAAGCCGCACCGGATTTTCGACCGTCCGTCGCGAAAACGGTATCCAGTTGATTTCGGTCACGGGTGATCTGGATGATGATGATGCCGCGCGGGCGACGGAAATCCAGCAGGTGATTAATGACGACATCTTGCCCCGGATCGAAAGCAATTTCGGCATTGAAACGCAATTGTCGGGTCAAAGCGAGCAGGAGCGGGAGTTCCTGAGCGACGCGCGCACCGGCCTTATTCTGGTGCTGCTGGGCATTTACCTGACGCTGTCATGGATTTTCAGCAGTTGGACCCGGCCTGTGGTGGTGATGGCGATTATTCCTTTCGGCCTCGTCGGGACGATCTATGGTCATTATGTCTGGGATGTGCCGCTAAGCATGTTCAGTGTGGTAGGCATGATCGGGATGGTGGGGATCATCATCAATGACAGTATTGTGCTTGTGACGACTGTGGACGAATACGCGCAGGATCGCGGGTTGGTGCCTGCGATTATCGACGGCGCATCCGACAGGTTGCGGCCTGTGATGCTGACCACGCTGACCACGGTGCTGGGTCTGATGCCACTGCTTTATGAAGGGTCCAATCAGGCGGAATTCCTGAAGCCAACCGTGATCACGCTGGTCTTTGGTCTGGGCGCGGGCATGTTTCTTGTGCTGCTGATTGTGCCGTCGCTGATGGCGATGCAGCAGGATGTGCGCAAACAGGTGCAATCGGCCAAGCGGGCGCTGCGCGGGCGGCAGTTGGCGATGTTTGCGCCAGCGGGGCTGGGGGCTGCGGGTGCGGTTGTTTTGGCCGCATTAACCGTTGGCCCGGTCGTTGTCACGGGCGCGCCGTGGGGATTGGCTGCAAATGCATTGCCCCTGCTGAACGGCGGGTTTGGCCCTGCGATGGGTGTTTTTGTGGTCGGATTAATGGTGTGGCTTCTGGCCATCTATATCGGGGCGATGTTGGTGATGGGCCTGCGTCGCGGCAAGGCCTAGCTGGCGGTGCAGCCCTGAATATCAATGGCCTGATCGGCACCCAGCACCGTGATCCGGACGCTGGACCTGTCAAGTGCAAAGGCCGTGCCGCTGGTATGGACCATGTCGACGGTGGCTCGCAGGTTATTGCCCTCGCGGGTGACATCCGCTTCTGACACCCAGATATTCGGATCAGCAGCTTCCATGACGACGATTTCGTTCGCGCCGGTCGTAGGTACATCTATTGCCGCCGTGACCCGCAGCCCGTCACTGATCGGGTCGATGGTGCAAATAACGGTGTCCACATTCGCCTCTTCCTGCGATAGCGGGCGGTCGATCAGGGCAGCGGTGATGGAGGTATCCCGCGCGCCAATGATGGGCAGCAAAGCGTCAAAATCGAGCGTGACCGGGATGCACACATCCTCGCAAACGCCGATATCAATCTGGCCGCTGATCTGGATAGGCGCATCGGGGTCGTTGCTGAATATGGTCAGCGGGAAAACAATGCTGTTTTCGTAACCCAGTGACCGCAGGCCGTTTTGGTTGAATATGTCGGGTACCGGGAAATGGGGGGCCACGGCTGTGATATTATCCGATCCGGCAAAGGAGAATTGCGGTGGGATGCCTGCGTCACCCGGTGCGCGCCAATAGGTTTTCCAACCTGGTTCCAGCGTGATGCGCAGGCCAGCGATATGTTCCCCATCGGCGTTTCGCCAGCCCGGCAAAATCTCGATCGAGGCAAGATCGTCAAAAGGTCCGGCCAGAGCAGATGTCGGCAGCAAGAGGGTTATCAGCAAGGCAAGCATATTTCTGCGCATGCCGTGTTAGTTATGCATAAGGGATGAAATGGGAAGTCACGTTTGGGCGATTAATCGTGACGGTTGACCCTTGCGTCATCCTGCCAAGAGGCAAATAATAGGGGTTATGGACGCTGAACAGACAAGCCTCGTTGGAAAGCTGTTGATCGCGATGCCTGATATGGGTGATCCGCGTTTCGCCCATAGTGTGATTTACATGTGTGCCCATTCCGAGGATGGCGGTATGGGATTGATCGTCAACAAACCGCAGCACGAGGTTCAGTTTGCCGATCTGCTGGATCAGCTGGGTATCAAGCGGGCAGCGGGTGTACGCGACATTCGGGTGCATTTCGGCGGGCCGGTTGATCACGCCCGCGGCTTTGTTCTGCATTCCAACGATTATGAGTCGGCATCAGGCACGTTGCAGGTTGATGACAATATCTGCATGACCGCGACCTTGGATGTGTTGGAAGATATCGCCCAAGGCAATGGCCCGGATACATCCATGCTGGCGCTGGGCTATGCGGGATGGGGGCCGGGCCAGTTGGAACATGAAATCCTTCAGAACGGCTGGCTGACTTGCGATCCGCGCGATGAGATCGTGTTTGGCCGTGCCAATGAGCATAAATGGACCGCCGCGCTGAAGGTGTTGGGGATTGATCCTGTTTTGCTGTCAGCGACGGCAGGCCATGCTTAGGTCTTTTTGCTGAGCGATTTGATCAGGACGAAATATGCCAGGATCAGCGTGAAGATATCGACGATCCCGGGCGCAGGCGGTGCGCCGTCTTTGGGCAGTTGCGATTCCAATTGGCGCACGGTGACCTGCAACTCTTGCGGTGCCGCACCCATGATGCCCTGATCGGTGTTCTTGGCACCTGCCAACCAGTTGCTGAGCACATGTTCCATGCCTTCCAAGGCGCGCACGGTGCCGTCCGGCCCGTCATGCAGCGCCTTCATCAACCCCACAAGCGACATGGCAACCTTGCCCAGCCGGTCGGACAGTTGTGCCACGTTGGATTCCTGACTGTTCAGCCGCTGGCCTGCCGCATAGCTGCCCGCGCCAAACCGTTCGTGCTGATGAACCATGTGCTTGAAATTGCTTTGGGATTTCAGGTCGCGTTCGGTGTTCTGGATGGTCTGTTTCCAGCCTTCGATTTTGCGCTCAATCTCGTTATGGCCATGGGTGTGCGGTTTGGGAACGCCGCCAAGCAGCTTGATCCGTTCGTTTTCGATCTGACTGACCAAATTCTGTAACGCAAATAGTTTCGCCTCGTGGCCCATTTTAATCCCCTGTTTGTCAATACGGCATCAGAATATATATTGGCGGGGCAGATGGAACGCTGTTTTTCGCAATCAGGCGTTGAAGGCCGCAGTGTCCGAATAGACCCGCCAGTCGGCAATGCGTGAGCCATCAAACCGGTAGATATCCGTGCAGGGCACCCGCAATGCGACCCCGTCACTGAGTCGGGTAAAATGTGATGTGACCTCAAAAATCGCGGTGTTGTCGCGGCTGAACATCATGTGGATCGTGTGACCGTCCCAGCGCACATGCTGGGTTTGCCACAGCATGTAGCCCTTTATCCCGTCGATCCCGATAACCGGGTCACGGTGGCCCACGCGGTATTGTGCATCAGGGGTAAAGAATGCAGCCGCTGCGTCCCAGTTGCCTTGTCCTATCGCGGCCTCCATGTCTTCGACCCGTTTGGTCAGGGCGGATGGTTCGTTGATCATGGCTTTATCCCTTGGGTCTGCATGGCCGATTGCACCGCAAGTTGCGCACATATCCGGTTATAGAATACTTGTGTGGCGGGCCATGTGGCCAACCCATCCGGCATGGTAAACGTCACCCAGCGCAGCATGGGGATGGCGTAGAAATCAACCACACTCAGATCGGCGCCAACAAATGTGGTGCGGGTTTTCAAATGGGTTTCGATCTGATCCAGGCCGCCTTTGACCAGCGCTTGCCCGGCGGCTTTCACATGGCGTTGCGCATCGGCGTGATGATCGGTGCTGTAGCGTTTGGGCACGAAGAGCGGATAAAAGGCGGGGTGGAAATCGCCAGTCATGAAAGCGCACCATTTGGTGACCTCTGCCTTCAGGCGCATATCGTCGCCGCCTGTCAGATCGGCTCTGTTATGTGCGTCGCAAATGAAATTCAGGATGGCGTCGCATTGCGTGATGACATCCCCATCGGCCAGTTTCAGTGCAGGCACTGCACCTGTCGGATTGATGGCGCGATAACTGTCATCGCGCGGCGCCTCGACCAAATCATAAGGTGCATTTATGTAGTTCAGCAGGATATGAGGCGCGAGCGAGCAGGCACCGGGGCGGTAGTATAGGCGGAGTGAACTGGGAGGCATGAGCGCAGGTGTCCAATGGTGACAGTTGCGTCCAAGTTAAGGTTTGGGTCGTGGATTGCCAGTCTAGTCGGCGAGCAGGGCCTCGATGATGGCATAGGCGCTGTCGCTGGACCAGTCGGCCTCGCCCTGCAGCCGGGCGATTTCCTGACCTTGGGGGTTCAGGATCAGTGTGACAGGCAGGCCCAACACGCCCAAGCTGCGGGCCAGTGATTGGCGGGGATCAGTGTGCAGGGGCAGGTTATCCACCTCGATTTCCGCAAAAAACCGCTCCATGGCGGGGCGCGGATTGCGGCCCGTGGCGATGGTCACGACCTCAAAGTTATCGCTGTCCAAAGTGGTTTGCATGTCCGACAGCATTGGCATTTCCTTGCGGCATGGCGCGCACCATGTGGCCCAGAAGTTCAGGACGATGTATTGCCCCTGATAATCGGCAAGGGTCATTTCGCTGCCGTCTTCGCCGGTAAATGCCACATCAGAGCTTGCGATGGGGTCGCTATGCACGATCAGCTTGCGCATGTCGCCTTCCCGTAGGGCAGCGATGTCCACCACCTCAGCCACGCCTGGGTTTGCAACGGTCACAAGGGCCGTATAAAGCAAGGCTGACAGTAACTTCCGCATGAGACGTATCCTTTATGACCAAATCCGCAAACACGATGTGGGGCGGGCGTTTTGCCGCCGGACCAGACGCGATCATGGAGGCGATCAACGCCTCAATCGGGTATGACCGACGTCTGGCACCCCAGGACATCGCAGGTTCACGTGCCCATGCCGCCATGTTGGCTGCCACGGGCATCATTAGCGATAGCGATGCCGAGGCGATCCGGGAAGGCCTGCTCACTGTATTGTCAGAGATTGAAACCGGGGAATTCCCGTTCTCGACGGCGCTGGAAGATATCCACATGAATGTGGAGGCGCGGTTGCGCGACCTGATCGGTGAACCGGCAGGCCGCCTGCATACCGCCCGGTCGCGCAATGATCAGGTGGCCGTCGATTTTCGCCTTTGGGTCCGCGACCAGTGCGATCAGGCGGATGAGGCGCTGGCTGCTTTGCAAAAGGCGCTGCTTGGTCAGGCAGAGGCTGGGGCGGATTGGGTCATGCCCGGGTTCACCCATTTGCAAACCGCCCAGCCGGTGACTTGGGGCCATCACATGCTGGCCTATGTGGAAATGTTCGCGCGCGACCGGTCGCGCTTTGCGGATGCGCGCAAACGAATGAATGTATCGCCCCTGGGCTGCGCGGCCCTGGCTGGCACCTCATTCCCGATTGATCGGGACATGACTGCGCATGCGCTGGGGTTCGATGCGCCCATGGCCAATTCGCTGGATGCCGTGGCCGACCGTGATTTCGCGTTGGAATTCCTGGCCAGCGCCAGCATTTGCGCGATGCATCTGTCGCGTCTGGCCGAAGAACTGGTGATCTGGTCGTCTGCCCAGTTCCGGTTCGTAAAGATGTCCGACAAATGGTCCACCGGGTCATCGATCATGCCACAAAAGCGCAACCCGGACGCAGCAGAACTGATCCGCGCCAAGATCGGGCGCATCTTCGGGGCCAATGTCGCCCTGATGACTGTGATGAAAGGTCTGCCGCTGACCTATTCCAAGGACATGCAGGAAGATAAAGAACAAACCTTTGATGCCGCCGATAACCTGATACTGGCAGTGGCTGCGATGACGGGCATGGTGGCGGATATGACCGCCAATCGCGAAGCGTTGAAAACCGCCGCCGCAAGCGGATTTTCGACTGCCACCGATCTGGCTGATTGGCTGGTGCGTGCGCTTGGGTTACCGTTTCGCGACGCCCATCATGTCACAGGATCGCTTGTGGCCATGGCCGAAAGCAAAGGATGTGACTTGCCTGATCTGACGCTTGAAGACATGCAAACCGTGCATGAAGGCATCACGCAGGATGTGTTTGATGTGCTGGGGGTTGAAAACTCGGTCGCATCCCGCACAAGCTATGGCGGTACCGCACCGTCACAGGTACGCGCACAGATCGCAGGTTGGAAAGAGGTTCTGAAATGAAACAGATTGTCTTGATCATCATGGTGGCCGGTCTTGCCGGGTGTGGTGCAGATGGTGAACCCATGCGGCCCAATGCCAGCGTGGGTGTCAGCGTCGGATCCAACGGTACAAGCACCAATGCCACTGTTGGCGCCAGCAATGGCACATTCTCTGTCGGGATCGGCCTCTGATGCGGAACATCTATCTGATATTGGCGATTTGGGGCACGGTTCACCCCATGTATTATTTCGTAAGCTGGTTCCAGACCAATGGCTGGGACATCTGGGCAATGGTCGATGCATGGCATGTGAATGCGGCGACCAGCGGGTTGGTTTGGGATCTGACGATTGCAGCGGTTGCCTTGACCCTTTGGGTGATTGCAGAGGCGTTGCGGACCAAGAATTACCTGAGCCTGATCGCTATTCCGGCCACGTTCTGTATTGGGGTCAGCTGCGGGTTGCCGCTTTACCTGTATCTGCGCAGCCGGATCATTTACGTCCCTGATCGTCACACGGTTCGCAACCTGTAATAAGGGTTGGTCTTTGGCCTGCATCTGATATGTCCGGGACTGGTTTTGGACGAGGATCGCAGGCTTGGATCATTTTCTTTATCGCGACGGCGCATTGCACGCCGAGGATGTGCCGGTGGCCGAAATTGCGGCTGCTGTGGGCACCCCGTTTTATGTCTATTCCACCGCGACCCTGACCCGGCATTTCAAACTGTTTGATGATGCGCTGGATTGGGCTGAGCATCTGGTTTGCTTCGCGATGAAATCCGCATCAAATCAGGCGATTATCAAGGTGCTGGCGAATGCTGGTGCGGGCATGGATGTTGTGTCAGGCGGTGAGTATCTGCGGGCCAAGGCGGCTGGTGTCCCCGGCGACAAAATCGTGTTTTCTGGCGTCGGGAAGACCGCCGATGAAATGCGGCTCGCCCTGGAAGGTGGCATCCGACAATTCAATGTCGAAAGCGAGCCTGAAATGGTGGTGTTGGACCGCGTGGCCCAGTCGCTTGGCATGGTGGCCCCGATCACCGTACGGGTGAACCCGGATGTCGATGCCAAGACGCATGCAAAGATCGCGACTGGCAAATCAGAGAACAAGTTTGGCATCCCGATCAGCCGCGCCCGCGAGGTTTACGCGATGGCCGCCAAAATGCCGGGGCTGAAGGTCATCGGCATCGATGTGCATATCGGTTCGCAATTGACCGAGCTTGCCCCGTTCGAGGCGGCTTACAAAAAGGTCGCCGAACTGACCGAACAGTTGCGTGCAGATGGGCACGAGATCAAACGGCTTGATCTGGGTGGCGGTCTGGGGATTCCCTATGCGCGATCCAACGAGGCACCCCCGTTGCCTACGGATTATGGCGCGCTGATCCAGCGCACGGTGGGACATTTGGGGTGTGAAATTGAGATTGAGCCGGGGCGGCTGATCTCTGGCAATGCCGGTTTGATGGTGTCCAAGGTGATTTACGTCAAATCCGGCGAGGATCGCGATTTTCTGATCCTTGACGGTGCGATGAACGACCTGATCCGGCCTGCCATGTACGAGGCATGGCACGATATTGTGCCGGTTGTTGAGCCCGCACCCGGTGCAGACCCCGCAAAATACGATATCGTGGGACCTGTTTGTGAAAGTGGGGATACCTTCGCCAAAGGCCGTGAAATGCCACGTGTTGGCCCTGACGATCTGGTCGCCTTCCGCTCTGCCGGGGCGTATGGGGCTGTGATGTCGTCAGAATACAATTCCCGCCCGCTGATTCCAGAGGTGCTGGTGGACGGGGATCAATTTGCAGTTATCCGCCGACGCCCTACCTATGAAGAGATGATATCACGCGATACACTGCCCGCGTGGCTGGAGTAGTCGCGACCCAAAAGGGAGAGGCCCGCTGAAGGACCAGCCTGACCAGATGCGCCATTTGCGCCTGCCCGTCGCCCTGACCCGCGCAGGGATGGTGGCCGAACATGTCGTGCGGTCATTCTGGCCGCTTTGGACGGTTGTTTTCCTGATACTCGCCCCGCTGATGATGGGCTGGCAGGACGATCTGCCGCTTGAGGTCTTCTGGGGTGCCACCGTCATTTCGGTCATTGCGTTTCTTGCGACACTGATCTGGGGCGCACGGCGTTTCCGCACGCCGTCACGTGCCGAGGCTGTGGACCGTGTCGATGCGGCGATGCCGGGTCGCCCGATTGCAGCCATTGCGGATACACAAGCCATTGGCAGCGGTGATGCGGCGTCTGAAATTGTCTGGCGCACCCATATGGCGCGTATGGCCGAACGGACCAAGGATGCGCGGGCGGTCGAACCCGATTTGCGCATTTCTGATCGTGACCCCTATGGGCTGCGGTTTATCGCACTTTTGTTCTTTGTGACGGCTTTGCTGTTTGGCTCGCTTTTGCGGGTCACATCGGTGGGTGACATCGTGACCGGCAACGAACCCACGCTTGCAACGGGACCGGTTTGGGAAGGCTGGGTGCAGCCGCCTGCCTATACGGGGCGCCCGACCATTTACTTGAATGATGTACCCGGCGGCCCCCTTCGTGTGGCTAATGGCAGCACCGTGACCCTGCGCCTTTATGGTGAGGTGGGCGCATTGACCGTGGCCGAAACAGTCTCTGGTCGCGTGGGCGAGGTTGGGGCAGCGTCAGAAGCGCAGCAGGAATTTTTGATCACCCAGTCCGGCACGCTGTCGGTTGAAGGCGACAATGGCATGTCATGGGAGGTTACCGCGATTGCCGATGAACCGCCCGTTGTCGAACTGACCGGCCCGATCGAGGCGGACGCTTTTGGTGAGTTGTCGCAACCGTTTTCGGCCATGGATGATTACGGGGTGGAAACGGGCACGGCGACGATCACCCTTGATTTGGCAGCTGTGGACCGGCGGCACGGGCTGATGGTCGACCCTGATCCGATTGCGCCTCTTGTGCTGGATTTGCCGATGCCCTTCACCGGGGACAGGTCAGATTTTGAAGAATTCCTGATCGATAACCTGAGCGAACATCCACTGGCCAATCTGCCAGTGACCCTTCAACTGGAGGTGACGGATGCCGCAGGCCAGACCGGATCGACCCCGGCTGAGCCGCTGATTTTGCCCGGGCGCCGGTTCTTTCAACCGTTTGCCAAAGCAATCATCGAACAACGCCGCGATCTGATGTGGTCGATGGATAACGGTCGCCGGATCAGCCAAATCCTGCGGGCGATCTCGCACCGTCCCGAAGGGCTGTTTTCCAACCAGACAACCTATCTGCGGCTGCGCACGATCATCCGCAGGCTTGAACCGATGAATGAATTTGGCATGACCGATGAAGGTCAGGCTGAAATCGTGCAGGCGCTCTGGGATCTTGCCATTCAGCTTGAAGACGGACGTCTTGCCGATGCCCGTGAACGGTTACGCCGCGCGCAGGAACGGTTGGCCGAAGCAATGCGCGATGGTGCCTCGGACGAGGAAATCGCCGAGCTGATGCAGGAGCTGCGTGAAGCAACCAACGATTACATGCGCATGTTGGCCGAACAGGCCGAACCCAATGATGGAACGGATCAGGCGGATAATAGCCAGAATACTCAGGAAATGAGTATGGATGAGTTGCAGGCGCTGATGGATCGCATCGAAGAGCTGATGCAGGAAGGCCGGATGGCGGAAGCGCAAGAGTTGATGGAGCAGCTCAACCAGATGATGGAAAACATGCGTGTGACCCAAGGCGAAGGTGGCGATGGCCCGCAGACGCCGGGGCAGCAATCCATGCAGGATCTGGCCGAAACACTGCGCAATCAGGAAGATCTGTCCGACGACGCCTTCCGCGATTTACAAGACCAGTTCAACCCCGGCCAGCAGGGACAGCCGAACCAACAGCAAGGTCAGCAGCCGGGCCAAGATGGCCAGCAGGGACAACAGCAAGGCCAACAGCCCGGACAAAACCAGCCCGGCCAGCAGGGACAGAACGGCCAACAACCCGGTCAGGATGGCCAGCAGGGGCAAGGGCAAGGTGTAGGCCGTGACGGGCAAAGCGGTCAGCAGGCCGACAATGGATCCGGCGGCGAAGGCGACCAGCGCAGCCTTGCAGAACGGCAGGAGGCGCTTCGGCGCGAATTGGAACGCCAGCGCCAAGGCCTGCCCAATCTTGACGGCGAAGCGGGCGAGATTGCCCGCCGGTCGCTGGACAGGGCCGACGGTGCTATGGAAGGCGCCGAAGAAGCATTGCGCAACGGCGATTTGGCAGAGGCGATCGACCGGCAGGCCGAAGCCATGGATGCATTGCGCAACGGAATGCGCCAGCTGGGCCAGGCCCTGGCGCAGAACCAGACCGCGGAACCGGGTCAGGGATCTGAACAGGGCGAGGCATCGGGCCGTCCAATCCCGGGCCAACGTGATCCTCTGGGCCGCGAGGCGGGCAATACAGGCCAGCTTGGGTCAGAACAGAATATGCTTAATGGTGAAGATGTCCGCCGCCGGGCAGATGAGTTGTTGGGCGAAATTCGTCGCCGCTCGGCCGAGCAGGACCGACCCGAAGTGGAACGCGACTACCTGCGGCGTTTGCTGGATCAGTTTTAACGAAGGTGGGTGCCGGCACCCACCCTCTATTGTTAATCGGCAAGCCCAACAGGTTCTGGTGCTGCATCCTCCGCGGGCGTTTGGGCCGTGAAGTCTGCGATCATGCCTTGGATCATCTGCACTTGGGCGTCCAGCCAGACGCGGATTTGATTAACCACCTCGACATAGCTTGTCATGGCACCCTCTAGCTGGGGCAGATAAGAAACGATTTCGTCCACAAAGAAATACGGCCCAATCAGGATCGCAAGTATTAGAAGCACAAAAAAGAAACCGCGCCGGAAACCGCGCCTTTTGACCACTTCGTGCTTTTCGTCCTCTGTCAGCCCCGATGTATCGCTTGCCTCTGCGCGGGCGCGCAGGCTTGCATTGATTTCATCAATACCTGGCACCGTGCGCAGGTTGGCCCCGGTCGCCACGGCCCCCGTGGCCGCCGCCGCAATCGCAGCCGGAGAGCCGCTGTTTGCTTCGGTCATCTGGGCGATGCGTTTGCGGGTTTCATCGGGATCGGCGCCACCTTCATCCTTCGCGGGTGGTGCCTTGGCATCCGCCGTCGGCGCAGGCACGTCATGCTCGCGCCCTGCTTCTTCACGCAAGATATCGGCAATCGATGATTGCAGCGGTTGACGCTTTGGGGCCTCTGGCTGCGAGGGGGCGCCACTTGGCTTGGTTTGATCAGGTGAGCGCCCGGCTACTCTGGGCTTGTCTGTCTGGAACCATGTATGTGCGCAGCTGGAGCATTGCACATCGCGCCCACCATCTGGAATGACGTCATCCGCGATATCATATTGCGCATCGCAATTTGGGCAAATTAGCCGCATGTTACTTATCCTTCTGCCCGACAACCTACAGTTTTTATTGTTATATCGACCGTTAATCTACCAATCACAACGGTAAACGCAAAGGATTTGCGCGATGTGGGCGTTCGGGATCATTGAAACCTGTTGCAGATTTAGGCAGAAGAGCACTAAGGCGCAAAGGAATAACCCGTGATCGAACTGGATAACGTGTCATATGGCTATGGCGACACGGCGCTTTTTTCGCAGCTTTCTCTGACACTTGCGCCGGGGTCGTTCCATTTTTTGACTGGGCCATCTGGGGCAGGCAAGACGACATTGCTGCGATTGTGTTACGCTGATTTGCGCGCAATGGACGGGCAGGTGCGTCTTTTCGGGCAGGACGCGGCGGCCCTTGACCGGGACGGGGTGGCGATGGTCCGCCGACGGATCGGGGTTGTGCATCAGGATTGTCAATTTCTCGACCACCTTTCGATTGCCGAAAATATTGCTTTGCCGCTGACGGTTGCCGATCGCATGTCGGAGGCGGCGGCAAATCTTGAACAATTACTCTCATGGGTTGGTCTTGGCCCGCAGGCAGGTCAATTGCCGCCCTCACTGTCGGGGGGCGAACGACAGCGCGCAGCCTTGGCCCGTGCGGTGATCATGTCACCCGAGGTCATCATTGCGGATGAACCAACGGGCAATGTCGATTGGGAGATGTCGCAGCGCCTACTGATGCTGCTGGTTGAGCTGAACAAGATGGGCAAGACGATCCTGATCGCGACCCATGACTTGACGATGATCCGGTCGCTCAAATCCGATGTTAACGCGCGCGTGCTGCGCCTGAAGGACAAGCAGCTCACTCAAGCGGGGGCGGATTTATGAAGGCGCTGCTTGATCTGATCGTTGGTGACCCCCAGGCCGACCGGGCCGTGCCCTCCACCGGGATCACGGCGCGGCTGACCGTTTTTGCAGCGGGTGCTATGGCGTTCCTCGCGGTTTTCGCGTTGGCGCTGTCATTGGCCGCGGGCCGTGTCGCCGACCGCTGGGCAGAGGAG
This sequence comes from uncultured Paracoccaceae bacterium, assembly GCA_947489445.1. Classification (GTDB taxonomy): domain Bacteria; phylum Pseudomonadota; class Alphaproteobacteria; order Rhodobacterales; family Rhodobacteraceae; genus Yoonia. Next base: position 73,450 of record CANLDN010000003.1, read on the forward strand.
TTGTCGCAGGCCGCAACCTTACGTCTGCCTGCAGATCCTGATCGGGCAGAGGCCGTGCTGCAAGCCGCCCTGACCGTGCTGGAAACAACACCCGGCGTGGCCACCGCCCGTGCGTTGACGTCAGAGGAGCAACAGGCACTGCTGGCCCCTTGGTTCGGTGCTGATCTGCCGCTCGAAACACTGCCGATCCCGCAACTGATCGAGGTGATCGCGGATGATGCAGGCTATGATGCCGCTGGCCTACGGGCCAGACTAATGGCTGAAATACCCGGCGCCGTGCTGGATGATCACACACGCTGGCGCGAACCCCTATTGGCGGCGGCCAGCCGGTTACGGCTACTGGGTTGGGCGGTCATTTTGCTGATTGGCGGTGTAGTGACGGCGATGATTACGCTGGCGGCACATGCGTCGCTTGCGGCGAACACACGGGTGATCGGGGTGTTGCGGCTTGTGGGTGCGCGGGACGTCTATATCGCCCGCGCTTTTGTCCGCCGCTTCACATTGCGCGCCGGGTTTGGCGCGATTGTCGGTGTGGTTTTGGGGGTTTTTGCGATCCAGCTATTGCCCAACACACAGTTGGCAGGTGGATTTCTGGCGGATTTCGGGTTTACCGGGGCCAGCTGGCTTTGGCCGTTGGCCATTCCGCCGCTGACGGCTATCGTGGCCTTCTTCGCGACCCGTGCGGCCGCGTTGCGCAGGTTGAGGGAACAAACATGAGTTACGCAATCCAGTGGCTGCGGTCGCTGATTTTTAATGGTCAGATGTATTTGGCCATGTTGGTGATTGGTCTGATCTTTCTGCCAGCGGCGATTGTATCACGCAGAGGCGCCATTGCGGGCTGCCATGCGTATGTGAAATGGATCCGGTGGTCTGCATCCTGGATGATTGGCCTGAAATGGGACATCCGGGGCGAGCCACCCACAGATGAGGTGATGGTTGCGGCCAAACACCAGTCATTCATGGATGTGCTGGCGATCTACGGGGCGATCCCGCGCGGCAAATTCATCATGAAGGCGATCTTGAAATATGCGCCGATTATTGGCCAGTTCGGTTTGCGTATCGGCTGTATTCCGGTTGACCGGGGTAAGCGCGGTCAGGCGATCAAGAAGATGCTGGATGATGTGAAATCCGGCCGCGCTTTGCCCGGACAGCTGATCATTTATCCGCAAGGCACCCGGATTGCACCCGGCGTGAAGGCAAAATACAAGATCGGCACTGGTGTGCTTTATCGTGAATTGGGTCAGCCCGTTGTGCCCGTCGCGACCAATGTGGGGGTGTTTTGGCCCAAGCGCGGGATTTACCGCAAGCCCGGCACAGCCGTTTTTGAGTTTCTGCCACGCATTGAACCCGGGATGGAGGTCGATGCCTTTATGGCCCGGCTGGAGGCTGACATCGAAGGCGCATCTGATCGTTTGAACAAAGAGGCAGGGTTTGATGGATAAACACCAGATCACCGATATCGCCACACTCGAGACGTTTTACGGCACCCCGGGCAAGGCGTCATTGATCAAAGTAGCGGACCACCTGACCCCGCTTTATCGCAAATGGATCATGGCATCGCGGCTTTGTGTGGTGTCGACAATCGGGCCTGAGGGAACAGATGGCAGCCCACGTGGTGACGATGGGCCTGTGGTGCAGGCGCTGGACGCCAAAACGCTTTTGCTGCCTGATTGGCGAGGCAATAACCGTACCGATACATTGCGCAATATCGTGGCGGATGGGCGCATCAGTCTGATGTTCATCGTGCCCGGATCAAATAATGTGATACGGGTCAATGGCACCGCCGTCGTCACTGTTGCACCGGATCATCTGGACCGGTTTGAGCAAAAAGGCCGCAAACCCCGCAGCGTCGTGGTCATCACAATCGCAGAGATTTATTCCCAATGTGCGCGTGCCTTGATGCGGGCGCGGATTTGGACATCGGATGACGAAAGTTCGGATTTGCCCACCATCGGTCAGCTTCTGGCAGAACAAGAGGCTGGGTTTGATGGTGCGACCTATGATGCCAATTGGGGCGCACGCGCTGAAAAGACAATGTGGTGAGCGGTTCAACTTGCTGGTCGGCGCACTGACCGGAAGCTGATATTGCTGCGGCCACCCAGTCCGTAACGCAAACATAAGCCGATCACACAAAAGCTGAGGATCAGCCAAAGCCCGCCCCACATCATCGTGGTGCCGCCGAATTCCTCGGCCAACATACGGGCATCTGACCGCAGGCTGGCGCGTGCAATCGTGTCGCTGAAAATGTCGTAGGGCACATAGATCATGCTGGTCAGACCGATGACACGCAAGGCCAGATCGTTGATCGGCTGGCTGAGGTAGCGCGCCATGGCCAGCATGCCAGCAGCCGTCGCCACACCAAAGATAAGGGCAAACCCTTCACGCACATAAAGCGCCGTCACCAACAGGGTCATTGCGCCGCACAGCGCCATGATGATCCGATCAGCCTTGGTTTTGAGCGCGGCCAGAAGCAGGGCAACACCGATCAGTAAGGACCCAAGATAGCCTGCCGATAGACTAAGAAACCGACTGCCACCGCGCGCTGTGACCAACCCGCCTTGCTGAGGCGACACCGACAGGCTGATCACCTCGCCGCCGGTCAGGATAGTGGCCATCGCATGCGACAATTCGTGCAGAAAAACGACCAGGATTTTCAACGGGATCATCACGGGTGTATTCCACAACAAAAAGGCGGCGCCTGTGATGAAGATCAATTGCCAATGGTTTTTGAGTTGTTGCATATTTGGGTCCAGTTGCCGCGTGTTTTGCGCACTTGGCCCGAAACTGGCGGGCATGACCAGCCCAAAGACGCAGATGCTATCCGGCCTTTTCCCAAACGTTTTGCAGCAGGGCGTCGGCAGGTATTGGGCGCGCAAAGACATACCCTTGCAAGATATCACAGCCAAGATCCCGCAAAATTTCGGCCTGGGTCATACTCTCGACGCCCTCAGCGGTGACGCCGATATTCATGGATCGGGCGATATCGACGATGCCCTTGATCAGCTGTCGCCCGCTTTGGTTTTCGCCAAGCGGCTGCACCAGCGATCGGTCGATCTTGAGCCGGTCGGGGCTTACATTGATCAAGGCAGAAATTGAGGCGCGCCCGCTGCCGAAATCGTCAATCTGGATACCGATGCCCCGTTCGCGCAGTGCATCCAACATCCAATGAAACCGGTCATCTTGGTTGTCAAAAAAGATGGATTCAAGCAGCTCGAACGATACGGCGAACGGTGGGGACAATCCTTCCAGGCTGTCCAGTAGATCAGCGTCATAAAGGCGTTGTTGGCTGACATTCACTGAAAGTTCAGGAATGCAGACGTTGTGCTGGACCCAAAGATCGTTGAGCAGATCAACAGATTTCCACAAAATGCGCTGATCGATCTGTTTGACGATGTCTATTTCTTCCGCCGCATCAAGAAACCGGTCTGGCGTCATGATACCGTTTTGGGGGTGTTGCCAGCGTACGAGCGCCTCGACCCCGGCAAGTGCGTGGCTGTCGGCATAGAATTTTGGCTGGAAATATGGCACGAACTGGTCGGCTTCGAGCGCCGCCCGCAATTCGTCGCGCAAGGTACGCTGGTGTGTCAACGCAGAGGCGATTGTGGTTGAAAAGACCTGTGCACGCCCGCGTCCGGCCTCTTTGGCTTCGTATAGTGCCATATCTGCATCAATAATAAGGCTGGAGAGTTCGTTGGCATCAACTGCACTGAAAGCGACACCAATGCTGGCTCCGAAACGAACTTCTTGATTATCCATGACGACGGGAACTTCGAACTGTTTGATAATTTCTTTGCTCAACTGTGTGACGCGGGTTCGTTCGGCAACTAGATCACCATCATAGGCAAGCGGGCATATCATCATGAATTCATCACCACCAACACGCGATACAAAATCGTCGTTGCCTGCAAGATGAGAGAGGGTTTTGGCCGCGTGAACAAGGACGGTATCGCCCGCCGCGTGACCCAATGTGTCGTTGATTTCCTTGAAGCGATCCAGATCAATGTGCATCACGGCAACGCCAAGGCCGCCCCCTTTCAAGAGCTTTGTGTAAGCCGTGAGTCGGTCCTCCAAAAACCGACGATTGGGTAAACCCGTTAAGGCATCGTGCAATGCAATATGGGTCAGTTGGTTTGACTGCTCTAGAATCTGAAGCCCGGTTTCATCGATTTGGGTCATGATATCGGCGAAAGCACCGGTAAAGTTATGATCATCGGCTGTACCGAATTCACCATTTTTCATATGGCGCATCGCTTGCCCGATTGCCGTTACATTCTTGTCGACGCGCCTGACCAGCCGGTTGATATCTGCGGCCAGCGATTGCAGGTTTTCGTCAGAAAAGCTGGTCACTACCCGTTGGCTCAGATCGCCTGCGCTTGCTGCATTGATCACTTGTCCGAATTCTGCACGCAGCTGTTCTGTCATCGCCTTTCTGGCGCGCTCCGCCTGCTGCTGGGTGGTTGCCAGTTGGTCCGATTGTATGGCCAATTGGTTGGTGCGCTCCTCCACCTTGCGTTCAAGGTTGCGGGTCAGATAGTCGCGTTCTTTTTGCAACGCCTTGTTATCTCGCAGGCTGGCCTTGAAAGACTTTATCGCGGTCGCCACCTTGCCGATTTCATCTTGTCGTTGGGTCGCGGGAATGACGATATCCAGATCACCCTGATCCAATGCAGCAACCGTATCGGCGAGCGCCAAAATCGGTTTTGAGATCATCCGTGTTGCCGCCAACGCACACACACATAGAAACAAACCAACCAAGGCGAGCACGTCAAAAAACGTTCCGGTGATTTGTGCGGTCTTGTCCCGAACCTGTTGAAAATCGGCAATGACGAGCGCGGAAACCTGCGTTGACATCGACTCCGCAATGGTACCAGCCTCGCGAAAGTTTCGTTCGGCACCGCGGACGGCGACCGCGCCTACATTGGGTGACCGTTCGATCAGGATTTGCGCCTGCGCAATCGCGTCGTTCAATGTATCAAGCGTCATTTCAAGGCCGCCGGATTCGACACGCGGGTCCAGTTGGCCTTCGAGATGTTCAAGATGTCGCAATTGGATGATGAGGTTGCGTTCCGCCTCTGTTATTGGCGGGCCATTGACACCAAGCATGCGCAGGACAGTCAGCTTATACAAATCCGATTGAATTGCGTCCAGTATCCGGGGCATTTCAAGAAATGATTGCTGATATGTAAGCGATGATTTGACCTGATCTTCAAGTCGGTCCAACTGCTGACTGATGATGTTCAGGCCGACAAAGACAATAGCGACAAAGACAAAGAAACCAGCGATCGGAACCGCCGCTACAACGGAACGGATACTCCAATTTCTTGGCTGCAATTGGTGGATCCAATACACTGTGCTGCTCCGGCGTGCGGTGTCAGTTGATATCTTCGAATGCGCCTGCGCATAAAACCCGCTGCCCATCGGCAAGCATGAAACAGCTATGTACCCCCTGCGCTGCCTGCCCGGTGCGCGGGTGCGGGAAAAGCAGCGTGAAGACACTATTCTTGGCCGCCGATAGCGTTGCAAGATTGGCCCACATCCGCCCCTCCAGATCGCTCATCTGAGAGACATCCAGGCCGACCACTTCGGGATGCCCCGCATCAAACCAACTGATGCCGGTTTTGGTCACACCCCAGATATGCAGCCCATTGGCATCACGTGACCAGGGCGACGCCATGAAATCGTTCAGGGCCTGTACCAGCCCAACAGAGTCAATATGAGACTGCGCAAGATCACGGAGCAGCTCCACGTCCCTTTGGAGCATCGCCATTTCTGCCCCGGCTGACCGCGCATGAAGCGCATCAATCCCGTCGGCACGTACGGCACCGGATATCGACAGAAACAGGGATAGAATGAAGATAAAGTGCCGCATAGGGCCATCCTTTCACGCAACAAAGTCACTGCGTGTCTTAGACGTCTGACGTTAAGAAAGAATGTGCCCTTTAGGCGGCGAGCCCCTTGGAGCCCAGATCAAGGTATTTGCGCCGGCGATCCGCGCGCAGATCATCGCTTGATTGGCCATTAAATTCGGCCAGCATTGCCGTCAACGCTTTGCCGACGGCTTTGACTGTCTTTGCCGCATCCCGATGCGCGCCGCCCTGAGGTTCAGGTATCACCTTGTCGCAAACACCCAGTTCCAGCAGGTCCTTTGATGTTAGCCGCAATGCATCCGCAGCCTCGCGCATTTTTTCGGCGTCTTTCCATAAGATCGACGCACAGCCTTCGGGGCTGATCACCGAATAAACGGAATGTTCCAGCATCGCGACCCGATTGGCCGATGCAAAGGCGACGGCCCCGCCGGAACCGCCTTCGCCGATCACGACGCTGATCAGCGGGACCCCAAGGCTCAAACATTTTTCAGTGGATCGGGCAATCGCTTCGGATTGGCCGCGTTCCTCGGCGCCTTTGCCGGGATAGGCACCAGGTGTGTCGACCAGGGTAATGACTGGCAGGCCAAAACGGTCGGCCAGGTCCATCAGGCGGATCGCCTTGCGGTATCCTTCGGGGCGGGCCATGCCAAAGTTACGTTCGATCCGGGATTTGGTATCATTTCCTTTTTCATGGCCGATCACCATCACGGGCTTATCATCCAGCCGGGCAATACCGCCCATGACGGCGTGATCGTCGGCAAAGTTTCGGTCGCCAGCCAATGGCGTATATTCAGTAAAAAGTGCGTCGATATAATCCTGACAATGGGGGCGCTCAGGATGGCGCGCCACCTGACATTTGCGCCAGGCGGACAGATCAGCATAAAGCGACTTGAGCAGATCAGCGGCCTTTTTATCAAGGGCAGCGGCCTCCTTCTCGACATCCATCTCAGGCGTCTCACGGGCCATCGCACGCAGCTCTTCAGCCTTACCTTCGATCTCGGCAAGCGGTTTTTCAAAGTCAAGATATTGGGTCATGGAGTGCGGCCTGTTGCAATAACTTCACGATATATGGCGTAACGGTGGGATGATGGCAACGGGGCGGCGTTATCTCTGACCTTTTGGTCAAAAACAGTGAAACAGGGTTTGCAATTCGTTTGAAGTTGCGACAAAGAGTCGCCTCATATTTGTACCAACAGTAGGAAAACAAAAATGCGGATTCTCGGTCTTATTGGTTTTGCTGTATTCATTTCGGCCACCTCAGTTACGGCGCAGCCTGTCAATTTTGGCGATGACAGCAGTGAATGGGCCAATGACGGCGAATGTGATGATGGGCGGTTCACCGGTCCCGGCCTCACATCGACACCGCTTTTGGAGGAAGATGTGCTTGCCGATGCCACCGACTGCCGCACTGCTTACAATGCGGGCCGTTTGCAACTGGCGGGCGTCGCCGATGATGGCACAATCGACTTTGGCAACGATAGTGGTGAGTGGTCCAATGACGGCGAATGTGATGACATGCGCTTTGCCGGACCGGGCATGACAACGACGCCTCTGTTGCAAGACGACATCATGCGCGATGCAACCGACTGTCGAGAAGCATACAGCGCAGGACGCCTGACCCTCGCTGGTCAATAAAGCAATCTCGCGTCAGTCCGCGATCATCTCGGACTGGCGCACAATCACTTCGGCCTGTTTGATGGATGCAATGTCCACCAGACGGCCCTTGTAAACTGTTGCACCTTCACCGCGCGCCTTGGCGTCTTCCATGGCGGCAAGGATTTCACGCGCTTCGGCCACAGCTTCCGTTGACGGTGTAAAGACCTCATTGGCGAGCGCGATTTGCTTAGGATGGATCGCCCATTTGCCAACCATACCCAACGTCGCCGACCTACGCGCCTGAGCGCGATATCCTTCATCATCGCTGAAATCGCCAAACGGACCATCCACAGGCAACACACCGTGGGTCCGGCAGGCCGCGACAATGGCTGTCTGCGCCCAATGCCACGGATCGGAGTAATGGTGGGTGTCACCATGTAGCATGTAGTAGTTGTTCTGCGTGCCGCCGATACCAGTTGTTTGCATCCCCATCGATGCTGCGAAATCGGCGGCCCCAAGGCTCATCGCGGCCATGCGCGGTGAACTCGCCGCGATTTCCTCCACATGGGCGATACCGGCGGCGGATTCGATGATGACCTCAAAGCTGATGGGTTTGGTGCGGCCTTTGGCCGTTTCGATCGCGGTGATCAGCGCATCGACGGCGTAGACATCCGCCGCACAACCCACCTTGGGGATCATGATCTGGTCCAGCCTGTCACCCGCCTGTTCCAACACATCGACCACGTCACGGTACCAGTAGGGCGTATCAAGGCCGTTGATGCGCACGCTCAGGTACTTGGTATTCCAATCCACGTCATTAATCGCCTGAATGACGTTCGCGCGGGCGCTGTCCTTGTCCGAAGGGGATACGCTGTCTTCCAGATCGAGGTTGATCACATCCGCCGCAGAGGCCGCCATCTTTTCGAACAGTTTGGTATTCGAGCCGGGGCCGAACAATTGGCAGCGGTTTGGGCGGGCAGGGGGTGCGGGCTGTAGGCGGAATGACATTGATGAATTCCTATGGTTCGAATATTGCGCATATCGTCGATATTTCGATTAGATTATTGCGCGCGGAGGTGCAAGAGACATTTCGCACCTGCAGCATCTATTCGGGAATGTGCTGCGCCTCGCGCTGAATCGACCATTCGATCAACTGCCGCCAGAGCATTTCGGCCAGGGCCGGATCAAGCTGTGCATCATTGGCGCGATTACGGACATTTGCGACGACTTCCTCAACCCGGCTGTTGATGCGTGCGGGCAGGCTTTCTTGCTTTTTCAGGACGATAGCCCGGTCGATATAGCCCGCACGTTCGGCCAGAAGCGCAATCAGCTTCTGGTCAAGCATGTCGATTTGCTGGCGTAGTTCTGACATCGAATTGCATGCGGCAGGCGGTGTGGGCTGGATACGAAATGACATGCGCGTCCCTGACATGTGAAAGTTACGTAAACTACCTTGCTGTGGGTAAAATACCGCGCATCACCCCGCAAGGGTGATTATGCGCCTGCAGCAAACCCACCGTTCCGGCGGTGACGGTTGGCTTAGTCAGAGACGATCCATACGTTGTAGGATATGTTTCGATAAGGCCGGATCCATTCAGACGCCCGATGCAACAATCGCTTTGGCGAGTACAGGCACCGTTTCCGCGTTCAGACCAGCCACGTTGATCCGGCTGTCACCAACCATATAGATACCGTGCTTGTCACGCATCGTTTCCACCTGCTGCGCAGTTGCACCAAGGCGGCTGAACATACCGCGATGATGGGCAATGAAATCAAACCGGTCAGAATTGGTCAGACGCTTCAATTCATCCGCCAATTGCTGACGGAGGGTCAACATCCCGTTGCGGGTTTCTTCCAGCTCTGCCTCCCAATCGGCGCGCAAATTGGGATCGTTCAGGATCGTCGTGACAACACGCGCGCCATGATCTGGCGGAAAGGAGTAGTTCTGACGGTTCAGAAACGCGAGGTTCTGTTGGGTCAACGCCTTTTGGTCCGCATCTTTGGCCACGGCCATCAGGACACCGGTACGCTCACGGTAGATGCCAAAGTTCTTGGAACAGCTGGCCGCAATCAGGCAATTGTCAAAGGCCCGCGCGATCTGACGGGTGATCTTGGCATCCTCATGCAGCCCGTCGCCAAAACCCTGATAGGCGATGTCGATGAAGGGGATCGCCTGCTTTTCCTGCATGATCCCAATGACCTGGCTCATCTGATCATAGGTCAGGTTGGCCCCGGTCGGGTTGTGGCAGCAGCCGTGCAGTAGCACGACATCGCCGGGTGCGACCTTGCGCAGGTCGGCCAGCATGCCGTCGAAATCCACATCCCGCGTTACGCTGTCGAAATAGGTATATTCGGCCATCTTCATGCCGAGATACTTGATAATCGACGGATGGTTCGGCCATGTTGGATTGGACAGCCAGACGGTTGCACCGGGGGCGGCCATGCGGATCAGTTCCAGCGCTTGCCGGATCGCGCCGGTGCCGCCGGGTGTCGCCACGGCGGCCACGCGTTCCGCTGGCACGGTGTCACCCAGCACCAGATCGCGCATCGCCGCGCCAAAGGCCGGATCACCGGCCAGCCCGGTATAGGCCTTGGTCGACTGATCGGCGAGGATGCGGCGCTCGGCCTCTTTGACCGCGCGCATGACGGGCGTGTTGCCGGATGCGTCCTTGTAGACGCCGACGCCTAGATCGACCTTGTCGTGGCGTGGATCAGCCTTGTAGTCGGCCATCAGCGCCAGGATTTTATCAGCGGGTTGGGCGGTGAGGTTTTCCAGCATCAGGCAGCTCCGGTAGCAATGGGAAGATCGGCATACATGCCCCATTCGGACCATGAGCCGTCGTAAAGCGAATGATCGGTCTTGCCGATCCGTTCAAGGGCGAGAGACAGGACAGCAGCAGTGACACCCGACCCGCAGGTGGTGATCGTCGGTTTCTGCAAATCGACGCCCGCATCGTTGAAGATCGTGCGCAGCGTGTTGCGCGGCTTCATCGTGCCGTCTTCGTTCAGAAGGTCCTGATAAAACACGTTTTTGGAGCCGGGGATGTGACCAGACCGCAACCCCTCGCGGGGTTCTTCGGCATCGCCGCGGAACCGGGCGGGCGCACGCGCATCAATGATTTCGTGATCGCCCAGCTTGGCGGCACGCGCGACCTCTGTCACGTCGCGGACAATATCCCTTTGCGGGATCACGGTCATATGCCGGTCGCGGATGGTCGGTGGGTTCGCAGTGGTCTCGTACCCATCCGCTAACCACTTGGGCAGGCCGCCATCAAGGACAGCTACATCTGTCTTGCCCATGAGGCGAAACAGCCACCACACGCGGGCAGCCGAAAACAGTCCCATGCCATCATAGATCACTACCTGATGCCCATCGCCGACACCTATGGCGCGCATGCGGGACATGAATTTTTCGACCGGCGGAGCCATATGCGGCAGCTCTGATCGCTGGTCCGAAATCTCATCAATATCAAAAAAACGCGCGCCTTGGATATGACCTGCGGCATATTCAGCCGCCGCATCCCGGCCCATATCGGGCAGGTACCAAGAGGCGTCAAAAATGCGCAGATCTGGGTCCTTGATATGGGCAGCCAGCCAGTCAGTACTGACCAGCGTTTTCGGGTCATCGGACGCTGTTGCTGTCATGATCTTCCCCTGCTTGGTTTCGGGCGTATGGGTAACGCGCGGAAGCCGGGCAGACAAGGGGCGCGACAGGGTCAAATGCAAATGCTGCGTTGCGATTTGCGTCCCTGCCATCCGGATCAGATGGTCGAGATTTGATTTGCCGTTTTCGCGCCCCGCGGGCTAGGCTTCCCTTAGGTCACCTACTGCATGCGGTGGCCGCTATTGGGAGGAATATGAATGACTGACCGTATGCGTTTTGGTATTTTTCTGGCTCCGTTTCACAAGCCAGGTATCAACCCGACTCTCGCGCTTGAACAGGATCTGGAGCTGGCGCAATGGCTCGATCGTTGCGACTATGACGAAGTGTGGTTCGGCGAGCACCACTCAGCAGGGTCGGAGATTTCGGCCAGCCCCGAGATCATGATCGCCACCGCTGCGCCCCGTACGAGGCGGATCAAGCTGGGCACCGGGGTGGTGTCGGTCAGCTATCACAATCCGCTTTGGGTGGCCGAAAAGATTGTGCAACTGGACCACCTGACGCGCGGTCGCGCGATGCTAGGCCTCGGGCCGGGGTCACTGCCGACAGACGCCGCCATGATCGGGCTCAGCCAGAAAGACACGCGCGGTCTGCTCGCCGACGGACTCGATATCATCACCCGGCTCTTGCGCTCGGACGAGCCTGTGAATTTCGAAAACGACCGCTGGGTGCTGAAGGACGCGCGCCTGCATCTGCGCCCCTATTCCAATTTCGATCTGGCCACCGCCGCCGTCGCCTCGCCGACCGGGCCAAAACTGGCGGGCAAATATGGCACTGGTTTGATCTCCATCGGGGCGACAACAGCGGCTGGGTTCGACGCGCTTGCGCTGCATTGGGACGTGATCGAGGAAGAGGCGAAGCACTACAAACAGCAGGTGGATCGGTCGAAATGGCGGCTCGTTGGGCTCTGCCATATTGCCGAAACCGCTGAACAGGCCCGCCGCGATGTGGAATACGGGATTGAACATTGGTTCAACTATTTCCAGGAAATCGCAGCCTTCCCGCAGATGTCGATGCCGGGCCAGAACGCGAAAGAGATGATCGACTTCATTAATGACAGTGGCTTTGGCGCCATCGGCACGCCCGAGATGTGCCGCGCCCAGATCGACCGTTTGTGGAAGCAGTCAAACGGCGGCTTCGGCGCCTATCTGATGCTGGCCCACAACTGGGCGAATTTCGAGGCGACGAAGAAAAGCTATGACCTGATCGCGCGCGAAGTGTTCCCGCATTTTCAGGGTCAGCATATGTCGACAATGAATGCGGCTGTTCGTGCTCAGAAAATGCGACCTGAACTTGCCGAAATTCACGCCAAGGCCGTGGAAACGGCGCAGGAAAAATACGCGGCCGAAAAAGAAAGCCGTCATACGACGGAACCAGCCGAGTAGCCTGCCTATGGATGGGCGGTTTGGCCGCCCATCCGGCCGGGTGATCAGCTGATCCCGATTTGTCGCCGTTGTGCGGCAATGGATTGCCAGAGAGCCGGGAGGATGCACAAGGCGGACGCGCATGCGGTGATGGTGAACCCATAGGCTTCGAAAACCGGGCGGAACAGGGCGGTGCCTGCAAACATCGCCGCATATGTTACCGCACTATAGAGCCCCATGATCGCGGCCCGCTGGCCTGGATCGAGCGCCGTCAGCCCACCAACCAGCAGGTTGATGCCTAGATGGTTTGCGCCACCCCACAGCACGCAAACCAGCAAGATGGCTGCCGCGGATGTGCCGCTGGCTGCAAGGGCAATATACACAATGGCCAGTCCGGCAAATGCAATCGGTGCGGCGTTGTGCGCGCCATACCGGTCGATCAGGCGGTCCAGCGGAGAGATGGCTCCAAACCCGATCCCGTATGCCAGTGCGGCAAGCCCAGCGACAGTGGTCGTCAGTCCTAGGTTTTCGGTCAGATGCGGCCCCAGATAGGCATAAAGCCCATAAAACGCGACCATATAGGCGACAACTGACATCAACAGCGCCCCCACGCCCGGGATCCGCAAGGCCCGCAAAGGGGACGGGCGGATTGTGCTGGATGCTGTTTGGCCCTGCGGCAATGCGCGGCGGATGGCCAGAACAATCAGCACGCTGATCACGGCCAGACCGCCGAAGACGGCCCGCCAGTGTAGTGCATCGGAAAGCATCGCCGACAAGGTGACCCCGGCCACCAGCGACAGGGTCCAACCCGTCAATACTTTGCCCAATGTGGCGCTTTCGGCGCCCTTGGGGGCCACTTCTGCCGCCAGCCCGTAGGTGGCAGGCAGTGCCACGCCCGCCGCCAGCCCTGCGATCCCTTGTGCGATAGCAAGGCTGGTGAGTGAGGGTGCAAGCGTACTGCCGGTGAGGCCCAGCGTCAGCACCGCCAGAGCAAGGACCAGTGCATTACGCAGCCCGATCCTGTCGGCATGCGGCGCAAGCGTCAGCGCGCTCAGCGCAGTCCCCGCAGCGTAGATGGCCGAGGTGATCAGCACATCCGCAGCGCCTGTCCCGGGAAAGGAGCGCGCCACATCCCCGGCAATAGGGCTCAGCACCAGCGAATTGGCCCCAACTATGCCGATTGCGAGCATCAGGAGTGTGGTTGGGCGCATGTGATCCTCCATCATAGATTTGATCAGTTATAGGGTATTCACGACATAGTCGGAATGATGTAATGTCATATTTATAAAATTCAGAATGAGGTTCTGTTTATGCCAAAGGATATCCATGATCTTGATGCGATTGACCGAAAGTTATTAGGTCTTCTGACGACCGATGCTGAACAAAGCTATGCCGCATTAGGCGAACAGGTAGGTCTGTCGCCCCCTGCGGTGCATGAACGGGTGAAACGTTACAAGGCCTCTGGCCGAATCAAAGGGGTTGTCGCCGCGCTGGCGCCATCGATGACTGGCAAGCCGCTTTTGGCCTTTATCCATGTCGACACAACCGGCTGGGGCAAATCCGAGGCGATGATGGGTCTGCGCGACCTACCAGAAGTGGAAGAGATCCATTCTGTCACCGGTGACACATGCATGCTGCTGAAAGCGCGTCTGGAAAGTACGCAAGCGATGGAAGGACTGTTGGCCCGGCTTTATGACATGCCCGGTGTGAAATCGACAAAAAGCTATGTGGCGTTGTCGACCTATCTGGAGCGGCCCGCGCAGCCGGGGATTACGGCAGACCTGCGCGCGAGCGCCGAAAATCTCGGGTAGAGTGGGGTGAACCCCACCTTACGGTTGGGCCTGTCGCATCAGATAGTGGCAGTCCGATCGCCGCAACGGCGCGCGCATACAGCAAAGCCTGGCGCGGTATTCAGACGCTTCAGCTGGGGTGCGGTTGTTGATACGTCGAAGTCGAAACAAACCCTATTCAACAACGGTTTCGACGCTGCGCGCACGCCCCTCACGGTTCCAGGTCAACGCCTTGAAGCATGCGGTCGCACCTGACGCATTGTTGCACCGCCCGCCATGGATTTCGAGCAGCATGACCACGCGACCGTGCATTTCGGTCAGCCGCCAACCACGGGCGAGATCGGTCGTGACCTCACCCGCCGCGACAAAGTGGATGGGGCACCCGCCAGTGCCGCAATTGTGGCGCGCGCCAAGCGTGTTGCAGATGATGTGCCTTTCGTCCACCACCCAACCGGTGTGCAGACCCAGCGGGTCAAAACCCAGCAACGGCTGCGGTGAGATCGCGCCCACGCGAACATCGAGCGAGCCATTTTGGGCCTGTTGGCATTCCAGCGTCAGCCGTTCAATGATCATGGCAACAGGCTCTGGCAGGTTTTCTGCATGGCTCGCTGACACCCAGCATGCGGCAACGATCATGCAAAAAACTGCGCGCATGTCAGTCCCCGTGCCGCATTAACCGCTGCTTCTGCCGGCCCCAGTCGCGTTTTGCCTCGGTCGCGCGTTTGTCGTGGTTTTTCTTGCCCTTGGCTGTCGCGATCTTGAGTTTCACCAAACCCCGGTCGTTGAAATACATAACCAGTGGAACCAGCGTCATACCTTCGCGTTTGGTCGCGTTCCACAGCTTGGACAGCTCCTTGCGGCTGACCAGCAGCTTACGTTTGCGCCGCTCCTCGTGGCTGAACATGGCCCGGTCATAAGGGGCGATATAGGCGTTGGTCAGCCAGAGCTCGCCATCATCGACGCTTGCATAACTGTCCGCAATATTGGATTGGCCGATGCGCAGGGATTTCACCTCTGACCCGGTCAGGATGATGCCGACCTCGATGTCGTCCTCAATCGCATAATCATACCGCGCGCGCCGGTTTTCGGCGATGACTTTGTAGTTTTTGTTTTCGGGTTTCTTGGCCATAGTCGGCTTGAGATAAGCGATGGGGCGCTGTGGCACAAGGTGCGCAGGTGCCTCACGTCAGGAGAATACGGAATGTTCGTTCAAATTGCCCTTGGCACGGCGCTGATGTTGTTTTCGATCCTCATTGCTGGGATCAGTTTTTGGCTGATGGAGACGTGGTTGATGCGCTATCGCCCGTGGCTGACCCGTGCACCGCACAGGCCGAAGTTGATTTTGGTGCTTTGCATCGCGGCCATCTGGATCATGGCGCAGATGACGGCAGGCGTCTGGGCCTGGGCGCTGGCGATGATGGCGCTGGGCGTTTTCGACACGTTGGAATTGGCGGTCTATTTTGCGCTGGTGGCCTTTACCACGTTGGGCTTTGGCGATGTGCTCTTGCCGGTGGAATGGCGCTTGCTGGGTGGTATGGCCGCGGCGAATGGCCTGTTGAATATCGGGCTGGTGACCGCATTGCTGGTAGAGGCCTTGCGACAGGTCAGGTTGCAACAGCTGCAAATGACAAAGGCTGAGACATGAGCGTGCCGGTTTTGCATAATGCGCAGGCGCGTCACTTGTTTTTGGCGCGGCACGGGTTGGCGGATCGTCCATCCGGCCCCGGCAAGGGCGCTGATCTAAAGGGCGTGATCGACGATCTGGGCTTTGTCCAGCTGGATAGCGTGAACACCTTTGCCCGCGCGCATGATCTGATCCTCTGGTCTCGCCGCCAACGATTTCGCCCTAAGGCGTTGCAGCATCTGCTGCACCGTGATCGCAAGGTGTTTGAACACTGGACCCATGACGCGGCTGTGATCCCGATGGAGAGTTTCGCCCATTGGCGGTTGCGTTTTGCCCGCGATGCGGTGCGAATGGAGGACCGCTGGAAAGAATGGCGGCGTGGGGATTTCACCGCGAAGATTGATGCGGTGCTGCGCCGGATTGCGGATCATGGATGCTGCACGTCTGGCCAAGTGGGCGAGGGTGAAAGCCGGG
Organism: uncultured Paracoccaceae bacterium; assembly: GCA_947489445.1. Lineage (GTDB taxonomy): Bacteria > Pseudomonadota > Alphaproteobacteria > Rhodobacterales > Rhodobacteraceae > Yoonia. Next base: position 89,826 of record CANLDN010000003.1, read on the forward strand.
GGTCGGGCGGCTGGTGGGACTGGCACCCCTCCAAGACAGCGCTGGAGTATCTGTGGCGATCGGGGCAGGTGTCTGTGGTTCGTCGTGATGGGTTTACGAAGGTGTATGATCTGACAGAGCGTGTTATTCCGGCGGAGCATTTGAACGCGCGGCATCATCCCCAACAGACGATTGACTGGTGCTGCGCGGGTGCGCTGGACCGGTTGGGCTTTGCCACAAGTGGCGAATTGGCGGCGTTCTGGGATCATGTGACTTCTGCAGAGGCGAAGGCGTGGTGCGCGGTGGCTCTGTCTGAAGGGCGGATCATTGAGGTGGATGTGGAAGGCGTGGACGGCAAGCTGCGCCGGTCCTTTGCCTGGCCGGGGTTGATGGATGAGGATGTGGGTGCCCCAGTGCCGCGGCTGCGGATTTTGTCGCCGTTTGACCCGGCGTTGCGGGACCGGAAACGGGCGGAGCGGCTTTTCGGCTTTCACTACCGGATCGAGATTTTCGTGCCAGAGGCGAAGCGGAAATACGGGTATTACGTCTTCCCCGTCATCGAAGGTGACCGCCTGATCGGACGGATCGATATGAAACGCGAGGAGGGTGTGCTGGCCGTCCGCGCCTTCTGGCCAGAACAGGGCGTCAGGATGGGGGCTGGACGCGTGCAAGCGCTGGAAACAGAGCTGGAGCGGGCCGCAGCGTTTGGCGGATGTGAACGCGTTACGTACGCAGAGGATTGGATCAGGTAGGGTGGGTGATTTCACCCACCATGCCAAACCCTAACGGTCGTTAACAAACCTAACCGCACGCCCGGTTAATCCCGCCAAAGGCCGAAAAAGTGCCCGACGTTTTGCCGACGCAAATCCGACGGGATGCTGACCGCACGTTTCGCAGAAAAATAAGGCTTTAACCCGTGATTCGCCGCAGAACGCAAAAATCACTGTACGGTGGGGGCCACGCAACGCGCGGTGTGTAGCTGACGCGACCCCTTCCCGGATCAGTTCAAAAGTCCCGCATGCACCATCGCGGCCCGCATCTTTTCCTTGGTCCCGTCCGTCAGACCGGTGAGGGGCGACCGCACCTCTTCACTGCACAATCCCAACAACGACATGCCGTATTTGGCACCCACAAGCCCGGGCTCAGTGAAAACCGCCTCGTGCAGCGGCATCAGTCGGTCGAGTTGGGTCAATGCTTTGGCGTAGTCGCCGGCCAGCGTGGTTTCCTGGAACTCGGCCAGCAGCTTGGGCGCGATGTTTGCCGTTACCGAAATGCAGCCAACCCCCCCATGGGCGTTATACCCCAGCGCCGTCGCGTCCTCGCCCGACAACTGAATGAAATCGGGCCCGCAGCGCATGCGTTGGGCGGGCACGCGGGACAGGTCAGCCGTGGCATCCTTGACGCCGATGATCATCTCGTGCTGTGCCAGTTCGGCCATCGTGTCGGGTGTCATGTCGATCACTGACCGGGGCGGGATGTTGTAAATCACGATGGGCAGACCACACTCGGCGGCGGCGGTGAAATGCGCGATCAATCCGCGTTGGGTGGGCTTGTTATAGTAGGGCGTCACGACAAGGGCCGCGTCGGCACCGGCAGTTTTTGCGGCTTGGACCAGACGCACGGTTTCTGCGGTGTTGTTTGATCCTGCACCGGCGATCACTGGGATGCGGCCCGCTGCTTCGGTCACGACGGTTTCGACAACCAGATCATGCTCGGCATGGGTCAGCGTGGGGCTTTCGCCGGTTGTGCCAACTGGCACCAGCCCATGCGATCCCTGTTCCACATGCCAGTTCACCAGTTTTTTCAGCGCGTCCACGTCAACTTGGCCGTTGTTAAACGGCGTGACGAGGGCGGGGAGTGATCCCTTGAACATGGCACGCTTCCTTCTGGTTGGTGGGCATTGAATCGCCCGGGCAAAATCGCGCGGACCCTAGACGGGTTTTCGCCGATTGCCAAGATTGCCGTGTTTGTGAGTTGTTATCATGTCGCCGTGGGTTACCTTGTTGCTTCAACAACAGACGCGGCAGGTTTCATGCGCATTCTGACCTTTGTTTTTGTGGCTTTGACGGCAGGGCCCGCAATAGCCCAAGACGTTGATCCCAAAGCAGTGGAGGCAATCGCGATTGCGGGCGAAGGTTGGGATCTCGCCTATGGGCTGGCGCCGGATCCGGTGACGCGCGATGTGCTGACATGGATGCGCCTGCGCGAAGGGGCCGGGACGTTTGGCAACTATCAGGCCTTTCTGGCCGCCCGCCCTGATTGGCCCACGCTGGACAGGCTGCGCGCCGAAGGGGAACGGGCAATCCAGAAAGGTCATGATGCCGCAGAGGTGATCGCCTATTTCGAAGATGCGGCCCCGCAGACCGGCGAAGGGGCTGTGCGGCTGGCAGAGGCGCTGATGACCAGCGGCAAGATCGAGGACGCGCGCGCGGTCCTGCGCGCCGCCTGGTTGGATTTGCGCCTGAGCAGCAATGGCCAGAAGGCGATGATGGCGGCGTTTTCGGATGTGCTTGAGCCCTTCCATGCCGCCCGAGCCGATGCGCTGCTATGGCGGTCCCGCATCACAGAAGCACGGCGCATGTTGCCGCTGTTGGCGCCTGATCAGCGAGCGTTGGCCGCTGCGCGCATCGGTTACCTGCGTCGGACCCGGAACATGTTGCCGCTTTATAATGCAGTTCCCAACGGTCTGCGCGAAGATGCCGGGCTGATCCATGCCCGCCACACATGGCTGGCTCGGCGTGGCAGTTGGGAAGAAGCGGTCGAGGTCCTGCTGGATCGCTCTACCAGTGGTGCAGCCTTGGGCGAGCCGGTCCATTGGTCGGGTTGGCGGCGCATTCTGGCCCGCGATGAGATGCGCGAAGGCCGGGCCGATCAGGCCTATGCGCTGGCCTCGCGGCACTACCTGACAGATGGGGCGGCTTATGCCGATCTGGAATGGTTGTCGGGTTATATTGCGCTGACGTATCTGGGTGATCCCGCAGCAGCGCTGCGTCACTTTGAAAATGCATCGCGTGTTGTTCGTACACCCATTTCAACAGGCCGCATGTATTACTGGATCGGTCGTGCGCACGAGGTGCTGGGCGCCCCGGATCTGGCACAGGCGGCCTTTGCTGCGGCCGCAGAACATCAGACCGGCTTTTATGGGTTGTTGGCGGCAGAGCGATTGGGTCTGCCGCTTGACCCTGCGTTGGTGGGTGGTCCGGTTGTCTGGCGGGATGCGCCGGTCTTTGATCAGGATTTGACACAGGCTGCATTCCTGTTGTTGGCCGCTGGCAAGCGTGGACATGCAGTCACTTTTTTCGCGGGGCTTGGCCGGGCGCTGGATGCCGAGGGCCTTGCACAGGTTGGTGCAGCGCTTGATGAGATGGACGAGCAGTATTACAGTCTGCTTTTGGGCAAAACGGCCGTGGCGAGCGGCACGCTGGTGCCGGAGGTCTATTACCCACTGCATGATCTTGCGATGATGGATTTGCCGGTTGATGCGGCGCTTGCCTTGTCGATTGCCCGACGGGAGAGCGAGTTCAATGTCGGTATCGCCAGCCCGGTCGGGGCATTGGGCCTGATGCAACTGATGCCCGCCACAGCAGAAGAAGTAGCTGGGTTTCTGGCACTTCCCTATCAGCGGGCCCGTTTGACGACGGATTGGGAATACAACGCCACATTGGGGGCGAAATATCTGGATGTTCTGCAACAGGATTTTGGTCAAACACCGGTGATGATAGCGGCGGGGTATAATGCAGGGCCAAGCCGTCCAAAGACATGGATGGATGAACGCGGCGATCCGCGTCTGGGTGAGATGGATGTGGTCGATTGGATCGAACACATCCCGTTCCGCGAAACCCGGAACTATGTGATGCGGGTCACCGAAAGCATCCCGCTGTATCAGGCCCGGCTGAGTGGTGAGACAGGGCCGATTGCGTTCACTGAACTGCTGATTGGGGCCAAGCCGCAGATACGACCCATCGCAAGGCCCCTGCCACAGATCGTGGGGGATACCCCAAGCGTCCGCCCGATCACCCGGCCTGAACAAGGATAGGGCACGGCGAGGTGAATCTTGCGTTAAGGCGTTGGCAGTTTCTTCCACCGCCCGAGCGCTGCTTTTGCAAAAAGCCCGCTGTCCAGCATGCCCTGTGGTGAAGCTGTGCTATTGTCCTTGGCGCGATAGCGTTTGTCGTATCGTGTGGTGATGATGACAGGTGGCTGGCCGAATTGATCTGCGGTGATGTCAATGACGTGCTCGTCCGTGGTCACCCAGGCATGGCCATGCCACTTGCCATGCACGCAAATACCAACACCCTGTCCCGGGATATCGCCATGTGCGACGGCCGCGTCAAACCCGTTTTCGAGCAAGACCTGCTGCAGGAACAGACTGCTGGTCACGCAGGTGCCGGTAGACAGGCAAGCAGGGCGTGATCTGCCATGGCATCTGTGCCAATCCGGCCATTCCGTTTCAAGGAATGCCCGGCATCGGGCCACAAGCGTTGCCAATACGGTATCCATTGTCATCGCACCTTGCGCGACCGCCACAGGGTGAACAGCCCCGCGCCCACAACAATGGCCGCGCCAAGGGCAACATTGGGGCGCAGCGTTTCACCCATCACGAAAATCCCGATCGCACTGGCAAAAACCAGTTGCAGGTAGGCGAAGGGTTGAACCGCGCTCGCCTCTGCCACCTCGTAGCATTTGATCAGCAACCAATGCCCGCCCGCGCCTGTCACGCAAAGGGCGGCCATCCATCCCCAGTCGAGCGCTGTCATCGGCTCCCAGAACCAGACACCGATCACGGTCATCACAACTGCGCCGGTTGTGCCGGTCCAGAAAAATGATGTGGCTGTGCTGTCCTTGCGCGCGGCATAGCGGGTCAGCAGGCCGTAGAGGGCGAACATCAGCGCCGCGGCAAGCGGGATCACCGCAGCCGGGGCAAACACCGCGAAGCCCGGCTGCAAAATGACCAATACCCCGACAAAGCCGATCCCGATGGCGACCCAGCGCCGCCAGCCGACCTGTTCGCCCAGCACCGGCCCTGACAGCGCGGCGATCAGCAACGGATAGCAGGCAAAGATGGCGTGACTTTCCACCAGCCCAAGGGCAACGAAGGCCGCGACCATGACGCAGATTTCAAGCGCCAGCAGCGCCCCCCGGAAGATTTGCAGAAAGGGCTGTTTGGTGGCCGCCGCCGCGCGCACCGACCCTTCCTGACGGGTGGCCACGGTGATGACGAATGCCGCAAAGAACCAATAGCGGATCATCACAATCATCAGGACGTTGTAGTTGCCTGCCAGATGCCGCGAAATGCCGTCTTGGACCGCAAAAACAAAGGTGGTGGCGATCATCAGCATAATGCCAAGGCGTGGGTTATTCTGCATCGGGCATCCTTGCGCGGGTCATATGCCGTTTGCGCCCATAGCCGGGGATGCGGGTTACATCAAAACCAGCGTCGCTGAGGCTGCGCCGGATGTGGCCAGCAGCGCTGTAAGTGGCGGCTGTGCCACCCGGTTTGGTGTGTATGCCGACCGCATGTAGCAAATCAGGTTCCCAAAGCTGTGGGTTTTTGGCAGGCGAAAAACCGTCAAGGAACCATGCGTCAGCCTTGCCGGTCCAAGCGGGCAGGGTCTGCCGCGCATCACCGGTGACGACGTGCAGCGTTGGGCCATTGGTGAGTTTCGTGGGACCTGCGTCGGGGGTCCATTCGACCAGCAGTGTTTCTGTGAAGCGGGCCAGTTGCGGAAAGCGGGCAATCGCGTCGCGCATGTCAGTGAGGCGCATCGGATAGGCCTCGAACGAGGTAAAATGGAGCGTGCCGGGCTGGCCTGCATCGACCCACGCCGCCCATGTCACCAGCAGGTTCAACCCGGTGCCAAAGCCCAATTCGCCAATATGGAACTCATCCCCAAACCGGGCGGGCAGGTCATTGCCGTCCAAAAACACATGCCGCGTCTCGGCCAAGCCGTTATCGAGCGAATAATACGGATCGTCGAATGCCACGGCAATCGGCACGCCGTCCCGCCAGTCGAGTATTGCTGTCTGGTCTGCCATGCTGATGCGCCTTAAGTATGCGCCATCTTTGGGCGGAAGGGCAGGTAATGGCAACGGCTGATGTGACGGTGATGGGGGCAGGCGTGTTTGGCCTGTCGGTGGCCTATGCTTGCGCACAAAAGGGCGCGTTTGTGCGAGTCATTGACCCGAACGGTGTTGCATCAGGGGCCAGTGGCGGGGTTGTCGGCGCGTTGGCCCCGCATGTACCCGAAAATTGGAACGAAAAGAAGGCATTTCAATTCGACAGCCTGGTCATGGCCGCAGATTTCTGGGCCGGGGTGGCTGCGTTGACTGGGGCCGATGTCGGCTATGTCCGGTCGGGCCGGTTGCAGCCTTTGGCGGATGCGCGTGCGGTTGATCTGGCCCGCAGGCGTGCGCGAACTGCGGCGGAGCTTTGGCAAGGGCAGGCAGTTTGGGAAGTTGTGAAAGCAGGTGATGCGACCTGGATGCCGCCATCACCTACCGGGTTGGTGGTGCACGATACGTTATCAGCCCTGATCCATCCGCGCCGGGCGACGCGCGCGCTGGCTGATGCCGTGGTGGCCTTGGGCGGGCAGGTTGTGACGACCGGCCCAGTAGAGGGCCGGGTGGTCTGGGCGACGGGCTGGTCTGGGTTGGCCGAGGTTGGGGGCAATGGGGTCAAAGGGCAGGCGGCCCTGTTGCGCCATGATGCGGGGGGGCAGCCGCAGCTTTTTGCTGATGCCTTGCACATTATCCCGCATGGGGATGGGACCGTGGCGGTTGGGTCAACCTCGGAGCGGGTGTTTGATGACCCGGTCACAACAGATGCAGGGCTTGATGATGTCCTGGCACGTGCTGTCGCCGCGTTCCCGGTGCTGAAAGATGCAACGGTGATCGAACGCTGGGCCGGGGTGCGTCCGCGCAGCATAAGCCGGGCACCAGTTCTGGGGGCGCATCCGCAGCGGCAGGGTGAATTCATCGCCAACGGAGGGTTTAAGATCGGGTTCGGGATGGCGCCAAAAGTGGGGCAAGCTATGGCGGATCTGGTGTTGGACGGGCGGAACACAGTACCGGCAGATTTCGCACCTTAATCGGTATCCTTCTTACGCAACTTGTTGCGGGATTTTTGATACAGTCGGCGGTTGAGCGTGACGAATTGCTGGATCAGGCGTGTCAAAACGCGATCATTACTGCCGCGCAGATAAATATAGCCCGCCACGGCACCAATTGTGGCTCCAACAGCGTCAATCATCAGATCGGTCATCGTGTCGTCCAGCCCGGATTTTTGCATGTTGAGGCCAAACCAGAGGTCCATCAGATATTCAAACACCTCCCATAGTGCGCCGATGGTGACGCCTACGCAGAAAGCGATAAAGGCCAGCGCGGCTGGAGGGGCTGCGTACCGGTCGCCCTCAAACAGCATGAAGATGAACAAAAACCCGATCAGCCCGAAACCAATGGCCGATGCGCCATGCAAAGCCATGTCCCACCACCAGACGCGCTCATAGAAATCAAACGCCTCGCCCATGAAAACACTGGCAAAAATGAATAGTGTGGTGGCGACAAGGAACGGCACCGGCAGGGTGATATCAAGACGCGAGGCGAGAATGGAAGGTGTGATCGCTAGGCCAAAGGTGGCTAAAGCAACAAAGCTGATTTCCCACCGCCCGAATACCAGCGCCGTTGCCGCCGTGACCAGCAGCACGCCCCATAGGACGGCAACAATGCGGTTTTGGCCGAACAGCGGTGGCCCTTTCATCGAAAATGCCCTTCTATTTGTCGCAGCAAGCCCCATCTTTGGTGACATGCCTGAACCACATAAAGGCCTTCGGGTCGCCAGTTACAACATCCGTAAGGCCAAAGGTCTGGACCGCAAACGCGATCCGATGCGGATTCTAAATGTGCTCAACGGTTTGGAGGCGGATGTCATTGCTCTGCAAGAGGCCGATTTGCGGCTGGGTGCGCGGCCGTCCGCGCTCTGCCGGAATATGATCGCGGTTGAGACTGATTTTGAGGTGGCACCCGTGGCCCGCAACGATGTCAGCCTTGGCTGGCACGGCAATGCGGTGCTGATCCGCAAGGGATTGGATGTGGGCCAGGTCATTCATATCGACCTGCCGGGGTTAGAGCCGCGTGGCGCGGTGCGGGTTGATCTTGCCGCGTTCAGCCTTGTTGCGACCCATCTAGGCCTGATGCGCAGGCATCGGGCGCGGCAACTGCGTACAATCGCAAAGGCGGTCGCAGGGGCGCCGCGCGTCGTGGTCGCGGGGGATTTCAATGAATGGTCGCCGCATAAGGGGCTTGAAGTGCTGTCGGATTTTGACATCCATGCTCCCGGGCATAGCTTTCACGCCGCCCGCCCGATTGCAGCACTTGACCGGATTGCTGTGTCTGGCGCGCTGGAGGTATTGGGCGCTGGCGTCGTGCAAGACGGCGCCGCGCGATACGCATCCGATCATTTACCGATTTGGGCGGATATTGCTGCGTGTTGAATGTCCCGCTTGTGTGATTTGATGCCTAGATTCTCGAAGTCGAACAGCGTCGACTCGTCAGGCTGAATCGACGGGACCGCTACGTAAATCTGCGCCAAACAGGCCATTGGTTAGCCTCACGAGCAATGACCAAGCTGCGGAGATACTGTTGAGAAATCTGTTTTTTGGAGGGTCTGACCCTGATTCACGTCGTATCAGAGTGGAGCAATGGGCGATGATAGGATCCAAACAAGTTGCGCGGGATTGGTCGCTTTGTGGGTCTGACAGATGTGCTGCCATTATCGACGTCAATTCTTGCCTTTGCTCCAACAGAGGACTTTGAAGACTTGCTGTTCCTTAGGGTGAAGGCGTTTATTGAGATAAATTCAGAGGCTGGCACTACCGATTCAGGCCAAAGCGATATGCATTTGGTGAAACACCCACCAAAGACCTGAATGTGCGGCTGAAGAACGCCGTGTCGCGGAATCCACTGCGGTGAGCAATCTCTGACAGGGGCAAAGAGGTATATTCCAAGAGCCGTTTTGCTTCGAGAATGCGCCGCCGTCTGACCAGAGAATTAGGAGGTGCATCCAGTGCGAAACGACAAATTCGTGTCAGATGAGACGCTGATAGCCCCATACGTGAAGCATAATCCGACACCGCCAAAGAGTGGTGAAAATTCTCCTCGAGCAGCATACAAAAGGTCTGTGCCTGAGACTCTTGCCGGCCAGGATTAGCGGCGGCTTTTGCTGGAGCCGGTGAAACTCTGCTTGCATGATCCTCAGCAAGGTACAACGTAATCAGATCAACGAGGGCAGCCATGATCTCGGCACGGCGACTGTCCAACTTGTGATATGCTTTGCTAAGCTGCTTGAACAGAATGACGATCTCCTCGAAACGAGGCGTTTCGGTCTGAACAAAAATCGCACCTGTCGTGGATTCGAACGTAGAGAAGCGGTTCAACAAAACGTCAGAAACTTTATCAACCCGGATGCTCAAGACATCGCCCACAATATCCTCTGCAAAGCGAAAGCCATGTGGAATACCGGGATGCACAGCAAGCAAAGTTGGTTGAGTTGTCAGATGTTCCACCTCACCGACATTGAAAAACACCCCCGCAGAGCGAAACAGAAAGAGCTGCGCAAGCCGCCTGTGGCTGTGAACACGAATTGTCCAGTCATGTTGACTACTCCGCTCCCGGATGGACTCCACGTGGATCGGGTGTGGTGCATGCCCAGCAAGCAAATCGCCATATAGTTCGTAGCTTGGAATACTTCGGGCCATTTTATACCGCTTGTTAGACTATCTGAAACTATTGTTAAAATGATCGGATAGTGCAAGAGTTTGCTCGAAATGTCTCTTCTTCGTAAACCGCCACAGGATAATGTTGAAATTCCTACGGGCGGGGTTTGAGAACTTAGAAATGATGCAAGGCCATGTATTTATACCGTTTTTTGTGATGTTGTTCCGTCACGAACGGCGTATAGAGGCGGGCTGTTGCGGTGCGGGCTGGGTAAAAGTAATCCCGGCAACTGATCGTTTTCTACCATGCGCACTATGAGTGGTTGTGGCGTTGCGAGTTGTTCGAAAAGTTAAGTCCAATCAAATAATTCTATCCAACGGCATGAGGTTTTACCAATGCGACATCTGACAGTTCTTCTAGCCGGATCGGCAGTTAGCCTGTTCGCGACATCAGCGAGCGCCCAAGAAATTAGCTGCAACACTGAGTACACCGTGGTAGCGGGCGATTTTCTTTCCGGGATTGCGCAACGCGCCTACGGTAACCTCAACAATTTCACGGTCATCTATGATGCCAACCGAGAGGTAATCGGACCCAATCCCGGCATCATTCGCATCGGTCAACGGTTGTTTGTGCCATGTTTGGGTGGAGGCAGTAGCGGGGAAGCGGCGACAATCACCGATGCTTCGACCACCCGGTCCACGACGCCTAATATTGACGAGAGTGCGCCCATCCGTGTTTTAACAGCATCAGGATGGCGTCCGTTTCTCGACGAGGACGATCCTCAGGGTGGCCTGTTGACCGAGATCATCGAGCTGGCGCTGGTGAACGCAGATGGTGATACTGGTTATGAAATTGATTTCATCAACGATATTGGTGCCCATCTTGATCCGTTGCTGACTAAACAAGCCTACGATGTCAGCATTGGCCAAATCCAACCTGCATGTGGAGATGCAGCACAATTGGGCGCGGAGTCAGAGTTCCTTTGCAGTAATTTCGATTTCAGTGATCCGGTATACGAAGAAATCTTCGGTTATTATTCCGCGGCGAATGATCCTGAATATACAGAGCATCAAGAGCTTTTGGGTAAAACGATTTGCCGCGCCACCGACTTTACGCTGGTACCGCTTGAGGCGGTGAATTTAGCTGAGCCTGCCATCGAGATTGTGCGTGCACCAGATGCGCCAAGCTGTATTGATTTTGTGTTGGCGGGTGATGCGGACGTGGCGTTGGTGGCGATCGAAGTCGCGGATGCACGTATCAAGCAATTGAATGCGCAAGGCGAAATCCAGTTGCATGATGACCTGTCATACATCGACTTTTTTCATGCCACCGTTGCGAAGGACAATGCCCGCAGCGAAGCAATCCTGACGTCACTCAATAGCGGACTGAAAAATATCAAAGAGTCCGGTCTTTGGTTCCAAACAGTTCGACGCCACATGTCTGAGTTCCGGCAAAGTGATAGTTAACTTCCGTCACGTCTCTATGTCGTCGCGCATGTTCTGACGGACGCGCGCGGCTTGAGAGGTTACTGGATGTCGTCAGGCCGCGAGCTTTTCAAAGGATGATACCATGAGATCATTAATTTACGGACTAACGCTGTTTGCTACGATGAGTGTTGCGCAGAGTCCCAATCAAATCACCTTGAAGTATGATGATGGGAGTGGTGTGTCCGGAGAATTTCTTGATTTCACCAATGATACTTTTCGTATTCAGGCATCCGTAGGATTGATTGCGATCCCGGCGCAGGACGTTTCTTGTATCGGGAGCGCCTGCCCTGCGGGTACGGCGCTAGAAATCCCACCCGCGCCGGTGATGCTCACCAGTCTCGACGGGAATGTGCGCATATCGGGCGATGTAATTGATTTTGTCGATGGTGAGTACGTGTTGGCCACAGATCTGGGTGAGATGCGCATCGGTGCGGATCTAACAACATGCGAAGGTGATGGATGTATTACTGACCCGCAGCCCGTTAGCTCGGAGGTTACTCTCTTTGACGGATCGTCAACGATTGAAGGTGAAATGTTGGGCATTGAAGATGGAGTGTACATTATTGAAGTCGATCAACTTGGCACGTTACGAGTTAATGCAAGTCAGTTTGAATGTCGCGGTGATGCATGTCCTTGAGACGACGGTATTACCGGGCCACGCCTGGTCAGTTTGATTGATGGGAAACAAGCAGAGTTACTGCCTTCTCTCTAACCGAGGTCAGGCTGCAAAACGAAACCAAATTCGAAGATGATGGGACTTGTAGGCAGTGGACGTGGACCGAAACCCTGTGAAAGTATCGCCAAAGCGATCGGTCAACGACAATGCCAGGATGGACATGTGATAAAGTGGACAGACAGCAATATCTCTATGGCTTGGACACGATAACGTAGAAACAAGGTTGCGATGCGGCCGCGGCGACAAACATGATGGAGAAAAACATGAGTATTTTGAAGGGCTTGACTTTTTGTGCGAGTGCAAGTGTGGCAAGTTTTGTCTTCGCGACGACTGTCGCTGCACAGGAGTTTACGTTTTCAATCCATCACTTTTTGAGCCCGAAAGCTCCGGCTCAAACAATGCTGATTGAACCTTGGGCAAGGTCTATCGAGGAGGCGTCTGGCGGTCGTATCGCTTTCGAAATCTTTCCTGCCATGTCGCTTGGCGGCACACCGCCCGAGCTGTATAGCCAAGTGCGTGATGGTGTTGCAGATGTTGTCTGGACAGTGCCTGGGTATACACCAGGAACCTTCCCCCGTACCGAAGTGTTTGAGTTGCCGGGCATTCATCTAAGCGATGCACGTGCAACCAACCTTGCCATTCAGGATTTGATGGAAATCTTGCTACCCGACTATGTGGGTATACACCCGCTACTTGTGCATGTGCATGCTGGTAACGCCCTTCATTTCAGCGACGGAAGCGTGAGCAGCCTTGCTGAATTTGAAGGTCTGAAGATACGTAGCCCCTCACGGACTGGCGCTTGGATGGTGGAAGAACTGGGCGCTGAACCTGTTGGCATGCCTGTGCCCGCGCTCCCGCAGGCATTGTCACGGGGCACGGTCGACGCCGGCTTGGTTCCATTCGAAGTCGCTATTCCGCTTGGACTTGCTGATTTGACATCTGGTTCCGTTGAAATGGCAGACGGCGCACGGTTTGGAACGTCTACATTTCTGTTTGCGATGAACCTTGATAGCTATAACTCTCTGCCAGAAGATTTGCGCAAGATTATTGACGATCACTCAGGCGCTGCAATTGCCGCCGAAATGGGTGAGGCTTGGAACAATATCGAGCCAGTCGGCATTCAGCGGGCTTTGGACGCTGGAAATGACGTGACGCAGCTCACACCAGAGGCAACGGCCGAGTTTGCGGCACCGTTCGACGCGACTGTCCAACGTTGGGTCGAAGAAGCTGCCATTGTCGGTATCGACGCAGAGGCCCTTCTTGGTAGCGCACGTACAACGATTGCGGAATATACTAGGCAATAGATAGTGGTGGTTTTCTGCTTGCCGATCATCGCAAGGCGTTCCAACTGGCTATGAAAATGAGACCGGGTCTCTATCCCATGGCGACCAGCATTTCGTAGTTTAGTGAGGTAGTGCAAGTGTCAGCCAAGTTTCTTCTCATTCGACTAATCCACGGGTGGGCTCTGCTCGGCGGTGCGTTGCTGCTAATGATCGTTGCAGTGACTGCGGTCAATGCAGCCGGGTTCACTGCCAACACAATTGCGCGGATGTGGGGGGGCAACGTCTCTGGTTTGCCGGGCTACGAGGAAGCGGTCCAAATGCTGGTGGGAGTGGCGGCCTTTATGATGTTTCCTTACGCGCAGCTTTACCGCGCCCACGCGGCTGTTGATGTGGTCATGCAGCAAGCGCCAGCATGGGCCAATCGGAGCGTCACAGTCTTGTCGGGCGTCGTGCTTGCCACTCTGTTGGTTTGGATGGCGTGGATGTTGACGCAAGGCACATTGCAAGTCCGATCAGACCGTATCGAAACCACTGTTTTGGGGTGGCCTGTTTGGATTTTCATGCCTTTTGCCGTGATGTCTTGCCTGCTTTGGGCAGCCGCTGTCATTCTGGACATCGTAGCACCGACGGAGACGCCGGATGGAGCGTGAACTCATCGGTGTCTACGGCCTCGTGGCGCTGTTTGTTCTGATCATGTTACGCATCCCTGTGGCACTCGCAATGCTGCTGACCGGGATTGTCGGAACTTGGGTGTTGAGCCTCGTTTCTCCGTTCATCAAGTTCGGCCCTTACCTGCTGCAATTCAAGACAGCGCTTTGGAATTCGGTCGCCAACTACGATCTTTCGGTTGTCCCACTTTTTGTTTTGATGGGGTTTCTGGCGGCCGAAACCGGGCTCAGCCGCGACCTGTTTCAGGGACTAAGTGCGCTTACACGCAAGGTGCGGGGCGGCGTCGCCATGGCAACGATCCTCGCTTGCGCGGGCTTTGGGGCCGTAAGCGGATCGTCCATCGCAACGGCGTCAACCATGAGCCGGGTGGCCTTGCCTGAACTTCGGCGTCTCAACTACAACGAGGGACTGTCAACCGGTGTGCTTGCCGCAGGCGGCACCTTGGGCATTCTGATCCCGCCTTCAGTTGCGTTGGTCATCTATGCTATCGTCGTTGAGGCGCCGATCATCGAGATGTTCCAAGCCGCTATCATCCCCGGCATTCTGGCGGTAATTTTCTTTTTGATCGTTATTAGGCTTCGTCTGGTACTAAATCCAAATCTGGCGCCCAGCCCCGAACCGATGAGTGCCCAAGACACGCGCCGCGCCATACGCCGCCTGCTTCCTGTTGGGCTGATTTTTGGTGCGATCATCATGGGCCTGGGTATGGGGTTCTTTACACCAACACCAGCGGCCGGTGTCGGTGTCTTCCTCATTCTGGCGTACGGGCTTTTCCTGCGTTTCGTTTCAGACGATGGGCTTACGGTTGCGCGGCTCAAGGCGGCTTTGCTCTCTACGGCCAAAACTGCATCGATGATCTATTTCATCTTGTTCTCGGCGGACATTCTGAAAGGGTTCTTTGCGCGCACCGGATTGCCGTCCGCCTTGAGCGACTGGGCAGCAGCTTCGACTATGGACCCCTACCTCATTCTGCTCGCAATGCTGGTCATCCTCATCATCCTTGGGTGCTTTATGGAAAGCCTATCCATGATCCTGGTCGTCGTGCCATTCTTCTGGCCGGTGCTTATCAAGTTGAATGGTGGCGATTGGGTTAGCGCCGAGAACGCCGCCTTTGGCATGACCACCGATGAGCTCCGCATCTGGTTTGGTATTCTCGCCCTGATCGTGGTTGAGCTTGGGCTGATTACGCCGCCTGTCGGTCTCAACGTCTTCGTCATTAAGTCCTTCTCACCCGAGACCGGACTCGGCGTCATTTTTCGCGGCGTGGCGCCCTTTTTTGCAATTGAGCTTATTCGGGTCGCAGTGCTGCTATTGTTACCCATTTTGTCTCTTTACCTGCCACGTCTTCTCTAGGGGCCCACAGACATGACGCATACGCATACGACGCAAGTCTGCATCATCGGGTCCGGGCCGAGTGGCCTTTTATTGGCGCAACTTCTTGCGCAAGCCGGGATCGATACGATTGTCCTCGACCGTCAGGACCGCGCCTATATCGAAGGCCGTATCCGGGCTGGCGTTCTGGAACAGGGAACCGTGACTGCATTGGAAGAGGCCGGCGTGGCCGACCGGCTCCATGCCGAAGGGTTGCTTCATAACGGCTTTGACTTGGCGTTTGATGGCACCCGTCACCGGATCGATCTTGCCGGGCTGACGGGAAGCTCTGTTATGGTTTACGGCCAAACCGAGGTGACAAAGGACCTTTTCAACGCCCGCCAAACAGAGGGGCAGGCGTTCTTTTTTAATGTTGAAGATGTCGTTCCGGCTGATCTCAAGTCGGACACACCCACCGTCCGGTTCCGGCAAAGTGGCGAAGATCACGTCATTTCTTGCGATTATATCGCAGGCTGCGACGGTTTTCGCGGCGTTTCCCGCGCGGCGATCCCGTCCGATATTCTCCGGACTTTCGAACGTGTTTATCCTTTCGGGTGGCTCGGTATCCTTGTTGAAAAGCCCCCGGTCAGTGACGAGCTTATCTATGCCAATCACGCGAATGGTTTCGCCTTGGCTTCGATGCGCTCCGAAACACGCAGCCGCTACTACATTCAATGCGATGTGCAAGACGATGTGTCTGACTGGAGCGATGATCGGTTCTGGGAAGAGTTCGCAGTCCGGCTTGGCTCCGATACTGCCGCCAATCTGCAAACCGGCCAGTCCTTTGAAAAGTCTATCGCGCCACTGCGTTCTTTCGTTGCCGAACCGATGCGCTACGGCAGTCTGTTCCTTGCTGGTGACGCTGCGCATATTGTACCGCCAACCGGCGCGAAGGGCCTTAACCTTGCTGTGGCGGATATTCGAATCCTTTCTCGCGCGCTGATCGAACATTACGCGGCCAGCAATGATCACTATCTCCAAACCTATTCGGAAACCGTGCTCCGACGGGTCTGGAAGGTCGAGCGTTTTTCTTGGCAGCTCTCCACGCTGATGCACCAGTTTCCCGAAAATTCACCCTTTGAGAAGAGGATGCAGCGCGCAGAGTTTGACTATATCGCCTCTTCTGAGGCAGCCTCAAAGGCGATCGCCGAGAATTACGTCGGCCTGTCGCTGGAGTAGCGAAAAATGGACGCCGCATTCATCAATGGCGCAGTGATCGCCTATCGCCACCGTCCTGGCTTGGGACGCACCATCGTGTTTGCCAATTCCCTTGGCAGCGATCAGAGCATCTGGGACAAGGTCATCGCAGCTTTGCCGCTGGGCTACGGCGTCCTGACCTACGACCTGCGAGGGCATGGGCAAAGTGGCGGCGAAGCTGACAATATCGAAGGACTGGCTGACGATGTAAGCCAGTTGATCGACCAGCTTGGCCTCAAGGATGTGCTGTTTTGTGGTGTTTCGGTTGGCGGGATGATTGGGCAGGTTTTGGCCGCGTGTCGCCGTGACGTGGTGCGTGCGGTGGTGCTATGTAATACGGCATCGCAAATCGGAACGGCAGAGCGCTGGAACACGCGCATCAGTGCGGTTGAAGACCACGGAGTCGCTGGCATTGCGGCCGACATTGTCGAAACCTGGTTCGGTCCGGATTATGCATCCCAAAGCGACCGGATCGCTTTGCATCAAACGATGGTCGCCCGCACCTGCAACGCCGGTTATCTCGCTGCCTGCCGCGCGATCCGCGATGCTGACCTGCGAGAAACCGCTGCAGGCATCACAGCGCCGGTGCTTTGCGTCGGCGGGACCCATGACAAATCGGTCCCCGCGGAGGCAGTTGAAAGCCTTTCACTGTCCATCCCGGGCGCGACACTGCATATGATGGAGGGTATCGGCCACTTGCCCTGCCTTGAGTTGCCGGAACACTTGGCAGTACTTATCGCCGCGTTCGACCCGCGCGAAAGGGATGCGGAAATAGCAGGCATGACGATCCGTCGCGCTGTCTTGGGCCATGCGCATGTGGACAGGGCCAAAGCCAACACCGGCATGCTCGATCAAGCGTTCCAGTCGTTGATCACAACAGGCGCATGGGGCCAGGTTTGGTCTAGCCCCGCAATCTCCGCCCGTGACCGGTCGATGCTGACACTGGCGCTTCTTGCGGCCACCGGGAATTTTGAGGAAATCCCCATGCACATTCGCGCGACGGCCAGAACCGGTGCGACAGTGCACGACATCGCGGAAGCATTTCAACATGTTGCCATCTATGCCGGTGTTCCGCGGGCCAATCACGCATTGAAAGTCGCAAAAAAGACCTTGGCGGAAATGGCAGAAAATGACTGAGGCACCGTTCAACGCCCGTGACCTGTCCTGGCATCCGCCCGCATTCTTCGAAGGATATCGGTCGACACATCTGCGCGCACCACAAAGGCCGCTATTGCAAATGCCGCAAACCGAAACTGAGCTTACTGGGCCGACCTTTGGTCGACGTGACCTTGGACCGCGCGACAACGATCTTATCACAAATTACGCCGCACCGGGCGAAACAGCACAAGGCCCGCGCATCATCGTGCACGGTACTTTGCAGGACGAAAACGGCCGCGCCGTGCCAGGCAAATTGATCGAAGTTTGGCAAGCCAACGCTGGCGGACGGTATCGCCATGTCAATGATGGCTATCTTGCGCCTCTGGACCCCAATTTCGGCGGTTGCGGGCGCTGTTTGACCGACGACACGGGGCGCTATAGCTTCCGTACGATTCTGCCTGGTCCCTATCCATGGCCCAATGGCGGGAACAACTGGCGCCCCGCGCATATCCATTTCTCTGTTTTTGGCGACGGCTTTGCACAACGACTGATCACGCAGATGTATTTTGAGGGTGACCCTCATATCGCGCTGTGCCCCATTGTGCAGGCCATTCCGACCGATGATGCAATTGACCGGCTGGTCGCGCGGCTTGATATGCAGCGAACCATTCCAATGGATATCCGTGCCTATCGTTTTGATATCGTCCTACGTGGCCGGCAGGCGACGATCTTTGAAAACCAGATGGAGGGCATGTGATGCCGTTGAAGGAAAGCCCCTCCCAGACTGCGGGACCTTACGTGCATATTGGCTGCACACCGCAAATAGCGGGGCTGGAACAGCGCGGGATAGGCGACCAATTGGGTACCGCCATGGTATCCGAGGGGCACGGCAGCCTGACACTTCGCATAACTGTCCTAGATGGTGCTGGCGAACCCGTCAAAGACGCTTTGATCGAAATCTGGCAAGCTGACCCGAACGGCAGTTACACGCCGTCGGATAGGTTTCAAAACTGGGGTCGGCAGGCGTCGGACCTGTCCACCGGGGTCGCGCAGTTTGAGACACACAAGCCGGGGCGAAATGGCATGCAAGCGCCTCATGTCCTTGTGTGGATCGCGGCGCGTGGTATCAACCTTGGGCTGACGACGCGCATATATTTTCCCGACGAAGATAACACATCTGACCCCGTCTTGGCGCGGGCTGGCGAACGGGCTGATACTCTGGTCGCACGGCAAACTGCGGGTGGATACAAACATACCATACGGTTGCAAGGCGAAAACGAAACGGTGTTCTTCGATGTCTAATTCTACTGGAAAGCCTTGTATCCTTTGCTGCGCCATCACCGGATCGCTGCCGCGAAAGTCCGACAACCCCGCCGTTCCAATCAGCGTGACCGAGCAAATCGAAAGCAGCCACGCTGTATTCGGTGCTGGGGCCATCATTGTCCACGCACATGTCAGGCTTTACAAGACTACGCTGGCACCCTCCAACGCAGCACGCATCGCCCGCGCGGCAGAACTGCGCGCGAAGTGTCAACACCCCGTCGTCGGCCCGATTGAGGCGCCGGCCATACTTGGTCTTCGATCCGCATGATCGACATTGCAACCCATCCGTGGATGAGTGGCCTGTTGGGCGATGAGGAGATGGCTGATATCTTCCGGCCTGAAACAGAGTTGAAACGGCTGTTGAAGATTGAAGCGGCTTGGACGCGGGCCTTGGGCGAAATCGACGGTAACGAAACCTCAGATCGCATCGCAGCATTGATCGAGACCGCGCCCGTTGATCCGAACGCCCTCAAGGCAGGCATGACAGCAGACGGCGTGCCGATACGGACGCTGGTGCGGATCTTGCGGGACCATGTCGGGCCAGATCAAGCGATGCGTGTTCATAAAGGGCTGACATCGCAGGATGTGGTGGATACCAGCCTTGTCCTTGCGCTGAAGCGGGTCCTGTCTCTTCTTGGTACAAGACTTGAGACGCTGGATCAGCGACTTGCAGATAAGCAACGCGCGTTTGGCAATCGATCTATGACAGCCTTCACGCGGATGCAGCCTGCCTTGGAAACGTCGGTGCAAGAGGTCGTGGGCAGGTGGCGGCAGCCGCTGGCGGATCTGATCCCGGATACCCGCGATGCGCAAAACAAGGTTGGTATCTTGCAATGGGGTGGCCCCATTGGCGTGCGTGACCATATTCAAGCGGACGCACTCGGCGCGACCTTTGCACGACATCTTGGTCTCAGAGATCCGGGAAAGGCGTGGCACACAGATCGCACGGTTATTCAGGAGGCCGCCCAGATTTTCTCACGTATCGCTACTGCAACCGGCAAGATCGGGGAAGACGTTGCCCTGTTGGCCCTGGCCGGCTCTGACAATATCATATTGGAAGGTGGGGGTTCGTCGGCCATGCCACACAAGAACAACCCGGTAAAAGCTGAAGCGCTTGTCGCGTTGGCGGATTTTGCCGCAGTGCTTGGGGCGAGTATGATACGCTCGGCACGCCATGAAGGCTTCCGATCAGGCCGCGCTTGGACCCTTGAATGGCTGACGCTTCCGCAATTGTGTGTCGTAGCTGGCGCAGGAGCCAGATTGACAGAGCATCTTCTGAATGACGTTACCTCTTTAGGTGCGGCTTTGGAGGTGCGTGACTGAAAAGACCGAGTTGGCCGATTTCGCGACCTGATCAGCAAGTGACTGGGCTGCGCTGCAGCAATCGAAGGAACCGGCTCAGGTCCATTTTGGGCATTGTTGCATCATTCGTGCAAGAAATAGCACCGAGTACCAATGGCTTGATAAAGGCCTTAGCCGCATTGGACGTCAACGACGGCAACGCGGACATTGATGGTAAGCACTCGTTGAACCCGACCTAACGCTGCCTGATAGGGTGATCTACTGGCGGCGGTACGGCGGGTCTGGTTCTTGCGGCCCGCTTGATCATGTTTACGCGGCGCTTCAAATATTCTAGTGCAGCGTGCTGTTCAATGGGGGCTACGCAGAGATCTGCGTATTTCGGACGGGCCCCTTACGTTCTAGTTGCGGCGCGTGCAGTCCACCACATGCCTTAACGTAAGGGCAAGGGTTCAAGGTGAATGCCACCCACTGCAAAGGCCCCATCAGGCGGCTATAGTTGATATCTTTCGTGAACACCAAGAGATGCAAGATGGCGATGCATTTCAGATTGGATTTGAAGACTTCGTAGCAATCGTCATTCATTAAACCATACGAGGGCATGCGTTGACCGCTGACAAGGCCTTCCTCGATACAGCGTGCAACAGTTGTCTCGAACAGATGACGCAGCAACGCGCTCTCGCGAAAGCGCCGGGTCTTCGAGAAGGTCGAATGGTCCGGAATGCGGTCGCTCAGATCGAGACGGCAGAACCAGCGATACGCCAGGTTCAGATGCACCTCTTCGCACAACCGCCGTTCGGACCGAATGCCAAAGCAATACCCCACCAACAACATGCGGATCAGTAGTTCAGGATCGACAGATGGACGGCCAGTATGGCTGTAGAAATCTGTCAGATAGGAGCGGATACTGCTCAGGTCGATGAACCGATCAATCGACCGAAGGAGATGATTTTACGGCACATGATCTTCCAGCAAGAACTCGTAGAACAGTGCCGCCTGCGCTTCCTGCCCTGGTCCCATCATCGCCGATCCCTCCCAGCAGTTAGAAGAATTGAATCAGCAGTTCAGGCCTCGATCAAGGAAGAGTTTTTCAACAAAATAAGCCCAGAGCAGTCGCTCGGCGATGACAGCACGAATGGCGGCTCTGGGCGGTTCGTTTCATCTGCCAAGTGGCTTTGGATAAGTGCGGCCAAGGACATTCATGATCGCGACGACAGGCCGCATCCCTACGGCAAACATTTGAACAGAATCTTCGTCTCCGCGCAATTAAGCGGAAAAAAAATCTAACCAAAAAATTCAGAAAGAATCTAAACGAGCCCATCGAGAGAGGCGGGGCATGGATAGACACACACGCGCGCGGTTTTTAGGCGGGGTCCAGGCAATCGATATGGGAAAAGGGGGTGGGGTCGGCGTTAGTTGCGGTCCCGACCCCCTATGTTCGCTATAGCCTTCACTACCGGATCAGGATCCAGCTTGGATTTGGGTTTGGTTGTTGTAATATTCATAGTTATGCTTTCCTGATTGGCTGCATTTCAGTAGTGGCAGATTTATCAAGGCGAACCGGAGTTAGCGAATTGAACCTATTTGTCGAACCGGTTGGCGGTATGAATGGCGGCACAGAACGTAAACCCATGCCAGATAATCAATACAATCGATATGTTATGTAATGTGATTTGGTGGAGCCTAGGGGAGTCGAACCCCTGACCTCTTGCATGCCATGCAAGCGCTCTCCCAACTGAGCTAAGGCCCCATCTTGCAACATACACGTTGCGAGGTGCTGTCTATGCAGCGCGCCGGGCGAGATCAAGTAGAAATCACGCCTCAGCTGTTCGATTTAGTCGTCGTCGTTCGTTGCCACGTCTGCAAGTTCGTCCAGCGACACAGTGTCATCGTCGTCGTCATCTTCCAGAACATCATCGCCCAGATCGACATCGTCATCATCATCATCGCTGTCGTCAAGAACCAGATCGTCCTCTTCGGTCGTCTCTTTCATCTTCTTGGACTGCGCGTCTTCTGCGTCCGCGACCATTGTACGGGTCTTGGATGTATCGACGGTCACTTCCTTACCAGTGTAAGGGCTGATGATCGGTGTCGCGTTCAGATCGTAAAAGCGTTTGCCGGTTTCGGGGCAAAGGCGCTTTGTGCCCCACTCTTCCTTAGGCATAGGCTATCCCTTCAAAATCTTGCTCGTCCCCTTGCGGGTGATCGATGCCAACTGCCATAAGCACGCATGGGTGTCAAAGGCTTTGGCACTGGTGAATTACGAAAGTTGGATATGGGCCGTCATACGCTCGAAGGCAACCCCCCGATTGAGGTCACATTACGTCGATCAGCCCGGGCCAAGCGGCTGTCGCTGCGCGTGTCCCGGCTGGACGGACGTGTGACGCTGACATTGCCGCAGCGGTCAGCGGAGCGCGAGGGTATCGCCTTTTTGCAAGCACGTGAAAACTGGCTACGCGGCCACCTGACGCAGATCGCGCCTGCCCATAATGTGACACGCGAAGGTACGGTCCTATTTGAGGGGCGTCTGTTACCCATTGTGGTTGATCAGGTCCGCGCGGCGCGGTTGGAATCTGACCAGATCAAGGTGTCAGGAACTGGTCCGATCGGCCCGCGTGTGAAGGCGGTTTTGAAAGCCCATGCGCGCGATGTGCTGGCCGAGGCATCAGATCGTTATGCAGGGCAATTGGGGCGTCGGTACAGTCGCTTATCCATTCGTGATGTGCGGTCACGGTGGGGGTCATGTTCCAGCAAGGGTGTCTTGATGTATTCATGGCGGCTGATTATGGCCCCGCCGGAAGTGCTGCAGTATGTTGCTGCACATGAGGTCGCACATTTGGTCGAGATGAACCATGCCCCCGCGTTTTGGAATGTTGTTGGTCGTTTATGTCCCGCGTATAAAAGTCATCGTTGCTGGCTCCGCGATAATGGGGATCGCTTGCATCGTGTGATCTTCGACGATTGACGGGACTGCCATTTGTGATCACAACGAAATCATGATGATACAACCGCGCCCTGTGGATACAACAACTGCCGCTCATGAGCGGGTGTATCGTGCGCTGCGCACCCAAATCATGCATGGCGAGATTGGACCGGGTCAAGCGCTGACCTTACGTGGTATCGGCAAGGCCCATGAGGTGTCGATGACCCCCGCGCGTGAGGCGGTCAGGCGATTGGTGGCTGAGGGCGCTTTGTTTTTGTCATCGTCAGGCCGGGTTTCGACACCCGCGCTGTCAAATGAGCGGATTGAAGAGCTTGCGACCTTGCGCGCTTTGCTTGAGCCGGAATTGGCGTCGCGTGCATTACCACGCGCCCATTTTGCGCTGATCGAGCGGTTGGAAGCGATTAATCAAGGCGTCAGCCAGATGGTCGCGCGGCATGACGCGACGGGGTACATCCGCATGAATCTGGAGTTTCACCGTACCCTTTATTTACGGGCGCAGGCGCCTGCTATGTTGGCGATGACGGAAACGGTTTGGCTACAGCTGGGGCCGACAATGCGCGCGCTTTACGGGCGGCTGAACCGAAAAGAACCACCCTATCATCACAAGCTGATTCTGGGTGCTTTGAAAGCAGGGGATGAACCGGGTTTGCGGTTGGCCGTGCGCACCGATGCGACACAAGGGTTGCGGATGCTCAAGGGTTAGAGATGTAGGTGTCCATATCAGCAAGCGCGATGTTCAAGACACGCCGAAAGTCCTCGCCCGGCATCCCAAGCCCATGGGCAAGTTGGCTGACAAACGTGTATTCAGACGGGAGCATGCGCCCGCTGGCAACAGCGATAAACAAAACGGCGTGCATCATGGCGTCTTTTTCACGATCACGTAGCCCTTTCCCTAAGGCGACGTAGTCCTGCGGACTGAGGTCCATGTCAATATGATCGGCAATGCGTATGATATCTGTTGGCTGATAAACCCGTCCTGTTAATCGCCGGGCCGTGCGAGAAATCAGTTTCAATTCGTTTGAGCCGACCAAACCATCGCATTTTGCTGTGTAACACATTGCAGACAGAATGCGCTGTGCGGCCTTGTTGCGCATTGGCCCGCGTGGATCAAAACCCATCAGTGATTTGATACGCCGGATGATGACGGCCAGCAGGCCAAGGCCAATGGCGACCCATAAACCGTAGTTCCGGACGTTTCGTTCCAGACTGTTACGCGCGATAACCGGGATGTTGGCGTCAATGAGGTTCAAAGACTGGGCTGTTGTCATCTGTTCGGCAGAGAACAAACGATCCGGCTCCGATTGGCAGCCGTCAGAAGATAGTGCATAGCCCTGGATGTTGCTGGTGAGCGTGTACCCTAAGATCTTGAAATCGCTTGTCACGTAGCACAAAGACATCTTTGCGTCGCCCAGACCGGGTATGTCGGTATCTGCAACAAACTCCAACTGCTGGAATTGTCCGCTATTGGCCGTCAAGGCCTGTGCAGGCATCGCAAAAGCGATGACGAACAGCACGGCAATGGCAAGGTTCTTCATAGTATTCTCGGATAGTTTAACTCAATACCGACCCAATGGACCGTAAGAATGTGGCATGTATATGTTTTATCAGGACTTTGTGTGCGGCAATATCATTTCAATCAAGCGTAAATCGACCCAATCAGGTTTTTGGTCGTAATTTTGTTGAACTTAAGTCCAATTTTTATGTCACTCATGCTGTGATTGATCAAAGACTAAAGGTGACAAATTCATGATTGAGACGGTGTTTTCTTTCATTTCAGCGGCTTGGATACTGCTCACGGCGCAATTTTGGCGTGTTCTGTCCTATCCTGTAATGTCAGGCCAGCGCATCTTTTGGTTATATCTCGGTACATCGGTGCTGATCGCCTATTGGATCTACTATAGGGAATCGAAGAGATCTGAGCATGAGGTGCGATCCATTACATCGTTTTTTTCATTCCTGTTCCCAAAGAAGGTCTGGGATCATTCATCGGCCTGGTTGGACGTTCGGTATTTCTTCTTTCATCAGATATTAGGCAAACTGCTTTATGTCATTTTGATCGTCATTGCGACCGATGGGCTGTTCCAATTGGTCACCGGTGGGCCCAATATCGTTGCAGCAACACGGGATACGGCCGGGCCGACCTGGTCTAGCGTGATGATATCCTTTGCTTACATGATTGTTGTGATCGCCGTTGTCGATTTTGTTGGTTTTTTCTTGCATTATCTGCAGCATAAGGTGCCGATACTGTGGGAGTTTCATAAGGTCCATCACAGCCCAGAGGTGATGCACCCGCTGTCGAACTATCGCGAGCATCCGATTGACAATATTGCATATGCCGTCGGTGTAGGCGCAGCATTTGGCATTATGATGGGCCTGGCCAGCAATATTTTCGGGTATCTGCCAAGTATGCCCGAAATATTTGGTGTGCCGCTCATTTTGTTTTTGTTCAACGTTGCGGGGTATAATCTACGCCATTCGCATATTTGGCTCCGCTGGCCCGGGCGGTTGTCGATGATATTTCCATCGCCGGCACATCATCACATTCATCATAGTCGTCACCCGGAACATCTGGACAAGAACTTCGCCTTTGTGTTTCCACTTTGGGATGTCTTGTTTCGCACATATCACATGCCTGAAACGGACAAA
Organism: uncultured Paracoccaceae bacterium; assembly: GCA_947489445.1. Classification (GTDB taxonomy): domain Bacteria; phylum Pseudomonadota; class Alphaproteobacteria; order Rhodobacterales; family Rhodobacteraceae; genus Yoonia. Next base: position 115,509 of record CANLDN010000003.1, read on the forward strand.
GATGTTGAATTCGGGTTGTATGGCCAAGAGGGACCGTCGGAGTATTCTTCTTGTTGGCGTTTATATTACATCCCGTTTCGCAACATCTTTGCCAAACTGCGCGAGAAACCTGACGCGCCTGCCAAGGTGGAAACGCGTCAGGATAGCGTGTGATCAGGCGTGGATAGCACCGTCGCCGCAGGCAAGTGCGGCTTCGCGGACGGCCTCTGAATAGGTGGGATGCGCATGGCAGGTGCGTGCAAGGTCTTCTGCAGCTGCACCGAATTCCATGGCCACGCAAATCTCGTGGATCAAGTCACCCGCCATGGGGCCTATGATATGCGCGCCAAGGATGCGGTCTGTATCCTTGTCGGCCAGAATCTTGACGAAGCCGTCGCCTGCGAAATTGGCCTTTGCCCGGGCGTTGCCCATAAATGGAAACTTTCCGACCTTGTAGGCACGGCCCTGTTTTTTCAGGGTTTCTTCGGTTTCTCCAACATTTGCGACCTCTGGATGGGTGTAGATCACACCGGGGATGACGCCATAGTTCACATGCGGATGCTGACCCGCGATGCCTTCTGCGACGGCCATGCCTTCGTCTTCAGCTTTGTGTGCCAGCATGGGTCCGTCAATTGCATCGCCAATGGCGTAGATGCCGCCGACATTAGTGGCATAGCGGGCGTCGGTCTTGATCTGGCCACGCTCCGACATCTCGATACCCAAAGCGTCGAGCCCAAGACCGGTGGTGTAGGGTTTACGACCCGTTGCGACCAATACGGTATCGGCAACAATGGAATGATCACTCTCATCCTTGCGCAGCTTGTAGTTGACCGTCGCTTTGCCGCCTTTCACGGTCACACCCTGCACCGCGGCGCCGAGTGTAAACTTTAGGCCTTGTTTGGTTAACATCTTCTGAAACTGTCGGGCGATCTCGGCGTCCATGCCGGGGGTGATGGCATCGAGGAATTCAATGACCTGCACCTCGGCACCCAGACGGGCATAAACGGACCCGAGCTCCAGCCCGATAACGCCAGCCCCGATAACGGCGAGTTTCTTTGGCACCTTGGTCAGTTCCAGCGCGCCGGTGGAGGTTACGACTGTCTTTTCATCAACCTCAACACCCGGCAGTGAGGACGCTTCGGAACCTGAAGCGACGACAATATGCTTGGCCTCGTGGATGTCATCGCCGACCTTGACCTTGCCTGCTTCGGGGATGGATGCCCATCCCTTGATCCAGTCTACCTTGTTCTTTTTAAAGAGGTATTCGATGCCGCCCGTGTTCTGGCCGATGGTTTCGTCCTTGTAGGCGAGCATCTGTTTCCAATCGACGGACGGTGCCTTGCCCTTCAGACCCATGGTCGCGAAATTATGTTCGGCCTCATGCAGCATATGGGTCGCGTGCAGCATCGCCTTGGACGGGATACAGCCCACATTCAGACAGGTTCCGCCCAGCGTTTCGCGGCCTTCGACGCAGGCGACCTTGAGCCCCAATTGGGCGCAGCGAATGGCGCAGACATAGCCGCCGGGGCCGGCACCGATAACGATCACATCATAGCTGGACATGGGTCCTCCTTTGGGATGCAGAAACCATGCGCATGTTATGCAGAAACCATGCGCATGATCGTGTGTATTATATCAAGGCTGACACTATCATCAGCATGGTTGAGAGAAACCCCACAAACCAGATCAGTGACCGCCAGGGCGCAAGACCGAAATAGTATGCAGGGACGTAAAGGATGCGCGCGCCCAGATAGCTCCATGCGCAGATCGCGCTGAACCCGGAGCCTTTGTCGCCGAGCGTGATCACGACGACGGCGATGGTGAACAGGATCAGTGCCTCGAAATGGTTATTCATGGCCCGGATCAGGCGACCGGTTTTGTCACTGACCAGTTCGACGATGGGTTTGCCCAAGCGGCTGTTGTCGCGGGGCGACAAGGTTTTCCCGACGCCGAGTTCGATATTGGCGGGCACGGCCATCAGGCAGAACTGGATACCTTGGAGAAGTGCGGCAAGGCCAAGAACGGTGAGTTCGGGTGTCATGGTGTATTTGACCTTATTGCGACGGCCTGCACTTTGATTTTGGCACCAAACGGGAGCTTGGCCGCTTCGTAAATTGTGCGGGCCGGTCGGTTGATGGGGAATAGCCTGCCATAAACCTCATTCACTTCGCTGATATCATCGAGGTTTGAAAAGGCGAGATCGACGTAGGCGATATCGTCCTTGGCGAAGCCGGCATGTTCGGCGATCAGAAAAACCAGTGCAAAGGCCCGTTCGCATTCTTCGGTCGCCGTTCCTGGCCTGTAGCCGTCGTCATAGACGGCCAATTGTCCGGAGATATGGCAAGTGTCGCCCGCGACGACCGCGTTGGAAATCGGCGATGGTGAAGGTGGGACGCCGGGGACGTCTGCGATGAAAGTGTGCGGCATTGCATCAGTCCTGAATGGTGATCGGGGTGCCGTTGGGCACCAGCGACCAGATTTCGCGCATTTCTGCATTGGTGACGGCAATGCACCCATTTGTCCAATCCCAATAGGTTTGGAACGGGCCAAGCCAGCCCCAGCCGTTCAGGATGCCGTGGATCATGATGTTGCCGCCGGGTGAGACGCCGCGGGCTTCGGCCTGCGCGATGTCATCGGCGTTGGGGTATGAGATGTGGAGCGACAGGTGTGCGATGGAGTTTTCGTTGCGCCAGTCAATTTCATAAGTGCCGGTGGGCGTGCGTTCGTCGCCTTCCTGGGTTTTGTGGCCTTCGGGATTGCCGCCCATGGAAATGTCGTAGGTCTTGATCGGGGTCCCGTCGCGCAGCAGGGTCAGTTGCCGGTCGCTTTTGTCTACGTGGATGGCGTCGGCCTGTTGGTCAGCGGGGGCCATCGGGGGCGGGGTGCCAGAGCCTTTGCGCAGCATGACCTGGGTGTAGCCTGCGGTGCCGAGGCCGAGGAGGAGCAGGAGGGCGAGGGGTTTGATGAGGCGGGTCATGTTATCGTTTCATTATGACGTTGAGTTTGTCGACAAGTTCCGCCCGGCATCGCCGGGCAGCGCCCGGCCCTCCCCCATGGGGAGGGCGCTTCGCACCCACCCCGAGGTCCGGGTGCGGCCCTATGTTCAGCAAAAAGAGCAACTTACCTGTCCTCAGATTGGCGGTACCATCTATAGCCGCAGTAAGCGGCTTGAAGCGGAAACATAAATGAAGCAGCAATGAAAATCCAACCAAGGCCCCTGTCCCAAGCGATGATGTCATCAAACCAGATGATGCTACTCGCAATTGCGACTGCGCCAAGCAGAATTGAGCGGATTGTCTTTTCTTTGTATTTAACGTCCGACCAGGCTTTCATTTGTATTCGCTTGTCTTACAAATCCATCAACAACCGCCGTGGATCCTCGAGCGCTTCTTTCACTCGCACGAGGAACGTGACCGCACCTTTACCATCCACGATCCGGTGGTCGTAGGACAGCGCCAGATACATCATGGGCCGGATCACGACCTCACCGTTGATGGCCATGGGCCGGTCCTGGATTTTGTGCATGCCGAGGATGCCCGATTGCGGGGGGTTCAGGATGGGTGAGGACATGAGGCTGCCGTAGACGCCTCCGTTGGAGATGGTGAAGGTGCCGCCTTGCATTTCGGCCATGCTCAGCTTGCCGTCGCGGGCTTTGGCGCCCATGGTCGCGATGGCTTTTTCGATGCCCGCGAATGACATCTGGTCGGCGTCGTTGATCACGGGGACCACAAGGCCGGTGGGCGTGCCTGCGGCGATGCCCATATTGACGTAGTTTTTATAGACCACATCGGTGCCGTCGATTTCGGCGTTCACTTCGGGCACTTCGTTCAGGGCGTGCACGCAGGCCTTGGTGAAGAAGGACATGAAGCCAAGTTTGACGCCGTGTTTCTTGAGGAACAGGTCCTTGTATTCGGTGCGCAGGGCCATGACCTCGGTCATGTCGACCTCGTTATAGGTGGTCAGCATGGCGGCGGTGTTCTGGCTGTCTTTCAGGCGCTTGGCGATTGTCTGGCGGAGCCTTGTCATTTTGACCCGTTCTTCGCGTTCGGCCTGATTGGCGGCGACCGGTGCGCGGGGGGCCGCTGCGGGGGCAGGGGCCGGGGTGGCAAGGGCGTTCAGCACATCCTCTTTCATGACGCGCCCATCCTTGCCGGTGCCTTGGACATCGCTCAGGTTGTTTTCAGCCATCAGTTTGTTGGCTGAGGGTGCGTTTTCAACGTCGGTCCGTGCCGCAGCGGCGGGGGCCGGAGGCGTTGGCGTTTCGGGCGTTGCCGGTGTCGCTGGGGCTTCGGCTTTGGGGGCCGGTGCGGCGTCGCCTTCGGCGATTTGTGCCAACAGCGCGTCGACGCCCACGGTTTCGCCCTCTTGCGCGACGATCTCTGACAGGGTCCCTGCGACCGGGCTGGGCACCTCGACCGTGACCTTGTCTGTTTCCAGCTCGCACAGCATTTCATCGACGGCAACGGCGTCGCCGGGTTGTTTGAACCATGTGGCCACCGTGGCCTCTGTCACGGATTCGCCAAGGGTGGGGACGCGGACTTCGGTGCTCATTACTTGTTTCCTTCGATGGTCAGCGCGTCATTCACGAGCGCCGTTTGTTGTGCTTTGTGCTGGCTGGCCAAACCCGTCGCGGGGCTGGCCGCAGCCGCCCGACCTGCATAGGTGGGCCGTGTGTGTTTGGCTTTGATCCGGGTCAGAACCCATTCAATGTTGGGTTCCATGAAGGACCATGCCCCCTGATTCTTGGGTTCTTCCTGGCACCAGACCATGTCGGCGTTTTTGAACCGTTCGAGTTCGTTAACTGCTGATTGGGCGGGGAATGGGTAGAACTGTTCGAACCGCATGATGTAGACATCTTTGATCCCGCGCGCATCGCGTTCTTCGAGCAGGTCAAAGTAGACCTTGCCCGAGCACATGACGACCCTTTTGATCTTGTCGTCGGCCACCAGTTTGGTGTCGGAGTTCCCTTGCTGCGCGTCGTCCCACAAGACGCGGTGGAAAGAGGATCCGGTGGTGAATTCTTCTTTTTTCGACACCGCCAGTTTGTGCCGCAACAGTGATTTGGGTGTCATCAGGATTAGCGGTTTGCGGAATGTCCGGTGCAGTTGTCTGCGCAGCAGGTGGAAGTAGTTGGCCGGTGTCGTGCAGTTGGCCACGATCCAGTTATCGCCGCCGCACATGGTCAGGAACCGTTCGAGCCGGGCGCTGGAGTGTTCGGGCCCTTGCCCTTCGTAGCCATGCGGCAGCAGGCAGACGAGGCCGGACATGCGCAGCCATTTGCTCTCGCCCGAGCTGATGAACTGGTCGAACATGATCTGCGCGCCGTTGGCGAAATCGCCGAACTGTGCCTCCCACAGCGTCAGCGCGTTCGGTTCGGCCAGCGAGTAGCCGTATTCGAAACCCAGCACGGCGTATTCGGAGAGCATCGAGTCAATAACCTCGTATTGCGCCTGGCCCTCGCGAATGTGGTTAAGCGGATAGTACCGGTCTTCGGTTTCCTGATTGATCAGGCCCGAATGGCGGTGGCTGAATGTGCCGCGTGTGCAGTCCTGCCCGGACAGGCGCACGGGGTAGCCTTCGGTCAGAAGTGAGCCGAATGCGAGCGCTTCGCCGGTGGCCCAGTCGATATTCTCGCCTGTTTCGAACATCTTAGCCTTGGCGTCGATCAGGCGCGTAATGGTCTTGTGCAGGGGGAAGTTATCTGGGGCCGTGGACAGTGCTTCGCCGACGGCGTCGAACGTCGTCTCTTCGATCGCAGTCACGCCGCGCTGATAGTCTTCGTCCTTGCGATCCAGATGGGACCACTTGCCATCCAGCCAGTCGGCTTTGTTGGGTTTGTAGGATTTGCCCGTCTCGAATTCTTCATTCAGATGGGCCTGGAAGGCGGCCTTCATATCCTCGATCTCGCCTTCGGGGATCAGTCCGTCATTGACCAGCCGTTCGGTGTAAAGCGTCAGGGTCGTCTTTTGTTTCTTAATCTTCTTGTACATCAAGGGGTTGGTGAACATCGGCTCATCGCCTTCGTTATGTCCAAACCGGCGGTAGCAGATGATGTCCAGCACCACGTCTTTGTGGAATTTCTGGTGGAATTCGGTGGCCACGCGGGCGGCATGCACCACCGCCTCTGGATCATCGCCATTGACGTGGAAAATGGGCGCCTCGACCATCAGGGCGATATCGGTGGGGTAGGGCGATGAGCGCGAAAAATGCGGCGCGGTCGTGAACCCGATCTGGTTGTTGACCACGATATGCATCGTGCCGCCGGTTTTGTGGCCCTTCAGGCCCGACAGGCCAAAACCTTCGGCCACAACGCCTTGCCCTGCGAAGGCCGCGTCGCCATGCAACAGAATGCCCATGACCTTGGTGCGGTCTTCGTCGTTAAGCTGGTCCTGCTTGGCGCGGACTTTGCCGAGAACAACCGGGTTCACAGCCTCAAGGTGGCTGGGGTTGGCGGTGAGTGACAAGTGCACGGTGTTGTCGTCAAATGTCCGGTCGCTGGACGCGCCGAGGTGGTATTTCACATCGCCGGAGCCGTCCACATCTTCGGGTTTGAAGCTGCCGCCTTGGAATTCGTTAAAGATGGCGCGGTAAGGCTTTTCCATCACGTTTGCCAATACAGACAGGCGCCCCCGGTGGGGCATGCCGATGACGATATCCTCAAGCCCCAATTGTCCGCCGCGCTTGATGATCTGTTCCATCGCGGGGATCAGGCTTTCGCCGCCATCAAGGCCGAAACGCTTGGTGCCCATGTATTTGACATGCAGGAATTTTTCGAAACCTTCGGCCTCGACCAGCGAATTCAGGATCGCCTTGCGCCCTTCCTTGGTGAAGGCGATTTCCTTGCCGTAGCCTTCGATCCGTTCTTTCAGCCAACCGGCCTCTTCGGGGTTGGAGATGTGCATGTATTGCAGGGCGAACGTGCCGCAATAGGTGCGCTGCACAATGGCGATGATTTCATTCATCGTTGCCATTTCGAGCCCAAGGACGTTGTCGATGAAAATCGGACGGTCCATGTCTGCGGCGGTGAAGCCGTAGCTGGCGGGGTCAAGCTCTGGATGCGGTGTGTTTTCACGCATCCCCAGCGGGTCGAGATCGGCGATCAGGTGGCCCCGGATCCGGTAGGCGCGGATGATCATCAGGGCGCGGATACTGTCGAGGACGGCGTGACGTACTTGCTCCTCAGTCAGGTTCACACCCTTTTCGGCGGCTTTGTCTTTGATCTTCTTGCCTGCCGCTTCGGGCTCGGCGGGCCATTGACCGTCAAGCGCGGCAGTCAGGTCATCGGCAGGGGCAGGGGGCCAATCGGTGCGGGCCCAAGAGGGGCCGGTGGCCTCGGCCTTGGCATCCGCGGGGGCGTCACCGAGCGAGCGGAAGAAGGCCTGCCATTGTTCATCGACCGCGCCGGGGTTGTCGGCGTAGCGGGCATAAAGCTGTTCGACATATTCGGCATTGTGCCCCTGCAGGAAGGAAGAGGCGTGGAAGACGTCGTTGGTGGGTTGTTCGGTCATTGGGGGACCTCGTTGGGGTTGGGGTCGTATTGATTTGTTTTGGGTTCAGAGGAGACGAGCAACATGCCGATGGTTGGGCCGAGCAGCATGAAGCTAACAAAAAGTGCGAAGATATAGCCGGGGAGCAGCAACAGGAGAGCGAGAATCCCTACAACTACCCCTACTCCGAATATGATGGTGCCAAGACTGAACCAGAAAAGCGCCTGATACGCGACCCAGAGTAGGATCGGCGGCATGAAAGGGTAGATGATTTGATGACCTTCCTCGCCTGTATCCTGCAGTCGCCGAGAGCCCGCTGAAAGGAGTGGAAGAGCGACCAAGATAAGCAGACAGACACGCCAGATTCCGAAGAATTCGAATTTGTCCCAAGCGATTTCATTAGCGACAAGAATCGGAGGTATGAGACCAATTGGGGCAAACCACCAAAACTCGGACCGCGAGGCGCGGTCTTTGAATTGGAACGACTTGGCGAGGCAAGTCTTGATGGCGTCGAGCGGTCCCATGGCGGGGTCCTGTTTGAGGTCCCGGGTTAAGCCCGGGACGGGTTCTTTCTGTTGCACGCGCCCCGGACGTGATCCGGGGCCTCGCCTTTTGATCAGCCAATCGCTTTCAGCACGGCCTCGCCCAGTGTCGCGGGGCTGTCGGCTACGATGATCCCAGCGGATTTCATCGCTTCAATCTTGCTTTCCGCGTCGCCTTTGCCACCTGCCACAATCGCACCGGCGTGGCCCATGCGGCGGCCCGGAGGTGCTGTGCGTCCGGCGATGAAACCGGCGGTTGGCTTCCAACGTCCCTTTTTCTTTTGGGCGGTTAGGAATTCGGCGGCTTCTTCTTCCGCAGATCCACCGATTTCGCCGATCATGATCATCGAATGCGTCTCATCATCGTCGAGGAACATGTCGAGCACGTCGATATGTTCGGTCCCCTTGATCGGGTCACCGCCGATGCCGACGGCTGTGGATTGGCCGAGGCCGCTGTCGGATGTCTGCTTGACCGCCTCATAGGTCAGCGTGCCGGACCGGGAGACGACGCCGACCGATCCGCGCTTGTGGATATGGCCGGGCATGATGCCGATCTTGCAGGCGTCGGGCGTGATGACGCCGGGGCAGTTGGGGCCAATCAGGCGGGAGGCGGAGCCTTCGAGCGCACGCTTGACCCGCATCATATCGAGGACGGGGATGCCTTCGGTGATGCAGATGATCAGTTCCATTTCGGCATCGATAGCCTCGAGGATGGAGTCTGCCGCGAAGGGTGGGGGGACGTAGATGACGGATGCGTTGGCTTCGGTCTTCGCCTTCGCCTCATGCACCGAGTTGAAGATCGGCAGGTCCAGATGCGTCTGGCCGCCTTTGCCGGGGGTGACACCGCCGACCATCTTGGTGCCGTAGGCGATGGCCTGTTCAGAGTGGAACGTGCCTTGCGAGCCGGTGAGGCCCTGGCAGATGACTTTGGTGTTTTCGTTTACGAGAATGGCCATGTTTGGTCCTAGCTTTTCGTGTTTTGTCTTTTGTTAAACTCTGTGAGTTATCGAAGGCGGACGATTACTTCTGTCTATCCTCCACGGCGAGCTCCCTCGGGAATTACGACCGGTGCTTGAATGGCCATTCGATAATAGCGCCCATCCCCACTTGGCGCTGCACGAGACGTCACGCTGATATTACGCGGAACCGGTGCGATTATAGAAAGTGTGCCATCGGCTAACTGACTTACAACATTGTCAGTTGATGCGTCACTGAAGAAAACAAGTGAGCATTGACCGTCTGCGACCCGGACTGACAGATTGGCAGTGTTGTGGTAAAACGTGCCCGTCACTTCGTTGCGCGTTACGTCGTGGACACGAAGCCCATAGGCATAATTGTCGAAATTTGGACCGCGTACGAGGCATGTATTGGCGAAGATGACGCCTGCATCATAGCCGCTCATCACACTCTGACCGGGCCCAGCACTTCGTGACACTGGGATCTTTGCGAGACTCTCCTCTTGTGTCAGGATTTGGCCAGTAGATCCGCAAGCCGCAGTTCCCAACGCCAATGCCAGATATAACGCCGCTTTAGTGGCGCGACCTGTCCGGGGCTCCGCCCGTGATTGGGCGAAAAGGTCCCCCGGACCTTTTCCAAGAAGCCCAATCACCCCTTCACCGCCTTCACGATCTTCTGCGCGCCGTCTTTCAGATCGTCGGCTGCGATCACGTCGAGGCCGGAGTTGTTGATGATCTCTTTACCCTTCTCCACGTTTGTGCCTTCCAGACGCACGACCAGCGGGACCTTCAAGCCGACCTCTTTGACCGCAGAGACCACGCCTTCGGCGATGACGTCGCAGCGCATGATGCCGCCGAAGATGTTGACCAGGATGCCTTTGACGTTGGGGTCGGAAGTGATGATCTTGAACGCCTCGGTCACCTTCTCCTTGGTGGCCCCGCCGCCCACGTCGAGGAAGTTGGCAGGTTCGGCGCCATAGAGCTTAATGATGTCCATCGTCGCCATGGCAAGGCCCGCGCCGTTGACCATGCAGCCGATTTCACCGTCAAGCGCGATGTAGTTCAGGTCGAATTTCGACGCGGCGAGTTCCTTGGGATCTTCCTCTGTCTCATCCCGCAGCGCGGCCACATCGGCGTGGCGGTAGACGGCGTTGCCATCGAAGGCGACCTTGGCGTCGAGCACTTTCAGGTCGCCCTTGTCGGTGACGATCAGCGGGTTGATCTCCAGCATCTCCATGTCTTTTTCGACGAAGGCCTGGTAAAGCTGGCCCATCAGTTTCACGCATTGCTTGACCTGGTTGCCAGTCAGGCCGAGGGCAAATGCGACGCGGCGACCATGGAACGGCTGGTAGCCAGTCGCCGGGTCGACGGTGAAGTTCAGGATTTTTTCAGGCGTGCTGGCTGCGACTTCTTCGATGTCCATGCCGCCTTCGGTCGAACAGACAAAGCCGATCCGGCTGGTCTGGCGGTCAACGAGCAATGCAAGATACATCTCGGTTTCGATGCCGGAGCCGTCTTCGATATAGATGCGGTTGACCACCTTGCCGACCGGGCCGGTCTGGTGCGTGACCAAAGTACGACCGAGCATCTTTTTTGCTTCCTGCGCGGCCTCTTCTACGGATTTGGCGAGGCGCACGCCGCCCGCCTCGCCAGCATCGGCTTCTTTGAACTTGCCTTTGCCGCGGCCACCGGCGTGGATCTGTGCCTTGACCACCCAGAGCGGGCCGTCAAGTTCGCCCGCTGCGGTTTTGGCGTCTTCGGCGCGTGTCACGGGGCGGCCATCGGAAACGGGGGCGCCAAAACTGCGCAACAACGCTTTGGCCTGATATTCGTGGATGTTCATGAGACATGTCCAATGTGGCTTCGGTTGCCCATCGTTAGATCATAGGGATTTATAGTTTTCTAACGTAAATACAGAAGATAGGCGGATAATCGAACATTTGTGATCACACGATTTTAGAGTGTGATCACAAATTAACGCCTCGCGTCCAATTGATTGATTCGCGGCAGTTTAAAAACCGGCACTGTGCTGCTACGCATGACCCATGGCGATGCGCGAACCAAGCTGGGCTGTTGTGGCAACGGTCGATGAACCACCTGCCTTGGTGCAGGCTTTTGTCGCGTGGTATCTGTCGCTGGGCGCGTCAGAGGTGTTCTTGTATTTTGACCGGCCTGATGATCCGGCTGCCGCGATGCAGGTGCCGGACGTGACTGTGACACGATGTGATGCCGGGCACTGGGTGCGGCTGGGCAAGCGTCGCCCAGACAAACACGAGATCAGGCAGCTGCGCAACGCAACGGATGCGTATGGGCGGATGCAAAGCGATTGGTTGCTGCATGTGGATGCTGACGAATTTTTATGGGTGCGACAGCCTGTCGCCACCTGTCTGGACAGCGCATATCCTTGGACGGATTGTATTGTCGTGCCGGTTGCCGAGCGGGTGTATGTGGAGGATGCGCCGGTGTCTTCGGTTTTCTCCGGTGCTTTCCGCAGGCCATTCAAAGGGAAGGCAGAAGAGGGCGTTGCGCAGTTTGGCCCTGACTATGACCTGAGTTTGCGCGGTCTGACCGGGCATGCGATTGGGAAGAGCTTTACCCGTGCCGGGCGCGACTTAGACGTATCGATTCATCGCCCGAAGCCAAAGAAAAATGCGCAGCTTGCGGATGTTGAAACGGCCCCGGGCGTTGATATGGAGCTTTTGCATTTTGATGGTCTGACGCCCTTGCATTGGGTTTGTAAACTACTGCGCAGGGCGGATGCGTTTGCCAATCACAATGGTATGGTGCCGTCGTCGCACCGGCAACGACAGATTGATGCAGTTTTGGGCGATCCGCGAGCAGCGTTTGCGTTGTATGACCGGTTGAAGGTTTTTGATAAGGGGCGGCGCGACGGGCTTATGCAGCTTGGGCTTTGGGTCGATGTAGGGTTCGATCCAACAGTTACATTTTCGCGGACTGGCCCTGAACATTACATTGATCTGTCGCCTGCGGCTATTGACACTTGGCTTTGGTCGCGAAGCCAAACGTTGTTGAGCCATCATGGGATTAGTCATGCATCTTGAATTGCGTGTCTGGTTCTGTGGCCTGGGTGCGGTTAGGGTCGTGTAAACGAGCAGCAGGGATTTGAGAAGAACATGAAAAAATGGGGTCTGATAGCGTGTGTTGCGGTCTGTTTGAGTGCCTGCGCTAGCGGCGCTGGTGGTATTCTGCCCGACGGCGCGGTCGAGATTAAAGAAAATCGGGTTGGCGGCTTCACGTCATCGAACGGAGCGCGGTACGCTATGCGTACATACACCGCGCCATCCGACGGCTTTTACTACATCACGGTCACACCGGCCGGGCGATCGCTTTCGTTTGAAAACAACGGAAGATCGGCGGGTTCAGCTGCGGCTGCCTACATCAGACAACGGGGTTGCACGGATAACCTGAGCCGCGTGTCCAGCCGGGACGTTTACGATCCGTCCAGCACCACATGGACGATTGTAATCAGCTGCTAAGAACAAGATGTTCGTGTAACGCAAAAGGGCACCATGTTGGGTGCCCTTTTTTCTTATTCAGTGCTGATTTCAGGTAAGTGAGCTGTCGATGCCCTTGCAGGCCTCAACCAAACCTTTGACCGCATCTACGGATTTGTCGAACATGGCTTGCTCGTCTTTGTCCATCTTGATCTCGACCACACGTTCGATGCCGCCTGCGCCGATGATTGTCGGCACACCGACATAGAACCCGTTCAAGCCGTAAGCACCGTCAACATGGGCTGCGCAGGGCAGCAGGCGCTTTTGATCTTTCAGGTAAGCCTCGGCCATTTCGATGGCGGATGTGGCAGGCGCGTAGAATGCGGACCCGGTTTTCAGCAGGCCCACGATTTCGGCACCGCCGTCACGGGTGCGCTGAACGATCGCGTCGAGCTTTTCTTGCGTGGTCCAGCCCATTTGCACAAGATCGGGCAGGGGAATCCCTGCGACGGTGGAATAGCGTGTCAATGGGACCATGGTGTCGCCGTGGCCGCCCAGAACGAAGGCCGTCACGTCGCGCATGGACACTGCGAATTCTTCGGCAAGGAAGTGGCGGAAGCGTGCGCTGTCGAGCACACCGGCCATGCCGCAGACTTTCTCGGTCGGTAGACCAGAGAACTCGCGCAGGGCCCAAACCATCGCGTCAAGCGGGTTTGTGATGCAGATGACAAAGGCATCGGGGGCGTGGGCGGCAATACCCTCGCCTACCGACTTCATGACCTTAAGGTTGATGCCAAGCAGATCATCGCGCGACATGCCAGGTTTACGGGCTACACCGGCGGTGACGATGCAGACATCGGCACCCGCGATGTCGGCATAGTCATTGGTGCCCTTCAGCGCGACGTCGATTCCGGCGACCGGCCCGCTTTCTGCGATGTCCAATCCTTTGCCGCGGGCGATGTCACCCTCTTCGGCAATATCGAAAAGCACGATGTCGCCGAGTTCTTTGACGGCTGCGAGATGTGCGAGCGTGCCGCCGATCTGTCCGGCGCCGATAAGGGCAATCTTGGGTCTGGCCATGGGAATGGATCCTTTGGTGGTTTGGATTTGGCGCTTTGGGTAAGCCTTTGACGGCCCGCGCGCAAGTGTGCTGCGGCGCGGCATCACGCCCGTACTTGTGGCCAAGGTTACGACAAGTCGCTAACGAAGGATGAATGAAAGGGAATTCAGAGGCGCGCAGTGGTCGACTTTAGCTGGCAATTCTTTGCGCTGGGGATACCCGCGATCATATTTGGCGGCATCTCAAAGGGGGGATTCGGGTCTGGGGCCGCTTTTGTCGCGGGTGCGATTCTTGCGTTGGTCGTCCCACCGGGTGCCGCACTTGGCATTGTGCTGCCACTTTTCATGCTAGTGGATGCCGCGACGCTCAAACCCTATTGGGGTCAATGGCATTGGCCGTCTGCCAAGGGGATCATGCAGGGCGCTGTTCCGGGCTGCATTATCGCGGCATGGCTTTATACGGTTGTCGATGCAGATGTGTTTCGTCTGCTGATCGGAGCGATTTGCCTGCTCTTTGTAGGGTTTCAACTGAGCCGCAATCTGGGTTGGCTGACGGTCCGGCATGTCCCGTTTTCGAGACCGCTGGCCTGGATTGCAGGACTGGTCAGCGGCTTCACGAGTTTTGTCAGCCATGCCGGTGGGCCGCCGACGGCGGTGTTTTTGTTGTCTCAAGGGCTGAGCAAGACCGCATATCAAGCAACAACGGTGATCGCGTTTTGGGCGATCAACTGGATGAAGGCGGTGCCTTATGCGTTTTTGGGCATATTCAGTTGGGAAACAGTTACGGGCAGCCTGCTGCTGGCACCCTTTGCCCTATTGGGGGCATGGATCGGCGTGCGTGCGCATCATCTTGTGCCAGAACGCGCATTTTTTGCGCTGACCTATGTTTTGCTGATTCTGACTGGCGTGCGTCTGATCTGGGTGGCGATGAGTTAAAAAAGCCGCTCTGCGTTTGAGCGGCCTTTAAAGACATTGTCGTGGGTTACGCGCCGCTATCGGTGTTTGGCAGTGCCTCGCTGACCTGTTGGAACGACTGACCAGCCGCCACGAGGCAGGTTGGCCCACCGGGCTTGGTGACGGTAATGGTCCAGCTGCCGGTTTCCAGCGATGCAAAAACTTCGATCACCGAATTGTCCGTGCCAAGCCCGATAGATTGCCGGCTTTCGCCATACCGCGCGGCAAGTCGTTCAACCACGGCTTCATGTGCCGCACAGTTGCGCGTTTGGGCGTTCACCTGGCTGGCTGCCATCATCATGGCGCAAACGCCGAAAGACATAAGAAAAAAGTTACGCTTCATTTGGTTCACCTTGTTGCGAGGGGGGACCGCGGCTGATCATCCGTCGCAGTCTGCAAGTGCATCAAATTCTGCGTTCAACTTGACGGAAATTGGTTAACACACCGTGACGGTGGGTGTTTTGCTGCGTCGCGGCATTTTCGGGTTGAATGAAGTGCATATATCTGGCCTGTTTGGCGCAATAATATTACGAGGACGATTCGATGCATGACCGCCCCTACCGCTCGGCTTTGTACATCCCGGGCTCCAAGGATCGCGCCTTAGACAAGGCACGTGGCCTGCCTGTTGATGTAATTTTGTTTGATCTGGAGGACGCCGTTGCACCTGACGCAAAGGTCGCGGCGCGTGATACTTTGAACGCGGCCTTGGCGGCTGGTGGATACGGCAGCCGATTGCGCATTGTGCGGATCAATGGCCTTGATACCGAATGGGGCAAAGCGGATGCAGCGGCAGTTGCAGCAATGGATTGTGACGCGATATTGCTGCCAAAGGTCAATGGTCCGGCGGATGTGGATGCCTTGGCCGCATTGGTCCCCGATCTGCCGATTTGGGCGATGATGGAGACGCCCGAGGGCATATTGCAGGCATCGGAAATTGCAAAACATCCCCGTATCGCTGGGTTTGTACTGGGCACGAACGATCTGGCCAAGGATCTGAATTCGCGGGGCCGTGCGGCGTTGATGATGTCGCTGCAATTATGCCTGCTGGCGGCGAAGGCTGCAGGGATTGTCGCGCTGGACGGTGTTTATAATGCATTCAAGGATGAAGATGGCCTGCGTGCGGAATGTGCAGAAGGTCGGGATATGGGATTTGATGGCAAGACGCTGATCCACCCTGCGCAGGTCGCGATAACCAATCAGGCATTTGGCCCCACTGCGGACGAAATTGATCTGGCGCGCCGTCAGATCGAAGCCTTTGATGCCGCCGAGGCCGAGGGGCAGGGTGTGGCTGTGGTTGATGGCCGGATCGTGGAGAACTTGCATATTGTGACGGCCCGCGCGACGTTGGCGAAAGCCGCAGCAATCGCCACGTTGGAGAATACATGACACTACTGATCGCAGGGGTTGCCCTTTGGTGGGCCGCGCATTTGTTCAAACGGCTGGTTCCAGGGGCGCGTGTTGCAATGGGCGATGCTGGCAAGGGGTTAATGGCCATATTGATTGTTGTCAGTGTTGTGTTGATGGTCCTGGGGTATCGGTCTGCCGATGGCACGGTTTATTGGGGACGCGATCCAATGTGGGTCGGGATCAACAACTTGCTGATGGTCGTGGCGTTCTATTTCTATGCCGCAAGCGGGGCGAAGGGGGCCAAGATTTGGCTTGGCACGAAGGTCCGTCACCCGCAGTTGACCGGATTTTCGATTTGGGCCGCGGCGCATTTGCTGGTCAATGGCGATATGCCGTCATTCGTTCTGTTTGGCGGTCTGCTGGTTTGGGCGCTGGTGGAAGTTGTCCTGATCAATGCGCAGGAAGGTCCGTGGGAACGTCCTCCACGCGCGCCTGCGAAGAAAGAGGTCGTGGCCGTTGTGGTCACGGCGGTTGTTGTCATCGTGGTAATGGCTATTCATTATGCGCTGGGCGTCACGCCTTGGGGATGAAATCATGAAAATTTACAGGTTGTTGACCGAAGATGATACATCGGCCTTTTGCCACAAAGTGTCAGAGGCGTTGTCCAAGGGTTGGGAGCTTTATGGCAGCCCAACTTATGCTTTTGATCAGGCCAATGGCGTGATGCGCTGTGGCCAGGCAGTGACCAAAGACGTTGATGCCCCTTATTCATCTAACATGAAGTTGGGGCAGCAATGACCAAAACAAATGCAGGCCGCTTTTTTGAAGATTATGCTGTTGGTGATGTGATCACGCATGCAGTTCCGCGCACGATCTCAGGCGGTGAGCGGGCGATGTATCACGCGCTTTATCCTGCACGGAGTGCGATTTATTCTTCGGATGAATTTGCCCGCGCCTGTGGTTTGCCTGCCTCGCCCGTTGACGACCTGATTACGTTCCATACTGTTTTTGGTAAGACGGTGCCGGATGTGTCGCTGAATGCGGTCGCCAATCTGGGTTATGCGGATGGCCAGTGGCTGGCGCCGGTTTATCCCGGTGATACGCTGATTTCGGTTTCAGAAGTGGTCGGGGTTAAACAGAATTCGAACGGCAAATCCGGTGTCGTATGGGTGCGCACGACTGGCCGAAATCAGCGTGGGGATTATGTTCTGAGCTACGTGCGCTGGGTCATGGTGCGCAAACGGGGGCAGGGGCCTGCGCCAGAGACGGTGATCCCCGACCTGCCTGCGGCGGTGGCTGCATCTGATCTGATGGTGCCAGAGGGCCTTTCATTTGAAGGTTATGATTTCGCTTTGGCAGGCGAGCGGCATCGTCTGATCAATTATGGTGTCGGTGAAATCATTGACCATGTTGATGGCGTAACCATCGAAGAGGCCGAGCACATGCTTGCCACGCGCTTGTGGCAGAACACGGCAAAGGTGCATTTCGATGCAACAAATCGCGATGATGGCAAGCGGTTGATTTATGGCGGACATGTGATTTCGCTAGCGCGGGCGCTTTCGTTCAACGGGCTGGCAAATGCGCAGATGATTGTGGCGCTTAACGGCGGTGCACATGCGAACCCTTGCTTTGCGGCGGATACGATACGGGCTTGGTCCGAAGTGCTGGACGTGGCGGAGACGAATGCACCTGGTGTCGGGGCCATCCGGTTGCGGCTGGTTGCGACCAAAGGCACCGCCGGTGTCCTGCGCGGCGAGGATGGGCGGTACCACCCCGACGTGCTGCTGGATTTGGATTACTGGGCGTTGATGCCCACATGATGCTGGCGCAATGGCGGGCCGAGATGAACCATGCGCAGGGCGAGCGCGTGTTTCTTGACGCGCTGAAGGACTATGCCAGTGGGCAGCTGCGCCGCCGTCAGGCCAGCCATGTGCTTGCAACGCTTATTTCAATCGCGGTGTTGGTGACACCTGTGCTTGTCGCTGTCGTTGGCATTATTGTCATCATTGCGGCACTTCCTTCGTTGATTGGTTTCATCTTCGGCAGCCTATTCTTTGCGGCAGGCATTTTCTTGTTGCCTGCGCGTTACCGGATCCCGGCTAATAGCCTGACCTGTGCCGATACGCCCGAACTATTCGGCGCATTGGATGAGGTTTGCGCGGTGATGGGTGCCCCAAGAATTGAACGGGTGGTTATCAGCGATGATTTTAACGCATTTGTCGTCAAGGCGGGGGGGCAGTGTATTCTGGGCATCGGCGCGTTGCTTTGGCAAGCCGCAACCCCGGCGGAGCGTCAGGCGCTGATCGCCCACGAGCTGGCGCATTTGGTCAACGATGATCCGGCGCGTGGCAAGCTGATTGGCTGGGCTCTTCAGACACTGAGTAAGTGGGATGCGCTTTTGGCGCCGGACCCGCATCATTCAGGCAATGTCATTGGTGAGATTGGGGTGATACCGCTTCGCGTCGTCGTTGAAGCATTGGAAAGGACCACGCTACGTCTGCTTTATCTGCAAAGCCAGCGTGCAGAGTATTTGGCAGATGCGCTGGCTGTTCGCGCTGCCGGGCCAGCCGCCGTGACACAACTGCTGCAGAAAACTTCGCTTTTCGGTTATGTTCAGGGCCAATGGTCTGCGCTCCACGGCGTTGGTGATGCCCGTGGACGCGAGGTTCTGGAACTGCTTGTTTCACCTGTTGCCAAATTAAAGGATGCCGAGCGCGACGACTTGTTGAACGCACTTAATTTCGAAGCATTAACGGTTGATGGAACGCATCCTCCGACAGGCTATCGACTGGGCTTCATAAGGGCGCTGCCGGTCGCGGCACCTAAATTGCGCGCGGACCTGTTTGCCAAAGACGATCCGGGTTTTTCAGATCGCTTGGCAGAAACTGGCGAAAAATTGGCTGCCGTGTTCGAAGTGCAATAGTTCGTAACAGAAATGCACCGCTTTTTGTCGATCCGCAGGCTTCGGCTTGCGCGCGGCGGTGTCTTGCGACTTGATACTGGTATGACGAAGATACTTGCTTTGACCTGTGCTGCGCTTTTGCCCATGACGGCGGCCGCGCAATCCTGCGAACCTTCGACAGAAGCCGACGTTTCTGTTTTTGAGAGCGCGAAAACAGCGTTCTTGCGGACGGATTACCGGGCGTTTGCCAATCTGGTTGATGACTATGTGCCTGCGATGGATCAGCAGTTTGATGCGCTTTTTGGCCCGTTATCAGTGTTTGACCCGCAAGGCTTTGATCGCTGTCGTACGATCTTGCAGCGTCGTGAGGGGCCGTCGTTCATTCAGGAAATCGTGTTCTACTTTCCCAAAGGCAGTGACGTGCCGCTGGCACTGCATCTGGTGGGCGCTGAAGTGGATGGTGAGATCAGGATGCTTGAATTCACCTATAACTCCTCCATCAGCGCAGTGTTGAACGAATTGCACTAGTGGCAATTTGTGATCACACGATTTCAGACTGTGATCACATTGGCGAGAAATTGAGAATATCGCGTCACTTTTTCACAGTTTATCCATCTTCCTCTGCGTGACTCTGCTTTCATAATGGTGCAAAACATGAGGCAGGGCGCTGCCCCGCCAGCAGCAAAGCCAGCGAAGGGAACAAGTATGGCCGATGTGAACCGGGGCAATCGCCCGCTTTCACCACATTTGACGATCTATCGTCCGCAACTGACCTCCATGACCTCAATTTTTGTCCGCCTGACAGGCAATGCGCTTATTGTGGCCGCTTTGATGATCGTATGGTGGTTCATCGCTGCTGCGACGGGCCCAGAGGCTTTTGCAAGGGCGAATGGATTCATAACAAGCTGGTTTGGCGATCTGGTGATGTTCTTGTCTGTATGGGCGGTTTGGTATCATTCTTTTGGCGGTATCCGGCATCTGATCTGGGACAGTGGTCATATGCTTGACGTCGACAAATCAGAAACTGCGGGCCTTGTTATGATCCTTGCCTCAGTTCTGTTTACCATTTTCACAGCAATCGTTCTGTAGGAGGCGCGACAATGGCTTTTTTGACTGATCGCAAACGCGCCGCAGGGCTGGGATCTGCAAGGACAGGCACGGACCATCATTGGCACATGATGGTGACATCTGTGGCGCTGGTGCCGCTGATCCCACTGTTTATCTTTACCTTCGGGGCCATATTGGGATCCTCTTATGAAGAGGTGATCGCCTATTATCAGCGTCCGTTCCCGGCGATTGTTGCCAGTCTGACAATGCTGGTGGGTTTCATACACTTTCGCAAAGGCGTGCAGACTCTGATCGAGGATTATGTGCATGGCTTTGCCCGCAAGGCCCTGATCATTGCGATGATCTGCCTGTCTTATACCGCTGCGGCCATTGCGATTTTCGCAATCGTGCGCATCGCCCTTTGATTTCCCGGAGCATCGAGTAATGGCTGCATACGAATACGAGACGCATACCTATGACGCGATTGTTGTAGGGGCTGGTGGCGCTGGGCTACGGGCGACGTTGGGGTTGGCGGAGCAAGGGTTGCGCACTGCCTGTATTACCAAGGTTTTCCCGACCCGATCCCATACTGTTGCTGCGCAAGGTGGCATCGCCGCGTCATTGGGCAATATGGGCCCGGATAGTTGGCAGTGGCACATGTATGATACAGTCAAAGGCTCTGACTGGCTGGGCGATACCGACGCGATGGAATATCTGGCGCGCGAGGCCCCGAAAGCGGTTTATGAGTTGGAGCATTACGGTGTTCCGTTTAGCCGGACCGAAGAGGGCAAGATTTATCAGCGTCCCTTTGGTGGCCATACGACCGAGTTTGGCGAAGGTCCTGCCGTGCAGCGCACCTGTGCTGCGGCTGACCGGACCGGCCATGCGATTTTGCACACGCTTTATGGTCAATCACTGAAACAGCAGGCTGAGTTTTACATCGAATATTTCGCGCTTGATTTGATCATGTCAGACGATGGTGTTTGTCAGGGTGTGATCGCATGGAAGTTGGATGATGGCACCATGCATGTGTTCAACGCCAAGACGGTGGTGTTGGCGACGGGTGGTTATGGCCGTGCTTATTTTTCCGCGACCTCGGCCCATACCTGCACCGGTGACGGTGGCGGGATGGTGGCCCGCCAGGGTCTGCCGCTGCAAGACATGGAATTTGTGCAGTTCCACCCCACGGGCATTTATGGCGCTGGCTGCCTGATCACTGAGGGCGCGCGCGGGGAAGGTGGTTATCTGACCAATTCTGAAGGTGAGCGGTTCATGGAGCGTTATGCGCCCAACTACAAAGACCTCGCCCCGCGCGACTATGTCAGTCGCTGCATGACGATGGAAATCCGCGAGGGGCGCGGTGTTGGGGCGGATGGCGATCATATTCACCTCAACCTGAACCATTTGCCCAAAGAGGCATTGGCGGAGCGGTTGCCGGGTATCTCGGAATCTGCCCGTATCTTTGCAGGCGTGGATGTGACGAAGGAACCGATCCCCGTGCTGCCGACCGTGCATTACAACATGGGCGGTATTCCAACGAACTATTACGGTGAGGTGCTGAGCCCCACCAAGAAGGACCCGAACCGTGTTGTGCCCGGCCTGATGGCTGTAGGTGAGGCAGGCTGTGCCTCGGTCCATGGGGCGAACCGTTTGGGGTCGAATAGCTTGATCGACCTTGTGGTCTTTGGCCGTGCTGCCGCGATCCGGGCTGGTGCGGTTGTCGACCGTGATGCGCCGAACCCAACCTTGAACCAAGCCTCTGTTGATCAATGCTTTGATCGTTTTGACGGGTTGCGCCACGCGGATGGAACAACCGGCACCGCCGAGCTGCGCCTTGAGATGCAAAAGGCAATGCAGGCGGATGCGGCCGTATTCCGTACCGACAAGACATTGGGTGATGGCGTCAAGAAAATGACTGCGATCGCAGGCAAGATGGATGACCTGAAGGTCACGGACCGCAGTCTTGTCTGGAACAGCGACTTGATGGAAACGCTGGAGCTTGCCAATCTGATGCCAAACGCGCTGGCGACGATTGTTGGCGCTGAGGCTCGCAAGGAAAGCCGCGGTGCGCATGCACATGAAGATCATGCGACGCGCGATGATGAAAAATGGCGTGTGCATACGATAAGCCATGTCGATGGTGGCAAAGTTAAGCTGAGCTATCGTCCGGTCATCACTGCGGCGCTGACCACCGAAGCTGAAGGTGGTATCAACGCGGATAAGATTGCCCCAAAAGAAAGGACGTTCTAATGCGTTTTCCAGCTATAGCGATTATCGGCCTGATGGCCCTATCTGCCTGCGAAGAGGCCACAGGCGAAGCGGACCGAATTGCACGTGATACCGCCAAAGGTGTGGTCAATGGTATCGTCGCAGATCGCTTTCCGGGTGTGAATGCTGCACCACTCACAGATTGCATCATCGACAATGCTAAGATCACCGAGGTTTACAAGATCGCTGAAGCTGCGGTTGTTGGGCCGACACCAGCGACCACCAGCTTGATCCTGGATATTGCTGGACGGCCAGAAACGGTCCAATGCGCCACTGACAGTGCACTCAACTCATTCCTGTTGGGCGGCTGATGTTGAAGTACGCAGGTATCATTTTGGGCGTTCTAGTGCTTGCCGGATGTACGCCCCCAACACCGGAGCAGGCAGCGGACCGCTGTGAAGAACGCGCCCGTGCTGCACAGGCCCCTGATGTTGGTCTAACGGTCGGCGCCAGTACAGATGGCGGCCCCTTTGCGAGTGCTAGCATCGGTGTCAGCGCCGACCTGTTGCGCGGACGTGACCCATTAGAGGTTTATGAGACTTGCGTGATTAATCTGACGGGTCAGCCGCCCATCAGGCCAGCGCGCCTGCGGGCATTGTAAGAATTTTGGGGCTGTTTGGCCTCTGACGGAAGGACGATCGAAATGGTGCAACTGACACTTCCCAAGAATTCCCGCATGAAGGTGGGGAAGACCTGGCCCAAGCCGGAAGGCGCTACAAATCTGCGTAAGGTGCAGATTTACCGCTGGAACCCCGACGATGGGAAGAATCCGCAGTTGGATACCTATTTCGTTGATATGGATACCTGCGGCCCGATGGTTCTGGACGCGCTGATCAAGATTAAAAATGAGATTGACCCGACGCTGACATTTCGCCGGTCTTGCCGTGAGGGGATTTGCGGGTCCTGCGCGATGAACATTGATGGTATTAATACCCTTGCCTGTATTTACGGCATGGATGAAGTGAGTGGCGACGTGAAGATTTATCCGTTGCCGCATATGCCTGTGATCAAGGATCTGATTCCAGATCTGACGCATTTTTATGCCCAGCATGCCTCTGTGATGCCATGGCTTGAGACCAAGACAAACCGCCCTGCGAAAGAGTGGAAGCAATCGGTTGATGATCGCAAGAAATTGGACGGTTTGTATGAATGCGTGATGTGTGCGTGTTGTTCGACATCCTGCCCGTCATATTGGTGGAATGGTGATCGGTATCTGGGGCCGGCTGCATTGCTGCATGCTTATCGCTGGATTATCGATAGCCGGGATGAAGCGACGGGTGAACGTTTGGATGAGCTGGAAGATCCCTTCAAGCTGTATCGCTGCCATACGATTATGAACTGCGCTAAGACTTGCCCGAAAGGTTTGAACCCCGCAAAGGCGATCGCGCATGTCAAAAAGATGATGGTTGAGCGGGTCGTTTAGTCGTACAAGCTGCCGTTGGGTAAGATGATAACATGATGGATGTGCTTGCCCCTTTCGACGCGGACGAGCGTCGTGCGGTGTCGCCGGTCATCTGTTATCCGACAGTGACGTTACCGCAACCTGATATGGCGCTTTATACGGCGGCCCGTTCAGAATTGACCGAAGTCGCCCAAATCAGGATCCCGCCGCGCGAAGCAAATGCGATTGATGTTCCGGCTGGGCATTTTTTACGTATCCACAGCGTTGAGGGATCGCAGGTTGGTGATTTGAACCTGTTCAATCGGCATGATTTGGGTGAACGATTTTATTCAGGAAAGACGCGGGCACTGCACGGCACCCATGTGACGATGGGTGATCGTTTATGGTCATCATTTCCGAATTTGCGGCCCATGGCGACAGTAACCCACGATACGTTGGCTTGGTATGGTATCGATGATTTCGGCGGTTCTGTTCACGATGTGATCGGCACCCGCTGCGATCCGTACACCGGGCACCTGCTATCGGGTGATCATTATCATCATTGTTGTCATTCAAATCTGACCCGTGCCTTGGCGGATCACACAAATATGCCGATAAAAGAGGCCGAGCCTCATATCCACGACGTGCTTAACGTTTTCATGTGTACCGGCTTCACCCGTGATACCGGGCAGTATTTCATGAAGGCCAGCCCCGTGCGGCCCGGTGACTACATCGAATTCTTCGCTGAAATTGATTTGCTGGCTGTGCTAAGCGCCTGTCCAGGCGGCGATTGCAGTACTGTGCATTCGAGCGATGCCGCTGAATGCTTCCCGCTTGATATTCAGGTTTTGGCACCAAAGCTGGGCAGCTTGCAAGAATGGGTTCCGCCGCAGGTCAGCGGATATGACCGAAGTCATGGACGCTGACCTTTAGCGCCGCAAAGGTAAGACATGCTTCAGACAAACGCGGCCTGAAGCGCGATTTCCACCATATCGCCAAAGGAACGTTCGCGGTCTTCTGCGGGCAGTGCCTCATGTGTCAGCAGGTGGTCGCTGACAGTCAGAACAGCCAAGGCACGTCGTCCATGCCGGGCTGCTAGATTGTACAGCTCTGCTGCTTCCATTTCGACACCGAGGATTCCGTGGCGTACCATCTGTTCATTCAGATCAGGCCGTTCATCATAGAATACATCTGACGAGTAAATGCCGCCGACATGGGTTGGCACGCCTTTGTCTGTTGCGGCTTTATGTGCTGCGACCAACAAATCAAAGTCGGCGCAGGGCGCAAAATTCAATTCCTTGAAAATACCACGAGATGGCGTTGACAAGGTCGAGGCTGTCATCGCCAGGATCACATCCCGAATGCCAACCTTGTTCTGCATACCCCCGCAAGAGCCGATGCGGATCAGTGTTTGTGCGTTGTAATCCTTGATCAGCTCATTGGCGTAAATGGACAAAGAAGGCATGCCCATGCCGGATCCTTGGATCGTTACCGGGTGACCATTCCATGTTCCGGTGAAGCCCAACATGCCCCGAACTTCATTGATGCAACGCGCATCCTGCAGAAACGTCTCAGCCGCCCATTTGGCACGATAGGGATCGCCAGGCATCAAAACGGTTGGGGCGATGTCGTTTTGTGCGGCGCCGATATGAATTGTCATGATGGGTGTCCTTTCGCATTTGTTGCCATCTTAAGTGGACGAATGCGAAAGGGGAATGCGGTGCTTGCCAACGCTGCCATGAGGTTAAAGCGTTGGCAGGTCGTTTTCTAGATTTCCATCGCGTCGGGGGATTTCCCCGCCTGAACCGCTGACTTGAACCACTCTGGTTGACGGCCCTTACCAGTCCAGGTTTGATCTGCATTATCTGGATTGCGGTATTTTGGCACTGATGCAGTTTTGGGGCCCTTGCGTGTTTTGCGCGCTTTCTTTTCAACTGGTGCCGCGCCCGTGATTTCATCCAAAGAAAAACCATGCGCTGCCGCAGCCTTCTTTGCGGCTGCCAAGGCTAGCTTTTTTTCTTTATCAGCTACTTTGCCAAGCGCCTTCTCAACGTCGGTTTTCAGTTTTTCCAACTCTTTACGAGTCATCGATTTCAGATCGTGTTTCATGTCATTCTCCGATAAACTAACCGCGCTTACCATTCGGGGGATCAGGGTTCACCCCTAAAAGAGATTCCAATATACAAAAGTACAACTCTTCTTTGGGCTTTTGTTATTCGGCGACGAGAGTTCGCGGATCTGATAACGTTACAATATCGGACATGATCTTGTTCAATTCAAAGTCTTTTGGTGTGTAGACTTTCGCAATCCCCATTGCCTGCAATTGGGTTGCGTCATCCTCTGGAATTATCCCGCCAACGACAATGGGTATGTGCCCCAATCCTTCTGCCTTTAATCCAGCAACGACATCACGCACGAGCGGAACGTGAGAGCCAGACAGAATAGAAAGTCCGATAATATGCGCGTCTTCATCGCGCGCTGCTGAAATGATTTCATCAGGTGTGAAACGAATGCCGTCATAGGCAATGTCCATCCCGCAATCGCGCGCACGGGCCGCGATTTGTTCGGCGCCGTTAGAGTGACCGTCCAGCCCCGGTTTGCCAACCAGAAACTTTAGTCGCCGTCCAAGCGCGTTGCTGACCAGATCAACCTGTTCGCGTAGATCATCCAGTCCCTCTGTCCTGTTTGAGGGGTTGCTGCTGACGCCTGTCGGCGCGCGGTATTGGCCAAAGACTGCCCGGATAACGTCCGCCCACTCACCGGTTGTCACACCTGCGCGCGCGCAAGCGATGGATGGCGGCATGATGTTGTCGCTGCTTTTTGCGGCAGCGCGTAGTTCTGTGAGGGCGGCGAGCACTGCCGCGCCATCGCGCCCGACTTTCCATTCGCGCAGACGCCGGAGTTGATCGGCTTCGGCTTGCGGGTCGGCGACCATGATCGCGTCATCACCCGCCGTCAGTGGTGACGGTTCACCGGAATCCCATCTGTTTACGCCTACAACTGTTGTTTCGCCGGTTTCGATTCGTGCGATGCGGGCTGCGTTGCTTTCGACAAGTCGCGACTTCATATAACTGATGGCCCCGACAGCACCACCCATCCTGTCGATCTGCGCAAGTTCTGCGCGTGCTCCGTCTTTCAGTGTATTGACCTTGCGTTCAATAGCGGGATTGCCATCGAACAGATCGTCGAATTCCAACAGGTCAGTTTCATACGCCAAGATTTGTTGCATTCGGAGTGACCATTGCTGATCCCAGGGTCGGGGCAATCCAAGCGCTTCGTTCCAGGCGGGCAACTGCACAGCGCGTGCGCGCGCGTTTTTTGAAAGGGTAACTGCGAGTGTCTCTAATAATATCCGGTAAACGTTATTTTCTGGCTGTTGTTCCGTCAGTCCAAGCGAATTGACCTGAACGCCATAGCGAAAACGGCGGTATTTTGAATCATCGACTTTGTATCGTTCGATACAGATTTCATCCCAAAGCTCGACAAAGGCGCGCATCTTGCAAATCTCGGTAACGAACCGAATACCAGCATTTACAAAAAATGAGATACGGCCGACCATCGCGGGGAATTTGTCTGCGGGCACCTTGTTTTTCAGGTCGTCCAATACAGCCGTCGCGGTTGCCAGCGCAAATGCCAGTTCTTCTTCGGGTGTCGCGCCTGCTTCTTGTAAGTGGTAGGAGCAGACATTCATCGGATTCCATTTTGGCAGATGCGCCCGGGTATAGGCGGCAACGTCGGTAATCATCCGCAATGAAGGTTCTGGCGGACAAATATAGGTGCCGCGCGATAGATATTCCTTAATGATGTCGTTCTGAACAGTGCCTTGCAACGCGCTGATATCGACACCCTGTTCTTCAGCAACAGCAATATAGAGCGATAGCAGCCAAGGGGCCGTTGCATTGATCGTCATGGAAGTATTCATCTGATCCAGAGGTATATCCGCGAACAGCGCGCGCATGTCGCCCAAATGGCTGACTGGTACGCCGACTTTGCCGACTTCCCCTTTGGCCAAAACATGGTCGCTGTCATAACCCGTCTGGGTGGGCAGATCGAAGGCGACCGAAAGCCCTGTCTGTCCTTTGGCAAGGTTACCCCGGTAGAGCGCATTGGATGCCGCAGCGGTGGAATGCCCGGCATATGTACGAAATAACCAAGGGCGGTCTTTCTGCGTCTGCGACATAGCTGGTGCTCCTGAATCATCTTACGTAATTAAATTACGCATTTAGGGTCATTATCGGAAATTTTATGCCGCTGTCAATTCGCTGCGTTGCGGCATGATGGGATTTACCACCGGGCCTTTCCCTGTCACGGTCCAGTTATGACGCAAACTGTTTCTATGCCGCTCTGGGTTTTTGTATTGATCGTCCTGTTCGCGGCGGTGACGTTTGCGTCGCATTTTCTGTTCCCGTCAGTGCGTTGGTTTTTCCGCAAACGGGCGGAGCGTGTGATCGCCCGTGTCAATGAACGCCTCCAGCGCCCGATTGAGCCTTTCAAATTGGCGCGTCGTTACGACATGATCCAGCGATTGATTTATGATCCTGAGGTAACGCAGGCGATCGTCGATCATGCACGCAAGGAAAACATCCCCGAAAACGTCGCCTTTGAGCAGGCACGTCGTTATGCGCGAGAGATTGTGCCATCGTTTTCAGCCACCGCTTATTTTGGCTTTGGCATCCGTTTGGCGCGCTGGCTGTCGAAGTCATTGTACCGGATCAAACTGGGCACCCTGGATCGAAAACGTCTGGCTGAGATCGACCCGGATGCGACGGTGATCTTTGTGATGAACCACCGCAGCAATATGGATTATGTGCTGGTGACCTATCTGGCAGCCAATGCTGGGGCATTGTCATATGCCGTGGGTGAATGGGCGCGGGTCTGGCCGCTGTCGGCGATTATCCGGGCGATGGGTGCGTATTTCATAAGGCGCAGATCGCGCGGCGCCCTATATCGTAAGGTCCTTGCCCGCTATGTGCAGATGGCGACACGCGGTGGGGTAAGTCAGGCGGTCTTTCCCGAAGGTGGGTTAAGTCTTGATGGGAAACTGGCCCCGCCACGGAAAGGCCTGCTGAATTATATCATAGAGGATTTTGACCCGAACCTCCGGGAAGTGATTTTTGTGCCCGTGGCTCTGAACTATGATCGTGTTCTGGAAGATACGTTTTTGATTGCAGCCGATAAGGCTGGCAAACGAAAGTTTCGCCCGCCCCTATGGAATGTGATCAAAAGGATGAGCCGGCATTTTTGGCTGCGGATGACCCGGCGCTTTCGCGGTTTTGGCACAGCCTCTGTCAGTTTTGGGGAGCCGTTGAAATTATCCCGATTTGTAGCGGGCATTGACGCCGACATGACTGATGCTGTTGCTGACGAACTGATGCAACGGATTGCGGATGTGATCCCTGTGCTGGGTGTACCGCTGGTGGCCAGGCATCTGCTTGCTAAAGGGCCCATCACTGTGGCTGCATTGGAAGCGGAAGTTGCACGATCCGTTGCAACGTTTTCTGAACGAAAACTGCCCCATCCAAGGCGCCAGACGCACGTCGTCGTGCGGGACGCGCTGAACCGGATGGCGGGCCGTAAGTTGGTCATCGAATCCGATGAAGGTGTTGTGGTGACAGAACTGGGCCGCAACATATTGACCTATTATGCCAACACGATTGCACACCATTTTAATGCAGATGCAGAAAAATTGGCCGAAAATTCTGCAGTTGCAGAGTAATTAAATTACAAAATTGCGCTAATTTTGATTGCATAGTTACCTTTTGATCTTGTATCCATATCGCAACCACCCGATTCTGCGGTGCGGCAAAAACATGGATTGTGAGAGATGGAGACTCAGATGGCCCTAGATCAGTCACCCCCGGCGGGAGCCTATAGCGCCCCGCAGAAAGATCTGTACGAAGTAGGCGAAATGCCCCCGATGGGTCATGTGCCTGCGCAAATGTATGCATGGACCATTCGGCGCGAACGCCACGGGGAGCCTGAAAAAGCGTTTGAGATTGAAGTTGTCGATTGTCCAAAGCCGGACAGTCACGAGGTTCTGGTTCTCGTCATGGCGGCAGGTGTGAACTACAATGGTGTATGGGCGGGCCTTGGTATTCCGATTAGCCCGTTTGATGTCCATGGCGCTGAATATCACATTGCCGGCTCTGACGCATCGGGTATCGTTTGGGCGGTTGGTGACAAGGTCAAGCGGTGGAAGGTCGGTGATGAAGTTGTCATTCACTGCAATCAGGATGATGGCGATGATGAGCACTGCAACGGCGGTGATCCGATGTACTCCCCCAGCCAACGGATTTGGGGATATGAAACGCCTGACGGGTCCTTTGCCCAGTTTACATGCGTTCAGTCCCAGCAGTTGATGCCGCGTCCGCAGCATCTGACATGGGAAGAAAGCGCTTGTTATACGCTGACGTTGGCGACGGCATATCGGATGCTCTTTGGGCACGAACCGCACGACCTGAAGCCGGGACAGAATGTATTGGTCTGGGGGGCCTCTGGTGGTCTGGGCTCTTATGCCATCCAACTGATTAACACTGCTGGTGCTAATGCAATTGGCGTCATCAGCGACGAAAGCAAACGCGAATTTGTGATGTCGCTCGGCGCGAAGGGTGTAATCAACCGCAATGATTTCAAGTGCTGGGGGCAGATGCCGACGGTGAACACGCCAGAATATAAAGAATGGTTCACAGAGACCCGCAAATTCGGCAAAGCAATTTGGGACGTGACCGGCAAGGGTGTTAACGTTGACATGGTGTTTGAGCATCCGGGTGAGGCAACTTTCCCTGTGTCGACTTTTGTTGTGAAGCGTGGCGGGATGGTTGTGATTTGTGCCGGCACGACTGGCTACAACCTGACGATGGATGCACGGTACATGTGGATGCACCAGAAGCGATTGCAGGGCAGCCATTTTGCCAATCTCAAGCAGGCGTCAGCGGCCAACGCATTGATGGTGGAGCGGCGATTGGACCCTTGTATGTCCGAGGTGTTTGGCTGGGCAGAGATTCCCGCAGCCCATACGAAGATGCGGAAAAACGAGCATAAGCCCGGCAATATGGCCGTTTTGGTTCAGGCGCCTGAGACTGGTTTGCGCACGTTAGAGGATACGGTCGAAGCTTCACAGAGCAGGTGACCTATTGTATTCCGGGTTGAAGGGGCGTAGCCGAAGAGGGTGGCGCCCCTTATTTTCATGGGCTTTCTCAAATAAGCACTATGAGATGCCGTCTACTCGCTATTTATGGGGGGTATGAAGACGTGAGTAATTTTTTCATAAGCGCAATGCTACTATAGGTTGTTAACACTTCGTTAATGATTGAGAGAGAGATTAGTAAATGGGAAACGAATGGATCATCGACGTACTTGCCGACTTGAAATCCTTCGCGAAACAGAATGATTTGCCGCTTTTGGCAGCTCAACTGGATAACACAGCGCTTGTCGCGTCGGCAGAGATCGCTAAGGTGATCGAGAAATCGTCTCCAATAACGCGAGGAGACTGTGCTGGAACTCGACCAATTTTTGCAAGCTCTGGAGCAAGCCGACGCGCTTGACCAGATACAGGACCTGATTGTGGGGCTCCGCGATCACTTTCAGGTTGATCATGTTGTTTACCATTGGGTTAGTGCGGACGGCGAACAATACGGCTTTGGCACGTATGATTTAGCTTGGGTCCAACACTATGTTGAAAAGGATTACTTACGCATCGATCCAGTCGTGATCGGATGTTTTCAGCGTTTCGATCCGGTTGACTGGAAAAGGCTTGACTGGTCGTCAAAGGCCGCCCAAGCCTTTCGCAAAGATGCCATCGCGCATGGCATCGGCAATCAAGGTTTTTCAATTCCGATCCGTGGCCCCAGCGGTCAGTTGGCATTGTTGACGGCCTCGCATTCCACGGATGATGCGACATGGGCGACATTCACTGAAGCCCATCAACGTGATTGGATCTTGATCGCGCATTATCTGAACCAGAAGGCGCTGGAACTGGAAAAGGGGCGCGCGCCGGAACCTGTTCGTGCTTTGTCGCCGCGGGAAACCGATGCGCTGACATATCTTGGGATGGGGTATAGTCGTGGACAAGTCGCTGATTTGCTCAATATCTCAGAACATACGTTGCGGGCCTATATTGAAAGCGCGCGTTTCAAACTGGGTGCGCTGAATACAACCCACGCCGTGGCGCGCGCGATCAGTGAAGGACTGATTGTCGTGGGTGGTGCTGCCCGTGCCGCAACAGGTGGCTGGCCTGGGCGTGACACCGAAGGCAAGATCGCTAAATCGGCCGCCCGTTAAACCCTTAACAAATAGTTAACGGTCCGAGCGGGCCGTTAACTATTGCTGCTGCGTCTCGTCCTACCTTGTTGCCACACGGTAACCGTTCAAAGGGTAGCACGCATGCTTCGTTATATTTACGCTAATGAGTTGTCTCAGTATCCAGTCCTTCAGACATCAATGTTTCGCGACCGCGCGATTCAGTTTTCTGAACGTCTGAAATGGGCAGTTACAGTCGATGAAAAAGGGTGGGAGCGTGACGAATACGACGATATGAACCCGCTCTATGTCATCTGGCAAAACCCTGATGGCACACATGGTGGATCAATGCGGTTCTTGCCAACAACTGAACGCACGATGGTGAACGATCACTTTGCTGAATTGCTGAATGGTGAAGATATCCGTAGCCCGTTTATTTGGGAATGCACCCGCTTTTGCCTTGGCCAAAAATCCAGCCCGCGTGTCGCAGGCGCGATGATGCTGGCTGGTGGCGAGTTGATGCGCGCCTTTTCCTTGACCCATCTTTTGGGTGTATTTGATCCACGTATGGTACGCATTTATTCCATGATTGGTGCCTCGCCAGAGGTACTGGGCAGCTCGGGTGAAGGTCGTGATAAGATCAGCGTGGGTCTTTGGCCTTTCCGTCCAGAGGACCGATTGAAGGTTTTGCGCCGCGCGGGCTTGTCGTCTGAGATATCGGAACACTGGTTTAACCGTTCCTTTGGTCGCCAGATCCAAGAATTCCAGCAGGCCGCCTAATCCGCTGGCAGCGCCGCGACGGTCCAGATACTGTCGCGGCATGAATGCGCCAACCATCACATTTTCGGACGACCAGGCAGAGGCTTGGGACAACGTTGCCGTGGCGCTGCGGCAAGCTGGTGTCGATCTTGATGACAACCTGTTGCAGCCGCCACAATCGGATGCGACGTCTGTTCTGGCGGTGATCGGTAAAGCCGGATCTGGGAAAACCATGCTGCTTGCCCGTCTTTATCAGGCATTGGAAGAGGCGGGGGTTGACGTGGTGTCCGGCGATTGGGAGGGGCGCAAACGACGCGATCGTCGCACGCTTGCCATTTTGGCCCCGACCAACAAGGCCGCCAGCGTTTTGCGTAATCACGGCGTGCCTGCGACGACAATCCACCGGATACTGTATACGCCGGTTTATGATCCAGAATATGAAAAGGTTGCCGAGTGGCTTGCCGGACAGGGCGACCGGCCCGAGATTGAGGGGTTGACCGATATCGCGCTAGATCGGGCGTTTACATCTTATCAAACGAACAAATCGGTTCCCGCCGCATTGGCTGCGGCTGGTCTGCGGGGCAGTGATTTTATAACCGGCTGGAAACGACGCGAAGAACCGCTGGATATTGGATTTGTTGATGAAAGCTCAATGCTGGATGAAAAGCAGTTCGAGGATTTGCAAGAGATTTTTCCGACGCTTTTGCTGTTTGGCGACCCAGCCCAATTGCCGCCCGTGCAATCGTCCGGTGGCATGGTTTTTGAAAAGCTACCCGAAAAGCGTGTTCTGACCCTGAATCGCATCCATCGGCAGGATGCGGGCAACCCGATCCTTGATTTGGCCCATGCGTTGGCTGATCCGCAGCTGGATTTCTATGCATTCGAACGAATGATCGAAGAGGCGGCTCAAACAGATGAACGCGTTGTCATGGCACAGCGGGTTGAGGCAGATTTGATGGCCCGCTCCCCCTGTCTTGTTTGGCGCAATGCCACTCGCATTCGCCTGATCCACGCCTTTCGTGCGGCATTTGGCGCGCCGGTTGATGAATTGCTTGCTGGTGAGCCTTTGATCTGTGACGGCATTGAATTACCCATCAAGCATCGGAAAAAGCGCCTTGATTTGGAGGCACGTGGCCTCATCAAAGGCGCGCAGGTTATCTACCTTGGTCCTGGTCGTAAGCCAGGGTTTTCCCGATTGCATGTGATGGGCGCGGAAGATCCGCAAGTCAGTGCAGCCAGCATCGTGAAGATTGAGCAGGAGGGTGACGTGGAGCCTTTCATTCCATTTGCCGCCCGTATGGGCGCCACCTTTTTGCATGGTGCTGCCGTAACCATTCACAAAGCCCAGGGCTCGCAATGGGACACAGTTCAGGTATTTGCGCCAGACATTTATGCCGCATCCCGTATGGGCCGTGTTGAGGCGGGGCAGCCGTTATGGAAACGCCTTGCCTATGTCGCAATCACCCGTGCCGAGACACAGTTGCGATGGGTTGTGCGCAATCGACTTGCCCGTCCGGAAGGTGTGCTTTCGGTGGATGATCTGGAAGTGCCTGCCGCACCGTTGGAATTGAAAAGCGAGGAAATATGAAAAGCATCATCATCACCGGCGCAAGCAGCGGCATTGGGCGTGTTACTGCAGAGTATTTTCTGGCGCAGGGTTGGCGTGTTGGCTTGATTGCGCGTCGTGCGGATGCGCTGGCTGAGGTCGTTCACGATAATGCAGTATTGCTGCCCTGCGATGTGACTGATGAGGTTGCGGTTGATGCCGCTTTTGCAGAGTTTGGTAAGCTAGATGTTTTGTTTAACAATGCAGGCATGTTCGGCCCTCAGACGAGCATTGATGAGATTAGTCTGAAGGACTGGCAGCAGGTTGTGGATGTAAATCTGACGGGGATGTTTCTGTGCGCGCGCGCAGCGTTTGGTCAGATGCGCCATCAGACGCCGCAGGGCGGGCGCATCATCAACAATGGCTCCATCTCCGCCCATACGCCGCGTGAGGGATCGACCTGTTACACAGCGACCAAGCATGGTGTGTCGGGGTTGACCAAGACGCTGTCACTGGATGGCCGCGCGTTTGGAATTGCCTGTGGTCAGATCGACATCGGAAATGCTCGGACGGATATGGTGGTGAATTTAGAAAAGAAACGTGCGGCGCAAGGTCTTGATCCGATGCCAAGCATGTCTGTTGATGATGTCGCAAGGTCTGTGTTTCACATGGCATCATTGCCGTCAGAGGCAAATGTGCAGTCGATGATGGTGATGGCGACCACGATGCCGCATATCGGGCGCGGTTAGCGTCGCAGCATTGTAAAGGCAGCGGAGGCACCCCAGCCGGCAGCGATTGCGATGGACAAGGACATCAATCCGTAAATCAGTGCGTTTTCGTGTGCCAGGTTATAGAGCCAACGTTCCATACCGACTTTTTGTACAGGGATCGTCGTGATGTATTCATCAATGACACGGCCATTGCGGGTCAGGAAGATATGCGCCTCATAGTCGCCTTCGGTCAGGTTGGCGGGCAGGGTGATGGCCGTCCGAAACAGCGTCTCTTCCTCAAGATCTACGGCCCCTTCGAGCACTTGATAAAGGCCACTCCCTGCACGGATACGGATGAGGGCTTGGGTAAAGGCACCACTATCGCTGACCTGCGCTCCGACTGATCGGATCGCCCGGGGGATGGTGATGCGATAGCGCAAATCTTCGACATCGCGCAACACGTCACGCATCGGGGCATTCGTTGCAACGGCATAGAACGACGGCGCCGCATCCACCTCGACCGCGTCGGTATTGATCCAGATACCAAGACGCCGATCTTTCCGGCGGACCATCACAGGTTCATCAGGTCCAGCAACCGTGACAATGACACCCAGCTCACTTTTGTCGGGAATCGGAGCCTCGCGCCGGATGGCACCAAACACCAATATATCGGACCCTTCGAAAGTCGCGGTGATAGCCACCTGATCGCGACTAAGGCCAAGCACGATTTCTTCGGCTTTTGCGGGCAACGCGAGCATTAAGAAAAACATAAGCAGGCGGATCATGAGTGCCCCCCTGCGCCGAGCGAATAGAGTTCTGCTGGTTGCACCAAAAGGTCGAATGCAAGTTTGCCGCAGACAGCGAGCACCATGAGCGCCAGTAGGATACGCAGTTGTTCGGCCTTCATCTTGACCCCGATACGGGTGCCGATTTGTGCGCCGATCACCCCACCGACAAGCAGTAGAACTGCCAGTACGACATCGACGGTGTAGTTCGTTGTTGCGTGCAGCATGGTCGTGAATGCAGTCACAAAGATGATCTGAAACAACGATGTTCCGACGACAACCTTTGTCGGCATTCCCAGCAGATAGATCATCGCGGGCACCATGATGAACCCGCCACCAACACCCATGATCGCGGCCAGAACACCGACCAATACCCCGACCAATACCGGCGGTATGACCGAGATATAGAGGCCCGACACCCTGAACTTCATTTTGAAAGGCAGATTGTGGACCCAATTGTGCTTGCGCCGCGTTGGTACAGTGCGGCCCGCCTTGCTTGATTTACGGATCGCGTTGAGGCTCTCGATGAACATCAATGTTCCGATCATACCCAAAAAGACGACATAGCAAAGTTGGACCAGTAGTTCGACTTGACCCAAGGCTTTCAGGTAGTTGAACAAAATAATACCTAGTCCAGACCCGATCAGTCCCCCGACCAGCAGCACCGTGCCCATTTTCAGGTCGACTGTTTTTCGTTTCAAATGCGCCAATACGCCAGAGAATGAAGAGGCCACGATCTGGTTTGCTTCGGTAGCCACAGCGACCGCAGGGGGAATACCGATAAAGAACAGAAGTGGCGTCATCAGAAAGCCGCCGCCGACCCCAAACATACCAGATAAAATACCCACAATGCCGCCAAGCCCGAGTAACAGGAAAGCGTTCACCGAAACCTCGGCGATGGGAAGGTAAATCTGCATGAACTGATCCGGGCGCTTGTGCCAGTGGACGCAACAAAGACCTTTGTGACGCTTGTGTCAAATCCCCGCAGCTAATTTATGCTGCAATCGCAGCATTTCCGCCACGTGGAGTCATCGGTGTATGGGAACTGGACTTATTTCAGGTCGTGCAGATATTGACGCAGGACCTTTTCCAGCTTGGCAGCGCCGATTGGTGCCATCGCTTTGGTATGCTCATGGCTGATGGCTTCGTCGCTCATCCCTGCGGCCATGTTCGTAATGGTTGAGATCGCCGCGACCTTCAGGCCCAAGAACCTTGCGAGAATAACTTCAGGCACGGTCGACATGCCAACGGCGTCTGCGCCAAGCATGGCGATGGCCCTGATTTCTGCGGGGGTTTCAAAGGACGGGCCAGAATACCAAGCATAGATCCCATCAGCCATTTCCGTATCTGTCGCGTCAGCTGCCGATCGGAGTGCGGCACGGATAACCGGGTCGTAGGCGTCTTTCATGGGAACGAACCGTGCGTCTGTCTGCTCTCCGATCAGGGGGTTCAATCCCGAGAAATTGATGTGATCGGATAGGCACATGATAGAACCGGTCGGCATGTCGGGTTGCATGGAGCCTGCGGCGTTGGTCGCTAGCACGGTGTCAGCCCCGAGTTCGCGCAAAACTTCTAGCGGTAGCCGCATCGCATCTGCGGTGCCGTTTTCGTAGTAATGGGCCCGGCCACCAAAGACCGCAACGCGCACGCCTTCGAGGTTGCCGATGACGAGGTTGGGGTTGTGTCCGGACACGCCCGCGTGGGGAAAACCCGGCAGCTCACTGTAAGGGATCGCCACGCCGTCAACGCAATCTGCAATATGTCCAAGACCGGACCCAAGGACGAGGCCAAGGCGTACGGGTTCGGGTCCTGCCACTGCTCTGATTTGTGCCGCGATCGCCTTAGCGTTCTTTGACATAAGGTTCGCCTCCGGCCCGCGGTGGAATTGCCTTCCCCACAAAACCGGCCAAAATGATGACTGTCAGGATGTAAGGCAGCACGTCCAGCAGTTGGCCATTGACCTGGAAGCTGAGCACCCGCTCAATGACATCAGGGCGCAGTGCCATGGCTTGCAGGAAGCCAAATAGCATGCAGGCATAAAGCGCATACCAGGGTCGCCATTTGGCGAAAATCAGTGCAGCAAGCGCGATATAGCCACGACCGGCGCTCATGTCTTTGACGAAGCCTGCTTGTAGTGCTGTTGCCAGATACGCGCCCGCAATGCCGCAAAGAATGCCGCATATGCCAACGGCCGCATAACGTAAAAACACGACAGATACGCCTGCGGTATCAACAGCTGCCGGGTTTTCGCCAACAGCGCGCAGGCGTAAGCCAAAGCGAGTCCGATAAAGCACCCACCATGTCAAGGGCACCATAAGAAGTGCCACATAGACGAGGGGTGTGTGCCCGGAAATCAGTTCGTAATAGATGGGTCCGATGATCGGCACATCGCGAAGTGCCTCTGCAAAGGGCAGGGTGATGGGTTCAAACCGGCCGTCACCGGACAGTTGCGGCGTGCGGCCACCCTGTTTAAACCAGCTCTGGGCGACAACGACAGTAAGACCCGCCGCCAGAAAGTTGATCGCCACACCGGAAATCAGTTGGTTGCCGCGGAATGTGATAGACGCCAATCCGTGAACAACCGACAGCACAATTGAAGCACCGATCCCCGCCAGCAGCCCCAGCCAAACGTTGCCGGTCACCGCTGCAATCGCTGCCGATAAGAACGCCGCCGCCAGCATTTTCCCTTCCAGCCCGATATCAAAGATACCGGCCCGCTCTGAATAAAGGCCCGCGAGGCAGGCCAGAAGAAGCGGGGTTGCCAGACGCACGGTGGCGTCCAGCATTTGCAGAAGGGTCGCAAAGTCCATTTAGGCCACTTTCTCCTCTAGAAACGGGAATAGAGCAAAAAACCGGTCGGCGACTTCTGGCGTGCGCCGTAGTGCCTCCTCGGCTTCGGCCTGCGTGATGTCGTTGGCCTGTGGTTTGTCGCGCCGCAGGAAGAATTGCAGCCCAAGCATTGCATCGAACCGATCATCGGTGATGAAAGGATCGTGGGGGATGCGCCGCATTACCGACTGATTGGGGCGGAAAACGTTGGAGCGGTTCTTCACCGCCAGTAGTGCCACCAGATGGGGCGGCACGTCGCCGTTAGGTGTTTGGTCAATCACGTGATGAATCCATTGATGGAATTCTTCCATCGTGATCATCCCAAGTGCCAAAGCGCTGAGCACGAAGCCCAGATCGGCACCGGTGTCATCCTCGACACCGATTTTGAAAGGTCCTGCCATTGTCATTTTTTATGCTCTCCTCATTGCCAGGAAAAGCCGCTCGAGCGGCATGCGCACCATGTTATCCAGTGCGCCCGTGAACAGGATCACCAATGCCTGTATTACGATGATCAGTTCCCGGGGTATCGACGTCCATAGGGCGAGTTCTGCGCCGCCTTGATATAGAAAGCCGAAAAGAAGGGCCGCCAGCAATACCCCGAAAGGATGGCTGCGCCCCATCAGTGCGACGGCGATGCCGATAAAGCCCGCCCCCTCCACTGCGTTCAGGACCAGCCGTTCGGCCTCGCCCTGGACGTTGTTGATGGCCATCATGCCGGCAAGAGCGCCTGAAATAAGCATGGCAACCATGATGATCTTGGTCGGGCTGATGCCCGCATATTTGGCCGCGGATTCGGAATGCCCGAAGGAGCGGATTTCATAGCCCAGCCGCGTCCGCCAGATGAGCGCCCAGAGAAAGACGCAGGCGGCGAGGGCGACGAAGAATGTGATATTGGCCGGAGCGCCACGGAAGAGCGTGGTTTCGCCGAAGTTGAACATATCCTGAAATGACGGCAGGTGCGTGGCTTCGGGGAACCTTGGCGTTGCGGGTTCCATGCCGGGGGCCTTGAGCGCGCCGATCAGGAAGTAGTTCAGCAGGGCGGCGGCGATGAAGTTGAACATGATCGTGGTGATTACGATATGGCTGCCGCGTTTGGCCTGCAGGAAGGCCGGGATCGCCGCCCATGCCGCGCCAAAGATCGCGGCACCAATGGTTGCGCCGATCAGTGCCAGTGACCAATGTGGCCATGGAATGAACAGGCATATGATGGCAACACCAAGGCCACCAACCAGTGCCTGTCCTTCACCACCGATGTTGAACATGCGCGCATGAAAAGCGATGGAAACAGCCAGACCCGTGAAGATGAAGTTGGTCGCGTAATAAAGCGTGTAGCCCCAGCCGTAGGTGGACCCGAGTGCACCATTGACCATCAGCTTAAGCGCCTCCCACGGATTTTCACCGATGGCAAGGATCACAAGGGCTGACAGCAACGCCGCCAGAAGGATCGAGATCAAAGGGATCAGGATCACATCTGCCCATTTTGGCATCACGTCCATTACGCCGCTTCCCCGCTCATACCTGCCATGAGAAGGCCCAGCTCTTTTTCGTCCGTTTCTTGAGGCATCCGCTCGCCCATCATTTTTCCATCGAACATAACGGCGATGCGGTCGGAGAGCGACAAAATTTCCTCTAACTCTACGGAAACCAACAAAATTGCTTTGCCCTGATCCCTAAGTGCAACAATTTGCTGGTGAATAAATTCGATGGCTCCGATGTCCACACCGCGTGTCGGCTGACCCACAAGCAGCAGATCCGGGTTACGCTCAATCTCGCGCGCAAGTACGATTTTTTGCTGGTTTCCGCCCGAAAAGCTTTTGGCGGCCAGTTTTGGATCAGGGGGGCGTACGTCGAAACGGCCCATCTTTTCCTCAGTATCTGTTCGGATCGCCTGATTATCCATAAGGAGCTTGGAGCGCTGGTAGCGTTTATCATGGTGATAGCCGAAAGCGGTGTTTTCCCACGCCTGAAAATCCATTATCAACCCTTCACGCTGCCGGTCCTCTGGCACGTGGCTGATCCCCCGCGCTCGGCGGCTTTGTCCGTCCGATTTGGTGCCGGTCAGGTCGATCTCCTCACCGTTCAACCGGACCGAGCCCGTGGCCTTCTGATAGCCGCCCAGAACCTCCAGCAGTTCAGATTGACCGTTCCCGGCCACCCCTGCTATCCCGAGGATTTCGCCTGCATGCACATCAAAACTGATACCCTTCAGGCGATGTACACCCTTGTCATCGGTCACATTCAGGTCGCGCACTTCAAGGATTTTGCGGCCGATCTGGGCAGGTTTCTTGTCCACCCGCAGCAGGACCTTTCGGCCCACCATCAGTTCCGCCAGTTCCGCCGGGCTTGTCTCGGACGTCTTGACGGTTGCGGTCATTTCGCCTCGCCGCATGACGCTGACGGTATCGGTAATCTCCATAATTTCGCGCAGTTTGTGGGTGATCAGGATGATCGTTTTCCCTTCGCGCTTGAGGTTCTCAAGAATGCGGAACAGGTGATCGGCTTCGGCAGGGGTCAGCACACCGGTTGGTTCATCCAGGATCAGGATATCGGCTTTGCGATACAGTGCCTTGAGGATTTCGACACGCTGCTGCATCCCGACGCCGACATCCTGAATAACGGCATCCGGGTCTACATTCAGTTCATATTCTTCGGCCAGATTTTTCAGTTCGCGCCGCGCACGGGCAAGCGAAGGGCGCAGCAGACCGCTGTCTTCGGCACCTAGTACGACATTTTCAAGAACCGTAAAATTCTCAACCAGTTTGAAGTGCTGGAACACCATGCCGATGCCGGCAGCAATAGCCGCCTGACTGTCGGGAATTGCAGTTTTCTGACCCGCGATAAAAATTTCACCCGCATCAGCCTTATAAAATCCATACAAAATCGACATCAGCGTCGATTTACCCGCCCCATTCTCGCCGATAATGCCGTGGATGGTGCCAGGCATCACGCGGATGGAGATATCCTTGTTGGCCTGCACTGGGCCGAATGCTTTTGAGATGCCTTTGAGCTCAATGGCGGGGGCTTGTTCGGTCATGGGGCACCTGTCTGATATGCAAAAAGGCCGCGCGGATCGTCTGCGCGGCCTTGAAGTTTTGGCCTGCGCCGCGCTTTAGAAGTCGAGCGCGGGGCAGCTTTCGTCGCTGGTGTAGTCATGCACAGCCAGATCGCCTGCTGCGATCTGGTCTGCCGCGGCATATGCCGCCGCTAATACGCCGTAATCAACAAGGTTTTCGTTGTTGGCATCCATCGCGAAGCCAACACCGCGGTTCGCGATACCCATTACGTTAAACCCGGTTTCCAGATCTTCGCCTTGGGTGAATGCGTCATATACAGCAAGATCAACCCGCTTGAGCATGGAGGTTAGAACCTCGCCGGGGTGCAAGTAGTTCTGGTTGGCGTCTACGCCGATG
Source organism: uncultured Paracoccaceae bacterium (assembly GCA_947489445.1). Taxonomy (GTDB): domain Bacteria; phylum Pseudomonadota; class Alphaproteobacteria; order Rhodobacterales; family Rhodobacteraceae; genus Yoonia. The sequence goes on from CANLDN010000003.1 coordinate 157,163, forward strand.
GACAGGATATCCTCGTCCGCAGCCGTTTGCAGGACACCAACACCAGTGCCGCCAGCCGCTGCGAAGACAACGTCAGACCCTTGGCTGATCTGTGCAAGTGTCAATTCGGACCCTTTTACCGGGTCGTTCCATGCGGCTGGTGTCGTGCCTGTCATGTTGGCGATGACAGTGACGCCAGGGTTTGCCGCCTTCGCGCCTTGCGCATAGCCGCAAGCAAATTTGCGGATCAGTGGGATATCCATGCCACCGATGAAGGATACTGTGCCTGTTTCTGACGACAGTGCCGCCATCATGCCGACAAGGTACGAACCTTCATGTTCATTAAAGACGACGGAGCGAACATTTGGCGCGTCAACAACCATATCGATGATCGCGAATTTGGTGTCGGGGTAGTCGGCCGCGACTTCGCCCAGCGGTGTTGCCCATGAAAAGCCCGCCATGACGATGGGGTTTGCACCGGATTCGGCGAAACGACGGATTGCCTGTTCGCGCTGCGCGTCGGACTGGATTTCAACTTCAGCATAGGAACCACCGGTTTCGGCAGCCCACCGTTCAGCACCGTTATAAGCACTTTCGTTGAAGGATTTGTCGAACTTGCCGCCAAGGTCGAACAGGATCGCGGGATCTGCTACAGCAGCGCCAGCCGTCAGGGCCAGCGCAGCAGATGCGCCAAGAAATTTCTGCAAAAGGGTCATTTTTGTCTCCCAGGTCGTTACGCGAGGGTGTTTGGGCTATACGCGCCCCCCTCTGATTAATGCGAGCCGATCTACGTCGGGTCATCGTCAGATAAGGCCTTGCCGGGGCGGGAAGATCAACAGGTTTTTGGCTGTTTCGCTGCGCGCAGCCCATCAAACCTTAACTAAACGCGCAGATGACGCAAGGTTAGGCGGTTTAAAGGTCTTTACGCAACACCAGTGCAGCGACCGGTTCCGCGTTCCGCGGAAGGTAATAGCCGGGCCTGCGTCCCACCGGCTGATAACCCGCCTTATCGTAAAGTACGCAAGCGGCCGTGTTGTCTTCGGCGACTTCTAAGAACAGCTTGGTGGCACCAGCATCGCGTGCAGCAGATTCGGCAGACCGCAATGCGGCACTTGCCAGACCTTGTCTGCGATTTGCGGGGTCAGTTGCCAAGGTTAACAATTCAGCTTCGTCGAAGGTAACGCGGATCAACGCAAAAGCGCGTTCATCCCCGCAAAGAATGGTACCTTGATGATCGAGCAGAGATGTGAATTCCTCTGCCGACCACGCCCGCGTTGTGCTGAACGCTTTGGCATGCAGTATTGCAAGCGCCCTTGGCGTCACGGCAAGATAACCGGACCCGGGTCGCGAGGTGGCGCAGCGTCGGCCCGCCTTAGGTAGAGCGGCGTTGGCCTTTCGCTGGCTGTCCCCGCACGTTTTGCAGCAATGCGGATTAGCCCTTCTATCATAGGTATCTTTGGCTCAAGGACGACCCAGTCGTTGTGTTTGGCGATCTCTTGTGCAAATGCGCCAACCGTGTATCCGCTTGTTTTTGGCAGTCTCAGATCGGTCAGATCAGATACTGTCGGTGGCTTGGCCGAACCGTCGATGAAAAGCTGTGTGTAAGCCCCGGACCGCCGCGCATCCAGGCAAGACAATGTACAGCCAGAAGTTGTCCAACCCGGCATGTTGTAGGCTTGCGCTTCGAGCGTCGAAACCCCTATCGCAGGTTTGCCAAGCCCAAGCGCCAGTCCACGTGCGGCCGCAACGGATATTCGGATGCCCGTAAAATTCCCCGGTCCGACACCGACCCCGATGGCGTCCAGATCCCGCCACACCAAACCTTCCTTTGACAGCATGCTTTCGAGCATTGGCATCAAGTGTTCTGCTTGCCCCTTGGCCATCTGGTCCACGCGGGTTGTAACGTTTCCCTGCACCAACAGCGCTGCGGCGCAATGGGCCGCAGAGGTGTCAAAAGCGATCATGCAATTTTTTTTTGTCATGCACCTGCCATTTGCTTCAGGATGTCCTTTGCTTTGATCGCAAATCGCTGCGGGACGACCCCTCATTGCGCGGCAGGTCATCGCTGATATGCAGCCACGCTATTGCTGAATTGACATGGCTGTGAAGCGCAGGGGGGAGCTGATCAGATTGATCAAGCAAACCAACTGGCACGTAGAGCTGATTTGGCAAGTAGTCATATCTGGCAGCAACATGAGAACCACAATCTGTGCAAAACCACCGCGTCACACCAGGAGAATGAGAGCGTGGTGCTGGCCATTTTGGGCTGACTTTTAAGTGAGTTGACGCGAAAGCGGCAAAAGCAGAAACAGGCGCGCCGGACACACGCCTGCAATCTTTGCAATGGCAATACGCCACAGTCTCAGGAGCCTCTGTCGCTTCAATCTGAATGGCACCACAATAGCAACGCCCTGTTATCGGCAGATCAACAGACACCTGTTTTAGGCGGCAACGGGCCGTACCTCGACCACTTCGGGAATGTAGTGGCGCAGCAGGTTTTCGATCCCCATTTTCAGCGTCAACGTTGACGAGGGGCAGCCTGCACAGGCGCCCTGCATGTGTAGATAGACGATGCCGCGATCAAAGCCGTGGAACGTGATATCACCACCATCTTGTGCCACTGCGGGACGCACACGGGTATCGAGCAATTCTTTGATCTGGCCTACGATCTCCGCGTCTTCACCGGAATGTTCGGCATGGCCGCTGGCGGGTTTGTGATCCTCCGCCATAACGGGTTGACCGGATTGGTAATGTTCCATGATCGCGCCAAGGATACCGGGTTTGATGTGGTCCCACTCAACGTCATCAGCCTTTGTCACGGTAACAAAGTCGATGCCAAAAAAAACACCGGTCACGCCGCCTGAGGCAAACACACGTTTGGCTAGCGGAGAATTCTCTGCGGCCTCCGCAGTTGGAAAGTCAGCTGTTCCAACCTCAAGCACATTCTGGCCAGGCAAGAATTTCAGCGTCGCCGGATTTGGCGTGGATTCGGTTTGGATGAACATGGGACCAACCTTTTTTGTCAGGCTTCAGATATGCGCTCTGGTCGGTCGGATGTCAAGGTTTGGAACCATTCTAAGTCAGGTGAAATATTGAGTATCAACCATGGTTTTGGCTTGCGCTTTAGTAAGCATGACCGGTCAGGTTATGGCTTCCAACCGTTCTTTGGAGAGGTCGCCCGGTACAATGGTAATCGGGATCGGCAGGCTGCCGGACTGCCGACTGAGATGGGTTACCAACGGTCCGGGGCCTTTGTTATCGGTTCCCGCACCCAGAACCAGCACCCCGATATCGGGGTCTTCCTTGATCTGGTTCATAATTTCGGTCAGCGGCTCGCCCTCGCGAATGATCAGTTCGGGATGCACATTTTGTTTGTCACGCATCCATTTGGCGAACACTTCATAATGTACCTCAATGCGCTCGCGCGCTTCCGCCCGCATGATTTCGCCAACCCCGATCCAATGGTTAAACTCATCTGGCGGGATGACCGACAGGATCGCAACGCCGCCGCCGGAATGGGCAGCACGCATTGCGGCAAAGCGCATGGCGTTAAGGCATTCACGGCTGTCATCCAGCACGACGAGAAACTTGCGCATTGGTCTACTCCCCTACTTCAAGCCGATAGTGTCGTATCAACGCGACGCTGGCAACGGCTCTTGGGTTCGGCCGATCAGGACAGGGATGAGAACAGACAGGAACAAAAGTCGCCCGACATGTGCGGCGGCAACAAAACCGGGATTTGCCCCTATGGCGGCCCCTATGACGGCCATTGTCTCAAGCCCGCCAGGGGCGAAAGCCACCATCACATGTAACAATGGCATGTCCACTATGCCGGATGCCAGCCATGCAAATAGTACAGTCAGACATAATGCCAAAGTGGTGCCCGCCAATCCGGCCAAGGCAGACTGCCGCAGCTCGGCCAATGTCACGCCTGCAAAGCGCGTACCGATCAACGTCCCGATAGCGGCCAAAACAGGATATGCGATCCAATGGCTTAACCCGCCGGGCACCCAACCCGTCAGCCGCGCTGCCGCCCCGACGGCCATACCCGCCAGCAGCATCGGCGCAGGAACAGGCGTGCGTATGACAACAGGCGCAAGACAGGCCGCTGCCAGAATGCAGGCCATGGTTTGCAACAAGGTCATTTCGGTGACGGTCCCCGATGTGGCCAGCCCAATGCCGGTATCAATGCCCGCGATTTGTACGGCAAAGGGTACCACCAAGGTCAATGCGAGCAGTCGAATGGACTGCACCACCGCAACTTGTTTGGTCGCAAGTCCGAGGTCTTCGCCCAACGCGATCACATAGCTCAAATGCCCCGGAGCAGCGGCAAGCAATCCCGACCGGCGATCCGTCTGCATGATCCTGACCATCAAGCGTTGGCCCAAGACGACCATCAGCAAAACGCAAAACGCAAGCAAGGCGAAAGCCAGGGGCCAGCGGGCCAAGGCTGCGACGGATTCTGGTGAAACTGTCGCCCCGATTGCAATGCCGGCGAGCAAGAAAACCGCGTTTCGCAATGGTATTGGGAATCTCAGCGGGAGCCCCGCGATTGTTGCTAGCGTCACCAAGACGGCCGGACCTGTCAAAAGTGGCACCGGCAAACCGATCACTATGGCAGACAGGCTGCCAATCGCGGCAAGCAAAGCAAGTATGGCGAGGCGTGCCGGGGTGTTGTCCACCTTCATCATGTGGTTGATGCTGCCCAGTCCCAGTACATCTCGCGCACCCTGCGGGTCACGGGACCGATCTTGTATTGTGTGTCCTCAAATGCGGTCACGGGGGTCACCTTTGACATATTGCCTGACAAGAACACCTCGTCAGCGCTGTGGAAGTCTTGAAATGACAGGACGGTTTCGTGCACCTCCATTCCGTCCGCGCGCATATTTGCAATATGCCGCGCCCGGGTGATCCCTGCAAGGAACGTACCATTGGGGATCGGGGTGAAGACAACGCCGTCTCTGACCATGAAAACGTTGGTTGTTGCCGTTTCAGCGACATTACCGATTGCATCCGCGACCAGCGCGTTGCCGAAACCGCGGTTGCGTACCTCGGCCAGCATGCGCGCGTTGTTGGGGTAAAGGCATCCCGCTTTGGCATTTACGACGTTATCTTCCATGATAGGCCGGCGGAAACGGGTCAGCCCAAGGGTTACTGATGCCGTTTCTGGCGCCAGCGGAATTTCCTCAAGGCAGATCGCAAAACCGGTCTCCTCGGGGCTGGGAACGATGGCTGTAGGATCGCCATGGATAGCCCAGTACATCGGGCGGATGTAGATGGCTGCATCATCGCTATAGTCGCGCAGGCCTTCATGGATGAGGGTGATCATGTCCGCTGTATGCACCGTTGGTGTAATCATCAAAGCAGTCGCAGAATGATTGACCCTTGCGCAGTGCAGATCGAGGTCGGGGGTCAACCCATTGACCGATCTCGCGCCGTCAAAAACTGTGGTGCCAAGCCATGACCCGTGGTCGGCAGCACGCATAATGGGAATATCACCATCGTGCCAGCGACCTTCAAAATATGTCCGGATGTACGTGCCGATTGCCATGCGTGCCCTCCTGATGGGCCAACCCTAGGGGCCGTCATGATCAAGGTAAAGGTGCGTAGGCGTCCGGTGCCGGGGAACACCGGACGCACGCGGTGCCAAGGTGGCCAAGGGACGGGAGGTGGCACCTGGGCGAAGGGCAGCAGAGCGACGCAATGCTGCACCTGATTTTACGATAAACTGCGCTGGAATCAGTTTTGTGACGCCAAGTGGTTGAGCGCCCATTGTGATAGGAGAAGAGCGAGCGGCTGCATTTGACGGACACATCAGGATTGATTGGCTAGTCCGACTTTGCAGCGGGTAAGGTGGATCATGATCCACCATACGATGTGGTGTCTGCCTCGACTATTTTGAACGTAACAGCCCGACGATGTCATAGGTCTGCGCAAGGATTGGATCAGCAATGGCGCGCGCTTTCTCTGCCCCGTTGCTTAGAATACGGTCGATCTCTACAGGGTCATCCATAAGCCGCGCCATTTCAGATGATATGGGTGCGAGCTTTGCAACGGCCAAATCAGCGAGCGCTGGCTTGAAAGTACCCCATCCGGCGCCGGGGTATTGTGCGATCACGGCCTCTGGCGTTGTGTCATCAAGCGCGGCGTAGATGTCCACCAGATTGCGCGCCTCAGGCCGGTTTGCCAAACCGTCCAACGCTTCGGGGAGCGGCTCAGGATCGGTTTTGGCCTTCTTGAACTTTTTGACGATGATATCAGCGTTATCGGTCATGTTGATACGCTCCATGTCGCTTTCACCCGATTTTGACATCTTCTTTGTGCCGTCGCGCAGGTTCATCACCCGGGTTGCCGGCCCATCAATGACAGGTTCTGTGATCGGGAAGAAATCGGCGTTGAAGTCGTGGTTGAACTTTGCTGCGATGTCGCGGGTCAGTTCCACATGTTGCTTCTGATCTTCGCCCACAGGCACATGGGTCGCGTGATAAAGCAGAATGTCAGCCGCCATCAGCGCCGGGTAGGCGTAGAGCCCCAGCGATTCCTTTTCGGCGTTCGAGCCTGCTTTGTCCTTGAACTGTGTCATGCGGTTCATCCAGCCAACACGGGCCACGCAGTTGAAGATCCATCCCAACTCTGCATGAGCCGATACCTGACTTTGGTTGAACAGGATCGACTTTGTTGGGTCCAGTCCTGCCGCAAGATATCCAGCAGCGACTTCGCGGGTGGCGTTCGCCAGCTCCTTTGGGTCCTGCCAGACAGTGATCGCGTGCATGTCCACGACGCAATAGATGGTTTCCGTCTCGCCCTGCATGCCCACAAACCGTTTGATTGCGCCAAGGTAATTGCCCAACTGCAAACCGCCCGAGGGTTTGATCCCAGAGAAAACACGCGGTGTGAAAGGAGTGTCAGTCATATCGGTTTCCAGGCTGGATTTCAGGGCAGGCGTCGCATACCCATGCCAGATAGACCCGTCAACTTCAACTGCTTCCAAGGTGCCCTGATGAAACCCGAACATCCGCTCAATACGATCCCGCCAATGGTTATCGTGTTGACGCTGATCATCTTGGGGATTGAGGCTGTCTTTCAGTTGGCCAATGCTGGTTTCATTGGCGGTCCGCGCGGAGTGGGCTGGCGTTTCGCCGCGATCGAGAGTTATGGCTTTTCGCCAGCGGTTTTGGACCGTGTTTTGATTAATAGTGACTATTCTTTTGATATCCTCAAACGCTTTGTGACCTATCCGTTCATCAATGTTGAGATGACCCAAGTCGCATTTTGCGCTGCACTGACCCTCGCGTTGGGCAAGTTTGTTGCCGAGTATTACGGCGGTCTTAAAGTATTATTCGTGTATCTGCTTTCCAGCGTAATTGGCGCTACCGTCTTCGGTGTCTTTGCGACAGGAACCTTTCCGTTGGTGGGCGGATTTACTCCAGTCTACGGCCTGATTGGTGCCTACACATACGCCTTGTGGCTGCGCCTTGGTCAAGCCGGTGAGAATCAGTTGCTGGCCTTTCGTTTGATTGGTGTGTTGTTGCTTATTCAGTTGATCTTTGGTGTCATTTCGGGGCTGACCATGCAGGTGCCTCCGTCACCATCCTGGATTGCCGAGCTTGCCGGGTTCTTTAGCGGCCTGGCGGCATCTACGTTGTTGGCACCCGGGGGGTGGTCTGCGTTTGTGGCACGCATGCGCCAACGCTCCTAACGCCGAAGCGCATGTTTGAATTCAGCCAGCCGAAACGCGCCGACCAATTGCCCGATCCCAAAATAGCTGGCGACACCAATTATCACCAGCACGGCCAAAGCGGCATAGCGCAGGGTTGGGATGCCAAAAAGCGGTGTCATTGCGGTGCTTGCGACCACAAGGATCAGGCCCATTCCGACCGCCGCGAACACAATCCGCCATAGACGTTGTCTAAATCTATCATCAAACTGGGCCGCATTGCCCATATTCCGCGACCCCCACCACAGCAACATAACCGTAGCCCAACCGGTGAGCGTGGTTCCGACCGCCGCTGCGATGAAGCCGATGAGGGGGGATAGACCAATTGCAAGTGCCGCATTCAGTGCGAGTGCGACAAGGGCATAGTAAAACGGGCGTTTGGTATCTTCGCGCGCGAAGAACAAGGGTTGCAATGCCTTTTGCATGACAAAGGAAGGCAGGCCCAGCCCGTAGATGGCGACCGCAAGGGCTGTGTTTGCCGTATCATCGCTAGTGAACGCTCCCCGTTCATAAAGCACACTCACCAGAGGTAGGGGGATCACCATCAAGGCAATCGCGGCAGGTATGGTCAGTGCCAAGCTAAGCTCGCAGGCTCGGTTAAATGCATCTTTGCCGCCGTTCTCATCCCCATTTCGTAGCCTCCGTGACAGATCGGGCAGAAGGACAACACCAATGGCGATCCCCACCACACCCAAGGGAAGCTGGTAAAGCCTGTCCGCGTAGTTGAGCCAAGCCACTGCGCCATCAAAGAAACTGGCCACTTGCCGTCCCACCAGCAGGTTAATCTGTACGACCCCACCCGCAAGTGCCGCAGGCGCTGCTATGATCGCCAGGCGTTTGAGTTCGGGGGTCATTTTCGGCCACCCGGGCATGAGGGCAAAACCCGCACGTTTCGCCGCGATCCAAACCAGCATCATCTGGGCAATGCCTGCGACAGGTACCGCATAGGCCAATGTGCGGCCGATCTCACTCTGGTTTTGGGTGCCGAAGATGGCACCGAACACCAGTGCGGCCACAAAGATGATGTTCAACAAAACAGGTGCCGCCGCTGCGGCGGCGAAACGCCCCGTGGCGTTCAATACACCGGACAAAAGCGCCGAAAGAGAGATGAAAAGAATATAGGGAAAGGCGATCCGCCCATAATAGACGGCCAGGTCAAACCGCTCAGAGCCCAGAAAACCGCTAGCCATCATCGCCACAAGCGCGGGCATGAAAATCACACCGATTATTGTAAAGATGGTGAGGATACCGGCCAAGCCAACAAATGCATCCTGCGCAAAGCGGCGGGCGTCATCATCCCCTTCCAGCTTTTTGGAGAACATCGGCACGAAGGCCATATTGAATGCACCTTCGGCAAAGAAGCGCCGGAACAGATTAGGCAATGAAAAGGCTACTAGAAACGCCTCTGCCACTGGTCCGGTGCCAAGATATGCCGCGATCATGATGTCACGGACAAATCCAAGGACGCGGCTGAGCAGGGTCCAAATGCCGACTGTGAAAAAGCCGGCGACCAGTCGGATTGGTTTCATGCGTGGACCCCGGCACCTAGCCTTTGGCAGGGTGGGGCCAATCCATGCCCATATATCCGTGACCCGCGGCAAGCTCGCGCAACATGATGTCCAACCGTTTCTGCTTGGTTGTGTCGCGCTTGGCCCGGTTGATCCACGACAGATAGTCGTTTCGCTGATAGTGCGGACGGCTGGCATAAGCCGCGTCCAATCCGCGGTGGTGCAGGGCCGTGCGGACGAAATCCGGCATGGGTTGGATTGGTCGTGTCAGGGGCATTGTCATAACCTCCTGCTGCGTATTGAGGGCAGTTTATCATGCTCCCGCCCGTTCTGCGACCTGACTGATGGCATCATGCAGTTTCTTTTCCAGCGCTTTGCGTTTGGGTTCTGAATGGTATTTCAGCCCCACCATATCCTTGACGTAGAATGTATCGACCACTTGTTCCCCGTAGGTCGCGATCACGGCGGAGGCGATGTAGACATGATTATTTGCAAGCGTACGTGTGAGATCGAATAGAAGTCCCGGTCTGTCGCGGGTGTCGACCTCAATAATCGTGTAAATCTCAGACCCTTCATTGTCGAATGTGATGTTTGTTGGCACCCTGAACACGCGCTCGCGTTTCTTGATCTGATCCTTGTCTTTGAGTGCATCGCGGGCCACGACCTCTCCGCGCAAGGTGCGACTGATCATCTTACGCAATCGCGGCAGGCGCGACTCCTCGTAAGGATTGCCGTCGTTGTCCTGAATCCAGAACACAGCCGTCGCATAACCGTCTTTGGATGTATATGTTCTTGCGTCCACAACATTGGCACCCACTAGCGCAAGTGCGCCGGTAACACGGCTGAAAAGCCCGGGGTGATCAACCATCGCAAAGCAGGCGCGGGTGGCATCACGATCATCATCCAGCATCAGATCGATACGGATTTCGTCGTCTTTGATGTCGCGCAGAAGATTGGCGAAAATCACCTGTGCAGAAAGTGGTAGCCCCTGCCAATAGGGGCCGTAGTGACGCCCGACTTCAGCCTTCAGAGCCTTTTTGTCCCAATCCGTCAGCGCCGATCGCAATGCGCGCTTCGCCTCGGCTTCGCGGCTTTCGCGGTTGAGGTCTTCGATACCTGTCTGCAGCGCGTCTTTGGTCGCCTTGTAAAGGTTGCGTATCAGGACGGCTTTCCAGTTGTTCCAGGTGCCCGGGCCCACACCGCGGATGTCACAGACCGTCAGAACGGTCAGCAGATCAAGACGTTCCACAGATTTCATTGCTTTTGCGAAGCCATGCACAGTGCGCGGTTCGGAAATATCACGTTTTTGCGCCACGTCAGACATCAACAGATGATGTCGGATCAACCATTCGACGGTATCGCAATCCTTTTTGTTTAGCCCCAGACGCGGCGCCACCTTGCGGGCGATACGCGCACCAAGGATCGAATGATCCTCATCGCGCCCTTTTCCGATGTCGTGCAGCAGCAGGGCCACATACAAAACCTTGCGGTTTACCCCGCGTTCAAGAATGCCTGAGGCAACAGGCAATTCCTCGATCAGCTCTTTGCGTTCGATCTGCGCCAGATGGCTGATGCACTGGATGGTGTGCTCGTCGACCGTGTAGTGGTGATACATATTGAACTGCATCATCGCCACGATAGGGGCGAATTCCGGAATGAATGCATCAAGCACACCAAGTTCGTTCATACGGCGCAAGCCACGCTCCGGGTTGCCATGCTTGAGCATGAGATCAAGAAAGATCCGACGCGCTTCACGATCTTGGCGCATGTCTTCGTCGATCAAATCCAGATTGGCCGCCAAAAGGCGCATCGCGTCGGGGTGCAGCAGCGTGCCGGTGCGCAGCGCCTCCTCAAAAATGCGTAGCATGTTCAGCTTATCGGCAAAAAAAGCGACCTCGTCTGCGACCGTCAGCCGGTTTTGCTTGATGGCATAGGGCGGTTTGGCCCGTTTGCGCCGGGTCAACAGGCGGGCCAACATCGGTTCGCTCTTTGTATGGTTTGCCTCAAGCGCCGTCAGCACAATGCGGGTCAACTCACCAACCTTTGTTGCCTGTCGGAAATAGGCCTGCATGAAGTGTTCAACCGCCCGTCGCCCGCCATGATCTGTGTAGCCCATCGCGGTGGCGACCTCGACCTGCAGATCAAATGTGAGCTGATCCATGGCGCGCCCGGCAATTAGATGCAGATGACAACGTACAGCCCAAAGAAAATCTTCGGCGGTCACAAATGTCTCAAACTCCTCGGAGGTGAAAACCTTCAACTTAACAAGGTCAGCCGCATCTTTGACGTCATTCACATATTTGCTGATCCAGAACAGGGACTGGAGATCACGCAACCCGCCCTTGCCCTCTTTAACGTTCGGTTCAACAACGTACCGCTGACCGCCTTGCTTGCGATGCCGTTCGGCGCGTTCTTCCAGCTTTGCTTCAATGAACTCTTCTGCCGTGGATTTGAACAGATCCTTCCACAGCCGTTTGCCCAGATCTTTGGCAAGCCCCTGATTACCGGCAAGATAGCGGTATTCGACCAATGATGTGCGGATCGTATAGTCCTCGCGGGCAAGACGAATGCAGTCTTTGACAGTGCGGCTTGCGTGCCCGACTTTCAGCTTCAGATCCCACAGCATGTAAAGCATGGATTCAATCACGCTTTCTGCCCAGGATGTCATTTTGTAAGGCGTCAGAAAAAGCAGATCCACATCGGAATGCGGTGCCATTTCGCCTCTGCCATAGCCGCCGACTGCGATCACGGACAGTTTTTCTCCCTCAGTCGGGTTTGGCAAAGGGTGGAGCCGTGTGGTCGCAACTTCGCGGACCAATCCCACAATCTGGTCAGTAAGCCAGCTATAGGCGCGCGTTGTCGGTCGGGCCGCGAAAGGTTGCGCCAAGAATGCCTCTGCGATAGTGGTCATCGCCTGTGCACGCGCGGCGGTCAGCACTTGCACAGTTGCAGCGCGCACTTCCCGGCCTGATGTCGCATCAGCGCAGGCGGTCTGAATTTGCGCGCTCACTGCAGAACGGTCGAAAATAACAGACGCCGGACAGATCAAACCGTCCGGCGCGTCAATTTCTGGTGTATCGCCGGGGCTAGAGCCCTGCGCCACCAAAACTTCTTGGGGCTGGTTCAAGGATTACCACCTGATTGTCTTGAATTGTTGCAACGGCTAGACCGCGTTCATTCAGCCCGTTGGGAAGCAGACGAAATACTCCGGATGTGCCGCGAAATCCTTGTGGGGTCGTTAATGCCCCCTTTGTCAAAGCCTGATCATTCCCGGCCGCGACCAGCGCTCCGATGGCTGCAATCCCATCATAGGCCAGGCCCGAAAGGGGGTGCGGCCTGCTGCCAAAGGTTGCTGAATAGCGATTTTCAAACAGATTTGCGGTTGATTGATCCGGTGTTGCAAACAGACCGCCTTGAACGCCTGGCAGCGCTGATAACTGCGGCAGCGTATCCCAGCGGGTCAACCCGATGAATTTTGTGGTCTCGGTATTTACACCTGCGTCGGGCAGGGCAGTGGCCACAATCGACAGGTCCGCACCGGCCTGTGCAGTGGTAAAGATTGCCTGTGCGCCGGAATTCCGTGCACTGGAAACGATCCGACGTGTTGATGAGAAGATACCCTGTTGCGACAGGGGGTAGCTTTCGACGGCGACAACCTGACCACCATTGTCCTGAATGGCGCGCGATATTGCGTCCCGACCAACTGTGCCGCTCAAATCTTCGCCATGCAGCACCATATAGCGGTTGATCCCCTGCCGCGAGGCATAGCGGACCAGCCGGTTGGCCGTATTGTCGAAAGTGGACCCGAGGATGAAAACATTCCCGCCAGCGATGGTTGGATTGTTAGAGAAAGCCAGCACGTTCACGTTGCGCCCGGCAACAGCAACACCCGCCGCATTTGCGGCTTCGGCAAAAAGCGGGCCTAGGATGATTTGTGCGCCGTCATTCACGGCAGTGCGAGCGGCGTCAGCCGCAAGGGCCGGATCACCGCCCGTATTGTAGACCCGCAATTCGACCTTGGGACCATCCAGGTCAGCAATTGCCAACCTGGCCGCATTTTCAAAACTTTGCGCGAGAAGTGCATCGCTTTGCTGGCCAGAACCGCCGGGCACCAGAAGTGCGACCTGAACCGGATCTTCGGGATCAATCTGAGGGCCGACATTGGCATCGGGTGACAAAGTCACATCGCAGGCGGCAAGCCACATGAGCGACACAAAAGCGAAAAAGCGCACGACCGACTTGCGGGCAGTGCTGAAACGGGCAAACATGGCTGTCATTCCTCCTAGATGGCGCGACGGATGCCGGGGCAACAGCCGCCATTTGAGGCGTATCATAAAGCAGGGGGCACGCGGGTCCAGCGATGAATCATATCACCAAGCCACTCTCTGCCGGTCTTTATCTTGTGGCAACACCCATTGGGTCAGCGCGGGATATCACCCTGCGTGCGCTGGATATTCTAGCGTCTGCCGATTTGATCGCTGCTGAGGACACGCGGACTGCGCGGAAATTGATGGAGATTCACGGTGTTCCGCTGAACGGACGCAAGGTCGTGGCGTTTCATGACCATAGCGGTGAGGGCGCGGTTGCCGGGCTTGTGGCGGCAATCAAGGCGGGCAAATCTGTGGCTTATGTGTCAGAGGCGGGTACGCCGCTTGTGGCCGATCCGGGCTATGAGCTGGGTCGCGCGGTAATTGCGGAGGATTTGCCCGTGACTTCTGCGCCCGGTGCCTCTGCTGTTCTGGCCGCGCTGACTGTGTCAGGCTTGCCGACGGATCGGTTCGCCTTTGTGGGCTTTCTACCCGCCACCAAGCAACAACGCGAAACCGAGATTGCGGCATTGCGCGATGCCCCCTTTACGCTGGTTTTTTACGAAAGCCCCAAGCGTGTTCAGGAAATGCTAACCAATCTGCGCGACGTTTTGGGTGAAGAACGGCAGGCCGTGGTGTGCCGCGAACTCACCAAGAAGTTCGAGGAAATCTCGCGCGGGACCTTGGCGGAGGTTGCAGCGGCGTTTGCCGATCGCAAGGTTAAGGGCGAGTTGGTTGTGCTGGTCGGACGGGCTGGTGCCATTGATGTGGCAGAGCTGGATGTGGAGACGGCATTGCGTGAGGCGATGAAAACAATGCGGGTTAAGGATGCAGCGACGGTTGTTGCCGGCGCGCTCGGCTTGCCACGCAGGCAGGTCTATCAAACAGCACTTGGTCTGGGGAATGACAAATGACAGGATCAGTCAGCTATCACGCAGGTCTCGCCGCTGAGGATATCGTCGCATCCGATTACGAACGCCGGGGCCATCAGGTCGCCGCCCGCCGTTGGCGCGGCCAAGGCGGAGAGATTGACCTGATCTTGCGAAGCGGGCCGATGGTTGTCTTTGTTGAGGTCAAGAAAAGCAAGTCATTTGATCAGGCAGCGACACGGCTGCGCCCCGCGCAAATTGATCGTTTGATCGCAGGTGCGAGTGAATTCATCGCGAATGAGCCGCGTGGCCAACTAACAGATATGCGGTTTGATTTGGCGATGGTTGATGGACGCGGTGCCGTCAAAGTGATTGAAAACGCATTCATGGAAGCCTGAACCGCCCATTGCACCCGCGCGATTGCTGCGCCATGTATCACCTCAGTACGCAAAGAATGAGGTTGCCCAATGTCGCTGAAAATTGCCTTTCAAATGGACCCAATTGGTCTGATCGACATTGATGCAGACAGCACGTTCCGGATCGCAGAAGAAGCACAGGCGCGTGGGCATGAACTGTTTTATTACACGCCGGACAAGATCGCCTACAATCAGGGCAAAGTGACTGCGCGTGGTTGGCCGCTAAAAGTGCAACGCGTCAAAGGCGATCATTTTCGCCTGGGTGACGAAACTGTTGTTGACCTTGCCGATTTCGATGTGGTCTGGCTGCGCCAAGACCCGCCTTTTGACATGGGGTACATCACAACGACGCATATCTTGGACATGGTGCATCCGGACACACTTGTCGTGAATGATCCGTTTTGGGTGCGTAACTATCCAGAAAAACTGTTGGTTTTGAATTTCCCCGACCTGACACCGCCCACCATGATCGCCCGAGACCTGGCCACACTGAAAGGGTTTCGCGACCAGCATGGTGATGTCATTCTGAAGCCACTATACGGCAATGGCGGGGCCGGTGTATTCAAACTAGCCCACGCCGACAGCAACCTCGCATCGCTGCACGAGCTATTTGCTGGTATCAATCGTGAACCGCTGATCATGCAAAAATTCCTGCCCGACGTGTCCAAGGGCGACAAGCGTGTCATCTTGGTTGATGGCGAACCGGTCGGTGCGATCAACCGGGTGCCAGCGGTGGGCGAAACACGGTCCAATATGCATGTCGGTGGGAAACCTGAAAAGGTCGAGCTAACTGACCGCGACCGCGAGATTTGTGCGCGTATCGGTCCGCTTTTGCGTGAAAAAGGCCAGATATTTGTCGGCATCGATGTGATCGGTGATTGGCTCACTGAAATCAATGTGACCTCGCCCACCGGCATTCAGGAATTGGAACGGTTTGATGGTGTCAACGTAACTGCCAAAATCTGGGAAGCGATTGAGGCGCGACGCTAAACCTCTTTTGACATCGCCAATCGGTAACTGACAGCTTCGGCCACATGGGGTTTTCGTACCTCGCTTGATCCTTCCAGATCGGCGATCGTGCGTGCGACCCGCAGCACCCGGTGATAGCCCCGTGCAGACAGGCCAAACCGTTCCGCAACTTTTACCAGCAGTTCGCTCCCTTCGGTGTCCGGCGTTGCGATTTCATCCAATACATGTCCCTCTGCGTCGGCGTTGACACGCACATCATCGCGATCTTTGAACCGGGTGGTTTGTAAGTCCCGCGCGGCGGCGACACGTGCGGCCACAGTAGCAGAGCTTTCGCCGTCTTGCGGCAAATCCAGATCAGTAAAGGCAACGGGTGGCACCTCGACTCGCAGATCAAACCGGTCCATCAAGGGACCGGAAATGCGGCCAAGATAGTCCTCGCCACAGATGGGCACCCGCGCACATGCGCGCGCCGGATCAGCCAAATAGCCGCATTTGCAGGGGTTTGCCGCAGCCACGAGCATAAACCGACATGGATAACGGACATGCGCATTGGCCCGCGCGATCACCACTTCACCGGTTTCGATGGGTTGGCGCAGCGTTTCCAAAACGGTGCGAGCGAATTCGGGAAATTCATCCATGAACAAGACACCGTTATGCGCGAGACTGATTTGCCCCGGTTTGGCCGTACGCCCGCCACCAACGATGGCGGGCATGGATGCGGTGTGGTGCGGTTCGCAAAATGGGCGTTCGCGATTTATGCCGCCTTCATCCAGTAAGCCGCAAAGCGAATGGATCATTGATGTCTCCAACGCTTCCGCTGGGGTGAGCGGGGGCAATATACCGGGGATGCGGGCTGCCAACATGGATTTGCCCGATCCGGGCGAGCCCACCAAAAACAGGTGATGCCGCCCGGCCGCGGCAATTTCCAAGGCCCGCTTGGCGCGTTCCTGCCCCTTAACCTCGGACAGATCGCTATTCTTGGCCGTGTTATGAGTCTCGCCCGGTTCAGCGGGCGAAAGGACTGATTGCCCGGTGTAATGTCGGACCACGTCGGCGAGCGTTCTTGGCGCGATGACATTTGCGGCCCCGACCCAAGCCGCCTCTGCCCCGCAGGCCTGCGGGCATAAAAGCGTTCTGTCATCATTGGCAGCGGCCATGGCGGCGGGCAGTGCGCCAACGACGGGCACCAGATTGCCGTCCAGTGACAATTCCCCCAAAGCGACGGTTTGTTCTGCGTCTTCGTGAGGAATGATTTCAAGCGCAGCTAACAAAGCCAATGCAATTGGCAAATCGAAATGTGATCCTTCCTTGGGTAGATCGGCAGGCGAAAGGTTGATCGTGATCCGCTTGGATGGCAGCGCGATTGCCATCGCTGTCAGTGCGGCGCGCACCCTTTCGCGCGCCTCTGACACGGCCTTGTCTGGCAAACCCACGATGGAAAAGGCCGGAATACCGGGCGTGACCGCGCATTGCACTTCGACCAGCCGCGCCTCTATGCCTTCAAATGCCACTGTGTAGGCCAGTGCGACCATAACCAACTCCCCGATCTTGGTTAACGGGTAGTCGGGCGTGGTTTAGGAATGGTTAACGTCTGGCCATGGCAACCGGCCAAGGTCCATCGGGTAAGGCCAAGGGTCGTAGGTTTCAGATTTTGACGCTTCGCGCCACGTCAGAAATGCCGGATCGCTTAGGTGCTCATCAATGTATGCTTGCGATGCTGCGCTGACGGGTAATTGATAGGTTGTCATGCGCAGAGCCACGGGGGCGTAAAACACATCCGCCAGACTGTAATCACCAAACAGCCATGGTCCATTTTGCCCGTGTCTGGACTGTGCCAGCGCCCAAAGTGCTTCAATGCGATCCACATCGGCCATAACTGCATCAGACGGCACAAAGCCCTCCCAGACATGGGTGATCATGTTGGGACAGTCGTCGCGCAGGGCCATGAACCCACTATGCATCTCAGCCGTGATCGACCGTGCCAGCGCACGCGCCGCAGGATCACGCGGGTAAAGATCAATGTCAGGATGGTTCTCGACCAATGTTTCGGCCATAGCTAAGCTATCGGTCAGAACATGCCCTGCAGAGGTTTGCATCGCAGGCACAGTACGGGCCGGGGCAAGATGAGCCATATCAGCGGCCATCGTGCCAGCGTAAAGACCAACCTCGTGCGTGTTGTAAGGCAGTCCAAATTTCTCAAGCATCAACCAGCCGCGTAACGACCAACTGCTAAAGCTCCGATCACCAATGTATAATTCATATGTCATGCTGCGGACCGTAGCCGGGTTAACCGGTCGATGCCCAACGATGAAATTTGAAGACAGCTATCACGGGTTGTGATTAATCCGATCCACATGCCACTGACCTGCGTCATAGGCAAGTTCGGTCACCGATAGATTATCGATCTTGTGGCTGAAGGCGGCATAGGCCCCAATGCCAAGCGCGCGTTGCACTTGCGTGAGGATCACACCGAAATGGGCCACTACAATGATGTCATCGTAGCTGAGATACCCATCAATTGCATTGTCGACGCGGTTGCGCACAGCATTCCAGCTTTCGCCGCCGGGGGGGGCGATGTGACCGGGGTCTTCCCAATAGTTGCGGATCGTGTGCGGGTCCTCTGCCTCAACCTCGGCAAAACTGCGCAGTTCCCAGTCACCAAAGTTAATCTCGCGCAGGTTCGGATCGTGGGGCAGGCGGAGCGCAGGTGACAGGGCATCAGCAGTGGCAGAGGCGCGGACCAGATCAGAGGACACAACAGGCGCGTCGGGCAGATGATCACGTAGACGGGCAATGGCGGCG
This sequence comes from uncultured Paracoccaceae bacterium, assembly GCA_947489445.1. Classification (GTDB taxonomy): domain Bacteria; phylum Pseudomonadota; class Alphaproteobacteria; order Rhodobacterales; family Rhodobacteraceae; genus Yoonia. The sequence continues at coordinate 175,730 of CANLDN010000003.1, forward strand.
GTATCCGACAAATCAGCTGGAATGTCAGACCAGCCAACCATGGATTTTGCGTGGGTCGGTCCGTGGCGCACCAGCCACAGCCGGGTCATGGCAACCGCCCCTTCAGCACCAACGGCAGCCCCGCCATAACAGCGACCACCAAATCGGCCTCTGCGGCGATGGTTTGGTTCAGCGTACCTTGGGCATTGCGAAATTGTCGGGATAGGGCGTTATCGGGCACAATGCCTTGGCCTACCTCGTTAGATACGACAACAACCGGTCCGTCACAACTGCGTAACGCGGCGATGAGATCGGTGGTGTCCTGTGCAATGTCCCGGTGGCCCAACATGATATTCGTCAGCCAAAGTGTCGCGCAATCGACCAGAACGGATTGGCCGCGCCTGATCTGATCCAGCGCGCTGGGCAGGGCGATCGGCTCTTCTATCGTGGCCCAGACATTGCCGCGTTGGTCGCGATGCCTGGCAACTTTGACTGCCATCTCATCATCAAATACTTGCGCCGTCGCGATATAGATGGGCGTCAGATCGGCCTTCAATACAAGGCCTTCGGCAAATGCCGACTTGCCCGATGCGGCCCCGCCTAGCACTAATGTGACCTTTGGCAATCTCATAATGCAACTTTTTCTGATCCAGTTTGTTAGTCACTGCGTAACTATTTTGAACAACAAAGTTAATGCATCACGCGCTACCTGGGAGAAATAACATGGGTGTTACCGGTTTTTCTGATCAAACATTGTCACGGACTGCAATGCGGGCAGAGCTGCTTGATGCTGAAACTGAATTGGCGCTGGCCTACGCTTGGCGGGACCAACGGGACGAAAAAGCGCTTCATCGCCTCATAACAGCCTATATGCGTTTGGCGATCTCGATGGCATCGAAGTTCAAGCGCTATGGCGCCCCAATGAACGATCTGATCCAAGAGGCGTCAGTCGGCCTGATGAAGGCGGCAGACAAATTCGACCCCGACCGCGGCGTACGATTTTCGACCTACGCTGTGTGGTGGATCAAGGCGTCTATTCAGGATTACGTGATGCGCAACTGGTCCATGGTACGGACTGGGTCGACGTCCTCTCAGAAATCACTGTTTTTCAACATGCGCCGCGTTCAGGCCCGACTGGAACGCGAAGCCGCAGCCGAAGGCCGTACGCTCGACAAGCATGATATGCGCGAAATGATCGCGGTTGAGGTTGGCGTGCCGCTGCATGATGTCGAAATGATGGAAGGGCGTTTGTCTGGCTCCGACTTTTCGTTGAATGCAACCCAATCATCCGAAGACGAAGGGCGCGAATGGATCGACGCGTTAGAGGATGATGGCCCGCAGGCCGCTGAAACCGTCGAAAACAGCCATGACAATGATACTTTGCGCCAATGGCTGGTGACGGCGCTTTCGGGGCTTAATGACCGCGAACAGTTTATTGTGCGCGAACGCAAGTTGCGCGACGACCCGCGCACATTGGAAAGCCTTGGTACGGAGTTGGGTCTGTCAAAGGAACGTGTGCGCCAGCTTGAGGCTGCCGCCTTTGGCAAAATGCGCAAGTGCCTTGAGGCGCAAAGCGGCGAGGTACATGCATTTCTTGCATGACGCTACGCGATTGTCTTTCCGGTCTGATCTGACCTAGTGTCGGTCTGAAAATGACCGGAGACAGCGGATGCTGGCTGATAAACATATATTGTTGATTGTTGGGGGCGGCATTGCCGCCTTCAAGTCGTTGGATCTGGTCCGTCGCCTGCGCGAACATGGATGCCGCGTGACACCGGTTTTGACGCGCGCCGGGTCACAGTTTGTGACGCCACTTAGTCTGTCGGCATTGTCAGCGACCAAGGTATATCAAGACCTTTTTGATCTGACGGATGAAGCAGAGATGGGCCATATTGAGCTTTCTCGCGCTGCAGATTTGATCGTTGTTGCACCTGCTACTGCTGACCTGATGGCCAAGATGGCCGGGGGGCATGCGGATGATCTTGCTTCAACATTGTTGCTGGCAACGGACAAGCGGGTCCTGATTGCACCATCGATGAATGTCCGCATGTGGGAACATCCGGCAACACAGCGCAATCTTGCGGCATTGCAGGATGACGGCATTCTGGTCGTCGGCCCGAACGAGGGCGACATGGCTTGCGGCGAATACGGACCCGGCCGTATGGCCGAAGTCCCTGAAATTGTGGCGGCCGTCGACGACGCGCTGGCAGACGGCCCTTTGAAAGGAAAAAGTGTGCTTGTGACATCGGGCCCAACGCACGAACCGATTGATCCGGTCCGCTATATCGCCAATCGTTCCTCTGGCGCGCAGGGCACTGCCATTGCCAAAGCATTGGCTGCGGCAGGCGCAGATGTGACGTTTGTGACGGGCCCCGCTGATGTGCCGCCGCCGCCGGGTGTGCGTGTCGTCAAAGTGCAAACGGCGCAGGAGATGTTGCAAGCCGTACAGGCGGCACCCATCGCCGACGCCGCCGTTTTCGCAGCCGCAGTTGCGGATTGGCGGGTGACGAACGCCGGGGACAGCAAGATCAAGAAAGATGGGAACGGGTTGCCAACACTGGAGTTTGCCGAAAACCCGGACATTCTGGCTACGATATCGCAAACAAACAAAGGCCGCCCAAAGCTGGTCATTGGCTTTGCAGCAGAAACGGATGATGTGATCACCAATGCAACAGCCAAGCGCTTACGCAAAGGCTGCGACTGGATCGTGGCCAACGATGTGTCACCTGCGACCGGCATCATGGGCGGGGCAGAGAACGACATTACCCTTATCTCCGACGACGGCGCGGAGGATTGGCCACGCATGACAAAAGACGCTGTTGCAACCAAGCTCGTCCAGCGGATCGCAAAGGCGCTATCGTGACACCAGAAATTCTGCTGCAATGGGATCACGATGCGGATGTGGGCTTGGGATTGCCTTCATACGAAACCGCCGGTGCGGCTGGTGCTGATATCAGGGCCAATCTTTTGGACAAGCGGTCCATCGAATTGCCCCCCGGATCGCGCCAACTGGTCCCAACGGGCTTGCGCATGGCGATCCCTGAGGGGTTTGAAGTGCAGATCAGGCCGCGGTCAGGTTTGGCGCTGAAGCATGGTGTGACTCTGGCCAATACACCCGGTACGATTGACAGCGACTACCGTGGGCCAATTGGTGTGATAATGATCAATCTGGGTGCGGACTATTTCACCATTACGCATGGAATGCGCATCGCGCAGATGGTTGTGGCACCCGTCATCCGTGCCGTTTTCAAACCTGTTGTGAGTTTGAATGCCACGGTCCGCGGGCCAGGCGGGTTTGGGTCGACCGGCCTATGATCATGGTGGGTGCCATGGCGGCGGCCCTTTGGGGGATCGGCATCGCGATGCGGGCGCCGTATGCTGCGCGCTGGACGATGATGGCCATTTTACTGGTCGGTGTCATGTCTCTTCACGTGGTGCTGCCTGCGGGGCATCCATTGCGGATGGCCACAGGGGGTGATGCGCGGCTTTGGGGGCTACTGATCGCCTTTGGCTTTATGGTCTGGGCCTACCGGCAGTTTCTGGGCCACCTGCGTAGCCGCATCGCTGCAAAAAAGCCGCAAGCGGTTCGATCCGAAACCTTTTCGGATACCGAACTGAACCGTTATGCCCGTCACATCGTTCTGCGAGAGATTGGCGGCCCCGGTCAGAAAGCGTTGCGCGATGCACGTGTGCTGGTCGTCGGGGCAGGGGGGCTGGGTGCACCGGCCTTGCAATATCTGGCAGCAGCGGGAGTGGGCACGATTGGCGTGATTGATGATGATCTGGTTGAGAATGCCAATCTGCAACGTCAGATCATCCATCTGGATCGCAGCATCGGTATGCCAAAGGTGCACTCTGCCGCAGAAGCGATGATGGCGCAGAACCCCTTTGTCACGGTGCAGCCCTACTACCGGCGATTGACCGAGGAAATCGCCAGCGACTTGTTTGAGGACTACGATTTGGTGCTGGATGGCACTGACAATTTTGAGACGCGCTATCTGGTTAACAGGGTGGCGGTGGCGCAAGGTAAACCGTTGATTGCAGCCGCGTTGACACAATGGGAAGGGCAAATCAGCCTCTATGATCCCGCCCATGGAACCCCTTGTTACGAGTGTGTTTTTCCGACAGCGCCTGACCCATCGCTTGCGCCAAGCTGCGCCGAAGCGGGCGTCATCGGCCCATTGCCCGGCGTGATCGGCGCAATGATGGCCGTCGAGGCGGTGAAAGTCATCGCAGGCGCGGGCGAAACCTTTGCGGGTCGCCTGCTGATTTATGATGCACTTTACGCGCAAACCCGCATAATCGCGATCAAACCCCGACAGGCCTGCGCTGTTTGTGCGGGCAAGGGCTTGCAAGCGAAGGGCTGAGGTCCATACTGCGATGCTGAGTTTACTGGGGAGATACCAATGAAAGTTCTAGCAACACTTGCCGCCATGGTTATGGCAACCTCTGCTTTGGCCGGTGGGCATTTGCCCGATCTGGAAGGGCGCGAGATTGTCGTCGTGACAGAAAATGCCTATCCGCCGCTGCAGTTTATCGATGGCAATGGCGATGCGGTTGGCTGGGAATATGATGCGATGGCCGAGATTGCGGCGCGTCTGAATGCGACTGTTGTCTATGAGAATATCAGTTGGGACGCGATGATTCCCGCCGTGTCCGAAGGCCAGTTTGATCTGGGGATGACGGGTATCACGATCCGTGAGGACCGTGCGGAAATCGTTGATTTCTCAGACAAATACATGACATCTGAAATGGTGATGATGGTGCGTGGCGACGAAGATCGGTTCGCCGATGCCGCCGGTTTTGCCGCTGATGATGATTTGCTGATGGCCGCACAACCGGGCACCACGCCATTCTATGTGGGTGTTTATGATGTGCTGGACGGCGATGAGGCGAACCCGCGTATCAAGCTGATGGAGACGTTCGGCGCGACAGTACAGGCGCTGCGCGTTGGTGATGTTGATCTGGTCCTGACAGATGGCACTGCGGGCAGTGGCTATGTGGATGCATCCGATGGGGGACTCAAGATTATCGGTGAGAAATTAGGCACCGAGGATTTCGGTTTCATCTTTCCAAAGGGGTCTGATCTGGTCGAGCCGATCAATGCAGCCATCGCAGATATGCAGGCGGACGGGACGATTGATGCGCTCAATACCCGTTGGTTTCTTGACTACAAGCTGGGTGAGTAAGCGCTGAATTGGAGGTCCCGGGTCAGGCCCGGGACAGCCCGACCGTGATCCCCACATCCCCCAATGACGAAGATTTTCCCTGGTGGCTGGTCGCTGTTTTGGCGATTGGGTTCTACCTGTTCTGGCAGGTTTTTACGGCCGAGGAATACTCTCGTGTTCTCAGTACCTTACGCAAGGGGATATGGGTCACGGTCTATGTCACATTGGTGTCATATTCGATGGCCTGTTTGCTGGGGTTGGGTCTGGCACTTGCTGGTTTGTCGCGCTCGTTGATCTTGCGGCAATGCGCCCGGTTCTACGTCGAAGTGGTGCGCGGTGTACCGATCATTGTGTTGCTGCTTTACGTGGCCTTTGTTCTGGCCCCGGCGATGGTGGGCGGATGGAACTGGGTGGCTCAAACGATTGGGCTGGACCCGATCCGCACACGCGATTTTTCCCTTTTGTGGCGGGCGGTTATTGCGTTGACGATTGCCTATTCGTCATTTCTGGCAGAGGTGTTTCGCGCAGGCCTGCAATCGGTTGATGAAGGACAGATCGAGGCGGCAGAGGCGCTGGGCCTGAACCGTTGGCAGCGGTTTCGGTTCATTGTGTTCCCGCAAGCACTCCGGACGATTTTGCCGCCGTTGGGCAATGACTTTGTGGCGATGGTGAAAGATTCCAGCCTTGTTTCGGTGCTTGGCGTTACGGATGTCACTCAGCTGGGCAAGGTCACGGCGGCTGGCAATTTCAGGTATTTCGAGACCTATAATGTGGTGGCCCTAGTGTATCTGACGATGACCATTTCGCTGTCGATTGCATTACGGAAATTTGAAAAGCGGATGCGCGAGAGGTAGCTGGCAACTTATAGATGAGCGGAGTAGCTTACGGGCAAAGGAGATTTGCCATGACAAACCCGCTGCTTTCTGACTGGAACACCCCCTTCGCGTTGCCGCCCTTTGATCTGATTTCTGACAGCGATTACAGCCCTGCCGTTGATGCGGCCCTGGCCGAGGCGCGGGCGAATATTGGCACGATTGCCGAAAATTCGGATGCGCCTACATTTGCAAATACGGTTGAGGCGTTAGAGCAGGCGGATGCGATGCTGAACCGTGTTTTGGGCGCGTTTTATGGCGTGGCCGGTGCGGATAGTAATGAGGCGCGCGAGGCGTTGCAGCGCGAATTTGCCCCGAAATTAAGCGCTTATAGTTCGGAAGTCTCCGAAAATAAGGCCTTGTTTGCCCGGATCGAGGCGGTTTGGGAGGCGCGGGAGAGTCTTGATCTGACGGATGAGCAGCAGCGCGTTCTGATGCTGACGCGGCGGGGTTTTGTACGTTCTGGCGCGCAGTTGGAGGGCAAGCCAGCCGAGGCGTTGCGCGAGGTCAAATCGCGGTTGTCGGTACTTGGAACGGATTTCACGCAGAACCTTTTAGCCGACGAACGTGAATGGTTTATGAAGCTGGGGACCGATGACCTGATTGGCCTACCTGATTTCGTGATTGCGACTGCCAAGGCGGCCGGTGAGGAGAAGGGCGCGGGCGGTCCGGTTGTCACCTTGTCCCGGTCGCTGATTGTGCCGTTTTTGCAGTTCTCTGAACGCCGGGATTTGCGCCAGAAAGCCTATGAGGCTTGGGGGCTGCGCGGGGCGAATGGCGGGAAGACTGATAATCGCGGGATTGCGGCAGAGACACTGAAGTTGCGCGAGCAGCGGGCCGAATTGTTGGGCTACGACACGTTTTCCGACTTCAAGCTGGAAACCGAAATGGCAAAGACGCCGGGTGCTGTGCGCGATCTGTTGATGCAGGTTTGGGAGCCGGCAAAGGCAGCGGCTGAGGCGGATGCAGAGGTGCTCAAGCGCATGCTGCATGCGGATGGTTGGGATGGTCCGTTGGAGCCTTGGGACTGGCGGTTCTATTCCGAGAAACGCCGCAAGGAATTGCATGATCTGGATGAGGCGGAGTTGAAGCCCTATTTGCAATTGGATCGTATGATTGAGGCAGCGTTTGCCTGTGCGAACCGCCTGTTCGGGTTGGAGTTCAAGGCGTTTGAAGGACCCGTCTATCACCCCGATGTCCGGTTGTGGGAGGTGACCCGCGATGGCGCGCATGTGGCTGTTTTTATGGGAGATTATTTTGCCCGTGGATCAAAACGGTCTGGCGCGTGGTGCACGGCGATGCGGTCGCAGAAGCGGTTGGGCGGGGACGAACGCCCGTTGGTTCTGAATGTCTGCAATTTTGCGAAGCCAGAGGCGGGTAAGCCTGCGTTATTGTCTTATGATGACGCGCGGACGCTGTTTCATGAGTTTGGACACGCGCTGCATCAGATGCTGTCTGATGTGACCTATGAAAGTATTAGTGGTACGTCCGTGGCCCGTGATTTTGTGGAACTGCCCAGCCAGTTATATGAGCATTGGTTGGAGGTGCCCGAAGTGTTGGCGGAGTTCGCAACCCACGCCGAGACGGGCAAACCGATGCCGGAGGATTTGTTGCAGCGGATGCTGGCGGCTACGACCTATGACATGGGGTTTCAGACGGTGGAATACGTGGCCTCTGCTCTCGTTGATCTTGGCTTTCATGATGGCCCTGCGCCTGCCGACCCGATGCAGAAACAGGCCGAAATCCTTGAAGAAATCGGAATGCCGCATGCCATTCGGATGCGCCATGCGACGCCGCATTTTGCCCATGTATTTGCAGGGGATGGCTATTCCAGCGGGTATTACAGTTACATGTGGTCCGAGGTGATGGATGCCGATGCGTTTGCCGCGTTCGACGAGGCTGGCGATCCGTTTGATCCTGAGATCGCAAAGCGGCTGGAAGAGACCGTTTTATCGTCCGGCGGGTCGGTGGATGCGGCGGAGCTATACACAGCGTTTCGCGGGCGTTTGCCGGGGGTTGAGGCGTTGTTGAAGGGGCGCGGTTTGGACAAAGCGGCCTGAGGGTGCGCAACGTTCGGTGGGGTGTTTCGCTACGCATTTCGGTGAGCGGCTGTCAGCCTGTGTGAACACTGGTTTTTCAGGCAAAACCGCCATGCAGAACCTATGCAGAAACCATGTGCATACCATGCGCATGATTTGTGTGCGCCGCCCTGATGAAGGAACCGCGCGGTACTATCCGTTAAGAAAGTATGAATGGCTTTGCTGCGGCAGGGTGTCACACATACGTGAGAAAGGCTGACCCCGGTGTGAACGTCAGCGGGCTAGGCTGACCCTCAGGGTGGGGCGCGTGTGCCCGGTTGAATAACGGAGGGTACTTATGAAAATCTTGGCTTTGGTGACAGGTGCTGTGCTGGCAGCACCGGTGTTGGCGCAGGATGCGATGCCGTTTGGATCGGATGCGGATCAAACCTATGCGGGGGCGATCTGGGATGACATGGTGGCGCGCGATTTTGCGGGTGACGGGTTGGTGATTTCCTATCCCTATCCGGGCACTGATCCGCATGGTTTTCTATTAGAGACCTTCTATACGCAGGCGACCATCAACGGACATACCGGCGCATTGATCATCAAGCGCAATTATGGCCCGCTGGATGTGTCCGAGGATGAGGTGATTGCCGATCCCAAAGGTCATTTGGGCGCGATTACGATCATGTTTGAGCGCGAGGCGGGCTATGATGACGCCACGCAGAACTGGTTTTATGCCAAATATCTTCCGGATGGGTCATTGGATGTGAACCCAATGGGTGTGTCCTTGGCCGGTTTGGTTGGTAAGGATGCCGATGCCGGGTGCATCGCGTGCCACCAGAATGCGGGCGGTGATGATTTTATCTTTACCACGGATGCACGGGTGACCGTGAATTAAGGTGTTTGGTGGGGTGAAACCCCACCTTACCGATGATCGTCGGGGTGGCGTTTGACGCCAACAGGGTCTTTGTGGATCAGCACATCGGCGCGGGGGTATGTCGCGATGATCGCCCGGCGCAGGGCGGCGCCGATTGCGTGCGCTTCATCCAGGGTTTGGGTGCCGTCGAGTTCGATATGCAAGTTGACAAAAACCCGACTGCCCGCGACCCGCGTTTTGAGGTCGTGGTAGCCGTGGACGCCGTCGAAAGTATTTGCAATTTGCTGGATGCCCTTGATCATTTCAGGGTCAGCTTGCCGATCCATTAGCGCGTCCCACGCGGATTTTCCGATGCGCAGTGCGCCGACGGCCAGAATTGCTGCGGCCCCAAGTGCGACGACGCTGTCGATCTGGTGGAGTTCAAAAGTGGCAGAGGCCCAAAGCGCGAGGATCGCGCCGACATTGGGGATCAAGTCGCCGAGATAGTGTAGGCTGTCCGCTTTGACGACTTTGTTGTCGGTTTGGCGAGCCACATGCCGCTGCCAGAGAACAAGTCCAATCGTGATCGCGATGGAGACGAGGATAATCGTGATCCCCAGCCCTTCCTGTTCGGGCAGCGTGACGGTGTCATCAAGCAGGCGCAGGATTGCGGCAGTCGCGATCACCCCGGCTGAGATCAGGATGAAGATAGATTGGCCGAGGGCGGCCAGATCCTCGGCGGAGGTGTGGCCGAAATTGTGATCATCATCGGCGGGTTTGGCGGCGTATGCGATGGCAACGAGACCGCCCAGCGACATCATCAGATCCATAGCGCTGTCAGCGAGGGTTGCGGCAACGGCGAGGGAGCCGGTTTGACCCAGCGCCCAGAGCTTGAGGAGCACGAGGATCAGCGCGACAGCGACCGAGAGAAGACCGGCGGAGATGTTCAGTTTTGTATCGTGGCGGTGGGGCATGCCACAGAGCTAGAGCCTTTGCCTAGGCGCATCAACACAAGAGCGCTGACGCGCATCCAAATCTCAAGGTTATTCGTGGCGGCAGTGCTGGCATATGCATAATCTATAATTGTTCTGGCTTGGGAAAGCCCGCCATGCAGACTCTGCAGCCATTCGTATGAGTTGTGTCAATGTCCGCTCTTTGAAAACCGGCATGCTTTTGCAATTACGATTTATCGAACTTACCTACCTTGTAGAGCCGGGCGATGTCCTTTGCGGTCGAGATATGGTTGCCTAGCAAAACCCCCTCGTCCAGACTTTTTTGGTCTTCGGGAACCGTATGCCATTGCTCCGCGTACCAGTAGTGGCCCATTAAGAAAGCAAGGCTAAGCACGTCAAAGCCGTTAACTCTTTTTGCATGTTGCTCAAGAGGGACTTTGAACTTGTTGGGCATCGTTTGCCAAATGTTTATCGCTTTCAAATCTAGTAGCTCATCTACGGTTTTTCCATCAATCCAAAGCCGGGTTGCTTCCATATGCGGTTCGACTGACGGAGACCAGCGGAATAGCTGGTCGCCTATCTCACAATACCCTGACGTCGATAATGCCTCAACTGGTGCTTTGAAGTGCCGAGGAATTGAGCACCAGTCTTTAGAAATGGGCAGCGCATGCAGTGCCCGTTGACCGTCCTTTGACGAAAAAAACATGCTATCAAATCGCGATGCCTCGTCGAGGAAGGTCTCGATCAGCATACTCAAAGGAGCAACATCTGCGACGCTGATTTGTGATAGGCTGGATCTCAGATCAGGGCCGCTGAAATGTAGCTGCACCTTTGCACGATGCTCATAATCGGTTTCTGCGACCGTGCATATGGGGGTCATCAACACATTGCGTAGAAGTGCCTCCAATCGATATTGATCTTCATCATCAGAATGTATCGAGAAAGTGGCCTGCGGGTTGACGCCCATATCTGGGACATATGTTAGATCATTTATCTCGGAGCGATGTTTGTAAGAGTTCGAACTCGTGTCGCACATCCAGATGAGAGAATGCATCAGCTCTAAAGCAAGTGTATCATTTTCCACGTTGGGCAATCCGGCTGCGGTCAACTTCTCGGGGACGAGTAACAATCTGCATAGGGCATTATCATTCCAAGGCTATTGATCAAACCTAGCTTACGACGGAAGCTTCATAACATGAGTTTGTGTCGCGGTAGCAACCACAGCTGACTTCCGCTGCAGGTCAGAAAAACGGGGACATTGGGCTCACAACAGTCATTGGATTTGTATTGGTTGCTGATCCAACCCGAAAAGCAGTGGCCTCTGCTAAGATGAAATGGCGGTCAGTCCCTGATTTCGCTGGCCGCCACACCCCAGAGCACGGTTTTTGGCGCCCAGCCACGGTAGCCCCCGGCTGTGAGGCGACACCATTCGGGGTTGCAGTCGCCGAGTCGCGCTATCACGCCCGGTTCCAGCATGGCGTTTTCCAGCGCGCCGGCTTCGGGGCGCGTCCGCAGGGCGGTGGTTTCGCCGTCGATCAGCACCGTGCGTGCGCCGGATAGCATGGTGTAGTGAACCCAGCCGCCTTGCCCGTCCCGGTCGATCACCCGCCGCCAGTGTCCGTATTCTGCGATGACTTGCAGGGGCATGTTGCGCCGTTGGAAGACCCAGTCGATCCGGTGTGACAGTGAGGGGCCGCGGCGCACATTGGCCTCGGATGCTTTGAGAGACACGAAACGTGGCAGAGGCAGGTTGGTTTCGGGGCCAAGCGTTGGTGACGTGTTTTCCTGAGCGTATGACATGGTCGCAACAAGGCATATGGCGCAAACAGCGATTTGCGCGATACGGAACCAATGCACCAAAGTACCCATTTGTGTGCCCTTAACTGCTCTTTTATCGGCGCGCGGTTCTTGTGCTGCGCGTCCCTTTGGCGCAACCTGACATGTGAAGACCGATTTGGAAACCCGGGGAGGGCGCAAGCATGTCAGGTAAGCGATTGAGTGTTGTTGTGACGCGACGGTTGCCTGATGAGGTCGAGATTCGCATGAAAGAGCTGTTTGACGTTGAATTGCGCGACGATGATACCCCGATGACCTCTGATCAGTTGGCCGATGCGATGGGCCGGGCGGATGTTTTGGTGTCCACGATTACGGACCATATTGATGCCAAGCTGCTGGGTCGTGCCGGTGAGCGTTTGAAGCTGATCGCGAATTATGGGGCGGGTGTGGACAATATCGATGTTTCGACTGCCCGACAGCGGGGCATTCATGTGTCCAATACGCCGGGTGTGGTGACCGAAGACACAGCTGACATGGTCATGGCGCTGATCCTTGGGGTGACCCGCCGTCTCGCTGAAGGGTTGCGATTGGCGCAGTCGGATGATTGGCAGGGCTGGTCGCCAACCGCCATGATGGGAGGCCGTATCAAGGGTCGCCGTTTGGGTATACTGGGGATGGGCCGCATTGGCCAGGCCGTGGCCAAGCGTGCTGCGGTCTTTGGTATGCAGGTCCATTATCATAACCGCAAACGTCTGCGCCCAGAGGTGGAAGAGGCACTGGAAGCCACCTATTGGGAAAGCCTTGATCAGATGGTGGCCCGTGTTGATGTGTTGTCGATCAACTGCCCGCATACCCCATCTACCTTTCATTTGATGAATGCGCGCCGCTTGAAGCTGATGAAGCCGGATGCGGTGATTGTGAATGCCTCGCGTGGTGAGGTGATTGATGAAAATGCCCTGACCCGCATGTTACGCGCCGGAGAGATTGCCGGGGCGGGTCTGGATGTGTTTGAGCGGGGTCATCAGATCAACCCGCGCCTGAAGGAATTGCCGAATGCGATTCTGTTGCCGCATATGGGGTCGGCCACGATTGAGGGCCGTATCGAGATGGGCGAGAAGGTCATTGTGAACATCAAAACCTTTGAGGATGGCCATCGTCCGCCTGATCTGGTTGTGCCAAGTATGCTCTGACACTATAGAGTTGCGCGGAACGCCGAGCTGATGCGTTTGTGTGGCGTGCCTGTATTGGTATCACGGGTTCATTGTCGAATACCTGCTTGAAGGAGTGTCTTGCCTTGCGGTCACTACTGCCAGTCTATGGGATTGTTTTGGTCGTTTTCGCGGCGGCCTGTCTGTATTTATTCAAGATCGGCTTGGATGATTATGTGGCCTCGCAGAGCCTGTCATCGGTTGCCGTGGCCCCGGCTGCTGGATGGGAGGCGCGCCCTTACACAACGGCCGATGGGGAGTTGATCACAGCGTCTGCCTTTGATGAAGCGGCGCCTTCGGGTGCGACAACGCAGGATATCTTGCGCCGCTTTGCAGCTGCAGCGACTGGTCAGAACCACAGTACGGCCACGACGTTTTACCGCGGCAACGAGCGGATTGCTCTGAGTCTGCAATTTGCCCTGCACGCGCCGCAGAGAAAAACGATGAGGGAGCGTTTGGGATATGCAGCCCCCGCAGCCCCGCCCCCGCCTGACCCAAGCACGATCATCGCGACGATTTTTGGTGTGCCGTTTATTGAACACCCAAGAGAAGCGTCCATTCCCGGCCAATCCGGTGTTGAGCCGGTGAATTATCGTTATTTTACAGCGATGATCGGGGACACGCTGGTTGATGATGCCGTAAGGGTGTCCATGATCACTAATAGCAGCGATGCCGCCGTTGTCGCCGTGATGAGCCGCCTCGATGTACAGGATATCAATAGCCGTTTACCGACGCCCGATCCGCAGGTTATGGCATCATCGGGTGTTTTCACACGTGACCCGATGCCATTGTCCGATACCCCGCCGCGCCCGACGATTGCCTACAGGGCCGCGCAGTTGATTGCCGCCGGTCAGACCTTTGATCCCCCGTGGCAGGAGGCCTTGTCGAAAGTGCGCGCCGGTGAAATCGAAACATGGGAACAGATGCACACGGCCTATCCCCAGATTGAGACAATGCCGCCAGATATATTTGATCTGATTGACGATGGTGCCGGTGGCAACGCCGCCCGTTATCAAGCCGCTGTTTTGCGGGACAGTGCACGTGAGTGGAACGGCCACGAGGCATATGTTTTGTCCAAGATCGCGCAGGTGGGCACAATTCAGTCTGACCTGCAGGAATATCTGGATGGCCAGTATGATGTGGCCCCGGAGGTGGTTGATTTGATCAGACGCCTACCGGCTTTGCGGTTGTTTGATGCAGATGCGTCTGCTGCTGAGGGTGCCGCCAGCGGTGCTGCGCAGAATGCCAGCAATTGCACCATCCAAAACGGTGTGCGCCGATGCGTTGTTGGCGGGAATTAAGTCCCGACCTTGAGTCGCCGGCGCGCCTTGACAAGATCAGTCGTCGCCGCCCGCCCAATGGCTGGGGAGCCGTCCGTCTGCCTGCCCAACATCCACGATCTCGCGGTAATGCCGCATGTTATGTGCTGGAAAATTCCGTCTGGGATTGGCGGTCAGTTCGCTGACGGCTCCCATATGATGAAAGGCGCCGGGCACCTTTGGCACAAGATCATCAAACCGATTGATCAGCATGCATTTCTTGTGATGTTTCACCGGACCATTAACGAATTTGGTGCGTGGCGCCGCAAAGCCGATGCCGGGCACCCCATAGCTTTTGGACAGGATTTGCGCAGCCGCGGCGCCCAGTGAATGCCCGATGATGTATTTGGGTGTGACGTCGACGTCTTTGAGCCAGTCGAAGATAACGGATGAATAGGCCAGAAACCCTTGATGCCACATCGTGCCGGAATGGCCTTTTTCGGTGATATCATCGCTCATCCTCAGGCGTCGATGCCCCAGACGAATGGGCCGCAGGTTATAGCGCAGGTAATCGCGGATGGAATTGGAGCCGGGTAAAAGCAGGATGTCCCCGTCCAGTACATGGGCTTGTACGTCCTCATGTGGACAAGATCGCAGCAATCGTGGCGATGTGATCCGTTCGACGTCATAGCTGGCTTCGGCAAGTTTGGCGGCGTCTTCGAGTGAAAAATTCAACATAATAAAAACTCTCCTGCAGCTCATAAGAGCATGGGTGCTGCGCATAGGTCGAGTGAGGAAACCCTGACCTGTGTCTGGCCGCTGTCGTAATCGTGCGCTGAGGGGTCGGCTGGTTCTTTCGCGCCGCCCGCGTTTCGCGCAAATTGAGCAAGAGAGCGTCAAGGGAGTCCTGTCATGAAAACGCAAGTGAAGGCATTGGTTGTCGGTGGCGGTGCTGTGGGCACGTCGATTGCCTATCATCTGGCCAAGGCGGGCTGGGACGATGTGATGTTGCTGGAACGCGATGAGCTGACATCCGGGTCCACTTGGCATGCGGCGGGCCTGCTGCCCTTGTTCAACATGTCATTTGCGACGACCCATATTCATAAATACTCGGTCGATTTTTATAAATCGCTTGAGGAAGAGACCGGGTTGAACGCGGGCTTTGCCGTAGTCGGCAACCTGCGCATGGCCCAGACGCAAGAGCGGATGGACGAGTATATGCTGTATGCTTCTACCGCGGAGACCTGCGATGTGCCTTATGTCTGGATGACCCCGGATGAGATCAAGGCGAAGTGGCCGCTGATCAACACCGATGACCTCAAAGGCGCGCTTTATCATCATACGGATGGCTATATTAATCCCGCTGATGTGACCCAGGCGATGGCCAAGGGTGCCCGTCAACGCGGTGTGATGATCGAGCGCAAGTGGCAGGCGGATGCGTTTCACTGGAATGGTGAGGCATGGGAGGTCACTTGTACCAAGATGGTGGAAAAGGGTGGGAACCTTGTGCCGTCGGATGAACAGATTATCGTTACCGCAGAACACGTCGTCACAGCGTCGGGCAACCATGCCCAGACGACCGCCAAGAAGTTGGGGATTAAGATCCCGGCCATCCCGGTTGAGCATCAGTTCATTGTGATGGACAAGGACCCGGCGCTCGTTGATTTCCGAGCCGAAGGCAATGTGGAGCATCCAGTAATTCGCGATGCCGATGCGCAGTCTTATGTGCGCGAGGAGCGTGGTGGCTGGATCCTTGGCGTTTATGAAAAGGGTGCGCCTGCCTGTTTTGAATATGGCGTGCCGGACAGTTTCCGCGCGGACCTCTTCCCGCTCGATCTGGAGCGGATCGAGGCCCAGTATATGGCGATGATCCATCGCATTCCGTCTTGCGAGGACAGCGGGCTGAAGGACGATTTCAACGGGCCGATCTGTTATACGCCGGACGGTAATCCGCTGGTGGGGCCTGCGCCGGGGCTGACGAATATGTGGCTCGCCGAAGGGTTTTCGTTCGGTATCACTGCCGCCGGTGGCACGGGGTATTATCTGGCGCAGATGATGGTCGATGGCGAGGCCGAGATCGACATGGCCAGCCTTGACCCCAAGCGTTACGGCAACTGGATGACGACCGAGTTTGCCGCGCGCAAGAACGAGGAATGTTACGACCACGTTTATATCCTGCATCATCCGGATGAGGAGCGTCCGGCTTGTCGGCCTTTGCGCACTTCGCCAGCTTATGATCGCCAAAAGGAACGTGGGGCGCAGTTTGGGTTTGTGAACGGGTGGGAGCGGCCGAATTACTACGCGCCAGCCGGTTTCAATGATCATGACAGCCGTTCGTTTCGGCGCGGCGGCTGGTGGCAGTATGCGGTTGAGGAAGCGAAGGCCATTCGCGAAGGGGTGGGTCTGATCGACGCAACCGCCTTTACCAAACATCGGATCAGCGGGCCGGGGGCGACAGCTTTCCTTGATTGGTTCACGACGAACAAGCTGCCCAAGGTGGGCCGGATCAACCTGACCTATGCGCTGACGTCGCATGGGACGACACGGACCGAGTATACCATCGTGCGGCTGGCGGAGGATGATTATTATCTGGTCTCTGCCGGGGCATGGCACGCCTATGATCAGGATTATCTGTACAAGGCGGTCATGGAGAAAGAGGCCGAGTTTGGCCGGATCAACGAGCAGGATGTGACGACCCAATGGGGTGTGTTTGCGATTGCCGGGCCGAAATCACGGGATGTCCTGAACGAGGTGATCAAGGATGCGGACCCGGCGACGGCCTTGTCGAACAAGCGGTTCCCGTGGCTGTCGGCCAAGCAGATCGAGCTGGGGATGTGCCCGGTGAATGCGATCCGGGTGGCCTATACCGGTGAGTTGGGATGGGAGTTGCATCATCCGATCGAGATGCAGAATTACCTGTTCGATCTGCTTGAGAAGGCAGGTGAGCCGCACGGTATGAAACTGGTGGGCGCCCGCGCGCAGAACTGGTTGCGGCAGGAAAAGTCATATCGTGCGTTTGGGACGGAGCTTGGCCGTGATGCGACGCCGTTGGAGGCGGATTTGCCGCGGTTTGTTGATCTGTCTAAGGATTTCCATGGTAAGGCCGCGATGGAGGCCAAGGGGATCAGGTCGCAATGTGTGACGCTGTTGATTGATGGCCCGGATGACGCTGATCCTTGGGGCCGCGAGGCATTGTATCACGGGGATGAACGGGTCGGGCGTTTGACCTCAGGCGGGTATTCGGTGGCCTTTGGCAAGTCGATTGGCATGGGGTATGTGCGCCCGGAATTGGCCATGCCCGGCACGAAATTGCAGGTCAAGATATTGGATCAGCTATGGAATGCGGACGTCGTTGAGGACAGTCCTTACGATCCCAAGAACGTAAACATTCGTGTCGATGGATGACAGAGGCGGCAATGTAAGGTGGGTTTAAGCCCATCTTACGCAAACGCATCTGTCGTAATCAGCTGTTGCAATGTTGTGCGTTGTTGGCCGCTTGCATCAAAATTGGCGGGGTCGAGCCAACGAGAGAAGGCCGCTTGCAGTTGTGACCATTCGTGATCCATGATCGCGAACCATGCCGTGTCGCGGTTGCGACCCTTGTAGACAACTGCCTGACGAAAGGTGCCTTCATAGGTAAAGCCAAGCCTGCGGGCGGCGTCTTGAGAGGCTGCATTCAGTGCGTCGCATTTCCATTCGTAGCGCCGGTAGCCAAGATCGCCCAAAATCCGTTTCATCATCAGATACATCGCTTCCGTCGCCATGCGGGTCCGTTGCAACAAAGGTGAGAATGCGATGTAGCCGACCTCTGCCACGCCGTTTGCCGGGTCGATCCGCAGGAAGCTGGCCACGCCGATGGCTTTGCCGGTCGCTTTGTCGATGATCGCAAAGAAGAGCGGATCGCGGCTGTTTGTTGCCTGTGTCATCCAATCGCGAAAGCCATCGGCGTTATCGAAAGGCCCGACGGGCATATATGTCCAAACCGTGCCGTGGGCGTCAGTGCCATATGCGCGGAACAGATCGTCGGCGTGTGACAGGGTAAGCCGGACGACATCGCAGTAGCGTCCCCGCATTGGCGTGTCTGGAATGCTTGGCGCGCCGGTCCAGCCGGGCACGTCGTCACCGATAGGTTGGCCTTGGGGGTTGGTGCGCTGGGTCATGTGAAACGCTCCGGCGACAGGGCGGCGATGGTTGCAGCATCCAAGGTAGAGGGTCTGCCACCGATGATATCGGCGAGGAGCTGACTGGCGCCGGGGCTGGATTGCATTCCATAACCGCCCTGGCCCGCGCACCAGATGAATTGCGGGTCCGCTGGATCGGGGCCGAGGACGAGTGTGCCATCAGGTGCGAAAGTGCGGAGCCCTGCCCATGACGCCAGCAGCCGCGTGACAGGTTCGGTCACGTGCGCCTCGTACCGGGCGAGCCCTTCGGCGAGGATCATGTCATCAGCATAGGCGTCATGCGGGGCCACTTGGTCCTCGTCGGCAGGGGAGACGATGAGTGCGCCCGCGTCGGGTTTGGCGTACCAGTTTTCGCCGGGACCGAAGAGAATGGGCCATGCGCTGACATCATGCCCACCGGGGGCCGGGATGCGGGCCATGGATCGGCGCAATGGTTTGAAACCGAGCGGTGCAATGCCTGCCATTTGGGCGATGATATCAACCCACGCGCCAGCAGCGTTGACGATGGATTTGGCAGTATAAGTTGCGTTAGCGGTTGTCACATCCCATCCGGTTGCGGTGCGGGTGATGTGAGTGACTTCTGCCTTGGTTGCGATTTGCCCGCCATTCTGGCGCGCCTGTCGGGCGAAAGTCTGGATCAGCCTATCGGTGTCGATGTCCCACGCGTCCGCGTGATAGGCGGCGCGGTCGATTTTGCTGTCATCAAGGATGGGGATCATGGTTTGCGCCTCGGCCACAGTGATGGGGTCGAGATGCATGGTTGTCTGGTCTGTGGCAAAGGCGGCGCCGCTTTCGGGCGTGCCAATGAGGAGGAGGCCACGGGGACTGAGCACGTCAGCATCGATATGAAAGGCATGGCTGGCGCCGTTGAGGGCTATGGTGGACGGTTTGCCGTAGTTTTCCTCGAACAAGGCGGCCGAACGACCAGAGGCGTGATAGGCCAGCGCGTCTTCGCGTTCGAGCAGGGTGACGCTGCCGAGTTCGGACAGCCGCGCTGCTGCGGAGGTGCCAGCGATGCCGCCGCCGATAATGAGGAAGTCGATCATGTTTCTTCCAGTCGGTCTGTGGCGGGCGCGGGTGCCATGCTGAGTGCTGTAATCTGATCGTAAAGGTCGGTTGTCATTTCGAAATTCTGAGCTGCCACAGAGGGCTGGAGCTGTGCGACAGATCGGGCGGAGATAATCGGCGAGAGCCGGGCAGGGTGGGTCAAGACCCACCTTACGGCCAGCGTCGCGGGTGCCACGCCGATATTGGCTGCCAGAGTGCTAAGGTCTGTTGCGGTTTGATGCATCCATTGCTGGCCATAGCGGGCCTGATAGCGGTCGTCATCGGTCAGCCGACCGGTGCCGCCTTGGGTATATTTGCCCGTCAGCAGCCCACCACCGAGCGGGGAGTAGGGCATGATGGCGATGTTCTGGTCTTGCGCCATCGGGATCAATTCAACCTCTGCCTGCCGTTTGACGAGGTTATACATGGGCTGGATGACGTCGATCTTGGTACCCAGCGCGTGCGCGACGGCTTGCGCCTTCATGACCTGCCAGGCGGCGTAGTTGGACACACCGATATGCCGGATGGCGCCGGTGGATTGCAGTTCGGCCAAAGTGCTGAACGTTTCTTCCAGATCGGTATCCGGGTCGAAGCGGTGCATGTAGAGCAGGTCAACCGCGTCTTCGTTCAGCTGTCTGCGACAGGTGTCGAAGTGTTTTGTGATATTCTTGCGTGAAGCGCCGCCAGCGTAGCCCACTTTGGTGGCAAGGTAGATGTCGGTCCGCTCCGCCTTGATGAATTGGCCAAGCAAGGTTTCGGAAGCCCCATCGGTGTAGCCGACGGCGGTGTCGAAGTGGTTGATCCCGGCGTCCATGGCCACATCATACATGGCCTTGCTTTCGGCCTTATCCGCCGTGCCACCGAATTGCATGGTGCCAAAGGTGAGGCGGGAAACGGGTCTGCCGTTGCGTGTGGTTAAATCTGTCATTTTTGCAGAGTGGCATGCGTGTGTTACGATGAAAAGAGACGTTGGCAGGAGGGTTTGATGGGCCGTGAAGCGGTTGCCGTGTGTCATTGGCAAGGGGATGTGGCTGAGGCGAGGCTGCATCTGGACAGTCAGGCGCTCAGCCTGCGCGGCGAGATGCGGGTGGATATTCCGCGCGCGGACATCCGCGATGTGGTGTTGGCGGATGATGGAGTGCGGGTGCTGACCAATGGGCCGGAATTGTTGATGGAGTTTGCTGCGGTGGAGGCCGCGCGTTGGCAAAAGGCATTGCTGAAGAAGCCGCCGACATTGGCCGAGAAGCTGGGCGTTTCGGTGCAAAGCCCTGGTTTTGTGCTGGGTGATTATGACGATGCTGTCTTGGCGGACGTGTTACATGGTGTGGTCGTGTCTGATGTGACAGCCGCAGCCCTGTTATTGGCAGTTGTGATGGATGAAAACGGGTTGGTCGCCGCCTCTGATCTGGCGCTGACGGTACCCGATAAACATATCTGGATGCTATATCGCAAGGGCAAGGCCGCCGTGGTCGGGGATAAAGCGGTGCGGGCGCATATGCGTGGTTTGGGTTTTATTGACAGTAAATCCTGTGCCGTCTCGGATCAGCTGACGGCGACCCGGTATCGTTTGCGTGCCAGGTAAAGTTCGACCCCAATCAGATAGGGCAGGTAGAAGGCGAAATTCTGGACAAGGTCGAAGCCGCCGGTGAAGTCCGGATTGGACCAGAGCCCGTCGGTTGCCAGATACCAGAGCCCGTAATGCACCCGGTAGAGCCATGAGCCGATGGCCAGCCAGAACAGCCGCAGCGCCCATGCATTATGGTCAGTGACGCGCCGTGCGCGCGCAAACCGGTAGGTTTGGGTCGCTGTCAGCAGGATCAGCATCCCGTAAAGCGTAAAGCCTGCGTCCATAGGCCATCCACCGATGGTCCCGCGTAATGGGATGTAAATCAGGCCGCCGATGGCCGTGATGATTGCGCAAGCGGCGATGATCCGCCCTGACCAGCGGTGGAGTTTTGGTGCCCGTCTGCGCAGCGGTCCGATCAGTTGGAACGGCACCAATAGCGTAATCACTGCACCCGCCAGCATGTGGCTGAAGATGGCCACATTGGCCGTGCTGTTTGTCGAGAGGATGTAATGCGGCTCGGGCAGTGCATGACGCAGCCCGCCCTGACCGAAGTTCACTGCGTAGAGTACGAAAGGCAGCATCAGCAAAGCCAGAAGCACACATGTGATTGTTTGGGCGATTGTCCGGGCTGTCATATGGGTTTTCGATCGGCGGGGGTGGGTCAAGACCCACCTTACGCCATGGTATCTGGCCCGCCTAGGTGCAGCGGGCCGGAGTTTTCATTCAGCGGCCATGGCGCTGTTGTCTGTCACAACAAGTTCGCAGGCGTAACAGGCTGAGGCCCCACTTTGGTCATACCAGCGGCAGGTGCCCCGGATCGGGCAGGCGGGCAGCGTTTCGCGTTGGGCCACGGTGGCATCCTTGAGGTGATCGAGCACTCGGTCGATGACCCCGCATCGTTCGCCGGTCCATTGGCTGCATCCCGTGGTGGCGCAAGGAGAGGCAAATCGCATGCGTTGTTCCGGTGGGCCTGCATCGCGCGCCGCATCGATAAAGGCGGCATCGATTGGCATCGCTGTACGCAGGTTTGCAATCCGTCCGTCAGAACCTTTGACGCCAAGCAAGGCCGCGCCGGGTTCGCAGCGCGCACTGGGGCAAGTGCGATTTGCCCCAGTGCCGGTTTCTGCTGCGCCCTTTTCAGGGCTCGCCATCAGAAACCGCCGATCCGCTTGCCCCATTGGCCTTCAAGTTCCGGTATCCGGTCAAGGTCGGGATGCAGGATGATCCCCCACCACTCGCGCGGGAATTTCACGGCGAAGGCTTTATCGTAGCCCAGACGCGCGATATGCGACAGTGTCACCGATTGTAGTTCACTTTGCAGTTGCGCCTGATCTTCTTTGGACATGGGGACATCCCCGGTGTCGATTGCAAAACGTGCCATTGTGCACTCCTTTGTTGTCAAAGTATTTGCCGCTGAAAATAGTTTGCGGCAGGCGCACGATAGCATGCTGGCGTTGTTTGTGAGGGTCAGGTTTTCCTGACTGGCTGATTGACTTCGCATTTCTGCCGTGATGGCCTGTTTTCGAAATCGTTATGAAAGGACGCTGCATGCCATATGTTCCTGCTGATGATCGTTATGACCGCATGGTTTATCGCCGGTGCGGCGCGTCCGGGGTGAAATTGCCGGCGGTGTCCTTGGGTTTGTGGCATAATTTTGGGCATGACGTTCCCCACGCGACCAAGCAGGCGATTTGCCGGACGGCCTTTGATCATGGCATCACGCATTTTGATCTGGCAAATAACTATGGCCCCCCGCCGGGTGCGGCAGAGCATGCGTTCGGCTCTATTTTGGCCGAGGACTTTGCCGGGCTGCGCGATGAGCTGATCATCAGTTCCAAGGCCGGGTATGATATGTGGCCGGGCCCTTATGGTGAATGGGGGAGCCGCAAGTATCTGGTCGCGTCTTGTGATCAATCCTTGAAACGCATGGGGTTGGATTACGTCGATATCTTTTATTCGCACCGGTTTGACCCAGAGACCCCGTTAGAGGAGACGATGAGAGCATTGGATTATATCGTGCGTTCAGGTCGTGCGCTTTATGCCGGGATTTCGTCTTATAATTCGGAACGGACGCGGGAGGCCGTGGCGATTTTGAAGGATTTGGGTACGCCTTGCCTGATCCATCAGCCGTCATACAACATGCTGAACCGCTGGGTAGAACGTGATGGTTTGAAGGATACCCTTGCGGCGTTGGGTGTCGGGTCGATCGCCTTTACGCCGTTGGCCCAGGGAATGCTGACGAAGAAGTATTTGGGCGGTATCCCGGAAGGCAGCCGCGCGAGCCAGGGGAAATCGTTGTTTCCTTCGATGCTGACGGATCAGGCGCTTGGGCATATTCGCAAGCTCAATGAGATTGCCGAAAGCCGTGGGCAGACATTGGCCCAGATGGCGATTGCTTGGGTGTTGCGCGACGGCGGGATCACGACGGCGTTGATCGGGGCATCCAAACCGTCGCAGGTTGTCGATTGCGCAGGTGCCGTGGGCAATCTGGAATTCACCGCGGAAGAACTGGCGCTCATTGATCAATATGCCGATGAGGAGCAGATCAACCTATGGGCCGCTTCTGCAGAGCAAAGCGAGGGCGGGGCAGATCGCAAGAAGTGATCTGGCTGGTATTTTGGTCCGGGCTGACGATCTGACAGGGATGGTGGGCTGAAGCCCACCTTACGTTGCGTGTCGCTTGTGCGTTAAGTGAGCGGTGATTTATGTGGCCAGGGGGGTTTACTTTTTGTCTGGCAGATTGCCTTTTGCCATAGGGATAAAGGAGATGGTGTGCGCGGATTCCCGGTGGCAAAAGCAGGGCAGGTAATTGGTCTGTTAGGTGGGTCGTTTGATCCGCCGCATGCGGGCCATGTGCATATCACCAAGGCGGCGCTCAAACGGTTTGGGCTGGATCATGTCTGGTGGCTGGTGTCGCCCGGCAACCCGTTGAAATCCAAAGGACCCGCCCCGCTGCAAAGCCGATTAAAGGCCGCACGCGCCATGATGCGCCATCCGCGTGTGACAGTGACAGACATTGAGACGCATCTTGGAACCCGCTACACCGCGCAAACCCTGCTGGCGCTTCGCACACGATACCCTGGCGTGCGCTTTGTCTGGTTGATGGGCGCGGATAATCTGGCGCAGTTTCACCATTGGCAGGACTGGCGCTGGATCATGGATCATGTGCCCGTTGGCGTGATGGCCCGCCCTGGCGATCGGATTTCGGCGCGCGTGTCCAAAGCCGCACGGGTCTATGCGCAATCCAAACTGCCGAAAGCTGCCGCACATATGTTGGGTCGGACGCGCCCGCCAGTCTGGTCATTTGTGAATTTGCCGATGTCGGATCAATCGTCAACGGCGATACGCGCGAGAGGGGAGTGGTGATGCGATTGTCCCGACGTGCAATGTTGGCGGGTGCAGTATCGACCTGTGCCACCAGCGCAATTGCGGAGCCGCTTGCGTCATCCATCCGGCCTATTGCGCGTCCGGGCGGCGCCCGAACAGCAATGGGTCTGATCGCGCAATCGGGCCTTTCGGGCAGGTTTGGTTTTGTCATCGCAGATGCCGTAACGGGTGAGGTGCTGGAAGCGGTTGAACCGGAGCTGCGCCTGCCACCTGCCAGCGTGGCCAAGGCATTCACCGCGCTTTACGCCATCGAGAATCTGGGGCCGCAATATCGCTTTGAGACACGCGTGTTTGCTGAAGGGCCCATCAGGGACGGAATTTTAGATGGTAATTTGATCCTATCGGGTGGAGGTGATCCGAATTTGGTCACCGATCAGCTCGCTGAACTTGCCACCGCATTAAAGGAAAGCGGGTTGCGTGAGGTGAAAGGCGACTTTCTGGTTTGGGACAACGCGCTGGTCAATCTTGATGAGATCGACAGCTCGCAGTTGGATCATCTTGGCTATAATCCGACCATCACGGGTCTCAACCTTAACTTCAACCGCGTGCATTTTGAATGGAAGCTGGAGGAAGAGCAGTACACGACTGCGATGGATGCTCGCAGTGAGAATTACCGCCCGGCCGTCACAACGGCCCGGATGCAGGTGGTCGACCGCGCGTTCCCGGTTTTCACCTACAACGCGGCGGATGGTGTTGATGAATGGACGGTTGCCCGCCGGCATCTGAATGACGAAGGATCCCGCTGGCTGCCTGTGCGCCATCCGGCCCTTTATGCAGGGGAGGTGTTTGCGACCTTTGCCCGCAGTCATGGCATTGTGTTGAAGCGCCCGCAGGAAGTGGCTGCCTTGCCAGATGGGCAATTGCTGGCAATGTATCAGAGTGTGCCGCTGAACGAGATGATGCGGGGCATGTTGCGGTTTTCCACGAATATCACTGCTGAGGCAGCTGGCTTGTCGGCGACTGAGGTATTGACCGGACAGAAGCGTGGTTTGCGGACATCCGCGCTGGGGATGGCACGCTGGGCAGAGGGCCGTGGCGGCGGGATTGCTCCGCATTTTGTCGATCACTCCGGCCTTGGCGATGCCTCGCGCGTGTCGGCGGCTGATATGGTCAAACTGCTAGCGTCTGATGGCGTGATGCCGGTCTTGCACCCGATCATGCGGGATATTCGGATGGTCGACCGTCAGGGCAAGGCCATTGATGACTTGGCTGGTGCGGTCAGGGCGAAAACGGGGACGTTGAATTTCGTCTCGAGCCTTGCGGGCTATTTGCACACGGCGCAAGGCCGGGATCTGGCATTTGCGTTTTTTGGTGCGGATTTGGATGCGCGCGAGGAAGGCAAACGGATTGGTGCGGAAAGGCCGCGTGGTGCCCGGTCTTGGAGCCGTGCATCACGCGGTTTGCAGCAGCGTATCCTGCAGCAATGGGCGCGGGCGACTTAGCGCAGTTCGGCCCGCACGCTGCCAGCGATCAATCTGTTGATGTCGGATGGGCGCCAATTGGTGAGTTCTTGCACCCTGATCGCGTCGGCCCGAATTTCTTCGCGTTTGCGGGTGATGTATTCTGCGCCGCCTTCGCAAGTCAGATCGCCATCATAGGGCACGTTCATGATGTAGCGCCCTTGGAAGTTTTCGCTATCGTCTGTAACCCTGAACAGTAGATCGCGTGGGAAATCGTCCTTGTCGTATTGAATATGCAGGCGTGTGACGAAGACATCTTCGCTGGGGTTTTCCTTGGCGCTTTTGACCCAGACCGCACCGAGTTCGCGCAGCTCGAACAGGTCAAGCGGGTCGTCGGCGCAAGGGTCGCACCACCCCATGTCCCATGCGTATTCGGTCATGACCGTATTCGGAAGCGCTGCCTTTGCAAACATGTCGCGATAGAATTGCGGGAAAATGTCGCGCACGAAGGTCGGCACACTGACATTGCTTGGGATGCGAGCGTTGTCGTAGTTTTCCGCCTCTACCCGGCCTTCGCGGGTCAGCATGAGCATCAGCAGGTCTTGGGTGCCGGTCGAGTTGATCTTGCCCAGTTGCAGGGGCAACATGAAATTGCGCGACCGAAAGGAAATCTGCAGCGGTCGTAATTCTTGCGCCTCAGAGGCCGCGTGCCGGTCGAGGTTCACCCGGGCGACGAAGAATTTCATGTCCATGGCGATATAGTCTGCCAGCACGTTTTCGGCGCCATCGGGGATTTGATAGTTTTCTTGACGCAGGTAGGTGGCCAGCCCATCGGATTGTTGGGCAGAAAGGATAACGATGTCGTAGTCGCCGACGCTGTATTCAGCCTCGATCCGTACACCGAGCGCACGGGCACCGCGCGGCGGTGTTGCTGGGGCGTTTGAAGATTCTTCGATCATCATTACGGGCGCTTCGAGGATTGGGGAAACGGCTTGGCAAGGGTCGTAATCGAAGTATTCAACCAGTCGCGGTGCCGTGTAGTTTTCCAGATGAGCGACTGTGGCTGGGTCGACGGTGCGGATCTGGTTTTCGCGCAGAACGGTCGGGGTTGGCACAATCATTGCGAATTCGCTGGTCGGGCCGGTGTAGTCAGAGGCCATGGTGATCCGTGACCGATTGCCGTCGCGCACGAAGACCACTTTTGATGCCTCGTTATAAAGTTCGCCGTCCTCGCGGGCGACGTAAAAGCCACAGAATGCTGCGGCTTGGGTTGACCAGAAAATGGCCAATGTAATGATCAATGATCTTAGCATGAAACGCTCCCTTGAATATCTGCCAAGGGTTGCATGTCCTACGCGCAGGTCAAGGATTACTTTGCTGCTTTTTCGGTCCTTGGTCCGGCAACGACCCAAATGATGAAGCCGAGGAATGGCAGAACAAGGATCAGCAGCGTCCAGACCGTTTTGTTGACGGTTGTTTCTGCCGAGGTTCCGACCTGCAAAATGGCATAAAGACTGCAGGCAAGGATAATAAAGCTAATAATGGCGACTGGCATGGTTCTCTCTTCCGTTGGTATGATTGATTTCCAAAATTGAACTTTGTTCAAGTTTTGACATTACTCGCGTTAACTGTGTTCAAAGTGTCATATGACGCGCGCGGGCGCCACGTTCTATTGCGGCAGCGTATAGGCGATCGAGGTTCAGCTCGTCCCTGATTTCTTCGAGCATCCGCGCCTCTTGCCCTGCAATACGTCCGTCTGCGGCCGCGACATCGCAAGAAAGCGCATAGGCCGTTTCATATAGGTGGTCTGGCAGGGCGTCGCGGATAAGGCCAAAAAGCGCCTCTAGCCCGTCTTCCTGTTCCAGCAGATCAAAGACCAT
This sequence comes from uncultured Paracoccaceae bacterium, assembly GCA_947489445.1. Taxonomy (GTDB): domain Bacteria; phylum Pseudomonadota; class Alphaproteobacteria; order Rhodobacterales; family Rhodobacteraceae; genus Yoonia. The sequence goes on from CANLDN010000003.1 coordinate 203,287, forward strand.
GCGCGACATGCGTGGCAGCCGTTCGGCATCGTAGCCCGCAAACACAGGTAGGTTGTTGATCGCGTTGCTCATCTTGACCAGTTCGGCTGTGCGAATATTCTCGTCCGATGCCGACGTGGCGATCATCAGGGCCACGAGCGAGTCCTGGGCTGTCATTGGGGCGTCTTCGAGCATGCATATATCCTTTGGTTGCACTGACCCATTTATTGACCCGGTGCCCGTGTCGCAATAGGGAGTGCGCGTTGTAGTCATCACAATGATGGCCCCTAAGGTATGCGAGATAGAACATGAGCAGTTTGCGTGACGCGGCGATGACGTCGAAAGCCTGGCCCTTTGAAGAGGCCCGCAAGCTGTTGAAGCGTTATGAAAACAGCAAGGATCAAAAGGGCTATGTCCTGTTTGAGACAGGCTACGGCCCCTCTGGTTTGCCTCATATCGGCACCTTTGGTGAGGTGCTGCGCACGACGATGATCCGCCGCGCATTTGAGGTGATTTCTGACGTGCCGACGAAGCTGATATGCTTTTCTGACGATCTGGACGGGATGCGTAAGATACCGGGCAATGTGCCCAACCAAGAAGAGCTGGCCAAGCATATGCACAAGCCGCTGACCAGCGTCCCCGATCCATTTGGCGAATTTGAGAGCTTTGGCCATCATAATAATGCGATGTTGCGCCGTTTCTTGGATACTTTTGGGTTTGAGTACGAGTTTTATTCGGCCAAGACGTTTTACGAGACAGGTCAGTTTGATGAGATATTGAAGCGTGCGTGTGAACGCTATGATGATGTCATGAAGGTTATGTTGAAGTCGCTGCGGGAGGAACGTGCCGCGACTTACTCGATCTTCTTGCCAATCCATCCGGAGACGGGGCGCGTGCTTTATGTGCCGATGAAGCATGTTGACCCGGTGAACCATACCGTCACGTTCGATGATGAGGATGGCAAGGAATGGACCCTGCCCGTCACCGGGGGCAATGTGAAACTGCAATGGAAGCCGGACTTCGGCGCGCGTTGGGCGGCGCTGGGTGTCGATTTTGAGATGTATGGCAAGGAACATGCCACCAATACGGCCATCTATGACCGCATTTGCGAGATTTTAGGCGGCAAGAAGCCGGAGCATTTCTCGTATGAGTTGTTCCTGGATGAGAATGGTCAAAAGATTTCGAAATCATCGGGAAATGGTATTTCGATTGATGAATGGCTGTCGTACGCATCGACCGAGAGCCTGTCGTATTTCATGTATCTGAAGCCCAAGACGGCCAAGAGAATGCATTTTGATGTGATCCCTAAGGCGGTTGACGAATATCATCAGCAGCTGCGCGCCTATGCTGATCAGGATGACAAGGCCCGGATGAACAACCCGGCTTTCCATATTCATGGGCATAACGTGCCTGCATCGGATATGGTGGTGCCCTTTGCGATGTTGTTGAACCTCGCGTCTGTTTCCGGGGCTGAGGATAAGGATACACTGTGGGGTTTCATCCAGCGTTATGCGCCTGAGGCGTCGGCTGAGAAGAACCCGCAGATGGATCAAGCTGCAGGCTTTGCTGTCCGGTACTATAATGACTTTGTGAAGCCCACGAAGGTCTATCGCGCGCCGACGGATCAGGAGCGCGCCGCGATGGAAGACCTTGTTAGCCGTTTGAAGGTCTGGGGCGGCGGTTTGGATGCTGAAGAGCTTCAGACCATGGTCTTTGCCGTTGGTAAGGAGCACGGGTTTGAGCCGCTGCGGGATTGGTTCACTGCGCTTTACGAGGTTCTTCTTGGTGCCAGTCAGGGCCCACGTTTTGGTGGATTTATTGCGCTTTATGGTGTGGATGAAACCGTTGCGCTGATCGAGGGGAAGCTGGCCGAATAGGCACTTGTCGCATCCAAAAAGAGAACCGATCCACCATTTCCTGCGTAATCGTGGTAGAGTGATTTCGAGGAGGCGGCGCAATGACACGCATTTTTGCTTTTGTTTTGGGATTTTGGCTAGCGGCGACGGCGGTTGTTGCACAGGATGCGGATGCCATTGAAGGTGTCATCGGCAGCCAGCTTCAAGCGTTCAATGACCGTGATGTTGATGGGGCATGGCAGTATGCCAGCCCGAATATTCAGCGCCTGTTCGGTAATCCGGGCAACTTCGGCATGATGGTCCAGCGCGGTTATCCGATGGTTTGGGACAACGCGGAAGTCCGGTTTTTGGAGTTGCGCGATGTGGCCGGTAATCTTTGGCAAAAGGTCATGGTGCGTGACGCGCAAGGCGGCTTGCATGTGTTGGATTACCAGATGGTTGAAACTGCAAATGGATGGCAGATCAATGGTGTGCAGTTGTTACCGTCGCCAGATGTTGGCGCCTAAGGCAGCTTGTGTTGCGTGTGTCACCGTGACGGTGCTGTCAGCCTGTATTCAGACCTTCAAAGTAGTTGTGTTGTGAGCGGTCCGGGGATCATCCGGGCCATTTGCATCTGGCTGCCAAGAGGGTCCATCCATGAACAAGGCGATTACTGACGGTATTGTATTCAATCCATTGCCCTTTGCGGCGGGTTTGGGGGTTTGGTCGAGCGGGGATGGCACACCCGGATCCGATACCTATGCCGTTAGCGGGTCAGGCGTGTTTGTCGCCGCCGATCAGGATTTTGCCGGCTGTCTGGAGGTGCTGAAAACCGATCCCATTGCACGTGTCCGCTATATGGGTGAGACACCCATTTTGCCGGGCTGCTATTTGCAAGTGAAAGCCCGCGTGAAGGCTGTTGCGGGGCCATTGCCTGCCGCCAGAATATCGGGTTTCGCGGGGCTTGCCGGTGGTGCACCGGCGACCGGCCTGCCTGAATTTGGGCCATCGGTGCAGTTGACCACTTATGGCGAAGTTGTCGAGATAACCGCGATCATCGCTACCGCAGACCGCACTGGCGTCGATATGCTGTGGACCGGGGCGAATTACGGGCATCTTGGCATTGATCTGACCGGGCCGACCGGCGGGTTGGTGCGCGTTGATGATATTGAGGTGGAAGATGTCACGTCGCTTTTCACCCGCGACCTGATCGCGCTGGTCGATGTGCGCGATTTTGGGGCCAAGGGTGATGGTGTCACTGATGATAGCGCTGCATTTGATGCGGCGGATGCCGCCGCCAACGGTCGCACGGTGATGGTCCCTGCGGGCAGTTATCTGTTGGAAAACAGCGTTACGATGGAAAACAGGGTCCGGTTTGAAGGGCAGATTGTGCAGGCCCCGGAACATCGGTTCATCCTGCAACGGGATTTCAACTACGACACCTATCTGGAGGCGTTCGAGAATGAAGAGCTTGCCTTCAAGAAAGCCTATCAGGCGCTGATCAACTTTGCCGATCACGATTCGCTTGATCTTAGTGGGCGGCGTGTCCTTTTGACGGAACCTGTCGATATGCAGGCTTGCGACCCGTCCCGGACCCGGTTTGAAACGCGGCGCGTGATCCGCAATGGCCAGTTTCAACCTGCCGATGGGGCAGCCTGGGATACGACAGAGGTTACGTCGCAGGCCACATATTCCGCATCGGACGACAACCGCCTGACCAATGTTGTCAATATCGCGAATATCCCTGTTGGATCATTGGTGCAGGGCAATGGTGTGGGGCGCGAAGTCTATGTCACGGCTGTGAATGTCAGTGCGCAGACGCTTGACCTAAGCCGCCCGCTTTTTGATGCCGAGGGCAGCCAAGCATTCACCTTTACCCGTTTCAAATACATGCTCGATTTTTCGGGTTATCAGAAGTTGAGCCAATTCATTCTGGACGATATCGAATTTCAAGGCCGCGGCGTTGCCAGCGGGATCATGCTGGCGCCGGATGGATTTACGTTTCATGTCCGCGATTGCTTTGTGAACCGGCCAAAGGATCGTGGGATCACGTCACCCGGACGCGGCTGTCAGGGGATGATGCTGGATCGGTGCAATCTGGTTTCGGACGAACAAGCGGTCCCTGTTGCCGACCGGGTCAGTATCGGCTTCAACGCCAATGCCAATGACGTTAAGATCCGTGATAACCGTGTCAGCAAGTTCAAGCATTTCTGTGTAATTGCAGGGTCCGGTACGTTGTTTTCGGGCAATCACTGGTTTCACGGCGATGACGAGGTCAATGGCGTACGCAAGGGCGGCATTGTCATCACCTTGCTAAATCCAAAGAGCATTTTTACCGGTAACTATTGCGACAACAACTTTATCGAATGGACCAATGAGCATTCAAGTGAACCTGCTTTGGGCAATCAATTCTCGTTTGGTGGTTTGACCATTACCGGCAACATGTTCACCACAAACGATGTGGCGGACTGGTTCAATTTCATTGTGATCAAGCCTTATGGCCCCAATCATTTCATCAATGGCTTTGCTGTGGTGGGTAACGTGTTCCGGTCGTTGAACGGACGGATCGATCGGGTTGAGCATGTGGATACCACCTTTGCCGATCTGGATTTTGGGCGCACCCGTGGTTTGGAGTTTACGGGTAACACCTTCCACAATGTCAACGAACGTGTCGCAAACCCGGCCTATCTGACCCATAGCCAAGCAACTGAGGCCGCAACTTGGGTCATGGATACGGGCACGTTCATGCCGTTTGAAGGTCGGGCAAAATACGTGGATGCGGTCATGCCCGACGGTCAAATCACCAATACTGCCGGCACACGGGTGCATGATTTGCCCTGGGCCGAAGGCGAGCAGGGCGCGGATCTGCGCAGCGTCCATCTGAATTGGTCGCAACCGGTGAAGGGCCAAGTGCGGTATCAAGTCCGGATGGATGACACGGATAACTGATCACGGGCTGACGTCGGATTTCGAAGAGGCGCCTTGCTGGGCGCCTCTTTTTTTGACGTAGTGCCAAAAAAATAGGCGAAAGTGGTGGGTGGGCCGGGAAAGCCTTGGGTTCGGGCGCTGACAGACTGGTCGGGCTGCCATTTTTTCGGGCAGTTTTTGGCCCAACTTGTGATTATTGGTTGCTGCCATCACCTACGCTGCAAAAATTCAAACCGTTGCACCGGTCTTGACCCCGCCACGCGCCCACGGCGTGCTGCGGCTTGGGGCCAAGCGCCGTGGGCCAGCTTCTGTTGTCGCATCGCTACGTCAGGAGGGGTCCCTCAAGGCGTTGTTTCCAAAGTGTGCAGGTGATGCGCTGGAAGCTGTGTTTCTGAACACTGCCGGTGGGTTAACCGGGGGCGATGTCATGGATATTGCCATGACCGCGGGTGATGGCACGCAGATCATTGCATCATCGCAAGCCGCGGAACGCGCATATCGCGCGCAGCCGGGTCAGGTGGCGCGCGCGCAGGTCGATTTGCACGTGGCCGATGGTGCCCGGTTGCATTGGCTGCCCCAGGAAACGATTTTGTTTGATGGTGCAGCGCTTCGTCGTCGCTTGCATGTGAATCTGACGGGCAATGCACGGGCGTTGATTGTCGAGCCGCTGATTTTTGGACGTGCCGCCATGGGCGAAACCCTGGGCGTGCTTCATTTCACCGATCAGTGGCGTGTCAGGCGAGATGGTAAACTGATCTTTGCTGATGCCCTGCGCATCACAGATGATGCCATTTCGAAAATGGAATGTCGGGCGATTGCGGGGGGGGCTGGTGCGCTGGCGACTGTTTTGCTGGCCGCCCCGGAGGCGGGTGTTTTTGCAGAAATGCCACTGCCTGATGATGCGGGCCTGAGCCTGATTGCCGATGACTTATTGCTGATCCGTATTTTGGCTGATGACGGTTTTGCCCTGCGCAAGGTGCTGATCCCTGTGATTGAGGCGCTGTCGCAGGCCCCCATGCCCCGCGTTTGGAGATTGTAGAGCGATGCAACTGACCCCCCGTGAAAAGGACAAATTGCTGATTGCTATGGCGGCTGAGGTGGCGCGCAAACGGTTGGCGCGTGGCGTCAAGCTGAACTATCCGGAAGCCATCGCCCTGATTACGGATGCTGTTGTGGAGGGTGCCCGCGATGGCAGGTCAGTGGCCGACATGATGGAGGCGGGCGCACAGGTTATCACCCGTGATCAGGTGATGGATGGCATCGCAGAGATGATCCACGAGGTGCAGGTCGAAGCTACATTTCCCGATGGGACAAAGCTGGTGACAGTGCATGATCCGATCCGTTGAATATTTTGGGCAAGATGATGAGGGACGTAAGAGATGAAACCCGGTGAAGTCATGGTGGCCGAGGGCCAGATTACCCTGAATGCAGGTGCCAAAGTGTTGGTGCTGGAGGTGGCGAATACAGGCGATCGACCGGTGCAGGTAGGGTCACATTTTCACTTTGCAGAAACGAACCCTGCGTTGGATTTTGATCGCGACGCTGCGCGGGGGATGCGCTTGGACATTGCGGCGGGCACTGCCGTCAGATTTGAACCCGGCCAGCGCCGAGAGGTATCATTGATCCCGATATCGGGCGGGCGGCGTGTGTTTGGGTTTAATGGGCATGTGATGGGCGCGTTATGAGGGAATGCTGCGGTGCAGAAAGATGCTGCGCTCGCGAAGGGAATGGGATATAGTTGCGTCACCATGTTTTCCTCAACCCTAAGGACAAGAAGATGATCCCAGCATTCACCCTGACCGTGTCCGCCGAGATATTGCGCGCCTCCAGCGCTGTAATCGGCCAGCAGATGCGCCTGACCCAAACAGTATTCGACCAGACATTTGCGGCCCAAAAAGCGCTGATGGTGCCATTCTGGCTGGAGGTTCCAAAAACAGCCACGCCAAAACCTGCAGCGAAGAATGCTGCCCCAAAACCGCGCAAATCAACCCCAAAGAAGGCTGCGTCAAAAGCTGTTGCACCCAAATTGGTAGCACAAACAGCTCCGGTTGAGAGCAAAGCAGTCCCCGCGCCGACCAAAATGGCAGCGGTGGCCAAGCCTGCGCCAAAGGCCAAGACCTCCGAACCTGTTGCAGAGCCTGTCACGCCCAAGAAGGTAGACGTCAAAGCTGCCCCAAAGCCCGCAGCAGAGAAACCGGCGCCGAAGGCCAAGGCTCAAAAGCCCGTCGCGGCCCCCATTGCACCAAAGAAGACAGACGCCAAAGCCGCATCTAAGCCCGCGGCAGAGAAACCAGCGCCAAAGCCCGCTGCTTTGAAATCTGTGGCGTCAAAGGAAGCCAAGTCTACTACGGCGACAGCCAAGCCTGCCCCATCAAAGAAGGCGACCTCAAAAACCAAAGCAAAGCCTGCGCCAAAGCCTGTTGCAACGAAAGCTGCGACGACGGCCAAGACGCAAGCGCAACCCGCCAAGCCTGCTGCCAAATCAAAGAAAATCACAGTGCCTGACGCCCCTTGGAGCGGTGAAAAGGCCACTGAAAAGACCTGACCGGAGACCTAAATGCCTGCCACGATCTCTCGCGCTGATTATGCCGCCATGTTTGGCCCAACCACGGGAGATCGGCTGCGCCTTGCAGATACCGATCTGATCATTGAGGTGGAGCGTGATCTGACCGCGGAAAAGGCTGGTGCCGCTCATACCGGAGGCGGTGGCAGCAATGCCCTGCTTTATGGTGAAGAGGTTAAGTTCGGCGGTGGCAAGGTCATTCGTGATGGTATGGGGCAGTCGCAGGTGACACGTGCCGAGGGCGCGGTCGATACGGTCATCACCAACGCGCTGATCGTTGATTGGACCGGCATTATCAAGGCCGATGTCGGTCTGAAGGACGGGCAAATCGTCAAGATCGGCAAGGCAGGTAATCCCGACACCCAGCCCGGTGTTGATATCATCGTTGGGCCGGGTACCGAGGCCATCGCGGGCGAGGGCCGCATTCTGACGGCTGGCGGCATCGATAGTCATATCCATTTCATCTGCCCGCAGCAGATTGAGGATGCGTTGCATTCCGGCCTGACCACGATGATTGGCGGTGGGACGGGTCCGGCGCATGGAACGCTCGCCACGACCTGCACGCCGGGCCCTTGGCATATTGGCCGGATGCTGCAGGCGGCAGATGCGTTTGCGATGAACCTTTGTTTTTCAGGCAAAGGGAATGCGTCCCTGCCTGCTGCGCTCGAAGAACAGGTGAATGCAGGGGCAGCCTGCCTGAAACTGCATGAGGACTGGGGGACCACCCCGGCAGCCATTGATAACTGCCTGTCCGTGGCCGACGCGATGGATGTGCAGGTGATGATCCACACCGACACGCTGAACGAAAGCGGGTTCGTGGAAAATACGGTGGCGGCGATGAAGGGCCGGACGATCCACGCCTTCCATACTGAAGGGGCGGGCGGCGGCCATGCCCCGGATATCATCAAGATTTGCGGTCAGCCCAACGTCATCCCATCCTCGACCAACCCGACCCGGCCCTTCACCGTCAACACGGTGGACGAGCATCTGGATATGCTGATGGTTTGTCACCATTTGGACAAATCCATCCCCGAAGACGTGGCCTTTGCCGAAAGCCGTATCCGGCGTGAAACGATCGCAGCAGAGGATATCCTGCACGATATGGGGGCCTTTTCGATCATCGCATCAGACAGTCAGGCGATGGGTCGCGTGGGCGAGGTCATTATCCGCACATGGCAAACGGCGCATAAGATGAAGGTTCAGCGCGGACAGTTGGCCGAGGAAACCGGCGATAATGATAACCTGCGCGTGCGCCGCTACATTGCCAAATACACGATCAATCCGGCCATCGCCCACGGTATTTCAAGCCATGTCGGGTCAATCGAGGAAGGCAAGCGTGCGGATCTGGTGCTGTGGGACCCGGCGTTTTTTGGGGTCAAGCCAGAGATGATCTTGATGGGTGGCACAATCGTGGCGGCCCAGATGGGTGATCCGAATGCGTCGATCCCGACACCCCAGCCGGTCTATACGCGGCCCATGTTCGGGTCTTACGGGCGGTCGGTTGAGCAATCGGCGGTCACGTTTGTCAGCGCGGCAGCCCAGGATGCGGGGATCAGTGGTACGCTGGGGCTGGCCAAGCAGACGCTGCCGGTAGTGAATACCCGCGGGATTGGCAAACGTGACCTGAAACTCAATGACGCGATGCCGCAGGTCGAGGTAAACCCCGAGACCTACGAAGTTCGCGCTGATGGGGAGTTGCTGACCTGTGAACCGGCCAAAGAATTGCCAATGGCGCAGCGGTATTTCCTGTTTTGATGGCGAAGTCGGGTATCATAAAAATGACGTTACGTAACAAAGGCTTGTTGGAATTGGAGGTAAGCAATACCTCTGCCTCAGGGAGGACAAACACAGCTTTTTATGAGGCAACCGATGCTTATCCGAACCGACAATACCCTGATCTCAAACCGCGAGGCGCTGATCGCTTTGATTGCCGTTGCGATGCAATCGGTCGTGACGATCCCCTTGCAGGCTGCACGCCGATTGTTTCGCAAGCGCTAGCTGTTAATTGGCTGGCAGAGCCTTGGTCAAGCCGCTACCCTTCTTGCAAATACGGAGGGTAGAAAATGTTCTGGAAAACCGTTGCGATAACGCTGCTTGCAACACCTTGTTGGGCGGATTGCCCGGTTGGTGCCGATCTGGCCGACGGCATTCAAATCACCATCGATGATGGAACGGTCGAGCTTTATCGCGCCCAAAGCCCGGAGCGCGTTGAAACGATGACAACGTATCCCGATGGTTTTGTGGTGCGTACGATCACGGCCAACGGGATTTACGTCACCGAAGTTGCCGATATGATTAATGGCAAGGTCGATCTGGAGGCGCGGACCACCTACCGCTTTCCAATGAAAGCTGCCGATATGCCAGCCCCCGCACCAGGGTCGACATGGCAGGTCAATACATCCGGCGATGATGGCTATGACACATTTAGCGATTCAATCGCGGTCAGTTGGGGGAGTGAGACGAACATCACCTACGCGGATTGCGCCTATCGCATGATCCCCGGGACGCTGCGCTACAGTACAGATGATTACAGCGAAGTCATTCATTACCTGCCTGAGCTTGGGTTTGCGGTTCTTGCATCCTATTCAGAAGGTGCCGGGGGCCGCCCCGAGGTTCTGCGCGTCACTGGCATCGCAAAGGCAGGTGGGTAAAGCGTGACAGCGGTTGCACATTATATTCAGCGAAATACCACAAAAGCTGATGAGACAGTCAGCCTGACCTATGACGCGCGCCTGTTGCGCCGCAAGAAGCTGGTGACGGATGCGGGATCGCCATTTTTGGTTGATCTGGCCCAGACCACATCTGTGGATGCAGGCGATGCATTTGTGTTGCCCGACGGGCGACATGTGACCGTTATGGCGGCTGAAGAGCCACTGATGCGTATCACCGGCGATTTGGTGCGCCTTGCCTGGCATATTGGCAATCGTCACGCGCCATGTGCTATCACACCAACCGCGCTGATCGTACAGCGTGAAAAGGTGATGCGTGCGATGCTGGAACATTTGGGCGCCACCGTCACTGACTTTGACGGGCCGTTTACCCCGGAAGGGGGTGCGTATGGTCACGGGCGCACGATGGGCCATGATCACAGCCATTCCCATGCGCACTGAACATCTGCTGACGCTGACCCAATGGCTATCGCCAGCCTATCCTGTGGGCGCCTTCGCGTGGTCGCATGGATTGGAACGTGCTGTGGCGCGCGGCGATGTGTCGGACAGCGCCAGTCTGGCTGATTGGCTTGCAGCAGTATTACAACATGGGGCCGGACGGACCGACGCCATCTTGCTTTGCACGGCCCATGGCGCTGACGATGTGATGCCTGTGGCGGAGCTTGCTGCCGCCCTTGCCCCGTCGTGCGAACGGCGGATGGAAACGATGCAGCAAGGTGCTGCTTTCGCGGCAACGACGCGCGCGGTCTGGGGGCTTGAGCTGCCAGACATGGCGTATCCGGTTGCGGTCGGGCGCGCGGCGGGCTTGATGGACCTGCCCGTTGTACCGGTCGCACAGGTCTGGATGCAATGTTTTGCGAGCAATCTGGTGCAGGCCGCGCAACGGTTGATGCCATTGGGGCAAACCGAAGGGCAGCGGGTGTTGTCGGGGTTGTCGCGCATTTGCGCCGATGTGGGCGCGGCTGCGGTCCACGCATCCCTTGACGATATCGGATCAGCCACGTTTTCCGTCGATGTCGCATCCATGCAGCATGAAACGCAATATCCGCGTATCTTTCGGTCATGATGATTCTTTTGTCGGTCATTCTGATGCTGATCGCCCTACTACATATGCTGTGGGGGGGTGGTGTCTGGGTGCCGATTCGCGATGAAGAGGCGTTGGCAAAGGCCACAGTGGGCGCCAAAGGTGTGACGCGGATGCCGGGGCCGATCCCTTGTTTTCTGGTGGCCCTTGCCTTGATCGTCGTTGTTGGTGCCATTTGGCTGCCGGATGGGTTGATCCGCGCGATTATCCTTTGGGGGGCCGCTGCCGTGTTTATCGGGCGCGGGGCGCTTGCCTTCACAAAATTCTGGCGGCGGATGACGCCAGAGGAACCCTTTGCCAGCAACGACCGCCGCTTTTACGGCCCGCTTTGTCTGGCGCTGGGCGTCGGTATCCTTTTTCTTGTTCTAAGGGGGGCGTGATGTCGCCAAACGGACCATTGCGCGTGGGCATTGGCGGCCCTGTGGGGGCTGGTAAGACGACTCTGACGGCCAATTTGGCCAAGACGCTCAAGGATCAACTAAGCCTTGGGGTCATCACCAATGACATCTACACCCAAGAAGATGCAGAGGCGCTGATGCGGATGCAGATATTGCCTGCTGACCGCGTGATGGGCGTAGAAACAGGGGGCTGCCCGCACACTGCGATCCGCGAGGATGCGTCGATTAATCTGGCCGCTGTTGCGGAGATGCGCGCGCGCCATGATGATCTGGAACTGGTGCTGATTGAAAGTGGGGGTGATAATCTGTCAGCGACGTTTAGCCCCGAACTGGCCGACGTCACGATCTATGTCATCGATGTCGCCGCGGGCGAGGAAATCCCCCGCAAAGGCGGCCCTGCGATTACACGTTCAGATATTCTTGTGATCAACAAAACCGACCTGGCCCCGCATGTAGGTGCTTCGCTTGATGTGATGGCGCGCGATGCGGCACGGATGCGGGGTGATTTGCCAGTTGTGTTTGCCAGCCTGCGCCATGGCAAAGGCGTCGACGACGTGATCGGTCTGTTGCAGGATATCGGCGGTCTGTAGCGCGCAGCTTATTTCGTGCGCCAGACATCCAGTTTTAGCGCCCCGCCCCCGTCACCGGTCAACGCGCGCACTGCACCAATACTGATGCGGTATTCTTCGTTGATGCCATAGCTGATCGATGGGTTGATCTTGGCATAATAATCATCATTGAAACCTTGCCCGGTTTGCAGTTGAACACTGGTGGTCCACCGGTCGGTCAGATGATGCCCCCATGTAAAATCGACCTTTGGTCTGAACACGCGCTCTTCTGTTCCGTAGGTGGCACTGCTGTCGATGGCCAGCCAGCCACTATCCAGCCCACGGCCCCAGGCGAAACCGCCGCGCAGCAGATGCTCAAGCGGGCGATATTCATCCACCCGCGCGCCGAACGCCAGGCTTGCGGCGTAGCGGTCTGGTCCGTCGATTTCACCAAGGGGAAAACGCGCAAAAACAAAGGCGGTGTCGATACGACCCCGGTCAGCGGTGTGATAATCCACCCCGATCGTCAGCAAATCCGTCAGCCCATATTCAGCGTAATATGTCGGGTCGTAATGCACCGGCAATTCGGCCCCGTCTGACAACAGGAAGTTGCCGCCTTGCGATGTGAATAACTGCCCTTTTTCGCGCGCCCATGCCCCGGCAAGCACCGGTCCAGCGGCAAGCATCATACAAAAATACACAATCACAAACCGCATGGCAGCACCTGTCACCCCGACGGACAACCTGCCTTATGGTGGTTAATGTGCAGTTAAGACTGATTAAGGTCGCGCGGCGTGCCGCGCAGCTTGACGGCGTAGGCGGGAATGGCCAGCGCCTCGCGCAGGCGCTGCCGCATTGAAATACGGGCAAGCGCGGGGCAGGACAGCGTGGCCCGCAGGTTGAAATGCCGCGCGACCATGGCCGCGCGTTTTGCATGATAGCGATCAGTCACGATCATGACGTTTTGGCCTGACAGCAATGCCCTTGCATTGCGGATGTTTTCAAGCGTGGTGGTTGATCTGTCTTCCAGCCGGATCGCATCATCAGGCACGCCTTGCGCCGTCAATATCTGGGCCATTGCAGCTGCCTCTGTCGGGGGATGATGCCCCAAACCACCGCAAGGCACGATCAGCGAGGCGACGCCTGTGTGCCATAGCTGTGCGGCGTGCAAGGTCCGCCGACGCAAGGTGGGCGACGGGCCCCCCGGCCATACGGCAGCCCCAAGGATCAGAATAGCGTCCATTGCGTCACCTAGCCTTGTCTGTTGGAAAAAGGAAAGACTTTCAAAAGGGTGATCCGCACGCGCGACAAAAGGTGTGAAGATTGACAAACCCGCGCGCCGGATTTCTGTTAGTGTGGAACTCCGCGAGATCCACAGTGACGCGCGGACGCGGAGGATGCGGGCAGTGGCACTGCCCAAAGACATGATCAGGGGGAAACGCTATGACAGACAAGACTTATCCACCATCGGCAGCAATGGCCGCCGGCGCCCATGCAGATAAGGCAAAATATGAGGCGATGTATCAGGCGTCCGTCACCGATCCTGAGGGTTTCTGGGCTGAACATGGCAAGCGTGTTGACTGGATCAAACCCTTTACGAAGGTCAAGAACACCAGCTTTGCCCCGGGTGCGGTTGATATCAAATGGTTCGAAGATGGCACACTGAATGTTAGCGCCAATTGCATCGACCGCCATTTGGCTGACCGGGCTGATCAGACGGCCATCATCTGGGAACCAGATAGCCCGGACGAGCAGGCACTCCATATCACATACGCGATGCTGCATAAAAAAACGTCGCTGATGGCCAACAGCCTTAAGGAATTGGGCGTCAAGAAAGCTGATCGCGTGGTGCTTTACATGCCCATGATCCCCGAGGCGGCTTATGCCATGCTGGCTTGTGCGCGGATTGGAGCGATCCATTCTATTGTTTTTGCAGGGTTTTCTGCGGATGCTTTGGCGGCGCGCGTCAGCGGGTCAAACGCGAAAGTAGTGATTACCGCCGATGGTGCGCCGCGGGGTGGACGGGTGACGAACCTGAAGGACAGCGTCAATCAGGCGCTGATCAATGTGATGCATAACGTCAAATGCCTGTGTGTGCGGCGCACCGGACAGCAGATCGCATGGCGACCCGACGGAGATTACTGGCTGCATGAGATGGAGCAGAATGTCAGCGCCGATTGCCCACCTGAAGAGATGAATGCGGAGGACCCGCTTTTCATTCTCTACACTTCAGGCTCAACTGGGATGCCGAAAGGCGTGGTGCATACCACGGGGGGTTACATCGTTTATGCCTCCATGACGCATCAATACACGTTCGATTACCATGATGGCGACGTCTTCTGGTGTACCGCCGATGTGGGCTGGGTCACGGGGCATTCGTACATCGTTTACGGGCCACTGGCGAACGGCGCCACGACGGTAATGTTTGAAGGGGTGCCGACATTCCCCGATGCAGGCCGGTTCTGGCAGGTTTGTGAAAAGCACAAGGTTAATCAATTCTATACCGCCCCCACCGCCATTCGTGCGCTAATGGGCCAAGGCAATGATTTTGTTGAGAAATACGACCTGTCTGATCTGAAGGTGTTGGGCACAGTGGGCGAGCCGATCAACCCAGAGGCCTGGAACTGGTATCATAACATTGTGGGCAAGGGGGCCGTTCCGATTGTTGATACGTGGTGGCAGACCGAAACAGGGGGGCATTTGCTGACGCCGCTTCCGGGGGCGACGGCGACCAAGCCGGGGTCGGCCACATTACCGTTCTTTGGCATTCAGCCGGTCATTCTAGAACCGACCTCTGGTGAAGAGATTAACGATACGGCCGCAGAGGGGGTGTTGTGCATCAAGGACAGCTGGCCCGCGCAGATGCGCACTGTCTGGGGCGATCATGAGCGATTTGAGAAGACCTATTTCGCTGACTACAAGAATTACTATTTCACCGGCGATGGCTGCAAGCGCGACGCGGACGGCTATTATTGGATCACAGGCCGTGTGGATGATGTGATCAATGTGTCCGGGCACCGGATGGGCACGGCCGAGGTCGAAAGCGCGCTGGTCGCCCATGCCAAGGTCGCGGAGGCGGCGGTGGTTGGCTATCCCCATGATATCAAAGGACAAGGCATTTATGCCTATGTGACATTGATGACCGGGCAGGAGCCGTCGGATGATTTGCGCAAGGAGTTGGAGGTTTGGGTTCGGGCCGAGATTGGGCCGATTGCCAAGCCAGACCTGATCCAATGGGCTCCCGGATTGCCCAAGACCCGGTCGGGCAAGATTATGCGCCGCATATTGCGCAAGATTGCGGAGGATGATTTTGGCGCACTCGGCGATACCTCGACCCTTGCTGATCCTTCGGTGGTGGATGACTTGATTGAGAACCGGATGAACAAGGGCTGACGCAACGCGCGGTGGAGGTGCGTGCGGTTGCAACACCCTTGGCGGGGTGTGATTGTGATTCGCCAGTTAATGAAGGGGTTTTGACGAAAATGGCCGGTCGGGGATGCGTCGGCAAAACGTCGGCCTTTTGTCGGACCCCATCGTACGGTGGGCGGGATTAATGCCGCGTACGGTTCAAATGTGAATGCGGCGTTAAGGTTTGTGGCTGGTCTTTCATGCTGCCATTGCGTTTAGTCCCCGGTGTGACTGGCAAGGGGAGAAACTGATGGCCCGCCTCGTTTGTGTTCTGCGTGTGATTGCTGTCGCTGCTGTTTTGTGTCCGGTGACTTTGCGGGCCGAGCAGCTTTGCGATGGTCGCTATGCCAATGCGACGCAGATGTTGGAGGCCGCCTATGGCAAATACGGGACCCTTTATTCGGGTGGCGAGCATTGGCATCGGCGCGACAATGTCGGGGCCACGATTGATATCTACCGGTTGTTGCGCGGTCTGCCGGATCAGCGGTTTCGCGATGCGGATCGGTTTACTTATTCCTACGCCGATGATCCGCTGCCGCGTTATCCGCAAGGTATCATCATGCAGGATGTTGTGCTGGCGGCTTTGCCTGTCATCGAAGGGGATGATGAAAACCCGATAGCGGCGCGCGACAAATACTCAGTGGCGGTTGCCAGTGATCTGGCTACGACCCTTGGCCCGGAACCGGGTTGGTGGTTGGGGGATGGTCATGGGCTGAGTGACGGTGAGGCGCGGACCCGCGCGCTGGCTCAGTCATCCCCGTTTGTCGCGTGGTTGCAGATGGTGCAAGCAGCGTCTGACGCGCCTTGGGCCTATTTGTGGTATTTGCGGTATCGCGATCTGGGCGATCCTGCATTGGCTGAGCTGGCCGCACATGCTGCCGCGATTTATGCGGCGGATGGTGGGATTGAATGGTTGCTGGCGAGCGCGATGCTGTCGCCCGATGGTGTTGTGGCGTTGAGTGAATTGAGCGCGGGGTGGCAGGCTGCGATTGATGCTTGTGAGGCCAGTGATACGGTTTATGCGGCCCATGCGATGGCCCGGTATGAGGTATTGCGCACGGGTGCCAGCCTGCAAGCGCGGGATCGCGGTTATCTGTCGCCTGTCATGTATGAGCGTGCGTTCCGTCAAAGTGCGCGGCGCATTTTGTTGCTGGATCAAGGGGCGGGATTTCGTGCGCGCGCGATGAGACCACTGATTGATTTGGCCTTTGATGAACGCAATCTGAGTTGGCTGAATGTTGCGCGGACCTATCAATCTGGATCGCTGGAAGACCTGATTGCGGTGCATGATGGTACGCCCCTTGATCCGGTTGCGTTGCGTGCCTTGAACGTCTTGTCAGTGGCGCATTTGTTGCAGTTTGCCGATGCACCGGGGCGTTCGACCGAGGAACGCCGCCAGATTTACCTCATCGCGTTTGCGCGGCTTATTGCGCTTGATCAGCCGATCGAGGCGGAGGCGCTGGTTCCGCAGTTGGGCAGGCTGTTTCCCGATCATGATAAACAGTTGACTGCTATTGCCGGGCGCCGTTGGCCGCTGGACGTCCGATTGGCGTTAAGTGTGCTGGCATTGCCGGATGCGTCGGTTTGGCTGACGGATATACCGGGTGTGGAAACCCACACGCGTGACGTTGGCGTGTGGCAGCGCAATCGTACAAAATACGGCATTGATCTGCCGTTGGAGATGCGGACGGGTGGGTTTCTGCAACGTGATCTGGAGGTGTGGCTGCAACTGCCCCACCGATGGGACAGTTATCAGGGCATGCGGGGGTACAGTGTTGATATGATGGATCGGGCGCATGCGCGCCGCGTGCGACCGACATGGTCGGGGCGGGTGCCTGTGCTGGTCGCTCGAAGCCCTGATCGCCCGTTGGCGTTCGCTGCGTTGATTGCCTGGGATGAAATCCCGAACCTTGGCCCGCGCGATGGGTTGTCACGCCGGATCAGCCTGTCGTTGATCCGCTGGGCTGCTAACAGCCCCGAGAATGGTTTTCTGCGTAGTTTCGGCCCGCAGGATGAGATGGCAGAGGGGCTGCGGGCCGTTGTGCTGTTGGCCCGTCAGAATGACATGGGTGACCTTGATGGGACGCCTGTCGGTCAAGTGGCCTTTGAATTGCTGCATCGCAAGTTTCCCGACAGTGCTGCCGCCCGCGCGACACCGTTTTGGTGGCGGTGCAACGCCCGATGTGAGCGTTGAGCGAAGCTGCTATTGAATATCATCCGGCTGCATTGCTACCTCAGCGGCGCAGATTGTCTGCATTTAACAAGGCTCATTCGCTAAAGGAATTAGAATATGCCCTCATTCACCTCCGTACTCTCGATCGCAGCGGTTGCTGCATTTCTGGCCAGTCCGACGCTCGCGCAAATGTCGATCACCAGTGATGGTAACGTTTCAATGGATGGTTTGGATGTGACCAGCGATGGCGATGTTGATCTTGGCGGTATCCGGACAGACGCCGAAGGCAATGTCGTCATTGATGGCGATGTGTCCATTGGCATGGGCACGGTGATTGGTCTTGGTGATATCGCTGTTGATGCTGATGGCGGTGTCATGATGGATGGCCTGCGGGTCGAAGCGGACGGGTCCGTTTCCATGGGATCCGAGATCGATGTCGAGATGATGACAGAAGCCATGGAAAAGCCGGGGTCGTCGGTCAATGTGTCGATCCTGTTTGATAGCGGATCGGCTGAGCTGACCGAAAAAGGCCGCGAGCAGGTCGCGCTGGTGGCAGAGGCGTTCTTTATGTTTGACGAAGATGTGAAGGTCCTGGTCGAGGGTCATACCGATAGCGTTGGTACGGACGCGGACAATTTTGCACTGTCCAATGCCCGGTCGCAGACTGTCGTCAATGAATTGAAACTGGAACATGATGTCGATGTCACACTGCTGATGGGTGGCAAGGGTGAAAGCAGCCCAGTGGCCACCAATGAAAGCGTGCAAGGCCGCGCGCTGAACCGTCGTGTGACGTTCATCCGGAACTGATGGACAATAATCATGGCCTGCGCATTCACCTGCGCGGGCGACCGGCTTACGCGCCGGATTTGACTGGTGGGCAAAATGCGTCATCCGCTGGCGATAGCACGTAGTGATCATAGGGCCCGCTACCGATCCGTCCTGGATTGTGATCTGCGGGCGCACCATGCAGGAAAAACCGGTAATGGTCTGCCTCATCATTCGCGCCATAGCCGTAAAGCCCGCCAATATCTGAAAGGAACGTGCCGCGGGTAATCATGATCAGGTCGCCATTGGCGGTTGGTGTCAGGCTGATCTGGCTTTCCAGTTCGAACGTGTAGCAGTCCGGATCAGTGGTTGCCGATCCGGGACTTTCCACACAGCTGAGGCGAAGGTAACCCGTTTGACCCGTGCGGTTTTCGCCGGTCAGGGTCACGGCATTTCCACCGGCATCGATTGATAACGAAAGCTGGGTGACATTTTGGCGTGGATCAGTTGCCAGTTGCTGAATCTCATATGTTCTGCTGTAGCATGTGGCCAGTTCGGCCAGACTGACAGCGGTGACCGGGGTGGCGGTGACGCCAAACGCGATGGCTGTCAGATATTTTTTCATCCGTTCTTACCGGTCGGGGTATTCTGTGCGATTTGCACATTGACGTTTTCGCTTTCCAGTAACTTTACCTCGCGTTGCGGGAACGGGATGGAGATGCCTTTTTCGCTGAACGCATCCCATAACGCGAGGAAAACATTGCCCCGGATATTGGTCAGCCCACCGGTGGGGTCACTGATCCAGAACCGCAGGATGTAATCGACCGAGCTGTCGCCGAAGCCCACGATGTGGCAGACGGTGGGCCGGTTTTTAAGAACCCGGTCCACGCTTTGCGCCGCTTCGATTGCGATCTTGCGTACCTCGTGCGGGTTATCGTGATAGGCGGTGCCAAAGTGGATATCGAGCCGGACGAAGTCGTTGGAATGTGACCAGTTGACCACCTGACCTGTAATCAGGTCTTCGTTCGGGATCAGGTATTCGCGCCCGTCACGGGTGACCACGGACACATAGCGGGCGCCCAGTGAGTTTATCCAACCGAACGTGTCGCCAAGGCTGATCACATCGCCCGGCTTGATGGATTTATCGAGCAGGATGATCACGCCTGACACAAGGTTCGACACCACCTTTTGTAGACCGAAACCAAGGCCGACGCCGATGGCACCTGACAACACCGCAAGGCCTGTCAGGTCGATCCCAAGCGCGCGCACCCCGATGAAGAACGCCGCCCCATAAAAGGCGATCTGTACGCCTTTGATGATCAGCACTTGCATCGAGGGGCTGATGTCTTCGTTTGTGCGGACCCGGCTTGCGGTGGTCGTCGTAAAGAAGCGGGCCAATGTGATCAGGACGCCCAGAATGACCAGTGACTGGATCAGCAGCAGCAGTGAAAAGCGGATTTCGCCAACCTGAAATCCGGCGCTGTCGAGCAATTGTTCAGCGGGTTCCAGCAGCCCCAGAATGCGCAGTGTGACATAGGTCCACGCACCGTAGCGGACGAATTTCCGTAAAGAGGGGCTTTTGATCAGGCGCGTGAGGAAGACAACCGTCAGCCATGCAAAGGCCAGTGTGCCGATGATGCCCAAAAGATAGCTGCGGCTGGGCCAAGTGACCTCTCGCATGATGAAAATGGTGGCCCAGATCAGGCCAACGAAAAAGATCGCGCGCAGGCGTTGGTTGACGACGACAAGGATACGCATCCGCCATTTTGGCCAATTGTCGCGCGATGCCATCCAATTGCGAATGCGCGGCCCAAGGGCGGCGCGCAACAGATGCGCCAACACCAACAGCCCGATCGCGATACCGATTTGATAGAGGTTCCAGGTGCGGAACATGCTCGCCAAAAAGATCTGCCCTTGATTGATCAGATCGGTGCCGATGGTGATGACCTGCTCCAGCTCTGGCTGTTGCGTCACCTCTGCGATGGCGTCATCTGGGCCCTTCATGTTGACGTGACGCGACATCGGTATCCTTGGTCCGGCGAATGTTGGCCTAACTGTTGCACGGCCTACAGTGGTCAGGCAAGTTGCCCGCAATAATCAGAGGGCGCAATGGTCAAAAATATCGAGATTAGGCAAGCGGTTGATGCGGATTCAGAGGCCTTGTCAGCGCTCGTGTGTGATGTGCTTCATGCATCCAATCTCGCGGATTATGGGTTGGAGAATATCCGGCGTGTCGCCGGTCATTTCACCGTTCCGGGCGTGCGTCACATGATCAATGATGGGCGTGTCACCTATGTGGCCGAATATCAGGGGCGGATTGTAGGCACGGCCAGCGTTGATTTCGCGGATGATGGACACAGGGCGGCGGTCAAGACGTTCTTTGTCGACGCCAATCTGCAGCGTGCCGGCATCGGCGCACGCCTTTTTGAGCGTTTGAAGACGTGTGCTGCGGAAAACGGCGTGACGCAATTTACCCTGCGTGCGTCCCTGACGGCCATCAAGTTTTATGAAAACATGGGCTTTGTGGCCGTGCGTGACCATTGGGAGGGCACGGAACGCACAGTTGAAATGCACAATTAACCCTAAGCCGATGTGAAGCCTTGCCGGGTTTTGCCGGAAAGGTTTACAAGTGCTTAATGTAGTTTGTCAGAATGTGGATTTTGCGTCATGGACCTGTCGATTCTTTTGCTTTTGGCCCTCGGGCTCGCGTTGGTTGTGCCAATCCTTGGGGACGACGATGGCGGTGACAGCACCAATGAGATACGTGGCACGTTGGGTGATGATGATCCGCTGAATGGCACAGAGGGCGATGACAACATCCTTGCGTTTGACGGCAACGACGTCATCAACGCAGGTGCTGGCGAAGATACCGTCAATGCCGGCTTGGGCAATGATACCGTAAATGGCGGTGATGATCGCGATGTGATCCATGGTCGCGCTGGTAACGATATCCTGAATGGCGAAAATGGCAGTGATACCATTGACGGCGGTATGGGCGAGGATCGCCTGGATGGTGGTCGTGATTTTGATATTTTGCGTGGTGGCAATGACAACGATGTTGTCCTTGGTGGTGCCGCCGCCGTGCGCGATGACGTGACCGGCGAGCTCATCCTTGATGCCACACGCGGCGATATTGCCCGTGGTGATGATGGTGATGACAGCGTGTTTATCTGGGGCCGGCAGGGCCTCGCGTCAGGCGGTTCTGGCAACGACACGCTTGTGTTGGTGACCGGTCAGGGCAAGTTGGAAGATAATGGTGGTGGTGAGACAGATTTCTATATCCTTGCCAATGCCGAGGATGACACGATCCTGACCCGCGGCACGATTCAAGAGTTCAATCCGATGGAGGACACGCTGACGCTGACCGTTGATGGTGAGCTGAACGGTGCCCCGCCCCCGGATGTTGAATTCACGCTTGAGGCACGTACAGTTATGGAGAATGGGAACCCCGTATCCGGCGTATTTGTAAAGGCACAGATCGTAGATGGAGAGCCAGACGTCGCTGGCAGCGAGGGGGCCGGTGTCTTCCTGCGTGGTGCCACGGTTGACAGTCTTGCCGGAGCAGAGATCAACGTCGTCTTTACCGATGGTGCAGATTATTTTGACCCGGAAGCGACACTGATTGACGTGCAGGACGCGTTGCCATGATCTGATTGTGGCAACTGCGTTGCCACGCGTGGGTTTCTGATCGCTCTTGCGGGGCCAGTGCTGCCGGTGTATCTGGTCGGTGATGAAACAGGTTTTTGACATGGATGACCGCGCCCGCCTGCCTTGGCGGTTTTTTGGCGCGAATTGCACGATCCTAGCCCGGAGCTGATTGCCCCGTTTCCGCACGCCTGACTATTACTGACATTTGATACGGGAGAGGACCATGTCCCCCAAAACGCTCTATGATAAAATCTGGGATGCCCATGTGGCACACGAGGCCGAGGACGGCACTTGCCTTCTGTATATCGACCGCCATCTGGTGCATGAAGTGACCAGCCCACAGGCGTTTGAGGGGCTGCGCATGACAGGTCGCACGGTGCGCGCGCCTGACAAGACAATTGCTGTGCCGGATCACAACGTACCGACGACGCCGGGTCGTGAAGACCCCAAGAACATGACCGAAGACAGCGCCATTCAGGTCGAAGCGCTGGACAAGAATGCCAAGGAATTTGGCATCCACTATTACCCTGTTTCTGATGTTCGTCAGGGTATCGTGCATATTGTCGGGCCAGAGCAGGGCTGGACACTGCCCGGCATGACCGTTGTGTGCGGCGACAGCCACACCGCGACCCACGGGGCATTTGGTGCATTGGCCCACGGCATCGGCACGTCAGAGGTGGAACATGTGCTGGCCACCCAGACGCTGATTCAGAAGAAATCCAAGAACATGAAGGTCGAAATCACGGGCAAGTTGCGCCCCGGTGTGACGGCCAAAGATATCACGCTTTCGGTCATTGGCGAAACCGGGACCGCAGGTGGCACAGGGTATGTCATCGAATATTGCGGTGAAGCGATCCGCGACTTGTCCATGGAAGGTCGCATGACCGTCTGCAACATGGCGATTGAAGGCGGCGCGCGCGCAGGGATCATCGCGCCGGATGAAAAGACATATGAATATTGCATGGGCCGTCCACATGCGCCCAAAGGTGCGCAGTGGGAGGCGGCTTTGGCATGGTGGAAGACGCTGTTCACCGATGAAGGCGCACATTTCGACAAGGTGATTACGATCAAGGGCGAGGATATCGCGCCGGTTGTGACATGGGGTACGTCGCCCGAGGATGTGCTGCCGATCACGGCAACTGTGCCTGCTGCGAGTGATTTCGAAGGCGGCAAGGTCGGCGCGGCGCAACGCTCGCTTGATTACATGGACCTCAAACCCGGCACGCCACTGTCCGAGATTGAAATTGATACGGTCTTCATCGGTTCCTGCACCAATGGCCGGATCGAGGATTTGCGCGCCGCTGCCGCAATTCTGAAAGGTAAGAAAAAGAAAGACGGGCTGCGGGCGATGGTTGTGCCCGGTTCCGGTCTGGTTCGCGCCCAAGCCGAAGAAGAGGGGCTGGCGGATATTTTCAAAGAGGCCGGTTTCGAATGGCGCCTTGCGGGTTGTTCGATGTGCCTTGCGATGAACCCTGACCAACTGGCCCCGGGCGAGCGTTGTGCGGCGACATCCAACCGCAATTTCGAAGGCCGTCAGGGCCGGGGCGGACGCACCCACCTGATGTCACCACAGATGGCAGCGGCGGCGGCGATTACCGGCAAGCTGACAGATGTGCGGGAGATGATGTGATCGCGTCCCGCGCTGATAGAGGAATAGTAGTTGAGCCGGGTCGATGAACAAAGCGGTGTGGCTGACAATCGGTGCTGCAGCACTCGGGTTGGGGGCCGCATCCTGTTCTGACATTGTCGGATGCTTTAACCCGACAGGGTATTGCGGCGACAACAGGCCCGATCCGAACCGTATTGGTGGCCCATCGTGGTTTCTAAGCACCGGGGCGGACGAGCGAATGTCATATTATCGCGATCGCTGTGCGACCGTCAGACCATCGTTCACGACCAATGAGGTGACCGCTTGCGCCGTTCAAGAGATCGCCCAAAACGCGCATCAATATTGTGTTTTGTACCATAAGCCGCCCATACGGCCCAAGGACGACGCGGAGGCTGCGGAGCGCGAGCGTAACTATGAACAGTGCAGGACCGGTGTGTTGGTTCAACACGGCATTTAAAAAGCCGTCACTTCAGAGAACCAAACATACAATACGACAATAAACAGACCGGCCTTATCTGATCCGAAACGCCCGTTTGATGTCATCAAGCGCGTCACGCTGTTTATCGTTTAACCCACTTTCCGGCAGAGTGGATTTGATGAGCGCCATCAGTGGATCAAAGGCGTCGGCCCCGCCAAGGCGTTGCAGCTTGCGTGTAATCCGACTGATCGCGGCATCGGTTGTGCCGCACTCATTCACCAGCCAGCGCCCAAGGACCATCATCTCTTCTGCGTCGGTCTTGCTGACGCCAAGCGTGGATTGGGCTTGTACAATCATCGCATTGCGCTGTTCCTGTGTCGGCAGATCGCTTAGTTCCATAAAGGCGAGGGCAGTGGCGGTGATCGCCAGATTGGGGTCGTCGATGCCTTCGACGGCGTGCTGGTTCTTGAATCGGCGAAAGCCGAAACGGCGGGCTGCGAGCCGCACATCATTGGCCATATCCAGCATATCCGTGGCGATTTCAGCACCGTGGCGGGCGCGGATAACAATGAAATAAAAGGCCGTGGCGGCCCCGATGATAGCAACGATAACAGGCATAATTTCTCGTCCGGTTTATGATCAAATCAGAACCCCAGCTTACCGATATAATTTTGCAGAAACCATGACACCATTGTGGCGGACCTGAACAAGTGCCGCGTCTGTGTCTTTGCGCACTCACCCTATCGGCGTAAACGGCTAGGATGTTGCCACATTTTGTGGCATGGAGAATTTGTAATGACCTACCGTATTTTGTCTTGTGATGGCGGCGGCATTCGTGGCTATCTGTCCAGCACTTTAATCAAAAATCTGGATGCGCAAACCGGCGGTAAGCTGTTGGGTGGCGTGCATGGCTATGCCGGAACATCGACCGGTGGTCTGATCGCCATCGCGCTTGGCGCCGGTGTCCCGATCGACGATATTGTCAGGGTCTACGCCCATGATGCAGCGCAGATATTCAAGGAAAACAGGAGTTTCAGCACGTCCGAGGCGGATATCGCCATGCGCGGGGCGGTGGAAGAGCAGAATCTAAAGGCCGGGCCAGGGCTTTTTGAGTGCGCATATGTGGCCACCGGGCTTCGGCAGGTGATTGATCAGTTGCTGCCAAATAGCCGGGCCACCTTGGGTGACATCCCCACGAAAATGGTGGCCGTCAACAGCGCCCAATTGATGAATGATACAGCGCGGCCTGCCCGGTGGACGCCGGTGACACTGAACAACCTGAAAGTGGGGGCAGATTACAGCGCGGTCAGGCTCACCGATGCGGCACTCGCGACCTCCGCTGCGCCGACTTTTTTCCCACCCCATCAGATCGGAAAAATGGGGTATTTTGCGGATGGGGGCACGTTTGCAAACAATCCGGTTATGAATGCGATTGAGGTCGCTCTGAGTAGTGGAAAAGTCAGTGCGTTAAGTGAAATCGAAGTGATTTCCGTTGGGACCGGCCTAACACCACAAGGCATTTCGACAACGGCGATTGGTCAGCCTTTGGACTGGGGCGTGACATCATGGTTGTGGCCGTTGCAGTCGCGCAAGGGTGCGCCCGCGACTGCACTGCTCAACCTGACATTGGATCTGTCTGCCCAAAACGCTGGTGGCATTGTCGAGCGTCTGCTTGGCGGGCAATTGGCCCGCATCAATCCGCTGCTTGCCAAACCTGTGCCATTGGATGGATATACCGCAGCGGACTATGCTGTTATGGACAACGCAATTTCGGCGGCAATGGCCGGGCAGGGCTGGAAAGACGCCGTCAAGTTGATTATGAGCTGGTGAGAAATCATAGGGCCGCCGACGGGCCCCGATCCAGGAGACGCCGATGCAAAAGTTCACAAAACTCAGCGGGATCGCGGCACCACTGCCGCTGGTCAATATCGATACAGATATGATCATCCCCAAGCAGTTTCTAAAAACCATCAAACGATCCGGGCTGGGCGTGAACCTGTTTGACGAGATGCGCTATGATGATGACGGCAATGAAATCGCTGATTTCGTGCTCAACAAGCCGCAATATCGCGATGCTCAAATTCTGGTGGCTGGCGATAACTTCGGTTGTGGGTCATCGCGCGAACATGCGCCATGGGCCATTGCAGATTTCGGCATTACCTGCGTGATCGCGCCCAGCTATGCCGACATCTTCTACAATAACTGCTTCAAGAACGGTATTCTGCCAATTGCGCTGCCGCAGGATCAGGTAGACCTGCTGATGAAGGATGCCGAGAAAGGCGCAAACGCCCGGATCGAGGTTGATCTGGACGCCCAGACAATCACATCATCCGATGGCGATGTCTTCACCTTCGAGGTTGATGCGTTCAAGAAGCATTGCCTGATGAACGGGCTGGACGACATTGGGCTTACGATGGAAAAGGCGGCGTCGATCGACCGTTTCGAGGCAAAGGCAGGCGCAGATCGGCCCTGGGTCTAGTACCGTCATAAAAGAAATGCGTGGCGCACCGCAGAACCAGCCCGAATAAAGCTGCCCCCATTTTTTGGGGCAGCACAACCTTGTCGCGTATTTTTGTTGACGTCGCGCAACCCTGCGGCAATTTTTCACGACTTTCGGGCGATCTATGTTAATAATTGGTTGTCTTGGCCGTGTGTGTAAGGCCTTATCTTTTTTGAGTATTTTACAAGAGTGTACGACTATCGCTTCAAATCATTGGACAATTTCGTATTTGGTCCTAATGTTTGGTAAGCATATTAGGTGATCAGACAGTTCCGGGGGTAAGGGGATTGGCTGCTTAGCACGTGGTTGTGCGCAAACGGGACACAGGCTGCAGCGTTCGTCGCGCGGTCGAAAAGAGGGTAAATCTGCAGTGCTATTTCGACTGCCAGGAGCGTTGGCACGTGCCATTATGGTCGTGATGCTGATCGTGATGCCATCCGTGCTGCTGCCCGGCGGTTCCGACGACGGCACACAGATCATCGCCCTTGTGGCGATCTTTGCCGCTCTGTTCACCATTGTTGAATACAGTTCCAGCAGCCCCAGTCTTGTTGAATTCCGCGATGCACCGCCGTTCAACCGGGTTCGTTTTTCAGCCCTGTTTGCAACAGTGCTTTGCCTGTCCGTGATCTTTCGTGGCTATACATCACCGTCGGTAACAACCGAGTTGTTTCAGGCAAGCGGGGGCCAGATTGGTCAGGCGATTGATTTTCCGTATTCGCCGGTCCGGTTGATGGTTTTGATGATGCCTGACGGCACCAGTCCTCAGGTCATTGAAAAACTGCGCGACGCCGCCGGGTTAAGCTATGTCATTTCGCTTTTGTCGATCATGTGGTTTGTGATCCTGCTGCGCCTTCAACATTGGCCACGTCGTGGTGGTGCGTTCAATGTGTGGATCAACCTGCCCACCTTCGACCCCACAGCAGGCGGTGACGTGGTCAAGCGGCTGAACCGCGACGGTCAAATTAACATTATCTTAGGGTTTCTACTCCCATTTTTGATACCGGCAGTTGTGAAATTGGCCGCGACTTTTGGCGCGCCCATCCGATTGGATGATCCGCAAACCTTGATCTGGACGGTAACCGCATGGGCATTCTTGCCAGCAAGCATTTTGATGCGGGGTGTCGCACTCAGCCGGGTTGGTCAGATGATCTATCTGCAACGCAAGAAAGCCTACGAACGCGCCGCCGCCGACGGTATGTTGGCGGCCTGATTCTGGCCAGCCTGCCTGCATTGGCGCAGGCGGACACTTACCGTATCGCCACATTTGCAGCCCCGTTGAGCCGCGACGGCCCCGGTGTTTTGCTGCGTGATATCCTGCGCGGCGGCGATCCGCAGGTTGATGCGGTGGTGGCGGTTACAAAATCAGTCGCGCCAGATGTGCTGCTGCTGACGGACTTTGATTACGATCTGGACGGTCATGCGCTTGCGGCTTTTGCAGCCCGGTTCGGTGACAGCTATCCGTATCGATTTGCGGTCCGACCGAATACTGGTCTGGTCACTGGGTTGGACATGGATCGCAATGGCCGCTTGGGCGAGGCGCGCGATGCGCAAGGGTACGGTCGCTTTGCCGGTGATGGCGGCATGGCGGTGCTGTCGCGCTATCCAATTGGTGATGTGACCGACCTGTCAGATACCCTGTGGCAGGATCTGCCGGGGGCGACATTGCCAACGCAGGGCGACGCGCCGTTCTTGCCGCCAGAGGTGCGCGCGGTGCAGCGTTTGTCGACAACAGGGCATTGGATCGTGCCGATTATTCCACCTGATATGGAACCGTTTGCGCTGATGGGGTTTTCAGCGACGCCCCCGGTGTTTGATGGACCAGAGGATCGCAATGGGTTGCGCAACCGCGATGAGTTGCGGATGTGGCAATTGGTGTTGGATGGCGGGTTTGGTCCCGTGCCCGAAAGCTTTGTCATTGCGGGCAACGCCAATCTTGATCCCGTAGATGGTGCGGGCTTTTCAGACGCAATGGCGGCATTCCTTGC
Organism: uncultured Paracoccaceae bacterium; assembly: GCA_947489445.1. GTDB lineage: Bacteria > Pseudomonadota > Alphaproteobacteria > Rhodobacterales > Rhodobacteraceae > Yoonia. The sequence continues at coordinate 231,797 of CANLDN010000003.1, forward strand.
CGACGCGCGTCTGCAAGACCCGTTGCCCGGTATTGACACCGCCGATTGGCCGGAAGAGGACGGACCCGGCAACCTGCGCGTCAGCTACGTGCTGCCCTCTGCTGATTGGCGGGTGGGCGACGCGGACGTGTATTGGCCCGCGCCGGATACAGGGCTACTCGGCAGCGACGGGTTGGCTGCCGGGCCGCACCACCTCGTCTGGGTGGATATCAGCCGGTAGACCGCAAAGCATGACCTCGTCCAGATCGGTTGGGTCGAAATCCGGCAGCAGCCGGTCGAATTTGGCGGCCGCGATCCGGTGAGGCATGGCATAAAGGTAACGCATTTCGCGCATCTCCCGGGCCAATTCCCAAAACGGTGAAAGCAGGGTCATGATGGTCCATGGAAACCGTGACAGGCGAATAGGGCGCGTGCTGACCTGTTGCACCCGGGCCAACAGATCATTGGCGGTGAAGGCATGGCCGGGAAAGGGGACATCTTCGAACTGCGCCAGCGACTGCCGCTTTTCGGCCAGTTTTAATGCGGCCCGCGCCCAGTCAGGCACGTAAGCATAGGTTTGCATGGCATCTGGATCGCCCAATGCCGTCACCTTGCCTTTCTTGATATCACGCATCATTGCCAGGCTCATCAGGTCACCATTGCCGCGCGGATCAATGAAGTTCCCCGCGCGCAAGATGATGGTCTGTACAGCAGCATCGCGATAGGCCTGTTCCATTTCAACCCGAATTTGGCCCTTGCGGGTGTTGGGTGTCTGTGGTGTCGCCTCGTCGAAAACACCCGGCTGGTTGCCGAAATTGTAGATGTTGCCGGGGATGATGACGGTGGCGCCGCTTGCCTTTGCCGCGGCGATGACCTGCGCCGTGATTGCCGGGATAGTTTTGGCCCAGCTATGATAATTTGGCGGGTTCAGGCCATTGATAATCACATCCGCGCCTTCGGCAGCCTTGGTCATGTCCGTGCCACGTTCGTATTTGCGGACTGCCCAACCGGCGTTCCAGAATACATCTGCCGCATGGCTGCCAATTTTGCCGTTTGCGCCAAGAATAAGGACTGTCTGTTGCATGGGATCGCTCCTTTTGTACCGTCCTGCTCACTCTACGCCATTCATAAATGTAAAATAATTGCGCAAATATGCAGATCATGTATTCATAAATGAATGGATAAGTCATTCGCTGATTTGGACTGGTCGCTGGTGCAGGCATTTCTGGCTGTGGCAGATACCGGCAGTCTTTCCGCTGGCGCGCGCACCCTTGGTACCAGCCAGCCAACGCTTGGCCGCCAGATCAAGGCGATTGAGGCGCAGCTGGGCGCGGAACTGTTTCATCGCCAACCACGCGGTTTTGCCCTGACCCAGACGGGCGCTGATCTGGTGGCCCCTGCGCAGGCAATGCGTGACGCAGTCCAGCAGATCACGCTGCGCGCCGCGGGCCAGCAAGAGCGGCTTGATGGAACGGTACGGATTACGGCAAGTGTTGCAACATCGGCGATGCACCTGCCGCTGATCATCGCCCGCATTCGCAGGTTGGAACCGCAGATCGCGATTGAGTTGGTCCCCAGCGATGACAGTCGCAATTTGTTATATCGTGAGGCCGATATCGCCGTGCGCATGTACCGCCCAACACAACTGGAATTGGTCACGCAGCATATCGGTGACATTGCATTGGGGGTGTTTGCTGCACGGTCATATCTGGCTGATCGCGGTACGCCCCAGACGCCTGCCGATCTACCGGACCATGATTTTGTCGGCTATGACACAAGCACCGACATTATTGATGGTTTTGCGCAGGCGGGCATTCCGGTGACGCGCGACTTCTTTAACGTGCGGTGCGACGACAACATCGCCTATTGGGAATTGGTACGCGCCGGTTGCGGCATCGGTTTCGCCCAAGCGGATATCGGGCGGCGCGATCCCGATATTGTGGAAATTGACATGGGCTTTCCGCTTCCAGTCCTGCCGGTCTGGTTGACCGCGCATGAAGCGATGCGTCAAACCCCACGGATCAGGCGGGTCTGGGAGCTGCTGGCCGAGGGGTTGAAGCCCTTGGTATCTTGAACATCCTCGTAGGGCAGGCTAGGCGGTTGCCATCATATGCAACCAAGGAAACAACCTGATGTCGAACCCATCCCTTTTGATCCTCGCCGGCGACGGCATTGGCCCCGAAGTCATGGACGAGGTGAAGCGGATTATCAGCTGGTTTGGCGACAAGCGTGACCTGACATTCGATGTGTCAGAGGATTTGGTCGGCGGCGCGGCTTATGACGCGCATGGTGTCCCACTACACGATGACACCATGGCCAAAGCACAGGCGGTTGACGCGGTTCTGCTGGGTGCCGTAGGTGGCCCGAAATATGACGATTTGGACTTTTCGGTAAAGCCAGAGCGTGGACTTCTGCGCCTGCGCAAGGAAATGGATCTGTTCGCCAACCTGCGTCCGGCGCAGTGTTTTGATGCATTGGCCGATTTTTCGTCGCTCAAGAAAGACATCGTTTCCGGTCTTGATATCATGATCGTGCGTGAACTGACCTCTGGCGTCTATTTTGGCGAACCACGCGGTATTCACATCGAAGACAACATGCGTGTGGGCGTGAATACACAACGCTATACTGAGGCCGAAATTGAACGCGCCGCCCGTGCTGCCTTTGATCTGGCGCGCAAGCGGAACAACAAGGTCTGTTCGATGGAAAAAGCCAATGTGATGGAAAGCGGCATCCTGTGGCGTGACGTTGTAAACGAGGTGCATCAGGCCGACTATGCCGATGTCGCGCTAAGCCATATGTACGCTGACAATGGTGCGATGCAGTTGGTGCGTGCGCCCAAACAGTTTGATGTGATCCTGACGGATAACCTGTTCGGGGACATTCTGTCTGACTGCGCGGCGATGCTGACAGGGTCGTTGGGCATGCTGCCCTCTGCCTCGCTCGGTCTGCCGATGGCCAACGGACGGCCTAAGGCCATGTACGAACCCGTCCACGGCTCCGCCCCTGATATCACGGGGCAGGGCAAGGCGAACCCGATTGCCTGCATCCTGTCCTTCGCGATGGCGCTGCGTTATTCCTTCGACGAAGGGGCAGAGGCCGATAGGCTGGAGGCTGCTATTGAAAAGGTTCTGGCGGACGGTGCGCGTACCGGTGATCTGATGGGGCCAGAGGGGGGCACGCCGCTGAGCACCACACAAATGGGTGACGTGATCCTGGAAGCGCTGGACGCGAGCCTCTGATGTCGCCCAACGCCAAAGGGGCGCTGCTTGCGCTGACGGCCTTTGGCGTTTTTGCCACACATGACGTTGTGGTCAAGATATTGGGGGGCATCTATTCCCCCATACAGATCGTGTTTTTTAGTGTCCTACTCAGCTTTCCGCTGGCCTGTGTGATGATGATGCGCGATGCCAAGCCGGGCACGTTGGTGCCGGTACATCCGTGGTGGCTCGCTTTGCGAACGGGCGCTGCGGTGATCACTGGTCTGTCTGCGTTTTATGCATTTTCGGTCCTGCCACTGGCGCAGGTCTATGCGATTCTTTTTGCTTCACCGCTTTTGATTACGGTGCTGGCCATTCCGGTCCTGGGCGAAAAGGTACGGTTGCGTCGTTGGCTGGCGGTCTTGGTCGGGTTGATCGGGGTCTTGGTGGTTTTGCGGCCAGGTCAGACAGAACTGTCTGCCGGTCATCTTGCAGCACTTGCCGCTGCGATATGCGGCTCCATTGCCTCAATTGTGGTGCGCAAGATCGGGTCAGAGGAACGTCCGGTCGTGATGCTGCTTTATCCGATGGTCGCAAACTTTGTGCTCATGGCGTTCGCCTTGCCATTCGTCTATCAGCCGATGCCGATTGAACATTTGGGCTTGCTGGCAATCATCGCCATTTTTGCATGGACGGCCAGCCGTCTGGTGATCGCTGCCTATCAGGTAGGCGAAGCGGCGATCATTGCACCGATGCAATATAGCCAAATCATCTGGGCCACAGGTTTCGGGTTGTTGTTCTTTGACGAAACGATTGATCAGGCTACCGCAATGGGGGCCGGGATCATCATCGCGAGCGGTCTTTACATTGTCTTGCGCGAAAGCCGGAGCGGTGCGTCCGAGAATACGCCAGTGCTGCGGACACGGTCACGGTCGGAAACCGGGACCACGCCGCGCGTCAGCTTGTTCATGCGCTTCGCAGGAAAAACGCCACCGCGTCAGGATTGACGCCCCAGAATTTTGGAAAATTCTGGGCAATTTCCTTGCAAGGAAATTGCTACCGCGCGGCTTCTGGCGGCGCGAAACTCAATGCATTTGCGCGTGCCCAACGTTCTTTGTATCCATGCTCATCCGGGCTGTCGTCTAGCAGAAACCCTTCGGGCATGTAGCTATAGACATCGGCGGCCTCGGTCATCTGTCCGTCACTGCGCCGTGTCATGAAATGATAGGGCAGAAAATCACAAGGATCCTGCAGTCCAGCGGCGCCCGCCATTTCGCCCAGCGCCTTCAACGTATTGGCATGAAAGCGGGCGACACGTTTGCTCTTGTCGGCCACATTCAGGGCCTTTTGGCGCAGCGGGTCTTGCGTCGCTACGCCGACAGGGCAGTGATTGGTATGACAGGCTTGCGCCTGAATGCAGCCGATGGAAAACATGTACCCACGGGCCGAATTGCACCAGTCCGCGCCAAGCGACAAGGCGCGGGCGATATCAAAGGCACTGACCAGTTTGCCAGCGGCCCCAATCTTGACCTGATCCCGGATACCGGCGCCACGCAGCGTGTTATGCACAAATGTCAGCCCTTCCACCATCGGCATGCCAACATGGTTTGCAAATTCCAGCGGAGCTGCCCCGGTACCGCCCTCTGTGCCGTCAACCACAATAAAATCAGGGATGATCCCGGTTTCCAGCATCGCCTTGACCATGCACATGAATTCGCGTCTATGCCCAATACACAGCTTGAACCCGACAGGTTTACCGCCTGATCGGTCCCGCAAAACGCCGAGGAACTCCATTAATTCCGTCGGGTTCGAAAACGCGCTATGGGCGGCGGGTGACACGCAGTCCTCGCCCATGGGAATGTCGCGTGCTTCTGCAATTTCCGGTGTGATTTTGGATGCGGGCAACATGCCCCCATGGCCCGGCTTGGCGCCTTGGCTCAGCTTCAATTCGATCATTTTGACCTGATCGCTGGTGGCTTGTTTTGCGAATTTATCGGCATTGAAAGACCCATCGTGATTGCGGCACCCAAAATACCCGGACCCGATCTCGTAAATCAGATCACCGCCACCATCCCGATGATAGCGGCTGATGCCCCCTTCGCCCGTGTCATGGGCAAACCCGCCAATGCGTGCGCCGTTGTTCAAGGCCGATATGGCGTTGGCAGAGAGTGAACCAAAGCTCATCGCTGAAATGTTATAGAGCGAGGCATTATAGGGCTGCTTGCAGGCTGGCCCGCCAATCATGACACGAAAATCAGTATCGCTGAAATGGGTCGGTTGTACCGAATGGGTCAGCCAAGAATACCCGGCTTCATACGCGCGTTCATGACTGCCAAAGGGGCGTTTATCCTCGTCCCCCTTGGCCCGTTGGTACACCAATGAGCGTTGTTCGCGGCTAAAGGGTTGTTCTTCGCGGTCGCTTTCAATCAGGTATTGCCGGATCTCGGGGCGGATCTTTTCAAACAAAAACCGGATGTGACCAAGCAGGGGATAGTTGCGCAACACGGCGTGCCTGTCTTGCTGCGTGTCGCGGATACCGATCAAGGTCAGTGCGCCAAAAAACGCTGCAAAGAAAAACGCCCAGCTGGCCCAAAAGCCGACCACAAAACAAACCACCGTTAACACCGCCACCAAAACAAGCGTGGCGTAGCGTTGCAAAGACATCAATTTGCGCAAAATTGTTCTCCCCTTTTTGGGGGACAGTAGGCCGTTGTTTTGGTTAACGAAAGGTCATGTGTTTCGCTTTTCTGGCGCGTTCACCGGATTGATGAATAGAGCAGTTCAAAAATTTGCCGTCACACCCGGTAAATCAAGCGATTTGATCAACTCACGCAATTCCTGCCGGGCCGCCACGTTCGAGATGTTCATCCCCTTCACCCCGATATCGCGCAGATCAAGCAGGGTGAGTCCGCGCGGAAACAGCTCGCGAAAAATGACCCTTTCGTTGAAGCCCGGGGCCACACGGAACCCGATGCGCTTGGCCAGTTTGTTGATGGCGCGGTGCATCTTTTCCTTGTTCACCATGGCCTGCGCGCCCACCCTGTTGCGCACCACGATCCAATCAATCGGCTTCAACCCCGCCTTCGCGCGTAACTGTCGCGCGTTCCAGACCATTTCGGAATACACAGAGGGGCCAGTGATTTCTTCACCATCGCTATCGACATGGGCCAGCAGATCAAAATCGATGAAACTATCATTCAGGGGCGTGATCAGCGTGTCCGCCAGACTATGTGCCACCTGGCTCAACCGTGTGTGCGATCCGGGGCAGTCGATCAGGATGAAATCGCAGGTGGGCTCCATTTTGGACACCGCCATCGACAGGCGATGATCATAGGCGTTTTCCCCGGGTTTCAGGCTGCCCTGGTCGATATCAGGCAGTTCCTGATAGGCGGGTGTTGGCAGGTTCAGTCGCTTTTTGGCCAGAAAACCCTGACGGTTTGTGACATAACGTCCAAGGGTCTTTTGGCGCAAATCAAGGTCAAGCGTGCCCACCCGGTGCCCCATCCGTGCAAGCGCTGTGGCCACGTGCATGGATACGGTCGATTTACCCGCGCCGCCCTTTTCATTGCCCACAACGATAATATGTGCCACGCAACCATCCCCAACATAATTTGCCTTTACCCACTATATGCTGTGGCATGGACGAGCGAAAGCACGACGGCGCGATACCGGACACTTTTCCCGCAGCCCTTGACACAAGCGCCACAAACCATCATGTGCCCTGCAACCGACGCAAGCTGCCGCGTGAGCAGGGCGTGACCGAACCGGTCCAGCGCAAGGCGTCGTTTAAACTTCAGGTTCCCACATCACGCAGGGGTCCCGCGCCAGATCGGCGCCCGGACAATACGGTCGTGGGCTGTCAGCATATTGGCGCAACCTTGCACGGGTCCACGTTTTCGCGTGGGCCAAACGATATGCGCGGGCTGCTGGTCCGCAAACAATAGGATATCCTTTCATGGATTTTGACATGCTGGGCCTTGCGCCCCGACTGATTAACGTACTCAAGGAACAAGGGATCACCGATCCCACGCCGATCCAGACCCAAGCGATCCCGCACGCCATGAATGGCCGTGATGTGATGGGATTGGCCCAGACAGGGACAGGCAAGACCGCCGCCTTTGGTCTGCCAATGATCCACGCCCTGATGAAGGCAGGCAAAAAACCAAACCCCAAAACCGTGCGCGGCCTCATCCTTGCGCCGACACGGGAATTGGCCAAGCAAATCGCGGACAACCTGACAGCCTATACCAAGGGCAGCCACCTCAAGGTCGCATTGGTCGTTGGCGGCGCGGGCATCGTGGGCCAGACCAAGCGGTTGGCGGGCGGCGTTGATCTGCTCGTGGCGACGCCGGGGCGGTTGATTGACTTGCTGGATCGCCGCGCCGTGCGGCTGGACGAAACGATCTATCTGGTGCTTGATGAAGCTGACCAGATGCTTGACATGGGGTTCATCCATGCGCTGCGTCGCATTGCGCCACTGCTGGCCAAGGACCGCCAGACCATGATGTTCTCGGCCACGATGCCGAAATTGATGGCCGAACTGGCTGAAACTTATTTGACAGATGCTGTGCGTGTTCAGGTCAACCCACCGGGCCAAGCCGTCAAAAAGATCAACCAATCGGTGCATTTCGTGGCGCAGGCGGCCAAGACCGATTTATTGGTTGAATTGCTCGACAAACACCGGGACGAGCTGGCGCTGGTCTTTGGGCGCACCAAGCATGGATGTGAAAAGCTATACAAAGTACTTGAAAAAAAGGGCTTTGCCGCGGCGTCAATCCACGGCAACAAATCGCAGGGACAGCGGGATCGCGCGCTTGCGGCGTTCAAGGCGGGCAAGGTGCGTGTGTTGGTGGCCACCGATGTTGCGGCGCGCGGGATCGACATCCCCGACGTGCGCCATGTCTACAATTACGATCTGCCCAATGTGGCCGAAAACTATGTACACCGTATCGGGCGGACAGCGCGGGCGGGTGCCGACGGGGCCGCGGTCGCGCTTGTGGCACCTGATGAGATGATCGAGCTGCAAGATATCGAAAAGGCGATGAAGGAGACGATCCCGATCGCATCCGGTCGGCGGTGGGAGATCCAGCCAGGTCAGAAGAAACGGCCGAACGGCGGCGGTGGCGGGCGTCGCGGTGGCGGCGGTGGTCAACGTGCGGGCGGTAAGCCCGGTGGTGGAAAGCCGGCTGGTGGGCGCAGGCACAGTGGCGGACGCCCACGATCACGCGGAAAATCTGCGGCATAACGGGTCAATTGTCGTCCCACTAATGTTCAGCCTTCTGCAATGACAGCCTGAGGGGCAGACAACTTTTAAAAGCAGATTGAGCGGCCTTGGATTATAATCTTGGGCGGCTCATGGGGTTTGGTTATCCAGAAAGAATGTCTTGCTGACCGGGCAAAAAAATGCGTTTCAGGCAACTGCCGCATTTTGGTTTCCTGGCTCAGGCCGCATGCGCGCCAACAGCTTTTCGGGATGCCGCCGTTTGAAACTGCTGCAACGTTTCGGACAATCGGATCGCTTCGGATTTGAGCGTATCACTGGCGGCATTTGCCTCTTCGCCAAGTGCGGCGTTCTCTTGGGTCATATGATCCAGCTGCTGGACGCCAGCGCTCACCTCGGCCTGGCCCTTGGCCTGATCTTTGACCGATGCCGCGATGTCTTCGATAACAGAGCCCATTTGCTCAACCTGAGCAAGCACGTCTCCCAGCGACTCACCGGTTTTTTCAACCAACACGGTCCCTTCGCTGATTTTTGAACGGCTGGCTGTAATGAGCGTTTTGATTTCGCGAGCAGAGTCGGTTGCCCGCATCGACAATCCCCGCACTTCCGATGCAACAACCGCGAAACCCTTGCCAGCTTCGCCAGCACGTGCAGCTTCTACCCCGGCGTTCAGCGCAAGAAGGTTTGTTTGAAACGCAATATCCTCGATGACAGCAATGATCTGGTTGATTTGACCGGATGATTCCTCGATCTCCTGAATGGCTCTCGTCGCATCATCAAGAACCTTGCGGCTTTGTGCCGACAGTTCCAGGCTTTTCCGCGCCATCTGATCGGCGTTGGATGCCTTGTCCGCGATTTCCCGGCCAGTATCGCTCAGGCTGCCGAGGGTTGATGACGATTGGGCGAGGGTTGATGCTTGTGTTTCGACACGTTTTGCCAATGAATCGGACATCGACGCAATACCGGTGGCCGCCAAAGTCACCTCTGACGCGACCTGATCAATGTCCGACATCGTTGCGGAAAGGCTATCAATCACGGCGTTAAAGTCGGTGCGTAGTTCCTCATAATTCTGCGGAAACGGATCATTCGGTGGAGATTCAATCCGGTGTGTCAGATCGCGCCGCGCCAGCCGGGCTAGCCCAGCACGCAGAATACCCATGACTTTTGTCTGTTCTGCCTGACTTTGTTTGCTTTGCTCCTCAAGCTCGCGGGTGCGCTGCAGATCGGCCTTGAACATGGTCACGCGCGTTGCGATTTCGCCGATCTCGTTGCTTTTGCCTTCATGCGGAACATCCGTCGTCAGATCGCCGCCCGCGATCCGTGCAATGGCCGCTGACACGTCCGAGATCGGACGCAAGAGCGCAGAAGTCAAAAGCAAGATAACAATAGCGCCCAATCCAACCACAACAGATGATGCTAGCAGCATCGTTGCGCGTTTTTCGGCGATGGCCGCGTCAATAACCGTACGCTCGACACCCACATAGAGAATGCCAACGACATCACTGCCTTCACCAAAGACAGGCTGATAGAGGGTTAGATAAGGCTTGCCCAATATGTTCGCCTCGCCGCGAAATGTCTCTCCACGCCGTATGGCGGCATAAACCGCACCCTGCTTGCCCAGATATGTGCCAATAGCCCGCTGCCCATCAGGTTTGATGATGTTGGTGGTTTCGCGCATGTAATCGCCCTCGGCAGGGTCCCATACAAAAAGCGTTGCTGTTTCGCCGGAGATTTTGCCAATCTGATCAATCAGATCATGTTCATCGAATTCCGGGATATCACCCCATGTGACGCGGCTGATCACCCCATCCGGACCATAAGCGACATCCAATTCGTCAAAACGGGTCTGAAACGTTGTCGCTGTCACCCGCAGGGAGATGTCTTGCCGCACTTGCGCGTCTTCCAGCATGGCCTGCGTCGCAAGTCGGCTGGCGATCAGGATCAGCACCGCGCAAACGGAGACCAGCATCAGGACCATCGCGATACCTGAACGCATTTTCAAAGATGTATTGGAAAGTGTGGGCATGGCAGGACTCCGAATGTCGATCTACCTACCGGCCTTAAATGAGAAGAAAGAACATTGTCTTAAGCTGTGAAGACACAACAAAAAAAGGCCACATGCGTAAACATGTGGCCCATTGAATGCTTGTTTGGTGGTCTGATCAGAAACCAAGACCTGCATATTTGTTCTTGAACTTGGACACGCGGCCACCGGCATCCATCAGGCGGGTAGAACCGCCGTTCCATGCAGGATGCACGGATGGGTCAATATCCAGCGCCATCTGGTCGCCTTCCTTGCCCCATGTGGATTTCATCTGAACCACAGTGCCATCGGTCATCTTGACGTCGATGATATGATAATCGGGGTGAATATCTTTTTTCATGATCGTCGTCCTTATGCTTCAGCGCCCTTGGGGGCCTTGTAGTTTGCAACTTCTGCGATCCGTGCGGACTTACCACGACGGCTGCGCAGATAGTACAGCTTTGCACGACGCACGCGACCACGGCGAACCACAGTGATGCTGTCGATATTGGTGGAATGCAGCGGGAACACACGTTCCACGCCTTCACCAAAGGAAATCTTGCGAACAGTGAACGACCCGGCGATGCCCTTGCCGTTCTTGCGAGCGATGCAGACGCCTTCATAGTTCTGCACACGGCTGCGTGTGCCTTCGGTCACTTTGTAACCGACGCGGATGGTGTCACCCGCTTTGAAATCGGGGATGTCTTTCCCCAGCGCAGCAACCTGCTCCGCTTCGAGTTGTGCGATCAAGTCCATTGATCCGCTCCTATACTATAGCACGGGTGTTCCCGCGACGTGTGCGTGCCGTCAGAGCTGCGTATCGTTTCCGGGTCCGGTCAGTGCCGCCCGCCGCAGGGTGCCGTCATCGTTTCTTTGTTGTGGTCGTCCGGCCTGTCTGGTGGTGCGCACCCCAACGAAGGGGTATCCAGAATTCCAGCGGTTCCATAGACCAACACCCCGGAATCGGCGAACCGAACCCAAGATGCGCTTATGTACGGGCAGGCGGGCGGTGGATCAAGTCATTTTCCGCCTTAACATTCAGCCCGCCGCATCAAACATCAAGCGGAACGTGACCGGGAAGGTCCGGGTGATGCTTGGCAGCCCTGCCAATTCCTGAAGCACGTCGATACCGGCATCGATGCCCGCCTCATCCGTGCTGACGAAAAGCATGCTATTGGTTGTTACCAACACCTGATCATCTGCGGTGCGCATGACGAATACATCCAGAAAGACAGGGATATCCTGACCAAGAAAGGCAAGATCGCCGTCGATCTCGGTTACCAGGCTGTCGCCTGCGCCAAGTGCACCGACGGCTTCCATATCGATATTGGCGATCAATGTGGCGGTGGTTGCGGCCCCAAAGACGTGTTCCTGCATCCGTTCATTGCGGATGTCGATATTGGTCTGCACAGAGGTCAGATCAACCTCGACCGTGGCGGCACCATCAGCTGTCACCTGACCCGACAAACGCTGGAATGTATGTGCTTCGCCGGTATCGTCATTTTTGATTGAACCAAAGCCGATAACGGACTGGTCGGTATCCAATGTCCAGCTTTCCGCTGTCGCTGTGTTTGCTGCCAAAATGGTCACCGCGAGCGCGGTTGTCTTTAGAAATATGTTCAACATGATCTCTCTCGCTGATTTCTGGGGCAAACCAGCCCTTGGGATACTCAGTAAGCTGTTAGACGCAGCATATCTGGCAGTACCCCAGAAATTCCACCCTATTTGTCGCTGGGATGGGCTTTCTGCCATAAATCAGGGCGGCGATCCTGTGTGATCCGGTCGGATTGTGCCCGCCGCCAGGCGGCGATCTTCGCGTGATTGCCTGATAGCAGCACCTCAGGGATCTTGTGGCCCTGCCATTCAGCTGGCTTGGTATATTGGGGATGTTCCAGCAAACCGGCGGAAAAACTTTCTTCGACGGCGCTGTCCGCGTTGCCCAGCACGCCGGGCAACAGGCGGATGGTTGCATCAATCATCGCTTGCGCCGCGATCTCACCGCCGGTCATGACGAAGTCACCAAGCGAAACCTCCTGTATGCCGAAATGGTCCAGCACCCGTTCATCCACGCCTTCAAATCGGCCACACAGCAGCGTTACCCCGTCGTGACGTGCCCAGTCGCGGGCCATGGCCTGATCAAACTGCTTGCCGCGCGGGGATAGATACACCAGCGGCATTGCCCCCTTCGTGCCACGCCGCGCGTCAGTGATCGCAGCTTCCAGCACATCGGCGCGCAGCACCATGCCCGCCCCGCCGCCGGCGGGCGTGTCATCGACGTTACGATGTTTCCCGATGCCATACTCGCGCAGATCATAGGTTTGCAATTGCCACAGCCCGTCCTGCAAGGCCTTGCCCGTCAGGCTTTCGCCCAGCACACCGGGAAAGGCCTGCGGGAACAGCGTGATGATCTGCGCGGTCCATGATCCAGCCAGATCCGGCGTATCCGTCATCAGTTCGCGCGGTTTCAGCGTCGGACGGATCGACTTGCGACCGCTGGCTTTGCCGGGCTTATCCGTCATGGCTGGCGAACAACCCGTCGGGCGGATTGGCAATGATACGTTTGGTGCCCAAATCCACTGTCGGCACCGCTGCTTGGGTGAATGGCAACAGGATTGTGTCGGATTGGCCCGGCACGATGACCTCCAGCAGATCACCGGCACCGTGATCCATCACGTTCTTAACGGTACCCAACGTGGCCCCCCCGGTATCGAGCACCGTCAGGCCAATCAGATCAGCATAGTAATATTCGTCATCCGGCAATGCAGGCATAACGGCCCGTTCGGCATAAAGGCTGACATTGCGCAGGGCGTCGGCGTCTTCCTTGGTCACGACACCATCCAAACGGACGCTGAACCCGTTCTTGAGCTGGCCGGTCAAGATCACCTGCGCAAACGCGCGCCCGTCTTCGGTGTAAAGGGGGGTGTAGTCGGCAATCGCCGCCGGATCAGCGCAAAAGGATTTCAGGCGCAGTTCGCCATGCACCCCAAAGGATCCACCCAAACTGCCAACGATCACACGGTCAGTCATTCACGCTCCATTCCGACGCAGACATCCATGATCCACAGGCTGCCTATGGCTTCACATGTTTCACGCGCATTGTTGCGTTCAAACAACATGCCCGCCACAAAGGCGAACATCACAAGGATGATGGTACGCAGCAAGCGAAACATTTGGACACCCGTGAAAGGGAAGGTGCTGCCCGGTTATGTGACCGGGCAGCATAGGGGGCTTACTCTTCAGCCGCTGCTTCTTCTGCAGGCGCTTCTTCAGCCGGTGCATTGGCAGCTTCTTCAGCAGCTTTCGCCTTCTCGGCCTTCTCTTCGGCCCGTGCCTGAGCTGCTTTGCCCGGTGTGCCCTTCTTGGGGTTGCTGCGGTCTTTCTTGGGCAGCTCGCCAGCGGCTTCCAACATGCGCGACACACGGTCGGTCGGCTGTGCGCCTTCGCCCAACCAGTATTTCACGCGCTCCATGTTCATTTTCACGCGCTCTTCGCTGTCTTTGGGCAGCATGGGGTTATATGTGCCTAGCTTTTCGATGAAACGACCATCGCGCGGCATGCGGCTGTCGGCAGCCACAATTGCGTAAAATGGACGTTTCTTAGAGCCGCCACGGGCCAGTCTGATCTTCATTGCCATCTGGTTTTCTCCTTAAAGATGGTTTGGGTGAGGTGGATCGGGATCCACCTTACGATTGGTGTTGTTTGTGGTGTTGGATGACTTCCTGAATGATGAAGTTCAGGAATTTCTTGGCAAATTCCGGGTCAAGATCGGCCCGGTTTGCAAGATCGGTCAGCCGCGCGATCTGGGTCTCTTCACGCGCGGGGTCGGAGGGGGGCAGGGCGTGTTCGGCCTTCAGCCGACCCACAGCCTGCGTATGCTTGAACCGCTCGCCCAGTGTGTAGACAAGAATGGCATCAAGCCGGTCGATGCTTTCGCGGTGGCTCTTGAGGACCTCCGCGGCACGGGTCACAGCGTCAGTCATTGCTGTCTCCTTTGGTGGAATAACGATAGGTCACCACATCATCAGTGCGGCGCGGATGCGGAGCACCTTTTTGCGCATCCAGTTTCTCTGCGATGCGAATGGACGGGGCGTTCGCCTCTGCGATGTAGCTGACGAAAGCGTCGCCATAGATCTGGCGGCAAATTGGCAGCAACCCTTTGGCAGCCTCGGCCGCAAACCCATGCCCCTCGGCCTCTTCGGTCAAAAGCCAGCCAAGTTCGGGATCGGGATCCCCAAATTCATGGCCCAGCAAGACCATGCCCTGCACGGTGCCGTCCTTGGTGCAAATCGTCAGCGCGCCATGGCCACGTAGCACCCAGCCGGCGACCAGCTGATTGAAATCCAGCCATGCATCTTCGGCCGTGAACGGGCCGCCAATGTGAACAGAACGGTCGGTCGTCCAGATCGGTTCCAACACCGTCCAATCGCTGATATGGGGCAGACGCAGGATCAGGCGCTCTGTCTTGATCACAGGCACGCTGTCACGAAGGGCGTTGATCTGACCCAGTGCGTTTGCGGGAATTTTGGTCCAGGGTGTCATGCCGCACCTCGCATATGTCGGTAGACATGACTGTCCCAGCCCGCAGGTGGGTTTGAAGCCGGGTCAAGCGCGGCACCCAACCGCTCTGCGACCTTGATCGAGGCGGCATTGCCCTTGCTGATATAGCTGACAATCGATGGCAAATCAGTGGTCGCAAAAGTATGGTCCAGCATGGCGCGCCCGGCTTCCGTTGCGAGCCCCAACCCCTCGAACCCGTCAAAGACAAACCAGCCGCATTCCGGCTCCGGATAGTGCGGCGGATAGACCAGACCTGCGCCGCCAGCCAGTTTGCCATCCATCTCAATCGCCAAGGTCCCAAAGCCATAGAGCGCCCAACTGGCGATATCATTCGTAAACCAGGTCCAAGCCTGAGCGCGGTCAAGCGGGCCGTCCATATACATAGTACGGTCGCTGGCCAGAAAAGCCGCGTAGGTGTCAAAGTCACTGCGCAGATAGGGGCGCAGCGTCAGCCGTTCGGTGTGCAATGTCGGGATCATGCAAAGGCCTCGGGGCTGGGATGTCGCCAGATATGCATGGTGCCATAGGTTGGATGTTCGTAAGTTTCGCCTGATTGGCAGCCCATCCGCTTGGCAAGTGCCACGGATCTTGTATTGACCGGATCAATCAGGCTGATGGCCGTGGTCCAGCCCAATGTGTCATAGGCATAGGTGCGCGCCGTCAATGCGGCCTCATGGGCGATCCCCCGCCCTTCGCCTGCTTGAAAAACCGACCATGCAATTTCTGGTTCTGGCCAGTCTTCGGGGCAATAAAGACCCACAATACCCAGCGGCTGGTCCGTCTCGCGATCTGCGACCATCCACCGACCATAGCCGCGCAAGGTCCAATGCCCTGCGATTTCGGCCAACTGATTAAACGCCTGCGCACGGGTAAATGGCCCGCCCAGCAGCTTGGCACGGTCCGATCCACGAAATGCTGCATAAGCGTCGAAATCATCCCAACTGGGCGCGCGCAGTGTCAGCCGTTCTGTCTGCAATACAGGGATCATGCGGCCATCCTGTCGTAACGATAAACAAGATCATAACCGCCATCCGGTGTCTGTGCATCAGGATCAATAACACCGCCTAGCCGTTCGGCCACACGGATTGAGGGTGCGTTTTCAGGATCAATGAATGAGACACAGGTCTCCAGACCCAATGTCTCCCAAGCCCATGGCATCAGGGTCTGCATCGCTTCGGTAATATAGCCCTGACCTTCATATTCAGGTTTCCAAAGGCTCCACGCAAATTCGGGCTCCGGCCAGTTGGTCGGATACCAAGGACCCACAAAGCCAAGCGGCGTGCCGTCCGACGAACATGCAGTAAAGGCGGAATACCCCCGCAGCATCCAAAGACCCGTAATATTGCCAAACGCCCAATGCGCGCGTTTTGCGTCAATATTCGGCCCACCGATATAGCGGGTGCGATCACTGGCGCAGAACGCCAGAAATGCGGGCATGTCGTCCAGATGTGGCTGGCGCAGGATCAGGCGTTTGGTGGTCAGCGTCAGGAAGGTCATGCAATCGCCTCCGACGCTTGTTTAATCGCCCGTGGATCATCATGGGGCAGATGCCGGAACACGATGACCTTTTCATCATCCACCACATCACGACGTTCTTCAACGGCACCCAAACGGGACGCAAGGCGCAAGGACCGATGGTTATCTGGCCCGATCAGTGACACCAGCGGCTCCAATCCCAAGGTACGTCCAGCCCATTCACGCACAGCGCAGGCAGCCTCGAACGCATAGGACCGCCCCTCGAACCCATCAAACATATGCCAGGCCATTTCTGGCTGCGGCCATTCAATGTGATTGATGATGCCAAGGCGGCCAGCGGCGACACCGGTCTTCTTCTCAGTCACGGTGAAAAATCCATAACCGTGCCACTGCCAATGCCCGATACTGGCAATAAACCCGCGCCATGCATCACGCTCAGTGCCCTTACCGCCCACATGCACCATCCGCTCGGACCGCGTCAGCCATGCGGTGAAGGCCGCAAGGTCACGCTTTTGCGGGCCGCGCAGCACAAGCCGCGCCGTGGTAAGGGTCGGGGCAGGGGTCATACGAGCCCCAGTTCAGCGGGTGTGTTCCCGGTCAAGACAGGCCGCGTGAAACTGCGTTCGTAGCTCAGAATGCAGCGGGTGTTGGCGGCAAAGCGCAACAGCGCTTGGCATTCATCATCTGCAGCCAGATCAGCCCGATAAGCCTCATAAGCCGCCAGTGAGGGGAAAGAGAACATCGCATAGGCGATATCGCTCGGCCCCTCATGCGGCAGCCAATAGCCATGATGCGTCCCGCCCATCTTATCGACCATGTAAATCCACGCCTTCGCATATTTCTCAAAGGCATCGATCTGATAAGGGTCGATCACATATTTCAGGGTGCAGGTGATCATTTTTTCTTTCCGAAGCCCGACAGACCCGGTGGCAATTGCATTCCACCACCGCCCAGACCCGGCATGCCGCCGGGCATCTTGCCCTGCAGTGCCTTGGCCGCTTCTTCCATCGCTTTGGGGTCGTTCATGTCAGGCATGCCACCGGGCATCCCGCCGCCTTTGCCAAACATGCCCTTCATGGCCTGTTTCAGCATGCCGCCCTTGCCCATCTTCTTCATCATGCCCGCCATCTGTTTGTGCTGCTTCACAAGGCGATTGAGTTCGGACACTTCCAGACCGGCCCCGGCTGCAATCCGTTTCTTGCGGCTTGCAGCCAACACATCAGGATTGGCGCGCTCTTTCTTGGTCATCGAATTGATCAGCGCGATCTGGCGTTTCAGGATGCTGTCATCGAACCCCGCCTGATCCATCTGTTTGGCCATCTTCTGGGCACCGGGCATCATGCCCATCATCCCTTCCATGCCGCCCATCTTCATCATCTGTTCCAGCTGCATTTTCAGGTCATTCATGTTGAACCGGCCCTTCTGGAACCGCTTCATCATGCGTTCGGCCTGTTCGGCCTCGATCGTTTCCTGCGCCTTTTCGACAAGGGCCACGATATCGCCCATGCCCAGGATCCGGCCCGCGATGCGTTCCGGCTCGAACGTCTCGATCGCGTCCATCTTTTCGCCAAGACCGACAAAGCGGATCGGCTTGCCGGTAATCGCGCGCATGGACAGGGCAGCACCACCGCGCCCGTCACCGTCCATCCGGGTCAGGACAACGCCGGTCACACCGATCTTGTCGTCAAATTCCTGCGCGACGTTAACGGCATCCTGACCAGTCAGGCCATCGACCACCAATAGCGTCTCGCGTGGGTTGGCGACATCACGGACAGCGGCAGCCTGCGCGATTAGCTCCTGATCGATATGCAAGCGGCCTGCGGTATCCAGCATGTAGACATCATACCCACCAAGGCTGGCTTGCGTCTTGGCACGCTTGGCAATCGCAACCGGATCTTCGCCCTTTACAATCGGCAGGGTATCCACACCAATCTGACCACCCAAAATCGCCAACTGCTCCATCGCGGCGGGGCGGTTGGTGTCGAGCGAGGCCATCAGCACGCGCTTGCCCTCGCGATCCTTCAAACGCTTGGCCAGTTTCGCGGTCGTGGTCGTCTTACCAGAGCCCTGCAAGCCGACCATCAAAATAGGCGCGGGCGGGTTATCAATTTTCAGGGCACCGGGATCTTCATCACCAGTCAGCACATGCTGCAATTCATCATGCACGATCTTGACGACCTGTTGGCCGGGCGTGATGGATTTGGTCACCGCCTGGCCTGTCGCCTTTTCCTGAACCGCTTTGACGAAATCACGGGCGACGGGCAGGGAAACATCCGCCTCCAGCAAGGCAACACGCACTTCGCGCAAAGCGGTTTTCACGTCATCCTCGGACAGCGCACCCTGCTTGGTGAGCTTGTCAAAAACACCAGACAGGCGTTCGGATAGGTTTTCAAACATCGGCCAGAGCCCTCACGTCGTTTCAGTCACCTGACGTATATAAGAACGCCAGGTAAAAAGCAGTAGCGCCCCCGTGGGCGCAACGCGCTAACGGAGGGCGATCCCCTGATTAATCGGGGACCGGAAAGCGGGTGCAATCCGGGTGTTGGGTGGCGTTTACGCCTGCGGGCTATCTGAGTCAACATCAACGGACAGCCACGCGTTGATTGCATCTGCTGCCCGCTTTGCGCCTTTGCCGCTGGCATAAACCGGCGTCACCGGGTGGGTGCCCGCATCCATCCCTGCCTCAAGAACCAAAGCAACCCGATGGGTCGGGCCATTGTCACCGCTGTTGCTGGTCTGCACGATAGCCTGTTTCAGATGGGTCAGACTGTGCTTGATCTTTCGGCGACCAAAAAAGGTTGAATGACGCAACTCCAGCAAATCACGGCTGCGGTCCATAATCACCTCGTCGCGGCGGATGAAAATGACGACAAAAATAGCCAGAAATGCCGGTATGCCAAGCAGGCCCCAGAACATGCCGCTCCGGTCGCCTGCGAAAAACGCATTCAGCCCAAAACCGATAGCACCCAAAATAAACCCACATAGTAACAGCGCCAGCAGCCAGGGTGCGGATCGCAAGATCAATTGCTCAGGCGTATTGCGGATAGTTTTCATGCACCACTGCTAGGCAGGCGGCATTACCGGATCAACCGTAACGGCTGATCTCGATAAACCCATGCCACGGTACTGGTGCCCAAAATCAACACCAGCATGTGCCAATAAGGTGGACCAACCCAGACCAACAGTGCGCTAAGGCCGACAATTATCGTGGCAAGCAGCAGCAGACCGGCAAACCCCTCCATACCATGCTTCCACAATAGCATGGCACCCAACACCTCGACCGAGCCGGTGATGTAGCGGGGGAATTGCCCGAAACCGATGGCCTCGTAAATCCCGACATCGACGTGATAGCCCAGCAGCTTGCGCAGGCCGAAATAAAGAAACGCGACTGTCAGCACGGCTTTGAGAATGGTCATGGCATGTGTCATGACCCGCGACTTAGGCCGATTTCGGCAAAGTCACGTTCTGAATGAACTGCCCGATCGCGGCGACAGATGCATCAGCCTCCGGACTGCGGCCTACATTCAGGTGCCAGACATGGGTGCGGCCATGGCTGATATCCAATTGCACCTTGATCCCTTGCGCGTGCAGCGCATCCGCCATCGCGCGGGCATCATCGGCTAGTATTTCGGTATCATCGGCATGGATCAGACAGGGCGGGGCACTGTTGAAATCACCAAGAACCGGGGACAATTCCGGGTTCTCCGGGTCGCCATCACCGCGATAGGCGGTCTGACCGCGTCGCGCCCAGCTGACCGGCACCAAATGATCTGATTTCGCATTTTGGGTCAGTGACGCCGCAGTCAAACGCATATCCACCAGCGGCGACATGGCAACCACGGCAGCAGGACGGGGTAAATCGCGGCTGCAAATCCGGTGCAGCAAGGCGAACACCAAATTGCCCCCGGCGCTATCGCCGACAATCGAAACCGGGCCAGTTGCGGGATCGTCGCATAACGCCAGATAGGCCGCAGTCGCCTGATCCAGCGCTGTGGGATAGGCGTTTTCAGGGGCCAGTTCGTAATGCAGAAAATATGCGCGCTGGTTCGCTGCTGCGCCCAAGCGGGCGACTAAATGGCGATACATACGCAGATCGCCAATCATGAACGCACCGCCATGCAGATACAGCAATGTACCACCTGTCGGGTCCGGCCCTGCCTGACAAAGTGTCGTGTGGACCTCGCGGCCATCATGGCTCAGCGGTCGCGTGGTCAGTTGCAACCCGGGCGGGGTTTTCAACGTCAAAACTGCGTTCACACGGGCCACCAGCCGCGCCAATGGCTGATAAGGGATCAGCGCCAGCGCGGGCTTCTGGACGAAGCGGGCATAGATGTTCCAGAACTTTTGTTGGTGTGACAGCATGGCGGCACCATCGCGGTGATCCGACATGCGGTCAAGCAAAGGCTGACAGCGGTATGCGCAACAGATAAAAGACCAACCTGATCCACACAAAACCGGAGCCTGCCATGTCCTCCCGCGACCCTGATGAAAACGGCTGGGCAAGCTCAGCACGCGCTTGGATTGCGCGCAGCGCAGAAGGCGGTGATTTTTCGCGCCAGCATGTGTTGGATCACCTGATGATCGAACGGGCGGCGGGTGCCAAGGAGGCGCTGGATGTCGGTTGTGGTGAAGGACGGTTTTGTCGGATGATGGCCGCACAAGGGATCTGCGCTACGGGGCTGGATCCGGTCCCGGCGATGATTGACGCGGCGCAAACCCTTGACCCAAAAGGAAGCTATGTGCAGGGCTTTGCTGAAAACCTGCCCTTTGCCGACGGCTGTTTTGATCTTGTTGTTGCCTATCTTTCGCTGATCGATATTGACGATCCGCAGGCGGCCATTGCTGAAATGGCGCGGGTGTTACGGCCCGGCGGGCGCATCTTGATCGCCAATCTGTCCAGCTTTGCGACCTCCGGGGCGGCGATGGGCCGACGGACCTGCCGCGACACCGGCAAAGAGATCCGCCCACTCGGTCGTTATCTGGAAACCCGCAAGGAGTGGTTCGCGTGGGACGGGTTGCGCGTCCGGAACTGGCACCGGCCTTTATCCCATTATATGCAATGGTTTCTGGGGGCGGGATTGGTGCTGACCCATTTCGATGAACCCCACCCTGTCAGCGGCCCGGATGACCGGATCGCTGCCTATCAGAACATGCCCTATCTGATGATGATGGAATGGCAAAAACCACTTTCTGCTTTTGATAGTTAGGTCATACTCTACGTTGATAAGGTGCCGCGGAGCATGTGTCAGCAGTTGCACAATCCGGCGGAACAGACCAGATGGGGAGCAAGACCAACATGTTACTACGCGTCATTTTTTCATTTGCTGTTGCGACGGTGGTCTATCTGCTTGTTCAGGACGTGATCGAAGACGTCGGATCAAGTGTTGCCGCGCCTCTGTCACAGGGCGGTACAACGGCAGATGCCGACCCTGCTACCATCCAACCGGGTGCTGACTTTCCCCCGATCGATCTGTCGAACTTGGCCGCCTTGCGCGAAAACGCGGACCGCATTTCAGCGATACTCGGAGATGAAGAGCGGCTCAATAATGCAAGCGTACCCACCGTTGGGTCGCCTCCCTATCAGGGCATCATAACGCTCAATACAGGGGATGGTGCAGTCGGGACGGTGATGGGGCGGTTTCAGTTGCGGTTTTTCTTCGGCAATGACGGCGTTGCGCTTGGCGGGGCAAATGCGCTCGTGCTGATTGTCGAAGATGATCAACGCGCCGAAGACGAAAAATTGCCCACCGTCGGGGGGTCTCTTCGATTCAACGGGCGATTGGCCGGGGGCGGCGCTCCCTCTGCACCGGCCATCTACCAGATGCAGGTGACCGGGCGTATTGGTTTGCCGGGCCGGATGACCGGCGCCGACAGAGGCTCTAGTTATGAAGTCATAGGCGATCTGATTGGGCATTTCACCCCGTCCGGCGCCCTTGGTCAGATAAAGTTGACGGCGACGTCCAGCACTGGCGACACCGTTGAATTCACCGGTGGCTACGCCAGCGTTGTTGAATAGGGTCGCTAAGCAGCCTGTGCAGCAACCACATCCTTGGCCACGTGAACCGTGATGTCATCGATGCCGATAAACCGCAGCACCTGGCGCATATGCGGGGTGGCAAAATCCATTGCACTGTCTACCGGCACACCACCCGACGCAACGGCCACGACCGCGCGTTTGCCCTCCAGCAGGCCCACGGGGCCGCTTTCAGTATAGGCGAATGTCACCTTTGGCCGGGCAATCAGATCAATCCAGGCCTTCAACGCGGCGGGCATTCCAAAGTTATACATTGGCATCCCGATCACAATGACATCCGCCGCCTTTACCTCAGCGATCAGATCATCGGATAGGGCCAGCGATGCTTGGTCACCCTCTGTTCGGTCGGCCTCGGGCACCAATCGGGCATTGATCCATGTGTGATCGACATGCGGCAACGCCGTAGTGGCCAAATCCCGGACGATCACCTCGGCGGGGCCCATATCGGCAATCAGCTGGGCCGTGGCCGCGCGGGACACCGAACCCGCGGTCGTGCCGGATGCGTTGATGTGCAAGATTGTCTTGGTCATGTCATGCTCCTTGAGCGTGTAAAATCATTGTGCCCTCCTATTTACTTGTTGCATCTGCAAACGAAATACCCGATTTCTCACAGTACATGTTTGTCAGCGCACAGGATTGTACATGGATAACTGGGATGAAATCCGCACCGCCTTTCAGGTTGCGCGTAAGGGCACGGTCAGCGGGGCGGCTGAACAGCTTGGCGTCCATCACGCCACCGTCATCCGGCATATCGACGCGCTGGAACAGCGGTTGGGGGTAAAACTTTTTCAGCGGCATGCACGCGGATACACCGCGACCGAGGCAGGAATGGACCTGCTGCAGGTTGCCCAGGCGACCGACGATCAGTTCACCCAGCTTGCCGGGCGGATCAAAGGGCAGGGGGAAGGTGTGTCTGGCGATCTGGTGATCACCTCTATCGCCATGGTTTCGCATCTGTTGACTCCGATCATGATAGCGTTTCAGGCAGAATACCCGGATGTCCGGATCCGCTACCGCACCGGGGACCGCGTGTTTCGGCTGGAATATGGGGAAGCCCATGTCGCGATCCGCGCAGGCTCCATGCCCGAAGAGCCTGACAATGTGGTCCAACCCTTCATGGCGCAACGTATGGCGCTTGTCGCTTCAGACGCCTATGTCGCGAAACACGGGATGCCGTCCGGCGAAGACGACCTGCAAAACCACCGCTTTGTCGTGCATGACAACGATGCCACCCGGGCGCCCTTTGGCCGCTGGCTACGCGGGGTAGTGACCGAGGACCGGTTCATGTACCGCGCCACTGACAACCGTAACATGCAGGATGCAATCATCGCAGGGGCGGGTATCGGCTTTGTCATTGAACAGGAGCGCGACAGCAACCCGGCGCTGACCGAAGTGATCCCAAGCCGTGATGACTGGTCCG
Source organism: uncultured Paracoccaceae bacterium (assembly GCA_947489445.1). Classification (GTDB taxonomy): domain Bacteria; phylum Pseudomonadota; class Alphaproteobacteria; order Rhodobacterales; family Rhodobacteraceae; genus Yoonia. Next base: position 255,704 of record CANLDN010000003.1, read on the forward strand.
CACCCCTTTGGCTGGTAACCCATGTGGATTTGCATCGCACAGCCAAGGTGCAGGCCTTCCTGCGGTTTCTCAAAGACCACTTCAAAAGCCAACGTCCCTGATGCAAGGTGCACGCGCGGGGCATCTGGCGATGCTCACCTTTTCGTTGCTGGTCGCAGGCTCTTTCGCGCTGGGCGCATTGGCCGCCAACGAGATCACACCAACGGCCCTGAACGCCGTCCGTTTCTGGATTGCGACCATTATCATCGGCATTGCGGCCCTTGCCACCACCGGCCTGCCGCGGAGCGCTGCGGCAGCGCTCTGGCGTTATGTGGCACTTGCGGGGTTCTTTACCACCTATTTTGTGTTGATGTTTGAGGGGCTCAAAACCGCACCGCCTGTCAGCGCCGCCGCCGTTTTTACCCTCACGCCAATCCTGACGGCGGGGTTCGGCTACATCCTGTTGCGGCAGATCCTGACCCGACGCATGGCGCTGGCGCTCACCATTGGTGCCCTGGGCGCGCTTTGGGTGATCTTCCGGGCCGATGTGCAAGCCATGCTGCGGTTCGAGGTCGGACAGGGCGAGGTGATCTATTTCTGGGGCTGCGTCGCCCATGCGGTCTATACCCCGCTTGTGCGCAAACTGAACCGGGGTGAACCGGCCGTGGTGTTCACCTTTGGCACCTTGCTGGCCGGGGCGGTTATGCTGACGTTTTGGGGCTGGGCGGATATTCAGGCCACCGATTGGGGGGCCTTGCCCGGCATCGTCTGGATCACCATCCTTTACACGGCGATTTTCGCAAGTGCGGCCACCTTTACCCTTTTGCAATTTGCCACGCTGCGGCTGCCCAGTTCCAAGGTTATGGCTTACACCTATCTGACACCATCCTGGGTGATCGTCTGGGATCTGGCATTGGGCGGCACACCACCCCCCGCATTGGTGCTTGGCGGGCTGGGGCTGACGGTTGTGGCATTGGTGCTATTACTGCGGGACTGAAGGGTGTTCCTTTAGCTGTGCCAGAACATCGACGCCTTGCTGGTTCAAAAAATGCAGCATGTCGATGAAAATCCAGTTTTCCTTCAGCTTGCCGCCCGCGCGGCGATAAATATCAATGACCCGGAATTCGCATAGCGTGTCACGTGGGGGCAGGCCCATGAAATCCCCCGTTTGCCTTGCCGTAAAGTTGGGCCAGCCGAAAAACCCGCCATAGTGCCCTTCGGCGATGCGGGCGATGTGCCCGGTGCCGGACCGGTCGCTGAAGGCTGCGCGAAAGGGGCCCGCATGCTGCTTGGCATAACGCGCAATGGTATAGGTCGCGCCAATGCCTGCGGGTCCCCACCAGATCATGTCGTCATGCCAACTGCGGGCCAGTTCGACCTCAAGCGGAACATCGTTTTGCCATTGGCCCAGATCAGCAATCATAGAGTTGATCGCATCCATCGTTTTTTGGCCCTCGGACGGGTCAGCGCCCAAGAAAAGCAGCGCATCATGCGGGGCAGGGCCGGGTTGCACCATATGCGCTGCGGTTTGGTGGGGGAATGGCGTGTATCCGGCCTGGATCATGAAATGCGGGATGTCGAAGAAAAACGCCGTCTCAGCAATCTTGCCATTGGCGACTTTGTGAAGCTCCGCATATCGCAGCATAATCAACTTGCCGGTTGGCTGAATGTTCAGCCAAGGGGCGTCGAACAGCCCAATCAAATGGCCCATGGAACAGACCCAGACTGACGCGCCATCGTCGATGAAATTGTCGCCCGCGATAAAAACATCCATCCGGCGCTGCATATGCGTGACGGCATGGCGAAAGGGTTGCCAGAACAGCTCTGACACTGTTTGGACATCTGTTTGCTGGTGAAACGGATGGAACGCGCGCCATATGTAATCGGCGGCGGTGTGGTGCTTCAAGACGGTCGTGATTCCCGTGCCGTCAGCATCGTCCAAAGCATTGTAATAATCCCGAACCACTTGTTTTTCGGTCTGAAAGCGCAACACAGTATTCCTTGTTTTCATAGGTATCAGAATGGCTTGGCAGTGAATGCACCCCGCGCGGCTGCACCTGCTTTCAGAATTAACTTGCGGGATTGATCTGGCGAAGTCTATCCTTTTTGCAAACGTATGCAAAACGATCATTGATCGTCCGGGGGGACAGCATGGCCGAAATCCAATTGCGCAATCTGTCAAAGCGATGGGGGTCGTTTGTGGGGGTTGAGGATTTCAACCTGACAATTGCGGATCAGGAATTTCTGGTGCTCTTGGGTCCATCGGGATGCGGCAAGACGACAACCATGCGGATGATTGCAGGGCTAGAGGATGCAAGCGCCGGTGACATCCTGATTGATGGGGCGCGGGTCAATGATCTCGATCCCAAGGACCGCGACGTGTCCATGGTGTTTCAGTCCTATGCCTTGTACCCGAACATGAACGTCTACGAGAACATTCGCTTTCCGCTCAAGGTGCGCAAAATCCCTGAGGCCGAGCATGATGAACGGGTGATGCGGGCCTCTGCGATGGTCGAACTGGATGATTTCCTGCATCGCAAACCTGCAGAACTGTCGGGTGGGCAGCGTCAGCGCGTGGCCCTTGCGCGCGCCATCGTGCGCGAACCGAATGTGTTTTTGATGGACGAACCGCTGTCCAATCTTGACGCCAAGCTGCGGGTATCGACCCGCGCCCAGATCAAGAACCTCAGCCATGAATTAAAGGTCACGACGATTTATGTGACCCATGATCAGATCGAGGCAATGACCCTTGCTGACCGTGTTGTCGTCATGAAAGGCGGCGTGGTGCAGCAAGTTGGCAGCCCGACCGATATCTATGACAAACCGGCCAATGCATTCGTGGCAAGTTTCATCGGGTCGCCTGCGATGAATTTGGTCAACGGCACCGTGACAAGTGGCATGTTCGTGGGTGGTATCCTGAAAGTGCCCGGGCTTGTCGCCAGGGATGCGCCGGTGCAACTGGGCTTCCGGGCCGAAGACGCATCAATCGTGGACACGGGTGGCGAACTGCACGGCCCGGTCTATTCGATGGAGCTTTTGGGCGACGCGACGATGATCACCGTGCGCGTGGCAGGTGAACTTGTCTCGGTGAAAGCCGGCAAAGACTACCGGGCGGATATTGGCGACATGGTGCGTATCGCCGTACCCGCCGAGATTTGTCATTTGTTTGACGCTCAGACCGGTGCGCGAATTGGGGACTAGTCCCACAACACTCCCTCGCAAAGAGGGGCAACCAAAGATGCGGCCTTGCAAGACGCATCTGAACGAAAACAGGGAGAGACTCATGTTTCTAAAGAAAGTTGCGCTCGTCGGAGCGGCATCACTTTGGGGAAGTACCGCGATGGCCGATTGCGGTATCGCGGCTGGCAATATCAGCATCTTGTCCAACGATTTTCCGGCTATCCAAGCGGTCACGACAGCAGCTGCGGCATGTGCGGCGGGTGACGTCACAGTTGAAACGAACCTGACCAAAGATCACAAGGACATCATGGTCGCGGCACTGACTGCAAACCCGGCCCAGTATTCATCGGTTATCGTGTCCAACTCGACGCTCGTCACACTGATGAATGACGGGCTTGTACGGCCATTGGATGATCTGGTTGCGGCACATGGGTCAGCGCTGAACAAGAACCAGTTGATCACTGCAAACGGCCAGGTCATGGCCGTGGCCTTCATGGCCAATGCGCAGCATTTGTTCTCGCGCACTGATATATTGCAAGAGGCAGGCGTCGAAACCATCCCCGCTACTTATGAGGACGTGATCGCTGCGGCTGAAAAAATTCGGGCTGCGGGTATTATGGAATATCCGGTCGCCCTGAACACCAAGGCCGGTTGGAACCTCGCCGAAGAATTCATCAATATGTATATGGGTACGGGCGCTGATTTCTTCAAAGAAGGCACAGCCGAGGTGGCGATCAACAACGAACAGGGCATTGCGACGCTGAACATGATCAAGTCGCTCGTCGACTACTCTAACCCCGATTACCTGACATATGATTCCAACGCGACACAGGCGGAATGGGAAGCAGGCAATCTGGCATTGGCGGTCATGTGGGGGTCGCGGGGCGGTGCCATTCTGGATGATGAAGGATCGACCGAAACGGTGACATCCAACACCGTCCTGACCGGTGCGCCAACTTGGGGTGATGGGGCGCGTCCCGCTTCGACGCTCTGGTGGGATGGGATTTCCATTTCAACCAACGTGTCTGACGAAGACGCCGAAGCCACATTCATCGCCCTGATGAAAGGGATCACGCCCGAGGTGGTGCAGGCCAACAATGATGCAGCCGTCTGGCTCGTCGCGGGATACGAGCCAAGCGCTGCCTCTGCGGGTGTGGCTGCAACGGCATCAGGCGGCGCGGCACCCTACCCGATGCTGCCGTTCATGGGGGCATTGCACACAGCACTTGGGGCCGAAATCTCTGACTTCCTGCAAGGATCGGAAAGCGCAGAACAGGCGCTGGCCGATGTCGAGGCCGCGTATACCGCTGCGGCCAAGGAACAAGGCTTCTTGCAGTAAATGACGATGTGAAAGGGGGTTCGCGCCCCCTTTCTTTTCCCTTCTTTCAGCTTGGGCTTGATTGATGAAAAACCGCACTTTCTTTTGGTTTATCCTTCCGTCGCTGATCACGATGCTGCTCTTCATCGCCCTGCCGATTGTGTCGGTCTTTGTGCAATCGCTGCATATCGAACACGAGGCGGTCCTGACAGAGGTGGAAAACTGTGGCCCGTTCGGATGCACACAAGAGCTGCAGATCAATGTGGAAGAAACCCAGAAGCTGAAAGATGAACGCCCATTGGGGCAATTCAACGGCTTTGGGACCTATACCAACAGAAACCATCTGGCCTTTGCTGAAATCAGCCAGGCATGGCAATCGCGCGAAGGGATCGGCGATTTCTTTTCGCAGGCGCTGAACCTGCCATTTTACCGGGCTCTGGCGTTCACGCTGGCATACACATTTGTGGTCACACCGCTGGTGCTGATCCTGGGGTTCCTGATCGCGCTGGGCGTCAACAGCCTACCCAAACGGATCAAGGGACCGACGATCTTTATCTCGCTCTTGCCGATGATTGTGACGCCTTTGATCGGCTCGCTCATCCTGTTCTGGATGATCGATGCCCAAGGTGTGTTGGGGGCCACACTGCAAAACCTGTTTGATGATCCGTCACTCTCGCTCAAGGCGTCGCCGACGCTGACATGGATCATGTTGATGGTGTACGGGGTGTGGCATTCAGCGCCCTTCGCATTCATCGTGTTTTACGCCGGTTTGCAGACGGTCCCTGCCGACACGATGGAGGCCGCGATGATCGACGGGGCCTCGCGCTGGGAACGGACGCGATATGTTGTTTTGCCGCATCTGATGCCGCTGACGGTCTTTATCACGCTGATCCAGCTGATGGATAATTTCCGGGTGTTTGAACCCATTGTTGGTTTTTCGGCACAGGCCAGCGCCACTTCGCTGTCATGGATCATCTTCAACGATCTTGCAGGCAGTGAGGGGCAGTTTTTCGGCTCTGCCGGGGCCACATCGGTTCTGACGATCCTTGGGGTTGGTATCTTGCTGATCCCGGTGCTCATCCGCACATGGCGCGATTTTAACCGGAAGGTGGTTTGATGTCTGCAATTGCACACCGCCGGTCGCCCGCGCTGAATGTTATCATCTGGGGTTTTGTCCTGCTCTGGATCGTTGCGGCAGGTTTCCCGTTTCTTTGGACGCTTTGGGGGTCATTCAAAGTCCAAAGCGATTTCTTTTCCAAAGCGGACTGGACCAACGCGCTTTATGGCGTGCGTACCCAGATCGAAACCGGAGGCAGCTTTACCGGCAAAGGATATTTCGGGGCCTGGGTCACCAATGAATTCTGGGTCGCCGCGCTGAATACCGGGATTGTCGTGGTCAGTGTCGTGGTGATCTCGCTGACGCTGGGCACACTTGGGGGGTATGCACTGGCGCGGTCGGGCAAGAAGTATGCATTCTATCTGTTGATGCTGGCGCTTGTGTTTCGGGCGATGCCCCATATCACACTGGTCTCTGGCTATCTGTTGCCGTTTTTTGAATGGAACCTGTGGGGCCATCTGCCGACGGCAATCATCGTGATGGTTGCGATCAATCAGCCTTTCACCTTGTGGATGCTGCACAGCTTTTTCCTCAATATCCCCAAGGATTTGGATGAAAGCGCAATGGTTGATGGGTGTACAAGGTTTCAGGCATTCCGCCATGTGATTGTACCGGTGATGTGGCCCGGCGTGATCACCACAGGGCTGTTTTCGTTCCTGCTGGCTTATAATGATTTCACCGTGACCGCGACACTGCTCAGCCAGGCCAATCAGACGATGGTGCCCAAAATCGCCAGCTTCCTTGGGACAACACAGACCGAAGGCAACGTGATGTTTGCGGTCGCCGCTGTCGTCTCTGCCACCGCCCCGCTGTTTGTGTTGGTTCTGTTTTTCCAACGCCAGATCGTCAGTGGCCTGACAGCAGGAGCCGTCAAAGGATGAGCGGCGCGCGCCCCCAACAAGCGGTCCTGTCACGTGATACCGACATGTCGAAAACTGCCGAAACCCGCGCCGTCATCGAAGGGATGGTCGATGGGCTGAACGATCACCGCATCGCCGATATCGGCGAATTTTTCAGCAGTGGCTTTCGCTGGATGGGCAATACCGGTTGCGGCACCAAGGAGGGTTTGAAAGCATTTCAGGACAATTGGCAAAAGCCATTTCAGGCAGCGTTTACCGATAAGGTTTGCGTGGATGAGGCACGGCTTTACATGGGTGAATGGGCCGCTGCCTTTGGCCGCCAAGAGGCGGTGCATTCGGGCAGTTTCATGGGTGTGGAACCCACCGGCAAACGGGTCAAGATCCGGTATATGGATTTTTGGAAAGTGGAGGGCGGCAAGATCACCGATAATTGGGTGATGGTCGATTTTCCCCATGTGCTTGCGCAATTGGGCGTGGATGTTTTCAACGGGCACGGCTGGGAAGCCTATGACCGTGGCGAAAAGACACCGCCGTCACCACCATCGCAATCAAGGAAAGACTGATGGCAATAGAGTACCTCAAACGTGGCAAACCAGATGCCGAGCGTGCAGAAGATGACGCGCAGACCAAAGCCGTGGTCGAGGCGACGCTGAAGGACATCGAGGATCGGGGTGATACGGCTTTGCGCGATCTGTCGGCCAAGTTCGACAATTACACGCCCGCGTCGTTCAGGCTGTCCGAACGGGAAATCGCAGACCTGATCGCATCCCTGACAGATCGCGAATTGGCCGATATCCAGTTTGCCCAGGATCAGGTGCGCAATTTCGCGCAGGCCCAACGCGACAGCATGTTAGACATTGAGGTCGAACCAATGCCCGGCGTGATCTTGGGTCACAAGAATATCCCGGTGCAATCGGTCGGCTGTTACGTGCCGGGGGGGAAATTCCCCATGGTCGCCTCTGCCCATATGTCTGTGGCCACGGCTGCGGTTGCGGGCGTGCCGCGCATTGTGGCCTGCACGCCGCCTTTCAAAGGCAAACCAAATGCGGCCGTGATCGCGGCGATGCATCTTGGCGGGGCGCATGAAATCTATGTTCTGGGCGGCATTCAAGCGGTCGGGGCAATGGCGATCGGAACCGAAACGATCAACCCGGTGCATATGCTTGTGGGGCCCGGTAACGACTATGTAGCAGAGGCAAAGCGCCAGCTTTTCGGACGTGTGGGTATCGATCTGTTCGCCGGTCCGACAGAAACGATGGTTATCGCGGATGAAACGGTTGACGGGGAAATCTGCGCGACCGATCTGCTGGGGCAGGCCGAACACGGCTATAACAGCCCGGCAGTCCTGCTGACGAACTCTCGCAAACTGGCCGATGACACCCTTCACGAAATTGACCGCATCCTGAAAATTCTGCCCACCGCCGATACGGCCTCCGTCAGTTGGCAGGACTATGGTGAGGTCATCGTCTGTGACACTTACGGCGAAATGCTGGCCATGGCCGATGATATCGCATCAGAACACGTGCAGGTCATGACCGACCGCGATGACTGGTTTCTTGACAATATGACCTGCTATGGGGCGCTGTTCCTTGGCGCGCGCACCAATGTGTCCAATGGGGACAAGGTGATCGGCACCAACCACACGCTGCCAACCAAAAAAGCGGGGCGCTATACCGGCGGGCTTTGGGTTGGCAAGTTTCTGAAAACACATTCCTACCAAAAGATCACAACCGACGAGGCCGCAACCCTGATCGGCGAATACGGCAGTCGATTGTGCATGCTCGAAGGGTTCGTCGGACATGCAGAACAATGCAATCTGCGTGTGCGCCGATATGGCGGGGTGAATATACCCTACGGCACTGGTGCGCCGTACCGGGATGCCGCCGAATAAATGCCAAGCGTCCCGGACATCAAATCTGTGGTGCAGCCGCTCTTATCCGCGTTGCTAGAAATGGACGAGGGTGCCGTGCGCGATGCAATGGGCAGCACCATGGGGCCCGATTGCACGGTGCATATGTGCCATCCTTTCGGCGACTTGATGGCATGCGATCTGTTCGATACCTGTTTTGCGCCGCTGCGGGCCGCGATGCCAGATGTTGAACGGCGCGACACGATCCGGGTGCAGGGGACAACACCACAAGGGGCGCATTGGGTCGGGTGCTGCGGGTCCTATGTCGGCACGTTCGCCGCATCATTCCTTGATATCCCGCCCACCGGGCATCTGGCGCATATGCGGTTCCACGAATTTTTCCGCGTGCAGGACGGCAAGATCACCGAAGTACAGGCGATCTGGGATATCCCCGAACTGATGATGCAGGCCGACGCCTGGCCCATGGCCCGCAGCCTCGGGCGCGAATGGCACGTACCGGGGCCGATTACGCAAGACGGGTTGACCGACAGACCCGATGATCCGGCGCAGGCGGATCAAAGCCTGACCCATGTGCTGGATATGTTGACGGCTTTGTCGCGCCATCCGGTCGAACCCGCCCATGCGATGGAGCTGTCGCGTTTCTGGCACCCCAAAATGTCATGGTACGGACCGGCGGGGATCGGGACGGCACGCGGTATATCGGGGTTTCGCAACTGGCACCAAATCCCTTTTCTGAACGCTATGCCTGACCGGGGGCAGTTTCCGGACGAAACCGACCCGCATTTCTTTGCGGAAGGGAATTATGTGGCTGTCACCGGCTGGCCCGATATGGTGCAGACGGTGACTGGCGACGGGTGGCTCGGTATCGCGCCGACAGGGCAAAAGATATCGCTACGGTCACTGGATTTCTGGCGGATCGAGGCGGGACAAATCCGCGAAAACTGGGTGCTGGTGGATCTGCTGCATGTCTACGATCAACTGGGCGTGGATGTCTTTGGGCGTCTGCGCGAATTCAACAAGGCGCGCAATATGTCGCCGCTTGGCTTTCCTGTCGGAGGCGGCGCATGACATTGCCTGCCACACCTTCATTTTCACTTGGTGGCAAACGGGCCTTGGTGACGGGCGCCTCTTCGGGTATTGGGCAGGCCTGTGCTGTCGCACTGGCCGAGGCGGGGGCGCATGTCGTCTGTGCCGCGCGTGGTGCTGCGCGGCTGAACGACACAGTATCACTGATGCAAGACAAGGGCTGGACGGCGGACGCGCTGGTCTTGGATCAGGCCGACCTTGATGCCTTGCAAACGGCAATGGATCAGCCTTTCGATGTGATCATCAATTCCGCCGGGTTGGCACGGCACAAACCCGCGTTGGACACCAGCACCGATGATTTTGACGCAGTGATGAACTTGAACCTACGGTCTGCCTATTTCCTGTCGGTCTATGCGGCCAAGGCCATGAAAACGGCAGGCATCAGAGGGTCGATCATCCATATCTCATCGCAGATGGGGCATGTGGGGGGCATCGACCGGACGGTTTACAGCGCCTCGAAACATGCACTGGAAGGGATGATCAAAAGCATGGCGATTGAATGGGGGCCGCTTGGCATCCGGATCAATGCGATCTGCCCGACCTTCATTCGGACGCCCTTGACGGCTGCGACACTCGACAACCCCGAACGGGCGACATGGATCAAGGACAAGATCAAATTGGGCCGCGTGGGCGAGGTTGAGGATATCATGGGGGCCGCCGTCTATCTGGCGTCTGATGCATCGGCGCTGGTGACGGGCACCCATTTGATCGTGGACGGGGGTTGGACGGCGGGCTGATGGGCGAACGGATCACATCGCTTCAGGTGGCCCAACGGGCAGGTGTCAGCCAGTCTGCGGTCAGCCGGGTGTTCACGCCGGGGGCATCGGTCAGCCCAAAAACCGCGCTCAAGGTGCGCAAAGCCGCGACAGAGCTGGGGTATCGCCCCAACGTGCTGGCGCGCTCACTCATCACCGGAAAAAGCCGGATCATTGGCCTGATCGTGGCCTATCTGGACAACTACTTTTATCCGCTCGCGCTTGAAAAACTGTCAAACGCATTGCAGGAACAGGGGTATCACGTCCTTGTCTTCATGGCCTCCAACGACAGTCAATCCACTGATCAGGTGATTGATGAACTACTGGATTATCAGGTCGACGGGATCATCACGGCCAGTGTCGGCATCTCCAACGATCTGACCGCGCGTTGCGAGGCAGCGGGCGTTCCGGTCGTGCTGTTCAACAGATCGCAGGACAGCACGGATCATTCAGCGGTTACATCCAACAATTACGCAGGCGGCAAATCGGTCGCGGCATTCTTTGCCGCTGCTGGTCACAAACGCATCGCCTATATCGGCGGTTGGGAAGGGGCCTCTACGCAGCGGGAACGCGAGGCGGGGTTCCGGGCTGGGCTGGCCGAAGCCGGTGCAAAACTGGCGGCGCATGCGCTTGGGCAATTCACCATCGACGGTGCCAAATCGGCGGCGCGCAAGATGTTCGGGCGCACCGACCATCCTGATGCGGTCTTTGTTGCCACCGATCACATGGCCTTTGCCGTGATGGATGTGTTGCGCAGTGAAATGGGGCTGCGTATTCCCGATGATGTCAGCGTGGTGGGCTATGATGATGTGCCGCCTGCGGCATGGGCGGCCTACGACCTGACAACCGTGCGCCAGCGCGCAAACGTGATGGTTCAGGAAACCGTCACCTTGATGATCGACAAAATCGGCAATCCTGCATCCGCGCCAAGGCATATCAAAGTGGAAAGCCCTCTGATCGTGCGCAGCTCTGCCAAAATACCAAAAGGATGGACGCCATGAAGGGTTTCTCAGACCGGTTCACCGATTTTCCGGACTATATCATCGGGATCACCAAAGAGATTTGGGAAGACCGGGGCCTTGCGACGCTGCATCACTATTATGCGGATGATATCGTCGTGCGTTCGCCCGGATCGGTGGTTGTGGGCAATGAAACCGTCATTGGGGCCACCATGGCGACGCTGGCTGAATTTCCGGACCGGCGCTTGCTTGGCGAAGATGTGATTTGGTCAGGCACACCAGAGGAGGGGATGCTGTCGTCTCATCGAATATTATCCACCGCGACGCATCTGGGTGACGGGGTCTATGGCAAGGCCACGGGCAAGGCACTGAAATACCGCATCATCGCCGATTGCCATGCGATCAATAACCAGATCAACGATGAATGGCTGATCCGGGATCAAGGTGCGATTGTGCGCCAAATGGGTTGGGACCCCAAGCAATACGCCATCGACCTGATCAGCCGCGAAGGTGGGGCTGCGAATTGCGTGCGCCCGTTTCACCCCGCAATCGACAAGCCGGGCCCCTATATGGGGCAGGGCAATGACAACGCTTGGGGGGCCAAATACGCGGACATTTTGCAGCGGATCATGGGGGCTGATCTTGGTGTCATTCCGGCGGAATATGACCGGGCCGTCACCGGATACTATCCAGGTGGGCAAGAACTGCATTCAACCGACGGGGTCGATGGGTTCTGGGTTGGGCTGCGCGCGGCGTTCCCTTCGGCCACATTCAGCATTGATCACCAGATCGGACGCGAGGATGCGATGATGCCACCGCGCGCCGCCATCCGCTGGGGTCTGACGGGCAAGCATGACGGCTGGGGCGTTTTTGGTGAACCGACAGGGGCGGATGTGCATGTGATGGGTATCAGCCATGTTGAATTCGGCCCATGGGGCATCCGGCGGGAATACACATTGTTTGATGAAACAGCGGTCTGGAAACAGATCGCCATGAAAACGGGATAGGCACATGACGCCGCAAGACATGGAAGGCCGGATCGTTCGTTACGGGGACCTGATCCCCTGCAAAACCGCCTTCATCGACGCGCACACACCGGGCAGCGATCAAAAGGAAAACTTCACCATCATTGGTGGTGGCGTCAGCGAAAGCACCGATCAGCATGTGCATATTCGCGACACGCCGGGCTTCAATATCGGGGCCGCAGGGCAACCGCCCAAATGCCGCAACTCACTGCACAGCCACACAACCGCAGAGGTGTTCTTTGTGCTCAAAGGCCGCTGGCGGTTCTTTTGGGGCCGATGGGGTGACGCGGGCGAGGTGACGCTGGAAGAAGGCGATATCATCAACATCCCGACCGGCATTTTTCGGGGTTTTGAAAATATCGGGACCGATTATGGGATGATCATGGCCATCCTTGGCGGCGACGACGCAGGCGGCGGTGTGACATGGGCACCGCAAGTGATTGAAGACGCGGCAGCGCACGGTTTGGTGCTCGGCGAAAACGGCAGGCTTTACGATACCAAACAGGGGGCCACACTACCCGACGGGGTCGCGCCGATGCCGGTTCTTGGGGATGCGGCGCTTGCCAAAATGCCTGAACCGACAGCGTTGGATGTGATCCCGCGCCACGTCGCGCGCTACCTTGACCTGATGGGGTTGGCGGGAAAGGGACCCGCAAAGGTGATCGGCGCGGACGCGATCCTGCCCGACAGACCGGGGTTCGACGTTGATTTTCTGACACGCGGATCGCTTGGCGATGACCCTGTCACCATGGATGACGCGGTTGTCCTGATGCCGATGCGCGGTCATTGGCGGCTGTCCTGGGATGGAGGGGCGGCCACGCTCAACCCCGGTGATACCTGCCTTTTGCCCGCAGGCTTCACGCATCACCTCGCGCCATCCATGACCGGCGAGGCAAGCCTCTACCGGGTTATCGCCAATGATGATCCCGCCGGGCCAACATGGACAGGCGGCTGAAATGACAGTGAGGAAAACACAGTGACAAAAGTTCTGACAACACATGTCGGCAGCCTGCCGCGCACACAAACAGTCGTGGATTTCATCTTCGCGCGTGAAAACGAACAGCCCTTTGATCAAGGCGAATTTGATGCAGCGATGACGGCTGCGGTCGATGAAACCGTGGCGCGGCAGGTCAAGGCGGGCATTGATATCGTCAGCGATGGCGAATCCTCCAAGATCTCTTATGCGACCTATGTCAAAGACCGCTACACCGGATTTTCGGGTGACAGCCCGCGCAATGCGCCAGCGGATCTGAAAATGTTTCCGGGTTTTTTGAAACGCCTTGCCGATGATGGGGGCACGCCCCAATATGCGCGGCCCATGTGCACCGGCGACGTCAAATCCAAAGGGCAGGGAGAGCTACAAAAAGACATCGATAACCTCAAACAGGCAATGGCCAAACACGGGGCCACACGTGGGTTCATGAACGCCGCATCGCCCGGTGTGATTTCGCTGTTTCTGCAAAACGACCACTACAAAAACCGCGAGGCTTATCTGGCCGCACTCGCCGATGCGATGCGTGATGAATACGAAACGATTGTGGCCTCCGGTCTTGATTTGCAACTGGACTGCCCTGATCTGGCCCTGTCGCGGCACATGCTGTTTCAGGACCTGTCGGATGATGAATTCCTCAAAATCGCAGCGACACATGTGGAGGCCTTGAACCATGCCCTGCAAAACATCCCCGCCGACAAGGTGCGCATTCACATCTGCTGGGGCAATTATGAGGGGCCGCATTGCTGCGACATCCCGATGGACACCGTGTTCTCAACGCTGATGTCAACCAAAGCGCAGCATCTGCTATTCGAAACCTCCAACCCACGGCACGCACATGAATGGACGGTGTTCCGGGATCGCAAGGCAGAGATACCGGATAACAAAATACTGGTGCCCGGTGTCGTGGACACAACGACCAATTTTGTGGAACATCCCGAACTGGTCGCCCAACGGATCACACGCTTCACCGATATTGTCGGGCGCGACCGGGTGATCGCAGGGTCCGATTGCGGCTTTGGGACCTTTGCGGGTTTTGGGGCGGTCGATCCGGATATCGCCTATGCCAAACTCGCGGCCTTGGCCGAAGGGGCCGCACTTTCGTCATGACCCCGCTGATCCTGTTACCGGGCATGATGTGCGACGCGCGGCTCTTCTTGGCGCAAATTGCGGTATTCTCTGGCCGGATGCCGGTGATCATCGCGCCCATCGGGGCGCATGACACCATGACCGCCGAAGCCCGCGATATCCTGTCATGGGCACCGCCGCATTTCGCGCTGGCCGGACTGTCGATGGGCGGCATTCTGGCCATGGAAATACTGCGGCAAGCCCCCGACCGCGTGCATGGCATCGCCCTGATGGACACCAACCCCCTGGCGGAGGTGGCGGCAGCAAAAGCCCGCCGCGCTCCACAAATCGCGGCGGCACTGGCAGGCGATCTGACCCGCGTGATCCGGGACGAGATGAAGCCGAATTACCTGACAGATGGTCCCAACCGGGCGGCGATACTGGACCTGTGTATGGACATGGCGCAAGGCCTTGGACCAACTGTCTTTGTCAACCAATCCAAGGCCTTGCGTGACCGGATCGACCAAACCGACACGTTGCGCGGCTTTGCCGGTCCGGCCTTGGTGCTGTGCGGTCAGGATGATACGCTTTGCCCGGTTGAACGGCACCAGCTGATGCATGCACTCATGCCGCAAAGCACGCTGGAAATCATCCCAAAGGCCGGGCATCTGCCCACATTGGAACAACCCGATCAGACCACGGCGGCCCTGTCCCGCTGGCTGGAGGCGCTATGAAACAATCTCTGCTGGACCTTCTGGGCAAGGTCGATACACCAACCGTCTGCAACGCGATCGAAGTGGCGCAGGGCAAACGTGGCTTTGATGCGTTCACACGCGGCACCATGCAGTGCAGCGCACCGGATGAACCCGCCATCGTCGGCTACGCCCGCACCGCGAAAATCGCGGCAGTGCATCCACCAACCGAACCACCCGAGGTGATCAAACAACGGCGGATGGCCTATTACAAATACATGGCAGATGCGCCAAAGCCGGCCGTCGTGGTGATCGAGGATCTGGATTTTCCCGACTGTATCGGGGCCTTCTGGGGCGAGATCAACACAACCGTCCACAAAGGGTTTGGCCTGTCGGGGACGCTGACCAATGGGGTGATGCGCGATCTGGGTGATGTACCGGCAGGCTACCCCGTCGTCGCGGGGTCAATCGGACCAAGCCACGGCTTTGTCCATGTCAAGGAAATCGGTACATCGGTGACCGTTTTCGGCATGACCGTGAACGAAGGTGACCTGATCCACGCCGACCGGCACGGTGCCGTCGTAGTGCCCCCCGATGTGATTGACCGGCTGGAAGACGCAATCGAAAAATTGCTGGCAACGGAACACCTGATCCTTGGACCGGCCCGGCAAAGGGATTTTAATTTTGATGCGTTCGAAAAAGCCTGGCAGGCATTCGAAGCCAGCAGGACATAGGGTCGCACAGCTCCACATGTTGCAACGCTTGCAACCAATATGGGCACCGCATTATGCAGTCACTCATATGACCAAAGCTCTTTATCAGTTCAGGTGGCCGTTGGTATCGAAAAAACTGGATGACTGGCACCCAGATCGCAAACCCAGCCAGGGCGTCGATGTTCCGGAATGTGCGTTTGGCGTCGCAAAGGATATACTATGACCGAAACCCCCATTCAGATGCCACTATCGTCCAGGCTTACGTCAATGGTGGTCGGGTGGGGCGCGATTGGCATCACCTACACGATCTCGGGTCAACGCGATGCGGCGACAGCGCATCTGCTTACCCCCACCGCAATTGATCTTTGGTTCAACTTCAATCCCTCTACGATTTGGGTCTATATGTCCTTCTTTGTATTTGTGCCTTTGGGATTTCTTTGCGCCCCATCGCATCGCGTGAAATGGCTCAGCTATGTCATGGTCATCAGCGCGGGAGGTGCGGGCATCATCTTTGGTTTCTTCCCGACCACGATGGAATTCCCCACAGTGACGCAGCAGGGCGTCAGCGCTGAGGCGCTCAAGCTGTTGATGCGATATGACGCCGTGGTCAACTGCCTGCCATCTCTGCACGTCACTTTGACGTGTCTGGTGCTGTTCGCGCTTTGGGAAAACGGGCGTCTGTGGCGCAATCTTTTGCTCAGCACGTGGGCGTTGGCTATCGCGATCTCGATCCTGCCGCTCTACCGGCACCAGTTCGTCGACTTTCTGGCGGGGCTGGCCTTGGCCTTGTTCGCATGTGTTTTGGCCGCAGGGTTGAAACGCTATCGCCTTGTCCGACGGGTATCTGCGCCATGACCGCCATCGCCTTTCCCATTCTGCTGATGCTGGTCCTTGTGCTGACCGAGATGGCGATCCTCAACCGTCAGGGCCGCCAAGCGGTTGATTGGCATGATGTGGTCTTCAACCTCAACTCTGGTCACCTGATGGTTTGGCTCTTTCGCGGGCTAGAGATTGCTGTCTATGGCCTGATCGTGGATCATTTCAGCGGTGGATTTGTCAGCACCTGGCCCATCGCGGCTGTCTGGATATTGGCGCTGATCGGCTGGGACTTTTGCTTTTACTGGCTGCACCGGCTGCACCACAAATTCGCATTCCTGTGGGCCGTGCATGTGGTGCACCACGAGGGCGAGCACTTTAATCTATCTCTGGCGATGCGGAATTCTTGGTATTCGTCGCTGGCGTCCATTCCGTTCTTTGTGCCGCTTGCTGTATTGGGTGTGCCGCTTGAAATGTTCATCACAGTCTCCGTGGTGCATTACGGCATCCAGCTCATGAACCACAGCGCCCTGACCCCCAACCTTGGTATTCTTGAACACATCCTCGTCACACCCGCACATCACCGTATTCACCATGTGGCAGACCGGGCGTGGTCTGACAGCAATTACGCTGGCAGCTTTGTTATCTGGGACAAGCTTTTTGGCACTTACCGACCGGATCTGCCCGAAGGTAATTTCGACTATGGCGTAAAGGGTGCCTCTCCATCTTTGAATCCCGCAATCGCCAGTAACACCCCCATCATGCGCTTTATCCTGCGCTGGCAGGTGGATCACGCGCAGGCTTCGCCACGTTACGATGCACATCCGCTGATGGTGTTGGCAGGAACCATCGTTCTGTTCGGTCTCGTGACGGGCTATGTCTGGCTATACGGCTATAGCTATGCGGGCACCGGTGATGGTCAGTTGATCAGCTTCAGCCTGCTGGCATTTGGCGCGATCGCGTTGGGCGGTCTCAGCGAAGGGCGCAACTGGGCCCTTTACAGCTGGGTGGTGATGAGCGCGCTGCTGGTGGCCGAGGCGCTGACAGGCGGTGCGGGCTATCTTTGGTTGATGGGTTGCTGCGTGTTACTCTTCCACAGCCTATCGCTCTTGTTGGGCTTTGGGCGTAGCCCGCCCTGACCTCCGGACACGTGGTCTGAATGGCGTTGTTGTCGAAACGCCCTGGGCGAGGCTTCGCTCGCGCATAATCCTGACCGCCACCAAAGCAGACCCCTTGCACCGTACGCTGGGTTAACCCGGCGCGATGCATATGATCATGCGCATGGTTTGCGCATGGTTTCTGCATAGCTTGTGCATCTGGATTTGGCCTGTTTTTCCTTGCAATTAACGAAATTCCGGCGGTCAGGCCGAAAACACCTGCCGCACCCCCACCGAACGTTGCGCCGCCTAATCCAGTTCTTTGGCTAAAAAAGCCTCAAACGCATCAAGATCCAGCGCTTCCATCTGGCCAAACGCCTGCATCCAGACCGACGCCTCGCGCAACGCGTCCGGTTCCAGCTTGCACCACTTCACCCGGCCCCGTTTTTCCTGTGAAATCAGGCCCGCTGCCGTCAAAACGCCAAGGTGTTTTGAAATCGCAGCCAGCGACATCGCAAAGGGCTCAGCCACATCCGTGACGGCCATATCATCCTCCAACAGCATCGCGAGGATCGCGCGGCGGGTCGGATCGGCAAGGGCCGCAAAAATGATGTCGAGCGGTTGGGTCATGGCCTGCAGTCCTAACAACCATTGCCCCGGCAGACCAGTCTTTCATAGTGGACGACGATCCTTGGATTCCGACGGCCAAACAAACCTGTGCCGCTCCAATTCCGCCGGTGACATCCCGATATCGCGTGCTGCATGATCACTGATTGATTTGGGCAGTTTCATGCGGTTGCCACGCATGAATTTGGCAAGCCTGCGCCATATGCCTGCCGCAGCAGCCATTATTTTCATGGGCTTTCCTAACGTGGTAGATGTTTGGTTAAGGTGATACTGCGGCATAGCCTGTCACAGATCAAAGCCAATTTCTTGACAGGGCTTGTGCAAAAAAGGCACGCTTTGATATGGCCCGCTCCCTTCCCCCGCTCAACGCCTTGCGTGCTTTTGAAGCCGCCGGACGGCATCAAAGTTTCAGTCGTGCGGCCGATGAACTGGGTGTGAGCCATTCTGCCGTCAGCCGCCATGTCCGCGGGTTAGAGGATCGTTTGGGCGCGCAACTGTTCCGTGATTTACCGCGCGGGGTGGCGCTAACGCAGGCGGGGGTCCGTTATCTGGCCGCACTTACACCCTCGTTTGACCGGATCGCAGAAGCGTCTGAAATGTTCGATCAGCGCCCGACCGGGCAGGTCACTGTCGACGCAGAGCCACTGTTTGCGACAAAGTGGCTGATCCCGCGTTTGGGCGACTTCTACGCGCGTTTTCCGGATGTTGAACTACGTTTGCAGGCAAACAGCGCGCGCGTCGATATCGACCGATACGAGGCCGATCTTGCCTTGCGCTTTTTTCATGCGGGGCCTGATCATCAGACCGCGCCGCTGCTTAGCGACGCACCGCTTTACCCCTTTGCCGCGCCGACGCTCGTGCCAGAGCCGTTGGCGCCTGAGGCGCTGTTACAATTGCCGCTATTGCGCGATCGGCGCGAAGACACATGGCGCCGCTGGGCCACTTTGACGGGATGCGCGCCACCAAAAGGGGCGGCGTCCGATTGGCGGATGCGGGCGCGTTTGGCTTACGAATCCGCGTTGGCGGGCTATGGTGTTTTATTGGCGTCCTGCGAGATTGCAGAGGGCGATGTCGCTGCCGGGCGGCTGGTGCAGTGTTCCGATATCGGCTTCCGCATGGGCAGTTATCATTTGCTGTCCGCCGAAGGCGTGACGCGGCGCAGCGCGGTACGCTTGTTTCGGGACTGGCTGCTGGATCAGAGCGCATCGCTGCGGTCGTCCAGCAAATAGTCAACTGATTGGTTGAATGTATCAAAAGGATACAGATCGCCGACTCTGGTCAAATCTGTATCCTACAATATGATATAATAGTTATAAAAATCAATATCTTATGTCCGCCTCGCCATTGCTTGACTCTGATCACCCCTCACCCTAGACAACCTGCAACCTTCCGAGGGGACAAAACCGATGTCTGACCCGCATGATGCTGATCGCCTCAAGGCGCTTGAAGCGAAAATCGCGGCGCTGAAAGAACCGGCTGAGGTTAAGGATCATTCGGAAGAACACTACTCTCAGGCGCAGCTTGCCTGGCGAATGGTGATAGAGCTTGTGTCCGGTCTGGGGATCGGATTTGGCATCGGATACGGGTTGGATACCTTGTTTGGGACCCGACCTTTCTTGATGGTGCTATTCATACTTCTGGGCCTCGCCGCGGGTGTTTTGACCATGATGCGATCGGCCAAGGAAGTGCAAAGAAAACAACTGGCTGCTGCCAGTGAGGACGAGGGTGACACACGTGGCTGAAGAAAAAGAAGGTGGTCTGGTATTCCATCCGCTGGATCAGTTTATCGTTAAACCACTATTCGGCGATGGCCCGGTGCAGTTTTACACTGTCACGAACCTCACATTGTGGATGGCCATCGCGCTTTTGGCGATTGTAGGTGTGTTCGTTCTTGGCAGCCGCGGGCGCGCTGTGATCCCGACACGCATGCAGTCTATTGGTGAGCTGATTTACGGCTTTATCTACAAGATGGTCGAGGATGTGACCGGCAAGGATGGTGTAAAGTATTTCCCTTACATCATGACGCTGTTCCTGTTTATCCTGTTCTCGAACTACCTCGCGCTGATCCCGATGTCCTATTCACCGACATCGATGATTGCGGTGACCGCCGTGCTTGGTTTTGGTGTCTTTATGTGCGTGACGGCTTTGGGCTTTATCTTGAACGGCCCCAAGTTTCTGGGCCTTTTCTGGATGTCTGACGCACCTGCGATCCTGCGGCCTATCATCGCTGTGATTGAAGTGATTTCCTACTTCGTGCGCCCCGTGAGCCACTCTATTCGTTTGGCTGGTAACATCATGGCGGGCCACGCGGTTCTAAAGGTTTTCGCGGGATTTGCGGCGCTGACACTGGTCAGCCCTGTTGCCATCTTTGGCATCATCGCGATCTACGGACTTGAGGTGCTGGTTTGCGGCATCCAGGCCTACGTATTCACCATTCTGACTTGTGTGTACCTGAAGGACGCCCTTCATCCGGCACACTAAGTCACGAACAACTACTACTGAAATTGCATCGTAAGGAGATACATCATGGCAATTGAAGGCGAACTCGCACACATCGGCGCTGGTCTGGCTGCAATCGGTTCCGGCGCTGCCGCAATCGGTGTTGGTACAGTTGCGGGTAACTACCTGGCAGGCGCGCTGCGCAACCCATCTGCTGCTGCTGGTCAAACAGCAACATTGTTCATCGGTCTGGCATTCGCCGAAGCTCTGGGGATTTTCGCATTCCTCGTTTCGCTTCTGTTGATGTTCGCTGTAGGCGGCTAAGAACGACCCATATCCTTACGGCCCGGTGGTCGCGTGACCGCGACCACCGGGTAAATTCTCAAGGTATTCGGGGGCCATCATGGCAACAGAAACAACAGATGTCGCAGGCACATGCGTCGATGTAGGGGGCAGCGCCCTTGGCATGCCGCAGCTTTGCGCGGATTGGATGTCCAACCAGATATTCTGGCTGGTTGTCACACTTGTCGCAATCTACTTTGTCATGGCACGCATCGCATTGCCCCGCATTGGTGCGGTTCTGGCAGAGCGTTCGGGCACGATCACAAATGACGTGGCCGCAGCTGAAGAGCTGAAGAACAAAGCGGCGGAAGCTGAGGCGGCTTACGAAAAGGCGCTGGTGGATGCACGTGCAGAGGCGGGCAAGATTGTCGCCGAAGCGAAAGCAGAAATTCAGGCAGAGCTTGATGTCGAGCTGCAAAAAGCCGACGCCGAGATTGCTGCCAAGACAGCCGAAAGCGAAGCGGCGATTGCTGAAATTCGCGATGGCGCTGTCAAAAGTGTTACGCAGGTCGCCAAGGACACAGCCAAGGAATTGGTTGCAGTCATGGGCGGATCTGCTGATGCGAAAACCATCACCGCTGCGGTGAACGCACGGATGAAAGGGTAGACCCATGAGAATGATCCTCACCGCCCTTTTCGCTCTTGCTGCATCGCCGGCCCTTGCTGCTGGTGATAAGCCCTTCTTTTCGCTGGCGAACACGGACTTTGTTGTCACGATTGCCTTTCTGATCTTCATCGGCATTTTGCTGTATTTCAAAGTGCCTTCGCTGGTCGGCGGCATGCTTGATAAGCGCGCGGAGAGCATCAAAGCAGAGCTGAACGAAGCCAAGGCGTTGCGTGAAGAAGCACAGTCCTTGTTGGCCTCATACGAGCGCAAACAGAAGGAAGTGCAAGAACAGGCTGACCGGATTGTTGCCGCTGCCAAAGAAGAAGCGACAAATGCCGCCGCCGCCGCCAAGGATGAGATTGCAAAGTCCATCACACGGCGGTTGGCTGGTGCGGAAGAGCAGATTGCAAGCGCGCAAGCCTCTGCCGTCAAAGAGGTGCGTGATCACGCAATTGCGGTTGCTGTGGGTGCTGCTAAGGACGTCATGTCCAAGCAGATGGATGCGAAGGCCGCTGGCGATCTGATTGATAGCTCTATCGCGACAGTTGCGGAAAAGCTGCATTAATGGGGCTGGGGTAAACCACACCTTACGGATTGCAAAGGCCCGGACATTGATTTGTCTGGGCTTTTTCGTTGACACTGGTCCTATTGCCCCGGAATGGTGGACCGGGGGCAGAGCAGGAGCGTAAGCCATGCCAAGCCTGAAGGTCGCCATAAGGGCCACGGCGGTGTATTTCGCGGTGGTCGCACTTGGGTTGGCCTATCTTTTTCAGATTGCGAACGCCGCCTACGGCAAGACGCCGATGATCGTTCAAAGTTGGATGATTCAGATTATCTTATGTGCGGTGTGTCTGTACTATGTATGGCGCTACTTCGGATGGTCTGGTGCTGGATTTGCGCAATGCAATTGGCGTGGGCTGGTTTGGCTGCTGCCTGCATATCTTGTGCTGGTCCTGCTTTTCATCGAAGCGGTGCCCGCGATGCTGTCGGGCAGCCTATCCTCCGCTGATCGCAACGTCCTAGCCGCGCTGGCTTTTACAACATTTCTGATCGGTTTCTCGGAGGAAGTGATGTTCAGGGGTATCTTGCTGCGTGGCGCGCTGACCCGTCTAAGTGTGGCACCTGCCATGTTGTTGAGCGCGGTTGCTTTTTCATTCGTCCACGCGTTGAACGGGTTGGGCAGCCAGCCAGGGTCTGATATGTTGCAGCACCTGGCATTTACTTTTCTGGTGGGGTTTTTCCTAGCCCCGGTCGCGTTGAGAATTGGCAACCTATGGCCGTTGATTATCTGGCATTGGCTGTGGGATATGGCGGTATTCTCAAGCGGCATACTGGGCGTCATTCAACCATTTGCACTGGCTGGTATCCTAACGCAGGTGATTATCAGTCTCGTCCTGTGGTCAAGGATTGTGAAAGAGGGCTAGCGCTGCGTTTCATGGTCAAACCGCTTTTGTGCAAATACCTCATTGCGATCGGATTTTTGTTGATCAGACAAGGCGGTTTCAACAAAGTTCAGATGCGCCTCCACCGCTTGACGTGCAGCGGCCGGATCACGCGCCTGCAGGGCAGTATTGATGGCCCGGTGCTGATCCAGCAATGTGTCGCGCGTCATGCGCTGCTTGAACATGATGGAGCGGTTGTAAAACACGCCCTCGCGCAGCAATTCATACATCGACCGCATCATGTGTAGCATGATGATATTGTGGCTGGCCTCGATGATCGACAGGTGGAAATCGGCATCCAGATGTGCTTCGTCTGCCGGGTTTCGCTTTTGATGGGCTGTTTCCATTTTGCGAAAGATCGTGTCGATTACCTTGAGGTCGGTATCGCTGCCCAGACGGGCGGCGCGCTCAGCGGCTAAACCTTCCATATCGCGGCGAAAATGGATGTAGTCAAAGACCGCTTCTTCATGCGTCGCAAAGAGCCGGACCAGCGCTGGTGCAAAGGCAGACCCAAGCACATCCGCCACATAGACCCCGGCACCGGCCTTGGATGACAATAGCCCGCGGTTCTGCAGATCAGCCAAAGCCTCGCGCAGGGATGGGCGCGATACGCCCATACGTTCGCTGAGTTCGCGTTCGGATGGCAGGCGTTCACCCGGCCGCAAGATCCCGCGCAGGATCAGTCCTTCGATCTGGCGAATGACGCCGTGGGATAGTTTTTCCTGCTGGATAGGTTCAAACGGCATGTCTTAGACCTCGCGGTATTGGTCAAAACATATGACCAAATACCCGTATTCACAACAAAAAAGGGGCCGCCAACGGGCGACCCCTTTTTCTGATCTGAGGAGGGATCAGTTTGGTGTGATAATGATCTCAACCCGGCGGTTCTGCGCACGGCCCTGCGCGTTCAGGTTCGACGCAACGGGCTGGTTTTCACCCGCACCGATGGACCGGACGCGTGCCGCGGACACGCCACCACCAAGCAGTACAGCAGATACCGCTTGCGCGCGACGCTGTGACAGGTCCTGATTGAACTCTGCTGTGCCGACATTGTCGGTATGGCCGATCACGTTCACGGTCGTGTTGGGATATTTGTTGAGCGAGCTGGCCACAATGCGCAACTCACGTTGTGAAACCGACGATACCGCCGTGCTGTTGGTGGCAAATAGCAGGTCCTGTGACAGGACGACGACAAGGTTACGCCCGTTATTGGACACGCCCACATCGTTGCGCAGCGAACGGCGCAGTTCTTCGGCCTGACGGTCAAGGTTGTTACCGATCGCCGCACCTGCGCCCGCACCAAGGGCTGCACCGATCAGGGCCGCCTGATTGCGTTCGCGATTGGATTCGTCACGATTGGCGATAGCACCGATGGCGGCACCGCCCAACGCACCGATGATTGCACCTTGCTGGGTGTTCTGGTTCTGGTTGGGTCCGGTCTCGTCGCAGGCGACAACAAAGGTCAGCGACGCTGCGGCCAACATCATTGGGATTTTCGAAAAGATCATGGTCATGGTTCCATTTGATATGCTGCGCAAAATGCGCGTCTTGGATGGGTCAGCTTATGCCCATTTATCCCATGATATCCAATAACGCACGTGCGAGTAGCTGCTTTTCGCTTGTTTTAGCTCACGTCCGCTGACACATCCGCCCGCGCGGATTCCCATGCCAACATGGCGCGTTTGACCGGAATGCCCCAATGATACCCCCCCAAACCGCCAGATTTGCGCAAGGCCCGGTGGCAGGGAATCAACCAGCTGACCGGGTTTCGGCCCACAGCGGTGCCTACTGCCCGCACCGCCTTGGGATTGCCAATGCTTTGGGCGATTTCCGAATAGGTGGTCACATGGCCAGACGGGATGGTCAGCAGAGCCTCCCACACTTTCAACTGAAATGGTGCACCGATCATGTGCAGCTTTGTCTCACCCGTCATACCCAGTGCCGCTGTGGCCCATGGGCGCAAAAAGGTCGGATCTTCGATAAATGTCGCCTTGGGCCAGCGTGATTTCAGATCGGCCATGGCAGGTTCCGGCCCGGCCTCTGCGGCGAAGGCCAAACCGCAGATACCACGGTCCGTACCCATCACCAGCGCAGGGCCGAAATGGCTTTCGAACCAACCCCAATAAATCGTCAGATCAGCACCATCGCGGGCATAATCGCCCGGGCTCATTGCTTCCCAGCGCACGAACAGGTCATGGAGGCGACCTGAACCCGATAGACCAACGGCATGGGCCGTTTCCAAGGTTGTAAACCGGTCGCGCAACAGGGATTTGGCGTGTGCCAGTGTCAGGTATTGCTGATAGCGTTTGGGGGACACGCCGACCCATGTCGAAAACAGCCGCTGGAAATGTGCCGGGCTCATGTTCATGTCTGCGGCAAGGTCGGGCAACGATAGTGGTGCGTCGCCTGCGGCATCAATCGTTTCAATCGCGCGGCGCATGACCTGGTAATGGTATGTTTCTGTGTGTTCCATGTCTTTCAAGTTAGGGCGAAGTCCCGTGCGTTACGACCCGGAAGTTGCGCATCTTATGCTTGCCCCGCTGGGTCCTGACAGGCATACGGGCGCAATGGCAAAACAGCTTGATTATCATACGATCCGCGAGATCTTTGAACGGTTCCACTATGCGGAACCTGAACCCAAGGGCGAGTTGGAGCATGTGAACGTTTACACGCTTGTTGTAGCTGTCGCACTGTCGGCCCAAGCCACGGATGCTGGTGTGAACAAAGCCACCCGCGGGCTGTTCAAAATCGCGGATACACCGCAAAAGATGCTTGATCTGGGTCTTGAGGGTGTAACCGAACATATCAAAACTATTGGTCTGTTCCGTCAAAAGGCCAAGAACGTCATCAAGATGAGCCAGATTCTGGTTGATGATTACGATGGTGAGGTGCCCAATTCCCGCGCGGCCCTGCAATCACTACCCGGGGTCGGGCGCAAGACGGCCAATGTGGTGCTGAATATGTGGTGGAAGCAACCGGCGCAGGCGGTGGACACGCATATTTTCCGTATCGGCAACCGGACAGGCATTTGCCCAGGCAAGGATGTGGATGCGGTCGAACGTGCCATCGAAGATCATATTCCCGCAGATTATCAACTTCATGCACATCATTGGATGATATTGCATGGGCGTTACGTTTGTGTGGCACGAAAACCCAAATGCGCGGCATGTCTGATCCGCGATCTTTGTATGTTTGAGGACAAGAATTTATGAACAATTACGACGTGATTGGCATCGGCAACGCGCTTGTTGATGTGATTGGCCATGCTTCCGATACTTTTCTTGATCACATGGGGATCGAAAAAGGGATCATGCAGCTCATCGAACGCGAGCGGGCAGAGGTGCTCTATGGCGCGATGCAGGATCGGACCGAAACGCCGGGCGGGTCCGTTGCCAACACGATTGCGGGGCTGGGCAGTCTGGGTCTGTCCACCGCCTTTATCGGCAAGGTCAAGGACGACGCGCTGGGCCGGTTTTATGCCAAGGGGATGGAGGATGCGGGCACCGCGTTCCCCAACCCGCCAATCGCAAATGCCGAAGCTCCTACCTCGCGCTCCATGATCTTTGTCTCACCTGATGGTGAGCGGTCGATGAATACCTATCTGGGTGCCGGGGCTGATCTGGGGCAAGCCGATGTGCCGCATGATGTGTTTGCAGGCGGCAAGATATTGTTCCTCGAAGGGTATCTTTTCGACAAACCCGATGGAAAAACGGCCTTTGCAGAGGCTGCGCGCCAGATGAAAACAGTCGGCGGTAAATCCGGTATCACGCTCAGCGATCCGTTCTGCGCAGACCGGCATCGTGCGGACTTCCAACGCCTGATCGCGGAAGAGATGGATTTTGTCATCGGCAATATCGCCGAATGGACAACGCTTTATGAAACCGATGATCTGTCTGCCGCCCTTGATCAGGCCAGCGCGCATTGTGAAACGGTGGTGTGTACTTGTTCCGGCGATCCAGTGCTATTGCGGCGCGGTGATGAGCGGGTCGAGGTGCCAGTGCATAAGGTTGTGCCGGTTGATGCAACCGGCGCCGGGGATCAGTTCGCGGCGGGTTTCCTTTATGGGTTTGTCACCGGGCAATCGTTGGAGATTTGCGGGCGTATGGGCGTTACTGCGGCGGCTGAGGTGATTGGCCATATCGGTCCGCGCCCAAAGGCGGACCTTAAGACATTGTTTGCGGAGCAGGGATTGATCTAAGCCATAGCGCGTCCAGCGCGTCGATGGCGGCTGTGTCAAATCGGTCCTCCTCCTTCCAATACTTGCCCGACGGAACGTAGTAGCCCAGCCGCGTCTCTTCGGCCAATGCATCTTTGACGGTTTGCGCATCATAGGCTGCGGGCTTGGCTTGCGGCGCATCACCGGGCGTGGCACGAGGAAAAACGAGGCGGCTTTCGTCAGTGGATAAGTTGACCACAGCGCATCCTTGCCGGGCCGCCATCACCATCAGACGCGCCGATTTCGCCTCAAGCGAGCGCAGGGTCACATCCTCGCGCAGCGGATCAGCGGTGCCCGTGCCATAGAAATGCGTATTGTCGTTTTTGGGGTAAACCATATCGCAGCCCAGAACGGCGATCACAGAAGGTTTTAACGCGGCAAGCGCCCAATAAGTGGCGGTAAATGCCATTGTGCCGCCTGCATAGACAAAGCCGCCGAACTGGTTTTGTAGCGACACATAATCAGACGCGCGGATGATGCGCTGATCGGCGCGTAAATCGACGGGCTGCCGTTCTTCCGGGAAATCATCCGGGTGGATCAAATCATCCCAATCCGGGCGCACCGCCCAAGCGTTGTTGATTGCTACAATCCGGTCGAACGGCGCGCGCGACCAGTCGCGGCAGGTCACCACATTTGGGCCACTTCCCAGAATAAGAACTACAGTCACCGGTCACTTCCATTTTTGTTGCAAACGGTAAGTAACGCGCGCGGCGGCGCTGTCTAGGATGTGTTTTACGATTACTGCCCCAGCTTGGCGTGAACTTCGTCCAGATCAATCTCACCGATCGGCATTTTGTTGGCTGGGTTTTCAAAATCATATCTGAAAATGCGAAAATCTTTTTTGTAAATCTCATAGATTAGGTGCATCGACAGATCGTCAAAATAGTCCTCGACCGGATGCGCGCGTTTCGGCCCGTGCCCTTCGCTTTCGTTGAACCGTGGGATGGCGGCCAGATCAATCGGATGTGGCGTTTCAATCCCGTTCAGAACATCCTGCATGCCTTCGTTGAACTTCTCGGTCCAGAAAATTTTGTCGTACCGCCCGCCATTCACGATATAGGTCGAGATATGACCCGACATGGCTGACCAGTGAATGTCCGGTTCCATTGGGCGACGCCAACGGATGGTGTCGCGCGCAAACAGTAAAAAGCGGCGAAAGCTCTTGATTTGATCGAATTCAAACCCTGTTTCGGGGTCGCCCACCTCGATTCCATATTTCTGGATCAACAGTGGTACAAGATTGCCCCGATAGCGTTTGCCGTTGCGTTGAATGCCACAAATCTTGTCAAAGAATGACGATAGAATGCGCGTGTAGGGATTGCGCACGCAGGTGAACGCATAGCTCTGATGCGCTTTGACGTTGCTGGTTATTATCGGCTTGCTGGCGTCCATCGCCCATTTGTGGATACCGGTCTTGGCGTCATGGATGTCACCATCAAAAAAACCGCCATGGTCGGAATAATACATGATCTGGCCAATTGTCGAACACGCGCATTTAGGTACGACACGGTACACCACGCTTTGGCTTTCGGTCATCCATGTACCCGGAAAAGTCATTGTTTTTTGCCTCCGCAGCTTGCTCGCGGTTTACCTGAACATCGTTACTGCCCCTAAAGAGCAAAGAAACCCTGTATATTCAACGGCTCTTCACGTTATGAGGGGTAAAAGACGTACGAAACCCGGGACGAATGCAGCTGAATGGCAAGAATCGCCTTTATCCTTCTGTGCCACAAGAACCCTGATGCCATTGTGCAGCAGGCCGAACAGCTGACCGCGGCCGGTGATTACATCGCGATTCACTTTGATGCGTCGGCTCCGGCAGCGCATTTTGACGCCATCCGCACCGCCTTGGCCGACAATCCCAATGTGGCCTTTGCAAAGCGCCGGATCAAATGCGGTTGGGGCGAATGGAGTTTGGTGCAGGCCACGTTGAACGCGGTGCAGGCAGCCGTCGATGCGTTTCCGCGCGCCAGCCATTTCTACATGGTGTCGGGCGATTGCATGCCCACAAAATCAGCCGCCTACACCCATCAGTTTCTGGACGATAACGATCGCGACCATATCGAAAGTTTTGATTTCTTTGACGGCAATTGGATCAAGACCGGTTTCAAGGAAGAACGGCTGATTTATCGCCACTATTTCAACGAACGCACTCAGGTGCGCCGGTTTTACGCCAGCTTCAACCTTCAACGGAAATTCGGTCTGACCCGCAAGGTGCCTGACGATTTGCAGATCATGATCGGCAGCCAATGGTGGTGCCTGCGCCGCCGTACCATTGAGGCGATACTGGACTTTACCCGGACCCGCCGCGATGTGATGCGGTTCTTTCGCACTACATGGATCCCGGATGAGACATTTTTCCAGACACTTGCCCGCCATCTGGTGCCGGGCCGCGAGATTGAAAACCGAACGCTGACGTTCTTGATGTTCTCTGACTACGGGATGCCGGTGACGTTTTATAATGATCACTACGATCTGCTTCTGGGTCAGGACGCATTGTTCGCGCGCAAGATCAGCACCGAGGCGCATGATCTCAAGGCGCAACTTGGCGACCTTTATGCCAGTGATCAGATGGATTTCGTGATTTCTGATGAAGGGCGCAACCTGTTCAAGTTTTTGACCGGGCGCGGCCGCATCGGGCGCCGTTTTGCGCCCCGTTTTTGGGAAAACGATTCATCATTGGGGCGCAGCCGTGAGCTGATGATTGTGGCTTGCAAGAAATGGCATGTGGCCAAGCGTCTGGTCGAGGCGATTGGCCATCATACCAACATCCCGGCGGTGGAATATCTGTTCAACGAAGACGACACAGCACTGCCTGACCTGGGCGGCATTCAGACGACGCTGGAAAAGCGCAGCCGCCACAGGCGCGCCATGCTGCGGATGCTGTTTGATCATTATGACAGCGACCGGTTGGTGATTTGTCTGGATACGTCGAGCCTTGACCTGATGGCAGATTTCTATTCCGACCGGGCCACCGTTCGATTGCTGGAAATCGAATGCCGGTTTGATGATGACTATCTGATCGGCCATGCAAAACGCGTGGGGTTGGCCGGGTCCCAAACGGGCGACGCCACCTTGGCGCGCCTGTTGCCGACGATCCGGCACGATATGATCTACGAACGCGATGCGATCCGCGATGCGCAGTTCACCAATATGACGACGATGCGCGAAACGGCCTCGACCGATGAAAATATCGCGGCCGTGGCGCAGTTCTTAAGCGTCAACACCGATGTAGCCCGCACATTGGCCGAAACCCCCCATCTTTTTGTTGATTGAGGTGACCCATGCCGTTTGACTATGACGACCAGAACATCTTTGCCAAAATCCTGCGTGGTGAGATCCCGAACAAGACCGTCTATGAAAATGACCATGCGCTTGCGTTTCATGATATTGAGCCACAAGCACCGGTGCATGTGCTGGTAATCCCCAAAGGGGCTTATGTCAGTCTGGACCATTTCGCGCGCGATGCGTCAGCGGAAGAGCAGGCCGGGTTCATGCAAGCCGTGGCTGAAGTATGCCGTCTGACGGATGTCGGCGAAGGGTTTCGCGCGATCGCTAATACCCGCAGCCATGGTGTGCAGGATGTGCCGCATTATCATTTGCATATCATTGGCGGTAAGCAGTTGGGGCGGATGTTACAGGGCTGAATGGTCGCCGAAGCTCAGGCATTGGACGACGTGAGCGATAGGAACACATCCTCAAGGTCGGCCTCTTGTGTCTTGACGTCTTTTACCCTGATCCCGGCGTTACGTATGATATCCAGCACCGCATCGGCGGGCATCTGACCGCTTTGGTATGTAAAGGCCAGCGTGCCATCGCCGCGTTTCTCACCGGCGATCATGTCGGGCAGGGCGGGCAAGGCGCAGTCATTTTCCGGCGTGATCACCAATGTCTTGCTATCCAACCGCCCGAGTAGATTGGCCGTGCTGTCGCGGATAATCACCTCACCATGGTTGATGATGGCGATGTCGTCGCACATTTCTTCCGCTTCTTCGAGGTAATGGGTGGTCAGGATGATGGTCATCCCGTCATCGTTCAGCTTACGTACGTTCTGCCACAGCATATTGCGCAGTTCGATATCCACCCCGGCCGTGGGTTCATCCAGCACCAGCACTTGGGGCGAATGCACCAACGCCTTTCCCAACAACAACCTGCGCCGCATCCCACCCGAAAGCGACCGCGCATAGGCATCAGCCTTATCCGTCAAACCAATCAGATCAAGGATTTCTGCCGTCTTGCGCTGCGCCTTTGGCACGCCGTAAAGCCCCGCCTGCACATCGAGCGACCCGGCAGGTGTGAAAAACGGGTCCAGATGCGGCTCTTGCGGCATGATCCCGATGGCGGCGCGCGATTGGCGGGGATTCTTGTCCTGATCAAAACCCCAGATTTTCACCGAACCAGCAGATTTCACGACCAGCCCCGCCAGAATATTAATGAGCGTTGATTTCCCTGCCCCGTTCGGCCCCAACAGACCAAAGATCGACCCGCGCGGGATGTTCAGATCAATCCCCTTCAGCGCCTCCTTTGCCGGGCTGCGTCCCGTCGCGGCATAGGTCTTTTTCAGGCCTGAAATTTCTATGGCATTGTCGGTCATGCTGGTCTTTTCCCTTGGCCGCTGCTGCGGTATGTATCCTCCCTAAGGCGGGTTGCGACCCGCGGCAACCAGACAGGACCATCAATGACAACACCCGCCCCGGAAACCCGTATTGTGCATGACTGGCGTGTGGCCTGTGACGGGGGCGAAGGTGCGCTTGGCCATCCGCGCGTCTGGCTGCAAATTCCGCAGGACCACGGTTGGATCGAATGCCCCTATTGCGATGCCAAGCTGGTGCACAAGGAATTCGAAGGCAAAGTCTGATCTGGCAGACCTGGGTCGTTCATGGCAGAACCTGTCAGTGAATGCATCAAGGAGGGCTCGTTATGACAACCCAATTCGGCAAAGGCTGTCATCTGCACCTGATTGACGGGTCGGCCTTTATTTTCCGGGCCTATCATGCCTTGCCGCCGCTCACGCGCAAATCTGACGGGCTGCCTGTTGGTGCGGTCAGCGGCTTTGTGAATATGCTGCAACGCTACGTTGACGGGAATAACGGCGACGATGCGGCGACGCATGTTGCGGTTATTTTCGACAAGGGCAGCCATACATTCCGCAACGACATGTATGACCAATACAAGGCCAACCGCGAGGCGATGCCAGAGGATTTGCGCCCGCAAATCCCGCTGACGCGCACCGCCACCAAAGCGTTCAACATCGCCTGCGAAGAGGTCGAAGGGTTCGAGGCTGACGATATCATCGCAACCCTTGCCCACCAGGCGCGAGATGCGGGTGGGCGCGTCACAATCGTGTCGTCCGACAAGGATCTGATGCAATTGGTCGGCGATGGTGTTGAAATGCTCGATCCAATGAAGAACAAGCGCATTGATCGTGACGGGGTGCACGAGAAATTCGGTGTGGGTCCAGAGCGGGTGGTCGATGTGCAGGCGCTTGCCGGGGATTCTGTGGATAACGTACCAGGTGCACCGGGGATCGGGATCAAGACGGCGGCCTTGCTCATCAATGAATACGGTGATCTCGAAAGTCTGCTGGATCGGGCGGGTGAGATTAAACAACCCAAGCGCCGGGAGACGCTGATTGACAACCGCGCGCAGATTGAACTGTCCAAGCGGCTTGTACAGCTTGATTGCGATATGACGCTGGAATTCGGTCTGGATGATCTGGAGGTGAAGGAACCTGATGCCGACGTGCTGATGGGCTTTCTGGCCGAGATGGAGTTTCGGACGGTCACCAAACGGATCGCCGAGAAATTGGGAGTAGAGCCGCCAGTCATCGAGGTGTCGGCCCCCACGCAGGACGTATCCGCCCCGGAAGCCGTACCGTTCGACCCAGACAATTACGAATGCGTCCGTGACGCCGCGGCATTGCAGGTTTGGATCGACCGCATCCGAGAGCGGGGTTATGTGGCGGTTGATACTGAAACCACCGGCTTGAACGAAATGATCGCCGATCTGGTCGGTGTTTCGCTATGTGTTGAGCCGGGGCAGGCATGCTACATACCGTTGACCCATAAGGCGGCTGCATCCGACGACCTGTTTGGCTCGGATGATGTGGCTGAAGGGCAGATGGGCTTTGATGAATGCCTGAAGATGCTCAAGCCTGTGCTTGAAGACGCCGCCATCCTGAAAATCGGGCAGAACATGAAGTATGACGCGAAGATTTTCGCGCGTCTGGACATCACGGTCGCCCCGATTGATGACACAATGCTGATGTCCTACGCGATGCACGCGGGCGAGCATAATCATGGCATGGATACCCTGTCAGACCGGTATCTGGGTCACACACCGATCCCGATCAAACCGCTGTTGGGGACGGGTAAGTCAGCAATCAACTTTGACCGGGTGCCGATTGATGATGCAGTCAAATATGCAGCCGAGGATGCTGATATCACCCTGCGCCTGTGGCAGCAGTTCAAACCGCAATTGCATGTCAAACGGGTCACGACGGTCTATGAAACCCTTGAACGTCCATTGGTGCCGGTGCTGGCCCAGATGGAGCGGCACGGGATCAAGGTGGACCGCGATACGCTATCGCGCATGTCGAACGCCTTTGCCCAAAAAATGGCAGGGCTTGAGGCTGAGATACAGGAAATGGCAGGGCGGCCGTTTAATGTAGGTTCCCCCAAACAGTTGGGTGAGATTCTGTTTGATGAGATGGGGCTGGAAATGCCCGACGGCAAGAAACCGTCAACCGGCAAAACCGGGGCCTATTCGACCGGTGCCGATGTGTTGGAAGACCTTGCCACGTTGCATGATATGCCCCGTCGTATTCTGGATTGGCGGCAACTGTCCAAGCTGAAATCGACATATACGGATGCGCTACAGGAACATATTAACCCTGACACTGGGCGGGTGCATACGTCCTACTCCATCGCGGGCGCGAACACGGGGCGGCTGGCCTCGACTGATCCGAACCTGCAAAACATTCCGGTGCGCAGCGAAGAGGGGCGGCGCATCCGGGAGGCCTTTGTAGCCGAACCGGGCAAGGTCATCGTCAGCCTTGACTATTCCCAGATTGAGCTGCGCATTCTGGCGCATATTGCGGGCATTGATGCGCTCAAACAGGCATTTCTGGACGGGATCGACATTCATGCCATGACGGCGTCCGAAATGTTCGATGTGCCCTTGGATGATATGACGCCAGAAATCAGGCGGCAGGCCAAGGCGATTAATTTTGGGGTGATCTACGGCATTTCCGGCTTTGGTCTGGCCCGCAATTTGCGCATTCCACGTGGTGAGGCGCAGGGGTTTATTGACCGTTACTTCGAACGATTCCCCGGCATCCGCAAATACATGGATGACACCGTCGCCTTTGCCAAAGAGACAGGTTACGTCCAAACGCTGTTTGGTCGTAAGATCAACACACCAGAGATCAACGCCAAGGGTCCACATGCCGGTTTTGCCAAACGTGCCGCGATCAATGCGCCGATCCAAGGGACGGCGGCTGATGTCATCCGGCGCGCCATGATCCGGATGCCGGAAAAAATCGCAGATTTGCCTGCGAAGATGCTTTTGCAGGTGCATGACGAATTGTTGTTCGAGGTCGAGGAAGCTGCAACTGACGACCTGATTGATACGGCGCGTGAAGTCATGGAAACTGCCAGCGATCCGGCAGTAAAATTGGACGTGAAGCTTGCTGTTGATGCTGGTCAGGGGGCGAATTGGGCCGAGGCCCATTGAGGGAACGAAGGGGGTGTGATGTTGCGGGTTTTTGGTGGTGTTCTGTCAATGGTGGCCAGTATGGCCGCCGCGCAGGACTTGCGGTTTGTATCTACCGATGGCGATCTTTTTGCATTTGAAGAAAACCGCCATGGTGCTGTGCTGACAGCGTTGCCCAGCGACGGTGCGGCCATCATCGGGACGCCCGGCCAGCGGCTGACCCGTTCAGGGGATATCGTGTATTTGGGGCGGTCATGTGACGCATTCAGTGAACGCTTCGGTGGCGGAAGCTGGCGTTGGACCGATGGCGGTTTCATCGTGTTCTTTGGTGCAACGCGCCTGTCGTTCCCGGGCCAGGTTATTGATTTACAAACGGGGCAGAACTGTCGCCAATAAGTGCCTGAAACCCGGGTTGGACTTCACCAGTCATCCGTTTCAAACGCAAAGCGCGCCGCCTGCGGGCGACGCGCCATTTCCAGTCAGTTGATTTTAGTTCACCGATTTGGCTTCGACCAGATTAGCATCCGTCTTGCCGGCTGATGCAATTTCAATCCGGCGCGGTTTCAATGCCTCGGGCACTTCGCGTACCAAATCGATGTGCAGCATGCCGTTTTCATGGGCGGCACCGGTCACCCTGACATGATCTGCAAGATGGAAGCGGCGTTCGAACGCACGTGTCGCGATGCCGCGGTGCAGATAGTTACGCTCTGCATCGTCTTCGGCTTTGCGCGCTGTAACGTGAAGCGAGCGGTCTTTTACCTCAATCGCGAGGTCGTTTTCGGCAAAACCTGCCACGGCGATCGATATACGCCAGCCGTCTTCACCGATTTTTTCAATGTTGTAAGGGGGGTAGCTGTTTTGCCCCACGTCGCTTGCAAGCGCACGATCCATCAGATCGGCAATCTGGTCAAAACCAACGGTGGCACGGTAGAGGGGGGTAAGATCAAAAGTTCGCATTTCAGGTCATCCTTTATCAAGCGATAACAGTGGTTTGGCCTTCCCATCGGGACAGGCGGGTTCATACGCGACCCAACATTGGCGTCCGCGTAACTGTTATTTGGGAAAGGTGATTTGCGGTTTCAAGACCCTAGTCAGTACCCACGAATTTCGCGCCCGTATCGTTGCGTTCGCCAATGCTGATCAGTCTTTGTGAACCGCCGGGTCGCGCTGGGCCCATCGCTGCAAAATGCGATAGCAGCGCGTTCAAAGGGCCCGCGAGCGATGTGCCCAAGGACACCTTGCGCCCATCCACCTGCGCCATCGCTGAAACCACCGAGGCGATCCGCATTTCGCCGTCGCGGACCATAAAGACAGGCGATCCGCTTGATCCATATTCCACATCGCAGGTCATGACGATGACGCCGGTTTGGCGCCCCAGCACGCTGCAGACTTCTTGCAGGCTGGGCGCGTCTTCGCGACCGCGCCCATAAGACACGACGCGGACCTCGTCCCCTGTCAGGGGGCGCTGTGCGATCAGATAGGGCCGAATGCGTGTCGTGCGGATCGGGCGATCCAACTCAAGCACGGCGATGTCCATCGCCACCTCTGCAGGGTCTGTGGCATCGCCACGGTGGTTGTAATCCGGATGGGCAATCGCGCGTGATACTGTGCGGGTGGCCTGTGCGCGGCCATCCCGCAACCCGGCCAGAAATTCAAAGCGATCTGCGCTGAGGACGTTCCCGTCGGCGTCGTACAGGCAGTGCGCCGCCGTCAGGATCAGCCGGTCGCGGATCAGGGCGGCAGTACAAAAGCCTTTGCCGCGTATGTCCAGACGCCCTACGGCTTCCCACCCTTGGCTGGCCTGACGCGTTTGCAGTGTGACCAGCCCAGTTTCCTGCGCAAGCGCACCCAAGCCGCTGACCATCACAAGTAGCGTCGAAATCAGAAAGTGCCGCATCCAATCACCCCGTCGTTTCAACCACGATGGGGGACAGTTGAGGCAGGATTATGACGTCATTTCAGCATTGGTATCTGTGGTTGGCGCTTTCCTGCCATTGTGAGCGCAGGTGGCTGTGGTCCGCCTGTGGCCCAATCAAGAAGTTCAACAGTGTGTACAATAGGCACGTCGGTGCCGCCGCCGATTTGCATCATGCACCCGATATTTCCGGCGGCGATGATATCCGGTGTCAAGGCTTCGAGCGTTTGCACCTTGCGATCTTTCAGTTGCTTGGAAATCGCGGGCTGCATCAGGTTGTATGTACCGGCCGAGCCGCAGCAAAGGTGACTGTCAGTCGGTTCAAGCACCGTAAATCCGGCCTTTTTGAGCAGGTCTTTGGGGAAGGTTTTGATCTGCTGGCCATGCTGCAATGAACAGGCCGCGTGATAGGCGACTTTCGTGTCCTTGCTGGCGCCATCTGGCAGGTCAAGTTTCATCAGGATTTCAGAGATATCCATCGCAATGGCCGACACGCGCGCGGCATCTTCGGCCAATGGATCGTTGCGGAACATATGCCCGTAATCCTTGACAGTTGTTCCGCAGCCGGATGTGTTGATCACGATGGCGTCGAGGCCGCCATTGTCGATTTCCTTGGCCCAAGCGCGAATATTTTTGGCCGCCGTCGCGTGGCTTTCGCTTTCTTTGCCCATATGATGGGTCAGCGCGCCACAGCAGCCTGCGCCTTCGGCCACCACAACCTCTGCGCCAAGGCGTGTCAGCAGGCGGATGGTGGCATCATTGATATCTGTGTTCAGGGCCTTTTGCGCGCAGCCGGTCATCAGCGCGACACGCATTTTCTTGTCTTGCGCTGGGAATGTTTGTGGGTCGTCATTGCGGCTGACCGGCGGGATCACCTTCGGAGCCATTTCCAGCATGGCCCGCAGGCGCGCATCTGGCATGAACCGTGCAAAGGGTCGCCCGATCTTGGCCCCCAGCAGCGCCACGCGAAACCGCATCGGGTATGGCAGGATGCGGGCCAGCAACCAGCGCAGGGCGCGATCCGACCACGGGCGGTCATAGTTTTCCTCAATATAGGCCCGCGCGTGATCGACCAGATGCATGTAATGCACGCCCGATGGGCAGGTCGTCATACAGGCCAGACATGACAGGCAGCGATCGATATGTTTAACGGTTTTCGCATCCGGTTTCCGCTCGTTTTCGAGCATATCCTTGATCAGGTAGATACGTCCGCGCGGACTGTCGAGTTCATCGCCAAGCACCTGATATGTGGGGCAAGTGGCCGTGCAAAACCCACAATGCACACAATTGCGCAAGATTTCGTTGGACCGTTGGATGCCGGGATCCTTGAGCTGTTCTGGAGTGAATGTGGTTTGCATTAGGTCATCAGCCCCGGATTGAGAATGCCGCGTGGATCAAATTTGGCGCGAAGGCCTTGGGTGATTGCGGCCAATGGTGCGGGTTCGGGATGAAATGCGGGTACATCTGCACTGCCCCGCACCAATGTCGCGTGGCCATCAAATGTGGTCAGTTTTTCCCGCGCATCAACGCCTTCCGGCATGCGCGCCCAGATCAGGCCGCCGCCCCAATCGTATTGCACCGCATCCGCGTCCAAACGGGCGGCAAGCGCTGCTGCGTCCGATGGTTTGGCCGAAATGCGCCAGACATCGCCGGGCTGGTCGGCAAAGGCACTGACGTCGCGGACCCAGGCCCACCCTTTTTCAGACCCATACCCATCGTCAGTTTCCCCGATCTGGATCGTTGCCTCTCCAAAAGATTTCAGCAGGTCGCGTAGCTTGTCCGCCCGGTAAGCCACTGATTTTTCGAACCCTTCGATGCGGATCATCGTCACCGGATCGCCATGCATGCTTTTGGGAAAATGCGCCGCGCCCGTCGCTTCGAACGGAGATCCTAGGGCCGCAGACATCGCAGCGATCGCCTGTGTGTCGTTCAGGCCATGCAACAATACGCATCCGGTTGCTTCGACATTCGGCAGCACCTTGAGCGCCACCTCTGTCAGCACCCCGAGCGTTCCGTAGGACCCGCACATCAGCTTGACCAGATCATAGCCGGTCACGTTTTTCATGACGCGGCCGCCATTCTTGATAATGGTGCCCGATCCGTCCACAAACCGAACGCCAAGCGCAAAGTCACGACAGGCGCCCACGGAAATGCGGCGCGGGCCCGATATATTACCTGCGACGACCCCACCAATTGTTGGTTCACCCTTGGTGCCCAGCAAGCCGCGATGATCCATCGGTTCAAAGGCAAGCCGTTGATTTTCCTTGGCGAGTTTCGCCTCGATCTCGGCCACAGGCGTGCCGGCCTTCGCCACAATGGTCAGTGCGCCGGGTTCGTAAAGGGTGATGCCCCGCATCTTGGTGGTGCTGAGCGTTTCGCCCTCAGACCGTCCGATGGGGCGCGTGCCACCGCCTTGGATGCGCAAGGGGCCGCTGGCGCCTGCGATGATATCCGCAAGCTCTGCTTCGGTTTGTGGTGTCATATCAGTTCCTCAGGCCGCGCGACGGGATTGCGAGGTTTCGAGCGGGAACACTTTGGCCGCATTCAAAAGCCAAGCCGGATCGAACACGTCTTTGACAGCCATCTGTGCCTCAAGATCCGCCGGATCGAATTGCACATTCATCAGGTCACGTTTTTCGATGCCGACACCGTGTTCACCCGTCAGACAGCCGCCGACCTCTACACAGAGTTTAAGGATTTCTGCCCCGAATTCTTCGCAAATTTCCAGATCGCCAGGTTTGTTGGCATCATACAGGATCAGGGGATGCATGTTACCGTCGCCTGCGTGAAAGACATTGCCGACATCAAGCCCGAACTCTTTTGACATCTCGCCAATCCGTTTGAGCACATGGGGCAGGGCCGAGACAGGGATTGTGCCATCAAGGCACATGTAGTCCGAAATTTTTCCGATGGCACTGAACGCGGCCTTGCGACCGGCCCAGATGCGCGCGGCTTCGTCCGCTGATTGTGCCTCGCGCAGTTCAACCGGATTATGCTTGCCCGCGATTTCCTTGATCAAGCTGAGCTGCTCGTCGATTTCGGCGTCTGACCCTTCAACCTCCACGATCAGCAGGGCCTCGCATTTAGGGTAACCTGCGCCGGAAAATTCCTCACAGACCCCGATGAGCATTTCATCCATGTATTCAATGGCGACGGGCAGGATACCGGCCTTGATGATGTCTGAGACGACCTGTCCTGCGACCTCCGCGCTGTTGTAGCCCATCAGAACAGGGCGTGCGCCTTCGGGTTTGTGCAGGATGCGCAATGTGGCCTCAGTGACGACCCCTAACTGTCCTTCGGAGCCGCAGATGAGGCCCAGAAGGTCCAGCCCGCCTGCGTCCAGATGCGCGCCGCCGATTTCGACGATCTGGCCGTCCATGGTCACCATCGTGACGCCCATCAGGTTGTTTGTCGTCACCCCGTATTTGAGGCAATGCGCGCCGCCTGAATTCATGGCGATGTTGCCAGCAATCGCACAAGCGAGTTGGCTGGAGGGGTCGGGGGCGTAGAAAAACCCATTGGATTCAACGGCCCCGCTGACGGATAGGTTCGTGCGCCCGGTCTGCACCTTGATATAGCGGTCGTCGTAATTCGTCTCAATCACCTGGTTCATTTTGGCCACGCCCAGGATAACGCTATCCGCCGTGGGCAATGCCCCGCCCGCCAGCGATGTGCCGGACCCACGCGGGACAACCGGCACGCCCATTTCGTGGCAGATCTTAAGGACTGCCGCGACCTCTTGGGTATTGGCGGGCAGAACCGCGCAAAGCGGTGGGCAGCGATAGGCTGTCAGCGCGTCACATTCATAGGCGCGGGTTTCGGAGATGTCCGAGATCACGGCGTCATGGGGCAATACGGTGCGGAGCCGGTCCACGATCCTGTCTTTGCGCGACAGAACGCTGGCGCTGGGGGCTGGCATTTCCATGGTGGCGACTCCCTAATCCGAAATATTGGTAAAAATATATTACCAATTTCAGGATATGGCAAGTCTGAACTCTAGAGGTTACACAATGACTTATGCGATTGCTGGATCATATGGCCCTTTTGACACCGCTGGATTGGTGTGCCGCGACACTTATAATTGTGTCTTGGTTTACAATTGGTTGGTGGATCGAGCATCCGGGTGCCAAGCGCCCTTCGGTCACTGTTTTGATGGGAGAACATCGGCGCGCGTGGATGAAGGTTTTTGTGGCGCGCGACCCGCGAATTTTTGACAGCCAAATTCTTGCCAGCTTGCGGCAGGGGACATCGTTTTTCGCATCGACTTGTCTTTTGGCGATCGGAGGCGTTTTGGCGCTTGTCGGGAATACGGCGCCTTTGCAAGGTGTTGCGGCGGAAGTGTCGGAAATGCCGGTGCCGGTGCTGATCTGGCAATTGAAACTGGGACTGGTGGCACTGTTTCTGACCAATGCGTTTCTAAAGTTTGTCTGGGCCAACAGGGTCTTTGGCTATTGCGCGGTGATTATGGCAGCAGTCCCGAATGATCCCGACGATTCAAAGGCTTACCCGCTCGCCGCCAAGGCGGCAGAGCTGAATATCCGGGCCGCGGTCAACTTTAACCGTGGGTTGCGCGGTATGTATTTCGCGCTGGGCGCGCTGGCGTGGTTGTTTGGGGCATGGGCGTTGATTGCATCCACCCTGATTGTGGTCTGGATCGTCTGGTCACGGGAATTTGCGTCGCTTCCGCGCCGTATTCTGCTAAAGGAGGATACATGAAATATGCCTTTGTTTTGAGCCTGTTGGCCGCTCCCGCCCTTGCCGATACGTCCGTTATCGAAGACGTCAGCATCAGCGGCGATCGCGTCAGCGTGACCCTGTCGCATCCCGATACCGGTTGGGATCATTACGCCGATGGGTGGGAGGTGCTGGATGCCGATGGCAACAGCCTTGGTGTGCGGGTGTTGGCGCATCCGCATGTGACCGAACAGCCCTTTACCCGGTCGCTGGGCGGGGTGCAGATACCTGATGGGGCAACATCGGTTTTTGTCCGCACCCGCTGCAATGTCGATGGGTGGTCGGATGACCTGTTCGAGGTCGTGCTGACCAAGTGAGGACGCAACGTTCGGTGGCTGGTTTGGCCGGTCTTCGGCCAAGACGTTCTAAAATCCCTTAATACGCTGATTTTCATGGCTGATGCACGATGCAGAACCCATGCAGAAACCATGTGTAAACCATGCGCATGATCATATGTATCGGGCCGGGTTAATGCAGCGCACGGTATGAAACGTTAAATAAGCATGAAGCGTTGGCGGCGGTTGGTGAGGTGAAACCCCACCTTACCGATCAACGTGTTGAAGGTCAGAGTGCCTTGCCGTCCCGGCCATGACATTAGTGAGCGGACCCGGAGGTTTAGTCGTCCGCCTCTGCGTTAATAGGTCTGGACATATTTTCAAACCCGCTGATCGCAGCGATGTAGTCGTCCGACATCAGCAGTTCCGTCAAAGCATCCGGGCCATCGCCCATCGCGGTTGTCAGCTGTTCAACGGCGTCCTGATAGGGGACAGATGTCTGTGGGTCGGGGCGCGGCGAAGACGCGGGGATCGCGTCGGATGCAGGCAATTCCGCGATCATGCTCGTCGCGATTGCCGCCCATTCGAAGGGGCTTTCAATTTCGCTATTGTTACCGATCGCTTCGAACGCATTCACAGGTGCTGCGACGTCCAGGCCAAGGCCGTCTGACACTAGATCGACCACGTTCGCCCAGTCCGCGCCAGTGTTGCTGTCGCGCAGGCCCATTTCAATCAGGGTGTTTGTGATCATCATCATCGTATTGGCCAATTCTGCCATGGTTTCTGCAACCTGTTCAGCAGAACCATCGGGGACCGACATGTCATCATCGTCGAATTCGTCATCGTCGTCGAACTCGTAATCGTCAAAGTCGTCATCAACTTCGTAGTCGTCATTTTCTGCCAGGCCCGCGATAACGCCGTCATCGGTTGCTGAATTGAAGCCTTCCTTGGTTGCCTTTCCTTCGGCGACCATCGCGTCGTTTCCTGTGGCGTTGCCCATGGCAATCATCAAATCACCAGTCACTTCAGCCGTTTTTGCGGTAACGGCGTCCGACGCGGTCATACCTTCGGGCGGCGGCATGGCGCCGCTCGACGTTTTTATGATTTCGCCAGCGGCCTTCAACATCTGGCCCATCAGAACCATTGTATTGTCGCCTTGCATGGTGCCGGTCGCATCCAGCCCTTGACCCATCATGGACATGACTTCGCCAGCTTCGCTGGCCTTTTCGGCCGTGAAACCGTCCATATTTTCTTGGTATGACCCAGCGGCAGCTGACAGGATCATCTCTGCCATTGGGTTGCCAGATGCATTGGCAGCGGCGAACGCGCCCGATAACGATTGAAGCGCGTTTTGATAGCTGATGATATCAGCGTCTGCGGCGTTATAGGTCGGACCGTTTGATCCGGCGTTCACGCTGATCCCATTCGTCGTGGGATACATGGTTGCCGGATCGGGTGCTATGCCTGGCGGCATTGGCAGGCCACTGTTTGGAGACAGCACGGAGCGCGCGCGGATATCGCTTGGTTCGGGGATATTGAGCCCTGCGCTGCCGCGAAGCTGTGGCGCAAAATCGGCGACATCCGCCATCATGTTCAAATCTTGTATGCTGCGTGAAGCTAAGTCGGCCGGGCCCATTGGTCATTCTCCAACAATTACATATTCACCGGTATCTTTCCCACAAGGTGCCATTTTCCGCGATACGCAAGAACAGCACGAGGGGCGTCCGGATATACGATAAGCGGCGCGTAACTACTTAGTGCGGCTACGTATGCGGATCGTTTGGGTCAGCGATTTCTGGTGCGTGAACAGTGGACCCCAAAACCCGCGCGGTCGAGTGCGGGACTGGGGCCTTATGAAGGGTCTTAGGGGATGTCCCGCCGTTCCTATGCGGCCGCACTAAACCCTATTTGGCCCTCGTGTAGAAAACATGTTTTGTCGAATAGCGCGATATCGACCGGGTTAGGTAGCCGGATATCGGAGCTGTCGGGCATGTCCTTGCCCTTATGTTCGAAAGCGCGGTCAATCTGCGAAATAATGACAATGATGCATCCCGTGGCCTTTGCATGCGCGCCAAGCAGGCTGATCTGGTCACAAAGGGCGGGGTTGCTTCTTTTCTGATCAAGCAGTTGCAGATAGTCGATGACGATAAATGCGTTGCCGGGATTGTTGCCCTGATGATCAATGATATAGCGCGCGCAAATGTCGTCGGAGGTGTCTACGATCATGGTGTCGGCCAGTTCCCCAGCATCCAGTCCAATCGCAGCAAAACGGTGCAGAACATCCGTAACATTGTAATCCAACGTGAAAAAGTAGCTGTCCCGCCGCCCTTGCTGGGCCAATGCGGCAAGCTCTAACCCCAGAAGGGTTTTGCCATGACCAGGGCGCGCCCCGAGCAGCAACATATCACCGGGGCATAATCCGTTCAGCACACGCTTTGCCGGGTGCCGGACCGGCGCACTGGATGCAAGATGGCCCCAGCTGCGAAAGCCTTCTGCGATGGCAATTTGATCAAGTGCTGCATGGTGCGGCATGCCGTTGTCTTTTGCCAGCCGCTTGGCCTTGCGTTTTAGTATGAAGATGGGGGATGAGAATCGCAT
Source organism: uncultured Paracoccaceae bacterium (assembly GCA_947489445.1). Lineage (GTDB taxonomy): Bacteria > Pseudomonadota > Alphaproteobacteria > Rhodobacterales > Rhodobacteraceae > Yoonia. The sequence continues at coordinate 300,138 of CANLDN010000003.1, forward strand.
TGGGACCGTCCTCTTTTCGCGTGTTTTCCGCAATCCCTCCTTATGCGTGAACCCGAACAGATTTGGTTCAAATGAAAGATGCCCTGCATGTTGGATGCTGCCCCGATGGAGGGGGGAGGCCCGAGCGATGCCAAGTCAATATTATCATTTCGGTGATCCCCGCGCAAACTGGTTTGCGTTATGCGTGGGTCCGACCAATCATGCGCATATGCTGCCAATCGGCCCGTATTGCCCATATTGTTGCCGTATTCATCGGTAAAACAACGACAGGTTACAGATGATCAGATTGGTACGACATGGCGAACACGGAACAGGACGAGGATTGCGTTTCCAAAAAACCATGGAGCGAGGTGCTGAGCCGGTCGCTGAAGCTGTTCACGTTCAACGCCGCCCGCGAAGGGGGTAAATCCTTTGGTCGGGTGGTGTTCTATATCATTCTTGGCGTCATCGTGCTGCTTGTGGCGACATATATCATCGACAGCCTGACCGGTTGGTTTAGTAGCTGGTTTGATTTCTGGCCGTTCAATCGTGGTCAAGACGCTGTTGAGATCGAAGAAAAACGTCGCTGGTGGCAATGGCGATCGGGCGATGTCGAGGCGCCCGTTGCAACACCTGTCGACGGTGAAGTGAAATGGTATTGCCGATGGAATCCGATTTGTTGATCTGACGCTTGGTCTCGCGGAGAACTGATGATGTATGCAGACGCAGCTATCATTCGCGGTCTTGGCTCTTCTGAGTGAATAGCAGTCATTTCGTGTCCAGATATTCGATACAAAGATTGCGCAAGAATCGGTATGACGCCTCAAACCTGGAGGTCTAACAAGGCTCAAAATTGGAGCCTGAAGTGACACATTTCTTATTGATACACGGCAGCTGGCATGGCGCGTGGTGCTGGTACAAAGTAGCACCGCGATTAGAAGAAATGGGGCATTCGGTCGTCGTTCCAAATCTTCTTGGAAGAGGCGCAAACAAAAGGTTGTCTCAGTTTATCAGCCTCAGAGCGATGGTTCGTGACATAGGGACGCGCCTGAGACAGGATCAAAAAACGACTATTGTCGTCCACAGTCGTTATGGCATTCTGGCCGCCGCAATTTCGGAGATGTTCCCCGAACAAATCGAACGTGTCGTCTATTTGGCATCTTATATGATACCCAACCAAAAAAGGGCCGCCAGCTACTTTAGAGCGGACACGGGATCGGTTCTGACGCCTTATGTTACCGTCAGCCAGACGGGTTTGTGGGATGAACTTCATCCCGACATTTACCGAGAGGGATTGTACCACGATTGTTCTGACGAGGACGTCATGCTTGCAAGCAATCTACTTTGTCGCGAGCCTTTAAGGCCCGCGTTAGCAAAGCTGAATCTTTCGGATGAACGATATGGCAGCATTCCACGTGCTTACATTCGCCTTACGGAAGACCGCGCCGTAACATTGCAGTTGCAAGACAAATGCATCGATGAGGTCGGCGTTGATCGCGTTGAAAACATAAAATCCAGCCACTCGGCTTATTTTTCTAAACCAGTCGAATTGTCAGAGAAGATCCAGTCAATTTGCAGAACATGATGCTATTCAGCCGCGGGCCAGAAAAACCAGCGAATGTCCGGTGGTTTTGGACTCCATAGAGACATAAGCCTCTCTTGCTAGCGCCGCCCCTCGCGCAGCCAGGCGCCGACGATCAGGACTGATGCAAGTAGCAGCCACGCCCAAGCCGGTAAAATCGGCGTGATGCTGATATCAGCGGTCCGGTAGGCCCCGCGTGGCGTGATCCCGATCCAGCCACGCCCTGTTGCGGGCCGTCCTTCGCGGACGGTGCGGATATTGATGTCACCTTCAGAGATGGCATGGATGCCGCCGCCGGTGCCTGCGACCAGGGGGGTCAGTATGTCGGCGGATGCGATCGTTTGCTCAAACTCGCGCGGGGCTGCCGGGCCGAGGGCGATGACGCTGGTTTCAGTTCCGTCATCCAGCCTGTAAAGCCCGATTTCGGGGGCTTCCCAGAGGGTTTCGAACCGTCCGGGCGAAACTTCTTCAAGGCTGAGCACCGTTTGCGTGCCGTCGGGATGTGTCACGGTGACATCCCCGGTATCCACGTCCAGCGTGCGCCGGATGACCCGCATGGTTTGGCCTGTGGGTTCGACCCACAACGCCTCTTCTTCAAGCTCGGGTTCTTTCATCATCCAATGGGCCAGACGCCGCAGCAGTTCGAGCTGCGGCCCGCCGCCTTCATACCCCCGATCCCAGAGCCAGGATTGGTCCGAGGCGATCAGCGATACCCGCCCTTCGCCGATCCGGTTGAGGATCAAAAGCGGCCTGTCGTCGAGGCCGGACATGACGGTGGTGGCTTCCTCTGGCACCAGAACGTCGATCAGGCGGAACCAGCGCCCCCAGCCGGGCCCGTCGCCGTCGGCATTGGGCGACAGCGCATCCAGCCCTTCGGTGACGGGATGCCGCTGCCCGATATCGGTGATTTGGGGTATAAAGCCTTCCTCAAACACCCGCGCGGTCGGTGCGCCGGGCAGGATGTTCCCAAGCGGTGAGCGGTAGATGCTTTCGGCGGCCCCGTATTCCGGGCCGGATGAGATCAGCACAGCGCCACCCTGTTCCACATATTGCCGAATATTGTCGAGATATTCGCTGGGCAGGATGCCCCGCCGCCGATAGCGGTCAAAGATGATCAGGTCGAAATCATTGATCTTTTCAAGGAACAGCTCGCGCGTCGGGAAGGCGATGAGGGAGAGTTCATTGACCGGCACGCCGTCTTGTTTTTCGGGCGGGCGCAGGATGGTGAAATGCACCAGATCGACAGAGGCATCGGATTTCAGCAGGTTCCGCCATGTCCGTTCGCCGGGGTGCGGTTCGCCTGACACCAGCAACACGCGGAGCCGGTCGCGCACGCCGTTGATTTGCACGACTGCACTGTTGTTGCGATTGGTGAGCTCGCCCTCCACTTCCGGGATTGAGAATTGCAGCACGTTCATTCCGCCATGGGGCAATTCAATCGGCAGGTCGATATCCTGACCAATGGGGACGGGCAGGGTGAGCGGGGTTTCACCATCGATGGAGATCGACAGGATGACACTGTCGGTTTCGGGTGCTGCGCCCTGATCTTCGATGCGCAGTGTCAGGCTGACCTGTTCACCAAGGATCGCAAAGGCGGGTGCGTTTGACACCACAAGTCGCCGGTCCCAGTCGTCAGGTTCGCCGGTCAGCAATGTATGCATTGGTGCAGGCAAGCGTGGTGCGCGTTCGAGATCGTGCAGCCGCCCATCGGTGGCAAGGATGATCCCAGCGATGCGCGCTTGTGGCTCTTCGGCAAGCGCCTCTGACAGTGCTGTCATCAGGGCCGTGCCTATATCGCCTTCACCATCGCCAAGCGTGACAGTACGCAGTTCTGTATTGGGCTGGCGGGCCAATTCAGCTTCGATATTGGCGATGGCGGCAGCATTTTGGGCCGGGCGGCTACTGATCCGCTGGCTTGCACTTTCGTCAACGACGAGCATCACGATATCGGTCAGCGGTTCGCGATCTTCCTGCTGGATGGCGGGGTTGGCGAGTGCCGCCAGCAAGGCGAGGCCAGCAAGGCCGCGCAACCACCAGCCGGGCAATTTGCGCCAGATAGCAAGGCCAAGGGCGATGGCCGCGATGGCCACCACACCGTAAAAGGCTATCATCGGCAGGAGTGGATCGAGGATCAGCGTGCCCGTCATTGACCAAGCCTGTCGAGCAGGTCAGGCACGTGGACCTGATCGGATTTATAATTGCCGGTAAGCACATGCATAATCACATTGACCCCGAACCGCAGGGCGATTTCGCGCTGCCGTTCACCTGCCATGCCGCGCCCGACCGGGAACATCCGCCCGCCCATGTCATTGACAGCCCATGCGCGCGCCCAGTCATTGCCGCCGATAATCACCGGTGTCACCCCATCATTGAGGTTGCGGAAGGGCATGCCTTCGACCTGTTCGGCATCTGGCGGCGCCGCCTCGACCCAGACGTCGCGGCTGGCGTAGCGCCCAGGGAAATCCTGCAGCAGGTAGAATGTGCGTGTCAGAACGTGGTCGGATGGGATTGGTTCAAGCGCTGGGATGTCGAGGCTGCGCGCGATGGCTTGCAGTTTGCGCCCTTCGGGCGAGCCTGAGCCGAACCGCGCCGTGTCGGCATCACGGGTATCAAAGAGGATCATCCCGCCTGACCGCAAATAGCGGTTGAGCTTGCCATAAGCCTCGCGCGAGGGCAGGGGCTGGTCAGCGGTGATGGGCCAGTAGAGGAACGGAAAGAAGGCGAGTTCGTCGGTTTCCAGATCGACACCAAGCGGGGCCGCCGGTTCGATGGAGGTGCGCCTGAAGAGTGTTTGGGAAATGCCCAGAAGACCCGCCTCTGCCACTTCGTCAGTTTCGGCATCGCCGGTCAGCACATGCGCCAGAACGACATTGGATGTGGCCCGAACAGCGAAATCATCCAGTTCCTGCGCCTGCGCCTCGGGCGCCCAAAGCATGAGGAGCGCCAATGCCGCAGCCACATCGGCCCGCGGCCCGCGCAGCCGCCCCCCGATGGCAAGCGAAGCGATGACATCGATCAACAGCAAGCTGATGGCTGCGGCCAACAGCCACCCTTTCAGTGCTGTTTCGCGGGTGACAGCCATGCCTTCGACGGCGATCCGTGCGGGCCATTGGGCGACGTTAAGCATGGTGTCCTTTCCAATGACATTGATGGCAAGCTGGCGATCACCGCCTGCATATAATCCCGGTGGCAGGTCCGGGCCGGGGGTGCCTGCACCCAGCAATTCGCCCGCAACGCCCGGCAGCGCACTGCCGTCGCCAAGCCGCCCATAGGCGTCAAGCACCCTGTTGGGCAGCCATGTGGTGCCTGCGAGTTCAGCCGCGTCTGGCGTGGCAGATCGGGTTGAAACGGCGAGCCGTTCGAGCATTTGCACAAAGAGCCCGGACAGCGGCAGGGTGGACCATTCTGCGTTGGCCGTCACATGAACCAGCACGACTTGCCCATCGCCCATGGTTTTGCGTGTCACCAGCGGTGTGCCGTCGGCGAGTTGTGCGATGACCCGGTCGGCCAATGTGGGGTCTGGTTGTGCCATGACCTGACTGGTGACGGTCACGTCGTCCGGAACGGGCAGGCCGAAGAAGGGGCTGTCTTCCGCGAAGGCCGCGAGGGTTTTGGGTTCTCCCCAGCTCATCGCGCCGCCAACGCTGCGCCCGCCGGATCGCAGCCGGACCGGCAGCAGTGGGTCTTCGTTGTTGCGCCCCAGATCGCTGGCGGCGAGCCTTGGCCCGGCAAACCGCAGCAGCATCCCGCCATCTTCGACCCAATCGCGCAGTCCGTCCTGTTCGATATCGGTGAGGATTGCCACATCGGCAAGGATGATCACGTCAGGATTGGCGAGCAGGATATCCTCCATCGCGCCGTCGATCAGGTCGGCGGTGGGTTCGAGTGCTTCGCGCAGATAGTAGAGCGGTGAGAGCAGTTCGAGCGCTTCGCGTTCGTCGCGGCCTGCAATAAGTGCGACCTCGCGCCGCTTGAGCGCATCATCTGTCAGGCTGACGGCCCCGGCAGAGCGGGTGCCTGTGATTTCAAACCGGGTGATCCGGTTACGCAGTTCGGGGGGCAGGATCATGGCGGTCTCTGCCACCGCTTCGCCAGCCTCGAACGTCGTGGGAACGGTCGCCAACTGCCGTTCGACCCCTGCCGGGTCGAGGCCGATGGCGGTGATCGTTGTTTCGGTCGCGTTCCCTATTGGCGTGCGGGTGGCCGAAACGAGGGTTTGCCCATCCTCGAACCGGGCAGGCCGTAGCCCGATGGTCTGGCGTGGGGTTTGGAATACGGTGACTGTGCCCTGCGATTCCAGTGCCGCAAGCAGATCGTCGCGGCCTGCATAATCGATCCCGTCGGAGATCCACAAGGTTTCGAAGCTGTCGGTCTTGTCTGCAAACCATGCGGCAGCGTCGGTTGGCTGCCATGGCTTTGGTGCGATGTTGGGGAGCCGGTTTTGCCATTCTGTTGGTGCCGCAAAAGGCAAATCACCAATGGGCAGGTCGGTCAGGCTGATGATTGCGGTGCGCCTGTCGGCAAGCGCCGCTTCGGATAACAGCGTATCGACTCTGTCGATTTTGGCCTGCCATGTCGCGGCACCCGCCCAGGTCCCGTCCAGAATGATCACAAGGTTGCCGGTCCCGTCACGGGCATTTTGCGGGTTCAGGATCGGCCCTGCGAAACCGAGGATCACGGCTGCAACGGCGAGCATCCGCAAGAGGAGCAACCACCAAGGCGTTTTGTCGGTCTGGTTTTCGTCATCGGTCAGCCCAAGCAGTAGGGCCACACCCGGAAAGCGGCGGCGGATGGGGGCGGGCGGGACGGCCCGCAATAATATCCACAGGATCGGCAGCGCGATCAGGCCAAGCAGTAACCATGGGGCGGCAAAGCCGATGGGACCGATGGACCACATTACGCGTGCCGCTCCAACGCGCCATAGAGCCACAAGAGCGCGTTTGCCGCACTTTCCCCGGTATGGTGCGTGCTGAATTGCCAGCCGGTGGTGCGGGCGAGGTGTTGCAGCCGGTCTTTGCGTTCCGCCAGCCGGTTGAGATAGCGTTGTTTCAAGTCGCCAGCCTTGAGCGTTTCGTGGCGCAGCGTGCCGGACATGCTTTCGAATATGGTGCGCCCGTCGAAGGGGAATGCCTCTTCCTGCGGGTCGAGCACTTGCAGCAGCGCGCCGCGCACGCCGCGGTCGGCGGCACGTAGCAGGGCTGCTTCGACCGGGGCCATGTCGCCCATGAAGTCGCTGATGAATAGTGCGCGGGAATGGGGCAGCATCCCTTGCGCTTCTGGGGCACCATAGTCGGTGTCGTCTTCCAGCGACAGCAGTTGTGCCATCTGCATCAACTGTGCCTCACCCCGCCGCGGGGGCAGTCGCAGGCCTGTCAGCCCAACCCGTTCGCCCCCCCGGATCAGTAGGATCGCCGTCGCCAGCCCCAAAGTGCGCGCGCGGGTGGCTTTGCTGGGCAGGTTATCGTCGGAGGTGAAGGACATGGATGCTGCTTGATCGATCCAGAGGATGATCGATTGCGCGATTTGCCATTCCTTGTCTTGTACGAAATTGGCGTCCGACCGGGCAGACCGCCGCCAATCGATGCTGCGCGCCTCGTCATAGGGTTGCGCGGGCCGGTATTGCCAGAATGTGTCGCCGACGCCCGCCCGTCTGCGCCCGTGATCGCCCAGCAGGACGGTCGTCGCCAGATGTTCTGCCTCCGCCAAAAGGGCGGGCAGGGGCGCGGCGAGCGTTTCGGCCTGTGACCTGAGGGCGAGGGGTTCTGTCACGCAGCCGCCTCGACATGGGTGATCTGGGCAGCGACGGTGTTGATAACGTTATGGATGCTTTCGCCGCGTGCGCGGGCTGCGAAGGACAGCGCCATGCGGTGTTCCAGGACTGGCACGGCCATAGCGCGCACGTCTTCCGCTGATGGCGCAAGCCGGCCTTCCAGCAAAGCCTGCGCACGGACCGTCAGCATGAGCGCCTGTGCCGCACGCGGGCCGGGCCCCCAGCTGACGCTTTGGCGGATGATATCAGGCGCCGTGTTGTCATCGGGACGGCAGGCGCGCACAAGATCAAGGATCATTTCGACGATGTTGTCGCCCACCGGCATCCGCCTGAGAAGCGTTTGCGCATCAAGCAGTTCCTGCGCTGTGAACACGGCGGTTGATTGCGCCTCTTCCACGCCGGTGGTGGCGATCAGGATGTCCTTTTCGGTATCGCGGGTCGGGTAGGGTACATCGATCTGGACAAGAAAACGGTCGAGCTGTGCTTCGGGCAGAGGGTAGGTACCTTCCTGCTCAATCGGGTTTTGGGTTGCCAGCACGTGGAAGGGTACGCCGAGCGGGCGGTGCTGGCCTGCGATTGTCACCTCTTTTTCCTGCATGGCTTGCAAGAGGGCGGATTGGGTCCGGGGAGAGGCACGGTTGATTTCATCGGCCATCAGAAGCTGGCAGAAGATCGGCCCTTCGATAAAGCGGAAATTGCGGGACCCCTCATCAGTTGTTTCCAGCACTTCGGAGCCGAGGATATCGGCAGGCATCAGGTCCGGTGTAAACTGAATGCGGTTCCCATCGAGCCCCATCACAGTGGAAAGCGTATCAACGAGGCGGGTTTTGCCAAGGCCGGGCAGACCGATCAGGACGGCATGACCGCCGCAGATCAATGCCGTCAATGTCAGGTCCACAACCCGTTGCTGACCGATGAAACGGGCCGCGATGCTGCTGCGCGCCTCGCTCAGCTTTGTGCCCAGCGCTTCGATTTGGGCGACAAGATCGGCGTCGTTGGCCATGACATTCCTCCGGTTGAACTATATTGCTATTCGTACAGATAATCCCACGAACCCCAATGGCAAAAGTTATGAGCACACAAAAGATTGTGACACCGTCAGCAGAAAGCCTCGCCGCGAGTGCGCGTGCGGCCAAAAAGGGCGGTTTGCCGCCAGTGCATCTGTGGAATCCGCCGCATTGCGGGGATTTGGATATGCGGATCGCGCGCGACGGGACCTGGTTTTATCTGGGCACGCCGATCGGGCGTTTCGAACTGGTGAAGCTGTTTTCGACGATTCTGCGCAAGGACGGGGATGATTATGTCCTTGTGACCCCGGTCGAGAAGGTGGGGATCACGGTCGATGATGCGCCATTTGTGGCGGTGGATTTCAATCCGGTGGATGAGGGGCTGGAGTTTGAGACCAATGTGGGTGACAGGTTTGTCGCTGGTCCGGATCATCCCATCCGTGTGGAGCGGGATGCGCAGACCGGGGAGCCGTCGCCATATGTATTGGTGCGCGCCAATCTTGAGGCCTTGATTGATCGCAAGTCGTTCTATCGGTTGGTGGAGATCGGGGAAGAGGCAGATCATGATGGCGACCGCTGGTTTGGGGTGCGGTCGGCGGGGGTATTCTTTCCAATCATTTTGGCGGCGGAATTGGCATAGGATATAGCCGTATTTCCCTTATGCTTATGGGCCTTTGGAAGCCAAGTGACGAATTTCAAGAGTTATCATGCAAGTGCATAGCGGCTATGCGAAATATGCCAAAAGTTGCGACTTTGTGGCATCACTAAGGCAAATCTATGGGCGCGCATATTGAAGCTGTTCGTGGGATCGCCATATCGGGCGCATCGCATTATGAAGGAGATAATAATATGCTACGCACACTAACATTTACTGCTGTTGCCGCGTTGATGACCGGTCCTGTTATGGCCGATGGTGTGAACTATGCGCGCCTGAGCTACGATTTCACCAATTACGATGATGATGCCGGCGGAGAAGCCGATATCAGCTTGTTTCAAGGCGACGTGGAATATGAGCTGGGTCAGGTCCTGCTGTCTGCACAAATCCTGAGCATAACAACTGACTTCGGTTCTTCGGCCACGAATAATGCCTTCGGCGCCGCCGGTGCCTACATGATCACGCCAGAAGCGTTGGTCGGTCTTGGCTTTTTCGGGACTGATCTGGAATCTGGCGATGACACAAATGGTTTCGAAGTTTTTGGTCAGTATGAGACCTCCCAATTCGGTGTTGGTATCGATATTACTCAGTTCGATGTTGATGAAGACAACATCACAACAACTTTGTACGGTGAAGCTGAAGTTGTTCCTGCTGTCGTTCTTGGCGCATCGCTGCAGAACGACTCGGAATTTGATGGCACACGTTATGTGTTGAGCGCCGAATATGATGATGGTCCGATTTTCGGTCGCGGATATATTAACGGCGATTCTGAATTAGAAGGCGGCATTTTCGGTTTGCGCGGCGACTACGAATTCACCCCGCAAATCCGTGCGTCGGCTGCTTATACCACCACATATGGTGACGATTACTTTGACAATTCCGCCTTCACTGTTGGTGGTGGATATCAAGTGATTGATGATCTGTGGGTCGATGCAAACTTTGGCATCATTGACTTGGAGACAGCGTCGGACGATATCAACCGTTTCCAGATTGCGATCACTTACGAAATGGGTGACCGGAAGCGTATCGATACTCGCTTTGACCAGGCGTCTATTGACGATCTTCAGGCAGGTTTTGGTGCTGGATTCTGATCTAGAATCAACTGTTTGTTGAAAATAAGAAATGGCCCGCGCTTTGGCGCGGGCTTTTTATGCAAAGCGGCCGAGGCTAATGCAGATTTGATATGTTTCGTTGTCAGGCTTCTTGCAGAACGGATGGCCAGTTTGCGTCACCCCTTGCGATATTGCCGGGTATGTCGCGCTGCCATCGCCGTTGGATGCGCCGTGAAAAGTTCAGGTAGAGCTTGCCATCCACGATCCGCCACGCATCGGGTACGGTGGACGCCGTGTAGCCTTCGCTAACCGCCCAAGCGCAGTAGCCGCCATATTGCGGCGCATAAGCTGCCGGATCAGCCGCGAAGGTGTCGCGATTTTCAACGCTGGTGAAACGCCATGTGGCCCCCATCCAATCATATGTGATTGCCGGATCGCCTGATACGGGTTCGTTTTGTGTGAAGTAGGCGACAGGATCAGTGCCATCAATGGCGATACCATCATTGGCATAAACAGACGGTTTTGTCTGGGCATGGGCCAATGTGCCGGTCAGCGCGACCAGTGGCAAGCTGGCCGAAAATGTCAGGATATGTCGGCGGGTCGGTTGCATTGGGAGGCTCCATCATCTGTGCGGTACTTCGCCAAATAGATTACGCAGGTCCGGTCAGAACGCGAGTAGGATCACCGAGAGTTTATTCTTATGTCATTGGCCACCTTCTGGTGGCGCACCCCGATCGCCCCGACTTTCGGAAAACTGGCCGTTCCTTCAATACCTCGGACGATGAAGTGCTTTGATAGTTGAGGAATTTGCGTCAAGCCGTGATAACGGACGTGCCTTGCCCCGGCTGTTTACAGTATTTATCGAAGGACGACGCGATGCCGAAATTCTGCGCCAACCTGACCTGGCTGTTTCAGGAGCTACCGTTTATCGAGCGTTTTGCGGCCGCCAAAGAAGCAGGTTTCGCCGCGGTTGAGGTGCTTTTTCCCTATGACAGCAACGCGCAGGATATCGTCAATGAATTGGGCCGGTATGAATTAACCATGGCCCTGATCAATTGCCCGCCACCGAATTACACAGGGGGCGATCAGGGCTGGGCTGCTGTGCCGGCCACGCAAGACAGGTTTCGCCGCGATTTTAACCGTGCCGTCCGATATGCAAAGACGCTAGGCGCCCGCCATCTGCATGTCATGGCCGGTGAGGCCGTAGGCGACGCCGCCCGCGCATGTTTCATTGATAACCTGCGCTGGGCCGCCGCACAGGCCCCCAAGCAAATCCTGACGATCGAGCCGATTAACGCGGATACGATGCCCGGGTATTTCCTGAACGATTTCGACCTTGCCCGCGACGTGATTGAAACAGTGGCAGCCCCCAATGTTCGGCTGCAGTTTGATGCCTTTCACGCAGCCAAGATCACCGGCGACGTCATGGGCACCTGGGCTGCCATGCAAGATCTGGTCGCCCATGTCCAAGTTGCCCAGTTGCCCGACCGCACAGAGCCCGACAAGGGCGCGATCGATTATCCTGCATTCTTTGCCCAGCTTGATGCGGATGGCTATGCCGGTTGGGTCAGTGGCGAATATGGACCCATGACCCACACAGAACAGGGGTTGGGTTGGATTGCCTGAGCGCGGGTGCTTTGCTTACGCTGTTGCCTCGATCTGGGGCCTTTCTGGCCGCCACATGGGGCCGACGGCCACCAGCAGGATGATGATGTTAAACAGCGCATTCGACACGTTGCCGGACGCCACGGAACCGGCGCTGTCCAGTATGAACCAAGCCAGCAAACCCGTCAGCACGGACCGGCGCACCGCCTCTGGTGCGGCGTTATGGGCTGCCCCGGACAAACACCAGATCATGACGCCCCAGCCCAACAGGAACCCGCCTGTCAACGCCGACAGGAACCGGGTTGTGGGCGCAAATTCCTGTGCGCCATCAAGTGGCCAAGCTAACAGATCAAGTGTGAAGCGTGCGGGTTCCGCTGTCCCCATCATGCTGCCAAGAAAGAAAACAGGCCCGAATGCACCCACAGCAATCGCCGTGATCTTGAGCCAGGTTTTGTGAGGAATTGAAGTCATTTCTACGCTCCGATTGCTAGATGTTACAGAGCCATAGCCTGAGCCTGATCATCAAAACAATTACCTGACAGGTAACTGACGCCGCGCAAATGTGACGCTAGGATGATACAATGAATGATTTTCCACAGACCTTAAAAACATGGCGCAAGGCGCGCCGATTCAGCCAATTGCAACTGGCCATGATGGCCGATGTGTCATCGCGCCATCTGTCCTTTTTGGAAACCGGGCGCGCGCGTCCCAGCCCGCAAATGATCCAACGTCTGGGCGAGGCGCTGGAGCTGCCGCTATCGGCCCGCAATCAGCTATTGAGCCATGCCGGATTTGCGGCCCGTTACCCTGCCCGTCAATGGGCAGAGGCCGATATGACCCCGATCCGCGCCGCAATTGCCTATACGTTGGAACGTCATGATCCGTACCCGGCGCTGGCGCTGGATCGATTGTGGTGTGTTGTTCAGATGAACGATGCTGCCCGCCGCCTGTTTGCCCAAATCGGTGTTGCAGAGGGTGACAGTCTTTTGCAATTGATGATGTCTGACCATTTCCCCGCATATATCGAGAATTGGCCTGAGGTGGCCCATCATGCCGCTTTGCGGTTGCGCACCGAAAGCGCCGCACAGGGCGGTGTTGCCGCGCTTGAGACGGCGGCGCAGCAGCTATCGGCTGTGCCCGGTCAGGGTGGCGCGGCGCCACGACCGGTTGTTCCCACAATCTATGTGTCCGGTGACATGCGCCTGTCGCTTTTTGCAACGATCGCGCAGTTTGGTACGCCAGAGGATTTGATGCTGGATGACTTGCGGATTGAACTCTACTTTCCTGCTGACGGCCGTACCGAACACATATTGCGCAGCAGCGCGGACGATCTGGCGTGAATAGTCACCCCACGGCGCAGCAGTCCTGACTTCATCCTGAAAACATGCTGACATAACGCTGTCAGCAGGGGTAGGATAACCTGTCCTCATCAACCAAGACATAAAGGAGATGAGAGATGGGTGATCGTGCAATTATCGTGTGGGGCGAAATTCCTGTGACCGATATGGAGAAGGCAGTGGCGTTCTATAACACTGTCTTTGGCTATGAGATGACGATTGATACGTCGGGGCCAAATCCGATGGCGGTTCTTGGTGGGTCCATGGACGATGCGGGTTGTCATTTATATCCCGGCACGCCTGCGCCGGATGGCGGCAGTACGATCCATCTGGGTCTGACTGATAAGCTGGAGGCGGGGATGGAACGCTGCAAGGCTGCGGGTGGTGAGATTGTGGGTGATGTGATCGCCATGCCCTTTGGTCGCTTTGCCTATGCCAAGGATCTGGATGGTAATTCGATTGGTCTGTTCGAGGCCGCATCCTAAATGCGCCGGGCTGACCGCCTTTTCCAGATATTGCAATATCTGCGTGGTGGTCGCCTGACGACGGCAGCACAGCTTGCCGAAAAACTTGAGGTCACGCCGCGGACGATTTATCGCGACGTGGCCCATTTGATTGGGTCCGGTGTTCCGATTGAGGGTGAGGCCGGCGTCGGCTATCTGATGCGCGACGGTTATGATTTGCCGCCTTTGATGTTTACGCCAGATGAGATTGTGGCCCTCGTGTCCGGTGCCCGTATTTTGCAAAGCTGGGGCGGCACCAAGATGGCCGCCGCCGCCCAAGAAGCCTTGGTCAAGATTGATACTGTTCTGCCGGATGACGCCCGCGCGCAGGTGGGGCAGGTCAATGTCCATGTATTGGACACCCCGTGGCAGGATGGGTCATGGCGCGGTTTTCTGGATCGGTTCGAGGCGGCGTCGGAGAACCATATCCGCCTGCGTATGACCTATGCCGATGAGGCGGGCGCACAGACAGAGCGCGCGGTACGCCCGTTGGGTGTCTGGTTCTGGGGCACCGTCTGGACGGCGGTATGCTGGTGCGAGTTGCGCGAAGATTTTCGCATGTTCCGGCTGGACCGCGTTCTGGCGTTGGAAGAACTTGATCGCTTTCGCCCGACCAAGGAACAGACATTGCGCGCCTTTATGGAAGCCGAGGCCTATTGTCGATGAACGCACGGAAATGTGGGTGGCTCTGCGGATTTGACGGTCTATTCTTGGTCGCAGGGTAAAGGGGCCGCATATAATGCTGATCAAACGCCGTGTATTTCTGTCAGGAGCCGCGTCCGCGCTGGCAACCCCGATGCTGGCGCAGGCAGATCAATGGGCGGCTGTGGCCGACGCGGCCCGCGCGCTGTCGCAGTGTCGCGCCTTGGCTATTCGTCAATCCGGTCAGGCGGTGCTGTCACAGGTGTTTCGCGGCCCGGCGATCAATCGTGCTGTCCCGATCAAATCGGTGTCCAAGACGATTGTTGCCGCCCTGACCGGCGCCGCCTTGGACCGCGCAGAGATTGCGTCGGTTGATGTCCGTTTGGGCGACGTGGCCCCGCGTTTGATCCCAAGTCGGGCCGATCCGCGTGTGGCGGAAATTACCGTGGCTGATCTTGTCACCATGCAGGCAGGCTTGGAACGTACCTCTGGCGGCAATTATGGGGCTTGGGTGAGCAGTCCGAACTGGGTTGCGGATGCGCTGTCCCGGCCTTTTGTGGCCGAGCCGGGGCGTCGGATGCTGTATTCTACGGGGTCGTTTCATATTCTGGGTGCCGTGCTGGCCGAGGTGTCAGGGCAAAGCCTGCTGACGCTGGCCCGCGCGCGGTTGGGTCAGCCATTGGGCATTGATATCCCCGCATGGACACGTGATCCGCAGGGGCGCTATATGGGGGGCAATGAGATGGCGTTGACGCTGGAGGGCATGGTCCGCTTTGGCGAGATGTACCGCCTGGGCGGCCAGTTTGGCGGCGCGCAGGTCTTGAGCGCGGATTGGGTGGCGCGGTCGTTTCAGACCCGGACGCGGTCCCCGTTTTCGGGGTTGGATTATGGCTATGGCTGGTTTTTGGGTCAGGCTGCGGGTGTGCGATACGCGCTGGCCCGTGGTTATGGTGGCCAGATTATTTGTGTGGCCCCCGAGGTGGAATTGACCGTGGCCTTGACGTCGGACCCGACCCAACCGGCGCGCTCTGGCGGATATTTCGGTGATATCATGCGGCTGATCCAAGGGGCGGTTTTGCCGACGGCGCGGGCACGGATGGGCTGATGGAGGGGTAGAGCCCCACCCCGCACAACGCTCGGCTCGATAAGTTGCGCACCCACAAACGCCAAGTCTTGAGATCAATTTGCCTGAGTGCAGCCGTGAATGGCGTGCAATCGTTCAGCCGCCATCCGGTACGCTGCATATGATCGTGATTTCGATCAGGAAGATGTCGATCCTTGACATGAATGCCAAATTATGTACCGATCGTTCGGTACATAGTGGAGGTATCGAAAATGAAACTCTATGATCTTGAGCTGTCGGGAAATTGTTACAAGGTCCGGCTTTTCCTTGCGTTGATTGGGCAGGAATACGAGCTCCGACCGGTCGACTTTCTTGATGGCGAGCACAAGACTGAAGGTTTCATTGCTCGGAACCTTTTTGGAGAGATACCCGTGCTTGTCGATGGGGATCTGATTTTGCGCGACTCTCAGGCGATCCTCGTCTATCTGGCCCGGAAGTACGGCAAAACCGATTGGTATCCGCCCGAGGCTGCTGATGAAGCGTCCGTGATGCAATGGTTGATGGTCGCGGAGAGTGAGATTGCCCGGGGGCCGAATGATGCCCGCCTGCATGACAAGTTTGGTTTTGCCATTGACGTTGACGTGGCGCGCGAGAAATCCGCGCATGTTCTCAGTATTCTTGATCGTCATCTTTTGACGCGAAGATGGCTCGAACTCGACAGGCCGACAATTGCGGATATTGCCTGCTTTCCCTACATCGCCCTGAGTCACGAGGGCGCGGTATCATTGGAGCCCTATCGCGCCGTCAGCGCTTGGGTGGACCGCGTCAAGGCGATTCCTGGTTTTGTCCCAATGCCTGCCATTTAAAGGAGGCCGCTTTGATGTCTTTTAACGTCACGTCCTACGAACATGTTGGTATCCGGGTGACCGACCGCGCGCGCGCGATCCGGTTTTACGAAGCACTTGGCTGGAAGGAAGAAATCGATCTGCCCGAGCACAAGGCCAATGAGATGGTCAATGCCAGCGGCGTCTACATCAATCTGATCTTCAATGGTGTGCCGTGTGAAGGCAGCAAGAACATCCTTCAGGATGAGGCCGTCAAGCACCCGGGCATGACCCATGCGGCGTTCATTGTGGATGATTTGGATGCCTTGATGGCCAAACTCGATGAGGAAAACATCCGGATCACCGATGGTCCACATATCTATAGCGGTCGACGCAAGGTCATTTTTGTCCGTGACCCGGACGGCAATGTGCTTGAATTCAACGAACTCCTGACCGACATTCCATCCTTACAGACCTAAATCCTGGTCGGGCGGGGGATATTCATGAGTGCGTTGGACAATGATCAGAAGCGACAGCCGGACATTCTGCAAGACGTCGCGCGGATTTTCCGGGCCAACGGCTTTCACGGCACCACGATAAGCGTCGTTTCTGAACGGACCGGGCTGGGCAAGTCCAGCATCTACCATCATTTCGGACGCGGAAAATCCGAGATGGCGCAGCGTTCGCTCGACGTTGTCGCGACATTCATGGAGGCGATGGAGGCCACGGCGGGAGATACGTCTGTCCCAACTTCAGCCAGATGGGAAGCGGTCGCAAAAATGCTTCGGGAGTATTACGAGAATGGTCAGCTTGGGTGCTTACTGGCTGTCTTCTCTCTTGAAGATGTGCCTGATGAGCTGCGCGCCCGCACGAAACTGCTTTTTGATCGCTGGCTTGCTGCGATGACGCTGCTTTGCAACCCGGATCAATGCGATGAGGCGGATGCCCAACGCTTTGCGCGTCATGCGGTCATGATGATCCAGGGCGGGCTTGTCCTATCGCGGGCGCAATCATCGGGAGACGCATTCGAGCAAGCCCTGGCAGAGGTCGCATCTGCGGTGTCCGATCGGTCATAACGCCGCACATGTCCTGTCTGGGCACAGGGGTGTGTCGGGGGGCTTGATAATGCGTCAAGCGCAGGCTGAGACTTGGGCTAGTGGTTGTTTGTATCTCAGTTTGCCCACCTCACCTATGCGGTAAGGTGGGACGTTGTTGTGCCTAGCGTGACAGGCTTTGTGCCAGTCGCATCAGTTGCACCGCTTCGGTCCGGTAGCCGAACGGGTCTTCGCCCCGGTTGGCGTTGGCCAGTGTGATAGCCTCGTCATAGCCCCAGTCGCCCAGATAGCTGTCATCGCGCAGCAGTTGCCCGAAACCGGCGATGGCGGCGGCGAAGTTTGCCTCGGTCCCCGGGATGCTTTCGCCGATGATCGGCGTTTCGATCAGTTGGCTGATATCCTCGCCCGGTTCCTTGTAGCGCAGTTTGACATAGCCCAGTTCGTCTGAGGATGCCGCCACCGTGTTGGGGGCATAGCGCAGCGGGTCGCTGAGTTGGGCAGGCGAGCCAACAGGTGTGATTTCGTAGATCGCTGTCACCGAGTGACCCGCGCCAAGTTCGCCCGCGTCGACCTTGTCATTGTTGAAATCTTCGCGGTTCAGCGCGCGGGTTTCATAGCCGATCAGCCGGTATTCAGCGATTTGGGCCGGGTTAAATTCGACCTGCACCTTCACGTCGCCCGCGATGGGGAAAAGCGCGCCGGTCAGTTGGTCAACCAGCACCTTCTGCGCCTCTGACAGCGTGTCGATATAGGCAGCCGTGCCGTTGCCGTTTTGCGCCAGCGCTTGCATGGTCGCATCGTCCAGATTGCCGCGCCCGAAGCCGAGGACGGACAGATAGGTGCCGGTGTCGCGTTTGTCGGCGATGAAGTCTTTGAGCGCGTCGGGGTTGCTGATCCCCACATTGAAATCGCCATCGGTGGCCAGGATGATGCGGTTGACCTGGCCGTCTTCTTTCATCCCCTCGGCCACGGCGTAGGCCTGTTGCAGCCCGCCTTGCCCATTGGTGGACCCGCCTGCGCCAAGCGATTGGATGGCGTTCAAGATTGTCGTCCGCTCGGATGCCGCTGTAGGGGCAAGGACCTGACCGGCGCTGCCTGCATATTCGACGATGGCGACCTCATCCTCTGGACGCAGTTGGTCGAGCATCAGTCGGAAGCTTTGCTTCAAAAGCGGCAGTTTGGCCGGGTCGTTCATTGATCCGGATGTGTCGATCAGGAAAACAAGGTTCAGCGGTGGCCGGTCATCCAGCGCGGGCATTTCGCCTTGCAGGGCGATGTGGACCAGCTGCGTATCGGCGTTCCAGGGGGTTTGGAAGGTGCTGACGGTCGGCCGGAACGGTGCGTCGCCTGCGTCGGGCGCGGGGTAGTCATAAGGGAAGTAGTTGATCAATTCCTCGATGCGCACGGCACCTGCGGGTGGCAGTTGCCCGCGTGAGAGGGAGGAGCGGACGACCGAATAGGCCGCCGTGTCCACGTCGATGGAAAAGGTGGAAACCGGGTCCTCGGATGTGATTTTGAGCGGGTTGGTGTCGTCGTTGGCGAAGGCCTCGGTGTTGGGTGTGGGCGCAGCCACGATGTCAGCTTGCGGTGCACCGCCGCCCGAAAACATGGCACCGGGGTGGATCGCGTTACCGTTTGACAGTCTGGATGCATCACGCGGCGACTGATTTGACATGCTGTCCAATAAGATGCGCTGTGTACCAGACGACTGGCTGCGGAATCTTTGTTGATCTTCCAGCGATAAACCTAATGCAGCCGCCGCATCTGGTGCAGTTGTTTCTGCCATTTCCAAATCTGACGCTGGAGACGTGGTTGATGGTGTCGGCTGTTGCGCGATGGTCGGACGAGGCGGTGCAGGAGGCGCAACCGGCTCATTCGCTGGCGATGTTACGCGGGGGAGCGTCTCTGGGTTGGGCGTCGGCTGCGGTGCTTGGATCACTTCGCCGACAAAATCTGACGGAGCTTCTTGGACGAGCATGTCAGAACCGATTTCGTCCGCAAACAATGGTTCGCTTTCGATCTGGGATGATTTCGCTGTTCCGTCGAATTCTGTCCGGGTGATTTCAGGTGATGTGGGTGGCCGCAGCAGGTCCTGCCCTTGCGGGGTCATGACGAGAAAACCCGCGGCGACGAGGGCGGTTGTTGTGGTCAGCGCGGCTTTGCCGGTGAATGTCTTCAGCATGGTCGTTACTCCTGTCCAGAGGCCCTTTGCCTCGGTTGCAGAAGTGGGACGCGGTTGTTCGCGCGATCCTTGGAGGTCTTGGAAATTTTTCTGCGCCAATGCCAGATTCTCCGCCCGCCGCGCGGCGTCCGGTTTAGGCGTTGCATCATCCATCATTGCCTTGAGGTCGTCGAGATCGCTCATGCTACGTCCTCCTTTTCCTTGATTGCCCGCAGGGCTTTTTTGGCTTCTGATATCCGCCAGCTGATTGTCCCCTCCGACACCCCAAGGATGTCGGCGGCCTGCGCATGGGTCATGTCATCTAGCACAAGGGCCAGTGTGTCGCGCAGGTCTGTGTTCAGTTGGTTCATCGCAGCGGTCAGCCAGTCGATTTGTTCGTTTGTGTCTTTCATCGCGGCGGTGCGGTTGTTTTCCCAATCGCCCCAGCCATCGGTGGCCTTGGTGTATGTGGCCCGCTTGCGGCGCCGGTCATGGGCTGCGTTAACGGCAACGCGGTAGAGCCATGTCGTGACCTTGGCCCGGCGCTGATAGCTGGCGAGCTTGGCGGGTAGGGCGGCGCAGATGTCCTGCGTCAGATCCTCTGCCTCGGCCCGTGCGCCAGTCAGCCGAAAGCAGAAGGCGAAGAGCCGGTCATAGTGCCGCTCAAGCAAGCTTGCGAAGGCCGCCCCGTCGCCGTGGGCTGCTGCCGTTGCAAGGTCTTCATCGCTTGTCATCATGCGCATCACGGTGGTTGGACGGGGCTGGTTCGTCAATCCTTGGCAGGATTAGAAATTATTTTTCGACGGGTGGGATGACCACGAAAATTTTGAGTGGACGATCGTCGGGCGAGCAACGCATTTCGGCCAGAATGCGATCTGCGTTGGTTTCATTATAGACCGGCAACCAATAGAGACCCGCAACATCGCAATCCTTGCCGTAGTCCACCGGGACCGCGAACAGATCATCCGGGGCAGTAACCTCTTCCCACCCCTCGCGATTGTCCCATGGGTTCTGGATCGGCATGATGGCGCGAGACTGTCGCAGGCTGGCCTCGGTCGCTGCGTTCGCGCTGGCCCAGTCGACCTGATGTGTGATCAGCCCGTCGTCGTCACGCAGTGTCAGCCCGTCGGCGGTGACGTCCTGACGCGCTGCCAGCCATGTCGCCGGGGTGGGGAACAGGTTGCCAGCCTTGCGCCACAGGAGGATATCGAACGGGTTTACCCGGTCATCCACGCCCAAGTTGACCACATCGCCCTGCTGTGCGTAGGCGCTGCCCTCGTCCCTGATGCCAAGGATCGGCCATTGCCGTTCATCCTGACCCGTCAACAGATCGCGCGAGATCAGCACCATCTGCGTTTGCAGTGTTAAATGCGTCCCCCAGTTGTCGTTGATTTGACGCAGGATGAAAGCGTGGGTGCTATTATGGGCGAGCAGCGTTTCTTCGGCTGCGATGATCCGTGGCGGAGTGGCGTGGCCAAGGGCGGGCCAGAGTAAGAGCAGGGCGATGAGCTTGCGCATGGGGGTTAGTCCGGAACAGCTGTGATGATGATGTCGGATATGTGCAATTCATCCTCACCACAACTGCGTTTGACGGCCATCCATTTGTCAGGTGGATCGCCCGGTGTCGCAAGATTGTAGACGTCCGTAATCTGGCAGGGTTCTTGCAAGAACGTATCCAGCCAGATGTAATCATCCCGCGTGCCGGCCTGCGGGTATCCTTCTTGCGGGTCGAGGGTTTGGACCGTTAGTGCGATGCTATCTGCCAGCCTCTTGTTCACAGGGCCAAGCTCGATCAGCACCGCTTGTTCATAGCGTGGTACAATGCTGAGGCGTTCTGGGGTGACATCAATCGTGAAACCCCATAACCCAAAAGACCGCGGCAGTATATTGCCCGCACCCCGCCAAAGAACCACGTCAAATGGGTTCACCCTGTCTGTCACACCAAGGTTCAGGACCTGTGGGGTTTCTTCATACACGGTAAATTCGGCCCCCCGATCAAAGATGCTGATCAGCGGCCATTGTTGGTCGTCCATGCCAGTCGCTAATTGCCGGGCGATTAGGACCATATCGGTTTGTTTGGTGTAATAGCTGCCGTGATTGTCATCTATTTCGCGCAAAATAAAAGCATGAGTCGCATTATGTGCGAACAGTGTTTCATACACCCGTGTTGTCCGGTCAGGCGTGGCTGCGGCCATCGTGGGCAACAGCGCGATTGCGTAGATGATTTGCCGGATCATACGCTTGTACAGATGTATTTCATCTCGAGGAACTCCTCGATCCCGTGGTGTGATCCTTCGCGTCCAAGCCCGGATTGTTTGACCCCACCGAAAGGTGCCACTTCGGTTGAGATGATGCCCGTGTTGACCCCGACGATCCCGTATTCCAGCGCCTCGGCGACTTTGGTGACCCGGCTGATATCCTTGGCATAGAAATAAGCGGCAAGGCCAAAGATCGTATCATTGGCCTGTTCGATCACGTCATCTTCGCTGTCGAACTTGAAAAGCGGGGCGAAGGGGCCAAAGGTTTCTTCGGTGCTGACAAGCATATCCTTGGTCGCCTGCGTGATGATCGTGGGCTCAAAGAACTGCGCCCCAAGGTCATGGGGCTTGCCGCCCGTCAGAATTTGCCCGCCTTTTTCAAGCGCGTCGTCCAGATGGTTTTGCACCTTGTCGACCGCTTTGGGTTCGATCAGCGGCCCCAGCGTGGTTCCGTCGCTGAAACCGTCGCCGACCTGCAATGCCTCAACCGCCGTTTTGAATTTTGCGGCAAAGGCGTCATAGACCCCGGCCTGCACATAGATCCGGTTGGCACAGACGCAGGTTTGCCCGTTATTGCGGAATTTGCAGGCGATGGCCCCGGTGACGGCCTCGTCCAGGTCCGCATCATCGAACACGATGAAGGGGGCGTTGCCGCCAAGCTCCATGCTGCATTTCATCACCTGATCCGCTGCTTGCCGCAGCAGGATGCGGCCGACTTGGGTCGAGCCTGTGAAGGTCAGCTTGCGCACCGTTTCGTTTTCGCAGAATTCCTTGCCGATGCCACTGCTATCCGTGCTGGTCACGACAGAGAAGAGGCCCGGCGGCACGCCCGCTTCTTCGGCCAGTTTCGCCATGGCCAGCGCGGAAAGCGGCGTGAGTTCCGATGGCTTGATCACAAAGGCGCAACCGGCAGCCAGCGCCGGGGCAACTTTGCGCGCGATCATCGCATTGGGGAAATTCCACGGCGTGATCCCGGCGGCAACACCGATGGGCTGTTTGATCACCGTGATCCGTTTGTCGGCCATGTGACCGGGGATGGTTTCGCCATAAATACGCTTGGCTTCCTCGGCGAACCATTCCACGAAGGATGCGCCATAGGCGATCTCTCCCCGCGCTTCGGCCAAGGGTTTGCCTTGTTCGGCCGTCATGATGATGGCGAGGTCTTCTTGGTGTTCCATCATCAGGTCGAACCATTTGCGCAGGATGTTGGCCCGTTCCTTGGCGGCCCGTGCAGCCCATGGCTTTTGGGCGGTTTTGGCGGCTGCGATGGCCTGGCTGACTTCGGCCCGCCCAAGGTCGGGGACCTGAGCAATAATGTCGCCGCGCGCGGGGTTGGTGACATCAAAACGCGCGCCGCTGGTCGCCTGCACCCAATCACCGCCGAGAAAAGCCGCCTCGCAGACCAGATCGGGACGCGTGAGCATGGATTTGAGGTTGGTGGTTTCGTCAAGCATGGTAGCCTCCCCTAAGTTCGGTACTATGTGACCCTTGTGTGGGGACAACGTAAAGGGGGGGCTCGTGGAATTAGATGATGCTTACGCAAATGGGGCGTATATTCCGGATGCTGAGACGTATCCGGACAAATGGGCGGCGCTTGCGGCTGCCTATCGCGAGGCCACGCTTTGCGAGTTGGATTTGCCTTATGGCGAAAGTCCCCGCGAGCGGTTTGATCTATTTCATTGTTCCCGATTGGCAAAGGGTGTCGTGATCTTTGTCCATGGCGGATACTGGCGGCGTTTCGACAAATCCTATTGGTCGCATCTGGCTGCTGGTCCGCTGGCCCATGGCTGGGCGGTGGCGATACCATCCTATGATTTGTGCCCAGATGTCCGGATCACAGATATCGGTCATCAGATCGCCGCTGCGATCGACGTGATCAGTGCGCGCGTGCTGGGGCCGATCCATTTGGTCGGGCATTCCGCGGGCGGCCATTTGGTGGCCCGGATGACCGCCCCCCGGCTGGCTGCCCGCTGGCAGGACAGGGTCGAGCGGGTGGTGCCTGTTTCACCGGTCGCTGATCTGGCCCCGCTGATGCAGACGACAATGAATGCTGATCTGCGCATCGATGCTGCAGAGGCACGGGCCGAAAGCCCCGTGCATCTGCCGGCCCCCCAGATCCCGGTGACAAGCTGGGTTGGCGGTGATGAGAGGCCTGCGTTTCTGGCACAATCGCAGGCCCTGACGGATGCATGGGGCTGCGCACAGGTGATAGAACCCGGCGTGCATCATTTCGCAGTGGTTGAAAGGTTGGCCGATCCGCAAAGTGCACTGACCGAGGCGGTGGTCAGCTGACTTGATCCCGCGTTTGGCCAGTGTCGTGGTGCGCCTGTAGACCGGTGGCCTGCGCGGCGGTGACCTTTTCCAGCGTATCATCGATCAGGATCAAGTCGAACAGAAGCGGCCCCGCCTTTTTGGACATGTTACCGGGTGGCATCACCGATCAGCGTTCACACAATGTGCAGCGAATCGATATCGGCAAGGCGGGCAAAATGTCGGCTTTGGCGCTGCAGTTCGACATATACTTGCCGCTAAGTGGCATTAGGGGTTGAAATAGTTGGCGTATCACCAGTTTGCGGCATTGCGGATGGTGGACCTATACAAAATATCAACTTATGGTCGGATAAATTGTAACCAAGATCTGAAAAAGTAATGAGGATTCAAATGAGTGGTAATCGTTTGATACGGATAACTGCGGTATGTGTTGCAGGTCTGCTGATCGCGGGCTGTGAACGGTCTGGCGATGACGATGGTGTCGTTGATGGTGGTATCGACGGCGGCCCGTTGCGCGATGGTGTTGCGAATGTCTGGGTGGATCCCGATGGGTGCCAGCACTGGGTCATTGATGACGGTATCGAAGGTTACATGAGCCCGCGTTTGAACCGTGATGGCACACCACGTTGTCAGGACACCCGCGGCGAGATCGTTATGAAGGACGGCTCTCGCATGGCGACCGAACAAGAGCCGGTGAACGCAGGCTAGCGGACGTCAGACACGTCGTAAGCTGATGGGGGAATGCGCGGGACTGTGTTCTGCGCATTACGTGTCCGGTGGCGTTGCGTCGTTGGTGGCACATGTGCAAACTCCGATCATATTCATGACGGAGATTGCGATGTTTCTAAGCAAAATCATCTTTCGAAATGCCGTGGCAGGGGTGTTGTTGGGGACTGCTGCACATGCGGGCATCCCGACGCAGCAAGAAATGAGATGCCCTGTCGGCGGGGAAACATTCAGCATTGTTGGAACTGCAAGCTGTTCAACCATGGGCCGCAGCATGTCGTTTCGCCCCCGATCATCCTGCGAGTTTGTGACGGCGCTGCCGGTTTGTCCGTCGAATGGACTGCCGGTTTATCGTGGTTTCACCGCTGAAGAAATCACGGAACTGGAACTGTTCATGCAAACCGACACTTATGAAGCGTTGCGCAATCAGTCAGATTGGCAACGTGCATACGGTGTTGCGACCCATCTGGGCGAGGCTGGAAGTGCGACGACATTCGGCATTATGCTGAACGCATTTTGGCGTGATCCGATGGGTGTGGCAGGCAGCGAATTTATGATGGCCCAATTGGAGGCGGAACTCGGCCAAGAGTTGGAGCGGGCGACAGATGAAGACCGTCCCTTTTTGCATGCTATTTTTGCTTATGCCTTAGCTGTGGCAGATCGCCCTGCCGCGTCGGCTGAACAACTGGTTAAGGCAGAAGCAGGGGACGTCCCCGACGTTTTGCGCGCCTATATTGATGCTATTCGCGCCTGCCAACCCAAGATGGACACGCGGGAATGCGGCCCCGACGCCCCGTTCGATCCGTTTTAGCGCATCGGATCGAATTGTGCGTCCGACATGGTGCAGTCGCGGATCACGTCAGCACCGCATGTCCTGAGCTCCAGATCGCGGGTCAGGCAGATGCGTGCCTCTTGGATGTATCCCTGTTTGCATGTGATCGTGATCTGATCTGCGGATAAGGTCGGGTTGTCGGCCAAAAATGCCTCTTCCACCACCGCAGCAGGTAGTGTGATGGATTGGTTCAGGCCGCGAAAGACGGCAGGGCGGGTGATGCGCCCATATGCGGCGCGCGATAGGGCATAGTAGGCGTCTGATGACAGCCCCGTGCAAACCCCGTGTTTGCGCCATTGGTGCCAAGCGAGGCCGGATGTCCCCATGATATCAGTCATTTCGGCTGTGTCCGACCGGCTGGGTGCGCGGTTGCCCGTGCGGCAATATTCGGGGTAACCCCGTTCATATTGCGGCCAGAGCCCGTGCAGGATCCAACCGAAATCGGCATCTTCGTCGCATTGTGGTGACCCCCTGTTGTCGCCTTCCAGGGCGCACCAATTGGCCGACCATGACAGTGACATGACGTAATAGTCGAATTCGCCTGAGACGTCGTTGGCCCATGCGGGCTGCGTCATGAGCGTAAGAAGGGCGAGAAATCGGCGCATTTTGATCTTTCCTAACGGCGTTGGCGTCACTATATAGGCTACAAGTTCCCCGACAATGCGAACCCGGCCCAAAGCGGTCAGCCCATTTCAGGGCACGGGACAGTCTTGTCAGATGATTAGGAGATATGAAAATGTCCAATACACCGATTATGGCCAAGGCGACCGCTGTTTGGCTGTGTGACAACACCACGCTGACCTTCAAGCAAATTGCCGATTTCTGCGGCTTTCACGAGCTTGAGGTGCAGGGCATTGCCGATGGTGATGTGGCCGCTGGCGTCAAAGGATTTGATCCGATCGCCAATAAGCAATTGACCCAGGAAGAGATTGACAAAGCGGAAGCGGACCCAGCGCATAAGCTGAAGCTGCTTTACAACCCGGCTTCTGCTGGTGAAGAAAAGCGTCGCGGCCCGCGTTATACCCCCTTGTCCAAGCGGCAGGATCGCCCGGCTTCGATCTATTGGCTGGTGAAGTTCCATCCGGAATTGTCGGATGGCCAGATTTCAAAACTGGTCGGCACGACCAAGCCGACGATCCAGGCGATCCGTGATCGGACCCATTGGAATATCAACAATATCGATCCGATTGATCCAGTGGCACTTGGCCTGTGTAAGCAGTCCGAACTCGATGCAGCGGTGCAAAAGGCCAACGCCAAGAAGGCCAAGGAAGGCACCGTCATGTCCGATGATGAGCGCCGCAAGCTGGTAAGCACCGAGCAAAGCCTTGGCATGCCCGCTGAGCCGAAGATGCCAAGCGCCATTGAGGGGCTGGAAACCTTCAGCCTGTCCGATCCACGCGATGAGGAAGAAGAAGAGGAGGATCCGCGCGATGTGGCGGATGCCGACAGCTTCTTTAACCTGCCGGATGATCCAAAAGACGAAGATTGATCAAACGAAAACCCCGGCCAGCGCCGGGGTTTTTTGTTTCTGCAGGTTTAGGGGCGACGCGCCACGATAAACCGGGATGTTTGGGCTTTTCCAAAGAAACCGGTTTCGACAATCTCCAGCCCCGCGTCACGGTGTGCCTGTTCGAGTGCGGCAATGGAGAAGCTGTTGACGAAGGGTGCCTTGCCAACCAGTTGCATCAACCGGATTATTGTCTTGATCGCCACATTCATTTCGCCCACGCAGGGGGTTTTTGTGATGATGAACCCACCCGGTTTCGTTTGGGTTTTCAGGTGTGCCAGTGACTTTGGCAGGTCCGCGATCAGGTGCAGGATATTGAACCCACAGACGATATCATAGGGTGCCGACCGCATCGGTGCGAGGGCGGTGGCCTGTACAAAGTGTACGTTTTGCGGGCCGGTCTTTCCGAGTTTTCCATGGGCGATGGCGACCATGCGCGCAGAGATATCGGTCGCCGTCACGTGGTTCACATGTGGGGCAAGTGCCAGGGCGGTGCCGCCGGTTCCGCAGCCGATTTCCAATATGTGGTCATCTGCGTGAAGAAATGTGCGGACCCGGTCCAGGGTTGCCTCGTAAGCGGGTATGTCGTCGATTGGTTTTTGGGCGTATTTGGGGGCAATCTTGTCCCAGAATGTTGCAGCAGTCATGATGCGTTTCCTTTGGCGTCATATAGGTGTGAGTCGTCTTGATTGCCAGATTATCCATGCGCCGGTAGTATAGAAATTGCCTTTATATGTACTTCAGATATACATGAATGCATGAATTGGCAGGCAATATCCTTTGATTGGAATCAAGT
The DNA here is from genome assembly GCA_947489445.1 of uncultured Paracoccaceae bacterium. Classification (GTDB taxonomy): domain Bacteria; phylum Pseudomonadota; class Alphaproteobacteria; order Rhodobacterales; family Rhodobacteraceae; genus Yoonia. The sequence continues at coordinate 327,763 of CANLDN010000003.1, forward strand.
TCGTGCGTTCTTGGCGACTGCTGAGGAAGGCTCGCTCAGTGCCGCGGCACGGGCGTTGGGTGCGACCCAGCCGACCGTGGGCCGTCAGGTGGCTGCATTGGAAGAGGCGCTTGAGGTAACGTTGTTTGAACGCACGGGCCGGTCGTTGGTGATGACGGGTGCGGGTCAGGACCTGTTGGAACATGTGCAGGCCATGGGTGATGCTGCCAGCCGGATTTCAATGGTGGCATCGGGGCAGTCACAGGATGTGGCCGGGACAGTGTCGATCACGGCAAGTGACCTTTATTCAGCCAAGCTATTGCCGCCTGTCATCGCCAAGATACGCGCAGTGGCGCCGGGTATTGATATTCATGTTGTCGCATCAAACAAGGTCGAGAACCTGACCAAGCGGGATGCTGATATTGCCATTCGGCATGTGCGCCCTGATCAGCCGGATTTGATCGCACGGCATGTGGCTGATTTCACCGGTAATCTTTATGCCTCGACCGCATATCTTGAGGCGCGGGGCAGACCGCAAAGCGTCGATGACCTGTCATCCCATGATTTTATCGGCACCGGCGAAACCCCAAGGCTGATTATGGCGCTGGGCAAGTTTGGCATCCCGGTGGAGGCGCATCAGTTTCGCGCGGCCTCAGAAAATGGGGTGGCGGTGTGGGAAATGCTGAAGGCCGATCTGGGTATCGCAATACTTCCGGATCATTTATGCGCGCGTTACCCGGGGGTGGAACAGGTTTTGCCCGATCATCCGGATGTCACGTTCCCCGTCTGGCTGGCGACACATCGCGAATTGCGCACCAGCCGCCGCATCCGTATTGTGTTTGATGCATTGGCCGAGGCTTTGCTGGAGATCAAATCGCTATAGCGCCTTGCGTGCGTTGAGCGCTGCGGTGATTGTTCCATCGTCCAGGTAGTCGAGTTCGCCGCCGACCGGCACACCTTGGGCGAGCGATGTCACTGTCACGCCGGGCAGTTGGTCGGCGATGTAATGGGCCGTGGTCTGACCATCGATGGTCGCACCAAGGGCCAGGATCACTTCGGTGACGTTTTCAGATGTAATGCGGTCGATCAATTTGGGTATGCGCAATTCATCCGGGCCAACGGCATCAAGGGCCGAAAGGGTGCCGCCCAAAACATGATAGCGCCCCTTGAAGATATTTGCCCGCTCCATAGCCCAAAGGTCGGCCACGTCTTCAACGACGGCGATTTGCCCGACATTGCGTTTTTCAGATTGGCAGATGTCGCAGATATCGCTGGTGCAGACATTGCCGCAATTGAGGCATTCGCGCACGGTTGATCCAACCTTATGCATGGCGTCTGCCAACGGCATCAAGACAAGGCTGCGTTTCTTGATCAAATGCAGAACCGCACGGCGCGCAGAGCGCGGGCCGAGGCCCGGGAGCTTGGCCATCAGCGCGATCAGGTTTTCAAGATCTTCGGTGCCGTTGGTCACGATATACTTTCAGCTATTGTGCGGATTGGGTGATCAGAACGGCAGTTTCACCCCCGGAGGCAGCCCGAGCCCTTCTGTCATCTTAGCCATTTCTTCCTGTGCGCGTTCATTCGCTTTGGTCTGCGCATCCTTGATCGCCGCGAGGATCAGGTCTTCGACCACTTCCTTGTCGTCGCCGTTAAAAATTGACGGATCGATATCCAGGCCCTTGAGTTCCCCTTTGGCCGTCGCTGTCGCCTTGACCAGACCGGCGCCGCTGACGCCTTCAACGATCACGTTTTCCAGATCGTCCTGCATCTGGGCCATCTTGCCCTGCATTTCCTGTGCTTGCTTCATCATCTTGGCCATATCGCCAAGCCCGCCTAAACCTTTTAGCATGTTGTTCTCCCGATTTGCTTTGGGTCAGAGATAGGCTGTCGGGGATCGGCCTGCAAGGTAAGCTCAGTCCTCGTCGAATGGATCCCATTCTTCATCGACTTCTGGCAGGGCGTCTTCCAAGGCATCTTGTGCTTTGTCGGCCTCAGTCCGAATTTCAGTGATCTTGGCCTTGGGGAAGGCTGCGACAACGGCTTGCACAAGCGGGTGTTGTTCGGCCGCGGTCCGGATGGCGTTTTCTTCGGCGTCGCGCACTTCCGCAATCGTGGGCGCCCCGCCTTCCGCGACGCTGATCGCCCAGCGATTGCCGGTCCAGGCCTGAAGTCGTGACCCCAGTCTACCAACCAGATCACGCGCGGCCTTGGGCGTCGGGTTCACCTCGATCCGGCCGGGTTGATAGCTGACCAGCCGCAGGCCGGTTTCAACCTCGACCAGCAGTTTGACGTCCCGGTGTGCGCGGATCAGTTCGACCACATCCTCGAACCGGGCATAGTGTTGCAACGCATCATTGGCGAGCGCGGTGGCTGTTTGCGCGCCAGAGGCCGTCGGGCCGCCGGTTGCCGCAATTGTCGGGGCAGGGGCACCGGACATGGCCGTGCCGCCGCCGCCCGATGGCGCGTTGCGGGGCGATGCGGGCGCTGTCGGCGGCGGTGTTGCGTCCTGCAATTTGCGCACCAATTCGTCCGGGCTGGGCAGGTCGGCCACATGGGTCAGTCGGATCACGGCCATTTCGGCGGCCATCATCGCGTTGGGTGCCATCGCTACCTCTTCCAGTGCTTTCAACAGCATCTGCCACATGCGCGACAGGACCCGCATGGGTAGCTCGGTTGCCATGGTCTGGCCGCGGGCCCGTTCATCAGGGCTGATGGTGGGGTCCTCGGCGGCTTCGGGCGTGATTTTGACGACACTGACCCAATGGCAGACCTCTGCCAAGTCGCGCAGCACCGCCATTGGGTCGGCACCGTCGGCATATTGGCCTGAGAGTTCCGTCAGCGCGTCCGCCGCCTGACCGCGCAGGATCATATCAAAGAGATCAAGCACCCGCCCTCGATCAGCCAGCCCCAGCATGGCGCGGACCTGATCGGCGGTGGTTTCGCCGGCTCCATGACTGATCGCCTGATCAAGTAGCGATTGCGCGTCACGTGCAGAGCCTTCGGCGGCCCGTGTGATCAGCGCCAGCGCGTCGTCAGTGATCTCAGCGCCTTCGCTGGTTGCGATTTTCCGCAAGAGGGCGATTTGTACTTCGGGTTCGATCCGCCGCAGGTCGAAACGCTGGCAGCGTGACAGAACGGTTACGGGAACCTGCCGGATTTCGGTCGTCGCAAAGATGAATTTGACGTGTTCGGGCGGCTCTTCCAGCGTCTTCAACAGCGCGTTGAAGGCGTTTTTGGACAGCATGTGCACTTCGTCGATGATGTAAATTTTATAGCGGGCTGACGCCGCGCGGTAGTGTACGCTGTCAATAATTTCGCGGATGTCGCCGACGCCGGTGCGGGATGCGGCATCCATTTCCATCACGTCCACATGGCGGCCTTCCATGATCGCCACGCAATGTTCGCATTGTCCGCAGGGGTCGGTTGTTGGGCCGCCTTGCCCGTCAGGGCCAATGCAGTTCATGCCCTTGGCGATGATCCGGGCGGTGGTGGTTTTCCCCGTCCCCCGGATACCGGTCATGATAAAGGCCTGCGCGATCCGGTCCGCTGCAAAGGCGTTGCGCAGGGTGCGCACCATCGCGTCCTGTCCCACCAGATCAGCAAAGGTTTCAGGCCGGTATTTCCGGGCGAGCACTTGATAGGCGGGTTGGTCGGTCATGGAGGCTTTCGGATTCGGATGCGGTTAGAGCCTAGGCGGCGGGCGGGCCAAGGTCCACCGCGTTCAGCACGATGGATTGGCCGCGCAAGCGCGCAATGCGGCTTGGGTGGCGATGTCGTAGGTTCCGTTGATCGGACCGGCGTAATGATCCGCATCGGACATCTTTTGCTGGAAGGCGCTGATCAGCGTTTCATCGCCGCTTGCCAATGCGTCATCAAAATCGGCCAGGGCCTTTTCCGATTGGCGTTGCGACTGGTAAAGCGCACCCCGCCGCAGAAGCGCATTTGCGCGGATTGCCTCACGGCTTCCGTGATCGCGAAACCCGGTATCGACCAATCTGATCGCGGCGCTGTAACTGTCCAGCGCTTCGTCAAACCGGTTGAGTTGTTCAAGCGCATCACCGCGCGTGATCCAATGCCGCCGATCGTCAGCGTCATAGGCAACCATCAGGTCGATTGCTTCGAGCGCGCGCGCCCAGTCATTGCGCGCCCTGTGTAAGTCGATCCGCGCCTGCAAAGCTGTTGCGTAGAGTACGGCCAGATCACCAGCATCTGAATCGAGCGCTTCCGCCTCTGCATCGCGGCCTGCGTCATAGAGCTTTTTTGCCTGCTCCCCCATCTGCTGGATCGCCGTGTTATGCAGCGTGGGGCTTTCGGTCAACTGCTCCAGATCAGCCAATGCCAGATCGAATTGACCTGCTGCGGCGTGGATTGATGACCGAAAAAAGATCATCGTCTGCGGGTATGGGGTCGCCGCGATCACCCGATTTATATCGTTGATGGCCCCAATATTTTTTCCTTCGCCTGTTTGCCCGACCGCCCGCAAATACACCAGGTCCATGTTGTCAGGTTCGTTGATCAACCCCGCATCTGCAAACGCGCTGAGCCGTGCCGGTTGGCCGCGCAACGCTGTCTGCGCAGCGGGGAGGAGCCGCCGCATCTCACGATGTGCGGGTTTGTAGGACGGATCCTTCGCACTCGCGGTTTGCAGATCGGTCAGTGCCTGTTGATAATTGCCCAACCGGGCATTGAGCCAGCCGCGTTGATACCATGGCCACATCGGCCCCGGTTCAGTCCCGATCACATGGCCGATATCTGCCAACGCACCATCATAATCACCCATTTGGCGTTTGACCCAGGATCGTTCCCGCCAGAACCCCATCATGTCCGGATGGAGCTCAATCGCCTGATCCAGCAGGATAAGTGCTGCGTCGTCATCACCCTGATCCTGCAGCAATTCGGCTCGCTGGCGCAGAATAACGGGATTTTCGGGTTCAATCGTTGTCGCCAGATCAAGATCAGCTTCGGCCAACGCAAATGCATCGATTTCGCGGTAGGTTCGGGCACGTTGGGCCAATGCTTCTACGTCGTCTTCGTCAGAAGCCAGGTAGCTGCTGAACGCGACGATTGCCGCTTCTGGATCGTCCTTTCGATCCCGCAATATCAGGCCCAGATTATAGTGGGCGCTGGCCTTTTGCGGGGTGAACCTGATGGTATCGCGGTAGTGGGCGACAGCGGCGTCCCAATCGCCGTTCACATCATTCATGTAGCCAAGATTGAGGGCGACCTGTCCGCGCTCCTGATCTGTCAGATTATCGCTTGCGTAAGCCTGCATACAGATCGTCATCGCCTCATCTTGTGCGGCAAGGCACTTGCGGGCAAGTGGGTCCGGGGCGGTCTGCTGGATGTAGAAAAAAACTCCCGCCGCGCAGGTCAGGATTGAAAGGGAAAGCAGCCGTATTTTGTTCATGTGGTGTCCTTGCGCCTGTTGGATCTAGGTATAGGTTTTGTTGGGTGTTTCAACATAATGCTGGGTTTGTTGTGCCTGAGAGTGGGCCGACATAGGCTGCGGATGATTGTTGATTGATGGAGCACTGGATTGCCGGAATTTGTTATCCATAGCCTGCCTGTTGGCGGCGGTGAACTTGCCATCACCCCCATGCCGGGGCGTACCCGGCATTATTACACCGATTGGCTGCGGCTTATGGATTGGAAACCCGCGCTGGTACTGACCATGACCACGCAGGCAGAGCTTGAACGCAAGGGGGCGGGCTCTTTGGGCACGGATTTGGCGAATGCCGGAATTGGGTGGCTGCATTTGCCAGTGCCGGATTTTGGGGTGCCGGAGGATGATCTGGACTGGCCTGCGGTCCGCAGTCAGACGCTGGCCGTTTTGGCGCACGGTGACCGGGTATTGGTGCATTGTTTTGGCGGCTGCGGCCGGTCGGGCATGATGTGTCTGCGGTTGATGATTGCGGCGGGGGAAGAACCCGGCGCAGCCCTGGCAAGACTGCGCCGGATCAGGCCATGTGCGGTTGAGACAGACGCGCAGATGGCCTGGGCCCGCGACAGCGCGGCGACGTAAGGTGGGTCTTGACCCACCTTAGTTTGCGCGGGCTGCCAGCTCTGCCATCATGACCGAGATCTGAGGGGCGAGCGCCTCTGTCACTTTCAGGACCGCGGCCTGGCGCGATGCTTCACTATCATTGCGCATGCCATATTCGCGGCGCAGGTCGCTGATGTCGCGGTCGACTTGGACGACGCTATACGGATAGCCCGTGCGCACATCCATGAATACAGCCCGCGCGATGCCGGTGACGCGGGCATCCGGGGTTGATACCGTGCCGGGAATATTGCGCAGCCCATGTGGGCTCCGGGTGCGGGGACTGCGGGCGCCGACTTCGTAAATCATCACATAATCAAGGTGTTGGCGTGCTGCTGTCAGCTGCACCTGACGATGCACATTGCGGATGCGTTGGGCGTGTCCGTTGCGATCGACGGGCAGTCGTGCGGTTGTCAGCAACTCGGTCAGATACGGGTTGACCACGACAAAGCTGCCATAACGGCTGGCGTTCTGGGTGGTTTGGTCAAACAGGGCGGTTTCGGCTTGGGTCGGAAGGGTCAGTTGTCCGTTCACGACGCGGGCGATGCCGATGCGTGCGGGAAATTGCAGGTCGGGTTCGATGGCGGCGACGGCGGCAACATCGGGGTCGATCTGGCCGCGCGCCGCAGCAATGAAACTGGCACCGGATGTGTCCTGATATGACGGGACCTGGCTGCAGGCGCTGAGGGCCAGAATGACAAGAAGGGGGCGGATCATGATGTCTCTCCAAATAAATGTGTAAATTACACATATTTTGGAATCGCTTGCCCTGTCAATAAAAATGTGCAAAATGCACATATGAAATATGTTCTGGATCGTTTATTGGCCCCAATTGCCCGCCTAGCTGTTGCGAAGGCTGTTCCTTTTGGCGAAGTGGCCGAACGCCTGAAGGCGCAATTTGTGCAGGTCGCTGCCAGCCAAATTGACGGGAAGGTGACAGATAGCCGGTTGAGCGTAATGACCGGCCTGCAACGCCGCGACATTGTACGCCTGCGGGGTGAACCGGATCATACCTCACCGCCCGTTAACCATTTGGCGCGCCTTGTTGCCGACTGGGTGGCCGCAGGTGGCACCCCCTTGAACCGCAAGAAATTTGATACACTGGCGCAGGGCATTCGCCGCGATGTGCATCCGGCGACGATGCTGGCCCAGCTACAGGATGCAGGCACTGTGTCAGTCACTGATGCGGGTCAGGTTGTGCTGGAGACCCGGTCCTATCAGCCGCTGCCGGGGACGGGGGCGCAGTTGGACTACCTCGCGCGGAATGGCGGCGATTTCCTAGCCGCCGCCACGGCGAATGTCATGCAGGACCCGGCCCCGTTTTTTGAACGGGCCGTGCATTATAACGGGTTGTCGCAAGAGGCTGTGGCGGTGCTGGAGGCTGAATACCGGGCCGCGCAGATGCAGGTATTGGAACAGATCAACGCCCGGGCGGCGGCGTTGCAGGCCGATGATCCCGGTAAAATGCGCTTTCGCGCGGGCGGGTATTTTTACAAGGAGACGGAAGAATGATGCGCCGGGTGATTTTGGTGGTGCTGTTACTTGGGCTTGCCGCTTGTGCGGCCCCGATGGAGCAGGACGGTGGTATCGGCGGCACGGGCGCGCCGGTTGTGCAGGAGCCGGCGGTGTAGCGGTGGTGATTGGTTAATGGTGCGGGCGCGGGTTTTCGGTGTTTTCCGGTTGATTTTATCTGGCCCGTTGAAACACTGGAAAACAAGGCGATTGAGCGATGTGTTTTCCATGCAGAAACCATGTGCAAACCATGCGCATGATCATGTGTTTTGGGGCGCTGTTTTCCGGGTTTTGCCCTGAAATGGTTAATTCGGGGTAGAACCCCGCCCTACGGATTGCGGCCGGGCTTTGGTTTTTTCGATTGCCGTATTATGTCAATTGCAACGCCCTTGACGGAGCTATCATGGACCACCCGCTGATTTCACTGATCGACCAGAAGATTGCTGCCGCTGAAAAGGAGGGGCAGTTTGACAACCTGTCAGGCGCGGGCAAACCGTTGGCGGGTCTTGGTGATCCCAAGGATGCCTTGCTGGATCGCTTGACCAAAGAGGCTGAGGTGAAATCGCCCATCGTTGTGTTGAAAGAGCAGATTGAAGCGGCCAAGCGGCGCTTGAGCGGTCTGACGGATGAAGGGGCGCGCAAGGCCGAGATGAAGGTGCTTGCCGATCTACAGACACGATTGGCGCTGGAGATCGAGGCGTTCAAACGGTTTGGGTGACGTAAGGTGCGTGCATGCACGCACCTTGCCGGTTGTTAGCGTTCCTTTTTTTTTGTTGCACTGCGGTACATTTTGCCCAGCTTTTTGTACCGGTCGCGGGCTTGTGCGATGGTCTCGCTGGCATATGCGTTTTCGCGTTTGAGTTTTTTGAACCGCTTGAGCCGGTCAGGGTCGACATCGCCGCTGGCGATGGCCGCCTGAACGGCGCAGCCCGGTTCGCTGTCATGTTCGCAATCGCGGAATTTGCATTGGTCGGCCAGTTCCGAAATCTCGGGGAAGGTGGCGTCGATGCCGTATTCCACCTCCGCCACGCCAAGCCCCCGCATGCCCGGCGTGTCGATCAGCCAGCCGCCCGTTGGGATCTGGTGCAGGGATCGGCCTGTGGTGGTGTGGCGTCCGCGGGCATCATCCTCGCGGATGTCCTGCGTTGCCGCATGCCCGCCGGTCAGCGCATTGGCGACAGTTGTTTTGCCAACCCCGGAGGAGCCTGCAAAGGCCACCGTCTGCCCCTTGCCGCACCATGGTGCGAGGGTTTCGATGACGGTGTCGGATTTAGCGTTGATCGCCAGCACCTCCAGATCGCGGCCGAGTTTGCGCGCCTGATCGACGTAAGCGTCCGGGTCATCGGTCTGGTCGGCCTTGGTGATCAGGATGACCGGCGTGATCAGCGCGTCATGCGCAAGGGCCAGATAGCGTTCCAGCCGTGCCGGGTTGAAGTCGTTGTTGCACGATGTGGTAATGAAAAGCGTGTCGATATTCGCCGCGATCAGTTGCTTTTCGCCGGTGTGGTATTCGGTGCCCCGGCTGAGTTCGGTCTTGCGGTCAAGCACCCGGGTCAGCCGATGTTGTTCAGGGTTGCACAGCACCCAATCGCCGACGCCTACCGCTGCGGTGGTGATGCCGGGGTCAAGCGTCAGTTCGAGTGTGCCGATTTCAGAAAGCCCGATCACCCGGTCGCGATGGACCGTGCTGATGCGGGCAGGGGTGAGTGTTTCCAGTTCTTCGATGTCGAGCTGGGACATGTAGAATGGCGACCAGCCAAGGGCGTCGCGTGTCAGTTCTGTCAATGGAGTGTCCTCGTCAAAGGAAATGCATTAGCTGATGCGTAGGCATCAACGGAAACCGGACGAGGTTGCGGACAAAGCTTCAGCGCACCCGGACCGGGAGGATGGATTGCACAATCATATTTGTCCTCCTTTTTGCGACGTTGCTGGAGCGAGAATGTCATCTTTGCCGCCACGGCGCAACATGGACGCGCGCAGCGCGCAGTGGGGTTTATGATGTCGTACAACACCCGCCGTTCACGAATCGGCGCGAAACCTGTTAATGCGGGGCTTTGCTGCCATATCGGCTGTCGGCGATGTGTCGGCAAAACGTCGGACTTGCATCGGACACTTTGTGCCGATTTGGCCAGGTTAAAGGTGCGGGCGGTGTGAGTGTGAACGCGGCGTTAAGGATTGGGGCAATTGTCGGCAAGGACCGGTTTCCGGTCAATCCGATGGCGCATATGAGCGCGCACCCTTGGTGGCTTGCTGCGCATCACAGATACGGTAAGCTGACGGTAATGCATGGGTTGAGGGCTTTTGATGCGCGTCACTCTTGGACTTTTGACTATTGTCGCGGGACCCGTATTTGCGGACCCATTCATGATCTCGGCAGACCGTGTGTTAGGGGTCTATCGTGCCGAGGAATATGGTGATAACGACTGGAATGGTGATGGTTACACCGACCTGGCGGTCATCGCCATTTCCCAGTCAGGCGATGCGGTTGACCTTTACCTCGCGACTTCCGACCCCAAGACGGCTGCGTTACGCGTGACGGATGTGGCATATGGGTTGCTGCCCTATGATCCGGATCGGATTGGTCAGGTCATCTATGACATTGGTCCGGGTCATGAGATTTACGAGCCGCTGATCAGCTACAGCGCGAAGGATGGCGGGAGCATGCACGTGAGCGTCAATGCCCGCGAGACCGGCTCGGGCGTTTTGTCGGTATCATCTTATGGTCCCCGCCAAGATGATGGCACGGCAACTGTGATATGCGAATTCACCTTTGTTGACATATATGGGCTTGAAGAGCTGCCCGACGCTGTCGTCCGCGGCCCTGACGGCGTTGAAACCCGATTTGCACCGGGGCCGGAACCGATCCTGGCCCAGTGGCGATATACGGATTTACCGTCGGTTTGCCTGCCATGACCCGGCGGGCTGGACGCTTGTGTTCGGCGGCCGCCGTCGTGGCGGTTTTTGCCCCGGGTCAACTGGTTGCGGATGGGATCGATGACCAGTTGACGTTTCACGTGACGGATTTGGTTGCCGGGGCCACTGGATTTGATTGGAACGGTGATGATGTCGCGGACCGGTTGGTTTTGGCTCGCAATCAGGCGGGCGATGCGGTCGACCTGTTTCTTTACTTGTCGAATGCGCGAGGTGATGCTTTTGGAACGCTCGATATCTTTCCAGCGATATTGCCTGCAGCCCCGCTCACAGATGGGAGTTTCCATAGCATTTCACACGCTATCGTCAGCGACGGTGAACCGTTGAGTCCAACGCTGAATGCTTATGGTGGCGATGTTTTTGTTGCGGTGGCTCTGGCGTTGACAGATCAGGGGTGGCAGCCTGAAACACTACGCAGCTATTACAGTGGTCAGGGCACTGCCAATAGCATCACCTGTTATCTCGACTATCGGACCGGTCGCGCCCAGCTGGAGCGGCCTCGTCGTGATGCCCAACCGATCGAGATTGGGCCTGTGCCTGAGCTTGCACCGTATTGGTGGCAGACAGCCTTGCCGCCCCAATGTCTCCGCTAAGCCAAATTGCCTGCGGCATCAGTGTGAATGAGGTGAGAGGCTGGACAACGACCCAAGCGGGGCTCGTTATGGCTGCTTCCTTCCGGACCTGACCAGGTTGGCGAGGCGCTCGCCCGCGCCAACCTCTCACGTGTCATATAATGTGGGCGTGCTGCATGCGCAAGTCTTCAGAAGCTGAACCGATAGCGGTCAAACCCGTCGGCGCACGCGCCCAGATGCGTGATTGCGTTTGTCATATGCCGTTGCGCCGCAGGGGCGGACCGGAAGGTTGCGCTTGTGTCCGCGATGGGCACAAAACCCCAGGTTGGGATTGCCGGGGACGTGACATTCTGATGCGTCTGCAGATGGTTGATCAGGATGTCGCGTGTGGTTTCGTTGGATATATGGAGCACATCCTTGTGCGGTATCCCCTGAAAACTGCCCCCGCCATTGGTCCGGTAGCTGTTGGTGGCCACGATGAAAATGTCATCATCCGCAATCTGGTGCCCGTTGAATGACAGGTCGCGCAGACGCCTTGTTTCCGCGTTGCTGATATTGCCTGCGGGGTCAAACATGGCCGGTGCTGTCAGGTCAAAGCTGTAAGACAAACCGAAAAGCGTGTCGGAGTTATAGGCTGGATTGTGTGGGTTGATCAGCGGTTGGTTGTGTTCGCCGGGCGTGATCTGCATGTACCGTGATGCCGCCCGTTCGAGCCAGCGCGCTATTTGCGCCCCGGTCCGGCGCACAGCGCAAAGCGTGTTGGTGAAAGGATAGATCGCTGCTGCGTCGCGCAGCGCCAGCGGCCCCGGCGCGATGTCGATATAGTGCCCCGGCCCCGCCCGACCGCCGGAGCGGAAGGGCGCTGTTGCGGCCAGAACCGGCAGGTCGGAAAATGGCCCGCCTTGCAGGGCCTGTGTGATGTGCTCGCATTGCGCCATTGCCAGCAATTGTTGGGGCAGGTCTGATTCAATGGTTGCAAAGTAGCTGTGGATCGGCACGGCGGTTTGCGCAATGGGTTGGCGAATATAGGTCAGCGTTGCGTCATGGGAATGGCGTACATGTGCCGTCAACGTCTGACGCAAGGTGCTGGGGATGTCTGTTTTCCCGTCGCCCGGTTCCAATTGGCTGGATTGCCGCACAATGCGCCATGTCCCATCGTCCCACCCCAACCGCAGGTCGACCACGCCAAAGCAATTGCCGTAAAACCCGGCCATTACCGTCGGTTTGCCATGCAAAGTGCCTGCGATCGGGTCGATAGCGTCGTCTTGCAGGCGACTGTCATCTGGAAAGATTTCGTGAATGTGGCCGGTCAGGATCACGTCGATGCCGGTCACGGCCGCCAGCGGCACGGCGGCGTTTTCCATCCGATGGCTGTGATCGGATGCCCCGATGCCGGAGTGGCAGAGCGCCACGATGATGTCCGCACCCGCCGCCTTCATTTGTGGTACAGTCAGCGTGGCTGTCGCCACGATATCCTCGGTTTCGATTACGCCGTCCAGAACAGCACTGTCCCAATCGGTGATCTGGGGTGTCACAAACCCAATGACACCGATCCTGAGGGTGCGCATTACCCCGTCATCGCAGCGGACCTGCCGGTCGAGGATCACAAAGGGGTCGGCCAACGGTGTGTTCGACAAGTGCCGGATATTGGCGCAGGTGATCGCGAACTTGGCATCCAGCAGTGCCGCTTGCAGGAATGGCACCCCGTAGTTGAATTCGTGATTGCCCAATGTGACTGCGTCATACTGCAAGGTATTCATTGCCGCGATCATCGGGTGGATGCTGGTCTGGCCTTCGGTATGGGCAATGTAATCCGCAAGCGGATTGCCTTGAATGAAATCCCCGTTGTCAAAAAGCAGGCTGGTAACATCCGGTTCGGCCCGAAACGCCGCAATCTTGTCGGCCAACTGGATCAAACCAGTGTTTTCGTCTGGATGATCCGCGAAATAATCATAGTCCAGCAACTGCATGTGCAGGTCTGTTGTCTCCAGTATCCGAAGACGTGCTGTCGGGGTATCCCCCGACCCCTTGACTGAGCCCATTTCGGGTGATTCCACATTCATAAAACAACCATAGCGTGTGTTAATACCTTTGACACGGGTATAGCGCAGAATGAATTGAACTCTATAGGGGGACGTGTCATTTCGTCACAATGAAAATTGCAGAAACAGTAACTTTTGGCGGTTCCGGGCTCGATCGTGCCGCCGAGATGCGGGGTCAAGCCGATCAATTGCGTGAAAATGCCGCCGCGCGCGCGATCATCCTTTGGCGGGGCAAGCCGATGGTGGCAGCGGATGAATTGGTGCGTTTGCCGTTGGATCATACGGTTATGGCCGACGCCACCGATGACCTTATCTTTCTGGGCAAAGACGCAGATAGCCCGATTTTTGCCGCGGATTTATCGGGCTGGGAGCCCCCTGATCTTGACCTGACCCATCTGGACACGTTTCTGGACCCATCTGAACAACAACACCCGGCAATGCCTGCCGGATCGGTTTTTGCCGAATTGCGCGCGATGATGACCCGTCTGACCCCGCGCGACGCCGAACTGGCCGCCGCGGCCAAGGCGGTGATGGGCTGGCATGTGTCGCACAGGTTTTGTGCCCGTTGTGGCGTCGAAAGTGTAATGGCCATGGCGGGGTGGCAACGTGATTGCCCCGATTGTGGGGGCAAGCATTTTCCGCGCACGGACCCGGTCGTGATCATGCTGATCACGCATGGCAATGCGGTGTTGCTGGGCCGCTCACCCGGCTGGCCCGAGGGGATGTATTCGCTATTGGCTGGCTTTGTTGAGCCAGGTGAGACGATGGAGGCAGCGGTGCGCCGCGAGGTGTTCGAAGAGGTGGGCGTGTCTGTGGGCGCTGTCAGTTATCTGGCAAGCCAGCCCTGGCCGTTTCCTGCATCATTGATGTTTGGTTGCGCGGGTGAGGCACTGGATACCGCGTTGACCCTTGATCCGGTTGAGATTGAGGATGCTATTTGGGTCAGCCGCGAAGAGGTCGCACAAGCCTTTGCCGGGCAGCATCCGCGTATTCTGCCCGCCCGAAAAGGCGCGATAGCCCATTTCCTGTTGGAAAACTGGCTTGCAGACAGGCTTGATTAAGGCGTGACGCGCTATAATTGCGTGGGATTGACGATGGGACAGAACACATGAAATTCAGCACCCGCGAAGATATTGAGGCGCCGATGACGCATGTTTTTGCGGCGGTCAGTGATTTTGCCGGGTTCGAACGGCGCGCCTTGCGGCAAGGGGCGGATGTGAAACGGCTTGATGATGGTCCGGTTGCGGTCGGGTCTGCATGGGATATCGCGTTTCAGTTTCGTGGTCGTGATCGGCGGATGAAGGCCACGGTGGCCAGCCTGGATGCCCCCAATGCCTACCGCATTGAAACGCTGTCGGACGGGATGACGGTGACGACGGACGTAGAACTGGTGGCGCTGTCGCGCAGCCGGACCCGCGTTGCTGTTGCATTTGACCTGCGCGCCCGATCATTGACCGCACGTTTATTGCTTCAGTCGATGAAGCTGGTCAAATCCAAGCTGACCAAAAGGTTCAAGGCGCGTGTTCTGGAATATGCGGAAGACATTGAGGATGATTATCGCAAAAGCGCCTGAACCCGGTTAATCCTCGTGCCGCCGTTGGGCGGCTGGATAGACCCCCATGACATGCAGATGGTCGGTGAAATAGCCGAGTTCTTCCATGGCAAGCTGTACGTTGTGGTCATCGGGGTGCCCTTCGATTTCGGCGTAGAATTGCGTGGCTGTGAACGCCCCGCCCACCATGTAGCTTTCCAGTTTGGTCATGTTCACCCCGTTTGTCGCAAACCCGCCCATGGCCTTGTAAAGGGCGGCAGGGATGTTGCGCACCCGGAACACAAAGCTGGTCATCATGCCGAACGTGCCGCGGCGCAGGTAGTCAGGTTCGCGCGCCATGATCAAGAAACGGGTGGTGTTTCGGTCATGGTCTTCAATATGCCGCGCCAGAATGTCGAGCCCGTAGATATCAGCGGCCAGTTCAGAGGCGAGGGCGGCGACCGTCGGATCGCCGCCGCCTGCGACCTCGCGTGCGGCGCGCGCATTGTCCGAGCTGGTGCGCCCCCGAATGCTGTGATCACGCAGGAATGTCGCACATTGCGGCAGGATCACCGGATGCCCAAAGGCTTCCTTGATCCCGTCGAGCTTGGCGCCACGCTGGGCCAGCAGGTTGATATGCACCCGCACGAAAGTTTCATCAACGATGTGTAAACCACTTTCGGGCAAGAGAGAGTGAACGTCAGCCACCCGTCCATAAGTGGAGTTTTCAACGGCAATCATCCCCAGATCAGCATCGCCATTGCGCACCGCCTCGATCGCGTCGTCAAAGGTGGCGCAGGGCAGCGGGGTGAAATCGGGCCGCGCGGTCACGCAAGCCTCGTGACCGTAAGCGCCTAATTCGCCTTGGAACGCGATTTTCTGTGACATGGATGTCCCCCTTGTACGGCAACTGACAAAAATGGGCGTTTCGTCGCGCCAGTATACCTTGCAACCCGGCAGGGGAAGCGGATAGATACCCGCAAAACTGTGAACGGAATGGAACGCGACATGTTCGACACAATGACATTGACCAAAACGCTTGGCGCACTTTGTGGCACATTGCTGGTGTATTTGCTGGGCGCTTGGGTCGCTGAGACGATTTATCATAGCGGTGGGGGGCATGGTGATCACAGTCAGGCCTATGTGATCGAGGTTGAGGGCGCTGAGACCGCAGAAGAAGTGGTCGAAGAGGTTGATTTCGCAGTTGTCATGGCATCTGCCAGCGCATCGGATGGTGAAACACTTTGGCGCAACTGCCGGTCATGTCATGCGTTGGAAGCCGGCGTCCATGGCACAGGTCCTGCCCTTTACGGTGTGGTGAACCGCCCGGTCGCGTTTTATGGTGATTACAACTATTCGGGCGCGTTGATTGCTGTTGCCGAGGTTTGGACCCCTGAAAACCTGAACGATTTCCTTGAAAATCCACGCAGCTACGCGCCGGGTACGGCGATGGGGTATAACGGGATGCGCAAAGTCGAGGATCGGGCAAACCTGATTGCCTATCTTGACAGTCTTGATGACTGACCGAAAACCGATCATCGGATAAAAAAGGCCGCCCTTTTGGGCGGTTTTTTTGTGATTGTTACGGATTTCTCACTAAGCGATCACGCAAACTCAACTTGAATGTTTGCCTCACACCGCATTAGCTACATTTAATCACGATATGACATTTTTCAACCCGGAGAGAATGATGCAAAATCGCCCCAAAGCCCGTGCCATCGCGGCACATCAGGATCAGAAGCGTCTGCGACTGAAACACTGGGTGATGGGATCGGTGATGGGCGTCGCGGCTTTGTGGTCCGCAGGCGAGGTATTTGCGGCGGGTCATGAGGTGATTATCGAGAGCCATGGCTATACGAATTTTGGCGAATTGAAGTACGGGCCAGATGCTGTGCTGGATTACGTCAACCCCGATGCGCCAAAGGGGGGTGAATTTTCGCAATGGGCCCAAGGCACGTTTGACAGTTTCAATCTATTCACCCGCAAGGGCGTGCCCGCCGCACTGGCCACGATTGGTTACGAGAGCATTCTGACTGCCACTGCAGATGATCCATACGGCGCCTACTGCTATCTTTGCGAAACGCTGGAGTATCCTGAAAGCCGGGACTGGGTGATTTTCAATCTGCGTGATGATGTCATGTTCTGGGATGGCACCAACATGACCGCCGAGGACATCAAGTTCTCTTTTGATCTGACGTTGGAACAAGGTATTACAGAATATCGCAACGTTTATTCGCAGTTCATCGACAGCGTTGAGGTATTGGGTGACTACCGCATCAAATTTACATTTGCGGAAGACGCACCACGCCGCGATGTCGTGACATGGGTCGGCGGCACGTCGCCATTTTCCAAAGCCTGGTTCGAGGAAACCGGAACGCGGTTGGACGAATCCTCTGACGCGCCGTTTATGGCGACGGGCCCGTATCGGTTGGACAGTTTTGATATCGGTCGCCAGATCATCTATCGCTATGATCCCGATTGGTGGGGGGCCGATTTGCCGATCAACCAGGGCCGCAATAATTTTGAAACCATCCGGGTGGAATATTTCGCCGATAGCGGTGCGGCGTTCGAAGGGTTCAAATCGGGGGCCTATACCTACCGCGTTGAAAACAGTTCAATCCAATGGGCGACGGGGTATGATTTTCCGGCCCGTGATAATGGCTGGGTCCAAGTCGAAGAACTGCCAAACGGGGCGATCGGCACCGGGCAGGGTTTTGTTTTCAACCTTAATCGAGAGAAATTCCAAGACCCGCGCGTGCGTGAAGCCATATCGATGATGGTGAATTTCGAATGGATGAATGAGGCCTTGTTTTACGGGCTTTATGAGCGTCCTGAGTCGTTTTGGGACAATTCAGATCTGAAGGCTGTCGGCCTTCCCACCCCCGAAGAGATCGCAATCCTGCAGCCGCTTGTGGATGAGGGGTTGTTGGATGCGGCGATATTGACCCAAGAGGCGACAATTCCCCCCGCTTCGACCACGTCCGATCGCCCGCTTGACCGCCGCCAATTGCGCGCGGCATCGGCGTTGTTGGATGAGGCCGGGTGGATCGCCGGTGATGATGGGTTGCGCCGCAAGGATGGTGAGGTGCTGGAGGTCGTATTCCTTGAACGCACGCCCCAGTTTGACCGTATCATCAACCCCATTGTCCAAAACCTGACCCGTCTGGGTGTTGATGCTGAATTGGAACGGGTCGATACCTCGCAATATATCGAACGCCGCCGTGCTGGCACGTTTGACATCGTCAATGCGTCATTGGGGCAGGGGTTTGAGCCGGGTCAGCAACTGGCGCAGTTTTTCGGGTCCGCCGCCGCAGAGGACAGTTCACGTAACCCGATGCGCCTGAAATCGCCTGCTGTTGATCGCATCATTGATACGATTGTCGATGCCGCGTCGCTGGAAGAGTTGACGACCAGCACCCGCGCCCTTGACCGGGTGTTGCGCGCCGAGCGGTTCTGGATACCACAGTGGCAGAAAGGTGTGCACACCGTCGCCTATTATGACATGTACCGGTACAAAGAGATCCCGCCGCTGGCTTTATCCCCGTTGGATAACTGGTGGTATGATGCCGACACAGCGGAGACCCTGCGCGCCGCAGGTGCGTTTCAGTAAATCATGGGCGCCTATATTCTTCGACGTTTGTTGCTGGTGATCCCAACGCTGTTGGGCATCATGATCGTCAACTTTGCCTTGATCCAATTCGTCCCGGGCGGGCCGATTGAACAAATCCTCGCGCAGCTTGAAGGTGGCGGTGATGTGTTTGAAGGCATTTCAGGCGGCGGAGGTGAACTGCTTGAGAGCGGCGATAGCGACTATATCGGCGGTCGTGGATTGCCAGCAGATTTCATTGCCGAGCTTGAGCGAGAGTTTGGGTTCGACAGGCCGCCGCTGGAACGCTTTCTCAATATGATGTGGAACTACATCCGCTTTGATTTCGGAGAGAGCTATTTCCGGTCGATCAGCGTGTTTGATCTGGTCATGGAGAAGATGCCAGTGTCGATCACGCTGGGCCTTTGGTCCACGTTGATTGCCTATATGGTGTCGATCCCGTTGGGTATTAAGAAGGCCGTCAAGGATGGCACCCCTTTTGATACATGGACATCCGGTGCGATTATTGTCGGCTACGCGATCCCTGGCTTTCTGTTTGCCATTCTGTTGATCGTGTTGTTCGCGGGTGGGTCGTATTGGCGTATTTTCCCGCTGCGCGGTTTGACGTCCGCCAATTTTGAGGATCTCAGCCTGATCGGCAAGGTGTTGGATTATCTGTGGCATATCGCGTTGCCGGTATTTGCGTCGACGATTTCGGCCTTTGCCACGTTGACCCTCCTGACCAAGAACAGCTTTCTTGATGAGATCAAGAAGCAATATGTGATTACGGCCAAGGCCAAGGGCCTGTCGGAAAGCCGTGTTCTGTATGGCCATGTCTTTCGCAACGCGATGCTGATCGTGATTTCTGGATTTCCGGCGCTGTTTATCGGGGTGTTCTTTGGCGGATCGCTGATTATCGAGACACTGTTCTCGCTGGATGGGTTGGGCCGGTTAGGTTTCGAGGCGGCAGTCGCCCGCGACTATCCGGTGGTGTTTGGCACCCTGTTTGCGTTTTCGCTGATCGGGTTGGTGGTCGGCATTTTGACTGATCTGACCTATGTCTTCATTGATCCGCGTATTGATTTTGAGGCCCGCGGATGATGCGTTTATCCCCCCTGAACCAGCGCCGCTGGCGTAACTTTAAACGCAACCGCCGCGCTGTCTGGTCGTTGATCATCTTCGGGTTTCTGTTCGGTCTGTCGCTGTTTGCCGAGTTCATCGCCAATGACAAACCCATTCTGGTCAGCTACCGGGGCGAGCTGCGGATGCCCATCGTGTCGTTCTATTCAGAACGCGATTTCGGCGGCGATTTTCCGACCGAGGCCGGGTATAAGGATGTTGAGGTTGAATGCCTGATTGTGACCGGCGGCTTGCTGGATTGCTTTGATATTCCTGAGGAATTGATTGCCGCAGTTGATGCCGGTGAACAGTTGGAGGGGGATTTCCAGAAGGGGTGGGTGTTGTGGCCGCCGATCCCATATTCCTACAATACCATTGTTGATATCCCCGGTGTGGCCCCGGCTGCCCCAAGCGCCGATAACTGGTTGGGTACTGATGATACCAAGCGTGATGTCGTCGCGCGCGTCATCTATGGGTTTCGATTATCGGTGATGTTTGCCCTGATCGTGACGGTTGCGTCGTCCATCATTGGCATCGTGGCGGGGGCTGTGCAGGGGTATTTCGGCGGCTGGACTGATCTGATTTTCCAACGTGTGATCGAGATATGGACGGGCATCCCGTCGCTTTATGTGATCATCATTGTCTTTGCGATTTTGGGGCGCAGTTTCTGGCTCCTTGTGTTTTTGACAGTGCTGTTCGGCTGGCCCGCCCTTGTTGGCGTCGTCAGGGCTGAGTTCCTGCGCGCCCGCAATCTGGAATACGTCCGTGCGGCCAAAGCGCTGGGCGTGCGCGACCGCACGATCATGTTCCGCCACATGCTGCCTAATGCGATGGTGGCGACTGTGACCATGCTGCCATTCTTGGTGACGGGGTCGATTGCCACGTTGGCATCACTTGATTTTCTGGGCTTCGGCTTGCCATCCTCGGCCCCATCACTGGGCGAAATGACGTTGCAGGCCAAACAGAACCTTCAGGCCCCGTGGTTGGGGTTCACGGCGTTCTTTACCTTTGCAATTATGCTGTCGCTTCTGGTGTTTATCTTTGAAGGTGTCCGCGATGCCTTTGATCCCCGCAAAACCTTTGTCGCTGATGGCAAGGTTGAGACGGATGATCTGCCCTTTGGTGATCAGGTCACGCTGGCCAAAACAGGGAGCGACCAACGATGAGTGCCCCGCTTCTTGATGTGCGCGATCTGCGCGTGGCCTTTCGCCAGGATGGTGAGACAACCCATGCGGTGCGTGGTGTGTCGTTTCAGGTGCAAAAGGGTGAGACTGTCGCGCTGGTCGGCGAAAGCGGGTCGGGCAAGTCGGTGACTGCCTTGTCGACCGTGCAACTGCTTGGCGATAGTGCGGTGATGGCCGGGTCCATCACCTATGATGGTGCCCAGATGGTCGGTGCGGATGAGGCGGAACTGCGCCGCGTTCGGGGCAATGATATCAGCTTTATCTTTCAGGAGCCGATGACATCGCTGAACCCGCTGCACACACTGGAAAAACAGTTGGCCGAAAGTATCGAGCTGCATCAGGGCATTCGCGGGCCGGAAGTGCGCAAACGGATTATCGAACTGCTGGACCGGGTGGGGATCAGGGATGCGGAAAGCCGTTTGACATCTTATCCGCACCAGTTGTCGGGTGGGCAGCGTCAGCGCGTAATGATCGCGATGGCCTTGGCCAATGGACCCGAGCTGCTGATCGCGGATGAACCGACGACGGCGCTGGACGTGACTATTCAGGCGCAGATTTTGGATTTGCTGGCCGACCTGAAGCAGCGCGAGCGTATGTCGATGCTGTTTATCACCCATGACCTGACAATCGTGCGCAAGATCGCGGATCGTGTCTGTGTCATGAAGGATGGCGAGATCGTGGAAACCGGCCCTACGGCTGAGATTTTCGCCAATCCGCAGCATCCTTATACGCAAATGCTGCTGGCGGCGGAATCGACCGGCGTGCCAGCGCCTGTCCCGTCTGAGGCACCTGTTGTACTGGAAACGGACAAGGCCAAGATATGGTTTCCGATCCATGCCGGTCTGCTCAAGCGTACTGTCGGCCATATCAAGGCGGTCAATGCGGCCACACTGACGGTGCGTGCCGGTGAGACATTGGGCGTGGTCGGCGAAAGCGGGTCGGGTAAGACGACGCTGGCGCTGGCGGTCATGCGGCTAATTGGATCGGAGGGGCGGATTGCCTTTCGGGGGACCGATATTCATCACCTGAGCCAGCGGCAGATGCGCCCCCTGCGCAGCGACATGCAAATTGTGTTTCAGGACCCTTATGGGTCGTTGTCGCCCCGCATGACCGTGGCGGAGATTATCGCCGAAGGGCTGGGCGTGCATGGTGTGGAGCCGGGCCGAAACCGCCGCGATATGGTGGCCGAGATCATGGGCGAGGTGGGCTTGAATGCCAGTCTTATGGACCGTTACCCGCATGAATTTTCCGGTGGTCAGCGCCAGCGGATTGCGATTGCGCGGGCGATGATCCTGCGGCCCAAGCTGCTGATTTTGGATGAACCGACCAGTGCATTGGATATGACTGTGCAGGTGCAGATTGTGCAGCTGCTGCGCGAATTGCAGCAGAAATACCGGCTGGCTTATCTGTTTATCAGCCATGATCTGAAGGTCGTGCGCGCCTTGTCCCACAAGGTGATGGTGATGAAACAGGGCGACGTGGTCGAGGCCGGGGATGCTGATGCGATTTTTGATGCGCCGCAGACCGAATACACCCGTGCGCTGATGGCCGCCGCATTTGAGGGCAAAGTGGCCTAAACTCTAAGCGATTGCAGGCCTATCCAAATGCCCCGCCCGCCAACCAGCTGACTTCGCTTTACAGCAAATGCGGGAAAGCAATACAGTCCGACTGATGGCGCATGACACTGAAAGTCTTGTATCAGGGAGCTTGGCCCCAAGGTTTCCGACCGTTCCGCATGAATTGGATTTGGGCCATATGCGGCTTTGCCTGTTACCGCCAGGTGCACTTGACCTTAAGATGGTCGCCGATGCGCATTTTGTAGACATCAATTTAAATGGGGTCATCCATGATATCGCCGTTGATTCTGATCAGCGGCAGAAAGAGTTTGCGCCTCCTGACACCCTTGCATTTGGAATGGCGGGTACTTCTTTGAGCATCGCAACAGTGAACAGTTTGCCGGGCTGCTACGTCGAATTTGCCGATGCGACGTTGGCTGATTGGTGTGAGAGGGCGGATTTGGATGTTAATATGCATCCCGGCTTTTTGAGTTACGATGTTGATCCGGTGGCTGCCAAACTTGGCCGCGGCGCGATTGCATTTTTGATATCTGATGCATGCGGCAAGTCCGCGACAGATATGTTGACCGCCGAGGCGATTGTTCTTGCCATCGGGTCCAGGGCGCTCGCGCGGCTCGAGGCCGGGAACGCGGGTTCTTTTGATGAAAACAACGACCACTACCGCCGCAGATTGGATAAGGGCCGCATCATGCGGGCCGTCGATTGGGTCGAGGCGCATATCTTTGACAATCGTTTGAGTATTGCGGAGATGTCGCGTGTTGCCAATCTGTCCCCTTCACATTTTGCGGGTGTCTTTAAGGCCGCCATGGGTGAAACGCCGTATCAATATATACTGCGCCGCCGTGCCCAATCCGCGCATGATCTGATTGCCGGAACGCATGAACCCTTGTCCCGGATCGCTCATAAAGCGGGTTTTTCCAGCCAAGCCCATATGAATTTGGTCATAAAGCGTCAGTTTGGCGTCACGCCATCCATGCTTCGCCCGCATTGAGTCATAAGATGCTTTATCACGGCCACTGGGCCAGGTCTGATCAGCGAATTTTGTAAAATCTTCGCAGTTTCTTGAAAGCCTCCCACTGTGGATTTGGTCAGGTTGAGCGTGCATGCGCGCCGACTGTCCGGGCTATAACCTTTGCGCGATGCTGAAACTGCCGAAGTCGTGACGATGCGTCGTCTGATTTCGCCAAATGCTGAGGGTGACGATAATGAAACTTCTCGACCGCCGTACTTTTCTTCAGGCATCAATCAGCGCGTCTGCTGTTGCTGTCGCAAACCCCGCCATCGCCGATCCGATTGGGATGGCCGATGTTTTTACCTCTGACGTGGCGGGAACGTTCGTTGATTCCGTGGTTATTCTGGGCGAACGCAATGCCGTTTTGGTTGATGCCCAGGTTGATGTCGGCAATGCGTCGGCGCTTGCGGATGTGATCGCCGGTTCCGGTCGGGATCTGCAAACGATTTTGGTCACCCATATGCATCCGGACCATTTTCTGGGATTGGCGGTGTTGTTGGATCGCTTTCCCAATGCCCAACCTGTTGCCCATGCCGCCCTACGCCCGATCCTGGAGCAGGACGGTCCCCCGATGTTTGCGCAGCTCAAAGCCGCGATGGGCCCCGCATTGGCGAACCGCGTCATAATACCCGACGCGCTTGAAGGCGGCCGCATCATGCTGGAGGGCGAAAGGATCACTGTGCTTGACCCGATGCATGGCGATACCCAAGTGATCACGCCTGTCCATATTGAGGCGATTGATACGCTGATCACGTCAGACGTCGCCTTTGCCGATACCCATGCCTATGTTGCTGAAAACATTACATCTGAGGCGATTGCGCAATGGCGGACGAGTTTGGACAGTCTGGAGGCCATCGGCGCAGGCACCGTTATTCCCGGTCACAGGTTGGCCGCGTCAGCCAATGACGCGTCGGTTTTTGGCCATACCCGCAGCTATCTTGATGCGTGGGAAGCCGCGCTGACCGAAGCCTCAACCGCTGATGAATTGCGCGCCGCACTTCTTGAAAAGGTGGGCGATTTGCCGGTGCCGTTCTTTGTCGATCGTGCGGTGGCGGCTGTATACGGGTAGCGGCGTGGATATGTGGGGGTATCGCATGCGGGGGGCGAACCTTTTATGTGCCCCCGAACCTCCACTGCGTTATCTGGTTGTACTGTTCATCGGGCGCGACGGTGATTTGCGGGAAGCTGGGATTGTTCGGTGCGTCCGGCCAGCTTTGCGCCTCGATCGCGAGCCCTTCATAGGTGCTGCGGCCCGGTCGTTGTGCCTGCCGTCCGTCGTAGATTTGGATGCCAGCTTCGGTCGTGGCCATGGTCATGTGCACCCCGGATTGTCCAGTCAACCAAAGTACATTGCGCAAGGGCACCCGCTGATCTGACAGGCAGAAATTGTTGTCGAGCCGCGGGTTGTTCCGCCCGATGGTGCGGGTGCTTCGGAAATCCATGTCGGTTCCGGCAACATTGGCGATCTCGCCTGTGGGAAAATCGTCCGCGGTGCCGGGCAGGTATCTGTTGGCTGTGATTTGCAGCTTGTGCCCATCCCATGTGGGGGTGCCATCCAGGTTCCAATAGCTGTGATTGGCGAAGTTCATAAGCGTCTTGGTGTCGGTCGTGCCGGTCACTGTCATTGTCAGCGTGGCGGGTGCTGTCACTGTGAAGGTTGCAGTGATTTGCCGGTTGCCGGGCAAGCCGCAAACCCCGTCGGCCAAGGCTAGCGTGAGTGTCGCGCTGTTTGCCGTCACCTTTGCCACGTTCCAAACCTGCAGGTGGGTTCCGTCTGATGCTGAATGCAGGTGAATGTACCCTTTCTCGTTCCGTTCCAATTCATACATCATTCCGTCAAGCCGCACGCGCGCTGTGCTGATCCGGTTGACCATCGGTCCGATCAACGACCCGTGGTGGCGCATATCCCCTTCGTAATCCGCGCTTCTGTCCGATCCGAGCGTTAGCGATCTGTCGATACCGCGCAGCCGCACGTCTTGGATGACCGCCCCCCAGGTCAGCAGGTTGACCGTCAGATCGCCCTCGGTCAGCGTGATCTTATGGACGTCTTTGCCGCTTTGCGTGATGCCAAACGGGGTCATGCCAGCGGTTCCCAATGGACCCCCGCTGCGGGTATTTTGACCCCATTCCATTTCTGCGCTTTGGGTGCGTAGTTGAAGACGAACCGGTGCGTGCCCGTGTCTCTGATCCGCAGCCCATCGGGCAGGCTGTAGGTTGGTAGGTCGGTGGCATCGCAAAGCCCGCCGATGATGCTGTCAAATGTCGCCTCATCCGGCCAGCCCGCCAGATAGCGGATATGATCATTCCCCATGATCGCCGGGTGGCCCGCCTTGGTGCTGAGGTGCACGTCGGCATTGCCTTCCAGATGTTCGAACCAGTGCAGGAAACGCCCGCCCCCCTGCAGCCTGATCTTTTCATCGGGCGGGATGCTTTCGGTCAAGGCGACGGTGATGTCGGTGTCGGGCAGGTCTGGCCCCATAGGTGTGGGAATAGCCAGTTCATCGGTCTTGGTGTCGGTGCGCGGCCCGATCAGCGCGACCCCTTCGAAACGGGCGAGTGCCGCGCGCAGCGGGTCAGAGAGCGTCATGATCCCCGGGGCGAGGACCAGTTTGTAATCGGCTAGATCGTTGGTGTCTGGTGGCAGGATATCGATACTCAGCCCCGCGCGGCGGAGTGCCCGGTAGGCGGCAAAGGCAAGGCGGAACATCTCAAAATCCTTGCCTTGCGGCTGCGCGTCCCAGGCCCAGGCGCTTTCGTAGTCAAAGATCAGTGCGGCTTGCGCCTGTGCCGTACCGACATCTGGCAGGGCCGCGATTTCGTCGGCGACCTGCCGCGCCTCGGCCAGTGCCGGGGCTGCTTCGCTATCAGGGCGCAACAGCCCCGCATGCATCTGCTCCTGCGCGAAGGGCGCCTGCCGCCAGCGGAAATAGCAGACAGTCTCGGCCCCGTGGGCAAACGCCTCCCACGCCCAGAGCCGCGCCATGCCCGGCAGGGGGGCCGGATTGTAGGGTGCCCAGTTCACCGGCCCCGGCTGCTGTTCCATCACCCACAGGCGGCCTTTGCCAACCGCCCGGTAGAGGTCATGATGGAATGCCTGCATGTCCGGATGCCCCTGCCGCAGGAATTTTTTCTTTTCTTTTGAGGACCCTTCGAGCCGATCTGAAAGGAAGCCAATCGGATAACTATCCCACGACGCGATATCCAGATCCGCCCCGACCTTCCAATGATCGAACGTCGTGATCCGGCCCATGTAGTTGTGGATCAGGGGTGCATCGGTATGGCGGCGCAGTTCATCCGCCTGCACCTTGTTGAACGCCACCACCTGATCGGAACTGTAGCGGCGGAAGGCCAGTTGATGCGGATGGTTGGGTTCGGTCACCGTCAGGTTGGGCAGGTCGATCTGGTCGAAATGATCATATTCCATCGACCAGAACACGTTGCCCCAGGCCCGGTTCAGCGCATCGGTGGATTGGTATTTCTGCGCCAGCCAATCCTTAAACCCCCGCCGGGCCGCATCGGAATAACTCAGCGTTGTGTCGTGGCAATCATATTCATTGTCGATTTGCCAGGCCGCGATATGAGAGTTCTTGCCATAGCGTTCACCCATCAGCCGGGCGATGCGACGGCATTCCTCGCGATAGCCTAGATGGCTGAAATCATAGTGACGACGCGAGCCGAATTTGCGTGGCCGTCCTTCGGCATCAACGGCGAGCATGTCGGGGTACTTGTCCACCATCCAGCGCGGCGGGGTCGCCGTTGGGGTGCCAAGGATGATCTTCAGACCGGCAGAACCCAGCACATCAATCGCGCGGTCCAGCCAATCCCATGTGAATGTGCCGGGGGTCGGCTCCATCCGGCTCCACGCGAATTCGCCGATCCGCACCCATGACAGGCCGGTGTCCACCATGCGCGCGGCATCCTCGGCCCATTGATCCTCGGGCCAGTGTTCGGGGTAATAACAGACGCCAAGCGTGCGTTTCATGTCGGAGCCTATAGATACGGGCGCTTACAGGATGACCTGATGTTCGCGCTGGCCTGTGATATCGGTCGGGATGGCAAATGTCTTGCCTTCGTCGGCCCCACTAAGACCGACCGCGGCAGAGGTGCAATAGAGTGTCTGCAAATCCGGCCCCCCAAATGCGGGGCAAGAGGTTTGGCGCGCAGGGAACGCATGCGCCGTGATGAATTTCCCATCAGGTCTGTATCCGGCCACCCGCGCCGTGCCCCATTGCGCGTTCCACAGATTGCCAGCCGCATCGACGACCGCGCCGTCAGGCCGGAAGTCGGTGCCAGTCAGGTCGATATGCAGTACAGGGTCGCCATCAGGCCAGCCGTCAGCATCCAGCGCCACGCGCATGATATTCTGCGTCGGCGTATCTGTGAAATAGGCGGTCTTGCCATCCGGGGCGAAGCAGATCGCATTGCTGATCGTGATAGGTGCAAAAAGCTGACGCAGCGCGCCCTTGTAATAGCGATAGATCGCGCCTGCACCGTCCTCCGCGTTGATCCCTATCGTCCCGATCCAGAATCCGCCCTGAGGGTCGGCGCGGCCATCGTTGGAGCGGGTGACGGGGTTGTCGGCCTCCAGTGGGCAGATTTCTTCGTGATCGCCAGACGGAATGTCGAACCGATGCAGCGCGCCGGCCGACGCGACCAGCAGCGTATCACGGTCAACCCAGCCGGCCGCGCTGACATAGGTGTCGAACTGCCAGTGCGTGCCCTTGGTGTGCAGGCGCTGACCGAGGATATCGAACCAGAACAGCTGTTCACGTTCAGGATGCCAGAGCGGGCCTTCGCCCAGCTGGCATTGGGTATCGTCAAAGATCATCCTGCAGCCTCATCATAGGCGGCCACCATGTCTTTCGCGCGAGCGGTGACTTCGGCCACCGTCAGGCCCGGTTTGTAAAGGGCGGAGCCGATGCCAAAACCATCCGCGCTCGCTGCCATCCATTCGGCGAAATTGTCGGCCCCGGCGCCGCCCACCGCATAAACCTGAGTACCCGGCGGCAGGACAGCGCGGATCGCCTTGATCCCGTCAGGCCCCAGCAGGCTCGCCGGAAAAATCTTCAGCCCATCCGCGCCCCATTTCAGCGCCTCAAAACACTCGGTCGGGGTCATCACCCCCGGCCAGCTTTCCATACCCGCATTCTTGGTCGCCACAATGACCCGCTGGTCGCAGTTGGGCGACACGATCAGCTTGCCACCGACCTGCGCGACGCGGCCCACATCATCGGTGGACAGAACCGTGCCCGCGCCGATCAGGGCGTCATTCCCATGGGCATCGACCATCGCCTTGATACTGTCGAACGGATCGGGCGAATTCAGTGGCACCTCGATCTTGGTGATCCCGGCGTCGATCAGGGCTGCGGCCATAGGCACAGCCTCAGGCGGAGTAATACCACGCAATATGGCGATCAGAGGGCGTGACATGGGCTATCCTTTCAGACGGCGATAAGCGGCGGTAAGACCCGCAATGGTGATAGCGTCGCCCTGCACTTGCGTGGCGGGCGCATGTTGCGCGGCAAGGGCATCGACATAGAGTTTCGACAGGCCGCCAGCCCCGATCACGGCGATCTGCTGACCCAGCCAATAGGGTTTCGCGGCGGCCAGTTCCGCCCCGATCAGCAGGCCAGACAGGCGGGCGCGGGCGGCAGCACCGGACAGGTCATTCAACAGCCCCTCGGCCCGCAACGAGAACAGGCGCGCGGCCAGCCGTTCGGGCCGGGCCATCGCATCGGTCACGGCGGTGGCGAATGCGTCATCATCCCAGCCTTCAGCGGCGATAGAATGGCGCAGAACCGTATGTTCGCTGATCGTCGCAAACAACTCTCCTGTCATGAAGGTCTGGAAACTCACGACCTCATCGGCGCTGACATGCACCCATTTCGTATGGGTGCCGGGCAGGCAGATCACACCGTCCCAGTTCTTGTTGCGCGCCAGAAAGCCCGCGATCTGGGTTTCCTCGCCCCGCATCACGTCCGCCGGGCTGGCTTGCTTGATCCCGGGAATGACATACACCTGCAGGTCGGGATGTTGCGCCGGGGCACGCGCAAACCCTTCGGGCAAAGCAGGGCAGGGAACCGCACTATAAGGCGCCTCGACCCAGCCTTGCCGCGATCCGACCATGCCGCAGGCAATCACAGTCACTGGGCCGTTGATCCAGTCACCAACTGTGCGCAGCAGTTCCGGTTCAAACCCGTCTCGGGTCAACTCACCCATGCCTTTGTCAGACCGGGCCTCGGCCAGCACGGTGCCAGAGGCCGACATCGCCCAGGCCCGCATATTCGACGTGCCCCAATCCACCGCGATCCAGTCTGGCTTGATATCGCTCATCCTGCGTGCACCACCCCTGCGTCAATCACCATGACCTGCCCCGTCATCATGGCCGATGCGTCGGAGGCAAGAAAGAGGGTTCCGCCGACCATATCCGCAGGCTGGATGAATTCCTTAAGGCATTGTTTTTCCAGAAACGCCGCCTTCGCCTCGGGCGTGGCCCACATCGTTTCCTGTTTTTCGGTGAACACCCAGCCGGGGGCAACGGCGTTGACCCTGATCCCCTTCGGCCCCCATTCGCGGGCCAGCGCGCGGGTCATGCCGGTGATACCAGCATTCGCGCTGACATAAGGGACCATGCCGGCAGCCCCCATCATGTAAGTGATGGAGGAAAAGTTGATGATCGATCCTTTATCGGCCATCAACTCCGCCGCTTTCTGGCAGGCAAAGAAATAGGCCTTGAAGTTCACCGCCTGGCTGTCGTCCCAGACCTCCGGCGTGATCTCCATCGCGTCGTAACGCATGTCGTTGGCGGCGTTGTTGATCAGCGCCGCGAAGGGGCCGTTCGCCTCCACCGCCTGTTCCATCGCTGCCTGCAAAGCAGCGGTATCCGTGATGTCGCACTGAATGAATAGCGGGCGGTTGCCATAAGCCTTGTCCATGGCCGCCACAAATGCGCTGGCATCGGACCGCCCGACAAAGGCGACCTTGGCCCCCTGTGCCAAAAACCCTTCGGTCAGGGCAGCCCCAATGCCATTCCCGCCGCCGGTGATGAACACAGACGCACCTTTCAAATCGTGGAATGTCGCGCTCATAGCCGCTCCCCCTCCAACACCCACATGCGTTCGGGGAACGACCATGGCAAGGTTACGCCGTGGCGCATCAGATAGGTGCCGGTGACCTCCATCGCGCTGGATTTCAGGATCGGGTTACCGCGCGACAAGCGCGGGGCGCTTTCACGGTTGATCAGGCGGACGCGGTAGGTGGCATCAGGCTCCAACCCGGTCAGGCGCAAAGGACGCGGCGCGATCTGGGCGCTTGTCGCGGCTTTGCCCGCAAAGACGACAAACCTGTCCTTGTCGCGGGCCAGTTGCTGTTCGGCCATCACCGCGGGGTCGGCGCTGTCGAGACGCAGAATATCGGCGGTCTGCATCCAGTGGCGGTGGTGTTTCCACCAGCTTGTGACCTCTTTCAGCACGGCGGTTTCGCGTGCGTCCAACTCGCGCGGGTCCATCTCGAACCCCATATGGCGCTGGGCGGCGACCCAGGCGCGGAAGCTGATATCCAGCGTGCGGCCCGAGGTATGGCACACACGCGGCCCGACATGGGACCCGGTGACCGCCATCGGCAGGAACAGCGCCGCATCATGCTGAATCCGCAACCGTTCCAGCGCGTCATTGCTGTCCGACAGCCAGACCCGCTGTGTGCGCTGCATGATCCCGAAATCGATCCGGCCCCCGCCAGAGGCACAGCTTTCAATCTCCACATCCGGGAAATCGGCGCGCAGCCGGTCGATCAGGGCGTATGACCCGCGCGTCTGCGCTGCATCCGGCATCGGCAGCACCCGGTTATGATCCCATTTGATATAGTCGATATGGTGATCGCGCAGGATCGCCGACATGCGGTCATACAGAAAATCGCGCACCTCGGGCAGGGCCATGTTCAGCGCCTTTTGCTGGCGGCCCAGTGTCTGGTCTTCTGCCCCGAACACCCAATGCGGATTGGCACGGTGGATATCGCTGTCCTCGTTGATCATCTCGGGCTCGAACCACAGGCCGAACGTCATGCCCAATGAATGCACATGGTCGATCAGCGGATGCAGCCCGTCAGGGTATTTACGCGGGTCCACTGTCCAGTCCGACAGGCTGCGTGTGTCGTCATCGCGATTGCCGAACCAGCCGTCATCTAGCACAAATCGCTCCGCGCCCAGTTCCGCCGCCCGATCCGCGATGTCCTGCAAAACAGGCAGCTTGTGATCGAAATAGACGGCCTCCCAACAGTTGTAATGCACCGGGCGCGGCGCGCTGGGCTTGGGCCATGTCACGATCCGGTCGCGCAAATGGCGCTGGAACGCAACGGCGCAGCCATTCAGCCCACGGTCGGAATAGGCGATGTAAAGGGGCGCGGTTTTGAATTGCGTCGCAGGCTCGGTCTCCATCCGTGCGGCATGGCCCCACTGGATCTGGCGACGACCATCCTGCAATTCCTCGGCGATCATCTTATGACCGCCGGACCAGCCATAATGAAAGGCGTAAGCCTCCCCTTCGGTATTGGTGGCCCCCCGACACGGGACAATCAGACCGGGGAAATGTTCATGCCCGGTGCGGCCCGTCCGGTTCTCGCGATAGCGCATGCCAGGCGACCACGCGGTGCGGGACAGCTGAAACTCACCACACCAGCGGCCTGACACATCAATCATTTCATCCGATTGCTGCGGGCCGGGCAGGACGGGCGCGGCCAGCCAATGCAGATGCACTGGGCGGGTCGCGTCCAGCGTGGTCTGGCAGGTGATGATATGGGTCTCGGGGTCGGACGCGAAACTGACGGTCAGGGTCAAACCATTGGCCTTGTCGGCATAGGTCAGCTCCAGCGTACCGTTCTGTTCGACACTTTCGAAACAGAACTTGGGTAGCAGCGGCGTGCCGTCCGTATCGCGCACGATCAGCCCCGGCTGGCCGGGGAAACTGCGCGTCGCCTCGGGACAGATCGACAGATCCGGGTTTTCGTCCAGCATGCCGCCCGTCACGTCAATCGCGTGGGCGGCATGCAGCGTGTTCAGGTCTTCGCCATCCGGCAGGACAGCGCCCCAATATACCACCTCGGGCAGGCGGTCGTTGGTGGCCGCCAAGACAAGCGTCTGGCGGCCATCGTCAATACGATAGGTCCGGTTCATGGTGATCTTACTTTACGGCCCCAAGGGTCAGACCCGCGATAAAGTGCTTCTGCATCAAAAAGAACATCGCGACAGGGGGAAGGGCGGCGACAATCGATCCCGCGCTCATCAAATGATAGGCGGCGCGGAACTGTGAATTGAACTCGGTAATTCCGGCGGTGACCGGCTGGGCATCAGGCCCCTGGGTCAGGACAACCGCCCAGAAATAATCGTTCCAGATGAAGGTGAAGATCAAGACGGCCAAGGCCGCCAGTGCGGGTTTCATCAATGGCAGCACGACATAAAGGAAGATGCGCCATTCGGCGACACCTTCGACACGCGCAGCCTCGATCAGCGGGAAGGGCAGGGCGCGGATAAAGTTACGCATGAACAGTGTGCAGAACCCGGTCTGGAACGCGACATGGAACAGAACCAGCCCCAGTTTGGTGTCATAAAGGTTCATGCTGACGGTCAGATCGCGCACAGGCACCATCAGGATTTGGAAGGGCACGAAATTCCCGGCGATGAAGATGAAAAAGATCAGAAGGTTGCCCTTGAACTTATAGACCCCCAGTGCGAACCCGGCCATGCAAGACAATGCCACCGCACCAATCACTGTCGGTATGGTGATAAAGAGCGAGTTGAGCAGATAGCGCGGCATGTTCGATTCAAAGAATACCTTACCGTAGTTGGTGAAGGCCTCGAAACTGCTGGGGACGCCCCAGTAGTTGCCGTTTGTGAAATCAGCGTCGGGTTTGATCGAGAAGAGCGCGACCGCCAA
Source organism: uncultured Paracoccaceae bacterium (assembly GCA_947489445.1). GTDB lineage: Bacteria > Pseudomonadota > Alphaproteobacteria > Rhodobacterales > Rhodobacteraceae > Yoonia. The sequence goes on from CANLDN010000003.1 coordinate 360,774, forward strand.
AAGCGGCAGTAGCCAGACGATCAAGGCGACGGGCAGGAACGCCTGATAGGTGATCTGCGCGGAACGCGGGCGTTTTTGGATTGGTGTCGGAAACATCAGCGGGCTCCCTTGTCATCTTGGTACATGGACCACAGGAAGTAGACGATAAAGCCCAGCATGATGAAGAACAGGACGACGGCGATGGCCGCGCCATATCCCATGCGGAACCCGAATTCGGAGAGTGACTCTTCGAACATGTAGAAGGACAGGACGCGGGTGGACCCGAACGGGCCGCCATTGGTCATCACGCTGATCAAATCGAAGGATCGCAGCGCGCCAATGATGGTCACAACAAAGGCGATGAAGGTGGCCGGTTTCAACTGGGGCAGGATCACGTACCACAGCATCTTGCGGCCCTTGGCCCCGTCCAACCGCGCGGCCTCCACCTGTTCGGGGTCCACGGCGTTCAGGCCGGTCAGATAGAGGATCATGCAGTAGGCCGTCTGTGGCCAGAGGCCTGCTGCGATAATGCCGTAGGTGGCCGTGTTTGGGTTGCCCAGAACGCCGCCCCGAATGTCGAGGCCGAACCAGCCGATGATCACGTCAAAGAGGCCATCATTGGGCAGGTAGAACCACGAAAACACAAGGCCCACGACGACCTGTGAAATCACGAACGGGAAGAAGAAAAGCGATTTGTAAAGCCGGATACCTGTCACCGTTTGGTTCAGGAAAAGCGCGATGAACAGGCCTGCCGGGATGGCCAGCAGATACAGGACCAGCCAGCGCAGGTTGTTCCAAAATGACACTTCGAACTTGCGATCGATATTCTGATCGCCAATGCCCAACAGCCGTTCATAATTCGCAGTGCCGACCCAGGTTTTGTCACCCAGACCGTCCCATTCATGCAGCGAAATCCAGAATGACTGGCCGATTGGGATGATGACATAGACGGCAAAAAACAGCATTGCCGGCAGCAAAAAAAGCCATGGCGTGATGGCGATCTCATTGCGCTTGTACCAGCTGCGATTGGTATCTGCTGATGACATGTCTTTGCTTCCCTTCGGATCAACACATGCGAAAAGCCACAGGGCCTTGCGGATGGGTTGGTGGTTGCACCCGCCTTTCTGGCAAGACGGATGCAACGGCGTAAGGTGGGTTTAAACCCACCTCACCTGTTCATTCGTAGATGCGTTGACGTGTCTCTTCCAGACGAGCCAGGATGTCGTCCAGACTATCTGGGAACACCATGAATTCCTGCAGGCCTTCCATGCCGACGGACGCCATTTCCGCAGAGAAGTCGCGGTCGAAGAACTGCATGATGCCGCCATTTGCATTGCTCGACAGCATCTCGAAGCCCTGCTCCAAGAACTTGTCATCGTCGATGGACGCGTTGGCGTTCACAGGCAGCTGACCCAAGGCGCCACCACCGTTGATCTCTGTCTGGACCTCGGCAGATGTGACGAAGCGCAAGAACTCTTTCGCGGCGTCCATGTTTTGCGCGCCCGATGCGATGTGGAACGTGTCCGTTGGCGCATCCTCGGCATAGTCGACGCTCGCGTTGATGACAGGGAACTGATAGAAGTCCAGCTGGTCGTCCGTCAGGCCACCATCACGCATGGCAGCCACGGCAAAGTTACCCATCAGGTAAGACGCGGCTTCACCATTCAGCATGAAGGGCAGGGCCTCTTGCCAGCTATAGTTCTGGTGGTCTTCAATGAAGGCCCCCATGTCGATCAGCTGACGCCAGTTGGCGAATGTCTGGCGGACGCGGTCGTCTGTCCATTCAATCTCACCCCGGGCCAAGGCGATGTGGAAGTCATAGCCGTTGGTGCGCGAGTTGATGTAGTCGAACCAGCCGCCAGCGGTCCACAGGAACTTGGTCCCGATGGTGTAGCATTTGACGCCGTTATCCAGCAGCGTCTGGCAGTTGGCCATTTCTTCTTCCCAGGTGGTCGGCTCAGACAAGCCGTACTGGTCGAAGATGTCTTTGCGATAATAAACGCCCCACTGGTAGTAGGTGTACGGCACGCCCCACTGCTTATCATCCAGCGTCATTGCGCCCTTGGTGGATGCCAGTGCTTCGAATTCAGGTTCGGCCCAGAGGTCCGAGATATCAGCGAACAGGCCTGCATCTACGTATGGGCGCATCCGGTTGGCAGCATACCAGTTCACGACGTCGGGTGGGTTTGCACCCAATGCGTTACGGATCTGCGTCTTCCACGCCTCGCGGTCAACAATGGTCAGATCGATTTCGAGTTCAGGGTGCAGCGCACCGAAATCCTCGACAAGGCCTTCCATCACTGCGCGCGGCGCAGGGTTCGACATGTCAGAGGTAATCCGTAATTCGCCAGACAGCGAATGCGCGTCTGCCATAGCGGTTGACGCAGTTGCGCCAAAAGCCACCAACGCCGCGAGCGACGTTTTCAAAATGGAATGCATGGTGTCCTCCCAGTATGCTTCCGTCATAAAACCTTGTCTCATTATTTGAAACTTGGTTTTGGATATTGATACTAAACCGCGACTCGGCTAGCCTTGTCAACAGTCCAAGGCTGCACCGGAGGGGAGTTCGGTGTCAAAGGCCGCAAAGGACCGGGGAGGAATTATGGGACATGTGACCGGTGACGGCACAGTCGGCAAAGCACTGCATGTGCTGGATCAGGTGGCCGCATTCGGGCGGCCCGTGCGCTTCAGCGAGCTGCTGGCCCAGTCCGACTATCCCAAGCCCACGCTTTACCGTTTTGTGCAGACGCTGACCAACCAACAGATGCTGGCTTATGACCCAGAGCGGCAGACCTATGCACCCGGTATCAGGTTGGTCCGGTTGGCCCATGCCGCGTGGGAGCAATCGACACTGGCCCCTATCGCGCGCCCGCATATTGATGCGCTCAGTGCCGCGGTCGGAGAAACGGTGCATCTAGCGCAGCTCGACAATGCGCAAGTTCTTTACATCGACAAACGCAACGCGGGCAAACCGGTGCAAATGTATAGCCAGGCGGGCAAGGTTGGTCCCGCCTATTGTACGGGCGTGGGCAAGGTGATGCTGGCCTTCTCGGACGCAGAGGATGTGGACCGGGTCATCGCGCAGCAAAGCTTTCACAAATTCACCGGGCATACGCTGACCGATGCGGATGCCTTGCGCGAGGAACTCGCTGATATCCGTAGCAACGGCTACGGCTTTGACCGCGAAGAACACGAACCGGGGATCATCTGCATCGCCATGCCGATCCTGTCGGAAGGTGGCCGGGTTCTGGGTGCGCTTTCGGTCACCAGCACAACAAACCGCACAAACCTTGCCGGGTTGGAAGGTTATGTGCCTATCCTGCGGGACACCGCAGAAAAGATCGCTCGGGACGCCCAGAATTGGAGCTTCCCGGACTACGAAACAAAAGAAGCAACGGGGATATAGACCATGTCAGGTGTTACGCTGAACAAAGTGATCAAGCGCTACGGGGATGTGCAGGTCATCCACGGGATCGATCTGGAAATCAATGATGGTGAATTCTGCGTCTTTGTTGGCCCCTCGGGCTGCGGGAAATCCACCTTGCTGCGCATGGTGGCCGGGCTAGAGGAGACCACGGAAGGTCAGATCAACATCGGCACGCGCGATGTCACCCGCATGGACCCGTCCGAACGCGGCGTGGCCATGGTTTTTCAGACCTATGCGCTTTACCCGCATATGACCGTCAAGGATAACATGGGCTTTGGGCTGAAGATGAATGGCCACCCCAAGGCCGAGATTGACAAGAAAGTGGCCGAAGCCACGCGCATCCTGAAATTGGAAGAGTATCTGTCCCGCAAACCCGCCGCCCTGTCCGGCGGGCAGCGCCAGCGTGTATCCATCGGGCGTGCGATTGTGCGCGGCCCGGAGGTGTTCTTGTTCGACGAACCCCTGTCCAACCTTGATGCTGAATTGCGGGTGGAAATGCGGGTTGAGATTGCGCGCCTGCACAAGGAAATCGGCGCGACGATGATCTACGTCACCCATGATCAGGTCGAGGCGATGACGCTGGCGGACAAGATCGTTGTGCTGCGGTTGGGCAATATCGAACAGGTCGGCGCGCCAATGGACCTTTACCGTGATCCTGATAACAAGTTTGTCGCGGGGTTCATCGGTTCGCCCGCGATGAATTTCGTGAATGGGACGGCCAACGGTGGCACGGTCACAGCGCCCGGTCTGGGTGCCAGCTATACTGGGATCATCAGCACTGCCTATGATGGCAAGGCTGTCAGCGTCGGTGCCCGGCCTGAACATATCGTCATTGATCCCGCTGGCGACAGTCACACGGTTGAGATGACCGAAAGCCTTGGCGGTGTGTCCTTTGCATATCTGACAAGCGACACAGGCGAACGGGTGATCGTGGAAGAGCGTGGCGATGAGCGGTCGGTTGAAGGGGCCAAGGTTGGCATCCAGATCGAGACGAACCGCATCTTCCTTTTCGACGCCGAGACAGAGGCGCGCATTCGCAGCTAGCGCGCCAGAATTTTGGAAAATTCTGGGTAAAAACCTTTGAAGGTTTTTGGTGCCCCGGTCTATCGCTTGCCGTAATAGAGCCCTACGACATGTTCGGCCTGTGCAAAGAACAACCAGCGTAGCGCGAGCACGCCCGCGATATGGCTGAGCACAGCAAGGGCCGCAAACATGTGGTTGAACGGCAAGAGCAGCAAGATCACCGGCAGCACAAAGCCCAGCCCCAATGCGATCATGCGCAGCTGCTGCGCGTGTTTGCGACCGACCACATGAATGAATTCCCGCATCAGATAATTGGTGCCGGTATGCGGCGGCTCGAACGCGCGCACCTTGCCGATATGGCCCAGCCCGGTGGCCGTTTCCATGTTCGTGCCGGATGTGGCCAGTCGTGTATCGCCTGTGATCCATGCGTAAAATTGTAGGGCACCCGCGATCACAAGCAGCACCATCGTTTCACGCACTTGTCCGGCCATCAGGGCACCACCGCCCAGCGACAGGGCCAAGAATAGTGCGGGCGTGGTCCAATGCTTCCACCTTGGGACCGTCTTGAGCTGCGCGTAGATCATCGAGGTGGTGAACACTGTCCCCAGCGACCCAAGCGCGCCCAACCAGCCGAGCATCGCGATTTGTGTGTCAGCAAAGACCAGCGCCGCCCCATAGATCGCCATGATGATCAGGGTGAAGACGGCGCAAATCCCTTCGCGGCTCAGCCAACTTGTTTTCCATTGGCTGAAGGCTTTGATTGCCCGTTCCGGGTGACCGAGGTGAAAAGTGGAGGCCAGAAGCCCACCGACGGCGAACACATATGCAATCGCGAACCAGATGAACGCGGACAAGCCAGTGGGCACCAGCGCGCCCAGACCCAGCCAGAACAACATGCCGAACCCGATGCCAGAGAATGTGGTGAAGATGATAACACTTGGTGCGGGATGCATTATTTTGCGCCTCCGGGCAGAGCAGACAGCGCTTTATCCAGCCAATGGGCAAAACCCGTGCCGTCTTCTGCGACGGGTTCAAGGTAAGGTGCCAGAATGTCGATTTCCTGCTCCACATCCTTCGGGCGTGGCGGCAAGTATTTGTTGACTGGCTTTGTACCTTGTTCCGGCATCAGGTCGAACCCGCCACGTTCCGTGACCAACTGCGACACCTCACTGTCCGGATCGCCCAGATCGCCGAAATGTCGGGCCCCGGCCGGGCAGGTGCGCACGCAGGCAGGCTGGCGGTCTTCCTCGGGCAGGTTTTCGTTGTATATCCGGTCGACGCACAGGGTACATTTCTTCATCACCCCCTCTTTGGCATCGAGTTCGCGCGCGCCATAAGGGCAGGCCCATGCGCACAGACCACATCCGATACAGTCACTTTCATTGACCAGCACGATGCCATCCTCGACCCGCTTGTAGCTGGCCCCTGTCGGGCAGACGGTCACGCAAGGTGCATCCTCGCAATGCAGGCAGGATTTGGGAAAATGGATCAGTTGGGCCGCCCCCTGATCGGGCTGCACCTCGTAGGAATGCACGCGGTTCAGGAACGTACCCGACGCGGCCCCGGAATAGGCATTCTGATCCGACAGTGGCGCACCGTAATTCTCGGTGTTCCAGCCCTTGCAGGACACCACACAGGCATGACAACCGACGCAAGTGTCCAGATCAATCACAAGGCCCAGCTTCTTGGCGGAGGGCGGGGGGAGTTGGGTCATACGATGGCCCTTTCAATGGTTATGGGGGAATTCTGGCCCAGCGGTTCTTCGGCAGCGGCGTCCCATGTGGCGATGAACCAGATGAAGCTGCCGACGGTCAATGTGAGGAAGGCGGCGATCAGCAATAATATGTGTGATCTTTTCATGATGCAGGTGCCTTGGGTGCGATGCCGAAATAGACAATACGCGGCCCAACCGCGAGGGGTTGGACATAGATCAGGCCACCCAATGAGGCCGCAAGATTGGTCCGGGTGGTGCATTCTTCAAATGTGCTCGCCCATTGACTCGTGGCCGGTGCGGGCCACTGGAGTGCCTCAGCATGGGACCTGACTGCTAAGGCAGCAGTGCGCGGCAGCGATGGCATTGTATCGCTCTCATATCCCCACGTGCAGATGTTGTTGGTATCATCATAAATTGCGACAATTTCCGCAACGACATTGGGGATCTCAGAGCCGGCGCTATAGAAATCTACCATGACGCTGCTGGTTTTATCATCGTAACCCAAACCAACGTCGACAGGCGCAAGCTGATCATATTCGGCTTGCGCTTCACGATCCGCCGCTTGCAGGGCTATGCGATAACTCTCCTCGCCTCCTGCCTGCGCGGGTGCAGCGGCTAACGTAAACAAGGTGAGTGCGCGGATCATTCCCCCACCTTCCAATCTAACTCGCTTGGCCCCTTGCCAACTGGCGACTTGATCGGTGGCAGCGCCGGTTGCGCTTCGTTCGGCACGGCAGATTTCTCGATCTTCACGCGCAGATCGAACCACGCCGCCTGACCTGTAATCGGGTCGGAGTTGGCCCATCGCAACCCGTCCCCCTTGGGTGGCAGCAATTCATGGATCAGGTGGTTCAGCAGGAACCCCTTGGTCGCCTCGCTCGCATCCTCATCCAGCGCCCAAGCGCCCTTGCGCTTGCCGATGGCGTTCCAGGTCCAGACTGTGTTTTCATTGAGCGACGCCTGATGCGCCACCGGCACCACGATGGACCCATGGGCGGATGTCACCTTGGCCCAGTCGCCATCGGTAAACCCGTTCGCCTCCCATACCTTGGTCGGGACATAAAGCGGGTTATGCCCGTGGATCTGGCGCAGCCAGGCGTTCTGTGTGCCCCAGGAATGATACATCGCCATGGGCCGCTGGGTCAGGGCGTGGATCGGGTATTCCACCGGGTCCACATACCCATCCTCGAACGGCGGATACCAGATCGGCAGCGGGTCCATCGTCACCTTGACACGGCCGCGCAGATGCTCGGGTGGCTGGCGGGTGCCGATCCCTTCGGCGGCGGCCTGAAACTTGCGCAGGGGTTCGACGTAAAGCTGAAAGATATAGGGCTGTTCCACATCGTAGAAACCCATCTTCACCGCCCAGTCCTGATAATCCTTGCTGAACGGTTTGTAATAGGCGGCATTTTCGGGAACATGCTCGATCCAGAACCCACCATTGGCGATATAGGCCTGCAACTGGTCGCGGTTCACATCACCCCGCCCCTTGCCCGAACCATCGGCGTTCCGGAAACCTGCCAGCGGGCCAATGCCGGGGCGGCGGATATGGTTGGTGATGTAATCGGCATAGTCAGCGTATTTCTGGCTGCCATCGTCGTTGACAAACCCCGGCAGACCCAGCCGCCCCCCCAGATCGCAAAGGACCGACTGGAAGCCGCGCACATCGCGGTCAGGCTCCACCACCGGCCAGCGGATCGCATCGGCCACGCCATCAGCCTCGCAAATCGGGCGGTCCAGCAGCGAAATGCAATCATGCCGCTCCAGATAGGTCGTGTCGGGCAGGATCAGGTCGGCATAGGCCACCATTTCCGACGAATAGGCGTCTGAATAGATGATGCGCGGGATGACATATTCGCCATCCTCGCCCTTGTCCGTCAGCATCTTCATCACACCGCCGACATTCATCGACGAATTCCACGACATATTCGCCATATACATGAACAGCGTGTCGATCTTGTAGGGATCGCCCGCATGGGCGTTGGAGATCACCATATGCATCAGCCCATGGGCGGACATGGGGTTTTCCCAACTATACGCCTTGTCGATGCGCACAGGCTTGCCGTCCGCATCGATCAGCAGGTCTTCGGGCCCATGGGTATAGCCCAGATGCGGACCATCCAGCGCCGCACCCGGTGTGACCTTGCCATGCGGCTTCGGATGGGCGGTCGCAGGCTTGGGGTAGGGCGGTTTGAACCGCATGCCGCCCGGCACCTCGACCGACCCGAGGATGATCTGCAACACATGCAGCGCACGGCAGGTCTGAAACCCGTTGGAATGCGCCGAAATCCCGCGCATCGCGTGGAACGACACTGGACGCCCCACCATTTTTCCGTGTGTCTTGCCCCGGAAATCCGTCCATTGCCGGTCAAGCTCAATAGCCTCGTCAAAGGCGACGCGGGCCAGATCAGCCGCAATCGCGCGAATGCGTTTCGCCGGGATACCGCAGCTTTCCGCAACAGCCTCTGGTGCATAGTCATCCGACAGATAGCGATCAGCCATCAAGTGAAACACCGGACGGTGGGTCACACCTTTGGCGCGGTGGGTTGCGGCCAGATCAGGCTCCACCCCTTGTCCGTTCCACGGGGCCAGCGCCCCGGTGCGCCGGTCGATGACCTGCGGCTGACCATCGGCATCGCGCAAAAACAGGCCGAACTGATCCGATTTGGGGTCTTCATTCACCAGTACAGACGCATTGGTGAATCGCGCCAGATAATCCAGATCAACGCGGCCCGCCTTCATCAGACAATGGATCAGCGCCAGGATGAACTGACCATCCGTGCCTGGTGTGATGCCCACCCAATCATCGGCCACAGCATTGTAACCGGTGCGGATCGGGTTCACCCCGATCATGCGGGCACCGCGCGCCTTGATCTTGCCGATGCCCATCTTGATCGGATTGCTGTCATGGTCCTCGGCCACGCCGAACAACATGAAGAGCTTGGTATGATCCCAATCCGGCTGACCAAATTCCCAGAACGCACCGCCCATCGTGTAGATACCAGCGGCGGCCATGTTCACCGAACAGAACCCCCCGTGGGCGGCATAGTTCGGGGTGCCAAACCCCTGTGCCCAGAATGACGTGAAAGATTGCGACTGATCGCGTCCCGTGAAAAACGCCAGCTTTTCGGGGGCTTCAGCCCGAATGGGCGCCAGCCAGTCCGTCGCAGTCGTCAGCGCCTCTTCCCAGGAAATCTCCTCGAACTCGCCCGACCCGCGCGGGCCGACCCGCTTCAGCGGCGCCCGCAGCCGCGACGGCGCGTTGTGCTGCATGATGCCCGCGCTGCCCTTGGCACACAGCACACCCCGGTTCACCGGATGATCCTTGTTGCCCTCGATATAGGCGACCTTGCCGCCTTTCATATGCACATTGATCCCGCAGCGGCAGGCGCACATGTAGCAGGTCGTCTTGCGCACCTCGTCCGAGACCTTGGGTGATGTATCCAGTTGCGGCTGATCAAGGGACATGGGGCAAACCTTTCAAGCGAATTGTGTGCGGACAAGGGCCGCACCTGCCAGCGCGCACAAAAGCGACAGGCAGAAGGGGCGATAATAGGCGGCGAAGCGGGAGGTGAACAGCCATTGACCGATGAGAACCCCCGCAGCAGTGGGCAGGGCAAGGGCGATGCCGCGTATTGCACCGGTCTGATCCATCACCCCGAACCACAGGAAGGTAATCATGGAGGTCAGCGCGCCAAGGAACAAAAACAGCACCAAAGCGGCCCGCATTTTGGCCGCGGGCGCGTCCTGAGACAGCACATAAAGGGCAATGACCATGCCACCCACATGGGCAAGACCGGTGACGATCCCGGCGGCAAAACCGGACCCATAAAGGCCGGGTCTCGTCGCTAGAAATGGTAATCTGATCTTTGCAAGCTGCGTGGCGGCCAGCACGATGATCAGGGTCAGCACGATCAGCTTGCTGGTCTCCACCGGGATCGACGTGGTCAGCCACACACCGAATGGCACTCCAATGGTCGATCCGATGACCAGCCCCAGAACCACACCGCGATCCGCCTCGCGCCAGCCGCCGCGTACCATCAAGATAGAGGCCATGAGTTCCAACCACCAACAGATCGGGATCAGTTGCACCGGCGGCAGGATCAGCACGGCGGTGGCCATGACCACGGCAGAGAGGGCAAAACCCGAAAACCCGCGCACGATGCCCGCGACCACCACGATCACGGTCAGGATCGCAAACTCCTGTCCGGTCAGATCGGTGAGGGTCAGCAGGGCATCCATCCGTCAGCGCCCTTCGGCCATCAGGGCCAGCGCATCGCGGGCGATCTGTTTCTCTTCGTCGGCTTCAATGACATGCACCGGCACGTCGCCAAACAGCGACAGATGCTGCATGATCCTATCGCGGACAGGGGCGGCATTCTCACCAATCCCCCCGGTAAATGCGACAGCATCCAAGCCGCCCATCGCGACAATGACCGATCCGGCATGGCGGGCGGCCCAATAGCAGAAATGCTCGACCGCGAATTTGGCGGCATCGTCCTCGCGCTCCAACAGATGTTTCATGTTCCAGTCACCGGCCAGCGCGCGCAGACCGGAGTTGTTGTTGAGCATGCGGTCGGTCTCATCCTCGCCCAGCGATTTTGACATGCGTAGCACCGCTGCCCCGTCAATATCACCGGCACGCGTTCCCATCGTCAGACCCGATAGCGGCGAATACCCCATCGAGGTCGCGATGGATTTGCCATGATGAATGGCGCAGAGGCTGGTGCCGTTGCCCAGATGGAATGCGAGCAGACGCTCGGGCAATGCATCACCAAAATCGGAGACCATGTTGTCGTAGCTCAACCCGTGAAACCCGTACCGACGTATGCCTGCATCATGATGGGTCTGCGGGATGGCGTAGCGCACCGCAACCGGCGGGTTCGTGGCATGAAACGCGGTGCCGAAGCTGCAATATTGCGGCATGTCGGGTGCTGTTTTCTGCAGCGCGTAGATACCAGCGAGGTTATTGGGGTTATGCAGCGGGGCCAGCGGAATGACGCTTTCAATCGCGGCAATCGCGGTGGGGGTCAGACGGGCCGGCTGGGTCAGGATCGTGCCGCCATGGACCACACGATGCGCGGCTGTTTTGAACGCGGTCAGCGGATATCCCGCGGCGGCCAGTGCGTTCAGCATCAGATCAAGCGCCTCGGCGTGATCGCGGGTTTCGACCTCTTTCAAGTCATCTCCCAGCCGCAGCTGCCCGGATGTGCCAAGGTTGGTCACCCGTCCCTTGATGATGCTGTTTAGTTCCTCGTCGAATACCTTGATTTTCAATGAGGATGAGCCCGCGTTCAGAACTAGGATCATTTCGCCAACCCGCATTTGATGCAGGCCAGTGCCGCAGATGCAATCCGCGCCGCAGGCGGGTCCGCCCGCGAGGTCAGCAAGATCGGGACCTTCGCACCCGTGACGACCCCAGCCGCACAGCCCCCAGTCAGATAGACGAAGGCTTTGAAGAGTGCATTGCCCGACACGATATCCGGCACGATGATCGCATCGGCTTGCCCCGCCACAGGATCAGCGGTCAGCTTCTTGGTCGCCACGGCCTTGGGCGACATGATCAGATCGAACGCAAGCGGCCCTGACACATCCACACCCTCCACACTCTCCCGCGCCCACGCGGCCAATGCCTGCCCATCCATCGAAGACGGCACCGACGGAATGGCGCTCTCTGTCGCTGACAGGATCGCGATCTTCGGGCGGTCATTGCCCAACCGGTTCAGCAGATCCTTGACCTCGATAATCGACGACTGGCGCGTTGCCAGATCAGGGGCCACGTTCACGGCCGCATCCGAAATCAGGATCGGGCGACCGCCATCCGGATGGGTGATATGAAAGATATGCACAAACCGCTGGCCAGTGCGCAGCCCTGCATCACGGGACACGGCGGCCTTCATGAACACATCCGTGTGCAGCTGCCCCTTCATCAGCACATCAGCCTCGCCCGCAGCACCACACAGGGCGGCGGCCACGCGGCCCGCTTCCTCCTCACCCGTGGTGTCGTGCAGGGCGTAACCGGCAATATCCCAGCCCAGCTTGTCCGCCTCGGCGCGGATCATATCTGCCTCACCCACGAACACAGGCACCATGATCCCGGCCTTTGTCGCGTCCTCCGCGGCCTCCATCGGCAAGGGCGCCCCGGCGCGGGCGATGGCCACCCGTGGTGCGCCGAACCGCTTGGCCCGGTCGATCAGGTCTTGCGGGGCCTGTGCCTCGCGGGTGGAAAGAAACGGTGATGTCATGTCAGATCCCTATCATGGCGCGCAGCAGTCCAAGCACGGACAGCGTCAACAGCAACATCACCGCAAATCTCCGGAATGTGGAGGGGGAAGCGGCCAGAAACCGACGCCCACCCAGCCACACGCCCAGACCCAGCAGGGGAAAGGCCAGACCAACGCCCAACGCGGTTTCCCATGTGACCAACCCACCGGCCCAAAGAAGCGGCATGGTGATCAGGTCGAGGCCCGTCAGGTAAACGATCATCGTGGCGCGAAACCGGGCGGCTTCCATTGGTTGGGCCGCCATGAATGCGGCGACGGGCAGACCGCCGATCCCCGCGCTGTTGCACAGGCCCGACACCATGCCGACGCCAATATGACCGGGGCTGCGGATGGTGCGCTGCAACGTCCAGCCCGAGAGCAGGACCAAGGACATCACCAGAACGATCAGCGATACGGCCAGCCGCACGGTCCCTTCGCCCAATGACAGGATGAACCAGACCGACGCGGGCAAAACCACCGCCGCCCCCGCCAGCAACGCAAACACCCGACGCCAGTCCACTTGACCGCGAATACCGCGGGCCTGAAAAACTGTCATGAGCATTTCGCATGAAAACACCACCGGTATCAGCGGGAGCGGGTTGGTCAGCAAAGCCGCAAAGGCAATGAAGATCGCCGAAAACCCAAAACCCGAATAGCCCCGGACGAACGCGGCCCCCAGCAGTGCAATAGCCAGGGCCGCCGTCGTGCCGGGGCCAAGATCGAATGGCACCGATTACTCGGCCGCCATATCCGCTTTGTCGATGCCAGCAACACGCACAGGTTTCTTCATGGCATCACGGCGGAAGGGCTCACCCAGTTCCTGGTTCAGGATGACCTCGATCAGCGTGGTCTTGTTGTTTTCCATCTGATCCTTGATCGCCTGTTTCAGCACTTGGGTCAGTTCATCCATCGTCTTGGCCTGCACCCCGATCAGACCACAGGCCTGCGCGATGCCCGCATAAGACACCTTCATGTCCAACTCGGTGCCGACGAAATTGTCATCAAACCACAGGGTCGAATTGCGCTTCTCCGCGCCCCACTGATAGTTGCGGAATACGATCTGCGTGATGGCAGGCCATTCATCGCGACCAATAGCTGTCAACTCGTTCACCGCAATCCCAAACGCACCGTCACCCGCAAAACCGATCACCGGCACATCCGGGCAACCGATCTTGGCACCTACGATGGACGGCAGACCATAACCACAAGGGCCAAAGAGGCCGGGGGCCAGATATTTGCGGCCTGTCGGGAAGGACGGATAAGCATTCCCGATCGCGCAGTTGTTCCCGATATCGGAGGAAATGATCGCGTTCTCCGGCATTGCCGCCTGAATGGCACGCCATGCCTGACGGGGCGACATCCAGTCCGGGCGGGCCGCACGGGCACGCTCGTTCCATGAGGTGCCGGGATCGTCCTGCTCGTGATCAAGCGAGGACAGTTCCTGCGCCCAGGCCGATTTGGTCTGCGCAATCATCGCCTTGCGCTCATCGCGGCCAGCATCGCCGGCAGTGTCGGCCAGTGCAGCGGTGATGCCCTTCGCCACCTTGGCCGCATCACCCACGATCCCCACAGTGACCTTCTTGGTCAGGCCAATCCGGTCAGGGTTGATATCGACCTGAATGACCTTCGCATCCTTGGGCCAGTAATCAATGCCATAGCCCGGCAGCGTCGAAAACGGGTTCAACCTTGTGCCAAGCGCCAGCACGACATCGGCCTTGCTGATCAGCTCCATCCCCGCCTTCGAACCGTTATAGCCCAACGGCCCCGCAAACAGCGGATGGTTGCCGGGGAAGGCATCATTGTGCTGGTAGCCCACGCAAACAGGGGCGTCCAACTGCTCCGCCAGAACCTTGGATGCCTCAATCCCACCTTCGGCCAGCACGACACCTGCACCGTTCAGGATGACTGGGAACTTCGCGCCTGATAGCAATTCAGCAGCCTTGGCGATGGATGTCTCACCACCGGGGCTGACTTCGAACATCACCGGTTCTGGGATCTCGATATCGACGACCTGCGTCCAGAAATCACGGGGGATGTTGATCTGGGCAGGGCCGGACAGACGATGGGCCTTTGCGATGACGCGGGCGAGCACTTCGCAGATGCGGGACGGATCACGAACCTCTTCCTGATAGGCCACACAATCGGCAAACAGGTTCATCTGTTCCATTTCCTGGAAACCACCCTGACCGATGGTCTTGTTGGCGGCCTGCGGGGTGACCAGCAGGCAAGGGGTGTGGTTCCAATAGGCGGTTTTGACAGCGGTCACGAAATTGGTGATGCCGGGACCGTTCTGGGCGATCATCATCGACATCTCGCCGGTCGCACGGGTGTAGCCATCAGCCATCATGCCGGCAGACCCTTCATGGGCGCAGTCCCAGAACGTGATGCCGGCGGCGGGGAAGATATCGGAAATCGGCATCATGGCCGACCCGATGATCCCGAAGGCATGGCGAATACCATGGGCCTGCAACGTTTTGACGAAAGCTTCTTCGGTTGTCATCTTCATGGAATGGGTCCTTCCCGTTGGATCGGTCAATGTCGGTGCCAGTGCCCCGTTTTGCTGCCGCGAACTTAGGTTTTCAGACAGAGTCGCGTTAGGGCCAATCGGCCAACGACCCTAAGTCCAGTTTGCAACTTGTTGAGACAAAAAGTCTCAATAATCGTCATTTTCGAAGAGCGTCGACGATTAAGCTGATCCCTTCGGGGATACGCGATGAATCTATCGACGAATACGCCAGCCGGAAATAGTCCCGTGGTGGATCGTCGCCCGCGAAGAACGGGGCGCCCGGTTCGATCAATACACCTTCCGTCCGCAAGCGTTCGGCCAACACGTTTGTATCCACGCCAGCCGGTGCCCGCAGCCAAACAGATGATCCGCCATAGGTACCTTCGCCTGCCACGGTCAGGCCATGCGCTTTCAGCGCGGCATCCAGCACCTTACGACGCGCGTGGTAGGCGCGGCTCATCCTGCGGACCAGTGCATCATAGTGGCCAAGCGACAGGTAATAGCTGACCGTGCGCTGTATATGCCCGGGGGGGTGACGCAGCACGGTTGCGCGCAATGCTCGCGCCTCGCGAATGAAGGGGGCAGGGCCGACCAGATAGCCCAGCCGCAGGCCCGGAAACAGTGACTTCGAAAACGAGCCTACATAGATCACCCGCCCATTCTGATCGAGCGATTTCAGCGAGGGGGACGGTGATTTCAGAAACGACATTTCGAATTCGTAGTCATCTTCGACGATGACGAAATCCTCTTCCTCAGCTTTCTGGAGCAGGGCCTTTCGGCGGGCGATTGGCATTGTGGCGGCGGTGGGGCATTGATGGCTTGGTGTGGTGAACACGACGTCGGTGCCCTTGGGCAGGGCCCCGGGCGGCAATCCATCCGCATCCACCGGCACCGTGCTGAGTTGGCAGCGCGATTGGGTCAATATGTTGCGCAATGCCGGGTAGCACGGGTCCTCAATCGCGGCGCGCCTGCGACTGTTCAGCAAGACCTGTGTGGACAACCATAGGGCGTTCTGTGCGCCCATGGTGATCAGTATCTCGTCTGTGTTGGCCAGAATGCCCCGGCGCGGCAGGGTTTGGCGGGTGATGAATTCGACGAGCTTGGGATCATCGCCGTCGAAATAATCTGACGTCAGCGCCGCAAAATCCCGCATGCCGAGCGCCTGCAGCGCGCAAAGCCGCCAGTTGGCACTATCAAACAATGTTTTGTCGGCCTGCCCATAGATGAACGGATAACGATAGCTGGCCCAATCGGCGGGCTTGTCCATGCTGAGCCCGGGTGTGAATTGGCGGCCGATGGCACGGGTCCAATCGACGGTGCCGGTGTCAAAGCGCTGGGCAGGAAAGGCAGGGGGTTCCGGCGCGTTTTCGGACACATAATAGCCTGATCGCCCTCGCGAGGTCAGATAATCATCCGCCACCAATTCGGTATAGGCCAGCGTCACGGTGATCCGGCTGACACCCAGATGCACCGCCATCTTGCGCGATGACGGCAAACGCTCACCTGGCCGAAACCGGCCTTCCAGAATGCCCTGCGCGACCATCTGCTGGATACGCGATTGCAACGTGCCCTCTGCGGTGGAATCTAGAAAGAATGTTTCGACAGATATTGACATGATTGGCCTTAGTGTTGCGCCAGACTGGACTTAACCGATGAATACCGCAAGAGGCGCAGACATTAACCATTTACTAAAATAAATGGTCGATCCGGCGCCGAGTTAAGACCTTGTTAAGCCGCCGATGCGACCCGGAATGCATATCAAATGAAGAGGGAACGCATGTCATGATGACAGATACCATGGCCGACAATCGCGCCGCTGCCGCGATGATGCCGACCGGCCCCACTGCCACGCAGATCAAGGATCGGGCGAATGCAGCAGGGACCGACGGGCCGCCACCAAAGGCACCGACCCGCGCTGATCCCGCCGACCAAAGCCGCAACAGCACCGAACGGCCGATCATCTTTGACCAGTCGGCACCCCAGCTGACGCGCAGTGCGGTTGAAAACCAAATGGCGGCGCAGCCCAACCCAACGGGCGATGATGCCGCCGTTGCGATGAAAACCGCACAGCGCCTGACTGATCTGGCCAAAGCGGCGTTTGCAGAAACCCAGACCATCGTGCGCGACACCCAAGATGCACGCGCGGCAGCGATGCGGGTCGCGATGTAGCGACTTTGTAGCGCAATCACCGACGGAAATGCGGGGCTGGCACGTATCAGCCCCGTCCATCCAAAGGAGATTGTGATGAAACTGCTTCCCCTCGCGTTCCTCGTCATTGCTGGCGGTCTGAGCCTTGCGACCTTCACGACCTCGCAGACACTGCATGCTGGAACGGCCGGCGTCAAAACCGTGCCGCACGAAATTTCAAACCCCGGTTAACTCACCGCGCGCATCGTTCATATGGGGGCACCGTACGGTGGGGTCCGACAAAAGGCTGACGCTTGGCCGACGCATCGCCGACAACAAAAATCCGGCCCAATGGACCGGATTAACCTTTGATTCTTTGGGGTTCGTGCGGGGCCACCGGGCAAACGGCCCCACCTGCCCAAATGGTTAACCAAGCACCCGCGTAATCGCTTGGTCCACTGCATCGGTGACCTGATCCAGATCATCCTTGGTGGCGATCAGCGGCGGGGCGAACAGCAGCGTGTTGTTGAACCCCGGTAAGGACCGATTGGTCGCCCCGATAATCACGCCTTGCGCCATACAATCGGCGACAATTGCTACCGTTTGCTTTTCATTGATCGGTTCCTTTGTATCGCGATCCGCCACCAGCTCCAGGCCAGCAAACAGGCCCATACCCCGGATATCCCCGACCCATTTATGCTTGTCCATCAGACCGGCCAGATTACCCATCAGATGCGTGCCCATCGCGGTGGAGTTCGCCAGCAGCTCTTCTTCCTCGATGATCTTCATGTTCTCGATCGCCGCTGTTGGACCGGCCGTGCAGCCCCCAAAGGTCGAGATGTCGCGGAAATAGCTGAGGTGATCGGTGTCGTCCTTGAATTGCTCAAACACGGCATTTGTCGTCACACAACACGAAATCGCGGCATAACCCGAGGCGACCCCCTTGGCCATGGTCACGATGTCCGGCTGCACGCCAAACTGTTGATATCCAAACCAGGTTCCCGTACGACCCACGCCGCAGACGACCTCGTCTATATGCAGCAGAATATCATATTTCTTGCAGATTTCCTGCACCCGATCCCAATATCCCTTGGGAGGCACGATGATGCCACCGCCTGCGGTAATCGGTTCAAGGCAAAGCGCGCCGATGGTGTCAGGCCCTTCGGCCAGGATCACATCCTCGATCGCCTGTGCGGCCTTTGCGCCATATTCTTCGCCCGCCGATCCATCTTGCGAACGATACTCCAGACAGTGAGGCACACGCACGAAGCCGGGGGTAAAGGGGCCATATTGCGCGTTGCGCTCATCCTGTCCGCCAGCGGACAAGGCCGCGATGGTCGTGCCGTGATAGTCTCGCTCGCGATAGAGGATCTTATGTTTCTTGCCGCCGTGATGTTTATGGCTGATCTGGCGGACCATCTTGAATGCCTTTTCATTCGCCTCAGAACCGGAATTGGCATAGTAAACACGGTCCAACCCAGGCATTTTGTCGGTTAGCATTTCCGCGAACTGGGAACCGGGAATGGTGCCAGCCGTGCCCCCGAAGAAGCACATCTTTTTCAACTGCGCGGCAACGGCATCGGCGATCCGTTCACGACCATACCCGACATTGACGGTCCAGACCCCGCCAGACACCGCATCAATATGTTCCTTGCCCTTGATGTCCCACACCCGCATGCCGCGGCCTTCCACGATGATACGCGGGTCGATGGTTTCATAGGGTTTGTGCTGCGACAGATGATGCCAGACATGGGCGCGGTCGGCTTCGACCACATGTTCGGGATCGTTCGAGAAAGAATGCGTGTCCATATCCGGTGCTCCATCAGTCAAAAGGGGGTGGGCAGCCCGAATCCAGTTCGTTTGCTGCCACGTTCTGATGCATTTAGCCTACAGGTGTATCAAACCGAATAGGGCCAGATGATATGCATGAATATATCCAAATTAACCAGTTCGCGCATCAAAGAGTATAGCTGAAATCACATTAAACGTTCAATATTATTGGATAAAATCCTTTCGGGGTCGTTCGATATTGGTGCTCTTTTCGGATTTTTCGAAGACTTGTTATGATTGACTGATGGCTCCGAATTTCTTTCGCTTTTGCGTAACTTGTTGGCCGCGCCCTGATCGCGTGGGTCAACAGGGACACACAGGTCATTGACATGACCAATCAAGAGCGAGGCATGAAAGGGCTAGGAACCCGACCGGAATCATGTTCAGCTATCAACGTCGAGACGGGGTGAACCCTGTCCAGTATTTCGCCCATCAAGGGCAAACAACACGGGAGATTAACGATGAACTTCAAGAAAACCCTTATGAGCGCTGTGGCCGGTGTCGCCTTGATGACAGGTGCGACCCAGGCGGTTGCGGGCGGCCATGGTGAAATTACGGTGGCCTATTTCCTTGAATGGCCAATGCCGTTTCAGTTTGCCAAGGTGAATGGCACGTATGACGAAGAAATGGGCGTCAAGGTCAACTGGGTCAGCTTCGATAGCGGCACTGCGATGTCCGCGGCCATGGCATCCGGCGACGTACAGATCGCTGTCAGCCAGGGTGTACCACCTTTCGTGGTTGCAGCCTCTGCCGGTCAGGATTTGCAAATCCTTGATGTTGCTGTGTCCTATGCTGAAAACGACAACTGCGTTGTGTCATCAGGTCTTGAGATCGACAAAGACAGCGCCGATGAGCTGGCTGGCAAGAAAGTCGCCGTGCCGCTTGGCACCGCCGCCCATTACGGCTTCCTGCGTCAGATGGACCACTTCGGTGTTGATCTTGCCTCGCTTGATGTGGTCGACATGGCGCCTGCTGAAGGTGCGGCTGCACTGGCCCAAGGTCAGGTCGATATGTCCTGCGGTTGGGGTGGCGCGCTGCGCCGTATGAAAGAGCATGGCAATGTGCTGCTGACCGGTGCCGAGAAAGAAGAACTGGGCATTCTGGTGTTTGATGTGACTTCCGCACCTGCAGGGTTTGTAGCTGAAAATCCAGAGCTGGTGGCCAAGTTCCTTGAGGTGACTGCTGCGGCGAACGCCGCATGGAATGCTGGTGCCGTTTTGGGAGAGGTGCAGGACGTAATGCTGCCGGTCATCGCGAATGATGCCGGTATGGATGTCGACGCAACCGCCGAAACAATGGCGACTTTTGTCTTTCCAAGCGTGAGTGACCAGCTGTCTGCCTCTTGGCTGGGCGGTGCGGCCCCTGATTTCATGAAAGGCGTGGCCGACGTCTTTGTTGAATCCGGGTCGATCCCATCATCGCTGGACAGCTATTCCGGCAACATCAACACTGGCCCACTGGCCGCTGCAAACGCGATGTAAGGCATATCGGTTGGCGCGGGGACCCCTCGCGCCAACCCCTTTTTATTCCTGACGATGTTTGCCAACGCGCAAGTATTCTCAGGAATAACAAACGGGGCGGGATATGTCGGGACTACAATTAGACAAACTCTCTATGCGGTTCGATTTGCCGAATGGGTCATCTGTGCAGGCGCTTCAAGATGTCTCCATCGACCTCAAAGCGGGAGAACTGATGTCGGTGCTGGGCCCATCTGGTTGCGGTAAGACGACACTTTTGAACATCGTTGCAGGGTTTCTGGCCCCCACGGCGGGCAACATCGTCCTGAATGGCAAAAAGGTGCATGGCCCCGGCCCCGAACGCGGGATGGTGTTTCAGCAGGGCGCATTGTTTGAGTGGATGAGCGTGCGTGAAAATGTTGGTTTCGGTCCATCCATGAAAGGGATGCCCAAGGGCGAGAAATCTAAGATCGTCGATCACCTGCTCGATGTGGTTGGTTTGCAGGACTTCAAGGAAAAGGCAGTTTATGAGCTGTCTGGCGGGATGCAGCAACGTGTGGCACTGGCCCGTTGTCTGGCAAATGATCCTGATGTCATCCTGATGGATGAACCGCTCGGCGCGCTTGACGCGCTGACCCGCGAAAAGATGCAAGGGCTTGTGCTCAAGCTGTGGAAGGAAACCGGCAAGACGATCATCCTGATCACCCATTCGGTTGAAGAGGCGTTATTGCTGGGCGAACGCCTGATCGTCATGGCCCCGCGGCCCGGTCGTATCCACACCGAATACCGTCTGCCGTTCGCAGAAATGGGCGTAGGTCAGGACCTGCGCGAGGTTAAGAAGCACCCCAAATTCGGTGAAACTCGCGAGGAAATCCTCGGCATGATCTGGGATATGGAAGAAGAAATCATGGGCCGGCAGGAGAGCGCATAATGGAACTATTTCGCGATCTCGGCGGTGAGCTGTTGGCGGTACTCACCACGCTTCTGACAGCAGCGCCTTATATCATTGGCTACGTTCTTTTGATCCTGCTGACCATGATCATCTGGTCCTTTATCAAACGGATGCTGACACCGAAACATGACTACAGCTCACTGAAAACAGTGACATTCGGCGATGAAAGCGCTGTGACCTCAAATTCAGTCGCATCGGTGGTGTCCATCGTGTTGATCTTTGTGCTTTGGGGGGCGTTTACCGGCTCCAAGCTGTTGCCCGGGTTTATGCATGCGCCCGGTCCGTTTGTCGGTGAGGGGTCGTTCACTTACACGATCACAACGCCTTCAGGCGAAACGGATGATGCGACCGTTTCGGTTCTGGTCCACCCCGCCACGGTCGAAACGGCGGCCCCTGAGGTCGAACCAGGTGACGGCATCGCAAAGAACGACAGCACGGCCATTGGCAGCTATCGCAGTCAGCTTTTGCGTGTTGATCGCAATGATGAAATGGGCCGAGGCGAAGAAACCTTTATCACTGCCGTAAATGATGAACCCATCGCGCCCGGCGGTGAGGTGCAGGTCAGCTTTGGTACTGTGGCCATGTCCGACAAGGGCACGTTGAACATCATGCCCGCCACGGGCATTCAGATGGAACCGATCTGGTTACCAGCGCCAGAGGCGGTTTGGACCCGTCTGACTGAAATAGCGACTGTCGGTTACCGCAATTCGACATTGGCCGAACATCTTGGCTATTCCCTGTTCCGGGTCATTGTGGGCTTTATTCTGGGTGCGTTGGTGGGGATTCCGCTCGGTTATGCCATGGGCCTGTCAAACTGGTTCCGAGGCTGGTTTGACCCGATTGTGGAATTCATGCGCCCTGTGCCACCTTTGGCACTGATCCCCTTGGTTATTATCTGGGCGGGCATTGGTGAGGTGGGCAAAATCATCCTGCTCTTCCTGGCCGCACTCTGGATCATGGCCATCGCGGCGCGGTCTGGCGTGTCCGGCGTGCGCATTTCCAAGGTGCATGCGGCCTACAGCCTTGGCGCGTCCAAATGGCAAATCATGCGCCATGTCATCATCCCCAACTCCTTGCCGGAAATCTTTACCGGGGCCCGTGTGGCGATGGGCGTTTGCTGGGGCACGGTTGTGGCCGCCGAACTTGTCGCTGCTGAAAAGGGGGCGGGCATGATGATCATGGTCGCGTCCAAATTCCAAAGCACCGACATCGTGCTGATGGGGATCATCTTGATCGGCATTATCGGTTTTACCATCGACATGCTGATGCGCTGGGCTGAACGTATCTTGGTCCCTTGGAAAGGCAAAGGTTAAGGCTTTCCAAAGCTCACCTTCGATGAAGCAAAACAGATAAGGCAAAGGGCGCATAACCCTTTGCCTTTCGTCATGCAGCGACCCTAATTCAGCATATTGGAACAAGGGGGTTATCTCGTGGCTGAATATCTTAAGCGCGCGTCGCGCACCGCCGAGGGCGACCATGCTGACGTCAGCATCATGGTCCGTGAATTACTGGATGAAATCACCACGGGCGGCGAAGATGCAGCCACAGCAATGGCCCGCCGATTTGACAAATGGGAGGGTGAGGCCATCGTCTCGCGGGCGGCGCTGGATCGTGCCATTGCCCAAGTGCCCGAACAGACCAAGGCTGATATCCAATTCGCAGCGGGAAATATTCGTCGTTTCGCCGATGCCCAACGCCAAACGATCACAGATATGGAACTTGAGATCCTGCCCGGTCTTATTGCAGGTCAGCGCCAGATTCCGGTTGCCGCCACAGGCTGCTATGTCCCCGGCGGACGCTATGCCCATATCGCCAGTGCGATGATGACGATCACAACGGCCAAGGCGGCTGGCGTGAAACACATCACGGCCTGTTCCCCGCCATCTGGCGCAGAGGGTATTCCGCCCGCGATCCTTTATGCGATGGATCTGTGCGGTGCGGATGTGATCCTGAACATGGGCGGTGTGCAGGCTGTTGCTGCAATGGCCAAAGGGTTGTTCGGCCTGCCGCGTGCTGATGTGCTGGTCGGCCCCGGTAACCAGTTTGTGGCCGAGGCCAAACGCATCCTCTTTGGTGAGGTGGGCATCGATATGGTCGCCGGTCCAACGGACTCTCTTGTACTTGCCGACAGCAATGCGGATCCGGCCTTTGTCGCGGCAGACCTTGTTGGTCAGGCGGAACACGGGCCCAATTCGCCGGTCTGGCTGGTGACAGACAGTCGCGCCTTAGCCGAAGATGTCATGTCCCGCATCGACGCGCTGATCGCAGACCTGCCAGAGCTGAACGCCAAAAGCGCAGAGGCCGCTTGGCGCGATTATGCTGAAGTTGTGCTTTGCGCGGATCGCGAAGAGATGGCGAAAGTTTCTGATCAGATGGCGCCGGAACACCTGCATGTGCAATGCGGCGATTTGGATTGGTGGCTGGAGGCATTGACGGCTTATGGTTCTTTGTTCTTGGGCGAGGAAACCACGGTTGCGTTTGGCGATAAGGCGTCTGGCCCCAACCATGTGCTGCCAACATCGGGCGCTGCCCGCTACACGGGCGGTTTATCGGTTGGGAAGTTTATGAAGACCGTCACCTGGCAACGCGCGACCCGTGATGCGGCCAAGCCCTTGGCCGAGGCGACCGCGCGTATTTCCCGCATCGAGGGGATGGAAGGCCACGCGCGCACAGCAGATATCCGATTGGCAAAGTATTTTCCGGATCAGGAATTCGATTTGGGCGCTTGACCTTCCCGTGACTGTAACCCCTATATAGGGTGCCAGTGCAACGGAAGGGCGTGCCATGGCGCAGACCACAGAGATCAGGTTTGGGATCGACGGAATGACCTGCGGGGGTTGTGTCGGCCGCGCCGAAAAGGCAATCGCCGCGGTTGCTGGGGTGGATGCCGCGCATGTGAACCTTGCAAATGCGACAGCGACTGCGCAGGTCGAAGATGCAGAGGCCGTTCGCGCCGTTGCGGATGCGTTGCAGGCGGCAGGCTATCCGGCGGTGCTACAAAAACACCGGCTTGCGATCACGGGTATGACTTGTGCGTCGTGCGTCAGCCGGGTTGAGACGGCTTTGAATGCCGTGCCGGGCGTTGTGTCCGCCACGGTCAATCTGGCTGATGGAACGGCGACGGCAGTGACCCTGTCTGACGTGGACGCGCTGCAAAAAGCGGTTGCCGCGACGGGATACGCGGCGGTGCCGATTGACGTTGATGCAAGCACTGGTTCCCGTCAGGCAGGCGAGGCGCAGCAATATTTCCGCCAGTTCCTGATCGCGGCCAGTTTGACGCTGCCGGTGTTCGTGATGGAGATGGGCGGGCACGTTTTCCCCCATCTGCACCATTTCATTGCCCGCACAATTGGCACACCGGCCAGTTGGATGATCCAGTTTGTCCTGACAACACTTGTGCTGGCAGGGCCCGGACGAGGGTTCTTTGCCAAGGGCATTCCGGCGCTGTTGCGTATGGCACCTGATATGAATTCTCTCGTGGTTTTGGGCACGGGTGCGGCCTGGACATATTCAGCGGTGGCCTTGTTTGTTCCAGACCTTCTGCCTGATGGCACCCGTGCGGTCTATTTTGAGGCGGCGGCCGTCATTGTGACCCTGATCTTGTTGGGGCGCTGGTTGGAAGCACGGGCAAAGGGACAGACGGGTGCCGCGATCAAGCAGCTGATTGGGCTTCGGCCCAAAACCGCGCGGGTGTTGCGGGACGGGGTAGAGATGGACCTGCCGATTGCAGAGGTGGCGCGCGGTGACGTTGTGATTATCCGTCCCGGTGAACGCATCCCGACCGATGGCGTCGTGCGCGAAGGTGCATCTTTCGTCGATGAAAGCATGATCACGGGCGAACCTGTCCCTGTCGAAAAGACAGAAGGCGATGCCGTGGTTGGCGGTACCGTGAACGGCAATGGGGCTCTGCAAATGCGGGCCACAGCGGTGGGCAGCGATACGATGCTGGCCCGCATCATCGCGATGGTCCAAGAGGCGCAGGGCGCGCGGTTGCCGGTGCAGGATCTGGTTAACCGGGTCACCGCGTGGTTTGTGCCGGCGGTCATGTTGGTTGCCGCGCTGACTGTTATCACATGGCTGATCGTTGGCCCGTCACCCGTGCTGTCTTATGCATTGGTGGCAGGTGTATCGGTGCTGATTATCGCCTGCCCCTGTGCCATGGGTCTGGCCACGCCGACCTCTATCATGGTGGGCACGGGGCGGGCGGCAGAGCTTGGTGTCCTGTTCCGGCAAGGTGATGCCCTGCAGGCGCTGCAAGCGGTGGATGTGGTGGCATTCGACAAGACCGGAACGCTGACCATAGGCAAACCGGTGGTGACGGACGTGATCCCCCTGAAAGGTGACGCTGATGCGCTGTTGCGCGATGTGGCGGCGGTTGAGGCGTTGTCTGAGCATCCGCTTGCCCACGCCATTGTCTCTGCTGCGAAAGGGCCGCTACCCGCTGTCGCAATGTTTGCAGCCCTTCCTGGCTATGGGTTGTCCGGTGTCGTGGAAGGACGGAAGGTGCTGATCGGTGCGGCGCGTTTGTTGGAGAAGGAAGGCATCGATGTAGAAGGCCTTTCAGCGTCTGCCGATGATCTTGCGGAGGCCGGAAAAACGCCGATCATGATCGCCATTAACGATGCGCCTGCTGGTGTCATCGGCGTGGCCGATACCGTCAGGCCCACGGCGAGGGCCGCAGTTGCGGGCTTATGTGCACGGGGCATCCGCGTGGTCATGATCACCGGGGACAGCGCACGCACGGGTGCGGCTATCGGGGCTGAGTTGGGTATTGCCGATGTGGTAGCTGACGTCCTGCCGTCCGGCAAGGTTGACGCGATCAGAGCGTTGCAGGTTGACGGATCCAAGGTTGCGTTTGTGGGCGACGGCATCAACGACGCGCCCGCGCTCGCGGCAGCAGAGGTTGGCGTGGCGATTGGGACGGGCACCGATGTGGCGGTCGAAAGTGCCGATGTGGTGCTGATGTCGGGGGATCCGGTGGGTGTGCTGAACGGGATCGCAGTTAGTCAGTCGACGATGACGAATATTCGGCAAAACCTCGGCTGGGCATTTGGCTACAACATCTTGCTGATCCCGGTTGCGGCAGGTGTGTTGTTTCCCATCTGGGGGCTGCTTTTGTCGCCAGCCCTGGCAGCGGGCGCTATGGCGCTGTCAAGCGTTCTGGTTGTCAGCAACGCGCTGCGTCTGCGCCGGATGAAAGGGGTGATCACATGAATATTGGGGACGTGGCAGCGCAGACGGGGCTGCCTGCAAAGACCATTCGGTACTACGAAGATATCGGACTGGTGACGCCACAGCGTAGCGCAAATGGCTACCGGGTTTTCCGTGAAAGTGACGCGCATAAACTGGCGTTTCTGGGGCGCGCCCGCGCATTGGGGTTTTCGATTGACGACTGCCGTAACCTGTTGATGTTATGGGAGGATCGTAGCCGCGCAAGCGCCGATGTCAGGGCGATTGCCAAGGAGCACCTGACCGAAATCGAAACCAAGATCGCGGGGCTTGAGGCGATGCGCGATACGTTGGCAGAACTGGTGCGTGATTGCGCCGGGGACAACCGTCCGGACTGTCCGATCTTGCGCGGGTTGGAAGGTGTCACGAAATCGTCCTGATGCTGCCTTGAGGTTGTGTTTTTTGCGCGTAACATTCGACCGGTGCAACGACGGAATGAGTGATGCGTATCTTGAAGGTGCTTCTGATTGGCCTGCTAGTGGGCATGGTGGTTTGCGCCGCTCTGCTGCCTGAAAACGCGCAAAAGGTTCAAATCCTTGATGGGATCGGGAAAGGCATCTTTGCGACATTTGGTGTGATGATGCTGGGCTACGTGATCCGTTTGCGGCGGTTTTTGCGCCAACGCAACCGCGTCCCGCTTGATTTTCGCCCGATCAGGAAACCTGTTGTCGTAGATGGTTCGAACGTGATGCATTGGGGCGGTGATCCGTCGCTGAACGTGTTGAGTAAGGTGTTGAAAGAATTGGAAATTCGCGGCTACGACCCGCTTGTATATTTCGACGCGAATGTTGGCTATAAGCTGTTCGATAAACATATGTGCAGCGCCGATATGGCCGATCAGTTGGGGCTGCAAACATCGCAGGTGGTCAATGCGCCAAGCCGGACGCCAGCCGATGCAATTCTGCTGGAACGGGCCATGAAGGATAATTTGCGGGTGGTGACCAACGACCGTTTCCTTGATTGGAAATCGCAATTTCCCAAGGTGGGAGAGCGGGGGTTTCTGGTGAAAGGCATTTGGAAAGAAGGCAATGTGATCCTGCTTGGCCTTGGTCGCGGCGCGGGGGCGCGCAACGTTCGCAGGTCGCAGGGGCTGTCTGCCGGGGCGGAACAGCGAATCGCGAGTTAAGGCGTTACTTTGCGGGGTTTTTGGCGATGCAGAATGCATACAGAACCTATGCAGAAACCATGCGCATGATCATACATACATGGCTTGGATTAATGCAGCGCGCGGTCGAAGTGTGAATGCGCGGTTAAGGTTTAGGCCAAATCGCCGGGGCCCAGCCGGAAGGCCTTGCCAAAGCCGCCGTTGAGGTGGATTTCAAGCGGGGTCAGCCGGAACATCAGGAAATCGGTGAAATCGTAGTAGAGCCGCGCCTTGGGGATCGCCGTTAGCCAAGTGTCCTTTTGCGCGGCTTTGTCGACCTGGGTTGCGGAGCAGATCAGCGTCATGCGCGGATGGGTGAGCGGGTCGCCCTTGTCGCCCGGTTCGCCGATCAGGGCCGCGCAGGCCGGGGTGGCTTGCAGGGCGCTGGTGTGGGTGGACAAGGTCGAGATCAGCGTGAGCAGTGCGGTGCCATCCCAAAGCATTGCGACGCGGGCAACATAAGGGCTGCCGTTTGGCAGGGTAACGGCGAGGGCGCCGAAGCGGGCTTTGGTCAGCAGGTCGCGGGCCAGCGCCCTTGCGTCATCATCGGTGGGATTGATGGGGTCGCGTTTTGTCATCTCAGGACAGCTGATCCGCGGGGCAGTCGCGAAAGGCTTTGATGGCTGGGGCGATCCCGGTCAGCGGCATAGTCAGGAACGTGTTGCCTGATGCGCCCATTGCCATGGTGTTGAACTCCAACCCGTTCAGGACATTGCCAAAGCCACGATCCTTGACCGTCAGGCTGCGGCCATCGGGGCTGAGGATGTGCCGGTCGGTTTGAATAGCGATGGAACGACCGCCATCAAAGGCCATGCCGAAGACCGGGGCGTCGGGCCACTGGCCGTCGTTCAGGGTCAGGGTGATCGTGTATTCGGGCAGGGAGGCGTCATAGGTGACGGTCATTTCGCCCGCATCGGTCGCATTTGTCAGCGTGCAGATCGGGGCGGAGGAAAACTCCCACGCGGCGGCGGGGGAGGTAAGGAGGGTGAGGGCGAGAGCGAGGCGCATGGGAGTGAAGTAGCTGAGGTTTGCGCATCGGCAAGTTTTGAGGATGGTGCGCATGAACGCGCACCCTACGAGCCCCGCCTTGGACAGATGCGGGTTATGCCAGTGGTCGACCGAGGGGTGCGCGCCGTCAAGGAAATGATCCGGGGGATCATTTCAGGCAAGCACGAGCGAAGCCCGGGGTAAGCATGGAGTAAGCAATGAGGGTAGTGCCCGAACCGAGGGGCAGGAAGCGAAGCGCCCGCCCCGTGGGGGCGGTTCGGGCGCTGCCCGGCCTATCAGCCGGGCGGGAGCTTGCCGCCAAGTTCATATCAGATCAATTACCTACGAACCGGCGCGCATGAACTCAGCCTTGTGCTTGTTATGGACAAGCTCATGACAACTTCTCTAGAAGTTCTTCCAATGTCAGAACTTCTAGTTGCGAGCAAGCGATATCAGCCTTTTCTTTGATGCGTCCGTCTGAAGTTACAAACACATTGGCCTGATATTTTTCAGCCTCAAAAACATGATCAGCGTCAGCATCATGCTTGCCTGACTGCGCGTTTCCTCTGAATATTTCTCTAAGCGCAGCATGTCGCGTTTTTTCGATTGGATTCAGCTCCACGCTTATTGTGAAAACGTCGGGGGCGAGCTTCTTCACAATATCGGGTGTGTTTGGGTGGTCTACTTCGTCCAAAACGCCTTTTGGCATTAGAATGATGACTTCTCCATCGACTTCCAGGTCGAGCAAACGTTGGCGCGAAACCGGTTCTGCTTTTGGAAGTTGATCAATTGCGTTATTGTCAAAGAACACGGTGACGGGGTAGCTTAACTTTGCTTTTGAGGTTGCACGCCGTCGCCGTTGTTCCATCATTTCCTGCCCCCATACCTGCTCTTCCCGCCACGCATTCCGCCACGACCCCCAGTACTCCGCCCCGCCGCCTTCTGCGCGTCTACAACCGCCTTGTCCACGGCCTGTTGCCGCGCGAGGGGGTCGTCGCTGACGACGAGGTCGACTGTTTCCAACCGTTTGACCTCGTCCCGCAGCCGCGCGGCTTCTTCGAATTCCAGGTTTTCGGCGGCCTTGCGCATATCCGTCCGAAGCCCGTCGAGCACGGCAGCGAGGTTGGCCCCGGCCATCGGTTTGTCGACCTTGGCGGTGACGCGGTTCATGTCCACGTCGCCTTTGTAGAGGCCGGCGAGGATATCCTCGACGTTTTTCTTCACCGTAGTGGGCGTGATCCCGTGATCCTCGTTATATTTCAATTGTTTGACGCGCCGCCGCTCGGTTTCCTTCATCGCCCGCTCCATGGAGCCGGTGATCCGGTCGGCATACATGATGACGCGGCCTTCGGCGTTCCGTGCAGCCCGTCCGACGGTTTGGACAAGCGAGGTCTCGGACCGCAGGAACCCTTCCTTGTCGGCGTCGAGGATCGCCACCAGCCCGCATTCGGGGATGTCGAGCCCTTCGCGCAGCAGGTTGATCCCGATCAGCACGTCGAAGGCGCCAAGCCGCAGATCGCGCAGGATCTCGATCCGTTCGATCGTGTCGATGTCGGAGTGCATGTAGCGGACGCGGATGCCCTGTTCGTGCATGTATTCCGTCAGATCCTCGGCCATGCGTTTGGTCAAGGTCGTGACAAGCGTGCGGTAGCCGTCTGCGGCGACCTTGCGGACCTCATCCAGCAGGTCGTCGACCTGCATTTCGACAGGCCGGATTTCGATTTCGGGGTCAATCAGGCCGGTGGGGCGGATGATCTGTTCGGTGAAGACGCCGCCGGCCTGTTCCAGCTCCCAAGCCGCGGGGGTGGCGCTGACGAAGACGGATTGCGGGCGCATGGCGTCCCATTCCTCGAACTTGAGCGGACGGTTGTCCATGCAGGAGGGCAGGCGGAACCCGTGTTCGGCCAGCGTGAATTTGCGCCGGTAGTCGCCTTTGTACATGCCGCCGATTTGCGGAACGGAGACGTGGGATTCATCAGCGAAGACGATGGCATTGTCGGGGATGAATTCGAAGAGGGTGGGGGGTGGTTCGCCGGGCGCGCGCCCCGTGAGGTAGCGGGAGTAGTTTTCGATGCCGTTGCAGACGCCGGTGGCCTCCAACATCTCAAGATCGAAATTGGTGCGCTGTTCGAGGCGCTGTGCTTCCAGTAGTTTGCCGTCAGCGACCAGTTGGTCAAGTCGGATGCGCAGTTCCTTTTTGATGCCGATCATTGCCTGATTCATGGTCGGGCGTGGTGTCACGTAGTGGCTGTTCGCGTAGACGCGGACCTTTTCGAAGGTGTCGGTCTTTTCGCCGGTGAGTGGGTCGAATTCGGTGATGTTTTCAAGTTCTTCGCCGAAGAAGGAGAGTTTCCAGGCCCTGTCATCGAGGTGGGCGGGCCAGATTTCGAGGCTGTCGCCGCGGACCCGGAAGCTGCCGCGCTGGAAGGCCTGGTCGTTGCGCCGGTATTGCTGGGCGATGAGGTCGGCCATGATCTTGCGCTGGTCGTAGTCGCGGCCCACATGCAGGTCCTGCGTCATGGCCCCGTAGGTTTCGACCGAGCCGATGCCGTAGATGCAAGAGACGGAGGCGACGATGATCACGTCGTCGCGTTCCAGAAGCGCGCGGGTGGCGGAGTGGCGCATCCGGTCGATCTGTTCGTTGATCTGGGATTCTTTTTCGATGTAGGTGTCGGAGCGGGCGACATAGGCCTCTGGCTGGTAGTAGTCGTAGTAGCTGACGAAGTATTCGACGGCGTTTTCGGGAAAGAACCCTTTGAATTCACCGTAAAGCTGGGCCGCAAGGGTTTTGTTCGGGGCGAGGATGATGGCGGGGCGCTGGGTTTGTTCGATCACCTTGGCCATGGTGAAAGTCTTGCCGGTGCCGGTGGCGCCCAAGAGCACCTGATTTTGTTCGCCTTCCTTGATGCCTTCGCTCAGTTCCTTGATCGCAGTGGGCTGGTCGCCTGCCGGATCAAAATCCGTTGAGAGCACGAATGCCCTGCCGCCCTCCAGCTTTTCGCGGGTTTTGACGTCGGGGGCGGGGTTGGACAGGTAGTAATGCGGGTCGGTCTGGGCGTCGGCCATGGCGAGGGATTCCTTTGCTTGACCCATAGTTGTTGTGTTTGGATGGTGGTTCAAGGGGCGCTGCTGACAGGTGATGTCAGGAGACCCTAGGCAGTGGTTTGCTCTGACATATCGAGGAGCGATGTCAGGTAGGGCAGCAGATGGCTGTTTTTGGGTGTTTGCTGACCGCTATGGATCGCCTTTTGCGCAAGTTTAATGGCCGCACACTGGATGATCCGCAAGGACGGCATGTTGGCTGCAGCCCCCAACGCCGATGCCCGGCTGTCGATGAACGTGGTGAATTTGGGGAGCGCATAGTTGTCGTATGGTACCACAAGGGCCCGGACGACTTCAAAGGCTGGATCCGCGCGCAGCCCCTTTGGATCAATGAGGTGCGGACCGTTGGCGGTCGGGATGACATTGCCAAGCCACAGATCGCCATGGATGACCCGTTCTTCGGGTGTGGTTCGGGTGAGGTGATCCAACAGTGCAAGGGAGCGCTGTAATTCGCTGTGCTGCGGGTTGGATTTCGTGTCAGTCAGGCGATTTTTTAGGTCGCTTTTCAGCTCGGGCACGACACGCCCGTAGATCACCGAAAATCTGAAATTAGTGCTGGAGACGGCATGGGCGATTTCACCCAAGAGCCTTGTTGCCCGGGCCTCCTCCCCCTGGGTGGCGAGTTGGCTCAGTGTCGGACCGGCAAGCCATTCCATCAAAACAGCCGTCCGCAACAGGTGACGCGATGGCCTGCGCCGCTGCATCGTCGTGTCTGGCTGTCAATTTCATTGGGGTGCGCCCGCGATTACAGATCAGAAAGGATATCTTTTGCGCGATGGTGCGGTGAATGACAACAAGGATGTCGAACGTCAGGGGAGTTTCATCTTCGCGTCCTGAACTGAGCTGATGTGCAGGTGTGGAGGAGATCGACAACGAGCCCATTCTCGACTGATGCTGCGCGACAGGTGGGTGTCTGCTTTGCTAAATTCCAGCGCAAGGCGCCCAGCTTCACTTGGCACCTTGAAGGCTCCATTCAACAAAAGTCAGCTAGCGGGCAAGTGACTCAGAAATCGTTTGCAAGGCAGTTGTGGTAAGAGCTGTTGTTTCGGTAAGATTTCCGGCAAATATGTGTTGAGCCTGTTTGATCCATATTTGGGACGAGGTGGGCATGGTGGCGTTTATTATGGGGCAGAAAAAAGCCTCAGCTTGGAACGGGTATGGCAGTCAACAGAATGAGATTTGTTGACTGCCTTCAGATTTGGAAAGCAAAGTGCCGGTGAAGCATTGTCCGGCCGCAAATCCGGTGCCATCGGATAAAATCAGGATCGAAAAACATGGTGGGCTGGCCTATGAAGAAACTTCTCATTCTTTTGATTGCAATTTGTAGTGTCGTGCTGCCCTGCACGGCGCGCGCGCAAGACGGCGAAACGCTCACGGAGCAAACCCAAGACCGGATTGATAACTTCATCCGACGAATGAAGGATTGGGGCTATTATTATGGGGATTTGGCAGGTACCGAAAACCTATGGCTGTCCTACGACGATGAGGTCAGTCAGGGATATCTGTTAATCGAAGGCGGTGACTGGGCTGTCTTTGATCGACGCCTATGCAGTGGCGCGTATGGTGTTAGTCACGAAGACGGATCGATCTTTCAGATTGAACTCACAAACCCGGATGGACACGACATTGATTGTCTGACGCCAACCATCACGTCGCAGGTTGACGCCATCACATTGATGCAGCGCTATCAGTGGTTCAACGCGCTCTTTATCAACTGGGATCATGTGCTGACGCCCAGTCCACTAAACGTTGGCGGATGGGATGGCTTTGAAGATATCAATGAAAGCTATGACAGCGAGAAACCTGATTTAGCGGACGATCCGCATTTGGCGCTATTTTGGCTCATGCACTTTGGGTTTACACTGGACGCACGCTATGATGAGGTGAAGGCGCTTATCACAACGCATGATCTGGCAGACCGGCTGGATGTCATCAATGATGC
The DNA here is from genome assembly GCA_947489445.1 of uncultured Paracoccaceae bacterium. GTDB lineage: Bacteria > Pseudomonadota > Alphaproteobacteria > Rhodobacterales > Rhodobacteraceae > Yoonia. Next base: position 394,456 of record CANLDN010000003.1, read on the forward strand.
CATTGCGTTCTTTGACCACCAATCCCCCTACGACGATGTCGACATCACAAACACCTATCGGGGGGATGCAGATTTCGCGAATATATATCTCAAGCGGCGGGCGTATCTGTTGTATATCACGCGCAGCTACAACTATGCATCGGGCGCGGATGGGTTCGATGCATGGTGGCATTCTATCAACCTTTATCCGCAAGCTGAGCGGTATATGATCAGGCGCATCAGGTGGCTGGCCAATAACCTTAAGGAACATGATCAATGGCAGCCGTTTTCCGATCTGCTCACACAGGAACCCGCACTGGATGACATCAGCCTGCTGTCTTACGCCCGCGCCCTTAATCCACTGGCGACCGACGCTGATCGTCAACAACAGTCCGCACGTTTTTTGGATGAACTGATTTCCGGTGAGCAGCTCTGGAAAAACCCAACTGAGCGACGGTTTGGACAGGTGATGATCTGGGAAGTGCGCGAGCTTGTTGATGATAACCCGCGACTTCAGGCAGCGACGGCCATCTATTTTGCAGATGACACGATCAGTGAAGAATTTCAGGACATAAACGTTATCCTCAACGGCGTGGATGCCAATCAGAATATCGCCGAAGTACGTAAAGCGGTTACCTCGCTGGAAGAGGCAGGGGACCAGTTTGACCGCTTTGAAGCGACCGATGCGCAGCGCCAGACCTTTTGGCGCACCATTGACGATACACTGGATCAGGCGCGCGCGACCTCAGATGAGGTGCTTTTTGAGGTGATCGCCAACCTTGACGATGAAGAGGTGCAAAAACGAGCGTTGCGCTACGTCTACACGCAGGACATCCCGGAAAAGACGCAAGCCTTTACGGACCTCTTTATTCGTCTGGAGCCGGGCAGCTATGACATGCCGGATATCTTTGACGGTGTATTTCCGCAGATGTTCAACGGACCGGACGATCCCAACATTGCGCTGGCAAGGCAGCTCTTTTTTGTACCAGAGACGGACCACCGCAACGATTGGGCAGCAGAACGCAGCCGCGAAGCGGCGACTATGTTTTTTTTGGATACAGTGCATTGGCCGGAAAATTTCGATTTCTTTATGGCGTTATTAGCGGATCCGAAGTTAAACGATCTGGCCAATTTGAAAGAAGACGTTTTGCGCAACCTGTTATCGCAGGAATACGACACGCGCATAAACTCAACGCACCAGATGAGCCAGGACCAATTAGAGACAATGCTGGACACCATCAGTGACGTGCTTCGACAGCCTGGCTGGCATGAATACCGCTTTTCCCAGGAAGCCATCAGAGTAATCTACTATATGGACAATCCCTTGGCCAAGGAATGGATGGACCGCAATCATGATAACCGGAAGTGGTTGGGGACGTTTCCCAATGTCGATATGGGTTTCGATCCGCTGAGGGTTGAAATCAACGACGCCATTGAGGCGTCTTTGGAGTTTATTGAGGAGAAATTGGCGGAGTAGCCAGTGTCAGGACAGTCGCGACGGGATATGTGGACAGCTGCCATCAATGCATATGCAGTAAAGTAACATTTAGTCCTGCATGGCAGGCCTCTGGCCTTGCAACTATCTCAAGGGCGCAGCGAATGGCCGGTTCGGTGAAGTTGCACTGCAACATCATATGTCATGATGAATGGCAGCTTAGGGCCGTCAACAACGAGGCAAACGGCACATTTCTCTCAGATGCTGCGCAACGCATGAATGTCTAATAAGGTCATAGTCATACAAACTGGCTCGGCAGAAATGCAACATCTTACTTGTCGATGACTGCTCCTGCGCGCATCAACTTCCAAGACCAACCCAGTTGCCTCGTTTTGGAAATTGACCGGCAGTGGTGCAGCAAGTCAAAATGACCCAGCACTTGATTTTCGTGACGACACAAGGTCGAGCGCGACAAGGAGCAAGGCAAGACCCGATGGCACAATCTGAAACATGCCCGCGCGTGCAGATATTGTGACCGCTGCGGCAACTCCTGCGATCATGACAAAAAGAAGAAAACAGGTCGCAATGCGTCTTTGCCAAATGCGGTCGCCGATGAACAGCGACCACGCAAGTCCAGCCGCCAAGAAGGCGTTGTATACACCCTGATTTGCAGCCAATTGCGTAGTTTGTGCGAACAGCTCAGTCGACATTGTACTGAAAACCAGCGGTCCTCGGCTTGTCCAGGCAAAAATCTCAAACCAGGCGATATAGACATGCAGGGCCGCGATGAGTGTGACAAGTGATAGCAGCAGCATTCTCATACCATGCCCCTATTCATCAAAGTATGCCTTGTGCGTGGTGTAGATGGCCTCGATCGTGGGTGTCAGGCGATCAAGATGTCTGCGCAGCACGTCATCAGCCGCCGGTGCGTCCCCGTCAAACAGAGCCCGCAATAGTCTTTGATGATCATCATACAAAACATCCATCGCTTCCCTGCTGGTCAGGGCCAACATGCAAAGGCGGTCAACCTGCGCTTTGTTCTCAGCGATGATGTCAAATGCAAAGGCTTGCTTGGCCGATGCGCATAAGAGTTTGTGAAACTGGTAGTCCAGATCATGAAAAAGGCTGACATTACCCGCCGCAATGGCGTCGGCCTGTTCGCGCAGGTTTGCCTTCAATGCGGCATCGACCGACGTGTCACGGTCGCGTACCGCAGAACGGACAACTTCCAGTTCAACAGCAGCACGCACAAAGCGGGCGTTTGCGATCAACTGCCGCGAGAACGGTCGCACGACCGTTGCGCGTTGCGGGCGGACCAGCAACAGGTTGAGGTTCGCAAGCCGGGTGAATGCTTCCCGTACTGGTTGACGTGAATAGCCAAATGATTTCGCGACTTCGGTCTCCGATATCTTTGTTCCCGGGAGCAACTCCAATCGGGTGATCTGCCCGTACAATTCGTCAAAAACAACGTCACTGCTTGTCGTGCGCGCAAGGGTTCCGAGTGCCGTCATGTTTTACTGTTCCAACCTCTGTTCGCTTGCAGTTTGGCAGAGTTGAGTAAGGAATAACAGATATAATTTGGATACTAGACGACGTTATATCCCATGTTTTGAAAGGGAAAACTTCACAACAAGCTTAACGTTGGCAATTTTTATGTTGACTAGTATCCAAGTTTTAGTGTTGGCTCTCGATCAGAACGAGGGAGGCGTGATGGCGCCTGCTGGGCAGAAGTTCAATTGACTCAACCAAGGTTGAACGCTGCACAAGCGCGCCATTTTGCAAACCTTCGGACACGACAGTCGGTCAAATGAAGCCGGAAAAAACCAAGACCTGAACCTGATCTGGGAGGATAGAATGTTCAATTTTTCACTCAAAACGATAGCCGCGACCGCGGTTTTGCTGGGCGGCATTTCAACTGCGCAGGCTGACGTGACGCTGCGCGGCGCAAGCATGTTCGATGAAGACCATGCATTCACCAAAACCCTGCGCGAATTTGAACGGCTGGTCGCCGAAAACTATGATGGCGACGTCAGCTTTGATCTGCGCCTGAATGGTGAGCTTGGGGTCGAATCCGACTACGTTACCTACCTCAACCAAGGCGTCGCGGTGGACTATACAATCCTTGCTCCTTCCAACATGGCCGTCTTTTCAGAGTCCATTCCATTGATGGACATGCCGTTCCTGTTCCGCGATCTGGAACATTGGGACGCAGTGCTGTCATCGGATGCGTTGAAACCGCTAGAGGATGATCTGCGCGAAGCCGCGGGCATCGTGATTGTCGGTTATCATGGTGGGGGCGTACGGAACCTGGCCTCTGCCGAACCCATCAAAAACATGGAAGAGCTTGCAGGCCACCGGATGCGCGTCATGGGGGCGCCCATTCAGGCGCAGACATTCTCAGCCGTGGGTGCGGCCCCCTCTGCCATTGCTTATAATGAAGTCTATAACGCCATCCAGACAGGCGTGATCGCCGGGTTCGAGAACGAGGCGGCTTCCATCCAGAACCTCAAGTTCTATGAGGTCGCGCCGCATATCTCGCTGACCCAGCATACGATCACCGTCCGTCCGATTGTGATGTCCGCAAAAATCTTTGATGAACTGCCTGCGGATCTGCAAGCTGCAATCATGGAAGCTGGTGCTGAGGCTGGAGCCTTTGGCCGGGCACTGGAAAGCGGTCAGGATGGTGAAAAGCTTCAGGCGATGATCGACGCCGGTCAGATCCAGGTGCATGAATTCGAAGGCCGCGATGAAATGCTTGAACTGGTCCAACCCGTGCAGGATGCCTACGCGGCAGAGCTTGGTGCGACGGAACTGCTCGAAAACGTTCGTGGCATGTGATCTCCCAGCTGACGGGCGGTGCGCCATCTGCGCCGCCCGTTGGCACCAATCGCGACGCGGTCTGCCGTGTCGTACCGCGAAATAGGGCAGATCATGCTTGGACGATTTCTTGATAAGTTCTGCACGGGGCTGCGCATTTTGCTTGGCGTGATGATGGGGGCATTGGCGATCCCTGTCGCGATGCAAGTGGTCTCTCGCTACACCGGCTTGATCCCGACCTACCTTTGGACAGAGGAACTCGCGACATTCCTTTTCGTCTGGATTGTCATGATCGGGTCCATTGTCGCTGTCTGGGATGGCACACATTTTGATGTGCGGATCACCCGGAATGCGACTGGCCCACTCTTACGCTTGTTTCAGGACGGCATTGTCCATGTTGCAATCATGATCTTTGGGGCTTTGTTCCTCGTTTACGGGATCGAATACACAGAATTTGGCGGCAACCAGCGCTCTGTGATGATGCGCGCCAATCTTGCGATCACACACATATCTGTTCCTATCGCGGGCGGGCTTTGGCTTTTGCTCTCTGGGTACCGGCTGTCAGAAACGGTCGCTCAATTCCTGAACCGAGAGAACAAACAAACATGATCCTCGATACCGCCACTGCGGCCACGATGCTGATCGCTGGGTTCTTGATCCTGATTTTCATCCGCATTCCTGTTGCCTTTGCGCTGGGTCTCGCGACCATTCCTGTGGTGCTGCTTGAACTGCGCCTGACACCATTCATCGTGTTGGACCGCATGTTCCAATCATACAATTCCTTCATCCTGCTGGCGGTGCCGTTCTTTCTACTCGCAGCAAACTTGATGAACTCGGGCAAAGTCACCGACCGCCTGATTGAGCTGGCACGCGTGCTGACAGGCTGGATGCCCGGAGGGCTTGGCCATGTGAATGTCGCGGTTTCCATGCTGTTTGCAGGCATATCCGGCTCTTCGACCGCTGATGCCGCAGGGATTGGAAAAATCCTCATTCCTGCAATGCAAAAGGAAGGCTACGACACCCGGTTCGCCGTTGCGATTACGGCCTGTTCGTCCGTGATGGGTGTGATCATCCCGCCGTCGATCTTGATGATCGTCTGGGGCGGTGTGATGCAAGTATCAGTCGGTGCACTGTTCTTGGGCGGTGCCATCCCCGGTTTGATGATTGGCCTTGCCTTGATGGCGACGGTTTATGGCTTTGCAAAGGCCCGCAACTATCCGGTCACGGCATCACCAAACTGGAGCGAGTTCTGGGCCGCATGGAAAGGTGCCGCACTTGCGCTACTGACGCCCGTATTTGTGATCGGCGGTATCGTGGGCGGCCTCGTCACCCCCACCGAAAGCGCCATTATCGCGGCCGGTTATGCGCTGATCCTCGGCATGTTCGTTTACCGCACTGTCACACCCAAAGATCTCGGCTTTATCCTTTATGACACCGCCCGCTTTGCCGCCATCTCCCTTTTTGCCATTGGTACGGCCTCTGCATTCGGGTGGTTGTTGTCTTTCTACAATGCGCCGCGCCTCATCGTTGAGGTGCTGACCGCTTGGCAAATGGGGCCGTTTGGCACGGCCCTGTTGATTGCACTGCTCTTTTTGCTGTTCGGCCTGTTCATCGATGCCATTCCGACCATCATCATTCTTGGCACGGTTCTGATGCCCGTGGCGCAGGCAGGCGGCGTTGATCCGATTGCCTTTGCCATCATCGGGATTGTCTCGCTCGCCTTTGGTCTGGTGACGCCGCCTTACGGATTATGCCTGCTGATCTCTGCCGCGATTGGTGGTCTCAACGTCGTGCAGGTTCTGCGAGAGGTCGTGCTCATTCTCGCCCCGATGCTGCTCATCCTCATCCTATTGGCGGCATTCCCTGAAATCATTCTGTGGCTCCCCAAGACCCTGATGCCGGGAGCATTCCGCTAATGGCCCCCCAATTCATGCAGTGAACGCGCTGCGACGACAGCCAATTTGAACATATGACAACAGCGAAGCACAGGCTTTGCAAAAGGAAGGATCGACATGAAACTTGCAGGTAAAACCGCCATTGTGACCGGAGCCGGACGTGACATCGGCGCAGCGGTCGCGATCAAACTCGCCTCTGAAGGTGCGGATGTTGCGATCAACTATTTCTCCAGCGCAAGAGGCGCAGATGAAACCGTCGCGGCCATCAAGGCCGCTGGCGGAAACGCCATTGCGATACAGGGTGACCTCAACAAAAAGGCGGATGTTGACGCGCTGGTATCAAAGACTGTTGAAAGCTACGGCGGGGTTGATGTTCTAGTGAACAACGCAGGCGGCTTGATCGCGCGCAAGACGATTGCAGAAATGCCGGTTGAACACTGGGAGGCTGTCATGAGCCTGAACCTGACCAGCACGTTCCTGATGACGCAGGCATGTCTTGCAAAGATGTCCAGTGGCACCATCGTCAATCTCGCCAGCCAGGCCGGACGCGACGGCGGTGGACCGGGCGCAGTTGCCTATGCAACGGCCAAAGGCGCCGTGATGACAATGACGCGCGGCTTGGCCAAGGAATTGGGCCCCGACATTCGCGTCAACGCACTTTGCCCTGGTATGATCGATACCGATTTCCACAATATCCACACCCCCGATGCAGGTCGCCGCGGATTTGAAGCCAACGCACCACTTAAGCGGCAAGGCCATGTCGATGATGCGGCAAATCTGGTTCTGTTTCTGGCTTGCGATGACAGTGCATTCATCACCGGGACCAATGTTGATCTTAACGGTGGGATGCTGTTTTCCTAACGCAAAGGAGCAAACCCTTGTCCCAATTCCCGATCGTTTCAACAGGCGAACATGTCACGCGGCAGGTGCTGTCCGATCATCCCGCGCTGATGGTTGTCGCCTTTCGGTTTGCTGCTTCCGGGGCCATCGGTGCCTTGCACAGCCATCGGCACATCCAAGCAACATATGTCGAAAGCGGTCGGTTTCGGTTCACACTTGGTGACGAGGACCAAGAGTTTGGACCCGGCGACAGCTTTGTTATTCCATCAGGCCAGACCCACGGCTGTGTGTGCTTGGTTCCAGGAACACTCGTGGACAGCTTTACGCCACGCCGCGAAGATTTTTTGTAGCCGCCATGCATGTGCTAGCGATTGGCGAATGCATGGCCGAACTTGCCCCGACAAAGCAGGACGGGGAATTCAAGCTGGGCTTCGCAGGAGACACTTTTAACACCGCGTGGTATCTGGCGCGGACCGCGCCGGATATCGAGGTCAGTTATCTTACAGCGGTCGGGGACGACGCGATCTCGCAGAAAATGCGGACCTTTATGAAAGGCAGCCGGATCAATGACGCCCACGTTCAGGTCATTGCGGGAGAAAGCGTTGGTCTTTACCTGATACATCTCAACAATGGTGAGCGCAGCTTTTCGTATTGGCGCAGTAACGCGGCAGCGCGCCGGCTTGCTGTCGATCCGGTCGCCCTTGAAAGAGCGATGGACGAGGCTGACCTGATCTACTTCTCTGGAATAACATTGGCCATTCTTGATCCAAAATCGCGTGAAAACCTGTTCAACGCACTGCGACACGCGCGCGCCTCTGGCAAGACCGTTGCCTTCGATACAAACCTCAGACCTCGACTGTGGCCGACCGTAAAGGAGATGAAAGCAACGATTATGCAAGCCGCGGTCCTGTCGAACATCGTTTTGCCATCCTACGATGACGAAGCCGCATGGTTTGGGGACAGCAATGCGCGCGCGACGCGCGATCGCTATGCAAAAATCGGTGTTGCACAGATTGTTGTCAAAGACGGCGCGAAGCCTGTGGTGTATCAGCAGGCAGGTAAACGCGGCGAAGTCATCGTTGAGCCAGCGACAGATGTCGTTGATACTACCGCCGCAGGGGACAGCTTCAATGCAGGCGTTCTGGCCGGCATCCTCAGGCAAAACGATATCGTCGCCGGCATCAAACAAGGATGCCGCTTGGCGGGTCAAGTTGTCCGTTTCACTGGTGCGTTGATCCCGGTCGATCTCGATCAAAAGGTGGCAAGGTCATGAAGTAGACTTGGCGCTGGTTTGGCCCGTCCGCCCCAATTTCTATTGCTGAAATTAGACAAACCGGGGCAATCGGCATCGTATCCGCGTTACATCATGTGCCACCTGGGCAGATTTGGTCAGTCGGCGACATCAAGATGCGTCAAAAGCAAATTGAACAGCCTGTGGGTGGTCCATCAGGTTTAACTTGGGATGTTGCCGAAAGCTTGCCGGTTTCGGAAACAATCAAATCGCAAACCGGCCCTTTGAAGCAGCACTTTGCGGCTTACAAAGAAAGACTGCGCAATCTGGCCGCCTGCGGCATTAACACCGTCTGCTACAACTTCACGCCTGTGCTGGACTGGACGCGTACTGATCTTAGCTATCCACTGCCGCACGGTGGACACGCAATGCGGTTCGACCTTTTAGACTTTGTCGTGTTCGATTGCTTGATCCTCAGTAGGCACGGCGCGCAGCTACACTACTCTGACGAAATCGTTGAGACCGCGCGGGCTCGGTTCACGCAGCTCAGCGATGCGGAGCGGATGGCTCTGACGAACAACATTACCTTGGGTTTGCCCGGCGCAAGCGCTTATTGGTCGCTTGAGGATGTAAGGCAACATCTAAATGCCTACTGAAGGATAACGCCTGAAAAGCTCCGATCTCACCTCATTGATTTCTTGTCAGAAGTTGTGCCGACCGCCGAAACCTTAGGCGTCCGGCTTTGTTGCCACCCCGATGACCCACCCTTTGCGTTGCTTGGCTTGCCGCATGTTATGTCATCGCAAAGTGACTACGCAACAGTTTTGGATACCATCGACAGCCCAGTAAATGGGGTGACATTCTGTACTGGTTCACTGGGTGCCACTGATGATTTTGATCCTGTGTCCTTCATCGCGGAGCTCGGCCACCGGATCCACTTTGTGCATCTTCGCAATACTCGCCGCTTTGGACCAAGCGATGGTCAACCTCAGAGTTTCACTGAGTCTGAACACCTCAACGGTGACACTGATATGGTCGCAACAGTTCGCGCACACATGGCTGAACAACAACAATGGGCTGCCGTGATGAGGATCGACGTCACGATTTGGCAAATGCTGCGGTGCCTCCGAGGTCGGCAGTGAGCCCAATCTATGAATTTGGATTTCTTGCTGCGTGCGCTCGCAGCGCTGTATATGCTGCGTCAGCGCAATCCAGCGCTGCGGAGTTGCCGGGAAACCGGTCGTTCGTTTAAAGCGAAGCATAGAGATTTGCCCAGCACGAGACTACTCAGAAGCGACCACGCTTACTACCACAGCCTCTATACTGCGTTTCTCACTAACCCACTTGCGCAGAGCCGCCTAAAAGCCAACGGCCTGCCCATCTTTTCTTGGGTCCGACCCGGCGGCATACGCGCCGTTTTCCAATCTTGCGATCAGTTGCGCGCCACCAAAGCCAAAAGCGTTGTCGGGCGCTTCAAGATCGACCAAATGCCCCATTTCTATAAGCTTTTGCAACGTGGCCTCCGGTAAGCTGGTTTCGCATGCCAGCCCAAGGCCACCGGTTGTACGCCACCGCGGCGCGTCAACGGCCATTTGCACGTCCTGATCCCAAAGTTGCGTCCGCAAGGTCATTTGCAAATGCCCTTGTGCCTGCATGGGGCCACCCATCACACCAAAACTCATCAGCGGTTGTCCATTCCGCGTAAGGAAGGCAGGAATGATCGTATGGAATGGGCGTTTGCCGGGCGCGACAACGTTTTGGCTATGCGGATCGAGTGAGAAGCCTGCACCGCGGTTTTGCAAGCTGATGCCCGTCCCCGGCACAACGACGCCCGATCCGAAACCGTCATAGTTGGATTGGATGAAGGACACCATCATGCCAGACGCATCGGCAGCCGTCAGATAGACCGTCCCACGTGACGCAGGCGCACCAGTCGCGAAATCAGTCGCCCGATCCAGTTTAATGAGCTTGGCGCGCTTGCGCAGATAATCCGGATCCAGCATGTCCTCGGGTGTAACACGGGTCATGTGATCAAGGTCACCGACGTAGGCTTCGGTATCTTTCAATGCCAATTTCATTGCTTCGATTTGCAGATGCATGGCGAGCGGATCATCCGCGTCCAGATCGCGGATCGGCGTGTGATCCAGCATGCCTAGTGCCATCAGCCCCGCGATCCCCTGTCCGTTGGGGGGTATTTCGCAGAGCGTGACATCATCGAAGTCTTTTTGGATTGTGCCGCACCAATCTGCCTGATGCGCCACAAGATCAGATACCCGCAGTGCAGCATCATGACGTTTTGCAAACGCCTCTATCTTCTCGGCCAGCGCGCCTTCGTAAAAAGCCTTTCCGCGGCTTTCTGCGATCATTTGAAGCGAGCGGGCCATATCCGGACTGCGAAATATCTCGCCTGCGGCAGGGGCACGGCCGTCTGGCAAAAATGCCTCTGCAAATCCTGGTTGATCCCCGAGCCGCGCACCTGCCAACGCCCAGCGTTTGGCGATCATAGGCGATACTGGGAATCCATTTTCTGCATACGCGATTGCAGGTTCAAAAAGGGTCTCAAATGGCAATTTGCCGAAGCGTTCTGATAACGTCACCCACCCTGAAACGGCACCGGGCACCGTGACACTATCCCATCCCAACATCGGGACTTCATCGCGCCCTGCGAAATATTCGGGTGACCAGCCTTCAGGGGCCCGACCCGAAGCGTTGAGCCCATGCAGCTCAATACCATCCCACAGGATACAAAACGCGTCGGACCCAAGGCCGTTTCCCGTCGGCTCGACCAGTGGAAGCGTGATAGCGGCGGCCAGAGCCGCATCTACCGCGTTTCCGCCACGCGCCAGCATTGAAAGACCGGCTTGTGCGGCAAGGGGCTGGCTGGTGCTGACGATGTTGCGGGCAACAAGGGCTGAGCGCCGGGAGGGATAGTGATGATGCGCGCGCAAATCCATGGTATGTCCTTCTATGATGAAGCAAGAGGTGTTGCGTAGGATCGTGACGTGATACCGTTTTCAGCCATCTCGCGTTCTTTGTCGGCAATTGCCGCATCTAGCGGTCCGCGATCCAGCACACCAGAAACGTTTTCGCGTGTCGGCATGGCGGTGCGGAATATGGCATAACGTTCTTCGGATACTGCGATCAGCCGCCGCAGTTCGGCCAATGGATCCGCATGGTCGTCGACGCGCAGGTCAATGGCCGGATAGGGCTGGCCTTCATGTACAATGATTGCTGCTGCCTGACGCCCACGCTTGTCGCCGCCCGCCTGCTCGCCTGCTTCCATCGCGGACATCATGCGCGGGACCAACGGGCTTTCGGCATTATCCAAGAAAGACTGCATCATGGCGTCGATCACTTCCGGACCGGCTAGCATGTTGCCGGCGCATGACACATTTTCTGCCCGGCTGTGACCGGCCCAAGGCACACAAGCGGATCCAGTATGCTGCGCGATTTGCCCGTCCGGTGCAATCATATGTGCCTGCCGGTTCGCCTGTCCTTTGTCCTGTGCGACGAGATCGGCAAGAATTATGTCAGGCGCGTCACCCACGTTCAGCCGATCAAGTCCGTCCAGCCCCCAAAGTGGATTGATGAATGCCTGAGTGGCAAAAGCCGCTGAATCAGAGATGTATGGCACTATTGCCCCACAGGCGAAAAACCGACTCGCCACTGCGATCCCGATCGCACCAGTTTTTGTATCTTTTGCAACAATCGAAAACGTCATCGTCGCGTCCCTTCGCTGTGGTCCCTATTTCAGAGCGGTAAGCCATATGCGTTGTCCGTTCGCCCTGCTGGTCGCAATGGCCCGCATCAGTATTAGCGCGAACAAAGCAAAATTTGCCTATTTTTTAAGCAGCAATGCCTGCTATCGCGAACCAAAACATAATTGGTTCGCAATCTCAAGCGAAAGACGCTAGCATTTAATGAAACCTGATGACGAAAGATTCTGAGCCGCAGACATCAAACATAGCAGACTGAGGGGACGCATCTGTAAGATATGACGCTTTTAGAGACACAAAATCTGACCGTTTCCTTGGTCCAAGATGGAGCAGAAACACCGCTGGTACGTGATGTGTCGTTCAGTGTCGAAAGCGGCGAGACTCTGGCTATCGTCGGCGAAAGTGGATCAGGCAAATCTGTGTCGTCACTTGCGATTATGGGGCTTTTGGCCAAAGCGCTGCAAATTCAATCCGGGCGCATCATGTTTGACGGGCGCGATCTGCGCACCCTCGATCAAGAAGCCCTGCGCCAATTGCGCGGTCGCGACATGTCGATGGTGTTTCAAGAGCCCATGACCTCGCTGAATCCGGTGCGGAGTATCGGGTCGCAGATCGTCGAAAGCATCGAGGAAAACCTTGGCCTTTCTGGTTCAGCCGCGCGCGCACGTGCGATCGACCTGCTGAAAGAGGTTGGCGTCGCGGATGCAGAGCGCCGGATGAAGCAGTATCCGCATCATTTTTCCGGAGGTATGCGGCAGCGGGTCATGATCGCGATTGCTTTGGCAGCCGAACCCAAGTTGATCATCGCTGATGAACCCACGACCGCGCTTGACGTAACTATTCAGGCGCAGATCCTCGACCTGATGGCGCGTATCTGCAAGGACCACGGTACGGCACTAATTCTGATTACGCACAACCTTGGTATCGTGGCGCGCTATGCGCAGAGGGTTAATGTGATGTACGGGGGTCGGATCGTTGAATCGGGCGACGCGCGCGCGATCTATAACTCCCCGCGCCACCCCTACAGTGAAGGGTTGTTACGATCGGTCCCGCGCCTAGATCAGGACCGCAGTATTCCACTGAAGCCCATCCAAGGCAGCCCAGCTGATCCGTTCACATCGATATCCGGATGCCGGTTTCATCCTCGCTGTCCTTACGCGAAAGACATTTGCGTAGCGGAAGTGCCGCTATTCACAGCGGGCATCGCTTGCCATTTCCCGCTGACCACCGACGTTAACGAGGCCGTGTGATGACAGCTCTTTTGCATATCGATGACGTTTCGGTTCACTTTCCGGTGCGCAAGGGCCTGTTACAAAAACAAGTTGGCGAAGTGCGGGCGGTTGAGGGGGTGACGTTGTCACTTAAACGGGGCGAAGCCTTTGGACTGGTTGGAGAATCCGGCTGTGGAAAGACCACGCTTGCACGTGCTGTCCTGCGCTTGGTCGATCCAACGTCGGGGGCAATCTGGTTTGAAGGCACGAATATTAGCGGCCTTAAGGGTAAGGCGCTTGCCCCGTACCGCAGGAAAATCGCGGCGATATTCCAAGATCCGTTTTCATCCCTTAATCCACGTATGACGTCCGGCCAGATATTGTCCGAGGTCCTGCATGTCCATGCATATGACGGCAGTATTTCGGATCGTGTGGCCGAGCTTTTGTCAATCTGCGGATTGGCCCCGCGCTTTGCCGATCTTTATCCGCACGAGATGTCGGGCGGGCAACGCCAGCGGGTTGGGATTGCGCGTGCTCTGGCATTAGATCCCGAACTGATCGTATGCGACGAAGCTGTCAGCGCGCTGGACGTGTCTATTCAGGCCCAGATCATCAATCTTTTGGAAGAATTGCGGGTTAAATTCGGACTGACCTACCTGTTCATCGGGCATGATTTATCAGTGGTGCGCCACCTGTGTGACCGGCTGGCCGTGATGTATTTGGGACGGATTATGGAAACCGGCACGTCCGAGGAAATCTTCTCATCGCCGCGCCATCCTTACACGCAAGCGCTGATAGATGCCGTGCCGGCCCCCGATCCGGATGGGGAAGACGCGCGTGATCACGTCAGCCTTGCCGGTGAGATACCAAGCCCGCTTGATCCGCCGTCAGGATGCGTGTTCCACACGCGCTGCCCGATAGCGTTTCCGAAATGCGCCACCGATGCCCCCGCGCTGCAAGCGCTTGGCGGACATCATGCAGCGTCCTGTTTTGCGATCGACCAGAATAAGAAAACGACGGACCCCAAGGTCCGCGATGTGCAACCACAATAAATTTTTCTATGGGGAGACTAACAATGAAAGACGATGATCTGATTAAGGCCACTAAGGCTGAAATGCGCGACGCACATGATTTCGATCCGCGCGATCCGTTGTTCGGTTTAAGCCGGGCCGACATGAGCGGGCCAAAGTTATCCCGCCGCGCCACCTTGCGCCTTTTGGCGGCGGCAGGTGGGTTGACGATGGCGCAGGTCTTGCCAGGTCTGCGCCCAACGGCGGCAATGGCGGACGGTCATGGGGGTGGTGAATTGCGGTGCGCCTGGGCTGGCGTGGCCGAGATTGTGACGCTTGATCCGGCTCGGATCAATCAGGTGCTCCAATTCCAGATTGCATCGAATGTGATGTCGGGCCTCATGCATATCAACAATGAGCTGGTGGCTGAAGGCGATCTGGCTGAAAACTGGGACATCTCGGAAGACGGGTTGATTTACACAGTCAAACTGCGCGAAGGCGTCACGTTCCATAATGGGGATGCTTTCAACGCCGACGATGTGCTTTATACCTTCGAACGCTCAAGTGACCCCGAAAAATCCATCCACAGCCGTGTCATTGCTAACGTCGCCAGCCTTGAAAAGCTGAACGACTTTGAGGTTCAGTTCACACTTGCCAAGCCGCAAGCCTCGTTCCTGACCAAAGCGTTGGAGCGTGCCTCGGGTCGTGCCATGACCATTGTATCCCGCGGTGCTATCGAGGAAATGGGTCTGTCGCAATACGGTTTGACTCCAGTGGGCACGGGACCGTTCCGCATTACCGAACACCAGTTGGGCGGATCGGTCGTGATGGAGAAATTTGCGAATTACTTCGATCCCGAGCGTCCGAAACTTGATAGAGTCACCATAATACCCGTAGATGGGACAGAGCCGTTGGCCGCCGCATTGGAAGCAGGCGATATCGACTATATCGGCGGTAACCCGGTGCCTAGCGAACTGCTTGACCGGTTCAAGGCGAACGCTGATTTGACGGTTGATATCAAACCGGGACCCGGGTTCCAGTCGATCTGGATCAACCCGTGGCACGAAGCCATGCGGGTCGAGGATTTCAACAAGCCGCTGGAAGAACTGAAGGCCGAAAACGGGTTCAAGGTCCGGCTTGCGCTGGCCAAAGCACTTGACCGTGACCTGTTCGTCCAGCAGGCGATGTTCGGCAACGGTATTCCGGCCTATGGGTCGATCAATGCGGCGATGGGTTTCTATTATGACGAGAGCCTTGCTGACACGTCCGAGCAGGCATTCGATCCCGAAGGCGCGCAACAATTGCTGGCCGACGCGGGCTATCCCGGCGGTGAAGGTTTCCCGACCCTCAAGCTGCAAACCACACCCAATACCCGACGCGCGGGCCTTGTCGTGGCCAATATCTACAAGCAGGTTCTGGGCATCAACGTAGAGGTTGATCCGCAGGAATTCTCGGTTGGGATCGAGCAATTCAACAAGATGGACTTTGATTTGCGTCTTGGTGGATCCGGCGGCGATTACGACCCAGACGATGGTCTGGTGGACTGGATGCAGACCAGTTCGAAATTCAACGGGCCGGATCGTGACAAGGATCAGTATTCCTTCGGCTTCTGGAGCGAGGCTGAGTCCGATGCCCTGGTGGACGAACAGGCCGCCACCGCTGATCCCGAGGCGCGCCGTGACTTGGTAATGAGAGCTAACCGGATCACGTCAGATAAGGTCTGCTGCGGCTTCCTGTTCCATCCGGTTGATGCGCTAGTGCATTCGAACCGGGTCACGGTGCCATCCGAAAGCCGAATACCTGGCCTGCATGATTTTGACCGCGTCACCCTGTCGTGATTGAACATGAAAGGGGCGGGCCTTTGTGCCCGCTCGCACACCCATGCTAGGTTATATTCTCAGACGCCTTGTCGGCGCGGTGCTGGTCATGCTGGCGGTGGCCACGCTTGTCTTTTTCATGATCCGGCTGGTACCGGGTGATCCGATTGCGGCAATGCTGGCCGATGCGGGCAGCCAAGAGGCGCGCGAGGCGATGACCCGGCGGCTTGGGCTGGACCAGCCGGTCATTGTCCAGTTCTTCTATTGGTTCGGCAACATGTTGCAAGGCGATCTGGGCGCCTCGATCTATGGGTCCAACCAGCCGGTGATGAAGATCCTGATGGAGGCACTGCCAAAGACGCTGTCACTAGCCCTCATCTCTTTTCTGATCGCGATCGTCATCGCGATACCCGCCGGGATCATCGCGGCAACGCGCAAGAACTCCGCAGCAGATGTCGGCGTGTCGCTATTTGCGTTTCTTGGGCTTTCCATGCCGGATTTCTGGTTGGCGATCATCCTGATCATCGTCTTCGCAGCCAACTTGCAATGGCTACCTGCTATCGGATACGCCCCGCTGGCAGATGGGTTCTGGCCATGGCTGAGCCACCTGATCCTGCCCGGCATCGCCATCGGAACCGGATTTTCAGCGATTATCGCCCGGATGATCCGTTCGTCCATGCTGGAGGTCATGCAGGCCGACTACATGCGTACGGCGGCGTCCAAAGGTCTGACCCAGCGGGTCGTTCTGATGCGCCACGCATTCCCAAACGCCCTGATCCCAGTGATTACTGTTATCGGCATCGCCTTCGCCCTTTTGATCTCGGGTGCGGTTGTTGTTGAAAACGTGTTCTCGATAAAAGGGCTGGGACGGGTCCTGATCCAGGGCATACAGAACCGGGATTATCCCGTTGTGCAAGGTGCCGTCCTGCTAATTTCGGCGTTTTTCGTTCTCACAAACCTTGTCGTTGACCTGCTTTATGCAGTGATCGACCCTCGCATCCGGTACTCCTAATGAGTGATCTTACACTTGATCCCGCCCCACCCGTTGATGCACCTCAGGTGAAGCGGAAGAACCGATTCAAAAGCGTCTTTGCGCGCGACCGCAAGGCGCAGTTCGGTCTTGTCATTCTTGCGCTCTTCATTCTGGGCGCGCTTCTTGCACCGTTCCTCGCCCCCTATGATCCAAACGAAATGACGCTCAACATGATGAGCAGTCCGTCAGGTGATAACCTGCTGGGCACGGATGATCTGGGGCGCGACCTGTTCTCGCGCATATTGTGGGGCACCCAAATTTCGCTTTTTGTTGGTGTTGCGACAGTCACGCTGGCGTTGGTGTTCGGCGTTCTTCTGGGCGTGCTTGCGGGGTATTACGGCGGGTGGATCGACATGATCATCATGCGCTACATCGACCTGCAGTGGGCGTTCCCGAACTTTATCATCGCCGTGTATCTGGTGGCCGTGTTCGGTACCGGACTACTGAATGTTATTGTCGCTATCGCATTGGCGTTTCTTGACGATTTTGCCCGGATCGCGCGGTCCATGGTGCTAACGCTGAAGGAAGAACAATTCGTAGATGCCGCACGGGTACAGGGGTTTTCCGACCTGCGTATTATGCTGCGCCATATCCTGCCGAATGCGATGGCACCGATTATCGTGCAGGCAACAGTGTCGGTTTCTTACGCAATTCTGGGCGAAGCGTCGTTGTCTTTTCTAGGTCTTGGTGTGAGTGCGGATACGCCAACTTGGGGTTTGATCCTGTCAGACGGGCGCAGCTTTATTAGCCGCGCGTGGTGGCTTGGCGTCTTTCCGGGCCTTGCAATTATGCTGGTTGTGCTGTCAATCAACTTCATCGGTGATGCCTTGCGCGACGCGCTAGACGTCAGAGAGACCGATATATAGCCGATTGCGAAGCTGCCAAAAGGTGCTGTCAATGAACAAGGTTACTGCAATCGATGTCCGAAGCTATGTGGTCAACCTGCTGGTGGATGGCAGCCTTGCCGCCGACGCGCGGCTGCCGACTGAACGGGAATTGTCAGAAGCAACAGGCGCGTCGCGTCGTGTTGTACGCGAAGCCTTATCTTCGATTGAATCCGAGGGGCTGATATGGCGGCGGCAGGGAAAGGGTACATTCGCAGGCCAACCGCTTGAACCGATCAGCGCGCTGGCTGCGGAGATCAATCAGACATCCGAACCCATCGAGGTGATGGAAGCCCGCCTATGTATCGAACCGGAAATCGCAGCTCTTTGTGCGACACGCGCCACGTCAGATGAGGTTGCGCGCATGTGGGCCCTTGCTCGTCTGCATTATGATGTTGCGGATGATGAGGTGACAGAGCTTTGGGACTCAGCGCTGCATCGTCTTATCGTACGCTGCGCTCGTAATCAGCCCTTGCAGACCGCCTATACGCTGCTTGATGACAGCCGCACGAGCCAGGATTGGCAAGGCATGCGTGCGCGGACCCGCTCTGAAAGCTCTCTACGCGAAACGATGGAGCAGCATATCGCGATTGTACGCGCGATCGAGGCCGGAGATGCCAACGCGGCGCGTGACGCTATGCGCGATCATCTGCTGACCCGGATCAATGCGATGTGCGAGGCCACGGCCCTACTCGATGTGACGGGTGCAGATAGCAATACCAGCCGTGATGATGAGGTTTCGCATGTCTGACGTACGCTTTACACCGGAAGATATTGCAGCTGCGGAACGGCTGGTTGGCGTGACCTACACAGCGCAGGAGCGCGCGCAGATGCTAGATAATCTTGAAGGACAAATCGCAGCCGCACAGACCCGCAGGACGGTCAATTTGCCGAATTCCTCGCCGATGGCGCTGCGCTTTGATCCACGGCTGCCGGGGTTTAAGATGCCATCCGAAAGCGGCGTTTCCGTAAATGCGGTCGACACGCCCTTGCCAACAGATGATACCGATATCGCTTTCGCGACGCTGCCTGAGCTGTCCAACTGGATCGCCGCGGGGGCGCTTACAAGCCGCCGCCTGACTGAGATTTATCTGACCCGGATCGAAGCATTTAACCCGACACTGTTATGTTTTGCGACCGTAACCGCTGACCTGGCACGATCAGAGGCGGACGCGATGGACGCGCTGACGCGTGATGGGCAAAACCTTGGCCCGTTGCATGGAATACCCTACGGGCTGAAAGACCTTTTTGATACGCAAGGTATCATCACAGGTTGGGGGGCCGAACCCTATCGCAACCGTATGCCGGATGCCGACGCGCATATTGTCTCGCTTTTGCGTGACGCAGGTGCTGTGCTGCTCGGCAAGACGACCGTCGGAGCCCTGGCTTACAATGACATCTGGTACGGGGGACAAACCCGCAATCCTTGGAATCCGGCAGAAGGCGCGTCCGGTTCAAGTGCGGGATCAGCCTCGGCCACGGCTGCAGGGTTGTGCGGTTTCTCGATTGGGACAGAAACGCTTGGGTCGATCACGTCGCCATGCCAGCGCTGTGGCACGACAGGTTTGCGCCCGACCTTCGGACGCGTCAGCCGTACAGGTGCAATGGCACTCTGCTGTTCGCTCGACAAGGTTGGCCCGATTTGCCGCGGCGTGGAAGATACCGCGTTGGTGCTTGATGCCCTGAACAGCGCGGACGCGAATGATCTTGGGTCCATTGCTGCGCCTTTCGCTTATAACGCACAGCAAGATATCCGCGGACTGACATTAGGCTACCTTCCCGAAGCGTTCGACGAAGGGGCAACAGATGTCGATCACGCCGCGCGCGCCGCCACAAAAGAGCTGGGCATCAACCTCGTCGAGGTTTCCTTGCCAAACCTGCCCTACGATACCTTAATGAACATCGTCTACGCAGAAGCCGCCGCAACATTTGAAAACCTCACCTTGTCGAATGCTGACGACACGTTGACTTGGCAGGATCCCGGTGCCTGGCCAAACATCTTTAGAAAGGCACGTTTTCTATCCGCTGTTGATCATGTCCAGCTTGACCGTTTGCGCTATCTTGTGATGCAGGCCGTTGACACATTATTTCAAGATGTTGACGCGCTGATTGGCCCTTTTTCGACAGGGCCCATGCTGGTGGCATCCAATTTTACCGGACACCCCTGTCTTCATCTGCGCGCCGGCTTTATGCGCCACGACACGCGCAAACCGGGATCGTTGGCGGCAGGCAAACTTACAGCACGTTCGGACGTTGCGTCGGATAACGCATGTCGTGTACCGCAGGGTATTTCTCTTTGGGGGCGGTTGTTTGATGAAGGTACGATCCTGAACATCGGGCGCGCCTTGGAACACAAGCTCGATCAGTCCGGTGATCGGCCAACCTTAACGGGTTGCTGACCATACGGGCAAAACGCGACGAACCAGAGTCCTGTGCTTCGTATTATCTTGCCCAATGCAATGGCCGGGTCCGTGACTTTTGCTGCGGTTCATAACAACTATTGCTACATGTTTTGGCCGTTTCTGCGTCAGCAGTAGCCGCAAATCACAAGGCAGCTCTGTCCCGTCCCCGATTGCAGCGAAAGGGCGGTCTGAATTTCGCGCCTCAGACTGACTTTCAATGGCTGTTCTCGCGACATCGGCCGCAACGCAGCGATAAGCGTACCGCACTTGCGAGGGGATACTGCGTCAGCGGAGGCGGGAAAACGAATGTAGGTTTTGTCCGCACAGTGGTCATCTGACGCTCAAATCTAAAGGCAGCTTTGGCCGCAAAGCAGTCATCTGTCACATCTTAGAGGCCGATGAATCCGACTGAAACAGTCAGACGACGGCATTGAGCCAAGACCTACCGAATGCTGCGGACTAAACGAATGGGAGGAACTATGAGGATAAGCTGACATTCATTAGCGATACCGCTAAAATGCTGGCATGACTGATGTTGAAATTATTCCCTATTCTGATGTGTACAAGGATTCGGTCCTAGCATTGACGGTCGATGCGTGGACCCCGGTGTTTTCGAAGACCCAGAACGATTTACCACGTTTCGTCTTTGAGGCCTTCTATCCGGACGGTTGGCAGACCCGACAGACCTCGGAAGTTGATGACCTTCTGCAGAACGAGCCTGAGAACATTTGGCTTGCAGTTCTGGGAGGTACCCTCGTTGGCTTCGTTGGCTTGAGGCTGCATCCAGATGATCAGATGGGCGAAATCTACATTATCGCAGTTTCGCCGGACCATCAGCGAAAGGGAATTTCGACAGCGCTCATGCGACACGCGGAAGAGCAAATCCGTGCGTCCGGCGCCAAGATGATCATGGTCGAAACCATTGGAGACAGCGGGCATGAACCTGCTCGCCGTGCCTATGAAGCTTTTGGTTTCGAGCGATGGCCCGTTGCGCGCTACTTCAAAGAGCTTTGACGCGCAGGCGCAAATGGCAGCCGTTCAACCGGCCAACCTCAAAGCCCGCTTCGTCCGCTGACCGGCCAATCCTGCTCGGAGATCGAATGGCCGGTTGGGGCTGGCACCAGTCATCCGACCAAAACCGTAAGATGTCGGCGGCGAGCCCTCTTTGCCTGATGCCGCGCCGCGCACGGATGTCCGGCTTTCAAGGGTTGCCAAAAACGTGCCAAAGTCAAATCGGGCCTTGCTAAAGGTTTGTGTCACAAGATTTTCCAATGACATCGGTGAACCAGCAGTCAGTAATAAAAACGATCTTTGTGGGAACGCCAGATAATAACGGCACATGTAACTAACGAATGTTCGTCAGCATCTGTTTGAGGTGCTCAGCGAGCATTTCAGTAAATGCCTTTGTCGTTGGAGAAACGAGTTTTCGGCTGGGCGTAACGATCATGATGTCGGATGCATGCGCCTGTTGCCAGTCAGGCAAGACCTGAACCACGGATCCTTCATCGAGATCTTGGCGGACGTCCCAGCTGGATTTTAGTGCGATACCCAAACCGGCCTTACACATCGACATCAGAACATCGCCTGCAATCGCACGCAGCCTAAGCCGGGGCGAAACGACATGTGTTACTCCGGATTGATCTATCAGAGTCCAGCTGGATGTCCGGCCCAAAAACAGTCCATCATGACGATCCAAGTCGGAGACATCAGAAATGCTGCCATGGCGCATTAAATATGCGGGTGCCGCAACTAGGATACGCCGATTTTCAACAATCCGTCGGATAAAATGGTGATCGGGCGACTGTGTACCCAGACGGATACCAACATCCACCTTGTCCTGCTCAAGATCTTGAACATGGTCTGTGAAAAAGACGTCGATTGAGACGTCAGGATGATCTTCAAGAAATTGTGCGACGGCTGGGGCAATTAGAGTCTCTCCCAGCCGCGAGGGTGCCGAGACAACAACATGCCCGTTCAGGATGCCGTTCTCTCCATCTTTGTCGGTCAAGCGCGCTGCGGCATCTATTAACGCTCGTCCTTCCACTAGTTTACGCGTCCCGGAATCTGTCAGGCGCAACCCAGACGGTGCGCGGTTAAACAAACGCGTGTTAAGATGCAATTCCAGCCGATCAAGACGCCGGGCAATGCTTGACGGTGCTTGACCACGCAGTTGGGCGACCTTCGAAAAACTACCGTGCTCGGACAAGTCCTGCATCAAAATAAGGTCGCCAATAAGATCCATTGGTTGTCTCCGGCCATTGGATTGTTTTGCGTTTTGCGCAAAGCATCTTTGCATAACGCGTGTCTTCTGAAAAGCCTCTGTGCAGGTCATTCTAGCATAATAACTTAACCTCAGGAGAGAGCGCTATGGGCAAACATGATTCTAGTATCGTTAGTGAAAATGCAATTTCCGCCAAAGCATATGACGACTTTCTTGCCTTGAATTGGCAGGATGGCAGCGTCTCAAGATTTCATTACCAATGGCTGCGAGACAATTGTCGTTCGATGGAACGGTTTGATGTTGCAACGCAAGAACGCAAGGCGCTGACTGAGAGTATCCCATCCGATCTGCGTGCAACCGCTATTGATTCAGATGGTGATGAACTGCGCATTAGCTGGTCTGATGGAACAGCAGACAGCCAGTTTGATCCAGCATGGCTGAAGCGGAACGCCTATGACGCAGATCAAAGCCCAAAGACAACCTGCCAGCGTCATTGGGGTGCCGAATACGCAAACGCGCTCGAAAGCTTTACTTATAAAGAGGTCATGTCCGATGATGTTGCCGCGGGCGCAATGATTCAAGCATTCGAACTCTGGGGCCTTATCAGGCTTACCGGCGCACCCACGACCGATCGGGAGGTGGAACGCTTTGCAGACAGATTGGCCTATGTTCGCGAGATCGCGTTCGACCGGGTTGCCAATATCCGCGTAAGTGTGGACCCTTATACACTTGGGTTCACAAATGCCTCCCTCCCGTTACATACCGATTGCTCCGGTTACTCGTGGCCACCAAACGTCATGGCATTTCACTGCCTTCAAAATGATGTTGCAGGCGGCGCATCGCAATATGTCGATGGCGCACAAGTCATAGCCCAATTGCGCCAAACAGATCCTGAGGCGCTGCGGATTATGACTGAATACGCTGTCGAATTTCGCCTTTGGTCCCAAAATGCCGATACCTTATCGCAATATCCGCCTGTTATACTGGATGAGCAGGGTAATTTGGCCGTGTTGCGTTATGCCAATTGGACTGTTCAACCGCTGCAGACCGTGCCGTTTGATGTTGTACCCCGTTGGTATGATGCTTGGCGCGCACTGGCCGCGCGGATAAATGCGCCTGAAAATCGCTTGTCCTATCGCTGCGCGCCGGGTGAAATCCTCTTGATTAACAACCATCGCGTCTTGCATGGCCGAGATGCTTTTGATGACTGCGAAGGCATTCGACACTTCCAACAAGTTTATATGGAACTAGATGATCTTTCTGGTTTCCGTCGGATTGCGCAAGGAAAAGGCGGTGTAAAATGATGTCCCGGATGTTGGGAATCCCGCTTCTGTGTACCGTCTTTGTGGTGCTTTGGAGTTCGGGTTTTGTCGGTGCCAAATTCGGCCTTGAAAATGCAGGCACGTTCACAATCTTGTTTTGGCGGTACTTGCTGGTGACAGCTATTTTGGCGCTGCTCGTGACACTTGCAAAACAATGGCAGCGTCTTCCCAAGCAGATCGTCGCTCGGCATATGGTCGTTGGTGCGCTTGCACATGCTGGGTGGCTAGCGGCCGTTTTGGGGGCCATTGATCTTGGCCTTTCGGCGGGACTTGCCGCCTTTATTACAGCCTTGCAACCTATCATGACCGGCGCGCTCTCATCGCGCATGACCGGCGAACGCGTCACTGGGCGAGAGTGGGCCGGACTAGTTTTAGGGCTGATTGCGGTTGCCATGGTGATCGGAGACGGCATCGCGCTTGGCGGATCCATGATCGCTCACACACTCCCGTTTCTTGCTGTTGTTGCCATCACGGTGGCATCGCTGATCGACCGAAGTGGAACCCTGAAAGAAGAGACTCCCACGCCACTTCTCCTGGTGACGTTCCTTCATTGTTTGGCGTCCTTTGTCGTGCTCGCGCCTATGGCAATTGGCTTTGAAGGATTGCAAGCGAATTGGAACGGCAGCCTCATCTTCGCAATCTTATGGTTGGCCGTCGTCGTTTCCTTGGCGGCCTATGGTTTGATGTTTGTCCTTTTGCGGCGCCTCCCCGCCGCGCAGGTGGCAAGTCTGACCTATCTTTCACCACCCGTCACAATGGTCATGGCATGGCTGCTGTTTGGTGAGACACTTTCGACTGCTGCGTTGATTGGCCTTGGTATTGCTGCGCTTGCGGTGGGCCTTACGCTCATAAGGCCAGTGTCAGTGCAAGCCAACCAAACAAAATGCGAACAATGCAAAAACCAAGGAGCTTGCGCCGGCAAACTGGTACCTGCTGAGTAAGCTCATTTGATGATCGATATGAATGGGGCCGCAGGTGAAACTACGGCCCTTTTGCTAACATTTCATAGCTTAAAACCTGACAATTATATTATTGCAGCGTCGTCAAAACTCACACGTTTGTGCTGTCGCCAGATACACCCTTTTTGAACGGTTCGCCAAACCGAACATTGGTTTGCGTGCAGCGAAGGTCTGGTTTGTCCCGCATACCGGACCTGTGCGCCGAGAGATGCTCGAAATTTGTGCCAAACGTGCTTGGCGGTTCGACAGGTGCGCTTCTCGAAATTCCTTTGATTGAGACAAAGGTGGATGACTTTTCCCAATGGTTGGTTGTCGGTGAGACTGAGAACAAGCGCAATCCGAATTGCGGGCGGTTGACGTTTGTCCAAGAGATCATACTGTCGCGCCTTCACAACAGGAGCCTGCATGTCCGACCATATCGATCCCGCCAAACTTGACCGTCTTGCCGAAGTTGCTGTTCGCACGGGCGTAAATCTGCAGCCCGGGCAGGATCTGGTGATCACTGCGCCGATGGCCGCCCTTGATCTTGTCCGCCGCATAACCGTGCATGCCTATAAGGCGGGTGGCGGGATTGTGACGCCCTTCTTTACCGATGATGCGATTACGCTGGCGCGGTATGAACATGCCCCTGACGAAAGTTTTGACCGCGCGCCGCACTGGTTGTTCGAAGGAATGGCGGCCGCGTTCAAGGGCGGTGCTGCGCGCATGGCGATTACGGGTGATGATCCGATGTTGCTGGCCGATCAGGACCCGGCAAAGGTCGCTCGGCTGAGCAAGGCGAATTCCATCGCTGCAAAACCGGCGATGGAACCGATCGTGGGGTTTGAGGTGAACTGGAACATCGTGGCCTATCCGGGCGCGGCATGGGCCCGCACGGTGTTTCCCGACCTGCCGGTGGACGAGGCGCAAGGTAAACTGATGGATGCCATCTATGCCGCGTCCCGGTTGGATGGCGATGACCCTGTTGCCAATTGGGCCGCCCATACCGCCAACCTGAAAGAGCGTGTGAATTGGTTGAATGCGCAGAACTTCAGCGCCCTCCATTATACCGGCCCCGGCACCGATCTGCATCTGGGACTGGCCGATGGGCATATCTGGAAGGGCGGGGCGTCGCCTGCCCTGAACGGTGTGGTGTGCCAGCCGAACATTCCGACGGAGGAGGTGTTTACCTGTCCGCATGCCTACAAGGTGGACGGCACGGTCGCGGCGACCAAGCCGCTCGCCCATCAGGGCAGCGTGATCGAAAACATCGCCGTGCGGTTCGAGGCGGGCCGGATTGTGGAGGCGACGGCCACCAAGGGCGAGGATGTGCTGAACGCGCTGCTGAAAACAGACGATGGCGCCAGCCGCATTGGCGAGGTGGCGCTGGTCCCGCATTCCAGCCCGATTAGCCAGTCTGGCACCCTGTTTTACAACACGCTGTTTGATGAAAACGCATCCTGCCACATCGCGCTGGGCCAGTGTTATGCCGATACGATTGAGGGCGGTTCGGAGTTTTCCCCGGAGGAATTGAAGCAGAAGGGCGGCAATCAGAGCATTATCCATGTGGATTGGATGATGGGATCGGATGCGGTCGATATTGATGGCATCACCAAAACCGGAGAGCGTGTGCCGGTGATGCGCGCGGGGGAATGGGCGTGAGGTTGATCGCGCCGCGCTTGGCTGTTATGTGGGCAGTATGATGAAACTTATGCGACGACATTTCCCTCTTCTGGAACGAGATCCAGACATCACCGCCCAGGAATGGCGCGCGATGTAGATCTGCGCGTTTTCATCAAAGATAGATCATCTTTGTTTCCGGGCGGCACCATGCGGTGACCGCCCTTTTTTTTGTCCAATATAGGAGACCCGAGCTGATGCCATATCAGTCCTGCGAAGAACCAGACGATATCGAGGAGGCCGCGCCTGATGGCGCGCCCTCCCTGATTATGGCCCAGACCCATACGACGCCGGCGCACCGTTTCAGCTGACAGGTATTTGCTTGTTGGGTGGGTGCGATATTGAATTAAGTAATTGATAATAAATAATAAATTGACGTGATGTCGTATCTTTTCTAGAATGTCCTCATCAGCTTTGGGGCGTTCGTCTAGTGGTTAGGACACCCGTCTTTCGAACGGACAACGCGGGTTCGAACCCCGCACGCCCTACCAGCTGAAACGCGGTCGCGTAGCTCAACGGGAGAGCATCGGATTGTCTATCCGAGGGTTGCGGGTTCGATCCCCGTCGCGACCGCCATAGGTTTCCTGCAGGGGGCAGCTGGGCGTCAGATGTGGGCCCAATCTTACAAACCTTGCCAAAATTGCCTTTGCATATAGGGTCAGCACATATGACCCTTTACCGGAGGCAGTAATGGACGCTTTGGCATTTGCAAAAGCATGGGAGGACGGATGGAATAGCCATGACCTGGATGTGATTATGAGTCATTACCACGATGAGATTGTGTTCCGTTCCCGAAAGGCTATCCAACTTGTCGGCACTGGTGAGATTCATGGCAAACGTGCTCTCCGAGAGTATTGGGCAGCTGCACTTGCTCGCCAGCCTGATCTGAAATTCAGTGTACAGGATGTTTTTGAAGGGCACGAAATGTTGGTTGTTTCGTACACAAATCACAAGGGCGTTTTGGCAACAGAAACACTGTACTTTGATGATAGTGGACGGGTCATTAAGCTGCGGCGTGTCACCGAGTTTAAAATGCTCACGGTGTCTTTGTCTGCGTCTTTGCCGTTGCTGTGGCGGTTGGCACAGGGTGATTATGCCAGCGGTCTTGTTACTCAAGCCCACCGGATATGATCAAAGATGCTTGGTCTGTGATAATTGCCCCACGCCACTGAAAGGCTTGCGAAGCCTTCATCTTTTGCACATATAGAGGGCACTCAGCGGGAGACGATGATGCGTGCACGAATCTACAAGCCAGCCCGGACGGCGATGTCATCAGGAACTGCCAAGACAAAGTATTGGGTGTTGGAGTATGTGGCAGAGACAGCCCGCGAGGTTGATCCCCTGATGGGTTGGACATCGTCCGCCGATACCCAAGCGCAGGTGAAGCTGATCTTTGATACCAAAGAAGAAGCGCTGGAATACGCCCGCGATAATGGGATTGACCCCATTGTGCAGGAGCCAAAGCCGCGCAAGGCGAATATTCGCCCTGGCGGCTATGGTGAGAATTTTGCAACCAATCGCCGTGGCGCCTGGACACATTAAGTCGCTACCGGCAATCCGACCTCCTTTCGCCCCGCGTCCGATTTGATCGAGAAATCGCCGCCGTCGTGATGGCGGGCGGCATCGCTTGTCAGCCAAAGCACCGCCTCTGCCGCCCATTGCGGCGGAATATGCGCAGACCAGTCGAGTTGGGATACCGGATTGATCCCTGCCGATTTGATTTCGCGCTGCATGTTGGTGGCCACTGTGCCGGGTGACAGGCCAACGCAGCGAATGCCATTTGCCGCCTCCTCCTTGTGGACGCAGGCGGTGAGCATCAAGACGGCGGCCTTGGTCGCGCAGTAGTGGGACCACCCCTCAAGCGCGCTGGTTGCGGCCCCGGATGAGATGTTGATGATCGTGCCCCCGCCCGTGGTTTTCATGATGGGGATGGCGGCGTTGAGGCCGTAAAAGACCCCTTTGAGGTTGATATCAGTAACGTTGCCCCAAGCGATCGGATCGGCGTCTTCGATCCGGGCGATGGGGTCGATGATACCGGCGTTATTGACCAGAATGTCGAGCCGACCAAAAGTGTCTGCGACCTGTGCAAAGGCGGCTTTCACTGCGGCTGGATCGGCCATGTCGCAGCGAATTGCGGTGGCCTGATCGCCGATTTCGGCCGCGATTTGCGCGATTTCCTCTTGGCTGCGTGCCAGCAGGGCGACGTTGGCCCCGGCACTGGCCAGTCTACGCACTGTCGCGGCACCGATGCCCCGGCTGGCGCCTGTGACGATGGCAGTTTGGCCGGTGAGGGTGATGTCCGGGTTGAACATTATGCCGCCTCCTGATTGGCGATGAAGCTGTCGATGGCTTGCAGCGTGGCCGTTTCGTTTTGGGCGATGGTGGCGGGGTCGGCGGTTGTTGCTTCGATGCTGAAAAAGGTGACATCGCTGATTCCGATGAAGTTGAGGATCATTTCGACGTAGGGCCGCATGAAATCGTAGGTCTGTAGCGGGCCGCCGTCACCATATCCACCCGCCCCGTATGACAGGGTGACAATGGCCTTCTTGCCCGCCACAAGACCGCGGAATTGCCCGTCTTCGTAAGCGAAGGTGCGGCCGATGCGTACGATTTGGTCGATCCATGCTTTGAAAGCGGAGGGAACGGAGAAGTTATAGATCGGTACTGAAATAACGAGGATGTCGGCGGTCTCGATTTCGCCGATCAGTTTGTCAGAAAGCGCCGTGGCCGCGCGCAATGTGTCGGTCATTGCGTCTGGCGGGGTGTAGTACCCTTTGATCGTCGTATCGCCGATATGGGGGATTGGGGCTGCTGCGAGGTCGCGGTGAACCGTTGTGGCGTTGGGATAACGCGCCTGCAACTGCGATATCACATGATTGGCAAGTGAGCGGCTGTAAGAGCCTTCGTCATTGCCGGATGCGGCAGGGCGGGCGGATGCGTCGATGCGAAGGATATGTGTCATGGCTGTGTCCTATGGTTTGTGATGTGTTGAATATGATTTGTGCCCCAGACGCCCGACAGGTGGACAAATGACAATCACTCGTGCAAAAAATGCATGAATGGATCAATCACATCTTTCGCTGGCTGCTTTGCAGATGTTTTTTGATACGGCGCGGGCCGGGTCGTTTGCGGCTGTGGCCCGCACACGTGGGGTCGATCCGTCAATCGTGTCCCGTCAGATCAAGGGGCTGGAACACGCGCTGGGTTTCGCCCTTTTTGATCGCAATACACGGCGGCTGCATCTGACCGAGGCAGGTCGTCTTTACCTTGATCGGGCACGTGGCATTCTGGATGAGTTAGATGCAGCCCGTCAGGAGGCCATAGACGTGATGGCGCAACCCAGCGGCCTTTTGCGCCTGACAACCTCTACCGCGTTTGGCGAGCGCTGGTTGATGCCTCGGATCGCGGGGTTTGCAGCCTCTTATCCGGGGATTTCGCTTGATCTGATGCTGACCGATAACGTGGTTGATATTGCGCAGGCAGGCGTTGATCTGGCAATCCGGCTGGCCCCGCAGCCGGTGGGTGCCCTTGTGGCCAGAAAGCTGATGGATACGTCTTATCATGTCGTGGCGAGCCCGGATTATCTGGCGCGTATTGGGCCTTTGGATCGTCCGCAGGATTTGTCCGCACGCGACTGTTTGCTTTTGCCGTTGCCGGGGTATCGGTCGCAGTGGCGTTTTCGGCAGGGCGATGCGCAAACTGAGGTGGCTGTGAGTGGCATGATCACCGTTTCCAGTCCGGTTGCGTTGCATCGTGCCGCACGTGACGGTTTGGGGCCGACGCTACTGGCTGGCTGGATTGTGGAGGATGATTTGCAGTCCGGTCGTTTGGTCGATTGCCTGCCCGGATGGGACGTCAGTGCTGTCGATTTCGATACTGCGGCATGGTTGGTCTATCCGTCACGGGATTATGTCCCTGGGAAAGTGCGGGCGATGATTGACTATCTGGTGGCGACCAACGCCAAGTGAGCTGTCAAATCTGTCATCTTGGGGCTTGCCAAATGCGATGCGCTCACGCCATACCAACGCCCGAGCGGTCCCGTAGCTCAACTGGATAGAGCACCTGACTTCTAATCAGGATGTTGGGGGTTCGAGTCCTCCCGGGATCGCCATTTGGTGGCTATTGAACGTCAGATGGATTTGACCTTCATGCGAAAAACTGACCTGAATTTCTTAAATGCGCCATGTCGCCCTTGGCGCTGACCGCGATGAACGTTGGGTCTGGGTCAGCAATGCTTGACCTTTGGGCTGGTATTGCGTGGCGCGGCCCGGTTGGGTTTTTGAAAATCTGCCCCATTTATGCAAAGACACGCGACCATTGATGATGGTGTGGTGGGTGATGCGATTTTTGACAAAATCAGCTTTGGTGAGACATTTGCCGTGGTTGCCAAATAGGGCAAGGGGCGGGCCGTCACGGTGCCGCAGCCATCGGGTTGAAGGTCACACCGAGCAAGCAAGCCTTGTCCACAGATCGGCGTAGGCCTTCAGGCTGTTCAAATCATAATCCGTTTTTGATGCAACAGGCTTTGGCAGCAAATGATCCTTGCTGAACAACATAGCAGCCCCCATGCTGGTGCCTGTGACGGCCGTGCTTGTGTAAACAGGGCGGGTTGTAACTGCCTTAAGCATTGCGATGTATTCGGCGTTTCGGGCAAAGGGGCCTTCGACGATTGTCGGCCCGGCGCCACCGACGAGCCTCAGGCTGGTGCCCGTCATCAGGGCCAGATAGAACGAAAGAGCCGCTGACCGCTGACCTGATCCAACCGCCGGTTCATCGCCCAGCCACTGCATCTGACGCCCTTGGAACGGACCCGAGCCGGGTTCAACAGACGGCAATAGCATCAGTTGCGTATTCAGAACCGCCATCACGTCTTGTGCTGTGGCATCGACCCGCCGATCCTGTTGGATGACTTCATATTCCCGCCCACCCATAAAGCGCGCGCTGGGCACTGCCTGCGCAAGAGCGTTGACGTTGACAAGCGTGTCGCGGGCAGGATCAAGCCGGATGGGATCACGCGCATCAGTGTTCTTCATCGACATGACAATCACCCATGTTCCCGTTGAAACGACACAGATGGGGCGGTCCCGCGATATCACATGCGGGTAAAGAGAGGCGTTCGAGTCGTGGATGCCGACGCAAACAAGTGTATCTGGCGCGAGGCCCGTGGCCTCTGCGATCTCGGGCAGGATTTGCCCCAGAATCTCGTTGGGTTGGCGGACTGGCGCGATCTTGTTCCGAATGCCCAGTTTTTCAGGAAGATCGGAAAACGTGCCTTCATGGGGGTTCCACAAATCGGTATGACAGCCGATTGATGTGACATCCGTGGCTGCGACCCCTGTCAGACGATGCCCCCAATATTGCGGATAGGTCACAATTTGTGCTGTTCGCGCCTTGAGCGTTGGGTCGGTCGCGCATTGCCAGTGCAGTTGTGCGCCGACGTTCAGCCCACCCGGGAGCTTGGGTGACCCGGTCTGGGTAAAGTCCGGCTTTATGGCATCATATGCGGCGACGATTTTTGCCGGATATGTGTGTTCGTAATCGAGGATTGGCGCGGCGAGCGCGCCAGTGTCATCCAGCAACGCCACGCAGGCCCCGTGCGTTGTGATGGAAATCGCGTCAATGCCGTAATCGCGGTGGAATTGCGCCAAAGCGTCAAGGAGGAAATCCCAGTGGCCGTCGACATCATAATGTGGCCAGGGCGGGCCGGGCTGGACCATGTTCGGCCGGGTGATCACGGCCATTTCCGTCAAACTGGGAAGATCGACGAGCGCGAGCTTGGCGTTGGTTTTGCCAATGTCGATGACGGCGATATGTTGCAGCGCGGTCATGGCATGTGAAACAGCGGTGTCAGGATTGTGGCAACGGGAGAATTATCCGCGTTGGTCTTCATGATGTCGCCCATGTAAGCCCACCACTTTTGCATGACGGGATGGTTGGGCAGGTCATCCATGCCGTGATCCGCTGTGCGGGTCAGAACGCCAATGAGATGGCCGGTTTCCTCGTCCAAGTGGATGGAATAGTCGCTGATGCCAGCCGCGTGCAGCAGATCAACCAGTTCTGGCCAGATCGCGTCGTGACGGCGCTTGTATTCCGCCGCCATTCCAACGTTCAGCTGCATCCGAAAGACGTAACGCGCGCTCATGCTTTGCGCCTCGTGGCGGCCATCGCCCATAGTCGCGGCAGTGCGATGACACCGATCAGCAGCAGGCCGATGAAAATGGACATGACGATGCCCGGCACGTTCAGCAGGCCCAACCCGAACGTCACCAGCCCCATGACAAACGCCGCGATCACAACCCCGGGGATCGTTCCCGACCCGCCCAAAATGTTGACGCCGCCAAGGACGACCATTGTGACCACCTCAAGCTCCATCCCTGTGGCGATGCTGGGCCGCGTCGATCCGAGGCGGGATGTAAGGCAGATCGCAGCCACGCCGGACATCAGGCCGGTGAGCAGGAACAAAACAAATTTCACCCGCGCTACGCGGATGCCGCTGAACAGCGCCCCTGTGGGGTTGTTGCCGATGGCATAGACGGCCCGACCGAAATTGGTCTTGTGCAATAGCACACCATAGATGACCGCGATGATCACGAAGAGCAGCATCTCTACCGTGAAGACCCAGTAAATATATCCCTGTCCAAACCAGGAAAAGCTGGGGGGATAGCCGCGGAATGCATCATCGCCAAGGATGATAAAACTTATGCCGCGAAAGAGGCTCATCGTGCCAATCGTCACGACGATTGATGGCAAACCCAGCACGGTGACGAAAAATCCGTTGAACGCACCACATAGAAGCCCGACAGTCAGGCCGATGATGACCAGTTCAGGCGTCCCTGCGCCAAATTGCAGCGCAAGGCCAATGGCGGTGCTGGACAGTGCAATGATGGAAGCAACCGAGAGGTCAATTTCGCCCGAAATGATCAGCAACGCCATGGCGAAGGCGATCATGGCTTTCTCGGTGAAGTTGAAGGTCGCGTCACTCAGGTTCCAGGCGCTGAGAAAATAGGGTGATGCGAAGCTGTTGATCACGAAGATCGCGATCGCCACAGCAAGCAACAGGGCTTCCCAACTTTTGAAAAGACGCGCTGCGCGACTGTTCAGGCGGTCGGGAACGTGGCGGGTCTGGGCGGTGTTTATCATTGTATGGTCTCCGCCGATTTCAGGATGATGCGGCCTTTGGTGCGGCCTGCCCGTGCGTTGAACGCGACGGCGATCAAGATTGCACTGCCGGAAATGGCAAGCTGCCAGAACGGCGAAATGTTCACCACCGGCAGCGCGTTTTTGACGACGCCAAGGAAGAGCGCGCCCAAGACTGCGCCGCCCACTGATCCAATCCCGCCGGCGATAGAAATGCCGCCGATCACGCAGGCGGCCACGACTTCAAGCTCGAACCCGCCGGCGATGTCGACATATGCCACTGCATAACGTGCGACCCACAGGTAGCCTGTCAGGCCCGCGAGCGCACCAGAAACCACAAAGGCCCAGAACTGCGTTTTGCCAACGTTGATCCCCGTATAGACCGCAGCTTGCGGGTTGCCGCCCACCGCAAAGATCGACCGCCCGAATTGCGTGCGGGACATCATGACCCCGAAGACGATCACGCAGAGGATGGCGATCCATGAAAGGACCGGCAGCCCCAAGAGGACGGTCCGGGGGAAGCCTGTGAAGGCCGGAGACATCTCGTGTGAATTGACCCATTTGCCATCGGACATCAGAAAGATGATCCCCCGAAAGATTGTCATGGTGCCCAAGGTGACAACGATGGGCGGAATGGCCAGCTTCCACACCAGAACCCCGTTGATGGCGCCCATGATCGCGCCAAGCAGGATGGCAATTGCGATGATCACGAGGATCGGCAAGCCCGGCATCGCGACGTTGATCATGGCGACCGCCATGCCCGTCAGCGCGAGGTTTGCGGCGACCGACAGATCAATGCAGCGGGTCAGGATCACGACCATTTGGCCCAGCGCGAGAATGATGAGCGGGGCCGTGTCATTGAATACATTGGCCAGGTTGGATGGTGCGACAAAGCCCGAAAATCGCGACGAAATCAGGATCAGAAGCAGAAGAATGACTCCGGCCAATATCGCTTCGCGTATTGGAATTAGGCGGGTCATGCCGCAGCCCCTTTGGTTGATTTTGTAATGCCCGCCGCGTGGCGTACCAGCGTTTCCGGGGTCAGATCATGGCCCACTAATTCGGCAGCTATGCGCCCGTCGCGCATGACGATGACACGGTCGGACATGCCGATCACTTCGGGGATTTCCGAGCTGACCATGATAACGGATAAGCCCTGCGCCGCGAGTTCGGCCATGAATTCATGCACGGCAGCCTTTGATCCAATGTCGATGCCCTTGGTCGGCTCGTCCAGAATGATGACCTGCGGCTGGGTTGCCAACCATTTGGCGATAACAACCTTTTGCTGGTTGCCCCCCGACAAATTGCCGACATCCTGATCAAGTGCCGCAGCGCGCAGGTCGAGCCGCTGTGAATACTCGCGCGCGAGCTTGAACTCTTCCGCGAGTTTCAAGAACCCCTTTCGGGAGGTCTTGCCCAGCGACGGCAGAGTGATGTTCTGGAAGATCGGCAGGCCGATGATGGCCCCCTGTTTGCCGCGATCCTCGGGAACATACACGATCCCATTGCCAACGGCATCGGCGGGTGAGCGGATGACCTTGATGTCGCCATTGACCCGGCACACGCCCTTCGACGGTTTGGTGATCCCGAAGAGCGCTTGCATAAATTCAGATCGCCCAGCGCCGACCAAACCGTAGAACCCGAGGATCTCGCCACGTTTCAGGTCAAAACTGATATCGGCAAATTCGGTCGGGTGATCATATCCGACGACTTTGAGGACTTCTTCGCCGATGTCATGGGCGCGTTCGGGATAAATCTGATCGACTGAACGGCCGACCATCATTGTCACAAGCTCCGCCTCTGAGATGTCGGCGATTTTGCCGTCTCCTACAAAGGCGCCATCACGAAACACGGTGTAACGGTCGGCGATGCGGAAAATCTCGTCGAACTTGTGGCTGATGAACAAGATCGCTTTTCCTTGGGATTTCAAGGCTTCCACGAGTTCGTAAAGCTCTTCGATTTCCTTGTGCGACAGCGCGGCGGTGGGTTCGTCCATGATGACCACGCGGGCATCGACAGACAGGGCGCGGGCGATCGCGACGAGGTGTTTGTTGGCAATGCCAAGGTCACGCAGCTGGGTGTGAGAGCTGAAAGGGGCACCGATTTCGCCCAGCAATTTGACCGCGGCGCGGTGCATTTCTGCCTTGTCGATCAAGCCGAACCGCGTCCGAGGGGCATGGCCGATATAGATGTTTTCGGCGACTGACAGTTCATCAAACAACACAGTTTCCTGGTGTATCGCGGTGATGCCTGCATTGGCCGCGTCGTTGGGACGATTGAAGGAGATGGGATCGCCGTCAATCCGGATCGTGCCACCATCGGGGATATAGATGCCTGTCAGGATCTTGACCGTCGTCGACTTGCCTGCGCCGTTTTCACCGACAAGGGCGGTGACTTGGCCAGGGTAGAGATCAAGCCTGACTTCATCCAATGCCTTTACGACGGGAAAGGTCTTTGTGATCATGTCCATCGAGACAACGGGGGTCACGTCTGGCGATACGTGGGGCAGGGTGCGCGTCGTCATCCGGCTATTCGCTCTCAAAAAAAGTGAATGGGTATTCGGCCCGCCGCAGCAGTTGCGCCGGGCCGAACGCGGGAGAGGTCTTAGAAGATCGACTTGAACTGTTCGATATTGCTGGCGTCGTAGACGAATGGATCTGCCATCGCGCCTTCGTTGTTTTCATCCAGCGTCAGCGCGCCCATGCGTCCCATCGGGATTTCAGCACCGGGAGCGGCTTCGATACCGTTCTGGCTTAACTCATAGGCGAGCATGGTGGCAGAATAGCCCAGATCGATCGGGTTCCAGATGGCGAAGGACTGCGACGCACCGGATTCGATCGCACCGGCCATTTCCGATGGCAGGCCAAGGCCGGTGACGTTCACCTGACCAACTTTGCCAGCATCCAAGACCGCCTGAGCTGCGGCAACGATGCCCACTGATGTCGGCGCGATGATTGCATCCAGATCGGGATAGGATTGCATGAGGCCGGTCGCCTCACGGTAGGATTTATCTGCAAGGTCGTCACCGTAAACGGTTGCGACAACTTCGATGCCTGGATAATCGCCCATCACCTTGGTCATCTCTTCAATCCAGATGTTCTGGTTGGTCGAGGTCGTGGTGGCGGACAGAACGGCGACATCGCCACCATCAGGCAGGTGGTCGGCGGCGAGTTTGATGATCATGTTGCCGATCAAGGAATTCGACGACGGGTTCAGATGTAGTTGGCGCCCTTCTGGTGCAACACCGCTGTCCCAGCTGATTACCGTTATTCCGCGCTGCATCGCGCGCTTTAGCGCAGGCACCAAAGCGTCGGTATCATTGGCAGAGATCGCAATCGCGTCGACGTTCTGGGCGATGAGCGCGTTGATCACTTCGATCTGGCCCTCGGCTGTGGTATCTGTCGGGCCGGTGTAAATGATCTCCACGTTTCCAAGTTCTGCTGCCGCCTCTTCAGCGCCTTCTGCCGCGGCTTCGAAAAAGCCGATGCCGAGTGCTTTGACGACAAGTGCAATACGGACATCGTCTTGCGCGAATGCTGGCGTGGCAATCATTGCGGCGGCCAAAGCGGCGGATGCCGCTAGTTTCTTCAGAACACTCATGGTTTCCTCCCTGGAGTGGTTTCAATCAGGCTGGCAGTGACGCCACCCCCTCTTTCTGCGCAGCGCCCACGGGCACCACGATCAGAGTCACATCAGCCGATTCCAGCATGGCCGCTGTGCGGTCATCTATTCCCTCATCGGTGATGATTGTGTCGATCCGATCAAGCGGGCAAAGCACGAGGCTTGAACGGTTCGCGAATTTTGTGCTGTCGACCAAAACGATCAGCTCATCGGCCTGACCGATGAGCTTTTGTTCGGCCTGAATGAGCAGTGGGTCCTGCTCCATCAAGCCCAGCGGGCCGACACCCGAGGCCCCCATGAACATCCGTTTGGCATAAAAGTTCCGCGTCACGTCGTTTTCAAAAGGTGACAGGATGATGTTTTGTTCCCGGTAAATGATCCCGCCGGACAGCATGACGGTGTTCGTCGTATTCTTCAGCAGATGTTCCGCAATCGGAAACGAGTTGGTAAAAACTTGTAGGCGGCGCGAGGCCAGAGGATGCACCATCTGGAATGTCGTGGTGCCCCCATTGATGATGATCGGCTCACCATCTTCGCAAAGCTCAACCGCGGCGGCAGCAATGGCCTGTTTTTCCGCAATATTCATGGTCTCGTTGACGCTGAACGGGCGCCCCGCAAGTCCGATAAACGGCTTCGTTGTCAACGCCTCGGCACCGCCACGCACACGCCGGAGGCGCTTTTGTTCATCAAGGGTATTGATGTCACGGCGTATTGTCGCCTCTGACGCGCCTGTCAGCGAACACATGTCGATCACAGTGACAAGCGCGCGGTCCTGGACCGCCGAAAGGATGACGCGGTGGCGATCTTTTTCGTGCATGGGTTTTCCTTTCTTTGACGCAACCGTGATCCGAGTCGTGCCGCTCTGTCAATCATTTTTTGGCAACTTCAATCATTCTGCATTGCAGCATGATTGTTTATGATTGAAAATGATTGACTTGTGTTGACCCTATTGTCACCGTGCGCGGGAAGTATTCATGACAACCCGCTGTCCACGGAGACAAAAATGACCCCTCCCAATGCTGCTCAACGCCTTGAAAATAAATGGGACGCGTCCCGCGCGGACAAGATGAGCGAGCCGGAAAAACTGCTGTACCGGTCCAACCTTCTGGGCTCGGACAAAAGAATCACGAATTACGGTGGCGGGAACACATCCGCCAAGGTCATGCAAAAAGACCCGCTTAGCGGTGACATGGTCGAAGTCTTATGGGTCAAAGGGTCTGGTGGTGATGTCGGATCAATTAAGATGGACGGGTTTGCCACACTTTATATGGACAAGCTGAACGCATTGCGGGGCTTGTATCGCGGTGTCGACTATGAAGACGAAATGGTGGGCTACCTGCCGCATTGCACCTTTAACCTGAACCCGCGCGCTGCAAGCATCGACACGCCTTTGCACGCCTATGTGCCTGCAAAACATGTAGATCACATGCACCCTGACGCGATTATCGCGATTGCTGCGGCAAAGGACAGCAAGTCGCTGACACAACAGATTTTCGGTTACCGCATCGGCTGGCTGCCTTGGAAGAAACCGGGCTATGAATTGGGTCTCTGGCTCTCGGATTTCTGCGCCAAGAACCCTGATACAAAGGGCGTTGTTCTGGAAAGCCACGGCTTGTTCACCTGGGCCGATGATGCGGAAGACTGTTATGCACTGACCCTGGAGGTGATCCAAGAGGCAATGGATTGGTTCGCCAAACAAACCGAAGGCAAGCCAGCTTTTGGTGGCGCGATCCATGATAGCCTGACGCCAGACCAACGCCGCGCCACGGCCGCCAGTCTGATGCCCGCCATTCGCGGCATGGTATCAGAAAAACAGCATATGGTCGGCCATTTTACCGACAGTGACGCAGTGCTGGAGTTCGTGAACGCCAAAGACATGGAACGTCTCGCTGCGCTTGGGACGTCCTGTCCCGACCATTTTTTGCGCACAAAAATCTGCCCGCTGGTGGTGGGTTTTGACCCCGCGAAACCAGATGTCGAAGCGACGATTGCAGGGTTGGCGGATGCCGTGGCTGCGTATCGTGTCGGGTATCAGGCTTATTATGACCGCTGCAAACGCGATGACAGCCCCGCAATCCGTGACCCCAATGCCGTCATCTACCTTATTGCTGGCGTGGGCATGATCAGCTTTGCCAAGGACAAGGCAACGGCGCGGATTTCTGGTGAATTCTATGTCAACGCGATCAATGTGATGCGCGGCGCTGACGCTGTGTCCGAATATCGGGGCCTGCCAGAGCAGGAAGCCTTCGATATCGAATACTGGCTGCTGGAAGAAGCGAAATTGCAGCGTATGCCTGCGCGTAAATCCTTGGCCGGTCGCGTGGCATTGGTCACTGGTGGTGCGGGCGGGATCGGCGCTGCCACGGCAGAGCGATACTTGCGCGACGGGGCCTGCGTCATGCTCGCAGATATTGACGCCAAGGCGCTTGAGGACACCAGCGCCAACCTCACGGCAAAGTATTCGACCGATGTTGTGCGGACGGTGAAAATGAACGTCACCAGCGAAGACGCAGTCGTTTCCGCCTATAAAGAAATTGCCGTGGAGTTTGGCGGCTTGGACATTCTGGTGTCCAATGCCGGGATCGCGAGTTCGGCGCCAATCGAAGAAACGACGCTTGATCTGTGGAACAAGAACATGTCGATACTGTCGACGGGATATTTCCTGGTCAGCCGGGAGGCTTTCAAACTGTTCAAGGGACAGAACATGGGCGGGGCCGTTGTGTTTGTGGTATCCAAGAACGGCCTTGCCGCATCGCCGAATGCAGCAGCCTATTGTACGGCAAAAGCCTCGGAGCTACATCTTGCGCGGTGCCTTGCCCTTGAAGGCGCACCAATGGGCGTGCGGGTCAATGTGGTGAACCCGGACGCCGTATTGCGAGGATCGAAGATCTGGCAGGGGGAATGGCTGGACCAACGGGCCGGGACCTATGGCACGGATAAAGATGGTTTGGAAGAAATGTATCGAGAGCGGTCAATGCTGAAGCGCTCCGTTTTGCCCGAGGACATCGCCGAGGCCGCGTATTTCTTGGCGTCTGATCTGTCGGCCAAGTCGACAGGCAATATCATCAATGTCGATGCAGGCAATAAAGAGGCGTTCACACGTTGAGCGTGCAACGACATCGGGAGGACCAGACATGAGCTATGACAGCGCAAAAGCCGCCTTTGCGGAATGGGGTGTTGATACTGAAACGGCCCTAAGCCGATTGGCCGACATTCCAATCTCTATGCACTGCTGGCAGGGCGACGATGTTGTGGGGTTTGAAACAAAATCCGGCCATTCTGGGGGCGGCATTCAGGCAACCGGCAACCATCCGGGGCGCGCACGTACCCCTGATGAATTGCGTGCAGATCTGGAATTCTCGTACGGGATGATCCCCGGTAACCACCGCCTCAACCTGCACGCCTGCTACCTTGATACCGACCAAAATCCTGATCGCGACGAGATCGAATTCAGCCATTTTGCGCCTTGGGTGGATTGGGCCAAGGGGCAGGGTTTGGGGCTTGACTTCAATCCAACGTTCTTTGCCCACGAGAAGGCGGATGATAACCTGACGTTGAGCCATCCCGACGCGGGCATCCGCGAGTTCTGGATCGAGCATGGCAAACGGTCGCGGGACATCGCAGCACAAATTGGCGCGGCACTAGGCTCACCTGCTGTGAACAACGTTTGGGTGCCCGACGGCTATAAGGACACGCCGGTTGACCGCATGGCCCCGCGCCAGCGTTTGGAGCAGTCTCTGGATCAGATGATGGCGACGTCACACGATAACGGTCTGATGCTGGACGCGGTTGAAAGCAAGCTCTTCGGCATCGGGGTTGAGGCCTGCACTGTCGGCAGTCACGAATTTTACATGGGTTATGCGATCCGCCGAGGCACGCTTTTGTGTCTCGACATGGGGCATTTCCATCCGACCGAGAATGTCGCCGACAAACTTAGCTCTGTGGCGCTGTCAGTGGGTGAAATTTTGCTGCATGTCAGCCGCCCGATGCGGTGGGACAGTGACCATGTTATCCTTTTGGATGATGCGATCATGCAAATGGCGCAGGAACTGGTTAGTGCGGATCTGCTATATCGGACACATATCGGGCTCGATTTCTTCGATGCAACGATCAGCCGGACGGCGGCTTGGGTGATTGGCACGCGCAACATGCAGAAGGCCCTGTTGCGCGCGCTCTTGGCGCCTTGGAAACAGTTGAAGTTGGCGGAGGCTAACCTTGATTACACGACCCGCCTTGTGGTGACGGAAGAGATCAAGGATCTGCCATATGGCGCAGTATGGGCTGAGTTTTGTGAGCGCATGGAGGTCGCTAGTGGTAAATCGCTTGTCTCTGATCTGAACCGCTATCAGCAGAGTGTTGCCGCGCGCGGTTAGAAGCAGTCGCGCTGACGGTCCGTCGTGCCATCGGGAT
The DNA here is from genome assembly GCA_947489445.1 of uncultured Paracoccaceae bacterium. Taxonomy (GTDB): domain Bacteria; phylum Pseudomonadota; class Alphaproteobacteria; order Rhodobacterales; family Rhodobacteraceae; genus Yoonia. Next base: position 436,055 of record CANLDN010000003.1, read on the forward strand.
GGGTCGTTTTCAACATTTCTGCGAACCCAGATTGCCAGACTGCCGCGCTGGACGGCGAGATTGGTATGACGCCAGCGCAATGCAAAAGTTTGCTGGGCTCCGGTACCGTGTCTGTCCGAATGCCACTCCGATATGGGGTCGTCAGATTCCTGTAAGCCGTGGATTGTCTAGTTAGGACAACATGGCCTTATCGGAAAGATATTCACATGACCAAAATCCCTACCAATGAACCGCAAGGTGCCGCGGCTTTCACAGAAGCATCACGTGATCCGGCGGCGGTATCCAAACAGTCGGACTTCACCAAAGTAATTGAACGCATCAAAACTGAAACTGGTTCTGTTGCGCCAGCCCCGACCGCCTCGGAGGCGGTGAAGGCGGGCAGTTTTGATTTTGCGGTGCCAAAATTGTTTGAGGAGCGCGTTTTCGTTGCTGAGACGGCGGCAGTCCAAGTGCAAGAAAGCGTTGCAGCGAAGCGTGTTGAGAAGCTTTTGAGCAAGCTGGATGGCTTGCTTGCTCCCCGTGAAGATGAAGCGCCTAAACCAAGCATGGCCAGCACCATGGCGATTGGCGAAGAAGATGGTGGCGATCCGGGCGGAAGACTAACATCATTTGCGACTGGTGAAGAAGACGGCGGCGATCCGGGCGGTACGGCCAGCACCATGGCGATTGGCGAAGAAGATGGTGGTGATCCGGGTGACGTGTGGAGCACCATGGCAATCGGCGAAGAGGATGGCGGTGATCCGGGCGGCACGGCTAGCACGATGGCGATTGGCGAAGAAGATGGCGGCGATCCGGGCGGCACGGCTAGCACGATGGCGATTGGCGAAGAAGATGGCGGCGATCCGGGTGGAACACTGACGTCATTTGCGACTGGCGAAGAAGACGGCGGCGATCCGGGCGGCACGGCTAGCACGATGGCGATTGGCGAAGAAGATGGCGGCGATCCGGGTGGAACACTGAC
>CANLDN010000004.1 GCA_947489445.1 uncultured Paracoccaceae bacterium
CCGACAATGGCCAGCAGGCCGCCCATAAACGTAAATCTGGCGATGATCCGGCCTATTCCGGGGCCTGTTCTGCCAGTTATGTTGATCTTGCGTCATCGATGCGGCTTACAGTGTGCTGCTTTCGCGCATTTTCTTGCGATGGGCGAAGATTTCTTCCTGAACGAAATCGCGGAACGCGCTGATCCGTTTGGATTGCCGTAGCTCTTCGGGGTAGGCGAGGAAAACGGGGACTTCGCCGCTTTCCAGATCGGGCAGGACGCGGACGAGGTCGGGGAAATCTTCGGTCACGTAGTCAGGCAGGACGCCGACGCCGATATTGTTCAGGATGCCCTGAAGCACGCCGAAGTAGTTGTTGACTGTAAAGGTATTGGGGATGTCGTAGGTCAGCAGGTGCTGCACCAGCGTCGCCCCGGCGGCGACCTGGATGGAATTGAGGCTTTGGCAGATCAGCCGGTGGTTGCTGATTTCTTCGATATCGTTGATCTGACCGTTTTTCTCCAGGTATTCGTGCGAGGCGTAGAGCCGCATGCGCACGGACATCAGCCGTTTGCGGATCAGGTCAGCCTGGCTGGGTTCTTTCATGCGGATGGCAACGTCAGCCTCACGCATCGGCAGGTCCAGCACCCGTTCTTCAAGCATGAGGTCGATTTTGAGGTCGGGGTATTGTTCGTAGAGTTTGGGCAGGCGTGGGGCGAGCCAGAGCGTGCCGAAGCCGGTGGTCGTCGTCACGCGGAGTTCGCCGAACACTTCCTCTTCACTGTCGCGGATACGGGCCGATGCGGCCTCGAGCCGCTTATTCATGGATTTGGTGGCGTCGAACAGAAGTTCACCCTGTTCGGTCAGGATCAGACCGCGCGCATGCCGGTGAAAGAGGGTGGTGTTGAGTGATTCCTCTAACGCCCGGATCTGGCGCGAGACGGCAGATTGCGACAGATGCAGCGTGTCGCCTGCATGTGTCAGCGATCCGGCGTCTGCGACGGCGTGAAATATTCTTAGTTTGTCCCAGTCCATTTTTTCCCGCCGTCATCAATGTTATCGCTATCTTTAGCAGATCATTACGCGAAGTGTGCAATTGGTTGCAAACGCGATGCGCGACAAAATTCCGCTTTGTAGGTCAGTAATTTTGACCTATAGTTAGGTCAAGTGATTTGACGCGCGGGGAGGTGCGAGATGACCCATCAGGATGTGTCCCTGAACGACCGGTATGACCTATCAAAATCGCCTGTTTTGCTGAACGGCACGCAGGCGCTGGTCCGGTTGATGCTGATGCAGCGGGCGCGTGATGAGAAGGCCGGTTTGAATACGGCGGGCTATGTCACGGGGTATCGCGGGTCGCCGCTGGGCGCGGTTGATATGCAGATGACCCGGGCGAAGAAGGTGTTGGAGCCTGTGCAGGTGAAGTTTCAACTGGGTCTGAACGAGGACCTGGCCGCCACCGCCCTTTGGGGGTCGCAGCAGGCGGAACTGCGCGGTGAGGGCAAGTATGATGGCGTCTTTGGCCTGTGGTACGGCAAGGGCCCGGGCGTGGACCGTACTGGCGATGTGATGCGCCATGCCAATATGGCAGGCACCAGCCCCCATGGCGGGGTGATCATGGCGATGGGTGATGATCATACGGGCGAGAGTTCGACCACATTGCACCAGTCGGATTGGGCCATGGTTGATGCCTATATGCCGATTGTGTCGCCTGCGGGGGTGCAGGAAATCCTCGATTACGGCCTCTATGCCTGGGAGTTGTCGCGTTATGCGGGGGTTTGGGTTGGTCTGAAAACGATGAAAGACACGATTGAGGTCACATCTGTCGTGGATGGTGACCCGCATCGGTTGTCGTTTGTGAAGCCTGATCTGGACCTGCCTGAGGGTGGGTTGAATATTCGCCTGGTCGATACCCCGCAGCTGCAAGAGGCGCGGATGATTGACCATAAGCGGTTCGCGGCGGAGGCGTTCAGCCGCGCCAACAAGATGGATCAGCGCAAATGGGGCAGGCCGGGAGCGAAGATCGGGTTTGTTGCCGCCGGTAAGAACTGGCTGGATTTGCAGCATGCCTTGTCGCTGCTGAATATTGATGAGGCTGAGGCGGAGCGGCTGGGGATCACCACCTATAAGGTCGGGCAGGTCTGGCCGCTGGATATGGCGAGTTTCCATGAATGGGCCGAGGGGCTGGACCTGATCGTGGTCGTCGAGGAAAAGCGCAAGCTGATCGAGGTGCAGGTCAAGGAGGCGATCTTTGATGATCGCCGTGAGCGCCGGGTTTATGGCTGGCACAAGGGGGATGAGCATTCCGAAGGGCGGCGGGAAGAGATTTTCCCGACGCGGGCCGCACTTGACCCGATCTGGATTGCCGAAAAGCTGGGTGGGATTCTGGTTGAGGAAGGCTGTGGGTCTGACGGGGTGAAGGCGGGTCTTGCGCAGTTGAGCGAGGCGCGCCGGGCCGACAATGCGCCCGAGATCGCGGCGCGGTTGCCCTATTTCTGTTCGGGCTGTCCGCATAATTCGTCAACCAAGGTGCCGGAAGGATCGCGTGCCTATGCCGGGATCGGCTGCCATTACATGGTGCAGTGGATGGACCGGGAGACCGTTGGTTTCACCCAGATGGGCGGCGAAGGTGCCAACTGGGTGGGTGAGGCGCCGTTTTCGACACGGGATCATGTGTTCCAGAACCTGGGCGATGGGACGTATAACCATTCGGGCGTGCAGGCCATTCGTTTTGCGCTGCTGGCGGGCACGAATATTACCTACAAGATCCTGTATAATGACGCGGTCGCCATGACGGGCGGGCAGGGTAATGATGGTGGCCTTACAGCCGACCAGATCTGCCGCGAATTGCAGGCGATGGGGGTGCGGAATATCGCGCTGGTTTACGATGAGAAAGAGGATATCGATCTGTCCCTCTTTCCCAAGGGGCTGGATGTGCATGAGCGGGTGGATATGCCTGCGGTGCAGGATAAATTCAGCCAATACAAAGGTGTGTCGGCCATTGTGTATGTGCAGACCTGCGCGGCCGAGAAGCGCCGCCGCCGTAAGCGTGGCCAGTTTCCCGACCCTGACAAGCGGGTGTTTATCAATACGGATGTCTGTGAAGGCTGCGGTGATTGCGGTGTGCAGTCGAACTGTGTTTCGATTGTGCCGGTGGAGACGGAACTGGGCCGCAAGCGCGCGATTGATCAGTCGTCCTGCAACAAGGATTATTCCTGTGTGAAAGGGTTCTGCCCGTCATTCGTGACGATTGAGGGCGCGAAGATCAGGAAAGAGGCGACAGCGGATGTTGATCTGCCGGATATGCCGATACCGGAGCTGCCGGTGATTGAGGGCACGCATAACGTGGTGATTACCGGTGTGGGGGGCACGGGCGTTGTGACCATTGGGGCGGTAATGGCGATGGCCGCCCATATGGATGGCAAGGGCGCTGGCATGATGGAGATGGCAGGCCTCGCCCAGAAGGGCGGTGCTGTGCATATCCATTGCCGGATTGCCGAGAAGCCGAGCGATATCAATGCGATCCGCGTCGCAACGGGTGAGTGTGATGCGCTGATCGGGGGTGATCTGGTTGTGTCCGCCGGGTCCAAGACGATTGGGTTGATGAAGACTGGGCGCACGAAGGGTGTCGTGAACAGCCACGAGATCATCACCGGCGATTTCACCCGGAATACCGAGTTCAAGCTGCCGACTGATCAGTTGCAGGTGGCGTTGCAGGCGCGGCTGGGAGAGGGGCTGGCGATGTTCGATGCGTCTGATCTGGCGAAGGCGCTGTTGGGCGACAGTATCTATTCGAACATGATGATCTTTGGTGCCGCCTGGCAGATGGGGGCGATTCCGCTGAGCTATGACGCGATTGTCGGGGCGATCCGGCTGAATGGTGCGGCGGTGGAGCGCAACATCCGCGCGTTCGAGCTGGGGCGGTGGGCCTATCTGCATCCGGAGGATGCGCAGGCCTTGTTGACGCCGAAAGTGGTGCAGCTGCCGAAGTCACTGGAGGACAAGATCGCGTTCCGTGAGGCGCGCCTGGTGAACTATCAGGGCAAGCGGTTGGCCAAGCGGTATCGCAAGCTGGTCGATGAGTTTCAGGATGCCCCGCTGCGTGAAGCCGTGGCAAAAGGGTATCATAAGCTGTTGGCCTATAAGGATGAATACGAGGTTGCGCGCCTGCTGACCGAGACGCGGGCGAAGGCAAAAGCGGAGTTTGATGGTGATCTGAAGCTGACCTATCATTTGGCGCCGCCGATGATTTCCAAGACTGGGCCGGATGGTCGCCCGATGAAGAAGGAATACGGGGCCACGATGGCGCGGATGTTCCCCCGGCTGGCGAAACTGAAGTTCCTGCGGGGGACGCCGTTTGATCCGTTTGGCCGGACGGCGGAACGCCGGATGGAACGGGCGCTGATCAAGGAATATGAAAAGGATATGGCAGAGGTTTTGCAGATCATTCGCCCGGATACGCGGGATGCTGCGGTGGCGCTGGCGGCGCTGCCGCTGGATATCCGGGGGTTCGGTCCGGTGAAGGAGGCCAATGCCCGCAAGGCCGCCAAGCGGCGCGAGGAATTGCTGGCCGTGTTGCGCGCCGCACCGATGCAACAGGCGGCGGAGTAGGCGAGAGCGTTCGCAGGATTGTCATTTGATTGTTGCCGGGCTGTGATAATGTCCGGCAACTTTGTCTATGCAGGCGCCTGCTGATGCCCCGAAAAGAACGCGAAGTTGCGCGCGATATCTCTTATGCCAGTTCGGTCAAGAGCAGGCGTGCGCGGGCCTTGGTACGGGTCATGGAGAATGCCACGGGGCGGTTACGGCTGATCCGCAAGGCGCGCGGCTATGATCTGGATGTTACCGCTGGCCAGGACTTCTGGGAAGTGATTTCAGGGCGTTATGGTCTGAAACTCGAGGTCGTTGGTGGGGCGCTGGAGAGTATTCCCGCGACCGGGCCGCTGATTGTGGTGTCCAATCATCCGTATGGCATTCTGGATGGGTTGATGATGGGGCGTATCCTGTCGCAACGTCGCGATGGCGAGTTTCGGGTTTTGGCGCATCGGATCTTTCGCCGGTCACCTGATCTGGAACGGGTGATTTTGCCGATTTCCTTTGATGAGACGAAAGAAGCGGCAAAGCTGAATTTGGAAACGCGCGCAGAGGCGGTCCGTTATCTGAAGGATGGCGGCGCGATCGGGATTTTCCCGGGCGGGACAGTTTCCACAGCGGCCAAGCCGTTTTCGCAGCCGATGGACCCGGGCTGGCGCACGTTTACTGCCAAGATGATTGCCAAGTCGGATGCGGTGGTTGTGCCGGTATTTTTCGAAGGCGGGAACAGTCGGATTTTTCAGTTGGCGAGCCATATTCACGCGAATTTGCGGCTTGGTTTGCTGATCCGCGAGTTCAAGGCCCGGATCAACAAACCGGTGCGTGTCGTGGTGGGTAAGCCTATCCCGGCTGATCGGCTGGCCGCATTCAAAAAAGACCCAAAAGGGTGCATGGATTTCCTGCGCAAAGCCACGTATGAGTTGAGCCCAAAGCCCATCGATGCAAGTCGTCTGGGCCATGAGTTTGAAGATAAATACAAGGTGCGCAATGGCCGTCGGGATATTCGATAGCGGGCTTGGGGGGCTGACGGTGCTGGATGCCGTGACGAAGCGGTTGCCCGATTTGCCGCTGGTCTATTTTGGTGACAGCGCACATGCGCCTTACGGTGTGCGCGATGCTGATGACATCTATGATCTGACGACGCAGGCCACGCAGCGCCTGTTTGACGCCGGTTGTGATCTGGTGATTTTGGCGTGCAACACGGCCTCTGCCGCCGCGCTGCGCCGGATGCAGGAAGGCTGGGTGCCAGAGGGCAAGCGCGTGCTGGGGGTTTTTGTGCCGCTGATCGAGGCGCTGACCGAACGGCAGTGGGGTGATAATTCGCCCCCGCGCGAAGTGGCGACGAAACATGTTGCCTTGTTTGCGACCCCGGCCACGGTGTCGAGCCGGGCGTTTCAGCGGGAACTGGCGTTTCGCGCGATTGGCGTGGATGTGGAGGCGCAGGCCTGTGGTGGTGTTGTCGATGCCATTGAGGACGGCGATATGATTCTGGCGGAGGCGCTGGTGCGGTCGCATGTCGATGCGCTGAAGCGTAAGATGCCTGACCCGGATGCGGCTGTTCTGGGCTGCACGCATTATCCGCTGATGCATGATGCGTTTCAGGCGGCATTGGGTCCGGATGTGAAGGTATTTTCACAGGCGGATTTGGTGGCCGAGAGTTTGGCCGACTATCTGGAGCGGCATCCAAATATGATGGGCTCGGGTACCGATACTGCGTTTCTGACGACGGGCGATCCCGCGCGTGTGTCGAGCCGCGCCACACAGTTTTTGCGACGACAAATCACGTTTGAAGCTGCTTAACCCATTTCCAAAGACTTCATCCCAAAGGGATATCGATATGACCCATAATGTCGCCATTCTTGGCGCTTCTGGCTACACCGGGGCGGAACTCGTCCGGTTGATTGCCACGCACCCCAGCCTGCAGATTGTTGGGCTTTCCGGAAACTCAAAGGCCGGGATGGCCATGGCCGAGGTGTTTCCGCATCTGCGCCATCTGGACCTGCCGCGTTTGACCACGATTGAAGAGATGTCGTTTGACGGGGTCGAGATCGTGTTTTGCGGGCTGCCGCATGCGACCTCGCAACAGGTGATTGCTGGGCTGCCGGATCACGTGCGGATCGTGGATATGTCCGCCGATTTTCGGCTGCGTGATCCGGCGGATTATGAGAAGTGGTATGGCAAGCCGCATGCGGCACCTGAATTGCAGAAGACGGCCGTCTACGGCTTGACCGAGTTCTACCGCGATCAGATCAGGGATGCCCGGCTGGTGGCCGGTACCGGCTGTAACGCGGCGACCGGCCAATATGCGTTGCGTCCGCTGATTGCGGCAGGCGTGATTGATCTGGATCAGATCATTATTGACCTGAAAGCGACAGTATCCGGGGCAGGGCGCGCGTTGAAGGAGAACCTGTTGCACGCGGAATTGTCAGAAGGGGCGCATGGCTATGCCGTTGGTGGCACGCATAGGCATCTGGGTGAGTTTGATCAGGAGTTTGCCTTGGTCGCTGGTCGGCCCGTTCAAATCCAGTTCACACCACATCTGATCCCGGCCAACCGCGGCATTTTGGCCACCACCTATGTGCAGGGTGATCCGCAGGCCATATATGATACGCTGGTCGCAGCTTATGCGACCGAGCCGTTTATTGAGGTACTTCCGATGGGACAGCATCCGTCGATCAAACATATCAGGGGCAGCAACTTTTGCCATATCGGCGTGGTGGCCGACCGGGTGCCGGGGCGGGCGATTGTGATTGCGGCCTTGGATAACCTGACCAAAGGGTCGTCGGGCCAAGCGTTACAGAACGCCAACCTGATGCTGGGCTTGCCTGAGACGGAGGGCCTGATGATGGCGCCGGTGTTCCCATGAGCGGATTGAAGAACCTGAAGAAACGGCGCCGTGTGCAGGTCATTTCCATTGCCGGTATCTGTATTGCTATTGTGCTGGTGATCCTTGCGCTGTTGCCTGATGACAGTTTTCAGTTCTTCCGATCACCTTCCGAAGTGGCTGAGGCGCCGCCCTTGCCGACAGAACGTTTCCGGATTGGTGGTCTGGTCGAGCAGGGCTCGCTTGTGCGCGGGCAAGGCGAGCAGATCAGCTTTGCTGTGACCGATGGCGGGGCGTCGGTGCCTGTGGTGTACACGGGCATTCTGCCGGATCTGTTTGAGGAAGGTCAGGGCATGGTGGCGCAGGGAAATTACATCAATGGCCGCTTTGAAGCTGTTGAAATTCTTGCAAAACATGATGAAACATACATGCCGTCCGAGGTAATCGATGCCCTTAAGGAACAGGGCACTTATGTTGCGCCGGACGGTGCTGTTGTGACGAATTAACCATTTCGCGTGAGCCTTGTGTCGAACGGACATGAGGGCTGCGAATGCAAAGCGTTACGGAAATTGCGACTGCCATCGTCGCCCGCGAGGGCGGCTATGTGAACGACCCCGATGATCCCGGCGGGGCGACGAAATACGGGGTGACCATTCATACGATGCGCAGGCTGGGGCTTGATCTGACCAGGGATGGTCAGGTTGATGAAGCGGATGTTCAGGTGCTGACCAAGGACCGCGCCGTTTCAATCTTTGTCGATCATTATTATCGCCGACCAAGGATTGATCAGTTGCCAGAGGTTCTTCAGGCCAGCGTGTTCGATATGTATGTTAACGCGGGCGCCAATGCGGTGAAGATCCTGCAACGGTTGCTGGGCGATATGCGCATTGTGGTCAGTGTTGATGGTGTCATCGGGCCGCAGACCGTGTCGGCCACGAAACAGGCCTTGGCCGCCGCACCGCGCCATTTCGTGGATGCTTACGGGATTGCCCGGCGCAATTATTACTATGATCTGGCGGACAGGCGCGCGAATAGCCGTAAATACGCCCGCAGGCGGGATGGCGGCAAGGGTGGCTGGATTGTGCGGGCCGAAGAATTCATCGCGCCACGCTATCACCTGACAGATGCACAACATCAGCAAAGGACGGCACGATGGGGTTGATTGGTAATTTGATGACGTTTTTGTTTGGTGATGGCCGCAACGTGGTCACCCAGACCGCTGAGGTGTTTCGCGAGAACGCGGAGAAGGGCGCCGTCCGGCAGGCCGAAGCCAGATCAGAAAGTTTGCAGCAGTTCGCAGCTGAGTTCATACATCCGCGCCGCGGCCTGTTTGATCGCATGGTGGATGCAATGAACCGCCTGCCGCGCCCGATGCTGGCGCTTGGGACGATTTGGCTATTTGTGACCGCCATGACAGCACCCGAGACATTTATTGCAGGCATGGAAGGGATTGCGTTGGTGCCAGAACCGCTTTGGTGGTTGATGGGGGCGATTGTCAGTTTTTACTTCGGTGCGCGACACCAAGCGAAAGGCCAGGAATTTCAACGCTCTGTCGCGCGAAGTTTGGTGATGGCGCAGCATTTGAATGGCCCGGCGGCCCCGGAGGTTGCGCCTGAGGCACCTTCTGCGCCCAACGCCGCTTTGACAGATTGGCAGGCATATAATGGATAATGATTGGGTTGATCAGATGGAGCGGCGCATCGTTGCGCTTGAGACGCGCAATGCGGTCGATGCTGTGCATCGCGACAATGTATCGGACCGGTTGGGCGCGATTGAAGACACGCTCAAATGGTTGGTGCGCCTGATCATTGGCGGGCTTCTGATGGCCGCGCTGACCTATGCGGTGCAGGGAGGTTTCGTGAGATGACGAAGGTTTTGATCGGGGCCTGCGCCCTTGTCACGATTTTCTTTGCGAGCGCGATTGGCGGACGGATAGAGGGGCACTTTTTCCCGGTTGCGACGGTGGGCGAGATTATCCGATTTGATGCGGTCGGCGAGACAAGCACCCGCATCTGGGGCAATTCCGAACGGTTGCGCCATTGTTCGTTCGATCATCTGGTGTGGTATCTGGGTGACGAGGCGGACAATGCCCGCGCCGATGTGGTTTTTGAAGAGGGAACCAAGGTGCGGCCCGGTGGTGCATTCTCATTTGGCCCCTGGCTGGTGCAACTGACGCCGGAGCAGTTGGTGGGGCGGTCCTATGCGGTGGTCTATCATCGCTGCCATATGTTCTGGCTGACGGAAACCCGGTTCTACGGCTAAGCCGCGCCAAATTGTAGCGGCGATTTGACCGGGCAAGCCTATTGCCCGGTTTTGCTTTGCGCTATGTCTGGGGCATGTTGATTGAGCTTGGACATTTTGCCCTGATTCTTGCCTTTGGCGTGGCCATTGTGCAGATGGTCGTGCCCATGGTTGGCGCCCATCGCGGTAATGCTGGTTGGATGGCCGTCGCAGAGCCGGCGGCGACGGTGCAGTTTTTATTGGTCGGCTTTTCCTTTGCGGTGCTGACCTGGGCCTTTGTGACCTCTGATTTCTCGTTGCAATTGGTTTATGCCAACTCGCATACAGACAAGCCGATGATCTACAAGATCACGGGCGTCTGGGGGAACCATGAAGGGTCGATGCTGCTGTGGATGGTGATCCTGGCACTGTTTGGCGCTTGTGCTGCCTGGTTTGGCGACGGCTTGCCGGATCGTTTGCGCGCCCGGGTTCTGGCGGTGCAGGGCTCAATATCGGTTGCGTTTTTTGCGTTTATTCTGTTCACGTCGAACCCGTTTTCGCGGCTGGCTGTGCCACCATTGAATGGGCGTGATCTGAACCCGTTGTTGCAGGACCCGGGTTTGGCGTTTCACCCGCCGTTTTTGTATCTTGGCTATGTCGGCCTTAGCATGTCGTTTTCCTTTGCTGTGGCGGCCTTGATCGAAGGTCGTGTGGATGCCGCATGGGGCCGGTGGGTGCGCCCGTGGACACTGGCGGCGTGGATGTTTCTGACGGTCGGCATCGCGCTGGGGTCGTGGTGGGCTTATTACGAGCTGGGCTGGGGCGGCTTCTGGTTCTGGGACCCGGTCGAGAACGCGTCATTCATGCCGTGGCTTATTGCGGCGGCGCTGTTGCATTCGGCGATCGTGGTGGAGAAACGCGAGGCGTTGAAAAGCTGGACGATCCTGCTCGCGATTTTGGCGTTCGGGTTTTCGCTGTTGGGGGCGTTTATCGTGCGTTCGGGCGTGCTGACATCAGTGCATGCCTTTGCGAATGATCCCGAGCGCGGGATGCTGATCCTTCTGATCCTGGCGATCTATCTTGGTGGCGCGCTGACACTGTTTGCGGCCCGCGCCGGTGCGATGGAGGCCAAGGGCGTATTTTCGACGGTCAGCCGGGAAAGCGCGTTGATTTTGAATAACATCCTGCTCGCCGTGAGCTGCTTTGTCGTGTTTATCGGGACAATCTGGCCGCTGGTCGCCGAGATGTTGTTTGGCCGGACCCTTTCCGTTGGGCCGCCGTTTTTTGATGCGGCATTCACGCCCTTTATGGTGGGGCTGGCGGTGATTTTGCCCTTGGGGTCCGTGTTGGCATGGAAACGTGGGTCGTTGGCCAAGGTGCGGACGTCATTTGGGGCGTTGCTTGGTTTGGCGTTGGCTTGCGGCAGTTTGGCATTTGCCATTCAGACCGGTCAATCAGCGTTAGGGCCTGTGGGCGTTGCTTTGGGCGTTTGGGTTGTTGGTGGCGCGCTGCTGGATCTGTGGTGGCGGTCAGGTCGCGATGGTTGGCAGGTGCGGTTGGGCCGGATACGCCGATTACCGCGCGCCGACTGGGGCAAGGCGATTGCCCATATCGGGATGGGTGTGACGATATTTGGGATCGCGGCCATGATGGCCTGGGAGCACGAGGACATTCGTGTGGCAAACATCGGTGATCGTTGGGACGTTGGGCAGTTTGCGTTTCAGCTGGATGATGTGCGCCAATTTCAGGGTCCGAATTATCTGACGACGATGGCTGATATCTCTGTCTGGCGAGGGGAGCGGCAGGTGACAGTCCTGCAACCAGAAAAACGGTTTTATCCAGTGGCCAATATGCCGACAACAGAGGCTGCGATTGCCAATGGCGTGTTACGCGACCTTTATGTGGTGATTGGCGATCCGCAGGAACAGGGCGGCTGGGCGGTTCGCATCTATATCAAACCCTTTGCCAATTGGATTTGGGGTGGTGCAATTCTGATGGCGCTTGGAGGGTGTTTTTCACTGTCTGACAGGCGGTTACGGGTTGGGGCCGCAGCGCCCAAGAAAATGGCTAGGGCGGTGCCTGCGGAATGAAACGGCTGGCGTTGATCCTTGTTTTCTTGGCAGCCCCGCTTTGGGCCGTGGAACCAAGCGAGATGCTGGATGATCCGGTGCTGGAAGAACGAGCCCGAGAATTGTCGCAGGGGTTGCGCTGCCCGGTCTGCCGCAATGAAAGCATTGATGAGAGCAACGCGACCTTGGCCAAGGAATTACGGATCGTTCTGCGCGAGCGGCTGGTCGACGGCGATACAGATCAGGAAGCCGTTGATTTCATGGTTGCCCGCTATGGTGAATATGTATTGCTTCGCCCGGATGCACGGGGGGCCAATTTGATCTTATGGCTGGCGGCGCCGGGCTTGTTGCTGATCGCGCTTGGGATTGGCTGGGCAACCATTCGGCGTCGCAAGCCAATGGCCGATGCGCTGAGTGACGCCGAAAAGGCGGAGTTAGACAAAATATTGCGCTCGTGACGCGCCGTACCCCTTTCCTGAACTGATCAGTTCATTAGGTTGTTCCTAACGCACCAATAAGGACAACGCGCATGGACTATCAGGCCATTACACTTGTGATCCGCAATTCAGTGGCGGTGATTACGCTGAACCGCCCCGAATTGATGAACGCCCTGAACACGCAAATGCGGGCTGAGATCACCCATGCGGTCAAGGCCGCGGAAAAGGAAGCCCGTGCGCTGATTATGACCGGCGCGGGCCGGTCGTTTTGTTCGGGGCAGGATCTGGGCGATGCCGGATCGGGCGGCACACTGGATCTGGAGCGGACGTTGCGTGACGAATATGTGCCAATGCTGAAAGCCATCTTTGACTGTCGTATTCCCACGATTGCGGCGGTGAATGGTCCGGCGGCGGGGGCCGGGGCGAATCTTGCGTTGGCGGCGGATGTGGTGATCGCGTCGGAGGCTGCGTATTTCGTGCAGGCCTTCACCCGGATCGGTTTGATCCCGGATGCCGGTGGAACCTATTGGTTGCCCCGCCAAATGGGATCGGCCAAGGCGATGGGGGCGGCACTGTTTGCCGATAAGATTACAGCGCAGCAGGCGTCGGACTGGGGCATGATTTATGAAACCGCGCCGGAAGCGACGTTTTTGGAACATGTACAAGGCCGCGCTGCGCAATTGGCGCAGGGGCCCACTGTGGCTTACCGTCAGTTGAAGAGGGCTATTCGCGGGTCGTTTGACAATTCGCTGGATGAGCAATTGGCGCTGGAGGCGAAATTGCAGGGCCGTTGCGGTCAGACCCGCGATTTCCAAGAAGGTGTCGTGGCCTTCCTGGAAAAGCGCAAGGCGGTTTACGAAGGTCGCTGAACAGATGCGATCAGCGCTGCCGCGTCGGGTGGCGGCGCCTGTTCGATACGGCGGTAGGTTTTGCCGTCAGTGGTGCGGGCGACTAGTCTGTGGTCAATCAGCGACCGGCGCAGCAGGGCATGGTCGCCGAAGCTGTTACCCCGCTTGAGGACAGCGTTGACGTCTTTTTCGGACATATCCGTGCGGGCGGGCAGTTGAGCCCAGAAAGCCCAGAGACAAAGCGCTTGCACGGCGGTCTGGTTGGGCCACCTTGTCATAATGCCGCTCGTGTCAAAGACGCGGAGGGCTTTTTTCAGCCGCTTGGTTTCGACCGGACTTTTTGTGTCTGGTCGTACGGCCTTGAGGTGTTGGAAATTGTCATATCCTGCGGCCTTGGCCACGATACCGAGCAGGGTTGCGTGGCCGGGGACACCATCGCGCTGTTGCAGATTGGCGCGCAACGCCTTGGTGAAGGCAGAGAGGTCGGGGATTGTGAGTGCGTGGATTTCGCGCGGCATTGATCTGGCCTTTCAATCAGAAGCCGGACCCCATGCAGGGGTGATGGTCGCCCTTGTCATCCGGCTGAAAAGGTCAGCGGAGGAATGTGCCAATATCAGGTTTAGCGTGGCCCGAAAGGGGCTGGCGACGCCTTGGTGAACTGATGACCGCCTTTTCCTTAGCCCGAAGTGGTCGGGCGCGGCAAGGCAAAGTAGACGCTGTCGGACCAGACCCCATTGATGCAGAATGTGTTTTTGGCCCGATGTGTTTCTTTGAAACCAAGACTGTGCAGGAGCCCGCATGAGGCTGCGTTATTCGGATCGGCGTCGGCGGTGAGTTGTGTGTGATCCGTTGCGTCCCACAGATGGGGGATGATGGCGGTCATCGCTTCGGTCAGGATGCCTTGCCGCCAATAGTGGGGGTTCAGCATGAAGCCGATTTCGTCACCCGCAAAGTTGCCTGCATTCCCTATATAGTGGCCGTTCATCTCGATCTGAAAATTGATCGGGGCGCTGGCCCATGCAGCGATGCGCCGATCAAGCAAGTCCTGCGTGGTCGCAGGACTTTCATGTGGGGCCGTGGACCAATAACGCATTGCTTCGGGGTTGCTGTAGACATCGAACATATCGTTCAGATCATCGGGTTGTGGCCCTCGTAGAATGAGTCGTTTAGTTTTGAGGATCACGGGTTATCTTCTTGATATTGAAAGAATGTTGCAACGGCCTCCATCAGAAAGGCGCGAGTTGCGTCTTGGGTCAGGCGGTCGCCGTCAAGTGCTGCTGCCGCGATGCAAGCGGTGCCGAACCGTGGTACCGTCAGCAAAAGCCGCCGGCTGCCGCGGATCAGGTAAGCCTCGCCGATTTCGTAATCCTTGCCCATGAATGCCAAGGCGTCATGCGCATCATTGCACCGAAATACGCGATCTTCGGTCAACACATTATGCAGGATCAGGTCGCGGACAATGGGTGAGGCGACGCTGAGGTCTGCATATGGGCAGCCGTTCAGGTCGGGGTTGAGCGCGCCCGCGAGCGCGAAATGCACCGGATCAGCGCGGCCCATGGTCAGGGTTACCGGCAGCACATTGCCGTTGCGTCGCACCGTCAGATCAACGCTGCCACCCGCGGCGACACCGTCAAAAAAGGCCGGATCGATTGCGGGGCTTCCGTTGATGGTGAGCAGAATGTCCCCGGTCAGCAGGCCTGCCTGATTGGCCGCACTTCCTGGTGCGATCCGATTCAGCTTTCTGCCGTCAGGCTGGGGCGTTGAATTGATCCCAACCCATGTCTGCTGGCTTGTCAGGGTATCCAGAATATCGTTGTTGTTCAGCCAGTCTGGTGTTCCGACGTAATGCACGTCAACGCCCGGACAGGCCATGCCCGCGAAGCTATGGGTTGCAGTCATGCAAAATGCGATTGCGATCAGGATCTTTTTCAAAATGGCCTCCACCAATGTCTGGGCTGACACTGGCATTGCTGCCACCTCTTGAAAAGGGCCGCCCGAAGGCAGCCCCTAATCTCAGCGCTTTTCGATATCCACGTAATCGCGTGCCATTTCGCCCAGGTAAAGCTGGCGGGGGCGGCCGATTTTCAGCTGTGGATCGGCAAGCTGTTCTTTCCACTGGGAAATCCAGCCAACTGTCCGGGCCAGCGCGAAGATCGGCGTGAACATGGACGTGGGAAAACCCATCGCCTCAAGGATGATGCCCGAGTAGAAATCGACGTTCGGGAATAGCTTCTTATCCGCGAAATATGGATCTTCGAGAGCTTGTCTTTCGAGTTCCTTGGCGACTTGGAGGATGGGATTGTTTTCAATGCCCAGCAGGTCAAGCACTTCGTCCGCGGATTCCTTCATGACCGTCGCGCGTGGGTCGAAGTTTTTATAAACGCGGTGGCCAAAGCCCATCAGACGGTAGCTGTCGTTTTTATCTTTTGCGCGCGCGATGAATTCGGGGATGCGATCCGGTGTGCCGATTTCCTTGAGCATTTCCAGGCACGCCTGGTTTGCGCCCCCATGTGCCGGGCCCCAGAGGCACGCGATGCCAGCGGCGATGCAAGCGAAAGGGTTGGCCCCGGAGGAGGATGCCAGACGCACAGTCGATGTTGATGCGTTTTGTTCGTGATCGGCGTGTAGCGTGAAGATCCGGTCCATCGCGCGGCTGAGGATCGGATTTACATTGTATTCTTCTGCCGGGACCGAAAAGCACATATGCAGGAAGTTCGCTGCATAATCGAGGTCATTGCGCGGATAATTGAAGGGCTGCCCAATGGAGTATTTATACGCCATTGCTGCGATTGTCGGCATTTTGGCGATCAAGCGGATCGACGCGACCTCGCGCTGGTGTGCGTCGGTGATATCGGTCGAATCGTGGTAGAACGCAGACATGGCACCCACCACGCCGACCATGATGGCCATGGGATGTGCATCACGGCGGAACCCACGGAAGAAGTTCATCATTTGCTCGTGCAGCATCGTGTGGTTGGTCACGAGGGATTCGAATTTTTCGAGCTCTTCAGCCGAGGGGAGTTCGCCGTAAAGCAAAAGGTAGCAGACTTCCAGATAGTGTGATTTCCCAGCCAACTGGTCGATGGGGTAACCGCGATGTAGCAGCTCGCCTTTTTCACCATCGATGAACGTAATGGTGCTGTCGCAAGCGGCAGTCGAGGTAAAGCCGGGATCATAGGTGAACACATCCGCCTGCCCGTAAAGCTTGCGAATGTCGATCACGTCAGGGCCACCATTCGGGGAATGCATGGGCAATTCATAGGTTTTGCCCTTGATTGTCAGCGTCGCGGTATCGGTGTTTCCTGCCATGTATCTTCCCCTTTGGGGCCTGCGCACACCAAAGGCGTCGCCGGCGCGTCGTAAACTCGTCGGTGGCCAGTTACCTACAATTCGTAACGAATTGGTTTCAGGCGCTGGCGTCCTGCAATCGGGCAATGGTTTCGTCTTGCCCCAGGACCAACATCATATCGAAAACGCTCGGGGTTACGGCACGTCCGGCAAGCGCCGCACGCAACGGCCCCGCAAGCTTGCCCAACTTCATGTCATGAGTTTCGGCAACGGACGCGACAACCCCTTCGAGAGCGTCACGCGTCCAGCTAGCATTTTGCAACTGCGGCGTCAATTCTCTCAGTATACCACGGGATACATCATCGAGGTTTTTTACGGATTTCTCATCTGGCTGGATTGGCCGGTCGGTCAACACAAAGTGTGCTTTATCAATGAGTTCCAGGAAGGTTTTTGCGCGCTCTTTTAGGCATGGCATTGCTTTCAGCATGCCGGTGGACTGTGTTTCAGTCAGCGGTTTGGCCCCGGTTGCCGCAAGGTAATTTTGTAATTCGTGCAGCAGTGCAGCATCGTCTGCAATAGCGATATGCTGGCCGCAAATGTTTTCCAGTTTCTTGGTATCAAACCGTGCGGGCGATTTGCCGATCCCTGATAGATCGAACCACGCGCGCGCCTGTGCGTCGGTGAAAAATTCATCGTCGCCATGGCTCCATCCCAGCCGCGTGAGATAATTGCGCATGCCTGCAGCCGGGTATCCCATGGCTTGATATTCCGCTGCCCCTGTCGCGCCGTGCCGTTTCGACAGTTTTTTTCCATCTGGTCCAAAGATCAGAGGTATATGAGCAAGTATAGGCTTGTCCCAGCCCATGGCCTCGTAAATCAGGTTTTGCCGGAACGCATTGGCAAGGTGGTCGTCACCACGGATCACATGTGTGACGCCCATGTCGTGATCATCGACCACGACCGCAAGCATATAGACCGGTGTCCCGTCAGATCGCAGCAGGACCATGTCGTCAAGCTGATCATTGGACCACGTCACATCACCCTGTACCGCGTCGTGCAGCGTTGTCTGACCTTCGCGCGGTGCTTTGACCCTTATAACATAAGGTCTGTCCGGGTGATCAGCCGCTGCAACGTCCCGCCAAGGCGAGCGGAAGAGTGTCGATGTCTTTGCAGTCCGCGCCTTTTCGCGGAATGCTTCGATTTCATCCTGCGTGCTGAAGCATTTATAGGCGGTTCCATCCGCCAGCATTTGGTTGGCGACCGCGGCGTGCCGCGCCGCATGGGCGGCTTGGCTGCTGGGTTCATCATCCCAATCAAGCCCCAACCATGTCAAACCATCAAGGATGGCCTGCTTGTTTTCGGCTGTTGAGCGCGCCTTGTCCGTGTCTTCGATCCGGAGCAGGAACTTGCCGCCCCGACCACGCGCATAAAGCCAGTTAAAAAGTGCGGTGCGTGCGCCACCTATGTGTAGCGCGCCAGTCGGCGAAGGGGCGAAACGGGTGACAACGGACATGGGGTATTAACCTTTCGCTAACCAGATTTCCGGTAGGGTTCCGGCTTGCGGTCGGGGATACTAAGCCAAGGGACGAAGGACAAGTGCGTGGCGTGATCGAAGACGCGCTTCTGGCGCAGCGCGGGGCCTTGATAGGCTGGGTGCCTGTCTGTCTGGGCATTGGCATCGGCACATATTTTGCGTTGCCGGAAGAGCCTGATGCGCTTGTTTTCATAAGCCTCTGTCTGCTCGCCCCGTTGATCCTTGCGGCTTCGCGCCTGATGCATGTCGCCTACGCACCTTTATTGGTGGCCATGATGCTTGTGATCGTGGGAACAGGCATTGCCAAATGGCGTACTGATGCCGTTGCGGCCCCGGTCCTGACCTTTCGCTATTATGGTCCGATTGAGGGCCGTGTCGTGAATATTGACCGCTCGGCCAGCGATGCGCCGCGCCTGACACTGGACCGTGTGGTGTTGGAACGGATGTCGCCAGCGCGTACGCCGGAACGGGTCCGTGTGTCGGTCCATGGCGGTCAGGTGCTGACCGACTATCAGCCTGGCGATACCTTGATTATGACCGGGCATCTTTCACCACCCGCCGGTCCGGCAGAGCCTGGTGGCTTTGATTTCCAACGTCATGCATGGTTTTTGCAGCTTGGTGCAGTGGGGTACACCCGAACGCCGGTGTTGCGCTATGCCGCGCCTGAAGTACCCGATTGGCGCATGCGTATCTTTGCTGCGCGCATGGCAATATCGACCGCCGTGCAAGACGCGCTGCCGGGTGAGACGGGCGCGTTTGCCGCAGCGATCATGACAGGGGATCGGTCTGCCATGGGGCAAGAGACCCTAGCCGATTTGCGCAGATCGAACCTGGCACATTTGCTTGCGATTTCGGGGCTTCATATGGGGCTGTTGACCGGATTTATCTTTGCTGTCGTAAGATATGGGCTGGCCTTGATTCCGACGATTGCCCTGCGCTGGCCAACCAAGAAAATCGCGGCGGTCTGTGCGTTATTTGTTGGTGCGTTTTATCTGGCGTTATCGGGGGGCAATGTTGCGACCGAACGCGCGTTTATCATGGTGGCGGTGATGCTTGTCGCGGTATTGCTGGACAGGCGCGCATTGACCTTGCGCGCGGTCGCCATGGCCGCAATCATCGTGCTTGTCTGGCAGCCAGAGGCGTTAACCGGGCCGGGGTTCCAGATGTCCTTTGCAGCAACCACCGCCCTGGTCGCTGTCTTTGGGTATTTGCGCCGCTTTGACATGCACCGGTTGCCAAAATGGTCGCAGGCGGTGTTGTCGGTGGTGATTTCTTCGGGCGTAGCCGGTTTGGCGACAGCCCCATTTGCCGCGGCGCATTTCAACCAGATTTCGCATTTCGGACTGGTGGCGAATTTGCTGAGCGTCCCGTTGATGGGGGTGCTGGTCATGCCAGCGGCCGTTTTGGCCGTTTGTCTGGCGCCGCTGGGCCTGTGGGCGGCGGGGCTGTGGTTCATGGATATTGGTCTGCGATGGATTCTGTTCGTGGCGGATCGCGTTTCGGGACTGGAAGGCGCTGTGGGCCACGTGCACGCGCCGCAATGGGTGGTTTTGCCGGTCATGGCATTGGGGTTGCTTTGGTTGATCTTATGGCAGGGACGGGCGCGATTTGCCGGGGTTATCGCCGTGTTGATTGCAGGAACCCTGTGGCAACAAACTACAAGGCCCGCTCTTTTGGTGGCGGATAATGGCGCCCTTCTCGGCGTGATGGGGGCAGAGGGTCGTGTCCTGTCCAAGCCGACGGGCAGTGGTTTTGTTGCTGGTATTTGGCTTGAAAACGACGGTGGCCCTGTCGCGCAAGAGATTGCGGCGTCACGGGTTGGTTTCTTACGTGATGGTCGCGTTGTTTCCGTGCAGCTGGACCAGTGGGATGTGCTGCAAGTGTCTGGTAAGACAGCGCTTGCTGCACTAGACGGCTGCGGGGCCGCCGATGTTTTGATCAGCAACCAAGTTGATAACACTCCGCGACCCTGTCTTGTCTTTGATATTGGAAAACTGCGCCGCACGGGTGCGCTGGCGTTTGATCTGTCTGAGGCAGGCGATCTGGTCATCACCACGGCCCATAGTGTTACGGGAAACAGGCCGTGGAATATGCGTCAGGGGCCATCAGAGCCCCCGATTATTCTGTCTCAAGAGCGTCAAGCCGCCAATGCGGTGACCCTTTTGGTCGATTAGTAAGTGCGGATCAGTCCCACCAGTCGGCCCTGAACCTTTACCTGATCATCGCGGAATACCCGGGTTTCATAAGCCGGGTTGGCCGCTTCAAGTGCGATGGCATTACCGTTCTGGCGGAACCGCTTTAGTGTGGCCTCCTGTCCTTCGACAAGCGCCACAACAATATCGCCGTTGTCAGCAACTTCGGTTTCGCGAATGACCACGACATCGCCATCATTGATGCCAGCCTCGATCATCGAATCGCCTTTTACCTCAAGCGCGTAGTGGTCACCCTGGCCAACCATGGACTGTGGCACATGTACGTTGTGCGATACCTCGCTGATGGCGGCAATCGGCACACCAGCAGCAATACGGCCCATGACCGCCAACTCTATCGAACCGGCCATCACGGGCATCGCGCGGGCGGGTGTGCTATCGGGTTTGTCCCCGTCAATCACGCGCGGAGTGAACCCTTTCTTGCCTTGCATGGCGTCAGGCAATTTGACGATTTCCAGCGCGCGCGCCCGATGGGCCAGCCTGCGGATGAAACCACGTTCTTCCAGCGCGGTTATCAGCCGGTGAATGCCTGATTTGGAACGCAAATCAAGCGCTTCCTTCATTTCATCAAAGCTGGGCGGCACGCCATCGCGTTGAACGCGGGCGTGAATGAACTCCAACAGGTCAAGTTGCTTCTTGGTTAGCATATGCTCTTCCCCTCACAGGTTTTGTGTATGTTCTATGCATGTTCCCGTTTTGTGTCAATTGTTTCGCGCATTGATAGGGCCGGAGCCTCCGGCGGAAGTCTGATCGGGCATTGAAAATCAGAGTGAGATAATGCTGATCTGCTCGCCCTTGCTGCGGGCGGTGTCACCAATCGGCCTAATGGCAAGACAGTTCGCATCCGCAAGCACGGTGAGTAGTGCGCTGTCTTGTCTGTCGAAGATCATAACACCTTCGGGGCCGTGATGCGCGCGCATATAATGTTCGCGCGGTCCGTTGGGGCCGATATCCTTTGCAAGGATCGCGGTTTGGCGCGGGCTCACGCATTCGCCTAGCCCAAGCATTTTTCGGATCACGGGGGCCACGAAGATATGCCCACAGACCATCGCCGACACCGGATTGCCGGGCAGGCCGATCATTGTGGCATTGCGCATGCGCCCGGCCATCAGTGGCTTTCCCGGCCGCATAGCGATTTTGTAGAAGGCACGTTCCATGCCTTGGGCTTGTGCCACATCGCCTACGAGGTCGTGATCGCCCACCGATGCGCCGCCGATCGTGACGATCAGGTCAGCATCTTTGGCGAGGTCGAACGCCAGTTCGAGTGATGCAACGTTGTCACGGGCGATGGGCAACAGTCGCGGATGCGCGCCGAGGTTTTGCACCAGTGCGGCCAGCCCAAAGCTGTTGGAAGCAATGATCTGATCAGGACCGGGGTTCTCACCCGGTTGGACGAGTTCGTCGCCCGTGGCGATGATCGCTATGGTGGGGCGGCGGGTGACCGGCACTTGCGGGATATTCATTGCGGCCAGCAGGGCGATGTCCGACGGGGTCAGGCGGCGCGGTGCCGTGACCTTATCACCGGTTTTGAAATCGGCCCCGGCAGCGCGAACATGCGACTTGCTGTCCATGTTGTCGCCGAGTGCGATGGTATCGCCGTCGCGGGTGATGTCTTCCTGAATGATAACCCGATCAGTGCCTTGGGGCAGGGGTGCGCCGGTGAAGATGCGGGCGGCTTCCCCCATGCCGACGGTACCGGCGAAGGCGTGCCCGGCTGCTGCCTCTCCGATGACCTTGAGCGTGGCGCCCGTTCTGACCGCGTCGCTGGCCACCGCGTAGCCATCCATGGCGGAGGCGGCAAAAGGCGGTTGATCACGGCGGGCGATGACATTTTCGGATAGAATGCGGCCGTTGGCGGCGACCAAGGGAACCGTCTCGGTTTCCAAAGGCGAGACGAGCGCGAAGAGGTGAGCCAGGGCCTCTTCAACGGTGATCATGGGTTTTCGAACCGACCAGATTTTCCGCCTTCTTTGAAGGTCAGGCGGATACCACCGATCTCCATGTCCTTTTGCACCGCTTTGACCATGTCGTAGACTGTCAAAGCCGCAGTGCTGACGGCGGTCAGTGCCTCCATCTCGACGCCGGTTTGTCCGCCGGTTTTGACGGTGGCGGTGATTCTGATGCCGGGGAGCGTTTCGTCGGGGATCAAGTCGAGCGCAACTTTCGTGATCGGCAGCGGGTGGCAGAGCGGGATCAGGTCGGCGGTTTTCTTGGCCCCCATGATCCCCGCGATGCGCGCGATGCCGAGCACGTCGCCCTTGTCAGCGCGGCCTTCGGTGATCAGGGCGAGGGTTTCGGCGGTCATCTTGATATGTCCCTCGGCCACGGCGATGCGGGCGGTGACGGGCTTATCGGAGACGTCGACCATATGCGCCTTGCCGTCGGTGTCAAAATGGCTGAGGCCGGACATCACATGCCTCCTGCGGGCGGATTGGCGAGCAGGGTACGGGTGGCGGCCTCAACATCATCCTGCCGCATCAGGCTTTCACCGATCAGAAAGCAGCGTGCGCCATAGCGGGCCATGTCGGCCAGTTCTTCGGGGGTGTTCAGCCCGCTTTCGCAGACGATCATCCGGTCGGCGGGGACCAGTTTGGACAGCGTTCGTGTGGTGTCGAGCGAGGTTTCGAATGTCTTGAGATTGCGGTTATTGATGCCCATGAGCGGGGATTTCAGATGCGTGGCACGTTCGAGTTCGTGGGCGTCGTGCACTTCGATCAGCACGTCCATGTTCCATCCAATTGCGGCATCTTCGAGTTCTTGCGCCTGTGTGTCGCTGACGGAGGCCATGATGATCAGGATGCAGTCGGCGTGCAGCGCGCGGGCCTCGGCGACCTGATAGGTGTCATACATGAAATCCTTGCGCAGGGCGGGCAGGTCGCAGGCTGATCGGGCGGCGGTCAGGTAGCTGTCATCGCCTTGAAAGCTGGGGGCGTCGGTCAGGACCGACAGACAGGTGGCCCCGCCTTCGGCATAGGCCGTTGCAAGCGCGGGGGGATCAAAATCAGCGCGGATCAGGCCCTTGGATGGGCTGGCTTTCTTGATCTCAGCGATTAGGCCGTAACCTTCGCGGGCTGCACTGCCAAGTTTTTCGGCGAAGCCGCGGCTGGCTGGGGCGTCATGCGCCCGTGCTTCTACCTCGGAGAGCGGCACCGCGGCCTTGCGAGAGGCGACCTCTTCCAGTTTGTAGGTTTTGATCTTCTCGAGGATGTCGCTCATGGGTCCGTCCAGTGGATTGGTACTTGCCCTTGATCAATAAGCCACTGGTTCACGGTTGAAAATGGGCGAGAGCCGAAAAAGCCACGATGGCAGGAGAGCGGCGAGGGGTGGGCGGATCTGAGTATCAGGTGAGTGCCATGGATATGCTTGGCGTAGGATTGCGCCGGGCCACCCCAGAGGATGAAGGCGCGGGGGCGGTCATTCAGATGGGCAATGACCTCAGTGACCAGTTTTGACCAACCGAGCTTGGCGTGCGCCTTGGGCTTTCCGGGCGGCACGGTCAGGGCCGTATTCAGCAACAGTACGCCCTGTGCCGCCCAGTCATCTAGTGATGTTTTGGTACGCGACTGGCCAAGATCGGTCTGAATTTCCTTGAATATGTTGCCAAGGCTGTCGAGCCTGCCGCCAAAACTGTCGGGAATGGAAAAGGCGAGGCCGTCGGCCTTGCCGGGCGTGTGGTATGGGTCTTGCCCGATGATCGCGACCTTGGTGTCGTCCGGCTGCGCGCGTTCAAGGGCCGCAAACGTCGCATTTGCCGGTGGCAGGATGTCGTCGCCAAGTTGGGTGGCGATTTTTGGCAGATCGTTTTGGAAGAATGGCAGGTCGGTCCACGCACCGATGCGGCTGAGATCAAACATCAGGCTGCAGATGTGATGCGGGCGAGCGTTTCAACCGCTCGCTTGGCCTTGCCGCTATCGATGCTTTCTTTTGCTATTTCAACGCCTTGGGGCAGTGTAATCGCTGTGCCCGCCACAACAAGCGCTGCCGCGGCATTTAGAAGCACGGCATCGCGATAGGCGCTTGCGGTGCCATCGAGCAGGGCCCTGAATGCGCTAGCGTTTTCCTCCGGCGTCCCACCGACGATGGATTGGAAATCGTGGACGGGGAGGCCCGCATCCTCGGGGTGCAGTTCCAGTTCAGCGATTGCGCCGTCCTGCACCGCAGCCACCCACGACACCCCGGTGATGGTCAATTCATCGGTACCGTCTGACCCATGAACAAGCCACGCGGCGTCGGACCCGAGCGTGAGCAGAGTTTCCGCCATGGGCCGAATCAGGTCGCGGCTGAATGCCCCGGTCAGTTGCCGTTTGACGCCAGCGGGATTCGTCAGTGGTCCCAGTATGTTAAAAATCGTTCTTGTGCCAAGTTCGGCGCGCGTGGGCATGACGTGCTTGATGGCCGGATGGTGCATCGGCGCCATCATGAAACCGATGCCCGCCTCGGCGAGGCCGCGTTCGACCACGTCGGGGCCGACCATGACGTTAATGCCCATTTGGCCCTGAACGTCGGCGGTGCCTGATTTGGATGACAGATTGCGGTTGCCATGTTTGGCCACCGGCACGCCTGCACCTGCAACGACAAAAGCGGTCGCGGTGGAAATGTTCAGCGTGTGTTTGCCATCGCCGCCTGTGCCCACGATGTCAATGGCCCCGTCGGGGGCTTTGACAGGCAAACATTTTGCGCGCATGACTGCGGCGGCGGCGGCATATTCGTCCACCGTTTCGCCGCGCGTGCGCAGGGCCATCAGAAGGCCCCCGATCTGTGATGGTGTGGCATCACCTTCAAAGAGGATTTCAAACGCTTCTTCGGCCTGCGCGCGGGTCAATGGACCCTCGGCGGCTGCGTTGATCAGGGGCTTGAGGGCGTCGCTCATGCGGGCACCTTGGCCATTTCCAGGAAGTTGTTCAACAGTTTGTGGCCGTGTTCCGATGCAATGCTTTCCGGGTGGAATTGGACACCGTGCATGGGGAGCGTCTTGTGTTGCAGGCCCATGATTGTGCCATCTTCCAGTTCTGCTGTGATCTCCAGGCAATCAGGCAGGCCTTGGCGTTCAACCACCAGCGAGTGGTAACGGGTGGCGTCAAAGGGGCTGGGCAGCCCGGCAAATAGGCCCTGACCTTTGTGCTTCATGGCCCCCATCTTGCCATGCACGATTTCATGGCAACGGATGACCTTGCCGCCGAATGCCTCACCAATGGCCTGATGGCCAAGACAGACACCCATCAGCGGCAACTTCGTTTCGGCTGCGGCCTGGACGAGAGCCAGACAAATGCCCGCTTGCGATGGATCACACGGGCCGGGTGACAGCAGGATCGCCTCGGGCCGCATCGCCATGGCTTGCTGCACATTGAGGGCGTCATTGCGTCGAACCACCACATCTGAGCCAAGCTCACCAAGATAATGCACAAGGTTATATGTGAAGCTGTCATAGTTATCGATCAGAAGCAGCATGGTAAAATCCCGCGCAGGTGGAAATAGGGGCTACCGTCCCCCCCATGGCTGACGGTATAAGCCCTGCCATACATGGGCCGGGACGCTGGTTGGCGTCAAGGTCGAACGGGTGCCATAGGTGCCGAGAGTTAAAGGGTGTGGATAAATGCGAGGTAGTGTAGCGGGCAGTCTTTGGGGACTGGTGCTTGGCGGTGCTGGGTTGGGCATTGCATCGCAGGTGAGCGGCCCATCTTTGACCGGGCAGATACAGGATGCGCCACCCGCTTTGGCGGCACCAGAACTTGCGGCGACCGATGATGTGACCGTGAATTCCGAAGATATGGTTGGCGAAACTGAATTGAACGCGCAAGTGCCTGCGCCGTTGGAGGCCGTCGAAGCAGAGACCACATCCCCCGAGCCGGAAACGGCACCGGCAGCGGTTCCAGAAGCCACAGAAATCGAAACCATACTCGCTGCGCCAGACGACATCACAGAGCCTGAGGTTGAGATTGTTCAGGACGATCCTGTCGCAGTTGCGACGCCAACACCCCTTGCTGATGTGGGTGATGAGGAGGAGGTTGCTGACGTTGTAGCCGACGATGAAGCCAGCGATGACGCGGCTGTCTTGACCGAAACTCAGGCATCGCCGACCAGTGATCCAGACGTTAGGGCAGGGTCTGAAGAGGATATGGTTGTTGCTTCGAATGATGTTGCGATGTCTATCATGCCGACCGATGCTGCCCCCGTGGAAAGCGAGATTGTCCCATCTGACCAACCTATAGCGGATTCCGTGGACGAAGCGATGATGGATGAGGCCCCTTTGGAAGAAGAGGCTGGCGAAGAGGCGCAATCTATGGAGGTTATTGAGGATGCTTCGCCGCGTGTCGAAGCGCCCGCAGCGGCCGAAGTAGAGATTGAAACTCCGGCAGAGGATGAGATTGCTGTTGCGGTGCCACCTGCTGAACCCGCGGCTGTGCCGGACGTGGTGGTTGCCCCTGTTGATGAACAACCGACTAAGGTTGAGACCGCTCAGGCACCCAATGAAGCATTACCGGCGACCAATACTGTCCGGGTGAATCGTCCAGGTGCAGAACCATCATCACCGGCTGGTCAAGAGGCGGAGATCGTGCCCGAAGTGGCGGAAGTCGAAGAGGGACCAGCGCTGGTCCGCTTCGCCGCTGAGTTCGAAAACCCCAATGGCTTGCCGCTGATTTCGATTGTTTTGCTGGATGATGGTCAGATGGCGGACGCCGTTGAAACAGTGGTCGGGCTGCCCATCCCGGTGACCGTCGTTTTGAACCCGCTGGTCCAGAACACCGGTGCACGTATGGCCGCGTATCGTGACCAGGGCGTCGAGGTGGGCATGCAGATGTCACTGCCTGCCGGGGCCACGCCGATTGACGTTGAAGTTGCGTTTGAGGCGGCGTTTGGCACGGTTGATGAGGCCGTAATGCTATTCTCGGATGGAACCGGTCTTTTGCAAAGTGACCGATCGGTGACCGAACAGGTGATGCAGGTTCTGGCGGCTGATGGGCGGGGTCTTGTCATGGTGCAGCGTGGTTTGAGCAATGCAATGCGCATGGCCGAGCAGTCGGATGTACCAGCCGCTGCAATTTTGCGCGACCTCGATGGCGACGGTCAGGAAGAAGCTGCGATTGTGCGTGCGCTTGATCAAGCGGCGTTTCGGGCACGGCAAACTGGTGACGCAGTGCTATTGGCACGGATGACACCGCAAACATTGGGTGCTCTGGCGGCATGGAGCGGTGATGCGCAGGACGATCAGATTTCTGTGGCACCTGTTACAGCCGTGCTCTTGGCAACGTCAGAGTAGCTATGCGATGCCTATGCTGTCGTAAGGTGGATCCGGATCCACCTTACATCACCGTAACTGCCGCTAATTACTGCCGTCTTTGAACATCGTGGCATCTGCGGCGGCCTTTCGGATCGCATTGGATTTGTGAACTGTTTCCTGATATTCCGCCTCCGGATCGCTATCATAGACAACGCCACCGCCCGCCTGAATATAAAGATTTTCATCCTTTAGGACGGCAGTGCGTAGTGCAATACACATATCCATATCGCCATTGGCGCTGAAATACCCGCAGCCGCCGCCATAGACGCCGCGTTTTTCTGGCTCCAGCTCGTCAATAATTTCCATTGCACGTACCTTTGGCGCGCCCGATACGGTTCCTGCCGGCATACCCGCGAAAAATGCGCTGAGCGCGTCTTGATCATCGGCCAATTCGCCGACAACATTGGAGACGATGTGCATGACGTGGCTGTAACGCTCTACGATAAATTGTTCGGTGGGGCGGACCGTCCCGATCTTGCTTACCTTGGCTGTGTCATTGCGGCCGAGATCAAGCAACATCAAGTGCTCGGCCAGTTCTTTGTCATCTGCCATCAGGTCGGCTTCATGTGCCTTGTCTTCTTCGGGCGTCGCACCCCGTGGGCGGGTCCCAGCAATGGGACGAATTGTGACTTCTGAGCCGAAGACCCGGACCAAAATCTCTGGGCTGGCGCCGATCACTTGAAATGCCCCGAAGTTAAAAAAGAACATGAAAGGCGATGGGTTTGTACGCCGCAAACTGCGATAAAGCGCGAAGGGGGGCTCGCGAAATTCTTGGGTCCAACGCTGTGATGGCACGACTTGGAATATGTCACCGGCGCGGATGTATTCCTTGGCTTTTTCGACGGCGTCCAAATATTCTTCATGTGTGAAATTGGATTGGGGTGGCGCGACAGGTGCCGGATCTGACAAAGCCCTGCTTTCCGCAGGCATTGCGCGTTCAAGGGCGCGTTGTGCATCCATCACACGCTCTGCCGCTTGTGCATAGGCGGCGCGGGCTGATAATTCTGAATTCACATAGGCAGGCGCAACCAAGATGACGTCACCTTTGACCCCATCCAATACCGCGACAACCGACGGGCGCAGCATCATCGCATCGGGCAAATCCAGCGGGTCGGTGTTCACATCAGGCAGATGTTCGACCAAGCGGATCATGTCATACCCCAGATAACCAAAGAGCCCGGCTGAGGCTGCAGGCAGATCCGATGGCAGGTCTATTCGTGATTCCGCCAGCAGTGCGCGCAATGCGCTTAATGGGTCGCGCCCCATGTCAGCCCAGCCTGCATCATCGAAACGCGCGTTGCGGTTGATCCGCGATGTTGTCCCCCGGCATTCCCAAATCAAATCGGGGTTCATGCCGATAATGGAGTAGCGCCCACGCACCTCGCCGCCCGTCACGCTTTCCAGCATGAATGCATTCTGACCAGCCCCCGACAGTTTCAGCATCAATGATACTGGCGTGTCCAGGTCTGCGGCGATGCGCGTATAGACGATCTGATTCTTGCCCGCCTCGAATTTTTTTGCGAAAGTGTCGAAGTCGGGCAAAAGCGCCATGGGTAACCTATTGGAACTGGGCGTTTACCGCGTTGACGGTCGCCTGGTTGATGTTCACATCCGTGCGTTCCTGTAACGACGTTGCGTAGGCGTCAAAAATGTCCTGCGCGATGCCAGCGGCCGCATTTTCGGCCAATGCTTCACGTTGTGCTGTCACCGTTTCATCTTCCGGGTCAGGGGGCGCAATATCATCCAGCCTGACGATGATCGCCCTATCGACCGCGTCGATGACCCGTACCTCGCCAATGGTCATTTCGAACATCTGGTCGTTGAAATCAGGCGGTGTGCCTTCAACAAAACTGCGACGCGTGAGATCGATTTCCTGCAACGACGTCAGGCCCAGCGTGTCAAAGCCTGTGAGAGGTTGGATTGATGTCGCGATCTCTTCCGCCCGAGCGATGACGGCCTGCTGCCGCGCCTGTGCCTGCCATCCAGTGACGACGGCATTACGTACGTCGTCTATGGGTTGCACAGTGGGTGGGGTTATTCCGTCAAGCCGCAGCGCGAAGATACCTCCATCAGCCAGATCGACCGCTTCCGCAAAATCGCCCTCCTGCACTTGCGCAGCTTCGCGGCGGAACGCTTCGTAAGCCGCAATGCCGTCAGTGACATCGGCGGACCAATTGATTGTGCCCAGTTGCAAATCCGTGCGTTCGGCGAGGTCTTCCATCGTGGCCCCGCCAGCCAGTAGGTCGATGATCTGGTCGGTGCTGTCATTGATGACTTCGCGTGCGGCGTCGGCGGCAAGTTCATCACGCAGGGCGGGTGTGGCCTCTTCCAATGTGGTTTCCTGTGCTGCCAAAATTGCGTTCATGCGGAAAAGAGCAGGGCCAAGAGAGGAATTGAAAGGTCCGACTACATCGCCGGGGTTTGCCGCGAAGACAGCGTCGCCTGCACTGCGTAGTTCTTCGCGGCTGACATCACCGAGATCAATGTCGGACAGGTTAAGACCGCGTTCGGCAACCAGATCTTCGAAGGTCGCCTCTCCGGCGTCCAGACGTGCGACGGCTTCATCGGCGCGCTCTTGACTGACATATACCAGCCGTTCAACAAGACGGCGTTCGGGCTGGATGAATTCAGCGCGCCGTTCCTGGTACAGCTGTTCAACTGCTGCGTCGGCGACGACCATGTCGTCCTGTATCATTGTTGGGGTCAGCCAAGCATATGTAATTTCGCGCGTTTCAGGTCGCGTGAACTGATCCGGATTTGCATCGTAAAAGGCTTGCTGATCTGCTGGCGTCGCACCGGGGACCGGGCTGGTCAAGTCTGTCGCATCAACGGTAGCCCAAGTGATACTGCGCCGCTCACCAATATATTGCACAACGGCATCGGCATAAGCTTGCGCCTCTGGAACGCCGCTCACCACTGCGCCCTGAAGAAGGGTGCGCGCAATCTCTTCCCGAATTTCTGCCTCGAACTGCGCTTCGGTCTGTCCGCTTTGCTGCAGGGCAAAGCGGTAGGTTTCCCGGTTGAACCCGCCAGCACCACTGAATTCCGGGATGGAGGTGACACGCTCCAACACGGTTTCATCGCCGACTGAAATGCCCAGTTGCGCCGCTTCGTTATCAAGTGATCGTGTCAGGATCAACTGGCTGAGTGCGGTTTGATCTAAACCAAAGGCCGCAGCCTGCTGAAGTGACAGCGGTGTGCCCAGCTGTGCAGACAATGCACGGATTTGATTGTTCAGATTGCGTTGATAGGCGGCAACGCTGACCTCCATGTCGCCCACCGTTCCGATGTTACGGATATTGCCCGATAATCCACCGGTTCCAAAGCCCGCGAGGCCGACAAGGATCACACCAACGATGATCCATGCGCCGTATCTTTTGTTGTTATTCTTTGCCATGGTCTTGCGCCGCTCCGCCCTTTGAGGTCGCGCATGAATACGGCCCCTAACGCGGGGGTGCAAGGGTCAGTAGCGTAGGTTTGACAGCCTATCGAACAGCATTTTGACGCCCGCGCTGTCAATGTTTGCAAAGGCAATGCGCAGTTGTGTTTCGCCGCCCGATACGTCGGCGGGCATGAACATCGTGCCGGGAAGCAACAATACACTCACATCATGGACCAATCTGGGCGCAAGCTCAGCTGAGGACATGGAAAAAGGGTGCTTCATATAAGCGAAATAGGCCCCGCAACCCAGCAATGCCCATCCTTGGGCGCTAAGTGTCGGGAAATGATCCGTTATCGCGGCGCGCCGATTAAGGATCTCAAGACGTTCATCTGCTAGCCAAGCCCGCAGATGCTGCATCCCCCAAAGAGCCGCGCGCTGTCCAAGCTGGTTGGGGCATATCGTGACCGTATCAAGGAACTTTTCGATCTCAGCCAGCCGCGAATCGCATGCGATGACCGCACCGACCCGATGCCCGGTCAGACGGTAGGCTTTGGAAAATGAATAAAGCTGGATCAGCGTGTCATGCCAGTCGGGATCAGTGAACAGATCGTGAGGTGCGCCGATCCGACTATCGAAGTCGCGGTAGGTTTCATCCACAATCAACGCTATTTTGTGTTGGCGCGCCAGATTCATGAAGGCGCGCATCGTTTCCGCAGGATACTCGACACCGCAAGGGTTGTTGGGACTGACCAGCGCGATGGCGCGTGTTTTTGAGGTGATTAATGCTGCGGCGACATCGGGGTCAGGGATCATACCAGAGCCCACCTGTAGCGGCACAGTTTTCACGCCGGACATATCAAGCCACATACGATGGTTGAAATAATAGGGAACCGGTATGATCACCTCGTCCCCCTCCGCGCAAAGCGTAGCGATTGTGGCGGCGAAGGCTTGGTTGCAACCGGATGTGATGGCGACTTGAGAAGAGGTGACAATGCCAGAGTAGGCTCGCGACCATTGCGCGGCCACCTCACCGCGGAGTGCGGGAAGGCCAAGGACCGGGCCATAAAGATGCGCATCAGGATCGTTCAGCACGATATCGGCCATAGCCTGCCGCAGCGGGGCAGGCGGCGGATCAACAGGTGCCGCTTGGCTGACGTTCAGCAGTGGGCGATCCGCTGGATGATCGACATTGTTGAGCCATCGCCGTGCTTCCATCACCGGCGGTGCAAATGTCGTGGCTGTGCGCGGTTGCGTCATGTCATGTCCTTGGTGGCGCGGCACGCTTCAAAACATCGTTTTAAGACGGATTGCCTAGTCTTTACCTCTGTAAGGTTCGACATATTGCAAGGCCATGTCCCACGGAAAGAAGATCCACGTGTCCTGGCTCACCTCGGTAATGAACGTGTCGACCTGTGGCCGGCCTTTCGGCTTTGCGTAGACGGTGGCGAAATGTGCGTTTGGATAACGTTCACGCACGAGTTCCAGCGTTTTGCCGCTGTCGACAAGATCGTCGATGATCAGAACGCCGGTACCGTCGCCCATCAGATCGGCATCGGGCGCTTTCAACACTTTGGCCTGTGATTGGTCCTGATGATCATAGCTTTTGACGCTGATCGTATCGACTGTGCGGATATCCAGTTCACGGGCAGCAATCATCGCTGGGGCCATGCCGCCGCGTGTGATCGCAACAACCGCTTTCCACGCACCATTATCGGGCCCTTGCCCGTCCAGACGCCAGGCCAATGCCCGGCTGTCGCGGTGAATCTGATCCCAGCTGATATGGAATCCCTTTTCATGTGGCAGGCGATTATCGGTCATCTGTTAGATCCTAGCTGTAAGCGATACGAGCGCCAAGCGCCGCGATTAGTCCGCCAAAAATGCGATCAAGATAAGATTTGCCGCGCTGGTAGGCCTGACGCGGTGTGGGGCGCGAGAACACGATGCTGAGCGTTGCGTACCAGCCAAACTCAATCAGGAAGATCGCAGTCAACATGATCAGCGCGCTGATCAAGCTCGGTTCATGCGGGATGATGCCCACAAAAACGGCTGCGAAATAGGCAAGCGCCTTGGGGTTGGCCAGATTTGTGATCAACCCCAACCGGATAAGGCGTATAGGGCCAATGTCTTGCGCTGCTGATGCGTCGGGTATTGGTGCATTGGCATGCCGAAACATGTTGATGCCGATCCAGATCAGAAATACCGCGCCAACGATCCGCAAACTGGTTTGCAAAAATGGCGCCATTTCAAAAATGACCGAAAGCCCGCCAAGGGCAGCCAACGCCCAGATGACGATCGCAAGGGCCAAGCCGAGGCTAAGGAAAAGACCCGCGCGGGCACCGTTGGCGGTCGCCGTTTTGATCGTGACAACGGCTGCAGGGCCGGGACTGATCGCAATCAAGGCCTGCAAACCGACAAGTGTGAGTAGCGCGGTTAGGGTCACCGGGTCATTCTTTCGTTATGTCCGGGGCGTCGACCGCCTTCATGCCCACGACATGATAACCGGCATCGACATGCAGAACTTCGCCCGTCACCGCGCTGCCTAGATCCGACAGCAGATAGAGCGCTGATTTCCCGACCTCTTCCTGGGTAACTGTGCGCCTCAGCGGAGAATTGTATTCGTTCCATTTCATGATCAGCCGGAAGTCGCCGATCCCTGAGGCGGCCAGCGTCTTGATCGTGCCCGCGCTGATCGCGTTGACGCGGATATTATCCTTGCCCAGATCTTCAGCCAGATAGCGTACCGATGCCTCAAGCGCCGCCTTGGCGACCCCCATGACGTTATAGTGCGGCATGACCTTTTCAGCGCCGTAATAAGTGAGCGTCAAGCAGGAGCCACCCTCGGTCATCATCTTTTCGGCACGCCGCACAACGGCAGTGAACGAATAGACCGATATATCCATCGAGGTTATGAAATTCTGGCGGCTGGTGTCGACATAACGACCGCGCAGTTCATTTTTATCTGAAAATCCAATGGCATGGACTATGAAGTCGAGCTTGCCCCAATTCGCCTCGAGCGACGAGAATAGCGCGTCAATCGAGCCTTCGTCGCCGACATCGCAGGGCAATACAATGTCCGAGCCGACCGATGCGGCCAGCGGCCCCACCCGTTTCTTCAAAGCGTCGCCCTGATATGAAAAGGCGAGTTCGGCACCGGCATCGGCGCAGGCTTTGGCGATTCCCCAAGCGATCGACTTGTCATTGGCCAAGCCCATGATCAGCCCACGTTTGCCTTGCATCAGTTGAGCGCTCATCTTGGTTGTCCCTCATTATCATTTTGAGTTGCTGGATTTCCGTTTAGGCCATTGCAAACAGGTCAGCAAGGGATTGAGCATCGCGGGTAAAAAGGTTGCCAGTTCAGCGGATTGACCCTAAGCCTGTTGGTGGGGGCGTAGGTAAGGATCGGCGATGCCTGATCGTGACGGCATATTTGCGGGCGATGACCCGTTTGTTATTGCGCGCCAATGGTTGGATGAGGCTGTGAAAGCTGAAATCAACGATCCGAACGCAATTTCTTTGGCGACTGTTGATGCAACAGGTATGCCGAATGTGCGCATGGTATTGCTAAAGGACATTGAGCCTGACGCATTTGTCTTTTACACCAATTACGAGAGTCGTAAGGCTGTCGAAATTGAGCAAGCCGGAAAAGCAGCGTTCGTGCTGCACTGGAAATCGCTGGCCCGTCAGGTCAGGGTGCGCGGTCTGGCCAGCAAAGAAGACGGTCCGATAGCCGATGCATACTATCAGTCCCGCTCACTCAAGAGCAGGTTGGGGGCTTGGGCATCGCAGCAATCACAGCCGTTAAAGTCGCGAGCGACTTTGATGGCAGAAGTTGCTAAGGTAACGGTGCAGAAAGGAACGGACCCGAAACGGCCGCCTTTCTGGGGTGGTTTTCGCATTACGCCTTTGGAGATCGAGTTTTGGTCTGATGGCGCATTCAGGTTGCATGACCGGTTTCGGTGGTCACGCGAAGCGATTGATCAAAGCTGGGAAATTGCCCGTTTGAGCCCCTAAATTTCACGCATCGTGAAATGTAAGGCCTTGAAGTTCGGTTTGTTTTCTGGTCGAGATCGTTATGGGTAAGAGAAGGACGGACACATTGCAGGACTATGAATGTGGCCGAGGGGAAGACGTGATGGATACGCAGGACACCGACGGCCAAAGGCGGGTGCATGGCCAGGTGAAGTGGTTTGACCCTTCCAAGGGGTTTGGATTTGTCATTGCCGAACTCGGCGGGCCAGATATTTTGTTGCATGCGAATGTGCTTCGCAACTTTGGTCAGGGGTCTGTCGTTGACGGCTCCACAATAGAAATACTTGTACAAGACACACAGCGTGGGCTGCAAGCGACGCAGGTTTTGGCGATTACGCCGCCGCAAACTGATGCGGCAGTCCCTTTGCGGGATATGGTCGAGTTTACGCCGGATGACATTGCGCAACGCCCGATTGAGCCTGCACGTGTGAAATGGTTCGACAAGGCCAAGGGCTTCGGTTTCGCCAACATCTTCGGCAACGACGAAGACGTCTTTATCCATGTTGAAGTTTTACGTCGGTCAGGACTTTCCGATTTGCAATCGGGTGAGGCTGTCGGTCTGCGCTTGGTTGATGGCGAACGTGGGCGCATGGCGATCGAAGTTGTCGGCTGGGAGATTGCCGCAAAGTGATCCGTGGCGCGCTGGCAGCGATAGGTATGGTATCAGCCCAACCACTTTGGGCTGTATGCGCCGATGATAAAGTCACTATTGCTGGTGAATGGGGGCAGGCGCATTTTACCGTGGATGTCGCTGATAGCCCACAAGAACGCGCGCAGGGACTGATGTTCGTCGAACAGATGCCGATGCTATCGGGCATGCTGTTCGTCTACGAGGCGCCGCAGCGTGTCAGTTTTTGGATGAAGAACACGTTGATCCCGCTCGACATGTTGTTTGCCAGTCCTCGGGGTGAAGTACTGGCAATCCACGAGAGTGCCGTTCCGGGAGATACAACGCCGATCCCTGGCGGCGATGGGATACAGATGGTTTTAGAGATAAACGGCGGCATGGCCTCTCGATTGGGTGTGGGAGTGGGCGACGTGCTGCAGCATCCCAGCTTTGGCGCGGATGCAATTTTGCCCTGCGGTGAAAATACGTCAGGTTAGGGCTTTTCAAATCAGTTGATGAGGTCTAAAGACACTCTCGGTTCGGGGCGTAGCGCAGCCTGGTAGCGCATCTGTTTTGGGAACAGAGGGTCGGGAGTTCGAATCTCTCCGCCCCGACCACAATAATCAGACATTTTATTCTACTAGCGGTTCGCCGTAACGGTGCGATTCGTGGGAGAATGCGCGTTCTGGTCGCAGATGTTAACGACGCAAACGCCTTGTTAATAATGCGTTAATCATTGTGTCCGCGCCCGGAAACATCGTGAGAGACCTCATCCTTTGATTGAGCCTTCAGGCGTAAGTGGGCCAAATAAAATGGTTTCTCTTTTTCACGCTTGCAGATCGACCTGTGGACAAACCGGGGGATGAATCACAGCGGCGTGAGGCTTGGTTTACCCGACGACCGCGTCAACCTATTTAATCGACATTTTGTGTTAAAAATTCGTTGACCCCCTAGGGCTAGATGCGTCAAGTTGTGCGGGCCGACGATCACGACACAAGATGTGGTAGCGGCACGGGGACGGTTTCAGCAGGCGGGCGTAAAGCCAACAGCGACGTCACGACATTGCCCGGGTCACAGACCCGGGGCGTTTGTCGTCGCTCTGACGTAATCGGTACGACAAGTTTTTTCGCATCGCAATAGCGGTGGAATTCAGGTTTTGGCCGCAACGACGGCATGAAATAAGGGGCAGACGATATGAAAATCGAACGTAATTTCACGAAATCCGGTCAGGACGCCTATGCGGCGCTGGAATTCAAGACGACCACGTCGGAGATTCGCAATCCCGATGGGACGATTGTTTTCAAACTGGACGATTGTGAAATTCCGGGCGGTTGGAGCCAAGTGGCCTCCGACGTGATTGCGCAAAAATACTTTCGCAAGGCGGGCGTTCCCTCTGCGCTGAAAAAAGTGAAAGAAAAGGGTGTGCCAGAGTTTCTGTGGCGCTCTGAGCCTGCGAAGAACGCGACCTTTGGCGGCGAAACATCTGCTAAGCAAGTCTTTGACCGTCTGGCTGGCGCATGGACCTATTGGGGCTGGAAGGGCGGGTATTTTTCATCCGAAGAGGACGCCCGCGCATATTTCGACGAGATGCGCTATATGCTCGCGACGCAGCGCGCTGCCCCAAATAGCCCTCAGTGGTTCAACACTGGCCTGCACTGGGCTTATGGCATTGATGGACCCGCGCAAGGGCACCACTACGTTGATTATCAAACCGGTGAGCTGACAAAGTCGACATCGTCATACGAGCACCCTCAGCCACATGCCTGTTTCATTCAATCTGTCGGTGACGACCTGGTGAATGACGGCGGCATCATGGATCTTTGGGTTCGTGAAGCGCGTTTGTTCAAGTACGGCTCTGGCACTGGCACGAATTTCTCATCCTTGCGCGGTGAAGGTGAGGCACTTTCCGGTGGTGGTAAGTCATCTGGTCTGATGGGGTTCCTTAAAATCGGTGACCGCGCTGCGGGGGCTATCAAATCGGGCGGCACAACGCGCCGCGCCGCCAAGATGGTGATCGTTGATGCCGATCACCCCGATATCGAGGACTTCATTAACTGGAAGGTCATCGAAGAACAGAAGGTGGCGTCAATTGTTGCGGGTTCCAAGATGCACGAGCGGTACCTGAATGCCATTTTCGCTGCGATCAAGTCGTGGGATGGGGAAGAGGTGTCAGCTTATGATCCCAAGACCAATGAAACGCTCGCCGCTGCGGTCAAGGACGCCAAGAAATCCGCCATTCCAGAGACTTACATCAAGCGCGTGCTGGATTACGCCAAGCAGGGCCACACCAGCATTGAATTCCCGACCTATGACACGGATTGGGACTCGGAAGCCTATTCCAGCGTGTCCGGTCAGAACTCGAACAACTCCATTCGCGTCACAGATGCCTTCCTGAAAGCGGTTGAGGACGATGCCGATTGGAAGCTGATCAATCGTAAGAACGGCGAAGTGGCCCGCATCATCAAAGCCCGTGATTTGTGGGAGCAGGTGGGGCACGCGGCCTGGGCCTGTGCCGATCCGGGCATCCAGTATCACGACACGGTCAACGCGTGGCACACTTGCCCCGAAGATGGTGCGATCCGGGGTTCAAACCCTTGTTCTGAATACATGTTCCTGGACGATACGGCCTGTAACCTGGCGTCGATGAACCTGCTGACGTTCTACAAAGACGGCGAATTCCAGGTCGAAGATTACATGCACGCCACACGTCTGTGGACGGTGACGCTGGAAATCAGTGTGATGATGGCGCAGTTC
This sequence comes from uncultured Paracoccaceae bacterium, assembly GCA_947489445.1. Taxonomy (GTDB): domain Bacteria; phylum Pseudomonadota; class Alphaproteobacteria; order Rhodobacterales; family Rhodobacteraceae; genus Yoonia. Next base: position 38,051 of record CANLDN010000004.1, read on the forward strand.
CCATCCAAGGAAATCGCGCAGCGGTCCTATGACTTCCGCACGCTGGGCCTGGGATATGCCAATATTGGCGGTCTTCTGATGAATATGGGCCTTGGCTATGACAGCGACGAAGGCCGCGCGATGGGGGCGGCGCTGACCGCAATCATGACTGGTGTGTCCTATGCTACATCTGCCGAGATGGCGGGCGAGTTGGGTGCCTTCCCTGGTTATGCGAAGAACAGCAAGCACATGCTGCGCGTGATCAAGAACCACCGGCAGGCGGCGTTGGGCAAATCTACCGGGTATAGCAAGCTGGATGTGAAGCCCGTTGCATTGGACCATGCAAACTGCCCTGATCAGCGGCTGGTCGAATTGGCCGTGTCCGCCTGGGACGAAGCGCTGGATTTGGGTCAGCAGCACGGCTACCGCAACGCGCAGGTGTCAGTGATCGCACCGACCGGCACCATCGGTCTGGTCATGGATTGTGACACGACCGGGATTGAGCCTGATTTTGCACTGGTGAAGTTCAAGAAGCTGGCTGGCGGCGGCTATTTCAAGATCATCAACCAATCCGTGCCAGCAGCACTGGAAAAGCTGGGCTATGGCTCTGCACAGATCGAAGAGATTATTGCCTATGCGGTCGGTCACGGGTCTGTTGGGCAGGCGCCCGCGATCAACCATACCTCGCTGATCGGGCATGGGTTCGGGCAGGCAGAATTGGACAAGGTCGAAGGCGCGCTCGCCTCTGCCTTTGATATCCGGTTCGTCTTCAACCAGTGGACGCTGGGTGAGGAGTTCTGCACCAAAACCCTCGGCATCCCGGCAGAAAAGCTGAACGATCCCACTTTCGATCTGCTACGGCACCTTGGATATTCGAAGCAGGATATCGACGCCGCGAATGACCATGTTTGCGGGACGATGACGCTGGAAGGTGCGCCATTCCTGAAGGAAGAGCATTACAATGTCTTCGATTGTGCCAACCCGTGTGGCAAGAAAGGCAAGCGTTATCTGAGTGTTGACAGCCATATCTACATGATGGCGGCGGCGCAGTCATTCATCTCGGGTGCGATCTCCAAGACGATCAATATGCCCAATGATGCAACGATCGAAGATTGTCAGAAGGCCTATGAGTTGTCCTGGTCGCTGGGTGTGAAGGCCAACGCGCTTTATCGCGATGGATCGAAACTGTCGCAACCGCTGGCATCGGCACTGGTCGAAGATGACGATGAGGCGATGGAGACACTGGAAAGTGGGAACCATCATGACAAGGCGGCAGTTCTGGCCGAAAAGATCGTTGAAAAGATCATCGTGCAAGAGGTCCGCAACCGCGAGCGCGAGAAGATGCCGCAGCGGCGCAAGGGTTACACCCAGAAGGCCATTGTCGGCGGTCACAAGGTGTATTTGCGCACAGGTGAATATGAAAACGGCTCCCTGGGTGAGATTTTCATCGACATGCACAAGGAAGGTGCCGGTTTCCGGGCGATGATGAACAACTTTGCCATCGCCGTGTCGGTTGGCCTGCAATATGGTGTCCCGCTTGAGGAATTCGTGGATGCGTTCACATTCACCAAGTTCGAGCCTGCAGGCATGGTGCAGGGCAATGACAGCATCAAGAACGCGACCTCGATCCTTGATTACATCTTCCGCGAATTGGCGGTCAGCTATCTCGACCGGACGGATCTGGCGCATGTGAAGCCGGAAGGCGCAGCGTTTGACGACATCGGACGTGGTGAGGAAGAGGGCGTATCAAACGTGCAGGCCCCAACCGAAAATGCGGCGTCGCGATCTTTGGAAGTGCTCAAGCAGATTTCCTCAACCGGCTATCTGCGCAAACGGATGCCGCAGGATCTGGTGGTACTGCAAGGCGGTATGGGTGCCACGGCGCTGGCGACCGGAACCGATCCGGTTGCCGCCTTGCAAACTCTGGTGCCGGAAGTGACCGAGAGCGTCAGCGTGGTGGCCACCGGAACAGCGACGACCACTATTTCGGCCCGCGATAAGGCAAAGATGCAGGGTTACGAGGGTGATCCTTGTGGAGAATGCGGCAACTACACGCTGGTGCGCAACGGCACCTGTATGAAATGCAATACATGTGGTGGAACGTCTGGGTGTAGCTAAAGAACAGAGGAATCCAAGGCGAGCAAACTCGCTTTTGGCGTGGATCGGGCCGCAGGCAAAAAACCGAGCGGTATATAATGAGTGAGCCTGATCAACGAAACTATGGGAGGACTTCGGTCCTCCCTTTTTTCTTGCGGGCTTACGGCTTTCAATATCCGTACCGCCTGTGCATCATCAGCAAAACAACAGGGCGCTGACATATGACCGACTTCTTGCTTTTGGCCTTTATATTTTTGATCGCAGGGGTCGTTTCAGTGCCGATTGCCACCCGCCTTGGTTTGGGCTCCGTCCTTGGCTATCTGATTGCTGGGGTTGTGATCAGTCCTGTGTTGGCGTGGTTGAGTGTCGACGTCATTTCCATCCAGCATTTTGCCGAGTTTGGTGTGGTCATGATGCTGTTTCTGGTGGGCTTGGAACTGGAGCCGAAACTGCTTTGGTCGATGCGGGGCCGGCTGCTGGGTTTGGGTGGCGGGCAGGTGGGCCTGACCGCGCTTGCTGCCATGGGTGTTGGCCTCCTATTCGGGCTGGATTGGACGGTCGCCTTGGCCGTTGGCCTAATCCTTGCGTTGAGTTCGACCGCTATCGCATTGCAAACACTCAATGAAAAAGGCCTGATGAAAAGTGACGGCGGGCAAGCCAGCTTTGCCGTACTGCTGGCGCAGGATATCGCTGTGATCCCGATGTTGGCGCTGATGCCGCTATTGGCGCTGCCAGAGCTTATGGGGGCGGCCAGTGACGTCGCGCATGCCGCCGACGCGGGCCATGGGGCCAATGCGGCGGATCATGGCGCCCCGATGAGTCTGGTTGCGGGTCTGAACGGTTGGCAAACTGCCCTTGTCAATGTCGTCGCGGTTGCCGCGGTGATCGGTGCTGGCAGCTATCTGACCCGACCTGTATTTAGATTCATTGCTGCGGCCAACCTGCGAGAACTGTTTACGGCGACGGCCCTGATGATGGTTGTGGGCATTGCCCTTTTGATGTCGCTTGTCGGTTTGTCCCCTGCATTGGGCACCTTCCTTGCGGGCGTGGTTCTGGCCAATAGCGAATATCGGCATGAGCTTGAGTCTGACATTGATCCGTTCAAGGGGCTGCTGCTTGGGTTGTTCTTCATGACCGTGGGGGCGGCCATCAATTTCGCGCTGCTGTGGGACGACCTTGCGCTGATTCTGGGGCTGACGCTTGGCTTGCTCGCGCTGAAGGCCGGTGTTTTGCTAATCCTTAGCGTTGTCTTTGGCATCCGGGGTGCGGATCGTTGGTTATTGGCCCTGAGTGTTGCGCAGGCGGGCGAGTTTGGCTTTGTACTGCTGTCCTTTGCTGTCGCAAGTGCGGCTTTGCCGCAAATGCTGGCTGATCAGTTGCTTCTGGTCGTGGCACTGTCCATGATGCTGACCCCGCTATTGTTCATCTTTTACGACCGGGTGATCGTGCCGCGTTATGTGGCCGGTGATGAACGCGAGGCGGATGAGATCGCAGAGCAGGGCGAGATCATCATCGCAGGTGGCGGGCGTGTCGGTGGTTTGGTCCGGCGCATTCTTCTTGCCGCCGGGTATAAGCTGACGGTCATCGACTACAATGCCAGTCATCTTGAAAACCTTCGCACCTTCGGGGTGAATATCCATTATGGCGATGCGACACGCCCGGATCTGCTGCATGCGGCGGGCATTGATCGCGCCAAGATCCTTGTGATTGCCATTGATGATCGGGACAAGATTACCGAGCTTGTTCAATATGTGACCAAGACCCATCCACAGGTTCATGTCATCGCGCGGGCGCGGGACCGCCATCATACCTACGAGTTATGGGCGGCGGGGTGTCGCGATATCATTCGTGAAACATATGACAGTTCATTGCGTTTGGGACGGTCAGCCTTTGAAGCAATGGGTGTGTCCCGCGAAAAGGCAGATCGGATGGTTGAAGCGTTTAATCAGGTGGACCGCGCGGCAATGCTGTCATTGGCTGATGCATTTGATCCGGCCATCCCACCCACGCAGAACAAGGTTTATATTGCGCGGGTCAAGGAAATTATGGGCCCACGCGAGCAGGAGCTGCACGAGCAGATGATGACGATCTTGGAAACAGGCGACGTGCCCGAAACACAAGACAGCTGAACAAGGTATGTAATACCAGACGTTGTGCTATGCCCATGCCATTCATATGTACTATGCATGCTAGAGTGTTGAAAGATTGGAGATTTTGATGAAGTGCCATGAGGTTGATTACGAGATTTTTGGCGATGATATGCAGGTTGTGGAGGTCGAGCTTGACCCAAAGGAAACTGTGATCGCCGAGGCGGGCGCCATGAATTACATGGAAGACGGTATCGGATTTGAAGCCAAAATGGGTGACGGTTCATCCCCATCCAGCGGCATGATGCAATCGCTGTTGAGCGTCGGGAAACGTGTTCTGACGGGCGAATCGATCTTCATCACGCATTTCACCAATAACGGGCAAGGCAAGAAACGCGTGGCCTTTGCCGCCCCTTACCCCGGCAAGATTATCCCGATCAACATGGCCTTGTTAGGCGAAGAATTGATCTGCCAGAAGGATGCATTTTTATGCGCGGCCTTGGGTACGTCGACCGACATTGCGTTTCAGAAAAAGCTGGGCGTCGGCTTTTTTGGCGGCGAAGGTTTCATCATGCAGCGCCTGCGCGGCGACGGGATGGCGTTCATTCACATGGGCGGCTCTGTTGTGAAGAAGGAGTTGCGGCCGGGCGAAATTTTGCGCGTTGATACGGGCTGCATTGGCGCGTTCACCGGCGGCATTGAGTATGATATCGAGCGGGCGGGCGGTTTGAAATCCATGGTGTTTGGCGGCGAGGGGCTGTTTTTGGCGACCTTGCGCGGCCCTGGCGTCGTGTATTTGCAAAGCCTGCCATTCTCGCGTTTGGCCGATCGCATCATGCGTGCCGCGGCACCTGGCGGCAGCAAGGGTGAAGGGTCCGTACTGGGTGGTCTGGGCGATATGTTTGGTGATCGCTAACGCGGAATATCAAACCCCGGTTCTGCAAGCGTAAACCCATCGAACTGAAAGCCGGGCGAGACGGTGCAGCCTACCAGTGTCCAGTCGCCCGTTGTTCGGGCTGCCTGCCAATTGTATTTGGGAACAATGGCTTGTGGGAGCTGCCCCGCGCTGAGATCCACGCCGAGAATGTGATCGTGCGCTGGCCCCGCGTCATTTTCCGCGATGGACAGGATCAGCGGCGCGCCGGCGTAGTAGTGCCAAATCTCGACCGCATCGACCTTGTGCCAGTGGCTGGATTCCCCTGATTTGAGCAGGAAATAGATGCAGGTGCCGGTGGCGCGCCCATCGTTTTCTGCGATCCAGGTTTGCCGATAATAGCCGCCTTCAGGGTGCGGTTTGAGGTCGAGTTGGGCGATGATGTCATCTGCATTCATAGCGCTATTATCCCTGTCGGCATCACGTCGGACCAGCGTCGGCAAAACGTCGGACCCCAACGTTTGGGTGGTTTAACGGTTTGTTAATTGAACAACACAAGAAGCTGTCTCATTGCGACGCCCTACAACGGATGTTCGTAAAACACGATGTCACGCAGCAGGTCGTCTGGAATGTCATAATAGGGTTCCGCCGGTACAAAGCCCAACCCTTCATAAAGCGCCATTGCTTCGGGCAGGGACCGCATGGTGTCCAGAACCATGCGCTGATAATCGGCCGCTTTTGCCCATTCCATGGCGTTTTGACAGAGCTGTTGCGCGATCCCGTTGCCCCGCGCCTCCGGGGCCACGAAGACCCGTTTGATTTCACAGGTTTCAGCATCAATGCGATGGGTCATACCGCAAGCAACGACCTTGCCAATCATTTCCGCGACAAAGATTTCGCCATCTGGTGGGATGTGCCGACCAGGCAGGTCGTCCATCAGTTTTTGATAGACGGCGATGGAATAGTAATGATTGAGCAGGCGCGGAAAGTCCGTTGTGCGCGCGACGAGCACATCCCGATAGTCCCAACAGAGTTGGCGCACAGCGTTCAGGTCGTCCGCACCGCGCACCGTTCTGATGGCGACACCCGTCACTTCAGAATGCTGCGGCCCGCATAGACAGCCGTTTCGCCCAGAAGCTCCTCGATCCGGATGAGCTGGTTGTATTTGGCCAAGCGGTCGGAGCGTGAGAGCGAGCCGGTTTTGATCTGCCCACAGTTTGTTGCGACCGCGAGGTCGGCGATAGTCGCGTCTTCGGTTTCGCCAGACCGGTGCGACATCACGTTGGTGAATTTCGCCCGGTGGGCCATGTCGACTGCTTGCAGGGTTTCTGTCAGCGTGCCGATCTGGTTGACCTTGACCAGCATCGAATTGGCCGACCCTTTGGCGATCCCGTCGGCGAGGCGGGTGGGGTTGGTGACAAAAAGATCGTCGCCCACCAGTTGCACCTTGTCGCCGATCATGTCGGTCAGGGTTTTCCAGCCGTCCCAGTCGTCTTCGCCCATGCCGTCTTCGATGCTGATGATCGGGTAATCTTCGGCGAGTTTCGCCAGATAGGCCGCGTTTTCGGCGGATGTCAGCGAAATGCCTTCGCCAACCATCTCGTATTTGCCGTTCTTGTAGTATTCGGTCGCGGCGCAATCGAGCGCGAGGTAGATGTCCTTGCCCGGCTCATAGCCTGCCTTTTTGATCGACGTCATAATGAAGTCGAGCGCGTCACGGGTGCTGGCAAGGTTAGGCGCAAAGCCACCTTCGTCGCCGATGCCGGTGTTGTGGCCTGCGGCGGACAGTTCTTTTTTCAGCGTGTGGAAGACTTCGGAGCCCATGCGCACGGCCTCGCGGATGTTTTCCGCGGCCACAGGCATGATCATGAATTCCTGAATATCGATAGGATTATCAGCATGTTCTCCGCCGTTGATGATGTTCATCATGGGCACGGGCAGGGTGCGCGCGGATGTGCCGCCGATATAGCGGAAAAGCGGCTGTGCGGTGAAATCGGCGGCGGCCTTGGCCACCGCCATGGAGACGCCGAGGATCGCGTTGGCGCCAAGCCGCCCTTTGTTCGGGGTGCCGTCGAGTTCGATCATTGCCATGTCGATGGCAACCTGTTCGGTGGCGTCAAAACCCAGGATCGCTTCGGCGATTTCGCCGTTTACCGCGGCGACCGCTTCCAGCACGCCCTTGCCCATGTAGCGGGATTTGTCACCATCGCGTTTTTCGACCGCTTCATGTGCGCCGGTGGACGCGCCCGAAGGCACGGCGGCCCGGCCCATGGTGCCGTCTTCGAGGATGACATCGACTTCGACCGTGGGGTTGCCCCGGCTGTCGAGGATTTCGCGGGCGTGGATGTCGATGATCGTGCTCATGGGATGCTCCTTTGGGAGGGGTGTTAGCGGTATCAGCCGCTCTATAGCGCGGGTTGTGACGCAAGGGAAGTACGGTGCAGTCGCGCCTCGCGCCAGAGGGTAAAAAGGCCTGACCCAATAATGATGCTGACCCCGGCGATGGTCGCGACATCGGGGGTTTCATTGAAGAAGATAAAGCCGAGGATCAGCGCAAACACCATACGTGAGTAGCGGAATGAGGAGATGATCCCCGCATTGCCATGACGTGTGGCTGCCACAATCGCGAGATAGGCAAGTACACCAATCACGATGCAGCCAAATAGCCCGATCGTTTGTTGGATGTCTGGCATGATGAAGGCTTGTCCTTGAAGAAGGCTCATCAGATAGCCGACGGGCACAATGACGGCGAACGTGTGTGTGGCGAGCTGTGGGCCGCTGAGGCTGACGGTCAGCGCACGTGTCAGCAAATCGCGGGTCGCGAGCCCGAACATGCCGCCCACAGCAAGCAATGTGGCGATTTCAAAGCCTTCGGTGCCGGGACGGATGATGATCAAGACCCCGATGAAGCCCAAGATAATGGCCAACCAGCGCCGCCATCCGACCTCTTGCCCTAGAAAGATCGCGGCCCCCATAGCGACGACCAATGGCGTCGCTTGGATGACGGCTGAGGCGGTCGTCAGCGGGATCAGTGCCAGCGATGTGACAAAGAGGGCCGAGCCTGCGGCATCAAAGCCGCTGCGCAACAACACCTTGCGGTCGAGATATTCGGGTTGCCACAGTGGTATGCCCCGTATCAGGAACCAGACCACAAACAGGATCAGCCCGCCCAAACAAGTGACGGACAGGATTTGACCAATGGGCATCGTTTCTGCCAGATCCTTGATGATGGCGTCTTCGACAGCAAAAAGTCCCATGGCCAGCACCATCAGTGCCGCACCGCGCAGGTTTTCCATTAGCGCAACCGAACCAGTAGATGGGTGCCGTCCTGCCGCGTCTCGATGCCCTTGATGGCGCGTACTAGGTTCGACAGCTTGTTGTAACCGTAGCTGCGTGGGTCAAAGTCTGGATTGGCGGCGGTGATCCTGCTGCCCAATGGTCCAAGATGCACCCATTCGTCCTCACTATCGATTTTTTCAATGGCTTCTTTGAATAATGGAAGGGCCTTTTCGGCCTTGCTTTGCGTGCCGTCGGCTTTGTCCTCGGTCAGGTTTTCGATGAATATGAATCGGTTGCAGACCGACCGCAGCGAGGCTGGCGTCTTCTTTTCACCAATACCGATTACTGATAACCCATCTTCCCGCAGGCGATTGGCCAGCGCCGTGAAGTCACTATCCGAGGAAACGATGACGAACGCATCGAATTTTCCGGAGTGCAGGATGTCCATCGCGTCGATGACCAGGCCGATGTCGCTTGCATTCTTCCCTGTGGTATTTGCCGATTCCTGGCGTGCAACAAGCCCAAGCGCCGGAATGAGGGACGCCCAATTGCCCAGCCGCGAGGAAGACCAATCACCGTAGACACGCCGCAAGGCAGGTTCACCCAGCCCGTTGACTTCTTTCAGGATTGCCTCGGCGTGTTTTGCCGGAACGTTATCAGCGTCAATCAGGACGGCGAGTAGCGGTCGGTCTGTGCTCATTTCTTGTTGTCATTCTCTGGCACACCGTAAAGTTCAAGCCGGTGGCCCATCAGTCGGTACCCCAGTTTGGCGGCGATGCGTTCTTGTAGCTCTTCGATTTCGGGGTCGACGAATTCGATCACTTTGCCGGAATGCATGTCGATCAGGTGATCGTGGTGATCACGGTCCGCTGATTCGTAACGCGCGCGTCCGTCGCCGAATTCATGTTTTTCCAGAATTCCCGCCTCTTCGAACAATTTGACGGTTCGGTAAACTGTGGCCAGTGAAATACGCGGGTCAGCGGCGGCAGCGCGGTTATAGAGCTCTTCCACATCGGGGTGATCTACGGCGGCCTCAAGTACAGCAGCAATGGTGCGCCGTTGGTCGGTCATGCGCAGGCCATTTGCCTCGCAACGGGAAAGAATGGTCTGGTTCATGGAGGTCCCGATGATCGTGTACGTCCAATGATAGCGGGCGTGGCGTTTGGTTTCCAGTCTGGTCGTCTGAAGAATGGCTTTGCCGGGGCGAATAGTTACGCGCGATTAACCTGCAAGGTGTACCGCTTGGGGAAACCTGCGAAAGGAAACCCGATGAGCATGATGAAGACGTTGGCCAAGGTTGCGGCGGCCGTTGCCCTTGCCAAAGGCGCAAGGCCCGCGATGAAACAGGATCATGGTGACGCGAGGGGGCTTTTTGCGGCGCTCAACAGTACCCACGCGGGCGATATGGCTGCGATGAGTAGGGTGCTGGCTGGTAATGCGGTTGACAATGCCGGGCTGGGCGCGCTGCTGGAGGCGCTTGCGACGGATGCAAAGGCGGTTGGCGACGCCCCGAGTGATCTGGACAATCTGATTGGCGGGTTGAGCGACCCGCGTGCTGCAGCATCGGCGGAGGGGGCCAGTTTTGGTGTGGTTTTAAGATCATATCTTGACCCTGATCATAGCCCGCTACAGCCAACTGCCGACCAGGAAGCTGCGGCTGCGTTGATGGTCCGAGCCTTGTTGCAGGCGGCCCGACATCTTGCAGTGTTTGACGATGGGCAGCGGGCTTCGCTGTTTGAAGCATTGGATGGAGTAAGCGACGGCGCGCATGCGTTTGTTGCAGCTGAGTTGGACAAGCCTGTCGATGTCGCAGGTTTTGCCGGTCACGTCCCGCCTTGGCTGGAGGCACAAGTATACGCGGTGTCGGTGCTGGGTGTTGATTTGCGACACGATACGGAGGCGTCATATCTGCGCGATTTGGCCGGAAAGATGGCCGTCAGCAACGACAGTGTGAATATGATCCATGATAGTTTGGGTGTGCCGCGTCTATATCAATAACCATCAATCGGGTCAGGCGTAACACAACACCCCTTGCATGGTGCATAACGCCTTGCCACTGATCGTCACGGCAACCTGATCGCCGGTCGTGGTTTTTGCCGCAATTTGGGACGGTCGGCCGATAGCCATGCCTTGATGGATCACCAGGTTTTGCGCGCTTTCGTGAACTTCAGTCAGCAACGCCGCAAGCGTTGCTGCCGCGCTGCCCGTGGCGGGGTCTTCGGGGATGTTATCAAGTGGGGCGAACATACGCGCCTCGATCATGTCGCCGATGCGGGCATAGGGGTAGAGTGCGAAATCGAGACCCGCAGGGTGTTTGGCAGCGCCCGCCTCTAATTGGTCAATGGCTGGTTTGCATTGGTTGAGCGCCTCTGCGTTTATTAGCTCTACAATGACGAAAGGCAGACCAAGGCTGCATTGCAATGGCGGATGATTTTCAGTGCTGATGGCTGTTTGTGGCAGGCCAAGTGCAGCGGCAACCAGTGCTGGATCTGGTTGCGCCAACCGCTCCAAGGCTGCGTGTGTGGTGAAGGAGGCATGATCATTGCCAAAGCTACAAGAGATCGGCCCAACCCCAAGTTCCAATATCATATCGCCCGTCTGACCCAGATCGCGCAGGGCGACGGCTGTTCCGATGGTTGGGTGCCCGGCGAAGGGGATTTCCATTGTTGGTGTAAAGATGCGGACCTTGGCCGTATGTGCCGGGTCCGCAGGCGGGTAGACAAAGGTGGTTTCCGAGAAGTTAAATTCACGTGCGATCTTTTGCAGATCATCCTCTGGCAGGTTTTGCGCGTCGGGGATCACGGCAAGTTGGTTCCCGCCAAATGCGCTGTCGGTGAACACGTCGTAGACAACGTATTGGGTCATTGCGGTAGCTCCGGTGTGCGCCCCAGACGGGCGGCGAGTTTTGCGACGGTAAGCCCTTGGACGATGATCGAGAAGATGACGACGATGTAGGTGGCCGTCAGGATCAACGGCTTCCATTCGCCGTCGGGCAGCGACAGGGCGAGGGCCACGGATATCCCGCCCTTGAGCCCACCCCATGTCATGATGGGGATTACCCCGGCTGAAAATCCGCGAAATGGACGCAGCATCAGGACGGGCACGGCAACGGCAGCCAGACGTGCGACAAGCGCCAGTGCTATGGCGGCGACACCTGCGGTGAGGTATTCGAAGTCAAAGGCGATTGCGAAGACTTCGACACCGATGAGCAGGAACAGGACGGCGTTGAGGATTTCGTCGATCAGTTTCCAAAAAGCATCGACGTAGTGCGCGGTTTGTTCTGACATGCCGTCGCGTGCGCCGATATCGCCGATCAGCAGGCCCGCGCAGACGGCCATGATCGGGGCCGATACATGCAGGTAGACCGCCAATTCGTAGCCGCCGAAGGCTAGGCCGAGGGTGATCAGCACCTCAAGCGAATAATCATCAATCCGCCGCATGACCCGAAAGGTGAGCCATCCCAGAACGATGCCAAGGATGGCCCCGCCAAGAGCCTCTTGGAAGAAAAGCTGCACGGCACCAGAGAGGCCGCTGCCATGACCATCCCCGTGGGGGAAGGCCAGCCCGACCAGCACGAGGAAGACGACATAGGCGACGCCATCGTTGAACAGGCTTTCGCCTGCGATCTTGGTTTCCAGTGATTTTTGCAGGTTTGCGTCGCGCAGCACACCCAGAACCGCGACCGGGTCAGTGGGCGAAATGAGCGCGCCAAAGACGAGTGCCACCAGAATGGGCATCCCGGTCAGCCACGAAAATCCGTAGCCGACAATGGTGGTCGACAGCGCAATCCCGATGGTGGCCATCAGCATGACGACCACCCATTCGCGTTTGAGATCGGCGAGTTTGACGTGCAGTGCGCCTGCGAAGAGCAGCAAACCAAGCATCCCTTCGAGCAGGGCGTCCGAGAATTCGATCCCCAGCACCGTTTGCCGGACAACATCGGCGACGCCCAAGGATGGTACGACCAAATCGAGCAGCATGACGACGAATGATGCCAGCAGTGCGACAACAAGGATGCCGATGGCCGATGGTAGCCGTAGAAAGAGGTAGTTGATCGCCCCGAAGGCCCCCGCCAGCACAATCAGCAGTGAGGTTATTTGTAGCAATGTCATGGCTGTCCCCGCCGATATTTTTTAACGGCTTAGCACCGGGGCGTTCATTGGGCCAGCGCCGAGATGCCGGGGATTTTCAGCCACGTCCCCCCAAGTGCCCGGACCGTGGCACCGCTGCCGATTTTGAAACGCGCGAGGCCCGGTGCGTTTTGTGTGTCAACGGCCCCTAGGTCAAGCCGGGTGATCCCCTGGGCCGCAAGGACACTGGCGGCCTGCATCAGGATCAGGTGATGTCCACCATGCTGGCGCCCCAGGTCATTGGTCCAACCGATGTGATAGGTGGCTGTGGGTGCGTGGCGCAGGAGCAGCATGGCTGCCGCAGGTTCCTGTTTGAGATGGGCGGTAAAGACAATCACATCTTGTGGGGCGATCTGCGCGAAGGCGTGGATGACATCATGGGGCAGGGCGCGGAACCCTTTTTGTCTTTGTTGGGCCAGGTCGGCCTTGAGCAACCAGGCGTGTTTGCTGGCATGAAAGATCTGTTGTTTGATGATGAGCGGCCCATTTTTGGCCTGCCGCCAGATGTTGCGCCATTTACCCTTGGCGCGGGCGATGGGGTCGGGGTGATCAAGGTGCAGTTCTGCCACATGTGCCGTTGTCATGATTTTTCGGTAGCCTGCGGCCTTTAGGGCGTCATCATTTGGGGTGTCGCTGTTGAGTAGCCTTGGCCCGCGGTCACGCAGGCCTTGTGTCTTGTCAGCGTTTTCGGTCCAGATCGGGCCGCGCGGCGCGAAAGTCATCCCGAAACGCCGGACCGCCTGCAATGGGGCGGCGCCGACGAGGTCGATCACACGCACATCCTGGCCGAGCAGTTGAAGTGCGGCTCCAAAGGTGGGGTGTTGTTGCAAAGGCAGGCAGGGTGTTGCGCTCATTTGGCTGTTAAGCCATCTGAAACCTAAATCATGGTTAATCGGTCCATGAGACAGAAAAGCGATACATATACTGTGGCGGGTGTCCGGGCATTGCCGCCACGACCCACACCATTGGGCGCCGCCGTTGTTGCCGCGATCATCACATTTCCAATAGGGATCACGATCCTGATCGTTGATCTGTTGTTGATCTAGCCCAGTTGCACCAGCGCGTGCCGTTTTTTGCCCGCACTCAGCTTGATTGGTTGGGCAAGGGCGCTTGCATCCATTATTAACCCTGCGTCTTTGAGCGGTTCATCGTTCAACTTGGCCCCATTTTCAGCGATCAGGCGCTTGGCTTCTTTCCCGCTGCCTGCAAGGCCAGCACGGACAATGAGTTGCACGATCGATATCCCGTCACCCAGATCATCGGTGGTCAGGGTCAGCGTGGGCAGATCGTCCCCGATGCCACCTTGTTCGAACACCTCGCGCGCTGTGGCTTGCGCATTTGCTGCAGCCTCGGCCCCGTGCAACAATGTTGTGACTTCGTTGGCGAGGATGATTTTGGCGGCGTTGATCTCCGACCCTTCCAATGCACCCAGACGGTTGCATTCGTCGATGGGCAGTTCTGTATAGAGTTTCAGGAAACGGCCTGTGTCGGCATCGGTTGTGTTCCGCCAGAACTGCCAGAATTCGTAGGGTGACAGCAGATCGGCGTTCAGCCAAACGGCCCCGCTTTGTGATTTGCCCATCTTTTTGCCGTCGCTGGTGGTCAGTAGTGGCGATGTCAGCCCATAGATTTCATGGTCTAGCACGCGGCGTGTCAGGTCGATCCCGTTGACGATATTGCCCCATTGGTCGCTACCGCCCATCTGCAATAGGCAGCCATAACGCCGGTTGAGTTCAAGGAAATCATAGGCTTGCAGGATCATGTAGTTGAATTCCAGAAACGACAGCGATTGTTCTCGGTCGAGCCGGGATTTGACGCTTTCGAATGACAGCATGCGGTTGATCGAGAAATGCCGCCCGATATCGCGTAGAAAATCGAGGTAGTTTAAACCATCCAGCCATTCGGCGTTGTTGATCATCATCGCGTCGGTGGGCGCGTCACCATAGGTCAGGTAGGCCGCAAAGACCTGTTTGATGCCCGCGATATTTGCGTCAATCTGCTCTGGGCCAAGCAGGGGGCGTTCGTCCGCCCGGAACGATGGATCACCGACCTTTGTGGTTCCGCCCCCCATCAGGGTGATGGGTTTGTGCCCGGTCTTTTGGAGCCAGCGCAGCATCATGATCTGAATCAGTGAGCCGACATGCAGGGACGATGCGGTCGCATCAAAGCCGATATAGGCGGGTACCGGTCCTTTGCTTAGCGCCTCGTCCAGCCCTTGATAATCCGTGCAATCGGCCAGAAAGCCGCGTGTCATCATGACGGACATGAACTCGGATTTGGGATGGTAGGTCATTGGCTTGTTCCCGGCATTTGCACGGTGCACTCTATAGTCAGGTCAAGGCGCAAGGGAAAGCGGATGTTGGGTGGGGATGTGATGACGGTGCTTGGGACGATGTCGGGGACGTCATTGGACGGGGTTGATGCCGCTGTGATCCGGACAGATGGCGAGCGTATCGTTGATTTTGGCCCCACAGCCTATCGTGCTTATACCGCGGCAGAGCAGGCCATCTTACGTGATCATCTGGGGCGTTGGCCCGATGACGATATACAAGCGGCGGCGGCGGTCGTTCACGCAGCCCACATTGACGTAATGCAAGGGTTCGAGGGGATTGATCTGGCCGGTTTCCATGGCCAAACGCTGGCCCATGATCCAGAGGCGCGCTGCACGCATCAATGCGGTGATGGGCAATTGCTGGCGGATGTCTTGGGCTATCCTGTGGCCTGGGACTTTCGTAGTGAAGACATCCGGCAAGGCGGGCAGGGTGCGCCATTGGCGCCGTTCTATCATTTCGCATTGGCAAAATGGCTGCAGGTGGATGCGCCGGTGGCGTTTCTAAATTTGGGGGGTGTCGGCAATATTACATGGGTCAATCCGACTTATGATCGCCCCGAAATGCCGGGCGCGCTTGTGGCGTTTGATACCGGGCCGGCGAATGCGCCTTTGAATGACGCCATGATGCAGCGGCGGGGGCAGCCATTCGATGCGGATGGGGCGTTGGCAGCGCAAGGGCAGGCTGATGAAAGCATCATCACGACCCTTTTGCAGCATAGCTATTTTACAAGACCGCCGCCTAAATCGTTGGATCGCGATGCGTTTCACGAGTTGTCCAAAGCTGTTGTCGATTTGGATGATGCGGACGCAATTGCTACGCTGACGAAGGCCATTGTGGAGACAGTGCATGTCGCGCTGTCGCTTTGCCCCAGCTTACCAACGCAGATTTTCGTTGCGGGTGGTGGGCGTAAAAACGCAACGGTGATGCGGGGTTTAGGACTTTTGCCCTGCCAAGTAGGCCCGGTCGAAGATGTTGGCCTAGATGGTGACATGTTAGAGGCGCAGGCATTTGCATATCTTGCATTACGCGCTGCACGAGGCCTGCCGATATCAGCACCCGGCACGACCGGTGCGGCAGTGCCCGTGCGTGGTGGACGGCTTTCACGACCAGTGTGATTGCCACTAAATTGCCATGATTGTCGCGCAATAAGCTGCTTATGTATGCACAATGATGCCTATTTGCTGTAATTGTGTCATTTATGGGCGGGAATTAGCGCAGTTTTCTGCTGCCACTCCGCTCAAACCCGCCGAACATATTCACGCCCGCGTGAGGGGCGTTGAACCATTTTTTTTCGATGTCAGTTGTACGCCACACGACAACCCGATGAACGGAGAATAAAAATGAATACGACTTTCAAAACCGTCCGCACGAGCATGTTGGCTGCACCTTTGGCCTTGGCGGCCGGTATGGCGACCGCTGGCGGCTTGGCCGAACCAGTAGAGGCGCCTGCGCCTGTGATGGTTGCACCGACACCAGCGCCGGTGATGCGCGGGTCTGACTGGACAGGCTTTTATGCCGGTGGTCAGCTTGGCTATGGCTGGGTCGAATCTGATGCGTTAACGGAAGATGCTGAGGACCTGACCTATGGTGCCCATGCCGGTTATCTGTATGATTTTGGGCAATGGGTTCTGGGTGGCGAACTTGACCTGGATGGCACCGAGATTGAGCAGGACGGCGTTGAAGTGGACACTATCACACGTGCCAAACTGCGTGCCGGTTATGATGCGGGCGATTGGTTGCCTTATATAACTGGTGGTATCGCGCAACTGCGTACGTCTTCTGCCGTTGATGCGTTTGATGGTGACGATACGGGTGCATTTGGTGGTATTGGTGTCGAATATCGCGTGAGCCCAAGCATTCGTGTCGGTGGCGAGGTGCTGCAGCACCAGTTCGAAGACTATAACGACTCTGGCGAAGACATTGATGCAACCACAGCAACTGCACGTGTGTCTTTCCAGTTCTAAACTAGTCGTAAACGAACAGGCATCCTGACGACCTGTCCCCTTCCCCCCTGTCTTGTCGCGCGGATGCTTGCACGGGGCCTGCTGAAAATCAGCAGGCCCCGCTTTTTACGTCAGAAGATCATCGATGGTCTTGCCGCTGATCCCGACACCGAGACTGGCAAACGATCCTTTATCCAGCATTTGTTTGGCCGCGTCAAAAATGGCCCGATGGGTAATCCGCGCCAGCGATGATCCGAGCGAAATGCGCGCGACCCCAATAGCCGCAAAATCGGTATGGGTTTGGTTTGTATATGCCCCTGCCACCAATGCATTGACCGGCGCCGTGACCGCATCGCAGAGACGTTTTAGTTCTGACATGTTGGGCGGTAGCGGCGCATAAAGGCAATCGGCGCCCGCATCTTCAAATGCTTGGAGACGGCGGATCGCCTCATCGGTGTCATATCTTCCGGTCAGGATACCATCGGCCCGTGCGGTCAGCACAAAATCATGCGGCAAAGCACGCGCGGCCGCAGCCGCGGCTTTGATGCGTTCAACGGCCAATGCGAAATCGTAAGCATCTTCGGAAGGAAACATCGTATCTTCGATACAGATGCCAGCTAACCCCGTTTCTGCGGCAAGACGGACAGTTTCAGCGCAGGTTTCCGGATCATCGCCAAATCCGTTTTCAAAGTCGCCTTGTACGGGCAGGTCGGTCACCGAAAGGATTTCAGTCGCGTGAGCCAGTGCCTCGTCTCTTGTTAGTGTGCCGCCATCGGCGCGACCCATGGTGAAAGCGTGCGCAGCGGATGACGTGGCCAGCGCCTTGGCCCCCATCGCTTGCATCATTTTGGCGGACCCCCGGTCCCAGACATTCACCATAAGA
Source organism: uncultured Paracoccaceae bacterium (assembly GCA_947489445.1). Taxonomy (GTDB): domain Bacteria; phylum Pseudomonadota; class Alphaproteobacteria; order Rhodobacterales; family Rhodobacteraceae; genus Yoonia. Next base: position 55,656 of record CANLDN010000004.1, read on the forward strand.
AGGGGATCGCCTTTGACATGAAGGGCACGAAAGGTTTCAGCGGGATGGGTCATGATGTTTTCCTTGCATAGTGTTTTTCGATGTCGATCAGTCGCTGTTTGCGCCAGAGCCCGCCACCATAGCCCGTCAGTGATCCATCTGCCCCGATCACCCGGTGACAGGGGATCATGAGCGCGATCTGATTGGCCCCGTTGGCGCGGGCGACCGCGCGCGGGGATTGTGACGCGCCGATATCACGGGCGATGGCGCTATAGCTGCGGGTTTCGCCCGCCGGGATTTTGCGCAGGGCTTGCCACACCTCGCGGGTGAAGGCTGTGCCGTGCAGCACAAGTGGCACCGTGAACTGGTCGCTGGTGCCATTAAAATAGTCGGCCAGTTGGGCGGCTGTTTGATCAGTCGTGTCAAATCGACCGATCCCGATGCTCGCCTTGCTATGCTGGCGCAGGCGTTGAAGCTCTTTCGGCAGCGCCTTGCGATCGGCAAATTCCAGTAGGTGAAGCGCTTGTTTGTCGCAGACCGCAATCATCGGCCCCAATGGTGTTGCGATATGATCCGCGCGGAGCATCGCATTGGGTTTGAAACTGCCCGGTGCCATCCCGATCAGTTTTGCAAAGGCTGTCCGAAAGGCAGACGGGCTATCAAAGCCTGCATCAAGCTGGGCATCGATGACCTTGCCTTGCCCCAATGTGCTGAACCCATGCGCCAAGCGTCGTTGGCGCGCCATATCAAGAAATGTCATGCCGAAATTCCGTTTGAAACTGCGCCGGATGGTTGAAGGATCAAAGCCGCGGGCGGTTATGTCAGCCTCTGACCAGCGATGGTTTGGGTCGGCGTCCAATGCGCCGATCAGCTGGCTGATCGCGGGGTCGGCGTCGGCTTGAGGTGTCAGGGGGTGGCAGCGTTTGCAGGGCCGAAAACCCGCCTGAATGCAGGCGGCCACATCATTGAAAAAGCTGCAGTTTTCGCGTTTTGGCTTGCGCGCAGGGCAGGTCAGGCGGCAGAAGACACCCGTGGATGACACACCGACATAGGCGCGCCCGTCATAGGCGTGATCACGCGCCAAAAGTGCGGTGTAGAGTGTATCGTCAGAGGGCAGATCAAAGAGCATGACACGACCCTAGGCGATTCCCGCAGGCTCTGCCGCCTGAAATCGGGCGTTTATTGCGCGCGGCTATGTGCGAAACTGATCAGCCGGTTGAGTGCTGCGATATAGTTATCGTCATCAATGGTCATGGCGACGCGGATGTGTCCCGCCGCAGCCTTTCCGAAACTTTCGCCGGGCATGACGGCGATGTGTTCGGCATCAAGCAGGGAATCGGCGAATGTGTCGCCGCCCATCCCGGTGCCCCGGATATCGAGCATCACATACATGGCACCCTGTGCGGGTACGGCGCGGATGACGTTTTGCCCTTCCAATGCCTTCAGGGTCAATGTGCGGCGTCGGCGAAATGGGGCGGCTACGGCTTCTTCGACGTCTGCCCCTTGCCCGATGGCAAATTCGGCCGCGTCCTGGATGTAGCCCGGCACACCGTAGGTGGTGTGGGTGGCAAGGTTGGCAAGGTGGGTGATGACGTGGCAGGGCCCGCAAATCCAGCCCACCCGGCTGCCTGTCATGGCGTGGCTTTTGGACATGGATCCGATCACCAGCGTCCGTTCGGCCATGCCGGGCAGGGTGCGAGGGCTGATATGGGTGCCCTCCCAGACTTGGGTGTCGTACACCTCGTCCGAGATCAGCCAGAGGTCATGATCGATGCAAGCCTTGGCGATATCGTTCAGGGTTTCGCGTGAATAGACGATGCCAGTAGGGTTGTTGGGGGTGTTGATCAGAAGCGATTTGGCCCCTTTGGCGACAGCCGTAATTGCCGCCCCTGTGGGTTGGAACAGCGTGTCGGGTTTTGTGACAATCGCCTTTGGTACAGCACCGACACCCCGGATCGTGCCGGGATATGTGGCATAGTATGGATCGATAAAAAGCGCTGTATCCCCGTGATTACAAACGGCATTGTGCGCTGCAAAAAGGGCGGCCTGCCCACCGGGGGTGATCAGGATGTTGTTCGGCGATGTGGCCATCCCAGTGTGCCATGCTATCCGCGCGGCCACGGCTGCGCGTAGGCTTTCGGTGCCGGGCACCTCAGCATAACCCGTGTGACCGCCCACGGCCGCACCATACATTGCATCCAAAATGTCGGGATGGGTGCGGATATCATGTTCGCCGATGGTCAATTCGGTCACATCTGTGCCCGCAGCGATCATCCGCCGTGCCTTGTAGAACACATCCCATCCGTCAGAGCCGCCGCCGGTGATGTTGGTAATCCGTGTTGAGAGTTCCATAGATGGCAGAGGAATGCCGAACCGAAGGGCAAGTCAACCCGGTAGCTGGGTAAGATTGCGGGGGCCCGTGCCTTCGCGTGCCTTGACGTCACCCGGGTTATAAAGTGCGCAGGACTTCAGACTGAGGCAGCCACAGCCGATGCAGCCATCGAGCTTGTCGCGCAATTCCTCCAACGCTGCTATTCGCGCATCGATCTTCTTGCGGAATGTTTTGCTGATCCGCGTCCAATCTGCCTTGGTCGGGGCCTTGTGGTCGGGCAGGTCGCGCAGATGTTCGGCGATTTCGGACAGTGGAAAGCCAAGGGTCTGCGCGGCCATGACAAAGGATAAACGCCTGATATCGGCCCGTCCGTAACGGCGGTGACCACCCTTGTTTCTAACGGGCTTGACGATGTCATGGGTTTCGTAAAACCGGATGGCTGACACCGCCAGGCCGGTCCGTTCGGCAAGATCGCCAATCGTCAATCCGACTATCATGAAGAAACTCCTTGATCTCAAGTTCACTTGAGAAATTACAACAGATTCGAGAATGATTTGATAGGGGAGAAAACCGATGCAAAAACGCCTGACAACAAGGTACTGCGCAGACCCACAGGCGCTGGCCGCGATGAAGCGGGACGGGCTTGGCTGGGGGCATGATCTGCAATGTGGTTGCTTTGAAGATGCCGCTCTGCCGCCTCGGCCGGGTGCCTTGTCCCGTCTGTTCAACACATTCAAAAGGAGAAACTAACAATGTCGCATCTGGAACATGTCAACATCACCGTCGCCGACCCGAAGAAGACCGCGGCAATGCTGTCTGAGCTGTTTGGCTGGCATACGCGCTGGGAAGGTTCGGCCATGAATGGCGCGGGCTACACTGTGCATGTAGGCAGCGATGACAGCTATGTTGCGGTATATTCGGGGTCGGACCCGGGCCAAACCATACCGAAGGCTGATGCCAGTTATCAGACGCGCGGTGGGCTGAACCATCTTGGCGTCGTGGTTGATGATTTGGATGCCGTCGAGGCGAAGGTCAGGGCGATGGGACTGAAACCACATAATCATGCCGATTACGAACCGGGGCGCCGGTTCTATTTTCATGATCACGATGGCGTCGAGATAGAAGTGGTCAGCTATGCCTGATCAAGCGCGGCCTGGACCTTTTTGGGCAGGCCGTTGCGCACGATGTCGTAAGACGTCTGTATCCGGTGGCGCAGTTCATCGGCGTCCGTGCCGAAACTGACAAGAACCCAACTTTTGTGAAAATAGGGGGCCTTGCTGGCGGCCCCGGCGTCGATCAGCATCTGGGCTGTTTCGATGCTGTCTGTCTTGGTGCAGACCCCGTCGATCCGGTCACCGAAACAGGCGAACATCTTGCCGCCGACTTTCCAGCTGTCGAGTTCGGTCGTCGGGTCGGCAGCGACAGCCCCTGGCATTTCGGCGCAGATTTGATCGATCAACTGGCGTGTCATGGGGTCAAGATGCAGTATCAGCTGTGTAAGAACAATCATTTTGGTCTGCGTGTCGGACCGATTTGCGCGTGGCCCGTTAACCAATGATTTGCAAAATACAAGATTTTCAAATGCGTACCGGCTAAAGTGAAAGTACGGGATGGGGCTTTGGAATCGAGGTGAACCGATGTCATTTGCAGAGTTGATAGGATCAAATCGGTTATCGAACCGGTCAATCGGACGCCGTCAAGAAGATTGGGCCATGCGCGGTGGCCATTGGGCCGCGGGTCGCGAGCGGCGTCGTCCTGCGTTGCAGACCGATGCCGCGGCGCAATCTGTCGTCATGGCGCGGCTGTCCGCACAGCCTGTCATGCGTGCGACGGCAGATGCGACCCAGCTCTATGCGCAGGCGAAACCGCAAAAAACCGCAGCCGAGCTGGGCCATGAGGAATTCATGCGAGAGGCAGAGCTGGCCCATCAAGCCGCCCAGCGGGCCTGGGTTTTTGAGCGGCGCACGGGGCAAAAGCCGCGTGCAACCGATATCGAATATGCGGAGATACTTGATGATTAAGAGGCGTTTGCGATAATCAGGTAGCGACGGGATTTCCACCGCCGCTGCGCAGGACCGACAAGATGACGAAATTCGTGGCGTTTTTGCGCGGCATCAATGTGGGTGGTAACCGCAAGGTGCCGATGGCCGACCTGCGCCAAATCTGCGCGGCCAAAACTGCGGGCACGGGCGTACGGTCCTATATCGCATCCGGCAACCTTGTGTTTGAGGCAGAAGGGGCGCCGGAGGAACATGCTGTCGCGATCAAAGATGGCATCGAAGAGGCGTTCGGTTTTGATGTGCCTGTGCTGGTTCTGGATGAGGCGGCGATGAAAGCGGTGTTGGACGGATGTCCGTTCCCGCGCGATGCGGGCAAGCTGGTGCATGCCTATCTTTGCTATGACGATCCAGAACTGGATTTGGATGGGGTAGACGCATTGCGCGCACCGACCGAACAGGTTGCTGTGTTGGGGCGTACCGTTTGGCTGCACGCACCTGATGGGATCGGTCGGTCGAAACTTGCCGCAAAGGTGGAGCGTCTGATTGGCGTGGATGCAACGGCGCGCAACCTGAATACCGTGATCAAGATGGTGTCGATGTTAGACGAGGGTGACGATTGAATGGCGGTTTTGCGGACGAAGCCGACCTTCGACTATCCGAGGCTCAGGTGATTTATCTTCTAAATCTCCGACCACTGGACACAGGTTGGAAGACTGTTGGTTTCCAAGAACTGACGCACCGCTTTAAAAGCATCAGACACAGGTATGACGTAACGCTGTGGAATCTCAGTATGATGATTTGTCAAAGCAAACGCGACGAGAAAGGGTTCATCAGCGTTCGATATACCACGGCTTGAATAATACGGCGGGTCGCCGTGTGCGTACTGAAATCCCAGATTTGATAGTGACTTAGCGCCGACCACAACTGAGAGAGTATCCTCTGTGATTGCCGTGATGTGCACAATGTTTGGGCGCTCACTCGCCTCCGCATCGGAGGCAGCTTGTGACAGTGCTTCCATGACCTCTTCAACCGTCGAACAAGTTAGCGCTGTTTGCGATTCTGAAATTGTTATTTGTGTCGGCATTTCTTCTTCGATTGTCCCAAGCATCTGCGACTAGGAAATGTCTAACTTTGAAGACATAAGAGCAAGGTTTGGCAATGGTCGCAAGGGGCTCTAACCGGTCATTAAGCCAAACCTGCATCATCAAATGCTGGACGCATCGCGATTGCGCTGTTATGCAATCCAAATGAAGAGCATCTGCATCATTACCTGCTGCATTATTATCTGCTGACATCTGTCGCGGGTTGCTCTTTCACGTTTCACTTACAAACTGAACTTGTTAAGCCCGCGGCGAAACCCGTTTGTGAGGCGTTATGACGACCATTAGGCTCCAGAACACCAAGACCCGCCGGCGAGAGGAGTTTGTGCCGATTGATCCGCAAAATGTGCGGATGTATCTATGTGGGCCGACGGTCTATGACCGCGCGCATCTGGGCAATTCACGCAATGTGCTGGTATTTGACGTGCTGTTTCGCCTTCTGCGCGATGTCTATGGGGTGGAGCATGTGACCTATGTGCGCAATTTCACCGATGTGGACGATAAGATCAACGCACGGGCGGCTGAAACGGGCCGCGATATTGGCGACATCACAGCCGAGACAATTGGCTGGTATCATGATGATATGGACGCGCTGGGGGCGATGCGTCCAACCCATGAGCCGCGTGCGACGGATTACATTGCCCAGATGATCGCGATGATTGCCGATCTGGTTGCCAAGGGTCATGCCTATGCAGCCGAAGGCCACGTGCTGTTCGCGGTGGAAAGTTACACTGAATATGGTGCCCTGTCGGGGCGGTCGATTGATGACATGATTGCTGGCGCACGTGTGGAGGTGGCCCCCTACAAGCGCAATCCGATGGATTTTGTGTTGTGGAAGCCTTCAGGTGATGGTCAGCCCGGGTGGGACAGCCCGTGGGGCTATGGCCGTCCGGGATGGCATATTGAATGCTCTGCCATGAGTTATGAATTGTTGGGCGAGACCTTCGATATTCATGGCGGCGGCAATGATTTGCAGTTCCCGCATCATGAAAATGAGATTGCTCAGTCCGCATGTGCGCATCCGGCAGGGGAGTTTGCACGCTATTGGCTGCATAACGAAATGCTGCAGGTTGAGGGCAAGAAGATGTCCAAGTCCTTGGGCAATTTCTTTACCGTGCGTGATTTATTGGATCAGGGGATACCCGGCGAAGTGATCCGAATGGTGATGCTGGGTACGCATTACGGCAAGTGCATGGACTGGACCGAAACCCGCCGTGCTGAGGCGGACGCCACACTGCGCAAATGGTACGGCATCCTGCATGGGCACGGGTTTGGCCCTGATCTGATTGCGGCGTTGCAAACTAACGGTCAGTGGGAACCGGATGCGGAATTCATTGGTGTCCTTGCGAATGATCTGAACACATCTGGCGCCTTGGCCCGGTTGCATGTGCTGGCCAAGGGCAAGACGCCCGCTGCATTGGCCGGGTTCGCCCATGGGATGGAAATGCTTGGCTTGGTGACTGACTGGGCTGCGATCCCGATGTTTGATGGCGGCGAGGCGGGGCCAGACATGACACCGGCTGTTGCCGCGCGGGTCGATGCATTGCTGGCGGAACGTGCGACGGCGCGTGCGGCCAAGGATTGGGCCCGTGCTGATGAGGTCCGTGCTGTTTTGAATGCCGCTGGCGTGCAGGTCACGGATGTCGGCGGGCAGGCGACATGGGTGCCGGGGCCGGATTTTGATGCGGCCAAGCTGGGTGATTTGTGATGTCGAAGGAACGTTTGTCCCTCTTTGATACAACCTTGCGTGATGGCGCCCAAACACAGGGCGTGCAGTTTTCGGCGGAAGAAAAACATCAGATTGCGGCTGTGTTGGATACGCTGGGTCTTGATTACATCGAGGGTGGTTGGCCTGGCGCGAACCCCACGGATACCGCCTTTTTTGCTGATCCGCCGAAGACCAGTGCCACGTTTACCGCCTTTGGTATGACCAAGCGCGCAGGCCGCTCGGCTGAGAATGACGATGTGCTGGCGGCGGTGATGAATGCGGGCACTTCGGCGGTGTGTTTGGTGGGTAAGGCGCATGATTTTCATGTGACAACGGCGCTTGGCATCACATTGGAAGAAAACACACAGAACGTGGCGGCCAGCTTTGCCCATATCACAGCGGCGGGTCGCGAAGGGCTGTTTGACGCGGAACATTTCTTTGATGGCTACAAGGCAAACCCGGATTATGCGCTGGAGGCTGTGCATGCCGCATATGAGGCCGGTGCCCGCTGGATTGTCCTGTGCGACACCAATGGCGGCACATTGCCCGATGAGATTTCGACCATTGTCAAAGCCGTCATTGCCAGTGGTATTCCGGGTGATCATGTTGCGATCCATACGCATAACGATACCGAAAATGCGGTTGCGGGGTCGCTGGCGGCCATCATGGCCGGTGCCCGTCAGGTGCAGGGTACGCTGAATGGTTTGGGTGAACGTTGTGGCAACGCCAACTTGACGACGCTGATCCCGACGCTTTTGTTGAAGGAACCCTATGCCAGCATGTTTGAAACGGGCGTATCGCTAGAGGCGCTGAAGGGACTGCGCCGGGCGTCGCGGCTGCTTGACGATATCCTGAACAGGGTGCCAGCCAAACAAGCGCCTTATGTTGGTGCCTCTGCCTTTGCGCATAAATCGGGCCTGCATGCATCCGCGATTGCCAAGGACCCCAGCACCTACGAGCATGTTGATCCGGCATCAGTGGGAAATACTCGCATTGTGCCCATGTCCAATCAAGCTGGCCAGTCAAACTTGCGTGCCCGTCTGGCAGAGGCTGGGCTGGAGGTCGCGCCAGATAATCCCGCGCTTGCCCGCATTGTCGAACGGATCAAGGAAAAGGAGGCACAGGGGTTTTCCTATGACACTGCACAGGCGAGTTTTGAGCTTTTGGCCCGCGAGGAGCTGGGAACGCTGCCGGAGTTTTTCGAGGTAAAGCGCTACCGCGTCACCGTGGAGCGGCGCAAGAACAAGCACAATAAGATGGTGTCCCTGTCCGAGGCGGTTGTTGTCACCAAGGTGAATGGTCAGAAGGTTTTGAATGTCAGCGAAAGCCTTGGCCCCGATGGGTCGGATCGCGGTCCGGTCAACGCGCTTTCGCGGGCCCTATCAAAGGATCTGGGTCCTTATCAGGATATGATTGATGATATGCGCCTGGTGGACTTCAAAGTGCGTATCACCAATGGCGGCACCGAGGCTGTAACCCGTGTTATTATCGACAGTGAAGACGGGCAGGGGCGGCGCTGGTCAACGGTTGGTGTCAGTGCCAACATCGTTGATGCGTCATTCGGTGCGCTGGTGGATGCCATCAATTGGAAGCTGATCCGTGATGGGGCGATCGTGTGAGGACTGTTTTGCTGGTCGCTTCGCTGTTGATTGGTTGTGACACAACACCTGATCCAGAGCCGGGTGACGGGTTGCCATATGTTACTGTCAGCTCAGGTGGATCCATTTTTGGCGCACAGGCCATGACGATCTTTGCGAATGACACAGCCCTGTACAGCGGTCACGATGGCACGCCTGATGGGGTGTGGTCGGCGACAGAGACATTACCTGATGGCACCTATGCCGAAACACGCCGGATCGCCTTGCAGCAGATCGCGCGGCTTGATCCGGGCGCTAAAACACAGGTTTGTATGGATTACGGCAGTGACGTGATTACTGTCTGGGACGGTCCGGATAAAGTGATGGAGGCGCGCATGTCCTGCCCCAACGCGGATATGAAAGCCGCCCAAATCGAAGTTCAAAATCATCGTGATTTGGTGACGGGGGCCTTGGAACAATGAGGTTTGATGGCCTCTTGATGCGAGCGGGATTGATCGGCAACGGGTGCGCAAGGGCGTTACCTGTCGTCATACTGCTGGCGGGGTGTTCAACCGGACCATTGGTGCCCGAGGGCACGGATTATGTCAGGATATCATCCGTTGACCCGTTCCTGGGCCGTAGTTCCGATACTATTTTTGCCAATGACAGGTTGAAGCGTGAGACACCAAACGCCGGTACCACAGATGTTCGCGTCAGTTGGGCTGTGCTGCCTGATGGCACCTACGCACAGGCCCGCGCGATTGTTGAGCGCGATATGCCGCGAGTGACCGCGCGAGATTTTAATCTTTGTCCGACGGATGCCAGTATTCAAAGCATCAGTGTCAACCCGCCTGTGGCAGGCATTGATACTGTCAGCAAAGGGTGCGCGCCAAACGGGTTTGATCTTCTGTCGCGTGAACTCATGACTTTAATGCCACCTTGGCGTCAGGGTGATGCATGAGCTTTGACGCCTGCGCTGCACTTGTCGAACGCGCCGATCCGGAGCGGTTTCGCGCGGCGATGGCAGCCCCTGTTGAAGCCCGTCGGGTGTTGTTTCCGCTTTATGCCTTCAATGTTGAGGTCGCCCGCGCCCCTTGGGTCACCGAGGAGCCGATGATCGCCGAGATGCGATTGCAGTGGTGGCGTGACGCGCTAGAAGAGATAGCGGCTGGCGGCACCCCCCGCAGGCATGAGGTTGTGGATGAGTTGGCCACTGTTCTGGATCCGAAGGGGGCCAAGTTGCTGGATGGTCTGGTCGCGGCGCGCCGGTGGGATGTTTACAAGGATGTCTTTGAGGATGAGAGCCATTTTGACGCCTATATTGATGCGACCTCTGGCCATTTGATGTGGACGGCGGCCCGCCTGTTGGGAATCGCAGACGAGAAGGTGGTCCGTGATTTTGCCTATGGGGTGGGTGTTGCGAACCTGTTTCGTGCGATCCCTGATTTGGAAGAGCGGAGCCGAAAGCCGCTGCTGGATGGAAGTGAAGATGCGGTCCGTGCGCTGGCCAAGCAAGCGCAAGCCCGGCTTGTGGCTGCGAGTGGTCAGCGAAAAGCAGTGTCACGCAATGCGATGTTTGCGCTGTATTCAGGGTATCTGGGGCGTCCTGTTTTGCGGCAGGCGGTGACTGATCCGGGTAAGGTTGGCCGCGGCGCACTGGGCTTGCCCCCGCTGGCGGAGCGGGTGCGGTTCGTGCATATTGCCCTGCGTGGTTGGTGGGTTTAATCGCTAGCCTGAACGCCTTGTATTGGACTAGTCAAACGAGCTTGAACCAAGATTGGCAGGAACCGCCCGATATCCCATTTCTGAGATATCTTTGATGAGGCGATCCGCGTTTTTCATCTTCTATCCAAAGCGTTCATTTACACAGCGACCTTTGGTTGCCTCACCAGCCAGATCAGCGAACCCCCTGCCAGTACGAGAAACGGGATCATCGCGAGGTTCACTGCACTCCAGCCTTCCACCGCAGACCCGCCGGAGCAGTTCATCAGGCCGCCGGAGGCCAGTGATGCGACCGTCACCATCCCGAAGACGATCATGTCGTTCATGCCTTGTACAACGCCCCGCTCCTCAGGCCGATGCGCCCCAGCGAGCATAGTCGTCGCCCCGATGAAGCCGAAGTTCCAGCCAAGCCCGAGCAGGATGAGGGCGGCAAAAAAGTTGGTGAGTTCGACCCCGGAAAGTGCGACTATCCCGGCGGCGGCCAAAAGGGCAAGCCCCGCTGACATGATCCTTTCCACCCCAAATCGCGCGATCAGGTGACCGGTGAAGAATGAAGGGGCGAACATAGCCAGTACGTGGGCTGATACGATGTCATTGGCGTTGTTGGTGGTGAACCCGCAACCGACAACAGCCAGTGGTGTTGACGTCATCACGAGGTTCATGAGCGCATAAGAGACCATGCCAACGATAATGGCGACCATGATGCGTGGGTCGCGTAAGAGTTCGCCGCGTGTGCGGCCTTTGACGGTCGTTGTTTTTGGTTCTGACTTGGTACCTTTTGGCAGGTCAAGCCAGAGGAACAGCAACATGCCGACAAGGTTCAGTGCTGCGACTGCCAGATAGGTCCCCAAGAAAGGCACGACGAAGGCGTCCTGCACCAGCTTGTTGAGTTGCGGCCCTACAATCGCAGAAAGCAGTCCGCCCGCCATGACGTATGAGATCGCCTTGGGCCGGAAAGCCTCAGACGCTGTATCGGTCGCCGCGAACCGGTAAAAGCCTTGCGCCGACATGTAGATGCCAGTCAGATAGGACCCGGCCAGCAATGTAAAAAACGAGCTGGTATAGAGCCCGTAAGCTGAGATCAGCGCGCCCATGGCCCCGGCAAAGGCACCCAGAAAGAAGCCGAATCGACGTCCGTTGCGCTGCATCAGTGGGCTTAGCCACGGTGCGGTTGTCATCGATCCAAAGACAATGAAGGAAATGGGTAATGTCGCAAGGCACGGGTTGCTGGCCAATTGCCCGCCCGCCAGCCCGCCGATCACGAAGATCATCGGCATTTGCGCGCCAAGGATGGCCTGCGCCAGAACCAGAACGGTTACATTGCGCCGCGCGCGGATATCATTCACTTCGTTCATCAGGCATCGGTACGCCTGCCATAAGAGCTTGGCAATGCCCTCTAGGCGACGTCGATGATATGTGCAAACGACCCCGAGACCCGGCCTTCGACTAACCCCATGGGACGTAAGGCATTTCCCTCGGCGTCGCATGCGTCAAAAAGCGGCTTGCCGTCGGCGCGCAACGTCGTTGCATAGTGGAACTCGTGCCCCTTGAGGGTCGCTTGTGGCATGGGGCTGAGACGTCGCAAGGTTCTGTAACCCAGATGCAGCTTTCGTTTCGCGAAACTGGTTTCTAATCCCAACAGGCCAGCCATTTTGTGCCGCATTCCATCTGCGTCTATCAAGGCTTCGCCCAACACCATGTATCCACCACATTCACCGTAAATATCCGTTGTTTGCGCGGCAGCCCGCAAGCTTTCCATGAATGTGCCTGCACCCGCCAGACGCTTGGCATGCAGTTCGGGATAGCCACCGGGCAGAAAAACCCTGTCCGCATCCGGGACAGGTTCATCGGCGAGGGGTGAGAAAGGAAGGATCTTGGCACCCGCATGGTCCCAGAGTGCCAGATCATGTGCATAGGTGAATGCAAAGGCCGCATCGCGGGCAATGGCAATCCTCTGTCCCTGCAGGGTATTGGGTTTTTCACTACCAAACAGGGGCAACCCGGTGACAGGTTTTTTCAGCGCAGTCAGGGCCTTAAGGTCGATATGTTTGTTGATTATGTCGGCTGCCGCATCAAGGAAGGGCTCCAGATCAGCCATCTCACCAGCCTGGACCAATCCCAAGTGCCGCGAAGGCCGGTCGAGTTGTGCGTCGCGTGGTACAGCGCCAAAGACTGGAATGCCGGTCGCGGCCAATGCTGCTCTTAGCATTTTCTCGTGCCGATCTGATCCTACCCGGTTTAGAATGACTCCGGCGACACGAACGTCGGGGTCGTGGGTTGCGAAACCTTTGACCAATGGTGCAATGGATTGCGCCATGGCCCCTGCGTCAACGACCAGAACAATCGGCAGATCCAGAATGCGGGCCAGATCGGCGGTGGCCCCTTTTCCCTCCGGTGGCGCCCCATCAAACAATCCCATGGCCCCTTCGACAATCAGTGGCGTGGGGCCAGCAGCAAGCGAAACGATGCGCTGCTCATCCATTGCCCATGCATCAAGGTTATAACATGGGTGGCCGCAAGCGGCTTCGTGGAAGCGTGGGTCGATATAGTCAGGGCCAGATTTGGCGGCGCGGATCGGCATCGTCCCGCTGAGCGCGCGCAAGAGGCCAAGTGTGATCGTGGTTTTACCGCTGCCCGATGCGGGGGCGGCAATGATGAAGCTCATGGATGAGGGAGGCGTGAGAATGCCTCCGGCGGAAGTTTGATTGGACAAAGAAAGATGTGGGGCATGATTTCAGGCGGATTCGGCCGGGCGGCCACGTCCCAATGGGTCGAGGTTGCGCGGGGCCTCGCCTGCGGCTTGGCTTTGCCAGTCGAGGACTTGGCGCATCAGGACGGATTGTCCGACGCAAATGATTGCTGGTGGTTCGAGGCCTGCTGTGGCGATGTCTTCGACGATGGTGCCAAGGGTGGTTTCCAAGACCTGTTGATCTGCTGTTGTGGCGGTCGTGACCACGGCGACAGGTTCGCCCCGGCCACGCCCGGCGGCGATCAGTTTGGCGCTGATCTGGGCGATGTGCTTCATGCCCATATAGATGACGATGACCTGAGAGCCACGTGAGATACTGGTCCAATCAAGCGAGCCGGGTGTATTGCCGGATTGGTCGTGCCCGGTCACGAAGGTCACAGATTGATTTACATCCCGGTGGGTGACGGGGATGCCCGCATAGGCCAAGCCGCCAATGCCCGCGCTGATGCCGGGGATGATCCGGATTGGTACGCCGTGTTGTACGAGTGTCTGTGCCTCTTCCCCGCCGCGTCCGAACACAAACGGGTCCCCGCCTTTGAGCCGGAGCACTTTTTGACCTGCGCGGGCGAGATCGACGAGCCGGAGCGAGATATCCCGTTGTTTGGCCGAGGGTTTGCCGCCCCGCTTGCCTGCATAGATATGTTCGGCCTGTGGTGCCCAGTCGAGGATCTGTTCCTGCACCAGCGCGTCATAGATCACCACGTCCGCCTGGCGCAGCGCATTGGCCGCGTGCAGCGTTAACAGGCCTGGATCGCCGGGACCGGCCCCGCAAAGCCAGACCCAGCCGGGCTGCATTTGTGGCCATGTGTGGCTGGGAAGGGGGATGTCACCGCTCATGCCGTCTTTATGGCGCGGCTGGCATGGGTTGGAAAGGTGGCAAACGACGCTGAATTGTTGATTGCCGTCATGGACCGTGCTGCCTATCGTCGCGCCGATGACTAGGAAACCTACAGGAGAGCTCCGCCGAGGCTGGACCACAGGCGCATGTGCGACCGCCGCCACGAAGGCCGCGTTGATGCGGCTGTGGGGTGGTGCGTTTCCGGATGAAGTCGGAATTGTGCTGCCAAAGGGTGAGACGCCGGTGTTTCAGCTGGCTTTGGCCGAGGCGGGCGAAGGCTGGGCACAGGTCGGGATCACAAAGGATGCGGGCGACGATCCGGATGTCACCCATGGGGCGCTGATTGTCGCGAAGGTTTCAGCGTCGGATGGGGGCGTCGTCTTTAAGGCAGGCGACGGTGTGGGGACGGTGACCAAAGCAGGGCTGCCGATTGGTGTTGGGGAGCCGTCTATTAACCCCGTACCACGGCAGATGATGGAAGCCGTTGTGGCGGAAGTCGCCGCGCAATTTGATCAATCGCCTGATGTGACGATTGAGATATCGGTGCCGGGTGGGCAGGCATTGGCGCTCAAGACTTGGAACCCGCGCCTGGGGATTGAAGGTGGGATTTCGATTTTGGGGACCACCGGCGTCGTCCGTCCGTTTAGCTGTGCAGCCTGGATTGCGTCCATTCACCGGGGGATCGATGTGGCGCGGGCGGATGGGTTGACCCATGTGGCGGGCTGTACCGGGGCGACTTCGGAGCGGGCGGTGCAAGAGCTGTACGGTCTGCCGGATCACGCTATGTTGGATATGGGTGATTTCGCGGGGGGTATGCTGAAATATCTGCGTCGCCATCCGGTTGCGCGAATTACCATTGGCGGCGGTATTGGGAAGATGACGAAATTGGCGCAGGGGGCTGTTGATTTGCATTCTGGGCGTTCGCAGGTGGATTTTGACACGCTTGCGCAATGGGTCGGGAATACGCAGGTGCGTGACGCCAATACCGCGTTGCAGGCTTATGAAATCGCGGGTCCGCCGCTTGCAGATCACGTTGCGGTCAAGGCGCGTGCGGCGGCGGGACGCCTTTTGGATCACAATGGCCATGAGGTTGAGATCGATACGGTCGTTATTGACCGCGCCGGGACCGTTATCGCGAGGGCAGGCGGGTGACGCTGTTGCTGCTTGCCGGCACGGGTGATGCGCGCCGCATCGCGCAGGGATTGGTCGGTATTGATGCCGTTGCCTCGCTTGCTGGTGCTACACGGGATCCCGAGCCCTTGGCCCTGCCTACCGGGTCCGGCGGGTTCGGCGGTGAGAAGGGATTCCGTCAGTATTTGGCGAAGGCCGGTATTTCTGCCGTGTTGGACGCGACCCATCCTTATGCATATCGCATTACAACCCGCACGGCGCGGGTTTGTGCCGACATTGGGCTGCCGTTTGTCCAATTTCTGCGCCCCGGTTGGACTGCGGAGGCGGGCGATCACTGGATTGAGATTGCCGGGGAGGAAGACGCGGCGGCGCATATCCCGCATGGCGCGACCGTGTTTCTCGGCACAGGTCGCCAGAGTTTGCGGGGGTTTGCCAATCTGGCCGGGCGGCGTGTGATTTGCCGTCAGATCGATCCACCGGATGCCCCGTTTCCCTTTGAGGGCGGGGAATTTCTGGTTGGCCGTCCGCCGTTTTCCGTCGCGGATGAAGTCGCGCTGTTCACCCGGCTTGCCGTGGATTTTCTGGTGGTAAAGAACGCCGGTGGCACGGCCAGCCGCACCAAGCTGACCGCAGCACGTCAGCTGAATATTCCGGTGCTGATGATTGCGCGGCAGCCTGCCGGGGATTGGCCGACCGTTGATAGCGTGGATGCGGCGTTAGACTGGGCGCGCGCACTGTGATGGAGAGGATCATTGAAAGCGAAGCGTGTGTCACGGAGGGGGCCGCATGGCTTTGTGCCCGCGAACCGCGCTTTGCTGTTGCCATGACCGATTTGCCACCATTGCCCCTGCGGCTGAAGCCCGATGGATTTGCGCAACTGCTCAGCGCAATTGTCAGCCAGCAAGTCAGCGTCGCATCCGCCAATGCGATCTGGGCACGGCTGGTGGATGCGGGCATGACTGCGCCGCAAAGCGTGGGTGCTGCATCGGAGGATGACTTGAAAGCGCTGGGCCTGAGCCGTCAAAAGGTGCGTTATGCGCATGCGTTGGCAGCGGCCGGCATCAATTACGATAAATTGCGGCAGATGCCCGCCGGTGAGGTCATGAAAACGCTCACTGCCGTTCCCGGTATCGGCGCATGGACGGCAGAGATTTATGTCATGTTCAGCCTTGGTCGGGCTGATGTGTTTGCGCCGGGAGATCTGGCGTTGCAGGAGGCGGCGAAATTGATCTTTCGGTTGCCCGAACGACCCAAGGAAAAGGTATTGCGCACGATGTCTGCCGATTGGTCACCTTGGCGATCGGTTGCGGCGCGCATCATGTGGGCCTACTACAAGCACGACAAACAAAGGGAAGGCATTCGATGACACGAGCGTTAGAGGCGCAAAGGCGCGAGCCGGTTTCAGGTGAATTGCGGTCTTGTGTGGTGTTTTTGCACGGCTACGGTGCCAATGCCGCTGACCTGATCGGTTTGGCGGACCCTTTGGGCGAGCATATGCCCGATACGCTGTTCATTGCACCGGACGCGCCCGAAAACTGTGCCGGGTCCCCGATGGGTTTTCAGTGGTTTCCGATCCCTTGGATCGATGGGTCAAGCGAGGAAGAAAGCCGTACGGGATTGGACCTGGCCGCCGCTGATCTGGACGCATTCCTTGATGGGGTGATGGTGGATGAGGATTTGCTGCCCGAACAGGTCATGGTGCTTGGCTTTTCGCAGGGGACAATGATGGCGTTGCATGTGGTGCCCCGCCGCGACGACCCTGTCGCGGGGATCGTCGCGTTTTCGGGGCGGCTGCTAGAACCCGAAGCTCTGGTGGATGATGTGGTCAGTCGACCTCCTGTTTTGCTGATCCATGGTGATCAGGACGATGTGGTGCCGCCGCAGTCATTGCCGCAGGCTGCCGAAGCCCTGCAAGAGGCAGGTTGGAAAGAAGTCTACGCCCACATCATGAAAGGGACAGGTCATGGCATCGCTCCCGATGGGTTGCAGGTCGCACTGGCCTTCATGCGTGACAGGCTTGGGTTGAGCTGACGCATTAACACTCTTCTCAGTAAATTCGTTTAACCCGAATTTGCGTTTGGAGTGTGTTCGGTGTGACAAAATTTCTGGTAAGACTCTTTGCTCCGCGCGGCAGGATCGATTTCGTTCTGAAATGGGTGCTGCAAATCATTGCGTGTTGCTTGCTTTATGCCGCCATCGAAACTTTGGTGAATGGGTACCCATCCGAAGGATTTCGGGATCACTTCAAAACCGTTGTCTTAACGTCAGCGCCATTTTTTGCGCTGGCTTTATGGTTGTTTGGTCACATGTATGTGTTGCAGGTAGAACTTGCCGAACTTGCAACAAAGGATATGCTGACAGGCTTGCCCAATCGGCGTGCATTCATGGAGAAAGCGGGGCGGGCAAGCAAGGATCCCGGCGGGGTCTTGATGATGGTCGATGTCGACCACTTCAAGCGGATCAATGACACCTATGGCCATGCAACCGGGGACATGGTTTTACAGACATTGGCGGACCATATGGTGACCGTCATTCGCGCGCAAGACACCGTCGCCCGCATCGGTGGCGAGGAGTTCGCGATCTACCTCAAAGACGCCCCCGTCGGCGTTGTACAAGAGATCGGTACGCGGCTCAGCCAAGGAGTCATGGTGCCCACCGCAGACGGTGAAGAACGGGTCACGGTATCCGTCGGGGCAAGTGTCGCGGACGGCGTCCGCGCCATTGATCGGCTGTTGAGCGAGGCCGATGAAGCGCTTTACGCTGCGAAATCCCAAGGCCGTGCCTGTTTGGTTATGGCGGTTTGTGACGCCGGGTCACACGTATTTTAATTGAAGCCAGACCTAAGGTGTTAACCGATTGGTTACGTCTGGATGGCCTTATGAGACACGTAAAATGTGTCATAAAGTGTGAGTTGGTCAGCCTATGTTTTATCCTCAATTTGTTCATATTCTTGCACCTCAAACGCCAGTTGGTTGGGTTCTGCGTATTCCTGTATTTCTGATGGGTGTTTTGGGGCTGAGCCTGATGCCGGACCTGCTGCTGCAAGGACAGGCCACGCAATCTGCCGCTGGCCATTTTCGGGATGTCGTCTGGTTGGGTGTTCCACTGGGGCTTGCACTGCTTTTGGCGGTCAAAAAACTCCACAAGGCAGAAACACAGATTGCCTCAATCACGCAAATCGACGCTATTACTGGTGTCGCCAATCACCGGACATTCTTGCAACGCATGACGCGTGCTCTGCCACAAAGCGGGGTATTGTTGATGCTCGATCTGGATCATTTCAAGAGAGTGAATGACATGCGTGGCCGTCACGCCGGTGATCTTTGTCTGATGGCGCTCGCGCAGCGTTGCCGTGAAATCACGCGAAATACCGATATTATCGGGCGGCTGGATGGTGCTGTATTTGCGATTTATTTGCCAGGTGCACCGGTCGAACGTGGCCGCGAAATTGCAGATCAGCTCAGCGAAGGCATCCAGGTGATGACGGCGCGGGGCGTATTGACCGCAACTGTTTCTGTTGGCGCGGTGATCGCGGATGGCTGGACGCCGCTGGACCAGCTGATGCGCAACGCCGATCAGGCGCTTGATCGCGCGAAGCTGCAAGGGCGTGCGCGGGTGATATTGCGCGAGTTGCCCACCGCCGCATAATCAAGCCCCACAACCTACGGCTTTTTTTGCCGCATATTGTGGGGGTTGTCACATTTCTGACGCGATATATAGTCCTCCTAAAGACGACAGCGGGAACGCCGTATAAGTATCGTTCCTGCACATTCGTCGCGTAGGATGTGAGATATGACGCAAGCGGAATTCAGAACTGATTTTGTGCGCGCGCCCGGCGCGCTGAAGCACTATCCGGCATTGGTGTTGAACGCCGACTATCGGCCGCTATCATATTACCCGTTGTCACTTTGGCCTTGGCAAGAAGCAGTGAAAGCCGCTTGGCTGGATCGTGTTGATATTGTCAGCGAATATAGCGAAGTGGTTCGCAGCCCATCCACAACGATCCGTATCCCTTCAGTCGTAGTTCTCAAGGATTATGTGAAACCACAAAAACGGGTTGCTTTCACCCGATTCAACCTGTTTTTGCGCGATGAATTCTGTTGCCAATATTGTGGGGCGAAGGGCGATTTGACCTTTGACCATGTTGTGCCACGTGCCTCCGGTGGGGTGACAAGCTGGGAAAATGTGGTCGCGGCCTGTTCGCCCTGCAATTTGCGCAAAGGGTCGCGGTCTTTGCGCCAATGCCACATGAGTCTGCGTAAACCACCCCGCCGTCCCGCACCCGAGCAACTGCACAATGTTGGCCGAAAATTCCCGCCTAATCACTTGCATGAAAGCTGGGTCGATTTTCTATATTGGGATGCTGAGCTGGATGCGTGACGCGTCCTGGCGCTAGACTTGCACCCAAGCCCGCGTTAGGAAGGCGACGTTAGCGCTAACGTAGATATGCAGAAAGCGGAGTGAATTATGGTCTCTCGCGTCATCCCGGTAGAAACCTTTGACCTTGTTATCTTTGGAGGGACAGGCGATCTGGCCCGCCGCAAGATATTGCCTGGCCTCTTCCGCCGTTTTCTGGCCGGACAGATGCCGGCAGGTTCGCGGATCATCGGGGCCGCCCGGTCGGAAATGAATGCAGACAGCTACCGTGAAATGATATCGGACGCCGTGGCCGAGTTTGGCGGTGAAGAATTCCGCAATAAGAAGGGGTTAAAGGCCTTTCTTGAATGCCTCGAATATGTCGCCATCGATGCAAAGGGCGAGGGCGGCTGGGACAAGCTGGCCCAGATGGTGCGCCAGGAGGTGGTGCAGGCATTTTATTTTTCGGTCGCACCTTCGCTTTTTGGCGATCTTGCGCAGCGTCTGCACACTCACAAGATTGCGAATGCACGCAGTCGGATCGTGGTGGAAAAACCCTTTGGGCGGGACCTGGAAAGCGCGCGCGCGCTGAATGCGACGCTGGCCGCGCATTTCGATGAAAGCCAAATCTACCGGATTGATCATTATCTGGGCAAGGAAACCGTTCAGAACCTGATGGCTGTGCGCTTTGGCAATGTGTTGTTCGAACCGCTATGGAACAATCACTACGTCGATCACATCCAGATCACGGTTGCCGAAACGGTTGGTGTTGGTGGGCGCGGTGCCTATTACGACAAGTCAGGCGCCATGCGCGATATGGTCCAAAACCATCTGATGCAGCTATTATGTCTGATCGCGATGGAGCCACCAAGCCAATTTGGTGCAGATGAGGTGCGCGATGAAAAGCTGAAGGTGATCAGGGCGCTCCAACCAGTAGATCATCATCATCTTGTCCGTGGGCAATATGATGCGGGTCCCGAGGGCCCCAGCTATCGCGAAGACGCGGAAAACCCGCGCAGCTTTACTGAAAGTTTTATCGCGATGCGCTGCCATATCGCCAATTGGCGGTGGGCGGGTGTGCCGTTCTATCTACGCACCGGCAAGCGGATGAAGGCCCGATCGTCAGAAATCACCGTTGTTTTCAAAGACCTTGGGCATTCGATTTTCGAAGGGGATGAAGCGCGGCATCGCAATATCCTGTCGATCCGGCTGCAGCCCAATGAAGGCATGGATTTGCAGGTCACGATCAAAGAACCTGGCCCGGGTGGCATGCGTTTGATCGACGTCCCCTTGGACATGACATTCGCGGATGCCTTGGGTGATGAGGATCATGAAGTGACGGATGCCTATGAACGCCTGATCATGGATGTCATCCGGGGCAATCAGACCCTGTTTATGCGCGGTGATGAGGTGGAGGCGGCTTGGGGCTGGACTGATCCGCTGATCAATGGCTGGGAGGCGCGCAATGACGTGCCCAAACACTATGAAATGGGATCGTCCGGGCCAGAGGATGCGTTGATGCTGATGCATCGTGACAATCGCAAATGGCGTGACATCAAAGGCTAATCTGCCACAAAAATTCTTGTAAACTGGGGGAACGGGCGATGAAGTTGATCGAATATCCGGATGCGGAAATGATGATGATGGATCTGGCCGATACGCTGGCCAGTGAACTCAAAAACTGTTTGCTGGTGCATGAGCATGCATCATTTGCGGTGCCGGGCGGCACAACCCCGGGCCCGATTTTTGACAGCCTCTGCGCTGTTGATCTGGATTGGTCCCGCGTGCATGTGATGCTGACCGACGAGCGCTGGGTGCCTGAAACGTCCGAACGATCCAACACCCGGCTTTTGCGGGAACGTTTGCTGATCGAACGGGCGGCGGGCGCGAAATACGTACCGCTCTATGCCGAGGCTGACACCCCAGAAGAAAAGTTGGATGAACTGGCCGATGCCTTGACCCCCGAATTACCGATTTCCGTGCTGTTGTTGGGCATGGGCGCGGATATGCATACGGCCTCGATCTTTCCTGGTGCTGACCAGTTGGAACATGCGCTGCATGGCAATGATCGCTTGGTCGCGATGCGCGCGCCTGGCGCACCGGAACCGCGGATAACACTATCGGCCAAGGTGCTGAAGGCGGCGATGAGTCGCCATATTGTTATTGTCGGAGGTGAGAAGCGCGCTGCGTTGGAGCGCGCCCGTCAACTGCCGCCCGAAGAGGCCCCGGTCGCGGCGGTGCTCAACGGATCTATCGTACATTGGGCGGAGCGTTAATGATGTGGGACAAGCTGTGGGCCCATCATGCCAAGGTGGCGGATCGTCGGTTTGAAACGCTTGTTGATACTGAGCGGGCCACAGCCTTTTCAGCCCAGGCAGGCGATATGCTGTTCGATTATGCAAAGACCAACATCGACCTTGATGGTCGCGCGCTACTGATCGCGCTTTTGGATCAGGCGGATGTAGCGGCCAAGCGCGACGCCATGTTTGCAGGTATGCCCATCAATGAAACCGAAGGCCGCGCCGTGCTGCATACGGCCTTGCGCAATCTCGATGGCGGCCCCGTGGTCGTAGATGGCACCGATGTTATGCCGGGTGTGATCGATACGCTTGAGCGGATGGAAGGCTTTGCGACTGATATCCGTGAGGGGCGCTTCACGGGGCAGGGCGGTCAAATCACCGATGTTGTAAATATCGGGATTGGTGGGTCGGATCTGGGGCCCGCGATGGCTGTCAAAGCGTTGGCACCCTACCATGACGGTCCCCGTTGTCACTTTGTCAGCAATGTTGACCCTGCCGACATTGCGAGCGTGTTGCGCGCCTGTGATCCGACAACGACACTGGTGATTGTGGCCTCAAAAACCTTCACCACGATTGAGACGATGACTAATGCGCGCACAGCACAGGCCTGGATGGGGCAGGTGGTCGACGATACGGGCGCGCAGTTTGCGGCCCTGTCCACGGCGGCGGATAAGACAGCGGATTTTGGTATTGCCCCCTCTCGGGTGTTCGGTTTTGAGGATTGGGTTGGCGGGCGCTATTCGCTTTGGGGGCCGATTGGCCTGTCATTGATGATGGCGATTGGCCCACAGGCCTTCCGCGCTTTCCTGCGTGGCGGGCAGGCCATGGATCAGCATTTCCGAGCTGCCGACTGGCATGAAAACCTGCCTGCTTTGCTGGCACTTGTGGGCATTTGGCACAATCAGATTTGTGGGTATGCGACGCGAGCGGTGCTGCCTTATGATAATCTTCTCAGTCGTTTGCCTGCCTATCTTCAACAGTTGGAGATGGAAAGTAACGGCAAGGGCGTCAGCATGGATGGCACCAATTTGGAGGTGCCAAGCGGCCCGGTGGTCTGGGGTGAACCCGGCACCAACGGTCAGCATGCGTTCTATCAGCTGATCCATCAGGGTACCCGCGTGATACCCTGCGAGTTTCTGGTCGCGGCACGTGGTCACGAGCGTGATTTGCATCACCAGCATCAATTACTGGTCGCCAATTGTCTGGCGCAGTCAGAGGCATTGATGCGCGGGCGCACGCTGGATGAAGCGCGCGACAAGGTTGCCGAAAAGTTTGATGGGGAAGAACTGGAACGACAGGCGCAGCACCGGGTTTTTACCGGCAACAGGCCCTCTGTAACGATTGCCTATCCGCAGCTGGACCCCTTTACGCTCGGCCAGATCATCGCGCTTTATGAACATCGCGTGTTTGTGGAAGGGGCCGTGCTGGGTATCAATTCCTACGATCAATGGGGTGTTGAACTTGGTAAAGAACTGGCAACGGCGTTGCAGCCGGTTGTTGAGGGCAAGCAGGGTACGGATCGCAAAGATGGATCCACCGCAGCCCTTGTCGGTTTTTTGCAAAGAAACGGGGTGTCCTGAACACGGTCGCTTTGACATAAGGCGTTTGGGGGCATCGGGCAGAGGGCCAGAGTTATGATCGTTCAATATGTACACTTCGCGCTGGCCGCGGTCCTTGTGGCCGCACTGGCGATTGAAATGCGGACGGGCCGCATTCCTAACTGGCTATCGCTGCTACCATTTGTTTTGTTCATTGTGGTCGCTGCCACCGCAGATGACCGCGCTGCTTTGGCTTGGCAATTGGCGTTGTCGGCGGGCGTTTTTGTGGCGGGGCTCCTCTTGTTTGCCTTTGCGGGTTTTGGGGCAGGGGCGGTCAAGTTGATGAGTGGTCTGGCGCTTTTCATCCCGCTCAGCCAAGCCGTTACCGCACTGATCATATTCGTTGCGATGCTGTTTGTGGGTCTCTTGCTTGTGCTTGGCCTGCGCAATGTGATGGGGGATGAGAACAGCAAATGGCATGTGTTGGCCAAAGCGGTGATGCCGATGAGCTTGCCGATTTGCGTCACAGGGCTGGCGGTGTTGTTCTGGCTGTGACAGGTGCGGCAACGTAAGGTGGGCCTTGGCCCACCTGCGCCTTAGATTGCAGCCGTGACGATAATCTCGACATGAAAATCCTTGGTGGCCAGTTTCGCTTCACCGGTCCAGCGGGCGGGCGCGTGGCCTTCGGGCACCCATGCTTCCCATGCGGCGTTCATTTCGCCGAATTGACTGGCGATATCTGACAACCAGATTTGGGCAGTCAGCAGGTTGGTCTTATCGGTGCCTGCTTCGGCCAGAAGTGTATCGATTTGCCCAAGGATATCATTGGTTTGCTGGGTGATTGACGCGGCTGGTGTGCCCACTTGACCGGCCAGATAGGCAATCCCGTTATGGATAACGATCTGGCTCATCCGGGGGCCGGTGTGGCGACGTGTGATATCTGGCATGACGGTCCTCTCGGTGAAAAGCAAAAGCGCGTAGTAACAATATGCTTCTACGCGCTTTTTCCAGATAATGCCAATGTGGAAGGGGGTTAACCGCGGATGATTTCCTGGTATTTGCGCCGGATGAAGATCAAGGCGAAAATCGCTGCAATCAAACCGACAATCGCGTTTTTGATGATGATCCCGGTGCTAAGTTGTGGGCTGTCGGACAGGTCCATAGGCAGGTTTCCGATACTCTTTTCATAGGCGACCCGGCGGTCATCAAGGGGGATGTAACTGTCTGTGTCACACCTGTTTTGCGCGTAGGCATAGCTTTCCGAAAATGTGACAATCGGAATGAACAGCATCACCCAGTTTTCCACCAGATGGCAAAGCGCCATGTTCTGATTTCCAGGGCCCACCACATTGGTTTCTGCAACAAAATGAAGGTCTTGGCCGACACCTGCCACTTGGGCTTGAGCCGTCGAAGTTGACGCAAGGGTCGCGATAAAAATGGCCGTGGCAATTGCACTGGAGCGCATGGGGGACGTCTTTCAGTTGGTTAAATACCAACCTTTATGATCCCGCGAGCAAGGCGAAATATTGACGATTTGACGAAAATTCAGCGGCTCTAACCCCTGGTCAATGCTGGAGCGGGTAACGGGAATCGAACCCGTAACTGAAGCTTGGGAAGCTTTCGTGATACCTTTTCACCATACCCGCAGCGTCGTTTCAGATACGCCGCGCGGACCGTATCGTCAACGTATGTTTTCCATGCAGAAACCATGCGCAAACCATGCGCATGATCTGTGTGTATGGATTAAGGTGCAAATGGATGCCTGCCTTGTACCCAACCCAAAAAGACCTGATCGGTGTCGTGGATAACCTGCCCGGACAACGCGCTGTCCAATCCTGCGATTGCCGGAGCGATGCGGTTTTGAAACGCAGATGACTGGGCAGCCAGAGTTTTTTTGATCTGCGCAACGAGTGTGCGCTGTATGTCAGGTTCAAGTTCCGACAAGAACGCGATCATTTGACGCCATGCGTAGGCAGTGTTCTTTGTCATCTGTAGTTTTGCCCGCCAATCATGCAATGGAATTTGCTGTCGCTTGCAGATCCAGTCAAAGCAGTCAGTCGCCATCTGTGCGAAACTTAGGTCGCTCAGGTCGAGCGTTTTGAACAATTGCGCCAGATTATGTGAGGTGATGATTTGCTGTTGCTCCAGCATCATTCCATTTGCCGCCACTGACCAGTTGTTAAGTCGGCTACGACCCGTGCGGCGTGCACAAAGTTTGCTGAGTGAAACGCCGTGTTCCGGAGTGGGCAGATCATAATAGCGCCCGTAGAGGGTGTTCGCGTAATACGCCAGACTGATGTCAGCCGCCTTGGCAAAGCGGGGCGCAAAAGACCCCATGAAGATATCGGCCGCGATTTCTGAGGTGAAAGGTATGTCCAGATCAGCCGTCTTGGCGAGGCTGTCCATTTCTTCGATCAGGGTGTTTGGAAAGATGACGTGCGGGAAATGTGTGAGTGACAGGCGCGCGAGTTCGGTCAGGGCGTCGCGCGCGATGGTCTTGCTGTTGCGGCTGCTGTCGCGGCGACCTAACAGTGCGGCGGCCCAAGGCAGTTCTTCCAGTTTTACCTGAGATTGCAGGTTGAGCAGCAGCAATGACCTTCGGTTACGAAATGCCTTGTAAAGTGCGGTGCAGACTTCGGTTTGTGCATTGTTTTGTAATCCGCTGGCATGGATCTTCGCAGTGATTTGCGGAAGAACCTTGGCCAAAACCTCTGGTGCGCCGATTTGACCGGTTTGAACCAGATCAGCCACGGGCGCCATGCGGGCGGTATTTACAGTGTGCACAAAACGCTTGGGAAGCGGGTGGCCGGCGGGGGCACCTGTGATCGCTTCGGCGGATGTAATTGCGTTTGTGACGCTTTCCGGATCACTGATCCCGATGTCAGCGGGCAAACTTGCGAGCCGCTTTGAAAGCACTTTTGCAACTGCGTCATGCCAGATTGTGACATCCTGTTCGGCCTGCATTTTACGATGGGCTGCGCGCGTCTGCGCATCACCGTATTTCGCAACATGCCGCGCGACGATGGTGTCGATGTCAGCCTGCAGGTTTTGGCCGAGCGGTATCTTCTTGTGTTTTTCTATCAGCGCCTGCCTGCATCTTTGGAATGGGCTGTTCGGTTTTCGCCAGCGCTGCGCCATCGGCTTTTCGCTTGCCAGATCGTATTGCATCAACCAAGTCTCAGCCTGATCGTGCCAATCGGGTTGATCGCCGTTTGCGAGCAAGTCGATCAACCGATCGTTCAACGGTATCCAGAGGCTTATGCTGTTATGTTGCAGGATGATCTGCTGCGCAGGTCGTTTGTCTTTGAGCTGCTTTTTGATCTGCCGGACAGTGCGCACATAAACGCCGTCCTGCCCCGCGTTTTCGCCGGGTTTGGGGTAGAAGCGCAGTCTGTCAAAGAAGGGTGTGATTTCGGTCAGGATTGCCTGCGCGGCGTTCGGATCATCATCTGTCAAAAGCGCCACTGTCAGCAGCGCGGTTTCTTCGGGGACCTGCGCGGTGAACCGACCGGATTGTGCCTGATCACGCAGGATGCCTAGCCCGTCATCACTCAGGTGCCAATTGTTAAGCGCCAAGCGCAATTGCGAAATGTCCTTTGTTGGCAGTAATAACCGCTCTGCCAGAGCAATTTCATGCGGTTGCAGATCGCCCCCGGCCGCATAGGTTGAGGTTGCAAAGCCGCCTCTGACGATATCTGGTGTTGCCCATTTGGGCATGCCTGCAACGGGTGTTCTGCTGCCAACTGTCAGATCGCCGGCTTGCATTGCTGCCAGAACATCGCGCCATTGACGGGCCTTATCTTTGCTGCCTGCGGCCAAGGCTTTGGCAAGGTGCAGAAAGGCATATTTTTGACCAGGTTGTTCTGGCATTGCATCCTCTGAAATGGTCCGAGGGCGGGACTTGCACCCGCGCTCTCCGGGTCTAGAGCCCGGCGCTTTGCTGCTAAGCTACCTCGGATCAGGGCCATTTCTGGCGGTTGTTCTGGCAACCTGCCTGATTGGCAATCCTGCCGCAAGCGGGAATGCTATCTGGCCGGTTTGCGTCTTCTGCGTCGTCCTTCGGACCCGCTGCCGGTGTTGTGATTTACTGCAGGTAGATCGACGATCCCGTTCAAAATCGGGAACGGTTCAACTGCGTTGGGGATGTTGGAGGCGTTGACGAAATGTTCCTGAAAACGGGGTTCGATCGCGGTTTCGATTTTGTGGATCTTGTGCACGACTTCTTCGATTTCGCGCCGCGCGTCGGTGTTCAGGAGGGCGATGCGCGCGCCGGTGCCCGCCGCATTGCCCGCGCTGGTGACTTTGTTGAGCGGGGCGTCGGGGATCATGCCCAGCACCATGGCGTGTTTGGGGCTGATATGCGCGCCGAATGCCCCGGCGAGGACGACCCGATCCACCTTGTCCACGCCGAATTTATCCATCAGCAGCCGCGCCCCGGAGTAAAGCGCCGCCTTGGCCATCTGGATTTGCCGGATGTCGGTGTTGGTGACGGTGATCTTTGGCCCACCATCGGCGGTGCCATCGTAGAGCAGATAGCTGTTGGTGCGCCCGTCCGCGAAGCAGTTGGGAGAGCCGGTTTGTTCGGCGGACCCGATCAAGCCCGGACCGTCCACAATGCCCGCCATGCGCATTTCAGCGATCACCTCGATAATCCCCGATCCGCAGATGCCGGTGATACCCGTTTGGGCAATCGCGGCGTCAAAGCCGTCTTCGTCGGACCACAGCTCGCTGCCGATGACTTGAAAGCGGGGCAGTTTGGTGACCGGGTCGATTTGCACGTGTTCAATCGCACCGGGAGCGGCGCGTTGGCCGCTGGTGATTTGTGCGCCCTCAAAAGCCGGGCCAGTGGGGGAGGAACAAGCGAGAACCTTTTCCTTGTTTCCCAGAATAATCTCGGCATTGGTGCCCACATCCACGACCAGAACGAGGTCTTCGGATTTGTCAGGCGCCTCAGACAGCGCCACAGCCGCAGCGTCCGCCCCCACATGCCCTGCGATACAGGGCAGGATGTAGACGCGGGCGGCGTGATGCAAGTTGAGGTCAAGTTCGATGGCACGCAGTGAGATCGCCTCCGATGTGGCGAGCGCGAAGGGGGCTTGGCCAAGTTCGTAGGCATCGATGCCAAGGAAGAGGTGGTGCATGACCGGATTGCAGACGAACACGGCGTCCATGATCAGGTTGCGGTCAATCTGTGCCTCGGATGCGATTTGCACGAAAAGCGCATTCATCCCTTCGCGCACCGCGCGGGTCATTTCCTCGGCCCCGCCGGGGTTCATCATGGAGTAGCTGACCCGGCTCATCAGATCTTCGCCAAAGCGGATTTGCGGGTTCATGATCCCGGAGGAGGCGATGACCTCACCTGTGTGCAGATCGCAGAGGTGGGCGGCGATGGTGGTGGAGCCAAGGTCAACGGCAAGTCCGTAGATGGTGCCATCGTAGAAACCCGGCCAGACCTCGATGATGCGGGGGGAAAAGACAGCGTCGCCAAGGTGGACGGCCACTGTGACCTTCCATTCCCCTTTGCGCAGGGCGGGTTGCAGGGATTTCAGGACGCCGAGGTCAGCCTCGAGCGCGGGCAGGCCCCAATCGCGGCGCAGGGCTGTGATTAGCCGTTCGAGGTCGCCGGACGGGTCGTGCATGTCGGGTTCGGCCACCTCGACATAGTAAAGCCGGGTGGAGGGGTTCATGATGATCTCGCGCGCCTCGGCCCGTTTGCGCACGACCTGTTTGTGGACCTGGCTTTCGGCGGGCACGTCGATGACGATGTCGGATTGAATTGTTGCCTGACAGCCCAGACGCCGCCCCTTTTTCAGCCCGCGCTTTTCGTCATAGCGCGCTTCGACGCTGTTCCATTCGGACAGGGCCGTGTCGGCGACGCTGACCCCATGTTTGGAGAATTCACCGTAGGATGGGGTGATTTGGCATTTGGAGCAGATCCCGCGTCCACCGCACACGCTGTCAAGGTCAACGCCGAGCTGCCGCGCTGCTGTCAGGACGGGGGTGCCGACGGGGAAATTGCCCCGCTTGCCGGAGGGGGTAAAGATGACGAGTGGATCGGTGCTCATGAACGCTGCCTGTATTGGTTGAGCCGAACATATCGCGACCCGGTCCGATGGGAAGGCCCGAACCCGTCATAATGATCATGCAAAGCGTCGGGTTAGTGCAGGATATCGGTGCCCAAGAGCCAGACCGCAAGCGGGACGGGCAGGGTGGCCAATGCGATTGTCAACACGACGTAACCGGTCTGGAACAACCGGCTAAGCCCGGCGCCGATCATGATCCCGCCGCCACCGCCCAAGGCGATATTACCCGGCAGGTTGATGAGCAGCCCAAGGGTCACATAGCGATAGCCCACCAATACCGGTGCCAGCCAGCGCGGCATACGGTCATTCAGCGACGCCAGCCGGTCGGAACGCGATGTCGATTTGATCCGGTGCAGGATCGTGCAGAGCCGGAACATATATAGGTCTGCGCAGGTCCGGCTGAGCCAGTCGAGTGACAGATATTGTCCGCTGACAAAGGCCAGCGCCATCCCTGAAACGGTTGCAAGATAGACAACGGGCGCGGCATCGGCCCCTTGGATCATCAGGATGGCGATCCCGATTTCAACGCCCGGCACGAAGGGGGTTGCGATCAACAGCGCGTAACCAATCAGAACGGTCACGATCAGGCCGGTCATGGCACCAGCGGCTGCGTCGCTTTCCAGCAAGGCCATTTTGTCTGACAGCCCATCAAGACCATATTTGACCAAAACGACGAGGCCGATGATGATCGCAAACCGCAACATCATGCGCAGCAGGCCGTGCCATATCGGGGTAGCGTCTTTGGGGGGCGTAATGCTCATGCTGCACATTGAAGGTTTGGATCTTCGGCAGCAAGTCACGTTTGTCTTGAGGCAGTGGTTTTTCGGATGAGCGCTAAAGCCATTTGGCAAATCGGAAAACTGCAAAGAGCGCCACGCCAATGATGAAAGTACCCCCCGTGACGATCCAGAAGCCATAGTCTGACGTTGTGCCGGGCATACCGCCCACGTTGATGCCAAACAACCCGGTCAGGAACCCCAATGGCAGGAAGATAGCAGCCACAACAGACAGTATGTAACTGTTTCGTCCCAATGCTGAGGCGTGCAGAATATCCAGATGATCCTGCGTGGCTGACAGGCGTTCATGTGTCGCGTCCAATGCCTCGACCGATCTTATGGTCCGGTTGGCGGTTTCGCTCAACAGAACTGATGCCCCTTCATGACCAAGCCAGTCCTTTTTGTCGGCCAATTCGACCAGCGCCTCTTTTTGTGGTCTGATGAATCGGCGCAGCTTGATTACACTTTGTCTGCACTCGGCAACCCGGCGACCCAATTCCTGGGGCCGGGTCAGCGCGTCTTCTTCGATGGCGTCGGCTTCTTCTTCCAGCTCGACTGTGACGCTTTCGATCCGTTTGGTCAGTCCGAAGGTGAGGGCGGCCAGGAACATGCCCACCGATGCAGGTGCCGCGCCTTCTTCCATCTGCTGGCGCAATGCATCGGCGGCCCAGACTTTGCGCACCCGTGCACTGATGATCACCCGATCCGTGACCCAAAGGCGCAATGAAACCATGTCATCGGGATCAGCGCCGGGGTTCAGATTGACCCCACGCAGGTTCAGTATCAGCCCGCCAGTATGCAGGTCGCAACGGGGCCGTGTCTCGGATTGGCGCAATGCGCTTGATGCTGCGGGCGGTAAGAATGCACGGGCCCATTGTTCGAATACCGGGTCGGCAAGATCAAAATGCAACCAGCGATACGCAGTTGTATCGTCCACAGTCATAGTCGGCCAAGACGCCGTGACCGGTGTTGGGGTTCCGTCTTTGCCGATGTCGAAGGCGCAGATTGGATGTATGGCAAGTTCTGGCATTGCTTCCTTCGCGTTGGCGCGGCCCTTGGCGGCCCCCAATCACTTTAAGATATCCTGTGCCATACGCCAGCCCTGCGCCGGATGCGTCCTTTTGGGGTTTTGCTACGTTCGGTTCCATGCGATAGCGACGTGCCAAGTGATGCCAGCATGAGGGACCCGAATATGCAGATTCGCGAGGCGCTTACCTTTGATGATGTTCTACTGGTGCCAGGGGCATCCAGCGTGCTGCCCTCAACGGCGGATACACGCACCAAGGTGACCAAAGCCATCAGTATGAATATCCCGTTGTTGTCCAGTGCAATGGACACAGTGACCGAAAGCAAGATGGCGATTGCCATGGCGCAGGCGGGTGGCATCGGCGTGGTGCATAAGAACCTGAACGTTGAACAGCAGGCCAAGGAAATACGCCGGGTGAAACGCTTTGTGTCCGGCACAGTGTATAACCCGGTGACATTGCGCCCCGATCAGACATTGGCCGATGCCAAGGCGTTGATGGAGCGCTATCGCATCACCGGTTTTCCGGTCGTTGGCGAGGGTGGCAAGGTTGTGGGGATCGTCACTAACCGCGATATGCGCTTTGCGCAGGATGATGCCACGCCAGTCAGCGTGATGATGACGACCGATAATCTGGCGGTGCTGACAGAGCCTGCTGATCTGGATGAGGCAAGGTCGCTGATGCAGTCCCGCCGCATTGAAAAGCTGCTGATTACGGACGGGCAGGGTAAGCTGACGGGTCTGTTGACGCTTAAAGACAGTGAACAGGCGGTGTTGAATCCGATTGCCTGCAAGGATGGTCTGGGTCGCTTGCGGGCCGCTGCCGCCTCTGGCGTGGGCGATGCCGGGTTTGAGCGAAGCCAGGCGTTGGTCGATGCCGGTGTTGATATGATCGTGATCGATACCGCCCATGGTCATTCGGAGGGGGTTGCCGAAGCGGTGAAGCGGGCGAAGGCCCTATCAAACGAAGTGCAGATTGTGGCGGGTAATATCGCCACGGGCGATGCCGCCAAGGCGTTGATTGATGCAGGTGCTGATGCAGTGAAGGTGGGGATCGGTCCGGGTTCGATCTGCACCACACGGATGGTCGCCGGTGTCGGTGTCCCGCAGCTGACGGCAATCATGGATTGTGCCGAGGCCGCAGGCGATGTGCCGGTCATTGCAGATGGCGGGATCAAGTTTTCAGGCGATTTTGCCAAGGCGATTGCGGCGGGTGCGTCTTGCGCGATGGTCGGATCTATGATCGCGGGAACCGATGAAAGCCCCGGCGAGGTGATCCTGTATCAGGGCCGATCATTCAAATCCTATCGCGGAATGGGGTCGCTCGGGGCGATGGCCCGCGGGTCCGCAGATCGTTATTTCCAGAAAGATGCCGCCAGTGACAAGCTGGTGCCCGAAGGGATCGAAGGGCAGGTGCCATACAAAGGGTCTGCCAATGCGGTTGTGCATCAGCTGGTCGGCGGTCTGCGCGCAGCGATGGGATATACCGGGAATGCGACCGTGGAAGACATGCGCAAGAACTGCAGTTTCGTCAAAATCACGGGCGCGGGGCTGAAGGAAAGCCATGTGCATGACGTTCAGATCACCCGCGAGAGCCCAAATTACAGGGTTGGCTAATGTAGAACGTCGTGCAGTTTTGACTCGGTGCGGCCGGTTTTTTCTATCTTATGAAGGTGCTACCTCAGGCATTATTGACCAAATCGTCAAGTAATTCTGACCCAAACCAGCCATTCAGCCCGCCCGCGTCAATGACCGACAGGCGGACGTTGCTGCCCTGCGTAAGGCAAAATCGAATGTCTGCTTGCGATTTGGACTAGTGGTTGGCTTTGATGCCCTTTGCCGCGAGTTGAACTGTTTCAGTAATTCTATTCGCACGTGTTCCTGGCCGTTTTGCGTGTTTAATCCATTCAAGGATGCCGCGTCGTGAAGACCGGCTGAAACGATCAAAATTTTCTCGCGCCAGAGAGCATCCGTCCAAAGCGACAACCAAATCTTCGGGTTCAATCAGGGCATCGACATCATTCAGAAAATCCCATGATCCATCAGCCTTTGCTGCGTCAACGGCGGCACGACCCATTGGATGCATCTTGTTTTCGGCTTCCATCCGCTCAATGCGATCCTTGTTCACCGCAGACCAGCCGCTTCCGGGCTTTCGAGGTGAGAGGAGATGCATCGTCCGATGTTCATCAAGCTTTCGCGGAAGACTATCGACCCAGCCAAAGCACATCGCTTCGTCCACAAAGGCGTCGTAACTGACATAGCGGCCTGGATCGCTTTTCTTGAAAGTCACAAGCCAAATGCTGTCGGATTGCGCGTGGTTGGCGTAAAGCCAATTGCGCAAGTCAGATGAGCATTCAATCTGAACACGTTCCAGATCACTGAGGCGTTGTTTGGCCATCACGACGCTCCAAGAGCCAAGAGGATCATGCCGATACTCGTTGTCGCTGCAACAGTAGCAGCCACCGGGTCTTTCTTGATCCGCGAACCGACGACGACACCCAACAATCCCCAGATTGCGGATACGATATAGACGGCGGAGCCGGTCCAAAAGGCGATGATCGCAACGAAGACACCAGCAAGAACAAGCATACCCGCTGCGGTCTTGGCCTCGCGGGGATCAAGGGATGTTTCGGTCAAAACCATGGTGGATGATAGGCTTACAAACGTGGCGACAGACACCCAGCCCGCGAAGAAATACAGCGGAGCTGCGCCCAGCCAATAAGCCCATCCCGTAAGCTGACCAACGAAGGGTTGAAGAATGGTCAGAATTGTAAGGGCGATCGCTAATTCGACGAGTAGCAGGAGAAAGCTCGGCCACTTGAACCCAAAGCGCGGAACATATGCCTCCCACGCGATATTGCCCGCAAAGAGTGCGGCAGCAACCCAGCCGACTTGACGTAGGTAAGGATCATCCAAGTTGCTGGGCAGCGCGTGCCAGATTGCAAAACCGAAGCAGGACGCAAAGATAACGAGCCAGATTGCGAAGAACGGCCCAAAAGGAACGACCGGTGTATCAAGGTTCTGGGATCGGGACGTGATGGTATTGTCCCACTTACGAATATCCGGCCAATAGGCCGCTGCTGCTTGACCAATCGCGAGTACAAAAACGATGGCGGCTCGCAGGCCGTCTGATGTGAGATAGTCTTGCATTACACCCAAGGCTCCTTATTCTAGATCATGTGATCTAATAAATAATATATGCGATCAAATGATCAAGGAAAAAATGGCACGTACAAAAGGCTCAGGAAACAAAGACAGCGCAGAGCGTAAACGTCAGATACTTGATGGCATCTGGCAGGCCATGCGTGAAAGCAAGGGCAAGCCTTTGTCGTGGCGCGAAATGGCTGTTGCGGGCGGCGTCGGTCCCGCCACTCTGTCGCATCATTTTGGCAAGCGTGACGACGTGGTTGCCGCTGTCCTGACGGCCAAGTGCGAAGAGGGTGCAGAACCGCTTGGCGTCTTGGCACAACCTACGTCCGATAGTCTGGAACAGTCGCTGATAGATGCGCTGGACCATATGATCTTGGGCCTAACCCAATTCGATGTTGGCGATCTTGTTGGTCTGGGCATGGCTGAAGGCATGTATCACCAGACTCTTGGTCCTCAATTTGTGCGCGATGGTTTGGAACCGATCATTGATGGCATCAGAAAGCGCCTGGAACAGCACAAGAACAACGGAGACTTTCGGAGCGATGCGGACCTCAGAAGCGCCGCTGTCCTTCTCGCTAGCCCTATTCTTTTGACCTACACGCACCAGACTCCGTTGAGCGGTGATACAGTGGTGTCGAGCGACCTTCACACGCTTGCTCGTTCAGCAGCAAAGTCAGTGAGCAGCTTCTTGCGCGCTTAAAAGCCGCCATTCGTGCGCTATGCAGCATCGATGATATTGGGCTAAGTCAGATTTCGTTGCATCTTGCGTCAAGGTCCGGTTCTCTATTTTGGGTCAGTTTGTGACGTGGAGGTCAAAGTCATCTGACGTTCAACGGCTAAGGTATCAGCGGTCATCTGCGCCGCTGATATATTTTCGTAATGGCTTCTTAGCCGGCGCGACGGCGGCGCCACATCATTTTCATCCCACCAAAGGCTGCAAGGATCAGCCCCAGCACACCCGCCACAAGGACCATCGACATATCATCACCGCTGCGGCGGCCTAGGCCTGCGGCACGTCCGTTGAAGAAGGGTTTGATGTAAAAAAAGTCATCATCCCGCGTGAAACCGTTGTCGCGCATCGCGTCACGTGCCAGATCACCATATGATGTGCTGCCGCTGCGCTGCCCGTTGATGTGGAATACCGGGCTCATTGCGCCCATGCTGTCGATATTCTTGATCATCCAGTCATAGAACTGGTCATCGTCGCGCATGGGAATGACGATGGCCGCCTGCACGATCCGCTCTTCTTCCTTGGCAGAGGGGTCAAACAGCATGTAGAGCGCATGGGAATTGCTGTCATTCCGGCTGTCTTTGTGCAGCTCGTAGGTGTGGTCTTGATGAAACTGCGCGGCGATGTTCACTTCGCGGGCGAGATCAGCATCGGAGGGCGTGAATTCACCCAGATTGGTGACCTTCGGCATTTCGCCCTGCAGCGCTTGTGCCCTTTCGGCCTGGTCTTCCTTGCGGACGGTTTCAACATAGTAACCCGCCCCCACAACAAGAGCGGCAAGAACAAAATATACAACCGGCGGCAGACCAAAGATAAGACGTAGCATGAATTGACCCTTTGAAAGTTACAATTTTATTCTGTTCGTCGATGATTCGGGCATTCTTGTGGCTCCTTCTGGGCTTATCAAAAACCGATGCGCCCTGTAGTGGTGCAGCCGTAGCCCCTGATGGATGCTGCATGAAAATGGGGGACATGCCATGACGCCGGGTGCGCGTGTTGCAGCTGCTGCGACAATACTGGATCACATTATCGGCGGGGCCGCCGCTGAGCAGGCGCTGACGGCGTGGGCGCGCGCCAGCCGTTTTGCCGGGTCAAAGGATCGGGCGGCGGTGCGGGATCATGTCTTTGACGTATTGCGCGCGCGTCGGTCACTGGGTGATGATAATGGGCGCATGATGATGGCCCGGCTGCTATTGCGTGATGGGTTGTCTCTGGATGCGCTTTTTGACGGTGTCGGTCACGCGCCTGCGCCATTAAGCGACGCAGAGCGGCAGGCCGTGTCGCGCCCCTTGGCCTTGACTGTTGCTGCCGCTTGCGACCTGCCGGATTGGCTATGGCCCGATTGGCAGGCCAGCCTTGATGCGCAGGCAGAGGCCACGGCCAAGGTGTTGCAGACGCGCGCGGATGTTTTTCTGCGTGTGAACCAGCGGCGTACGTCGGTCGCGGAGGCCATAGCTGCCCTTGCTGCAGATGGGGTTGGGTCGGTTTTGCATCCGCGTGTTGCGGGTTGTTTGCGCGTCACCGAAAACCCCCGCCGGATCAAAGCGGCTGCGGCCTATCTGGATGGGTTGGTTGAATTGCAGGATGCGTCATCGCAATTTGCAGTGGGTGCGGTCCCCGTGGCGGACGGCGCGCGTGTTCTGGATTATTGTGCAGGGGGAGGTGGCAAGGCGCTGGCCCTTGCCGATATGTATGGGGCTGCGGTTTTTGCCCATGATGTGGCCCCGCAAAGGATGAAGGATCTGCCAGCCCGTGCTGCGCGGGCGCAAGTTGACATAACCTTGCTGGACACAAGCGCGGTGAAGTCTGAAGCACCGTTCGACATGGTGTTTTGCGATGCCCCATGCAGTGGCAGTGGCACGTGGCGGCGGACGCCGGATGCCAAATGGCGCTTAAAGGCCGCACAATTGGCCGAGCTGGGACAGATGCAAAGCGACGTATTGCGCGCCGCGGCCCCCTTGGTCGCACCCGGTGGTGTGCTGGCCTATGCCACATGTTCGGTTCTGCGCGATGAAAATGATGGCGTCATTGAACGCTTCATCGCGCAGCATCCTGAATGGCAGATTATCCTGCGCCACCTATTGTTGCCCAGCACCGATGGTGACGGCTTTTTCGTGTGTTGTCTGCGCCGCAAATAAAGCAACCTATGATTGTTTGTCGAAATCCGCTATTGCATGTTTAAGGATTGGTTAATCCTTCTTGTTTTATGTCGGATTTGAGTAAGTAACGAGGTTTGGACGTGCCAACAGATCAGTCGTTTGAGATGCAGAAAAATGCAACATCAACGCGCGTATCCCTGACGTCTTCACTTGTGATTGTGGCGGTCGTTTGCCTTGCGGTCGCAGGCTTTACCGCTCTTGCCCCCTTGCGCATCGGCCTGATGATCTGTGGCGCGATTCTGACTATGTTTGCCCTTGGCCTGTTTGTCCAAAGATTGTGGGTCCGACATCATGAAAAACGGCTTGATGCGACGGCGATCAAGCTGATTGCCCATGATGCCGACACCGCGGTTTTGACAAATGCGGAAGGTCGGATCGGGTATGCCAATCCGGTTGCCTCCAATCGTTTTGGCGATTGTGTCGGACAACGCTTAAGCCATGTTTTTGGCCGTATACTGGCCAACCCAGAGGGTGTTTTGCATCGCCTTAGTCACCGCGCAGCCAGCGTTGGTGCCAGCAAAGAAGACATCGTGACCCGTCGCGGTCATTTCCGACTGGCTGTATCAGTAGTGGGTGACGATTGCCTGCTTTGGCGGCTGGATGATCTGGGGGACGTTGCGCAATCCGCCGCGCGCGGTGCAGATGCGCAGACAAGCAAGTTGCCTATGTTGACGGCTGCGCCGAACGGGTCAGTTGTGTCCACCAACGAGGCCTTTCGCGCCTTGGTCGGTCAACGTCCGAAGGTGTTGAGCGATGTGTTCCATGACCTGCCGCTGCGGTCTGGCCAATCGCATGTTTTACAGACGGTGAGTGGGCGGATGCACGCCATCATCGCAGAGGTCGAAGGCAAGGCGGGCACGCGCGACATACTGATACTACCCGGCGACAAATCGACTCAGGCCCCCCGTCAGTTTGGTGCTGGTTGGGACGCGATCGAGGATTTGCCTGTTCCGCTGCTGAAAATCGCAGCGGACGGTGAAATTCTGGCTTCCAACCGTGAGGCACGTCAACTGTTGAAGCTGACCGATACGGATGGCCAACGGATGGCTGAACTGTTGGATGGTCTTGGCCGCCCCATCAACGACTGGCTCCGCGAGGCGGCAGAGGGGCGGGGTGGTTACATTTCCCAGTTTTTGCGCGGGCGCGGCGACAATCAGGACACGTTTGTGCAGGTGACGCTGAACACGGCTGGCAGTCCGGCGGATTGCCATTTGATTGCTGTGCTTAATGATGTGACAGAATTGAAAACCCTTGAGGCGCAGTTCGTTCAAAGCCAGAAAATGCAGGCAATCGGCCAATTGGCCGGCGGTGTTGCGCATGATTTTAACAATCTGCTAACCGCGATTTCAGGCCATTGTGACTTGCTGCTTTTGCGTCATGACGAGGGTGACCAGAATTATGGTGACCTGATCCAGATCCACCAGAATGCGAACCGCGCCG
Source organism: uncultured Paracoccaceae bacterium (assembly GCA_947489445.1). Classification (GTDB taxonomy): domain Bacteria; phylum Pseudomonadota; class Alphaproteobacteria; order Rhodobacterales; family Rhodobacteraceae; genus Yoonia. Next base: position 94,348 of record CANLDN010000004.1, read on the forward strand.
CCAGCCTGGTTGGACAGCTGCTGGCGTTTTCGCGTAAACAAAACCTGCAACCTGAAATCATTGATTTGCGCGATACGCTGTCGGATCTGACCCATTTGCTCAACCGGCTGGTCGGCGAAAAGGTGACCCTGTCGTTGCACCATGATCCGGCATTGGCCCAGATCAAGGCGGACAAGCGGCAGCTGGAACAGGTGTTGATGAATCTTGTGGTGAATGCGCGTGACGCCATGCAGGGCGCGGGCGAGATCAAGGTTGTGACTGAAAATCTTGCCCTGAAATCGCAAATGGTCAAAGACAGGGCCGTTGTGCCGCCGGGCGAATATGTGGTTGTCAAAGTGATTGACGAAGGGCACGGCATCCCGCCCGAAAAACTGCCAAAGATTTTTGAGCCCTTCTATACGACCAAACGCACGGGCGAGGGGACCGGTCTGGGCCTGTCCACGGCTTATGGTATCGTCAAACAAACGGGTGGATATATCTTCGCAGAAAGCGAAGTGGACAGTGGTACCCAATTTTCATTGCTATTCCCCAGCTATGATTTGCCTGTCGCCGAACCGCTTGAGATACGTATCGCACCCCCCGAATTGATGAGTACAAAGGCCGATGGCGTGGTGCTGCTGGTGGAGGATGAAGCCCCCGTCAGGGCCTTTGCTTCACGCGCATTGCGCCTGCGTGGTTATAGCGTGCTGGAGGCTGATTGCGCAGAGGCGGCTCTGGATATGTTGGGAGATCCGGATCTGAACGTTGATATCTTCGTCACGGATGTGATCATGCCGGGTATGGATGGGCCGACCTGGGTGCGGCGGGCCCTTGAACAGCGGCCGGATACGAAAGTTGTGTTTGTGTCAGGCTATGCCGAGGACGCATTTGGAGACGATCAATCGCGCATTCCAAATTCCGTATTTTTGCCCAAGCCATTTTCGTTAAACGCACTCACCCAGACCGTGCAAGGGCAACTGCAGGACATGGCGGCCTCTGCCTGAGCGCAGCAGACGTTGCAACGTAAGGTGGGTTTTAACCCACCCCGGAAAAAAAATCAGGTCTTCAATGCCACCAGATGGGCCGCTGAACCGGTCAGCGCCGCATAATCATCTTCGATCACGTGAACCGCAAAATTGCTCATGAAACCGGCAAAACGTCCCTTGTCACGAAAGGCTTCGCCGAAGCCGAAGGCGGTCAGATGCGGCGCAAAGGCCCGTGCAACACCACCGACCAGAAATACCCCGCCAAATGGCAGTTGGATCAATGACAGATTGCCGCAAACCGTGCCCAGAATACGTGTGAACAGCCGTGCGGCCTCTGTCGCGCGCGGGTCGCTGCCATCCGCACAGGCTGCCATGATATCCTTGGCGGCCGCTTCGCGCGGATCGCCTTCTTCATTTCCCAAAAACGCGTACGCCCGTTCGAGGCCGCGGCCCGACAGCACATCCTCGACCGCTGGAAAACCATGCGCCGTCGAAACGAATTGGCATAGCCGCAGTTCCATTTCGTTGCGGATCGGCAGGTTCGCGTGGCCGCTTTCGGAAGGGGTTACAACGCGTCCATGTTCGAGGTCAAAGACCGGTGCCGCGTTGAACCCGGTGCCCACGCCAATCACCAACTTTGCGGCGTTTGGTTGCACCTCTGGCCCTGGAAGAATGCACCTGATCTTATCCGGATCAAGATGCCCCAGCGCATGACCTTGGGCCTGTAAGTCGTTGAGGATAGATACTTTTTCTGCATTCGTTGCGCGCGCCAGCGTATCCCGGTCGATGGCCCAATCCAGATTGGTCATCGTCGCGCGCCCATCGCGTACGGGTCCGGCAACCGCCACGCAGGCCCCGATAGGGTCGACGCCGCCCTCATCCGCGATGTAGCGGCGCAATACGGTTTCCAGACCTGCGAAATCTGAATTGCTGTAACGACGGATCGTGCCATCCACGATCTTGCGCCCATCGGCAAGCGCCACACGTGTATTTGTGCCGCCGATATCGGCGACCAATGAATAAGTGTTTTTGGGGTGTCCCATAATAATCCTTAACGCGCGATGGCAGCTTTGAGCGCGTGATAAGACGCTTTGGGTGTCCGCTTCAAGGTGTCGAAATCCACATGGACCATGCCAAAGCGTTTTTCATAGCCAAAGGCCCATTCGTAATTGTCGAGCAATGACCAGTAGAAGAAGCCCTGCACATTGGCGCCGTCCGCGATTGCCTGCTTGGCGGCGAGAACATGATCAGCAACAAATTGTGTGCGTTCGGGATCGTAGACTGAACCGTTTTCGACCGTGTCATCCCATGCCATGCCGTTTTCCGTGACAAAAATCGGCATATCCCGGACGTAATCCCGTGCCATTCTGGTCAGGAAATGATGCAGCCCTTCGGGGTAAATCTCCCACCCCATTTGCGTGCGCGGCAAGTCACCAGGTACATCTTTGACCGCGGGCCAGGGAGCACCCGGGTCCGCCTGCACGCGGTGGCGGGTGTAATAATTTACGCCGAGCCAGTCCATCTTTTGGCTGATCTGCGTCATGTCATCCTGCCAGCCATCGGGCATATGCGGATCAAAGCCTGCCAGCACCTCAGCGGGGTAGGTGCCTTTGGTGATTGCTTCGATGAACCAGCGGTTATTGATGGCGTCTTGCACGATTGCAGCCTGCGCTGCCTCGGCGCTGTCATCGGCCGCTGCGGTATGGTCGAAATTCAACACGATCCCGCAATTACTCATCCCCTTCCCACGCAAGCGTGACATCGCCACACCATGGGCAAGGGTGATGTGATGCATCGCGCGCGCGGTGGCGCGCAAATCGCGCAGGCCCGGCGCATGATGGCCCAGGAAATGCGACAGATAGGCGACGCACCAAGGTTCGTTGATCGTGGCGATCGCATGCACACGGTCACCGATCCGATCCGTGATGACATCGGTGAAATCGCCAAAATACTGTGTTGTGTCCCGGTTGGCCCATCCGCCAATATCGGCGAGTGCCGATGGTAACTCCCAGTGGTACAGTGTTTGGAACGGTTTGAGGCCACGTTCCAGCATGGCGTCGACCAGTCGGTCATAAAAATCAAGGCCTTGCGCGTTCACAGTGCGTCCGTCCGGCATGACCCGCGCCCATGACGTGGAAAACCTATAGGCGTCCATGCCCGCATCTTTGAGCAGATCAAGATCTTCGGCATAGCGGTGGTAGTGGTCGCAGGCCAACGCCCCATCTTCGGCCCGGATAACATTGCCTGGTGTGGCAGCGAATGTGTCCCAATGGGTGGACCCGGCGCCGCCGAATTTATGCCCTTCGATCTGATAGGCCGCAGTTGCCGCACCAAAAACAAAGCCTGGGGGAAAATCGGTCCTTTTAAAGTTCATATCAGCCCTTTCCCGGCGCAGGCCCGGTGGAACGCCCGATCATCAATTCTGCTTCCATGAGTTCGGATTGTGGTGGTTGCCCGGGATGGGCAATGGCATGTAGCAGCATTTTGGCCAACCGCCGTCCGGCGTGCCGCACAGAGGAGCGGGTGGCCGTGAAAATCGGCTTATCGCCGCCGTTTTGCAGGTAAGACAAGGCATCGTCATGGGTCACAACGGACACGTCACGGCCCATCTTGAGCCCCATCTCCTCAATCGCGCGACGGACCCCAAGGGTCGAAATCATCGACGAACAGACGATGGCTGTCGGGGGGGCGCTGCTTCCCAACATCTCGCGGGCGGATTGGTAGCCGAAGCCTTCGGTCATTTCATCCGAGCGCATGAGCGCGGGATCAAGGGCGATATCACGGGCCGCAAGTGAGGCCGCGTAACCCATGCGACGTCGGTGGGCGAAATCCATCACCTCAAGCCCGTTGATCAGCGCGATACGACGATGGCCCAAATCGCACAGATAATCAGTAGCGCGGGCAAAGGCGCTGCGGTTATTTACATCCAGCCACGTATAGGCCAGATCGCAGCCGCTGGCCCGCCCATGAACCGCAAAGGGCAGCCCAAGCGCTTGCAGCAGCGGGATGCGCGTGTCGTTCATGCGCGGCGCATGGACCACGACGCCATCAACCGATTGGCGGGATTTGAGATTACGATAGATCTGCTCTTGGTCCTTGTCATCGACGATTGACAGCATCATCTCGTATCCTTCGCGGGCGTAGGTTTCGCCAGCGCCAGCGATGAAATCCCCAAAAATCGGATTCACCATCTCATGCTTGGTCGAGAGCGGAATCACATGGCCAATTGCCAGCGCCTGACCGGTCGCCAATCCCTTCGCGCGCGTGCTGGGCCGGTAGTTGAACTTTTTCGCGGCCTGTTCAACACGCTGGCGTGTCCTTGCGCTGACCTCTGGATAGCCGTTCAGCGCGCGGCTGACCGTTGTTTGGCTAAGTCCCAGATTTTGCGAGAGTTCTTTGAGGTTCATGACTGTTTCAGAGCGGTCCAAAGTGAGTGCAGTATTGGGGGCAGACAGGCGCATTGTGTTGCGCTAGACTGACCACGTAATCGTTTCAGTAGCGACCAGTTTTCGAAATTCCAAGTGTTTTCTGAGTTTGCAGTGTTCTGTTGACAGCTAGGTCAACTTCATCAAGTGTGCACCTATCCAAAGCGCTTTGGGGGCTTGTGATTCCGACGCGCAAGATGGAAATGAACGCACGTTAAGTGTAACTAAGTGGCGCGCAATTTGCGCGATTGGGAGGATGATCAATGAAAATGAAACTGTATGCCGGTGTGGCAGCGGTTGCCCTGACTGCGGGTACAGCGCAGGCGGAACAAATTACGGTTTTTGGCCCCTGGCTTGGCCCTGACCAAGAAAATGTTGAAAAGGTGTTGGGCGCATTTGCCGAAGCCTCTGGCCATGACGTGCGCTACACGGGCTCTGACAGCTTCGAGCAGCAGATCGTCATTGACGCGGAGGCGGGATCCGCCCCGAACGTATCAGTATTTCCACAGCCCGGTCTGGCATCGGATATGGCTGGCCGTGGTTTCCTGACCCCATTGCGTGATGGTACAGCGGAGTGGCTGGTTGAAAACTATGCTGCGGGTCAGTCCTGGGTCGATCTGGGAACCTATGCCGATGCCAGTGGTAATGATCAGTTGTTCGGATTTTTCTACAAAGTCGATGTGAAATCGCTGGTCTGGTTTAGCCCGGAGAATTTTGAAGATGCAGGCTATGACGTGCCTGAAACGATGGAAGACCTGAAGGCGCTGACTGATCAGATTGTTGCTGATGGTGGCACACCATGGTGTATCGGTCTGGGTTCGGGTGGTGCGACAGGTTGGCCTGCGACCGACTGGGTCGAGGACATGATGCTGCGCACGCAGGAACCATCTGTCTATGACGCTTGGGTCAGCAATGAACTTCCGTTCGACGCACCTGAAGTTGTCGCAGCGATCGAAGAGTTCGGCGCATTCGCCCGCAATGATGCCTATGTGGCTGGTGGTGCCGGTGCGGTTGCCACAACTGACTTCCGCGATAGCCCCAAGGGCATGTTCGCCTCACCACCGCAGTGCTACATGCACCGTCAGGCATCATTCATTCCGGCTTTCTTCCCTGAAGGGACCGAAGTGGGCGAGGATGTCGATTTCTTCTACTTCCCGGCTTACGCGGAGAAGGATCTGGGTTCCCCGGTTCTGGGTGCTGGCACGCTTTGGGCCATCACAAATGAGAATGAAGCAGCCCACGAGTTGATGGCATTCCTGCAGACGCCAGAAGCACATGAGATCTGGATGGGTCTTGGTGGTTTCCTGACACCACATAAAGGTGTGGACAGCGGGGCCTTTAGCGATCCGACCCTTGGCAAGATGAATGACATCCTGCTGGGTGCGACCACATTCCGCTTTGACGCATCTGACCTGATGCCAGGCGGTGTGGGTGCAGGTTCGTTCTGGACAGGCATGGTTGACTATGCTGGTGGCAAGGACGCAAGCGCCGTCGCGGCCGAAATCCAGGCATCCTGGGATTCGCTCAAGTAAGCCAATCGGCTGATACGTTTGGGGCAGCCCGGCCACCGGGCTGTCTCCCAATAATTACATAGCCTTAGGGAGGGGACTATGCATCCAGCGTTACTTGGTCTTGTGACCATCGTGATTGGTGTTGGCGGTTGTGTGGGGTATTTTTACTTTTCCAACCTTGTTCTCGACAAATTCATCTTTCCTGCCAAAGGAACAGATGCGGGTCGGAACATAAATCGCGCCAATATGGTCCGCCCCTGGCTTTTCCTTTTTCCCGCAATTCTGGCCCTCGGCATGTATCTGGCCTATCCGGTCATTGCGACGCTTTGGTATTCGGTGTCAGAACGTCAGGTGATTGATGGCGAGCAGGTCAATGTCTTTGTCGGTCTTGCCAATTACAGCCAGATGTTCGGTGAGACCAAGTTCTGGGAAGCGATGCGCAACAACATGCTTTGGTTGATTGTGGTGCCTGCCGCGTCTACGGCGTTTGGTTTGCTGGCGGCCCAACTGACCGACCGGATCAAATGGGGTAGCTTCGCCAAATCCCTGATCTTTATGCCGATGGCGATTTCATTCGTGGGTGCGGCTGTTATCTTTAAGCTGATCTATGACACTCGTCCTGTAGACCAGAACCAGATCGGCGTGCTGAATGCGGTTTGGTTACAGTTTGATGGCGGCATTGGGTCGTTTTTGATCCTGCGGCTGGTGCCGATTGCGACCCTGCTGTGTTTTGCTGCCCTAGTGGCCTATACGGCTTGGCTGTTCCTCAAGCCGCTCATCAAATCGCAGGGAGAGCGTTACAATGCTTGGACCTTGCCTCTGCGTGTTTTGATCGGGCTGGGTGGTGCCTATCTGATTTTCCTTTCATTCCGCTCGATCCTGAGCCTTCTTACCGCGTCCTTCCCGTATGGTGAGGCGCAGACATGGCTGACGATTCCGTTCTGGAATTCGTTTTTCCTGATGATCGTGTTGATCTGGATCCAGACCGGTTTTGCGATGGTGATCCTGTCAGCCGCCTTGCGCGGGATTCCGGAGGAAACGGTCGAAGCGGCCATTGTCGATGGCGCCAACCCATTTCAGGTCTTCTTCAAGATCAAGATGCCACAGATTGCGGGTACGATCGTGGTGGTCTGGACGACCATCACGCTGGTGGTTCTCAAGGTCTTCGACATCGTTTTCGCCATGACCAACGGTCAGTGGGAAACGCAGGTGCTAGCGAATTACATGTTCGACAAGCTGTTCCGTGCCAACGACTGGGGCGTGGGGTCGGCCAGTGCGATGATCATCATGTTGCTGGTCAGCCCGATCCTTGTCTGGAACGTCTACAACGCCCGTAAGGAGATGCGCTGATGGATAATATTGCTGGCAGCAAGTCGAGCCTTGGCTGGGCGGTGCAAATCTCGGTCGTGCTTTTGGTGGCCTTGTGGCTATTCCCTACGGTCGGTCTGTTGGTGTCGTCCTTCCGGACGTCGGACCAGATTTCAAGTTCCGGTTGGTGGCAATCGCTGTTCCCGACCGAACAAAACCTGACACTGCGAACGGCTGATCCGGATGATGATGGCGCACAGCAGTTGATTGATGGGGTCTATACAGTCTCTGGCAACCTCTTTGGTGAGGCAGGGGACGCGGATATCAGCGTTTGGGGCACATCGTCCCGCGCGATTGACATCTATACGCCCGGCGACACGGCTGAGTTGAATGACGGTGAAACGATCACGGTACAGGCAAACGGTGATTATGTCTGGACCAGTCCGACAGAGCTTTCTGGACGGGGGCAGCGCGCCTTTGTCACGGCTGAGACGCCGCCTGACTTCACATTGGAAAACTATCAACAGGTTCTGCTGAGCGATAATGCGACCGACAGTATGGCCAAGGCGTTCTTCAACACGCTGACCGTGACCATCCCGGCAACGATCATTCCCATCGTGATCGCGGCCTTTGCGGCCTATGCGTTGGCCTGGATGGATTTTCCGGGGCGTGCCATTCTGATCGCCATGGTGGTTGGCCTGTTGGTTGTGCCACTGCAATTGGCGCTGATCCCGTTACTTAAGCTGCATTTGGATATCGGCATCGGCAAGGGGTATTTAGGGACCTGGATGGCCCATACGGGGTTCGGGTTACCGCTCGCGATCTACCTATTGCGCAACTACATGGTGGGTTTGCCGCGTGACATCATCGAAAACGCCAAGGTGGACGGGGCCACGGATTTCCAGATATTCACCAAGATCATCCTGCCGCTGTCTTTCCCGGCACTCGCGTCATTTGCGATCTTCCAGTTCCTGTGGACGTGGAATGACCTGCTGGTGGCAAAGGTGTTCCTGATCGATGCGACCGGTGAAACGACCGTGATGACCAACCAGATCGTGGAGCTTTTGGGCACGCGGGGTGGCAACTGGGAAATTCTGGCCACGGCGGCCTTTGTTTCCATCGCGGTGCCTTTGGTCGTCTTCTTTGCAATGCAGAAATATCTGGTGCGCGGTCTGTTGGCCGGCTCCGTAAAATAAAGGAAAAGCATTGATGAACGTGGCTGCGATGCCCCAGCGCGATATTGCGCTTGATAAAGATTGGTGGCGTGGCGCGGTGATCTATCAGATCTATCCGCGCAGCTATCAGGACAGCAATGGTGATGGAGTGGGAGACTTGCTGGGCATTGTCCAGCGGCTGCCTTACATCGCCTCGCTGGGGGTTGATGCGATCTGGATATCGCCGTTCTTCATGTCGCCTATGAAAGATTTCGGATACGACGTCAGTGACTATTGCGACGTTGATCCGATGTTTGGTTCATTGGCTGATTTTGATGCGGTGGTGGAAACGGCGCACAGGCTGGGCATCCGGGTCATGATCGATCTGGTGTTGAGCCATACCAGTGACGCGCATCCATGGTTTGGTGAAAGCCGGGCAAATCGTACCAATGACAAAGCCAATTGGTATGTCTGGGCTGACCCCAAGCCGGACGGCACCCCGCCCAACAACTGGTTGTCGATTTTTGGCGGTTCTGGTTGGCAGTGGGATGCGCGGCGCGAGCAGTATTATCTGCATAATTTCCTTGTCTCGCAGCCCGATCTGAACTTTCACGAACCAGCCGTGCAAGAGGCGCTTCTGGATGTGGCACGGTTCTGGCTGAACCGCGGCTGTGACGGGTTCCGGCTGGATACCATCAATTTCTACATGCATGATGCGGAGCTGCGCGATAACCCGGCTTTGCCGCCTGAAAAGCGTAATGCCAACATTGCGCCGTCGGTGAACCCCTATAACCATCAAGAACACCTTTACGACAAGAATCACCCGGATAACTTGAAGTTTCTGGCGCGGTTGCGCGAGGTGATGGAACCTTACGGTGCTGCCGCCGTGGGCGAGGTGGGCGATGCCCAGTTGGGGCTGGAGATCATGGGCCAGTATACCGCTGGCGATGACCTGATGCAGATGTGCTATGCCTTTGAGTTTCTGGCAAAGGATCAGCCAACGGCGGACCGGATTGTGCATGTGATGAACCGGGTGGACGAGGTTGCCGCCGATGGCTGGGCGTGTTGGGCGTTTTCCAATCATGATGTCATGCGCCATGCATCCCGCTGGAACCTGCCACCGGCTGCCCAACGCATGTTTGCCACGCTGATCATGTGCTTGCGCGGATCGGTCTGCCTGTATCAGGGCGAGGAGCTGGGTCTGCCGGAGGCCGATGTTGCGTTCGAGGATCTGCAAGACCCCTACGGCATCGAGTTCTGGCCAGAGTTCAAGGGCCGTGATGGCTGTCGAACACCGATGGTTTGGGAGCCGAGTAACCAGAATGGTGGATTTTCGGCCGCGAAACCATGGCTACCGGTGGCATCTGATCATCTGCATATGTCCGTCGCAACCCAAGAGGATGAGCCGGGCGCGTTGTTGCACCATTATCGCAAGGCGATCGCGTTCCGTCATACGCATCCAGCGCTGAGTGTTGGCGATCATGATGGATTGCGCGCCAAGGGCGACGTTGTGTATTTCACCCGGACATCGGGTGATCAGACGATTTTCTGCGCATTTAACGTCAGCGAAACACCATCCGATTTTGACCTGCCCGGAGGAGAATGGACACCGATTGGTGCCGAATTGGGCAGTGCGCATGTATCTGCGGATGGACGATTGCATCTTGGGCCTTGGCAGGTTTGCCTCGCGCTTAAACGATGAGAATATGAAGGGGAGTGAGACATGGCTGATCTGAAACTGGTGGATGTTGCCAAGACCTATGGCGGCACCGTGGATGTGCTCAAGAACATCAACCTCGACATCAAGCAGGGTGAGCTGATTGTCTTTGTCGGGCCCTCGGGTTGCGGCAAGTCCACGCTGTTGCGGATGATCGCGGGGTTGGAGAAGATCACCGGCGGGACGCTGGAAATTGATGGGCAATTGGTCAACGACGTGCCACCCGCACAGCGCGGCATCGCCATGGTGTTCCAGTCCTACGCACTTTATCCGCATATGACGGTGCGCGATAACATGTCGTTTGCGCTGAAACTGGCCAAGAAATCGCCTGAAGAAATCGATGCTGCCGTGGGTAAAGCGGCCAAGATATTGCAGTTGGACGAATATTTGGATCGTCTGCCCAAGGCCCTGTCAGGTGGCCAGCGTCAGCGGGTCGCCATTGGCCGGTCGATTGTGCGGGATCCGAAAGTGTATTTGTTTGATGAACCGCTCTCAAACCTTGACGCCGCCCTGCGCGTGGCGACCCGGATTGAGATTGCACAGCTCAAGGAGTCGATGCCGGAAAGCACGATGATCTATGTGACACATGATCAGGTCGAGGCGATGACATTGGCGTCGCGTATTGTGGTCTTGGCGAATAAGGGGATTGCGCAGGTCGGTTCACCTTTGCAGCTTTATGAACGGCCAGAGAATGAGTTTGTGGCCCAGTTCATCGGCTCGCCCTCGATGAATCTGCTCTCTGGCGAGATCGTGGAGACAGGCACAGAGACGACAGTGAAACTTGATGGCGGTGGTATGGTGAAATCTGCGGTGCCAACCCAAGACTCTGACAAGGGGTTGAAGGTCAATGTCGGCATCCGCCCAGAGGACATGATTGAAAGCAAAGGCGACGATTATGCATTTGAAGGAAAGGTGAATATCACCGAGGCCTTAGGTGAGGTGACGCTTCTTTATTTTGATAAAGTGGGCGACAACGACGCAGTTGTCGGCAAGCTGCCCGGCATTCATGCCGATCTGCGCGGTAAATCCGTACGCATGTCGGCGAGCGCTGACAAGGTGCAGGTCTTTCACAACGGGCAGTCGCTCTATTATCGCTAAATGATCCAGACTTGTCGGGATCGCGCTGATGTGATGGCATCGGCGCGATTTCTTTTTGGGAGGAGCCCTTATGAAACTGCCTGAAAACACGTTGAAAAAAGCGCTCATGGCCGGGCAGGTGCAGTATGGTCTTTGGCTTGCATCGGGGTCCCCGGTTCTGGCTGAGATCGCGGGTGGCGTCGGCTTTGACTGGTGCCTGATTGATGGCGAACACGGTCCCAACATGATCCCCGACATATTGCCACAACTGCAAGCGCTTGAGGCTGCGGGCACCCAAGCCGTGGTGCGCATCGCCAGCGCAGAGGTGTGGATGGTCAAGCAGGTGCTTGATCTGGGATGCCAGACAGTGCTGGTGCCAATGGTCGATGATGAGGAAAAGGCGGATGAGATGGCGCGCGCAATGCGTTACCCGCCGGACGGGATCAGGGGGATGGGGGCCGTTCTTGCGCGCGCCTCGCGTTATGGGGCGATTGCGGATTATCCGCATGCGGCGAATGCTGAGGTCTGTCTTTTGGTGCAGGCCGAAAGTGCGAAAGCGGTCGACAATATCGACGCGATTGCCGCGACCGAAGGTGTCGACGGCGTGTTCGTTGGCCCGGCGGACTTGTCAGCGGATATGGGCTATCCCGGCCAGCCGGACCACCCCGATGTCGAGGCTGCGATTGATCATCTGATCAAGCGGACCGTGGCGGCGGGCAAGATCGCGGGGATCATTACCTTTGATGACACCCGCTTTGCAGAATACGCTGCGAAAGGCGTCACCTTTTTGGGGGTGGGTGGTGATACCGCGCTCTTGGGCGCCACGCTGCGTGGATTGATCCAGCGGGCGCGGCAGTAGCAAATTTCTTCGAAGATATTTGTCCAGATTTTTTTTCAAAAATCTGGTGTCTAGGCGCGACGACGGCGACCAGTGCGCGCGCGCCCTTCTCCCTCTTTGACCGGCGCGCGGTTAAAGCTGATCCATTGCCCCCCTGACGGGTCGTTATCGGTCAGGAAATTGGCCGCGCGAATGGCCTCCATTTCTTTGCCTGCTTTCGCCTTGGTTGAGCCAAGCCCAAAGAGCGTGACAAAGGTCTCATCATCCATCCCCTCGGGCAGGATGATCCCCGCTGCCGCAATTTCTGCTTTCTTCTCGGCGATCTTCTTGGGTCCAACGGGCAACGCGATGGGGTTCATGATGGCGGATGTCATGCCAGCGGTCATTGCCATGGGCAGGAAGGCATTGTTGATCCCGTGCCGATTGGGCAGGCCAAAGCTGATATTGGACGCGCCACAGGTCGTATTCACGCCCAATTCGTCGCGCAAACGCCGGACAAGGGTAAAGACTTGCAAGCCCGCCGTGGCCATCGCACCGATTGGCATAACCAGCGGATCGACCACGATGTCATGGGCGGGGATGCCGAAATCAGCGGCGCGTTCCACGATCTTTTTGGCCACGGCGAAGCGGACATCCGGGTCTTCGCTGATCCCGGTGTCGTCATTCGAGATTGCCACGACTGGCACGTTGTATTTCTTGACAAGCGGCAGGACCAGTTCCAGCCGTTCCTCTTCCCCCGTGACAGAGTTTAGCAACGGGCGGCCTTCAGCTGCAGCCAGTCCGTTTTCCAACGCGCCCGGGACAGAACTGTCGATACAAAGCGGGATATCAACGACTGCCTGCACCCGCTTGACCAATTCGGTCATGAGCGGAGGTTCGACAAAGTTGTTGTCGGCATAGCGCGGGTCTTCGGCCATCTTGTTGGAAAAGACGGCCCCCGAGTTCACATCCAGGACGTTGGCCCCGGCGGCGGCCTGCGCAATCGCATCCGCCTCTACCCGGCTGAAATCGCCGCGTTCCAGTTCCTCGGCCAGCACCTTGCGACCGGTGGGGTTGATTCGCTCTCCGATCACGCAAAAGGGCTCGTCGAACCCGATGATGGCCGTCTTGGTTTTGGATTCGACGATCGTACGTGTCATGAAAAGTCCTTAAGATTGAGAAGCGGGAACGGCAGCGCTGCCGCCATTGGCGATGGCCCAGTTGGCGTTGGTCTTGATGCCGCCAAGCGGAAAGAAATGGACCCGTTCGATGTTGAAATCGGGGTTTGCGGCTTTGTGCGCGGCAAGCTCTGTCAGCACCTCGGTGGGCGTATAGGGCAGTAGCAGCTTGGTGACATCCATCGCCCGCTTTTGCAAAACCTTCAAAGATGGGCCGACGCCACAGGCAATGGCGAATTTGATCAGGGTTTGCAGCTTGGCCGGGCCGGCGATGCCGATATGGATCGGGATGGTGATACCTGCGTCGCGCAGGCTGTCCGCCCACGCGATGATCGGTTTGGCATCAAAGGCGAATTGTGTGGCCAGCGCCATGTCGGCATCGGTCGTTTCGCTGAATGTCTGTTTCCAGCGCAGCGCGTCCATGACGTTTTTGTCGGTGCCATCGGTATCGATATCGCGGTTGCCTTCGGGGTGGCCGGCGACATGCAGTCGTTTGAAATCCCCAAACAATCCTGTTTCCATTAACTGCATAGAGCTTTCGAAGTCGCCATGCCGGTTCGCAACACCCCCAGCCAGCAGTAAGGCTTGATCAACGCCAGCCTCGCCTCGGTACTGTGCAATCCACTCAGCAAGTGTCGCTTGATCCTTGATAATCCGCGCAGGGAAATGCGGCATCACCCGATAGCCATCCGCAGCCAGCCGCTTGGCCGTGGTCACCATATCCTCAATCGGGGTGCCTTCGATATGCGCGATGTAGACGCGTGTGCCCGCAGGCAGTAATTCGCGGAAATCTTCAACCTTTTCGGCAGTGCGCGGCATGACCTCAATCGAGTAGTCCTGCAGCAGCGCCTCAACATCCGGGTTTACGCCGATGTCGTCGGTTTCTTTACGCTTGAGGAAGGGGAGCAGGGACATGACGACCTCCTTGAGGTGAGGGGGGATGCGGGTCGGGTTTTTCAAGCCCAACCGTCGTTGGCGATAAGTGTCTTGATGCGGTCCTGATCATATTCGGCGTCAATCTTTGCAGCCGCTGCAGCCGCGGCATCCTTGTCGGTGCCATCAGTCGGATACGGATCGGCCTTGCGGAAGCCCGCCATATAATCATCGGATTCAGCGGCGCCCGATTTCATCGCAGCCCGGTCAATCGCTTGCTCAAACCGTTCTGGCAGGGGCAGCTTGGTGCCACGCCGCCCACGGCCCACAATAACCTGCGCGGGGATGTCGCGCCAAAATACGATGGTGACGTCAGGCATCTGATTCCTCTTATCTTCTTGTCCCGGTTTAACATCCGTTTTCCTGCATCAATGCCGGTTTTCGACATCGTGGATGCGTGTAGCGACTGCATTGGGGTAACGCGGTGCAGCCAGCCATACCAGTGCAGGTGGGGATCATAATCCTCATATCCAAGATGCGACACATTCACGAAGCCGATCACAAGACTTGCACGAAGCGCCAACGCACCCTAGCTTGGGGATAACTCGAAATGGAGGGCGTAGATATGGCGCCCAAGCGTCCCAGAGGTGCGGGCGCGTTCCCGAAAGCGGTCGAAACCCCCGCGCCAACTCCGCCTGATCCGGCGTCGCTTTATGCGGCATTGGATTTAGGTACAAATAGCTGTCGTATGTTGATTGCCCAACCCAAGGGCAGCCAATTTCACGTGGTCGACAGTTTTTCCAAATCCGTGCAGCTGGGCCACGGCCTTGAAAGCACGGGCAGGTTGTCGCGTTCGTCGATGAACCGCACAATTTCGGCCATGCGGATTTGCCGTGAAAAGTTGAAGCGCCACGGCGTAAAACGGATGCGTCTTGTCGCGACCGAGGCGTGTCGGCGCGCGCTGAACGGTGATAATTTCGTCGCCCAAGTCAAGCGCGAGACGGGGCTGGATCTGGAGATTATCAAGCCAGAGGAAGAGGCGCGGCTTGCCGTCATCTCTTGCGCACCCTTGGTCAGCGTGAATACCGAACAATTGCTGGTGGTTGATATTGGCGGCGGGTCGACTGAACTGGTCTGGATCGACCTGACCAAGGTACCTAAACGCGAACGCCCGCGAGCCATCATGCGCCTGCATGCGGGGTTCAAATCCGACCCGGGGCCGTTTGCGGCGGCCAAGGTGGTGGACTGGATTTCCGTACCGCTTGGCGTGGCCACGCTGCGCGATCAGTTTTCCGATGTCGATGACGATGCCGCGCGCTTTGCCTTGATGAGCTGGTTTTTTGAGGAAAATCTTGAAGAGTTTTCACCTTATGCCGCGGCCCAAGCGCGTGAAGGGTTCCAGATTATCGGCACCAGCGGAACCGTGACCACGGTTGCGGCCAGTTATCTGGGCCTCAAACGCTATGACCGCACGAAGGTGGACGGGTTGCGCATGACCTCTGATCAGATCGACACGGTGATCCGTGATTACCTGTCGCTGGGGCCTGCGGGCCGGCGCGCTGACCCGCGTATCGGCAAGGACCGGCAGGCGCTGATCATGTCGGGTTCTGCGATTTTGCAGGCATTGATGCGTCTGTGGCCAACGGATCGGTTGTCTGTTGCTGACCGTGGTCTGCGGGAAGGGTTGCTTTATGCGCAGATGTCGGCGGATGGGGTCTTGGAAGACACGCCGTTTTAGTGGATAGGCAGGGCCATGGCCAAGAAACCCAAAAACACATCCGGACGTGGACAGCGTGATCTGACCGTCAAGGTCAAGACTGCGCGCGGCCGCAAGCTCAGCTCAACCAATTGGTTGCAGCGACAGCTGAACGACCCTTATGTCAAGCGCGCCAAGGCGGATGGGTATCGGGGCAGGGCGGCCTATAAGATATTGGAACTGGATGATAAATATCGGTTCCTCGTGCCGGGCGCCCGGATTGTCGATCTTGGCTGTGCGCCGGGGGGCTGGCTGCAGGTGGCCGTCAAACGCGCGAACACGCTAGGCGATCGCAAAAGCAAAGCGCAGGGCTATGTGCTGGGGATTGATCTGCAAGAGATCGAACCGATTGCCGGTGCGGAAATCCATCAGCTCGATTTTATGGAAGATGATGCCGATCTGAAGGTCAAGGAATGGCTGGATGGGTCTGCAGATGTCGTGATGTCCGATATGGCGGCCTCTGCCTGTGGGCACAAGCAAACCGATCACTTGCGGATCATCGCATTGTGCGAGGCGGCCGCCTATTTCGCCTTTGACGTGCTGACCGAAGGCGGCACTTTCGTCGCCAAGGTGCTGGCTGGCGGGGCAGAGGGTGAATTGCAAAAGCTGCTGAAATCACGCTTTACCAAGGTGGCGAATGTGAAACCGCCAGCGTCGCGGTCTGATAGCTCGGAAAAGTTTGTCGTGGCGACCGGGTTTAAGGGCGTTTGACCAAATTTTAGTGTCTGACGCATCACAAATGCATTGCGGCAAAGCCGCTCATCAGCACGAGCGCTGATTGACTTTCAAAGGTTCGCAACCTACGCCAAATAAAGATGGGAAGCTGCCAAACAGGACATTGTCGATTTGAGAAAGACCTTAAGTAACCTAAAGGGTGTCCGACGCAAGATTATTGGCCGAAGAACAAAACTGAAGTTTACGAATTCGGCCAGCTATTGGGAAGAACGGTACCAAACTGGTGGAAACTCCGGCACCGGCAGTTACGGGCGCCTAGCGGAATTCAAGGCTGAAGTGCTCGACAGCTTTGTTGCAAAGCGCAAGGTCAAAAGCGTGATCGAATTCGGGCCAGGCGATGGTAACCAGCTTTCACTGGCGACATATCCTGCCTATACCGGCGTTGATATTTCGCAGAGTGCTGTAAAGGCCTGTGAAATGCGGTTCGCAGAGGATCAGACAAAGGCATTTATGACCGTTGCGGATTATGACGGTCGTCGCGCTGATTTGGCCTTATCGCTTGATGTTATATTTCACCTTGTCGAAGATGAAGTATTCGAAACCTATATGACGTCATTATTCGATGCCGCGGAACGTTTCGTGATTATCTATAGCTCCAACAAGGATGATCAAAACACCGCTCAGCATGTGCGGCATAGAAAGTTTATCGATTGGGTGACAAGCAACAGACCTACCTTTGCGTTGGCTGAGCATATCCCAAATCGTTATCCCTATGATAAAAATGATCAAGAAAACACGTCCTTTGCGGATTTCTATATGTTCGAAAAAGCTGTGTAGTGCACGACCGAAGATTTATATCGGCGCATTGAAAGCAGCATTCGTAGGCTCGTCGGTGAAGCAAGTTCTTTGTTTTGCCGGCGCTTTCTGTTTCCAATCAGTCGGCCGGCTGGGCGATCAAACCAGATGCAGCAGCGTGCCCCAATCCACACATTGATTGATCAGGGCCTCTGACGGTATCCGGTCGCTCACGAAATGATCCACTTGCGCTAGCGACGCGATCTTCACCGGCGCCTTGCGCGTGAACTTGGTGCTATCGGCCACAAGGATCGTTGATCGGGCGGCGCGGATGACCTGTTGGCTTACACGCACCTCTTCGGGGTCAAAATCCAGCAGATCACCGCTAAGGTCGATGGCCGATGCCCCAATCACGGCGAAGTCCACCTTGAACCGATCAATCGCAAGGGCGGCCAGATCGCCCACCAGCCCGCCATCAGATCGGCGCAAAGTACCCCCCGCGACAACCACATCGCAGCTGTCATTGCCTGCTAATATATTTGCAACGTTCAGGTTGTTGGTGACGACCATCAGATTGTGATGTGCGTGCAGGGCGTGGGTCACAGCTTCGGTCGTTGTCCCGATATTCAGGAACAGTGATGCATTGTCGGGGATCAGTTGTGCCACCCGCCGGGCGATCCGGATTTTCACGTCGCGATTCAGCGCGCGCCTGTCGCCGTAGCCGATATTGCTGACGCCAGACGGCAGGACAGCGCCCCCATGGGTCCGCTCCAACACGCCTGCTGCACAAAGCTGGCGCAGATCACGGCGGATGGTCTGGACGGCCACGCCAATTTCAATGGCCAGCGGGGTTGTCATGACCTTGCCGTCACTTTGGGCGCGGCTGCGGATCAGGGTGTGGCGATTTTCGGTATCCATGCGTTCGGTTTGCGGCAATAGCGAACACAAGACAAGATAATCTTATAAAAATGTTGTATTCTTGGGCATTCGTATGGGGTTCGTTAACTCGCATGCGAACACTGCTGCCCGGATCACTTGCATGCCCCGACTGCCGCTTCTAAGACGGCGATAATCCACAATGGGGCATATTATGAAACCGGATTTCGACCTGTTCATCATCGGCGGCGGCATCAATGGCTGCGGCATCGCGCGTGACGCTGCGGGCCGCGGGCTGAAGGTTGGTTTGGCCGAGATGAACGATCTGGGATCTGCCACCTCCTCTGCCTCGACCAAGCTGTTCCATGGCGGGCTGCGCTATCTGGAGTTTTTCGAATTTGGCCTTGTGCGCAAGGCCCTGATCGAACGCGAGGTGCTGTTGAAAAACATGCCCCATATCAGTTGGCCGATGCGCTTTGTGCTGCCTTATCACAAGGACATGCGGTTTGAAGGGGATACGCCCACCTCAAAACTGCTGACATTCGTGATGCCATGGATGAAGGGCCGCCGTCCTGCCTGGCTGATCCGCCTTGGTTTGTTCATGTATGACAATCTGGGTGGGCGGCAGATTCTGCCCGGCACCCGGGTCGTCGATCTGACCAAACGGCCCGTTGGTGCACCGCTGAAAGGCAAGTTCAAGCAGGCTTATGAATATTCAGACTGCTGGATTGAGGATGCGCGCTTGGTCGTGCTGAATGCCCGCGATGCCGAAGAGCGTGGCGCCGACATCATGGTGCGCACAAAGGTGATCAGCGCCGACCGCGTGGATGGCCACTGGCGTATCGTGACTGAGGCGGATGGCGTGCAAACGAGCCATACTGCCCGCGCGCTGGTCAATGCAGGCGGGCCTTGGGTCGAAAATATCGTGCGCCAAGTGGCCCGCCAGAACACATCGGAAGGCGTGCGGTTGGTGCGCGGCAGCCATATCGTGACCAAGCGGCTGTTTGATCATGACAAAAGCTATTTCTTTCAGGGCGAGGATGGGCGCATCATCTTTGCCATTCCTTACGAGACGGATTTCACGCTGATTGGCACGACCGATGCCGAACATGAAAACTTGTCTGAAAAACCATATGCGACCGATGAAGAACAGGACTACCTCTGCGCGTTTGCTTCGCAGTATTTCGAAAAACCTGTCACACGGGATGACGTGGTCTGGACCTATTCCGGTGTGCGCCCGCTTTATGATGACGGGGCAAAATCAGCCACCGCCGCCACACGCGATTATGTGTTGTCATTGGATGAAAATGGCCCACCGCTGCTGAATATATTTGGTGGAAAGATCACTACCTACCGAAAGCTGGCCGAGAATGCGTTGAAGAAATTGACACCATTGGTTGGGGGCACACATCCGTGGACCGCTGATGCGCCACTGCCGGGAGGCGATTTCAGGGTCGCGGATCGCGATCAACTTGTCAGCGATTTGCAGGCGGCTTATCCGTTTCTGACCCCTGTCTGGGCGCTGCGCCTGATCAAGGGTTACGGTACCGAAGCCAAGCAAATCATGGGCGACGCAAGCACCCCTGCCGATCTGGGACAGGATTTTGGGGCCACGCTGACCGCGGCCGAGGTCAAATGGCTGATGGCCAAGGAATACGCCCAAACGGCCGAAGACGTGGTCTGGCGCCGCTCCAAGCTGGGTCTGCGGCTGACACCGGATCAGATCGCGGCCCTTGACGCCTTTATGGCGGCTTGAAACAAAACGAAAAAGACGGGGGGATCACATGACATTTATTCTGGCCATCGACCAAGGGACCACATCCAGCCGGGCGATCATCTTTGACGCCAAGATGCGGGTTAAGGCGACCGCGCAAGAGGAATTCACCCAGCATTTCCCGCAATCAGGCTGGGTCGAACACGATCCATCCGATATCTGGTCATCAGTCGCGTCGACCTGCCGGGGTGCTATCGAAAAGGCGGGGATCACCGCTGCCGATGTGGCCGCCATTGGCATCACCAATCAACGCGAAACCACGCTGATCTGGGACAAAAAAACCGGTGAACCGATCCATAATGCGATCGTCTGGCAGGACCGGCGGACCGCGCCATTCTGCGAAGAACTGCGCAACGAAGGGTTCGAGCGCGAGATCACATATCGCACCGGCCTGCTGGCCGATCCGTATTTTTCCGGCACCAAGGTGCATCACATCCTGAACAAGGTCGAAGGCGCGCAAGCGCGTGCCGAAGCCGGTGATCTGCTTTTCGGCACGGTCGACTGCTACCTGATCTGGAAGCTGACCGGCGGCAAGGTCCACGCCACTGACGCCACCAACGCCGCCCGCACGATGCTTTATGACATCCGCAAGGGGCGATGGAGCACGACAATTTGCAAACGCTTCGGCATTCCAGCGTCCATGCTGCCAGAGGTGCGCGATTGTGCGGCTGATTTCGGAACCACCCGCGCCGATCTCTTTGGTAAGGAACTTCCCATTCTGGGAGTCGCGGGCGATCAGCAGGCGGCCACTATCGGTCAGGCCTGTTTCGAACCCGGCATGCTGAAATCGACCTATGGAACCGGCTGTTTCGCGCTTCTGAACACCGGCGATACGCTGGTCGAAAGTCAAAAACGACTGCTCGGTACAATCGCCTATCAGTTTGACGGCAAGCCGACTTACGCGTTGGAGGGCTCCATCTTCATTGCCGGGGCTGTCGTGCAATGGTTGCGTGACGGGCTGAAGATCATTCGCGAGGCCAAGGAAACGCAACCCTTGGCCGAAACCGCCGATCAGGGACAAGAGCTGTACATGGTGCCCGCATTCACCGGTCTCGGCGCGCCGTATTGGGACGCGGAGGCGCGCGGTGCGATCTACGGTCTGACGCGTAGTTCTGGCCCGGCAGAGTTTGCGCGTGCGGCATTGGAAAGCGTCGGTTTTCAAACTCGCGACCTACTGGAGGCGATGAAAAGCGACTGGCAAACATCTGATATGGATGGCGTTTTGCGGGTTGACGGGGGAATGAGCGCGTCTGACTGGTCGATGCAGTTCCTCTCCGACATTATCGGCGCGCCGGTGGACAGACCGAAAGTCTTGGAAACAACGGCGCTGGGGGCGGCGTGGCTGGCGGGGATGAAGGCTGGGGTCTATCCTGATCAAGCAGGCTTTGCCGCTGAATGGGCGCTGGATCGGCGGTTTGAGCCGCAAATGGACGAAGCGACCAGAGAGCGCCGGTATGCAGGGTGGCAGGATGCGGTGCGGCGGACGTTGACGACCTCATCACAACAGTAGCTTATCGGTGCGTTCAGATCGGAGGTGAAGGCTGACCTTTCGTGATTTTACAGTTTCCAGTAATGTCGCCGCAATGACCATTGTTGAGATAACAACCTATCTGAATGCAGACCCTGATCGCGTTTGGGAAGCGGTGAACACGTCACGCCTTCTGCTCTTTGTGGTCAAGCCGATGATGCATTTCACACCGGTGAAACCCAAGGTGCTTCCAGAGCTTTGGGATGAGGGCGACTATCTGCTGCGAATGAAGTGGTTTGGTATCGTACCCTTTGGCCGGCAAGTCATCAGTGTGTCTCGACCGCCATCGCAAGGTCCTGTGCGGATGTTGAGGGATAATGGCCATGGCACATTGATAAAGCGCTGGGATCACCTCATTTCAATTGCGCCGGAGGGTGATGGCACACGCTACACCGACAAGATAGAAATCGATGCTGGCATTCTTACCCCGCTGGTGTCGGCATTTGCCCATAAGTTCTATGCGCATCGGCAAAAACGATGGCATGCGTTGGTCGAGGCCGACTTTGATTACGTCAAAGCTTCAGCTCATTAAGTCTTCGGAAAGTTAAACCTGCAATCAGTTCTGCCCCATCTTCCAAATCTCAAACTCTGCCGCACGTTTATCGCGCAGTTTTGCCTCTGCGGCGGATGACAGGTTTAGGTCTATCTTGGGCGATACATTCTTTTGTTTCAGGGTGATCTGCATCTCCAGCCGCCCTTCGAGGTAGCCAATAACCTTGTCCCAAGCCTCGTACTGAAACAGATGCTCGGCGCCGACATCTCCATCATTGATCCGCAGAAACTTGTTCTGTGATCCAACATTGGCAAAGGGGGCAGGCTGCCCTTTGCAGTATTCCAGCACAAATTCGTCAAAGCTGACATCACGGGTAGAATTCTCGTGGCCGATCAGGTCGTCCCGCGTCCGATACCGATACCAGCTGCCCAGCCAGTCGATAGGGTTGCGGACGACGGCCATCAGTTCGGGTTTTTGCCCGCCCGCCTGCACGAAAAACGGCTTAAGGAATCGCTTATACCGATAGCAAGGTGCGTGTTTCAGATGTGGCGGATCGCGTAGCACCATGGATGCACGGGGGGCCAAAGCACCTTCCAACGCTGTCGAGCCGGTCTTGGGGACCGCCAGAAGAACAAGATTTTCTTTCCAGAAAACAAGCATTTGGTGGATGTCCTTCGTCTGTTCCGCGATGCGTTCTACGCCATAAACCAATATTTAACCACTCCGGCATGAAGGTGCATTGGTAAATTTTTAGTTGCAATGTTCTCTTTTTGATCTCATTAACAATGAGAACACAAGAAGAACAAAGCAGTGATTGCCGCCCCGTCGGGCGCGTGAAATAAGGACAGGAAATATGGCAACGGCAGAACTCCTCAAAATGACTGACAAGAAGACCGCTGACAAAGAAAAGGCGCTGGAAAGCGCGCTGGCACAGATCGAACGGCAGTTCGGCAAGGGCTCTATCATGAAGCTCGGCGGCCAGAATCAGATGGCCGATATTGAGGCGACATCAACCGGATCACTGGGTCTTGATATCGCCCTTGGGATCGGTGGTTTGCCAAAAGGCCGCGTGATTGAAATCTACGGCCCGGAATCATCCGGTAAGACAACGCTGACCCTGCACGCGATCGCGGAAGAGCAGAAAAAAGGTGGCGTTTGCGCCTTTGTTGATGCCGAACACGCGCTTGACCCTCAATACGCTAAGAAACTGGGCGTTAATCTCGATGAATTGCTGATTTCGCAGCCTGACACTGGCGAACAGGCGCTGGAGATTGTCGATACGCTGGTCCGCTCCGGCGCGGTAAGCATGGTGATTGTCGATTCTGTGGCGGCCCTGACACCCAAGTCCGAGCTGGAAGGCGATATGGGCGATAGCAGTGTCGGCGTGCATGCCCGCCTGATGTCACAGGCGATGCGCAAGCTGACCGGCTCGATCAATCGGTCCGGCTGTATGGTGATCTTCATCAACCAGATCCGGATGAAGATCGGTGTGATGTTTGGATCACCTGAAACAACAACCGGTGGGAATGCATTGAAATTCTACGCCTCTGTCCGCCTCGACATCCGCCGCATCGGCGCGATCAAGGACCGGGACGAAGTGGTCGGTAACGCTACCCGCGTCAAGGTCGTCAAAAACAAGGTGGCCCCGCCGTTCAAGCAGGTGGAATTCGACATCATGTATGGCGAAGGGATTTCCAAGAACGGTGAACTCCTGGATCTGGGCGTCAAGGCCGGTGTGGTCGAAAAATCCGGTGCCTGGTTCAGCTATGGTGATGAACGGATCGGGCAGGGGCGTGAAAACTCCAAGCTGTTCCTGAAAGAAAACCAGAACATCGCCCTTGAGATTGAAGATAAGATTCGTGCGGCCCATGGTCTTGATTTTGACCTGCCAGAAGGCAGCGCACAGGATGGCGACGACGATCTTGTCGAGGTTTGAATGCGTCGCAGGCTTCTGAAGCGCCCGCATCTTAACACTACTTGGGAAAAGGGTGCTGCATCTGCGGCACCCTTTTTCGTTGGTCGCTGTGGACAGTCACAATGGGCAGGGCTATTTCTCGCTTTCAACGCAATGCATCTTTTGAAAGCCTGCCATGACCAGCCTCGCTGATATCCGATCGACTTTCTTGTCCTACTTCGAAAAGCAGGATCATGAGGTCGTGGCCTCCAGCCCATTGGTGCCGCGCAATGACCCGACGCTGATGTTTGCCAATTCCGGCATGGTGCAGTTCAAGAATATGTTCACCGGGGTTGAAACGCGCGATTATACCCGCGCGACAACCAGTCAAAAATGCGTGCGGGCAGGCGGCAAGCATAACGATCTGGACAATGTCGGCATGACTGCCCGGCACCTGACGTTTTTCGAGATGTTAGGCAATTTCAGCTTTGGCGATTACTTCAAAGAACAGGCCATCCCTTATGCGTGGGAAGTGTTGACCAAAGAGCTGGAGATTCCCACCGAAAAGCTTTTGGTTACGGTTTACCACACTGATGACGAAGCGGCGGATATCTGGAAAAAGGTGGCTGGCCTGCCAGATGACCGGATCATTCGGATTGCGAGTGATGATAATTTCTGGCGCATGGGGCCGACCGGCCCCTGCGGTCCCAGCACCGAGATTTTCTTTGATCATGGGGACCATATCTGGGGTGGCCCGCCCGGATCACCAGAGGAAGATGGCGACCGGTTTATTGAAATCTGGAACCTTGTCTTTATGCAGGACGAGCAGTTCGAGGATGGGTCGTCAAAGCCGCTGCCGATGCAATCCATCGATACCGGCATGGGGCTGGAACGCATTTCCTCGCTGCTGCAAGGCACCAATAATGTCTTTGAAACCGACTTGATGAACGCACTGGTCGAAGCATCGGCGCATGCCACATCAACCGGGACGGATGATGACATTATCACCCATCACCGGGTGATCGCCGACCACCTGCGGTCCACCTCGTTCCTGATCGCTGAAGGGGTACTACCGTCCAATGAGGGGCGCGGTTATGTCCTGCGCCGGATCATGCGCCGGGCCATGCGTCATGCGCATCTGTTGGGCAGCAAAGACCCGGTCATGCATCAGCTGGTGCCAGCATTGGTGCAGCAGATGGGGGCCGCGTACCCCGAATTGGGGCAAGGGCAGCGCCTGATTGAAGAAACGTTGTTGAATGAAGAGGTGCGTTTCAAGCAGACCCTTGATCGTGGCCTCAAGCTGTTGGACGATGAATTGGCAGGGTTGCCGGACGATGCGGCGCTGCCCGGTGCGGCGGCTTTCAAGCTTTATGATACATTCGGTTTCCCGCTTGATCTGACGCAGGACGCGCTCCGCGAAAAGGGCCGCGAGGTCGATACCGCCGGGTTTGATGCCGCGATGGCAGAACAAAAGGCCAAGGCGCGGGCGGCCTGGTCCGGCACTGGCGCTGCGGCGGAAGATGCCGTCTGGTTCGACATTGCCGACGCGCATGGCGCGACCGATTTTCTGGGCTATGACACGCTGACCGCGGAAGGGCAGATCGTGGGGCTCGTCGCGAATGGTAAAGCGGTTGATAAGGCGGATGGCGATGTACAGATCGTCCTCAACCAGTCGCCGTTCTATGCAGAGGCTGGCGGGCAGGTCGGCGATGCGGGCCGCATAAAAACCGAAACCGGCACCGCCCAGATTACCGATACCAAAAAGGTCGCTGGGCTTTACGTGCATATCGCCAAGGTGACTGAAGGAACGCTGGCAAAAGGGCAAGGCGCGGAACTGTCCGTTGATCCCATGCGCCGTGCGCATATTCAGGCCAATCATTCGGCGACGCACCTGCTGAACGAGGTTCTGCGGGAGGTGTTGGGCGATCATATCGCACAACGCGGATCGCTCAATGCGCCGGACCGGTTGCGGTTTGATTTCAGTCATACCAAGGCCTTGAGCCGCGAAGAGCTCGCTCAGGTCGAACGCGGTGTGAATGCGGTGATCCGCCAGAATACTACAGTCGAAACTCGGATCATGACGCCGGATGATGCCCGTGCGATGGGTGCGCAGGCGCTTTTCGGTGAAAAATACGGGGATGAGGTCAGGGTGGTATCGATGGGCCGCAAGGACGGCTCTGGCAAAGGAACCGATGGGAACACCTATTCGCTGGAGCTGTGCGGTGGCACGCATGTGGGTCAACTTGGTGAAATTGGGGCTTTTGTGACATTGGGCGATAGCGCCTCCAGCGCGGGTGTGCGTCGGATCGAAGCGTTGACAGGGCAAGCCGCGTTGGACTATCTGCGCGAACAGGATGACAGGCTGGCACAAGCCGCATTGGCTCTTAAAGCACCTGCATCCGAAGTCGCCGACCGTGTCAAAGTGCTGCTTGATGAGCGCAAGGCGCTCAGTAACGAAGTTGCCCAACTGCGCCGCGAACTTGCCATGGGCGGTGGCGCGAAAGCGGCAGCGCCATCAGAAGTTATCAATGGCGTCGCGTTTCAGGCGCAGGTCATGAGTGGCGTGACCGGCAAAGACCTACCTTCGTTGATCGACGAAATGAAATCATCCATGGGCAGCGGCGCCGTCCTTTTGATCGCTGACACAGGTGAAAAGGCCGCTGTTGCGGTCGGGGTGACCGAAGACATGGTGGGCCGCGTTTCAGCGGTTGATATTCTGCGCGCTGTGACCCCTGAACTGGGTGGCAAAGGCGGCGGCGGGCGCCCCGATATGGCCCAGGGTGGCGGAGCGTCGACCGAGAATGCGGATGCAGCCATTGCGGCAGCAAAGAGAGTTTTGGAGGGATTGAAATGAGCGCACTTTGGATCGCCCACGTCACCGTAACGGACGAAGCCGCCTATGGCGAATACGCCAAACGTGCCACCGGTGCGATTGCTGATCACGGCGGCGTCTTCCTCGCGCGGGGCGGGGCCTATGAACAGCTTGAAGGCCCTGACCGGCCGCGCAACGTGGTCGCACGGTTCCCCAGCTTGCAGGCCGCGCATGACTGCTATTATTCGGACGCCTATCAGGACGCGCTGAGTTTCGCCAAAGGTGCCAGCCAGCGCGAATTGAGTATCGTCGAAGAAATCGTGTGAAAGGCCAACTGGCCGAAATGATGGCGCGTCATGCAGTCCCTGGTCGACTGGATTGGATCGGGCTGCGGGCGGCGCGTCACGCCACTATCGAGAGTGTCGAAGAGGCCGAGCTGACCGAAGCCGGGTTGGTTGGCGACCATGGGCGCAAAGGCAAACGCGCAGTGACGTTGATCCAGTCCGAACACTTGCCGGTTATAGCCGCGTTCACCGGGCATGATGTCATCAAGCCGGAACAATTACGCCGCAACCTCGTTGTTTCGGGCCTGAACCTGCTTGCGATCCGCAAGGGTTTGCTGACCATCGGGGCCGCAACGCTCGAAATCCACGGACCATGCCCGCCCTGTTCGCGCATGGAAAAGGAGTTGGGGCCTGGCGGCTACAACGCGATGCGCGGCCATGGCGGTTGGTACGCCTCAGTCGCCCAACCCGGTACGATCAGGCTGGGTGATGCGGTGCAGCCGGGTTGAATTAACTCGCCCGCGCCTGTCTTTTCCGCTCATGGGGATCCAGATAGCGCTTGCGCAGACGGATCGCGTTCGGTGTCACCTCGACCAGCTCATCATCATCGATATAGGCAATCGCCTGTTCCAGCGACATGGTGACCGGTGTGGTCAGACGCACCGCTTCATCCGTGCCGGATGCGCGGACGTTCGTGAGCTTCTTGCCCTTGAGCGGGTTCACTTCCAGATCGTTTTCGCGGCTGTGTTCGCCGATGATCATGCCTGTATATACGGCCTCTTGCGCACCGATGAACATCTTGCCTCGGTCTTCGAGGTTCCACAGGGCAAACGCGACTGAGGTTCCGTTTTCCATCGAAATCAACACACCTTGGCGGCGTCCATCAATCTTGCCTTTGTAGGGGGTGGAGCCGTGAAACAAGCGGTTCAACACGCCTGATCCGCGCGTATCTGTCAGAAATTCGCCATGATATCCGATCAGACCACGCGACGGGACATGCGCGATGATCCGGGTCTTGCCAGCACCGGCTGGCTTCATCTCTGTCAATTCGCCTTTGCGCGGACCGGTCAGCTTTTCGACCACCACACCGGTATATTCGTCATCCACATCAATCGTGACCTCTTCGACAGGTTCGTGACGAACGCCGTCGACTTCAGTGAAAATCACCTGCGGGCGCGAAATCGACAGCTCAAACCCCTCGCGGCGCATATTTTCGATCAGCACGCCCATCTGCAATTCGCCACGACCCGAAACTTCAAACGCATCACCGCCGGGGGTGTCCGCGATCTTGATCGCGACGTTTACTTCGGCTTCTTTCATCAACCGGTCACGGATCACGCGAGACTGTACCTTTTTGCCGTCTTTACCAGCAAGCGGGCTGTCATTGATGCCGAATGTGACGGTGATGGTCGGCGGATCAATCGGCTGGGCGGGGATCGCGTCATCAACCGACAGGTCACAAATCGTATCAGCCACGGTCGCCTTGGTCATACCGGCAAGGGTGACGATATCGCCCGCCTCAGCCGCGTCAATCGCCGTCTGAGACAGGCCCCGGAACGCCAGCACCTTGGACACGCGAAACTGTTCGATCTTTTCGCCATCGCGCGACAGCGCCTTGACTGTTTCGCCCGCTCTCAACGTACCGGCCTCGACCCGACCGGTCAGAATACGGCCAATGAATGGATCTGCCGAAAGGGTTGTCGCCAACATGCGGAAGGGTTCATCCTTATGGGCGATCTGCGCGGGGGCCGGCACGTGATCAATGATCAGATCAAACAGCGCATCCAGATTTTTGCGCGGGCCGTCCAGTTCTGCATCACACCAGCCGGCACGACCGGACGCATACATTGTCGGAAAATCCAGTTGATCATCATTCGCCTCGAGGGCGGCGAACAGATCAAACACGTCATCAACGGCGCGATCAGGTTCGCCATCCGGTTTATCGACCTTGTTGACCACAACAATCGGGCGCAGTCCAAGGGCAAGCGCTTTGGAGGTCACGAATTTAGTCTGTGGCATCGGCCCCTCGGCGGCATCGACCAGCAAGACAACACCATCAACCATCGACAGAATGCGCTCAACCTCGCCGCCAAAATCGGCGTGGCCGGGGGTGTCCACGATATTGATGCGGATGCCCTTCCATTCAACAGAGGTACATTTGGCAAGGATAGTGATACCGCGCTCACGTTCAATATCATTGCTGTCCATCGCACGTTCTTGCGTGGCTTCGTTTTCGCGATAGACGCCCGATTGCTTGAGAAGCTCATCAACCAGTGTTGTCTTGCCGTGGTCAACGTGCGCGATGATCGCGATATTGCGGATATCCATTGCGGTCTGCCTTTTGGGTAAGTTGCGGCGCGGATACCGTGCATCTGCAGCAAAAGCCACCCCTTAAAAACAGGACGGCGGGTCACTGTGCCAACGCGCAAGAAAACAGATGGATAATAGCGGTCTCGTGTCGGATATTGGCGATCTTGATCGCCAGCAACACGCAAACGAAACGCCTGCCTGACAGACAGCATCATGACCGGTTTGGGCGGAAACCCCAACATTATGCTATCCGTCGCATTTCAGGTCTGGAGATGCCGTTATTTGGCCTTATAGTCGCGAATAATTGACCCATTGCTTATCGCGCCCGAACTATATGACCGGCCAGAAACATAGGAATGACGCACATGACATCTTGTCTGACCAAGACCCTGATAATGACCGCCCTGTTTGGTCTCGCCGCATGCGGCGGTGGTGGTAGCGGCGGCGTGAGCGCGACGCCGACACCTGGCACCAATGGGCTCGACTTCGGATTTCCGGGGCAAGAGTTGGACGATGCCGAAGGTGCCGCTGTAACGATGTCCACTGCGGCCTTTCAGGAAGGAAGCGGCGCGACCACGACCGACGCAACCATCACGTTGGATGCCGGGTTTTTTGCGGGCGCAAACAATGGCACCATTCAGATTTTTGGCGAAACCGTGACAATTACAAACGGGGCCGGCAATCTCAGTGGCGGAGAAGACGTGCAGGTTATTTACGAAACTGACCGGTCCGGCACCTACGCCGCCGCGTTGGAGGTGTCTGTGTCTGGCACCGGCATGGGCGCGGTGAACGGTGAAGGCGCTTATGTCTTTGGCTTCGAAACAGACCCGACTGAACTGGCCGCATTGACAAGTGGGTCAGCGACCTATGAAGGCGGCTTTCAGGTTGCGGGGGTGGTCGATGATGGGGCGTCCTCAGCAGAATATGAGGGCACGATCAGAGTGACCGCGGACTTTCTGAATGACCTGGCCGATGTTGCACTTGACGGCACCTTCGATGGCGGCACCGATATTGATATGGAAGGTACGGACCTTGCGATCGCGACAAGTGGTTTTGCCGGGGCGTTAAGCTGCACCAGCGGTTGTTCTGCAAGCAGCTCCAACGTTGATGCGACATTCTACGGGCCAGACGGGGCAGAGCTTGGCGGTGTGCTTGGTATTGGTTTCACCGCAGGCGCGGCAGATTATGACGGAGTCGGGACCTTTATTATTACACCACAGCCGTAAAGGCCTGATGTAAGACGATAAAAAGGCCGCTTTTGAGCGGCCTTTTTGTTTTTGATATTACATCGCGGCGTTCAGGTTCTCGTCGATCTTCTCAAGGAACCCTTCGGTGGTCAGCCATTTCTGATCAGGGCCAACCAACAACGCCAGATCCTTGGTCATGTGGCCGCTTTCAACAGTATCCACGATCACCTTTTCCAACGTATCTGCAAACTTCATCAGTTCGGCATTGCCATCCAGCTTGGCGCGGTGCTTCAGACCACCCGTCCAGGCAAAGATCGACGCGATAGAGTTGGTCGATGTCGCCTGACCGGCCTGATGCTGGCGGTAGTGACGGGTCACAGTACCATGCGCGGCCTCTGCCTCAACGATCTTCCCATCGGGGGTCATCAGTTGCGACGTCATCAGACCAAGCGAGCCAAAGCCTTGCGCTACTGTGTCGGACTGCACATCACCATCGTAGTTCTTACAGGCCCAGACAAACCCACCGGACCACTTCATCGCGGCTGCAACCATATCGTCGATCAGGCGGTGTTCGTAGGTGATGCCCGCAGCCTTAAACTTGTCAGCGAACTCTGCTTCAAAGATGCGCTGGAAGATCAGCATGAACTGACCATCATATTGCTTGAGAATCGTGTTCTTGGTGGACAGATACACCGGCCAGCCAAGGTTCAGACCATAGTTTAGGGATGCACGGGCGAAATCCTCGATCGACTTATCAAGGTTATACATGCCCATGTAGACGCCGGACGAGGGCGCATCGAACACTTCATGTTCGATCACTTCGCCGTCGTTGCCGACAAATTTCATCGACAGCTTACCGGGGCCGGGGAATTTCATGTCGGTGGCACGGTATTGGTCACCATAGGCATGACGGCCAATCACAATCGGCTGGGTCCAGCCGGGTACAAGACGGGGGACGTTCTTACAGATAATCGGCGCACGGAACACAACACCGCCCAGAATGTTGCGGATTGTGCCGTTGGGGCTGCGCCACATTTTCTTCAGGCCAAACTCTTCGACTCGGGCTTCATCGGGTGTGATGGTTGCACATTTGACTGCAACGCCGATTTCCTTGGTCTTCTCGGCGGCATCAATGGTGATCTGATCTTCGGTGCGATCACGCTCTTCAATGCCCAGATCGTAGTAAAGCAGGTCCAGATCCAGATAAGGCAGGATCAATTTCTTCTTAATGAAATCCCAGATGATCCGGGTCATTTCATCCCCGTCCATCTCAACGATTGGGTTCTCTACCTTAATCTTGGACATTTGTCCCTCCGCACTGTTTGGATTCTGACGCCCGCATAGCGCAATTTTTGCTGAACGGAAAGGTGGTATGCATTCGTATACTAAAATTGAAGACAGCTACATAGGAACCTTTGAGAAATTCAGTCTCTATATCTCCGCAAAACTGCAAATAATGTTAACATGGCATGACCAGCACCTCACCTTTTACGGGCTTCCCACGATTTCGGATTTGACATGTCACAGCAAAACGCATTGACCGCCGACCAACCCATCAACAGCCCAAAAGCCGACCGATTGGGATACAGTAAAACGGCTGAGCTGCTGGCACGGGCGTTTTTGGTGAATGACGTCTCATCTGGTTTCGTGATCGGGGTAGAGGGGGGCTGGGGGTCGGGAAAATCATCCCTGGTAGAGATGTCGCTTGCCACCCTGGCTGAGGCCGCAGACGGGCCGATTATCGTCAGGTTTACTCCGTGGCTGGTCGGAGACCGGGACGCGTTGTTGCATCAGTTTTTTGCAGATCTTGGTCCTGCAATTGAGCAATTGGTCCCGCCCGACAACCGTCAGCTCGCCCGGGACATCCTGAGGCGATACGGGCAATTGTCGAAAGGGCTTGCCGCCATGGCGAAGTTTGCGGGTCATTTGGGACTGCCCGGCGGCGACGCTGCGCATGAGATAATCAATCAAAGTAGTGAAAACGCAAGTCAGTTATCTGAACAGTCCCTGTCACAACTGAATACAGCTCTGCGCGATCAACTGGCGGTTCTGGACGGGTCGATCATTGTGTTCATTGATGATCTGGACAGGCTGGAACCTGCAGAGGTTGTAGAGGTTTTGCGACTTGTGCGGGCGGTCGCTGACTTTCCCAATATTGCCTATATCCTCGCCTATGATCCTGATGTTCTGTCCCACAGCTTAGAGAATGCGATCAATGTGCCCGATGGGCGCGCCTATCTGGAAAAGATGGTGCAAGCGTCATTCAAGATACCGGCCCCGATGAACTTCGATTTGCGCAACTGGTTGCAAGGCGAGGTTGACAGCATTTTCCCGACACCGGACACCATGACCGATCAGGCAGAGCGACTGGCCTATGCTATCGAAGAATGGACAGGGCTTTTCATCCGAACACCGCGCGACATCGTCCGCGTTGTAAACGCGCTCAAGCTGTATGCGACCCCCGTGCTGGACCACATTGATCCTGCCGATATGGTCTTTTTGCAGATCATGCGCACCCAGCAGCCGGACCTACATGCGTGGATTGAACGCTACGTGTTGGCCCTGTCCGATCTGGGGGATGATCGCGCCCTGAAGGGAAAGGCGCATGATCATCTTGGCAAAGCATTGTTTGAATCGCTGCCCGGCGACACCGCCGCAAAAATCCAGCTGATCCGCGCATTGCAAGACCACTTGCCCGGGCTCGACCTTCAGGGCGACAAAGAAAAGGTCATGGATCTTGCACCGTCACGTCAATTTTCAAAAGACGAAGAAGCAGACGCCGTCAATCACCGGCGTTTGTACAGCCCAACCCATTTCCGCTATTATTTCGCGTTTTCTGAAGCCGCGGGAACCATTTCTGATCAGGAATTGGCGACCTTTTTGACCGATTGCGTGTCCGCACCCGCAAACGCTATCGCGACGTTTGACGACTTGACCACGACTGCACGGCCGCAAGGTGGCCTCTTGGCCGAGGTCTTGCTGGAACGGTTGGTCGCCAAGGGCGATGCGCTTTCAGCGGCACAGATCAAGGGACTATTCGGTGTGCTTGGTAACAGCATGGACACCCTTGTACAGGTGGCCCCGGTCAAAGGCGGATATGTCAATTTCGTACGGGGGGACCGCCATCAGGTCTTCGGGCTGGTTGCACATCTGTCCGAAGATGAACAATATGCGACCGTATCAGCACTGTTTGAACATGCAGGTTCGCTTGCCTGGCTGTCTGGGATCATATTGAGCGCCGCCAACGATTACGCAGCATCGCAAAAGGATGATGGTTCAAAACGTCCGCCGCTTCTGTCTGAGAATGCTTTCGACATGGCGAAATCCGTGTTTTGCAAGCGTCTCGAAGAAGCCAATCCCGTCGATTTGGTTTCGGTTCCATATCTGCCAGCCTTATTATCGGCTTGGGACCTCGCTGGCGGTAGCGATGGGCTGCGGATGTGGGCACTTCATCTGACACCCACGGATCAGGACCTGATTGACCTGCTTGAAAACTGCCTAAGCTGGAGCCAGTCGAACTCTGACGGGGCGCGCTACACATTGCGCTGGTCCACAGCGGCACTGCTCTTTGATGATATCGAAGCGTTCGAACAACAACTTTCGGACATCGCCAGCGACAAAAATAACGATCAATGGATTCGCGACGCTGCGGCGAAACGACTTGCTGAACTGCGAGAAGACAGATTTGTAGAAGAACACGGTCGCAAACGCCAAGAGGTTTGGAAACCGACCAAAACCGTCGAATGAAGGATGGTAGGCCCGGAGGGACTCGAACCCCCAACCAAAGCGTTATGAGCGCTCTGCTCTAACCAATTGAGCTACAGGCCCTTCACAGGGACCGAGGTATCAGACCGGCAAGCCGGGTCAAGATGCAAAAAATGGGAATGAGGGCGGCGGCGTTTGTGAATGTGACTGGGTAACCAAACGCCGGCCGCCCCAAGACCAGCGAGATACAAGAACGTGAGGAGGGCACTTCATCTCATCCCTTACATGCCATTTCAGGTCTTAACAAAGGCTGAACGAAACACAGATTATTTGAACCTTTTCCGCGCATGCCGTTGCGCAGACGCAGGGCTTGGGCTATCGCAGCCGCAACGGATAGACGGGGTGTCGACATGACAAAAAATGGCCTGACTTACGCGGATGCGGGCGTTGATATCGATGCGGGCAATACGCTTGTCGAACGGATCAAACCCGCTGCAAAACGCACAGCGCGCCCCGGTGTGATGGCTGGGCTTGGTGGTTTTGGCGCGCTTTTTGATCTTAAGGGTGCAGGCTATACCGATCCTATTCTGGTTGCAGCTACGGATGGCGTGGGCACCAAACTGCGGATCGCAATTGATACCGGGAACGTGGATACGATTGGCATCGATCTGGTCGCAATGTGCGTCAACGATCTGGTTTGTCAAGGTGCAGAGCCGCTGTTTTTCCTTGATTATTTTGCCACGGGCAAGCTGGAATTGGACCAGGCGACCCGCATTATCGAAGGGATCGCCGCGGGCTGCGCCGCCTCGGGCTGTGCGCTGATTGGTGGCGAAACGGCTGAGATGCCGGGCATGTACCATGATGGTGATTTTGACCTCGCAGGCTTTGCCGTTGGCGCGATGGAACGGGGCGCCGACCTGCCCGCAGGCGTGGCCGAAGGCGATGTGCTTTTGGGGCTGGGCTCTGACGGGGTGCATTCCAACGGGTATTCACTGGTACGACGGATTGTGGATATCTCGGGGCTTGCCTGGGCTGATGCGGCCCCTTTCGCGGATGACAATCTTGGGGCCGCGCTGCTGGCCCCGACCCGGCTTTATGTGAAACCCGCGCTGGCGGCGGTCAGGGCAGGGGGCGTTCATGCGCTGGCCCATATCACGGGCGGCGGGTTGACTGAAAACCTGCCACGTGTGCTGCCTGACGGGTTGGGCGCGCAGATCGATCTGGGCGCATGGACCCTGCCGCCAGTATTCCGCTGGCTGGCTGAAACCGGCGGTATGCAAGAGGCTGAGTTGCTCAAAACCTTCAACGCAGGGATCGGCATGGTGCTTGCCGTAGCACCCGACAGGGCAGATGCGCTTACGACGCTACTGACCGAAACGGGTGAAACCGTTCATATGTTGGGCCATGTCACCAAAGGCGACAGCATCCACTACACCGGCAGCCTTTTGTGACCAAGCGCGTCGCGATCCTGATCTCGGGCGGCGGATCGAATATGGTGGCGCTGGTCAAATCGATGACCGGCGACCACCCGGCAAGACCCGTCCTTGTCCTGTCTAACGATCCCGATGCGGGCGGGCTGGCCAAGGCACGGCAATTGAACGTGCCCACGTTCGCGATCGACCACAAACCCTTTGGCAAAGACCGCGCCGGGTTCGAAGCGGCGCTGCAAAAGGCACTTCAAACGGCCAAGCCGGATATCATCTGCCTTGCCGGTTTCATGCGTATTCTGACACCAGAATTCACGGCGCAATGGGCTGGGCGAATGCTCAATATTCACCCGTCGCTGCTGCCGAAATACAAAGGGCTGCACACACACGCCCGCGCGATCGAAGCTGGCGATAGCGTGCATGGCTGTAGCGTGCATGAAGTCACCGCCGAACTGGATGGCGGTCCCATTCTGGGGCAGGCGCGTATCCCGCTGCAACCCGGTGACACGCCGGATATGCTGGCCGAACGGCTCTTGCCGCTTGAACATAAGCTCTACCCCGCAGTGCTGCGCCGTTACGCGGCGGGGGACCGCACAATGGTCACACTTCGCGGGTAACGTACCGTTCATCTTCCATTTATGTCGTCAATCGCCTATCAAAACATACCTGTTGGGTGTGGGCCCCTGTACGATTGACGGAATAATAATGAAAAAGATCACCACGACCGCAGACTTGGCCGCATTCTGTGTAGAGGCCGCCAAACGCCCTTACGTGACCGTCGATACCGAGTTTCTCCGGGAACGCACCTATTATTCCAAACTTTGTCTTGTGCAGTTGGCCTATCAGGATGATGCGGGCGCGGATGCCGTACTGGTTGATCCGTTGGCGGAAGAGCTGTCTCTCGACCCGCTTTACGATCTGTTTCGCGATCACGGCGTGGTCAAAGTGTTCCACGCAGCCCGGCAGGATCTGGAAATCTTTTTTGTTGATGAAGGTGTGATCCCCGAACCGCTTTTTGACACGCAGGTCGCGGCCATGGTCTGCGGCTTTGGCGAACAGGTGGGTTATGAGACATTGGTGCGGAAAATCGCCAAATCCGATCTGGATAAATCATCACGTTTTACTGATTGGTCGCGGCGTCCGCTGACCGATGCCCAGATGAAATATGCGCTGGGTGATGTGACACATCTGCGTGATATATACGAATACCTGTCGGATCGCTTGGGTAAATCCGGCCGCCAAAAATGGGTGGCCGAAGAAATGGCGGTGCTCAAGGACCCCGCAACCTACCAGGCGGACCCGGACGAGGCGTGGCGGCGTGTTAAAACCCGCACCCAGTCAGGCAAGTTTCTGGCCATCGTGCGCGAACTGGCCCGGTTTCGTGAAGACTACGCCCAGACCCGCAATATCCCCCGCACCCGGGTGTTCAAGGATGATGCACTTGTCGAACTGGCCTCGACGAAACCGCAATCCGAACAGGACCTGGGCCGGTCGCGCCTGTTGCTGCGCGAAGCGCGCAAAGGCGACATCGCCCAAGGTATTCTGGACGGTATCAAGGCGGGCCTTGCTGTGAAGCCCGAAAACATGCCCAAGGCTGATAATCTGCGCAACAAGCTACAGGTGAACCCCGCGCTGGCCGATATGTTGCGCGTATTGCTCAAGGCCAAGGCGGACACAGAAAATGTGGCGCAAAAGCTGATCGCGTCCTCCGCGGATTTGGATGCGCTTGCAGCGGGCGAACGGCAGGTCCCTGCGCTGAAAGGCTGGCGCAAGGACGTGTTTGGCAACGATGCGCTGCTACTATGCGAAGGCAAGGTCGGTTTGGCTGTCGACGGGCAGAAGGTCGTGACCGTCGCGCTTTGATCTGGACCTCTGCGGCGGGCGGCCCTACATCAAGGGACGCAGATAAGAGGCACGCAGATGGCAAACCCGGATTTCGAAGACCTTGTCGAAACCTTTGAATTTCTTGACGATTGGGAAGACCGGTATCGTCACGTGATCGATATGGGTAAGGCGATGCCGCCATTGGAGGAGGCTCTGCGCGTCCCCGCCACCAAGGTTGACGGCTGCGCAAGCCAGGTCTGGTTGGTTCCAAAGATCGAAGACGGAATTTTCACCTTCCGCGGTGAAAGCGACGCGATGATCGTGCGGGGGCTGATCGCTGTTCTTGCAACGCTTTATAGTGGGCAGCCAGTGGGCGCGATCAACAAGATTGACGCGCCTGCCGAGTTGGGGCGCTTGGGTCTGAACGATCATCTATCCGCACAACGCTCCAACGGGCTGCGGGCGATGGTAGAGCGGATCAGGCAAACCGCTGCTGCTGCAGCCTGAGCGGACCAAATTTTTAGGAAAAAATTTGGCAAATTCCTGCGTCAGGAATTTTCACCGATCGCGGCAAGCGCTGGTGTCAAATCACCATATCCTGTAAACCGCCGCTCAAATGTCAGGCCCAGCCTGTCAGCGCAGGCCTTGGCCTTATCTGTTAACGCCTCATCATCAGTCTGCGCCTGATATACCAGCGTTTCATAATTGCCGAAATACATATCCCGCAGTTCCGGATTGCGCGCCAACCCAAGCGGTTCCCAGACAAAGGCATCAAACTGACGCACGAGAAAATCCGTCAGATAGAATGCCGTCATTTCATCACGCGCGGCAAAGGCATCCACCCCTTCAAAAAACGCATAACAATGCGGCCCCGCCACCATACTCACGCCCATCTCTTCGCAGGCGGCTTGCAACAGACCACCGGTGCCGCAATCCGCATAGACGACGAAGATTGTATCATAGGCCACGCGATGCTGTTCCACAGCGGCGCGTACGGCAGGTACAATGCGTTTAGGATGGTTGTGCAAAATAGCAGGCAGACACTGCAGATCCAGATGATCCCAGCCATTTGCGGCTTTCAACGCCAGAATCTCACGGGCCAGGGCCCCGCACGCAATCAACAAAACAGAGCCAGCACCGGCAGGTGCCAACCCGTCTTGCGTCAATACCGTGTCAGGGGTCACGACAACCGCACAGCCGTGCCATAGGCGACGATTTCGGATGCGCCGTTCATGATCGCCGATGTCTCCATCCGAAATCCAATCACCGCATTTGCGCCCATCGCGCGGGCCTCATCCTGCATCCGGTCCAGCGCCTGTTCACGGGCACCGGCCAAAAGCGATGAATATCCCTTCATCTCGCCACCCACCAGATTGCGCAGCCCGGCCACAATATCCGTGCCGACATGTTTGGCCCGTACCGTCGCCCCGCGCACAAGGCCAAAGGTCTGGACAACCTCGCGCCCCGGCACATGCCCGGTCGTGCAGATCAGCAGATCAGTTTTTGAAACTGTCATAATGGTCGTCATCCTTGTTGTTGATACGCTCTGAAATCACCCGCCAGGCAACATAGGCGCATAGGGCAATCACACTCAGCACCGCCAAACCCACAGGCGGCGGCAATTGTGTGCTGGCCAGCAACGCTGCGCCAACCCATACGGTTACAGCAGCGGCGGCAATCACACACACAATGATCAGGACAAGTTTTTCAAGCGGCATCGCAATCTCCTCTCGTTTATATATGAGGATCGCAAGCGCCCGATAAAAGGGGCTCAGGCGAGAGCCGCCCCTTGATTATGCTTGCGGGCCATGAATGACTTTGCGGTTTCCACCGCCACCGCAGCATCGCGGCAATAGGCATCGGCCCCAATCGCCTTGCCGAATTCCTCATTCAACGGGGCGCCGCCCACCAGCACGATGTAATCGTCACGCAAGCCCTTTTCGATCATCGTATCAATCACGACCTTCATGTAGGGCATCGTGGTTGTCAGCAGGGCGGACATGCCCAGAATGTCGGCGCCTTCGGCCTCCAGCGCCTCCAGATAGGATTCAACGGCGTTGTTGATACCCAGATCAACAACCTCAAATCCCGCGCCTTCCATCATCATGGAAACAAGATTTTTGCCGATGTCGTGAATGTCACCTTTGACCGTGCCAATCACCATTTTGCCCACACGTGGCGCACCGGTTTCAGCCAGAAGCGGCTTCAGGATGGCCATGCCGCCCTTCATCGCGTTGGCGGCCAGCAACACCTCGGGGACAAACAAGATACCGTCGCGGAAATCAATCCCCACGATGGTCATGCCGCCCACCAATGCCTCGGTCAAGATGCGGTAGGGCTCCCATCCGCGTTCCAGCAGGATGTTCACGCCTTCTTCGATCTCTTCCTTCATGCCGTCATAAAGATCGTCAAACATCTGCGCG
Organism: uncultured Paracoccaceae bacterium; assembly: GCA_947489445.1. Classification (GTDB taxonomy): domain Bacteria; phylum Pseudomonadota; class Alphaproteobacteria; order Rhodobacterales; family Rhodobacteraceae; genus Yoonia. Next base: position 134,136 of record CANLDN010000004.1, read on the forward strand.
ACGAGGTCCTCATCGTTCAGTTCGGACAGGATGATGTCATCTTCTTCGTCAGACATGCGCAACCTCTTGAAGTCGTTTCTCTCTCAGTAGTGCGCCCGAACGGCGTTGGCTACCTGCTGAATAGCGACATACATCAGATCGTGACCGACCTGCCATTGCCCCTGTTCATGAAATGTTCTAATAAACATTATGTCTGAACATCCGGTTCAAAAATCGCATCGCACACCGGGTCGGGCGGCCACATCCAACCCTGATGTCCGGTTTGACCGCTTCACGGCCCAAGCTATAGATGACGGCTGGGCCCGCGATGATGAGCTGCCGGTCCTGCGCACTGAGGTCAGCGATGAAACTGCACGCAAGGTGATCACCTCCAATACCTCCCCCGATCTGTCCTTTGACCGATCGATCAACCCTTACCGTGGCTGCGAACACGGTTGCATCTATTGCTTTGCGCGCCCCAGCCACGCCTTTCTTGGCCTGTCTCCGGGCCTTGATTTCGAAACAAAGCTCATCGCTCGTCCCAATGCTGCCGAACGGCTGCGCGCAGAGCTGTCCAACCCCCGTTACAAACCCGCCACCATCGCGCTCGGCACCAATACGGACCCCTACCAACCGATCGAGAAAGATCGGAAAATCATGCGCGAAATTCTCAAAACCCTACGGGATTTTAACCACCCCGTTGCCATCGTGACCAAAGGCACGCTGATCGAACGTGACGTAGACATCCTGAGTGAAATGGCCGCCAAGGGCCTTGTTCGCGTGGGTATATCTGTGACGACGCTCGACAATAAAACATCCCGCGCGATGGAGCCGCGCGTGCCGCTGCCTGCGGCACGGCTGCGCACCATCCGCAAACTGACCGATGCAGGCATCCCGATCCGCGCCATGGTGTCGCCCGTCGTCCCCGCGCTGACAGATCATGAGTTGGAGGCGATCCTGACCGCCTGTGCCGAGGCGGGGGCCGTCGCTGCCTCCTCCATCGTGTTGCGGCTGCCGCGCGAGGTGGCGACGCTGTTCCGCGATTGGCTGGATGAATACTACCCCGACCGCGCTGCCCGCGTCATGGGGCGGGTCCGCGAACTGCACGGTGGCAAGGATTATGATCCGGAGTTCGGCAAGCGGATGACCGGGCAGGGGGAATGGGCGGCGATGATCCGGCAGCGGTTCAAGCTGGCGACGCGCAAATTGAGGTTGGACCGTTCACTGCCGCCACTGCGCACGGATTTATTCGCCGTACCTCCGCAGCCCGGTGATCAGCTCGCCTTGTTCTGAGCGCGGTGAGCTCCTGATCGTTCACGACTGCGCTGCTTTTGACTGTCGGTTTTCCGTCCATCCGAAGTGTGTTGTCGGGTTGAAGTGTCACGCTGCCAACCACAACCTGTTCTTCCAACGACGCGACATGAAATGGTGAGGCTTTGCCTGCCTTCTTGAGTTCGCCCATTTCTCTGTCAAGTAATTCGACAACCTCGCCGCCGGGTAGTCTGGTCCATCCACTGGCTGCACCGATCCCATGCCAGTCGTAGTGATCGAAGGTCAGGTGCGAGACATTCGCCACAACATCGAACCCCTCCTTTGTGCGGCGGATCGTAATGTCGGCATGAGAGTTGATCGTCACACTGCCAAACGCTTCGAACGGATCAATTTCGACGAGATTTGTCTGCCTGTCCCAGTGATCTGATAGTGTGATTTCGTCGCTACATTCATCGCGGCAAGCCGGTCGCTATGGTTGGCCAATGTCTTTTCGAAGAATCTTTCGTTGTTGGTATTTTGTGCGTCGTTGACCTTACGATCATCCGATAGGCCAGCACCTACAATCACTAGAACGTTCGGCTCATTTAGTAGGAATTGAAAGATATTCCGTGAAGCCATCGGGGAATTTTTAAACACATGATCCCTGTTTTTGAAGATTATGTCGATCCGCGACTCCAAGTCTGCATCTTCCCCGAGTTGAACCGGAGTGTCAGACTCAAGGGGTCTTCTTTGGACGATATCGGTGAATGAAGGATCAACCTTCGCGCTATCGTTTGGTTGAAATGGGATCGTTTGAGGATCTATGCCTACTCGCATGGTTTTATCTCAGGCCGAACCGCCTAACCTCCTTGGTGCCGGGTGTTTATGTAAGACAGCCTAGGCGCCCCAACTTACATATGACTTACGAAGCTGGTGAACTGATCATTTGGTTTCGCATCACAGAGATATGAGCTGCCCCGAAGTTTGGGCACCGAAGTGGGCTGCGATTCTTGTAAGCGGTTTGAGCACACCCTATCAGGCTGATTTTCCGAAGTTCCGTAGCATGAGTTGATCGATGCTGGATCCTGCTGCGATGGCTTCGAGCGTGGCCTTGAGAGCCCTTGGCTGGGCAGCCAGCGTGATGGGGCGGGTTCACAAGCTGCGTGTTCGCGAGGATTATGACGCCGAGTTCTGTAAGCCCATCACAGTGCAAGGTGCTTGAATTGCGATGACGCAAGCGTTTCAAACATGTTGCCCGTGAGCTGAGGTTGGATAGGTCGTTGCCACAACCCGGGACTAATTTGTTCGAAAGACAGCCGCGAAATGGCGATCCTCTCTCTGTTCTGATCCGGCGCTTTGGACAGGGGCAGCGCCCCTCACGTTGCGGTCATCCACGGCGGCGGCGTCCGCGACGCGGGCTTGCGGTAGGGCCAGCGCCGTCCGTGCCGTCGGATGCCGAGGAAAACCCGCCCAAGGCGTCTACAATGGCATCCAGCGTTGGTGCGTCGCTTTTGGGTCGCGTCTCCAGCGCCTCGCGCATGGCACGCAGGTGTTCCGGCGTCGTCCCACAGCAGCCGCCAATGATCGTCGCGCCGCAATCCCGGGCCAAAACCGCATAGTCGCCCATCAGCTCGGGCGTGCCATCGTAATGAATATGTCCATCATGATATTTCGGGATGCCCGCATTCCCTTTCGCGATGATTGGTACCGTCGGGCCTGCGGCGGAAAAACCAAGCACCGTGCGCAGAAGGTCAGAGGCGCCAACACCACAATTTGCCCCAAAACCAAGAGGTTGGTTGTCGATCTTGCCAACCAGCTTGACCATCTCGGCCGAGGTCAAACCCATCATTGTGCGCCCGGCTGTGTCAAAACTCATGGTGCCGCACCACGGCATATCTGCCAGCTTGAACGCCTCTGCGGCCGCTTTGAATTCTTCCGCGGCACTGATCGTTTCAACCCACAGCACATCTGCACCACCGGCCTTCAGTCCTTCGGCCTGTTCGTGAAACATCTCGACCGCGATTTCATGCGTCAGACTGCCCATCGGGGCCATGATTTCACCCGTCGGGCCGACAGAGCCTGCCACAATAATCTCGCGGCCCGCTGCATCGGCGACTTCGCGGCCGATTTCCGCTGCGGCTTTGTTCAACTCGTGCACGCGCCCCTGCGCCTCGTGCAGTTTCAAACGCGATGCGTTGGCACCAAAGCTGTTGGTCAGGAAGATATCGCTACCTGCATCCGCCGCACCTTTGTAAAGCGTTGTAATCTTTGCAGTTTCGTCAATATTCCAGAACTCTGGTGCATCCCCGGACATCAAACCCATGTTGAAAAGATTGGTGCCGGTCGCTCCATCCGCCATCAACCAGTCGCGGGTTTCAAGAAGTTTGGAAAGTGCATTTGTCATCGGTCATCAGCCCCTGCGCAAGTTCGCCCTGCGCTTCTCACGTCTGGCCCCTGACTGCAAACCAAAAGCGCTGTTTGAGGCGCAATTGCGCCACCCGATTTGACCATTGCGCGACCTTGTATGGCAGATTGGGTAGTGGGCGATGGATAGCCAAACCAATAATGATCCCGGTAATCCAAAACGCAGCCTTGTTTGGCGTTGCATGGTATCGCGGGACCCAGATCGGCGCAAAGCTGCGTTTGAACTGGATCAGCCCGGCGCGTGTGTTGGCCCAGAATGCGGGTGTGTGCCGCGGGTCCGGTACGCAGGCCAGTGATACATGTTTGATCCCCTCTGACCGCGCGTGATCAATTGCAGCAACGATCGCTGCCTGCATGGTCCCGTCGGGCAAATTGCGCCTGTGGCGGATGAGGTCCAAAGACCACTCATCGGGGTTTGTATTGAATGTGATAAAGCCAATGATTACAGCGTGGTGTCGTATGATGAATACCCGCTGCCTGCCGACCAACTGCCTGTCAAACCGTCCCATCGAAAACCCGAATTCGCCACCATGGTGGCGGGCCCAATCCATGGCAATCACCCGCATTTCATCCATTGGTAGCTTATCGACGGTCGTGTTGACCGTCACGCCAGCCTTTATGGCTTGGCGCAGTTTGCGGCGCAGTGTCTGCCGCTTACTGCCCGCGGTTGACCAGGTGGCGGGTCTTATGATCGCTTCCATCGCTGTGCGCCTAACGTGCCAGCCGGTTTGGCGGGCCGCATGTGCGGTGCGCGGGTCGCAGTTATAGAAGGCGGGCAGCCGTGCTCTGCGCAGTGCGGCCTGTTCAAAGGTTTTGATATCGGTAGAATTGAGTGACGGACGAGGCTGCGCACCAATCGCGGCCGACACAAATGGTACATCACCGAGAAACCAGGGACGCCCCCCAATCGTACGCAGTTCGCCTGATTGCGGTACCAAGTTCCAAAGCGATGGCGCGTGATCCGGCGGCGAAGTCTGCGGTGCCAAGCGTATCATTGTGGCAAGCGCAAGCAGCGCTGGTAAGACGTAATAGATCAACCTGAACGCTATGATCGCGGCGACAAGCGGCTCAGGTGCCGCAAGTGGTATCAAGGCCAGAAGCGTCAGATCAAAGGCGCCGGTGCCGCCGGGACTGTTGGATAATAACCCAAGGCCAAGGGCCACGACATAGGCCGCGCAAATCATATCAAAGGGCAGGGCAGTTCCTGCGGGAAGCAACAAAAACAAGGCGATAGCGGCAAAAACTATATCCGTACCCGTCCAGAACATCAGCCGACCCAAATGACCGGCTGACAGCTGGGGCACAAAACGCTGCCGTGCGAGAAAACCAAGGGGTACCCCAAGGCCGACGACCGCAATCAGTAGCAGTGGCGAGATATCAAAAGACGCTGTCGGACCAATCCACCAAAGTGCGGCCAGCGCGAATGGCACCCAGCACGCCGTAAACGCGAGCGTCACGGCAAGCGAAAGGCGGGTGGCCTGCCACAGGTTCAGTGTGGGAAGGCCGCGCCAGCGCACGAGGCTGGCGGTGACGGCCCCGAATCCAACGGTTTGTGCAATAGCGATGGCGCGTATGCCAGCATGCCGTGCCGTTGACCGTGCCACCCCGGTTTGCAAGATGTCATGCCAAATCGCATCATAGCGACCAATGGCCTGAAAGCTGATCCAGGTCGCGATGGCCGCGCCAATCCAACTTACCGCGCTGACCTGACCGATGGCCGCCGTAATGGCCTGCAGGTCCATCGTCGCAAGTTCACGCCACAGCAATCCACCGAAGACAGTAAAGGCCACAACAGGCATAAGCAGCTGAAAGATGCCTTTCAGCGTGATGCGGTGGCTGGCGGCAAACGGTTGAAACATGAACACTCCGACAAGGCTGGCCTGGAGTTAGACCGCAGGAGTGAAGGGCATGTTAAGTGAGCAGCTGAGACGCACGAAAAAGGCGCCTTAGCACAGCCAAGACGCCCTTAAAGTTCAGAAAAGTTTAGATTAATCAGTATTCCTTGAGCAGTTGATCCTTGGCTTGCACCATCAAGGCTGCCATTTTGCCCCGGATCGTTGCCTCATCTGCTTTGTCGCCCAGATCACCGGAAACCTTGCGGTAAACGTCTTCATGCCCGGGTTCCTCGAAATCGGATTTAATGACTTCCTGTGCATAGGCATCTGCATCAGCGCCGGTTTTACCCAAAAGCTCTGCGGCCCAGAGGCCGAGTAATTTGTTGCGTCTGGCTTCCGCTTTGAATTGCATTTCAGCGTCATGGGCGAACTTGGCTTCAAATGCATGTTCACGGTCGTCAAAGGTGCTCATTTCGGGGCCTCGTGGTTTGATAAACTGTTACCATTGATATGCCCCCGCAAGTCCTTGCCCGCAAGGGGGGCATGCACTATGACGCGCACAACGCGCATCCCATTTCGGGTAGTCGCAGGTATTTAGGGGTGAGCATGGCGCGCCGCAAGAAGATATACGAAGGCAAGGCAAAGATTTTGTACGAAGGTCCCGAGCCGGGTACTTTGGTTCAGTATTTCAAGGATGATGCGACCGCGTTCAACGCCGAAAAGAAAGCTGTGATCGAAGGCAAGGGTGTGTTGAACAACCGCCTGTCAGAGTTCTTTATGACTGGCCTGACGCAAATCGGCATTCCAACGCATTTTATCAAGCGGCTGAACATGCGCGAGCAGTTGATCCGCCAAGTAGAGATTATTCCGCTGGAAGTGATCGTGCGTAATTTTGCGGCAGGCACCATGGCAAAACGGTTGGGTATGGAAGAGGGAACAGCACTTCCCCGCCCGATTGTAGAATTCTCTTATAAGGACGACAGCCTTGGCGATCCGCTTGTTCCCGAAGAGTATATCGTCGCCTTTGGATGGGCGACCCAGCAGGATATGGATGATATCGTAAGCCTCGCCTTGCGGGTCAATGATTGGATGTCCGGTGTCATGTTTGGTGTGGGTATCAAGCTGATCGATTTCAAAATCGAAGTGGGCCGGGTGTGGGATAATGAATTCCCGCGTCTAATGCTCGCCGATGAAATCAGCCCCGACAGCTGCCGCTTGTGGGATATAGAAAGCGGGCAGAAACTGGATAAGGACGTGTTCCGCCGTGATCTGGGCAATCTGACCGATGCTTATACAGAGGTCGCAAAACGTTTGGGTGTCATGCCGTCAAATGTGACCCACCGGCCCAACAAACCAACGCTGATCAACTGATCTGTCGGATTTGAGTGTTTTTGGCAAGATGATGATGAAAGAGACCTGCCTATGAAAGCCCGCGTGCATGTGATGTTGAAGAACGGTGTTTTGGACCCACAAGGTGAGGCCGTGCGCCATGCCCTTGGATCATTGGGATTTGATGGTGTCGAAGGCGTGCGGCAAGGCAAGGTGATCGAACTTGACCTGGCCGATGGCACATCCGAGAGCACAATCAATGACATGTGTGAAAAGCTGCTGGCCAACACAGTGATCGAAAGCTACCGGGTCGAGGTGATCTGATGCGCGCAGCGGTTATCGTCTTCCCCGGATCCAACTGTGATCGCGATATGGCCGTGGCGCTGCAAGCCGCTGGTGCTGATGTCAGCATGGTATGGCACAAAGATGCGGCCTTGCCCGCGGGTATTGATCTGGTGGCGATCCCGGGTGGGTTTTCTTTTGGCGATTATCTGCGCTGCGGCGCAATTGCGGCCAATTCGCCAATTTGCAAGGCCGTGGTCGATCATGCAGCGCAGGGTGGCTATGTATTGGGTGTGTGCAACGGGTTTCAGGTCTTGACCGAAACAGGGCTGCTGCCGGGCATATTGATGCGCAATGCGAACCTCAAATTCATCTGTAAAACCATTGATCTAAAAGTGGAAACTTCGGCCAGCGCCTTTACCGAAGGCTATAATGCGGGTGATGTTGTTGGCTTTCCGGTGGCACATCATGACGGCAATTACACCGTTGATGACGATACGCTGGCCAAATTGGAAGGCGAGGATCGCGTCGCGTTTCGCTACACCCAGAACCCGAACGGGTCGGTCGCGGACATCGCGGGTGTACTGTCAGAAAACCGGCGCGTGCTGGGCCTGATGCCACATCCTGAACGGGCTGTGGATGCTGGTCATGGCGGCACTGATGGGCAGGCGCTTTTTCGCGGGCTGTTGGGCCAATTGGCGCAGGCCTAATCTGCTGTCTTGCTGCAATTGCGCGGTGGTCGTAGACTGCGCAAATGTTGGGCATAAACAAATTCGGCACCCGGAAGGGAAAAGCAAGGTGGTACATGCGCCTGTCGATCCTTGTGATCTGCCTTTTTGCGATCATCGTGATTTATGTCACCAACCAATTTCTGACCCAGCGTTTCACGGAAACGATCCGCAATAGATCAGAAGTCAGATTGGCGCTTTATGTCACCAACTTGATGAGCGAGCTGCAACGCAGTTCTGTGGTGCCACAATTGCTGGCGCGTGATCCGGACTTGATCAAAGCGCTGGAAGACAATGATTATTCGCTATCAACAGCGCGTTTGTTGTCATTCGTGGATGAGATCGGTGCGGCATCGCTCATGTTGCTTGATCGCGACGGACGGTCTGTTGCGGCCACAGATCGCAACCGGCTAAGTGAAAACCATCGGAGTGCGCCATATTTTATCGCCGCTCTTCGGAACAACCAGACCGTCTATTCTACCCATCAAGACAGTGATGATCGTGGATTTTCCTTTGTCTATTCACGCAAGATCGAGAATGACGGCCAAACGCTTGGCGTCATCATGGTCGAGGTTGACGTGCCACGATTAGAGCGAAGCTGGGCTGGCGTGTCTGATGCCGTGCTTGTGACCGACAGCGAAGGCATGATCATCATGTCCACAGAGCCGCGCTGGCGCGGGCTGCGCGAGGAAGAGGCGCTGGCACGTCAATCCGCCCCATCGGCGATTGAGCGGGCTATTCGGGTGACCCAAGGTTGGGCTGCGCTGCCTGCCGATGCCTACTTGCGGGGTGAGGCCGTGCTGCGCCGCGAGGTGCGTGTGCCGCATCAGGGCTGGAAGATGGTTAGTTTTACGACCTATGCGTCCGTCCGTGAAAAGGTGAATGGGATCCTGGCGCTTGAGGTGATGGGATTCGCGATCCTTTTGGCGGTGATGTTCTGGTTCATGTCGCGCAAAACAGCGTCGCGTCTGGTGTTTTTCCAACGTGAGTCAGCAGAGCTTCGCGCATTGAACCGCAGGCTACAGCGAGAAATTGCCGAGCGTGAGAAGGTCGAAAAGACCTTGCAAGTGGCCGAACAGACAATCGCACAATCATCCAAACTGGCCGCCCTGGGCGAGATGTCGGCAGCTGTCAGTCATGAACTCAACCAGCCCCTTGCGGCCATGAAAACCTATCTGGCGGGCGCGCGCCTTTTGCTGCAACGGCAACGGCCGGATGAGGCGTTGTCATCGTTCCAGCGTATTGATGATTTGTTGGAACGGATGGGCGCCATCACCCGCCAACTCAAATCCTATGCTCGCAAGGGCGCCGATGCCTTTGAACCCGTTGATACAAGGGCTGCGGTGTCGATGGCGCTGGCCTTGATGGAGCCGCAATTGAAGGCGCGTGCCGTCAATATCATTCGCACGCTCCCCAACGAACCGGTGATGATTATCGGTGATCGGCTGAGATTGGAGCAGGTGATTGTAAACCTCTTGCGCAACGCACTTGATGCGACCAAGAACGCTAGTAACCCGACTGTGGAAATTTTGCTTGTGGCTGGTGATACGATCAGCCTGCAAATTCGAGATAATGGTGAAGGTATCGAAAACCTCGATGAGTTGTTCGAGCCGTTTTACACAACCAAACAGCCAGGTGATGGCGTGGGCCTTGGGCTTGCTATCTCATCAGGCATCGTGAACGATTTGGGTGGACGCCTGACCGCGCGCAACGCGGTCGATGGTGGTGCAATTTTTGAAGTGCAGCTGCCCACGATGAAACAGGACGTCGCTGCGGCGGAATAAGGATGAAGACAATGACAAAGGCCATGAAAATCGCGATTGTCGATGACGAAAAGGATATGCGTCAGTCGATTAGCCAATGGTTGGCGCTTTCGGGGTTTGATACCGAAACCTATGCCTCGGCAGAGGATGCGTTGAAGGGGCTCGGTAGTGATTTCCCCGGCATCGTGGTCAGCGACATCAAGATGCCGGGTATGGACGGCATGCAGTTCCTGAAGAAACTGAAAGGTGTCGACAGCTCGTTGCCTGTGATCATGATCACAGGCCACGGTGATGTCCCCATGGCGGTTGAGGCGATGCGCGTGGGCGCGTTTGATTTCCTTGAAAAGCCGTTCAACCCCGACCGGATGACCGAATTGGCCAAGAAGGCCACACATGCGCGCCGCCTGACGCTTGATAACCGTGCGTTGCGCAAGGAACTGTCTGACGGCTCTGCCTTGATCAAGAAGCTGATCGGCCAATCGGTTCCGATGGAGCGGTTGAAAGAAGACATTCTTGATCTGGGCCAGGCCGACGGTCACGTGCTGGTCGAGGGCGAAACCGGAACAGGCAAGACACTGGTCGCGCACGCGCTGCACGCCGTTGGCGCGCGTGCCAACAAGAAATTCGTCCTGCTCAGTTGTTCGGCCTATGACGAGGAAACACTGGCGCGGCGCATCTTTGGCCCCGCCAAGGATGATGAACCGATCCCCGCCATCGAAGAGGCGCGGGGCGGAACGCTTGTTCTGGAAGATATCGAGGCGCTCAGCCATGCATTGCAGGCTCGTCTGCTGACCGCTATCAACGATCAGGGCACACCGGCCGAAACGCGCATTGTGGCGATCTGTAATCTGCAAGAGCAGGACAAAACCTGCGAAAGTGTACTGCGCCCAGATCTTTTTTACCGTCTGGCGGCATTGCGCATCACCGTGCCGCCCTTGCGTCAGCGCGGTGAGGATATTCTCACGTTGTTTACGCGTCTGAGCGAGCAGTTTGCCGATGAGTATGGCTGTGATGCACCAGAGGTCAGCGCCCAGGAAGCCGCCCAGCTGTTGCAGGCCCCTTGGCCAGGCAATGTACGGCAGTTGATCAATGTGGCGGAACGGGCGGTGCTGCAAAACCGCCGCGGCACCGGTTCGATCGCATCGCTTTTGATGGCAGATACGGAAGAAACCAAACCGGCCATGACAACCGAAGGCAAGCCGTTGAAAGAGTTCGTCGAGGCATTTGAGCGGATGCTGATCGACAACACGATGCGCCGCCATAAAGGATCGATTGTGTCAGTGATGGAGGAGCTGTGCCTGCCGCGCCGGACATTGAACGAGAAGATGGCCAAATATGGGCTGCAGCGATCCGACTACCTTTAATGCTCTAAACAGATACGCTGGCTGATTTAGGACGTCCGCCAGCGATCCGCCCAGTCGAGATCGCGAAAGCAGGGACCTTGGGTCGCCTCGCCGAATTTGATTTCGTTATGCCCGTTGTTCCATTCCAGAACATGCGGGTGCCCATCCTGGTCGATCGCAACATCCCAGCCCAGACATTGTATGAATGGAAAGCGGCGGTGAAGTTGCGTCACCAATGCGACACAAGCGTCGAAGTTTGGAATTTGGATGCCTGCGAATAGCCCACCGGTATCCGGGTGCCTTGTGATCCGGTTCCAATCTGGAAGGTAACCAAGGTCCGATGCGCATCCGGTCTCGCGGTCAAATGGAACCTTGATCATGGTTGCCGATTTGATGTGCGTGTCTTCCGCGCGCCCAAACCGCAGAAATGATCCGCGTACCGAAGCGACACCTTGATCATTGATCGCCGTAGTAAAGCGTAATGTGGTCAGCGAATTTGACGAAAGCGGATCAAAGATGTCGTGTTGGCGGATCACGTGCTGAAAAACGCCATTCCCAATGATCTTTAACGTATCGACGTCGAACTTCGCCTTGGTGAAGAATCGAATGCCGAGCCCTTGCAATGAGTTGTCAGATTTGAAGATGACCTTATCGGAGCGATCAAAGAGAAGTTTCATCAGGGCATCGGCGTGCAGTACTTCACCGCTTGCGGCAACGAAGGTCCCATCCACGCAATAGGCAAGATCGGGGAAATGGTCGTTTCCAAAAAAGCGCGCGCCCAATGCCCGCTTGCTTGCAAGGCCCTTATATGATGTGCGGAGTACGACGTATTGGCCATAGTAGTTGTCAGGGATCCAGCCTTCGCGAAAGCCGCCTGCAGTGACGCTATAAATGTATAACCACGGTGCGTATGCACGCGACCCAAGCACGTCGATGGCGTAAGCGTCACATAGCGCACGGTCCTGTTTGGACAGGTTCGCCTGTATCCCGTTCAGTATCGACCGGGCATTCACATTGAACGATCTGTTATACTTGGCCCGGCGCAGGCGTTGCTTCAGCGACATCATTGAATGACCCCCCCTGTCCAGAGTTATCTGCGTTATATCAAATGTTGGGCGACCCTATAGGCCCAAACATGGCCTTCAGTCGATGGGCGATGTTGGACAAGCCAAGCGGCATATTATCCATCATCTGCCGGATAACGTTGCCTTTGCTGCCCGCGATTTATGATGAAAATATGTACAATCAGACGTGGTGGGCTGGAGTGTCGCCGCGATTTACCATTTTGAACTGCGGCGCCGTTAACCAAAACAAAGCCACGTTTGGCGGGGGTGTCTATTCATTATGACCGCTATTTCGCCCTAAAATGTGCATATTCCTTTTGGATACAGCAGGTACCCAACCCACCTCTTTCAGGTGAAACAATAAAGTTTAATTGCCAAGAAAGGTTACCGCTATGTTCCAGCGCAAGAATTGGAATTCGCTGTTTGCAGCACTTTTGGCGAGCACAGCGCTCGCACCCGATGTTTTGACCGCACAAGAAGTGACGCTCACATCAAATGATGGAAGCATCAACATCGTCGGAGATTTCATGGGCGTCGAGGATGACTATTACATCATCAGCACTGCACTCGGGCAGCTTCGCGTAGAAGCTGGCCGTGTGTTGTGTACGGGTGATGCCTGTCCACGGGCGGATATTCCGGCGTCCGACATTGTCGCCGTTGGATCCGATACCGTTGGTGTTGGCTTGATGCCGTTCCTTATCGATGGTTTTGCCACCTCGCTTGGTGGTGTGATCGAAACCCAGACAACCGCTGGTGCAGTTGTCACGTCAAATCTGGTTGGCGAGGGTGGCTTCGGTGATCCTATCGGGACATTCAGTGTCGCCTCGACATCATCTTCCGATGCGTTTTCAGGTCTGCGCGATGCAGGTGTGAAAATTGGCATGTCGTCCCGCCGGATCCTTCCTGCTGAAGCGCGTCAGTTGCGCAATTTCGGCGCGGGAAACATGATTGATGCAAGTCAGGAACATGTTGTGGCGGTTGATAGTATTTCGGTCGTCGTCAACGAAGGCAATCCGGTAGACACGATATCAATCGAAAACCTGGACCGCATCTACAGCGGTGGTATCACAAACTGGTCCGAGATTGGGGGTCCAAACGCGCCTATCACAGTGTTCACCCGCGAGAGCGCATCAGGCACGGCGTCAGTTTTCTCAGGTCGTGTGTTTGAACAGTCAGGCCGTTCCATTTCTGCCAATGCAATTGAGCAGGGATCGAGCGAAGAAATGGCCGCCGCAGTACGTGAAGACCCAAATGCGATTGGGTTTGTCGCGTCAGCATTCGAGCGCGGCACCAAACCTCTGGCCTTGGAGGGCACTTGTGGTCTGACATCGTTCCCGTCTGCATTCAATGCAAAGACCGAAGAATACCCGTTGCAGCGTCGCCTGTACTTTTACAATCGTGCCGACAATATCGACCCGACAACACAGGCATTCATTAACTACTCGCTGTCAAGTGAAGCAGATGATTTGATTGCCAAATCCGGCCTCGTCAACTTGTCGGTCAGCACAGTACCGCAGGACCTTCAGAACGGACGGATGCGGGCTGTTTTGGAAGATGCGGTTGATCCGTTTGAATTCCGGCTTGCACGTGAGATGCTGCTCGAAATGTTTGAGTGGGATCGCCTGTCGACCACATTCCGCTTTGCGTCAGGCTCTGCGCGGCTGGACGGTAAAGGTCAAGCTGACCTTGAACGTCTGATTGAGTTCTTGCGTGTTCAGCCTGCCGGTACCCAAGTGTCTGTTGTTGGCTTTACCGATGGTGATGGTGCATTCGGATCCAACCAGGAACTGTCATTGGTGCGTGCGCAGCAGGTTGCGAACGAGATCGTGGCTGCCGGTGGCACAAGCTTGTCCAATATTGAGTTGGTGGTGAAAGGCTATGGTGAGCTTTCACCGTCGGCTTGCAACGATACGCTTGAAGGCAAGCGCATCAACCGACGCGTCGAAATCTGGATGCGGTCGTAAACCGTCATCCGCCTTCAATTGGGGGGCAGGGCTGGCTTGTGCCAACCCCTGCCACACAAACCGCAAAACAAGTAGACCTGGTAATCATTTTTGTGAATGCTCTTGCCGGTCTTGGAGATAGATAATGCAACTGAAAGCCACCTTACTGGCGTCATTGGCTGCACTGGTGATCCCGCAAATGACTTTGGCGGAATCCGGAGTGACAGATGACACCATTCACTTTGGCCAGATCGCGGCGCTTGACGGACCGGCGGCGCAGCTTGGCCTGGGCATGCAGCAGGGCCTGCTGGCCGCGTTCAACGAGGTCAACAAAGCTGGCGGCGTCAATGGTCGTATGCTGACCCTTGAAAGCCGCGACGATGGTTACGAGCCTGATCGCTCAATTGAGCAACTCAACCGGATGATTTCCGAGGACCAGCATTTCGCCCTGATCGGCAGCGTTGGCACACCGACAAACCTGGTATTGCAGCCGATTGCGACGGATGCGGAGTTCCCGCTGATCGGGCCGTTTACCGGTGCCGGGTTCCTACGGAACCCTGCCTTGGGCAACGTCTACAACGTCCGCGGCAGTTATGATGCTGAAACGGAGCAGTGGATTGCCCATTTGGTAGATGAGCTGAACCTCAGCCGGATCGCCATTCTGTATCAGGATGATGGATTTGGTCAGGCCGGTCTGAGCGGCGTGAACAAGGCGATGGACGCCCGTGGTATGTCGTTGATCGCCGAAGGCACCTACACCCGGAACACAACCGACGTGAAGGACGCATTGCTGAGCATTCGTGACGCTGACCCGGAAGCTGTCGTGATGGTCGGGGCCTACAAACCCATCGGCGAGTTCATCAAGCTGTCGCGGTCTTTTGAGTTCACCCCTGAATTCGTCACGATCTCTTTCGTGGGCTCGCAGGCGCTGGCCGATGAATTATGGCCAGAGGGCGCAGGCGTTGTGATCAGCCAGGTTGTGCCATTCCCTTGGGACAACTCCTTGCCCATCGTAGCTGACTATCAGGCTGCTTTGCAGGCAAACGACGTGAACGCATTGTTCGGTTTTGTTTCGCTGGAAGGTTACATGGTTGGCCGGGTCGCCATTGAGGCATTGAAGAATGCGGGCGACGATCCAAGCCGTGAAGACTTCCTCGAAGCTTTCGCGAATATCGGAACACTGGACCTTGGCGGTATCGAGATCACCTTGGGCGAAAACGATAATCAGGGGATTGATCGGATCTTCATGACGCGGCTTCTGCCTGATGGGTTCTTCGAGCCGATGTAGTCGCAGGACTGGCGGGATGTCATAGGCACCAGCATCAAATGATGCGTCGCGCCGCATGGCAACCTGTCCCGTCACCATAATTATCGCGTTATGCCGCTTTCTGAGCGGCATAACCCCCTTGGAAATACTGATTGGCTTTCATTGTCGAAAGCGTGGCGTTTTGGTTTATGCGCAAAATTGCCCGATTGCTTTGACCGGGCCGCAGAAATTGTCATTGTAATACCTCACCTTCCTCCCTTATGTATGGCGTACGGATGCCTGTGCTTTGGTTGCATGGATCTATCCGGTGGAATTCTCTGTTGTGGATGATGGGGACATGTTGTCCAACACGTCCAAACAGCTGATTTGATCCTACGGGATCAGAAGAACGCCCTTGGCCACGCCTACTCAGGCGTGGACCGGGCCTTGAACGGGTCCCGCACAAGCGGGGTCGGAGAAGAAACGCGATGCAACGCGCAGTGTATTACAGGCAAGACATTGCGGCCCTGAGGGGCCCGGTTTTTGCCCGCGCGCAGATCGCCTTAATCAGACATGTAACACGGACAACAGCACCCCCAGGGGGGGCGCCGCAGTTATGTGCGAATGGAAAACATGCCAAAGAAAATGCTAATCGATGCCACACACGCGGAAGAAACCCGCGTTGTTGTGGTCGACGGGAACAAAGTCGAAGAATTTGATTTTGAAAGCCAGTTCAAGCGTCAGCTTGCCGGCAACATATACCTTGCCAAGGTCACGCGCGTAGAGCCGTCGCTGCAGGCAGCCTTTGTGGATTATGGCGGAAATCGCCACGGTTTCCTCGCTTTCTCGGAGATTCATCCGGATTATTATCAGATCCCGGTCGCGGATCGCGAGGCGCTGATCGCTGAAGAAAAAGCCTATACTGAAAGCCTCAAGGCACAGGACGACGAAGAGGAAAAGCCCAAACCAAAACGTCGCCGCAGTCGCGCCAAGCCGAAGGCCGCCGCCGTAGAGGGCGAAGATGCCGTTGTCACAGCCGAGGCCGAGACGCCCGAGGAAGAGACCTCTGGCGATATCGCCGGCATGGAAACGATTGATCTTGATGATGCTGAAGAGGGCAATTCGCCCATGATGCTGGTGGGCGAGACGCCGGTGGAGACGCCAGCGGCAGGCGAAGACGATGACGATGGCGATGACGACCAGCCCGCAGTTGATGCTGGTGAAAAAGACGATAGCATCGAAAGTGTCGCCGAAGAAGACGACACCGAAGATGTGCGTCCTGTCCGCAAACCGCGTCCCAAGCGGTATAAAATTCAGGAAGTCGTAAAGGTACGCCAGATTCTGTTGATCCAGGTGGTCAAGGAAGAGCGTGGCAACAAAGGTGCGGCACTGACAACTTATCTGTCACTCGCTGGTCGCTATTGTGTGTTGATGCCTAACACCGCCCGCGGTGGCGGTATCAGCCGCAAGATTACCAATGCCCCTGATCGCAAGAAGCTGAAAGAAATCGCAAGTTCGATGACGGTGCCCGATGGTGCAGGCCTGATTATCCGCACGGCAGGGTCACAGCGCACCAAGGCGGAAATCAAGCGTGATTATGAATACCTGCAGCGTATGTGGGAGCAGATCAGGGCGTTGACGCTCAAATCGATTGCCCCTGCGAAAATCTATGAAGAAGGTGACCTGATCAAACGATCGATCCGCGACCTCTATTCCAAGGATATCGACGAGGTGATTGTCGCGGGCGAGGGCGGTTATCGCACCGCCAAGGACTTCATGAAGATGATCATGCCGTCCCACGCCAAGAACGTGAAATACTACGCCGAGCAACTGCCGCTTTATGCGCGCTATCAGGTGGAAGGCTACCTTGACGGTATGTTCAATCCGAGCGTGCAACTGCCGTCGGGTGGTTACATCGTTATCGGGATCACGGAGGCGCTGGTTGCCATCGACGTGAACTCTGGTCGGGCCACCAAGGAAGGTTCAATCGAGCAGACGGCGCTGAAAACGAACCTGGAGGCCGCGGATGAGGTGGCGCGTCAGTTGCGTTTGCGCGACTTGGCCGGACTGATCGTGATCGACTTCATCGATATGGACGAGCGCAAGAATAACACCGCCGTCGAAAAACGGTTCAAGGACAAGTTGAAAACGGACCGTGCCCGCATTCAAGTGGGTCGGATTTCCGGCTTTGGCTTGATGGAGATGTCACGTCAGCGCCTGCGCCCCGGTATGTTGGAAGCGACCACGCAGATGTGCTCGCACTGCCACGGGACCGGTTTGTTGCGCTCTGATGACAACGTGGCCCTGTCCATTCTTCGTGCCCTTGAAGAAGAAGGTGTGCGCGGTCGCAGCAAGGAGGTGTTGATCCGTGCTCCGATTTCGATTGCCAACTTCCTGATGAATGGCAAGCGCGAGCATATCGCCGATATCGAGGCGCGCTACGGCATGTCAGTGCGTATTGAATGCGATCCGACACTCGTATCGCCTGATTTTGCGGTTGAAAAGTTCAAGACGGCGACCCGCGTTGTGCCCGATGCGTCCCCCGTGGTGACATCCACCGTCATTATGGATGAAGACGATGACGACGTTATCGTTGAGACACCCGATGAGGAAGAAGTGCAAACCGAAGCTGCGAATGGCGACGGCGAGGATCGGCCAAAGCGCAAGCGCCGTCGTCGGCGTCGGCGCCGGGGCGGCGGTAATAATGGCGAGAACCAGCAGCAGGCTGACGGTGCCGAGGCGTCACAGGAAGAACCTGTCGCTGAGGCTGCGCCGGCTGACCCGGTCGTGGCCGAGGATGCGCCAACGCCAGAGCCCGAAGAAAAGCCCAAGCGCACGCGCACCCGCCGCAAGAAGGTGGAGGAGCCTGTGGTAGAGGCACCCGCTGAGGCGGAGCCTGTCGCTGCTGAGCCTGAGGCGGCAGAGGAAAAGCCTGCACCGAAGAAGCGCACGCGCACCCGCAAGAAGGTAGAACCGAAGACGGATGAGCCAGCTGCGGATGCCACAAGTGAAGCGCCCGGGTCTGATACGCCAGCGCCTGAGGAAAAGCCAAAGCCGAAACGCCGGAGCCGGGCAAAGCCAAAGGTCGTCGCTGAAGACGAGGCAGGGGTCGCAGCCAAACCGGAAGAACCCAAGCCTGAACCCGTCAAGGAACCTGCGGTGGTCGAAGCTGCCCCTGAACCCGTGCCGGAACCGGAAAAAGCACAGGAAGAACCCGCAAAGCCAAAGCGCAAAGGCTGGTGGTCGCTTGGTCGCTAAAGGTCGGTTCTGATCGGCGTGACGCCTTGGTCAAATACGAATCTGAAAACGATGAAACGCTACCCAAAGGGCAGCGTTTTGCTTTCGTTTGCGGCGTTAGGCATATGTGATGCGTCAAGCTCGCGACGTCACTTATTCACTGTACCAGACGCGCAGTGGACCAACGGGTTCGTGCCCGGCATTGCATAATGCGACGAGATTGTCGCCCCGCGCGTACCCGACAATTGGCATGGATGGATCAAGATGCGCGACGGACGCTGTGGCCTCTTCAAAACCGGCTTGCGTGGCGTCACGATGAAAGATGTTCGATAAGCCCACGCAATAGGTCGATCGGTTCGCAATACATCCCGCCACCACCATATCTTCTAACCATTTTGCAAAAAACACGATGTCGTCGCGCCCCAATAGCGCGTCGGGGAACATCAGTTGACTGGTGGGAGAGCCCGTGTCCTTCCAAGCTTGTTCCCATGCGCGCAATTGCGCGGGTGTCTGGATCATTTGCCATGGGGATGGGCTGGCCACACCGCTCGCGGCCCTCCAAACCCAGTGCGCATCAAACATTGGTTCAAGGTGCGCAGATGTCAGGTCAAGCTGGTTAAAACTGTCTTTCAGGCCAATAGGCCCGTCGAAATGTTGGGTGAGTTGGCTAAATTCCTGCATCAAGATCGCGTCTGATACTCGGTCAAGGATCGTCATCTGGCTATAATAGGGCGGGGGTTGATCAACGGCGATAAAAGCGTGATCCTTGCGGATGTAACGCCGCCCATGGGCCGCAAACATGATCTGATAAAGGTCTGCATTGTTATTGGCCGCGATGACCGCGCGGTCTGTCATCAGGCTTTGCGGATCAGGTAGATTTGGCCACCATCGCCATCAGACATGTCGATCAGGGCGTGTCCGGCTTCTGCGCAGAAATGCGGCACATCAACGATGGCAGCCGGATCATCTGCGATCACGCGCAAGATCTGACCGGATGCCAGTGCTTGCAATCGTTTGCGGGCTTTGAGAACGGGCAGGGGGCACAGCAGCCCCTTGGCATCAAGGTCGGCATCATATGTCATGACAGGGAGGTAGGCGCGATGTTTCAACTTGTCCACCAACTTGTGAGCCAAAGTAGCGTGACCTGTGTGGATAGCTGTCATAGGTAGGTCCAAAGGACGTTGAATGTTTGAAACAAGCCTGATCTTGGATGCTGCCCTTTTGCCCGCCATGCTTGTTGCATTGTTCGGCGGGCTTTTGTCATTCCTAAGCCCCTGTGTGTTGCCCGTGGTTCCACCATACTTGGCCTATATGGGCGGTGTGTCTGTGTCCGAGATGGAAGAAACCCGCCAGGCCCGCCGTCGCGTGTTTCTGGCGGCGGTGTTCTTTGTTTTGGGTCTATCGACCGTCTTTATCCTGCTTGGAATGGCGTTTTCCACGATGGGCCGCGCGTTGTTGCAGGTACAGGATTGGTTCATCATCATCGCCGGGATTGTGGTGATGATCCTTGGTGCGCATTTCATCGGTGTGTTTCGGTTCAAGTTTCTGGACCGTGAGATGCGGATGGAAGCAGGCGATCGGGGCGGGTCAGCCTTTGGGGCTTATATCCTGGGGCTTGCCTTTGCTTTCGGCTGGACGCCCTGCCTTGGCCCGATTCTGGGTATGATCCTGACACTGGCCGCAACCGAAGGCGAGGTCATGCGCGGTTCGGTTCTGTTGGGGGTCTATGCTTTGGGGCTGGGTATCCCGTTTCTATTGGTGGCCGCCTTTTTTCCACGCCTGAAGACGGCGATGGCCTGGATGAAGCGCAACATGGACCGTATCGAACGCATATCGGGGTTGTTGCTTTGGACTGTTGGTCTGATGATGCTGACCGGTCAGTTCACCGCGTTCAGCTGGTGGCTGCTTGAGCGGTTTCCCGCCCTCGCTAACCTCGGCTAAAGGCTTATGTTTCTATAAAAAATCGGGTAATCTGCCAGCAGGGACGAAGGCAAGGTGAAACGATGAGCGATGAGACGACGCGGGTCAAGCGGCGCAGGGTGTTTCATATCCCTGGCTACGATCCCATGCCCCCCCGCCGGTATCGCGAGCTGTATCGCACCGAAGGCGCCGCACAAGCCAAGATAAGCGGTTATGACATCGACGTGCGTGCCAAAGCATCAGAAGAGACGTTCAGTTGGACCGTGAACGCAAACATTGATCATTACGATGTAGCGGCCCGTATTGATGTACTGGTCTGGTCGGACATCGTGCGGGACAGCATGGCGCAGTCGATACCGGCCACCTATCTGCAACTGTTTCAAACCTCTTGGACCTATATCACCACCGGCACGCTGCGGCGTCTGTTCTGGATGCGCAAAGGACCCGTGATTGCGGCCCTGTATCCGATTGGCATGTTACTGTTGCAGCTTTTTGTGGCTCTGTGGCTAGGTGGTTTTCTTGGTGGCCTTGTCGAAGCCGGTATCTTGTGGCTGCTGACGCTCGCGGGCCTAACAGAGGGCGCGGTTCTGACACTCACAGGCTGGGTGGCTGCATTGCTCAAATATGCGGTCTGGGCTGTGGTGGCTTTTGTCGTGTTACGGTGGTTCAAGGCCCAGGATCATCGTTTGTTTGCGTATTATCTGATGCATGATTATGCGTTTTCCGCCCGGTTGCGGGGAGCCAACCCCCCCGCGCTTGAAGAGCGGATGAAAGCCTTTGCGAACACAATCGCGGATGCGTTTTCAGGCAATGTGGACGAAGTTCTGGTTGTAGGACATTCATCAGGCGCGCATATCGCAATTTCTGTCCTAGCGGATTTGATCCGCGACGGTCGCGTACCTGCCGATGGACCAAAGCTTGCGTTCTTATCGTTGGGGCAGGTGGTGCCCATGGTGTCATTCCTGCCTCGCGCCCGCCGGTTGCGCAGTGATTTGGCGTTTCTGGCCACGCAAGACGCGCTGACCTGGATTGATGTCTCCGCCCCCGGCGATGGCTGTTCGTTTGCCTTATGTGATCCGGTTGCGGTGACGGGTGTAACGCCACCGGGTAAGCGCTGGCCTTTGGTGCTGTCTGCGGCCTTTACCCAGACCTTGTCGGATGAGACCTTCAAATCGCTGCGTTGGCGGTTCTTCCGCCTGCATTTCCAATATCTTTGTGCATTCGATCGCCCCAAGGATTACGACTATTTCCAGATTACGGCTGGCCCCGTTTTGCTGGCGGACCGATATCGGGGACGCCAGCCGTCAAAATCACGGATTGACGTGCCCGTATCGAAATACACCTCGCGTGAACCTTGACCCAGAACCATCCCCCCAAGCCAGTGGCGCGACCCGACAAAGTATCGCTGTGGCGTCACTTGCGACTGTTCAGGCAAGATATTCTGTCCGCGCAACCTGCCAAGCTGTACCGGGCGTGGATGGCCGAGTTCCGAACGCCGTTTTTTCGCAGCTATCTGGTGAATGATCCTGCATTGGTGCGGACCGTCTTGAACGATCGATCAGAGGACTTCCCGAAGTCAGACCGGATTGGCGCGGGTTTGCGCCCGCTCTTGGGTGAGAGCGTGTTTCTGACCAATGGCGATACGTGGAGGCGGCAGCGCCGTATCATTGATCCAGCGTTCGAAGGGGGGCGTCTGCGTGATACGTTTCCCGGGATCATGGCAGCCGGGCAGGCCGCTATCGGCAGGATGGCAGCGCAGGCCGACGGGCAGCCGCAAGAGGTGGAGGCGCTGACAAGCCATGTGGCTGCTGATGTGATCTTTCGCACGTTATTTTCAATCCCGATTGAGGATGAAACCGCGCAAAAGGTGTTTCATGCGTTTCGCGATTATCAGCGCTCGCAACCGATCCTCAATCTGGCCGCCTTTGTGCCCGGACCACGATGGATGCCGCGGTTTTTCCGTCGCGGGACAGTGGCACATGCCAGGACCATCCGTCGTTTAATCACGCAATTAACCCAAGACCGGTTAGACATGATCGCGGCGGGGACAGCGCCCGACGATTTGGCGACAAAGATCATGACGACCGCGGACCCCGAAACCGGCGCCACATTCACCCGCGATGAAATGGCCGATCAGGTTGCGATCTTTTTTCTGGCAGGGCATGAGACAAGCGGATCAGCCTTGGCCTGGGCCTTGTATCTGTTGGCATTGTATCCGGACTGGCAAGACAAACTGGCGGTTGAGGCACAGGAGTTCAGCGGTGATTTTGCGGATTTATCAAAGCTGAAGCAAACCCGGGATGTGTTTCGCGAGGTGTTGCGACTGTATCCGCCCGTGCCGATGATGGTGCGTGAAACAACGCAGCCAGAACATTTTCGCAAGCGTGATGTGCCGGTTGGATCTCAGGTCGTGTTGTCGCCCTGGCATTTGCATCGGCAGAACCGATTATGGGAAAGGCCGGATGCGTTTGATCCTGCGCGCTGGACGACACAGAACGGCAAACAATGTGCGCGCGACGCCTATATGCCATTTTCAAGTGGCCCGCGCGTGTGCACGGGCGCAGGTTTTGCGATGATTGAAGGTGTCGTTTTGCTGGCAGTGCTTGTAAAGGCCTACCGGTTTTCGATTGTTGCCGAAAACGAACCTGTTCCCGTCGCACATCTTACTGTTCGCGCCAAGAACGGGATTTGGCTGCGATTCGCGCCGCGTTTGCCATAATTGGTTTCCACGACGCGAATAAAGCCGCCGCTTTGCGTGTTTTTGACGCAAGTTACGAAACGTCAGTTGGCATGTTTTGGTAAGTGCTGAGCGGAGAAGCGCCGAGCTAAGTGCCCGAAATACAAGGTTTGTAGACACTTAGCCCACAACATGGCTTTGTATACATATCAAAATAGTGAGATGCGTCGCCTTGTTTATGCCTCAAATGGGCTAATTATAAGAAGCAGGATGCACTTAGGTTTATCGGGGGATAACATGACAATTGCTCTACCAGGTTCTTCCAAGTTTGGCCTGTTCGGCCGTAAGCGTCGGGACACGCAGAAAGAAGCCACGATCAAGACCCAAAAGCCGCTTAGACGTGAAGAGGTTGCGAAGTTGTTCACGCAGGATATGCGCGCAGCCGCGGCAAAAAATGCCAAACCTGCCAAGTTGAATGATGGTGAAAAACAGGATCGCGATCGGCTTTCCAGCCTGCGCGGTGCGCTTTATTCCAAAGACTGATCGCGCGATATCGCGCGCTCAAACACGTAGACCCGCAAGGCCGATGCGAGACCGATGTCTCCTCGGCCTTCGTCTATTTCGGCGGCAAGCCCATTGATTGTTTTGCCATCCTGATCCGCAATTTTGCGGAACGCATCCCAGAAGATATCCTCAAGTGATACAGACGTCCGGTGCCCGCGCAGGGTCAGTGACCTTTTGACGGGCCGCCGGTGATCACTCATCATCAAACTTCAGCTGCGATAGCCTGTCACTGGTTTGTTGTTCGCGCGCGGCGTCCAGAAGCCGTTCGGCCTTGGTGCGCCCAAAGCGGACCGCGTTCTGGTCCGCCTTGGCCTTTGCCTCGGCGCGTGTTTTGGCCTTGCGCGCATGATTGAGGTTGATGGGCTTCATTTGGGGCCGATCATGTCTTCGGGCCGCACGACCTTGTCGAATGTTTCGGCATCCACGAAACCAAGGTTGATCGCCTCTTCCTTCAGTGTGGTGCCGTTCTTATGCGCCGTCTTGGCAACGGTCGTGGCGTTGTCGTAGCCGATGGTCGGCGCGAGCGCTGTGACCAACATCAGGCTTTCACGCATCAGTTTTTCGATCCGCGTCTTGTCAGCCTTGATCCCGGTCACGCAGTTATCGGTGAATGCGCTGGCCGCATCGCCCAAAAGCTGCATGGATTGCAACACGTTATAGGCCATCATTGGTTTCATGACGTTCAGTTCGAAATGCCCTTGAGAGCCAGCAAAGCCTACGGCTGCGTCGTTGCCCATGACATGGGCGCAGACCTGTGTCAGCGCCTCGACCTGCGTCGGGTTCACCTTGCCGGGCATGATGGAGGAGCCGGGTTCGTTTTCGGGCAGCATCAGTTCGCCCAGACCGCAACGGGGGCCAGAGCCGAGCATGCGGATGTCGGCTGCGATCTTATAGAGGCTTGCCGCGACGGTTTTGAGCGAGCCGGACATTTGCACCAGCGCATCATGGGCTGCAAGTGCTTCGAATTTATTGGGCGCGGTGACGAAGGGTAGGCCAGTGATTTCGGCCATATGGCTTGCCACTGTTTCGCCCCAGCCCTTGGGCGTGTTCAGCCCGGTGCCGACAGCGGTGCCGCCTTGGGCCAATTCATAGATTTGGGGCAAGGTGGCCACGATGCGGTTGATCCCCATCATGACCATGTGGTGGTAGCCAGAAAACTCCTGACCCAGCGTCAGGGGTGTCGCGTCCATTGTGTGGGTGCGTCCGATTTTGATAATATCGTCAAACTCTTCCTGCTTGGCCTTCAGCGCGGCCAACAGTTTTTCCAGACCCGGCAGCAACACGTCGCGCGCGGTCGTGGCAACGGCGATATGCATGGCCGTCGGGAATGTGTCGTTTGAGGATTGACCCATATTACAATGGTCATTGGGATGGACGGGGTCCTTGGAGCCGATGGTGCCGCCCAGCATTTCGATGGCGCGGTTACTGATGACTTCGTTGGCGTTCATGTTGGATTGGGTGCCGGACCCGGTCTGCCAGACCACCAGCGGGAAGTGGTCGTCGAGCTTGCCTGCCACGACTTCGGCAGCGGCGGCGATGATCGCATCGGCCTTTTCGGCGTCCAGCTTGCCGCGGTCCTTGTTGGCCATCGCGCAGGCCTGTTTGATGACGCCAAGCGCGCGGACAATGGCCACGGGCTGTTTTTCCCAGCCGATGGGGAAGTTCATGATCGAGCGTTGTGTTTGCGCGCCCCAATAGCGGTCCGCGGGGACCTCAAGCGGGCCAAAGCTGTCGGTTTCGGTGCGTGTGTCGGTCATGGTGTTCCCTCGCTACGGTGTGACATGACCTATAGGCAGGCGCGCGACGCGGCGCAACGTTCGGTGGGGGTTTCCGGTAAATTTTGCGCCACGGCTGAGAACGGCATTAACGCTTATGAAAACAAGGTGCATGGGTGATGTGCAAACCATGCAGAACCTATGCACAAACCATGCGCATGATCATATGTATTTGGTACGATTAACGTATCGTGCGCTGCAAATGTGAAGCGGCTGTTAAGGATTGGGCAGCAGCCCCTATTTGCGGAACTGGTCGAGGCTGACAACCTCTGCCTCTTTGCGGTCATCTGCCGGGTCGGCTTCTGGTTCGACCATTTCTTCCATCGGTGCCTCTTCGGCGTCGCCTTCGGGACTGTCGTCGTCTTCGTCCTGTGTTTCGAAACGCAGCCCGAATTCAACGGACGGATCGACAAATGTCTTGATCGCGTCGTAGGGGATATAAAGCGTTTCGGGATTGTCGCCGAAGTTCAGCGTGATTGTGAAGCCTTCATTGGTCACATCCAGATTGTCGAACCAATGCTGGATCACCACGGTCATTTCGCCGGGATATCTGTCGGAGAGCCAATCTGCGATTTCAACGTCCGGGTGCATGGTGTCAAACGTGACAAAGAAGTGGTGCGCACCGGGAAGTCCGTCTTTTGCCACACTAATCAACACCTCTTGGATCAGGCCACGCATTGCCCGGTGCATCAGGTTTCCATAGTCGATGGAGCGGGTCACAACAGGTCATCCTTTCACGTCACACAATTCAGCATAGGGGATTCGATGCCGGAGGAAAGGGGCGATGTCATATTGTGCTGGTCACAAATGTCGCGCTAAGGCTGGTGAGCGCACAAATCAACAGCACACCCGGAAGTGGCCAGTGCCGCCACAGCAAGAGTATTCCCGCCATGATCGCAAGGCAAATGGCCATAGGTTGAGCCGATTTGAGCGTCGGCCAGATCATGTTAACTGGCCCCCAATCCAGCATGTTGATGCGACCAAAGAAGATGTGCATCGCAAACCAGAGTGACAGGTTTGCAATGACGCCCACGACCGCCGCTGTGATCCCGGCCAATGCCCCGCGCAGCCGTGGTCGCCCGTCAAGCCAGTCAATCAGGGGTGCACCTGCGAAGATCCAGATGAAACAAGGCACGAATGTCACCCACAGCGTTAGCAGCCCGGCCACAACCGCCAATCCGGCACCGCCCTTGGCCATTCCTGCGATCATGCCCACAAACTGCGTGACAAGGATCAGTGGTCCCGGTGTGGTTTCTGCCAACCCAAGCGCATCCATCATTTGTGCTGTGCTCAGCCATTGGTAAGACACCACGACCTCTTGCGTCATATAGGCCAGCACGGCGTAGGCCCCCCCGAAGGTGACGACCGCCAGCTTGGAAAAGAAGATACCGATATCCATCAGGAACGCGCTGTCGATCAGCGCGATCACGCCGAATGGTGCCGCCCATATGAGCCCGCCGATCGTGATGATTTTCAGGCTGCCTGTCAGGTTCGCCCGTGGTGGTTCAGTGCGTGTATCATCTGCGCCTTGCAGGCTGGCACCGATCAGTGCCGCCACAGCGATGACCAATGGAAAGGGCAGGGCGAAGACGAAAAGTGCCGCAAATCCACCGATGGCGATAAAGATATGCGCGCGCTGCACCAATGCGCGCTTTGCGATCTTGATCAGCGCCTCGATCACGATGATCACGACCGTCGCCTTGACCCCCAGAAACAGCGCCTGAACGACGGGCAGATTGCCGTAGGTGCCATAGGCCAAGGCCAGGATCAGGATCACCAGTGCGCCGGGTAGCACGAACAGCCCGCCGCCGATCAGCCCACCGATGATCCCATGTCGTTTCCAACCGGCATAAGTTGCAAGCTGCATCGCCTCTGGCCCCGGCAGCAACATGCAGAAGGACAGGGCGCGCAGAAATTGATCCTCTGTCAGCCAATCGCGTTGTTCGACCAGTTCCTTGTGCATGAGCGCGATTTGGGCCGCCGGCCCGCCAAAGGATAACAGGCCGATCCGCCCGAACACCTGCACCAGTTCACGGGTCATGGCGTGCGATCTGCGGGCCAGTCATGCCCTTCATCCTGCCCGTCGCGTGCCCAGCGGTACATTGCGTCATAGACCAACATGCCTGCGGCAAGCTGTTCGGCGTCGTCGCGATACATGCGCGACAGGCCGACCGAGATCGCCAGAAGCCCCGCTGCTTGCGGCGCAAGATCGTGTCGATCTGTATCTGCGGCCCGTACCACAGTTGCCAATGCGTCAAGCGCAGGATGGCCGAGGTTGAATTCCGCGATCATCGTATCGAAGGTACACATATCGCCCCGGCGGCTCCAGAATGTGTCGGGAATGTCGAATGGGGTGGCGTTGAACCGATCGGCGACATCGAGAACCTGCGCGGAGGGAACGAACATGAATTCCGCATCGCGGTTAACGAAGCGACGGATCAGCCAGGGGCATGCGATCCTGTCGATCTTGGGCCTGTGCCGGGTGACCCAGAGTGGGCCGGGGATGGCTGCGGCGGGTATGCGCGGCAATCCCGCAGCGGCCCAGCCGATATTGCCCCCGGCCAGTACCTGTGCCTGATACCCCTGATTGCGCAGGCGCGCTGCGACCCCATGCGACAGTTTTTGCCCCTTTTGGCAGATGACAACCACCTCTTGCCCGGTCAGATGGCCGATCATACTGCCGATATCGGTATGGTCCTGTCGCCGGGCCGTGGGGATCAGATACGGATCATCCGTGAAATCGCTGTCGATGCAGACATCGATCAGCACCGGGCAGCGCGGGGTGCCGATCAGCCGCATCAATTGGGCAGACGAGATTTCGTTGAAAGCAGCCATTGTGCATCCTTTCTGAAAGCGGTCAGTGGATGCGACGCTTTGGCCCGAGCCTTACGGGGTGTTCGCAAACCCCATATCGCGTTTGTGCGAGATGTCGGCCATAGCGTCAACCCTATCCGACAATCTTGCTAAGCTCGCGCAGGATTTTGGCACGGATGGCGGCGGGGTATTCGCGGTGGGTTCGCGCTGTGATGACAAAGCCGTTGCGGGTGATGACCGCGCCCCGGTAGAAATTGCTGATGGCGAGCCCCATCGATTCAATCGCAATCCCGTTGATGGTGACACCGGCACGTTCCGCCGCATTGCGCGCCGTGCGGACATCGCTGCCGCTATTGGGCGTGCCGTCGCCCGACACATCGATCACCTTGCGTTCGCAGTCAGGCACTTGGTCAAAGAGGTCGAGCGAGAAATAAATCGCCTCTGCCGGGGCCGTGTCTGACAGAACAAAGGCGCGTTCCATGAGGCGGGCCTGACGGGCCAATATGTCGGCGTCCAGCGCAGTCCGGATGCGTATCCAGGGAATTGATACTTCTTGCCGGTCGCGGCCGGACCATTGCACCACGGTAATTGCGGCTTCGCTCCTGACCATGGTTTCAACAATTTCCGGATCGCGTAACGCATCCGCAAGACCATCCGTCTGCAGGCGATATTCCCCCACATCAATGGAGTTGGAAACGTCGATTGTTAAAACAAGGGCTGTTTCACAGGCCAGCGAACCGAACGGGATGAAGGTGAATAGCGTCGTTAATGCGATTTTAATCAGATTCATAACACCATCGTGCGCACAGGGCGTGCCCTTTGCAAGCCACATTGGTTAACGCGACGTAAGACTATGATTTTACGAGTTGTTCACCGGTTGCGCCCATTTTTGCCCGTTTTTGGGCACAATTCAGATGGACAACAATGATGCTACTCACCGCCCACTACATTCGATTTTTGTACAATCGATGTCCACTCACTCAAGCGGCCGTTGTGTCGCGCACTCGAAAGGTTTGATTATGCCGAAACCTGGCACCCACGCCCTTATGTCTGCTGCCATCCTGATGACCGCCGGAACCGGAATAGCATTTGCGGATACCGCTTCCGGTGTCGCGCAATCACGGCTGGATTTGGCAGGCGATCTGAATGTCCTTGTTCACGAAGCCAGCGCATCTGTTTGCATGATCAATGCCGGCGTTGCCGTTGAAGAAGAGATTGCGACCCTTGCTGACGCGCGGACGTCATTTAACCTGACATTGGCTGCGTTGAATACCGGCGAAGCCGAAGCCGAACTGGCGCAGATCGAAGCCGCCTGGCGCCCGCTGGATGGCGCGATGAGCATGATTCTGGCAGGCGACGATCCCGCAGCCTATACCAAAATGCTGTCGGACGGCCATGCGTCGCTTGAATTCGCGACCTTGCAACTGTTGGATAAGACAGCAAATGACTACCAACACGAAGATGGCGTCACGATGTCGGATGTTTTGACCGTGGATATCGCCGAACGCCAAGAGGTTTTTGTGCAGCAACTCAAGCAGCAGGCCTGTTTGATGGCAGCCGATACCGTATCGACTGATCTGATTGAGGATTTTGCCACAACAACCATGGTGTTTGAAAAATCACTGGCGGCATTGACGGATGGGGTGCCCGAAATGGGGATCGTCAAATCCGATAGTTTTGAAGTCAATCAGGTGCTGGCGATAGCGGCATATGATTGGCAGCGGGCAGCCCCGTTATTGGACAATATCGCGTTGAATGGCGCGGCGAGCGTTGATGAATTGGCCCAGTTGCGCCGTGTCACGACTGTTCTGGGCGACCGCATGGATCTGCTGGTTGATTATTACCTGGCCGTGCCGGCAGAGGTGGCAGATGATGCACAAGTTGCGGCACTGACCCCAGCCACTGAATAAGCGCCGGATTGACCGGTTGAGATGACCATCGCCTTGGCGGTGGTCTTTTCGTTTCAGGGGATTGGAAGTGCAGGTTTCTGTTGCCAGGTACCTGCGAACCCCGCCCAAGGTCGCAAAACCCTAGGAGTTAATTTTCGATATTAGGCACAGCTTACGCTGCGACTGCCATCGGTGCATTGTTGTCATTTGCAACTATACAATTTGAACCGATAACGGTGGTATCTCACCGAGACAAAGCAAACCCCTTTAGACGTTCGTCGATCCTATTTCGTCCCCTCGCTGGCCAAATGAGCCGTGATGGTGGAGACGCCGGGTACCGCCCCCGGGTCCGATCCGCTTATTACGAGCGCGTTTATGTCCATAGTCCCGAAGGACGATATAGACATAGGCAAGGATGATCGGTCCTGCAAGGGGTCGTAAGGTGGGTCTTGACCCATCCTGCATCAAAGATTCAGCAAAACCGCAGGGATGCCAACGCCAGCCTCAACCAAAAAGAAAACCCATTTCTTGCGTGATTGCCCATCCAGTACCAGCGATGTCAGCCGCCCCATCGCCGCCCCGCACCAGCAAAACCCCAACATCGCGTAAGCCGCAGATCCCCCGATCAGTAACGCGCCAACCCCCATCCCCACAAACAAGGCACCCGCCGATGCCCGGATTTCCGACGGGCCCATATTGGATGTGCCGGGGTCAAGGTCCAGCGTGGCAAGCGTATACCGCGGCGCAAGCCAGCCAAAACAGCCCAACCCGATACTGGCGAGTGCGAAGATGATATTCAGAATATCCATGCGTGGTCCTTTCCCTGCCTGAAATTAACTGGGGCAACCAACTGGAAATTCAATGAAATTTATGATGCTTGCGAATATTGTGCCTGGATGGCTGTGAACCCGTCATAGGCTTGTGCGATGATCCGGGTCAGTGGGCGCCCCGCATCGGTGATGCGGATCCTGTTCTGATCCCGGACGACGTAACCTGCAAAATCCTTGCATATGCCAGCGTGCACGGGGCTGAGTATGTCCGCGTCGGGATGCACCGACAATGCGGTCAAGTCGATTTCGAAATTGCACATCAACATGTTGATGGCGTCCGCGCGCAACCGATCCTGCGCCGTTAAGGCGTAGCCGCGATGCCCGGACAATGTGCCCGCCTCGATCCGCGCCATATAGGCGGCTGTGGCTGAGGCGTTTTGCACATAGCCTTGGGCCAATTGTGAGATGGACGACGCCCCAATCCCGATAAGCGTCGGGCAGCGATCATCAGTGTAGCCTTGAAAATTACGCCGCAGATGGCCGTAATTGGCGGCTTTGGTCAGGCCGTCATCCGGCTTGCCGAAATGATCAATCCCGATTGTCTGGTAGCCAGCATCAACAAAGGCCTGTGCGGCCTGACGGGCGAGGTGATAGCGTTGTTCCTCACCCGGCAGCGAGGCGTCGGGGATCAGCTTTTGCCGTTTTGAAAAAGTCGGCACATGGGCATAGCCGAACAGGGCGATCCTGTCGGGGTCCAATGCACGCACCTTGTTGATGGTATCGGCGAATTTTGCTGTGGTCTGATATGGCAGCCCATAGACCAGATCCGCGTTGAGCGAGGTGATCCCGGCGGCGCGCAGGCTGTCCACACAGGATTTGGTATCCGTGAAGCTTTGTTTGCGTCCAATGGCGTTCTGGACGTCGGGCGCGAAGTCCTGAATGCCGATGCTGGCACGGGTCATCCCCATATCAGCCAGCATGGCAATCTTTGCATCATCCACGAGGGTCGGATCAATTTCGACCGAAAAGCTGAAGTCGTCGGCCGGCGGGATGATATCCATGATTGCGGTGGCAAGATCACGGATCATGTCAGGGGGCAGGATCGTTGGTGTGCCGCCACCCCAATGCAATTGGCCCATCTTGATGCCTGCGGGCAATGTGTCGCGCAGCAGGGTCAATTCCTTCTTGAGCGTGCGCAGGTAGGTTTCGACCGGCTTCAGCGTTGTTGTGCCTTGTGTCCGGCACGCGCAGAACCAGCATAGCCGCTCGCAAAACGGGATATGCACATAGACCGAAACCGGCGTGTCAGGGTCCAGCGATTTCAGGCAATCGGCTTGAAAACCGGCCCCGACCGCCGCGTTGAACGCCGTGGCGGGCGGATAGCTGGTGTAGCGGGGCACGCGGGCATCAAATAGACCCATGCGGCGGAGATTTGAAAGATGTTCCATATCTCCTGATCGCATAGTCCCGCGCGTCACATGTTGCGCCAGATCAAATGCTGCGCGGAATGTTCAGGTCAGTTCGCCCATGAAGCAGGCGGTGATTTCCGCGATCTGTTCGGGTGTGGTGTCACGCCGAAAGAACGTTGCAAAGCCTGTTTCGGGGAACACCAGATAGGTTTGGGTCGAATGATCCACCAGATAATATTCGGGGTCGCCTTCCTGCACACGGTAGTAGGTCTTGTAGGCCAGTGATGCCGCCCGAACCTGTTCGGGGGTTCCGGTCAGCCCGATCATATCCTCGTGGAAGTTTTCGGTGAAATCCCGCACGACTTCGACGGTATCACGTTCCGGATCAACTGAGATGAAGATCGTTCCGATATCGATCCCTTGCTCTTCCAGCAGATAGGCCGCCTGCGCGTTGCGGGCACTATCGAGCGGGCAGACATCCGGGCAGAAGGTATAGCCAAAGTAAACCAGGGTCGGTTTGGTGATCACATCGGCATCTGTGACCGTTTCGCCGTTTTCCGAGACCAGTTCGAAGGGCCCGCCGATCGCACTGCCCGCGACCGAGGTAGAGCCGCAGGGGTTGGGTGTGGTGGTTGTTTGCCACGTATATAGGCCGATGGCGGCGGCTGCCGCGAGGGTCGCAGTGCCAAAAATGACAGGTTTCATGAGCGTCTCCGGTTCTGGTGGGATGTGGCCGGGCGGACCCGGCCACATGTGCAAGGGTCAGTGGCTATGGGCCATGTCGCGTTTGACGACGTCGAATGTCACGGCGATTTCGCCCGCGTTTTTAAAGATGAGTGTGGCCGGGATCGTTTCGCCTTCTTCGAGCGGATCACCGTTGAGCCCCATGAACATGATGTGGAGCCCGCCGGGTTCCAGGGCGACCGTTTCACCCGCCGGGATCGCGATATCATCGACATGCATCATGCGGGCCACGCCGTCGGTGAATTCGGTCGTGTGCAGTTCAACACGCGGGAAATCGGCCTGAATGCCGATCAAGGCGTCGTCGGTGGGACCGGTATTGGTGATCTGCATGAAGCCGCCGCCGGACATGGCTGTGGCGGGGGTTGCAAAGGCCTTTGGGTTTTCGATGGTCAGCGTGCTTTCGGCCTGTGCGGTGGCACTCAGTGAAGCGAGTAGAGCTGCGATTACCAGTGTTTTGGTGTTCATTTTCATGTCTTTCTGTTGACCGACGCATCCTGCGCGGTCGGGTGATCAGTTGAACGGGTTCAAAGGATCAAGCGAAAGGCGGTGCCCTTGCCGCAGCCGCAAGGCGCGAGACGGCATGGGCCTGTGTGGCATGTGTGTCAGGCCAGCCAGTGTCGCGCGCCAAACTGGCCCGCGTGGTAACGATGGATTGGTCGGGCAGGGCGCAGGTCGCGCTGAGGATACATGCCGCACAATCGACAAGGTGGCTGCCATTCGTGCTGCCGGTTTCGTTGCAGATATCTGCAAAGGACCCGCCCGCCAGGATATACGCCGTTGCCTGCGCTTCGGCCTGTGGGTCGAGCGGTCGGTGGCCAAAGCTGACCAGTGTCAGGGCGACGATCGCCAAAGCCGATATGAGGCTGCGCCAGATCATGCAGTGGCGCGTTTGACGGCACGGATATATTTGGCGGCGGACCGGTAGTGGCTTGGGCCTGCGGCCTCTGCCCAGCGACCGGTTGTCCAATCGTTATTGGCCCCCTTCATCGGGCCGCCATAGAGCGCCGCATCATCAAGGCTATCGATGAAGTCGATCAGTTTGGCGTGGCTGTCATGCAGCATGGTTTGCACATCGTCCCAGGTCAGGTTGGCCTGGCTTTCGCGCAAGGCCGCGTTGTAGCGTTTCAATTCGTTCCACTTATAACCCTTAGCAGGGAAGTACACGGTTTTTCCGGCCTGACCGTCCTGGTACCACCCCAGAAATAGCTCTGTCCAATGCGCGCGATGTCCGATCACGTCTTTGATCGTGGTGTCCTGATGGACAAACGCGGCCTGTTCTGGCGTGACATCGGCGCATAGTTCGATCAGCTTTGCAAATTCCTTGATGGCTACAGCGCGCAGGTCGGCTTTGTTTGTTGCGGCAGGCATTTGCGGACCCCTCCATTTCTGGCGGCAGCGTAGCGGGCGTTTGGGGCGGGGTCCTTGATTTAGGTCAGTTCAGGTAAGGTGGATCAGGATCCACCTTACGCCTTTGTTGCGTTAGAAGCCGGCCTTGATAAGTTCAAAGGTTTCGGCTTGTCTTTCGCGCATTTCATTGCTCATCGGCAGTTGGGCGAGGACGGGCACGTTGATCATCCCCAGCCCGGACGCTTCGAGGTCTGCCTCGGTCACTTGGCTGGTCAGCGCCGCTGCATTGGATGACCCGTAGCCCGCGTCGAGGAGTGGCACGACGGAAGATTCCGCCAGCATGGCGTTGATATAGTCATAAGCCTTGTCTTCGACGCCTTGGCCGTTGGCCAGGTTCACATAGCCGCAAAGCCAGAGCGAGGATCCTTCGCTGGTTTCACGTTGAAAGCCGATCGGGCGTCCTTCTTCGACCATGGTGGGATAGGTTTCGTTCCATGCCCAGCTGACGAGGATTTCACCCGAGGAGAGCAGTTGCGCAAGTTCAGCCGGGTCGGTCCAGTAGGTGCGCAGGTTCGGGTGCACCTCGCGCAGCCAATTGGAGGCGGCTTCGAATTGCGCGTCGGTCGCATTGGTCCAGTTGTCGGTCCCCGTCGCCAGATAGGCCAGCGCGTAGGCGTCATCCACGTTGTCGGGTAGCGTGAGGCGGCCTGCATAGGCTGGATTTGTGAAGACGCTGAGGCTGGCCACATCTTCGGCGGGGACTTTATCAGGGTTGTAGGCGATGGCGGTAGAGCCGAAATCAGTGGGGATGAAGTAGGTCGCATCGCCGCCAATATCGGTGCCCGTCAGATCACTGTTCAGATCACCATAGGCGGGGATTTTGCTGATGTCCCAAGGTTCGATGATCCCGCTTTCGGTCCATTTGCTGACGGACCCTGCGCAGATATGGGCCACGTCGGCAGCGAACCCGGCCCGGATTTTCTGGAACGCTTCGTCTTCGTCCCCGAAGAATGCGAAGGTTGGGCCTTGCCCGTGTTTTGCGATGTAATCCTGATGGAAGGCGGGGTCTTCAAACCCCGAATAGTCGAAGACAAGCAGATCAGCGTCTTGTGCGGTGACGGCAGTGGCAAGCGCCGCGACGCAGGCAGCGCCCAGAAGCATTGTGATTTTCATGTGTGTTTCTCCCGATTGGTCGTTGCCGCGTAAATTAGGTGCACCGTGGCGGGGCGGCAAGGGTCATTTGGACGCGCGGGCGGCTTGCCGTTGGGCGATGACGTCCTGGGCCAATTCTTGTGTGTAACGCGCCAGTTTGGCCAGATTTTCATCGGCGTTTGCACCGTCATGGGCTTCGATCGCGTCGGCGATAGCGGTGTGGAGCGCGATGATCGTTTCACGGGACCGGGCAGTGAAGGTGATCATGTTCATCAGGGGTTGCATCGCCTCGACCGCACCTGCCAGCTGATATGACAGGACCGGATTGCCTGCGGCGTCCACAAGTGCGCGGTGGAATGCGACGTCGGAGGCGCAGAAAGCCTCGTCTGTCAGGCCGGGTTGGGATTGCCTGTGTGCCTCTGCCCGCATGGTGGCGAGGTGATCGGCGGTGCGACGTTGCGCCGAAAGCGGCGCGCAGGCGCGTTCGAGCGCATAACGTGCCTCGCAAGCCGTTGCGAAGCTGACATCGTTCATGGAGAGCAGCAGGGTGGAGGTGGTGATTTGCTGGCCGTAGGCGTCTTCGAATTTGAGCCGGTTGACGAAGGCGCCGCCGGTGGCCCCGCGCTGCGTCCGGATCAGCGATTGTGCCGCGAGCCGTTTGAGTGCTTCGCGCACCGTGGGCCGCGAGACGTTGAATTGATCGGCGAGCTCTGCCTCGGAAGGGAGCCGTTCGTCGACGGGCAAAGCGCCAGAGATGATCGCGTCGCGGATCGCCTTGGCGATTTGTGCGGAGAGATCAGCGGGGTTTGTTGGGTCAATTTTCATTTGTCAGACAATTAAACGTCTGACATATCATTGTGCAAGTCCTGAGTCGTCGCCTGAGGAGAGCGCCGGTGCCGCATCTGATCCGATCCACGCTGTGGTTGTCGTTCTTTGGGGCGATCCTGATGGCATGGTGGATCATGTATGTGATGGCTGTGGATATGGATCTTGACCTGATCGGGCGTCCGGGGCCGATGGGCCAGGCGATGGCGGATATGGACCCGCGCATGCCGATGGATATGCCCATGGCCCGGTTTGGCCCGCTCTTTACGATGTGGGCAATCATGATGGCGGCAATGATGCTGCCGACGCTGGTGCCCACCCTGACAACCTATGAACGGCTGATTGTCAGCGCTGACGGGACACGAGCCGGGTGGCTGGGTGTGCTTCTGGGGTATTTTATTGTCTGGGTTGGATTTGCCGCGGTGATTGCTCTCGTGCAGCTCGCCTTGCTTTTTGGCGGTGTCATCAATATGCTTGGCATTGCACCACACTGGATATCGGCCATTCTGCTGATCGTTGTTGGCGCTTTCCAATTCAGCCGTGTGAAAGAGGTCTGCCATGGTGTCTGCCATGCGCCGCTGACCTATTTCCTGGGCCATTGGAAGGTCGGTTTCGGTGGCGGTTTGCGCATGGGGCTGGGTTTGGGCGCTTTCTGTGTGGTGTGTTGCTGGGGCTTTATGGCCCTTGGTTTTGTCGGTGGTGTGATGAGCCTGCTTTGGATGGGCCTTGCCACCCTGTTGATGGTTTTTGAGAAACTGCCCGATATCGGGCATCGCGTAATCAAACCCACGGGTGTCGCCCTGATTGCGGGCGGCATTGGTTTGGCATTCATTTAACGAAAGGGACGACGGATGGCTGAGAAAAAGGAACGACCCCCCGCAGATAAGCTGCCCGTGTCGCAGCGCATTGATCAGCGGATGGAAAGTAACCCGTTGCGCCGCAAGATGAAGCCCACGGAATGGGCCATCAAGGGCGAGCTGTTCCTGAACTGCTCTTGCACGGTGTTTTGTCCTTGCGTCGTGAGCCTTGGGGCGCATCCACCGACTGAAGGCCATTGTCATGCCTGGATGGCGATTGCCATTGATGAAGGCCATTTTGAGGGTGAGGACCTGTCGGGTCTGAATGTCGGCTTGCTGGTTGATATTCCGGGGCGCATGGCCGAGGGCAATTGGCGCGTGGCGGCTTATGTGGATGAGCGGTCGACGCAGAAAGCCTATAACGGTTTGTTGCAGATTTTCAGTGGGGCGGCTGGCGGCACGACCGGCCTGTTCACGATGCTGGTGTCCGAGATCATCGGCGCCGAGCGTGAAAAGGTCGAGATTGTCCGAGAGGGCACCAAACGCGGGATTTATATCGGCCGCAAAATTCAGGGCGAGATTGAGATGATGAAGGGCCAGAGCCCCGATCATCCTGTCATGATCAGCAATTCGAAATACTGGATGGGCCCGGATATCATTGCCGCCGCGGGCACCAAATCAAAGGTTCGCGATTATGGCCGTGTCTGGGATTTTGGTGGCAAGTCGGCAGAGATTTGTCCGATAGACTGGAAAGGCCCCAAGCCGTGATTACACCTGAGTATTGTCGCACCATGGCGCGGTACAATGCCTGG
The DNA here is from genome assembly GCA_947489445.1 of uncultured Paracoccaceae bacterium. GTDB lineage: Bacteria > Pseudomonadota > Alphaproteobacteria > Rhodobacterales > Rhodobacteraceae > Yoonia. The sequence goes on from CANLDN010000004.1 coordinate 172,055, forward strand.
CAAAACACCGGATTGCGCGAGATGGTCAAGGAAATGTCCAAGGACGATCTTTATCAGGATCGCGGTGCGTTCTTTGGGTCGATCATGGGCACGCTGAACCATCTTTTATGGGGGGATCATCTGTGGATCAGCCGCTTTGACGGTGGCGAAGGCCCTGATATGACGATCCCGGAAAGCACGGAGGCGACCCCGACCCCCGCGGTTTGGGCCGCAGAGCGGTTTCGCATTGATGCCCGGATCACGCTATGGGCGGAAAGCGTCAGCGCAATTGATCTTGTCGGTGATTTCAAATGGTATTCTGGCGCGATGAAGCGCGATTTTGAAAAGCCTTTTGCGCTGTGTGTTGTGCAGCTTTTCAATCATCAGACCCATCACCGTGGGCAGGTCCACGCCATGCTGACCGCTGCGGGGCAAAAGCCCAATGATACTGATCTGCCATTCATGCCGGAGGACAACTAATATGCCCGTTATTCTGTTGGGCGCTGTAATCATTGCCGTTCTTTTCTGGCAATTGGGCCGGAGTACCAGGCAGGGCCCCCTCGGCACCTCGGCTCGAAAATGCCGTTGGGAGGCAACGGGCAACGACACGGCTGCATTGGGTGAATATCGCTGTAAGACCTGCAAGGTGGTCGCGTACGCCAAACCCGGCAAACGACCGCAGGAATGCAAGCGCGGACTGGGCGGGACACTCTGATGGCGACGATCGCACCCTCGCGCCGGATCCGGCGTACCCCATTCACCGAAGGCGTCGAAGCCGCCGGGGTGAAGGTTTACACTGTTTATAATCACATGCTGCTGCCATCTGTGTTTCGCAGCGTGGAAGAAGACTATCATCATTTGAAATCGGCTGTGCAGGTCTGGGATGTTGCGGTGGAACGCCAGATTGAGCTACGAGGCCCGGATGCGGCCCGATTGATGCAGATGCTGACACCGCGTGATCTGCGGGGCATGTTGCCGGGGCAGTGTTATTATGTCCCGATTGTGGACGAAACAGGCGGCATGTTGAACGACCCCGTAGCCCTGAAACTGGCCGAGGATCGGTGGTGGATTTCGATTGCGGATAGTGATTTGCTGTTGTGGGTCAAGGGCTTGGCCTATGGGTATCGTCTGGATGTGCTGGTAGATGAACCCGATGTGTCGCCCTTGGCCGTGCAAGGTCCGCATGCGGACGAGCTGATGGCGCGGGTTTTTGGCGATGCGGTGCGTGCCATCAAGTTTTTCCGCTTTGGCTGGTTTGACTTCCAAGGCGTCAGCATGGCCGTCGCGCGGTCCGGCTATTCCAAGCAGGGCGGGTTCGAGATTTATGTCGATGGCACCAAGAATGGCATGCCCCTTTGGAACACGCTGATGGAAGCCGGGCGTGATCTGGATGTGCATGCGGGCTGTCCCAACCTGATCGAGCGGATCGAGGGCGGCTTGCTGTCATATGGCAGCGATATGACCCGCGAAAACACCCCGCATGAATGTGGTTTGGGCAAGTTTTGTTCCACGCAGACGGCCATTGGTTGTGTTGGACGGGATGCCCTGTTGCGGGTTGCGAAGGAAGGCCCCACGCAGCAGATCAGACCGCTGGAGATTGAGGGTGATTTGCCTTCTCTTGATACCGTTTGGCCATTGATCGCCAAGGGAAAAAGAGTGGGGCAGGTGACATCCTCGGCGAAATCACCGATGGCCGGCACGAATGTGGCTATCGGAATGGTCCGCATGACCCATTGGGACGAAGGCACGACGTTGGACGTTGATACACCCGACGGCAAGCGCGCCGTTCTGGTGCGTGAAAATTTCTGGATATAGGGGGACGCAATGTTCAAGGCATTGGTCGTAGAAAAGAACGAAGAAGGCAAGACAAGTGCTGCGGTGCAGGAATTGTCAGAAGATCGTTTGCCGGAAGGCGAGGTCATGGTCGCTGTTGATTACTCGACAGTGAACTACAAGGACGGCCTGTGCATCGGTCCCGGTGGTGGTTTGGTGCGCAACTACCCTCATGTCCCCGGTATTGATTTCGCAGGTACGGTCGAGGCATCAGACGATCCACGTTACAATGCGGGCGACAAGGTCGTGTTGACCGGATGGCGCGTGGGCGAGGCCCATTGGGGCGGGTATGCCCAAAAGGCCCGGGTCAAGGCGGATTGGCTTGTTCCACTGCCGGATGGGCTGGATGCGCGGCAGGCGATGGCTGTGGGCACAGCGGGATTTACGGCGATGCTGGCGGTTATGGCGCTGGAGGATCATGGGATCAAGGATGGCCCTGTGTTGGTCACAGGTGCAGCTGGTGGGGTCGGGTCGGTGGCGACGGCGATTTTGGCCAATCTTGGGTATGAGGTTGCCGCTGTGACCGGGCGTCCCGAGACAGCCGATTATATGAAATCGTTGGGGGCTACACAGATTGTGGCCCGGGAAGAATTAAACGAGACGACCAAACGCCCGCTGGAGGCTGAGATGTGGGGCGGCTGCGTTGATGCGGTGGGCGGAGAGATGCTCGCCCGCGTGTTGGGTCAGATGAAATACGGCGCATCCGTTTCGGCGGTTGGCCTGGCCGGGGGGGCAGGGTTGCCTGCAACTGTTATCCCGTTCTTGTTGCGCGGTGTGAACCTGCTTGGCATCGATAGTGTCATGCAGCCTTATGACAATCGTGTGCGTGCCTGGGCACGGATCGCCAAGGATTTGCCGATGGATAAGTTGGAGGCGATGATCCAGCCTGCGACCTTGTCCGACCTGCCTGAACTGGGCCGTGGCATTTTGAAAGGTCAGGTCAAAGGGCGCGTTGTCGTTGATGTAAACGGCTGAGGGCCGCCGCCCAAAACAGGTGTCGCGGCTTAGTTCGACCTTGGCCGCGGACAAGGCGTCACGTTGATATCTGGTGGGTCGCAACCCACCAGCCCCATTATTTGGTGCTTGTGGGGCCGTTTGCGACATGTTTAATGTCGCAAACAGCCAATACAAGGGCACATAACAGTTTTGTCAAAATCCGACGTTGCGTTATGCTCTGCCCATAAAAAACAAGTAACGGGGAGCGAAACAATGGCACCTAAGCCACCACTTATGGAGTTGCCGATCAAGACGGCAGCCAGCGGTTTTTACCGCGGTTTTACGAAGGACGTCACGATCACGGCCAAGATTTTGGTCGGCGCATTGATCATCTGGGCCGTTGCGTTCCCGGAAAGTGCCGCCAGTATTCTGGGCGCAATTAACGGGTTCATTCTGGCGTCGTTCAATTATTGGTACGTGTTCGTGATGGCGTTCTTTGTCATCCTTTGTTTCGCGCTGGCGCTTTGGCCGGCGGCGGGGCGGCTCAAGCTCGGGATGCCCGACGACAAACCGGAGTTTTCGAATTTTTCGTGGTTTTCCATGATGTTCGGGGCCGGTATTGGTATCGGGATGCTGACCTTTGCCACCGCAGAGCCGATGTATCACTGGGCCAGTAATCCACAAACGATCATGGGCGAAACCACTGGCAGCACTGCCGATAACGTCCGTGCGGCCTATGTCTGGTCCTTTACGCATTGGGGGCTTGCTGCATGGGCATCCTATGCGATTGTGGGTCTGGCGCTTGGCTATTTCTCGTATCGTCGCGGGTTGCCTTTGACGATCCGGTCCGGGCTGACACCCATCTTTGGCAAATCGTTGTCAGGTACCACGGGGCATGTTGTCGATGTTGTGGCCGTTGTGGCGACCGTGCTGGGTGTCTCCCAGACGCTGGGCTTCGGGGTGGAGCAGTTCATTTCCGGTCTTTACCGGATTGGGTTTGGCGAATGGCTTTATACCACGAACGCAGAAGGCGATCAGTCCTCATCGACCATGGCGATCATCGTGGCCTTGCTTGTCATCATGGGCGCCTCGACGTTGTCGGCGCTGTCTGGCGTGGGCAAGGGCATCAAATGGTTGTCGAACATCAATATGGGCCTGAGCTTTTTCGTGTTGGCGTTCTTTGTGATCTTTGGATCAACCATGTTTGGACTGACAGCGCTGTTTGTCGGGATCTGGGATTATCTTGTTTCGATCCCAGGCAACATATTCACGGTCTGGGCAAAGGATGGCACAGAAACCGGTGATGCGCTTGCCGGTTGGCAGGGTGGCTGGACCATCTTCTACTGGGCCTGGTGGATTGCATTTGCCCCATTCGTTGGTGTGTTCCTTGCGCGCATCTCGCGCGGGCGCACGGTGCGTGAATACGTGTTGGGTGCGATGGTGATCCCTGCGGCCATGTGTTTCGTTTGGTTCGCGCTGGTCGGTGGCACCGCCATCGATCTGGAACTGAACGGTGATGCCAACGGAGCCATTGCCGGGGCAGGTCAATCGGATCAGCTCTTTGCGATGCTGGCCGTGATCCTGAGCCCGACACTGGCATGGGCGATGTCCGTTTTGGTGGTGATTTTGTTGCTCACCTATCTGGTCACCTCTGCTGACTCGGCTGTTTTGATCATCAATACGATCAACGCTGCTGGTGATGAGGGGCCAAAGGCGCGTCCGCATATCCTGTTCTGGGGTGCAGCGCTGGCGCTGGTCGTGGGCGGCCTGATCATTGCCGGTGGTCTGGGTGCCATTCAGACGGCCATGGTGATTGGTGCCTTGCCCTTTAGTCTGGTGATGGTCCTGATGGGCCTTTCCCTGATCAAGGGTATCTATCTTGACGGAAAGCGCGAAGCGGCTGGTATATCAACAACCACCGTGGCACAGCCCGCCGAGTAACCCGGACGACACCTTGAAAAAAGGCCCCGGTGCTTGCGCATCGGGGCTTTTTTCGTATCCATGACGGTATGAACCTTGATAACGCATGGGTGCGCGCCCAATTCCCCGCTTTTGATCAGCCCTCACTACAAGGCCAGGCATTCTTCGAGAATGCTGGTGGGTCTTACACTTGCCGTCAGGTGATTGATCGGTTGTATCGTTTCTACACCGAACGAAAAGTACAGCCCTACGCGGCGTATGATGCCTCGCGCTTGGCCGGTGAAGAGATGGATGAGGCGCGCGATCGCTTGGCTGCTATGCTGGGTGTGGCGATGCATGAGCTGTCATTTGGGCCATCAACCACCCAGAATACCTATGTGCTGGCACAGGCCGTCCGCCGCTGGATCAAGCCCGGTCAGAGCATTATTGTCACAAATCAGGACCACGAGGCGAATAGTGGCCCGTGGCGCAGGCTGGCCGAGGAGGGTGTGACCGTCAGGGAATGGCAGATTGATCCTGAATCCGGTGAGTTGAACCCCGACGATCTTGCCATGATGCTGGATGACGATGTTGCACTGGTCTGCTTTCCCCATTGTTCCAATGTGGTGGGCGCGCTCAATGATGTCGCTGCCATCACCAAGATGGTTCATGGCGCCGGCGCGCGGGTCTGTGTGGATGGTGTATCTTATGCCCCGCACGGGTTTCCAGATGTTGGCGCGATGGGCTGCGATGTTTATCTGTTCAGCGCCTATAAGACGTTCGGGCCCCATCAGGGTATTATGGTCATTCGTGAAAGCTGGGGGATGGAATTGCCCAATCAGGGGCATCACTTCAACGCCGACAGCCTTTACAAACGTTTCACGCCTGCGGGACCGGATCATGCGCAGGTCGCGGCTTGTGCAGGGATGGCTGATTATCTGGATGCCATGTCGGTGCATCATGGCGGCGGTACGGGTGCTGCTGCAGCGCGCCTGTCCCATGATCTGATGCGCGCGCATGAGGTGGCGTTGTTGCAACCGCTGCTGGACCACGTGACCGCAAAGAATTCAGTGCGCCTGATTGGCCCAGCGGATGCGGCGCGGCGGGCCCCCACTGTCGCACTGGCTTTGGAAACGAATGCAGAGGCGGTGGCGGCCCAACTGGCCCCGCATGGCATTATGGCGGGAGGCGGTGACTTTTATGCGCAGCGTCCGCTGTCGGCGATGGGGGTTGATCTGGACAAGGGTGTGCTGCGGGTCAGCTTTGTGCATTACACGACCAAGCCGGAGGTTGACGCGCTGATGGGCGCGCTAGATCAGGTGTTGTAGACGGGCCGCCCAAGTGCCCGTGGAGGTCTGATGAGCAAATCCCCGATTTTGATGTGGTTCCGCCGTGATCTGCGGCTTGGTGATCATGAAGCACTGACTGCGGCGTGCGAAACCGGCAGGCCGGTGATCCCGGTCTTTATTCACGATGATCTTGTGGCGGGGTTGGGCGCTGCACCACGGTTTCGGCTGGGTCTTTCTGTTGGTGATCTTGCCCAGTCGCTGAGCGCCAAAGGAAGCCGTCTTATCTTACGCAAAGGGGATGCCCTGCAGGTGTTGCGTGATCTGATCAAGCAAACCGGGGCAGGGGCGGTGTACTGGTCCCGGCTTTATGATCCCGACAGCAAGGCGCGGGATACCAAGGTGAAGGCCGCGTTGAAGAAAGACGGGATCGATGCTAAGAGCTTTGCTGGGCATGTGTTGTTCGAGCCCTGGACGGTTGAGACGAAGACCGGCGGTTTCTACAAGGTATTCACGCCGATGTGGAAATCGGTGCGTGGGAATGATGTGCCGTCAGCCTTGCCTACACCGGGCAATATATCCGCGCCTGACGGCTGGCCTGCCTCTGACGATCTGGATGACTGGCAGATGGGCGCGGGAATGCAGTGTGGCGCGGACATCTTGCGCACGCATTGTACCGTGGGTGAGACGGCTGCGTCACATCGTCTGGGCGCATTCATGGCGCATCGCGTGGCGGGCTATCAGAAGAACCGCGACCTTCCAGCGGTGGACGGCACATCAGGCCTGTCAGAGAACCTGACCTATGGCGAGATCAGTCCGCGCAGTTGCTGGCATGCGGGCTGGCGGGCTTTGAATGATGGCAAATCGGATGCCGAAGTGTTCCTGAAAGAGCTGGTCTGGCGCGAGTTTGCGTATCATCTGGCGCATCACACGCCGCGGATTGTCAGTGATAACTGGAAAGAGGATTGGGACGCTTTCCCGTGGAACACGGATGAGCGGCTGGCCGAGGTCAAGGCATGGAAACAAGGACGCACTGGTATTCAATTCGTCGATGCGGCCATGCGCGAGATGTATGTAACAGGGACCATGCATAACCGGGGGCGGATGATTGTCGCCTCTTATCTGACCAAGCATCTGCTGTGCCATTGGAAGATCGGGATGGATTGGTTTGCCGATTGCCTGATCGATTGGGACCCGTGCAGCAATGCGATGGGGTGGCAGTGGTCGGCTGGGTCGGGGCCTGATGCGACGCCCTATTTCCGGGTGTTCAATCCGGTGACGCAGCTGGATAAATTCGACAAGGATCGCGCCTACGCCAAGCGCTGGATCGCGGAACCTTATAAAAATCCATCTAACACCGCCTGCAGTTATTTTGATATGATACCGCAGAGTTGGCAGATGGCACCGGATGATCGTTATCCTGATCCGATTGTGGCCGCTGATGTGGGACGCAAACGCGCGCTTGAAGCCTACGAAAACAGGGGCTTTTGATGACGCTGGGTAAAGCAGTCAGAAATTTTTGAACGTTTCCCGTGACTTCGCCGTATCAAAGGTTAACTTGAACGAAAATGCCGTCAGCACAGGCGCTTTGGCACGGCAATAAGAAAACAGGGACGACGATGATTATTACCAGTACCGATGGGCAGGCCAAGCTGCCGCGTTACTTTGCGGCAGTCTTCGACAAGATTGGATCGATGAAGCGGGGCAGGGTGGATATCATTTTGCCGGACGGGCGCCATTTCCGGGCTGAGGGGCCTGATCCGGGGTTCGTCGCTGAAATTCACGTCCACAATGATGATCTGTTTGCGCGGACCATTCGCGAGGGCGATCTGGGGTTTTGCGAGGCCTATATGGATGGCTGGTGGACCACGCCGGATCTGATGGCCTTTATGGATCTTGTGCATGATGATGCCGAGGACATGTATGACGGGTTTCCCGGCCAGTTCCTTGTCCGGTTTTATGAACAGATGCGGTTTTGGATGCAGCGTAATTCCAAGACCCAGGCCAAGAAGAACATCAGCTATCACTATGATCTGGGCAATGAATTCTACAGCCTGTGGCTGGATGGCACGATGACCTATTCATCGGCCAAATTCGACACAGGCCAGCAAAGCCTTGAGGCCGCCCAGATCGAGAAATACAAAAGCATGGTCGATCAGATGGGCGCACAACCCGGGGACCATGTGCTTGAGATCGGCTGTGGCTGGGGTGGGTTTGCCGAATACGCTGCGAAAGAACGCGGGTTGAAGGTGACCGGTCTGACGATTTCGCAGGAACAGCATGATTTCGCTGTAGACCGGATTGCCAAGGCTGGCCTGTCCGACATGGTCGAAATCAAAATGCAGGACTACCGCGATGAAACCGGCGTTTATGACGGCATTGCCAGTATCGAAATGTTCGAGGCGGTGGGCGAGAAATACTGGCCGGTTTACTTTGATACTGTGCGTGAAAGACTGAAACCGGGCAAGAACGCAACACTTCAGATCATCACGGTCGAGCATCGCCGCTGGCAGATCTATAAGCGCGGGGTGGACTTTATTCAGAAATACATCTTCCCCGGTGGGATGCTGCCCAGCCCTGTTGTTCTGCGTCAAGAGGTTGAAAAGGCTGGATTAAAAGTCAGTCAGTCCATTGAATTCGGCCAGAGCTACAGCCAGACGTTGCGCCGCTGGCACGAAACGTTCAACGCCAAATGGGACGAGGTTGCGGCCTTAGGCTTTGATGAGCGGTTCAAGCGCATGTGGAACTTTTATCTGACCTCTTGCGCGGGGACTTTTCATAGCGGAAACTGCGACGTAACGCAGATTACCGTGACGCGGACCCCCTAAGAGGCCGCGCGCGTCAAATATGAGGACGCAGTGACATGCCTACCGCAGGACGCCTTGCCGGTGCGATTATGTTCGCGCTTTATGGCTGGTACGTAGCCGGATATTCGGTCCGCTTCTTCCCAGAGGAAAATGCACCCGACCTGTTGATACCGGTGGCGACATTTGTCGGATTGTTGATTGGGTGGATGATTGTGGGAAGCCGCGCGGGCAGGGGTTACAACCCGGCCATCGGCATCGGATTGACAGCCGCCTCCGCTTATTCATTTTGGGTCATCTTTCTATTGTCGTTTCAGGCGATGATGAAAAACGCCATGCGCCGTCTTTATGATGGACCAATGGAGGCGTTGGCCGACACTTTCGATATCATGTTGGAACAGGCAAAGGACTTTCTGGATATCGGGTTGATCATTACCGTATTCGTGGGTGGGATCATCTGTGCCTGGGTGACTGAATATTTCGGAAAACGGTATCCCTGATTAATGGATCTGTTTGTCTATGGGACGCTGATGTCTCAGGGTTTGATGGCTGCCGTTGCTGGCGGTGAGACCCCGGACCCAATATCTGCAACGCTTGATGGATATATGCGTCAGTCGATGGCGGGCAATGTCGTGCCGTTCATAACGACCGGTGACAATGCGTCGACTGTTGGCGTCTTGTGGCGTGATTTGAGCATTGAGCAAACCCGCCGCTTGGACGCATATGAAGGCGCTTTTGGGTATGTGCTGGAACCTGTGACAGTATCGGTGGATGGTCACGTCGTGGATGCGCAGTGCTACATGCCGCCTGCTGGCCTTTCATCCGGGGCGGACGAATGGCATCTGGCGGCATGGGAAGCGGAGCATCTGGCCCCCGCAATTCTGGCCGCCGAGGAATTGTTTTCGCATCGCCCCCTGCCGGACCATGGTGCGTTGCGCCGCATGTGGCCGATGATCGAGGCGCGCGCGTGGTCAAAGCATCGCGCGACATCTGCGCCAGCCACTGTTCGGCACACTGCGCAGACCGATGACATGCGTGTATTGGCCCGTCGTGCGCCGCAAGGGTCGTTCTTTCGCCTGCAAAGCGTGGATATCACCCATCGCAAATTTGATGCGTCGCAATCGCATGTTCTGGTCCGCGAGGCGTTTATTGGCGTCGATGCCGCCTTGGTGCTGCCTTACGATCCCGTCCGCGACAAGGTGCTGCTGGTCGAACAGGCCCGTATGGGGCCGACTGTTCGTCACGATCCAAACCCGTGGATGCTGGAACCCGTCGCCGGTATCGTTGATGCCCGCGAGACCCCCGAAGATGCTGCTCATCGTGAAGCGGCGGAAGAGGCAAATTTGACCTTGCAGCATCTGGAACCCGCAGGCCGGTTTTATACTTCGCCGGGGTCATCGACGGATTACTTTTACGCATTCGTGGGCTTGTGTGATCTTCCAGCGAAATCACCCTATCTTGGCGGTCTTGCCGAAGAGGGTGAAGATATCCGCCTGCATCCGCTGACCTTTGATGAAGCAATGGCATTGGCGGATAGCGGAGAGATCGCGACCGGTCCGCTGCTTTTCCTGCTGAACTGGCTGGCCCGACATCGGGATCGTCTGCGCGCCATGGCTTGATGTCCCGCAGGTGCGGTCCTACACATGTAGGTGCGCAACGAAAGGCCACGCCGATGACCATCCGAAACGATCTTGCTGATGCTGTCGGCAACACCCCCCTGATCAAGCTGCGAGCCGCGTCCGAGGCGACGGGATGTACCATTCTTGGCAAGGCTGAATTCATGAATCCGGGGCAATCGGTCAAGGACCGCGCCGCGCTTTATATGATCAGGGATGCGATTGCGCGCGGTGATTTGAAACCGGGCGGCACCATTGTCGAAGGGACCGCTGGCAATACCGGTATCGGGCTTGCCTTGGTGGGGGCATCGATGGGGTTCAAGACCGTGATTGTCATCCCTGAAACGCAAAGTCAGGAAAAAAAAGACATGCTGCGCCTTGCCGGTGCGCAGTTGGTGGAGGTGCCAGCGGCGCCTTATCGCAACCCCAACAATTTTGTTCGCTATTCTGAACGGCTGGCCGCGGAATTGAACAAGACCGAACCGAATGGTGCGATCTGGGCAAATCAGTTTGATAATATCGCCAACCGACAAGCCCATATCGAAACAACCGCACCCGAGATCTGGGACCAGACCGATGGAAAAGTGGATGGGTTTATCTGCGCCTGCGGGTCCGGTGGTACGCTGACGGGCGTGGCGATGGTTTTGCAGGATAAGGGTGTGAAAATCGGTCTGGCCGATCCCGATGGTGCAGCACTTTATTCATTCTACACAACGGGTGAGTTGAAGATGGAAGGCAGCTCTATCTCTGAAGGGATCGGGCAGGCGCGGATTACCAAGAACCTCGAAGGGCTGAAACCTGATTTTTGCTATAATATCAGCGATCAAGAGGCCTTACCTATTGTATTCGACCTGTTGCAGGATGAAGGATTGTGCATGGGCGGTTCAACCGGTGTGAATATCGCCGGAGCGATCCGCATGGCCCGCGATATGGGGCCAGGCCACACGATTGTAACGATCCTGTGTGATTACGGGACCCGCTATCAATCGAAACTGTATAACCCGGCATTTCTGCGCGAGAAGGGGCTACCCGTGCCGGATTGGCTTGAGGCAACGGTTGATCTTCCAAGCGTGTTCGAGGATAGCTGATGACCCGGTCGTTTCGGGCGGCGTTTGCCATATTGCTTGTCCTGCTTTGGCCGCTGACAGGTTTCGCACAGGATACAGCAGAACCGGAACCCCAGGCTGAGACTGCCGAAACACAAGCGCCCGCAGCAGGACCATTGCCTGATGATGAGGGTTGGGAACGGCTGGCCGCCCGTGCCGAAGAAATGGCCAAGCGCGGTGACGCATCCCGGTTTGCCCTGAACCGTCTGCGTGCTGAGTTGGTGATCTGGCGGGATGAATTCCTGTCGCGCAGCGGCAAGAATGCCGGTCGTATTGCAACGGTGGATGCGCAGCTTGCGGCACTTGGGCCAGTGCCCGAAAGCGGCGAAGAGGCTGCGGCCATTGCGGCCCGGCGCGAGGCATTGCAAGACCAGCGGCAAGATCTGATTGCGCCGCGGCTTTTGTCAGAAGAAGCCTATGCCCGTGCCAATGGATTGATTGGTGAGTTTGACGCGCAGATCCGGCTGGACCAGACCAACACATTGGCAGAACGTGGCCCCTCCCCACTGAACCCGACCCATTTGGGGACAGCGGCAGAGGCGATTTGGAACGTGATCCGCGTGATCGGGGTCGAGAGCGCGGCTGGCGTTGAGCAGGAAGCGACCGCTGGTCGTCTTGTCGGTAACGCCCCCAGAGCGTTTCTATATGTCATTCTCGCGTTGGGATTGTTGGGACTGGCACGCCGCTGGATCACGGATTGGCGGGCGAGACTGTCAAAGCGTGAGGGGCGATTAGTGCCCTTGTGGCTATTCGTGGTGTCATTGGCCCAAATTCTTGTACCCATCATTGGTTTGTTTGCGCTGCGCGAGGGCCTTGAGACGCTTGATGTATTTGGACTGCGCGGCAGCGCTGTTGTTGATCGTATCCCGCTTGCGGGCTTCACCGTGGTGTTTGCCTGGTGGCTTAGCCGTCACCTGTTCCCGATCGGTGAAACGAGCGGCTACCTTGGTTATGACCAACAAACACGCGCGTCTGGCCGTCGGTACAGCGTCGGACTTGCCTGGGTGCTGGGGATCGGATCATTGTTTGATGCCGCCCTCAGAACGATGGACCTGAGCGACGGCACACGTGCGGCCATCGAATGGCCGGTATTGGTGCTGATCGGATTGTTGTTGTGGCGATTGGGCCGAGTGATCAAACGTAAGCCGGAGGAAGTCGAAGGGGTTACAACCTCCCAAGGCCGTATGCGCGGGCTTTTGGGGCGGGTCTGCACCATCCTGGCCATCACAGGCCCCGCAGTCGCGGCGTTTGGCTTTGTGACGGCTGGGCGGGCGCTCCTGATTCCATCGGTGATGTCGCTGGCCTTGATCGGTCTGGTGCTGGTCTTGCAGCGCATCGTGCATGATCTCAGCACGCCGAAAGATACCGACGACAACGATAAGGGCGTGTTTGCCCTTCTGCCCGTGCTCATTAGTTTTGTTCTTTATGTTGCCAGCTTGCCCCTATTTGCCCTGATCTGGGGCGCGCGTGTCGATGACCTAACCGAGATATGGGCGCGCTTTCGCGAAGGGTTCGCGATCGGTGAAAGCCGCATTTCACCCACCGATTTCCTGACCTTTGCGATGGTGTTCGCGCTTGGTTATCTGCTGACCCGGTTCATTCAAGGCACCCTGCGGAAATCAGTGCTGCCACGCACGCGGCTGGACCTTGGCGGGCAGAACGCGATTGTTGCGGGTTTTGGTTATGTCGGGATTATTCTGGCGGCCATCATCGCGATCACGAGCGCCGGGATTGATCTGTCGAACCTGGCAATTGTGGCTGGTGCCTTGTCTGTCGGTATTGGTTTTGGTCTGCAAAACATCGTGTCCAACTTTGTTTCCGGGATCATCTTGTTGATCGAACGTCCGGTCAGTGAAGGCGACTGGATCGAAGTGGGTGGGCAGATGGGATATGTGCGCGCCATTTCGGTGCGTTCCACCCGGATCGAGACATTTGACCGGACGGATGTCATTATCCCCAATGCTGATCTGGTCAGCGGGCAGGTCACGAACTGGACCCGGGGCAATCTTGTGGGCCGGGTCATCGTGCCGGTTGGTGTGGCCTATGGTTCTGACGCTGAAAAAGTGACCAACATCCTCAGAGGTATCGCAGAAGCGCATCCGTTGGTGTTAATGACGCCGCCGCCATCGGTCTTGTTTCAAGGGTTCGGCGCGGACTCGCTCGACTTTGAAATCAGGGCGATCTTGCGCGACGTCAATTATGTTCTGGCAACAAAATCTGAAATGAACCATGAAATTGCCAAACAATTCGCCGAAGCTGGGATCGAGATCCCGTTTGCGCAGCGTGATATCTGGTTGCGTAACCCGGAAGTATTGAAAGACAAAGACGTATGACGAAGCTGTTGTTCCGCGATGATGCCTATCGGCGCGAGGTTGAGGGCAAGGTGACTGCGATCACATCTGAGGGCGGCATCGTGCTGGACCGGACTGTGTTCTACCCCACTTCCGGCGGGCAGCCCGGCGATAGCGGCACCCTGAAATGGAAAGGCGGGGCGATTGAAATCGCGACCGCCGTAAAGGGGCAGGGCGATGACGTTGTGCTGTTACCCGCAGAACCATCGGCGATGCCCGGTGTTGGTCAAACGGTGACCCAGAAAATCAGTTGGGACCGCCGGTACCGGCATATGCGTATTCATACAGCGCTTCACCTGCTGTCGGTTGTTATTCCACTACCCGTATCGGGCGGTGCAATCACAGCCGACAAGGGCCGCTTGGATTTCGACATGCCTGATGCGCCCGAAGACAAGGCGGCGCTGGAACACGATTTGAACCGTCTGATCGCCTGTAACATGGATGTGTCGGATGAATGGATCACTGATGCGGAACTGGATGCCCAGCCCGATTTGGTGAAGACCATGTCGGTTCAACCACCGCGCGGCAATGGGCAAATCCGTTTGATCCGGATCGGCGTGGGCAAGGAAACGGCTGATTTACAGCCCTGTGGCGGTACGCATGTGGCCAATACCGATGAAATCGGCCGTGTTCGCCTGGGCAAGATTGAAAAGAAGGGCCGCCAAAACCGGCGCGTCTATCTGCATCTGGAGTAGGGACATGAAACCAATATTGGTCTTGGGTGCGGTCCTTCTTGCTTGGTCGGCCCCTGCGTTTGCCGATAACTTCGAAGGCTGCGACAAGGATGAAGCGCTGATCATCCAAGAGGCCATGCGCAACGCCAAGGCGTTGACGCTGAAAGCGGCGACCGCCGTGGGAGATACCCCCGACTATGATCGCTGGTTTGGGGATTATACGCGGCCGAACGCCGAACAGGTGCGCGCCAACCTAAAGGCAATCGTGACGGCCATTCGCGGTGGGGGCGTGACTGCGCAATGCCACAGCGTGCGTGATAACGGATGCAATGCCGGTGAATATGCATGGGTCTATGCGCATGAGCCCTATCTGATGCATATGTGCCCGCCGTTCTTCACCCTGCCGCCGTTGGTTGCATTGCAGCCCGGCGCACGCAGCAGCGATGATGGCACCCGCGAAGGCACCGTGGTCCACGAGCTGTCCCATTTCATTCATGTCGCCAATACGGAGGATCATTGTTATTCGCGCCGCGATTGTTCCGACATGGCATCGTATGATGCGGAACGTGCAATCGATAATGCGGATAGCTATCAATACTACACCGAAGACGTGACCTATTACGCGCGTCAACCTGTTGCAGGCAAGCCGACCAGCGCAGATCGCGCGGATTAGGGCATGTTTCGATTGGTGAGCATGTTTTCAGCGGTTCTATGCCTCGCGCTATTTCCCGTCTTGCTGTTCAACAGCGGTTTTTACGTTGAAAGCTATGGCCTGAACGCCGATGCCGGGGCCGATTTCCTCGGGCGCCGTGCCTCACCGATGTTTTTGGGGCTGGCGATACTGCTTTGGATGGGGCGTGATCTGGAGATTGGCCGGGCCCGCGATGCGATCTGCATTGGCATGGCCGTCATGTGGGCAGGGATTGCGCTGACAGGGACGTATGAATTTGTGATGGGCAATGCGCGCCCGACAATCGTATTGGCCGCTTTGGTCGAAGCCGCCTTTGCCGCGGCCTTTGTGATTGCGCGAACGCGTTAATCCTGCGCTTTATTTCGTAGAGCTGAGCGCGTTTGCCAGAAACCGGTGGTGTAATATGAGTGTCAGAAGGCCCTAGTCCGGATTGACGTCCTGACCAAAAAGGTCACGCTCGATCGGTTGGTCCAGCATCTTTTCGGATTCAGGTAGCCCCTCTCGAGAAAGCAGGATGGCAAAGGGGCGCAGGCCCGGCACATGGCTGCATACAACTAGCAGCATCACCATGATCGGCACCGACAGGAACATGCCCGGAATGCCCCAGACCGCGCCCCAGAAGGCGAGCGAAAGAATGATGCCAAACGATGACAGGCGCAGCGCGCGCCCCATCAACATCGGATCAATGATGCTGCCATTGATGAACTGTACGACCCCCGCAATGAAAAAAATCGCCAAAGTGATAGAGGGGTCACCGATCTGAACATGGGCGACCAGTGCAATCAGGGCCGTTGCCACAATGGACCCGATATTGGGAATGAAGTTCAAAACAAATGTGATGATGCCAATCGATGTGGCCAGTTCAAGCTGGAACATCGAGGCAAGCACATAGATCATGGCCCCGGTTATGGCGCTGATCAGGGTCTTGACCAAAAGGTAGTAGTTCACCCGGTGAATGATGGACTGGATGATCTTGCCGACCCGCTCTGCCTGCACCTTGTCGCCGACAAAGTTATCGAGCTTGGTTTGAAACCAGATACGTTCGGCGAACAAGAACCCCACAAACAGGATCACCAATACGGTGGCCTGAGTCATGCCGCTGGCTTGTCCTGCGGCAGTGCGCAGATAGCTGGACACATCAATTGATCGCAAAGCGTTGAATATGGCAGCCTGGCTGTCCTCGCCCAGCCATGTGAACAGTGATGCGACCGCAGATGGCGCGCGTTCGGTATAAGACAGTGTGGTGACAAGCACCGTGTTGACCTGCGCCAACAGGATAGATGTCAGCGTAATCAATGCCATCGCGATCAGCACCATCGCGGCGATACTGGCAAGCACATTGGGGACACGAAATGGACCGATGCGCTGACGCGCGATAAAGTTGATCACGTCGCTGGTCAGGCTGAAAAGGATAATCGCGGTCGCAAGCGAGATCAGAATGAACCGGGCCTGCACCAGTAGAAAAAGAACCACCGCAAAGGCAATGATCACCAACGCGCCGGTTTGCAAACGGCTGGCATCGCTTCGCTTTTCTGACGCGGCGGTTTGCGGGGGATCATGCAACATCTAAGGCGTACTCACAGGGTTCGTAGGCTCTGCTTATAGGGCAGGGTCCGCAACGGGGTAAACAGTGCTCACAAACATATGTCTAGGGTCTTGCAAAGGGGGCGCTGTTGCGGCTAAACGCTGCGTCACGGACAGGTGGCCGAGTGGTCGAAGGCGCACGCCTGGAAAGTGTGTAGGCGGGAGACCGTCTCCAGGGTTCGAATCCCTGTCTGTCCGCCACTCTTCGATTTTCAAGAATTTGCTCGGGCTGCCTATTGCAGACGATGATCGGAACGTGCCTGATTACGCACGCGAACATTTGCCTGGCGTATTGGGCGACCAGTCAGAGCCGGTTTATGTCTTTGAACCTGACAGCGTCCGACCCGCCGCTTTGCCCCTGACGATCATGGCCATGTTTATGTTTTATGACCTCATCACCTGGGGCGCGCGCAATAGATCGCGAACGAAGCGGGCGATTTAGCAAGTGCCACTCAAATCCTGGGGCGTAAGGCGATGCCTTGGTTGAGCCGATCGGCTACAACCTAACGCTACAGGAGCAAAACTACGATGTACAAACTAGGCTGCATAACAACCGGTTCCGGCACTATGACCCGTTTGAGCCAGTCACCCAACCAACCCATTTTTTCGCGAGGAGTTCACGGGCAAAGGCAGTTTTTGCCAACTGCCGTGCTTGCTCTCCTTTCAGAAGCAAATCGTCCCGATCATCGGCCGCTGCTATAAGTGCATCCGCAAAAGCCGAAGGATCATCAGCTGGGACCGCGAAGCCACAGTTATTCTCAGTAATCAACTGGGCCAACCAGCCAGGATAGTTATTAAGTACTGGCAAGCCTGCCGCGATATAGTCAAAGAACTTGTTTGGGGATGTTCCGTAATAGAACGCTGGCACGTTTCGCAAAACTTGCAGGCCGATATCCGCACCAGCCATAAGCCCGGCGAGCTGCGTCTTGGGCACGGGGTCGAGAAACAGGACGTTTTCGAGATCCTGATCAGATGCGCGCTTTTGCAGTGCGGGCTTGTCCCGGCCCTGGCCGACAAAAGCGATCCGGATATCGTCGCGGCCATGTTGTTTAAGCATCGCAGCAGCATCCAACACTGCATCGAGGCCATTGGCGGGGCCGTGCGTGCCGGTAAAAATGGCCAGCAGTTGGTCGTCGCGCACGCCCTCGGGGCGCCAAGCGTCAGCGGTGCCAGCAAAAAGATCAAGATCGCAGCCATTCGGTACCATTGCGATGCGTGCGTCGTTGACGCCACGCGCAGCGATTCCCTCGACGATCCCGGGAGATAGTCCGACCAGCCGATCCGCCGAGCGATAAGAGGTCCATTCAAGAACCGACATCAGCCAAAGTACAAAGGGGTTGGTAATCACGCCCATCGCTTTGGGCAGCTCAGGCCAGAGGTCACGCACCTCGAACACGAAAGGTCTGCGCCGAAGCCAGCGGGCGAAAATGCCGGGAATCCCGGCCGTCAAAGGTGTCGTGGTGGCAAAAACAATATCGGCGGGCTCGCGCAGCGCAATGCCAATCGAAGCAAAGGCAAACTTGGCAAAGACTCCGATGCGTTGGGCAAATCCCATGTGATTGCCGTAATCCAGGTCGAATTCGATGACGTCGATCCCATCTATGATGCCTCGTCGGCGACCCTTGGCGAAGGGGGTAGTTAGCCCGGTGTTTCCTTGCACGTAGCTGCCGCAAACCATTGTTACGCTGTGTCCAGCACTAATGATGGCGCGGGCCATCTCGTATGATCGGGTTCCGGCTGATCCACTTGGCGTGGAAAAGTGCTGGTGAAAATATAGAACATGCATGCTCAGAATGTGACTTTCGTGATGAGTGTCGCAGGACGGTTCACCTTGACCGAGGCCATGGGGATTTCGGACTGCTGCTGGTAGTAGCGGGACTCCGCAGTGGTTGCGAGTGTTGGGATCACCGGTGCGTCGTCGACCTCGATTGAAATCGTGCAATTCCCGTTGTGAAGGATGTTGTCGTCGATTTGCCATTCACCGGGTGCCAAGCGCCAACGCAGACATGCCTCACGAAAGGCACCGGAGATGGTGTCCCGGCAGACCAGACCGTTGGCCGTCAGCGTGACTGCGCGTTGATGCCGGGCCCCTTGTTTGTCGGTATAGGCAGCCGCCGCGGTTGCCTTCTGGCCGCAAACGCGTACTGGCTCGACGGCTTCGGCATTGAGCCAATCCCCAAAGAGAAAGCGTCCAAGGCGGGGCATCTGATCGCGCGCGTCGAATTCAATCGTGTTGTGTGCGGCCGTGCTGGCGAACCACGCAGCCTGATCGGCGTTATAGCTGAACGTTCCCGCATCACGCAGCAGGTTGACGCCATTTTGCCAGAGATCAACATGCAGTGCATCGGCTTGGCTGGGACGGAACCGGAACCGCGGATACCGCAGTACCGCCAGTGCCCTCCCGATGCGTAGGGTATGGTAGCCACCATCATCGAAGCTTTTGCTTTGCGGTATGGCGCTGGAACCTGCATCCGGCACACAAAGCCAGCGTAACGGAGCCGTCCACGGTCCGGGGCCAAAGGTGTCGATGTCGCGGAAAAGCGCCGCTGCAAGTTGTACCGAAGGGCGAAAGTCGCGGTAATCGCCCCCGGTAAGCTGCAAAAGCCGC
Organism: uncultured Paracoccaceae bacterium; assembly: GCA_947489445.1. GTDB lineage: Bacteria > Pseudomonadota > Alphaproteobacteria > Rhodobacterales > Rhodobacteraceae > Yoonia. The sequence continues at coordinate 191,422 of CANLDN010000004.1, forward strand.
GCCCCGTCATTGGCACCAATATTCGGTGCGTCGCCCGTTTCGGCATCCGTCAACGTCCATAGCCATTCTGTTGCGGCACCCAAACGCACCAGAAGCCGATCAGAAAAGGCGGGCAGCGCGCGATGTCGTCGCCATGCCTCTGCCAGAGAATATGTATCCATCATCACCCTGTGATAGGTTACCGAGTATTGGCTGAAACTACCATCTGGCTCGATCAGGGTTGAGGCGCGCTCTTCCAACCAACGCCGCCCCTTGCGCGCCCAGTTTTCGGCACGTGGGTCATGGCCCGCCAGAAAGCTGCCACCGATAAACAATGCTGCCGCCTCGGATGTGCCGTGGTTGTTTTGCTGCCCCATGGCATAAGACATCGTCGGCGCGATACGCTGCAAATGACTAATCAACAGATCGATCAGCCCCCGTTCCGGCACGCGATCCTGCCCCAGAACCCATGCCGCTGTGACAAGGTGCATCACCCGGATTGATGCTTCTTGCCCGCATTTCCAGTTCGGACCCATATAAGTTGGGTTTGAGCGCGTCCAATCGGCCAGCCAGTCGTTCAGCTGCGCTAACGCCACAGAATCGCCATGCGCCGCCTTGGTCGCCCGGGCGACCATCCAGTCAAACCGGGACAATTCCCACAGGCCCTTAATGTCACCTGCGCCGAAATCCGGAATGCACCACCAGTCACGCGCTGCATCGGGCTGCGCCGCATTGGAGAAGGGGTTGGCGAACCAATCTGGCTGCGCGTCGGGCAATGGCGCGTGGTGCCAGCCGAACCACCATAGCGCGTCGTCCCAGGTGGTGTTGGCGGGGGGGGCAGCCTGCTGGCGCTCGGAAGCGCGGAAAAAGGGCGCCACAGCCACCTGCGCCGATAGCCGTTGGACCGGGTGTTGCCCGCTCTTTATGCCAAAGCGATAGGCGGCGACGCGGGCTATATTGGCGGGGCCAAGGCGCGCATAGGTGCGCAACTTCGTCCAGGGGCTCATGTCTGAGCGCGCAGAATCTCGGCAACGTTGATGGTAACCCCGGCGACCTCGAACAGCTCCTCGGTCGGGATAGGCGCCTGACCTCCGGTTTCGACCGCTTGTACAAAGGCCGCCGTGCAGGCGGTTTGGCCCTTGTCTTGCCGCCAAAGGGTCTGCTTTTTGAACCCCGGCCAATTGTAGCCCTTGAGCTTGAGGAAATTGTCGAGCTGTAAGCTGCGGCCAGCGGCAAAGACTTCGATCCGCTCCTTGGGGAAGGATGCGCCGCCATTGGCGAGGTAATGGATCGTGCCGAATGACCCATCCTCGAAGCCCAGTGTGATCGCTGCCTTGTCTTCGGTCACAGTCTCGGCGTCGGTGTCGCCCATCCGCCGCGCCTGCACCGAGACGATCGGTGCTGCGGCGAGGAAGCGCATCAGGTCGATATAGTGGCAAGCCTCGCCTATGATACGCCCGCCCCCGACGGCTGGATCCTGGGTCCAATGATCGGTCGGGATGGCGCCAGCGTTCATCACCATGACGAAACTTTTCGGTGCCTTGACCGTGTCGAGCAGCCGCTTCATCGTCTGCACCTGCGGCGCGAAACGGCGGTTGAAACCAATCATCAGGTGTTTGCCGCTGTCGGCGTGTGCGGCCTTTACCTGTTCCAATTCCGTGCTGGTAAGCGCGAGGGGCTTTTCAACGAAGACGTTCTTGCCCGTCCGCAGGGCCTGCTCGGTGAACCGGGCGTGGCTATTGTGGCGGGTGACGATGGCGACCGCGTTGATCGCTGGGTCGGCGATTAGCGCATCAGTGTCGGAGGTGGCTTCGGCGAAACCGCTGCGCCGGCCGGCGACGACGGCGTTGGTCCCGCCGGCCGAGGAGATGGCCTGCAAGTGTGCGCCCGCCGCCTTGAAGGCCGGGATCAGCATGCGCGATGCGTAGTTGCCCGCGCCGACGAAGCCGACAACAGCTTTGCCGGCGGCCACGACCGGTTGCGCCGCAAGCGGGACCGTGCGGGCGTGGCGCGGGGCGACCGCGTGGTCGTAGATCAGCGCAATGCCCAGCGCAGTCTTGTCAGTGGTCAAAAGGTCATAGGCGCGCGGGGCCTCTTCGAAGGGCACGCGGTGGCTCAGAAGAGATGCGACATCGAGCTTTCCGGCCGCGAGCATATCAAGCACCGCCTCGAAATTACGTTGCTCGGTCCAACGGACGAAGCCGAGAGGGTAATCCTGCCCCCTGTCCTCGTAGGCCGGATCGTAACGGCCCGGGCCATAAGAGCACGAAACCTGAAAGCTTAGTTCCTTTTCATAAAAATCGGCACGGTTCAGTTCCAGCCCAGTCACGCCGACCAGCACGATGCGCCCGCGCTTGCGGCTCATCTGGGCGGCTTGGGTAATCGGATCGCTGGATTTCGTCGAGGCGGTGACGATCACGCCATCCACCCCATGTCCTCGGCTGAATGCAAGGCCAGCCGCGACCGGGTCTTCTCCTGCGCCGGGATTGCAGGTTTCGGCACCAAAGCCACGGGCGAGTTCCAGCTTGGCTGCGTCGAAATCAATGGCCAGTACGCGACAGCCCTGGGCACGCAGCATCTGCACAGTCAAAAGGCCGATCAACCCGACACCGGTGACCACAAAGGCCTCGCCCAGCGTTGGCTGTGCCAACCGGATTCCTTGCAAGCCGATACTGGCGACCACCGTGAAACTGGCGGCCTGATCGCTGACCGTGTCGGGGATGCGCGCGCATAGGTTCTTGGGCACGCTGACCACATCGGCATGCGGTCCGTTTGAGACGACGCGATCCCCGGCACGGAATGCCTCAACCCCGCTTTCGCGCACGACGCCGACATTGCAGTAGCCCAGCGCGATGGGCTGTCCCAGCTTCGAGCGCACGGCGTCAACGGTGGTCATCAATCCGTCGGTTGCGACCTTGTCGAGCACTTGGCGGACTTTTTCGGGTTGGCTGCGGGCTTTGGCGATTAGGCCGGATTTACCAAAATCAACGAGCATCCGCTCGGTACCGGTCGAGATCAGTGACACGGTTGTGTCGATCAACAGACTGCCGCGGCGGGCTTGCGGGGCAGGGGCCTCGACCAGTTCGGACTGACCGGTTGAAAGGTTTTGTAGGATTTGTTTCACAATTCCACCTTTGTAAGCTGCCAGAGGGTTATCACATATAGGAGACAGGTAAGACTTATAGAAATCATGAGAGAAAAGACTGCAAGGTCAGTCAAGTGGAACGCCAGCAAGAACGCGGCACTCACTATGAAAGATATTGAAAAATGAACAGTGTAAGCTGAAAATCCATACCTAATCGGCATTACGTTACAACAGTAAGCGAGCGGCTGGATCAATAGTAACAAGCAGCAAAAGAAAATTCCTACGGCCGATATGTCTATATATGTATTGAATATAACTATAAAAAGAAATGGGGATAGAAGTGTAAATAAAATTGAGAAAATCAATATACAAATTGCATATGTAATTAAAACTCGCGACCGATAGAGTGGCAGTCTATCAAAAAAAGATTGTGAAATGGCCATCTGCGCCGTTGCAACAGGAGTCAGATTTGCATATTTACCAAAGTTAATAGCAGATATAAAAATCCGAGTTGAACCAATCGTACTGGCGCATGCCCCCAAAATACCCAGAGCCAGAATAACTCCACTTGAAAACACTATCGATGGCAACCGGTATAAAAAGCCGTTTATTGATTTGACACCGTCGGACAGCAGAACTGACCCCGTAAGCCGATACTTCATCGGACTTTTAAGCATCAAAAATACTACCGAGGCGAAAAAAGCAGATACATTACTCAAAATAATAGCATTAGTAGGATTCAATATAAGAAAAACTAAAAAAGATATACAGTATGCCACCAGCAAGATTAATGCATTTCTGGTTAGCAATTCTACCGCGAATCTTGAGTGTAATTCAGCAACATACGCCGTATAAAATTGATAAAGCATAAAGAAAAAAATGAGATCAAATCTAAATACTGGCACGTCAAGTTGTTCCAGTGCAAAAAGAAATACCGCAAATAAAACGATCAGGATAAATGCATCAAACCAACAAAACACGTGCTGATCCTTAACGGAGTTGTACGCATTCTGATAGGCGGGCTCCACAATTGCTTGCAGCAGAAATGCGGGTGATAAGACAAGCATCTGGCGGCCAAACTCGCCAACGCCCAAAAACAATGGAGCGATGAATGATTGCGTCAACAATAGACTTAACGTTAACAACTGGAAGACGACAAAGCTAGTCATCTAGTTTCTTCCTCGGTCTGCGTAACCGAGTCAATTACTGCAAGAACAAGAGCTAAGATGACCATCATCTGGATTTGCCGAAAGGAAGCGGAGATATGAAAGTAGGCAACTAGAGTACCCCACAAAACCAGCAGTGGTTCTACATGCAAACGAAAGTCTTTACGCTTAACCGCAAATATAATTGTTCTACGAGATGGTATTATGACTGCAAACATCAAAAGCGTCCCCATAATTCCTGTATTCATCAGGAAATAAGCCGTAAGGTTATGTATGTATGGCACGCCATCACTTTCGAAGGTTGCAGCCACTGAGGCAGACCTTGTTATTTCAACTGGTACGGCATGCCCTAATCCTACTCCGAATAGTGGGGCATTTCGAAGCATTGACAGTGCGTAGGATATTTCCTTGGCTCGTACGTTGTCACCGGCGGAGTGGCCAAATCTCTCTATTGTAATCAAAATAATTTCCCAATACATGATAGCGAGTGTGGCTACAATACATGCCATTACAAAAAGTCGAAAAATGGTTTTAAGATTATACGCATCGCGATAGCAAAAAATGGCAGCGGCAAGAACAAGGGCTATTTGTGATCGATATCCCGACACGACTACAAGCAGTAAGAACAGCCCCAACAGTATCGAGGAAGGTATATTGAGCGCAGAATAGCCATAAATTGTCAATATGCAGCCGATCATTCCAAACGGCACAAGCATCATAGACTCAGCATAAGTTAACCGGACTATACTACCATTCATGAGGTCTGGCAGAATCTCGAAGTTTCGGACAAGCACAAAAACCGCCCATACAAATGCTGTAAGAACCAATATTCTAGCAATTTTATCCGACCGGTCCACCCCCATTTTATGCGTCAAACGGCGTAGTGGTTCATACATTATCAAAAATAAGAACGGAACTAACCCTCTGAAAAAGGAAGATATGCTGGTGTCGTTTTGAATAGCCGATAACGCGTTTATGACACAAAGAAACAACAAGAAAGATATTATTCTTCCCGTCCGCCACCCAATTTTTCCGCTTTTAACAATCTGCGCAGTGTTGGCAAACATGATAACAGAAAATAGTACGGGGAAAAGGACAGTATTAAACGTCAAATCCGTTGGAACAAATGGGAATACTCCCAGTGTTAAAACTGCAAATAGCGTCAAGTACGAAATACCATCAAGTTTCATTTTTTTTGCCCTTTGTTGTCACCCCCATACCCCCCGTGCATCCACGATCCGACCGGTTGGCGGGCCTGATTGCTTGAAAGGTTTATGGTCCACTAACATCACGTGCACATCGGCATCTTGTGTACCTGTCATGGGCACCAGGCGCGCTGCACCCAGATCGGTCGGCAGCGTGTCGATATTCGGCTCAACGATCAGCATCGTGCCTTGGTGTTCATGGGCAATCTGGCGTGCGATGTCCAAGGCCGGGCTTTCGCGTAGATCATCGATGTCTGGTTTGAATGCAAGGCCGTAGCAGGCGATCGTGACATCGGCGGCAGTCTTGCCGGGGCTTTCCATAAGATATGCGCCGACTGCTTCGCGCACTTTTTTGATTACCCATTCGGGCTTGCTATCATTCACTTCGCGTGCGGTGCGGATCAGGCGCGCGTGCTCTGGTGCGGATGAGACGATGAACCACGGGTCCACTGCGATGCAATGGCCGCCGACCCCGGGGCCGGGCTGGAGGATATTGACGCGTGGGTGTCGATTGGCGAGCGAAATCAGCTCCCAGACATCCATGCCCAATGCATCGCAAATCACCGAAAGCTCGTTGGCAAATGCGATGTTCACGTCACGGAAGCTGTTTTCGGTAAGCTTGGCCATCTCGGCCACGCGCGGGCCCGAGGCGACGACACAGTCGCCAGTGACAAAGGTGCGATACAGGCGGGCGGCTGCGTCCGAGCATTTTGCCGTCATCCCGCCGATCACCCGGTCGTTGATGATCAGCTCCTGCATCACCTTGCCAGGAAGCACCCGTTCGGGGCAATGAGCCACCCGAATGTCAGAGGCTTCGCCGGCGTTCTGTGGGAAACTCAGATCGGGGCGGGCCTCGGCGAGCCAACCGGCCATGGCCTCGGTTGCACCGACGGGCGAGGTGCTTTCGAGGATGACAAGGTTGCCTGCCTCAAGCACTTTTGCAATGGCGCTGACTGCAGCCTTGATGAAACCGAGGTCGGGCTCGTGGTTTTCATCCTTGAACGGTGTGGGCACCGCGATCAGGAAAGCCTCAGCGGGCTCAGGCTTTGTTGTTGCCCGCAAATAGCCTTCCGTTACAACCGCACGCACCACCATGTCCAAATCGGGTTCCACGATGTGCACTTCACCCCGGTTGATTGTGTCGACCGCGTGCTGGTTCACATCAAGTCCGACGACTTCGATCTTTCGTGACGCGAACATGGCGGCCGTGGGAAGGCCGATATAACCCAGGCCGACTACGGAAATGCGTTTGAATGGAGTAGTGGGCATTAGCTATTTCCCTCTTCCACGCTAAATGATTGGAGAATGGCGTCCCGGATTCGCTCAGCCGCTAGGCCATCGCCGTAGGGGTTGTGCGCGCGCGCCATACGTTCGTAAGCGGTGGCGTCATCAAGAAGCGTTGTGGCCTCGCGCACGATCAGGTCGGTGTCCGTGCCCACCAGCTTGACAGTGCCAGCGTCCACCGCCTCTGGCCGTTCTGTGGTATCGCGCATCACAAGAACCGGCTTACCTAGGGACGGCGCTTCTTCCTGCACGCCGCCGGAATCGGTGAGGATGATACTGGCGCGGCGCATCAAGTGGACGAAGGGGAGGTACTCCTGCGGTGCGATCAGGTGCACCCGCCCCAGCGCACCGAGACTATCCTCTACTGGACCCTTCACGTTGGGATTGAGGTGAACAGGGTAGACGATTTGGACATCGTCGCGCTGCGCGAGTACCGCCAGAGCATTGCAGATCCGTTGAAATCCGCCGCCGAAGCTTTCCCGTCGGTGGCCGGTGACGAGGATTATCCTTTTTGTCGAGCCAAGCCCAAAAGCCGCATCGAAGGCCGCGCTCTGGCTCTCGTCGCGCTCAAGCCGCGCCACGACGTCGAGCAGCGCATCAACGACCGTATTGCCTGTGATCAAGACGGTGCCCGGCGCAACCCCTTCTGATCGCAGGTTTGCCGCTGATTTCTCGGTTGGGGCGAAATGTAGCTTCGCGATCGTTCCGGTGACCTTGCGATTGATCTCTTCGGGCCAGGGCGAATAGATGTTGCCGGTTCGCAAACCTGCTTCGACATGGCCGACCGGGATCTGCTGGTAATAGGCCGCGAGCGAGGCTGACAGGGTGGTCGTAGTGTCGCCATGAACCAGCAACAGATCCGGTGAGAACTCTTCAAGTACCGGCTTGAGGCCAGCAAGCACCGCCCTCGTGATCTCGGTGAGCCCCTGGCCGGGCTTCATCACGTTCAAATCATAATCAGGTTTAATCCCGAACAGCCTAAGTACTTGGTCCAGCATCTCGCGGTGCTGGGCCGTGACCGCCACCCGAACATCAAGGCCGGCCGTTTTCTGGAGAACCTCGTAGACCGGGGCCATTTTGATGGCTTCAGGTCGGGTTCCAAACACCAGTAGTATTTTTTTCATCGAAACCTCAAAAATTATGGTTCTTCAATTGCCAATTGTGTCCATCGTTGTGGCAAGAGTCGTATCCGCAGCTTTGTCGGGCGACAGTTTGGCAAAAATCGAAGGCGACCGATGTGCTCACGATAGTTTTCGTGCGGTGTCGGTATCCAGATCGATTTGCAGTGCCTCGATCTCTTTCCGAAGTGCTTCATATTCTTCCATCTTCCGCACAAGGAATGCTCGCGTCAGAGCGGCTTTTCTTGCAATTCCTTTCGGCGTTAAAACATACGCATACCTGCGCTTGTCTTCCGCTGCAGTAAAGTTTCCCAGCTTCACCAGCCCCTTGTTGATTAGGGCGTTCAATACGTAATGCATCCCCCCGACGCTCACGCCGACCGCTTCAGCCAGTTCGCGCTGCGACATTTCCGGGTTGTCCTGGAGGAGACGAAGCACACGAAAATGTGTGTCTTCCTGCAATTTGCTGCGTTTGCTAGTCATTTCGGGATTTTCTTATGCTGCCGCACATAGTTTAGGGTTTGTCAGACACTTTGGAACGCCAAATTTGAGTCGTTGATTTTGATCACTGTGGTCAGTTCAGATGTGCAATGATCCGTTCAATCACTTCATCCTGTTGTGCGTTGCTCATGTCGCTGCCGGAGGGCAGGCAGAGCCCGTTGGCAAACAATCCCTCATCGACACCCGTGCCGTGATATAGCGCGCCCGCATAGAACGGCTGCATATGCATAGGTTTCCACAGTGGTCGCGCCTCAATCTGCTGTTCGAGGAGCATCAGACGGATATCTTCGCGTGTCACGCCAGTCTGCGCTGGGTCAATCGTCAAAGCCGTTAACCAGTGGGTTGAATACTGCCCCTCAGGTTCGGGCATGAACGTAATCCCGGGGCGAGAGAGGGCGGCCTTATAGCGTGCAAAAATCTCACGGCGGCGGGCGACGCGGGTGTCCAGCACCTCCATTTGTCCCAAGCCGATTGCGGCACAGATATTCGACAGACGGTAATTGTAGCCATAGGTTGAATGCTCATAATGGGGTGCGGGATCGCGCGCTTGCGTGGCCAGAAAACGTGCTTGATCGGCCCAATCCTTGTGGCGCGTGACCAGCATGCCCCCGCCGGACGTGGTGATGATCTTGTTGCCATTGAATGACAAGATCGCGGCATCTCCGCCGGTGCCAGCCTTGCGACCGCCAAGGTAAGCCGCGCCGAGGCTTTCTGCACTATCGACGATGAGGCGCACATCATATTGGGCGGCCAGCGCCTCCAACCGGTCAAGAGCCGTGGACTGACCATAAAGATCGGTTGGGACGATGGCCTTGGGCAGCCGGTTCTCAGCTGCGGCCAAGGCAAGTTCTTCGGCAAGGCGTACGGTGTCGATGGTCCAGCTAGCGAGATCAAGGTCAAAGAAGCGCGGTGTCGCACCGAGGTAGTTCACAGGGAAAATCCCGCCCGCGAAGGTCATCGAGGAAATCCAGACCTCATCGCCGGGACCAACACCAGCAATGCGCAGGGCCAGATGCAGGGCGGCAGAGCCGGACGACAGGCCGACGCAATGTACGTCAGCCCCTAGATAATCGCGCATTGTCTCCTCGAACCCATCAAGCTGCGGGCCGATGGGCGCGATGAAGTTCGAGGCAAAGGCTTCAGCGACGCGCACCTCTTCATGGCCGGACATATGGGGGCGTGATAGGTAAATGCGCATGGTCAATCCTTCGTCAGGGGTTTTGCCGGATTGCCGACGACCGTGACGCCGGGCGGCACATCACGTGTCACGACCGCCCCCATGCCGATGACCGCGTCCGCCCCGATGGTGATGCCTTGGCGAAGAACCGCGCCGGCGCCGATATAGGCGTGGTCACCGATGGTAATGTTGCCGTTGACTTTAGCCCCCGGCGCAAGGGTGACGAAATCGCCGATCGTGCAATCATGTTCGACATAGGAATAAAGATTGGCATGAAAACAGCGGCCGATACGAATGTTCGAAGTCAGGGTCACGAAAGGGGACAGGCACGCGCCGTCTTTAATGACCACGGCGTCCATTTGAACGACAGAGGTGGCGCGGGCTTCGATGAGAGGGATGTTGGCTTCGGCGCATTTTTCCGCAAGGCGTTGTCGGATCATGGGTGCGGCGATGGCTATGGATACAGATTTCTCGGTGGTTTTTAGTGCCAGAAAACTGGCCCAATGGATGATATCATGGCCATTCACGCAGGCCGGCGCTTGCCCGTCGTCAATGAAGACAAGCTCCGCCTGTGGATATTGCGTTCGCAGCAACGGCATGATCCCGCGCCCACAGCCGGAAGCACCGTATACGCCGATGAGACAGGTCATGATCCAGGTCCTGTGAATTTCGGCATGGTGGCTTCGCCCGCGGCAGAGATCCCATCGCGTTTCACGACCTTACGAATGGTCAGCCAGATAATATTCAGATCGAGCCACAGGCTGCGATTGTCGACATACCAGACATCCAGAGCGAATTTCTGATCCCATGAAATTGCGTTGCGTCCGTTGATCTGTGCCCAGCCAGTGACGCCGGGCCGTAACTCGTGGCGGCGGGCTTGTTGCGGTGAATAAAGCGGTAAGTACTCCATCAAGAGCGGACGCGGGCCGACAAGGCTCATCTCGCCCCTCAAGACGTTCCAGAGCTCGGGGAGTTCGTCCAGTGAACTGGACCGCAGGAAACGGCCCAGTCGTGTTAGGCGTTCCGAGTCAGGCAAAGGATCACCGTTTGGGTCGTTTGCATCACGCATGGTGCGGAATTTGATCATCTTGAATGGCTTACCGTGGCGACCCGGGCGGGTTTGTCGGAATAGTACGGGCGAACCCATTTGACGATGGATCATCAATGCAACGACGACCAGGACAGGTGAAAGCAAAAGCAGGCCCATGCTCGCGCCGAAAATATCAATGAAACGTTTTTTCACTGTTTTCTCCCATTCCAGCGCGCGGTTGGATCGTCGTATCGTATCAGAGCCCGTTTCCACGATATACCGGCTTGCGACAATCGGCGATGTGCATCCCTCAATTCAGAATGCATTCGTCGGATTAGTTCTCTGATCTGCCCGCAATGCGCTGGAGCTCGCCACGCCATTTCGGGGTTATCTTGGAGAAGGCGAAGTACGCGGAAATGCGTGTCTTCCTGCAGCTTGGTACGCTTGCTTGTCATTTCATGATTTTCGCAGGCTACCGCACAAGGCCTGCCCTGGGGGCGCCTTGTGGCGGAGAAAACATAGTGACGAAAATAACCCTCATCGCTCAACTCTGAGCGGTATCAAGCATTGCCTATGCACACAAGTCGCAAATTGAATGGCGTGATGGAGTTTCAACGCGGCAAAGCCCCCGGCAGCAAATGAGCTCTGCAATCGATACGCCGCGCGGTATTTCAGGCCGTGATTCAGCGGAAACGTTCAAAATGCGTAACTGAGTAGTCCGGTCAATACAACATCAACGGGCCGCTTGAGCAGTTCGTCGCTTGGTCATTGCCGATACGGCCGCAAGCCATGCAGCGGTGCAGTTCAGGTGACCGGTTCCTGAGGGTTAACGGCGAAAATCGGCTGCGGGCGTAGGGTGTCTTTCGGTAAAATGCTTAGGCGGCACGCACCCCCAAGCTTCAGCCAAAAAATGCTCGATGCGAAAATACTGGTTGATGCCAGTTTTGCAGCGGCGCTTGAGGGGACGAGATTGCCAACCAAATTGCGGCCATCCGACGCTGTCTTTGATACCCGTTGATAAAGCCCGCATTATAGGCTTCGTTGTCAGCGGGTTGGCCAAGAAACCAGGCATTTGGCCCAAACTTCGATTTTATCCTTTGCCAGTGCTCGGATATCAAAATCGGATCAGCCCATGCCAGATTTTCATTCGCGTCCAATGCCACATCATCGTCAGTTGGGTCGTCATTGGGGCCTTCATCCGCGTCATCCGGAATATCGCCATCCAGATCTTCTTCCTCCAGATCGGCCCCGGTGATCAGCGCATAGCTTTCGCCCGCAAGCTGGGCAAGGCTGGTATCTGTCATCTGCTCAATCAGCCAAGGCACGGCACTTGCGTCGCCCAGGATGCCGTAGCCCGTAATATTCATCGCGATATTGTCTGCCGTTGTCGGTTGCGCGGCCAGCCACTGGCCTGCGGCGTCATGGCCCATAGCGGGCAAAGCAAACCGCAGCGCATGTGCTGCATGGGGACCATCACCTATGGCCGTTTTCAGCAGGTGTTGCAGGGGCTGACCGCGATCCCCCAGCATGACCGCTGCCCATGCCGCCCAATAGGCCGTTTCGCTATCAGCATCACCGCAGATTTCCAGGATTTGCGGCAACAGGTCCGTGCGCCCGATTTCACCGGCCAGCCGCATCGCGCGCCGTTTGACAAGCGGCGCATCAGACAAATAAGACAGCAGCCGTTGGCCCGGATCGACACGGTGGACAGCACAAGCACCCACAGCAATGGCCCGCGCAACAGGGTCCGCACCATTCAGCAAAGGGTCGACTTTGCCGTGAAGCGCGGACCGATCCAGCCAACCAATTCCCGACACAGCAGGGCCAAGAAATGTATCAAGATCGGCGCTGATCATCTCGATCAGCGCGGGGATGCGCGATGCATCTTTGTGACCGAAGGCAAGGGTTGATAAGGTGAACGCCTCGCCACCGCCCTTGACATCATCAAACGCGGCCACCGCCTCATCCCAGCCCGCGGCACCGGCAACACGCAGGCCGTCGACATGCGCCTCCAGCTGTTCATCAAGCCGGCCAAGATACATCGTGTTGTAATGTGGTGCGTCCACCGCGCGTTTGCGGCGTTCCCACAAAACAGCAGCATCTTCGGCATGCTGGGTAAGAATGATCGGAATATGTGCCATCATCAGTTCAGGTGGATCGAGCCGCCCTTGATCCGGTTCGCCCCTGAAGAACGGCTGGAGATATATGCGCCCCGCAGCAGAATTTTTCCGGCCCGAGTGAGCGTGATGCTCGCCCGGCCGCAACGGATCACCACCTGTTCCTTGCCCACGATATCGACCACCTGTTCTGCGTCGTCATCCACAGTGACGGTCATCGGGGCAGGGGCCAGATCCACTTGTGTGCCACCATCATCCGGATCATCGCCGGGGTCACCGGGGCGGAGCAAGCGGCCCACGACTATCGGAGACATCGGATTGCCCTGTTCAAAGATCAAGGCGACCTCTGCCCCGATATCCCGTATGGACAAAGGCACAGTCGCGCGCGCAGGTATCGCCTGTTCCTGCGGGTTGCCGGGAAAGACAACGGCAATGGTGCCATCCTTGGCCACATCCATGACCATGCCGATCACAACGCCGTCAAGTTTGGCCTGGCCGATTTTGATGTCATTTTGGGTCATGTTGGTATCTCCTGCTTATGATTGGGCGATGGTTTGCCAAGTGTCGCCGTCGAATAGGCAGATATCGCTTGCACCGACAGACCATAGGCCACTTGGGCCGGTGAATAAGGACATTGCTGACCGCATATCCGGCCCAAGCGATTTAATGAGCTGGAGTTCACCATTCTTTAATCTCAGGATGCCGGACATGGCTGAAAAATAGACCGCACTGCCAAATGATCTGACGGACCAAATATCCTGTTTGAGTTCATTGTTTTCGATAATGTTCCAGTCATCACCTCTTCCTTCGAGTATGGTACCAACCTGCCCACCGACATAGACCTTGTCGTTAAGAACATCGGCATCGTTCAAAATGAGATTCGTAGGGCTGTCGATTTGCCTCCATCGCCCACCTTGGTTCGTCCACAACTCGCCGTCCCATCCGATAGCGTAGAGTTCATCGGCTCCAAACCCGGTCAGATTCTCCGCGCTTCCAGCCGCCTGATGGCTTGTCATTTCTTCTGTGCTGATCTGCTCCCAGCCTGCCAAAGTTTTTCTGAATATGTACCGGTCCGTACCGCCGGCGTACAATTCCCCTGCGATACACTTGAGGAAACGAAAGGTGGTTGGGGGGTCTTCCTCGTCAACATCGACAATGATCGAACCCTTGTCATGTCCGTTCGTGCGGAATTCGAGCCATCGCCCATACGGTCCTAGCAGTGTGATCCCATCATCTGTTTTGTTGTTCGACACAGCAGCAGTTGTCCAGCTAAGTTGCCCTGCATCGCTCCAACCGTTACTAGTTGATCGCAGCTTGATTATGGAGTGCGGCGATGTCGCAATGTCGAATTTGCCATTTTGTGCCGCCATCATCAGCGTCCCGTCCGGCAATTCGATGCCGGAGAGAAAAACTGCGTTCTCAAGTGTCATAAAGTGGCTCCTATCTTATCAATCTAGCATATCCGCTGCCGACGGAAGTTCGCCCTCAACGCTGGCAACGCTTTCATCGGACGTTCTGCCAGTTGCGACGCATTTGATCTTGTCATTTTCATCAACTTTCAACTGACCCTTGTGGTAAGCATCCAGTTGCGCCTTCATACAATCGTCAGAACAGTTTGCTGTTGGGTTCACTTTTTTTGCGGCTGCGACCCCGTTATCCCTTGCTTTACCGTATTCTATTGTTTTCACGCTGGAGGGCCCGCCCCGTTTCTTTGGCAGACTTTCCTCACTAATCGACCGGTCCTTTTTATTGAGATTACCCTGAATGGTGTGGAGTTGCCCATGGCTTCCGCGCCATTGACTTGGTCCGAACGCACAGATGCATGGGGCTTCTCCGGTATTATAGTCAGTGCTGCCCTTGGTCCCGACGGACAAGATATTTGCATCCGATTCATCTTTGGTATCACCACGTCCCGTCTCAAAGAACGAGGACGCTTCGACCAAATGGTGCCCAGTTTGCGACGGACAACAACCGGTTTGTTTTCCCTTCGGCTTATATGGCGAAAGCTGACATGTGCGGGCAGTCAGGCAGTCCTGGGCGTTACTGTTAAAGGCCGAACCGTCAGCAGGTGCTTCGAGTTTGTTACCTGATCGTGCCGCATCCGTGAGCGCGAGCGCCTCGTCTTTTGTCATCTCCGATTTCGTACGGCCTTCATCAAAACCTTCATATTTCACGATATCACAAGGATCGCTCTCGCCGTATGGCTTGAAATCCGCGCAGGCTTCCTGCTCTTTTACAATGTCATCCTTGCAGGGGTCATCATCACTAAACCCTCCAGCGCTCTGATCCACAAACGGCCAAGTCGGCGTGTTTCCCGGCATGCTGCCGTGGTTCAGCGTTGTGATGTCCAGATGCCGCACGGCGTTTTCGCCTTCGATCTTCACATCCATTGACCAAGAGTTGAAGTAGACCTTGCCGCCCTGTTGGGTGGTCACAAAACCCTTTTTGGGCGCCTTGCCTGGCTGATCGCCGAGGCATTTCTTGAACCGGCTCTTGTTTTTCAGCATCACCTCTTTTTTGCTGATCTTGACATCGCGGCTACCCTTGGAGCTGTCGCTTGTCATGCCCGTCGTGGGGTAGGGGACCGGTATCCCCATCGGCGTGGGTGGGGCCTGCGGTGGTGTCCAGACAACATTGGGCATCGCGCAAGGTGTTTTGCCGCTACCGGATTTGCAGGACAGCTCTCGCCCATTCGCAAAGACGTTATTGGCCATGCCTCATCCCTCCATCCTGAATATCGCAGTGCCCCGCCGTCCATCATCATCAGAGGTCTGCATGATAACGGTCCGTCCGGGCGCATACCGTTTTTGCGCCGCGATCAAACCAAGCCCAAGCATCAGCGGGATACTTGCAGCCCCGGTATATCCAAACTCACTCGCCGGGTTCCACAGATCCATCTGTTCACGCCGCTTACGCAAAACGCGCGTCATGGCGAGCGCAGCTTCCTTGAAGTAGTATTGTTCGCCGTTCAGATCGCTGATCCGATAGTCGACTTCGCTAAAATCAATCGCGGCTTCACCCAAAGCATCCCGCATGGCTGCGACCAGCCCGTCGGCCCGCGTCGGTTCGCCCGATGTGATATGTGCCGCCTCGCGTCCAAAGCCCAAACCCAAAAGACGCAGATCCCCGCCCTGCGGGGCACCAAGAACCACGGCTGCACCGGCCTCACCAGCCGGGAAACCGTTAGAGTTGGTTTCGGTCAGCACGCGGTCATCTTTGTCATAATGCGCAAGGGTCTGTGCCAGCAGATAGCTGTCGACCCCGGCCACAATCACTTTTGGTGCCCCCGCGTCGATTAATGTCCGAGCATCGCGCAAGGCGACGATACCACCGACCCGGCCATAGGAAATGACAGCGTTATCCTTGTGCGGTTTCATCGCCATCTCGGTCAAAACGTCATGCAAAAGCGTCTCATCGACCCCGTGCAGGCGGCCCGGTCTGTCACCTTCGGCCACGCAAAGAAGCACTGGCACATCATCTGGCGCAACATCACCAAGCGTGGCGTAGCATTCGCGCAAGGGCCCTTCGAGCAGAGCCTGTAGCCGTGGCCGCCCGCGACGTGGCGGATCAAGCGGAACCTCGGCCCCGATCATCCATTTGCCATCATGGGAAATGAAATGGGTCTCCTCAAACCGTGAAAGGCGCGCACGCTGTGCTGCAGCTGATGCGGGCGCCGTGAGGCCGATTGCCGTCGTCATGCCGCAGGCCTGTATCGCGACCGCCGTCATAGCTGAGGTATCTTTTGGTCAAGGCCCAAGCCGCCCAAGCCGCGATTATACGATTTGCCCAGTGCACGCGCACGCCAAAAGCCTTTGCCGCGTCGCCCGATGATCGCCTCGCGCATTTCCAGAATGTCGCGTTTGAGAGGGAGGCTCGCGCGGGTCACGACATCAATATGTCGTTTGTCAGGCTCAATAATGATCGTGTCTGTCACAGAATTCGCCGTGATATCCTCGCCCCGCCGTCGCGAAAAAACGACCGGCAGATCAAGGTTTGGCAGCCGCATTTCAAACGGACCAACCTGCGCAGACATCAGATTGCTGAGCGTGATCACCTCCCCCCCGACCGGGTGGGGTATCTGCTGATCTTGCGGGGCAGATTGCGCATAGCGGTCATCATAGTCATCAGGCAGGTGAGGAAAGCGGTTTTCAACCCAATCATCATCATATGTCCCACCAAATCTGGTGCGGGCCGGGGCACCGCGTGCCAAAGGGCCAAAACTAACTGGCGTCACCTCGTCCCAAGGTGTGCGGACAAGATTGCGGGGGTCCTCACACAGTGGAAGCGGGGTGCCGTCGACCAGCGTTTTGTTGCGTCGTTCATGCCAGCCGATCCCAACAGTGTTATGCGGATACATGGCCGGGGTTTCATCGCGTGGATCCAGCGCATCGCACCCGCCAAACGCGTAATCATATGAAATGGTCTGTCTTAAAAACGGCGTGGCATCCGACGGCTTGAGGCCAAGCATGCTGTCTTCCCATATGCGATCTCCGAATACGGCCACCGACTTTGACACAGGCCCGCATTGCAGCGTTGCATAGACAAGATTTGCAGGCGCATTGTTGGGCGCATATGCGGCCCCATTCAGCACGATATCGCAGAAGGGTTTGCGCAACGCAAAATCGGACTCGAACGTGACGGCTGACGCGCCTGGTTCACCGCTATATTCGTCGGCAAAACATAGGTCAGGATGCAGGTCCGACCATTGACAGACATCACCTGACACCACCGGAAAAGTCAAACGACGCTTGGCTACAACAACCGCATATTCGCGGCCATTTGGGTCAATCCCTAAGCTAAAGCCAGCCGTACCAGGCCCTTTAAGGTCAATAAACATTACCGTCTCACACAAAGAAATAGGTCTAAAATCACCGGCATCTTTCCATTGAAACACCGGGTTGGAAAGGTTTTTTTATGATATCCACATTTGCCCAAGATGCTGCGCGCTGGTGAGGATGGTCAAGTCAGGATAACCTGTATTTCGGGGCACCCCACTGAAAGCCGATAAGCATGTGACGGGCCAATCGTAGGGGCAAGACTGGAGCAACGGATATGCGGTTTACAAAGGATCATCATTGGATGCGCGCCGAGGATGGGTTTGTCGTCGTGGGGATTACGGGTTTTGCAACGGCGCAGCTTGGCCATCTCGTACTGATTGATCTGCCGCAGGTCGGTGACAGCGTGGCACGCGGAGATGATATCGCGATGGTCGAGAGCTCCAAGGCCGTGTCGGACATTACCGCGCCAATTTCCGGCGATATTGTAGCGATAAACACAACGTTGGCATCCAGCCCGGAATTGGCGAACGAGGACCCGACAGGCGACGGCTGGCTGTTCAAAATGCGTGTTGCTGATCCGTCCGAGATTGATGGCATGTTGGATGCCGCAGGTTATCAGGCGCTGACGGGCGGAGCTGGCAACAGCTAAGGCATCCAGTGTGTGACCCTAGTTGGTCAGCACTTTGGACCCTTTGATGGTTACATTCTTCGATGCTTTGGCAGAGATTTTACCTGATCCTTTCAGGTTGATGTCCTTGCCGGAGAAGGTGATCGTGCCGTCCTTTTTCATGCTGATCTGACTTTTGCCGACCTTAATGATCAGTTCATCACCCACGTCGATAACCTTTTTCTTGCCGACGGTTTCAGTGGCGTCCTCACCCACTTGCAGGGACAGCTCTTTGCCCACAGTGGTTGAAGAGACCTCTCCGATGGTGGTGGTTTTCGTCTTGCCGATGGTTTCAGTCGCCGCATCACCGACGTCCAATGTGTGGGTCATGCCGACTGTGACATCAATCGACTTGCCCACATCCAAACTGGATGAAACACCCACGGTTTCGGATGCAGATATACCAATCTTGGTCGATGACGTTGTCGTCACGATTTCAGATTTGGCCTTGCCGACAATCACCGACAGATTGCCTTCGCCGGGGTTGCCTGCACCCGGGATACCCAGTCCGGCCGCCACATCACCGACGCCTGCTGCAATGCCCGCCAGACCTTCATTAATCAATTGGCCGATCCCTGACGGGCCAATGGACAAGGTCATGTTCCCACCAATCACCTCTTCATGGTTGTTTTTCACTTCGACCGCTTTGTTGTGGCCAACGGATTGCACCATGTTGTTGTCGACCCGCTCTGAATGATTGTTCAAAGTCTTCTCATTGCGGTCTTTTTGCGCGTGGATATAGATTTCCTCTGCACCACTTTCATCTTCAAAACGCAGTTCGTTGAACCCTTCACCCTGATGGCTGTCAGATTTGAAGGTTGATCGCGTCTTGTTGGCAGGCAGCGGGTAGGGCACGTCGTTTTTGCCATTATAGACACAGCCGGTAACCAGCGGTTTGTCAGGGTCGCCTTCCAGAAACTCGACCACGACCTCCATCCCGATCCTTGGGATCGCCATACCGCCAAAACCTTTTCCCGCCCAATTCTGACTGACCCGGCAGCGCATTGAATTTGCCTTCTCCAGATCCCAATGAAACAGGACAAGGATGCGGCCAAACTCATCACAATCAATTTCACCATTTCCGACAACGGTGGCCGTCTGCGGGCCTTGGACGGTGGGTACCGGTGTGTTGCGCACAGGCACAAGCGGACAGGATGTCGGCATCATGATGTATTGGCCGCTATAGGCGCGTTCTCCGCCAGATGTCGTACCTGTGCTGTAACTATCAGCGGTGTAAACGTGCTGCGCAGACAGGCAAAGGTATTCTTTGCCGCAGGCACCTGACGCATGATCCCCGGTCAGCGACAGGGTCATCCCCGCGGACAGCGACATGCAGTCGCCCAAGGCACGATGCAGGTCGTCGCGCCCTTGCTCCTGACGCATGCGGAGAGCAGCAACATCCTTGCCCCCGGACTGATCAAGGTAATCGCCCGGATAGTCGTAGCTTTCAATTTGGCCGTTATCGTAAGCCGCATCGCCGGTGCGGTCGACTTCCATTGCGGCTGCGGGGGTTTTGAAGTTGAAATCCATCAACCGCACAGCGCCCGTGCTCAGCCGCCGGGTTGGCAGCCATTCCCAGAAATGCTCTTTCTCGGCATGGTGATGGCCGCCATATTGATTAAAGGGGCGTTCGTCGCCGGGCACCTTTGGATGGGCAAAGACATCATCGCTCAGCACAAGAGTATGGCTGCCGACGTCATGGGTGAAGTAATAGGAAATGCCAAACCGTTCCATCAGCCGCACGGCAAAGTCCATATCGCTTTCGCGGTACTGCACTGTGTATTCCAGCGTGGGGTAACTGCCGCTCAGTTCCGTCTTCAGGGCGGGCGCGCCCATGCCGCCATAGGGCGAAAACAGTTCCTGCAGAATGTCGACCACTGTCATTTCATGAAAAATGCGCTGGTTTCGTCTGCGCCCGGCCAACCAAAGCCAGGGCCGTAGGCGCAACTCGTATTGAAAACCGTTTTCACCAACACCGGCCCAACGGGCCTCTGTTACGATGCCGTCAAACGCATGGGTCCCCTGTGTCGGGCTCTCCAATTCAACGGTTGCATGGGTGCCGATCAGCTGATCAAAATCAATGTCGGGCTCGGCACTTTGGGCGGATACCTGGTAGTCGAACAAATCATTTACATGGTCCGAACCGGCAAATCTGGTCAGTAAAAGAACATCTGTGCCAAGCGCAGTCGTGAACTGACCGACGCGGCCATCCTGTGATAAATCCAAGCTCATAAGAAGCTCCACAATGTATAAAATATGACTGCATTATACAGAATACGCTAAAACAGTCCATCAATGGATAGGTCAGGAATACCGTGCCTGACCACTTGTCAGCGGGCCAGAACCAGTTCAGCCATCAACCCACCCAATCGTGCACTTTCACCCAAGCGCAAAACACCCCCATGCGTCCGGGCAATATCGGACACGATGGACAGGCCCAGGCCGACACCGCTGCCCTTGTCCTGATTGCGTGCGGGATCCAGACGCACAAAGGGGTTTATCGCGTCTTCGCGATGTTCAGGCGGGATGCCGGGACCATCATCCTCGACCCAGAACCGCACAGCGCGATCGGTGACGCTGACGCCGATTTCGGCGCGGCTGCCATAGCGCAGCGCATTGTTGATCAGATTGTCCAACGCACGTCGGATTGCCATGGGGCGCAGGCCCACCTCTTCGGCGGTGCCTTCAATCGCCGCCAGCGACACGGCCTGTCCGGTGCGGCTGGCATCGTCCAGCACGGCGGTCACAAGATCACCGGGAATGACCGGCTCCAGACGGTCGCCCGCGTCACTGCGCGCAAAATCGAGAAAGGCGTCTAGCAGTTGCTGCATGTCATCAACATCGCGCAACAAAGGTGCGACATCAGTGTCGTCCAACATTGATAGCCCCAACCGTAACCGGGTCAGCGGGGTGCGCAGATCGTGACTGACGCCAGACAACATCATGGTTCTGCTTTGGGTCTGGCGTTCCAGACGGTTGCGCATGTCCAGAAATGCCATACCTGCGCTGCGTACTTCGACAGCACCCGTGGGGGAAAAGGGGGTAATGCGCCCCTTGCCGTAATCCGCTGCGGCCGCAGCCATGCGTTTGATCGGGCGCAACTGATTGCGCAAAAAGATGTAGGCGACAGCCGTCATCAAGGCCCCCATCACGACCATGATGACAAGCAACTGATGCGGGTTCGATGCGGATACGCGCCTGCGGCTGAACTCCAGTCTGAGCGGACCATGGATTGTCTCCACCCACAAATTGACCCGGCGCCGATCCGCCAGCGAAATTGCGATGATATTGGCAACGCCGCTGCGCAATGTGCCGATCACGGTGTTGCCCGTCAGATCGACAAAGGGTTTGATATCAACATCAGGCGGGTCGATCGCGGGAAGGTCGCTGAGGATTTCCAGCGGGGCATCAATACGCGACAGCGCAGCGGATGCCGCAGATAAGTCCGGCGCGTTGTTGACGGTGTCCACAAGAAAGCGCAGTTCAATACTGACAGCACTTGTCATCAGCCGCGTCACGCCATCAAAGTGGCGTTGAATGAAAACGACCGAGACAAGCAATTGCAGCAACAACACGGGCAGTATCAGGATCAGCGCTGCACGGGCATAAATGCCGCGCGGTACGTATTTTTTGAGCCATCGAAAAAACATGGCCGCAGGCTAGCCGCCGGAAACGCAAACGGAAAGCACAGAACATGAGCACGACAGCCAATTTTGCGCCCAAGGCGGGTGTTCCCGTCACACTGGCGCCGATGCTGCATTTGGTTCTTGCGCCAAACCCCTCACCAATGACCTTTCTGGGCACCAATACATATATCATCGGCAAGGGCACCGTCGCGGTGCTTGACCCCGGTCCTGATGATCCGGCACATCTTGCCGCTTTGCTTGCCGCACTCGGCGACCAAAAGGTGAGCCATGTGCTGCTGACCCATAGTCATCTCGATCACAGCCCGTTGGCCCGCCGCCTTGCGGACACGACAGGTGCCGCCGTTTGTGCGTTTGGTGACAGTGCAGCAGGGCGCAGCAGTGTGATGCAAAGCCTGGCAGCGGAAGGGTTGGCAGGGGGCGGGGAGGGGATCGATCATCAGTTCGTCCCCGATATCCACCTCAAAGACGGTGCCTCAATCGATGGATCCTGGGGAACAATCACCGCGCTGCATACGCCGGGCCATATCGGCAACCACCTTTGCTTCATCTGGGATAAGACCGTTTTCACAGGTGATCATGTGATGGGCTGGGCCAGTTCGCTTGTTTCGCCGCCAGATGGTGATTTGACGGATTTCATGGCCTCTTGCACACGGCTTCAGGCGATCAGGGCAGACCGTTACTATCCCGGGCACGGCGCACCGATCACTGACCCGGATGAAAGGCTGCGTTGGCTGATTGCGCACCGGCAAACCCGAGAGGCCCAGATCATACAAGCTTTGTCAGCCGGCCCCACGCATATCGACAGCCTCACAAAGATGATCTATGACGACATCGCACCCGGTATGTTGCCTGCAGCAGCGCGGAATGTGTTTGCCCATCTGATTGACTTGCATCAACGCGGGCGCGTCCTGGCCGCTCCGCGCCTTGGTTTGAAGGCAGAATTTGCTTTGGCACCATCTTCACGCAGGGAATGAAAAAAACTGCACAAAACCCACTGGACGGCACGAAATCGCATTGCTATACGGCAGCGAGTGTTCCGACGTAGCTCAGCGGTAGAGCAGTTGACTGTTAATCAATTGGTCGTAGGTTCGATCCCTACCGTCGGAGCCAATTCTCAAAATAGTATCAGTATATTGCGGCATATGGTGCTTTATGCCTGCGGCGATTTCTGGTCCGAAAACATGTGTGAAATGCCGAAGCTATAGTTGTGTTGTTGTGCCGGCACACCGATGCTGCTGATGCCGACAGCACAGGCGTTGCGAATTTCCCTTTCGACAAACCATTGTCGTTAAAGCGACTTTCAAAAGTGACTAAGTTTTCGGTTTGAAACCCTGTTTGCCAACTGCGCTCACAACAGCATGCGCTCACTTTCGAGAGGCGGGCTGGAAGCCGGACCACTACCCGCATGATCTGAAAGGACCAACCCAAACAGTATCACCGCAGTTTTGTGAATTCCGGATCGTATGGGGCAGGGGCGATGACCTGTGCTGGCACCATCGTGCCGCATAGGTCCAGTTGCATCTGTGATCCGATCTCGGCCCAACCGGGATTGACGAAGGCAAAGGCAAGGTTCTTGCCCACGCGGTGGCCCCAATCACCCGATGTTACCGTACCAACCACATCGCGCCCTACCATCAGCGAGGCCCCCGCATGGGCTGGTGCTTTCTGTGTGCCGATCTCCAGCGTGACCAGCCGCTTGGTCGGCCCCGCCGCTTTGCGGGCGCGCAATGCCCCCGCCCCGATGAATGCGCCCTTGTCCAGCCTGACGAACCGGTCCAGCCCCGTCTCGAACGGATCAAACTCGGTCAGCAATTCGGCTTTCCAATGCAAGAACCCTTTTTCCAGACGCATGGATTCTATCGCGCGCGCGCCAAAGAGTTGCATGCCATAAGGCTCACCCGCCACGCGCAGGGCAAGGAAGGCGGCATAAAGGGATGCGTTGGGAATGTGGATTTCATAAGCCAATTCCCCCGAAAAACTGACAGCCATGACCGTTGCGGGCGCAAAACCAATGAAACACTCGCGAAGGGACAACCAGGGAAACGCGCCCTTGGTCCAATCCCCGCGCGCGCAGGCCGACAGCACATCGCGGGCCTTCGGACCAGCAACGACAAGGATCGTTTGGCTTTCCGTGAGGCTGCGCAGCTGAACATCCTCGCCGGGTTTAAGATGTTGGGTCAGCCAATCCATGTCATGAGTTTCGCTTGCAGCAGCAGAGCCATACCAGACGCGGTCCGGTCCGCGGTCGCTGGCAGGCAGGTTTGCGACCGTTGCTTCTGCTTTGACCATGCCGTGATGGTTCAGCAGATATCCCAACCCGACCCGGCCCGGGCGTTTCGTCACGGTGCCGCACATCATCCGGTCAAGAAACCTATGCCGATCCTTGCCGGTGATCTCAATCCGGTTAAACCCGTTGATTTCGCTCAGCCCTACATTTTTCGCAATGTTGCGCACTTCAGCGCCGACAATGTCGCGTAACTCGTCAAAATCAAAGCTGAGCGTGGGATGAAAATCCGGGTTGGGTTTGATGTAATCAACCCTTTCCCAGCCATTCACCACGGTGAACGCAGCACCCTCAGCGGCCAGCACGGGTGTAAGTGGTGTGGTCTTCGCGGGGCGACCGGCGGGACGATGTTCATGCGGGTAATGAAAGCGGAATTCGTTTTGATAGTCTTCGATAGCCTTCAGCGCAGTCAGCTCTACGTTGGCATGGCCGGTGAACCGACGCGGATCGATGCACCATGTGTCATAGCACGCCTCACCATGTACAATCTGTTGCGCCAACAACCAGCCATGTCCACCGCCTTCGCCCAGACCTGCGCGCAGGCCGATGATGCAGTAGGCGTTGCGTTTGCCCGGGATCGGGCCCACCAGGGGCGCACCATCTATGGTATATGTAATCGGGCCGTTGACGATGCGTTTTATGCCGACCTCAGCCAGAACCGGCATGCGGGCGAATGCCCCCTCCAGCACATCCATCACGCGGTCCAGATCATCGGGGCAAAGATCATTGGAAAACGCGGGGCTGATCCCGTCCAGGCCCCATGTCTTGCAGTCCTGCTCGTAAAACCCCACCAGCAGCCCGTTTTTCTCCTGCCGTGAATAGTAGTCGCTGATCGGACAGCGCAAAAGCGGCATCCGGCGGCCCGCCTCAACGATGGCCGGGATATCTTCGGTCACAAAATATTGGTGTTCCATTGCCGCGACCGGATGATGCACCCCCATCATCGCGCCCACCTCGTTCACGCGGTAACCACTGGCATTCACGACGATGTCGGCATCAATGCTGCCCTTGTCAGTCTCAATCGTCCATGTGTCATCGCGATGCTGAGTCAGCGCGGTGACATTGGTGTGGCGGTAAACCTCGGCACCGGCCTTGCGAGCATGAAAGGCAAGTGCCTGACATAGCTGTGCGGGGTCGATATCGCCGTCCTCGCCATCCCACAGGCCACCCAGCAGGTTGTCAGTTGAAATGAGTGGGTGGCGGCGGGCGCATTCTGCGGCATCAATGACTTCGAACGCCACACCCATCCCACGCGCTACGGATGCGAAATGACGATAGCCCTGCATCTGCGCCTCGGTATTGGCCAACCGAATACCGCCATCGCCGTGGTGATAGCCAACGGGGTATTCAGGATCATCGCGCAAGTTCTTGTAAAGCGCGATCGAGTGGGATTTCAGCCCTATCATCGTCTGGTTCATGCCAAAATTCGTGACCTGCGCGGCCGAATGCCAAGTGGTACCGGATGTCAATTCATCCCGCTCGATCAGAACAACGTCCGACCAGCCCTCAAGGGTCAGATGATAAAGCGTCGAACAGCCAGCGATACCACCACCAATGACGACAACTTTTGTTCGGGATTTCATACCTGCTCCACTCACACCATTCATACCGCTTCGCAAAACGGCAGCATATATCGCCACCCTGATCGGGATTGCTTTTACCGATCAGGACCCGGGGCTCAGCTCAGCACGACGACACGCCGCCCGTAAAGAACTTTGCCTTTGATTTTTTTGGTTAAAGCTGAGTTTCAGCAATGAGGATTGCACTGTTCGCAAGCGCGTCCTTGGACGCCAGATTATGTTTTCCGGCACAAGGTCCGGGTCTCATCACATACTGCATTAAGTCATTATGGCGGAGAGACAGGGATTCGAACCCTGGGTAGGCTTGCACCCACAACGGTTTTCGAGACCGCCCCGTTCGACCACTCCGGCACCTCTCCGCGGGGGTAGCAGCGTCCTAGTGCCAGACGCGCTGCAGTGCAAGGGTCAATCAGACCTGCCTGACAATTGCGTCACCAGCCTTGGAAAAGACGCTGCAGATGCATATCAATTACCCCAACCTGGTAACCCAAAGGATTTTGATATGTTCCGCCTTGCCGCACCGATCCTGGCCACCGCGTTCGCCGTCATGACCCTGCCCGCCATCGCCCAGAGCAGTGATGATGAAAAGGTCGATGCGCTTTTCGCGGCTTTGGGCCTGCCAGAGATGTTGCAGATCATGCGCGAGGAAGGGCTTGATTATGGCGATACCATCGCGCGTGACATGTTTGCAGGGCGGGCACCACAAGGCTGGTCCGCCGTGGTCTCAGACATCTATGACAGCACCATGATGTATGAAGAGGTCAGTGCCGCATTTCGCGAGGAGCTGGAGGGCGACGATATCGACGCCATGCTGGCCTTTTATACGTCGGAACCCGGGCGAACTATCATCGATCTTGAGGTTAGCGCACGGCGGGCTTTGCTGGATGATGCGGTCGATGAGGCCAGCAAGGAAAGTGCAGCCATCGCGATGATGGATGAAACGCCACGCTACCTGATGGTGCAGGACTTTGTCGAAACAAACGATCTGATCGAAGCGAATGTAGTCGGCGCGCTGAACGCCAATTATGCGTTTTACATGGGCCTACTTGATGGTGGTGCGATGCCCGGCAGCGTCACCTCGGAAACAGCACTGCAAGAGGTCTGGGGGCAGGAAGGCGAAATTCGGGCCAGCACCACCGAATGGATCTATGCGTTTTTGATGATGGCCTACCAGCCTGTATCGGATGCAGATTTGCAAACCTATATTGCGTTTTCCGAAACGGAGGCGGGGCAGGAACTGAATGATGCGTTATTTGTGTCTTTCAATGAAATGTTCGACGATATCTCACGGGCTTTGGGGCTGGCATCTTCGCGGTTCATGATCAGTCAGGAACTTTAGGATAGCTTGGCATCCTGAACTGACGCGGTATGCTAAACCCGTAAGACAAAAAAGGATTAAGCAGTGCACCCCAAGAATAGCGTGTTTTGTGTGATCGCAGCAGTTGGACTGTTGGCGGCCTGTGAACAGACCCCGGCCATCACGGCTGACCCAGCCTTGCCCTTGGATGATCCGCGTCAGGCGGGACTGATCATAAGCGAATGCGCCATTTATTTTGCGGCTGCCGCGCAGTTGGAACGCGATGGGCGCAGCGCCAATGGCAACATGACGTCTAATTGCCCGGATGAAGCACGCGCGCGTCCGGCTGATATCAACGCCATGGTCAGTGTGCCGCCGATTACACCCGGTTATCCCGAAACGCTTTATCAGCGGATGATCGCACGGGGTATGCCGGTTGATGTGGCTGATGACGTGGCCAAATCGCGGGCTTTCTGGAACCTTGTCGCCGAACGGGATTCTGCACTGCTATTGTAGGTCAGTTGCCATAAACCATCAGCGCCACAACCAGAGCGCCCGGATTACCGGCATAGAGCCCCATATCGCCTTGCAATTGGGTGATGCGGGCAGGGCGGTCGCGCACAGGTATTTGGGCGGCATCCATGGCTTTTGTCAGCACCGGCCCACCACAGGCCCGAATATCGCTGCGGATGGCGTCAAAGTTTGATTTCACGATCAACTCGACCTGACCGCGCCGTTTGTTATAGGCCGCGTTTTGCACGCCGGTTGTCACGCCGGTGACCGGCAACAACAGCGGGTTGCCCAGGTGGTTCGGCTCCGTTGAACAGGCTGCGAGCAGGGTGAATGCTATCAGGGTCGCGCGCATGGGTTTTGCACCTTCTTTTGGCTTGACTTACAGGGGTATTGGTCACATAAGCCGCCATCTCTGCAAGGCTCTTGCGGGGAATGATGCGAAATTACGCCAATCGGCGCGCAGTCCACAGGTACCAAACGCCGGATCGATCCGGGGCCTCAGAGACGCGGAAAACGAAGGAAAAACATATGTTTGCGGTTCTCAAAACCGGCGGCAAGCAGTACAAGGTGGCCTCTGGCGACGTACTCCGTGTCGAAAAGCTGGCAGCAAATGCCGGCGACAAAATCCAATTCAACGAGATTCTGATGGTCGGCTCCACCGTGGGCACACCTTTGGTTGCAGGCGCTGGCGTGCAGGCCGAAGTGATCGACCAGATCAAAGGCGAAAAGACAATCAACTTCGTCAAACGCCGCCGGAAACACTCTTCGGCGCGCAAGAAAGGCCACCGTCAGCAACTGACACTGGTGCGCATTGCCGATATTCTTGAAAAAGGTGCGGATAAGTCAGGCGTGATGGCCGCCGTTTCGGGTGCCGGGGTGAAGATGGAAATCACGCCCAAGGCCAACCCAAAGGCGAAAGCCGCGCCCAAGAAGGCCGCCGCGCCCAAAGCCGAAAAGCCGAAAGCAGAAGCGCCCAAAGCAAAAGCAAAAGCTGAAAAGCCCAAGGCAGCCCCAAAGGCAAAAGCGGAAGCTGGTGCAGATGATCTGAAAAAACTGTCAGGGGTCGGCCCGGCGTTGGAAAAGAAGCTGGTTGAAGCTGGCGTGACAACATTCGCGCAGATCGCCGCATGGACGGATGCCGATGTGGCTGCTATGGACGAGAAACTGTCGTTCAAAGGCCGGATCGAGCGTGAAGGCTGGATCGACCAGGCCAAAGAACTGGCTAAAGGCTAAGGAGAGACCAAATGGCACATAAAAAAGCAGGCGGTTCATCCCGTAACGGGCGCGACTCAGCTGGTCGTCGCCTTGGCGTCAAGAAATTCGGTGGCGAAGTTGTCGTGCCCGGCAACATCATCATGCGCCAGCGTGGCACAAAGATGTGGCCAGGCATGGGCGTGGGTATGGGCAAGGATCATACGATTTTTGCGACCATTGACGGCAACGTCAAATTCCACAAAGGCCTGAAAGGTCGAACATTTATTTCGGTTCTCCCGGTGGCGGAGGCCGCCGAATAAGCCGAAAAACCAAAGTAACGTATTTGGGGGGATCGGTGATAACCGGTCCCCCTTTTTTATTCATAGTTTCGCCACCATGTTGATTTAGTGGTGCGCCATAACGCTCTTGTTTTTCGAGGAGGGGAAGACATGCGACATGAGGAAATAACCGTGCAGGACAGCATTACAGCTGACCGGTTTATCTTGCGTCCTTGCCGCAAATCCGACGCTGGTCTGATTGCGATGTACGCCGCCGATGACCGTGTGGCCCGTGGCACCCGTGCGATTCCTCATCCGCTTCCCCCCGGCTCGGTCGAGGCCATGATCGAACGCGCGAGCCAGCCCGACCGGATCGAGGATATCTGGGTCATCGATGGCTCCGCTCAGGGCCATGCCGAGGCGTTGGGCCTGATCAGCCTGGAACGGATGGACCGCGCCCAGTCCGAGATTTTCTTCTGGATCGCGCCCGCCTTCTGGAACACCGGTTTCGCGACCGAGGCCGTGCGCGCCCTGATCACCTCCAACCCGCACAAGGCCGACCGCATCTTTGCCGAGGTATTTCAGGACAATCCGGGCTCTGCCCGTGTGCTGACGAACTGCGGCTTCGACTATCTGGGCGATGCAGAAGCATTTTCCGTCTCGCGCAACGCCACCGTGCCTACCTGGACCTACACGCTCAAAACAGGGCAATGACCGTCCCGACATTGCGGACGGAACGCCTGACGCTGCGTGCGCCGCGTTCGGCCGACGCCCGTGTCATCACCAGGGCGCTGAACAACATCAATGTCAGCCGCTGGCTGACCGTGGTGCCGTTTCCCTATGGCATGACGGACGCGGAATGGTTCGTCAACGAATGCGACAGGGGCCATTTCGGCGCGTGGCTGATCTGGCACGATGACCGCTTTGTCGGTACGATCGGGCTGGACAACGGCTTGGGTTATTGGCTGGCAGAGGATGCTTGGGGCCAGGGCTATGCGACCGAGGCGGCAACGGCCGTGATCGCCGCCCACTTCACCAGCACCGATGACGACAGGATCATGTCCAGCTATTTCGACGGCAATCAGGCTTCCTGTAACGTCCTGACAAAGCTCGGGTTTGTCGATATCGGCCCGAAACTGCACCATTCAAGGGCGCGGGTCGAAGATGTGGCAGGTCGGCAGATGGCGCTGACGCGACAGCGCTGGATGGCCCAACAAAATGGCTGATCTCACCTACCGCAGCATCCGCCCCGGCGACTTCGAGGATCTGCACGCCATTGCCACCCAATGGTCGGTCGTGCGCCAACTCGGCGGCTGGCCTTGGCCGCCCAGTGCCGACTTCACCCGTGGCCGGTCCAAACCTTACGAGGGCGAAGGGTTCGTCTGGGCCATCTGCATCAACGACCGGCTGATCGGCAGCATCGGCGTCACCGGTGGCGATCTTGGCTATATGCTGAACGCCTCCCATCACGGGCAAGGCATCATGAGCGAGGCCGCTCGGACCGCCATCAATCACGCCTTCCAGACCACCGACCGGGACCACCTGACCGCCTCCACCTGGCACGACAACCCCGCCTCTTACCGGGTGCTGCAGAAACTCGGCTTCGTCCACTGGCAGACCCGCTACATCCACGCCAAGGCACGCAACATCCCCACGCTCGTCCACCAGCACCGGTTGACCCGCACGAGGTGGACCAGCTCCTGACGTTTTTGTTCTGGCTGGGCTTCATGTCGGCTGATGTGACCGAGCGGACCCTCGTTCTCTTGGCCCCAATGTCCGGTTTTCGCGCTGGTTGGTGTGATCGCGTGATGTCGAGTTTTGAGAAACATCAATTCCTGCGAGTGGATCATCTGTATTTCTTGAAGAATTGGGTTGCTTCTTGGAGATGATATGATGTCCATTTCAAGACGAAATTTGATGGTTGGATTTGCCGCTACATCTGCTGCCGCGTTGTTTGGCAGCGGTTATGCAGTTGCATCCTACCGCGAGACGGTTGCAGCTGCTCATGCACGCATTGCCCAAAAAAGCCGTTTGCTAGAAACCCGTTTCGGCGCTCTCGAATACGCCATCCAAGGTCGCGGCCAGCCGTTCTTGATGGTACATGGCACAGGAGGCGGTTTTGATCATGGTCTGCGCTTTGCCGGTGGATTGATATCCAACGGCTTTGAGGTCATCGCACCATCGCGCTTCGGATATCTCCGCAGTAGCTTCCCACCCGACCCATCGCCCCAAAAACAAGCGGATGCTTTTGTAGACCTGTTGGATGCATTGAACATCGACCGAATTCCGATTGCAGGTGGCTCAGCTGGTGCACTGTCAGCGGCTTACTTTGCCCTTCGTCACCCCGAGCGTTGTTCGCACCTGATCCTTATTGTTCCCGCAATGAATCTGACCAATCAGGATCCTGTCGAATTCACCCGAATGCAGCAATTCTTTGTGGAGAAACTCCTTACGTCAGACAGCTGGTTTTGGGCTGCTCTGAAGCTGGCGCCAGACCAACTGATCGGCACATTGTTGGCGACTGACCCAAACCTGTTGGAGACGGTTTCTGCTTCCGAGCGTGAAAGGGCGAACCTCGTATTGAATGAACTGATGCCAATCAGCCTGCGCGCCAAGGGGATGGCCAATGATGGCAAATATGCTGGCCAACCAACGGAAATCGACTTTTCGAAAGTGGAAACGCCAACGTTGATCATTTCGGCCGAAGATGATCGTTTCGGAACGGCTCAGACCGCGCAGACCATTTCCCAAAGGATGTCGGCAGCGCAGCTGCTGATGTTTCCTACAGGTGGCCATCTCTGGGTTGGGCATGACAAGGCAATGTCGGATCAGATCACGGAATTTGTCGGGCGTAATGCAGGCGGTCAGATCGACTAGTGCTTGAGCGCGGCAAGTATCCATTCAAGACATTCGCTGCGCCGCATCAGTGACGTCACCTTGGGCTCTAATCCGACCTTCCGCGCAGCGCGACTTATTCCAAAACCCGACCGTTTGCGGCCCAGCCCATCAGCCCTGCTTGAGAAGCGCCACACAATAGAGTATCGCGCTGATCTGAACAGCCGCGGAAAGCCGACACCATGAAATTCCTCGATCTTGCCAAGGTCTATATCCGGTCGGGTGCCGGTGGCGCGGGCTGTATCTCGTTCCGGCGCGAGAAATTCATCGAATATGGCGGCCCCGATGGCGGAGACGGCGGCAAGGGCGGCGATGTCATCGTCGAAGCGGTCGAGGGGCTCAATACCCTGATCGACTTCCGCTACCAGCAGCATTTCTTCGCAGGCACCGGCCAGCACGGCATGGGCAGTCAGCGCACCGGCAAGGACGGGGAAGACAAGGTGCTGCGCGTGCCTGTAGGGACCGAAATCCTTGACGAGGACGAGGAAACGGTGATCGCCGACCTGACAGAGGTTGGCCAGCGCGTTGTCATCGCCAAGGGCGGCAATGGCGGCTGGGGCAACCTGCAATTCAAATCGGCGACCAATCAGGCACCACGCCGCGCCAATCCGGGGCAAGAGGCGATTGAACGCACCATCTGGTTGCGCCTCAAACTGATCGCCGATGTGGGCCTTTTAGGAATGCCCAATGCAGGCAAATCAACCTTCCTTGCCGCCACATCCAACGCGCGGCCAAAGGTCGCCGATTACCCGTTCACAACGCTTATTCCCAACCTTGGGGTCGTGGGCATCGATGAGGTCGAATTTGTCGTTGCCGACATCCCCGGCCTGATTGCTGGCGCGTCAGAGGGCAGGGGGCTGGGCGATACCTTCCTCGGCCATGTCGAACGTTGTGCCGTGCTGCTGCACCTGATTGACGGCACCTCGGGCGATCCAGCGCGCGATCTGACGACCATCATCGAAGAGCTTGAGGCGTATGGCGGTGAATTGGCCGAAAAACCCCGGATCACCGTGCTTAACAAAATCGACGCTCTGGATGACGAAGAACGGGCATTCTTGCGTGATGAAATCGCGGCTGTCGCACATGGGCCAGTGATGCTGATGTCCGGCGTCAGCGGCGAAGGCATCCCCGATGTACTGCGCGCCTTGCGTGCGGAAATCGACGATAATCGACTGCGCCACCGCAAGGAGGCCGAGAAAGATCAGGAAGACGCGCCATGGCAACCCTGACCGACGCCAAACGGCTTGTTGTAAAGATCGGCTCGGCGCTATTGGTCGACGCTGAAACCGGCAAATTGCGGCAAGACTGGCTGACATCTCTGGCCAGTGATGTGGCGCGGATCAAGGCGCGTGGCACCGACGTGATCCTCGTGTCCTCCGGCTCCATCGCGCTGGGGCGTGGTGTGCTCGATTTGCCACTCACCTCGCTTGCGCTCGAACAATCACAGGCGGCCGCAGCCGTGGGCCAAATCCAGCTGGCCCGCGCTTATGAAGAAGCGCTCGCACCGCATGGCATCACCGCAGGCCAAGTACTTGTCACACTTGAAGATTCTGAAGATCGGCGCCGTTACCTGAACAGCCGGGCCACGATGGAAACGATGCTTGGCTTCGGCGTGATCCCAATTGTGAACGAAAACGACACCATCGCGACCGACGAAATCCGCTATGGCGACAATGACCGGCTCGCAGCCCAGGTCGCCGTGACCATTGGGGCTGATCAGCTAATACTCCTATCCGATGTCGATGGGCTCTATACGGCGAACCCCAAGATCAATAGCGCAGCAAAACATATTGATTATGTAGATAAAATAACGCCAGAAATTGAGGCGATGGCGGGCGATGCAGGCTCCGGTCTGTCCAAGGGTGGCATGATCACCAAAGTTATCGCAGCGCGCATTGCGACCGAGGCGGGGTGCGCAATGGCGATTACGCTGGGCACATCGCTATATCCGCTGGGAAAACTTGAAAACGGGTCGCGCGCCACATGGTTCGCGGCGCAAACGGATCCACAGGCGGCGCGCAAACGCTGGATCGCGTCCATGAAACCCCGCGGTACGGTGACAATTGATGCAGGCGCCAAGGATGCATTGGCGCGGGGCAAAAGCCTGCTGCCTGCTGGCGTCACCCAGATCCACGGCAGTTTTGGGCGGGGTGATCTGGTGGCGATCGAAGATGACACCGGCGCATTGCAGGGGCAGGGCCTTATCCGCTACACAAGCGCCGAAGCGCGCCAGATCATGGGCCGCCGCAGCGCTGACATCGTGGCGGTTCTGGGCTATGAGGGACGGGCTGCGTTGATCCACCGCGACGATATGGTGCTGTAGGGGGCGAAGATGAACGACCATGACGCAATCGGGCCAATGATGGTCCAAATCGGGGCAGATGCCCGCGCCGCCGCTGCCGTGCTGGCGACCGCCAGTGCTGACGCCAAAACGCAAGCCCTGAATGCTGCTGCTGATGCGGTTTGGGATCAGCGCGCGACAATCATCGCCGCCAACAAGCAGGATCTTGAATTCGGCGCCAATAAAGGTCTTTCGCCTGCCATGATGGACCGGCTGATGCTGGACGAGGCGCGGATCAAAGGCATGGTCGATGGCTTGCGGGCTGTCGCGGCTCAGGATGATCCGGTTGGCGCAGTCACCGACGAATGGACGCAGCCCAGCGGGCTGAACATCAAACGGGTGCGCACCCCCATCGGTGTCATCGGTGTGATCTATGAAAGCCGCCCCAATGTGACGGCTGACGCGGGCGCCCTTTGCCTGAAGTCTGGCAATGCCGTGATCCTGCGCGGCGGATCAGAAAGTTTTCATTCCAGCCAGGCCATTCAGGCCTGCCTGCAAACCGGTTTGCGGGCAGCGGGTCTGCCAGAAACCGCCATTCAACTGGTCCCGACCCGGGACCGTGCCGCCGTCAGCGCGATGCTGCAAGCGACCGACCATATCGATGTGATCGTGCCCCGCGGCGGCAAAGGCCTTGTCGGATTGGTCCAGCGCGAGGCGCGAGTGCCCGTCTTTGCCCATCTCGAGGGCATCTGTCATGTCTATGTCGACGGCGATGCCGACCTTGACAAAGCCAAGGCCGTCATCGTCAACGCCAAAACCCGGCGCACCGGCATCTGCGGGTCTGCCGAAACACTGCTGGTTGATAAGGCCTTCCACGCCAAACACGGCGACATTCTTAGCGATGCGTTGATGAATGCCGGCGTCGAAGTCCGCGCTGATCCCGGTCTGAAAGGCAGCGTCGCAGCCAAGCCGGACGATTTCGGTCATGAATTCCTCGACATGATCATCGCGGCCAAGGTCGTGGACGGTGTCGATGAAGCCATCGACCACATTCGGAAATACGGCTCCAATCACACCGATGCGATCGTTACCGAAAATGACGCCATCGCCGATCAGTTCTTCCATCAACTCGATAGCGCGATCTTGATGCGCAATGCGTCCACGCAATTCGCCGATGGTGGTGAATTCGGCATGGGCGCAGAAATCGGGATCGCAACAGGCAAACTGCACGCCCGCGGACCTGTCGGGGCGGTACAACTGACCAGCTTCAAATATCTGGTCACAGGTGACGGCACGATCCGGCCTTAAAACCGCGCCACGATCCGGTCGTCCTTGATGTCTAGTTGCAACCCACGTCCGGCTTCTGCGATTACACCCGGCAGCAATGCAAACTGCACCTGCGCGGCACTATGAGCATAATCACTGTTCGGTTCCGTGATACTTTGCCACAACGCGGCGTCGACATTCAGTCGCGGGCCCTCCGCGCTGATCATCCAGCCCTCCCCATTCGGGCTGATATGAAGATCGCCGCCCATGGGCAGGGCGGTTTCAAAGCATTGCAGCATCAGTAACGCACAGCGGACCAAACGACGCTGCTGATCACCCTCAATCTGCCAGTAATAGGTAAACCGGCCACCGCGCGCGATTGCGGCCAGAATCGACAACACCTCGGAACGGCTGATCAGCTGATCCTCACCCGCTGCACCAAAAGCTATGCGAAAATAGCGGATACGGGCATTGGCGTTCTGCACGCTTTCGTTGATCAGCTCCATTTCGGCGCTGGTATCGCCATCGGTCAGCGACAACAGTTCCACCCCATTGCCGATGGCACCGATAGGGCTGATAAGGTCATGACAGATGCGCGAACCAACAAGTGCGGCAAGATCACGTGCCATGGGATAATCTCCGTTTTGAAGGAACAAGAATGTCAAATATCAACGCCATGCTGGAACCGGGCATGCTGGTGCGCCATCCAACGCAACCGGACTGGGGGGTGGGGCAGGTCCAATCAAACATCGATGGTAAGATCACGGTGAATTTTCGTGAGGCTGGAAAAGTGGTCATAGATGCAATGCAGGTCCCGCTTACGATTGTTGTTGATAAAAACTGATCACCTCAAGGTAGAGTATGTTCGGCATTAATCAATCTTGGTTAATATCAGCTAGCGCCACAAGAGTTGCCAAATGGTTAACGCCTTTCTAGAAATCCGGCTCTAATGCCACGTTGCCGCAAAGTTATGCACCACCAAAACCCTGTTTTCACTGTCCAAATCGCAGATATGGCGGCTGATATCGCCGCGGCACAGCGCTTGCGCTATCAGGTATTCGTGCAGGAACTTGGCGGGGATGGCCCGCTGGTGGATCACAAGGCCGGGCTTGAACGGGACCGCTTTGATGCCTACGCGATCCATCTGATATTACGGGACACCCAGCGGGCTGCCGACGATCAGGTTGTCGGCACCTACCGGCTGATCACGCAAGCAGCGGCACAGATGATCGGGCAGTTCTATTGCGAAGACGAATACGATCTGACGCCCCTGAAAAACAGCGGCAAGCGGTTGCTTGAACTGGGCAGATCCTGCCTGCATCCCGACTATCGGGGCGGGGCAGCCATGGTGCATCTGTGGTCGGCCCTGGCCGATTATGTGAACCGCAAACGGATTGAGGTGATGTTCGGCGTCGCCTCCTTCCATGGTACCGATACCAACGCCTTGGCCGGTCCGCTCAGCTTGCTGCACCACCGGCATCTCGCGCCGCCTGATCTGCGGGTCACGGCGCGTGGGGATGGGGCCTATACCATGGATCAGATGCCGCTGGATGCCGTTGACCGGGTGGCGGCCATGCGCAACACGCCCGCGCTGATCAAGGCGTATCTGCGGCTTGGCGGGACGGTGGGCGCAGGGGCCTTCATTGACCACGCGTTCAACACGGTCGATGTCTGCCTGATCCTGTCCACCGACGCGATCGGTGCTTTGCAACGCAGCATCTATACTAAGGGGGCAGGGCTTGGCTGATACATGGCATGGTCGCGATTACCCTGAACCGGACCCGCTTGGGCCCGCAGGCTGGTGGCGCGTGATCCGGCGGGGTACGCCACTGGCCGTGCTCGTCTTCGGCGGATTACTGGTCTTGCTGGCGGTGC
Source organism: uncultured Paracoccaceae bacterium (assembly GCA_947489445.1). GTDB lineage: Bacteria > Pseudomonadota > Alphaproteobacteria > Rhodobacterales > Rhodobacteraceae > Yoonia. The sequence goes on from CANLDN010000004.1 coordinate 228,639, forward strand.
GGCTGTTTGAACGCCCACTTTGCGGCATGCGGCGGCCCGTGACACCGCACATCACACAGACCGTATGCCGCTGCGCGTTCTTCCTGATCGGCATGCATTATCGCAGCACCGGCACGCCAATGGCCGGGGCGGGTGCGGTGGTGGCCAATCATGCGTCATGGCTGGATATCTTTGCGCTCAACGCCCGCAAGCGGATCTATTTTGTTTCAAAGTCAGAGGTCGCTGGCTGGCCCGGCATCGGCTGGCTGGCGCGGGCAACCGGCACGGTATTTATTGCCCGTGACCGGCGCGATGCGGCCAATCAGGTCAAGATCTTCCGCGACCGACTGGCCGCAGGACACAAGCTGCTGTTCTTTCCCGAAGGGACGTCCACAGACGGGCTGCAAGTGCTGCCATTCAAGCCGACGCTCTTTGCGGCCTTCTTTGACCCGGACCTTTACGACACCCTGCAAATCCAGGCCGTCACCCTCAACTACAGCCCACCAACCGGGCAACCGCCGTGGTTCTATGGCTGGTACGGCGACATGGCGTTTGGGCCGCATCTTTTGCGAACTCTGGGGGCGAAAACACCGGGCGGCGTGACGGTCACCTATCATCCGCCGGTGAACGTACGTGACTTTGCAGACCGCAAGGCGCTGGCAAAGCATCTCGAAACAACCGTTCGGGACGGATTAGGCAGCCATGGCGTCCCGCAGCCCGACCAACGCTGAGACAGGGTCATCAGCCCCCCAAATCTCGTCTCCAATGCCAAAGAAATCCGTATGCGGAGTCAATGCGCGGATCAGAGTGTCATCAAGCGCGCCCTCGGCCACCACCGGCACCTCAATCATCATTGACCACCACTCAAACAGTTCAAGCTCTGCTTGGCGGCCATCCCCCAAGGGGGTCACGCCAACCGGGCCAAAACTGACATAATCAGCGCCCAATTCACCCGCCGTCATGCCATCATGGCGCGAATTGGCGCAAAAACTGCCGATAATCGCGTCGTTGCCCAGTTCTTTGCGTACCTTCTTCACTGACCGGGCCCCATCGGGCAGATGCACACCATCCAATCCCAACCGTTCAACCATCAGAATATGGCTATCAATGACCAAGGCGACATCGCGGGCATGGGTCACCTCGCGCAGGGCATCCGCAGCTTTGGAAATGCGGGCCTCATCCTTGGTGCCCAATGCCAGCCTGACGCAGGCCACATCGACCTTGTCCAGGCAGGCGGCCAACTGATCGGGATAGGATGACAGATCAAATTCGGAAGGGGTGATCAGATAAATCTGTGGTGCGTCTTGGGCGTCCGACATGGGGGCGATCCGGAATTATTCTTTACTCAAGGCGTTCTAGCCGGGATTGGCGGGCTTGGCTATGCCTTGGGCGGCAGGGATGATGCATAGGTCAGCGCCATCTGCACGATTTGGGCGCGCCGGGCGTCATCACCCAGCACATCCTCGGAAACATCGACCATGCCACCCATCTTGCGGCCTGTAAAAGACAGCGGGCTGATGCCATCGATCTCAAGTGCTGCCGCCTCAGCGGCTTTGCCAACCCGTGCCATGCCGCCGCCCTGATGGACGCCGCAAACCATGTGGCCATTTTTCAAAAAGCACAGACCGCCAAACATCTTCTTTTCAGTGATGTCTGGCGTATCAGCCAATTCGGCCCGCATCAGTTCCGCATGTCCAGCGTCATAAGCCATCGACCCCTCCTTGCCATGTATCAGGGGGCAGCGTATCACGCGGCGCGTTGATAAAGGAAGACCGATGCCAACCCCTGACCCCCAACCCGCCTTTGTTCTGATCCGGCCACAGATGGGCGAAAATATTGGGGCGGCGGCCCGCGCGATGTGGAACTTCGGACTGGACCGGATGCGGATCGTGGCGCCGCGCGATGGCTGGCCCAATCAAAAGGCGGTCGCCATGGCCAGCGGCGCGGGGCGGCTTCTGGACGAGGCGCGGCTTTTTGATGATACGGCTGCCGCCATCGGCGATTGTGATTTTGTCTATGCGACCACGGCCCGTCCGCGCGACCTGACCAAGCAGGTGTTCACGCCAGAGGCCGCGATGCAGGACGCCCGCGCGCGGATTGCTGCCGGCGGCAAGGTCGCGGTGATGTTCGGGCCGGAACGGTCGGGCATGGAAAATGACGATATTGCGCGGGCTAACGCAATCATCTCGGTTCCGGTGAACCCTGATTTTCCGTCACTCAATCTGGGACAATGTGTGCTGCTGACAGGGTATGAATGGCGGCGCGAGGTGTTGCCAGCAGATGCGACCCGCACCGATGCGGTCGGCGACTGGGCTGAACAGATCGAGATTGAAAAGCTCAGCCAGCATTACGAAGAACGGCTGGAGGATGCCGGTTTCTTTTTTCCTGAACACAAAGCCGCCAACATGAAGATTAATCTGCGCAACCTATGGTCGCGTATGCCCATGACACGGGCCGATGTGCAGATGCTGCACGGCGTTATGCGTCAGATGGTGCGGTGGAAAGAACGCGACTAGCTTTTGTTAACAGTCTCTCAGCGCACCGTGCGTTGGGGTCCGACGTTTTGCCGACACTTTGCCGACCATAATCCGCCCCGCATATTTGCCCTATCGCGTCACCCTGACGCTTGCAGCGGCCCCGCCGCCGCCCTACCTTCCGCCCATAAATCCCGGAGCAGACAATGCCATCAAAGCGCAGCATTTTTGAAGAGGTCGGCGAAACCGCCAAACAGACCGCGGCCCCTGGCGCCATCGACCGGGCCGGGCAGGGCGCACGCGGCGCGATCCGCATTTGGCTGATGGTCCTGTTCGCGCTGGTTGTGGTGATGATCGCCGTGGGCGGCCTGACCCGGCTGACCGATAGCGGCCTGTCGATTACTGAATGGAAACCCGTCACAGGTGCCTTGCCGCCGATGTCGGCGGAGGTTTGGACCGAAGAGTTCGATAAATACCGCGCCATTCCGGAATATCAGTTGCAAAACAAAGGGATGACGCTGGAAGAATTCAAGGTCATCTATTGGTGGGAATGGGGTCACCGGCAATTGGGGCGCCTAATCGGCGTCGTCTGGGCAGTTGGTTTCCTGTTCTTCCTCGTGACCAAAAAGATACCCAACGGCTGGACCGGACGGCTTTTGTTCATCGGCGCATTGGGCGGTCTGCAAGGGTTCATTGGCTGGTGGATGGTGTCATCGGGCCTACGCGAAGGTATGCTCGACGTGGCGTCCTACCGCCTTGCCACGCATCTTGGCCTCGCCTTCGTAATTTTCGGCTTCATCGCTTGGTATATCTATCGACTGGGCCGCACGCAGGCGGATATCTTGCAGGCGCGACGCAATGGCGACAGCGCATTATCCAGCGTTTCCAGTGTCTTGGTCGGTCTGACATTTATACAAATCATCATCGGCGCATTGGTTGCCGGCATTGATGCAGGCCGCGCCTATCCCGATTGGCCGCTGATGGCCGGCGGGTTTTTTCCGCCACAACCCTTTGATCTACAACCTGTCTGGCGCAACTTCTTCGAGGATGCGGGGCTGGTCCAGTTCATGCATAGAATGGCCGGTTATATATTGTTTTTGTTTGGTATTTTCGTTTGGCTGCGCGCCCGAAAATCCGCCAATCTGCAAACACGTTTCGCGTTCAACCTGGTCACGGCAGTCCTTCTGCTCCAGATGGTGCTGGGTATCATCACGGTCATCTATTCCGCAACATGGCAGATTGCGATCGTGCATCAGTTTGGTGCCGTGGTGCTTTGGGCGGCGATCCTGCGCGCGCGCTTTCTGGCCCAATATCCCGTTGCACAATCCGTAAGAGCCTAAATATATGACCGCTTATCAAAAACTTATGGCCTTTCAGCGCGAAACGGAGGCATTGGGTCAAATCGCCGGGCGTCTTGGTTGGGATCAAGAAACTATGATGCCCGAAGGGGCAACCCCCCAACGGGCAGAGGAACACGGTGCGATGGCCAATATCCTGCACGCCCGCCGGATTGATCCGCGCGTGGGTGACTGGCTGGAACAGGCCGAAGCTCCGGATGCCACGGGTGCCGCCAACCTGCGCGAAATCAAGCGTAGCTTCGAACGTACATCGAAAGTCCCCGCCGCATTGGCGGCAGAGCTTGCGAAGACAACATCACTGGCTCACCGCACATGGGCGCAAGCGCGTGCTGACGAAGACGTACCCGCGTTTCTGCCTATTTTACAAAAGGTTGTGGAGCTTCGCAAAGAAGAGGCCGCGGCCGTTGCAGGCGATGCAAACCCATATGACGCCTTGTTGGACGATTACGAGCCAGGGGCAACCGGGGCCAGTCTTGCGGCGATGTTTGATGCGTTGCGCCCACGCCTGGTTGCCTTGCGCGCAGCCATTCTGGATCGGCCCGCGCCCGCCAAACTGACCACTGCATTTGATGAAAACGGCCAGCTGGCCCTGTCTGAAAAACTGGCATTGGCCTTTGGGTATGATCTGAACAGCGGACGGATCGACAAGGCGGTGCACCCGTTTTCCTCCGGGTCCGGGCTTGATGTGCGGATTACAACACGCACGAACCTGACCGACCCATTCAATTGTTTTTATTCAACAATTCACGAGGTCGGCCATGCCGCTTACGAGCAGGGGATCGACGATGCCCACCTGCTGACCCCGCTGGGCCGCGGGGTGTCGATGGGCGTGCATGAAAGCCAAAGCCGAATTTACGAAAACCAGCTTGGCCGTAGTCGGGCTTTCACCGGTTGGCTTTATGGTCAGATGCGCGACACGTTCGGGGATTTCGGCATTCCCAACGAGGAGGCATTCTACGCTACGGTCAACAGCGTCCATGACGGCTTCATCCGGACGGAAGCGGATGAGGTGCAATATAATCTGCATGTGCTGCTGCGCTTCGATCTGGAAAGGGCTTTGATCGCCGGTGACTTGGATGTCAACGACCTCGAAGCGGCCTGGAATGATCGGTTCAAAGCTGATTTCGGCTATGCGGTCGATAAACCCTCAAACGGTGTTTTGCAGGATGTGCATTGGTCAGAGGGGCTGTTTGGATATTTCCCGACCTACACGCTTGGCAACGTCTACGCAGGCTGCCTTCACGGTGCTTTGCGCAATGCGGTGCCGGATCTTGATGATAGTCTGGCGCAAGGCGACACATCGCAGGCCACAGGCTGGTTACGCGAAAACCTACAACAATTCGGTGGGTTACGCTCCCCGGTTGAGACAATCAAACATGCATCTGGCATTGATCCAAGCGAAGGGCCGATTCTGGATTATCTTGAGGCCAAATTTGCGGGAATTTACGGGCTTTAGTCCTGCCAATCCGGGTCGCGCTTTTCCAAAAAGGCGTTGATCCCTTCATCGGTGTCATGGTCCAGCATGTTGTGCACCATGACCTCGCCCGTGAATCGATAGGCATCCGCGACGGGCATTTGAATTTGGCGGTAAAACGCCTCCTTCCCGATTTTGACGGCGGAGGGAAGCTTGGCTGCAATCGATTGGGCCAGCTCCATGGTTTCCCGCGCCAACGCATCGGAATGAACGGCCCGGTTGATCAGGCCAAGGTCCTGCGCCTCGCGCGCATTGATGAAACGACCGGTCGTCAACATCTCAAACGCCGCCTTGCGTGACATATTCCGGGTCAGTGCGACCATCGGGGTCGAACAGAATAGGCCGATATTCACGCCATTGACTCCAAACCGGGTTTCATCGGCGGCGATCGCCATGTCGCATGTGGCGACCAGCTGACACCCGGCCGCCGTGGCAAGCCCGTGAACCTGCGCGATGACGGGCTGGGGCAGGGATTGGATGCGCTGCATCAGCGCGGCACAGCGGTCGAACAGATCTTTGAAATAGAGCGCACCACCATCTTCGGTTTGACGGTGCGCCTGCATCTCTTTCAGGTCATGGCCCGCGCAAAACGCCTTTCCCGTCCCGTTGATAATGACCGCGCGCACCTGCGCGTCATTGGCGATGCTATCCAGGCTGTGATGCAACGCCGCGATCATCGCGTCTGACAGCGCATTCAACCGTTCCGGCGCGTTCAGCGTCAATGTGGTCACTGACGCAGCGTCTTGTCGTTGCAGGATTGTCATCGCGCGTTCCCCATGCTGATCTGAAAGAATGTTAAGGCAGGGAGGACCGATATGGAACTAAAGATGGATATCGGCCAGCTGGAAACCTTCGTGGCGGACCAGTTTCCCCAGTTGGGCGATGATTTTGCTATTGAAGAGCTGACCCCGGAGGGCGTGCGCGTTCGTTTGCAAGTGGCAGAGCGGCATTTGCGCCCCGGTGGCACCGTATCGGGCCCATCGATGTTCGCACTGGCGGATGTGGGGATGTATCTGGCCATTCTGGCCCGTCTGGGGCCTGTGGCGCTGGCTGTGACAACCAATTGTTCCATTGATTTCATGCGCAAGCCTGCTGCCCATGCGGACATGATCTGCGACACCAAATTATTGAAGCTGGGCCGGGTGTTAGCGGTTGGTGATGCGGTATTGTTCAGCGAAGGGCAGGCGGCCCCGGTGGCGCGCGCATCGCTTACTTATTCGATCCCGCCCGCATAAAAAATGGGCCGGAACATATCCGGCCCAGTCAGGAAGATGGCAGGTCTGTCAGTCCTGCCAGAAAGGTTTGGATGCCTCTGCCTGCGCAGAGATATGATCCAAACCAATGTCTTTGAGCAAATAGGGATCAAGCGCGCCTAGGTGTTTGCGCGTGCGTCGGCGGGTGTCCCATTTCGTCACAGCCACCGCGAAACGCACTGCAATACCAGCCAGAAAAGGCAGGCGGGCCTGGCTATTCAAAGCATTAATTTGCGCGGGGTGGAGCGCGTGTGACATGGGACAACTCCTTCATATTGTATTGACACAATGCAGCGAAATGCCGCAATATGAAGGTACAATATGTTTTGGTGATAGGTCCATAAAATGATTGTACCCGATACAATATGGCGACCGGATATGTCCGGCGCTGGAAAATCCAAGTACAAAACGCTTGCGCAGGCCATCCGCGATGGGATCGCCGCGGGGGACCTTGCCGCCGGATCGAAACTGCCGACGGTGCGTGATCTGGCGTACCGTGTCGGCGTGACGCCGGGCACGGTGGCCCGCGCGTATGGGCTGCTGACGGATGAGGGGCGGTTGATCGCGGAAGTAGGCCGCGGCACATTCGTGGCGGGGTCTGCTCGCAAGGAACGCCCCTTGGAAACCCCGTTGATCCATCTGGTGGATGAAAGCACTGCGGATTTTCGCAGCAGCCGGGTGCCGGATGTCGGGCAGGGGCGGATCATAGATGATGCGCTGATCCGGCTGGGCCAATCGCATCGGCGGCGGCATATAAATTATCCGACGGCCATTACCGATATTGAGGCGCGCGAGGCGGTGGTCGACTGGATCGGGCCCGCGCGGGTTGGGGCGCTTGATACGCATCACGTGGTGCTGGGCAATGGGGCGCAAAACTGCGCGATCATGGCCTTGCAGGCCGAATTGCATGGGGCGCATCCGGTGATCCTGACCGAGGAGCTGGCCTATCCCGGCGTGCGCCATGCCGCGCGATTGCTGCGGGCGCAGGTCGTAGGCGTCGCGATGGATGATGAAGGCATCATTCCCGAGGCGCTGGCAGAAGCTTATCGCACCCATGGCGGCCAGATCCTGATGACCGCAGCAGAGGTACACAGCCCTACGACCATCAAAACCAGCTATGCGCGCAAAAAGGCGATTGCGGCGCTGGCAGAGCGGTTTGGTCTGACCATTATCGAGGATGATTGTCATACGACAGGGCCCACGGATGTGCCCGCCTACCGGGCGATATTACCAAAACAATCATATTTTGTGGCCTCTTTGACGAAATCGTTGAGCGGGGCACTGCGGTTTGGTTATGCCGTGGCTCCGGTCGGGCGCGGTAAGGAACTGCGCCAAGTGGCGCAAAGCTCTTTTTACGGCATCGCCCAACCGATGCTGGATATCTGCGCCGATCTGTTGACGTCAGGCGATGCCGCGCGCATTCGGGATGCCGTGTTGGACGGTACGGCAGCGCGTGTGCGGCTGGCAGTGAACCGATTGGGTGGCTGGGATCTGCGCTGGCGCGAAGACGCCCCCTTTGTCTGGTTGCAATTGCCGCAAGGGTGGCGCGCTTCCAGCTTCACGGTCGCTTGTGAGCGCAAGGGTGTGACGATCCGCCCAGCGGATGAGTTTGTGTTGTCGAACGCGCGTGCGCCAAATGCCGTCAGGCTTGCGGTGAATACATGTGTGTCCGAAGAGCGATATCTGCAGGCGTTGGCCGATATGAATGATTTGTTGGGTAATCCGGTTGTTTCGATGGAGGGTTAGTGGGGTAAAATAATACCTAATTTGCAAGCATTTGATTTTGCTTATTTAATTCGGCTGTCGTGCGCTTGACTGCGTTCCGGGTCTCTCTATAACGGCGCAATCTGAATGACCGTGGCTGCAAGCCACCCCAACCTTTTGGTGAGATATGAAAACCTTTACCGCAACACCAGCGGATATCGACAAGAAATGGATCCTGATCGACGCTGAAGGCGTTGTTCTGGGCCGTCTTGCCTCTATCATCGCGATGCGCTTGCGCGGCAAGCACAAGCCATCTTTCACGCCGCACATGGATATGGGCGACAACGTGATCGTCATCAACGCCGAGAAAATCCAGATGACCGGTAAAAAACGTGATGAGCGTTATTACTGGCACACCGGCCACCCCGGTGGGATCAAGTCCAAGACCAAGGCCGAGATCCTCGAAGGTGCGCACCCGGAGCGCGTGATCATGAAAGCCGTCCAGCGCATGCTGCCCGGCGGCAAGCTGTCCCGTCAACAACTGACCCATCTGCGCGTCTTCGCAGGTGCAGAGCACGGTATGGAAGCCCAAAAGCCCGAAGTTCTGGATGTCAAATCCATGAACAAAAAGAACACGAGGACCGCATAATGGCCGATCAAGTCAATTCGCTCGAAGAGCTGGGCCAAGTTGCCGAAGGTGTTGAAGCCGTCGATGCACCTGTTGTTGAAACTGCTGCCCCCCGTGAACCTGTTCGCGATGAATTGGGCCGGTCTTACGCCACTGGTAAGCGCAAGGATGCGATTGCCCGTGTGTGGATTAAGCCTGGTTCGGGTAAAGTGACCGTTAACGGTAAGGACATGAACACGTATTTCGCGCGTCCTGTGCTGCAGATGATCCTTGCCCAGCCATTTTCGGTTGCCGGTGTCACGGGTCAGTTTGACGTGGTGGCCACGGTCAAAGGCGGCGGTCTGTCCGGTCAGGCCGGTGCGGTCAAGCACGGCGTGTCCAAGGCGCTGCAGCTGTATGACCCAAGCTTGCGCCCTGCGCTGAAGGCCGCTGGTTTCCTGACACGCGACAGCCGCGTGGTGGAACGCAAGAAATACGGTAAGGCAAAAGCGCGTAAGAGCTTCCAGTTCTCCAAGCGTTAAACCTTATCACAACATTTGCGAAGGGCGGTTCATTTGAGCCGCCCTTTTGCATTGCAGCATTCTGGCACGAATAACGTATTGATCTTTTTCGCTTGGCAGGAAAACATCCAGTGATGTGGCGCAGATTGACGGCAACAGAAGGCGGACGCGGATTGCTGATGGTCAGCCCGCCGTTTTTCTATGCACTTTTGCTGATGGCGGTGCCATTGGGCGCGATCGTGTTGTTCAGTTTCTGGACGCAGGATTTTATGGCGCTCGACACCACATTCACCTTGGACAACTACCGCGAAGTTTCTGAGAAACCGATCTACCGCGCCTTGCTGGAACGCTCGCTTTATGTGTCCGCTTGTGTCACCGCGGTGACGGTTATCCTCGCGTTTCCAGTGGCTTACTTTGTCTCTTTTCATGTGCGACCGGAACGCAAGTCGCTTTGGTTATTCCTGATTACGATACCGTTTTGGACGTCATATCTGATCCGCGTTTTTCTGTGGAAAGTGATCTTGGGCTATAACGGGGTTATCAATACCGGGCTGATCAATGTGGGCCTTATTGATGAGCCGCTGACCTTTATCCTGTATAACGTCAACGCGGTGATCATCACGTTGGCGCATGCGTTTGCGCCTTTTGCGATCCTGCCGATTTTTGTGGCTTTGGAAAAGATTGACCGGTCACTGCTGGAGGCGTCACAGGATTTGGGGGAAAGCAAGGTGATGACCTTTTTCCGGGTCACCTTGCCGCTGGCGATGCCGGGCGTTGTTGCTGCGGTCCTGATCGTGTTTATTCCCACGATTGGTGACTACGTCACGCCAGAGTTGATGGGGGGCGCAGGTGGCAAACTGATTGCAAACATGATCCAAACGCAGTTTCTGGCGCTGAATAATGCCCCGCTTGGCGCCGCCTTGGCCGTGGTCGCGATGGTATGTGTGACCGTGATTGCACTGGTCTTTGTATTGCTGAACCGCCGCTGGCTGAAGGGACGGTCATGAAACTGCGTATTTATGCCATCGCTTATCTGATTTTCCTTTATGCTCCAATTGCTTTGCTGCCGGTCTTTGCGTTCAATGATGCGACGATCATCGCGTTCCCGCTGAGTGGGTTCACCACCGACTGGTTTGGCGAATTGCTGACCAACAAGTCGCTTCATACCGCTGTTGGCAACTCTCTTTTCATTGCCATTATGACGGCGATCCTGTCCACGCTTCTGGGGATCTGCGCTGCCCGCGCCGGGGCGATGTACCGCTTTCCCGTCAAGGCGGGGATCATGGGGTTCATCATGTTACCTCTTGTTTTGCCAGAGATTATTGTGGCTGTGTCCCTTCTGATTGTCGTGGTTCAGATTTTTGGATGGGGCCTGTCGAACTGGACGATCATCGCGGCCCACGTCCTGATCTGTACGCCATTTTGCATCGCGATCCTGAATGGTGCATTTCAAAACCTTGATCCATCAATGGAGGAGGCGGCGATGGATCTGGGTGAAAGCCGGTTTGGTGCCTTTCGGACCGTAACCCTGCCGCTGGTGATGCCAGGGATTATTTCGTCGATGTTGATCGCGTTCACGATCAGCCTGGACGAATTCATCATCGCGTTTTTCCTGTCCGGCGTCAGCCCGACCATGCCGGTCTATATCTGGGGCTTGCTGCGTTTTCCGGCGTCTTTGCCGGTTGTCATGGCGCTGGGAACAATCCTGGTTGCGCTCTCTATCATCTTGTTAACAATCGCAGAAATCCTGCGCCGCCGCGGTATGGCCCGCGCGGGTGTCGCCGAAAAAGGGGGCTTTCTTTGACCGCTCTGATCACGCTGGAAGGCGTCAATAAACACTACGGCGACTACCATGCGCTACGCGATATTGATCTGACCATCAACGAAGGGGAGTTCTTTTCCCTGCTTGGCCCGTCAGGCTGTGGCAAGACCACGCTGCTGCGCACGATTGCCGGATTTGAAAGTGTTTCCAGTGGGTTAGTTGCCATCTTGGGTCAAGATATGGCCGGCATCCCAGCCAACCTGCGGCCGACGAATATGGTGTTTCAGTCTTATGCGATTTTTCCGCATTTGAGTGTCGCTGAAAACGTGGCCTTTGGCCTGCGTAAGCGCCCGGATGTTAACAAAAAAACCGCCGTGGCCGATGCGCTGGCGATGGTCGGGCTTGTTGGCTATGGTGACCGCGCCGCGCATGCGTTGTCGGGCGGACAGCGGCAGCGCGTTGCGCTTGCCAGGGCATTGATTTTAAAGCCAAAAGTTTTGCTGCTGGATGAACCTTTATCAGCACTCGACAAGAAGATGCGCGAGCAGATGCAGGTTGAGTTGATCAAACTGCAACGCCAAGTGGGAATCACGTTTATTTTGGTCACCCATGATCAGGAGGAAGCGCTGGTGATGTCTGACCGGATTGCCGTGATGTTTGAGGGGCGTATCGGGCAACTGGCGGATGCGGAGACATTGTACCGTCGCCCAAGGAACCGGCAGGTTGCTGAATTTATTGGGAAAATGAACTTTCTGCAGGCGGATGTCGCGTCTGTGTCCGAACGGATTGATCTGCATGTTGCGGGACTTGGTGCGGTGAGCATTGATATCGAACAGGCACCGGAACGTGTCGATACGGGCGCGGCTGTGGTGGGGATCAGGCCGGAGACGTTGAGCATTATTTTTGACGGCGAAATGACGACGCAGAAACTGGTCGACGGGGTGGTGGATGAGGTCGTGTACTATGGCGATATGACCTATTACGACGTGCGTATTGCTGGGATTGATAAGCCTTTGAATATCGCCATGAAAAACGTCATTGGCCGACCGGTTTTGGAGGTTGGAGCGGCGACGCGGGTCGCGTGGGATGCCCGGGCTTTGGTGTTGCTTAAGTGAACGCGCGGGCAACGGTTTTGCGGGATGCAGAACCTATGCAGAAACCATGCGCAAACCATGCGCATGATTGTATGGTTGAAGCCGGTTAACCGACCGCGCGGTGCCCTGTGTGTTAAGGAAGTGTGAAGGGGCAGGAGGGTGCGCATGAACGCGCACCCTACGGGTTTCAGGCCTTGGCTTTGGGCTTTGGCGTGGGCTTGGCTTCGACCGCTTTTGGGGGCTCGGCGTTGAAGCTGCCATTTGTGACCTCGGTCAGTCCACTTTCGAGGCTGAGGCCCAGTTCTTCGCCCAGCTTTTTCATCGCGGGCATTTGCAGGGCCATGCCCATGATGCTGTCGAGCGCCTGATTGACGGGTGCGCCGGGTGTGCCGTCGCCGCCCGATGCACCACCATTCATGCCGGTGACCTGATGGATTTTGATACTGTCGATCTTTTCCGCAGGCTTGACCATTTCGGCGACAATGGCGGGCAGGGCTTCCAGACGCGCGATATCAAGCTTCATCTTGATGATCTCGGCACTTAGCGCGTTTTCAGCACCGGCAATCGCGTGGCGACCTTCGGCTTCGGCGAGCATGTCGCTTTTCTTGGCCTCGGCCCGGATGGTGATCGCGTCGGCATCGGCGCTGGCCTCTTCTTTCAAGGCGGCAGCCCGGTCGCTGGCGGCGTCCTTTTCAGCCTGTGCGGCCAGACGGATCGCCGTGGCCTGACGCTCAGCCTCTTTCGTGGCTTCGATCAGCGCAATCTGCTTGGCCCGGTCAGCTTCGGCCACGGCACGCGCGGTTTCAATCGCTTCCTGCGCTTTCTTGGCCTCGGCACGGGCGTTGTCGGCAGAGGCGCGGGCGCGGCTTTCTTCTTCGGATTTTTGCGCGACGATGATCTGGCGTTCCTGATCGGCAACCTCAAGCTCGCGCTCATTGGCGATCTCGGCCTCGCGGATCACCCGCTCGCGTTCGATTTCAGAGGTGCGGATGGCCCGTTCTTTTTCGATCCGTGCCTGTTCCTTGGCCTGATCCGAGATTTCCCTGTTTCGGGCAATCTCTGCCTCTTGTTCGGCCTCAAGGATCTGAATTTCCTTGATCTGGGCGATCTGTGCTTCCTGCTGGTCGCGTTCGATCTGGTACTTCAGGCGTTCTGCCTCCATTTCGGCACGGCGCACGGAGACGTCAGCATCGGCTGTGATTTGCGCGCGCTCTTTCTTCGACTTCGCGATAACCTCTGCCAGTTTGCGCATACCGACAGCGTTAAAGGCATTGTTTTCGTCCAAAGCCTCGAATGATGTCTGGTCGAGCGCGGTCAGTGAGACGGCTTCGAGTTCCAGACCGTTTTTCAAAAGATCCTCGGAAATCGCATTTTGCACCTCTTGCACGAATTCGGAACGGTTTTCGTGCAACTCGTCCATCGTCATGCGGGCCGCGACAGAGCGCAGGCCGTCAATCAGTTTACCTTCGATCATCTCGCGCAATTGTTCGACGTTGAAGGTGCGGTCGCCCAGCGTTTGGGCCGCGCGGCTGATCCCGTCTTCGGTCGCATTGACCGAGACGTAGAATTCGACGCCCACATCGACACGCATCCGGTCCTTGGTGATGAGCGATGCGTCGTCCTTGCGGTGCACCTCAAGCCGGAGGGTTTTCATGTTCACCTGGCTGATTTCATGCAGGAACGGGATGGCGATGGTGCCGCCGTCCATGATGACCTTTTTACCCCCAGACCCGGTTTTGACGAGGCTGACCTCGCGCGTGGCGCGTCGGTAGAGCCGGGCCATGATCAGTCCGATAAAGACAAGCAGGCCAACAATTGAGGCCGCAATGATGAGTATGGATTCGAATTCCATGCGTTTCTCCTTTGGAAATTTTTGGTTTTGGGTCGGTTAAGAGATGTCGACGACGTAGAACATGCCGTTGCGTTTGCGCAGCACGTGGACTTCGGCGCCTTGTGGGATTTCTGCGTCGTCTTCAAGCGGCTCGACGCGCAGGTAGTGGGTGTTGCCGTGCCGGTCCTTGATCTTGGCCTCGGCGGGGTTGCCGCGCCGCGCCGTGCCTTGGGTGATGGTGCCGTAATGCCCGCCCAGAAAACGGGTTTTCATCGCGGAACTTTCAGTTTTGGGCATGATCGAGGCCACAACAGCCGATATGAACCGGGTGCAATAGGCGGCAGCGATGATGGCGACCGGGACAGTGACAGTCAGGGGCAGGGCGATGCCGGTGAGGGCCGTGCCTGCGTTCAGGATGATCAGGCCCGACAGTCCGAAGATGGTCAGGAAAGAAACGAACCAGATCATGAAAGGCACGTTCTTGAGGCCGAGCCAGCCGAAAAGGCCGGAGGGTGCAATGTCGGCATCCGGGGTGTTTAATTCAACGTCAGCGTCGAAATCAGTGTCGATATCGAGATCAAAGTCGGCGTCCATGTCCAGATCGACATCCAGATCAATGTCAGGGGCATCGGAGCCCACAGCCATCAGGCTGCTGCCGAGGATCAGGGCGATGATTTCGAGAAGGAAAAGGCCCAGCACGACGCAAAGGGCAATGGAAAATGGGTAGGCTTGTGGTGTTAGAAATGCTTCGATCATATGTTCTCCCTTGTGGTATACATAGGTATACGTGCGTACACTTTAAAGTGAGTTATGTTAAAAATTTTGGATCATTGCGTCTGTTTGGGCCAAAAAATCATTCAAAAGCATAGGAGTAGCGAATGCCAAGTGTTTCAATTCCCGGATTGGTTTCGCTCGCGTTGGCGTTGGACCGGTGGTCAAAAAACACTGCGAGGCTTGACCCATTGTTGAAGTTGACACCTGCGCCGAGCGCGCCGCGAAATTGCAGGGGGAACCCAAGATCGGGCCCATCCCCGCTGAGGTAGAGTCCCGGCATGAGCGAGAGTTCGATGAAAATGGGGCTGTTGCTGATCCGTTCGGTGGACCATTTGCCGCCAGCACCGACCCAGAAATCGTTGTCGCTTGTTAAACTGGCCCCGATGGTGGGCTGGAAGGCCCCGTAGCGTTTGGGCAGGTCATAGATGCCATAGATTTCATCGCCAATCACGTCTTCCTGAAAATAGGTATCGCCGTATTGGATGCTGACCCGTTCGGGTGCCGTGCTTTCTTGGAAGCACTCCGTCGGGCAATCGTTAAAATACGTGTCCATCCCGCCCATGATGAAGAAGAAAACCGCAAATCTGCTGTCCATGGGCCGTCCTTAGCTGTCCGGTTCAATCAAGCCAAGGCCGCGCAGATAGATGCCGATGCCGGATTCTAGCAGGTCCTCGGGAGGGAAGGGGCTTTTGGTGCCGGGGTTGGAGCGGGCGAAAAGTTCGACCACCCCGTGCGACATGGCCCAGATATGCGCGCTGAACATTTGCGGTGGGGGCCGTTTTTCTGCGGGGATATGTTGGGACAGTTCCGCGGCCGCCTTTTCCAGCACGCCCATGGCGCGGGTGGCGACGGCGTGCAGTTCCGGTGTGCGGTTGATTGATATCCCGGATTCGAACATGGCGATGTAGTGGCCCGGGTTTTTGCGCGCAAAGGCGAGGTAGGCGCGGCCTGTCGCCTCGAACGCGGCGAGGGCGGAGGGCTGGCCTTCGCCGTATGCGTATTCCATCAGGTCGCCGAACATCTCGTATCCTTGATGGGCGGCGGCGGCGATCAGGTCTTCGCGCCCTTCGAAATGCCGGTAGACGGCGGCGGGGGTGACGCCCGCCTCGCGCGCGGCCTCGGACAGGGTGAACCCGGTCGGCCCTCGCTTTTCGATCAGCGTCAGACAGCCGTCGATCAGCGCCTCGCGCAGATTGCCGTGATGATAGCCGCGTTTAGGCATGCCAGAGGTCGGGGCCCCCTGCGATCGTGGTGTCGATTTGGCCCAGCGCGTCTGTGTCTTTGCGGGTATAGTCCAGCTGCGTCAGGATACTGCGAATGGTCTGGATGCGCGCGCGCCGCTTGTCGTCCGAACGGATGACGGTCCAGGGTGCATCGTCGGAATGGGTCCGTTCGAGGGTTTCGCTGATGGCATCGGTGTAGGCGTCCCATCTGGACAGACCTTCGACATCGATCCAGCTGAGTTTCCATTGTTTGAGCGGGTCCTTTTCGCGGGCCAAAAACCGCTGAAGTTGGGTGGCCCGACCGACATTAAGCCAGATTTTGAAAACTTTGATGCCTTCTTCGACCAGCATATGTTCGAATTCGGGGACCTGCTTGAACCAACGTTCACGTTGCGGGGGGGTGCAGAAGTCAAAAACATGTTCAACGACGCCGCGGTTGTACCAGCTGCGATCGAAAATCGTGATCTCACCAGCGGCGGGCAAGTGGGCGATGTAGCGTTGGAAATACCATTGATCCGCTTCGGTTTCGGTCGGCTTTGACAGGGCCACAAGGCGGGCGCCACGCGGGTTCAGGTTTTCGCGGAACCGTTTGATGGTCCCACCTTTGCCTGCTGCATCGCGCCCTTCAAACACGATGGCGATGCGCTGACCGGTTTCACGCACCCAGGCCTGCATGCGAACAAGTTCGATTTGAAGTTGCTCAAGTGCGTCCTCATAGGCGCGGCGCTTCCAGCGTTTGTCGTAGGGATAGCTGGGATTAAGGATGTTGGAATTACTGGCGCCTTCTATGGCATCACGGATGTCGGCTGGCGCATCCTCATTATAATAGCGGCTAATGCCACCATCGAATGGTAAATCCATGAAAACTCTCCCGATCTTCTGGATACCATATATGGGGGTTTCTTTGGGCCAGCGCAATTCGGGTTTGGCTACATGGTCGATTAAAGGTCCTGTACCTGATGAAGCGCTATGTCATCGTCGATGAAAAGACGTGCTGTGTTATATTCGCTGTGCGGGGTAAAGTCGGCTTTTGGTTGTTCAGTCCCATCGGGCACGCGGTGGTCCTTTGCGGACATCGAAAGCGGGCCTCAATGCCGTAGCGATTTTCCTAATCAGACCCAGCCATCGCCTTAGCATAGGTTTCTGTTCCGTCCGGCATTTGCCCCCCCAACAAGGCCAACCACGCAACCATCCGATGATGAAAGAAGTATTTTTCAAGAGCAACTCTTGCGTCAGGTCGGTCTAAATATGCACCGGCGCCACGCAGATTTATGGAATCCGCTTTTGCAGCCGTAAGGCGCACGTTTGACCTGCACTTGAAATGAAAGGTCTCAAACATGAAACGACGTTACTTTATGCAAACGATGCTTGTCGCAACCGCTGCAATCGGCATTGCGACACCATCCTTGGCCAACGACAAGGTTTATCTGATCGACTTTGTTATTCTGAACGAAGGATCAGATATCTCTGACCGCGATCGCTACGAAGAACGCATCGCACCAATGGCAGCGCGTACCGGCCTAAGCGTTATCAAATCGGTCAACCTTCTTCAGCACCTCAATGGCGGGATTCAGGAAGCCGTTCGCCTGAATATCTGGGAAATGGAGTCGCCCGCCAATATGCAGGCTTTGATGCAAGATGCCCAATATCAGGCCGAAATTCCGACACGTGACGCGATCCATAACATGAAAGATTTGTCGCTGTATCTGGCGACCGAGACCGCGGATAATGGTGGGCTGGGCGAGGGCATGGTTCTGGTCGATCTGGTTGTTATGAACGATGGGTATGGCGCGGCAGAGCGCGACGCCTATGAGGCAAAGGTTGCGCCGATTGCTGCGCAATACGGTATGGAGCTGGCAGCAGCCTACACCATTGACCAAAAGCTGAATGGCGCTGCGACCGATGATGCCTTGCGGTTGAACCTTTGGAGCGTCGCTGATCCCGCAGCCATGCAAGACCTGAATGGCGATCCCGCCTATCAAGCGTTGGCAGATGAACGGAACCGTCTCCATGACTTTTCTCAACTGACATTGTTCATGGGACAATCGAACAACTAAGAAAAGTTATCTGACGATCTGTTGGCGGTGCATGATGTGTATCGCCAACATGATCTGTCGAGAATTGGGGCCTGAAGATAGAGATCGGAAAACGGCTCACTCGACCTTAGCGCCAGCGCCCGAAATCAAATCTTGATGCGTCTGCAATGCATCAACGATAAATCGCACCGTGGTACGCACCCGTTCGGTGGTACGCAGATCGGGGTGGGTCAGCACCCATCCCGGTCGCGTCTGCAGAACTGCCGCAGGCGGCACACGCGTCAAATGCGGATCGCGATCAGCAAGCCAGCACGGTAAAATTGCCATACCCAGACCTGCGCGCGCAGCGGCTTGTTGCGCGAGGACATCGCCGACTTGCAGATGCGCCTCGCAATTAGGGAAAGGCGTATTCCGTCGCCAGGCAGGATGCCGTCCGTCGCCCTGCCAGCCAAGCCAGCGTGCGGTCGCGTCCGGGCCGGTGAAGGCATGCGCCGCAATGTATTCTGGCGTTGCATAAACAGCATCAGCGAAATCCGGCAACCTGCGTCCAACAAGATGATCGTCGGGTGCCGCTGAAAAACGGATCGCAATGTCAGCATCGCGCCGCGACAAATTAGAGTAGTCATAGCTTGAGATGATCTGAAGTTCGATCAACGGATAAAGCGCCTGAAACTCCGCAAGGTGCGGCATCAAAAGATGCTGTGCGAGCGGGGGTGGCATGGTAAGGCGCACGGCCCCCGCCAAGGCAGAGTTTTGTCCAAACACCTGCCTGCTCATGGTCAGCATTTCGGTTTCAACACGCTCTGCATGTTCAAGGACGTGCTCCCCGACGGAGGTAAGAACAAAGCCGTCTGGTGTGCGATCAAACAGCCGTGCATCAAGATCGGCCTCGAGCGCCTCAATCCTGCGTAAAATTGTTGAATGGCTCACGTTGAGCGTCAGCGCGGCCTGCCGGATGGATCGCGCCCGATACAGGGCTAAAAAAACCTTGAGATCGTTCCATTGGAATTCACGTTTCATGAGCGCGTTTTCGACCAGTTCGATCACAAAGTCCACAGAGCGGGACCGGCAACCATGGGGATTGCCGCACGCTGTTAGACGTAGAATAGGCGGGGCGGATGGAATTCGGGTCTGTCTGTTTAAGCGGCGGGCGAATGCGACAAGGAGTTACAACGCTATGGGTGGTTTGCGGACACGCGTACAAATCGCAGCATCTGGCGGTTCGGGCCAAGCGCAGACATTCGGGTAGATACGTTCAGACTTATCCGCCTTTACTGTGTCGCTGCCCGTGTTGCCGCCCTGTCAATCGCATTGATCACGACCTCCGGCTCTGCGTGATGGGGCATGTGCCCGACACCTTCAAGTCGCGTCAGGTTGGCTGAAGGGACAATCTTGATCACCTCTTCGGCGTGAATATGAATGGGGACGGTGGTGTCGGCTGTGCCGTGGACGATCTCAATCGGGAGGGTCAATTCAGGATAGCGCGCCGAGATTTCGACGACCTTAGGCCGCAATGTGTTCACTTGCCGGATGTTGGCGCGGAAATTTTCGGGGCGCAATGTCAGCCGTGCGCCGATATGTTCGGCATAGCCTTCGGGTGCGTCCTGCGGTGCAAAAGTGCCTTCGATCCGGTCACGCACGACGCTTTCAGGCACCAGCGCTGAGATGAGCGGGACGGCAACAGCGCCGCCAAAGGCGGTGCCGTTGATCCGGTAATACACGCCCAAATCGCCGGGCCATGGCATGGTGACGCCCGCAAGGGATACCACCGCTTTGGCGTTGACGGGGCTTTCGATGTCCAGATCATGCACGGCCCATGCGTAAGACACGATGCCACCAAAGCTGTGCCCGACCAGGATCGGGTCGGTAATCCCCAGATTGGTTGCGGCTTCACGCAGCATGATTGCCTGTTGCAGGGGCCCTTCGCCTTCGGTTGCCGTTGCACCGATATCCACGCCCGGCACCCGGTCAGTATACCCCAAGCCCGGCCGGTCAAAGGCCGTAACCGTATAGCGATCTGTAAGCCGTCCCATCAGATCAAAGGTGAATTCCCGCAGGTTTCCGCCCGCACCGTGGATCAGGATTAGATGCGGCCCGCTGCCTTCCTGCACATAGTGCACACGTCCGCCTACCACATCCACAAACTGCCCCACCGGCGGAAAGGATTGTTCGGCCCGCGTGGCGCGGTAGTTGGCGCAGCCTGCCACAACGGCGCTAAGCCCTAATGTCAGTGCGGTGAGAGCGATCGTTTTACGTGCCAATTTTATCCAACTCGAAGTTTGTGGTCTGATAGATCTGGTTTATCCAATTGCCATATAGAAGATGTGCATGGCTTCGCCACCTGTTTTGCGGCTCTCTCGCGGGATCGTCATTTGGATAGTAGTTCATCGGCACGTTGATGGGGGTGCCGTTTTCCACGTCCCTGTCGTATTCCTGTTTCAGCGTGCCGCTGTCATATTCGAAATGGTTGAAGATATAGAGCGCGCGATGATCCTTGTCTTCGACAAGGCAGGGGCCTGCCTCGTCGCTGGTGATCAGCGTATCAAGACCATGGGCGGCGTCGATCTCGGCCTGCCGCATTTCCGTCCACCGGCTGACAGGGATCACGCAATCATCCGAAAACCCGCGCAAATAGGGTGAGGCGGGGGCCGTGTTCCGGTGCCGGAAACAGCCGAATGCCTTTTGATCAAGGATGTGTTTCTTGACCCCGTGGAAATAATTAATCATCGCCATGCCCCCCCAACAGACCCCGAAGGTGGAATGCACATGGGTTTGGGTCCAGTCGAAGACCTGAGTCAGTTCGTCCCAATAGGTGACCTCTTGGAAGGGTAGGTGTTCGATCGGGGCGCCGGTGATGATCAGCCCGTCGAATTTCTGGTCCTGCACGTCCGAGAAGGGCCGATAGAATTCTTCCATATGTGCCGCAGCCGTATTCTTAGTCTGATGTTCGGACATCCGGATCAGCGAGAATTCGATTTGTAGTGGTGTCGCCCCAATCAGCCGGGCGAACTGGTTTTCGGTCTGGATTTTCTTGGGCATCAGGTTCAACAGCGCGATCCGCAGCGGGCGGATGTCCTGACGGGCGGCTGTATCTTCATCAAGCACCATAACGCCTTCGTTCGACAGAACGTCATAGGCGGGCAGGGCGGCGGGCAGTTTAATGGGCATGAGCGTGGTCCTGATCAGAGGGGAGAGATAGGGCGATCAGCCCCGCATCTCAAGGGCGTCAGCGATCATGCTGACAAAGCCCTCCGTATCTTTGACCTGCGCAACCACGCTTTGTGGTACGCTGATCCCCCATTTCTCTGCCATCGCCTGATAGCGCGGCTGCCGGTGCGCAAGCGCCTTGGCAAAGGCCCAGCGAATGAAATCATCCGGGTCCACCTTGTCGGGAGCCACGTTGAATTCAGTCAGGTATGCGTGCCATGTCGCCAGCAGAAAGGCCGGGTCGTAGGACATGGGTTTGGGTTCTTTGTCGAACCGGCGGATCAACTCGGCGGTGTGTGCATCAGTCCCTTCGATCCAGACCATGAGCGTTTTGGCCGCCAGATCGGTCAGCACCGGGTCGTCTGGATTGTCCGCATCGACCCATTCGCAGATGGACCCGCCGGTGTCGCAGACAAAATTCGGGTATTGGTAGAGATCAACAGCCCGGTCGATGAAATAACCGGTGTCGTGCAGGGCTGCGACCTCGGCCTGTTGAAATTCGTCCTGACGGCGCGTGTATTCGTCCCAAACAAGCCCGCCCTTGGCCGGATCGCCGGGTTTGCCCAGGTAAGAGGACATCGGTTTGAGGTCGTCGAATGAGATGTTCGAACCGATATAAATGGAGTTGGACCGCAAGAGATCCCGCAGGAACGGCACCTTCATCGCCTCGCGCTTGGCATTGTCGGCGATCTTTTCGCCCATATACCGCGTGCCGATCCGGTAATCGATGGAATAGTGGAACCATTGGTTCGTGTCGCGCAACATCTTGGACAGATAGGTCTTGCCCAGACCGGACATGGCAAAAAGCAGGACACGTTTCTGCGGGGCGTTGCGCCAGTCAGATGCGGTTTCGTAAATCATGGCGTATGATTAAACCGTTGCGTGGCCAAATCACCAGCGGATTTTGCTGCTTTGATCGCGGTGGGGTGGTGATGGGTTTTGTTCAGCACGCAATCGCCCTTTATAGGTCGGCATTGTGTAGCTGTTGCGGCGGCAATTCTGTCTGGCGTCTGGCCTTGCCACGGAAAGTCTGGTCAGGCCCTACAATCTTTGATCAATCACGGATGTGCCCGGTGCCGATCCGGAATACGGCCATCTTTTCTTTAGTGCATGCGGTCCTGTTTGGACCGCTCGGCCATCAGATAACGTTCACGGGTCTTTTTGAATGCCTGAACCAGCCGTGGGTCCATCGCGCCCATGGCCTCTAGCTGTTTGTCGAAGCTATGTTCACTCTGGCCATAGAATGCTTCGGCTGCATCGTGTTTTACGTTTTTCTTGGCTCGCATTGGCATCATGTATCCTTCCGCTACGGCACCCTTAAGTCCCAATGATTTGGGCAATTGTGCGGCAGTCTTGCGAAACTGGACAAAAGAACAGGTAAATAACTCAGGAAAATATCAAAACAATATCATTTATTTTAACATTTTTTGAGCGAACTACCAGCGGTTATTGAATTATTGCCCGCGCCAAATCCACCCGCCACCCAAGACGCGGGTGCTGTCGGGGTCGTAGAAAACGCAGGCTTGCCCCGGCGATACGCCTTGTTCGGCAACGGCCAGTTCCACCTCGGCTTCGGTATCCGAAATGGGCCGCAGGATCGCGTCGGTCGGGGGGCGCGTGGATCGCACCCGCACGGCGATGTGCCGCTCGCTCATATCTGTCAAACGCCCCCCCCCAATCCAGTTGATTTCGCGGATCGGCACGCGACGTGTGGCGAGCAGATCTTTCGGTCCGACGATGACATGTTTTTTGTCCACATCGAGCTTCACCACATAGAGCGGATCGGCCAGCCCGCCGATGCCAAGCCCGCGCCGCTGCCCGATCGTGTAGTGGATAACCCCTTGATGGGTTCCCAGAACCTGACCGTTCACATCAACAATGTCACCCGGCTCGGCCGCACCGGGTCGCAGCTTTTCGATCACAGCCGCATAGTCACCGTTGGGCACGAAACAGATGTCCTGACTGTCGGGCTTATCCGCGACGCCAAGTCCGTATTTGGCGGCCAGGGCACGGGTTTCTTCCTTTGATTTCAAGTGTCCCAAGGGAAACCGCAGATAGTCGAGCTGTTGTTGTGTGGTCGAAAACAGGAAATAGCTTTGGTCCTTGCCGGCATCTGCGGCGCTATGCAGCTCTGCCCCCGCGGCGCCAATTTTGCGCTGGATATAGTGACCCGTCGCCATGCAGTCGGCATCCAAGTCCTTGGCAGTCTTGAGCAGGTCCTTGAATTTCACCCTTTCGTTGCAGCGGATGCACGGCACTGGTGTCGCGCCCGCCAGATAACTGTCGGCGAATTCATCGATCACAGCCTCGCGGAATGTGTTTTCGTAATCGAGCACGTAATGCGGAAAGCCCATTTCTTCGGCCACGCGCCGCGCATCGTGGATGTCGCGGCCAGCGCAACAGGCGCCTTTCTTGGCCAGTGCCGCCCCGTGATCATAAAGCTGCAGGGTGACGCCCACCACATCATACCCTTCTTCGGCCAATTGCGCGGCCACAACAGAGCTGTCAACGCCGCCCGACATGGCAACGACAACGCGGGTTTGCGCAGGCGATTTTGCAAAGCCGAGGGAGTTCAGCGGCGAATCAAGAGGCATGGTTTTTCCAGATCGATGGGTTTCGCGATGAAATATAGGAAAATGCTACGTACTCTCAAGTCACACTTACACCTCTCATTAAACTCCTGAACCCTAAAAAACGGCAGGAGTATCGCAAAGGGGTGCGAAATGTATCTACGTAAGGTTGAGGGGCCGCGTTCTGTTACGCTGCCAGATGGAACAATTATGACACGGGCAGACCTGCCCAGTCAAAAGACAAGGCGATGGGTTGCATCGCGAAAGGCAGCCGTGGTGCGGGCCGTTATGGCCGGATTGATCCACCGAAAGGAGGCATTGGAGCGTTATAGCCTGTCTGACGAAGAATTTGGTGAATGGGAGACAGCAGTTGTTGAGCATGGTGAGGCGGCTTTAAAGACGACCGCATTACAACGCTATCGACAACCCTAGGTGGAAATGCAATGATGTACGGGTATGGTAACGGGTGATTAACCTTTAGACGTCTAGGTTAACGACACTGAAGAGAGAGCGGAGAACTCGGATGCGTGTCTTGCTAGTGGAAGATGACCCAACAACGTCGAAAAGTATCGAATTGATGCTGACCCATGCGAACCTGAACGTCTATGCGACGGATTTGGGTGAGGAAGGGATCGATCTTGCCAAATTATACGATTACGATCTGATCCTGTTGGATTTGAATCTACCCGATATGAATGGACACGAGGTGCTGCGTCAGCTGCGCCTGAGCCGTATTGATACGCCTATATTGATCCTCTCAGGGGACGATGGGACAGAAAGCAAGCTAAAAGGCTTTGGTTTTGGTGCAGATGACTATCTGACAAAACCCTTCCACCGCGAAGAACTCGTGGCGCGTATTCATGCAATCATCCGCCGGTCCAAAGGCCACGCGCAATCCATCATCAAGACTGGCCGTATTGCCGTCAACCTTGATGCCAAGACGGTTGATGTTGGCGGTAGCACCGTACATCTGACCGGCAAAGAGTATCAGATGCTGGAGCTTTTGAGCCTGCGCAAGGGTACAACCCTGACCAAAGAGATGTTCTTGAACCATCTTTATGGCGGTATGGATGAGCCGGAACTGAAAATCATCGATGTCTTCATTTGCAAGCTGCGCAAGAAGTTGAGCGAAGCGACAGATGGTGAGAACTATATCGAAACTGTCTGGGGCCGTGGCTATGTGTTGCGCGACCCGGAACCTGTGATCGCTGCAGAAAAGATTGCGGTTGGTGCCTGAATAACGCCAGATGCGGCCACTCACGGATCTTCCCACCGCATCAAGACTGGACGTCACGAATAGGCCCGCCTAAGAATTGCACCCATCGTCGATACGGCGGTGGGTGTATTTCATAGGGCGCGGACGTGATCGAACATATCAAGCCAGATCATCCTGAAACGACACATTTGGCGGCAGATAGCCTGTCCCCGGATCAGGCTGCGCGTGAATTGGCATGGCTGGCCAAACAGTTGACTGCGGCGAACACTGCTTACCACCGTGATGATGCCCCAGAGATCAGCGATGCTGATTACGATGCGCTCAAGAAACGTAATCTGGCCATTGAGGCGGCCTTTCCCGATCTCAAGCGCCCCGACAGCCCAAGCGAACAGGTGGGCGGCGCGATTGCCGAAGGGTTTGGCAAGGTGCAACATGCGGTGCGCATGCTGTCGCTTGGTAATGCATTTGACGATGATGATGTGACGGATTTCGACGCCCGTGTTCGAAAATATCTGGGGCTTGGCGATGATGCGCCATTGACCTACACAGCCGAGCCCAAGATTGACGGGCTGTCGTTATCACTGCGCTATGAAAGCGGTGTGTTGGTACAAGCGGCCACGCGCGGGGATGGATCAGTCGGCGAGAATGTGACAGCGAATGCCCGCACAATTGACGATATTCCCGAACGGATTGTCGGCGCGCCGGATGTGCTCGAAGTGCGCGGTGAGGTTTACATGAGCCACGCTGACTTTGCCGCGCTGAATGAACGACAAAATGCTGAGGGCGCGAAGCCTTTTGCCAACCCGCGCAATGCGGCGGCAGGCTCACTCCGGCAATTGGATGCCCGCATCACAAAATCCCGTCCCTTGCGGTTTTTTGCATATGCGTGGGGCGAGATTTCGGCGCCGCTGGCACCAAATCAATCGGGTGCGATTGCGCGGTTGTCAGACCTTGGATTCGTGACAAATGAGTTGACCGCCACATGTGATGGGCCGGCGGCCATGATTGCGCATTATCAGATGATTGAAGAACGCCGCGCGCTGCTTGGCTATGACATCGATGGCGTTGTTTACAAGGTGGATGACCTTGAATTGCAGCGCCGATTGGGGTTTCGATCAACGACGCCAAGATGGGCGATTGCCCATAAGTTTCCGGCGGAATTGGCCTGGACCACCTTGGAGGCAATTGACATTCAGGTTGGCCGGACCGGCGCGCTGTCCCCCGTCGCACGGCTGAAGCCGGTAACAGTTGGCGGCGTGGTCGTGTCGAATGCGACCTTGCATAACGAAGATTACATTGCGGGACGTGGCGGCGATGGGGCGCCGATCCGCGAAGGACGCGATGTGCGTGTGGGCGACTGGGTGCAGATTTACCGCGCAGGTGATGTGATCCCTAAGATCAAGGATGTCGATCTGGCGCGCAGGCCAAACGATGCGGTGCCCTTTGCCTTTCCAAAGCTCTGTCCTGAGTGTGGATCAGACGCCATCCGCGAGGAAGGTGATGCCGTAAGGCGCTGCACCGGCGGAATGATTTGTCCCGCGCAAGCCGTTGAGAAAATGAAGCATTTTGTGTCCCGTGCCGCCTTTGACATCGAAGGGCTGGGGGCCAAACAGGTTGAGCAGTTTTACAGTGATGGCTGGATCAAGACCCCGGCAGATATCTTTACCCTGCGGGACCGGTACGGGATCGGCATACAGCAGCTGAAAAACCGCGAAGGGTGGGGCGAAAAGAGCGCGCAAAACCTGTTTGATGCGATTGACGACAAGCGCAAGGTTCCCCTGAACCGGGTCATTTTTTCGCTCGGCATTCGGCATGTGGGAGAGTCTGCCGCGGCAACCCTGGCGAACCATTACATCAGCTGGACCGCCTTTGAAGCGGCGATGACGCACGCTGTGGTGGGGGAAGGTGATATCTGGGATGATCTGATCGGGATTGATGGGGTCGGCGCGGTTATGGCGAGCTCTGTCATCACGGCAATGCAACAAGAGGCGGAGCGCGCCTCGATCGACGCGCTGGTGGCGCAGTTGGACGTGCAGGACGCTGCCGCCGTGGCGACGGATAGCCCTGTGGCTGGAAAAACGGTCGTGTTCACCGGAACGTTGGAAAAGATGACCCGCGCCGAGGCCAAAGGCCGGGCCGAAGCCTTGGGTGCCAAGGTTTCAGGATCTGTCAGCGCGAAGACGGATATTCTGGTCGCCGGACCCGGGGCCGGGTCAAAAGCCACAAAGGCAGAGGCTTTGGGCGTTCAGACCATGGACGAAGATGCCTGGCTGGCCCTGATCGGCGAGGCATGACAGGTCGGCCAGAGGTTCTGTTTCCGCTCTTTGGCGCATTGACCACGCTGGATGGGGTCGGACCAAAGACCGCCCAGATCCTTGAGCAGGCAGGCGTTGAAAAACCGCGCGACGTGCTGATGACCTTGCCGCATAGTGGCGTGGACCGGCACAGGCGGGCAAGTATCCGCGATGTTGTCCTGCCTGCGACGGCCACGGTTGAGGTGACGGTTGGTGCGCATTACCCGCCAAAATCACGCGGGCGCCCGTATCGGGTGGATGTGACCGATGCGCAAACGTCATTTCAGCTCGTGTTCTTTCACGCCAAAGGGGACTATTTGCAGCGGCTGCTGCCAACAGGGCAGAAGCGGATCGTGTCAGGTAAGGTCGAGATTTTTGACAGCATTGCGCAAATTGTGCACCCGGATCATGTATTGCCGATTGCAGAGGCGGATGAGATTCCGACCTATGAACCTGTCTACCCATTGCATGCGGGTGTGTCACAAAAGCTGATGTGGAAGGCGACAAGGTCCGCGTTGCAGATGGCCCCGGAACTAGCCGAGTGGATCGATCCGGAGTTGCGAAAGCGCGAAGCCTGGCCTGCCTGGCATGCCGCGTTCGAAAAAGTGCACGCGCCGGGATCATCGACGGATTTGTCGCCGCATGATCCGGCGCGCCAGCGATTGGCCTATGATGAGTTGTTTGCCCATCAGATCACGCTGGCGCTGGCGCGGGCGGTGGTGCGTCGGGGCAAGGGCCTGCCGTCACACGGTGATGGTGCGTTGCGCGACAAGGTTTTGGCCGGCTTGCCTTATGCGCCGACGGGGGCGCAGACCCGCGCCATTACCGAGATTGCCGCTGATCTTGCGACGCCCCTGCGCATGAACCGCTTGCTGCAGGGCGATGTTGGATCGGGCAAGACACTGGTTGCGTTGATGGGTTTGCTGTGTGTGGTGGAAGCGGGCGGGCAGGGGGTGATGATGGCCCCGACCGAAATTTTGGCCCGCCAGCATCTGGAAGGGTTACAACCGCTTGCCGCCGATGCGGGCGTCAGGCTGGAGATTCTAACAGGGCGCGACAAGGGTTCGGAGCGGGCGGCGAAACTGGCGGCATTGGCGACTGGAGAGATTAACGTTCTTGTGGGCACCCATGCGGTGTTTCAGAAAGATGTGCATTTTCATGATTTGCGGCTGGCTGTGATTGATGAACAGCACCGCTTTGGTGTGGCCCAGCGGATGGAACTGGGTGCCAAGGGGCAGGCGGTGGATGTGCTGGTGATGACAGCGACGCCGATCCCCCGGTCGCTGGCGCTGGCGCAATATGGCGATATGGATGTGTCGGTTTTGGATGAAAAACCGCCCGGGCGGACGCCGGTGCAGACGGCGTTGGTATCGACCGCCCGTTTGGATGAGGTTGTTGAAAAACTACGCCATGCGGTGGCGGAAGGGCGGCAAGCCTATTGGGTTTGTCCGTTGGTCGAAGAAAGCGAAGTGGTCGACATGACCGCTGCCGAGGAACGGTTCAAACAATTGCGCGCGGCATTGGGTGAAGGCCTTGTCGGGTTGGTACACGGCCAGATGCCACCCGCCGAAAAGGACGCCGCCATGGCGCGTTTCGTCGCCGGGGATACCAAGGTGCTGGTGGCCACAACAGTGATCGAGGTGGGGGTGAACGTGCCCAATGCGTCGATCATGATGATCGAGCGCGCGGAAAGCTTCGGGCTGGCGCAATTGCACCAACTGCGGGGCAGGGTGGGGCGTGGTGCCATCGCATCGACCTGTCTGTTGCTGTATCAGGCCCCGCTGAGCGAGAACGGACGGCGCCGCCTCGAGATTTTGCGCGAAACCGAGGACGGGTTTCGTATATCGGAGGAGGACCTTGCGATGCGCGGCGCGGGTGACGTGATCGGGACCGCGCAATCCGGCCTGCCGCGGTTTCGCATTGCTGATCTGGAATGCCAGACCGCATTGATGGCGCTGGCCCAATCGGACGCCCGCAAATTGCTGCATGATGATCCGACGCTGGAAACCGCACGGGGGCAGGCCGCACGCACCTTGCTTTGGCTTATGGAGCAGGACAAGGCAATCCGTTTAATATCAGTGGGTTAAGCCCGCGTGTTCTAAAATGTTCACGAATGTTCTTAAAAAGTTCTTTACACATGGTTAATGATATGGGAACAAAGTGACAACAGAACGTTAGGAGAACACAATGACACAAGAAATCAAATCCATCATCGTCCGGTCCCGCGAGACGCTTTTGGCTGATGCGCTTGGTGTTATTGCCCTGATGGTCATGCTGTTTGTTGGATTATCCTTGCCCGGATTAATCTGACCTCCCTGGCGACTGGTCCGGTCCATCACATTGCCCTGTCCCAAGAATGCAATGATTGATGACCTGCCTGTCTGATGTCCTGATCGGGGTCTTGCCTCCCCCTTCGTGGAACGCCGGACCGGACCAGTTGCTTGTGCCTGCCGCCGCCATCCTGTCCGGATGTGCGGCGGTTTTTTTATGCCGTGGCGGTGGTGTTTTCGAGTGCTGCAAGCGTGGCATCAAAGGCCAGCAGGATCGAGGCGTGCCGGTTCTTATAATCCTTGGCCGGTTGCAGAACGTCCAGCCCGTCGAAAGGGGCGGATGGCACAGGCCCGTCGGATTTGAGCATTGCGTGCAACTCATCGCGCCCTTGCTGCACGGCTGCGGGTGTCAGCCCAACAATCTGTGCGCCGATCACGGCTGCGGCGGCCTGACCCAATGCGCAGGCTTTGACGTCTTGCCCGTAATCGCTGATCACCCCGTCGGTGAGCACGATATCGACCGTCACGGTAGACCCACAAAGCGGTGACCGTTTCTTGGCCGTCGCCGTAGGGTTTTCCAGCCGTTGCGTGCGGGGCATATCAGCAGCCAGCGCCAAAATGCGCGCCGAGTAGAGTTTGATCATATCTGTTTCGGCTGACATGGCATTTGCCCTTCGCTTGCGTCCCCCTTAGATAGTGCGGACCGATCCTGATGCAAAGGTTTTTGATATGCCCTTCGACCCCGCCAGCCTGAAATATAATGACGCTGGTCTGATCCCGGCAATTGCACAGGATGCCGCATCCGGTGAGGTGTTGATGATGGCATGGATGAATGCAGAGGCTGTGTCCAAAACACTCGCGACAGGGCAGGTGACCTATTGGTCGCGGTCCCGGCAGGCGTTCTGGGTCAAGGGGGCAACCAGCGGGCACACGCAGGCGCTGGTGGATTTCCGGGTGGATTGCGACCGTGATTGTCTGCTGATCGAGGTTCATCAGGTCGGCGCAGCCTGCCATACTGGACGCCGCACCTGTTTTTACACAGCGGTGCGCAATGGGGACGAGGTTGAGATCGTCAAACTTCCGGAAGACCCACCAACCGCCTGATATCATTGGGGGTTGCCCCTTCGGCCCTGTATTTTGATATGGCGCGGGCGTCGTCACGTTTGGCCAGCCGTTTGCCGTTGTCGTCCCGGATCAATCGGTGATGATGGTAAATGGGTATGGGAAGGTGCAGCAGATGATACAGCAAGACATGGATCCGGGTCGCGTCAAACAGATCCTCGCCCCGGATCACATGAGTGATATTCTGTGCGTCGTCGTCCACAACAACAGCCAGATGATAGGCCGCCGCCATGCCACGCCGGGCGACCGCGACATCGCCGATTGATGTGATCAGGTCCACGGGATCGAGTTGCATTGTCCCACGGTGCCGTTCACCGGTTTCCAGGTAGCTTGGTAGCGGCGCAGCGCCGTGCACGGCCTTTTCCATGTTCAGCCGAATGGCATCGCCTTCTTTGAATGCGGCCATCGGTCGTGCCCTGCAAGTGCCGGGATAGATACGGCCGTCCGGGCCATGTGTCGGCACCCCCTCTTGCGGGGCATTTGCGGCGTTTTCAACATCGGCGCGGCTGCATGAACATGGGTAAATTAACCCTTGCTGTGCGAGTTGCTGGATATTCGCCCGAAAGCGGGGTTCGGATCGAGATTGCTTCATAATCGGTTCCGGCCATGACAGCCCCAGCCAATGCAGATCAGCGATGGCCTGTTGTTCGAATTCCGGTTTTGATCGGACCCTGTCGATATCATCCATACGCAGGATGAACGTGCCATCCGCGGCCATCGCCATGTCATGGGCCAGCATCGCTGAATAGGCGTGCCCCAGATGCAGGGGGCCTGTGGGCGAAGGGGCGAAACGGGTGATCATCGTCGGCGCAGGATGATGATGTCTGATCCCATGTCGACATTGTCCAGATGGGGCCCGTGTTCGCGGAAAATGACCTCGGCCCGGCCCCCGCCAATTTCGGTGCTCAGGGCCTCGCCATAACGCGTATCGGCAAGGGTGGGGTCATTATAAGACAGGGCCAGAACGCCACCCGCGTTAAGCTTGGCCACCAGCGCGCCAAGCGTTTCAGGGGGGGCGGCCCCAAGGCTGACCACACCCGCAGCAACGATCACGGAATAGGCGCCGCGTCCGAAGCTCAATTCGTCAGGCTGGGACAACCACGTCTTGGCGTAGACGCCACGTTCAGCCGCCTTTGCAAGCATCTGGGCTGTAACATCCGTACCGTGCAGATTGACGAAACCCGCGTCACGCAATACCTGCCCGGACAATCCGGTGCCGCAGCCAAAATCAAGGATATTGGCATCGGGTTTTGCAAATTCTTTCAAAGCCTTGGCGATTCGGGCGGGTGAATGATACCCCTGCGCTGTGATGTCATCGTCATAGGTGTCGGCCCATTTGGCGTAGACCTTGATGGTTTCGTCTACGGGGCGCGGTGTCCACAGATCGGGGCGCAGCGGGTCTTTCTTGTCAGCCATGGCACAAGGCTAACGCGCGCCCTCAGGCGGCGTCCAGTGCCATTTGACCCAACCAGCCCTGCCAGTCGGCCTTGGCCCGGTCAGTATAGCCCTTATAGCGATCCTTGCGGTTGCGCCGACCGTTTTTGGCCCCTTCAAGTGGCGGGAAAAGACCAAAATTCACGTTCATCGGCTGGAAGGTCTTTGCCTCTGCACCACCGGTGATGTGGGTCACAAGCGCCCCCATGGCGGTTGTATCTGGGACCGGATCAAGGGTTCGACCAGTCAGCTCAGCTACGGCCATGCGGCTGGCCAGTAATCCCATGGCCGCGCTTTCGACATAGCCTTCGACGCCGGTGATCTGCCCCGCAAAGCGGATGTTGGGCCGCGACCGTAGCCGCATCTGATCATCAAGAAGGGTTGGCGAGTTGATGAACGTATTGCGATGGATGCCACCAAGACGGGCGAATTCGGCATCCTCCAACCCCGGAATTGTTTTGAAAACAGCCTTTTGCGCGCCGTATTTCATTTTGGTCTGAAAGCCGACAATGTTGAACAGCGTCCCCAGCGCGTTATCGCGGCGCAATTGGACCACGGCATAGGGCTTGTGTTCGGGATCATGTGCGTTGGTAAGGCCCACGGGTTTCATGGGGCCAAAGCGTAGCGTTTCACGGCCCCGTTCCGCCATAACCTCGATTGGCAGGCAGCCATCAAAGTAACCCGCTGTTTCACCTTCCTTGAATTCGGTTTTTTCGGCGGCAAGCAGGGCGTCGATGAAGGCCTCATATTGGTCTTTGGTCATCGGGCAGTTGAGGTAGGCGGTGCGCTCATCCTCGGTTTCGCCCTTGTCATAGCGCGATTGCATCCAAGCCACGTCCATGTTGATGCTGTCTGCATAGACGATGGGGGCGATGGCATCGAAGAAAGCCAACGCCTCTGTCCCGGTTTCCGCCTGTATGGCTTCGGCCAATGCGCCGGATGTCAGCGGGCCGGTGGCGATGATCCAGTGCCCGTCATCGGGCAGGGCGGTGATCTCGTCATAAGAGATGCGGATGTTGGGATGCGCCGTGAGGGCTGCGGTGACGCTTTCGGCGAACGGGTCACGATCGACGGCCAAGGCCCCGCCAGCGGGCAGCCGGTGTTGATAGGCCGTTTTCATAATCAAGCCGCCAGCCTGCATCATTTCCCAATGCAACAGGCCTACAGCGTTTTGTTCATGATCGTCCGAGCGGAATGAATTGGAACACACCATTTCGCCCAGATTGCCGGTACGATGGGCAAAGGTTTCGACTTTGGGCCTCATTTCATGGATGACAACCTGCAAGCCCGCGTTCGCGGCCTGCCATGCGGCCTCTGACCCGGCCATCCCGCCGCCAATGATGTTGAGTGTTTTGTTCATGCCGGACATGTAGAGCCCGCGCAGCGTGTTGAAAAGACCTATTAGGATAAGGGCCCCGGACCATGCCGGGGCCCTTATCAATCAGATTGGGCTGACAACAAGGCCGGACACAAACAAGGGTGCAACGCCAAACCAGGTGTCTTCGACGATATCACGTGTCATTTGCCGGTCGAAACGCGCCTGATTGCCGGTTTCGTAAGTGACAAGAAGGCGGAAAACATCGTCTGTTGATTGCGCTTCGCGATCAATTTGGCCGTAGCTGGCGTGGATCTCTATGCCTTGTTCAAATGCGTATCCGCCGCCGATCCGTATGGCGGTTTCGGAAAAGTCGCCGCCAAAGCTGGTCTCGTAAGAGGCGCCTGCGTTGAATGCATTGCCAAAATCGTAACGCCCGCGCAGACCAACGACGTTATCATCCGAGATGCCATCATCAACGAAGAAAGCGCGCCCTGTCACTGCACCTTGGGTATAGTCACTGCTGAGGTGATAGGCGGTGCTGTCACTTGCTGAGTCGATGAAAACCGATGCGCCGACTTTGAGTTGTGGGCCGAACGCATATTCACCGAACAGGCTTGTCAGTGTTTCATCATCGTCGTCGAACGCATAATTGGCGGCCACCGCGAAGGGGGCCGCAACATATTGGCCAAAGACTTCGTAGATCGTCACGTTGTCAGAACCGCGGTCCGATTGCCCAAGGCCGACCCCAGCCAGAACCTGTGGATTGATCCGGTAGGCCCCGAACACTGTAAAGTCCTGCGTGTCTTCGTCACCCGCATCCGCATCAACCGAAATGATATCAAGATCGGCGCCTAGCAAATACTGGTCCATTTCGTATTCAACCTGACCCTGCAACAGCGTGACAGTCGGTTCGCCGAAATCGTCGCTGTCGATGCTCTGGTAGTCATAGCTTAACTTGGCAAAGCTGATGCCTTCGGCCGAGGCAGCCCCTGCAAGCAGCGCGATAACGGCCGTGGTGGTAAGGGTGGTGCGCATGGTAAAACCTTTTGCAGTTTGTTTTGGATATGCATGCCCCGACAACCGCGCGGCATGCAAATGTCGATGCTATCGGCTGGTTCAGTCGCCACCTGCCGCGAGAATTTCAAAGAATCCCTTGCGGCTGAACGTTGTCCCGCCCTGCGGGCCAAAGCCAATGCTTGCGGCGATGGTGAAATAAGTCTCATCCACTTCTTCGATGCCATCATCCACAGTCAAATTACCCAAAGTAGCCGAGAACTTCGGACCCGCAGCCAATGCATATTCGCCGCCGATTTCGACTGTTGATGCAGATGAATCGTCAAATGACAGCCGATCAAAATCTGCGATAACGCTGAACCCACTGCCAACCCCGTATAGCGCAGATGCGCCAAAGTAGGTCAGATCGTCAGCACCATCATCGCCGAGCCCCAGATACCCCTCGACCGAGCCCACGCCAAAATCGTAAGCCACTTCAACGCCGTAGTTGTCGATTGAAGCGCTGTCGATTGAATCACGGCCAACAAATGCGCCGATTTTCGTCTGGTTGTTCAGGCTGTAGATACCGTGCACCGTGAAATTGCTGACATCAGCATCACCCAGCTCAAAATCGTAAAATGTGAAATCAGCCGCAACACCGATGTTCGGTACGACCTCAAATTCCGCCGATCCGTGGTAATTGATGGCACCCAGGTCATCCACATCAGGGAAATCTGAATATTCGATACCCAATTCGGCACCGGAGAAAGACTGCGCCATGCCGACTGTTGCGCTGACGCACACAATGGCCGTTGAAAGAAGCAATTTGTTGAGCATTATCTCACCCTTAGAGGTTATTCGTGACGTCGCTGACCATCGCTGATCAGTTGGCCTGCGTCCATCCGGGCTGCTTTTTGCAGCGGAAACACGCCTATTCCTCGACCGCGTCTTCGTCCCCCTGATCGGCGATCCAGGCCACGCTCACAACGGTTTCACCCTTGCCGGTATCAAAGACTTTTACCCCGCCAGCGCCACGTGACCGGAAGGATATGCCGTCGATGGGCACACGGATAGATTGACCTGTTGACGTCACCAGCATGATCTGGTCCGACAGCTCCACCGGGAAGGATGTGACCAGCGGACCGCCACGCATGGCCTTGTCCATTGCGGCCACGCCCATGCCGCCGCGTCCGCGGACCGGGTAGTCATGGCTTGACGATAATTTGCCCGACCCTTTGGCTGTGATCGTCAGGATCAGGTTTTCAGCTGCCGACATTTCAGCATAACGCTCCTGACTGATCGCACCTGCGACAACGTCATCATCATCTTCGTTTTCAGCTTCATCTGTCAGGCCAGCCATAGCCCGCCGCATCTTGAGATACGCCGCGCGCTCTTCGGCCTCTGCCTTGAAGTGGCGGATGATGGACATGCTGACGACCTGATCATTGCCGCTCAACCTGATCCCGCGCACCCCGACAGAGGCGCGACTGTTGAAGACCCGCACGTCAGTGGCAGGAAAGCGGATGGCACGGCCTGAATTGGTCACCAGCATCACGTCATCATCATGTGATGCGATGCGGGCGTTAATCAGTGTCGTGCCTTCATGTTCGCCTTCGAACTTCATGGCAATCTTGCCGTTTGACTTCACATTTGTGAAGTCTGACAGGGCGTTACGCCGCACAGTTCCAGCGGATGTTGCAAAGACGACCTGTAGATCGGCCCATTCTTCCTCTGGTCGGTCCACAGGCATGATGGCCGCAATCGAGACACCCGACGGGATGGGTAGGATGTTTACAATGGCTTTGCCCTTGGCCGTACGGCTGCCCAGTGGCAATCGCCAGGTTTTCAGCTTGTAGACCATACCATCGGTCGTAAAGAACAGCAGCTGTGTATGCGTATTGGCCACGAAAAGGGTCGTGACAACATCCTCTTCCTTGGTCTGCATGGAACTGAGACCCTTGCCACCCCGGCGCTGCGCGCGGAAGTCGGCCAAGGCGGTGCGTTTGATGTAACCACCCGACGTAACGGTCACCACCATGTCTTCGCGCTCGATCAGGTCCTCGTCATCCATATCCGCCGCCCAATCGACGATTTCGGTCCGACGGGGGACGGCGAACAGTTCTTTCACTTCGTGCAATTCGTCGCGGATGATTTGCAGAATGCGTTCGCGGCTGCGCAGGATGTCAAGATATTCACGAATTTTACCAGCGAGTTCCTGCAACTCATCGGTGACTTCCTTCACCCCGATCTGGGTCAGGCGCTGCAAGCGCAAGTCAAGGATTGCGCGGGCCTGTGTTTCGGACAGATTGTAGGTTCCATCATCATTGGCCGTATGGGTCGGGTCGTCGATCAGCTTGATATATTCAAGAATGCTCTCTGCGGGCCATTTGCGCGTCATCAGTTTTTCACGGGCGGTGGCCGCATCGGCGGAGGAACGGATTGCAGCCACGACCTCATCAATATTCGTGACGGCCACGGCCAGACCACACAGCACATGCGCGCGTTCGCGGGCTTTGCGCAATTCAAACGCGGTACGCCGCGCCACGACTTCTTCGCGGAAATCAATGAAAGCGGTCAGAAAGGCACGCAGGTTCAGCTGTTCGGGTTTACCACCGTTCAGCGCCAGCATGTTGCAGCCAAAATAGGTCTGCATGGGCGTGAAGCGGAACAATTGGTTGAGAACCACTTCCGCTGTGGCATCGCGTTTCAGTTCAACGACCACGCGCACGCCGTTCCGGTCGGATTCGTCCTGTACATGGGCGATGCCTTCGATGCGTTTGTCGCGCGCCGCCTCTGCGATTTTATCAATCATCGCAGCTTTGTTCACTTGATAGGGAATTTCATCTATAACAACGGCGTAGCGGTCTTTGCGCAATTCTTCGATATGCGTTTTGGCGCGCACCACGACGGAACCGCGCCCTTCCAGATAGGCCTTGCGCGCCCCGGACCGGCCCAGAATGATCCCGCCAGTCGGGAAGTCTGGTGCAGGGATGTACTCGATCAGTTGTTCGATCGACATATCGGGGGCATCGATCAGCGCCAGCGTGGCCTCGATCACTTCGCCCAAGTTATGGGGCGGGATATTGGTTGCCATACCGACCGCGATGCCCCCCGCACCGTTGACCAGCATGTTGGGGAAACGGGATGGCAGGACGCTGGGTTCGCGTTCCTTACCGTCGTAATTGTCCATGAAATCGACCGTGTCCTTGGGCAGGTCTTCCGTCATGTACTGGGCCACCTTGGCCAGGCGGGATTCGGTGTAGCGCATCGCGGCGGCACCGTCGCCATCCATGGAGCCAAAGTTACCCTGACCATCAACCAGCGGCAGCGACATGGAGAAATCCTGCGCCATGCGCACAAGTGCGTCATAAATCGCGCTGTCGCCATGCGGGTGATAGGACCCCATCACGTCGCCCACGGATTTCGCTGACTTCCGGTAGGATTTGTCGGCGGTGATCCCTTTTTCGTACATTGAGTATATGATGCGGCGGTGTACCGGTTTCAGGCCATCGCGGAGATCGGGAATGGCCCGGCTGACAATCACGCTCATCGCGTAGTCAAGGTAGCTGGTCTTCAACTCGTGTTCGATTGTCACCGAAGGCCCATCATAAGTGGGGCGCTGCGGCGGCAATTCGTCTTCGTTTTCAGGAGTTTCTGGGGTGTCGTTCACGTGGACCGCCTGTTGTTACTGGCACTGCTATATTTGGTTTGTGCCAGTCTATCAGACACTTGATATAGGGTGCAATGGGCGATACCGGCCCATACTGGCAGCCACCGCTCGTGAATGATAACATCATGTTTTTGTTGATAATTTTATCAAGTCGTAATCAATTTATGTGTAGGTAAAGAAACGAAAGGAGCAGCCATGCAATCAGAAACCGAATTGATGATGAAGGGGTACGGGCTGACCACGGCGGAAATGTTCTATCACATGCCAGATCATCCGCATGTGCTGAACGCCTTTATCTGGCAAGATTACGATCTGGCCCCAGATCACGACAAGCTATTGAAATTCATTGCTTTCTGGCAGCAGGAATTGGATGGCCCACTGCATTCAGTGCGTTTTGTGCATCGCAAGATGATCAGTCCGGGCGAATGGCGTCATGTAACGGGTGAATTCCACTATCATTGAGGTGGGGTATATCTCGACCCAGCCGACTAAGGGTGCAAAGGACACCTCGGCTTCTTGGCAGACTTTCAATGCGACACGCCGATCACTAAAGTAGCGTTATGATTATCGTACTGAACGGCTACCCCGGCGTGGGCAAGTTGACGATTGCGCGCGCGCTTTCAGAAACCATTGGCGGTCGCTTGGTTGACATCCACACGCTTTACAACCTTGCCTTCGCGTTGACAGAGTTTCGGTCACCCGCCTTCCGTGAAACCGTCCGCCGGGTCGAGGCTATCGCAGATGATTTGATCGACGATCTTCCCGCTGGTGAGGGCGTTATTTTTACGACCGTCCTTACTGGCAAAGGCGAATGGGCAATGG
The DNA here is from genome assembly GCA_947489445.1 of uncultured Paracoccaceae bacterium. GTDB lineage: Bacteria > Pseudomonadota > Alphaproteobacteria > Rhodobacterales > Rhodobacteraceae > Yoonia. The sequence goes on from CANLDN010000004.1 coordinate 267,645, forward strand.
AGGAGTGGAAACGCTTCGAGCGGCGCGGGTGCAAGCGGTCACCTCTCGTTATGGTTCATCTGTACTGTGATCTGGAGGAGAACGTCCGGCGCATCCAGTCCCCGGAACGGGTCGGCAAGGGAAAACTGCAAAGTCCCGATGTCGCTCGGCGCAACCATGGAAATCAAGAGACATTAATCGGTGGCGACCTGCCAAACTTGCTCGAATTGGATGTGACTGCGTTATCGCCGGAGCAAGCAGCGGAAAGGATTGCCGCCTACTGCAATGCCATTGGGTGAGATAAGCCTCTAACCACCTCTTAGCCCGCCCGCTTGACCATACCAAACAAATCCCGTGGGTCGTCAGGATCAGCGATCAGGTCAAGATCGATATAGAACGGCGTATCTTTGATCTGGTGATGAACATAACGTAGCGCGCTGAAATCCTCGATCGCGAAGCCGACACCGTCGAAAAGCGTTACTTCTGACGCGGATTGTCGTCCCTTGGCCGCACCCGTCATGACCTGCCAAAGTTCGGTGACCGGGTGGTCGGGGTCCATCTGTTGAATCTCGCCTTCAATCCGGGTTTGTGGCGGATATTCCACAAACACCGTTGAACGGGCAACAATATCGCGGTGCAGTTCGGTCTTGCCGGGGCAGTCCCCGCCGATGGCGTTGATATGCACACCGGCCCCGACCATGTTGTCGGTCAGGATGGTCTGCATGTCCTTGTCCGCGGTGGCGGTGGTGATGATACCCGCGCCTTCGATGGCGTCTTCGGGCGTTGTGCAGGAAATGACGTTCAACCCAAGACCATCCAGATTGGTTGCGCATTTCGCGGTCGCTGCGGGGTCAATATCATATAGCCGCACCGTATCGACGCCGTTCACGGCCTTTTGGGCGATACACTGGAATTCCGATTGCGCGCCATTGCCGATCATTGCCATGGTCTTGGCGTCGGGTGCGGCCAGATGTTTGGTCGCCACAGCCGACATTGCAGCCGTGCGCAGCGCAGTCAGCACCGTCATTTCAGAAAATAGGATGGGATAGCCGCTGTCGACTTCGGACAGCACGCCGAAGGCGGTGACAGTCTGCAGCCCTTCTTTCATATTCTTGGGGTGGCCGTTGACGTATTTGAACCCATAAAGCGTCCCGTCAGAGGTCGGCATCAGTTCGATCACGCCAACATCGGAATGGCTGCCGATACGGGGGGTCTTGTCGAAAAGTTCCCAGCGGGCGAAATCCACCTCAATTTCATGGGCAAGGTCAGCCATGAATTGTTCCATACCGATGTGATGCACCAGCCGCATCATGTTATCGACACTGACAAACGGCACCATCGCCAGGTTGGAGGCCTTGAGGGTCATTTGAAGCTCCGTGTTGGCCGGTCAAAGACGCGGCGGCCCAGAAGGGAGGCCGTGAGGTCAACCATAACATTGGCAGTTTTGCCGCGATCATCCAGAAACGGGTTCAGCTCAACCAGATCAAGCGAGGTGACCAACCCGCTATCCGACAGCATTTCCATCACCAGATGCGCCTCGCGCACCGTCGCACCGCCCGGAACAGTGGTGCCCACGGCGGGCGCGACATCGGGGTCAAGGAAATCCACATCAAGCGAGACATGCAGCATGCCGTCTACGGCGGCGACCTTGTTCAGAAAGGTTTGCAAGGGCCCGCTGATCCCTTCTTCGTCGATCCGGCGCATATCCACCAACATCACATCGCCATCATCCAGAACAGCGTGTTCGGCGGCATCAACCGAACGCAGCCCGATCATACAGATATTCGCCGGGTCAACCTTGACGGGCAGTTCAGGGTAGGCGTCAAAACCGTCACGCCCAGTCACGTAACCCACCGGGGTGCCATGCAGGTTGCCGCTGTCGGTGGTGTCGGGCGTGTGAATGTCGCTATGCGCATCCAGCCACAGCGCAAAGAACGGCTTGCCCATGGTTTTGGCATGGGCGGCCATGCCCGCAACAGTGCCAGCGGCCAATGCATGATCGCCCCCCATGAAAATGGGCATGCCCTTTGGGGCCGTGGTTTGCGCCGCATCCATCAATGTTTGGGTCCATCCCACATTTTCAGCAAGCCTGTAGACGGCCGGGTTTTTGGGGGCAGGCACGGTTACCTGTTTCGGGGCCAGATTACCGATATCCTCGACACTATGGCCCAGTTCGGTGATTGCCTCTGCAATGCCAGCGGTCCGGTAGGCATCAGGGCCCATCAGGCAGCCGCGCCGACGCTTTCCGCAGTCGACAGGCGCCCCAATCAGAATGATGTGTTTTTGTGTCATGTGCGGAGTATTCGTCAAATCTGCGGGTGGTGACACCGCACAAATTGTGCAAATTGAAGATGAAACGTACAAATTGGGCAGCTGAAATGGACGAATTGGATGGTCAACTGATCGGTGCCTTGCGGCGCAACGGGCGTGCGTCACTGTCGGATCTGGCAGCCACTTTGGGGGTCACGCGCAGTACGGTGCGCGCGCGGCTTGATCGCTTGATCGCGGGCGGTGAAATTGCCGGGTTTACCGTGCTCACGCGCTCTGACGTGCGGCCAGATTCTGTGCGTGGATTGATGATGCTGGAGGTCGCGGGGCGCGGTGCAGAGCGGGCGATGAAGCGCCTGACCAGCATTCCAGAGGTGCAGGCGGTGCACTCGACCAATGGCACATGGGATCTGATTGCCGAGATAGGGGCAGGGACGCTGGAGCAGTTTGATCAGGTGCTGTTCGCGATCCGGCGGCTGGAAGGCGTTACCCGGTCCGAGACGAGCCTTTTGCTGTCGACGCGCCGCTAAGAACGACCGCGATGATCCAACCCATCATTAGATCAAAGGAAAAGATCGCATTCCAGCTGGCCATGGACAGGCTCAGGAATTCCCAGGACACCTGATCACACATCACGACGCGGGGCCCCTCAATGGCCAGCAAATCACTGCCGCTCAGACCGTCCAGCGCGCCGCCGCCAGTGCAGCTGCTGGGGCCTTCCCACCAGTCACGCTCTACCCCGGTATGGAAAACACCGATTGCGCCGGTTGTGCCTGCGGCGAGCGCGCCAAGCGCGGGCAGGGTGCGCCCTTGGATTTTGAGCGCCAGCAACCCAATGATGATGGCGGCGGCATGCGGCCAGCGTTGCCACAGACACATGGCACAAGGCGGATAGCCCAGCAGTTGAAAGATATACGCCCCGCCGAGAAGTGCCACAGATCCACCCGTCGCCAGCATGATCATCAGGTTACGTGTCATAAGACCCCCAAAAGCGCGAAACCGCCAAGAAGCAGCACACAGAAAACGATAAAGACCAACCCAAGCCTTCGTTCGATGAAGTCACGAATGGGTGCTCCGAATTTCCACAGCAATAAGGCCACGAGGAAAAACCGCAGCCCGCGCGCAACAATGGCCGAAATGATGAAAACCGGAAGTGACAGTTGCGTGACCCCGGATGCGATGGTGATGACCTTGAAGGGAAAGGGGGTCACACCTGCCGTCAGGACAGCCCATGCGCCCCATTCGTTATATTTGACGGCGAATTCGGCAAACGCATCCCCCTTGCCATAAAAATCAAGGATGGGTTGGCCGACGGTCTCCATCAGGGCGAAGCCGATGTAATAGCCGAACATGCCCCCCAATACGGATGCAACCGTGGCGACGCCCGCGATTACAAAGGCCCGGGACGGGCGCGCGATGATCATGGGGATCATCAAAACATCCGGCGGGATCGGAAAGAACGAGGATTCGACAAAAGCCACAATGGCCAACGCCCAAAGCGCATAGGGTGATTGGGCAAGGGACAGGGTCCAGTTGTAAAGGCCGCGCAGCATAAGGTGACTTTCATTGGTTGCGCGGGTTAGGCCATGACAGCGCGCAGGCGTCAACCTTGTGTGATCGACCATGGCCACTAAGATGGGCGGAAACGGGTAGGAGTTTCACGATGAAGTGGCAGGGGCGACGCGGCAGCAGTAATATCGAAGACCGGCGCCGACGCGGTGGTGGCAAAACGGTCGGTGGGATCGGCGGGATCGCAGGTGTCTTGCTCTTGCTGGCAGGCTGGTACTTTGGCGTTGATACAAGCCAGTTCGTTGATCTTGGCGGCGGCGGTATCCAAAGCAGTCAATCGGCCGAGATCACGCCAGAGGATGAACGTGCAGCCGCGTTTGTGTCCGTAACGCTCGCTGATACCGAGGAGGTCTGGACCGACATTTTCCGTCGTCAACTTGATGAGGCTTACAATCCGCCGACCCTTGTTCTGTTCAAAGGACAGACACAATCAGCCTGCGGCGGCGCGTCGGCAGCGACCGGTCCGTTTTATTGCCCGCCAGAACGCAAGGCGTTTCTGGACACCGATTTCTTTGTCACGTTAGAGCAGCGGCTGGGGGCCGCTGGTGATTTCGCGGCCGCCTATGTGGTCGCGCATGAGATAGCGCATCACGTTCAGAACGAACTGGGCATCTTGGGGCAGGTCAATCAGATGCGCGCACGGATGAACCCAACCGATTCGAACGCCATGTCGGTTCGGGTGGAACTGCAGGCAGACTGCTTTTCAGGGATCTGGGCCCGGGCCGCCCAGGACCGGTTTGCAAGCCTCGAACCCGGCGATATTGAGGAAGCGATGAATGCCGCCGCGCAGATTGGCGACGATACATTGCAACGTAATGCGGGCCAGCGGGTGCGTCCGCACACATTCACCCATGGCACCAGCGCACAACGTCAGCGGTGGTTCCTGCGAGGTCTGGAAAGCGGTGATTTAACAGTTTGTGATACGTTTTCGGCGACACGGCTGTAGCACCTGTTGACGCTGGCAGCGGGTCGCATTAGGAGATGCGCACTGGCCGATGTGGCGGAATGGTAGACGCAGGGGATTCAAAATCCCCCGATGGCAACATCGTGAGAGTTCGAGTCTCTCCATCGGCACCAATGCTTTCGCGTGAATACGAAGAAAGCCTGTTTTTAAACGAAAATATTGGCACAACTACGCTTTGATGTTGTTTCTTTCTGCCAAAAACGCAGATCATTCCCCCACAAATCACGCACGCGTGGGGGATTTATGGCCAGTATCAAGAAACACAACACACGTTGGCGGGCTGCGATCGACCGAAAGGGCGTGCGGAAGTCTAAAGTTTTTGACACCAAGCAAGCTGCAAAAGACTGGGCAGCTCGGGAGGAGTATCTGATTCTGAATGGTGGGCCGGTTGGTCGTCGCGTGACTTTTGGTCATGCCATGGACCGGTACGCCCGCGAGGTATCACCGGCAAAGCGCGGAGCGAGATGGGAGCAAATTCGGCTGGAGAAGATCCAGGGTGACTCGATCGCTGACATCATTATCGCCGATTTATTGCCTGCTGATTTGGCGGGATGGAGGGACGCAAGGTTGCGTGAAGTTTCCGCTGGTACGGTTAATCGCGAGATGGTGTTGCTATCCGGCGTTCTCAGCGTGTCTCGCAAGGAGTGGGGATACATCAGCATCAATCCGATGTCAGACGTCAGGAAGCCATCAAGGCCGCCGCCCCGCGACCGTCTGGTAACCGAGCACGAACTGCAAGTGATGGCAATATCAGCCGGTGGGGATCTAACCATTGCCACAGCACGGGTATTCCATGCGTTCCGGTTTGCATGCCAGACGGCCATGCGAGCTGGCGAGATCGTGAAACTGGAGTGGCAGCATGTAGACATCGAGGCGCGGACGGCACACCTCCCGATCACGAAGAATGGAACATCGCGTGATGTACCTTTATCCAGTGAAGCGGTCAGGTTGTTGCTTGAGCTGCCCCGCGCCGATCCTGTCTTCGGGTTGAATAGTAGTCAGATGGATGTTTTGTTTCGCAAGATGCGTGACCGCGCCGGGGTGGTTGACCTGACATTTCACGATAGTCGGCACCGCGCGATTACGGATTTAGCGCAGCGGTTGGACGTCTTGGAGCTGGCACGGGCGGTCGGGCATCAAGATATTCGACAGTTGATGACGTACTTTAATGCGCCCGCATCCGATTTGGCGAAGAAGCTCATCTAGTCGCTGGATGTAACGATCAGAAAAGCCATTTGTCGCACTTAAAATGGTGATCGGTGGTCCTACAGTAGGCCTGACAACCGGGGCGGAAAGCGGAAGTTCGCTGCGAGCGCAGTTTAGGACCAAGTATTTCCCGAAAGCCGACCTCTATAATAAGGCCGAAGGCCTCGATTTCGGTTGAATGTTCGATATCTAACGCGGCCGAGATGGAAATGCGTTTGCTAAGGTTCCGACATCAATAACATCGTCCAAATCTGCAGGGTTAAGGCGATCTTTCGCTCTCCGGTACCGCGAAAACAACCGCGTGGAGGTAGGCCAAGCGCGCTGGCAAAGCCCCAAGGCGCTGCGCCGCACAGCGGAAGTTCGCTGCAGTTGGGTGTAGTAACATCGGCACTATAGAAGCAGACGCTGGTTCGTAAAAGGTTGAGCCGTTTGGAAGCGCTGCCAGCCACGGGGGCCGGCAGCATTTCATTTACTTAGACAAAGGCAACGCCGCTGTTCACCATCGGCAGCACGGCAACGACTTGGCCAGCATCCGCAATTGCGTTTGCAAGCGCCGGTGCCGCAGGCGGCGTTCCGGGCTCACCAATGCCCGTGGGAGCCTCGGCAGATGGCACGATATGAGTTTCGATCGCGCCAATGTCGCCGATCCGCAGCGGTTCGTAATCGGGGAAGTTGTATTGATCTACGACACCACCGGTCAGCGTGATCTCATCCCGCATCGCGTGACCTAAGCCGTATCCGACGCCCCCCTCGATCTGCGCCTTGATCACGTCGGGGTTTACGGCGATGCCGCAATCAACGACACAGGTGACCCTTTCTATCTGCACGCCGGTTGTCGCATCGCCTGAAATTTCGACTATCTCAGCCACGAAACTGCCGAAGGATTTATGCACGGCGATCCCCTGAGAGTGACCATCGGGCGCATTGCCCCAGTTCCCTTTTTCAGCGGCTAGCCGGAGCACTTCGGCCTTGCGCAATTGGTCAGTGCTGTCACCAAGATGGGCCAGACGGAACTCCACCGGATCGCGTCCGGCAGCACGGGCAGCCATGTCCATCATGACCTCCATGGCGTAGGCCGTATGCGTGTGTCCGACCGAACGCCACCAGAGCGTGCTTGTCGCCTTTTTGGTGTCCGTCAGTCCAACATGGAAGCCCGGAATGGTGTAAGGTGTGTCCGCAACCCCTTCGACTGATGAATGATCCACCCCGTCATGGACAGCGAAAGCCTCAAAAGCCGTTCCCTTCATGATTGATTGACCTGCGATTCGGTGATCCCACGCTACAATCTCGCCCTCATCAGACAGTCCGACACGGACCTTGTGGCCAAAGGCGGGCCGGTAGTAGCCACCACGCATGTCATCTTCCCGGCTCCAGACCAGTTTGACGGGACGGGTGCGGTCCGTGATGATGAAGGCCAGCCCCGCCTCGACCTGATAGTCCGCCGTTGGTGTGGCGCGGCGCCCGAAAGAGCCACCGGCGAGCATCGTATTGATGCGCACCTTGTCCATGGGCAACTCAAAGATCTGGGCCAATGCCATGTGCGGACCGGTCGGCATCTGTGCGCCGTCATGCAGTGTGATCCCGCCATCCTCATTCGCTTCAATGGTGCAATTCAGCGGCTCCATCGCGGCGTGTGCGAGCAACGGGAAATAAAAGGTTTCTTCGATCACTGTGGCGGCCTGATCCATGGGTGCGGGATCGTTTTGCAGCACGTTATATTCCGCACCCCCATCAAGTGCCGCTAGGATTTCATCCTTGATCTGAGCACTGTCGCGGGTTTCGGCATTTGTCATGTCCCATTCGACTTCGAGCAGATCGCGCGCCTGCATCGCGGCCCAGGTGTTTTCCGCATAGACGGCAACAGCGGTGTTGTTGGGCAAGGTGGCCGCACGGATAAACCCGGCGACTGTTTGCGCTTCGCTATCGTCGAAGCCCGTGACCAAACCGCCGGTCTGAGGTGGGCGCGCTAGCATGGCAATCATCTGGTTGGGTAGATACACATCCATGGCAAACATGGCCGTGCCATTCCCCTTGATCGCGCTGTCCAGGCGACGCACATCCGGGTTGCCGATCAGGCGCCACTGATCCGGTGCCTTGAGCGTCGGTTCGGCTGGTGCATCCAGCTCTGCAGCAGCTGCAACGAAGTCGCCAATGGGTGCCGCATTTCCACCGTCAGTAACTTCACCATCGACAATCTCCAGGGACGCAGCATCAACATTCCAGGCATTTGCGGCGGCATCGATCAGCACTGCACGTGCGGCGGCACCAGCCTGGCGGTACTGCATGAACGAGTTTGCCATTGCGGTCGATCCGCCTGTGCCCTGTATTTGACCAAAGGCGAGGTTCGCATAAAGCTCTGGATTGGACGGAGCGAATTCATAGTCGATCTGATCCATACGCACACCGATTTCTTCTGCGATCAGTGTCGATAAACCGGTGGCGGGGCCTTGGCCTTTTTCAAAGTGCTTGATGATTGCGACCACACGACCGTTTTCACCAATCTTCACGAATGGGTTCAACTGTGCGGCGGCATCACCTGCTGCCATTGCACCGTCGGGTGTGGCACCAATGACCAGCAATACGCCAGCAGCGGCCGAGCCCTTAAGGAATCCACGACGGGATGTGTTGATGGTCATGATCAAGCCTCCAGGATTTCAGATGCGCGCTGGATACCGGCGCGGATGCGTTGATAGGTGGCACAACGGCAGGCATTGCCATGCATATAATCGTTGATCTCTGCCACGGACGGCTTGGGGTTTTCCGTCAGCAGGCCAACGGCGGACATGATCTGGCCGGACTGGCAATAGCCGCATTGCACGACATCAAGTTCCATCCATGCCTGCTGGATGGCAGCCCCCTCCTTGGTGGCGCCGATGGCTTCGATCGTTGTGATTTCCGTGCCTTCCAGATCGCCCACATAGGCCTGGCAAGACCGGGTCGGTTCCCCGTCGACATGGACCGTGCAGGCCCCGCATGACGCGACCCCGCAACCAAACTTTGTGCCCGTCATCTGCAGTTCATCCCTGATCACCCAAAGAAGTGGCGTGTCAGGGTCAGCGTCGACAGTACGTTCAACGCCATTGAGCTTGAGTGTGAGACTCATATTGGGACCTCCTGAAGGAATAGTTTTGGTGGGTGTAAACTTGCAAGTTTACCTTACGGCTGGGTTTGACAGTTGTAAACCGGCAGGTTTACCCACTAGGGTAACATCAAGAACATAGAGCACTGAATGAACGATCCGGCATGCACCCTTAAAGTAAAGCGAGAGCAAATTTTTCAAGCTGCAGTTGTTGAGTTTCATGAAAACGGTTTTACCGCCGCAAGCATGGATCGGATTTCTGCCAGGGCAGGTGCGTCTAAACGCACGGTGTATAAGCACTTCGAAAGCAAGGAAAAACTGTTTCAGGAGCTGATCCGCCGCCACTGGGCCAAGTTCGCGGAAAGCCTTGATGTGACTTATGAAAAAGCCCGAGATATTCGAGACCAACTCACTGAACTGGGCCATGCGGAAGGCCGCCTGATGACGTCGCCCGAAATCATGGCAACGACCAGACTGGTGATGAGCGAGGTTCTGCGTAGCCCTGACCTGGTCGAGGAAAATCAAGAAAAAACCGATTACAAAGCGGCGTTCGAAACCATGTTGCGGGAGGCTACGGTAGATGGGCAACTTCGGGTTGAGGATCCCCGTGAGGCCGCCGAAGAGTTTATGGCCCTTCTCAAAGGCAAAGCGTTTTGGCCGGTGGTTTTTGGTGCGCCAGTCGTCTCTGTCGAAGAGATGTCGAACATTGTAGATAGCAGTGTTGAGATGATCATGAGCCGCTACGGCGCTTGAACTGCGGCTCTCGCTTGAAGAGCTGATTGGGCATCAAAGGTTTGTCGATATTGCGGGTTGAAAGCAGCTAAACATCGATCATCTCTCTCAAAAGCGGTCGATAGAAATGCCCGGACAAATTCTTCATTCGAAAGTCGCATGACGGAGCGTGAAAATGAGATGCGCCGCGCTTTGAGTCAGAGGGCTATGCACTCCCAAGACCTTTGTCGCGGTACGATGTAGACCAGTACTTAACTATGCTGGCAATCAGGAGGTTCTTTGCATGAGGCATATTCTGGGTCTAAGTATCGCTTTGCTTTCAACGACTGTGATGGCCGAAACACGTACGGTCTATGCGCAGGACGGGGATGATAACCGCATCGCCATCGCAATCGTCGATATTGCCGAGGATAGGACTTATACAATCGACATGATCGATACAGTATTTGCCGATCATTTCCTATCTATGCGGCCTTTCAAATGCCTCGAAGGACCTAGCAAACACTGGTGCCATGTGCCTTACCCCTATGACATTCAACGCAATATCGCGGATGATCTGACCGACCTGGAATATGACCTGATGTTCGTCTGGAAGGGGTCCACTGAATACGGCATCAACATGTGGAACGGGGTCTACTATCAATTGTCCGACGAAGATGGAACGCTAACCGGCCAGTTGATGGAAATGGATATGGACTTGCTATCGGCCCCGCCATCAGAGGGCGAATTGCGACCCCTACGAGCGCAGGATTTGCATGAAAGCGACCCCGACAGCCATTGGTTGCCCAGGCTGATCATCGAATGATCGGAGTCAACGCGCTATCGGACGGGTCAAGTGCCGATGCTTCGACGCGTCTGCAACGACATAGTTAAGCCAAGTCTTTGGTCATCAACACCGCTTCTGTTGTGTCCTCTCCAAAGTCGGACAGATCAAATGGACGCCGCGCGCGCTCCGTATAGCGGACGTTACCTTGATGGAAATGTTGCAGGATGCGCGAATGGCCGCAATGAGAAAGCTGCGCTGCGCCGGCGGTCAGCGCGATGAATGACTGGTAAGGGCCGTCCCCCGACGGCCAGATAGTTAGCCACTAGCTGCAATGCCTCCGAGGTCTGCGAAGAGCCCATCCAAGACACTCAGTTTATGTCGCATACCTAGTCCGTTTCGGGTATACGGGCGATGACCTTGATCTCGAAATCGAAACTGGAGAGCCACGTCACGCCGACAGCCGTCCAGTTTGGAAAGGGTGGCTTTCCAAAGATCCGGCTCTTCACAACCATGACGTCTTCCATCTGATTTTCAGGATCAGTGTGGAACGAGGTGATATCGACGATATCATCGAAAGTGCACTCAGCTGCGGCCAGTGTTTCATTGAGATTGTCGAAGGCACGCTGGACTTGGTCTGCGAAAACAGGTTCGGGAGTTCCGTCAGGTCGTGTGCCAACCTGCCCGGAGACAAAAAGCAGGTCGCCGGACTGGATAGCAGCGGAATAGCCATGCGCCTCGTAGAGCGCGTGCCGACCTTCTGGGAAAACGGGGTGTGGTTTTGTCATGGGGTTTCCTTTTTTGTTCAGCCTGATGTGCCGGCTCGCGACTTCACGCTCGAAGGGCTTCACAGGCAGCATTCGATTTTGATATACGCGGCGTATATGAAGTAGAATCACACACGGCGGATGTCAATCCATATACGTGACGTATGTGAAATGATAGGGGTATGGGATGGCTGGACGGCGCGCCAAATTGATGGAAGAGAATCGCTCAAAGCTGATTGCAGCCGCCCGAAAGGCCTTTGCCGACAAAGGCTATGCAGCGGCGTCAATGGATGAACTGACGGCGGATGTCGGACTCACGCGCGGTGCGCTCTATCACAACTTCGGAGACAAACGCGGGTTGCTCGCTGCAGTTGTCAACCAGATTGATGGCGAAATGGCATCGCGTGCCTGGGAGATCGGTCACAAGGCAGGCGATGACTGGAATGGATTGTTGGCGGAAGGTGCGGCCTACATCGAAATGGCTCTTGAGCCCGAAGTGCAGCGCATTGTCTTGCTTGATGGACCGGCGTTTCTGGGAGATCCGTCGCAGTGGCCCAGTCAGAACGCCTGTCTTCGGACGACCGAGCAGACGGTTGGGCGGCTTGTCTCCGAAGGTATCATGAAGCCGATTGACCCTGAGGCCGCTGCGCGCCTGATCAATGGTGCTGCTTTGAATGCTGCGTTGTGGATTGCTGGCAGTGACGATCCGAAGGCCGTTCATCCGAAGGCCGTCGAAGCTTTCCGTTGCCTTGTCGATGGCTTGCTAAACTAGATCCCAGAACGCAAGGCTGCCCGACGCGTTTCGGTTTCGATGTCACGGTTGGCCGCTAGTGCCCAATATGGAAATTGATGGAGAGAAATGATGGCGGTCGACACAAATTCTGATGACGTATCTGGCTATGGGGACCGTGTCGCGCGACACATTCCGGGCCTGCGCGATATGCACCATATGGCCGGTCTCTTGCTGGCTGAGCGTGTCCCTGCGGATGGACGGGTATTGGTCTTGGGTGCGGGCGGTGGCCTCGAACTGCGTGCATTTGTCGACATGCAACAGGACTGGCGGTTCGATGGTGTAGACCCTGCCGCTGATATGATCGATCAGGCTCGCCTCGTTTTGGGCGACCAAGTGGGTCGCGTCACCTTTCATGAAGGCTATATCCAGCACGCGCCCGATGGTCCTTTTGACGGCGCGGCATGTCTGCTGACCTTGCATTTTCTCGACCGGAAGGAACGTTTGCGCACTTTGCGCGATGTGCACTGCCGCCTGCGACCGGGCGCGCCATTTGTTGTGGCGCATCACAGCTTTCCGCAATCGCCCCAACAGCGCGATTTGTGGCTGCGCCGCAATGCTGATCTGCTAATTTCGCGCGGCGCCGACCCGGCAAAGGCTGAGAAGGGCATCGAGGTGATGAAAGAACGTCTTCCAGCACTCTCACCCGAAGAGGATGTGGCCGTCCTGCGCGAAGCCGGTTTTGATGATGTTCAACTGTTCTACGCTGGCTTCACATTCAAAGGCTGGGTTTGCTATCGGAGTTGATGATTTGAGTAAGGGTTAGGCGTTCGTATCGTGAACTGCCGAGACCAGTCTTAGTCGCAACCGCAGCGAAAGGTCGGTTTGTCCCGCCTAGCTGACATCTTCTACAACGGTGTCACTCATCCTCCGCTTCAAACTCCAACGCGACCCCATTGATACAATAGCGTAGTCCCGTGGGTTGTGGTCCGTCGGGGAAGACGTGCCCTAGATGCGCGTCGCAGCGGTTGCAGTGCACCTCGGTCCGTTTCATGAAAAAGCTGCGGTCGGTGGTTTCGCCGACTTGTTCGCCGTCAATGGGCGCATAGAAAGATGGCCAGCCGGTGCCGCTTTCGAATTTGGTCGCTTGGTCAAAAAGTGGTGCCCCGCAGCAGACACACATGTAGGTGCCGGGGTCTTTGGGGAAATCCTCGTGCGTGCCTGCCCGTTCGGTCCCGTGTTTGCGGGTGACTTTGTAAGCCATGTCGGAGAGTTGTGCGCGCCATTCAGCGTCTGATTTGATGACTTTGTCCATCGTGGATATCCTTTTGCCGTGTTGCCCGCTAACCTAGGGCGGTGATGCCAGTTCGCCAAGGTGAGGTGCGATGACAATTCCGTTTCGCAAAGGCCGTTATGCGGTGCGCTTGGCCGCGACGCCAGCGGATGTGCGCCAGTGTCAATGGTTGCGTCACAGGTGCTTTTTTGGCGCAGAGGGCGTGGATGCGGATCGCTTTGATGCCGATTGCCAGCATTTGATGGTTGAGGACCAGGCTGGGCGGCTGGTGGCCTGTGTGCGCTTGTTTCAGCTGGCGACGGGTGCCGAAATTGGGCGCGGGTACGCCGCGCAGTTTTATGATCTGTCGGGTTTGGCGCAGGTGGACGCCCCGATGATCGAGATTGGCCGGTTTTGCGTTGCACCGGATGTGTTGGATGCCGATGTGTTGCGGGTTGCCTGGGGCGCTTTGACCCGGATGGTGGATGATGTGCGCGTGGCCATGTTGTTTGGGTGTACCAGCTTTGCGGGCACAGACCCCGCGGTTTATGGCCGTGCCTTTACGCGGCTGGCGCGCCGTCATTTGGGGCCGGTGCCCTTGCGCCCCGGGGTGAAGGCCGATGCGGTGCATGCCTTGGATGCTGTGGCGGCTGCCGGTGCTGGCCCGTTGCCCCCGCTGTTGCGCACGTATTTGGCGATGGGCGGTTGGGTCGGGGATCATGCGGTTGTGGATCATGCGATGAATACGTTGCATATTTTCACCTGTCTTGAGGTCGCTGCCGTGCCGCCCGCCCGTGCCCGCGCGCTGCGGGCACTTGCGTAGCACGCAGCACTGTCATAGCAGGCGGCATGGCTAGAGCACCCCTATTACAACTGTCCGATATCGCCCTGACCTTTGGCGGCGATCCTGTTTTTGAAGACCTGTCTTTGGTCATCCAACCCGGTGATCGTGTGGCCTTGGTCGGCCGCAACGGATCGGGCAAATCAACCTTGATGAAGGTGATGGCAGGGCTGGTCTTGCCCGATGATGGCACGCGCGTGGCGTCGCCCGGTGTGCAGGTCGGCTATATGGAGCAAGAGCCGACAATGGCGGGGTTTGCGACCCTGGGTGATTATGCGGCCAGTGGGCTGGATGTTGATGAGGCCTATAAGGTCGAGATGGTCGCGGAGGGGCTGAAATTTGATCCGGCGGGTGCGGTTGCGACAGCGTCGGGCGGGGAGCGGCGTCGGGCAGCGTTGGCGAAACTGATGGCCGAAGCGCCCGAATTGATGTTGTTGGACGAGCCGACCAACCATCTGGATATTGAGGCGATTGCCTGGCTGGAAAATGAGTTGAAACAAACGCGCGCGGCGTTTGTGCTGATTTCGCATGACCGGGCATTTTTGCGCGCTTTGACCCGCGCGACCCTTTGGATTGATCGCGGTGCAGTGCGCCGGGCCGAACAGGGGTTTGAGGGCTTTGAAGAATGGCGCGACAAGATTTGGGACGAGGAAGATCAGCAGCGCCACAAGCTGAACCGCAAGATCAAGGCAGAGGCGCGTTGGGCAGTTGAAGGCATATCAGCCCGCCGCAAACGCAATCAGGGTCGCGTGCGGGCGTTGCAGGAATTACGCGCCGAAAAGGCGGGTCAGATCAAGCGTCAAGGCACGGCGGCCATGGCGTTTGAAGGCGGCCCGGTGTCGGGAAAGAAAGTGGTTGAGGCGTTTGGGCTGACCAAAGCCTTTGACGGCAAGTCGATTGTGCAAGGGTTTGATCTGACGGTGCAGCGCGGCGACCGGATTGCCTTTGTCGGGCCGAACGGCGTTGGAAAAACAACGCTTATCAAGATGTTGCTGGGGCAAGTTGAACCGGATGAAGGGTCGATCAAGCTAGGCACCAATCTGGATATTGCCGTGTTTGATCAGACCCGCGCGGCGCTAAATCCGGAGATGTCATTGTGGGAAAACCTTGCCAATGACCCGGAGCTGGGCGTGTCGGGCAAGTCGGATCAGATCATGGTGCGCGGTGCGCCCAAACATGTGGTCGGGTATCTGAAGGAATTTCTGTTCGATGAGGCGCAGGCGCGTGCGCCGGTCCGGTCACTGTCAGGGGGCGAGAAGGCCCGGTTATTGCTGGCCCGGCTGATGGCGCGCGAGAGCAATCTGCTGGTGCTCGATGAGCCGACCAATGATCTTGATATCGAGACGTTGGATCTGTTGCAGGATATTCTGGGTGATTATGACGGGACTGTCCTGCTGGTCAGTCACGATCGGGATTTTCTGGACCGTGTGGCCACGACCACGATTGCGATGGAAGGCAATGGGCAGGCGGTGGTGTATGCTGGAGGCTGGACGGATTATCGTACGCAACGCGGTGGCGATTTTGTGGAAGCGCCGGTGGCCCCGAAACCTGCTGCGAAGAAAACGAAGGCCGTTGAGAAGAAGGCCGCTGATGGGTTGTCGTTTACGGAGCGGCACCGGTTGGAGGCCTTGCCAGGTATCATTGAGACGCTGACGGCGGAGATTGCAAAGCTGGAGATGCTGCTGTCGGACCCGGAGCTGTTTACCAAGCAACCTGCGAAATTTCAGAAGGCCACCGATGCGCTTGTGGCGCGGCAAACCGCCTTGGGTGAGGCGGAGGATGAGTGGCTGGAACTGGAGGAGAAGGCGGTGCGTTAAAGGGAAGTTGAGTGAGCATCAGACATTGGCAAATTACATTTCCCAATGTCTGCATTGAGCCCAAAGCCACAGCAATTACACCTAGATTCTTGTCTTGGAAAAAGGCGATATGTCAGGGTTAGATTTCCTTGAAGCCAACAGAGTGGGGAACAGAATTTGACCTTTCAGTGGACGCCAGGTGTAGGACCCTTGTCTCAGGCTCTGAGCGAGATGAGTAAGGCGACTTGCGAACCGGACGGGCTCATGGGCGAAGCGTGGTTCATGGGTGAGACGCGAAAAATGTACCCTCAGCTCAAGCACGCTCTCGAATCCACATCCACGCGTTATCTGCAGGAGGTCTTAGAGGCCATCGGGAGTGGAATCTCTGCATTTGGACTAATTGAAGAATGGGAAAATTGGTTTCAGTACTTGCTGCCAAGGCTTATCCCGCGCTGCGACGAGAAATTTGTCTATTGGTTGTTTGAAGGCCTTTGCACAGCCTTCCTTCAAGTTGACCTAGCTACCGCGGATCGTACTCATGTCACTCCCGATCCAGAGCTTGTACTTCAAACGCTTGGTTGCGTGATCATGAGCCCAGATCGTTGGAAAGATGGACGAATAAACGTCGGACGCATCTTACATCCCTCAAACAACAATCCAGCTGGGATTTGGGGTTGGGCAAACGTCAGCGGCGACTTGGCAGCATCATTGATTGTCTGTCTACGAAAGGTTTCTGATGAGGATTTGGATGCTTGGGTCGGCTCTATCTTCTCAATCGAATGCCCCTACTGGCGAGCCCAGCTGCTTACTTGGTATGTGGGGGCACAACCCCTCCTAAGCGGCAAAGCGAGATTTCCTAGTCAATTCGATGACTGGACACCAAAGATCGGGTGGAGTTGGTCTCATGTCATCGGCGGGACGCAAGGAAACATCATTGTCGCAAAGTCTCTCTTTCCAACAGGACGAGTTGAAGCATTTAGAAGCGCTTTCGAAGGAAATCTTGCCAATGCCAAACTGAAAGTCTGGAAGGACGAAATCCTAAAGATTGAGGCACTTCGGTCAGAAGTCGGCAACCTAGTCCAGAATTTTCAACTCTAGCAAAGACTGCTTTGTCCCGCAGATTGTAAGTCCGATCATTTCCAAATTTCGCGAGTGCAGCGAACGGCGTCAATGCGGGCTGCCACTGCAGCATCTTGATCCTTTCGCAAACGGCAGGATTGGGCCGCAGTCGCGGTGACGACAATGAGGTCTATTTTTGCGAAAGGGTACAGTCGTGGCCATAAGTTGGCGCTTTGCTGACCGGTCCTTAGCTTGGCCGTCAAGCTGCGCCGTCTAACCAGCAGCCCGACACAACCAACTCGAGTTCGCTGCTAGCTCGCCTTTAGTTTTGTGGGGGGAGTGTGTCGAAGGTTGGGATATCCTCCGGTATAAGGTGCCAGTCTTGCTTCTCTTCGCAGAATATCGCGATCTTAGGCCCACCAAATTCATCTGGATCGTCAAGCGTCCCGACTTTCAGCACAAGTTCCCGCAGACCGGGCCGCTTGGTGGTAAGATGTGTGCCACATGTGCGGCAGAACGACCGCGTCACGGCACCAGACTTTTTCGGATTTTGGTAGGTGCCGGGTTCACCACGGCTGAAGTGCAAACCTTCAGGGCTTATCAGCATGTAGTAATTCGGCCCGCCGCCCGCAAAATACTGGCATGCGCGACAATGACACTGAGCCTTGAGTTTGGGCTTGGACGTTACCGCGTAACGTATCGCGCCGCAGAAACACCCTCCTTTCATTTCCTTCGACATTGTGTGTCCTCCATCTGCAAAACGAGTTTAAGCCATTCAACCGCGAACTTGCGTTCTTTCCGATGATGCTAAGGCGCAATGGAGAGGCTCATCCGCCGCATCAGGCGCTCGACGGCGACGGCCTTTTCATCATTGCTCAGCCCAAGGGTCGATGTGACATCCGATTGCATGAGACTGGCCAGCCCGTGAAGCGCGGACCAGATGTAGATCGCATCGTGTTTGACGGGATCGCGGATAGGGTGATCTGGGTCTTTCAAAGTCATCTCGCCCAGCTTGTCATGCAAGATCGAGAAGGCAAACTGAGCTTGCGCCAGCATCTCGGGATGGGCCGTGCCGTCCGGAAGGGCTGTGTTGAACATCAATCGGTATTGCAGCGGGAATTTCTGCGCAAACTCCAGATAGGCGAGTCCCATCTTGTGCAGATCGTCGAAAGGATCGTTACAGGACGGCCTTGACGACAGGTGCTGCGCAAACTCCGCAAAGCATCGCGCGACCACGGCCGCGAGGATGTGGTCGCGCGACGGGAAGTGTTTGTAGGGAGCCTGGTGTGAGACGCCGAGACGGCGTGCCACTTCGCGCAAGCTAAGATGTTCAACGCCCTTTTCTTCGATAACCGAGAACGCCTGCTCGACCAGCGCCTGTTTAAGCGATTGTTTTTTCTTTGTTGGCATCGCGGTGCTTCGTCATCCCTTGCATGATTTGTCCCATTATCCGGCTTCTGAAAGAGCGGGGCAACATGGCGAGGCCATAGCCAAGCAGCTTGGATTGCCCACCAGGGCGTGTGGTGACCGTCTTGCCAAGTGCCCGCAAGGTGGCCTTCGCAACCGTTTCAGGTGAGGCAGCACTACCCATCTGCATGTCAGCGCGTGTCGCAAATCCGGTATTCACCGGCCCGGGCGCGCTTGCCAACACATCTACGCCCGAGGATGCGAGTTCTGCTGCAAGCCCTTCGGCAAGCGTTTGCACGTATGCCTTGGTAGCCGCATAATTTGCGGAGTTCGCAACGCCCTGAAAGGCGACAATCGAACTCATCAGGATGATCCCGCCGCGCCCGCGCGCCGCCAACTGACGAGCCAGCGGATGCAGCACTGCCGTCAGCGCATGGCAGTTCACGTCGATCATGTTCAATTCGTCTGAAGCGCAGTTCTCGATGAATCGGCCTGCCGTTCCAAACCCAGCACAGGCGACGTAAAGCCCGATGTCCTGTCCACGGGTCGCAGCCACTAGATTATCTGGACCCTCATTTGTCCCTAGATCGACTGGAACGACTAGCACTTCCACGCCATGATCGCTCCTCAGCGAAGTCGCGAGGGCTTCAAGGCGATCTGTACGTCTTGCGGCTAAAACAAGGTTCAGTCCGCGCGCCGCAAGTTCGGCCAACATTGCCGCGCCGATACCATCCGACGCGCCAGTTACGAGAGCAGTTGGCCCATATCGCTTGCTGAAGTCCAACGCTGATTCATTCATCACATAAGCTCCAAGGTTGACAGTGCCTACCTTCTCGCTCAGAAAGTAGACGCTGTCAACTAGATGAGGTACGATGACTTCGCTAGTATATGTTTCGATCACAGGTTTGCGGGTGCGCCATTTCTGGCAGACGCCGATCTTTTGGCGCCACGCAATCGCGTCGATGAAGCAGGCTCAACGCGCGGGCGGATGCCTAGATGCCGAAGCGCGAACAATCAATGGCATCCACCATACCAGAAGTGTCTGGCAAAACCGCGCTGCCATGCGCGCTTACCTTAAATCGGGTGCTCATCTGGAGGCGATGCGCGTCTTCGACAAAATCGCCACTGGCAAGACTTACGGGTTCGACACCACGGAAATTCCGGACTGGAATACGGTCCACACTCTCTGGCACGAAAAAGGCATTGAGGTCTGAACAGTCGGTCTTGTCGCTGAGTTTCCAGGAAGTGGCAGCTTTCGAGCGCATCCCAATTTTGCGACCAGAGCGCATGCCAGCAATGCGGTCAGCTGACGAATGTCTGTAATGGGCCGTCCCCAGGTTTCGGTCTATGCAGGAGTGCCAGCCTGCATGAACGCTGTCGGCGCTGCAAAGAAAGCCTTTCAGGCTAGGGAGCAAATCTGACATTCCTGAGGTAAAAATCAAAGACTAACGAAGCAACGCAACGTACGAACTTGAAGACAAGACTTAGTCCCTGAAAACATCTTTGGTGTTCACCGAGTCGGCTTGCGATGAAATGAGCTAGAGGACAGAGCTGACATGACCTGAATACTCTGAAAGTACGGTTTGGTAGAGCTGGAGCCAATGTCCGCTATGCGGGCTGCAGCCGCAGCATCCGGTACACCGATCAGACGGCGGCTTTGGGCCGATTACATAAACCACGATTTTCTAGATTGAGTCTCTAAAATCATCTTGCCGACCACCTCGTGCAACTACCTGCAATGCACCGTCAGTAAGCGGTCGCTGCAACGCCAACGCCTCATCCACATCGGCCCGCAGCCACACATTAACTTCGTCCATGGTGGTCAAGACAACCGGCATGGCCTTCGGATGTATCGCGCCGACGTCTGCATTCGCTTCCGTAGTGAGGAAGCCAAACAGATTGTCCGTGGTCTCACCGTCTTTCAATTTCCGAACAGATGTCCATTCCGTCCAAATCCCAGCGAAGAAAGCCAATGGTCGGTCTTCTGACAGTGCAAACCATACTGGCTCAGATGGCATGCCCACCAGGTTGTGTGGCTCTGAAAACGATGTGAATGGAACAACACAACGATGCTTCACACCAAGCCATCTGCGCCAATGTGGTGACTTCGTATTGCGTATGTTGGTTACGCCCCTGTCTGTCTTCTTGCCCTTTAAAGCAAAGGCCGGTGAGGGCATCCCCCATCGCATCATCGACAGCACAGGTCCTTTTTCACCATTGCTGATCACAGGGGCTTGATAGTCAGGGTAAATGCCCGGCAATGGCGGCAGGTTGCCAGCCTGGTCCTCAAGACCGTCAAACAGCGCCCGCATCGCGTCTTGGGCTTTCGTCATCGAATACAGATTGCACACACCAAACAACTCATCATTTTGCCACGCACCATCGTGAACTGGCGAAGTATAGGCCGGGCTCTCGGTCCCGTCAGCAAGTATCAGGTCGGGGAAGGCCGAAATGAGCGCGCGCGCACCCTAAATGTCGCGAAAATAGACGGCAAGGGCGTCAGTCGCGAGACCACGTGATGTGTACACGGCGTAGAAACCCCAACCAACTTCCTTCTTCAGCCACGAGTGTATCGCGTCCAAGCGCATACCAAAGCCGCGCTCTGGCACAGCAAACTTGATCCGCACTGGAAAAGCCAACTCATCGATTTTCTTTTGCGGGGTGGATCGCCGAACCATTGCATACTCGCGACATTAAACTATCGCGGGAACATTACAGGAACATCAGCACTGAACAATACAAAACTTCAACCGAGCACGACATCCTCTTTGCCGCTCCGAGTGCCAACACCGCAGTTTGATCTGGGGCATTGCGTAGCTAGGATTTCATTATGATAAACGAATGTCCGATCTGATAAACCGGACCAAAGCATGATGCAGCATAGCCGGGATCCCAATAGGGCCGATTATGCCTTGGCTTGAAAAGTGTTGAGAGTGCGGATCGGCTTTGGCTGATGCCTGCAGTCCCTTCTACTAGCTGCGACGAAGGCGTGGCTTGCCTGCCAGCGCAACATCTCGGTGTATCCAGCCATTGATTGTTGGCACCATACCCTTGCTCACGTAGGTTTGCAGGGTACGCAAGGTGATCCCCCATCGGTCTGCAACTTGCTTTTTGTGCCACAACTCCGGGACCAGATCCTCAACGACGTGCCGAATAGTGATGTCCGTATCGGTCATCTTGTCTCCGTTCCTATGGCCATTTTTCCGTACAGGTCTACGGACGTGGCAAAGGTCGATCCAAAGCTCACCGCCAATGCGAAGATCAACAGTAAAATAAGGCGGTGGGGTTTGGAATGGCCTCTCTGGAAAGTGACCCTACCGGAAAATTGCTTTGGTTCGCCCGGCAGGGTCAGGTGTCCGCGAGTGGATTTGGGGCGTTTCACAATGGAAAAATCTGTCATGAGAAACGACCTCATTGACGTGGAAGACGATTGACGGCTGCTTGTTGCCAGCAGCGCAATAGGGTCAAATCGCCCTCTGCATTGGTTGTGGCTCGGATGCCTGCGAGTGTGAGCTGGCGGTTTTGATGGGCGCTGCTGTCGTCAGCAGGGCGACCTGCAGGTGACAGGTCTGCGACGCCATGCTCGATCAACTGGTTGAGCAGGTGCCGTCCGATTGTGCCGTTGATGGGTGCGTCTGCGCCAGACAACCGTTTGTCGATCAACGCAATATATGCCTCGACTTCAAGTGCCCGTCTGGCATCGAGTGGTGCGTCCGTACCTTGGAGGTTCATTGTGCTGGTTCCACTTGATGGGTTGCCGTCCAGCACGCCACCTTGAACCAATTGCGCGTGACCTGCTCATCCGTTTGACCCGCGGCTGATATCCCAAAGAGTGTGACCTCGTGTTGATGTGTGTCTGGGTGCCGCTGATTTCCCTGCGGTATGGGTCGCATCCACACACCATGGCCCAGCATTGCCGCCACGCGAATAGCGAAGATTTGGTCGGTCAAATCTTGGTCGCGGTGTCGGCACAGAAAAGCCTCAAATAGAGGCTGAGATGTCAGCATTAATTCACCCTCAAAACGAGGCTGACGCGCGCGCTGTTGATTGAGCGTTGTTTATTATGAAGTCGTTGAAGGTTCAGTTGAGAAACCGTTTGGCCTCTCGCGGCTTTCAATGCCGCCCAGGCTAGCACTCGGCAGTTGGGACGACCGGGTGTGGCAATTGGATCGAGTGCAGATTTTTGCCCATCGACGAGGCAACAAGATGAGATAAGGCCTGTTTTCTGGTTGAGCATTTGTAACTCCATCTGGTGTGATGGAAATTTTAGTAAGCCAAGATACTTGGCATGTCAAATTTAATATGCCAAATATTTTGGCATAGTAATTATGCCAGCAAGCACGCAACCTGATTGCGGACTGTGTCCAGGCATCCAATTCGTGCGAAAGGGGTGTGGTGTGAATAGAATTGATAGGTTGCGTTTTGCAGCCCAGGAAACCGGTTTCACTATTGATTATTTGGAGGCTTTGACTTCAGGGCTGTCCATCAGTGCTGAGCGTAAACTAATAGGCAACGCATCATCGATGCCTTCATATATGAAGTCCAGCGATAACCCATATTGTCGACGAAGGGCAAGAGCGCCGTCTATAGAGACTCTGCTTGATCCTCCCTCCCAGTTGGAAAGCTGAGATCGCTTAAGCCCTGCTCTACTGGCATACTCTTCTTGCTCAAGCCCGAGCAGTGATCGGTGCCACTTGAGTCGTCGTGCTATGTCAGCAAAAGGTTTGTTGCCATCTGTCATGAGCGCTAACCTGTAATGCCAAGAATTTTGACGCAATCCTAATTCAGTTGGCTTGACTAACGCCAAGATATTTGGCATCACGGCACTCATGACAAATTCAAATGCCGCTAAACTGATCGATGAGCTCGGCTCCGACACGTTGAAAGCCCGGATAGGTTTTTCTGAGCGAAACCTCCGCCATAGCCGTTCGACGGGGCGGTTCGCTGCACGTTGGTACCAGGCCGTAAAGGAGTTGGGCGATGAGTTGGGCGTCGACGTCCCTCTTTGTGCCTTCAGTTTCGAGAAACTGGAAGTGAACCAATGATACCTGCAACGCAAAACTCCTTAAGCCAATCTGATACTGTGCCATATACCGGTAACCCAGTCAGTGCTCAGTTGTCCCAGTCTGACTTTTTGACTCAATCTTCTGGACAAGTTCTTTATTTGAATGGTCACCGTGGGGCCGACTTTAAGACATGGTTTGCGCCCGCCTTCGCCTCGTATCTCCAATCTCGCTTTGCCAATCCAGAGCAAGTGGCCATGGCCTTTGGCGTGCGCAACAGCACGGCTTGGAACTGGTGGAACGGTGACAACCGCGCATCTGGTGACGCCGTGGCGCGGGTGTTCATGACTTTTCCAGATGCAGCGGCTTGGTTCATGCAGGAATGGGAGCGCAAATGATGGCGAACCCTGACATCAGCCCGGGCGCAACCAAAGTTTTGGATCAACGCATTGGAAGTTTTGCCGTCTCCCTGCAACTTGGGGGCAGTGTCATGCTGCTCCCGTTTTTTTCTGCGAGGCTCTGATGGCTGCGTCAACTAAGCCGCTATTTCAGGCCATCAAGCGCAAACGGGCGGAGCAGCCAGTCCTCGCTGACTTCCCAAAAGCCAGCGCGCTGACTGCGGCACGCGATGAGTTGGATTATGACCCGACACCGGCCGATGCGACCGCGGCATTTCTGGCGGTGCAGGGGGAACGGCTACACGAGATCGGTGGTCCTGTCTGGGAACCTGCGGTGGGTGGCGGGCATATGGCTGATGAACTTTCCAGGCACGGCTTTGATGTGATCGGATCAGATATCGTTGATCGTGGCTGGAACGGCACGGTTACGCGCAGCTTTTACGAATTTGAGGCTGCCCCGGCTGACATCCTCATCACAAATCCGCCTTATTGCGAGATCAATGCGCGCGATGGCCATGGTCGTTGGCTGCGCCATATCCGTGATCTGAATGTCCGTTATGTTGCACTGCTGCTGAATGCAGATTGGATGGCTGCCCGTATCAACGGCCTGGATGCGCTGCACGCCAGCTATCCGGTCTCGATCGAATACCTTTGCTGCTGGAAAATCGACTTTCGCGGGGGAGGGTCACCGCCGCAGCGCAATGCGTGGCTGGTCTGGGACCGTGAGTGGTCCGATGAAACCGTCAAGCGGCGTTTGTTTCGCAATCCGCCCGATAGGCGACAAAGCGCGTTGGATTTGGCGCATTCCGAGGGTGTCGCCTCATGACAAATAGCGCCCTCAGCGAGCGTCAGGACGCCACAGGCACCCTTGGATCGGCAGCAGGCGCAGTTCAAAATGGGGTCAGCACCCATGTGGTGCCCGAGCTGAACCTGGATGTGGAGGCATTTGTGACCTTTGCCGATGCTGAGCTGCGGGCAGCGCCGCCCTGGCAAAGCGGCGTTTGCTTTAATCCTGGCTGTGGTCGTGCGTTCACGCCGACGCGCACATGGCAAAACTACTGCTGTCGCGCCTGCAAGCAACAGTCGCGCCGCGAATTGGCCCAGGTAGGTCACCGGCTCGCGCTCGCAATGCTGGTCTGGCGCACACATAAATACGCGGCTGCGGGCACGCCAGAGGCGGCATTGGTCCGCGTGGCCCGTCGTTATGTCACGCATGTCCAGTCCGCCTGGATGCAGGACCGGGCGCTGCGGTCCGCGAATGCGAATGGGTGCGGCGATGTGGGGCAGGGGCATCCTGATGGGTAGGCGCAAATACACAGATATTGTCATTCAGGGCGTGACCTATGCCGATGTAGATGCGGCTGCGGTGGCGCTGTCCGTTCACCCTGCCACCATCAGGCAGCACATTCGCCACGGGACATTGCACCGCGTGGGGCGCGGGGTGTCGGGCGTTGAACCGATGCCGGTGCTTGTGCGGGGAGATTTGTTCGACAGCCCGGCCCATGCGGCAGCACATTACGGTGTCTGTGTTGATCACGTCTATCGTCATATCGCGGCGGGTGACCCTGATCGCATCGGGCTGGACCATGAGCGGGGGCAGTATCGTGCCAAGCCCTTTCAGATTGGCCCGGTCCGCTTTCGGTCCCGTGCCGAAGCCAGTCGCAAACTGGGGTTTGGCAAAGACTATGTCAGCAAGGCCATGACGCGCAATTCCAAGCGGATGCTGGAGAAGGTGATCGCTGCCGCGATGCTCTACGCTGAACACAAGAAAGCCAAGACCGCTTCTGCAGTGGCGGCGGCATGACAGGCACAGCCGCATCACTGTTGCGTCCGATCGAGGTGGGTGATTTGCCGGTTTACCCGATTGAGCGCGGCGAGCGGTTGGAGAGCCATTCGTTCTTTCTGTTTCACTTTGATCGCTGGCTAAACTCTGACCTCTATCTGCTGGGCGACTGGGATGTGAAGGGTGTGGCGACGGCGTTGTGGTGTCTTGCGCAAAACCAGGACCCTGTAGGCACCCTACCAGAAAATCCCCGCCTGATCGCCGCCCTGTTGCGGATGTCGACGGATCAATGGGATGGCTATACGCGCCGCGAGCCGTCGCCACTTCATGGGTGGTATCACTGCACGGTGGGCGACGAGGTGCGGTTGATGCACAGGGTGGTCACGGAAGTCGCCGTTGCGGCCCTGAGCCAGCGACTGAAAGGCCAAGACAGGCGCGAAGCTGATCGCGAACGCAACGCGATCAAGCGGTTGCGTGGACGGGTGGAGCTGCTTGCTGGCAGTCGTTTTGCTGCACAGGAAATGTTCATCGTCCAGCTCTACCGCCTTTTGCAGGAGCGCTATCCGGGCGGCAATAACACCGACAATCGCGTGATCGAATGCATGGAAGAAATGGGGGTCAGGGACCTCAAAGTGTAAAACGTCCGTTTCTGTCCGATGGACAGAATTGGACATCCTTGGACACTTTCGGACGAAAACTGTCGGCTGCTTAAAGGAAAGCAAACAAAAAAGAGAATGAAAGGAAAAAGAGAACAGACGGCGGCGCGCAAACAGGCAGGCGCTATGCCCGGTTGAAAACCCAGATTGCTGAGAAAAGGGAAAAACAATGGATAGAGCAGAGCAGGTACAAGGCGAACAGCAGGTCATCCAGTTTTTGGTGGAACCGCTACAGCGATTGGGACTGGCCAAGCCCAGTACCCTGACGATCAAACAGTTTGATGAGATGGTCGCGGAGTTGTCCCAAAAACTGGCCTATATGTCCCGGACAAACCTTGAGGCGCTTGCAGAGACCGCTGCGGCCAATGCCGGTGGGAAGGAGCAGGACCGCTTTCCCATAGCGCTCAAGATCCTCAAATGGGCGGCGGACATCCAGCCTCCAGGCGATGATGCGTCACCGTTGATCCGCGCTGTCTTTGCCAAGCCGCTTGGTCGCGATGCGGTTGCCCAAGGCTGGGCACCGGAGCTCTTGGCTGAGTTGAGGCAGTCGCGTCGATGGCCGACCGATTACGTTGTCACGCGGATCAAGCAGAAAGCTGATGACGCGGTGCGCCAGTTGCAGCGCATGGATGCTGCCGTGGGGCAGGGCGATGATTTGCCGCCCGAACAACTGGTGTGGCGAGAGCGCCGATTGGCCATCACTGCCCGCTGCGCTGAGATCGCAACCTTGGGGTCAAACGCATGAGCGCCAATGATCCGATGATCGCCTATCGGGAACAATCTGTCGCGCGTGTTGCCCAGGAAGCAGAGCGCGTTGCACGCGTTCGGGCCTCTGGCTTTGTACCCCCGGAATGCGGCGATGCGATTCCAGCCGCACCCTCGCGTGGCGGGGTTGCCACCTTCACCCCAAGGTCATCCCTGCCGGACGGGGAGAACGGGTGGAAGTTCGAGAACACGGGGTATCGTGGCCGGTCAGGTTTGCGCTGTGCGGATGTGTTTGACAGGATGATTGCAAGAAGTACGCCAAAACGACCCTGCATCCTGTCGCCCAGTCAGATCGCCATGGGCCGCACCTATGCCGTGCTCTCAGAAAGTTACGCTGCTGCCGGGTGCAAGTCGCTGTCGTTGGAAAGCACCGCCGGTCGTGGTGGCGATCCATCCGCGTTCATTGATGCGGTGATCGATCAGGGCCGCCGCCTGACCCTGATCCATAATCGCATCGGGATGGGTGTTGCCAAGTCCATCCGCCGCCGCCGTCCATCGGGCGAAACCCGCGTGCCCATTACAGACCGACAATTGGTTGATGCCGTCTGTCTGCAGGACCGCAGTGTCAGTCAGGTCCTGATGTCAAACGGTTGGGCCAAGGGCAACGGTGACGCGAGCAGTACAATGGTCGCCGATCTCATGCAGGCGCTGAGCGACGCACTGACGCGCATGATGGGGCCTGTGCGGTCAGGTCGCATCACACACACGACCCTCGGGTCAGGGCCGCTTCCTCGTTGGCCTGACGGGCAATAGAAAATTAGACCTTGACGCTTAAGGGTGTTGAGGTCTACTAAATATGCATCATCAGGAAGTGCGCCGCCCAACATATGGTCCGGCGCACTAACTATTCTTACTCCAGATATTATGACCAGGTTGTAGATTTGGGTGCAGCTCAGCGAACCTAAGATCCTAGCGGAGGTGACTGGTGGTCACGGCCCAAACCGTCCATTCACTGAACGGGTAAAATGCTGCGGTCGCAGACCGCTTTGCGGTCATTCGCTGCAAACGCAAAATTGAACCAACAGCGACTGGTAGTGTGCGGACAAAGCGGACTGCGAGCGTGTTGCAGACCCAATTGAGACCCATGGCAGACAGACCGTTTCGGTTTCAGTTGTCACGGTATCGGGTCTGTCATAGTGTATTCTGATTATTTCCAGGGAGGATGAACGTGCACGTCTTACATCGGCTGGCCAAGACAACACCTTTGAACAGTAATCACCTTCCCGAGGGAGCCGATTATGACTTCGTAGCTGGCGTTTGGCAGCGTGACGGGCAGGTAATAGCGCTTGATCCCGAAAATCAAGTCACGACGAAAAAAGCCGATGTTGAGACCGGCGAAGACCAGAAAGGACAATGAGCATCACGACCGTAGAGGTCCTAATCCTTAGCTCGTCTCGTGATTTCGCAACTGACATTGTTTGCCATCGACTCTCAGAGCTGGGCACGTCGTTCCTCAGGCTCAACATCGAGCAGTTGTCTGATATTGCGATTGTATTGGACCCTGTTCGCGCAGTCTTAAGTTGTCGTTTCGAGGGGCGGGAATGGCGCGTTAATGCGAGCGGGCTGAAGAGCGTATGGTGGCGACTGGCAACCTTCCGCCGTGATGCCTTCGGCCATCCAATCGAGCCGGCAGGGCAGCTTCAGTTTTCACAATGGCCGGCTTTGATGCGGGGGCTGATGCTCTTCGAAGAGGCGCGTTGGTACAACTTTCCGTCAGCCACTTATCGTGCGGAGTCCAAACCCTACCAGTTGAGGAAAGCTGCAGCGCTCGGCTTTACAATTCCCGAGACGCGGATCACCAACGATCGATCTCTCGATATTCCAAGCGAGTTGGGGGACCTTATAGCTCTAAAAAGCATCGACACTGTCTATCTCGTCGAAGAGCATCAGCAGCATTTTACATATACGAGCGTGGTTTCGTGGCAAGACTGCGCCGACGACGATTTTCACTTGCTGCCAGCGACTTGTCAGGCCTTGTTGGAGCCAAAGCTGGATCTTCGTGTGACGGTCATAGGAGACCGTCTCTGGTGCCATGCCATTACTACCGAAGACGAGCCTATCGCCGGGGACTGGCGCGTGCAGTCTAAGAGCCGGCTCGTCTATCGGAAAAGCAAATTAACGGCGGCACAAAGCACGCGTTGCCTGCAACTGGTCCGCGAGCTAGGGCTTAGATTCGCTGCGGTCGACTTGTTGCGGAGCAACGGAAAAGAGTGGTTCATTGAGATCAATCCTACAGGCGAGTGGGCTTGGCTCGATAGTGATGGAGAAATTGCGAACGCTATAGCACAGGAGCTTTCTAAATGAAGTGGTTCGGCGCCTTTTGGACTTCAGCAACTGACGTGCTCAGGCTGTGGTCGGCCAACCGGAAACTGAATGAGCAGCTCGAGGAGCTCGATACCCATGCTGCGTTCGATGACATACGCAAGCTAAATGTGGACAATCTCAAAGCTCTGGCTGCCAGTGAACGGCAGCGGTCAAAGGACCTCGACGAGAAGCTGTACAAGCTCACCGCCGTGCTCTCCATTGCGCTGGCGATCAGCGGTGTTGCAACCAAGATGGTGTCAGGCGACATATCCTCGACCTGGTATGGGACACTGGCAATCATTCTGATGTTTCTGGCAATGTTTTTCCTATTTTGCGGCATCTTGATCGGCTTCAGCGGACTTCGCCCCAAACCAACGTATGGTTACGGAGGCACTTACCTTCACATCCTGCAGGTGGGTGGCGAAACGGCCGAAAAGGAACTGGAAGGGGTTGTCTCTAGTTTTCAAGTCGCGAATGCAATCCGGGCGAACTACGGTTCAGCCGCAATCGACCTGATCCGAAACGGTGTCATTGCCTTCGCACTCGGCATAGCACTGAGCGCCTGGGCCACGCTGGCACATGAGCCGATAGACGAACTACAAACTGAGGGAATTCAACCGGCGCTTCTGGAGTCGCCTGCGGATTCGGTTCCGGATGTTCCAGTGGCTGTCGGAAACCCCTCGGACATGTTAGGTCCGCCTGGCCCTCCGGACACCGCCGCTTCGACTGAACCAGCGATGGAGCAGCCTTCGACTGTTTCACGCGAATAGCCGAGCGGAACGACCGCTTCTGAGGAGCTTTTTGGGACAGACTTCCAATGGTAGGAATGGACATGAAGCCGAGCTGCGGCAGTGCGGAACTGAGCCTTGCAACCACGCCAAATCAATGTCGGTTTCCAATGTGACAGCCTGACTGGTTCTCGACCGCAAAGAAGGTCCGCTTTCCGCCCATTATTTTCGATGAGGTGCCACCATGCCACGCAAGGTCTGTGTTGCCGCTGGCTGCGATGACCTCGCGATCATGGGCAAATCGCATTGCCCTGATCATGAACAGCACCGTAGGGATCAGCTGGCAGAGCGCCGCGCGACGGCACAGCTCACAGAGCATGCCGCGAGCTGGCGCGTCCTTTATCAGTCACGCGATTGGCGCAAGGCAGCGCGACGGTTCTTGTCTCGAAATCCACTCTGTTCCGACTGCGCTGAGTTGGGTGCTGTCGTTGCTGCAACGCAAGTTGATCACATCACGCCGCACAAAGGTGATCTGAAGTTGTTCTGGCATCGCAAAAACTGGCAGCCGCTTTGCCAAACCTGCCACAGTCGCAAAACCGCGCATGAGGTATTTCACCCAAACGGGGGGCTACCTGAGAACTAGCTTGAGGTGCCGCCGACCGGTCGGGGTACCTTCTTTTACGCGGCCATTTAATTGGAGAAAAAAGCCACTTGGGTGATGGCAGAGACAAAGGATTGAACCATGAGGGGTCGCAAGCCAGATCTTGAGAATGTCATCCCGCTGAAGGGCGATGTGCAACGGCATACCCCTGATGCGCCCGACTTCATGAGCGATGCGGCGCGCCGGGTCTGGGTCGAACTGGCCCCGGATCTGACAGCCAAAGGACATCTCGAACCGCCGTTTGAATATCAGTTCGCGGCCTATTGTGAGAGCGTGTCGAACTTTCTGGCCGCGACAGCGGTCGTGGCTGTCGAGGGGTATTATTTTGAGACCAAGACCCGCAACGGTTTGCAGCAAAAGAAGACGGCGATGTGGGGCGTGCAACAAGAAGCGATGAACGCGATGCGTCGCGACAGCGCCTTGTTTGGCCTGTCGCCTGTCGATCAGTCGCGGTTAAAATCAGGGGGGCAGGGGGATCTGTTTGAAGACCTGATGAAGCAGCTCAAAAATGGAAGCGATTGATCACCCGGTCTCGACTTATGCGCTGGGGGTTGTGGCGGGCGACATCATAGCGGGTGATCTGGTGCGGATGGCCTGCGAACGTCATTTGCTGGATCTGGAAACCGGCGCGGATCGGGGTCTCTACTTTGACTGCGGTGCAGCGACGATGGTCTGCAACTTCGCTAAGATGCTGCAGCACACGGCGGGGCCGTTTGCGGGCAAACCACTGGAGCTGATGCCCTGGCAGGTGTTTCGGCACGGCTCCGTGTTTGGCTGGAAACATGCGGACACCGGGTTGCGCCGGTTCAGCTCCACCTATCACCAGGTGGGCAAGAAGAACGGCAAGACCACCGACACATCGGTGCCGATGCTCTACACGCAACTGTTTGACGGTGAAGCGTCACCCGAAGGCTACTGTGCGGCCACAACACGGGACCAGGCAAAGATTCTGTTCAAGGGCATCAAGCGGATCATCAAGCGGTCGCCGCTGCTGGGCGAGTTTGCAAAGGTTTGGACCAGCGCGATTACGGTGCCAAAGTTTGATGGCGTCATCTCTTGTCTCAGTCGTGACGGCAACAGCTCGGATGGGATCAACCCATCGTTCCTTGCCCGCGATGAGATGCACCGTTGGACCGATCGCGAGCTGGCGGAGACGATTGTTGAAAGCATGATCGCGCGATCGCAGCCGATTGATTGGGTGATTACGACTGCCGGTCATGATCGCGGGTCGCTCTGTGGTGAACTGCGCGGCTATGCGGAAAGCGTGCTGCGCGGTGATGTGACCGACGACAAGCTGTTTGCCTATGTGGCCGAGCCATCGATGGGCTGCGATCCAACCGATCCGGTGGCGTGGAAGATGGGGAACCCCAATCTGGGTGTGAGCAAACCACAAGCTGCGATGGATGCAGCGGTCAAAAAGGCCCTGGCGATCTCGGGTCAGATGCCCAACTTCCGGCGGTTCCACTTGGACCTTTGGACCGAAGGGGCGGAAAGCTGGATCTCGCGGGACGTCTGGGACAACGGTTTGATGGCCGCGCCCTTTGATGAGCGGATGCTCTACGGCCAGAAGGCCTGGGTGGGGTTGGATTTGTCCAACAAGATCGACACGACGGCCATTGTGATTGCGGTACCACTCAACGGGCTGATCTATTTGATCGCTTATACGTTCCTGCCGTCCGGGCCAAAGGGCTTTATCGCGCGGGCGCAATCAGAAAAGCGCGAGTTTGTGGCCTGGCGCGATGATGGTTGGCTTGAGGTGCATACCGGCGGCAGCATCGATGAGGCTGAAATCGCAAAACGCCTTGAGTGGATCCGCGCCAAGTTCGATCTGCAAGAGGTGGCCTATGATCCCTGGGGCATGAAGTATCTGGCGGACGCGCTGGACAAGAAGCGCTTTCCGATGGTCGAGCATCGGCAGGGCTATGCCAGCATGTCCAATCCGATGAAGCGGTTTGAAGAGAAGGTGGCGCAAGGGCGGCTCCGGCATAACGGCAATCCGGTGTTCGCCTGGCAGGTGGGAAATGTGCACCGCGATGAAGACGCGGCGGAGAACATCAAGCCGAACAAGAAGAAATCCAGCGGACGCATTGATGTCTCGGTCGCGGCCATCATGGCCGTGGGCCGGGCCGAAGCAAACGAAACCAAACGCAAAGCTAGGGAGGCGGCAGTTGTGTGAGTGGCAAGGTCTGCTTTGAGCCCACTACAGACATTGTATTCGCAAGTTTGACGGGCTACCGTGGATCGCTCTTAGCTTTGTCGGCGGGTTAGACATTGCAAGGGGATCAGCTGGAACGCGGCAACGCGTAAAGGGGTTTCCGCCGTCCTTCCAGCACCAAACGCTTTGGATTTGAACATCCGTTTCGTCCCGCCGACTGGCCAAATCGCCACAAAATCCAATGTCCGGTTCGGGCTGGCACAGGTCATCCGACCAAAACCGTCAGATGTCGTCAGCGAGCCCGTACTACATTCATTCTGCGTCGCCGCGAATGGCAGCTT
Organism: uncultured Paracoccaceae bacterium; assembly: GCA_947489445.1. Lineage (GTDB taxonomy): Bacteria > Pseudomonadota > Alphaproteobacteria > Rhodobacterales > Rhodobacteraceae > Yoonia. The sequence continues at coordinate 300,872 of CANLDN010000004.1, forward strand.
CAGGTAGGCTTTGAGTAGAAATCTCGAAACTCGATGAGTGCTTTCGGCTGAGTTCCGACATAACGCAGAAAACGATCTCGGAACTTTTTGGATTTTGCTTTCTTTGACAATCGGCTCAGCCAATGGCTGTTCAGCTCACTGCTGTTAGGCGATCCTTTGAGCAGTGTTCTCGCGGTTGGGAACGGCGTCATCGCAAAAACCGCGCAATACGCTTCCAACTCTGCGGGGAGCCAAAATCCTAATCTAACATCATCAATTTCTATGAGGAGTTGCGCCCATTTAGTTCGACCGCTCTTCACTTCCGCTTCAATGAGTTTCCTGATCTCTGTCGAAGAGGCCCGGCGAAGATAGGTGTTCTCGCTATGAACACAGTCCAGATTGTTTTCTGCAGTCTCAGGAAGAACTATGCGCGATCCGAACTTCGTCGCGTTATTGCCGTCTAGGTAGGTAATGGACATGTTTTTCATAGCGACGCCGAGCTAACATCATAGGTTTCCAGTAACAACTGAAACAACTCAACAACAGACATTAGCGCAACCTCAGCGAAAGGGCGCTTCGTCCGCTGACCGGCCAAACCGCAGCAAAATCCAATGACCGCTTCGGGCTGACACCGGTCAACTGACCAAATCAGTCAGATGTCGGTAGAGAGCCCAAACCTGCCAAGTCATGGCTGGCATTGGCCCCATTGTTTTCAATGTCTCATGGCTTAGGATGCAAGATGCGCTCTTGAGGACTCAGTGCTTTGAAATCAATTTTTGACCGCTTCTTTCGAAAGCAACGACAAACAGAAGATATTCTGGATACGATGAATGATTCTTCCGCTTCGACGCCTGATAGCGATGATGTGGAGAACTCTGGCTTCCCACTTGTCCCCGATGATTTTCATCTCCAGCACGTGGGCAAGACCGCGCAAGGGAATGGCTACTGGATTGATATTCAACTTGCCACAGAAGACGGTGGCACACGTGATTTCGTTGCGGCTTATGTATTTGATAAAGCAGGCAACCTGATTTCGAGCGAAGTGTTTGATCGGGGATTACGTTCTAGCCAATCAGAACAAACGACGGAAGAAACCGTTCGGAAGTTATTGAAGAAAATTGATGCCAAGGAGACCACAGAAATCTTGGTAAAGCCGTTCTCGACTTCGTTTTATGGGTACACATTCGGTTTGGTTGTTCGAGAAAAGGAAGAAGGCAACGACGCCGAGCAGGATACGCTTATCGATGCAATGCCCGGCCATACTTTGATGTTCTATGGGCCGTGGAGTTTGTGCAACTACGACACCTGAGAGTGCCTTACCTGAATGGTAAGAGTAGAAGCACTGAACGGCAACAAATGTCCGCATAGCAGACCTAACGCCAGCACTCTGACCACTACCCGCTTTGACGCTTTACGCGTCACTCACCGATCACATTTCCCTACATCGCCCCGATTCATCGGCGCGATGCCGCATGTCATCTCAGGAGGCTATCGCGCATGTTTGGATTCCGACGCTCTGCGAAGCCGCCTGCGGTTATCACGCGGATCGAGCCTCCTGTTATGGCGGCTGAGACCAGCGGTGTGACCACGCCAGCGCCCTGGCTGACGGAGATCGGTTGGGGTGGCTCTGGCGCGCAGTCGCGGGTCAAGTCCTTGCCGCATGTCTCGCCCGTCACCGCTGAGCGACACGCGACGGTGTTTGCCTGCTGCAACAACATCGCCGGAGATCTGGCAAAAGTGCCCCTGCAGCTCTGGCAACGGGTCGCTGATGGCACGGAGACACGCGTCTTTGGGCATCGGGCGGAATACCTGATGAACACCGAGGCGGCCCCAGGTGTGCCGTCAGCCATTACACGCTACGCCATGGTGTATTCTTTCACTCTACGCGGCGTGAGCTATGCCTATGCGCCGCGTGATGGTGCCGGTGAGCTGACCCTGATTGATACGATCCTGCCAACGGCGTGCAGCGTCACCCGCCTGGGACGGGCGCGGTTTTACCAATTCCAGGACGGTGGCGAGATCCAGCGGACCGCACCACAGCGGTCCATGGTCCACATGCGCCATATGGCGCTGGATGGCTGGACGCATCGGTCGCCTTTGCAGGTGGCAGCGGAGAGTGTCGGCCTGGCACTGGCCGGTCAAGAGGCCGCAGCGCGCACGGCGGCTGGCGGGACAACCAAGGCCGCCATCATGTTGCGGGACGATTATGAAGACGATGAAGCCCGGCGGCGCTCTGGTGAACGGATCAAGGCCACGCTGAAAGACCCGACCAGCGGGGACTTTCCAGTCCTCAACGTGGGCGAGGACATCAATACTCTCGATCTGTCGGCTGCTGATCAGGAGTTGTTGGCATCGCGCAAGTTCGATCGTGAGATGATTGCTGCGATTTACCGGATGCCGCCCAGCAAACTGCAGATGCTGGAGAATGGCGTGAAGGCCAATGGCCAGCAGCAGGCACTGGACTATCGGTCGGACTGCCTGATGCATTGGGATAAGCCAGTTACACAGCAATATGATCAGGGCCTGCTCACCCAAGGCGAGCGCGAGAGCGGATTGTTCTTCCGCCATGACTTCTCGGTGCTGCTGGAGCCAACGACCAAGGAGCTGTTCGACGCCATGAAGGTGGCAGTTGGCGGTCCCTGGGTCACGCCAAACGGCGCGCAACGGATCACCAAACAGCCGCTCACAGAGGGCGGCGATAAGCTCTATCCGCCCGCGAACATGACGCGCGATGAGCCGCCCACCAACGAAGGAGACGCCGCATGACGACGCAAACAATCGCCAGTCTGATGGGCGGTGCCGCCCTTGCACTGTGTTCTGAGTTCGCAACCGGATTGATGGCCATGGAAGTAACCGCCGAGCAAATGGCGGCTGAGGGGGCCATCACCATCGAGAGTGGTGAGCGCTTTGCGATCCAGCGCGGTGTTGCAGTGGTACCCGTGCGCGGCTTGCTGACGCCGAACGCCTACGGTCTGGAACGCTGGTTGGGCTGGACCACCTATCATGGGCTGGCCGAGACAATGGCGCATCTGGCCGCCTCAGAAGAAGTCGCCGCCATCGTCCTGGAGATTGATACGCCTGGCGGGATGGTCCTGGCGATCGAGGCGGCGGGCGAAGCGATTGCGGCCACTGCAGCCGTCAAGCCGGTGCATGCCCTGGTCTGCCCGATGGCCACGTCGGCAGGCTACTGGCTGGCCAGCCAATGCAGCGATATCACCATGACGCCTGGCGCGTGGGTCGGCAGTATCGGTGTGCAGATGTCCACCTATAGCCCAGTGCAGCCTGGCATGCATGGCGACCAATGGTTCAACTTTCGCTCACAGCATGCGCGGGCCAAGAACCCAGATGCCGCCACTGAGCCTGGCACCGTCCTGATCGATCAGCGCTTGAATGCGCTGGAGGCGGATTTCCACGCGGCGGTTGCTGCGGGCCGAGACATTCCGCTGGCTGATCTCCCGACCCGATTGAGCGTGACGGATGACGTGTCTGACGGTGGTGCTGTCTTTGGCTTTGAAGAAGCCCGCGCCCGTGGATTGGTTGATGCGCAGATGACCCGCGATGCATTCTTTGCGGGTGTCTTTGACAAATACGCGCCGCCACCAAACCGCACGGCAAGTCGGGCCTACCACGCCAAGGCCGCTGCTGCCCAGGCGCAAGCCCGCACCTAACAGTTTCAACCCATGCTGCCCCGCGATGGGGCGCTTTGCCCCTGCCACGTGCCGAAGGGGCCGTCATGCTGCGTTCCTGCGGCACCCAAACCAAGGAGTAAATCGAGATGGACTTAGATGATCTGCGCCGCCTGCGGGCGGACGCGGCGGCCTCCATGCAAACAGCGGCCACCGCAATCGAAGACCTGGAGACGGCGGAGACCGCCGCTGATGATGAGGCGATGGTTTCAACACTGGCCGCTTTTGAAAGTGCAGAGACAGCCTTTAATACGGCAAGCGCGCGCGTGCAGCGTGCAGAAGCTGTTGAGGCGGCCAATGCGACCGCTGCCGCTGGTGGCGACACTGCACCTGCTGCACCAGGTACAGCACCGGCTGCGGCCATCAACCCCGCTGACAACGGTGTTGAGATCGGCTTTATGATGCATGCGCTGACCAATGCGCGCGGTGATCGCGACCGGGCCTGCGCGATGCTGGACGAAGGTGGCCACTCCGGGATCTCGGCAGCCTTGTCGGGGGCGACGGATGCAGCGGGTGGCGTGACCATTCCGCGCGCCCAGTCTGATCAGATCATCGAGCTGCTGCGTCCGATGGTGGCAGTGCGGGCACTGGGTGCGCGTGTGATGCCGATGCCAGCGGGACAGGTGCGTGATGCGCAGCTCACCGGGTCCGCGACTGCGAGTTATGGCGTGGAGAATGGTGCGGCCATTGAAAGCCAGCAGACCTTTGGGTCCGTTGATAAGGCGTTCAAGACATTGAAGGCTTTGGTGCCGGTCGGTAACGCGTTACTCCGCCATTCCAATGCGGCTGTTGCGGCGCTGATCCGGGACGATTTGCTGCAGGTCATGGCCCTGCGCGAGGATCTGGGCTTTATGCGCGATGCTGGTGCGGCCAATACGCCCTTTGGTCTGCGGTTCTGGACGCCCATTGCAAACTGGCAGGATGCTGTTGCCAACACCCAAGCAGTGGTTGAGTTGGCGCTGCGACGGGTGGTGTCGCGGGTGGAAGACGCCAATGTGATGATGGTGTCACCAGGGTGGATTATGCGGGCGGCCACCAGGAACTTCCTGGCCAGTCTGCGGGAGCCAAACCACGGGTCGTATTTGTTCCCATCTCTGCAGCGGAACGGCGATGGCACGTTGATGGGGTATCCGATCAAGACTACGTCGCAGATCCCCGCCAACCTCGGCATCGGCACCAACGAGACGGAAGTCTACTTCGCGGACTTCAACGAGGTCATGATTGGTGATGCAATGACCGTGACGATCGCGACCTCGTCGGAAGCCGCCTACGTCGATCAAGGCGGGAATACCGTCAGTGCATTCCAAAACGATCTGACCCTCATGCGGGCCATCAGCGAACACGATCTGGCCCCGCGCCATGTTGAGGCTCTGGCAGGTCTGAACGGCGTTGGCTGGACCTTCTAACCCATAAACACTGGCTGCGCCGGATGGTCCGGCACAGCGCCTCAACTGCGCATTCTTGATCGGGAGTGCCACCAATGGAGGGCAGGATATGTCCAAGAAAGTCACGATGTTTTTTAAGAAGGCCCACGGGATTTATGTCCCTGGTGATATTGCTGGTTTTGATGCTGACCAGGCCAGGCAATTGGGGTCCGCTGCTGAAAAATATGATCCGAAGAAACACAGCAAGACCAAGCCAACGGCGGAAGCCTTCGATGCTGAAATGGCAGCGCGGACCTCTGAGCTGGATGCGCGCGAGGCGGCACTGGCCGAACGTGAAGCGGCTCTGGAAACGTCAGCAGACGACCAGACAAAGACGGGTAAGCCGACCACGAAAAAACCCACAACGCAGAAGGCCAAGGAAACCGGCGCGCCGCCAGAGCGCGGCAACAATTAACTCTCAACACACGGGCGAGGTGCGGACATGAGAAACATTGGTCCAGGCATAGTGGCGTCTGTCGTGACGGTTGAGGCATTTAAGCGGGCAATCCACCTTACACCTGATGACATTGACGACGACGTTCTGATCGCGGCCTATCTCTTGGCGGCACAGGATCTTGTCGAGACCGCCATTGCCTGTCCGCTCGCACCGCGCCCGTTTGAGTTCACCGCACCGGCCTGCGCCTGGTCGGCGTGGTGGTTTCCCATCCGTCCGGTTGTCAGTCTGGTTGAAATGGCGGTGCGCGATGAGCTGGGTGCTTGGACGGTTTTGGATATCACGGCTGTCTTTGTGGCCGAGATGTATGACGAACCGCGTCTGGTGGTGCCTGAGGCAATCATCAGCGATCTGCGTGCGGCGACCGAAGTGCGGGTGCGGGCGACGGTCGGAACGGATCAATGCGTGCGGCAAGCACAGCAGGCGATCATTTTGACAGTGAAGGAATGGATGGATGCAGGCGTTAGCATCGATGGCGCGGAGCCGCCCAAGCTGACGTTTGGTGTGCAGAACCTGGTCCGGCAGGTCCGGTACCGGAGGCCGTTTGTAATCAGGGGGGCGTGATTTGTTGGGATTGAGGGAGTTGGGAACAGGAGACCAGCCCATTCTTCCTGCTTTTTAAAGAGGTCGCGCAACAGGTCATTTTGCTGCGCTTGATTGACTTTGTTGATTTGGTTCGTCGAATGCAAAGTTCGTGCTATAAGTGTGGTATTCTTTTATAACACCCGCATTTGGGGCTATGATGAAAACCACTCAACCTGCCCGTCATGCTCGCAATGTCCAGCCAGTTCCTGAGTGTCAGACCGGCGCGCTCGCGCAGGCCGCTCGAAACAGCCCCGCCACACAATCCCTTGTCGCTTTGCAAGGCATGGCCGATCAAAGCCCGGTAGTGCAGAAAGCTGTCGCTCTACAGCGCATGGAAGAGGATGAGCTGCAAGGCAAATCCATCCAACGGGCGGAGTCCCCCAAGGCCAACAACACCGGTCTGCCCGACAACCTGAAATCCGGGATCGAGAGCCTGTCGGGGATGTCGATGGACCACGTGAAAGTGCACCACAACTCCGACAAACCCGCCGCCGTGCAGGCGCACGCCTATGCGCAAGGCAGCGATATCCACCTCGGGCCGGGGCAGGAAAAACACCTGCCGCATGAGGCATGGCATGTAGTGCAACAGGCGCAAGGCCGTGTGAAACTGACACGGCAGTTGAAGGGTATCGCGGTGAATGACGATGCAATGCTGGAAAAGGAAGCCGATGTGCTGGAGATTGAACCAGCTATTAACCTTGACATGGATCAACCTACCGGACCATCCAAATTGGGAATTAATCAACAACTGCCGGAGGTACATACTGGATCCCAACCAATTCAGCGCGCCGAAATTAATGAGGAAGTAAAGACAAATGTCTACACAAAATTGGAAGCTGCGTTCAGCAAAAATAGCTTTAAAAAGATTCTCGGTTTGGATGACAAAATTCCTACCTTTCTAGAGCTATTATCGGAAAAAAAGCTAAACAAAAATCAGACCACAGCGTTTCGTTCAATTTCAACGGCACTAGGTAAGCAATTGGACATTGGCGAAAATACCCTCAGGATCACGGAGAAATCCAGTAATCGGAGCAAGATCGCCCGAACGTTCGCCGTTGTACTGTTCGTTGAGATAGAAAGAGACCTGACACCACGTGGTGACTTGTCTGATGTAATTAAGTTCGGAACAGAATTCACATTCACGAGTCCGGAAATAATCACAGCAACTAGGCAATCTCAAAAAGAAGGGCAGATATCTACACTTCAAAGCCAAGCGGCTCTTAGCGGTTGGAGGACGAAACTCAATTCTATTCCTGAGGATGTCACGATATCAGAAAAGAAAACCCGTTACGATGAACCTTCCTATCGCTGCACGTATGAAGACGGATGGTGGTTTGAGATCAACAACGACCCTGGCGTTATCGAAACGCAGACGGCGCCAATGACTTTGCGCGAGGCTAAGGTAATCAACGACCGCGTGGCACGCGATATATTTGGAATTGCTGACTCACTTGGCCTTGCTCCAGACGCATCTTACGGGGGTGGTCACATCCATTTGGACGTTGAGACTGCGTTTGGTGATAACGAACTGTTGTTTCGTGACTTCATTGTTGACTTCGAAAACCAAGGGATGGCTATGGAAGCATTGGAGCACGATCCGCTCAATGCGCCACGTGTTTTGCAGGGTGGGGAAGAACTAATTTCTAATTTTCGCAACGCGGTGGATCTCTTTGATCAAGAAAATGAGTTGCGCGGTGCCGAAGCTATGAAAAATCTAGCAGAGGCAATCGAGAGACGTGCATACCATGTGACTCCAGATGAGCCTGAACAAGGCAAATACAATGCACTTAACTATCGTCATCTTCTTGCTGAAGAAGGTTTGGGAACACTCGAGATCAGAGCTCTGCGCGCGCAGAGAAATTACGGTGAGTTTCTCATGTTGGCAAAAATGTTCATGAGACGGATAGAGTTTCTCGAAGGCAAAATTGCAGACCAGAAAGGTCCGACTGTTGGGTTCGATGCCAAAGGCGGCATTACTGATAATGAGACGAGTACAGCGGATAAAACGAAAGTGGCGACGGCATTCAGAAAATATTTGGACGATTTGGGTATTGAGCAAGAAGCCGAAACCTACATGGTTATGGTCGACGAATACTATACGGAGTGGTGGGCGGCTGCTCGGCGCGATAAGCAACCAATATAGCTTATTTCTAATCTTTCTTTACCGACGGATGCACTGACGCGACTGCAGGTAATTCTATGTTATTCGAAAGTTACGCGCTTTTTAATTTGGTGCGCTTTCCACGCTTCGACAGCTATCTCTTAATGTGCCCGCCGCTCTCGCTTTGATATTTGAGCTGTAGAGTAATCGGTTTTGCCGACGAATCCATCAGCGAAACATATATCGATAATTCATCAAACCGGAGACTTCATCATGCCTGGCATCCGCAACATCATGGTTCGATTTGAGCGCTTTGATCGCAGCAACCGCGATGCGCTGAACGCCATTGTGCCAGTTTGGGCTGCACTTGGAACCTCCTGGGCGGGACGCACGGACATCTCGGACGCGGAAAAGACGGCGGCTGGCAATCGTCATGCGGTTTTGATGGCGCGGTTTGTTGTGCGCAGCAATCCGATCACCCGCGCGCTGACAGGTGCGGATCGCCTGGTCGAAGTCCTATCGACTGGCGAGCGGATCTGGGAGATCGCGGGCGTCAAGAATGCCAAGACCGGACGCAGGCCACCAATCGAAATCACCGCCGCGCTGACACCACCGTCAGAGCCTACGGTCTAATGGAGGAAGCATTCACCAATCTGTTGTTAGGTGATGCTGGTGTCACGGCACTCTGTGGCGATCGCATCCATTGGGGCATCCAACCAGATGGTGTGCAGGTGTTTCCCTATGTCAATCTGACGCTGATCAGCGATCCGGTGGTTTACTATCTCGATGGGGAAGCCGGCGTGCAGCGCGCGCGGATTCAGTTGGATGCCTGGGCCGAAAGCTATCTGGATGCCGTTGCGGTGCAGCGCGCCGTTCGGAGCCTGCTGTCCGGTTATCTCGGTACGGTTGGCAGCATCGCCTTCAGCGGCATATCGGTGGAAACCGGGCGCGATCTCGATGGTCTGTCGCCTGGTGATGCACAGCAGCTCTTTGGCCGGTCAGTTGATGTCCTAGTCAACTTTGGTGCGGCCAGTGCTTGAAGCGCGCTTTGAAGGTGGCCGAGAACTGGAGGCTGCCCTTGCTGAGATCGAGCGCACGGCCACCCGCAAGTCTCTAGCGCGCCGTGTTCTCAAAAGGGCCGCGCAGCCCGTTGCTGACCAGGCGAATGCAACTGCACCCAATGACCCGGACAGCAGCGACAAGCCGTTGAACGAAAGTTATGTCGTGACGTCCAAACTGACCAAGCGCCAGGCGGCTATCGAGCGGCGCGGCGATCGCGATGATGTCGTGATGTATGTGGGCACGGCTCATCCCGCTGGCGTCCAGCAGGAGTTCGGCAACCGGCGTCATGGTCCACAGCCGCACTTTCGTCCGGCCTGGGATGCCGATCGGGACCAGATGCTGGAGCGGATGCGCCAGGACCTCGCAGCGGAAATCCAAAAGACACTCGCGCGGGCCCGCGCACGGGCAGCACGTAGCTAACAATGCCCACCCGTTGATCGGGTGACATGGAACGACAACCCAAAATCGAAAGGAAAGAACGATGCCCGATGAATTCATTGGTTGGGGCGGCACACTTGAGCGCTCGCCGGACGGGGTGGCCTATTCGACCGTCCCGCGTGTGCGCGGGTTGGTCCTGCCGAAGGTGGCAACTGAGTATCAAGATGTCACCAGTCTCGATAGCCCGGAGCGGTTCCGCGAGTACATCAAAGGTCTCAAGGACATTGGTGAGGTGAGCATTGTTTGTGGATACACCACCGCTGGTTTCCAGGGTTGGGCCGCTGATGAGGCCAGCGATGACCCGATCTTCTATCGCGGCACACTCGCCAATGGGGATGTCTTCGAGTTCCAGGCCTTTGCCAGCATCACACCCAATGCGGATGATGCGGCCACGCCCGTGACCATTGAGGTCACGTTGCGCGGTACCGGACCGATCGACTTCACACCAGCTCCGCCTCCGGGACCATGACCATGGCTAAAAAAACACGCCAGAACAAAGGGTCCGTCACCCTCACCGTGGGCGAGGCTGAGCATAGCTTGCGCTTCACGACCAATGCCATTGTCCTGTTCGAAGAGACCTATGGCCAAAACTTCACAGCCGTTGAGAGCTTTGCGCGCAGCGTTGATGTGGGCAGCGTCTCGTTTCGGTGTCTGCGGGCCTTGATTTATGCAGGCCTGTCGGACAGCGCCGACATCACGCTGAAGCAGGCAGGGGCCATCATTGATGAGGTGGGTTTTCCCAAAGCCATGGGTGCCGCCCTTGAGGCTGTCCAGGCTGCGTTCCCGGAGCCGGAACAGAAGCCGGGTGACAAGAGTGCTGTGGGAAACGCCCAAACCGAGATCGCCCCGGACTAGATTGGGACGATCTCACGCGTGAATGGGTGGCGGCGGGACAGGCCTATGATCTGTTCTGGGCGCTGACCCTGCGCGAGGTGATGAACGTGCTGGATGGCGTTGTGGAGCGTGAGAAACGCCATGCAACACAGCAGCGCGCTGTGATGTACGCAACCGCCAAACTCGCTGCCATTGCACATCATGATCCCAAAAGCCTGCCGGATGCCGACAGGTTTATTGGGGGTCAAGACGCGCCCAAGCGCTTCGCGTCAGATGATGAGATCAGCACCTTCTTTATGGTGCGCGCCGCCAAATCCAAAGAACGAAAGGAGCCGAGATGACAGGAGCTGTGATCGGCGCACTGCGTGCCAACCTGAGCATGAACTCGGCGCAGTTTCGTCGTGGGTCCAGCGAAGCGCAGCAAAGTCTGAACCGCCTGCGCAACCAGTTCCGGCTGGTAGCCGCCGGTGGGGTGGCACTTGGGACCGCGCTCACCGCCTCGGTGGTCTCGGGTCTGCGGGATGTCGATCGCCAGGCAAAGGCGGCACGGACCATCGACGGCACAACGGGCGCGCTGCGGGCACTGGAATTGGCGGCAGGCGACGCCGGTGTGAACACGTCGGTGGTACTTTCAACAGTGCAAAAACTGACACGTGAGCTTGCAACCGCTGCACGCGAAGGGGGACCTGCTGCTGAGGCTTTGGATCTGCTGGGTTTGTCCGCACGTGAGCTGCAGGCCGTCGATGCGGATGAGCGCATTGCTAAGATTGCAGACCGGGTCAAAGAACTGGGCCTAACTGCGGGTCAAACACAAGATGTCCTCAGGGACCTGGGCGTCAGAAGTGCGGAGTTGTCCTTGTTTGTCATCGATGGTGGCGATGCAATCCGCGCGGCCCGCAACGAGATCCGGGAGTTTGGTCTGGAGCTGGATGCTGCTGGCGTCAAGACGGTCGAAGCAGCCAACGATAGCATGTCACGTCTCGGTCTGGGATTTGAGGCGTTCCGCAATCAACTGGCGATCTCGGTGGCACCAGCACTCCTGGATGTATCGAACGGCTTTGTGGCGTCGCTGCGCGAAGGCGGTCTGCTGAACACAATGATCTCTGGCCTTGGGGCGAATATCGGGACGTTGGTCTCGATCGCTGGAACAGGCGTCGTGGTGTTTGGGGTGCGGTATGTGGCGGCCTTCGCGGGCATGCGGATCGCTGCCACTGGCGTGACCTTCAGCCTGGTGCAGATGCGGGCCGCGCTTGCGAGTACAGGCATCGGGGTGTTGGTCATTGGGGCAGGGATTCTTGCGGCCAAACTGACCGGGCTTGATGGGGCGGCGCGCAGCACGCAGATGGCGATCGACAGCGCGACGTTGGCGATGGCCGATGAGATCCGACAGGTGCAGTTGCTGACGGTGGCGATGGCTCCTGGCACACGCATGTCACTGGAGGCGGCTCAAGCGAAGCTGCAGCAGGCAGAGGCAACGCTGGCAAATGTCGATGCGACGCGCGAGGACAACATCGCGCTTTTTAAATCGACAGCGGCCTATCGTGACGTGGCACAGCAAGTCGCGGATGCGACGGCCCGGCTTGAGAACTTCCAGGCCAGCGTGGCCGCCAACCAGTTTGGCGAAAACGTCGCGCGTGACACACAGCTCCTGGAGCTGATGGAGGCGGATCTGGCGCGGGCCCTGGCCTTGCAGGCGGAGTTGGTGAACGGGGCAGGCGGCATAACGCCCGAATATGAAGCCGCAGCTGCTGAAGTTGAGCGGGTGAGGATTGCCATTGCAGCGGCCAAAGACGACATTGTCAGTTTTGGCGGCGAAACCATCACGGCGGTTGAGCTGGGTGGTCGGTTGCACGATACGGTGGGTGGCATCAGCTTCTCGCAATCGGTGCTTGGTGCCCAGCAATTGGCGAAAGAGCTGGAGATCTCGCTCAGCCGGGCGATGCAGATTATGGGCCTGGTGGGTGAAGCGGCCCAGGCGCAATCCGCAACAGTGGTGTTTGATCCGCGTGACCCACGTTTTGACCCGCAGGCTGCGGCGTCTGCTGCGCGCCTCGCGCGGATCCGCGAACAGATTGAAACAATCCAAAGTGAAACCGCAGCAGCGACGACAATCAAACCGCGCCTGGATGACGCTGCAACGGCAGCCGAGAAGGCGGCGGACGCAGTGGGCGGGATTGGACGCTCCGCAACCAGAACCGCTGATGCTTTGAGTGGTCCGCTGACGTCCGGCATCGATGGCGTCAGCCAGGCCTTTGGCGATTTTACTGCACGCGGGTTCAAAGACTTCAAAGGGTTTGTCGACCAGGTCAAAGGCTCATTCAAGCAGCTCATCGCAAGCCTGATCGCAACCGCCGCCAAAAACCGGATCATGATCTCGCTCGGCCTGGGTGGTGCGGGGGCCGTCGGCGGCGGTGCTGCCGGGGGATTGGGTTCTCTTCTTGGTTTGGGTGGTGGCAGTGCTGGAGGTTTGGGGGCGCTGCTCGGTCTCGGGGGCGGTGGTGCAACCGCATCAACGGGTGCGGCAACTGCAGGTCTTTCTCTGGGCGGCATTGGGGGGGCTGTTGTTGCGGCAGCACCATGGCTCGCTGTTGGCGCGGCTGTAAACAAAGCACTGTTCGGATCTGAATTTGGTATCGTCGGAAAATTGTTTGGCGGTCTCTTTGGTAAAAAGAAGCCAATCATCAGCAAGAAAGATTTGAAAGCGATCCAGGCCGGTCTGGCACTGACCAATCAATCCTTGGGGAGTACGGCGGATGCAAGTAAGTCGTTTGCGCGCAAACTCATGGGCAGTTTTAGCGGGCTGTTTAGAGGCGTTCTCAATGGCGTTACTGGCCTGTCAGAGAACATACGACGCAGCTTTGCGGGCAAGGATTTGCAGCGCGCCGCACGTGATCTCAAGAAACTGGCCGGTGGTGCAAAAGCGTTCACCGATCTGACGCAGGGCTACTTTGAGAACTTCTTTAGCGCGACGGAAAAGCGCGCGCTGGTGATCGAAGACATCACCGAGACTTTTGACAAGCTTGGCCTGGAAGTGCCACAAACCGCAGCCGGGTTCCGTGAGTTGGTCGAAGGCTTTGATCTGACAACCAAGCAAGGTCGCAAAGCCTATGTTGAACTGCTGAAGGTGTCTGACGCCTTTGCGGCTGTCTATGGCACGGCACAAGCCGCAACACAGGCGCTGGCAGGCTTCTACGGCGGCAACATCTTTACCACACTGGTTGAGCAGCGCCTTGCCCAGGCCGCGATTAACCGCGGTGCCAACGTGTCGTTCCTGCAGTCTGGTGGTGGTGTCGTCAGTCCCAATGATCTGGTGCGTCTGACCGAAACCGGTAATGGCGTTGATCCCGTCATGGACAGCTCGAGATCGTTGCGTGACCTGGTACGGTACTTCCAACGCTGGGACATCGATGGGCTGCCACAAGAGAGGGCTACATAATGCAGGTGATCCGCCCCATTGCGATCACCGATGACACGCTCGTCGCTGCGTCAATCCCGGAGCAGGATGAACCGGAGTTCAACCCGGCCACGGCCTATGCCGTTGATGACGTGGTGCAGGTCACATCCGTCCAGTCGCTTTACCAAAGTGTGTCTGCGGCCAATACCGGCAACGATCCGATCACAGACAACGGCACAAATTGGATACGCATCAGCTCAACCAATCGCTGGCGTGCCTTCGACAAGCAGATCCGCAGCCCGGCCACCGCGCCTGGGGCTGTGAGTTACACTTTGGTGGCGACATCGCTCGTCACAGCTGTCGCTGTCTTTGGCATGACCGGCGATACGGTGGAGCTGGAAGTTGCGGGGGGTGGTGAGACACAAGTGTTCACGCGCAACCTGCGCACCCGTCGCCAGTTGCGCGGCTGGTACACCTATTTTTTTGGTGGCTTTGATAAGGACCCGACGGCTGTGTTTCTGGACCTGCCGTTCTTTGGCATTGGCGCGACCTACACAATTACGGTCACAGCGGCCCAAGGTGGCGCGGGCATTGGTCAGCTACTTTATGGACGCCAGGTGCGGCTTGGCAGAACCCGGTGGGGATCTGATGTCACCATCCTGTCGGGATCACGCAAAGAGCGCGACATCTTTCTCAATCTGATCCTGGTGAAGCGGGCCACGGCCCTGCGTGCCAGCTTTGAAGTGATCGTGCGGGGCAATCTCTTGGCCGCAACAACGCGGCTCATGGAAGAACTGGACGCCGAACCATCGGTTTATATCGGCGACCAGGACACGGCCAAAGGACTGATCGTTTACGGCGTCTTCTTTGACTACATCCACCGGCTTGATCTGCCGGACAAATCGGAATTCACCATCACAGTAGAGGGTCTCAAATAATGCCACTTCCCCTTTTGACCGACCTCCCTGATGCACCGTCACCGTCTGACAGTGAGGAACAATTCGACATCAAGGCCTATGCGTTCACCTTGGCCTTGCCGCCGATGGTCATCGAGATGCGCGAATTCGGCACGGCGCTTGAAGTGCTGCAATCAAACGTTGCGCTCAATGCCGTTGCAGCCAATCTGGCAGATGTGGATTTTGCCACGATCCCCAACCAGGTTCTGAAGATCAATGCAGCAGGCAATGCCGTTGAAGGTGTTGCTGTGAATGCCAATCCTGATCTTAGCGTTGGACCAGATGAGATCCCGACGCGGGGGGCATTGGCCGGATCGCAGCAAACATCCGGGGTGTTTACGCCAACATTGGTCGATAGTTCGGGCAACAGCTATGACGCGGTTAGCGTCCAGGGAGACTATGTCAGGACGGGCAGGCAGGTGAGCATATGGTTGAGAGCTGGTGGGCCGGCCGGAGCAACGACCAAGCCTGCTGGCGCTCAAGCAGTCTTTGTCGGCGGCTTACCATTTGCAGGCAATGGCGCAGCGTTTCGCAAGCCGTTTCCTGTCAATTGGGACGCAGGTGCAACAGTGCTGCCGTCGACCATCTTTGCCGATGTTGGTACCAATGGGGGAATCATATCTGCCATCGGCAACTATCTCGCTTTGCACAACTCCAACAATCCCGATGGGAGCGACCCGCTGCGATTCAGCGATCTGCCACCGGCAGGTGAGACGTTCCAGCTTTACCTTTTTGCGACCTACATCACAGATGATTAAACGTGCGACGGAACTGATTGACTACAACTGACAGCCTTCATGAAGGTCTGCTCTTTCGACCACAACAAGACTGAACTTACTCCCAATTTCAACTGATCCGGTCCCATCTGTGGGGCCTTTTGGCGTGGGCATGTCCGCGCAGAGCAAAGAGGCAGAAATGATGAAACTTGCAATTGTCGTCGGGCACAACGCCAGCAAACAGGGTGCTGTCCGCAAGGCTACAGGTGAGAGTGAATTCTCATGGAATGGTCGGCTGGCCCAACACATCGCTACCCTGGCACCGCAATACGGAATTGTGGTGGCCACCTTCCGGCGGGTTGTCGGCGGCGGACTGCAGGCGGAACTCGCCCGCGTCTACCGCATGACAGATGACTGGGGCGCGGACGCGACCATCGAGCTGCACTTCAATGGTGCGGAATCCGATGCGGCGTCGGGCAGCGAGATCCTGTCCAGTGGCACAACACTGTCGCTGCGTCTTGCGGGGTTCATCCAGCGCGAATTTGTTGATCTGTTGGGCCTGCGGGATCGTGGTGTCAAAACCGTGCGTGGCAAAGATCGTGGCAGTGCATCCCTGATATCTGGCAAGGCACCGGCTGTTCTGGGCGAGCCGTTCTTTGGATCCAGCCCGATCGGCCAGGCCGCTACTGACACGGAAGAAGAAATGATTGCCCTGGCACATGCCTATCTGTTGGGGGCTGCGGCTTACTTCGACACACTGCCGCGTCAGGATCTGACCCAGAGCCGCACCATGCGCGCCGTCAGCCGCCAGCGTGGGGGTCAGGTGACCGCAGCCAGTTCATTAGTGGGTGTCGTTGTGCTGGAGGCCGTAAACGAAACGCAGGGGGCCCTGGAACTGGTGCCTATGATGGGGCCGTTTGCGGATGCCTTGCCCTACATATCGGCGGGCCTGTCTGTCGTGGCGCTCGCGGCAACCTTCTACATCGCAATGCAAAGCGCCGTGATCAAAGCCGCGCGCGAGGATGATCACACCCGTGGTCTGCGTTGATGGTGTGGCTGACACGCAAGGCCTGGCCATTCCTGGTGATGGCCGGGCTGACCGTCGCCTACGTCTTTGCCATGCGCAACAACGGCAAACTGGTCGAAAGGATCAAGCACAGTGAGAGAACCAATGACGCTCAAGCCCGCATGCGTGACGCGGTGGCCCGCACCCGCACTGATCGCAGGTCTGTTCTTAACAGGCTGCGCGACGGCCAGTTTTGAGTGCGGTTCTGTGAAAGAGTATGCGCCCGAGATCCAAAGTGCCGCTGCCGATGAGCTGCAGGCGTTACCAGCCAATTCGGTGATCGCCATGTTTATCGCAGATTACGGCATCATGCGTGCCGAGACGCGCGCCTGTCAACAGGCCAGGTCTGGCCTGTGAAGTATCTCGGTGAAGAACCGCGTTTTTGGGCTGCCATGGCCCTGGCGCTTCTGGTCAAGTTCCTTCTGTCACCAACGAGGCACCCCAAAAGGGCAATTGGCGGCGCGATTGCTGGCGCGTTGATTGCCTATTTTGGCACTGACCCGGTTGTAGGCTGGTTTGAGGGCATTACCGTCGAGGACAGAGACATCGTGGTGATCGTCCTTGTCCTCACCGGAGAACACATCACCCGCTGGCTGATTAAATTGACGCCGGAGCGCCTGTTGCGGGCATTTCTGTCCAAGAAAAAATAGCACGAACTCCTCTAGCCGGGGGCAGGCGGTGCGGTGACACTGCTCACCACGAGGCCAAGTTACAAGCCAATATCCGGGAGTTGTTCAGTTGGGCTGTTATCGATGAGGTGAGGCTGACCTACACCGCCGCGCGCAAGGGTGGCATGCCAAGGTTGGCGAGCTGATCATCAGCCGAACTGAAGTGGCGACTGGGTTGATCTGATGGCAGACGCTTAGGTCAGGCCAGCACGCATGGCTTTTATCGCCGAAAGGCTACTAAAACAGTTTTTGGGTGCTAAGAATGGATTTCAATGCCGTCAATGTGTTATCAGTATAGTTGGGGGCGTTGGCCAAAGGCGAAGTGCCTTGGCGAAAGAGAGCCGGACAAATGAATAGACCGAAATGTGCAAAACGATTTGTTAGTTCAGTGACCTGGAATGATTACCTACAACCCGACGAGAGAGTGGAGTTTGAAAAAGCTCAAATGCTACGCAACACAAC
Organism: uncultured Paracoccaceae bacterium; assembly: GCA_947489445.1. GTDB lineage: Bacteria > Pseudomonadota > Alphaproteobacteria > Rhodobacterales > Rhodobacteraceae > Yoonia. The sequence goes on from CANLDN010000004.1 coordinate 318,697, forward strand.
GCGTGCCAAGTACAATGATCTCAGAAAGAAGCTCAAATCACGTTGTGATCGGAGGATGAAAAGGGATGTTGGTGATTCTGCCAATCGGCAAGCAGTTCTTTCAGTGGGGGGAGACGGACGTAAGACTTTGTGAACTACCACGAGGCGTTTCTCGCAGATTTCCCCCATTTTCGAGGTATCTTATTGATCAGTATCGTAAATCGAGTCCCTCCATCGGCACCAGTTTAACCTTTTTGATCGTTATTTGGTCGTTTCACCCTAGGGTTGAGCAGTGACCATGGATTTTTGTAAGCAAAAAGCCGCTTTGCCCTTGCAAATTGTGTTTTCTTTGCCAGAAGGTATCGCGACGCCAGTGACCATACGTCAACGCTCTGATTGTATTGACGAGCATCCGGTTGAATGTGCGGTTCATGGCTCCTTTGTTGCGTTAAGCGCGATTTAGGATGAAAGCGTTAAGTCTTGGGTTATTTTGTCCCCCTCGGCTTTTAATGAGTGTCGGCAATAAAATGCGGCTGGCGGGTTTTTCAACGGTGTGGTTGCACCGCAATGATAGGGTTGAACAACGATGACCTCTTTCACGCTGGACTGGTCGGCGCTGCAGATTGACGGAAACAACAGCTTGTCGAACGGTGACAGCGATATTGATGTCGCAATTTCGACACCGCAAAATATCTGTGATGATCAATGGACCGTCAATAATGTCGGGGGTGAGCATGACGTGCTGCGAGGCCAGGGCGTTACCGAACCGATTTCAGTGATCATCAATTTCGACGCGGCGGTTGAAAACCTGAATTTCGAGCTGCTCGACGTGGATGCAGGCCATTGGGACGATGAAATCACCGTTATTGCCTTGAATGCAGCCGGGCATCAGGTGCCGGTGACCTTTTCCCATCTTGCGGCGCATCATGAGGTGGGCGGTGCGGACAACAATGTTCTGGGATCAGGGGGGAATGTCTCGCCCGGGGTTGAAGGGGCGGGCGCGCCTGATAGCGTCACCGTTGATATTGCAGGCCCTATCGTCAGTCTGGAGCTGATCTATGCCAATGGCGATGGATCATCCTACAGCGGCGTTGTCGGTGTCAGCGATATCACGTTTGAGGCGACAGACACGGCGGGCGATGGCTATGTCGAAGGCGGCTCTGGTGATGATATCATCGATACCGCCTATCTTGATGATCCCGAAGGCGACCGCATTGACAACGGCGATGCGCTACTGCCGGGTGCCGCCCCGCAAGACGATGTTGTTTTGGCCGGCAGTGGCGATGACACGGTGCGTGCAGGCGCAGGCGACGATGTTATCTTTGGCGGCGCGGGCGCCGATGACCTGCAAGGCGGGACCGGGGATGATGTCGTTTACGGTGACAACCCGACCCATGATGGCCCATTGGATTTCAATGCATTATCTGCCGGTGATCTGGTCAATGAACAGTTCATTGAAAGCGGGGTCCGGATTTCCAGTCTGGATGAAGATCACCCTGTTATGGTTTTTGACACCGATAACCCCACCGGGCAGGACGGCGATCTTGCGACGGCCACCAATGGGAACATCCTGATCCTGTCAGAGGATCGCGATAGCGGCGACCCCGACGACAATTTCAACGGCGGCACGATGCTGTTTGAATTTGCCGGTCCATCAACGGTGAACAGTCTTGATTTCATTGCTGCCGTGAAAGGGGCTGAAATCCGTCTCTTTGACGAAGACGGCAATTTGATTTCAACGATCACCGTACCGGATGGGGACAACAATACGGTCTTTACCCAAGCGATCAATGTGGCGGGCGTGGCATCCATGGAGGTCGCGTTTATTGGTGCCGGTGCAACGGGTGGTGTCGATAACCTCGACTTTACACTGACGAACACGGCGACAGACAACGACGATGTGATCGATGGTGGCGCGGGTGATGACATCCTGTTTGGTCAGGCAGGCGATGATCTGATCATCGGTGGTGGCGACAACGACACCATTGATGGCGGGGATGGTCACGACACAATCTATGGGGATGGCCCGATTACCGGGACAACACTGGATTTCAATGCGCTTAGCGCGGGTGATCTTGTAACTGATCAGTTTGTGGATAGCGGTGTGCGGATCACTAGCGCGGACCCGGCGCATCCTGTCATGGTCTTCGATAGCGCAAACCCCACAGGCGACGACTTCGATCTGGCGACGCCCATGAACGGCAATATCCTGATCTTGTCCGAAGACGGCGATAGCTCCGATCCGGATGATAATGCGGGCGGCGGCACGTTCATTTTTGATTTCACGGGCCCGGCAACAATCAACAGCCTTGATTTCATCGATCAGGGTGCAGGTACGACCATCCGTCTCTACGATGCAGGCGGCCATATTCTGAATACCATCAATGTACCGCCTGGCGCCAATAACGCTTTGATAACACAGGCAATCAACACCTCTGGCGTGTCACAGGTGGAGGTAGAGCTGTCGGGCTCTGGTGCGATTGATAACCTGGATTTCGCACTTGAAAGCGATCCGTCCGGCAATGATGACACGATCCTGGGCGGCGATGGCAATGATATAATTTTCGGCCAACAGGGTGCCGATAACATCAGCGGCGGCGCGGATGATGACACAATCACAGGTGGGGCAGGGGCCGACAATCTGTTTGGCGGTGCCGGGTCCGATACGTTTCTGGGGGGAACCGCAGGCGATACGGTTGTCGGTGGCGAAGATGATGACGACAGCGATGTCGACATCCTCGACCTGACAGGGTCGAATGTTGATTTTGTCTCTTATGACACGCCCGGCGGCGAAGCGGGAACCGTAACCTTCCTTGATGGCACGACCATGACATTCTCCGAGATCGAGAATGTCATTCCCTGCTTCACACCCGGCACCAGGATCGCCACGCCGCGCGGCGAAAAGGCTGCTGAGACGCTCGAGATCGGTGATCGGGTTTTGACGCGCGATAACGGGATCCAGCACATAACCTGGGCCGGTCATAAGGTGATGTCAGATGGGGATCTGCAACTGTCACCCACATTGCGCCCGGTTCTCATCCGGGCAGGCGCGCTTGGAAATGGGTTGCCGGAGCGCAATATGCTGGTGTCGCCGAACCACCGTGTTTTGATCGTGTCCGAGATGGCGCAGCTTTACTTTGAAGAAAGCGAAGTACTGATCGCAGCCAAGCACATGACCAAGATGAAAGGGGTCGCGACAGTCAAGGTGCCGCAGATCACCTATGTGCATTTCATGTGTCAAAACCACGAAATCGTCCTGTCTGACGGCGCATGGACGGAAACGTTTCAGCCGGGTGATTATTCACTGAAAGGCGTGGATCATGAACAGCGCAAAGAGCTGTTTGAGCTGTTCCCAGAGCTTGCGACAAAGGAAGGCCTGAAACAGTACCGGTCGGCCCGCAAATCGTTGAAACGCCACGAGACGTCTTTGCTGTTGAAGTGATTGAATACTATGGGGCCTGATGCTGGGCCGGGCAAAATCCTGCGGTGAAGGCTGTCCGTAAAAGGATGATTCTACGTTACGGTCCACCGCCTTGCATAAACCGAACAAGACCTGCTGATTGCATGTATCATATCACTGGTACGGAGAGCTTATCAGATCCGCCGCCTAATCGGCACATTTGCCGTTCGCAGGACCCTGTACGAACAAGCGAGTCGCGGAACAAACCAACCGTGCGTGAACTCTCAGACAATGGCTGCTGTCAGCCCAAACCGGACATGGCTTTGGATCTCAACTGCAGAAAGTTGGGCTTTTGCTGCAGGCGCACAAACGACCAACATGAAACTAGAAAGCCGCCATTCAGTCCGAGAAAGCCCGACCAAAACTGTCAGTTGACTGCTGTGAGCCAAGACTGACCGATGCTGCGCAACACATGAATGTCCGTGCTGTATGATCAGCCGCGCAGTGCAGATTTCCCCGGAGGCCACGATGCCTGTGGCTGTTCGGATTGACATTTTATACGAATGGATCGGACAGCCGATTATTCAGACTGCACGATCACGCGATAATTGTCGTGATGCACATCGGTGACGTTTCTCACCCATAGTGTGCGTCTGTCTTCACTTAGGATGAAGTGGTCCGAGCCGCACCCGTCCGCGATGTTCACGCCAGGAAAATGGCGGAAATTATGGGGGCAGTATGTGACGTTTCTGAGTCCCAGCTCACGATTTGATATGCCCAGGTGATCTTCGGATCCGCGATAGGCACGCATCGCAATGCCAAGAACGGGACGGGCGAATGTCACCTCTCCCCAAGTGCCAATCTGATCCACGCAGTTAAGGTATTTCCTCATTGTGAACGTCGCGTTGTAGGTTTCGTTGTCAAAGTGGAAATAATATGAGTCCACTTTGGTGCCACGTGGAATGTATCCAGGGCTCAAGATGTTCCAGTCACGCGTATCCCTTGGCCGCCGTGCATTGCTGTAATCCCCCGGTGCTGAAATATCGACTGGCATGTCGCGGCGCAGCACATGTCCCTGTCTTTCTGCGAAGACGAATATCTCGGTGTCGCTTTCCAATGCGCCAAGATCAACGCTTCTTGGTGCCTGCGACAACAGCCTGATGCCCCCATCGGTCCGGACAATTCCTGCAATCTCAGCATAGCTTGCTGATGCGAAAGACCAGCTTGCCAAGCAGGCCATCAAATAGATGATAGGTTTCATTCTTATTTTCCATTCTTCTATGAGTTTAGTTTCCCATTACACCCGCTCAGTTTTTGCCGCTAAGCCAACGCATGGCGCGTGGGCAGCCATCAGCCATTCTGATTGTTGGTCGAGACTGACTTTCTGCCGGGATCGTCCGCGCACCCTTTGCAAGTCCCCACCGGGCGATAGGAGGTGCCTGAACGACGGCGCTTGCAAACACCGGTTCTGCAAGCGCCGCCACCTTCACCCAAGCGCGGATCAGTTATTGCCTCTTATGCGACGCCAGACGCGTTGGGTTGTGACGCTACGGCCTTGTGGGCCCGTGCGCGTCACGGTCCCTTCCACTGCACCGGGTGCGATGCGGGTTGCGGTGCCGGACATGACCGATGTGTTGCCTGCAGGCCCCACATAAACGCCATCGCGGTAACAGGACCCGTCGACGCAAACGGTGCTTCTTTCACTTGTCCAGGTTCCGCCATTCGCGGTCGTTCCGGTGACTTGCCGGGTGTATGTTCCGGTTGCCGGATCATAGATGCGATTGATCTGACGGTTGTTTCCTGTCCGATTGTTTGCCGATCGCTCTACCACCGTGCTGGAGCCTCCGTCGGTGCGCGTCGTGCTGCGTTCGACGTTGACGGTGTTTCCTCTTGGGCCAACGACCGTCCGTTCAGATGACGTCTCTGCGGATGCCGCAAGCGGCGCCAATGTGATCAGCAGACTGGCTGAGAATGTAAGAAAAGAGTGTTTCATTTGGTGCCTCATGTGATGGATGGCAAAGCTGCCATGACATCGACGTATCGACCTGACTTTGCTGGAAGATGTCCGGCGTTTTACAGATTGTGACATTTTGTAAACGGCGGGGAAGGTTGTTTGATTGCCGGTCCAAGGCTTGTAAGCATGCTGTCATGAGTACGGGTAAAAAAATCGGCATTGTGGAAGATGATCCTGAGTTGGGGCCGCTGACACGCGACCTTCTGATCCGTGAAGGCTTTGACGCATATCTGGCGCACGATGGTCGGGAACTGGACCGCTTGCTTCGTTCGGAGACAATCGACCTGATATTGCTTGATCTGATGCTTCCCGGCGAAGATGGCCTGTCAATTTGTCGCCGTCTACGTGCCACGCGCCAGACCCCGATACTGATGTTGACCGCGAAATCGGACGATATCGACAAGATTATCGGGCTTGAGGTGGGCGCGGATGATTACCTGACGAAGCCCTTCAATCCCCGAGAACTGATCGCCCGCATCCGTGCGATCCTGCGCCGTTCGGATACAGCCCCTAAGCTGACCCAGCGCTGTGTTGCCTTTGATGGTTTCGTTGCCGATCTGAACAGTATGCAAGTCACAAAGAACGGCGACGAAGTGACAATGACTTCGGGCGAATTCGCCCTTTTGAAAGTCTTCCTTGATCATCCCGGCCGCGTCTTAAGCCGCGACTTACTTATGGATGAAAGCCAGAACCGTAATACCGATAGCTTTGATCGGACAGTTGATGTGCAGATCAGCCGCCTGCGCGCCAAGCTGGGCGACACGCCCCACCGGTCATCAATCATCAAAACCGTTCGCAATGCCGGGTATATTTTCACGGCAGATGTACGCCCTGTATGAGACGCCGTTGGAGCCTTTTTGCGCGGTTGGCGGCTATTCTGACGGTCGGTCTTTTTGTCGTCCAGTTGATGTTTGTCTGGAGCTATCGCAATTCCCAAGAACTGGCAGGCTCTGCTGAATACAGATTTCCGTTGCCGGAACGCGTGCTGGCAATGGTGACGCTTTTCGAAGAAACAGATGATCCGGACCGTTTGCTGGTTGCGTTGAACAACGACGATCTGCGGGTTTTCGTGAGTGATGACGCGGCAGATGTCTTTTTGGCGGAAGAGGTGCGTCTGCCGGGTATCGAAGCCATACTGGACGAATATGTTGCGCAGTTCGACGGACGGAAATCTGCGGCTTTTATCGCGTTACCCAGCGACGTCGAGCCTGCAAGTCTGGGCGTCGGCGACAGATCCGTTTTCAGCACCTATCCTGCACGGATCGCGGTTGAGTTGCGCAGCGGCGGTACATTGGTGATCGAAACCCGCGATGATCTGCTGACCAAAGTCTTTCAACTGCCCATCGGTTTTTATGCCGGCGTTGTTGCGGTCTTTGGTGCCTTGGTCATGTTATTTGCCATCGGACGGGAAACCCGCCCCTTGCGCGATCTTGCTGCTGCTATGCGCGGGTTCGGCGCCGAAGGTATCCCGGTCGATGTGATGCCCGCGGGTGCGCAGGAAGTGCGCGAATTGACGGATGACTTCAATGCCATGCAAAGACAGATCAATACACTTCTGACGGGTCGCTCGGTCATGCTGGGTGCCTTGGGGCATGACCTAAGAACGTATCTTGCGCGCATGAAGCTGAAAATCGACATCCTGCCAGACGAAACCCGCCTGTCTTTGGATCGTGATATAGAAACGATGGATCAGGTGCTGGAGAATTGCCTGATGTTGGCGCGCGGCCACCAAAGCGAACGCCCAAAAGATATTTTCTATATCAGCGAAGAAATGGCACAGATTGTCGGCGAATACGATGCGGCGGTTATGGAACCAATCGCATTTGAGGATGTGCAGGTTATTTTTGAGCAAGCGGCGTTTCGGCGCGTCATGACCAACGTGATTGATAACGCGGTTAAGTTTGCGGGCTCCTGCACGGTGACGCTGACCTGCGATGGCGCATTGGCGACCATCACCATTTCGGATCAGGGCCCGGGAATGTCGGAAGATGATCTGGCGCTCGCATTCGATCCGTTTTCTCGTGGCGATAGTGCGCGAACACTTGATCGGCGGGGCACGGGCATCGGTCTGTCAATTGCCAAGATGCTTGCGGATGCCAACGACGCGAAAATCCATCTTAAGTCAGCGGCAGACCTAGGCACGACCGTCGATGTGAAAGTTGCGGTTTATCAGCCTGAAAGTGATGAGGACTGAGAGGCATTCATGGCTCCCTCCAAAACAGTTTCGGGACCGGCCGGGGGTGCTAACCGCTTGGTTGTCAATTTGTATTCGTCAGTTTTTCCCGCCCGTTTTCCAGCGAAAATGATAGCTGCGCGTCGGCACATACCTCGGGGTTTACTGTTTCACGAGAAAAGTGCCGAAAACCCTGAAACGGACTTTGCGGAAGCAGCAACGAATGTCTGGAACGTCCGCACTACCGACCTCGATGCGCTTCAAATGCTGCGTACCGTACGAACGGCAGCTTTCGGAAAGCCGCGCCGCAGCGATGTTTAGAGTATCTGGCTCTTGGCATAGGCAATCCACCAGACTTTGCAAAGTCCGCTTTCTGCGCGTCGCTGCCCTTCGGGCACCACGCAGTACCACGCACTTTGGGCTCTCTCAACACCTTCGCTGCGTTGCGCATGAAAGGCAGCTTAGGCCTTCGCGTCGCATTCTGCCCCATCCGGCTATTTGATCCCTTAAGTCGAAACGCTTCAGGTTTGGCCCTTACGCCACGCGGCCCAGTCTTCGGGTGTGTCCAGATCAAGCCGTGCCCGGTTGTCCGGCAGCGGCGTCAGATGCGTACGCTGGCGTAACGGGTTCACCAACGCCTCCCCGCCGCCATCGCCCCGAAGCTCTGCGAATTTGGGTCGCAGACTGCCATCAAAGATAACCGGATGACCCGGCTTGCCAGCGGTTGTTGCGCCGCGCCAGATCAAGTGATCCGGATGGGTGTCGCGGGCCGCAAATACTGCCATCAGATCGCCGGTTTCCAGCCCAACAAGATCACCAAGGATCATCATGAAAGCCGGCGCGTCAGGCAATTGTGCAACCGCGCCGCGCATGGTGCCTGACATGCCTTCTGCGGCCTCTGGCACTGCCAATGCCGTGACGTTCAGGCCAGCGATCGCCTGCTGGCGCGGGTGGGCCTTATCGGGCAAGGCGACAAATACCGGATGTCCAGTGGCCAGCGCGATGCGGGCTTGTTTGCGCAGCAATGGCTCGCCTGCGACGGTCTCAAGCAGTTTATCCCCGCCACGCATCCGGCGGGATGATCCGGCGGCAAGGACCAGGATGGGGATCATCCGCGCATCGCCGTACCGTCCGGGTCGAACAGATGGGTCGTCACCCGTGTGGCCTTACGACTCTGTCCCATGATCTCGATCTCGGCCACCAGATCATCGGTGGCCTGTGCACGGGGAATCAGGGCCATGGCGATGGATTTGTCGGCATGGTGCGAATAGCCGCCGGAGGTACAGAAACCGACGACTTCGTCATTGATAAAGACAGGTTCGTAGGCGACGACATCGGCGTCATCCGCATCGACTTCGAAACTGACAAGCGTGCGGGCAGGGGGCGTCGCCCGCTCCGCCTCTGCCGCCGCGCGCCCGATGAAATCAGTGTTTTTCTTGAAGCTGATGAAACGGTCCATACCCGTCTCGGCCGCCGTGTAATCGGGCGAATACTCCGACAGCCAAGAGCCAAAGAACCGATCAAGACGCAGCGACATCATCGCCCGCATCCCAAACGGTGTGATGCCCATCGGTTGGCCAGCGGTCCAAAGCGTCCACCACAATTGGCGCTGGTCCATCGGGTCGCAGAAAATCTCGAACCCCAAATCACCGGTATAGCTGACGCGCTGCACAATGCAGCTGACCTGCCCAATCGTCATGCGGCGCACGTCGAGGAATTTCATGCCCGCCACGTCGTCGCGTGTGCAACACGATAGCAGGTCACGCGCCTTGGGCCCTGCGATCTGAAAACCGGTACGCTGGTTCGAAATGTTTTCGACATGACAATCATCATGTGCGTTTTGCAGGAACCAGCGATGATGAATCTCCTGTGCGCCATAGCTCGCGGTCAGCTGGAATTCAGTCTCTGACAAACAGGAGACGGTGAAATCGCCCCAAAGCCGCCCCTTGGGTGATAACATCGGGCTGAGTGACATGCGCCCCGGCCGCGGGATACGGCCGGCCATGATCCGGTCGAGCCACGCGCGCGCACCAGTCCCGGTGACACTGAACTTGCCGAAATTCTGGACTTCGTTGATGCCGACACCGCTGCGCAGGGCCTGCACCTCGCGTCGGGTGGCGTTCCACGCATCAGACCGGCGAAAGGTCGGGGTTTCATAACCCGGGTCGCCGTCTTTGGCGAAATAGTTGACCACCTCCAGCCCGAATTGATGGCCCCAAACCGCGCCCAGATCGCTGAAGACATCATACATCGGCGTGGTGCGATGCGGACGGGCGGCAGGCAATTCTTCGTTGGGGTAACTGACGGAAAAGCGGTTTTGGTAATTCTCAATCACCTTCGGTCGCGTGTAGCCGGGCGTGATCCATTTGCCGTAACGCGCCACATCAAGTGCGGTGACGTCGCGTTCGCATTCCCCTTCGATCATCCATTGCGCCAACATCAGACCGACGCCGCCACCCTGGCTGAACCCGGCCATCACACCGCAGGCCGACCAGTAATTCTGATGACCGGGAACCGGCCCGACAAGCGGATTACCATCGGGGGCGAATGTGAACGGGCCGTGGATCACGGATTTGACCCCGGCAGTCGCCAGCACCGGGAAACGGTCATAGGCGAATGCGATTGAATCCTCGATCTTGTCGAAATCATCAGGCAGCAATTCATGGCCAAAATCCCAAGGCGTCCCATCAACGGCCCATGGTTTACAGGGCTTTTCATAGAACCCGATACACAGCCCGCGCCCTTCTTGGCGCAGATAACTTTCGCCGCCCGGGTCGATCACATGCGGATGCTCGCTGTCGCGGTTGTAGATTTCGGGGATATCATCGGTGACGATATACTGGTGCTCCATTGGATGCAGGGGCGTATAGATGCCAGCCATGGCCCCCACTTCTCGCGCCCAAAGACCGCCCGCATTGACCACATGTTCAGCATGGATCGTACCCTTGTCGGTCACGACATCCCACGTGCCATCGGCGCGCTGGTTCGTCTCAGTGACCTTGCAATGCGTTTCGATCGCCGCACCACCCATCCGGGCTGCCTTGGCGTAGGCATGTGTGGTGCCCGAAGGATCAAGATGCCCGTCAAGCGGGTCATAAAGCGCACCAACGATACCTTTGGTATTGGTGATCGGGGCGATCTTGGCGATATCGTCAGGACCGACAATCTCTGTCTCCAACCCCATGTAGCGGTGTTTGGCCCGCTCAGCGACCAGCATATCGAACCGGTCCTGATTGTCCGCCAGGGTCAAGCCGCCGGAATGATGCAGGCCGCAAGACATGCCCGTAAGCTCTTCTAATTCCTTGTAAAGTTTAATGGTATAGCCCTGAAGGGCCGCCATATTGGTATCACCATTTAGCGTGTGAAACCCGCCTGCGGCGTGCCATGTGGACCCCGATGTCAGCTCTGACCGTTCGATCAACATCACATCTGACCAGCCCAGCTTTGTCAGGTGATAAAGAACCGAACAGCCGACGACACCGCCGCCAATAACCGCCACGCGCGTTGTCGTTTTCATCTGGGTGTCTCCGCATTGCTATGCGGTCAGCATGACGCGGGGTTTGCACGTTGCCCAGCCACCCCGCGACATTTTTTGTCGCAAACGCGCGTCTGTGATCAGGGAATGATCCGCGTGTATTTCGTCCCTTCCAGCGTCGCGCCCAAGCGCAACCCGGTCTGCGCAAAGATAACTGCAATCACTGGCGAAAGTGATGTCGTGGTTTCGGCGCGCAGCATCTGACCCTGATCGCTGATCGCATATTCGACATCGGCGCCGGCGGCCCAACCGGGGGACTGCCGGAAATCCAGCAACGCTTCTTGCGTCATGAAAAACAGGACATGGCTGTATTGCTGCGCCCCGATCTGCAAACCCGCGCTGCCAGAGGCGGCAGAGTAGTAATCAACCGTCGATGGCCCAACCCGCAACGCACCGCGCCCATACGAACCGCCAAGGCCAAGCCCCACTTCGGTGACCAGTGGCATGACCAACATACCCGCCGCCCGATCAACAAGATCGCGGGTGCCGGGATAGGTCGTATCCATAAAATTCAGGGTGCTATCGACCCGCGCATCAATGGTCGCGGGGCCTGCGCCGCCAATGCCATTGCCACATGCTGCCAATGTTGTGGATGCAAATGCACCAAGCGCAAAGCCGCGCCTTGAGAAACTGCTCATGATTTTTTCCGCCTTATGTGCCTGTGTGGAGACGTTTGCCGCCTCTTATGATGCAAACTATAGGCAAAACCGGGCAGGGTGTCACGCGCTTTGGGACATGTGCTATACTTGGATCATGCGCTCGGTTGGTTTAGCGAATATCGGGTTTCCCATATTGGTCGGGTTGCTCGTCGCAGCGGCCGGTTCTCAGGCGGCGCCTGAATGTATTTCAATGCAGTTACCGGTCGAAGGCATTGATGCCGCGCCCGAGAAATATCGCGAATTCTGCGCAACCTATGACGGGGCCTGCGATCTTGAAGGTGCATCCAGTTTAGCGTGGTCGACACAAACCCATTTGAAAATCGGCCGTATCAACACGCAGGTCAATCAAGAGAACACGACAGTGTCGGACTGGGATGTCAACGGGCTTGATGACGTCTGGGACTATCCCAGCAACTGTCAGGGTGATTGCGAAGACTTCGCATTGGAAAAACGGCGCCTGCTTGTTGAAAACGGGCTGCCAAGCGCATCACTGACAATGGCAATTGCATTTCACGAGACGCAGTTTTTTCCTCATGCCGTCTTGTTGGTTGAAACATCTGCCGGAACATGGGTGTTGGACAGTTTCGACGACGAAATGCTGTGCTGGAACGCTGTACCCTATATTTTCACCCACCGCGAACGCCCCGATGGCCAATGGGCACGTTTCATTTTGCCATAGAACAGCGTGAGCAAGGGGCGCGAAATGCGTGCCATCATCTGTATTTTGCATCTTCTTCAGGTTTGACCGGCCATTTTTATCAGCTTGCCTGCAAACTTTGCCACTTTCCCGCCGCCGGGCATCGTCTTCAAACAGGCCAGCGTTTCCGGACGGTCCGGCACGGTGTTGCTGGATATGTGAAGTTCGTAAAGCAATTCCAGCATCCCGCCCATGTCCCGCGGAGTTTTGTCAGGCGAAAAGCCCAACGCTTCCAAAATGACCTGACGGCTGAAATCACCCGCGCCAGCCTGTGCAACGGCGGCAAGCCCCTTGGTCCAACGTCCTGTCGGAAGCGCATCAATCATCAGAAATTGTTTGAGCACATCCGAAAACGATCCAACATCCAGCTTGCCTATCAATGCCAATTCCGCAATCGCATCCGACGTAAGTGCGGTGACAGATTTGTCCAGTGATGCCAAATAGTAAACCAGCGTCGCGTGGCCAAGCGGGCCAACCGTGATCCCCGGTCGAAAGAACGGCTCAAGAAAACCAAGGCAGTAATGATCCGAAAGTTTTTCATCAGTTTCCAGCGCCAATATGGCCTGACGGAAAAACGGTTCTTGCCATCCCGGACGCACCAGCGACGCCCATGCGACATCTTCGAAAACCACACCGCAATGCCGACCGCTGAAATAGTAATTGGTGTCGCGCGGATAGAATATCGCAGGAAGGGCCGCAGCAGTGTCAGCACCATCGACGTTCACAACCGGGATAGCGATGCGCGGCCAGTAATATGGCCCACTGTCAGAATCCTGCCGCCATGCCTTCAACGACACCTGCGCAGGGATACCGCAATCGGGCAGATTGGGTTTGAACAGGGCGGCGATCCGGCTGTCGGCCTCCGCAGGCTGTCGCGCTGCCCACGCCGCCGCCCAAAGGGGCGGATCATTGCCGGGTGTTACGTCGGCACCCAACGCATACATCACCGCGCGTTCGGCCTCGGTCTGATCGGAAAGGTTCGCCAGCGCCTCTTTCCGATTTCCGTGGGCAAGCCGAACCAAAGCGAGCTGTAGATCAACAGGCCCCGGCGCCACCCCATTGTCACGATAGACCGCCAGCCGGGATACCAGATCACCGGCGGCGATGCAGCCGGACGTGTCGGATGGCATCGACAGCATCGGCATCGCATGGCCATCCATGACCCGCGCGAGGATCTCTGCGTTCCGATCCACCAATAGCCGCCCGAACGATCCGGATGACAGCATCGAATGTGATGAATCTTTGTCCAGCTCCTGCCATAACGTGTGTTGTTGGGTGCCGTCCGCAAGATCACAGCCAGTAACCGCCATCGCCAGCCGCACCACGCTATCATTGGGGGTGTTAAATAGCTGTCGCGCCCGTTTCTTGAGCGGTGACAAGGCTTTGGCGTCCGTACGAAGTGCTGCGCCAAACAGTGCAACACCATCCATCGCCCGTTCGATGGCGAAAGGATCACGGCGATTTTCCAAGACCGACAGGAAAACTGCCCGCGCTTCATCGGCATCTGCGACGGGCGCAATGGCTGTGGCCTCCGCTGGCTGCCTGATTGGCATCACATCGTCGGTCTTGCCCCGCTGCACGCCGGACAACGCGGCCATCCTTGCCTGAACCGACGGGGCTGCCAGCGGCACATACTCTGCCACTGCTGACCGCACGGCAGGATCCTCTGCACCGCCCAGTTTTTCGATCAAATCCAAGGCCTTGTCCTGCAAACCTGCATCCTCATTGACCAATGCCAATGTCGCGATCTGTGCGGCCCTTATGGACAGTGAAGGGTCGCGCTTTGCCCCGCTCGCCAGCAGCCGCAAACCTGCCGTCACGGTGCCTTTCGCGCGGGCCTGCAAGGTCGGCTCCAGCGCGTCAAGCAACGCCGCGGGTGCAACAGCTTGCGCCTTTTCGGCGGCTTGCACCGCCTTTATCGCAAATGAAACGGTTGGCGGAACGGCCGATGATAACAGCCTCAGATACCGTGGCACCCTCACTGCTATTTCCTCTGGCGTGGGTTTAAGGGAGGTGTGAAAGCGGGAATACCACCCCGCAACAAATTGGCCAAAGTCGCGGTCTAGCGCATCAAGCGCGGCATCCAGCAACCGCCCGCGATCCAGCTTGCCAGCCTCCGCATAGGTCAACAACCGATGCGCCCATGTCGATGTCGGCGAAACGTATTTATCGCAAGCCGCAAGGCTGAACTCACCACCCCCCTCAACTTCAAAGAACCGCCAGACATCCTGCGAGAAGAAGACATCCTCATCAATCTCGTCGTTGCTGCGCACAAATCCGCGCGCGTAATAGCCCATAATGAACGCGTCACTGGTCGGGCGGGGGCACAGCCCGTTTTCCCAAATCAGCGCGACCCGCTGGATTCTGTGCGGATTATCCTCAATCAGATCCAACACCCATTCTTCAATCCAGTCGGGCTGAAGGGCGCGCAGCACTTCATCAATGCGCGGGCGTTCCGGCAATCGCCACAGCTTGATCGCTTTCAGCTCCGACAAACTCGCCGTCGCCAGAACCGCGATAACAACAGCACCTTCATCCGCGACCTTGGGCCGGCCCGGTTCCTTGTGAAAGACCCAGACCGTGGCCTTGAACAGCCGCATAACTGCTTTTGCGTGTTTGCGCCGGTCAGCCTTGGGGGTTTTCGCCATGTGCTGCAACACAGTTTCGGCCGTGTTGGTCGAAATGAATTGGATGAAATCGGCTTCGGTCATGCGTGCTGCTCCAGAAACATCTCAACCGCCAGCACATGTTTGCATGGGCCGCGCTGCTGGCCGTTTTTGGCGTACCAAGGGCAGGTGCAGCGCCACGCATCGCCATCGCGCTGCACACGGTGGGTGGCGCCTTCGCTTGCAATATCTGCCACATCATCCACAAGCTGTACGGCGCCCTTGGCCAGCAGTTTTTCCGCCGCCTTCAGCCGTGGGTTCAGCGATGTGACGCGCTCCAGATCAAAGGGCAGAACCCTGTGAAAATAGGCATTCGTGACCAAATCGAAGCCGACCAACCCGATGGCTGCCAGCTCGGCCAGGGCAGACCGGACGGCAGGCTGGGGCAGGCCCGTCGTTTCGGCCATTGCGGTCACGTCGATCCTGTCTTGCCAATTCAGCTGCGCGCGGACGGCAGCGGTGGCCGCGCCGTCAGATGTGGCAAGTTGGGTCAGCAGTCCCCCATCCCCCGAAAACCCGCGCCAAGGATCAACATTCAAGACGAGGGTCAAACGCTGCGTGCCAAAATCCATCACCCAGGCCGTGGCACCCGTGTCGGCGTTGACGAAGACATCAAGGCCATCCACCTTCGCGGCCACCGTGTCCAGCACGCGCAAACGGTGCCCGCCACGTAACGGCACAGCACCTGGACCTTCGCGCGCTGACAACCGCGCCACCCCGCCCAAGACCGAAACCCAGTGCAGCGTATCATCCTTGCTGCGCGGCAGGGTCCGCAAAAACCGCTGTGCTGCGACACGTGACAGGCGAAACGCGGGGGTCATCCCGCTCATGATGATCTGCACCTCGGCAAAGCCCTTGATCCAGCGCAGCGGCAGCGGCACTTTCTTTTCCACAATCGCTTTGCCGTCATGCACGACTGCGACGGCATCCGATCCAATCCCCAGATCAAGCAGCGCATCTTTTGCAACCGTGGCCAGGGCACCGCGCAACTCTGCACCGAAATCGACATTCGTGGTGCCGTTTTGCCGGTGGCTGACATCCAATGCCGCATCCCCCAGGTCCAGACGAATGTAAGCACTGCAGCAGGCCGAAAACCCCTCAAACCGGACAGCACCGGGGCTGACGGTCGCAACGGGGTCAGCTTCGCGCAAGATACGCGCCAGCATGGATGGCGGCACATAAAACCGCGATCCCACAATTTCGGAAACAGCGCGCAATGATCGCGCTGTGACATCAGGATAAAGCGCCCGCGCGGTTAGAAAGTTGCGATTTGGATCTTGGGAACTGGCCGTATCGCACGCCAAAGCCAACACTTGATTGCCCACCGTGCCGCGAAGCGCAGATGCAGTGGAATAACTGTAGCTTTGTGCAATCGCGACCATCTTATCGGTTCCTCTTGAATTTCTGGCATAAGAGGGCCCGATTTATCGTTTTTTGTCCATCCCCGGACAAGTGGATCGACGAGACGAGCCAAGACATATGCAGGTCGTGTTTCAAGCCGTCACAGTTCGTGAATGCCCCCAGCGACGGAGCGGAAGGGCCGGATCGTTTAACCCGCATATCTGACCAACAAAAAAGGAGAAAACAGATATGAAGCATTCGATGATCTCGCTCGCGCTTGTGGCGGCAGTGACGGTGCCCCTGACCACGGTTTCGGCCTCTGCTGACGGCCATGTCAATCTGGACCGGATAGAAGACCGTATTGACCGGATCGAAAGCCGTCGTGACGAACGGGTCGATCTTGGCCCACGCGACGTGATCGAAGATCGGGTCGACCGGATTGAAAGCGTGCTTGACCGCGCCGGGGTCGAATATACGCCGCGCATCGACCGTCACGAACGGCGCAGTTGGGCGCGTCGCCTGAACCGATGACAAATGGGTCCGCGCCGTTTTTGGCATGCCGGTGCGGACCCGTCTAAAAGGGGGGCAGGGTGGACGGTGTTAACCATTCCCCACCGAACGCCCCGTTAATGCGGCCAAATCCATACATATGTGCGCATGGTTTGCGCATGGTTTCTGCATGGATTGTGCATCGTGGCATTGCCCTGATTCGTATGGCGTTAAGGCTTTGACTGGCCTTTGTGACGCAATCGGGCGCAAAATGGCGCGCGGGGCGTTAACCAAATTCAGCGTGGTGCCGCCGCCCGCCGCAGCCGATCATTGATCGCCCGGCCCAACCCATGATCGGGAACAGGCGATACCGCAATCTTTGCCGCCCCCATTGCATCCAGCTGATGCAGGCAGTCGAATAACCGCGCCGCCGCCTCGGTCAAATCGCCCGAAGGCGACAGGTTCAGCGCCGCATCAACCGCGCCAAACCCAAGCAGGACCTCACCCGGCTCCACCCTGTCCGCGTTCAAGCGCACCGTCCCCTTGGGCGCGTAATGCGACGCCAATTGCCCCGGTGAAACCGGCGTGTCAGGATCGTCGGGCCGCTTCAGCGAACGCCCCAAACAAGCCTCTAACGCCTCTGCCGGTATGCCACCCGCACGCAGCAGCGCAGGCGCCTCGACACAGCTCACGATCGTCGATTCCAAGCCCACTGTGCAGGGCCCATCATCTATCAAGGCATTGATCTTATTGCCAAGACCAGCTGCCACATGGACTGCCGTGGTTGGGCTGATCCGCCCCGATGGATTGGCCGAGGGCGCAGCAATTGGGCCATCAAACGCCTTCAATAGCCCCTGCGCAGCGGGGTGATCCGGTACCCGCACCGCCAATGTGTCCAACCCCGCTGTCACTAACTTTGAAACGCCCATATGTGCCCGCAACGGCAGCACCAACGTCAGTGCGCCCGGCCAAAATGCCGCCGCCAGACGTGTTGCGTCTTCATTGAATTCACACAGCACCTGCGCCGCTGCAAGATCGGCCAAATGCACAATCAGCGGGTTGAAACTGGGGCGGCCCTTGGCAGCATAAATCCGGGCAATAGCCCGGTCATTGCGCGCATCTGCACCCAACCCGTAAACCGTCTCGGTCGGGAACGATACCAGCCCGCCATCCCGCAAAATCGCGGCCGCTTTGGCAAATCCGGCGGCATCTGGCCGAAGTGTCAGTAATGTCGCATCAGTCATGACGTGGCGTTTTGCTAGATGGGGTTGGGGGTGTCAGTTAGGTTAGTCCAGAATTCAGGATGCATAGCTGTGGTGTCCGCCTTTGCCAAGCCGCAGGATAAACCGGAGATAAAACAATGCCTTATCGCGCCCCTGTCAGCGATTTTCGCTTTTTGATGGACCATGTTGTCGGTTTTCATGATGTCGCAGCAACCGACCGCTTCGCGGAAAGCACACCCGACATGGTCGATGCGATTTTGACCGAAGCCGCCAAGATGTGCGAAGAAATTCTGGCCCCGCTGAACCGCAGCGGTGACCTGCATCCCGCGCATTTGGAAAACGGTGTCGTGCGCACCTCGCCCGGTTTTGGCGATGGTTACAAGGCGATTGCAGAAGGAGGCTGGATCGGGATGTCAGCCTCACCTGAAGTTGGGGGTATGGGCCTGCCGATGACCCTGACCACCACGGTCAACGAAATGATGTCGAGCGCTTGTTTAGCTTTGCAACTCAACCCCTTGATGACACAGGGACAAATTGAGGCATTGGAACATCACGCATCTGATGCGATTAAAGAAACATATCTGCCAAAGCTTATCTCTGGTGAATGGTGCGGTACGATGAACCTGACAGAGCCGCAGGCCGGATCGGATGTCGGCGCGCTGCGCTCCAAGGCGGAACCAAACGGCGATGGCAGCTATGCGATTACCGGCCAGAAGATTTACATCAGTTGGGCCGACAATGATTTCACCGAAAATGTCTGTCACCTTGTTCTGGCCCGGTTGCCGGACGGTGTCGCGGGCACCAAGGGCATTAGTCTGTTCATGGTACCGAAATTCATTCCGGACGAGGCTGGAAATCCCGGTAAACAGAATGACTTACGTGTTGTGAGCCTGGAACACAAAATGGGTCTGCACGGCTCACCCACTGCGGTGATGGAATACTCTGGTGCGACCGGTTGGCTTGTCGGTCCTGAACATGGCGGCATGGCCGCGATGTTCACCATGATGAATAACGCCCGTCTTGGCGTGGGTGTGCAGGGCATCGGCGCGGCTGAGGGCGCGTTACAGCACGCGCTTTCCTATGCACAGGAACGCAAGCAGGGTAAGGCCCCCGGCACAGGCACGATCATCGAACATGCGGATGTGCGCCGGATGCTGACGACCATGAAGGCTGATATCTATGCCGCACGCGCCATCGCCCTGATGAACGCCGTGGCAATCGATATGGCCCTTGCGACCGGCGATGCAGGTTGGAAAACCCGCGCGGCTTTCCTGACGCCCATTGGTAAATCCTTTGGCACCGATGTCGGGATCGAGGCTGCGAGCACCGGCGTGCAAGTCCATGGCGGCATGGGCTTTATTGAGGAAACTGGTGCGGCCCAGTATTCGCGCGACGTGCGCGTCACAGCGATTTACGAAGGCACCAACGGCATTCAGGCGATGGACCTTGTGGCCCGCAAACTGATGGATGGCGGCGAAGCCGCGTTCCGTCTGCTAGAAGAAATCCAGCAAGGGGCCGAGGCTGCAAAGGCGACATGTCCGGAGCTGGCAGAGGCCGTATGGGACGCCGCTGAATCCTTACGTGAAACCACCGAATGGCTTGTCGATCAGGGTGATCTGAACCAGCGCTTTGCGGGTGCTGTACCGTATCTGCGCGCTTTTGCGCGGGTCTTAGGGGGGCATGTGCATCTTGCTTCGGCAATTGCGGGGGATGCAGCGCGCGAGAAGCTGGCGACCTTTTATATCAAGCGTTTGCTGCCCGAACATGTCGGCCTTTTGGCGCATGTGCGCGAGGGTGCTGATGATCTGATGGCCATCACCGCAGAAGATTTGGCCGCCTGATGGCCGACGGGGCAACTGGCATCCGCTATCCTTTTGCGGAGCCGCCCGAAGAAGGTGAAGCCATCAACGTCGCCGAAGGCGTGCTTTGGATGCGTCTGCCGCTTCCAATGGCGCTGGATCATGTGAATGTCTACGCGTTGGATGACGGCGATGGCTGGACGGTCATCGACACCGGATTTGCCTCAAAACGCAGCCGTGCGATCTGGAATGCGCTGCTCGACGGGCCGCTGGCGGGCAAGCCCGTGAACCGGCTTGTCGTGACCCATCATCACCCCGATCACGTAGGGCTGGCTGGCTGGTTCATGACCAAGGGCGCCGACCTGCATATGCCACGCACGGGCTGGTTGATGGCCCGGATGCTGACGATGGATGTGCAGGATACAGCCACGTCTGAAACACTTGCGTTTTACCAGCGGGCCGGGATGGAAGCGGCCGAATTCGAGCGCCGCAAGACGGACCGCCCGTTCAATTTTGCCGATTGCGTGGTGCCATTGCCGCTGGGATATAACCGCCTGAAAGAGGGTGACACAATCCAGATGGGGGGCCGTGTCTGGGATATTCGTATGGGTGATGGTCACGCGCCTGAACATGCAACATTTTGGAGCCGCGATGACAATCTGATTATTGGAGGCGACCAGTTGCTGCCCTCTATCAGTGCCAATCTGGGCGTTTATCCGACAGAGCCCGAGGCCGATCCGGTCGCGGATTGGCTGACATCGTGTGAACGCTTTGCGCCGCTGGCGCGCGACGATCATTTGGTGCTGGGTGGCCACAAGATGCCGTTTACCGGACTTCCCTTGCGGATCTCGCAGATGATCGACAACCATCATGGGGCCCTCGCGCGATTAATGGAGCATTTGACTGAACCCCGTGCCGCTGGTGACTGCTTTGCGCCGCTTTTCAAACGCAAAATCGGATCTGCGGAATACGGTCTGGCGCTGGTTGAGGCGGTCGCGCATCTGAACCACTTGCATCATTCGGGTCAGGTGACCCGCACAATGAACGAGAACGGCGCATGGGTTTACCGCGCAAACTAGGCTTTATCGGTATCGACCAGCCCAAAGAAAGCCCCCGATGGGTCCGATAACACGGCCAATTCGCCCATACTGGGCACGATTTCGGGGTGAATCTGGATGATCCCTCCGGCGCGGCGCGCGCGTTCAATATCACCGCCGATGCTGGCTGAACGAAAATAGGGAATCCAGCGCGGCGGATGAATGTCCACATCACTATTGCGCAGGAACAATTGCGGCGTACTGCGATCGCGTAGCATGACGCCAGTTTCGGTCTCGACAGCCTCTAAATCCAGTGCTTTGGCGTAGAATTCCGCCCCCTGCACTGCATCAGGTCCCCAGAACTCCGCCATGCACGGATCACCATACTGATCACGTGGCGGCACGTCCTGGTCCAAGGAAATAAGGGCAAAGGGATAGCCGCGATTATCATAGGCGTTCAACAGCAGTCCCAGATCGCCCAGTTGGTGAATGCCATCCCCGACATCGCCGCCGCCTGCAACAATGGCCATTTCAGCACGTTCCAGATCACCGGAAAACCAAATGTTCCAGCGCGGCGTCGCAAAAGAGCCCATGGCCATGAACTGATTGCCAAAGATGCGGTCCCGATTGGCCATGTTCGGCATCGACCCCCATGGCGGCACATGCAGCGGCCGGGATGTCCACCCAAACAGAGTTTCATAAAATGCGATGCCAGCTTGTACGCGCTGCGCATTCAGCTCAAGCCAAACGGGCCGTCCGGGCCGTATCTGCTGTTTCATCGGTGCGTTTCCCCAACGTCACCCCCGTGGTTGTGTTTATCGCGACTTGTGTCGCCGCGCAAAGCGTATCGCCCGGAACGGCGGTCCGCCGCGTATTCAATGACGGTTTGTAATCCGCGCATGAAGCCGATTGAGGATACGGCTTGCGGTGGTTTCGCATAAGGCAGGGATGATCGCGTGGATCATCGCGGCAATTGCGGCGACGCCCAACCAAAAGGCAAAGGTAAAGGCAAACCGCATATGGCCGAAATAGGATTCATTCACTGTGGCGGGATGGGCGAGGAAGATTGCAGCAATCGGGTTCCGGCGGTTTGGGGTATTGGCGGTGTCGGACATTGCAACCTCTGATCTGTGATTTTGATCAGGCTACGTGATCCGTACACCAATTTCGTCCCAAATCTGATTGCCCGGGGAACAAAAGTTGAGATATCATCCCACATATGGCACATGAATTAGATGAAGTTGACCGCGCGATCCTGCGACTGCTGCAAAAAGATGCCACGTTGTCGGTGGATGAGGTCAGCGCAAAGGTGAACCTGTCCCGCAACGCCTGTTGGCGACGGATCAAGGTGATGGAACGGGCGAGGGTGATCACCGCGCGGGTCGCGTTGGTTGATCCTGCGCATGTCGGTGCACCTCTAACCGCCATGGTTTTGATCCGTACAAACGCCCATGACGCCAAATGGATGGAGCAGTTCCAAACGACCCTGCGTACATTGCCGGAGGTGGTGGGCGCTTACCGCATGACCGGCGATCTTGATTATGTGTTGCGTGTCCGCGTCGCTGACGTGCCTGCGTATGATGCGTTCTACAAGCGGCTGACATCACGGATTTCTGTCTCGGATATCTCGGCCAGTTTCGTTATGGAGGAAATCAAGGAAACAACGGCGGTGCCCCTATGACCAAAACGACCATGAGCATTGATACCTCGGCAGAGCTGTTGGAGAACGATATTTTACCAAAGATCCGAGAGATACACACCGACCCGGATGTCGATTGCGTATCGCAGGGAGCACTGCCCAAAGCGCTCAACGAATCCGCTGCCAAAAAGAGCGCAGCGCAATGGGCTTATGAGCGGATCATCATGTATATCCAAAACTTTGAAAAGCAGTTGGACAATGATCATGAGGTGGGGATGGGCCTTGCCGGAGGCAATACGGGCGTGATCCGGATTGAGGGGTTAGGCTATTATGACCCCGATATCGTGACCTACTACGGCACCAACGAAATCGGCGCAAAAACCCAATTGATACAGCATGTCAGCCAGCTGAACGTGACGCTGATCGCCAGTCCAAAACATATCGACCAGCCCGAACCTAACCGGATCGGGTTCCGTTTGGCCTATGCGTTGGAGCGTGGCGAAGATGTGACCACCTGACCGGGTGACAGGCGCGTGTGAATCGTCTATGCGGGTGCCAAATAGACACACGAAAGGGCCACGGATGGCTGACGACTACAAACCCGGTGAAATGGACATCTCTGTTCAGGAAAAGACCTTTGCAGGTTTCATCAGCATGGTCACGAAGGGTGCGATTATCTGCATCCTTTTGTTGATCTTTATCGCTTTGGTCAACGGCTAAACCTCCCGTGAAACGGCGTCAGTTCCTGATCGGCTTACCGCTGGCCCTGTCCGCTTGCACAGCGCAAGAGGTGTGGGATCCTGATGATGTGGTGGCGCGTGCCATCTATCGGGGAACCGAGCCAAAGCACTTGACGCTTTACACCATGAAAACCGTGAGCTCTGACCATGGGGCGCACAGTTCGCTGTTGATTGACGCAAGCCAGCGGGTGATGTGGGATCCGGCAGGGTCGTTCAAGCAGACCCGGATGCCGGAGCGCAACGATGTGCTGTTCGGTGTCAGCCCTACGCTGGAGCAATACTACCTCAGCTATCATGCCCGCGCGACCTATTACGTTGTGGGGCAGCGGATCGAGGTGGCGCCAGAGGTTGCTGAACGGGCCCTGATTCTGGCACTGGCTGCCGGGCCGGTACCGCAGGCCAATTGCGCTCGAGAAACCTCGCGGTTGTTACGGCAACTGCCGGGGTTTGAGGGCATCCGCCAGACATGGTTCCCCAACAAAATTGAAGAAGATTTCGGCAAACTACCCGGCGTCTGGACCCGCGAATACCGAGAAAACGATGCGGATGATAAGGCTGTCGCCGCCGCCCAGATCGCGGCAGAGCTTAGAGCAGCGCAGTAATACCCAGACCGGCGTAAAGCGTCACGGCACCGCCAATCATCCCCATCAGCACATGCCGCGTCCAGAGCCCAACGCCAAGTGTTGCCGCGGCCGCCAACAAACGTACGAGATCAGGCTCGCCGCCTGTTGCTGCGGGCCAAAGGACCAAAGGGGCCACCATACCCGGCAAAACCGCAACCGGTGTGAACCGTAACAACTGCAAGACAATCGGCGGCATTGGCCTGTTTCCGATCAACCCGAGAAATGAAAACCGGATCAGAAACGTGCCGACGGCCAACGCCGCGATGATCAGCCATATCTCTGCCGTGGAATAATTCATTGCCGCCGTTCCATCCACGTTTCAACGGCAGCACCTGTGACCATAGCGGCCAGCGCCGCGATCAAAAGGCCGGTGCCGGATGGCAACCCAATCAACAGTAACGCCACGATGATCGAGACAGCCGCCGCCGCAACATGTGCGATAGATTTCAGCATCGGCGCGACCATTGCCAAAAAGGCAATGGGCAGAATGAAATCCAACGCCCACGCGTCTGGAATTATCGCACCGGCATAGATGCCAACAACAGTCATCACATACCAGAACGGCGTAATCGGTGTCGCCACACCAAGGAAATACACGACCCTGTCACGGACGCTCATTTCCGGTCGTGCCTCGTAACGGGCAATGCTGGTCAGATAGGTTTGGTCAAAGTTCAGATAAGCCACCAGTGCCCGCTGCCACAGTGGTGCAGCCCCCAGATATGGCGCGAGAGAGGCCGAATACATGGCCATGCGCAGATTGACCGCCAGCGCGGCCAGTAGGACCAAGGGCAATGCTGCATTTTCGACCATCATCTGGAGTGCCGCAAATTGTGCGGCCCCTGCAATGACCAACACCGTGAACCCCATCGCCTGTGCCAGCGTCAGCCCGGCGTCGGTGGCGACAACCCCAAACAGCGTGGAAAAGGGGATGACGACCAGAATGAACGGTATCCCATCGCGAAACCCCGCCCAAAAGGCGTTTTTGGCAGGTGCATTGGCGGTGGAAGTCGTCATGGCTTTGCCCTAGCTTTGGCGCGTTATGGCAGGCTTAGCCGGGCTGAGGGGGAATGACAATTGGCGCGCATCGATGACACGTCCGACTATATCATCGCACCTGATCCGCAGGCGGCGCGATTGACCCGTGCGGTTACTGGAACGGATCAGAACGGGGCGAAAATGGACCTCAATGTGGTTGAAGAACGTCCATTGACGATTTTCCTTAACGCGCAGGAAATCGTCACCGCTATGACGATTGGTGATTATCCCGCATATCTGGCGCTGGGGTTTCTGCGCAATCAAGGCATGTTGCGCGATGATGAGGTAATCAAGGGCGTTGATTACGATGAGGAGCTTGAAACAGTCGTGGTGCGCACCCAAGCGCAGACGACTTACGAAGATAAACTGAAAAAGAAGACCCGCACCAGCGGCTGTGCTGTCGGCACCGTTTTCGGGGATATGATGGAAGGGCTGGAAGATGTCGTGTTGCCTGATGTTCAGGTGCGAACCTCAGACCTTTATGCGCTGGCCGCCCGGATCAACCGCACACCATCGCTATATCTGGAGGCGGGAGCGATCCATGGAACAGTGCTATGTGAAGGCGCGCGTCCGCTGGTCTATATGGAAGACGTAGGCCGCCATAATGCCGTCGACAAAATCGCAGGCTGGATGCTGTCGGAGGGGGTGAGCGCTGATAACAAACTGCTCTATACAACCGGGCGGCTGACATCGGAGATGGTAATCAAAACGGCGCTTATGGGAATCCCTGTATTGGCATCGCGGTCCGGCTTCACAGCGTGGGGCGTCGAAATTGCGCAACAAGTGGGGCTGACTCTGATCGGGCGGATGAAGGGGCAGCGGTTCGTTTGTCTGGCTGGCGAAGAGCGGTTGCTGCGGGATGCAGATCCGACATTAATTGCCGATGAGCCGCGCAAGTCCGGACGAAAGGGGGCCGCTTGATGTCACAGGGCATAAGGATTGCGTTCGAAAACGCAATGCCGTCCACGCTTGAGGCGATGTTCGTCGCGGGCCGCGAGGTCCTGAGACCGCATCGTATCGTCTTCATGCTGCTTTCGCTCATGACGACAGTTCTCGTTTGCGCCGGTGGTGCAGGTATCTTTTTTACCGTCGGGGTGATCATGACGGGCCAGTCTGAACCAGCCATTCATTTTGTCTGGATTGGCGCGCTCGCCGCAGCTGGGTTTACGATATTCGCACAACGCTGGCCGTCGGTTCGTTTTGCCACTGCCATGACAAAATCAGGGTATGGTGCCAGGCCGCAATGGGCACATTTCGACAGTGCCGCGATGACATTCGGCAATGACCATGCGGAGTGGCGCACCCAGTGGCAAGCTGTCGACAATATTGTATTGGGCAAGAAGGGATTGGTCCTGAGTGTTGCTGCTATTGCATTTGTCGTACCCATTACGGCAATCGACGACCCGGATACCCTCAAGACGCAGCTTAAGGCGTGGAAAGATAACGCATGATCCAACCACTAGGTGTCATCCTTGCCGGCGGGCAGGCAACCCGCATGGGCGGCGGTGACAAGGGTCTTTTGCCATTGGGCACTGGCACGATCTTGTCCCATGTCATTGACCGGTTGGACCCGCAGGTGGCCGGCGTTGCGCTGAATGCCAATGGTGATCCGGCGCGTTTTTCAAGCTTCGGCCTTCCCGTCGTGGCTGACAGTATCGCGGGCTTTGCCGGGCCATTGTCGGGCGTTCTTGCAGGGCTTGATTGGGCGGCGACCCGGGGCGCGACGCATATCATCACCGCCGCCGCTGATACCCCGTTTTTTCCTTGTGATCTGGTGCCGCAGTTGATGCTGGCCGCTGAAAGTGCGGGTGCAGATATAGCACTTGCTGCCACGCCGGGCGGACGACACCCGACCTTTGGGCTGTGGCCCGTCGCCTTGCGTGATGATCTGCGTGCCGCGCTCGAAAGTGGGTTGCGCAAGGTTGTTTTGTGGACGGATAAACACGGTTGCGGCATGGCCGAATTCACCGACGACCGCGCCTTTTTTAACGTTAACACGCCGGATGATTTGGCCAGAGCGGAAGCGATGCTATGAATATTTATGGTGTTGTTGGATACAAAAACGCAGGTAAAACCGGACTGATGGAACGGCTGGTGACCGAGATCACGAGGCGCGGGTTTACTGTATCGACCCTGAAACATGCGCATCATTCGTTTGACGTCGATCAGCCTGAAAAGGATAGTTATCGCCACCGCACAGCCGGGGCGCATCAGGTGCTGTTGGCCTCTCGGGCGCGATGGGCCTTGATGACGGAAATGCGCGATGCGGATGAGCCAACGCTCGCTGATCTGCTGACCCGGCTTGATCCGGTCGATCTAATCCTGGTCGAAGGATACAAACGCGACATTCATCCCAAGGTAGAAGCCCATCGCGCGGAAACTGGCAACCCGCTGATTGCACCGAACGATCCGACGATCCGGGCAGTGGCGAGCGATACTGCGTTGACGCTGGACCAACCGGTTTTCGACCTGAATGATACCGACGCGATTGCTGACTTCATATTGGCAGAGGTGGGCCTTTGAATTTCGACACCTTTTTGATGGTCGATTGGTCAGGTGGCAATGACCGTGGACCAACCCCAAAAAAGGACGCGATTTGGGTATGTGCCGCGCGTGATGGCGTGGCTGATGCGCCGGTCTATCTACGCAACCGGCAAGTGGCCGAGAGTTGGATCAATACATTTTTGCTGGATGAACAAGCGGCGGGGCGGCGTGTGCTGGCCGGGTTTGATTTCTCCTTTGGTTATCCTAAAGGTTTTGGGCAAGCACTGACGGGCACTGACGATCCCTTTGCGATCTGGGATTGGTTTGAAAATCGGGTCAAGGATAGCCCGGATGCCAATAACCGGTTCGACTTGGCGGGTGAGATCAACGCGATTTTCCCTGGTATCGGACCGTTCTGGGGCAACGCAATGAAGCGCGATATCCCCGATTTGCCGCGCAAGGGGTTGGATCGTGCGGATCATGGAATGACCGAAAGACGCGCGGTAGAGCAGGTCGCCAAAGGTGCATTTCCAGTTTGGCAACTGTCCGGGGCCGGGGCCGTTGGTAGCCAGGTTATTATGGGCCTGCCGTTGCTGGCACGGCTGCGCCGTAAGCATAATGTATCGGTATGGCCCTTCGAGCCGCTGACTGCAAAGGTCGCATTGGTTGAAATCTGGCCATCCCTGATCGCGCAAGCAGTCGCTGAGACCCAACCGGGCGATCGTATCAAGGATGCGCATCAGGTGTTGTTGTTGGCGCGGACGCTCTCGGCATTGTCAAAGGAAGATCTTGCTGCTTTGCTGGACGTACCGAAAACGGTGGAAGGATCGATATTGGGCCTCAACCACCAAGACATGCTGGCGAGCGCTGCAATGGGGCCGCCCAAACCGCCACCATTGCGCAATGATTGTTTTGCGATGCCACAGGGCGCGCATTGGACACCCGTTGATGACGCTTTGACACATTTGCAGGGTCATTTAAGCGCAGTCACATCGACACAGATGGTCTCTCTTGTCGATGCAGCAGGTTGTTTCCTTGCCGCAGATGCTGTTGCGCAGCGTGCGCATCCGCCAGCGCCGAATGCGGCTGTCGATGGGTATGGTTTTGCCGGTCCAGCAACTGATGGCACGCAGCAAATGCCGCTGGTTGCCGGGCGGGCGGCGGCGGGGCAGCCCTACAAACATGATGTGCCCCCCGGTTATGCGATCCGGATTTTGACAGGGGCTAATCTACCAAATGGTGTTGATACGGTCGTTCTGCAGGAGGATGTCAGTGCAAGCGCGACCGAAATTGCGTTTCATGGTCCGCTGAAACGCGGGGCGAACGCCCGGAATGCGGGTGAGGATATGCAGGCGGGTGATGTGATATTAAGAGCTGGGCGCAAACTGAGCCCTGCCGATCTCGGTACGTTGGCCGCCGCTGGCGTGGGAGAGGTGACTGCACGCGCGGTTTTACGGGTGGGGATCCTGTCGACAGGCGATGAATTGCGCGAACCGGGCGATGATGCGGATGTTGGGCAGATTTATGATGCCAACCGCCCCATGCTTTGCGCCATTGCTGCGCGATGGGGCTATGATGTGGTCGATCTGGGCCGCGCACCTGATGATCGGTCCCGTCTGCGTGAAATCCTTGATGATGCGGCATCGCGTTGTGATGTGATCCTGTCATCCGGCGGCGCGTCCGCCGGGGATGAGGATCACATGTCAGCACTGCTGCAAGGCACAGGATCGCTTGCTTTGTGGCGGATTGCGATGAAGCCGGGGCGGCCTTTGGCTTTGGGGGTTTGGCAAGGTACGCCAGTCTTTGGGCTGCCCGGTAATCCGGTGGCCGCGATGGTTTGCGCCATGATCTTTGCGCGACCTGCATTGCAGGTGATGGCAGGCGGAGATTGGCAGACACCACAAGGTTTTATGGTTCCAGCCGTATTCACAAAATCAAAGAAAGCGGGACGGCGCGAATATCTTCGCGCCCGCGTTGAGGATGGTCGGGCGCATGTTTTTGGCTCAGAAGGGTCGGGGCGGGTGTCGGGCCTAAGCTGGGCGACAGGTCTTGTGGAATTGGACGATCCGGCGCAAAAAATAGTGCCGGGCGATCTGGTCCGATTCATACCATTTAGCAGTTTTGACATATGAAGATCACAGTGGGTATTCCGGATGCAAACCGGGGCGAGGCAGCGGCGCTTTATTGGGAAGCGTTTGGCGAAAAACTAGGCTTTGTGATGGGGCCAAAATATCGGGCGCTGACGTTCATTACTGCAGTTTTGCGCTCGGACCACGGTATTTGTGCTCACAGCGATGATGGGCGTCTGCTGGGTGTGGCCGGTTTCAAAACCGTTCACGGCGCCTTGGTCGGCGGAGAGTTCAGAGATATGCGTCGGGTCTATGGATGGGTCGGGGCGTCCATACGGGTTTTGTTGCTCGCCGTGTTGGAACGGGACACGGAGAACGAACGGTTTTTGATGGATGGTATCTTTGTCGCGCAAGAGGCACGGGGGCAGGGGGTCGGAACCGCATTGCTCGACGCCATCGCGGCTGAGGCAAAAAAGCGTGGTTACAAGCAGGTACGTTTGGACGTGATTGATACCAACCCACGGGCGCGCGCGCTTTATCTGCACGAAGGTTTTGTTGAGGTTGAGACGCGCCAGATGGGCATCATGCGCCATGTTTTCGGGTTCAATGCTGCTACCACGATGGTGCGGGACGTCTAGCCTGAGCCGATCAATGCGCCTGCCGCAAAGACCAACGCGCCGCCCAATACGACCTGAAATATTGCCCGGAACCACGGCGTTTGCATATAGCGGTTTTGGATCCAAGCGATCGCCCAAAGCTCAACAAACACGACGATCAACGCAATGATCGTGGCTGTCCAGAAATCGGGAATCAGATAGGGCAGGGCATGACCAAGCCCGCCAATCGTGGTCATGACGCCAGCCGCAAGCCCGCGTTTGTAGGGCGACCCGCGCCCGGATATCTGGCCGTCATCGGATGCGGCTTCTGTGAACCCCATCGAGATACCGGCACCGACCGATGCGGCCAGTCCGACCAGAAATGTGGTCCATGTATCCTGCGTGGCGAATGCGACCGCAAAAATCGGGGCAAGGGTGGACACCGATCCATCCATCAGCCCGGCTAGTCCCGGCTGAACCCATGTCAGTACGAACTGACGATGGGCGGCACCTTCCTCTTGTGATCTTGTTTGCCCGTCCAGATGTGTGTCGGCCAAAGCGTCGGCTTTCTCCGAGTGGCCCGCCTCTGCTGCCGCGAGGTCACCCAGCAATTTGCGCGTTGCTGCATCCGATGT
The DNA here is from genome assembly GCA_947489445.1 of uncultured Paracoccaceae bacterium. Taxonomy (GTDB): domain Bacteria; phylum Pseudomonadota; class Alphaproteobacteria; order Rhodobacterales; family Rhodobacteraceae; genus Yoonia. The sequence continues at coordinate 349,530 of CANLDN010000004.1, forward strand.
GTTCGCTGCCGCCGTTTCGTAAAAGCGTTGAGCGTCTAGCTCCATTTGGGCCGCTTCATCGCGGATGCGTTCCAGTCCAAGATTTTCGACCAGCCACACCGGTCTGCGAGCGTAAAAGCCAGACACATGTTCGCGCCTGATGAGGGGAATAACGTCGCCAAACCTATCTTGATGCAAGTCTATGAGGCGACGGCGATGCTCATCCTCTTCCGCTGCCATGCCGCCAAACACTGCAGCCGAGGCGGCATAATCTTCGCGCAGCATCTCTGCATAGGAGCGATAGATGCGCGCATCATCTTCTTCTGACGAAATGGCCAAAGCCAAAATTTCCTGTTCAGACAAGTCTTTGAACCGTCGTCGGTTTGCAAATCCCGGGATCATATTCGTGCTCGCATTGTTAGAACGGTTCTAAGGTAATTGCTTTTTGTACAGGGGCAAGTCTAAAAAGTGAACTGATCTGTTCATTTTTCCTTGCCAAACTAAACTGTACGGTTTAGTTAAGAATCAGAAAGAATTGGAAAGGAAAGCCGTGATGAAACGAATAACTACCACTCTTTTGACTGTTGCAGCCCTAAGCGCCGCTGCCCCCGTAGCTGCCCTGTCGGTTTCGATTGATTTTCCAAATCTGACTTACCCGCCGCAGCCTGCACCTGATGCAACACAGGGCTGTGCTGACTTAACGACATTGAATGGCGACGCTTGCACGACTACGTCCAAGTGATGCTATCGGCGATGGAGTCTCTCATCCCCGTGGTTCCATCGCCGCAATATCCTTGCTCGAATTAAACTGATCAGTTTATGATGAAGGCCCATAGGGGAGGACACGATGCCAGACGGCACCATTGAACCAAAAAAAGGCCGGAAATTTGATCAGGTGCTGGAAGGCGCCCGAAATGTATTTCTGTCCGACGGGTTCGAGGGCGCATCCGTCGATGATATTGCGCGCGCGGCGGGCGTGTCCAAAGCCACCTTGTACAGCTACTTTCCTGATAAGCGCTTCCTGTTCATGCAGGTCGCGAAAACAGAATGTTGCAGGCAGGCTGATACGGCAATTGAGTCAATTGACATGGGTGCGCCAGTGCGAACCGTGCTGAACGACATCGCCTGCCAGATGATTGATTTCATGACATCTGAATTCGGTCAGCGAATTTTCCGCATCTGCGTGGGCGAAAGCGACCGCTTTCCTGAATTGGGCCGCGAGTTTTATGAAAGTGGGCCAATGATGATCCGCGATCGGCTTGTTGAGTATTTCGAGAAGGCTGGTGCCCGGAATGAGTTGGATATTGACGATAAGTTGCTTGCCGCTGAACAGTTCCACGAACTATGCAAGGCAGATTTGTTTCCCCGTATGGTCTTTAATATGACCGATGAATTCACCAAGGCTGAAAAGATGCGGGTGGTGAATGGTGCAGTGGACATGTTCATGGCGCGGTATGGCGTAAAGCCGTAGCGATTTAAGATGTCGTGGCAGCAATTGTCGCAAAGATACGTAGTTCCTCGTCCGAGAATGCATCGCTCTCGTCATCCATGGCGAGGCCGTTCAAAGCATAGGCGAAGGATACATCTGCACCTTTGTCGTACCAGATGCCGCCGTTGAACCCATAGGCATTGCCGAAGTGACCAATCAATGGCCGCGGGTAAAAGTTTGGATTCTCAAAAATCTGTAGCCCCGCACCATAGCTTTCAAAAACACCATCCAGATAATCACCTGGTCCCATCCTGGGTGTCCAAAGCGGTGTCGTATCTGCATTGCGGAGCTGCTCTGCCAATTGCAGCATACCGGCTAATGAGAGCCGTAATCCACCTTGGGGGGAGTAGACGGCGGGGTGGTTGGCCTTAGATACTGGCGCAATATCCTCATCAATCTGCGGCAGAAATTGACCGCCGGCCTTGCGGTAAGTCGCGAGCCTATGGGCGCGGTCAGCGGCGTTGACACCAATCCAATTGAACCCGCCTGGTGTTGGCAAAAATGATTGCACTATATCCGGGAAAGACTGATTACTGAGTTGTTCAAGCACTGCGGCCAATAGGATGTAGCCTAGATTGCAATATGAGAAGCGGGCACCCGGTGCGCCTTCATGTATCGCCCGAGTGTTGCACCATTCCGTCAGATCAGCATCCGCTGGGACAAGATAACCGGCAGCGTCGGTCAGTCCCGCGCTATGGCTTGTGACCATTCCCAAGGTGATCGGTTGATCTGGATAGGCCGGGTTACGCAAGCGCCAGCCAAGCAAGTCCGAGATATCGTGATCCCATGTTGTGGTCTCTGCTTTGACCAAGGCTGCAATAGACTGCCCGACAATAACTTTTGAGATAGAGGCGACACGGAACATGCTGTCTGTATTGGCCGAGATGCCCTTAGCCGTACTGCTGGCCAAATGTTTGGTATCTGCTGTCGTCACGCCGATCCCGCAAAACGCAAAAGGCCCGGTCAGTGACCGGGCCAATGCGTTCAGATCATCAGTCTTCAAAACTCGACCACGGCCCGGATGCTTTCACCTGCATGCATTAGGTCGAAACCCTTGTTGATATCATCAAGGCTTAGTTTGTGTGTGATCATCGGATCAATCTCGATCTTGCCTTGCATGTACCAATCCACGATCTTGGGCACATCCGTCCGGCCAGATGCGCCGCCAAAGGCCGTGCCGCGCCAGCTTCGTCCTGTGACCAGTTGGAAAGGACGTGTGGAAATCTCTGCGCCCGCGGGCGCAACACCAATGATGATGCTTTCGCCCCAGCCTTTGTGTGCAGCTTCCAATGCGGTGCGCATGACCTGCACATTGCCTGTGGCATCAAAGGTATAGTCAGCGCCACCACCTGTCAGTTCAACAAGGTGGGCCACCATATCGCCGGATACATCTTTGGGGTTCACAAAGTCGGTCATACCGAAATGTGTCGCCATCTCGACCTTGCCGGGGTTAAGATCGACGCCAACAATTTGATCAGCGCCTGCCAGCCGCAGACCCTGGATCACGTTCAGGCCGATCCCACCGAGACCAAACACGATGGCGCGGCTGCCGATCTCTACCTTGGCCGTGTTGATCACAGCGCCGATGCCGGTCGTGACACCGCATCCAATATAACAGATCTTGTCGAATGGGGCGTCCTCGCGGACTTTGGCTAGCGCAATTTCGGGCAGCACAGTGTGGTTGGCGAATGTCGAACAGCCCATATAGTGCAGGATTGGTGTCCCATCCAACATTGAAAAACGCGATGTACCGTCAGGCATCACGCCGGCACCTTGGGTGCTACGGATTTTCTGGCACAGGTTCGTCTTTGGGTTCAGACAATATTCGCATTCACGGCATTCGGGCGTGTAGAGGGGGATAACATGATCGCCGGGCTTCAGGCTGGTCACACCTTCGCCCACCTCGACCACAACACCGGCACCTTCATGGCCCAAAATGGCCGGGAACATCCCCTCTGGATCAGCGCCTGACAGGGTGAATTCGTCGGTATGACAAATGCCCGTCGCTTTGATTTCAACGAGAACCTCGCCCGCCTTGGGTCCCTCCAGGTTTACTTCCATCACTTCGAGTGGCTTGCCCGCCGCCATTGCAACCGCCGCACGTGTCCGCATGTTTCTGTCTCCCTTTTGTCCGAGTGACGATCAGGCAAAGACCGCGAAAATTCAACCATGCAGTTACGCCTCTCTTGCTAATGATGCCGGGCACGAGGCAAGATGATGGTATGAAACGTCTTTTTATTCTTGCGGCCCTCGCGGGCTGCACTGCACCGCAACCATCGCTCCCTCCGATGTTAGAAGACACATGCAATGCGAATGAGTATCCCGCGCTGATTGGTCAGGATGCGACGACGCTTGAGAAGGAGTTGATCCTTGGGATGGTGCGGGTCATCCGCCCCGGTGATTTAGTTACACAGGATTTCAGGCCAACGCGGATCAATTTTGGCATCAACGCTGACAACAGGATTATTGAGATATCCTGCGGTTGACGCTCTTAACGTGTGAACAAATCTGCATTATTTGGGGGATGAAAGTCCCCGATGTCACGAACTGGGTGGGGGCTATTGACCGCGACATCGGGGTAGCATTTCGCTATGGGTTATGTATCGCGTGCAGTTGTGTTCCGAGTTGGTAAGTGCTGAGGCGGCGCAATGGTCATTTTGAGGCAGAACAAAGGCATGGCCGTAAGAACGCTTGATTTTCAAGGCAATCGGCGCAAATCTGCCGTATGACCATGCATCCTCCCAGCCCGTTTCAGGCACCTCTTCAAGTCGCTTTTCACCGTACAGAGCTTAACGTGATTCTCAGCCTTTATGGCCGAATGGTTGCTGCTGGCGAATGGCGTGACTATGGTATCTCATCGCTAAGAGAGGTCGCAGTTTTTTCGGTTTTTCGACATACAGCGGAAAACCCGCTTTACCGTATAGAAAAACGGCCCAAGCTGCGCTTAAGGCAGGGGCAATATGCGGTGATTGGGATGGATGGCCAAATCCTGAAACGCGGCAGTGATCTGCGTCAGGTGCTGCGCGTATTGGAGCGGAAATTGATCCGGGCGGTTGAGTAGGCGACAGGAACTTTAGTGGACTGAACGCCGACGCATCAATCGGCCAATTTTTACTCTCTGATGATCTTTTATCAAAGCCGTTTGCGTGCCAATACCTTGCCGTCACCCTGCGCCTCAATCCGCAAAACCGCCTTTTCAATAGGTTCATAGACCGTGGCCATATGATGGGCGTTGGCGTGGATCATCGTATCTGCATCGACCATCATACCAACGTGACCTTTCCAGAACATCAGGTCGCCGCGTTGCAGGGCGGTATTGAAATTCCGGCCCAAACCTTCGCACTGCATATCGCTATCGGCGGGGCAGGCGATACCGCAGGCGGTCAGGCTCGCGGCCACCAACCCTGAACAGTCGATGCCACGGGTGGAGTTGCCACCCCAAAGGTAAGGCACCCCAAAATGAAGCTGCGCGACAGTTACAGGGTCGGTGAATGGACGATCCAGCGCACGCAGATGACTTTTGGGCACGAAGCCCACGTTGGTTTCGAAGAATTTGCGTCGTTCGTTGGTTACAGTGACGCGTGCGCCAAAGGGTAACGCAAATTGCGCAACTGACCTAAAGTCTTCCTCGCTGTAGGCATGGGTGGCGACGGTTACGACTGAGTGTGTCGGAGGCAAAGGTTCAGTCAGATCATGCGTTGGTATATACCCCACATAACCGTCTGTAGACTGCACAAATGACCAACCGTCACGGTCTTCGAACACCTCGACACTTGCGCCTAGCAACAATTGCCGATCCCGTGGGCCACCGGGGGTAGCGCATAAATCAGTGACCACACGCGACAGCATCATTGGCCGTCCGATCACATAGCTTTCCGCCTCGACCTTGCCCGCCAGATGCATGGCTGCCACCCGGCCATTTGCAGGGGTGAGGCGCCGGTCGGTCATAGACTTAACAGTTCAGGAAGGGCTTCAAGCACGGCGCGGGCCCCCATGCCAACCCCGCCTTTGGGACGGGACGGGGCGGCGGTCGGCTGCCAGCCGTAGATATCAAAATGGATGTAAGGGCTTTCCACAAAGCGGCGCAGGAATAGTGCGGCGGTGATGCTGCCGGCCATACCGCCTTTGGGTGCGTTATCCAAATCAGCGATGCCGGGCTCGATCATAGCCTCGTAAGGCTCATGGAATGGCATGCGCCAAACTGGGTCCGCGACGGTCCTCGCTGCTTTGCTCAACGCAGTGGCATGATCATCGTTATCAGTGAAAAAGGGCGAAAGGTCTGGGCCAACCGCAACCCGCGCGGCCCCTGTCAAAGTCGCCATGGAGACCACAAGATCCGGCTTATCCTCATCCGACAGGGTCAGTGCGTCAGCCAGAACCAACCGCCCCTCTGCATCGGTATTGTTGATTTCAACCGTTAATCCCTTGCGCGAAGTCAGGATATCCTGTGGACGATAGGCGTTACCATCAATGCCGTTTTCAACGGCCGGGATCAGGACGCGCAATTGTAGAGGCAGCCCAAGAGCCATGATCATATGCGCGAGGCCCAACACAGTTGCAGCCCCGCCCATGTCTTTCTTCATCAAACCCATGGAACTGCCCGGTTTGATGTTCAATCCGCCGGTGTCAAAACACACACCCTTGCCCACCAGTGTTAGTTTCGGTCCAGCATGTCCCCAACGCAAATCAAGCAGCCGGGGTAAACGCGTCGACGCCCGGCCAACGGTATGGATCAAAGGAAAATTTGACGGGATCAGGTCATCACCGGTTGTCACGTTCAGCGTGGCGTCGTGATCGTTGGCCAAGGCCCGGGTGGCTTCTTCCAGCTCGTCAGGGCCCATGTCGAACGCTGGCGTATTGATCAAATCCCGGGTCAGTGCCTCACCATTTGCGATGATGGCAATGCGGTCTACTGCAATATCCTTGGGAGCGACAAGTTGTGCAATATCGCCAGTAGGTTTGCGATATCGATCGAAACTATATCCGGCGAGCAACCAGGCGAGCGCGGCTTCTTCGAGTGCGGCGCCTACCAGTCCACTCGCAATCCTGTAGGTGCCTTTTGGCAGGTTCTGCGCGGCTTTACCCATAAGGAACCGACCCCGCGCGCGTTCTGCCGCGGTGCCATTGCCAATCATAACCTGTTCAATCTGCCCATCAACATCGGGCAGCATGAGAACCTGACCGAGTTTCCCAGTAAATCCCTGCGATTTGGCCCATGATTGTGACGATAAAGGCAGGTCAGCGATCACTTGATCGGTTTCGTCTTCTGTGACGACATGAACGGGTATTGCGGCATCAGTGTGCGCGGCAAAGGCAAGGGGCATAAATCATCCTGTTAGTTCTGTTTGCGACAGAGTAACCGGCCCTCACGTCTCTGCAAGGTGTTATGGCGCTAACCCTAATGCTCGCGAAAATTCCAAACTTCTGAAACGGCAACATCAAAGCTGCGCTCTAATCTTGCGACGGTTGCCTGCAATGCAACACCGTCACCATTTTGCACACAGTTAACAACATGATTGGCTGAAATCGCCACCTCTGTCAGGCCGATCTGCTCGGCGACAAGCCCGATACGGCGTGCCGGTTTGAGCATCTTTTCAAAATCACAGCGCGCCAGTTCCTGCTGCAGCATGTCCAGACGCATCGCGACATCCTCCAGAATGCGGCAGACAAGTTCCTCGGCATCAGCACTGTCTTTTTCCGCAAACAGGCGGTTGAGTGGCGCAGGATCGAAATGTAGCTGATCGGGACAGCGCAGGACGACAACGTCAAGATCAGGCTCGGGCGCGGTGGCCAGAAGAGATGTGATATTTTCCATATTTCAGGTCTTAGTTCATCAAGGTTCCCAGAAGGTTGAAACGAGACGCAAAAATCGCTCGAAATTCTCGAAAATGCGACGTATCTCAGAGCAACACTGCGAGGGACATAATAATGAAATACGCACGCGCGCTGCCCGCTTACCTTGTCAGCCGATATCACGGTTGGAAGGCCACGACATATGCAGAGAACAAAGGCTGGTATCACAGGCTGGCTGAAGACGGCCAGCATCCCAGGGCGATGGTGATTTCCTGTTGCGATAGTCGGGTGCATGTCACGTCAATCTTTGGTGCCGATCAGGGCGAGTTCTTCATTCACCGCAATATTGCCAACCTAGTCCCGCCGTATAATCCTGACGGTAAATATCACGGCACCTCTGCGGCGGTTGAATATGCGGTGGGGACACTCAAGGTCGCCCATCTGATTGTATTGGGGCATTCCGGCTGCGGTGGTGTTGAAGGCTGCTATAATATGTGCGCGGGTCATGCCCCCGAACTTGAAGCCGCAAGCAGTTTTGTTGGTCGCTGGATGGAAATTCTGCGCCCGGCATACGAACAGCTGCCCAACGGCGATGACGAGACCCGCAAGCAGGCATTGGAAAAGTCTTCGGTTTTGATATCGCTGAACAATCTGATGAGTTTTCCTTTCGTCCAACAGGCCGTCGCCGATGACATGCTGTCGCTGCATGGCCTTTGGCACGACATTGGCGAGGGTGGCCTGGAAGTTTATGACCCCGAGAACAATAATTTTGTTGTGATTTAACCGTTGGATTAGATGTTTATCACCTTGTTAAAAAATGACTATTCACGGCGTTGCGGCTAAAGCTGGAGAGGGCACACCATGACAGAGATTATTTCGCTCGCCGGGGCGAACCTCATCTCTCCGATCATATTGAGCTTTGCGCTTGGTCTATTGGCCGCTTTGGCGCGGTCTGACCTCACCATTCCCGAAGCCGTGGCCAAAGGCATGTCCATTTATTTGCTGTTTGCCATCGGTTTCAAAGGCGGCGTCGCGGTTAGCGCGCATGGGGTGGATCAAACGCTTGTTCTATCGCTTTTGGCTGGGTTGGTGCTGTCATTTGGTTTGCCATTGATCGCGTTTACGCTGCTCCGGGTCATGACAGGTTTGTCACATGTAGATGCGGCTGCCGTCGCGGCGCATTACGGTTCTATCAGCATTGTCACCTTTGTTGCGGGCACATCGGTTCTGGAAGGACAATTGATTTCGTCCGAAGGATATATGGTTGCCGTCGCTGCGGTGATGGAGGCCCCCGCAATCCTTTCGGCGCTTTGGCTGGTCGCTCGTGGCGGCAGCGGAACCAAGATGGACGCTGGGCTGATTAGGGAATTGATGCTGAACGGTTCGATCGTTCTTTTGGTCGGTTCATTTGTCATTGGCGCGGTAACCGGAGAGGAAGGACTTGCCGACATCAGCGCGTTCATCGTTGCGCCGTTTCAAGGTGTTTTATGTTTATTCTTGTTGGATATGGGGTTGATTGCAGGGCGTGGATTGCGCCAATCGCGAGGTGTGCTAGGGCTTGGTGCCGTTGGGTTTGCGATCCTGATGCCTTTGATTTCAGCTGCAATCGGGTTGGGCGTTGGCATGTTGATCGGCCTATCGTTAGGTGGGATCACCCTGATGATGGTGCTCAGCGCGTCTGCCAGTTATATTGCCGTACCGGCCGCAATGCGGGTCGCGCTGCCAGAGGCTAACCCATCAGTCTATTTGACCTTGTCGCTAGGCGTAACGTTCCCGTTTAACTTGACCTTGGGTATCCCGTTATATCTGGCCCTTGCCCAAATGATGACCGGAGGCTGACCATGCAGACCCATACCGCAAAACGTGTCGAAATCGTGATTGAGGCACCGCTGGAGCGCAGGCTGACCGAAGCGCTGACCGATGCCGGCGTGACCGGCTATACCATTCTGCCTGTCCGTGGTGGTTCGGGTCGTTCTGGCAAATGGACACGTGAGGGACAAGTGGGGCGTGCAGGCATGGTGGCGGTCGTCTGCCTGATCAAACCGGAGCGGCTGGATGAATTGCTGGAGGCCGCATTTGAGGTTGTCGAAAAGCACATCGGCGTTGTCAGCATCACAGATGCGCAGGTATTGCGGGCCGAACGGTTCTAATTGGTTCGTATAATCTTCGGGCGTTTGTTGTTACGTGCCGACGTCGAAATCAAGTTGTTTTGCTGCTGATTGAACCTGCTATGCCTTGCCAACGGGCCACGTCTTCGCAGCGTACAAGCGCAGGTCGCCATAAAGACTGCAAACAGTAAAACATTGGTGGCTGGCTCTGGCTTCCGAAATGGTCCTAACCGTTTAGAACCCGCGCCGCACTTGGAGCAAAATAGGTCAGGATTCCGTCGCAGCCCGCCCGTTTGAAGGCAAGCAGGCTTTCCATCATCACCTTGTCGCCGTCGAGCCATCCATTTTGAACCGCCGCTTGCAGCATCGCGTATTCACCGCTGACTTGATAGGCATAGGTCGGCACGCCGAACGTGTCTTTGACCCGACGGCAGATATCCAGATATGGCATGCCCGGTTTGACCATGACCATGTCTGCCCCTTCGTTCAGGTCGCGTTCCACAAGGCGTAGGGCCTCGTCCGAGTTGCCGGGGTCCATCTGATAGGTGTTCTTGTCGCCAGTGAGGGCTGCGGATGCGCCAACGGCATCCCGGAAAGGCCCATAGAATGCGGATGCATATTTGGCGGTGTAGCTGAGGATGGTGACGTTCTGGTGGTTATGCGCTTCCAACGCCTGTCGGATGGCGCCGATCCGCCCATCCATCATGTCAGAGGGTCCAAGAATGTCCGCGCCAGCGTCAGCTTGCGCAAGGGCCATTTTTACCAATGCCTCGACCGAGCGGTCATTCACGATTTCGCCGTTTTCGACAAAACCGTCATGTCCGTTGATGTTATAGGGGTCGAGCGCGATATCGGTCATGATGGCGATGTCGGGGGCGGCGTCCTTGATCGCCCGGATCGCCTGGTTCGTCAGGTTTTCAGGATCCCAGGCCATGGCGCAGTCCTCAGTCCGCGCCTCCATCCCTGTGTATGGGAAGATGCAGATGGCGGGGATGCCAAGCGATTGCGCCTCAACCGCTGCCTTGGCGATCCGGTCAACGGTTTTGCGGGTCACGCCGGGCATGGACGCCACAGGCGTTTCGTCATCGACCCCGTCCATCACAAAGATCGGCCAAATTAGATCATCGACCGTCAAGGTGTTTTGCCGGGCCAGTGCGCGGATTGCGGATGATTGCCGCATCCGGCGCAGGCGTGTGGCGGGGAAGGGGGCAACGGTGGGTTTCATGGCGGCCTCTTTTTACGGATCAAATCTTGGTGCCATGGATTTTGACCCATCACAAGGCTGGGCAAGCCCGTGCGAGGTCGCTAGTGTCCGCCGAACCTGAAACTGCCAATGAGACTGCCCCTCGTGAACTGGAACGACGCGATTTTTCAAGTTATCGACCTGCGCACATTTTCAAGTATCTGGTTTTGGCTTGCTGTTGCCGTTACATGGTCCACGGTCAGTCATTGGATATTGGGTGTGCCGTTCGACATGATTTACCGCGCAAAGCGGTATGGTGGAGAGGCGGCAGATGATCTTGAGGCGTTGGTGGCAATCAATGTCCGCCGTCTGGAGCAGATCACCGATATTGCGGGCTTGTGGATTATGGGCTTTGCCGCCTTTGTCCTGAGCAGTGTTGCCGCGATGGGGTTTTATTATGGGTTGGAGCTGGCGCAGGGTGCGTTTTGCATGATGCTTCCGCTAACCCTTGTGGGGATCATGAACCTGCGGGCCAGTCGCCGCTATGGGGTGAAACAACCGAGCGGAGAGGTTGTGGCGCGTGAGCTAATCCGTTTACGGTTCTGGATTCAAGTTATCGCCATGATATCAATATTTTTTACCGCGATGTATGGGATGTATTACAACCTGACGATCCCACCGGGATTTTGACCGGTTGACACGCAGGCTCTGCGGGGTAGGTCAGCGGGCATGTCTGATCCCAAACATATCACGGTCTCGGGTGCCCCGGAGGGGTATGATGCGCAACTGATCCTGGCCGAAGTCGCCAAAGGTGGCCCGGTAGTGCATGTCGCCCGCGATGACAAGCGGTTGGCGGCGATGCAGGCCGCGATCGCGTTCTTTGCACCCGAGATGCCGGTGTTTGTGTTTCCCGCTTGGGATTGCCTGCCTTATGACCGGGTATCGCCCAATGCTGATGTATCAGCCGCTCGGATGGCAACATTGGCCGCCCTGGTACATGGTATGCCAGAGCGGTTTGTTTTGCTGACCTCCCTTTCTGCGGCCACCCAGCGTGTACCCGCCCGGTCGTTATTGCGCGAAGCAGCGTTTACCGCCGTGGTGGGCAAACGACTGGATGAAGCCGCGCTACGGCAGTTTCTGGTGCGGATGGGGTTCACGCAAAGCCCGACGGTGATGGAACCGGGCGATTACGCCGTGCGCGGGGGGATCATTGATATCTATCCGCCGGGGCAGTCCGGGCCGGTCCGGCTTGATCTGTTTGGTGATGTGCTGGATGGTGCGCGCCGGTTTGACCCAGCAACCCAAAGGACGACCGCAAAATTGGCAGAGATTGAGCTGGCGCCGGTGTCAGAAGTCATTTTGGATGAGGCGGCCATTACGCGCTTTCGCCAAAATTACCGGATCGAGTTCGGCGCGGCGGGTACGGATGATCCGCTGTACGAGGCCGTGTCTGCGGGCCGCAAACATGCAGGCGTTGAACACTGGTTAGGGTTCTTTCAGGACGATCTGGAAACCCTGTTTGATTATCTTCCGTCTGCGACCGTCACACTGGATGATCAGGTCGGCCCATCGCGCATGGCCCGCTGGGACAGCATTGCTGACCAATATGGCACTCGGATGCATGCGCTTGGCCAGAAAGGGCGCATGGACAGCGTCTACAAGCCTGCGCCGCCTGAGTTGCTTTATCTGGATGATGCCGCCTGGGATATGGCTGTTGCTGACCGCCGCGTGATGCAGTTTTCGCCGTTGAAACAGGCGACGGGTCCCGGTGTAATTGATGCGGGCGGCCGCATTGGTCGCAATTTTTCACCCGAGCGGCAGCAGGAACATATCAGCCTTTTCGGTAGTTTGGCCGATCATTTGAAGGCGAAATCTGCCGGGGGGCCGGTTGTGATTGCATCCTATTCCGACGGTGCGCGGGAACGGCTGGAAGGGTTGATTGAGGACGAAGGGGTGGCTGAAACGATTTCGGTTACTGATTTCCGCCGTGTCGGTAAGCGCGGTGTGCATCTGGCCGTCTGGCCGCTAGATCATGGGTTTGAAGCGCCCGGCCTGACCGTCATTTCTGAGCAAGACGTGTTGGGCGATAGGTTGATCCGTCAAACCAAGCGCAAGCGCCGGGCTGAGAATTTTCTGAGCGAAGCCAATAGCCTGAACCCGGGTGATCTGGTTGTGCATGTGGATCATGGGGTGGGGCGGTTTACCGGCATGGAGGTGGTGACCGCGCTGGGTGCCGCCCATGAATGCCTGCTGCTGGAATATGCCGAAAGCTCAAAGCTGTACCTGCCGGTCGAAAATATTGAGCTTTTGTCAAAATATGGTCATGAGACCGGGTTGCTCGACAAGCTAGGCGGCGGGGCGTGGCAGGCTAAGAAGGCAAAGCTGAAAGAGCGTATTCGCCAGATAGCGGAACGGCTTATTCGTGTGGCGGCAGAGCGGGAATTGAGGACGGCGCCGGCGTTTGATCCGCCAAATGGGCTTTGGGATCAATTTCTTGCGCGCTTTCCTTATGTTGAAACGGATGATCAACTGGCGGCGATTGAAGATGTCCTGACTGATTTGAGTGCAGGTAAGCCGATGGATCGGTTGATTTGTGGCGATGTCGGTTTCGGTAAGACGGAAGTGGCGATACGCGCGGCGTTTGTCGCGGCCCTGTCTGGCGTGCAGGTTGCCATCATTGCGCCAACAACATTGCTAGCCCGACAGCATTATCAGAATTTTGCTGAACGTTTTCGGGGGTTTCCGGTGAACGTCGCCCCACTATCCCGGTTTGTCAGGGCGGGCGATGCCGCCAAAACGCGCGACGGGATTACCAAGGGCACTGTTGATATTGTGGTGGGCACGCATGCATTGCTTGCGAAGGGGGTAAGGTTCAAGAACCTTGGCCTATTAGTGATTGATGAAGAACAGAAATTTGGTGTGCAGCACAAAGAGCGCCTGAAGCAATTGCGGACAGATGTACATGTGCTGACCCTGACGGCAACGCCCATTCCACGCACACTGCAGCTGTCATTGTCAGGGGTGCGTGATCTGTCGATCATTGGCACGCCGCCCATCGACCGGCTGGCTATCCGCACTTATGTCAGCGAGTTCGATACGATTACTGTACGTGAGGCGCTGTTGCGGGAACACTATCGTGGCGGGCAGTCATTCCTTGTGGTGCCGCGGATTTCCGACATGGCAGAGATGGAGGATTTCCTGAAACGGGAGGTCCCGGAGGTGTCTTACATCTCGGCCACAGGCCAGATGGCGGCGGGCGAGTTGGATGACCGCATGAACGCATTTTATGACGGCAAATATGATGTTTTGCTGGCGACGACCATTGTGGAAAGTGGCCTTGATATTCCGACGGCCAATACAATGATCATCTGGCGCGCGGATATGTTTGGTCTGTCGCAGCTTTATCAGATCAGGGGGCGTGTGGGCAGGTCGAAGACGCGGGCCTATGCCTATCTGACCACCAAGCCGCGGCAGAAGCTGACCGATACCGCGCAGAAACGTCTGCGCGTGCTTGGGTCGATTGATACGCTTGGGGCGGGGTTCACATTGGCGTCGCAAGATCTGGATATTCGCGGGGCAGGGAACCTGTTGGGCGAAGAACAATCGGGTCAGATGCGCGAAGTCGGCTATGAGCTTTATCAGCAGATGCTGGAAGAGCAGATTGCGGCGATCAAATCGGGTGCTGCCGAGGGGATTATTGATAATGGCCAATGGGCACCGCAGATCAATCTGGGTGTCCCGGTGCTAATCCCGGAGGATTACGTGCCTGATCTGGATGTACGGTTGGGCCTGTATCGCCGCCTGTCGGATCTGACGACGAAGGTCGAACTGGAAGGCTTTGCCGCGGAACTGATCGACCGGTTCGGCAAGCTGCCGAAGGAAGTCAACACATTGATGCTGGTGGTCCGGATCAAGGCGATGTGCAAGCGCGCGGGGATTGCTGCACTGGATGCAGGGCCAAAGGGGGCTACGATCCGGTTCCATAATGACAAATTCGCCTCGCCCAAGGGGCTGGTGGAATTCATCGAAGCACAGCGCGGGCTGGCGAAGGTGAAAGATAACAAGATCGTTGTGCGCCGCGACTGGGCCAAGGAACGCGATAAGATCCAGGGGGCGTTCAATATCGCACGTGATCTTGCGCAGAAGCTGGCGGATGAGAAGAAGGCGCAGGTGGGGTGAAACCCCACCCTACACCTCGCCCGGACGTTTGATCATGTTGGTCAGCCAGAGCGCGAGGCTGGCGGCAATCAGTGTTCCGAAGGCCATGGGTAGTGGCGTGCCGTCGAACATCAGCGCGACCGGGGCCGCGATAAGTACTGCACCGACGGTGGCCACCGATGCGATGACAGACGCGGCAAGGCCGGCGATATGGCCCATTTCCTCCATCGCGAGGGCGTTGAGGTTGCCGATGGTCAGCCCCGCCTGAAAGAAGTTGGCCGTTACCCAGAACACATAGGTACCAAAGGCGAGCCAGTAGGGACCGCCTGCCGCGGTGATCACGATCATCAGCAGCGTGATGGCGATCTGGACGGTGTACATCCCTTTGATGATCGCCCGCATCCCTAGACGCATGACGATGCGCGCATTCAGGACGCTGCCTGTGGCGGCGATCACGGCGATGGCCCCGAACCAGAGGTGGAAATGCGCGCCCTGACCAAAGGTGATGTCGAAAACCTGCTGGGTCGATGACAGCACAATAAAGAGCATGCCGAATGTCAGGGTCTGAACAAAGATCGACAGACGGGCGGTGCGATGGGCGAACATCTCAAACACGGCGTGGCGCAAGGCAGCGCTGCTGAGGGGCCGCCGGTTTTCCCGCGCAAGCGTTTCGGATTGGCGGAGCATGAGCCAGATCACGGAGATGACCGAAAATACCACGAAGGCCAGAAAGATGCTGCGCCAGCCGAAGCTGCCCATGATGTAGTAGCCCAACGTGGGCGCCAGAGCGGGGACGAGCGAGAAGACGACCATCACGAACGAGATGATGCGTGCCATGTTGGGGCCGGAATAGAGGTCGCGGATCAGGGCCATGGCAACCACGCGGGGGCCCGCCGCGCCGAGACCCTGAACAACCCGGGCGGCCAGCATCAGTTCAAGCGATTGCGCCGCCCATGCAGCAGCGCTGGCGAGGATGTAAACAACGGCCCCACCAATCATAACCGGCCGTCGCCCAAAGGCGTCGGAGAGCGGCCCGGTAAAGAAGGTCCCGATGCCCATGCCGAGGACAAAACTGGTGATGATAAGCTGCGCGTTATTGAGGTTGTTTGGCGACAATACCATACCGATTTCAGGCAGTGCGGGCAGCATGGCGTCGATCGAAAACGCAATCGTTGCCGACAGCATGGCCATCAGCGCGATGAATTCCGTTTGAGGCAGACGCTTCATGGATGAATCCAGATCGACAAAATGCAAGCAGTTACAGCATCGCAAACAAGGTTTAGGATGGCGTGAACGAATTTTGTGCCGGTCATTCGGCGGCGGCGATCTGGTCCATGATGTCCTTGATCACGCCGACCCACATCTCGGGCGGTTGCGCGCCGGGTACCGCGTGTTTGTTGGCCACAATGAATGTCGGCACAGAGGTCACGCCCATTTCGCGACTATGCTTGTCGCGCGCACGGATGTCGTCGGTGTCCGAGTCCGTCGCCAACAGCTTGGTTACCATGGCCGCGTCCATTTCGGCTGTGTCGGCAATGTCGGCCAACACCTCATGATTGCCGATATCGCGACCGTCAACGAAATAGGCCTTGAAAAGCAAATCAACGACATAAGATTGCCGCTGTTCGATCCCGGCCCAATGGATCAAGCGGTGCGCATCAATGGTGTTGGGTGTGACTTTCATGGCATCGAAATTGATCGTGGCACCTGACTTTTCGGCATGCTCCACAACAGGCGCATAGGCCTTGACGGCCCCGTCTTTGCCGCCAAACTTGCCCTCCAGATAGGCTTTGCGGTCCATACCACCGGCAGGCATGTCAGGGTTGAGCTGAAACGGGTGCCATTCGATCGTGAAGGGATGATCCGGAAATTCGATCAACGCCTTGTCCAGATTTGTTTTACCGATGTAACACCACGGGCAGATCGGGTCAGAGATGATATCAAGTTTGACCATTTGCGGTCTCCCATTCTTGGCGCAGCACGCGGCGGAGCAGTTTATTATTTGCCCCGCGCGGCAGGGCCTCTTTGGCGATGTAAAGGCGGGGGCATTTGTAGCGGGCCAATCTTGCCGCCATAAAGTCGCGGAGTTCGTCCTCCTCTATCATGTCTGTCGCGACATAAAAGACCGCAATCAACGCGGTGTCCGCGCGAAGCCGCACGGCGCAGGCGGCAGCCTCGGTGATATTGGGGTGGGTCGTCAGTGTATCCTCGACCTCAGCCGGGCTGACCCGGTAGCCACCGGCATTCATCATATCATCGGCACGTCCGGCATATCTAATCGCGCCATCGTCGCCCATAACTCCGATATCCCCAGTGAGAAACCAGTCGCTCTGAAAGCGGCTTTCGGTCTCGGCGCAAGCATTGTGATAGCCCAGCATGAGACCGGGATCACTGCGATGGATCGCAATCGTTCCCGGTGTACCGCGCGGCACGGGGCCGTCGGGCCCGATCATTGCGACCTTGCGCCCCGGTTGTGCAAAACCGGAACTGCCTTCGGGTGCTGGCGTCGCAGGCGCGCCCGAAATGAAGGTAGAGCATTCAGACATGCCAAAGGCCTCGTGCACTTTGGTCCCGGTTACTGCCTCCCATTGGTCGCGCAAGGTCGAGCTGAGCTTTTCACCGGCGGACAGACCGTGGCGCAAAGCGGGCAGGTCGGGCAAACCGGTGCGCAGCAGTCGCCGGTAGATTCCGGGCGCCGCAGCGAAGATTGTGGCGGCATGGGTGGCAAGCAAGTGCCCCATATCTTCGACCGCAGTCCCCTCCGCAGGGATCAATGCAGTCGCACCCACCGACCATGGATCCATCAGCCCAGTACCAAGCGTATAGGTCCAGTTGAACGCGCCCGCGTGCATCAACCGGTCGGTTTGCGTTAGCCCATACCATCCATCCCACATCATCTGGCGCGCCCAAATCGCCCGATGAGCATGCACCACGGCACGCGGTTGTCCCGATGTGCCTGAGGTGAAGACGATATATGCTGGTCGATGAGGATCGCCCAAAGCGTAATCTGAAGGCCGCAGAGACCAGAATTCGCGTAATGCAGTTGCGTTTAGCGTTGGCGCGGGTACCTGAGCCATATCCGCTGTACGGATTGTGAGAGCGGGTTTGATGACATCGTGGATCTTGTTGATTTCTGGCGTCGTCAACTGAGACGAAACGGGTACAGGAACAATCCCGGCGGCGATTGCTCCTAGATATGTGATTGGAAACTCGGGTTTGTTGCCCAACTGCATGAGCAGGTGATCGCCGGATCTGAGACCATGCGCCAGCAGTCCAGTGGCCGTGCCTAGAACGGCGGTCTTAATCTCCGCATAGGTAAAAATCTCTGATTGGCAACCCACAATTTGAAGTGCGGCTTTGTCAGCCAGCCGATCGGCGTGGGTCAGCACATGTGCGGCCATATTAAATTGCAACGGAGGCGGTGGAAATGGCTGTGGGTCAGTGACAGAGCGCATATGTTCCGGCTACGCGTCTGTTGGGTAAGTTGCAAGATCGCGGTTGCGCGCTTATGACAGCCTTATGTCAGATATCGACCCCAAAAACCTGATCCGTATTGCGCATGAAAATGGGGATAGTGCGATGGCGCAACCGCTTGATTTGGGCGCGCGGGTCCGAGAGTTACGCAAAGCGCGCGACTGGACACTGGAACAGGCCGCGCAGCAGGCGGGGCTTGCCCGATCGACATTGTCGAAGATCGAAAACGGACAGATGTCTCCGACCTATGACGCTTTGAAGAAGCTTGCTGTTGGTCTTGAAATCTCGGTTCCGCAGTTGTTCACGCCGCCCTCAAAGGGGCAGGTGAATGGCCGGATGGCCGTGACGAAATCTGACGAAGCGACTCAGCAGATCACGACGACTTATGAACATGATCTGCTGGCCAGTGCCCTGACGTCCAAGAAAATGCTGCCCTACCGCGCGCGTGTGCGCGCACGGCAGATGGAGGACTTTGACGGCTGGGTGCGCCATGATGGTGAGGAGTTCTTATACGTCCTAACCGGTCGCGTCCGCCTTTATACGGAGTTTTATGAACCCGTGGAGTTGGGTCGCGGTGATAGCGCTTACTATGACGCTGCGATGGGACATAATGTGGTGTCGGTCAGTGCCGAGGATGCGATGATCCTTTGGGTGACGTCGCTCGCCTGACTTTATATCTCCGGCGGGATATTTGTGGCCAAAAGAAGTTAGTCTTCCTTGAAAAGGATGGGCAGGATGATGGCAGCGATGCCGACACCGACGATCTGCATAGCGATGAAACTCGGGATATGGGTAGGGTTGATGCCTGCGAATGTATCGCTGAACCCGCGTGCGATGGTGACTGCTGGGTTGGCAAAGCTGGTCGAAGATGTGAACCAATATGCCCCGGTGATGTAGATGGCCACAAGGGTAGGGACCGCTTCGCCCCGGTGGTGCAGCCCGCCAAAGATGACGAATAGCAGACCGAATGTGGCGATGATTTCGGAAAACCATTGCGACACGCCTGTCCGGTCCGTCGTCGAGATTTGCAGGATCGGTAATTCGAACATGATATGGGCGGCCCACACCCCGAGGACCGCACCAATGATCTGCACGATCATATAGGGGATAGCGTCCCTTGTCGTGATTTCGCGTCGGATCAGAAAGGCGAGTGTGACGGCGGGATTGAAATGCGCGCCGGATACAGGACCCAGTGTCGTGATCAGCGCATAGAGGATGCAGCCGGTTGCGATTGCATTGGCGAGCAGGGCGATAGCGGTGTTGCCGTCGGACAGGGCGGCGCCCATAATGCCGGACCCGACAACGCCGACGAGCAGGAATGCAGTGCCGAGCCCCTCGGCGAGTAGTTTTTGCATGGTGGCCTTCTTGTCTGTCGGCCCCGCCTATGAACCTGATGTAACAGGTTCATGACGTCGTGGCCTTTTTTGACTATTCTTCGTACCACCAGACGTCGGGCTGCCAGCCAGGCCAGTCGCCGAAAATAGGGATTTCGGATGGGAACCGTAGCTCCTTGGCGTGGGCGAGACGGCTGATGTTCCACTGGTAGATCGGGATGACATAGCGCCCTGAGGTCAGCACCCGGTCAAGCGCTTTGACGGCTGCGACAAAGTCGTCATGGCTGGCGGAGGTCAGCAACCGCCCGATCATCGCGTCTGCCGCGGGGGATTTCACGCCCATCAGGTTGCGCCCACCGGGGGTATCGGCGTTTTCAGACCCGAAGTTGACATATTGTTCATTGCCGGGCGACAGGGTCAAACCACGGCGGTAGTAGACCATGTCGTATTCGTAAGCGTCCGTGCGTTCCTTGAATTGCGCGCTGTCGGCGACGGTGATAGTTGGGCTGATGCCGATCCGCCCCAATGCTTCGGCGTAAAGATCGATGATCGACTGGAATTCCGTTCCGCCTTGATCAAGCAGTATTTCAAGCGGGAAGGGTTCACCGGCCGCGTTTTTCAGTACCCCGTCCTGAATGGTCCAACCGGCAGCTTCTAACTGGGTAAGAGCTGCACCGATCCCGGCGCGGTTGCGTTCTGATCCGTCGCTGACGGGCAGTGCGTACCCATCCAGCGCGCCGGGCGGCAGGTCATCCGCGAAGGGTTCGAGGAATTCACGCACCCGTCCTGTTGCCGGGCCGTCGGACATGGCAAGCGGTGAGTTGGACCAATATGATGTGATGCGCGGCTGTGCGGAGCCGGTCATCGTTTCGTTGATGAATTCGAAATTGAATGCATGAATCAGCGCATCGCGCACCCGCCAATCGGCCAGATGTTCACGCCGCGTATTCATCGCGTAGCCTGTCATACCGGAAGGACGCTGATGTGGTACGATTTCCTTGACGATATCGCCGCTTCGGATTGCCGGAAAGTCGTAGCGCGTGTCCCAGCGCACCACATTGAATTCACGGGTGGCGTTGACTTCACCCACCTTGAAGGCCTCAAAAGCAGCGGTTTCATCGCCGAAGAATTCGATGCGGACCTCGTCGATGTTATGTGTGCCCGTACGGAACGGCACGTCAGCGCCCCAGTAATCAGGGTTACGTTGCAGCGAGACAAAGCGCCCCGCCTCAAAATCATCCACGACGTAAGGTGCGGACGTGATCGGCACGACATCGAGCGTGCTTTGTTCGAAATCGACGCCTTCCCATTGCGCTTTTTTGAGGATCGGGCGCAGGCCTGCCAGAAGCGCCAATTCCCGATCTGCGACGTTAAAGGTGAACCGGACAGAACGATCGCCGGTCTGTTCCATGCTTTCAACCTTGGCCCAAAACCCGCGATAGCGCCCGTGACCGACGGTGCCCAGGGTTTCGTAGGACCACATGACGTCTTCGATGGTCAGGGGGGTCCCGTCAGAGAATGCGGTGCCTTCGCGCAGGGTGAATTCAACCCATTCACGATTCGGTCCGGTCTCGACCGATTCGGCCAGAACGCCGTACAGCGAGAATGGTTCATCCAGGCTGCGGCCCATGAAGCTCTCACCCAGAAAGAACCGCAGTTGCCACGGCACCGAGCCTTTGCGGATGAATGGGTTGAGGCTGTCGAAGCTGCCAACCTCTGCCGTGACGATCCGCCCGCCCGTTGGCGCGTCGGGGTTTGCGTAGGGGAGCGACACAAAATCCGGTGGAAGGGCAGGATCGCCATACATAGCTATGCCATGCTGCGGCTCTGCCATTGCCGCACCGCCCGCCATTATCAGGCCAACTGCGATGCCCGTTGCCCTTATTGCCGTACGAAAATGTGCTGTCATGATGTGATGCCCCCTGCTGTTTGTTTAATTGTTTCCTTGGATGGTAAAGAGGGTTTTCAGCCTTTTCAAACTTTTAGCTTGGATGCACGCAAGTCATTGCTTATAACAAGGGCACTGCTCGATAGGTTTCTTGCCTGTATGAAACCTGCCTCAATAACTTTACGCCCGCCTTGTGCGGGCGTTTTTTTAT